>NC_007333.1:0-2785000 GCF_000012405.1 Thermobifida fusca YX
AGAAAACACCGAGTTACCCACAGAACACCATTCGCTATCACAGTTTGATCACGTCGCTCCTTGACGCTGTGGACAGACGGGAGCCGTCGTGGTGAACGACACAATGGGGTGCCGTGTCACTCGTGCCGCCCGCCACGGGACGAGGACGCGGCCGGTAGGACACCGCTGGAAGGGGCGAAACATGGAAGGCCGCCGTGTCTGAGGGACAGATCAACCTCGCGATGGTGTGGTCGAGAGTGCTGGACAACCTCGACAACAACAGCCTTCCTCCCCAGCACCGGGCCTGGCTGCCGCAGACCCGGCCCCTGGGGCTCATCGAGGACACCGCACTGCTCGCCGCCCCCAACGAATTCGCCAAGGAAATCCTGGAAACCCGGCTGCGGACGGTCATCAGCCAGGCGCTCTCCGCCGAACTCGGCCGGGAGATCCGGGTCGCTGTCACCGTGGATCCCAGCGCGGTGCCGCCGTCCGCGCCCACCGAGGAAGCGTCGAGCACCAGCAGCCCAGACAGCTCGCACCCGGCTCCCGACCAGGGCTCGGCCAGCTACTCCGGGCCTCGCGACACGGCGCGGCAGCAGGCGTGGTCCCAGCAGCCTGTGCTGCCTGATCCACAGCCCACCGCGCCCCAGTTCACCCCGTCGGGACGGCCGGGCCCGCTGCCGGGCGAGCCGTTCTCCCGCGGCCCAGACCTGCTGTCCTCGGGGTGGAACCCCTCCTCGGCCGACCCCGGCAGTCCTGCATCCCCTGCCCCGGTCGCCGAGTCCGACACCGGCCCGCGCTACCAGAGCTGGGACACGTCGGCTCCCCACTGGGACCAACCCAACCGCTGGGAGACGCCGCGCCCGTGGGAAGGCGGCCCCCACCCCGGTGCCGGAAACCGTCCGCACGACGTCGGCGGCGACTCTGGCGTGCCTTCCGCAGAGCAGCCGCCGGTCACTCCGCCGCTGGGCGTGACCGAGCGGGGGGACGGGTCGACCAACCCCACGTCAGGCGGCCCGGACCAGCTCAACCCCAAGTACACCTTCGACACGTTCGTCATCGGCTCCAGCAACCGCTTCGCGCATGCCGCCGCGGTCGCCGTAGCCGAGGCCCCCGCCAAGGCCTACAACCCGCTGTTCGTCTACGGCGGCTCCGGGCTGGGCAAGACCCACCTGCTCCACGCGATCGGCCACTACACCCAGCGGCTCTACGAGGGCGCGCGGGTCCGCTACGTCAGCTCGGAAGAGTTCACCAACGAATTCATCAACTCCATCCGGGACGGCAAAGCGGACGGGTTCCGCCGCCGCTACCGGGACATCGACGTCCTCCTGGTCGACGACATCCAGTTCCTGGAGAACAAGGAGCAGACGCAGGAGGAGTTCTTCCACACCTTCAACACCCTGCACAACTCCAACAAGCAGATCGTCATCTCCTCGGACCGGCCGCCCAAGCAGCTCGTTACCTTGGAGGACCGGCTGCGCAACCGGTTCGAATGGGGGCTGATCACCGACGTCCAGCCCCCGGAGTTGGAGACCCGGATCGCGATCCTGCGGAAGAAGGCCGCCCAGGAGGGACTCAACGCTCCCCCGGAGGTGCTGGAGTTCATCGCCAGCAAGATCTCCACCAACATCCGGGAGCTGGAGGGGGCGCTCATCCGGGTCACCGCGTTCGCGAGCCTGAACCGGCAGTCGGTCGACCTGCACCTGACCAGCATCGTGCTGCGGGACCTGATCCCCAACGACGAAGTCCCAGAGATTACGGCCGCCGAAATCATGGCCCAGACCGCTTCATATTTCGGGTTGACCCCCGAGGACCTGTGCGGCACTTCCCGCTCACGGGTGCTGGTCACCGCGCGGCAGATCGCCATGTACCTGTGCCGGGAGCTGACCGACCTGTCCCTGCCCAAGATCGGGCAGCAGTTCGGTCGGGACCACACCACAGTGATGCACGCGGACCGCAAGATCCGCTCGCTCATGGCGGAGCGGCGCTCGATCTACAACCAGGTCACCGAGCTCACCAACCGCATCAAGCAGCAGGCCCACCACAACCACCACCATCTGTGAACGGGCGTCGGGGGTGGACCGCCACCCCCGACGCCCGTTCACGGGCTGGTCAGGGGGAGGTCACTGCACTCCCCAGGGGTGTGAAACCACTCACTTCGCGGCGGTTCGCCCCGGACTTTCCCCCTGTTTTCCCCATGCCCCTCCCGCGGCCCTATACCACATCCCAAGCTGTGGATAAGCCGTGGATAACTCTGGGGATAACTCCCAATTTTCTGTGGACAGCCTGGGGATACGCTGTGTATAACCCGCCACGACATCCAGTCATCCCATGAGGGGATCTGTGGGTAAAGTCGTGGACAAGCTGTGGACAACCTGGGGATGACTTGGGGACAACCGCGCTCTGTCCACAGGACGCCGAGTTTTCCACACCCGCCATCCACATCTCCTGTGGACAAAAATCACCGAGCTGACCTGCGAAAACAGGGTTTGTCCACAGTATCCACAGCCCCTATTACTACTGCGCCACAAAGAGAGATCTTCGTGGCTTAGTAAACGGGCTCGGCCGATTTCTGTGGACAACGCTCCCCGCTGCCCCAACTTCTGTCCACAACTCTCCTTCTCGGAGAGTCCCCTCCGACTCGACGCCTCGACCGTCGTACACTCGCGCCCGAATAGGGGTACCGTGGTGAACTCACCCCCGATGTCCTGACCGACATCCCGACGCGGACGGTCCCGTCCGTTGACCCGCAAGCGCCGACACGTGCGACCCAGGGCGTCGGTCGGCGGTTCATAGTCGTCGAGGAAAGAGAGACCGATCGTGAAGTTCCGGGTCGAACGCGACGTGCTCGCAGACGCCGTCGCCTGGACCGCTCGTACTCTGCCGGTCCGTCCGTCGGTGCCCGTCCTCGCTGGAATGCTGCTGGACGCCGACGACGTGGACGGACACCAGCGGCTCACCCTGTCCAGCTTCGACTACGAGGTCTCCGCCCAGGTATCGGTCGACGTCGATATCGACGAACCGGGACGGATCCTCGTGTCGGGCAAGCTGCTCGCCGAGATCGTGCGCAACCTTCCTCCACAGACTGTGGAAGTCAGCACTGACGGGGCCAAAGTCGTCGTCTCCTGCGGCAGCGCGAAGTTCACGATCCTCACCCTCCCTGTGGAGGACTACCCGACCCTCCCCGCCATGCCGGCGCTGACCGGATCCGTGCTCAGCGACACCTTCGCTGCTGCCGTCAGCCAGGTGGCCGTCGCCGCCGGACGCGACGACACCCTGCCCATGCTCACCGGGGTGCGCATCGAGATCGAAGGCTCCACCGTGACCCTCGTCTCCACCGACCGCTACCGGCTGGCGGTCCGGGAACTCACCTGGACCCCCGAGGACCCCAACGTGTCCGCGGTCGCCCTCGTCCCCGCCAAAACCCTCGCCGACACCGCCAAGTCGCTCACCGGCGGCGCCCAGATCTCCATCGCCCTGTCCACCGCGGAGAACGGCGGCGAAGGCATGATCGGCTTCGAAGGCGGCGGCCGACGCACCACCACCCGGCTCCTGGAAGGGGAGTTCCCCAAGTACCGGAAACTCCTCCCGGAGTCCTTCAACTCGGTGGCAGAAGTCCAGAAGAACGAGTTCATCGAAGCCGTCAAACGCGTCTCGCTGGTCGCGGAACGCAACACGCCGCTGCGGCTGTCCTTCACCAGCGACCGCCTGGTGCTCGAAGCCGGCACCGGAGAAGAAGCCCAGGCTGTGGAGGAACTCAGCGCCACCCTGGAAGGCGACGACATCCAGATCGCCTTCAACTCCACCTTCCTGCTCGACGGGCTCAACGCGATCGAATCAGACGTGGCCCACCTGCAGTTCACGACCTCCACCAAACCGGCCATCATCACCGGCAAGCCCGCAGACGACGGCACCGCCTCGGACTACCGGTACCTGATCATGCCTGTGCGGATCTCCAACTGACCCACCCGCGCCGGCCACCCGCACACCACCCACCTGGCTACGAGTAAGGGAAGACGAGCATGCAACTCGGCATGATCGGCCTCGGCAAGATGGGCGGCAACATGGCCGCACGGCTGCGCGACAAGGGGCACGAGGTCATCGGCTACGACGTCAACCCCGAGCTGCGCGACGTGGACTCCATCGCCGAACTCGTGGAACGACTGTCCGCCCCGCGGACCGTGTGGCTGATGGTGCCGGCCGGGGAGCCCACCCGGAACACGATCCGGGAGCTCGCCGACCTCCTCGACGAGGGCGACCTCGTCATCGAAGGCGGCAACTCCCACTACCGGGACGACCGCGTGCACGCCGACGAACTCGCCCGCCGCGGCATCGAATACCTTGATGCGGGAGTCAGCGGCGGAATCTGGGGACGCGAAAACGGCTACGGCATCATGGTCGGCGGCAGCGCCGAGAACGTGGCCCGCGCCAAGCCGATCTTCGACGCCCTCACCCCCGAGGCCGGGAGCGGGTTCGTCCACGCCGGGGAAATCGGTGCCGGGCACTTCGTCAAGATGGTCCACAACGGCATCGAATACGGCATGATGCAGGCCTTCGCCGAAGGCTACGAGCTCATGGCCGCCTCTGGGATCGTCAAAGACGTCCCCGGCACGCTCGCCAGTTGGCGCCAAGGCACCGTGGTGCGCTCCTGGCTGCTGGACCTGCTGGTCCGCGCCCTGGAAGAAGACCCCGAGCTGGAGCAGTTGCGCGGATACGCTGAAGACTCCGGTGAAGGACGCTGGACCGTGCAAGCCGCCGTTGACCACGCGGTGCCCGCCCCAGTTATCACCGCCGCCCTGTACGCCCGGTTCGCCTCCCGGCAGGAGGACAGCCCGGCGATGAAAGTCATCGCCGCACTCCGCAACCAGTTCGGCGGGCACGCGGTCGTCAAGAAGAACACCGACTAGGCTGCGCGGTCCACAGCCTGTGGACGACACGGCCGCCCCACACCTCCCGGGTTCGCGCCCACGCCCGCGCGACCCCGGTCTGCGTCCCCAGGAGCCGCCCCATGCACGTCTCCCACCTTCAGTTGGCCGACTACCGGTCCTACGAGGCCGCGTACCTGGAGCTGGAGCCGGGAGTCAGCACCTTCATAGGCCCGAACGGGCAGGGCAAGACCAACCTGGTCGAAGCGATCGGCTACGTCGCCACCCATAGCAGCCACCGCGTGGCCCACGACGCTCCCCTCGTCCGCCGAGGAGCCCAACGAGCCGTCATCCGCGCGGCCGTGGTCCGCCACGGCCAAACTGCCCTCATCGAGCTGGAGATCAACCCTGGGCGGGCCAACCGCGCCCGCCTGAACCGCTCCCCCAACACCCGGATGCGCGACGTCCTCGGCATCCTCCACACCGTCCTGTTCGCCCCCGAAGACCTGGCCCTGGTCAAAGGAGACCCGGGGGAGCGCCGCCGCTTCCTCGACGAGCTGCTGACCGCCCGCGCCCCCCGGTACGCGGGGGTGCGCTCCGACTACGAACGCGTCCTCAAACAGCGCAACGCGCTCCTCAAATCCGCAGCCGCCCAAAACCTCCACCACCGGGGCGGCCGCGACCTGCCCACGCTGGACGTGTGGGACGAGCACCTCGCCCAGATCGGCGCGGAACTCCTCGCGGCACGGCTCGCCCTGGTTGCGGAACTCCAGCCCTTGGCCGCGAAAGCCTACGGCGAACTCACCGCCACCCAAGACCCGATCAGCCTGCGCTACCGCTGCTCGGCCACTGACGAGGAGCTCGACACCACCAACCGTCCACAGCTTGTGGAAATCCTGCGCGCTGCACTGCTGCGCGCCCGCCCCGACGAACTGCGGCGCGGTGTCAGCCTCGTCGGCCCCCACCGCGACGACCTGCAGCTGTGGCTCAACGACCTGCCAGCCAAGGGCTATGCCAGCCAAGGCGAATCCTGGTCGTACGCCCTCGCGCTGCGGCTCGCCGGCTTCGAACTGCTCCGCGCCGACGGCGACGACCCCGTCCTCCTCCTCGACGACGTTTTCGCGGAACTCGACGCTGAGCGGCGGCGCCGCCTCGCCTCTTACGTCCGCACCGCGGAACAAGTCCTCGTCACCGCTGCCGTACCCGACGATGTCCCCCAAGAACTCTCCGGGGCACGATTCCGGGTCACAGGAGGGAGCGTGGAACGTGAACGGTGAGCACCCCGCCCCGGAACGCACCGACTCTCCCCAGACTGAGGAGAACATCACACCTCCCACCCCCCTGCGAGGTGTGGAACTCGCCCGCCAAGCCCTCGCTAAAGCCCGCGCCGAAGCCAAAGCCCGCGGCGCCGCCCCCCAAGGACAGGACCGCAAACCCCAGCGCAGCCTGGTCCGCAGCCGCGGCGAACCCCAACAGTTCGGCGACGCCATCCGCGCCTGGCTCATCGAACACGGCTGGCAGGAGCAGGTCGCTATCGGCGGCATCTTCGGACGCTGGTCCCGGATCGTCGGCGAACGCCTCGCCGAACACGTCCGACCCTGCAGCTACGCTGACGGGGAACTCGTCGTCGCCGTCGACTCACCCGCCTGGGCCACCCAGATCCGTGCCATGGCCCCCCAACTAGTACGCAAGCTCAACGAAGAGCTCGGCCACGGTGCCGTCCGGGTCATCAAAGTCAACGGCCCCGGCGGATACCGGACCTCACGAGGCCAGTGGCGGGTCCGGTGAACCGGCGCCCACGCCAGCACCGGGCCACGACCCGTGCCTACCCATCAACCAACAGCACTGATTCAACCGGGGCGTTCACGCCGGGGTAGGTCATGTGTTGGGGACTCGTCTCCTACACCGTTCGTTCGTTCAGGGCCGTTCCAGGCGCCTTAGATGCGACTTTTAGGTTTCGCGCAAGGTATCATGAAGGCAGTTCTCTTGGACGCCTCCACCGGCAGAGACCGCACCTAGGAGCGGATACCGGGAATCGGGGTCGCAGCAGCGTCTTGGCGGGGGCGTAGCATCGCGTTTCGCCTGGATCGCCGTGTGTCCGCCGGTTGTCATGCGGATGGTCGGCGTCCCCGGGCAGGAGGGTGTTTCCAACTTTGGCCTACGACGCGCGTTCAATCACGGTTCTGGAAGGCCTCGAAGCGGTACGCAAACGCCCCGGTATGTACATCGGATCCACGGGCGAGCGCGGACTGCACCACCTTGTCCAAGAGGTTGTGGACAACTCTGTGGACGAGGCGCTCGCCGGATACGCGACCGCTATCGAGGTCACATTGCTCGCTGACGGCGGGGTCCGGGTCACCGACAACGGACGGGGTATCCCGGTCGACCCGCACCCAGTAGAAAAGAAGCCCGCAGTAGAGCTTGTCCTCACCACCCTGCACGCGGGTGGCAAATTCGACAGCAAGTCCTACGCGGTCTCCGGCGGCCTGCACGGCGTCGGCGTCTCCGTCGTCAACGCCTTGTCCACCCGGCTCGAAGTCGAAGTCCGCCGGGACGGCTACCTGTGGACCCAGAGCTACGAGATGACCAAACCGGTCACCGAGCTCATCAGGCGGGAGCCCACCGACGAGACCGGCACCCAGATCACGTTCTGGCCGGACGGCTCCATCTTCGAAACCACCACCTTCAACTTCGAGACGCTCTCCCGGCGGCTCCAGGAGATGGCGTTCCTCAACAAGGGACTGTCCATCACCATCCGAGACGAGCGTCCCGAATTCGTCGGCGACTCCCCGGTCACCCAGACCTACTACTACGAAGGCGGGCTGTCGGACTTCGTCCGCCACCTCAACGCCACCAAGGAGCCCGTCCACTCCTCCATCATCGCGTTCGAAGAAGCCGGCGACGGGATCGCCGTCGAGATCGCGATGCAGTGGAACCAGTCCTACACCTCCTCGGTGCACACCTTCGCCAACACCATCAACACGGCTGAAGGCGGCACCCACGAAGAGGGCTTCCGCGCCGCACTCACCTCCATCGTCAACCGGTACGCCCGCGACCAGAAACTGCTGCGGGACAAGGACGAGAACCTCACCGGCGACGACATCCGGGAAGGCCTCACCGCCATCGTCTCGGTGAAACTCGCCGACCCCCAGTTCGAAGGCCAGACCAAAACCAAACTCGGCAACACCGAAGCCAAGTCCTTCGTCCAAAAGGTCTGCCACGAATACCTGCGGGACTGGCTCGACCGCAACCCGGGAGAAGCCAAAGACATCGTCACCAAGGCGACCCAGGCCGCCCGCGCCCGGATCGCCGCCCGCCAAGCCCGGGAACTCACCCGGCGCAAGACCCTGCTGGAGTCCACCTCACTGCCCGGCAAGCTCGCAGACTGCCAGTCCACCGACCCGGAACGCTGCGAGGTCTACATCGTCGAGGGAGACTCCGCCGGCGGCTCCGCCAAAGGCGGGCGTGACCCCTACTACCAGGCGATCCTCCCCATCCGCGGCAAGATCCTCAACGTCGAGAAAGCCCGCATCGACCGGATCCTCAAAAACAACGAGGTCCAGGCGATCATCACCGCGCTGGGCACGGGGATCCACGACGACTTCGACATCACCAAGCTGCGGTACCACAAGATCATCCTCATGGCCGACGCCGACGTCGACGGCCAGCACATCCGCACGCTGCTGCTCACCCTGCTGTTCCGCTTCATGAAACCGCTCATCGAAGCCGGACACGTCTACCTCGCGCAGCCCCCGCTCTACAAGATCAAGTGGGACCCCCGCGGAACCGACGTCGACTACGCCTACTCCGACCGCGAACGCGACGAGAAGATCGCCGCCGGTATCGCAGCGGGCAAGAAGGACCCCCGGCCCCGCGACCTCGTCCAGCGCTTCAAAGGCCTGGGAGAGATGAACCCCAGCGAACTGTGGGAAACCACCATGGACCCCGAACGGCGGGTGCTGCTGCAAGTGACGCTGGACGACGCAGCCCAGGCAGACGAAATGTTCAGCGTGCTCATGGGGGAAGACGTCGAATCCCGACGCGCCTTCATCCAGCGCAACGCCCGGGACGTCCGTTTCCTGGACATCTAGCCCGAACCTGACGTTTCCCGGCAGCGAACGACCCACCAGAAAAGGATCGACATCCCGTGACGGATGTGAACACGACTCCCGAGGCCCCCGACAACACCGGCGGCCGCATCGAACCGGTCGACCTCCAAGTCGAGATGCAGCGCAGCTATCTCGACTACGCCATGTCGGTCATCATCGGCCGCGCCCTCCCCGACGTCCGCGACGGTCTCAAACCCGTCCACCAGCGCGTCCTGTACGCCATGTACGACAGCGGGTACCGTCCCGACCGCGGCTACTTCAAGTGCGCCCGCGTCGTCGGGGACGTCATGGGTAACTACCACCCGCACGGCGACTCCGCCATCTACGAGACCCTGGTGCGGCTCGCCCAGCCCTGGGCGATGCGGATGCCGCTGGTCGACGGCAACGGCAACTTCGGCTCCCCGGGCAACGACCCGGCAGCGGCCATGCGCTACACCGAGTGCAAACTCGCGCCGCTGGCCATGGAGATGCTGCGCGACATCGACAAGGAGACCGTCGACTTCCGCCCCAACTACGACGGCCGCTCCCAAGAACCCGTCGTCCTTCCCGCACGCTTCCCCAACCTGCTCGTCAACGGGTCGTCGGGTATCGCCGTCGGCATGGCCACCAACATCCCCCCGCACAACCTCCGCGAGGTGGCCGAAGGCGTCTACTGGTACCTCGACCACCCCGACGCCTCCGACGAGGAACTCCTCGACGCGCTCATCGAACGCATCAAAGGCCCCGACTTCCCCACCCGCGGACGCATCGTCGGCCGGCGCGGCATCGAAGAGACCTACCGCACCGGACGCGGCTCGATCACCATGCGCGCCGTGGTCGAGATCGAAGAGGACAAGCGCGGCCGGCAGTGCCTCGTCGTCACCGAACTCCCCTACCAGGTCAACCCGGACAACCTTGCGCTGAAGATCGCTGAGCTCGTCAAGGAAGGCAAGATCAGCGGGATCGCCGACGTCAAGGATGAGAGCAGCGGCCGCACCGGCCAGCGGCTCGTCATCGTCCTCAAACGCGACGCGGTGGCCAAGGTCGTCCTCAACAACCTGTACAAGCACACCCAGCTCCAGGAAACGTTCGGCGCGAACATGCTGGCCCTGGTGGACGGAGTCCCCCGCACCCTCCGCCTCGACCAGATGATCCGCCACTGGGTGGCCCACCAGATCGAAGTCATCGTCCGGCGCACCCGCTACCTGCTGCGCAAAGCTGAGGAACGCGCCCACATCCTCCGCGCCCTGCTCAAGGCGATCGACCGGATCGACGAGGTCATCGCGCTCATCCGAGGCAGCGCCTCCGCAGACGACGCGAAGAACGGCCTCATGGAGCTCCTGGCCATCGACGACGTGCAGGCGCGCGCCATCCTCGACATGCAGCTCCGCAAACTCGCGGCCCTGGAACGCCAGCAGCTCACCAGCGAATACGACGAGCTGATGGCGCAGATCGCCGACTACAACGAGATCCTCGAATCCCCGGAGCGGCAGCGCAGGATCATCCGCGACGAGCTCGCCGAAATCGTCGAAAAGTACGGCGATGACCGCCGCACCGAGATCGTCCCCTACGAGGGCGACATGCGGATGGAGGACTTCATCGCCGAAGAGGACATTGTCGTCACCATCACCCGGGGCGGCTACGCGAAGCGCACCCGCCTCGACAACTACCGGGCGCAGAAGCGCGGCGGCAAGGGCGTGCGCGGCGCCCAGCTCAAACAGGACGACATCGTCCAGCACTTCTTCGTGACGACCACACACCACTGGATCCTGTTCTTCACCAACAAGGGCCGGGTGTACCGCACCAAGGCGTACGAGCTGCCGGAGCTCGCCCGCGACTCCCGGGGCCACCACGTCGCCAACCTGGTGCCGTTCCTCCCGGACGAGGAGATCGCCCAGGTGCTGGCGCTGCGCGACTACGACGCCGCCCCCTACCTGGTGCTCGCCACCCGCTCCGGCCTGGTGAAGAAGACCAAGCTGGCGGAGTTCGACTCCGCCCGCTCCTCCGGCATCATCGCCATCAACCTGCGGGAAGACGACGAGCTCATCGCCGCCCGGCTCGTCTACCCCACCGACGACCTGCTGCTGATCAGCAGCAACGCCCAGGCGATCCGATTCCCCGCCTCCGACGACTCGCTGCGCCCCATGGGCCGCGCCACCAGCGGTGTCATCGGTATGCGCTTCGCCGAGGGCGACTACCTGCTCAGCATGGACGTCATCCGGGAAGGCGAAGGCGCCACGGACGTGCTCGTGGCTACCGAAGGCGGCTACGCCAAGCGCACCCCGGCCGACCAGTACCCGGTGCAGAAGCGCGGCGGCAAGGGCGTGCTCACCGCCAGGATCGTGGAGTCCCGGGGCAAGCTCGTGGGCGCGCTGATGGTCGACCCCGAGGACGAGATCCTCGCGATCACCTCCAACGGCGGCGTGATCCGCACCAAGTGCGCGGAGATCAAACAGTCGCAGCGGGCCACCATGGGCGTCCGCCTCATGCACCTCTCCAAGGGCAACCACGTGGTCGCTATCGCCCGCAACACGGAGGGGATGGGCGACGACGCCGAGAACGGTGCACACGGTTCCGAGGACGCCGAAGACACCGAACAAGACTGAGTTTCACGTGAAACGCGTGCGCACGCGTGAGGGGAAAGGTATTACCCGCCCCTCGCGCGTGCCACTGGCCGCCATGTCCACCACTCAATAGAGTGGTTTTTCGTCATCAGTGACATTCGTTTCGTGGAGTTCGGTGCTCCTGTCCTGAGATCTCCCCGAATTCCACCGACTATAGGGAGAGTTCAGCGGTAACGTGGCTATGTCCGACAACGCGCAACGAGAGTCCGCTGCGGTGGAGCCGAATCCTGCCAATACCGACAAGAGCGGAGTAGACGCCGCAAGGACTACCGAGGTCGAGGGACCCGAGACCGAGACGCTCGGGACGGCCACGGACTCTGATGAAGTGACTGGGGCAGGGGGTCCCGAGACGACCGGAGGCGCTGAGGGGGAGTCTCCGGAGAGCGCGGACGCGGCCGAGGCATCGACCTCGGAAGCTGCACAGGGGGGTTCGGATATGGCAGCAGAAGCGGTTGCCGCGTCACCGAGTGCCGAAAGCAAGACCGCCAAGACCGCGGCGCGTAAGGCGCATCTGACGCTGAGCCGGATCGAACCGTGGTCGGTGATGAAGTTCAGCTTCATCATCTCGCTGGTGTGCTTCATCATCCTGTTCGTGGCGGTCGCAGTGCTCTACACCGGGCTGGAAGTCCTGGGTGTGTTCGACGCGGTGACGGAGCTGATCACCTCGCTGACCGAGGGGGACGAGGTCAGTGAGGAGTTCATCATCAACCCGGAGGTCTGGTTCTCGCCGACCCGGATTCTTGGATACACCGCGCTGTTCGGTGCGCTGAACGTCATCCTCATCACGGCTCTCGCTACCGCAGGTGCGATGCTTTACAACCTGTCCGCTGACCTCGTGGGCGGCATCGACGTAACGCTCAGCGAAACCGAGTGAGTCTTCTCGCGGGCCCGTGCCGCAGAGCACGGGCCCGAGGACTTCCAGAAGCGGGTAGAATTGAAGAAGACGGAGCAAACCACTCCGGACTTCCTCTCCCACCCGGGGGTTTCCGGTTCGCCCCACTCCCCTGGATGCGGTAGAGTTCTACACGAGCGAAGGGCGTATAGCTCAGTCGGTTAGAGCGCATCCCTGATAAGGATGAGGCCCCTGGTTCAAGTCCAGGTACGCCCACAGTTCAAGGCCTTCGCCGGATGCGGGGGCCTTTTAATTTCCGCTCTTGGGGAGCGAATCCGTCCCGCTGGATCCCCGCCGCTAGGCGTGGAGATCTCCATCGCGTTCGAGATCTGGTTGCGGCACATCTCGACACCCACCACGTAGGGCTGGTCATCACCAGGTTCCTTATCGCCCCTAAGAGGGGCAGCAACCCTGAAGTACAGGCGGCGCCGGACCGATGCCTTGCCCCTTCCTTCATTCCCAAGTGGTTGGCGATCTCCTGGGGTGAAGAAGTGTCAACGGCTCTCGAGAGGCCGCCCACGTTGAAGCGCGAACGTGATGGGCAACTGGGGGAGAGGTAGACGCCGTGCTCCCTGTCTATCGCAGAGACCGCCGGGATCCCGTGGAACGCTTGCGCGGCATGCGCCCTGCCCGGATGGGCCGCTAAGACTTTGCTGCTCGCCGAGGGTGAACTTCCTTTCCTTGTGAAAAGGAGGACTGTCGCAGTCGGCGCGGGTTGTCCTGGCGATGGTGGTGATGCCTGCGTGAGCGTTCACCCAGCACAGGCGGCACGGCGGAAGCCACCGCGAGCCCAGGGCGGGGAACCCTGCTCGAGTCTCGGCTGATGCGTGGCAAGACCAGTCGGGGCCTTCTCCAGCACGGTTTCCCTCTCGTCCTCCCAGTCCAGCTCCACCGCGGGATGTCCCACGCTCGCCACACACCGTCTGCCGAACCCGGCCGTGCCTTGCCATAGACCTGCGCGCAGAGGGAAGCGTGACACGCCGGACTTGGGGATCTCCGCTCCTGTTTCTTACTCCGTGCAGTAGGTCGACTTCCCGGAGTGTCCGCTATGAACAGCAGGTGAACGATCGGAACCGCCGTGCTGGCAGGGGAAGCAGCACCACCGTCTTCCGCAATGCCCGTTTTTGCTGTGAAAGATCCTGATACGCACCCTGTGCCGGATCACAAAGTCATATTCACTGTTTGCGGGGTTGCTGTTCACCCAGGTGTAGGGAAGTCCCATTACTGTCGATGGCCCCTGACCGGTTTTCGGGACCGGATGCGGGGGTTGTGTGTCCTCTTCTTCTCTTCCCGATCCTGGAGCCCAGCCTGTGAGCGTTGTCGCCGTCATACCCGCACGAGGAGGATCCAAGGGGGTCCCCCTGAAGAACCTCGCCAGAGTAGGCGGCCGCCCTCTGGTGGCGCGCGCAGTGGACGCTTGCCGCCGCGCCGACCTCGTCGACATGGTGGTTGTCTCCACCGACCATGACGGCATCGCCGCAGTCGCCCGCGACGCCGGGGCCACCGTGGTGGAACGCCCTGCCGACCTGGGCGCGGACACCGCGTCCTCCGAGTCGGTGCTGCTGCACGCCCTCGACCGGCTCGCGGAAGACGGCATCAACCCGCAGATCCTGGTCTTCGTCCAGTGCACCAGCCCGTTCATCGACCCCGCTGACCTGGACGACGCGGTGCGGCAGGTCCGCGACGACCTGGCCGACTCGGTGTTCTCCGCCGTGGAAACCTACGAGTTCCTGTGGCACATCACCCCCGATGGGGCACGCGGGGTCAACCATGACCACACCTACCGGCCGCGCCGCCAGGACCGCGCCCCGCATTACCGGGAGACCGGAGCGTTCTACGTGCTGCGCGTCTCCGGTTTCCGCGAGCACCAGCACCGGTTCTTCGGCCGTATCGCCGTGCAGCAGGTCAACCCCGCCCACGCGGTGGAAGTGGACTCGGTCGAGGAACTGGACCTGGCCTGCGCGGTCGCCCGTGCACTGGACCGGGAAGAACCGTTGGACGTCGACGCCGTGGTCACCGATTTCGACGGTGTGCACACCGACGACCGCGTCTACGTGGACCAGGACGGACGTGAAACGGTGGTGGTGAACCGCGGTGACGGTATGGGGGTGAGCCTGCTCCTTAAGGCAGGTATCCGCGTGTGCATTCTCTCCACCGAGGTCAACTCGGTGGTGCGGGCGCGTGCACGAAAACTAGGTGTCCCTGTGATGCACGGGCTGAGCGACAAGCGCACAGCCCTGCTCCAGTGGATGGCCGACGAAGGGCTCGACCCAGCCCGCGTCGCCTACGTCGGAAACGACGTGAATGACCTCGGTTGCCTGGCCGAGGTCGGATGGCCGATCGCGGTCCCGGACTCCCATCCGGATGTCCTCGCCGCGGCCCGGCTTGTTCTGACCCGTCCCGGAGGCTCCGGGGCGGTCCGCGAGATCTGTGAACGCGTCCTCGCGGCACGCAAAGGATAGGTAGCCATGACCCAGAACGCAACGACCGACCTCAGCGTGTCTGTTCCGGCTCCCGTAGCGATCGGTGACATTCTGGTCGGACCCGGCCAGCCCACCTACGTCATCGGCGAGATCGGAATCAACCACAACGGCGACGTGGACATTGCGCGCCAGTTGATCGAGGTCGCGGCGGAAGCCGGATGTCACGCTGTCAAGTTCCAGAAGCGGACACCTGAGATCTGTGTCCCCAAGGAACAGCGGGACAAGATACGGCAGACCCCGTGGGGCGAGATGACCTACCTGGAGTACAAGCACCGGGTGGAGTTCGGCCGGGACGAGTACACCGAGATCGCGAAGATCTGCGAGGAGAACGGTCTCCAGTGGTTCGCGTCCCCGTGGGATGTGCCGTCGGTGGAGTTCCTGGAGTCGTTCGACGTGGTCGCCCACAAGGTGGCTTCCGCGTCGATCACCGACCACGAACTGCTGCGGGCGCTGGCCGCAACTGGAAAGCCGATCATCCTGTCGACGGGCATGTCGACGATTGAGGAGATCGACGCGGCGGTGGAGATCTTCGACCGCAGCAAGCTGATCCTCATGCACTCCACCTCCACCTATCCGATGCCGCCGGAGGAGGCGAACCTGCGGACGATCATCACGCTGCGGGAGCGCTACGGGGTGCCGGTCGGCTATTCGGGGCACGAGCGTGGCCTGCAGATTTCGTTGGCCGCGGTCACGTTGGGCGCGGTGGCGGTGGAACGGCACATCACGTTAGACCGCACCATGTGGGGGTCGGACCACGCCGCCTCGCTGGAGCCCGCGGGGCTGCAGCACCTGGTCCGGGACATCCGGGTGATTGAGCAGGCGCTCGGCGACGGTGTGAAGCGCGTCTTCCCGGGGGAGGAGGAGCCCCGGAAACGGCTGCGCCGCACCACCGCGTGAGCCGGCACGGTGCTGTCGTGTTCGGGAGGCTGCGGCCTCCCGAACATTCCCGTTTTCGTTTCTGCTGGGGGCTCGTGAGTGACCACTCTGTCGGTCATCATTCCGGTGCGTGACGTTGCACCGTTGATCGCGGACACGCTGGAAAGCCTGCGGCGCAACGCACGGCCTGACTTCGAGTTCATCGTTGTGGACGACGCTTCTTCCGACGCCACCCCTGAGGTGGTGGAAGATTCGGGGGTGCCGGGGCTGACCCTGCTCCGTTCCGAGCGGTCGCTGGGGCCGTCCGCGGCCCGCAACCGGGGACTGGCGGTGGCGCAGGGCCAGTATGTCGCTTTTCTCGACGGCGACGACTGGCTGGCTCCCGGATATTTGGCGGACGCGGTCGAGGCGATCGCGGACCTGGGGGTCGACTTCATCAAAACCGACCATGTCAAAGTCACGGGGAAGGCCCGCAGCAGGGCGCGGGTCCCTGAAGGGCGGCGTGGGGTGGCGCTTCCCGCACGCTCCGGTATCCCCCCGGAGCATGCGACCACCATGGTCGACTATCCCAACGTGTGGTCCGGTGTCTACGACCGGCGCTTGTACGAGCAGGGCCTGCTCTCCTTCGACGAGGACTTGCACACCGCTGAAGACCGGTTGTGGACGTGGCGGCTGCACTTGCACGCCGACACGTTTGCGGCTGTCCCCCTGGTCGGGGTGTTCTACCGGCGGGAGGTCCCCCAGTCGCTGACTCAGGCAGGGGACGAGCGGCAGTTGCAGTTCTTCGACGCCCACGACCGGATCCGCGCGGAACTGGAGTCCCTGCCTGACGGGGAACGCTATCTTCCTAAGCTCATCCGCACCTACTGTGCGTTGATTGCCTTCCACCTTGACCGGGAGGACCGGTTGGCTCCGCGGGTGCGGCGACAACTGCGGTCGCGGGCTGCTGCGGCGCTGAGCGCTATGCCGCCGCGTCTTCTCGCCCGGGTGCTGCCCGCTTTGGGGGCGGAACGCGAACAGCTTCTCGCGGAACTGGTCGACCTGGAAACGGTGGTGGCCTGACCTGATGGCGCAGCTTTTCGTCGCCAGCACGTTTTTCGGTGCGATGTCGCTTGCTGCCGCGTTGGACGCGGGCCAGTTCGGTGCGGCAGACCAGCGGCGCATCCTCGTGGTGTCGAACAATGCGCTCGTGCCCGAGGTGGTTCCGCCGTTGGATGCCGCCCCCGGGTTTGATGTGCTGCGGTCGCGTTTCGGGGAGGTGGTGTCCTGGAACGAGCTGCTGTGGCCGTTCCACCCGTCCACATGGCAGCCGCGACAGCAGGAGCGGCCGCTTCTGAACCGGCTGCTGCGCCATTACTGGGATCTGGCGGAGGACGAGCCGCTGCACCTGGTGGTGGAGTCCATTCAAGTGCCGCCGGCGCGGGCGTTCGCTTCCGTGTTCGACGATGCCGCGATCACCGTGTACTCCGACGGGTTGATGAGCTACGGCCCGACCCGGGAGTCGCCGCCGCGCGAGGTCGCCACCCGTATCGACCGGGTCCTCTACCTTGACCTGGTGCCCGGGGTGGAGCCGCTGCTGCTCAGCGAGTACGGGGTTGCGCGCCGCACGATCAG
Organism: Thermobifida fusca YX; assembly: GCF_000012405.1. Lineage (NCBI taxonomy): Bacteria > Bacillati > Actinomycetota > Actinomycetes > Streptosporangiales > Nocardiopsidaceae > Thermobifida > Thermobifida fusca. The sequence continues at coordinate 17,422 of NC_007333.1, forward strand.
CGGTGAAGCGTTTCGTGCCGTGGTGGCCGAGGTAGCGAAAGCTGTGGACGGGGTGGGGGAACGCACGGCGTGGGCGGGGGCGCCGCTCCTGCTCGGCCAGTATCTTGCGGCGCTCAACTTTCTTACCGCGGCTGAGGAGGATGCGCTGCACGCGCGCATGCTGCGCGGGGTGGCTGCCCAAGGCCACCGCACAGTGCTGTTCAAACCGCACCCGTCAACCACAGCGCGCACGTTCCGGACGTTGCACGCCACCGCTGAACAGCAGGGGGTGCAACTGGTGGTGCTCGACGAGCCGGTGCCCGTGGAAGTGTGGTACGAGGTGCTGCGCCCGGCTCTCGTGGTAGGTGTGTTCTCTACGGGGTTGAGTACCGCGTCCCGCTACTACGGTCTGCCAGTGGCGACCGTGGGCACGGAACTGCTGCTGGATCGGATCACCCCGTATCAGAACAGCAACCGGATTCCGGTGACGCTCGCCGACGCCACGATGCCGCGGCTGGCCGAGGACGGTACCGTGCACCCGCCGCGGATCACCGCCGACCGGGTAGCGGAGGAGCTGCTGCCGCTGCTGGTGGCGGTGGGCTACTGCATGCAGAACAGCGTGTACTCGCATCTGCGGGACGAGGCCGTAGCGTATCTGTCCCGCGGGCTTGACGAGGTGACGCGCCGCTATTTCAAGAAGCGGCGGCTCACCGCGCTGCGGCTGCCCGGCGCTGCCCCCGCCAAGCCGCGCTCGCTGCCTTGGCTGGCTGCCCGGGTGCGCCGCCTGCGGGGACGGTCCTGACGTGGGCTGCCGCGGGCCGCAGCACGGTTAGGCGACGAGCGCGTAGCCGACGGCGAGCGATCCGGTGAGGGACACGGCCCCCACCACCCATTCCGGCCAGGTTCCGGTACGAAACCGCATCCACCGGGGCACGCCGAGCATGGCCCAGCGGCGGCCGTTGACGGTGAACGGCCAGGCGAGGGGAACTCCCGAGGAGGTGAGCGCGTCTCCTAGGGAGTGGACGATCATGCCGAGGGCGACGACGGCGCCGACGATCCACCCGGGCGGGTAGTTGTCCCACGCGGTCAGGAACAGTGCGGCCACGCAGAGCGCGCCGAGGGCCGCGCCCGGCCACGAGCCGAGCGCGGTACGCAGTCCCCGCCACGCGACTTTGCGGAGCGCGCGGAGGCCGAGAAAAGCCAGGAACCATGCGGTGACCAGGGTCGCCCACCAGGACAGGTGGCAGAGCAGGCCGATCACTGCGCCGACTGCGGCCGCGAAGACGGGGGTGTGGCCTAGGTGGCGGTGTTCCCCGTCGGAGCGGTCGGCTGGGGTTCGGGTGCGCCGGTAGACGGCGAGCGACAGGGCGCGCATTCCCCGGGACAGCAGGCCGGTGACGAACCCTTGGGAGCGGGTGGCGGTCGAGGAGGGATGGTCGAGGTCGGGGACTAAGGCCGAGCCCGCGCCGAGTAACGCCCACGCCAGCAGGCCCATGGGGGTGGGAGGGGTGCCCGCGGCGGCAGCGAGCGGAGCAGCGACAGCGACTCCGACCAGGACTCCGGTGGTCGCATGGCTGAAGCCCATCATCGTGGTGGACTCCCGTTCTCCAATTGTTGGGGGGGACGGGCCATGTCCTACCCCATTGCGCGGGAGCCGATATTTACTGCTGTCCCGGTGGGGGGAGGACTCCCTGTCCGAAAAACGGGCGCCCCCTGGACCGCCAGTGCGCTGGGTGGGGAACCGCGGCTGCCCACGGGTCCGCTAGGTGGACGACTGTTCGGCCCGGTCGTGGTGCACCGGTTGCGCCGCGGGTTTCTTCGCGGGGGTGAGCAGGCGGCGGACTCGTTTGAGGCGTTTCCGGAACCGGCCGATCGTACGCAGCGCACCCGGTGGCACTTCCATGCGCAGCCGTCCCCGGCGGCGCCGCGCCACGTCTTTGGGACTGGTGAGCAGTGGGGGCCGTACTGGCAGCCCTTCCGTGCGGGCGCGTGCCACGAGCGCGCTCAACCGCGGCACCCAGTCGTTGTCGGCCGCGTCGTGGAAATAGTTCGCCGCACACCACTGCGGGTCCGGTTTCCGGAATTCGGCTGCGCGCAGATCTTCCAGGGTGCCGAGGGTGCCGCTGTCTTCGAACACCAGGTTGATCATTTCTGCGGATACGCCGAAGTCCGACAGGATCAGCAGCGGCACGTCGTAGGCGATCGCTTCGAGCGCGGCCGTGGAGCTGACCGTGACGAAACCGACGGCGTGCGCGAGCTGTTCCCGCATCGACCCGTCCGCGAACGTGACCGCGTCGGCGGGCACTTCCCCGGCCGCCACCAGGTTCTGCCACAGGGTTTCGTAGTGGTGGCGTTCCCGGTGGGTCTGCTGTTCGTGGGCGCGGGCCCGCAGTTTGACGACGACTTCCAGGTCGGGGCGGCGGGCCGCAAGGTCGGCGAGGGCACGCAGGATCGCTTCACGTTCTTCCCGTTCCACGGGCACTTTCGCCTGGGTGGCGAAGACGACGCGGTTGCGCGGCGCTTCCCTGGGAGCAGCCGGTGCGGGGAGGGCCGGGGCAGGGTTGTGGGGGAGGAACGGCAGGGTGGCGAGCCCGACTTCCCCGGTCACCCCCAGCTGTTCGCCCAATTCCCGGAACTCGGCTGCTTCCCGGTGGCTGTGCACGATGAACAAGTCGACGGGGGCGCGGTATAGCCACGCTTTCTCCGTGGCTGGAACAGACACCCCGGGCAGGCCGGAGACGAAGACCGGGCGCGGGGTGAGCCCGGCGAGCACGTCGTTGATGAGCACGTCGACCACGGGACCGGTGCACGCGGTCACCACCACGTCGGGGCGGGTGCGGCGTACGGCGCGGCGCAGCGCCGTGGCGGACAGCACGGGCGGCAGCGCAGCGCTCGCGCGGGTGCTTTCGAGCGCGCCCCGCATCTGGGTGGGGGAGGGGGCGATCGGGGTGCGGGCCACTGCGAGTTCCCCGGACCAGTCAGGGGGAAGGGCGTCGACGAGGCACGCCGCCCATTTCAGGTAGGAGTCGGAGTCGGCGATCGCCATGACGTGCACGGGTCCACGGTTGGTCACGACGGGTCCTTCGGATGTGTGACGAATGTGCTCAAGTGGGCTCGCAGACTGGGGGTGGCCTGGTCGGTCCACCACGTTTCCGGGATCGGTACCGCGCTGACCGTGGTGCCGTTCCGTTCCAGCAGAACGCGGAGCGAGGTCACGGCCGTGGACGGCAGGCTCACCACTTCGTGCCGGGCGGCTAGTCCGCGCAAGGCCAGTTCGGCGGGGAGGCCCTGGTCGGCGACCCGCAGGCGAGGGTGGGCGCGCAGGACTGCCAGGGTGCGGTCGTCTTCCCGCCGGTGCGGGTAGTAGAGGAGCGGTGCCTGCTCGGCTTGGTGCGTCACCCACGCCAGGTAGGGCTCGGCGTGGATGAGGCCGTCGCAGACCATTGCCGTGCCGAGCACCACGCGGTTTTCCTCGGGCAGGGTCCCGCCTGGCAGGGACCGCAGCCAGGGGAAGTCGTGCGTGATGATGCGGATGCCGACCGCGGTGGCTTCGTCGACTAGACGGTCGGGCAGCGGGAGCATGGTGAACACGGTGACCCGTCCGGTGCGTGCCGCCGCGCGGATCTTCCGTGCCGCTGCCAGGCCGAGGAGGCGGCGGGGCAGGGTGGAGCGCACGCGGGCCCGCTCCAGCGGGACTGCGGTGCGGCGGCTGAGCAGGCGGAGCAGGTGGAGGGTGGCGAGCCCGTCGTCCACGATGACGTAGTGGCGGGCGCGGCTGCCGAGCAGGGAGCGCTGCACTTGTCCGGAGAACGCGTCCCCGATGAACCAGACCCCGGACCCGCTGTGGTGCGGGGCCAGGCTGGGGACGGCGGGCAGGACGGTGAGCCCGTCGGGAAGATCGGTCTCGGCCAGTGCGGTGACCGTGTCCGCGAGGGACGGGGATCCGGCGCGGGGCAGGACCTGCGTGTGCTGGGCGAAGGCACCGGTGTGGTGGGCTTCGACCACGGACAGGAGTTGCAGCGGGGTTTCCACCCAGGCCATAGCGGTGGTGGTGCTGTCCGCACGGTCCGGGCAGAACGCGGGAGACGAGGAGTTCTTCACGATGCCGACCTGTCGTCCCGGTATGTCGACACCGGGGGAGAGAAAGGAAAGGAGGGCGGCACGCAGAGTACTCATCGTGGGTTAACGGGATCCAGGGTCGGGTGAACGGAAGACCAACGGGTGGTGTGGTCGTGGTGGTCTGCCGTGGTGGCGGCCGGCTGCTGGGCCACGGTGGCGATGATGATGCGGCCTTGGCCGGAGGCGAGCACGGGGCCGGTGCGGGCGCTGAGGAAGGCGGATTCTCCGCGGGCCAGGGCGAGGTTGCCTCCGCTGGGTGCGTGGAGTTCCACGGCGCCTTCGACGACGAGGGCGATGGCGGGGCCTTCGGGAAGCCACACCGCTTTCTCCCTGGGTTCGGCGACGATGAGCGCGAAGTCGTCGATGTCGGGCCGGTATTCGATCAGGCCGTCCCGCACCACGGGTTCCACGTAGGGGATGGGCAGCATGCTGTAGTCGAGCACCTTGAGGAGTTCCTCAGGGTCGACGTGTTTGGTGGTGAGGCCTGCGCGGAGCACGTTGTCGGAGGTGGCCATCACTTCCACGGCGACCCCGTGCAGGTAGGCGTGGACGTTGCCCGCGGGCAGGAACAGGGCTTGCCCTGGGGACAGCACCACGTGGTTGAGGAGGAGCGCTGCAATGGCCCCCGGGTCGCCGGGGTAGCGTTCCGCGAGGTCGAGCACGGCCCGCAGGTGGCGGGAGGGCGCTGTGGCGCGTTCCGCGAGTTCTTCCGCGGTTTCGGTGACCAGGGTGGCGCGCTGGTCAGCGGGCAGGGTGAGCAGCCGGGTCATGGCGGAGCGCAGTGCCGCGGACGGATCGGCTGCGGTCAGGTCGGCGTGGAGTGCCTGTGCCAGCGGGGTGGTGAGGCCGGCGAGGTCGGCCGCTGAGGCGGCCGGGGAGCGGAACCCGCAGAGGGCTTCGAATTCGCCGAGCGCCATGACGAGTTCTGGTTTGTGGTTGGGATCCCGGTAGTTGCGGTGCGGCGCGTCGATGGGAATCCCGGCGGCTTCTTCTGCGGCGAATCCGGCTTGGGCGCGTTCCTTGTCGGGGTGGGCCTGCAGCGACAGGGGTTGGGCGACGGCGAGGAATTTCAGGAGGAAGGGCAGGCGTTTGTTGAAGCTGCGCGCCACTTCTGTGCCGAGTGTTGTGACCGGGTCGGACGCGATCATCGCGTCGAGTCCGATCGGTTCCGTGCCGCCACTGGCGATCGTGCTGGGGGCACTGGGGTGGGCACCCAGCCACAGTTCGGCTTGGGGTTGCCCGTTGGGTTCAATTCCGAGCAGCCTAGGGATCTCGGTGGTGGATCCCCACGCGTACTGCCGAACGTGGTTGGCGAGTCGCCACATGGTCAGTCCCTCCGTGAGGCGGAACGGTGCGCCCTCGAACTCGGTTCACCAGGACGCGGTAGCCGCCACGCTAACCCCGACAAGACGGTGAAAACCGTGATCAGAGGGGTGTTCCCCCTGAATTTCGTCCTCGCGCCAGCAAGATTTAACTCGCTAGTAGGGAATCTGTAGGTTAGGCCAGGATCGTATGAAGTGGGCCACTTTTGTCCAGCAGTGAGCCTTGTGTGATCGTTGGCGCGGTTTCTTGGCGAGCGGTCCCGGGCCTGTACTCCACTGCCAGGCGCCGTGGAGGACCCGCGACGCTCCTCGCTGCTTGGGCGAGAGGACGCGGCTGGGCTCACAGGGTCCTCCTTCCGGCTGGGCACGCTCACCCCAGAGTCTCGTGACTTTCTGTTGTTGTATGCTTACAGTTCTGCGGCTCTTCGATGGGCATACCTTGTTCCTCCGGTTTCACACCCCCTGTGTGTTTCTCGGGCGGGGCCCGCCCAGCGGGAAGCGCCCATGGTGGGGCTGCTGCGGGTCGGAGCAGCCTGTCCCAGACGGCTGTGCGGCCGGGGCTCATGGGCAGAGCCTGTCGAGCGAGACCGGTTTTTTCCCGATCTGGCGGCCAGGGCTGTCGGGGGACGGTGACGGCTGCTTGGCGGTGTCGGCAGGGCCGTGGTCTTCGCCGTTGCTGCGGATCGCCCTGTCGACGAGTGTGCGGATCTCCGTCCAGTCGGGGTGCGCGGTGGTGACCTGGGGCGGGGAAAGCTGCAGGGTGTGCATGCGCGCTTGGGAGACCCGCCTGGCCAGGTCGACGAGGGCAGGCAGGTGGGAAGGGGGAATGTCGCTGGTGAGGGTGCGCTGTGTGGCGTCGGCGAGTTCGTCGAAGCGGCGCAGCACTGTCACCGGGTTGGTCTGCTCCGCGACGTATTTCAACAGGCAGCCTTGGCGGCCCATGCGGGCGTAGTCGTCGCTGTCTGTGCGGCTGCGGCTGTACCACAGCGCTTCTTTGCCGCTCATGCGCCGCTCCCCTGGTTCGAGCAGGCCTTCGCCGCGGCGGCCGTAGCGGATGGGTTCTTCCACGGGGACGACCACGCCGCCGATCGCGTCGATGAGGTCCGCGAACCCGCGGAGGTCCACGAGAGCGTAGTAGTCGATGGAGATGCCGAGTGCGTGCCCGATGACGTGCTTCAGCGTGTCCGCGGCTGGATCGGGCGCGTCGGGGTTGATGGCCAGCTCCTCGGGTTCTTCAGCCACCGTCTGGTAGACCTCGTTGAGCAGGTCGTCGAATCCGTAGGGCTCCGGGTAGCGTTCCGCGAGCGCTGTGCCTTCGGGGAACGGCACGTTTTCCAGGTTGCGGGGCACGCTGATGAGGACCGTGTCCCCGCTGTCGATGTCGATGTTGGCCACGATCATCGTGTCGGTGCGCAGCCCGTACCGGTTGTCGCCGGCGTCGCCGCCGAGGAGCAGGACGTTGATATGGGAGCGGTGGGGCCACGGGGTGTCGGCGGCAGCCTGGGACGCCGGTTCGGCGGGGGCGAGCACGCTGGTCAGCGTGCTGTGCAGGGTGACGGCGGTGCGGACGACGAACGCGAACGGCACGATGAGCGCGGTGCACAGGACGGTGACCAGTACCGCGCCTACGGCCCGGGACCCCCAGCGTTCGGGGCGCGGCCGGGTGAGCTGCCAGGACCGGATGATGATGCTCGACCACAGGGTGGCGAGGGCTACGGCGCCGATGGCGACCGCTTCCACCCAGTAGGGCTGGGCAGCCAGCCACGCCTGCCAGGACAGGTCGCTGCGCAGTTGGTAGAAGGCCGCACCGGCGGCGGTGGCGAGCAGGAGGAATCCTCCGAGGATGCCGGCTCCTGCGGCGCGTTTCCCAGCGCGCAGGTGGGCGAGGCCGGGCAGGAGGGCCGAAGCGCTCGTCCATAATGCGGCGCGCGCGGTCGCCCAGAACCGTGGGCGCCGCCCGCCTTCCGCTGGATATGCCATGGTCAACCACCCCCACGCATCCGTGGGGAGGCATCTAACCGGGAAACACGGCGACCACTCGGCGCCCTACCTTCCTTTTCGTGGTGAGTTGCGGAATTTTTGGCTTTTGCTGTGGAAAGTCAGGAAAACGGGGTTCGAGGGGAGAAGGGAAACGCCAGAGGGGCGGGGTAAGTATGCCTTGGGCCTACCTGGTTCAGCAGAGTGAACAGCGCAGATGCCGAGGAACCGGAACGTAGCGGGCCTTTCCGGGTGGTGGGGAAAACCGCTGTGTGCTGCAGCGGAAGCTGTTGTGAGAAGAGGATGGTGCGGGCCGCGGCGGCTGCGGTAGGAAAGGAATCGGCAATGGCAGGGCACGGGCCCTCGTTTCCAGGGGGTGTGTGCGGCGGGACGGGGTTTCCGCGCGGCCGCACCTGCCTCGGGTCCGGCGCTTCGCTGAGGACAGCGCCGCCCATGTCCCGTCGGTGCGTGTGAGGGTGCGGGCTGCGCCATCGCCTGCCGTAGCGGGGTTCGCGTAGCCGTCCGAGAGGGGTCGAGGGGCCTCGGCTGCCGCAGTGGATACGTGGGGAAGTCGGAGTCAAGAACATCCACAGGTGTCGCCCTAGCCTGTGGATAACTTGTGGATATCTATCTGCAGAATTTTTTTCATGCACAGCCCGTGGACAGAGTTTTTGCAGCTCAGAGGCTGTGATTAGAGGGTGGGGAAAAGTTATCCACAGGTTGCGTGCACAGGTTATCCACAACTAGACGCCAGTCATCCACAGGATGTCCCCAGGTTTATCCACAGGTTGTCTTTGCGACCGTCTCGTGAAGTGGCGAGAATCCTGGTTCGGGCATGTCACGTTCAGGCGTGAAGTCAGCCGGGGGGGAGCCATGAGCGTCGACCATTCAGTCGAGGAAGTGGGGTATGACCGGACCCCGCCCCACGACATCATGGCCGAGCAGTGCGTCCTCGGCGGCATGCTGCTGTCCAAAGAAGCCATCATCCAGGTAGTGGAGATCCTCAGCTCCTCCGACTTCTACCGCCCAGCCCACCAGACCATCTACGACACGATCGTGGACCTGTTCGCCCGAGGCGAGCCGGTGGATGCGATCTCCGTCCACGCGGAACTCACCAAACGGGGAGAGATCGCGCGGGTGGGCGGCGCTCCCTACCTGCACACGCTCACCGACACCGTCCCCACCGCAGCGAACGCCGGATACTACGCGCGGATCGTCGCCGACCGCGCCGTGCTACGCCGCCTGGTCGAGGCGGGCACCCGCATCGCGCAGCTCGGCTACTCGGGAGACGGGGACGTCGACGACCTTGTCGACCAAGCCCAAGCCGAGATCTTCAAAGTCGCGGAACGGCGCACCAGCGAAGACTATCTGCCGCTCAGCGACATCATGCCGGGAGCGCTCGACGAGCTCGAAGCAATCGCCTCCCACGACGACACCCTGACCGGGGTCCCCACCGGGTTCACCGACTTCGACGCCCTCTCCAACGGGCTGCACCCCGGACAGATGATCATCATCGCGGCCCGTCCCGCGGTGGGAAAGTCCACTCTCGCCCTGGATTTCGCCCGCTCTGCAGCAATCAAACACCAGTTGACCACGGTGTTCTTCAGCTTGGAGATGGGGCGCAACGAGATCGTCATGCGGCTCCTCTCGGCGGAAGCGCGCGTGCCCCTGCACACTATGCGCTCGGGAATGATGACCGACGAGGACTGGGCCCGGCTGGCGCGGCGGATGGGCGAGGTCGCGGGAGCGCCGCTGTTCATCGACGACTCCCCGAACCTGACGATGATGGAGATCCGGGCCAAGTGCCGTCGGCTGAAACAGCAGCACGACCTGAAACTCGTCATCGTCGACTACCTCCAACTGCTGAGCTCCCACGGCCGGGTGGAGAGCCGCCAGCAGGAGGTTTCCGAGATGTCCCGCTCGCTCAAGCTGCTCGCTAAGGAGCTTGAGGTTCCCGTCGTCGCCCTGTCCCAGCTCAACCGCGGCCCAGAACAGCGCACCGACAAGAAACCGCAGATCAGCGACCTGCGGGAGTCGGGTTCCATCGAGCAGGACGCCGACATGGTCATCCTGCTCTACCGCGAGGACGTGCACGAGAAAGAGTCGCCGCGGGCCGGGGAAGCCGACCTCATCGTGGCCAAGCACCGTAACGGCCCCACCGCCACGGTGACCGTGGCGTTCCAAGGGCACTACAGCCGGTTCGTCGACATGGCACCGGGGTAACAGGCGCCCCACCAGCAGGTCTCACTGGCAGGCGTCGCTAACGGGTGAGGGACCGACCAGCGTCTGGTCGGTCCCTCACCCGCTCAGGCGAACAATCTCAGATCCACCGCGCCTGAGGACGCAGACGGCCAGTGCTGTCCGGCAGCAAAACCCACGTCAGCTTCGGCCGTGTGTCGAGGGTCTCCGTGTCCGCAGTGTCCCGCTGCTGCGGCAGAAGGGTGGTGCTGTGCCGCAGAGAAGTCATCCGACGGGTCGGCCGACGGCGGCGTCGAGTCTGGGCGGGGCGGGTGGTCGATGGCGCCTTGCTTGCTCGCCAAGCCATGACATCACCCCCTCATTCAACTAGACGATGACCCAAGTTAACCTTCTGTTCACCTTGAAGTCAAATAGACCTTCCTTGCCGTGGGAACGGCAGCAAAAGTTGTGGGGCCCCGCGCTCGCGCGAGGCCCCACAACTCACGAGGGGTGGATCGTAATGGTGAGTGGGTCACTCACTTGTCGGGGAAGATGAGGCCCACCACTTCGAGATAAAGCTGCTCCGGGTAGGGGATGAAGTCGATCTTGCTGAGAGCCTGGTCCTGACCGGCCGACTCCATGACGAACGTGCCGTAGCCCAGCAAGCGGCCCAACAGGGTGCGTTCAAAGCGCATGTCGGTGACCTTGCCCAGCGGCATCATGTTGACCTGCCGGGTGATCAGGCCGTTCGTGCCCAACAGGCGCGCCGACGTGATGACGAAGTAGTCGACCGACCACTCGGCGACCTTCCATACGAACCACACCAGCACCAGCAGCCACAGCCACCAGATGATGGCCAGCATGGCCCCGCTCGTCACGAACGAGGTGTTGCTCAGAATCCCCGCGGCGATCAGACTGCCCAGCACGATCGCCGTCGGCCCCAACAGGACAGCAGGGTGTCGGCGGACCGTGATGACCTGCTGCTCGTGGGGGAGCAGGTAGCGGTTAACCGACGCGGGCGCCGAGTCGCCCGGTGTCACCAGCTTCATCCGGGCTCACGCCCCTCACAACAAGATGGTGTTGACGAACGTGGAGAGCGAGTTGGCGGCTCCGCCCAGCCCGGCGAAGATGTTCAGAACCAGAGTGCCCACCGTGGCCGGCTGAGTCAGCAGGTAGAAGATGGCAAAGGCAATGAGGGCGTAACCCAGCCATTTTTTCAATTTCGGCGGCATGAACGCACTCCCCACTAGAGCGAAGACCCACTAACCCACAACGATTGTTACACCAGTGCTGGGACACGTAAAGACAATAGGAAGCTCTGGCGTGCCGTTCCAGGTCAGAAGGTTAGGGTCGGACCTTCGTCCGATATTTGGTCAGCGCTGCTCCGCCAGGGCCAAGGCGAGAACTTTCAGGTGCTGCCGCGCAATCCGCTCCACGAGCTCCGGAGTGGCGTAGCCGACCACGTCCTCCGCCCCGTTCCGGGCCGCGGTGACGCAGCGGGACACGATCGATTCCGGGTGCACGTCCTTGAACTCGGCGCTGAGTCGCGTGACAACGGGGGCGAGGTCGCGCGAGAGCGCGTCATGGGTCTGGGACATGTCACTCCTCGGGACGGCAGAGAGCGGTCGTGGTGCTCCGATCTCTTTGTGAGCTCCGACGCAGTCCAGAGCGGGCGGGGCACCTTCCCGCAGGCGCGGGATTGTGCCGACCACCGAGCGCCCGATCAGGGACCGGGGGGATGAGTGGTGGAGATCACGGTTTTTCGGTTGGGGTTGTGCGGAGAATTATTAGGAGCCATAAACATCATTACCACAACGGGTCACGCGTATATCTCGATATGAGTTCGACTGGTACAAGAAACCCCTGGTTGTGATCCCAGGGGTAGAGTTTTAGATCCCGAACAAGTATTGCTTTATTCCCCAGGAGATAAAACTAAAACATAAAGTTTCCTTAATTTATCTGGGGAGTGGAGAAAGAAACTTTCCAGTGGCTATGCGGAGCCGTACAACCGGTCCCCCGCATCCCCCAGCCCAGGAACAATGAACCCCGACTCGTTGAGACGCTCGTCGATAGCGGCCGTCACCACACGCAGCCGCAGGTCGCCGCGCTCCTCCAACACCCCGCTCAAACCGGTGCGCAGCCGCTCCAACCCTTCCGGGGCAGCAAGCAGGCAGAGCGCAGTGATATGGTCGGCGCCCCGCTCCACCAGCAGCCGCAACGCCGCCGCCAAAGTGCCGCCCGTCGCCAGCATGGGGTCGAGCACATAGCACTGCCGCCCCGACAAGTCCCGAGGCAGCCGGTCTGCGTAAGTGCCGGCTGCAGCGTCTCCTCGTCGCGGACCATCCCCAAAAAGCCCACTTCGGCGGTGGGCAGCAGACGCGTCATCCCGTCCAGCATGCCCAACCCGGCGCGCAGGATCGGCACCACTAGCGGAACCGGCCGGGAAAGCTGGACCCCCACCGTCTCGGTCAGCGGAGTCTGCACCGTGGCTTCCGACACCCGCACATCCCTCGTCGCCTCATAGGCGAGAAGAGTCACGAGTTCGTCGGTGAGACGGCGGAAGGTAGGCGAATCCGTGCGCACGTCCCGCAGCGTGGTGAGCTTGTGGGCAACGAGCGGATGGTCCACAACGAAGATCTCCATAGGAGATCAAACTATCGTTCCGGGCGCCTTCCCACACATTCCCCGTCAAACCGATTCCACCAGGGGTTTCACGGTGCGTGCTCCCCGCGGGGCGTGCTGTCGCTGTCGCGGGGTGCGGTTGAAGACCGGATCACGTTCTGTTCCTACAGGAACGTCCGTTCTAATAGGAGACGTGAGCGCGGACTTCTACAACGGACCAGCCTTCCCGCTAGGAGAGCACAACACGGGCGAAGGCAGCCGTTTCAGTGACCAAGCAAGGGACGATCTGCGATTCTGGTTTGACCAAGGCCAGCCGGGTGGAGCGACGATGACGGAACTCGAACTGGACGATGGCGCAGGCGACTTCGCCGCCGTAGCTTATCGAGAAGAAGACTACTGGGATGTCGACCTGCTCCCAGTCGCGCTAACCCGCGACCTCAAAGGATTGTTGCACGCCCTCCACCAGCAGCCGAGCATCAGCGGAGCCATCGGCCTGGTTTCGGTCGCCGACGACTTCTTCATCCTCGCCCGCGTCTACGGACGGGACAACGTCAGCGTCTTCCTCTCCGATATCACCGCGTCGATGGACTGGAAGATCGCCCGCGATGTCCTGGAATACCTGGATATCGACATCCCCGACGACGAGGATGTAGACCAGGTGCTCCCCGCAGGAGACATGTCGATCCTCGCTGACCTGGGGCTGGATGAGATGGAATTGGGTGCACTGGCCGGAGACCTCGACCTGTATCCGGACGAGGTGCTGTCCAGTATCGCGGAACGTCTCGGATTTCACGCTGCTTTCCAACGCGCCCTGGACGCGTTGGGGTAAAGCCAGCGTGCACACCGGCTGGCACGTGGTTGAAGAAGCGCAGTAGACAGGAGTCCGGGTGGCGGTTTTCGCAGCGGTCTTCTCCCATGCAGCAGACGGGTGGACGGGGACCGAGGTGGATTTAGCGGAGTACGAGGGAATCGACGACCTTGCCGATCTGATGCGTGACACGGCCGCGGCCGAGTCCACCGCAGAAACCTCCGTCGTGGTGCTCGCGGAAGCCGACGACGAATGGTTCGGCGTTGCCAGACTGGACGACACCGGGGAGCCGCGAGCTTTCCTCTCCGACATGCGAGTGGTGTACGGGCACCCGGCAGCCCGCCTGTTCCTCGAAACCGACGGAGGAATAGACGACGATCAAGAAACCGAAGGCACGGGGCAGAACCCCTACCCCGAACCGGTGGGAGACCCCGACCTGCTCGACGACCTCGGCATCCCAGGCACCGAACTGATGGCGCTGACCACGCGCGAAGGCATCCTGCCCGCGGATGCGCTGACCACCATCGCTGACCGTGCCGGATTCGCCGGAGAACTCGACGAGCTGCGGGCATGAGCGTAGGGCGGAGTGGGGTCGACGCCGCCGTGCGGCGGGCGCTGGAAGAGGCCGAGAAGACATCGTCTAGCGGCGATGTTCCCGTGGGCGCTGTCGTCCTCGACCCGGACGGCGTGGTCATCGGCGCCGGCCACAACGAGCGCGAGGCCACCGGCGACCCCACCGCACACGCCGAAGTGCTCGCCTTGCGCGCCGCAGCACGGCGTCTAGGCAGCTGGCGGCTGAGCGGCTGCACCCTGGCGGTCACTCTTGAACCGTGCACGATGTGCGCGGGCGCCATCGTGCTGGCCCGGATCGAACGGCTCATCTACGGGGCACGCGACGAACGGGCAGGAGCCGTAGGGTCCCTGTGGGACGTGGTTCGCGACCGGCGACTCAACCACCGTCCCGAAGTGATTCCCCCCGACCTCGTGGACCCGGAACTGTCTGCCGCGTGCAGCCGCCTCCTCACCGATTTCTTCGCGCGCCACCGTACCCGATAGCACTGCCCAGTCCTGGCAGACACCACCGTCAGTGAGTACCAGCCGCACGCGTGCAACGAACACCGTTTCGTCGGACCCGGCGGTGTTGCAGGGTAGTCGGCCCGCCAGCATCCCGACGGCATGCGCTGCGTGGGCAGGAAAGCATTCGCCATGGGGAGCGGAAGCACAGAAAACCACTGGCCTGCAGTGAACTCCCCGTGCGCAAAAGGACTTCTGAAACCGCGTGCGCCAATCTTCCCCGTTGAACTCCACATCTGGTGAAGTCGAAATTGTGCCTTTCCGGAAAGCAGGAGCAGGGCATGGAGATGCTCGGTGATGAGGCGGATGACGGTATGCCGGGCTTTCGCGAAAGAAACGAATTTCAGGGGGAGTTTCCGGGGCGAGGCGGGCTGGTCGGGGAATGCGTCTCCGGGTAAAGGCTCGTATTCGTAACCGGCGTGCCGTACCCCATGGTTTTACGGGGGCGCTTCGCGTGAAGAGAGCATTTCCTCCCGTTGGCGCAGCCAGGGTGAGATTCATCCGTGACAGGGCAGCGAAGACGGGGACGAGGCGGCCCACCGATCCCCCAAACAGGGATCCGAGAGGCCGACAAGCCTGTCCGGCGGTCGAGCTCTTTACTGCTCGCTGGACGCCGCACTTTCCGGCCATGCGAGCCTGCCGGGGGCGCTGTGCTCGAGAGACGGGTGAAGCACGGTGGCGGTACCCGATGGCCGGGATGCTCCACTTGGCGCACTTTGTCTTCAATGTGACTTACCGCACATAAAGTGTCGGGTGGAGACCGCTCAACTCGCGGCACTTCACAGAGCCATGTAGAGTGGTCCGCGGTGGAGTCGCATAGCGGCCTAGTGCGCACGCCTCGAAAGCGTGTGAGGGGCAACCCTCCGTGGGTTCAAATCCCACCTCCACCGCCAGCAGGCCGGTCCTGGAGGACCGGCCTCTTGCTTTCCCCGGGGACGACCGTTGACCGCGAGCACATCCCAGCAGGTGCTGCTGCGCGGAGAACCCCGGTCCACCGCTCTGCGCGTTCCTGCGTCCCCTACCGGTCGCCCGGCACGCGGACAGCCTCCTCCAGGTTTGCGTCGCGCAGGTACGGCCCGATCTCCTCCACTGCGCGGTCGACGTCTGCCGCGTCCGTGGACAGGTGGAAAGCGCAGCGCATGCGGCCTGCGCGCATGGCCGCGACAATCCCCGCGTCGGCCAGAACCTGTTGCGCCTTGGCGTCCACTGCCACGCTGACGATCGCTGAATCGGTGGGCGGCAGTCCCAGCGCAGCGCAGAACCGGTTCGCCAACGCGACGTTATGGGCTCCGAGCGCTGCTTCCCCCAGGTCGGCGAGCAGCTCCAAAGCAGGGGCGAGCCCCACACACGACGCCCACGCCGGGGACAGGTCGAAGCGGCGCGCATCCGAGGCCAGGCGTAGCTCGGTGCCGTAGAACGCGCTCGTGATGTCCTCAGCCGCGAACCAGTTCGCCGCGATCGGCGTGAGTTCGGCCAGGGCATCGTCGGTTCCCGCGAAGAAACAGGCGCCCCGCGGTCCCAGCAGCCACTTGTAGGCGCTGCACACCAGGTAGTCCACGCGGTCTGCGGGAATAGGAAGCCAGCCCGACGACTGGGTGGTGTCCAGCAGCACCCGCGCGCCGTGCGTGGCAGCCGCGTCCAGCAGCGCGGGAACATCAACGATACGGCCGTCGGCGGACTGGACCACAGAGACCGAGACAAGGTCCACGCTCGTGTCCACGGCGTCGATGATCCGGTCCAGCGGAACCGGGCGGACCGTGACCCCTCGTCCGGTTGCGGCGAGGAAAGGGTAGGTCACCGAGGTGAAGTCCTCCTCGGCCACGACCACGGTTGCACCCGGGGGAAGAGAAGCCGCGACCAGTCCGACGAAGAAGGACGCCTGCGATCCGACCGCCACTCGAGACACGGGCACTCCGACCAGTCTGGCGAAGGCGGCCCGCGACCGCTCCACCGCCTGATGCGCAATGTCCAACGTCAACCGTCCTCGGGCGCGGTCGCGCTCCACGGCGAGAGTCGCCTCGTGGGCGACGCGGGGCGGAAGCCCGCAGGTGGCGGTGTTCAAATAGACCACCTCACGGGTGAACTGGTCGCGGATTGACGAGGGAAGTAGGGGTGCGGTGTCCATGCTTGGATTGTCAGCAACCCGATCTCAAAGATCAAGAAAAGATTTTCGTCTTCTCTCATAAATAGCTTTGATACCTTGGGGGTGTGCTGGACCTCACTCGACTCCGTGTGTTGTGCGAGGTGGCCCGACTGGGATCGATGAGCGCGGCCGCGCGCGCCCTCTCCTACACCCAGCCCGCCGTCTCCCACCACATTGCCCGCCTCGAAGCGGAAGTGGGCACGCCCCTCGTGGTGCGGCACGGGCGCGGGGTGCGGCTCACCGAAGCGGGCCGGGTCCTCGTCGGCCACGCGGAAGCCGTACTGGCCCGGCTGGACACGGCTGAAGAAGAAGTCGCGGCCATCGCGGGACTGCGGGCAGGCCGGGTCAGCCTCGCTGCCTTCCCTACAGCCACCGCCGGAATCGTGCCGCAAGCCCTGGCCACCCTGCGGGAACGCGCCCCCGATGTCGCGGTCACCCTGGTCGAAGCGGAACCCCCCGAATCATTGGACCTGCTCCGCGAAGGCGAAGTGGACGTCACCCTCGCCTTCTCCTACGACGAGACACCCCCTGATGCGAGCACCGGCATCCGCGAGGTCACGCTCTGCCGGGAACAGGTGCGGCTGCTGCTTCCCGGTGACCACCCGCTCGCCGCTGAGCACACTCTGGAACTCGCTGCCCTGCGCAAAGAGACCTGGGTGGCGGGCTGCGAGCGCTGCCGCTCCCACCTCGTCCACGTGTGCCGCCGGGCCGGATTCGAGCCCCGGATCGCCTACACCACCGACGACCACCTGGCCGTTCAGCGTCTCGTGTCCCTGGGCATGGCAGTGGGGGTGCTGCCGCAGCTTGCCCTCCTCCTCCACCAGGGGGAGAACGTCGCCGTGGTCGACTCCCCGGAACTGGGCTGGCGGCGCCTGTTCGTGGCTGTTGCCGGGGGCACGATACCGCCTGCTGCCGCGGCGCTCGTAGACGAGCTCACCGCCGCGGTGGGTCAACTCAACTCCGGGAACCAGGCCGGGTCGTAAACCCGGGCCGCCACCGTTTCCCGCTGCTGCAAGGCGGCGCGCAGCGTCCGGTGCAATCCGTCCTCCAAGTAGAGTTCGCCTTTCCACCGCACCACGTGCGGAAAAAGATCCCCGAAGAAGGTGGAGTCCTTGGAGAGGAGGTATTTCAAATCTAAAACACTCTTGGTGGTCACGAGCTCATCCAGCCGCACCTGTCTAGGCGCAATCTTGTACCACGCGCTTGGCGACAGGCCGTGATCAGGATAAGGACGGCCGTTGCCGACCCGCTTGAAGACCATGCACCAATAGTAAGCGGAACTGGACAGGTGGTGAGAGATGACAGAGAAACGGACACCCCCTGTTCAGAATGAGGTCGGCGGAAACAGCCCCGAAGAGGATATTTCAGCCCGCGAAAGGAAAAAGGGGGTGCACGGGGAATGTCCGCGCTGAAAAAGTTCGAGAAGCAGAGAAAAACAGCCGCCCAACCTAGAAAACCGCGGAGAAAACCCTCCGCGGCAGGCGGCTGTTCCTGAAGAGGTGTTGCGGTGGCCGCAAGACAGCAGCCGGTCCCCGGCCACCGGCCCCCCTCCTACTTCTTCGCGATCGGGTGCAGCACGTCCTGGCCCACGAACGGACGGAGCGCCTCAGGCACCACCACGGAACCGTCCTCCTGCTGGTGGTTCTCCAAGATCGCGACAATCCACCGCGTGGTGGCCAGCGTGCCGTTGAGCGTGGCCACGAACCGCGGCTTGCCGTCAGTGTCGCGGTAGCGGATGTTGAGACGGCGGGACTGGAACTCGGTGCAGTTCGACGTGGACGTGAGCTCGCGGTAGCGGCCCTGGCTGGGAAGCCACGCCTCGCAGTCGTACTTGCGTGCCGCGCTCGTCCCCAGGTCACCGGCGGCGATGTCCACCACCCGGTAGGGCACCTCGATCAGGTCAAGCATCTCGCGTTCCCACGCGAGCAGCCGCAGATGCTCCTCGTGCGCCTCGTCCGGGTGAGCGTAGACGAACATCTCCACCTTGTTGAACTGGTGGACCCGGATGATGCCGCGCGTGTCCTTGCCGTAGGAGCCCGCCTCCCGGCGGAAGCACGACGACCAGCCGATGTAGCGGGTCGGCAGGGCGTCAGCGGGCAGGATCTCGTTCGCGTGGTACCCGGCCAGCGGCACCTCGGAGGTGCCCACCAGGTACAGGTCGTCGGCGGGAAGGTGGTAGACCTCCGCAGCGTGCTCCCCGAGGAACCCGGTGCCGTCCATGGTCTCCGGTTTGACCAGCACCGGCGGGATCATCGGGGTGAAGCCGTTGGCGACGGCCCGCTGCATCGCCAAGTTGAGCAGGCCCAGTTCCAGCAGCGCGCCGACACCGGTGAGGAAGTAGAACCGCGCCCCCGACACTTTGGCGCCCCGCTCCGTGTCGATGGCGCCGAGCATCTCACCCAGTTCCAGGTGGTCGCGGGGGGTGAAGTCGAACTGGCGGGGCGTGCCGACCTCTTCGACCACGACAAAGTCGTCAACCCCGCCCACCGGCGCGTCGCTTTCCACCACGTTCGGCACGGAACGCAGCAGTGTGGTGAGCTCGTCGGAGAGCGCTTCGGCCTCAGCCTCAGCGGATTTGACCTCGGACGCCAGACTCTTCGCCCGGTTCAGCAGCGCTTCCCGCTCCTCTGCGGAGGCGCGGGAAACAGACTTGCCGACGCTTTTCTGTTCGGCGCGCAACGTTTCGAAACGCGCCAGGGCGGCGCGGTGCCGCGAGTCCAGATCCAGCAGCCGGTCGACGACAGATTCGTCTTCGCCGCGTGCCCGCTGCGACGCGCGCAAACGGTCAGGGTCTTCCCGTAGAGCTCGAAGGTCGATCACGTTGAGCAGGGTACCGGTATCACGGCTTTCCGCACACAGTGTCAGACGTTTCTGGAACGATAAAGGTGTCGGCCTCGTCGAATGAGGCCGAAAGGACCTGTCACGGGGACGCAGCGTGCGGCAAGGGGGGCCTACACGAGGACACGAGTGGGATCCCTCCTTGCGACGGGTCTCGCTTCGGCCGGGAAACCGGCCTGCGCTCCGCACCGGTGTGGTGGCGGAGCAGAAAGGGGGAGAACACAATGACACAGCACTGGGGGATGAAGCCGGTTGGTGCAATGACCGCCGCGGAAATCCGCGCGGCACTGGACCGGCTCGACGAGGTTGCACCCGAAGACACGGCTTTGGAGCTGGCACTGCGCCACGAGCTGTACCGGGTGGCCTCGGAAGACTGGATGTTCGACGAGGATTCGGTGCTGGTGGGCTGAGACCCCCGCCAGGCACGCTGTTCCCAACGTTTCAGGTGAGGGCCCCTCAACGTTCACCTGGGCATTCGGGAACGCGGAATCCTGGAACGTTCACTACGGAACCGCGGGGTGGAGTCGCTGCCCCTCCGTGAGGCGGTCGCCCCAGTGCGGGCCCTGATCGTGGCCGTATCGTGGTGCCCGTTGACGGTGTGCCACGAGTGGTCTGCCGGACTGTACTCGTCGGCGAAGCGAGACGGCTCGGTGACGAGAGCGGTGGCCCGCCGCGAGCTGCGCGACTCTGCCCCGTTCGAGGCTGCAAGAAGCCGGTCCACGTCGGTTTCGAACAGGTCGTCGTGGACGTGCTCTCCGGTGCCGGGGGATTCGTGGCGGCCGCTTTTGATCAAGCCGAGCAGGCTGTTGAGCGGGCCTTGCCGGCCGATGACGAACCATGCAACAGCGCCGAGGATCGGCAGTTGGAGAACGAGGAGCGTCCACAGCAGCTTGCCGCCCCGGGTCAGCGAACGCATGGACAGTACGGAGGCCAGCGCCGCGATGACCAAGGTGAGTAGCGCGATTGTGGCCAGGCCCGCGAGGATTCCTACGAGCATGGCGGTGCTGTCCGACATCGGCTGCTGTGTCACGGCTGCCGTGACCCTCCCTCTGCGACTCTTTTTCCGGCTGCTATCACCAGCATGGGGAGTCACGACCCAACGCACGCCAGCGGCACGGCCAGCCGACGGTAAAACTCCCTGCGATTGTCGGACACGCTCCGCATAGGAGCCCGGAGCATGCTGCCCGTCCACGGGCACAGGCTTGTGCGTAGGCGCATCGGAGCCGGGAAAGCAGGCTGACAGCGCAGACCGCGGTCTGGGCGGCGGGGCACGTCCCCCCGGGAAACAGCAGCGGAGACACCGCTGACCCGCGGGTCACCGCCGGGGCCGGACTCCCGGGACACGGGGTTGCGGATGGCGGCCGCTGCTCTCCACAGCGGTCCGGTCTCCACGTCGACGCGCCCTCAGAAAACCCCGAAGACATGTACTCTCCGTGACCGTCGGTCGGGTGGAAGAAAAGCGGGCTTCCTTCTTGATTTCTCTGCGCACGGGCACGACCTGCTGCTTTACTGGCTCCATGGGCGAGCGGCGACACGTCATCGCAAGCAGATCCGTATGCCCCGGGACCACAGTCGTGACACACAGTCTCGACCAGTGTCGTGGAGGCAGAGTCCAACCGTGCGGATAACCGTGACTGAGAAGCCCGGCTACCTGCGGGTCGCCGACAGTCTGCGGGAACCCATCCTCAACGGGGAGCTTCCCCCAGGGACTCGGCTGCCTTCGCGGGCCCAGCTGGCCCGCCGCCACGCGGTCAGCGAGCAGGTGGCGCGCTGCGCGTTACAGCTTCTCGTGGCAGAAGGGCTGATTGAGGGACGGGCCGGATCCGGGTACTACGTGCGAGCGCCTTCCGCGGAAGTCCTCTTATCCCGCACCTCCCACCTCCCCGGGCTCGACCCGCTGCGCACCGAGTGGCTGGGGGCCCGGACCGAGACCGCGTCCATTGCCATGGCCCGGCGGCTCGGCACCCGGGTGGGGGAGCCGCTGTACCGGACGGAATGCCTCGGATACGCGCAGGGCACTCCGATCGCGCTGTGGGTGGCGTGGGAGCCCGCCATTCTCACGCTGGGCACCGGCCTGACCCCGGGGGAGCGGCCAGACACCAGTGTGGCGGAGCGGCTCGCCGAGGTGGGGGTCACCGTGGACCGGATCGAAGAGGAGGTGTCGGTTCGTCGACTGCGGGAGGTGGAAGCGCGGCGGCTCGCACTGGAGCCGGGCACGGCCATCCTGCTCGTGCAGCGCACCCATTTTGCTGGGCGGCGGGTCGTGGAAACGTCGGACCTCATCGTCTCAGCGGAGCACTGCCGGCTCGGCTACCGGCTGGTTTCCCCGTCCCGGCCGGGGCGGACTGCCGCGGACAAGAACGGGCCGTCTCCCCCACGGTCCCGGGAGACGGCCGCTTCTTCTCAGATGGGATCGGCAGAGTGAGCAAACCCGCTGGAGTGAGGAGTACGCCTAGTTGGCGTGGTTGTGGACTTCAACAGTGTTGCCGATGCAGTAGTACTCGTTGAGGACGTTCAAGCCTAGGGACAGCAGCGGAAGACCACCGGGGTCGCCGGGGGCCAGACCTAGCACGAGAGCGTCCTGTTCGACAACGCACTGGTTGATGACGGTTCCCGCCCCGACAGTGTCCTCTTCCAGCCCTTCGCCTTCAGGCTGCTCGTTGAGGCCGGAGACCTCGTCGTCCAGGACGGGCAGGTCGATGCTCACGTCCGTAGACCAGTCCGCTTCTTCTTCGGCGAGGGCGGGGAAGGAGCTGACAGCGAGAAGACACGCGGCCGCCCCGCTTACTGCCGCCCCCCTGATGATCTGGCGCATCACAGAATCCATTCCTTTTCTTCGGGTTTTCGGACGTCCGCTGCTCGTGCGGTAGGCAGCGACGGACAAGGCCGAAGAAGCCGCAGCGGGGACGCTGGACAGCCCCACTCTTGCCACAGCGCGCAGAGCCACGGGAACCGTGTGCCGCTGTGGCCTTCGGAAAGCCGCCTTCCGAAGCAGTAGCGGACTCCTCCAGGCCGGATGGGACGGTCTTCGCGGACAGGCCCGAGACCGTCGTGCTTTCGAGTGCAGCCCTGGGCAAGAGCTGCGGGTGTGCTGGGCTTAAGGAGTAGTGACGGTGACGGAGTTGCCCTCGCATGCCGCGGCGAGCAAGGGGTGGTGCTGCGCTTCGGGGGCCGGCGCCGGCAGGTCCGGAGGCTCATCAGGCGCCGGTGCGGGGGAGGGAACGGTGACGTTCCCGGTGATGAGGCGCTGGGTGACCGTGCACAGCTCCATGACGATGGGGCGCGGCTCCTCACCGGCCAGAGCAGGAGCGGTGTTGCTGAACAGCCCTGCGGCAAGCGTCCCCACTGCTATGGCAGTGACGGTTCGACGCATTGAGGGTGTCCCTTCCGTGTGGATCTCGGTGTGTGAAACGGTCACGGCCGACGGGTCGAAGATGCGGGTGTGGTCCGTGTCGCGCAGGGATCGGGAGGCCGGGAGCCGGTGACGCGATGACAAAGAAAGAAGCAGAGCGGAAGACCAGGCGGAGAGGATCGGGTGGTGGGTCGCAACCATGACGCACAGCCCAGGGTGTGCGGGATCAATGTCAGTACGGGTGCGGCCGCCTTCTCCCAGAGGCCAGGTGGAAGGCGGCCGCCTTCCCTGCAGAGAGGGAGCTCCAGACGAGGTGTCAGCGGTTGATGACGACGGCCTCGTTGCTGATGCAGTTGTAGGTGTCCTCCCCCAGCGGCAGCAGCTCGGCGGGAAGGTCGAGCGGGCTGGAGATGGTCACGCGCTGGTCGACAACGCACTGGTCCACGACAGTGGTGTGCGACTCCCGGTCGATCTCAAATCCGCCGGCCAGGGCAGTAGCGGTGCTGAAGCTGAGCAGTCCCGCGGTGATCGCGCTCACCGCCGCGGCTTTGACGATTCCACGCATTGAGGGTGTCCCTTCTGTGAGGCCCGCTGACCGTGTGGGAACGGACACGGCCAGCGGGCGGGCGTTGAGAAGCACGTTTTCCGGCTTGATGCGGCGACGGTCTGCGGCCACGGGCGAACGAGGCCGGTGAAGACCGTGACTCCCTTACCCGGAGCGGGCTGGGCCGTCCGGGGCCGGTTTCATGGGAGAGTCAAAGACCGTCTCTGGGATGAGAAACGAGGGCTCCTCGCAGCGTTGGGAGGAGCCCTGGAGGCACTACTCGTTGACGACGACGACTTCGTTGCCGATGCAGTTGTAGGCAGAGCCGCCCAGCAGGTCCGGAGGGATGATGTCCGGAAGGGTCAGGCCGCCGGCCTCCAACTGCTGGACCACCACGCACTGGTCGATGTTGGTGAAGGTCTCCTCGCTGGAGAACTCGTGGTAGCCCGCCAGCGCAGCGGAAGCGCTGGCACCGACCAGGGCCAGGCTCATCGCGCCCACCGTGGCTAGCCTCGTCATCTGACGCATGTGACTCAAACCTTTCAAATGGTGACCGTTGGCGGTCAGGCGACCGTCAATCGACAGGTGTGCACCGAGAGTGATCTCTCGATTGCTGTCGGAAACTATGTCGCATGGGGTGGGCATGAGCCACGCGAAGACACGGGGATTGCTTTTCTTTTACTGAAAATGCCGCTAGCCCACGCCGCCGTGCGACGCGGGTTGGGTGTCGGGCCGCCTCCCACGGTCCAGACAGCCGTGCCGTGGGAGGCGGCGGGTGGAGAGCGATGGGGTGTCAGTCCAGGCGGACCGGAGCGCCCTCGAAACTAGTTGTTGTCGTTGACGTTGACGCTGCCAGCGCAGGCCGAAGAGTTGAGCAGGTTCAGGTTCAGGCCCAGGCCGAGGAGCAGACCCGCACCGGTGGCCTCCTGAGCCGAGATGCACTGCGCGGTCTCGGTGGCGGTGATCTCGGTGTAGTCGCCGGCCAGGGCGCTGGAGGCCCCGGCGCCGAGCAGACCCGCGGCCAGCGTGCTCACGGCAGCCAGCTTCATGATTCGCCGCATGACAAATACCTTTCGATGACGGTAACGACGGTCGCTACAACGACCACCGATCAACGGTCTGTGCCGAGCTGATCGCCCGAACACGTGCTGCAATACTGCCGTTAATCCAACGCGTTGTGAATGGACGAATGCGCGTTATGCCATTCCTTTGCTTCCCTTTATTGTTTCATTGCAATCCATTATCTGGGGAAGCAAGGGGAAGGGTATGGAAGAGGGTAAAAACGGAACCTCCTCCAGTAGAGTGTGGAGGAGGTCGTCTTTTCCCGAAGGGCAGTGGAATGGTTTTTAATGCAAATAAGAATTGCGGTTTCTAGTTGTCGTTGATGTTGACGCTGCCCGTGCAGGACGCCGCGTTGAGGGCGTTGACGTTCGCGCCCGCACCGATGAGCAAGCTGAAACCGCCAGCCTCCTGAGCCGAGATGCACTGCGCGGTCTCGGTGGCGGTAACCTCGACGTAGTCGCCGGCCAGGGCGCTGGAGGCCCCGGCGCCGAGCAGACCCGCGGCCAGCGTGCTCACGGCAGCCAGCTTCATGATTCGCCGCATGACAAATACCTTTCGATGACGGTAACGACGGTCGACAAAAGCGACCATCAGCTCACTGCGATGACGGTTGAGAGCATCCTTCAAACCGTGCAGCACAACAATGCCATGCGGGGGTTTACCTGCAACGCTTCGGAACGCGGGTTTTGCATTGTCTTTACCGGCAAAACCACAGTGTGACCGTCGCAAATCCGGGCGATCTGGGGGAGAGAGAAAGACGCGCCGCCTCCCCAGACTCCTGTGGGAGGCGGCGCTTTTATCTCAGGGCAGTGGAATGGTTTTTAATGCAAATAAGAATTGCGGTTTCTAGTTGTCGTTGACGTTGACGCTGCCCGTGCAGGACGCCGAGTTGAGGGCGTTGACGTTCAAGCCCAGCCCGGCGAGCAGGCCGAGGCCGACTGCTGGCTGCTCAGCGACACACTGTGCCGTCTTGGTGGCGGTGATCTCGGTGTAGTCGTGGGCGAAGGCGGTCGAGGCCCCCGCGCCGACGAGCCCCGCGGCCAGCGCGCCCACAGCGGCTAGCTTCATGATTCGCCGCATCTGAGACATACCTTTCTCTCGTGCCCTCGGCGACCGATAGGCGGCCGCCAGCCGTTATCGCAACGTCCAGGAGTTTTCTCCTGGACGCACACCACAACAGTGCCGCACAACCCAGTCGAGACAGACGAGAAAATCCGTGCCCTGGACTCTTTTTTGAACAATTGGCTCTCAACGTTACTAGCGGAGAAAGGTAGAGGAAGAGAAAATTTGGTTCTCCTTCCGAGATCTCCGAAAGAAAAGCGTTCCTGTGCAGAAGGGGAACGGAGTGCAATGAAAACAAGAATTACGGTTTCTTTTGTTGTTGGGATTGGCGT
The DNA here is from genome assembly GCF_000012405.1 of Thermobifida fusca YX. NCBI lineage: Bacteria > Bacillati > Actinomycetota > Actinomycetes > Streptosporangiales > Nocardiopsidaceae > Thermobifida > Thermobifida fusca. The sequence continues at coordinate 42,834 of NC_007333.1, forward strand.
TGCCGACACAAGATCCGGAATTGATCCTGTGGCCGCTGCACCCTCCTCGCAGCAGAACGCGGCCCTCCCTAGCCGGCCCGTGGCGACATGCCAGTCCTCAAGATGCTGGTCAAAGCGGCCGATATAGCAGTGTCCGGACAACCGCCCCCGCAGCGGGCAGCCACACCGCGTCCATTCCCCCGCAACGCACGATGGCCGACGACACAAGTCGCCGGCCATCGCCTCAGACGTTGAACAGCACCAAACAAACGATGCCCGTACTACCGGTAAACAGAAACCTCGCCCCAGACATCCTTGCAACTGTTTTACTGTCCCTGCAGTTCGGATCACCGCGTTTCATGGGATAGAAGACATTTTTCTCCGGTTGAAAAGAAGAAACTGCTCTCCCCTTTTTCGAGGATAAGAAAACCGGAATTCCGGATGAAGCGGATCCGAAGCAGGGAAAGGACTGCGGCCATCGAACCCTCTCTCCCGCGCCAACCCCCGCCTCCGCTGCGCACCGGCCGCAGCACGCCCCGCCGAGACACGAAAAACGGGGAGGACCGCGCCACCCGCCGCACCGGCGAGCAGCCGTCCTCCCCGCAAACAGACCAGAACCGCGCTAGCTGGTGAACTCCTCAGCGAGCAGCTCAGCGATCTGGGCGGTGTTCAACGCCGCACCCTTACGCAAGTTGTCCCCACACAGGAACAAGTCCAGCGACCGCGGGTCGTCCAGCGAACGGCGGATCCGTCCCACCCACGTCGGGTCCGTACCGACCACGTCAATCGGGGTCGGGAACTCGCCCTTCGCCGGGTCGTCCTGGACCACCACGCCAGGAGAGGAAGCCAGCAGGCGCCGCGCCTCGTCCGCATCCACCTCCGTGGAGAACGTCGCGTGGATCGCAAGCGAGTGGGTGGTCACCACCGGCACGCGCACACACGTTGCCGACACCCGCAGGTCAGGCAGTCCGAGGATCTTCCGGGACTCGTTGCGGACCTTCAACTCCTCCGACGACCAGCCGTCGTCCTTCAACGACCCCGCCCATGGCACCACGTTCAACGCCAGCGGCGCCGGGAACGGACCCAAGTCGCTCACCGCAGCCCGCACATCCCCCGCACGAGTACCCAACGTGCGGTCCGTCGCCACCTTGGCGATCTGGTCGTACAGCGTGTCGACCCCCTGCTGGCCCGCACCGGACGCCGCCTGGTACGAGCTCACCACCAGGTCCGTCAGCCCGTAGGCCCGGTGCAGCGCCCCGATCGCCACAATCATCGACAGGGTCGTGCAGTTCGGGTTGCTGATGATGTTGCGCGGACGGTTGCGCACCTGCTCGGCGTTGACCTCAGGCACCACCAGCGGCACGTCGTCGTCCAAACGGAACGCACCAGAGTTGTCCACGACAACCGCGCCCCGCTCCGCCGCGATCGGCGCCCACTCCTTGGACACCTCGTCGGGGACGTCGAACATGGCCACGTCGACCCCGTCGAAGACCTCCGGGGAAATAGCCTGAACCTCGACCTCCTCGCCGCGGACCGTGAGCCGCTTGCCCGCAGACCGGGCCGACGCCACCAGGCGGATCTCCCCCCACACGTTCTTACGCGTGGAAAGAATGTCCAACATGACAGTGCCCACCGCACCGGTGGCCCCCACAACGGCGAGAGTGGGAAGACGGTTACTCATCGGCCGGTACCTCCATACACAACGGCCTCGACCTGGTCGGCGTCCAACTGGAACTCACGGTGCGCGGCGGCCACTGCGGCGTCCACGTCGTCCTGCGCCACCACGATCGAGATGCGGATCTCGGAAGTGGAAATCATCTCGATGTTGATGCCCTCGCGGGCCACAGCGTCAAAGAACCGAGCAGTCACCCCCGGATAGGAGCGCATCCCCGCGCCGATCAGCGACACCTTGCCGATCCGGTCGTTGTACAGCAGCGACTCGAAACCGACCTTGTCCTGGATCTTCTTCAACGCGGCCAGCGCGTTCTGCCCCGAGTCGGCAGGCAGAGTGAAAGAAATGTCCGTACGCGACGTGGAAGCCGCGGACACGTTCTGCACGATCATGTCCACGTTGATCTCAGCGTCGGCCAGCGCCTTGAAGATCGCTGCTGCCTCGCCGACACGGTCGGGCACCCCCACAACCGTGATCTTGGCTTCGCTCCGGTCATGCGCCACGCCGGAGATGATCGGTTGTTCCATGCCTTCGGTTTCCTCAACTTCCGAGACGACCCAGGTACCGGGCTTCTGACTGAAAGACGAGCGCACGTGCAGCGGAATGTTGTACCGCCGCGCATACTCCACGCAGCGCAGATGCAGGATCTTGGCGCCGGAGGCCGCCATCTCCAGCATCTCCTCGTAGGAGATCTGGGGGATGCGTCGAGCGGAGGGCACGATACGCGGATCAGCAGTGAACACCCCGTCGACGTCGGTGTAGATCTCGCACAAGTCGGCGTTGAGCGCCGCAGCAAGCGCCACAGCCGTAGTGTCCGAACCACCGCGGCCCAACGTGGTGATGTCCTTGCTGTCCTGCGACACCCCTTGGAAGCCAGCGACGATGCAGATCGCCCCTTCGGCGAGCGCATCCCTGATCCGCCCCGGGGTGACATCGATGATCTTCGCGTTGCCGTGCAGCGACGTGGTGATCACCCCGGCCTGCGAACCGGTGAACGACCGGGCCTCATAGCCCAAGTTCCCGATAGCCATCGCAACCAGGGCCATCGAGATCCGCTCCCCGGCAGTCAGCAGCATGTCCAACTCCCGGCCCGGCGGGAGCGGACTCACCTGCTTCGCAAGGTCGAGAAGCTCGTCAGTGGTGTCGCCCATGGCGGAGACCACGACGACCACGTCGTATCCGGCTTTCTTCTGAGCGACGATCCGTTCGGCTACCCGCTTAATGGCATCCGCATCAGCGACGGACGACCCGCCGTACTTTTGCACGATCAAAGCCACGGTCGGCGCTCCTGAGGAATCGGGTTCACGGTAATCGACCAGCCAGTCTAGTGATCGGAGATTCACGGCTCCCTGCGCGTCGGACAGGAGCCGAGGCAGGGAGATACCCGTGAACAGGACAGGGATATCAGTGGGGCCGTCGACCAATCACCCGGATACGGCTCTCGCCCGGCCGGGTGACCTGCCGCGGCCGCTGGGGCGAGGGGGCTGAAGTTCGGCTCTCAGAAGTCGAGGGCTCGGCGGCCTTCGAAGGCCCGGCCCAGGGTGACCTCGTCCGCATACTCGAGGTCGCCTCCCACGGGCAGGCCACTGGCGAGCCGGGTGACCTTCAGCCCCATGGGTTTCAGAAGGCGTGCCAGATAGGTGGCGGTCGCCTCACCCTCCAGGTTCGGGTCCGTGGCGAGAATCACCTCGGTGACCCGGCCTTCGGAGAGGCGCGCCATCAGCTCTTTCACACGCAGATCGTCGGGGCCCACGCCCTCGATCGGGCTGATTGCACCACCGAGCACGTGGTAGCGGCCGCGGAACTCCCGCGTCCGCTCGATAGCCACGACATCCTTCGGCTCTTCAACGACACAGATCACCGTGTCGTCCCGACGCGGGTCACGGCAGATCCGGCACTGGGTCTCCTCGGCAATGTTGCCGCACACGGCACAGAACCGGACCCGCTCCTTGACCGCGACAAGCGCGTTGACCAGACGGTGAACGTCAGCGGTCTCCGCGGCGAGCAGGTGGAAGGCAATACGCTGCGCGCTTTTCGGACCGACGCCAGGCAGCCGCCCAAGCTCGTCGATCAGATTCTGAACCGCGCCTTCGTACATTGCCTGCCTACTCGTGACGTGGATACTGCTACCACCGTAGTGGACACACGGAACCGGTGAGGACCCTACCCCACCGGACCCGCGACCCCGGCTGACCGGTCACAGACCGGGAAGCCCAGGAAAACCACCGCCCAACCCTTGGGCGAGCGGACCCATCTTCTGCTGCTGGATCTCTTCCACCATACGCTCACCGTCGCGGATCGCTGCCAGCACCAGGTCCGCAATCGTCTGCGCGGTCTCCGCAGCGTCATCAGGGTCCACCGCTTTCGGGTCGATGGACACGTCCTCCACCTGTCCGCGCCCGTTCATGGTGACACTGACCAGACCGCCACCGGAAGAGCCCGTCACCTTGGTCTCATCCAACTCCTGCTGGGCCGCCATGAGCTGCTGCTGCATCTGCTGGGCCTGCTGCAGGATCGCCTGCATGTCCAATCCGCCACCAGGATTCACTGTTCTGCTCCTTGGTCTGGGTTGTCCGTGCCTGCGAGCCTAGCCGCTCTCCCGCCCCCCAAAACCACGGATGCGACACCCCCAGCGGGTTTACCCACCCCCAAGAGGGATAGCCAGCAATAGTCACGGCAAAAAACCCTGCTCCACGCCGTAAGGCATCCGACGACAGGCGGAAGACACCATGACGAGCAACAGTTGTGCCCCGTCCTCCCGCCCGTACACCCCCACGCATCACAAGGATGCGCACCCAGCAACACCGTTCGACACGCCCGAGCGACCGGAGTTGCGACCATGACCACAACCACAATCCCGCCCATCAGCGAGTACGCGATGCTGTCCGACTGCCGCACCGCCGCACTCGTCGCCCCCGACAGCACCATTGAATGGCTGTGCGCGCCCCGTTTCGACAGCCCCAGCGTCTTCGCCCGCCTCCTCGACCGGCACCACGGCGGCGCCTGGGAGTGGACCGTGCCCGAAGCCACCACAGTCCACCGGGACTACCTCGCGGAAACCCTGGTGCTGCGCACCCGCTGGCACACCCCGAACGGAACCGCGGTAGGCCACGACTTCCTCGCCGTGGTCCCCCGCCACGCCTCCGGAATCGCACCCGCCGGAATCCTCGTGCGGCTCCTGCACTGCGAGCGCGGCACCGTGCGCCTCCAATCCCGGATCACGGCACGCCCCGACTACAGCACCCGCGACGCCCACTGGACCAGCCGAAGCCACGCGCTCATCGACGAGCACAGCGGCCTCCTCCTCTCCGGCCCCGCAGAAACCATCCCCGACCGGTCAGGAGCCGTCGTCACCGACATGGTGCTGCGCGCCGGAGAATCCGTGGCACTCGGCCTCGACTACACGGGCGACATGCTGCGCCGCGTCGACGCCACCACCGCCCACCACCTCCTCACCCAGACCACGCACACCTGGCAGGCGTGGGCATCCCGCTCCGACTACCAGGGCGTCGCAGCCGACTGGGTGCGGCACAGCGCAGTCGTCCTCAAAGGACTCATAAGCGACGACAGCGGCGCCCTCATCACCGCCCCCACCACGTCGCTCTCCGAATGGCCGGGAGGAGCCCGCAACTGGGACTACCGCTACGCGTGGCGCCGCGACACAGCCCGGACCATCCGCGCCCTGCTCCGCCTCGGCCACCACAACGACGCAGGCCAACTGCTGCGATTCCTCCTCGACTACTGCGCAGAAAAAGAAAACCGGGTGCCGCCCGTCACCCGCATCGACAACACCCCGCTCCCCAACGAAACCACGCTGACCCACCTCAGCGGCTACCACGACTCCCGGCCCGTGCGCATCCACAGCGACGCCTACCGGCAGCACCAGCTCGACGTCTACGGACACATCCTGGAAGCAGCCTTCGCCTACCACGAGGCCACCGGACACACCTCCCTAACCGACCTCAACGAACTCCGCAAAGTAGTGGAGATCGCAGGCCGGCTGTGGCGCCACCCCGATGCCGGAGTGTGGGGGATCAACACCAGTCCCCGGCACTGGACCGAATCGAAACTGTACGCGTGGGTGTGCTTCGACCGGGCCATCCGCCTCTTCCAACAGACCGGCACCGTCCCCGCTGACACCCTCGACCAGTGGCAGGCAGAACGCGACGCGATCCGCACCGACGTGATCGCGAAAGGCTGCCACGCCGGGCTCGGCAGGTTCGTGCAAACCTACGGGGCCGCCAACGTCGACGGCTCCCTGCTGCACATTCCCCTCGTCGACTTCCTCCCCGGCACCGACCCCCGCGTCGTCGCCACCATCGACCGGATCGACGCCGAACTAGGCGAAGCCGGCTTCCTCGTGCACCGCTACGACGCCTCCACCACCCGCGACGACGTGCCCGACACCGGGGAAGGCGCGTTCCTCCCCTGCTCGTTCGACATGGTTTCCGCGCTCGTCCTCGCCAACCGGGTCGACGAAGCCCACCACCGCTTCACCACCCTGTGCGCCCACGCCGGAGCACTCCGCCTGTTTGCGGAAGAAATGACCGCAGACGGCACCATGCTCGGCAACTATCCGCACGCGTTCACCCACCTGGCGCTGATCGAAGCAGCACTCCACTTGGACGAAGCCCAACGGGAACGCGCCCACCGCGTGGAGGCCCGCCGCCCCGCCTAGCCACGCACCACGCCGGGACGGCAGGCCCCCACACCACACCGGGATCAGTAGGTGATCGACTCCGGTCCCAGCAGGCTCTTCACCTCACCCGAAAACTCCGGGCTGACCCGCACCGGATAGTCGTCGATCGCGAAAATCCGCGACCGCCGCGGGTTGTCCACCCGGATCCGCACCGGCGTGTCCCCCCGGTGGCTGCGCAGCGTCTGCTTCAGCTCGCTGATCAACTCCCGGGTGACCCTCTTCTCCGGAATAGTCAACAGAACCGGCGGCTCCCCCTCAGACACATGGGAAATGTCCAAAATCGACATCTCGGACACGAAGAGGGAGAAGGTGCCGTCCCGGTCGTTGAGCCGCCCCTTGATCGACACCGCGGTGTCCTCCACCAAAGCGTCCACATACAGCGGATACACCTTGGGGAAGAACAAAGCCTCAATAGAAGCGTCCAAATCCTCGACCGTGGCGATCGCCCACTGGTTGCCCGCCTTGTTGATGCGCTTCTCCACCTTGGAGATCAAGCCCGCAATCCGCACCTCGTCGTTGTTGCGGCGCTCCCCGTTCACCACGTCCAGCAGCGGGGCGTCACTAGCCCGCGCCAGAATCCGCTCGGCCCCCGCCAAAGGATGGCTGGACACGTACAAGCCGAGCATCTCCCGCTCAAACGCGAGCTTGGTCTTCCGGTCCCACTCCTCACCCGTCCAGTTGATGGAGAAGCCCAGCGGCGCGCTCTCCCCGCCGTCCTCCTCGTCACCCCCGCCGAACAGGTCGAACTGGCCGTGCGCCTCCTGCTTCTTCGAACTGAGCACCGCATCCACCGCGGCCTCGTGGTGCCGGTACAAGTCCAGGCGAGAGTGGCCGAGCGAGTCGAACGCCCCCGCCTTGATCAGCGACTCGATGACCCGCTTGTTGCAGACCGTCAGCTCAATCTTCGACAGGAAGTCTACAAACGACGTGAACTTCCCCTTCTCCTCACGGGTCTTGAGGATCGACTCCACCACGTTGGCGCCCACGTTGCGGACCGCGCCCAACCCGAAACGGATGTCGTTGCCGACCGGGGTGAACTGCAGACCCGACTCGTTGACGTCCGGCGGCAGCACCCGGATGCCCATCTTCCGGCACTCCGCCAGATAGACAGCCATCTTGTCCTTGTCGTCCGCCACCGACGTGAGCAGAGCCGCCATGTAGGACGCCGGGTGATTCGCCTTCAAATAGGCGGTCCAATAAGAAATCATCCCGTACCCGGCCGTGTGCGACTTGTTGAACGCGTAGCCGGAGAAGGGAAGCATCACGTCCCACAAGGCCTGCATGGCCTCCTTGGAGAAGCCCCGGGACAGCATGCCTTCGGAGAACTTGGTGTACTCCTTCTCCAGGGCCTCCTTCTTCTTCTTCCCCATCGCGCGGCGCAACAAGTCCGCGCCGCCCAGCGTGTACCCGGCGAGCTGCTGGGCGATCGCCATCACCTGCTCCTGGTAGACGATCAGGTGGAAAGACTCGGCGAGGATCGGGTCCAACGCCTCCTTCAGCTCCGGGTGGATCGGAGTGATCTCCTGGCGCCCGTTCGACCGGTCCGCATAGTCGTTGTGCGCGTTCGCCGCCATCGGACCAGGCCGGTACAGGGCGAGCACAGCGGCAATGTCACCGAACTTCTTCGGCTCCATCCGCTTGAGCAGCGCCCGCATCGGACCACCGTCGAGCTGGAACACGCCGAGCGTGTCCCCGCGCGACAGCAGCTCATACGTCTTCTTGTTGTCCAACGGCAGGGCGGACAGGTTGATCTCCTTGCCCTCGTTGGCCTTGATGTTCTGGATCGCGTCGTCGATGACCGTCAGGTTCCGCAACCCCAGGAAGTCCATCTTCAACAGGCCCATCTCCTCGCACTGGGGATAGGGGAAGCCTGTGATGATGGCCCCGTCCGTCTCCCGCTTGTGCAGCGGGATCACATCGAGCAGCGGCTCAGCGGAGAGGATCACACCCGCCGCGTGCACACCCGTGCCCCGGGTCAGCCCTTCCAGACCGCTTGCAGTCTCATACACCTTGCGGACGTCCGGGTTGGATTCGATGAGCTGCCGCAGCTCAGCCGCCTCGTTGTAGCGGGGGTGGCTTTCGTCGAAGACCGCGGACAGCGGAATCTCTTTACCACCCACCGCCGGCGGGAACGCCTTCGTGATCTTGTCACCGAGCGCGTACGGGTAGCCGAGGATCCGCGTCGCGTCCTTGATCGCAGCCTTCGCCTTAATCGTGCCGAACGTGAGGATCTGCGCGACCCGGTCCTCCCCGTAGCGTTCCGTCACGTAGCGGATCATGTCGCCGCGCTTACGTTCGTCGAAGTCCAAGTCGATGTCAGGCATCGACACACGCTCGGGGTTGAGGAACCGTTCAAACAGCAGCGAGTGCTCCAACGGGTCCAAGTCGGTGATCCCGAGCACGTAGGCCACCATCGACCCGGTCGCCGAACCACGCCCCGGCCCCAGCGCGATCCCCGAACGCCGCGCGTACTGGCAGATGTCCGCCACCACCAGGAAGTAGGCGGGGAACCCCATCCGCTCGATGATGCTCAACTCGTGTTCGATACGTTCCCGCACTTCCCGGCTCGGCCCGTTGGGGTACCGGTTCGGGATGCAGCGTTCAATCTCCTTGCGCAGCCAGCTCGCCTGCGTCTCCCCTTCCGGCACCGGGAACTTCGGCATCAAGTCCCGGGGGCGGAACACGTCGTCGTATGCGCCGTCCTCCACCTGCTCGGCGATCCACAGCGTGTTGCGGCACCCCTCCAACCATTCGTCGAACGTGTTGAGGGACCGCATCTCTTCTGCGCTTTTGAGGTAGTAGCCGGTGCCGTTGAACCGGAAACGCGTAGGGTCGTCGAGGTTCTTGCCCACACCCACGGCCAGCAGCGCGTCATGCGCGGCCGCCTGGTCCTCGGTCACATAGTGGGAGTCGTTGGTGACCACGGGCCGCAGGCCGAGCTTCTTCGCCACAGTCAACAAGCCGGAGCGGACTTCCCGCTCAATATCCAGACCGTGGTCCATCAACTCCACGAACACGGAGTCGCGACCGAAAATATCCCGGAGCTTGCCCGCGTATTCGATAGCCTCCCGCTCCTGGCCGAGCCGCAGCCGGGTCTGCACCCCACCCGACGGGCACCCGGTGGTGACCATGATGCCCTCGCTGTACTGGGCCATCAGCTCCAAGTCCATGCGCGGTTTGGTGTAGTAGCCCTCGAAAGACGCGAGCGACGACAACCGGAACAGGTTGCGCAGCCCTTTCGCGTTCCGCGCCCACATGGTCAAGTGCAGGTAGCGGCCGCCGCCAGAAACGTCCTTGCCACCCTCAGCAGCCTCGTCGCCGGTCTTTCCCGTCCCCCAGAACACACGCTGCTTGTGGAAGCGGGACTCGGGCGCCACATACGCCTCGATCCCGATGATCGGCTTGACCCCCGACTCCTTGGAGGTCTGCCAGAACTCGTAAGACCCGAACATGTTTCCGTGGTCCGTCATCGCCACGGCAGGCATGCCCAACCGGGCAGCTTCCTCGAACAGCGGCTTGAGCTTGGCGGCACCGTCCAGCATCGAATACTCGGTGTGGACGTGAAGGTGGACGAAGGGATCGTTCGTCACGACGCGACTACTCCCAAAGGCGACTAAAGAGAAGAGACGGCTGTGGCACCTGAGCCTACGACTCTTCCCTGCCCTGTGCTGAGCTCTTTACGAACAGATGTGCACCCAGATGCGCTGCGCGGGCCGGGGGAAACGCTGCGTGCTCGACTATCGGATGCCACGCCGAACCCGGTGTTTCCTGCAGTGGCTAGGAGAGCACATCCCGAAGCCTTCGCCAACCCAGGGGTGCCCCATCCCCAAACGCCCTTGTGCGCCTCGCTGTCCCCGGTGCCAACGGGCACAGCGGGGCGCAGGGGATGGTCAGCGCCGCTTCGCGTCCCCGGCGTTGCGGATCGCGTCGATGAGCAGCCACACCGTGGTGGAGGGGTTCGGTCCCTTGTGACAGGTCTCCGTGTGTTTGGGAGCGGCACGCAACGCCCGGGCTTTCGCCTTGGGATGGGCTGCGTAGGGAAAGTTCACCGGAAGGCGTTTGTTGTACCCGGAGAGGTACTTCGGCAGTTTCTCCTTGAGGAGCACGGTGCGGTGCACCCCACTGGTCAGCTCTTGGAAGTGGTAGAGCAGCCACAACTCGAAACAGGGGTTGGAGACGACGACCTTGACCTCTTCGCGTCTGCCGAGGGCTAACGCCTGCTCCAACCGGGTGTGCTCGTCGACGTCGACAAGGCACTACACCTCGTCAAAGGCGAGGTTCGCGTCTTTGGTCCGCCGAGCATTGACCCGCGCCTCATGGAACCGGTCAATAGCCTCCTGGACGACCTGGAGCGGATCCCTGCCCAAGCCGACCGCTTCCACCTCTACGGGAAGCGCCCCAAAAAAGGAAGTGATTCCTTTCAGATAGTCGACTTCGGTGCGTTCCCCCTCACACACAACGAGGATACGCGAGCGGGCTTTACGCGTATTGACTTTCCGGCGGAGGTCCCGTTTCAGCCGACGCGGACGGTTCACCGGCGGCCCCGTGAAGTTCGGCGAAGAGCGACCGGATCTCTTGGAAATTCACGTGGGGCACAGCGCCGTATCTGCCTTGAAGGTAGCCCCGTTCCGGATTCTCGTCGCCCCGCGGATGGAATTCGACGAGGGAGTAGAGGGAGGTCGCCCCGTGGGCATCCTTCTCGGTGAACCATACTTCGTCCCGTTCGAGAAGTTTGTTTTCCAGCATGGTACCGAGAAGAGTGGTGTCATGTGAGGCAAACACCATTTGTGCACCCTTGGGGTTGATGACCGGATCTTTGAACATCCGGATGAGAGTGGACGAGAGGACCGGGTGCAGGCTGGAGTCGATCTCGTCGACGAGGAAGACGTCCCCTTCCTCAAGCACGCGCAGCACAAATCCCACGAGACCAAACCACGAACGCGTCCCATCGCTCTCCTCGTCGATAGGAAGCGGTCGAGGTTTTCCCGAGTAATCGTGGATGAACAGCGGGCGCTGCTCTATTCGCTTGCGGAATTCTTCTTCAGGGATATCGGGGAGTCTCTCCCTGATGAAAGAGATGAATTCTTTCTCGAAGCCGTCGATTTCTCTTTTGGAAAGGACGATGTCTGTGATGCCCAGGTCAGCGACTCGTACGAGCCGGCTGACGTACTCTGCCCCTTTGCTCCCGGGGTCCTCGATCAGAGACTGGGTGAAGCGGAACCTGACGCCTTCATCGAAGGAATTCTGCGTAGCGAAACGGATGTGAGTCCCGATCCAGTGGTGGATGGAAGAAAGATAGGGGTGGTTGTTCGACGCCGCGCACGACAGGTAGAGGGAATTAGGGCGGGTAAGTTTCTCAATACGGCGCAATTCCCCTTTGAGGGATTTGCCGAACTTGTAGTCCTGTGGTCCTTCCCGCTCGAAAAGCCGCTTGGGGCGCCCGTGCGGGAACACGAAAAGCCACTCTCCCACGACTTCGCGGTCGGTGACTTCGAACCCATAGGAGTGCCGTACACCCTCAAAAACGAAGTCGATCTCGTAGAACGAAGGCTCTTCGTGAGAGGTGTCGTCCAACCGGAACGGCTTCCTTGGCACCCCGGCATCAGGCTGCCAGTGGATGTGCGAGTACTTGACCGCTGCGCTCATCCACCGCAAGGCATCCAGCACATTAGATTTTCCCGAGGCGTTGGCCCCGTAGATCCCTGCAACGTGGACCGTGGGCGGGATCTCGTGAGCCTTCGGCTTCGCCTCCCCCCGTTTGGGGACCGCGACGAGAGACAGTTCCTGCTCCTCGCGGATCGACCGGTGGTTGGCCACTCTGAAACGCAGCAACATCGAGGGCCTCCCCAACAGAGGTATGACGAAGAGGGAGCGGAGCGTGATGGACCTATCGTATGCCGCTCCAAGCCTTGCCAGGAAGGTTTTCTCCGTAACAAGGGTTCAAACGGCACTACTGAATATCGGTCCAGGACCTGCGCGAAGAAACTATGTGCTCCCGCTCAGTCGGTGTGGTCGATTTCTTTGATGAGCTTGCCGCCCAGTTCCTTCTCAATCAGCGCGGCACCGGTGAGCGAGCTCTCATCCAGGTCGTTGTCGGCTGTGTCCTCCGGATTGGTTTCCTCGGCCTCCCCCGCAGGGGACGCGTCCACCGGTGAGGCAGGAGGAGCTGGGGCAGGTTCAGCAGCCGAGGGCGGCTCCGGTTCTGGTTCAGGTACCGGAGCCGGCTCCTGCGTGGAGACAGGCGTCGACGGGGGGACAGCAGCCGGGGCGTCCCAACCGGTTTCCGCTGCCGCCCGAGCGTCCCGCGGTTCGCCAGGCGGCTGGGCAGTAGAAGGCTGGACCGGCTGAGGTGGGGTGGACTGGGCAACCGGCTGCGGCGGACGAGACATCGGAGCCTGCGGGGGCGCCTGCCGCACATTGCCGGGATGCCCCGCCTTTGCTTCCACGGCCACTTCGAGACCGAACACGCGGTGCACGGCCTCAGCAATGTCCCGGGCCCGCCCGCCCGTGACAAAGCTGCGCATCAGTCCTTCAGTCTCAAAGAACAGGGTGAGGGTGCGCCCCTGCAGCAGAGTGGCGTGCACCCCGTCGCGGACGATGGCGTGCGCGGCCCGCTTCCGATTACTCGCCAAATACTCCACGATGTGCGGCCACCGGTCATCAAACGACCCCTCCCCTGCTGGGCCAGGGGCCGCGGGTTGGGGAGCAGCCGGTGCGGGCTGGCTGGGCCGTCGGGGAGCGCCCCAGTCGTCTGCAGCAGCCGGAGCCGGATGGGGGCGTGCCGAGGGCGCGGGCGGCTGCGGTGGCCGCGGCTCAGCCGTGCTAGGCCGGGGCGCAGCCGCAGGGGTGGACGGCGGCGCTGTAGCAGGCGTGCCCGCTGCGGGGGGAGACACCGCGGGAGCGGCCGGAGCAGCCGCTATACCGTTGCGCTCCAACCGTTCCAACCGGGCTGCCAACGCCAGCTCGTCCCCAGGGTCGACTCCGGGCAGCAGAATCCGAGAGCACATCAACTCCAGCAGCAGCCGCGGCGACGTCGTCCCCCGCATCTCGGTGAGACCCTTGTTGAGGATCTCCGCGGCACGCGTCAACTGGGCCGCACCGAGACGGCTCGCCTGCTCCCGCATCTGCTCCACCGCATCGGGCGGCACGTTGATCAGACCCTTGTCCAACGCGTCCGGCACCGCGTTGAGTACCACCAGGTCGCGGACCCGCTCCAACAAGTCGGCGGCGAACCGGCGCGGATCATGCCCGCCCTCGACCACCCGGTCGATCAGCTCGAACACGGCTGCGCCGTCGCCTGCGCCCAGCGCGTCCACCATCTCCCCCAGCAGGCTGGAGTCGGTGTAGCCGAGCAGCTGCACCGCGGCCTCCCGGGTGATGCCCCGCTCGTCAGAACCCGCGAGAAGCTGGTCGAGGATGGACAGCGTGTCCCGCGCAGACCCCCCACCGGCGCGGATCACCAGCGGCAGCGCCGCGGGGTCGTAGGGCACCTTCTCCTCGTTGAGGATCTCCTCGATGAGCTCCCGCAGCGTGTTCGGCGGAATCAGCCGGAACGGGTAGTGGTGGGTGCGTGACCGGATCGTGCCGATCACTTTCTCCGGCTCGGTCGTGGCGAACACGAACTTCAAATGCGGCGGCGGTTCCTCGACGAGTTTGAGCAGCGCGTTGAACCCTTCCCGGGTCACCATGTGCGCCTCGTCGATGATGTAGACCTTGTACCGCGAGTTCACCGGCGCAAAGAACGCGCGCTCCCGCAGGTCACGGGCGTCGTCGACACCACCGTGGGAGGCGGCGTCGATCTCGATGACGTCGATACTGCCGCCGCCGTCGGGGGCCAGCGCCACGCACGAGTCGCACTCCCCGCACGGGTCAGGCGTGGGACCTTTCGCACAGTTCAGCGACCGAGCCAAAATCCGCGCGCTGGAGGTCTTCCCGCAGCCGCGTGGACCGCTGAACAGGTAGGCGTGGTTCACCCGCCCGTTCCGCAACGCCTGACGCAGGGGTTCAGTGACATGCTCTTGGCCGCGTACTTCAGCGAAGGTCGCGGGACGGTATTTGCGGTACAGGGCGATGCTCACGGCGCGCTCACTGCTCCCTCCGCGGACCAGCGCTGTGGGGTCACAGGCTCCTCGGTGGTATCTCCAACCACCTATTCAACCCGGTTCCGGTGACAGTCCGGGCTGTTCCGCGTGATCGGTGGCTCAAACGCGAAGGACCCCCCGCGCACCCGTCAGAGCCTACTTATCCTTGCTGCCTTCCGGCCCTGGGGAGGTTCGTAGGATGACGCCGCACGAGGGGCCTGACCCAGAGTCTATAGGCCCCCTCCCGGTTTCGCGAACCGGGTCTTGCACCCGCGCCGATCAGCGGTTTCGCGCAGGAGCAGGGATATCAGTTCGGCATAGTGCCCGTTTCCATGTAGAGTGGTCCGCGGAGGATTCGCCTAGTGGCCTAGGGCGCACGCTTGGAAAGCGTGTTGGGGGCAACCCCTCAAGGGTTCGAATCCCTTATCCTCCGCTTCGCCTGAGAGGCAGGACGGGGTCCGGAGTTCTTAACTCCGGACCCCGTCGTCGTCTAGGACGAGTTCACTCTTCCATCCGGCCTGTTCCAAAGCAGTCCAGGCCCCGCCACGGCGGTCTTCCCAGGCCTGCAACCAGCGTCGCTCTCCGGCGTTGTCCGCAGTGGGCAGCATCCGGTGTCCGCCCATGTAGGCGTGCATGCCGCTGCTTTCCCTCTTTGGGGCAGGTCTGATCCTGATGCAGTGGTCCATGCAGCAGCTGCCCCAGCTGCCTGACGCGGTGGGGTCGTCGTTCGAGAGGCTGAAAACGCTACGCGACCGCGGCGTGGTGTCCCGAAAGAGTCCAGCCTGGCCTGGCCGTGACAGAGGAGGACCGCTGCAGTGGGAGGACACCCGAGATCCTCGCGGTAGCTGCGGAATATCCACAGGCTGTGGATTCCTCATCGTGCCTCCGCGGGAAACCACCAGGACACCTCCACGCTCAGCGGGAAGCTTCTCGAGGTTGGCCGCGGCAGTAGCCGCCTCGGTGGTCGGAAATCGGAATGCCAGATCATTCCGCGACAGTGTCCGAAATTACGTAATACCCGCGCCCTCTCTGAAAGAAGACCAAGGACTCCCCTGCACACCAGGGGATTCAAAGTGCGGTACTAGGACAACAGAAAGTGATTCCACGCCAACCATTAATCTCCCGAGCTACTGTCCTTTTTATTTCCTCGCCTGCGAACGGCAATAGTGTCTGCGGCGCGCGGACATGCTCGACCGAGACGCTGTCCACCAGTGCCCCTTACCGCCCACCCTGGCGCACGAAAGGTACTGAGAGCGCCTTGAACCTGACAGGGAGCCCAGAAAGGCATACTGACTGCGGCAAGAACTCCACAACAGTCAAGCGCTAGAGATCCCGCCTACCTTTCACCCTCGCCACACTCCTTTGACCAGGGAAAACGAATCAGCACGGGCGGGATCGACGCGGCGGAGACACCCGGGAGCCACCACCGAACACAAGAACAGACTCCCGCAGACCTCATATCCACCGTCGATCATTCCCAGCAAGGGACAGGGGATTCCTGTACATACACTCCTCGGTGTCTGATCCCTTTCGGCATCAATTTTGGGTATTTCTGGCTATTCGAGGGATGGAAGCGCCCAATCAGCTCTAAGCTGGGACTGTCAGTGGCCGGCGGAGGACTTGGCTGGATGAATCCAAGAAAAAATCTCGTCGTCATCGGTCTGACCGGGGTGCAGCGGTCCATCACTGAAGTGCACAGCACCGCCGATCCGGCGAACGTCAGCCGCATCATGGCGCAATCGGCTGCCAGAGTGGCACGCCAATTCAACCCAGAGGAGCTGCTGCCCGCGGCAGCGGACCCGGAGGGCATGCCGAACCGGATCGCGGCACTGCCGGCGGCAGGGAGAGGACAGGGCCGAGTCCGCTCCGCAGTGCAGGCAGTACGCGAAACCTGGAAATCCTGGATGGCTTGCGTGTCCGGCCGCGTTATCAAAGTCCCTGGCATCCCGGGAGTCTCCCGGAGTATGGCCGGACTTGAGGTCAGCGACTACGCGCAACAGTGGGAAGCCACACACGTGGCGCTTCCCGAACCCACCCTGCAGCGCGCGTTCGCCTGGGTGACCTCCACGATCGCGCTAGGCCACCTCACCTGCAAAACCATGCCCTCGGCCGCACACCCCTGCCCGCCATCCCCGGCGTATCCGCTGATGCGATCGCGCTCGACCCCGCGTGGAACGACTCCCTTGTCACTGTCGCCAAGGACATGCTCACCCCCACACCAAGCCCTACGACGCGACCGCCGACCCCCGGGCTAACCGTGGCATCCCTCCACATGCCGAATACCACCAGCCCGTTCCAGCGCACTTCCTGACAGTGTCTGTGGGGTGGTTCAACGCCGCGGTCGTCGGCGACAGCGAGCAGGCAACCGCGTAGGCCGCCCAGTAGCTAGCCGAGGCCGTGATTGAACTCGGGAGCGGCGTCAAAGTCAGCTCCGGATACGGATATATCAACGCTGAGGAGGAAAAATGACCGTCCACATCGCCCCCGTCGGGCTGAGTATCATTGGCAACCTCGCAAAAATCGAAAAATTGAAGTTTGTTGAAGAACCGGCCGGGCCAAATCCGATCGAACAGGATTTTCCGTGGACTGAACTGATCAAGCAGGTGCAGGCCTCTGGCTACCTCGAATCCATCTACCCCGGAAAAAAGCCAAAAGATGTCATGGAGGCTATGTTCGAAACGGGATCCGCAGCGGATTCTCCGGAACGGGATGAGCTCCAGGAGATCGCTGACAGGATCAACGTCGGAGAGTGGATCCGCTACCGGGGCGTGTCAGCAGAATTGGACACCCTACGCCAAGCAGCCATTGAGATTTCTTCCGCAAAGAAGAAGGAAGAGTTCCTCCCTTCTAGAAAAGACACGGTATTTCTCCTTGCCACCGACACGGATAAAGGTATCGCAGCTGCCTGGTGGAACGCAATCGCACTGGCAAACGGCGACATCCGTCGAATTCGCTATCTGTCTGATCTCGACGAAAACGCCCGATTGGACAAGACGGCAATCGGATGCATCCACATTCTTCGAATTCCCGGATTGGATGCCTTCAGCTCCGACCAGGCGTTTCGGGAACCCATGAAGATTATGGGACGTCTGGGCCGCTTGCTTGTTGCTCCTCCCGAATCTATGTTGGAAAAAGTGAAGCGGATCATCCAACCTCGAGAAGAAATCCGCTTCTACCTCTCCGGAGGATATAAAGCCACTATTCCCTATCTTGTCGCTCTAGCCGAATGGGTGCGCAGTCTGGGTGAGGATGTATCGGCATGGATCATGCACGAAACATCTCGAAAGCCTTTCCAGCTTCCGCTTCGACGGCTCGAGGTCCGTCAGGTTCGCCATGAACTCAAACCGTTCTACAAGGATGGAAAAACAAAAAATCTAGAAACCAATTTTTTTGAGGGATATGCCTATGAAATAAGAGGGAAGGAATATCGCCTGACTGCGTTCGGTCAGGGTATGTGCGAGCTGTTTGGTATTCCGACAGAGTCTGTGCCGCAATGATTGCGAATTCTACCTGGCAAGACAGGGTACATGGCGCCTTCTTCGAGCGGGAGCGTTCCGCTCTCGGTGACGTGTTCCAGAGGGCCCGGATCAATGGAAACAGAGACAGGGATGCTCGGCTCCTTCAACAGGCCAAGGAGCTGATTAGGGAATACGAACTAGTATCGCACCTGCGTATCCACAACACGAGCTCTGACCGGTCACCGGATACGATAGAAGACCGCCTCCGTACTATCACCGGGCTGCTGGCTGAAAATCGCGCCTTGCTCTTGGCTGCCTTGTACTCACCACTTGCCCTCGTTGCTGCGGCGAATGAGCAGTATGGCGAATGGGGAGCACATAAGCAGTGGATCGCCTGGTGCTGGACCGTGGAAGCGGTGTGGCGATGCATAGCCCGTTTGGACGAGATCAAACCCAAAGGGTTCATCGACACTGAACTGGACATCCTGCTCCCCGTCGCCGCGCGGCAGCGCTGTATAGCGTTCCTCGAGGTCTACCGGTCCCGGGATGATTCAGAGGAGCAGATAGCTACTGCTGCTCCTTATGTGTTCGGTGCCACCCCTGGAAGCGATACAGAACACCTGTTCACTACACGCAGCATCGAGGCGCGGCGTATCTGGGTGGAGTGTCTCGACCACTACGAATCCCATACAGTACTCAGCCATGCGGACTCTTCTGAGCTAGAGCAGGAGATCACAGCGCTACTATTCGATAGCGGTCGTTGTGGTCCTCTACTGGGCGTGTCCACCGATCGTTTGAATGCACTGGGTAACGATCACAAACACAAGAAAAAAGAGAGAAAATGCCGAACGCTGAAGCAGGACGACAAGCGCATTATGTCCAACCTTGCTGAACGTCACCTCCTGCCGCGTTTCCGGCTCTGGGATACGTTACGCGTAGCCATGGCGATCACTCAGGAGCGTAGGTGCAGAGTGGGCATAGCCTTCTGTACCAGTGTGTCGGCCCTTGCCACATTGTTGCTGGTGATCGTCGCGCTGTTCCGGCCCAAGTTGATAGGTTGTCCCACTCTTACTTGGGCCGCGGTAGTAGCTGGGGGCTGCTGTCTGCTGGGGATAGCCGGCATTATTGTGCACGGCCGTGTATGGGCGCTGCCGTTGCTGCTGCGGATGCCCGCCGCCGCAGCAATCGGCCTGTTCATGCTCACCGCTATGCACCCTTCGTGGTGGCATGCCGCATTCGGTGACGCTCTTCCCGACATCTCCTCAGGGTCCCAACCTGTGTCACCCCCGCTGGGCCCGCTCTGGGCCACGGTCCTGCTGAGCGCTGCCGCCTACGCCTACCTGTTAACCACCGCCCGCAACAACGGAATCGACTGGCGGAGCGCCTTAGGCCGCTCTTTCATGGTTTTACTGGTCGGCGCCCTGCATGCCCTCATAGTTTCCCTGCTGGGTTTGGCCTGGGTGGTTCCCGTCTTCAGCGAGAACGGCGCAGAACTCGCCCAAGGCTGGGCCGCCCACAGCCGTGCAGGTGTCATCACTCTCGTTCAGGCGACCGCCTGGTGTCTGGCAGCAGGCGTGTTCTCCCAAATCCTGTGGGACGACCGTCCCATCACCGCACCGCTCACCCACACTCGCTGGCGTAAGGACATGTAGCTCAAGGGTGTGGAATGCGCGGTTCCGGAAGCCATTGAACTGGATTTGGACCCGGCGCTGCTGTGGAGTTTCGCCTATCGCAAAGGTTTGGGGTGGAGACGCCGTACATGCGCTGGCAATAGCTCGGGAGGCGAGCAACAGGTGGGTGGTGCGCGCCGATATCGAGGACTACTTTGAGAGGATTCTGCGCTGACTCGTGGTGACCCGAGTACGTGAGCTAGTTCCTGACGTTGAACTGTGCCTGCTGGTGCCGAAGTTCGTCACCCGACGAGCAGTAGGCCTGGCCGCGCACCGGGCCCATGAAGCGAGGTCGACGCTTATACCAGGGCAGTGCTCTGTCGCCAGTGCTCACCAACCTGTTTTGACCGAGCCATGATGGAACGTGGCCATCAGGGGCTGCATATGTCGATGACATCCTCCCTGTGAGGGGGCACCGGGTAGAAGGGAGGGCATGGACGCTCATGAGTGGGACCAGCGCTACCGGGAGCAGGAACTGGTGTGGGGTGTGGAGCCCAACCGGTTCGTTGTCGAGGTCGTCGCTGATTTACCTCCGGGACGGGCCTTGGATGTGGCTGCGGGCGAGGGCCGTAACGCGGTGTGGCTTGCAGAGCAGGGTTGGCAGGTGACGGCCAGCGACTTTTCCGCGGTTGCTGTGGAACGGGGGAAGAAGCTCGCCCGGGAACGTGGTGTGGAAGTGGAGTGGCTGTGCGCCGATGCCCGCAACCCCGCGCCTCGGCGTGAAGGCTACGACTTGGTGCTTCTCAGCTATCTCCAACTGCCTCCCGGCGATTGGCGGCGCGCGCTCACTGAGGCGGTGCGGGCCGTGGCTCCGAGGGGTCGGCTGGTGAGTGTGGGCCACGCTTTGGAGAATCTCACGCGCGGCGTGGGCGGGCCGCAGGATCCGAAGGTTTTGCACATCCCTGAGGACATCGCCATGGCGGTGGCTGAGATCGCTGCTGGGGAAGGGTTCGCGGTCCAGGTGGAGCGCGCCGGATATGTGACCCGTGAGGTCGCTACGGAGGAGGGGCCGCGGACCGCGGTCGACTCTCTCGTCGTGGTGCACCGCTCTGCCTGACGGGAACAGACACACCGAACTGAACTGTCTTGAGGTGTGCTCTCCTCAGTAGAGAGGGGCCTGTCGAGGACTCGGGCACCAGAGTGTTTCCCTGCCAGTTCCGAGGGCCGGGACAGAAAACCGGGCTGACAGAGTGCCGGACTGGGGAGGAGCAGGCGCGGGGTTATTCCGTGGCGATGGGCCAGATACGGATAGTGCCGTCTTCGCTTGCGCTGGCTAGCGTGGTGCCTTCCGGGTGGAAGGCTACGGAGTGGACGGGCTCGGTGTGCCCTTCCAGGGTTGTGTGTTCTTCCTGGGCGGCGACATCCCACAGGCGGATGGTGCGGTCGTCGCTGCCGCTGGCGAGGAGGGCGCCGTCGGGGCTGAACGCGACAGCACGCACCCAGTCGGTGTGGCCTTCGAAGGTGTGCAGTGCTTCGCCGCTGGCTACGTCCCACAGGTGGACGGTGCTGTCGCTGCCGTGGACGAGCATGCTCCCGTCGGGGCTGAACGCGAGGGAGACGACATTCTCGGCGGGTGCTTGCAGCACGTCGCGTTCTTTTCCGGTGGCGACATCCCACAGGCGGATGGTGCCGTCTCTGCTGCCGCTGGCCACCATCGAGCCGTCGGGGCTGAACGCGACAGCGTAGACGTAGTCGGTGTGCCCTTTGAGGACGGCGTGTTCTGTCCCGGTGGCGACGTTCCACAGCCGGGCGGTGCCGTCTCTGCTACCGCTGGCCACCATCGAGCCGTCGGGGCTGAACGCGATGTCCAGCACGTAGTGGGTGTGTCCTTCGAAAACGGCTCGTTCTTCTGCGGCGGCCACGTCCCACAGCCGCACGGTGGCGTCGTCGCTGCCGCTGGCGAGGAGGGCGCCGTCGGGGCTGAACGCGACGGCACGCACCCAGTCGGTGTGGCCTTCCAGGGTGTGGAGTTCGTCGCCGCTTGCCACGTCCCACACGTGGATGAGTTTGTCGCCGCTGCCGCCGGCGAGGAGGGATCCGCCGGGGCTGAATGCGACGGCAACCGCTTCCCGGTCGGTGGTGAGGATGCGAGGCTCGTTGAGTTCGTGCGGGTCAGCGGACTCTGAGGGGGCGGTGCTGCTGTCGGGGCGCAGCGGGGTCTCGGGGAGTGTCCACTGCCAGACGAGGAAGGACACGACGAGGCCGGCCGTGGCGACTGCGGTGAGGATGCCGGCCACGGGTTTCTTCGTGATGAGTTGTTTCCACCGGGGTGGCTGGACCCGGGGCGGGGACCAGGGGGGTTGGGGCGCTGCCGGGCGGGGATTTTTCGGTTTTATCGCCCCTCTGGCGGGTTCGCGGGGGCGGGGCGGGGTGGGTGCAGGGCGTTCCGGTTCGTGGATGACCTGGATGGGTTTTTCTTCCAGTTCCGGCGGCTCCGGTTCCGGAAGGGTCCGACTGGGTTTCTCCGCAGAGGGTTCGTCGGCGTCGTCCCCGGGGTCGGGCAGCGGTTCGGACGGCCGCGGGGGGCCGTGGGAGGGGGGTGGCGGTTCGATGGCGAGCGACGGGTTGGGGGAGGTGGTTGCCCCGAGTGGGAGCATTGAGCCGATCAGGTCGCTCAAGTGGGGCGGGGGCCAGTCGTCGCCGGTGTGGTCGGTGCTGAGCTGGGCGAGGAGTTCGGCCGTGGTGGGCCGCAAGTCAGGGTTCTGCTCCCAGCATGCGTAGACGAGTTCCCGCAGGTCGTCGGGGAGTTCGGGGAGTTCGGGAGGCGGTCCGGAGATGCGCGCGATGATTTCGCCGATGGAGTCGGCCATGAACGGGGACCGTCCGGTGGCGGCGAAGGCGAGCACGGTGCCGAGGGAGAACACGTCGCTGGCGGGCCCGACTTGGCTGCCGTCGGTTTGTTCGGGGGACATGTAGGCGAGGGTGCCGATGACGGCGCCGCTTTGGGTCATGACGCTGCTGTCGAGGGGGCGGGCGACGCCGAAGTCGATGACACGGGGGCCGTCGGCGGCGAGGACGATGTTGCTGGGTTTGAAGTCGCGGTGGACGAGGCCGCACGCGTGGATGGCGGCGAGGCCTTCGACGAGTCCGGCAGCGAGGGTGCGCAGGTTGTTTCCGTAGAGGGGGCCGCGTTCGGTGACGGCTTTCCGCAGGGAGGGGCCGGGGATATAGGCGGTGGCCATCCACGGCGGGTCGGCGGTGGGGTCGGCGTCGATGACTTGGGCGGTGTGGAAGCCGCCGACGCGGCGGGCAGCTTCGACTTCACGCGCGAAACGAATGCGGTATTCGTCGTCGTTGGCGTATTCGGGCAGGATGACTTTGACCACTACCGGTCGCCCTCCAGGGGAGCGGGCGAGGAATACCTGCCCCATTCCTCCCGCGCCTAGTCGGCTGACGAGCCGGTAGGGACCGATCCGCCCGGGGTCGCCGGGCTGCAACGGCTCTATCAATTCCCTCCTCGCCGTAACCGCGCTGACCGCCACGATCGTGCCCACACAGCATTATGTCAAGAACCTTTCTTCCCCACGATGGCGGTGAATTTCTTTCACCTCATCGTGATATGTCCCTTTGTGTCGGGTGGGTGGGGGTGTCGTCGGGGAATCGGGACAGCGCAAACCACATGCGCATTCGCTGTTCCGGGTCGGACAGGTCGATGCCGAGGTCGCGTTCGATGCGGCTGATGCGGTAGCGGACGCTGTTGCGGTGGGCGCCGAGGTCGGCGGCGGTCCGGTCCCAGCTGCCGTGGTGGGCGAGCCAGGCGCGGAGGGTGGTGCGCAGGGTGCGGGAGGTGCTGTCGTTTCCGGCGAGCGGGCCGAGGAGGGTGCGGGCTGCGGCGCGGGCTTCGTCGGTTTCGAGGAGGGTTTCGAGGGGGTCGGGCTGGGTTTCGGGCAGGAGGGGGCGGCCGGTGGCGTGGGCGCGGATGAGAAGCATCGCGGCTTCTTGGTCGGCGTCGGCGAGTGCGCTGCCGGGCACGGGGCGGCTGAGTGCGGCGAGCCATCCGGCGGCGTGCAGGTTGTCGAGGAGTTCCAGGTGGGCGTGGTGGGTGCCTTGGTCGGCGAGGATGGCGCGCACGGGGGTGCTGGTGTCGTCGACGAGGCGGGTGCGGAACAGCGTGGGGGAGGGGGTGGGCTGGGAGCTGGGGCGGGTCCAGCGGGCGTGGAGGACCCGGTAGGCGGTGGGGGCTGGTTCGTCTCCGGTGAGGAGGGCGGGCAGAAGCCGGAGGACGGTCGTGTCGGGGGTGGCTCCGGTGAGGAGGAGCCGGGTGGCGAGTCGGCTTGCGTCGTCGACGACGGCGGGTTGGGCGCGGGAGAGCAGGCCGAGTAGGGCGACGGCGATGCCGAGGATGGCGCGGTCGGTGCTGTCCAAGGGTTTGGGGCGGCCGAGGAGGAGCACGGTCCGGTCGCGGGCTTGGTCGCCGATGGCGTGCAGGACGACTTCGTCGGGGGGGATCCAGAGTTTGGCGCTGAGGGGGCCGCCTGGCGTGCGGACTTTGCGGATGAGTTCGTGGGCTTCGTCGGGGAGTGGGGGGACGCGTCCGACTTGGCCGAGAGGGCGGGTGCCGAGAAGCTGGGTCCAGCAGCCGAGTGCGGCGCTGAGCGTGGTGAGGAGTTCTTGGACCGGGGTGGCGCCGATTGCGGCTTTGGTGAGGGAGCGTCCCGCGGCGGTGAATCTGCGCTGGCCGGCGAGGCGGAGCCGTTCGAGTTCTTCACCGACGGCTTGGCTGACGGCGACGAACGGTGTTTCACGTGGAACGAGCAGGAGGGGGAGCCCGTGGGCGCGGCAGCGTGCCACGAGCGTGTCGGGTACTGCGTCGTGGACGGGGGTGACGCCGAAGCCGAGCGCGGTGACCTGTGCGGAGACGAGGGCGGTCACGTACCGGTCGAGTGCTTCAGGGTCGGTGGGCAGGTTGGTCCCTGCGGTGAGGAGGAGTTCCCCGCCTTTGAGGTAGGGGGCGGGGTCGAGGAGTTCGCTGACTGTGGCCCATCGAACGTGCGCGTCCGGGGCCGCGGGAACAAGGGGTTCCAAGGCGAGGTCACGGCGGGCGAGGATCGTGCGGAGCGGCACGGTTTGGGCGTCGGAGACGCCGTCACGGAAAGGTGCGGGAGACAAGTGGCTGCTTCGTCCAGGTGCGGCACAAGAGGTGTGCGGGGCGTCCATCTGTGCGGAGTTTCTTTCGAGTCTATGGTGTTTGAGGCCTTGACCTGTGCCTTTAGCGGATCGAGGACCGCATGTTCCGCGCCGTGTTAGCCGATCACGACAGTGAGGGAAGGCGGTAATCCCGTGAGCACACCGATCGGTCCCACCGACTCCAGCTTGGTTCCCCGGTTTGCTGGTCCGGCGACTTTTGCCCGACTGCCCCGCACCGATGAGGTAGCCAAGACCGATATCGCCGTGGTCGGTATCCCGTTCGACAGCGGTGTGTCCTACCGTCCCGGCGCCCGGTTCGGTCCTGCTGCTATCCGTGAGGCTAGTCGGCTGCTGCGCCCCTACAACCCGGGGTTGGATGTGTCCCCGTTCGCTGAAGTCCAGGTGGCCGACGGCGGTGACATCGCGGTCAACCCGTTCGCGATCAAGGAGGCCATTGCAACGGTCGAAGCCTCAGCCAGCGAGTTGTTGTCTCAGGGTACTCGCTTGGTGACTTTGGGTGGAGACCACACGATCGCGTTGCCGCTGCTCCGCGCCGTGCACCGGGTGCACGGGCCGGTGGCGCTCCTGCACTTCGACGCCCATTTGGACACGTGGGACACCTATTTCGGTGAGCCTTACACGCACGGCACCCCGTTCCGCCGTGCCGTGGAGGAGGGGATTCTCGACACGGAAGCCCTCACCCACGTGGGGATCCGCGGCCCCCTCTACGGCAAGAAGGACTTGGAGGACGACCGCCGGTTCGGTTTCGGTATCGTCACCGCCGCGGACGTGATGCGCCGCGGGGTGGACGAGATCGCTGACATGGTGCGGCAGCGGATCGGGAACCGGCCGCTATACGTGTCCGTGGACATCGACGTCCTCGACCCGGCGCACGCTCCCGGCACCGGCACCCCGGAGGCGGGCGGCCTGACCAGCCGGGAACTGTTGGAGCTGCTGCGTGGGCTGGCCTCCTGCAACCTGGTGGGGGCCGACGTGGTGGAGGTTTCCCCCGCATACGACCACGCGCAGATCACGGCGACCGCGGCCGCCCACGTCGCCTACGACTTGGTGTCCCTTCTCGCGTTGACCGCGAAGAAGGACCGCTAGGCCACAGATACCGGGACGTGCCAGTGCCGCCGCGTCCCGGTTTTCTTCTTCACCCCCGCACCCAGCAGCCATGCTGGTTTCCCCCCTGTTGGGAGGCACTATGTCCGCATCCCGTCTTGCGCCTGAACCGGTCACGAAGATCGAAAGCTACGGGATCGCTCCGATCCCGGTGGAGGCCCAGACGTCACGCCCGTTGGACTTGTTCCGGTTGACGTTCGGAGGCGCGAACACGTTCGCGACCATCATTTTGGGCACCCTGCCGGTGGCGTTCGGGTTGAGTTTCTGGGCGTCAGTGGCAGCCATTGTCACCGGTGTTGTCGTGGGTGCGCTGATCCTCGCCCCGATGGCGTTGTTCGCACCGCGGACCCGCACCAACAACGCGATCTCCTCGGGAGCACACTTCGGCGTGGTAGGCCGGGCTTTGGGTTCGTTCCTGTCGCTGCTGACCGCTGTCACTTTCTTCTCCCTGTCGGTGTGGGGGAGCGGTGACGCGATCGTCGGCCTCGCGCTGCGGCTCGGCTTCGACGGCGGAGACGCGCTGCAAGCCGCCTCGTACGGGGTGATCGCGGTGGCCGTGTTCACGGTGTGCATTTACGGCTACCAGTTCATGCTGCTGGTCAACAAGGTGGCGGTGGTCGCGTGCACGGTCATCATGCTGCTCGGCGTGGTGGCGTACGGCGGTGTTTTCGACCCGTCGTACGCGGGCACCGGCTCCTACATTCTGGGGAGTTTCTGGCCGACGTGGATTCTGGCGGTGCTCACCGTCATGGCCAACCCGATTTCTTTCGGCGGGTTCCTCGGCGACTGGGCCCGCTACATTCCTGCCAGCCACAGCACCCGGTCGCTGCTGGCCGCGCCGTTCTTTGCCCAGGTGGCGACACTGGTGCCGTTCTTGTTCGGTGCGAGCACTGCGACGCTGGTCGCCGACCCGAACAACTATGTGACCGGCCTGGCCGTGGTGTCGCCGCTGTGGTATGCGCTGCCGTTGATCGCGGTGGCGCTCATCGGCGGCCTGTCGACGGGCACGACCGCGCTCTACGGCACGGGGCTGGACTTCAGTTCGCTGGTGCCCCGGTTGAACCGGGTGCAGGGCACGGCTGTGGTGGGCACGCTCGCGCTCGTGCTGATCTTCGTGGGCAGTTTCGTCGTCAACATGGTCGACGCGTTGAGCGCGTTCTCGATTCTGATCGTGCTGCTGACGTCGCCGTGGATGGTGGTCCTCATGATCGGGTACGTGGTTCGGCGCGGCTACTACCTGGTCGACGACTTGCAGGTGTTCAACCGTGGTGAGAAGGGCGGCGCCTACTGGTTCACCCGCGGGGTGAACTGGCGGGCTGCGGCGGCGTGGCTGGTTGCGGCGGTCGCCGGGCTGCTGTTCGCGAACACGTCGATTATTGTGGGGCCGTTTGCGAACGCGGCCGGGGGGATCGACATCAGTCTGCCGGTGACGCTGCTTGCCGCCGCGGTGGTCTACCCGGTCATGCTGCTGCTGTTCCCGGAGCCGCGCGGCGTGTTCGGCCCGGAAGGGCCGCGGTTCGTCCCCGCCCGGGACACGGTGATCGAAGAGATCCGGCAGCGCCGTTCCGTGGAACCGACCACCAGCGTGTAGACGTCGGGTCTGGCAGGGCCGCGCCCCGTCCCCTAGGGTGCGGCCCTTTTCTGTGGGGTCCCTCCCAGCGTGGGGACCGTGTGTGGACCGGGGATGACGTGCAGTTTCCCCAAAAATGACTTGACGAAGTATCACCAAAAGAAGGTGGGATGCGCTGGCGGGGCCTCCTAGGCTCACCAGGTGAGCGGGTCCGAACCAGGACGGCGGTCCGACCGGGTCGCCGCGGGCCGGGGCCCGACCACCCCGGTCTGGCCCGTATCCGACGGGGAGGTCCCCATGGCTCAGCTCAACAGCACGACAGTGACCGGTACCGCGGTCGCAGAATTCCGTTCCGAGTTCGCCGGACAGGTCCTGGAACCTGGCGACTCCGGCTACGACCAGGCCAGGACTGTGGTCAATCCTCTCGTGGACTTGCGTCCCCGCGTGATCGCCCAGTGCGAGACAGTGGACGATGTGGTGCGGGCGGTCAGGTTCGGCCGCGAACACGATTTGGAGATCGCGGTCCGCGGCGGCGGCCACGGGGTGGGCGGTGAGGCGCTCACCGACGGCGGAATCGTCATCGACTTGCGGCGCATGAGCGAGGTGACGGTCAATCCCGAAGAGGCGAACGCGCGGGTCAGCGGAGGGGCCACGATGGGGCACCTGGACCGCGCCGCCCAGCCGTATGGTCTGGCTACGACCGGGGGCCGGGTGTCCACGATCGGGGTGTGCGGGCTGGTGCTCAACGGGGGCAGCGGCTGGCTGGACCGCAGGTTCGGTTTGGCGTGCGACAATTTGCTCGCCGCGGAACTGGTGACGGCTGACGGTGACGTGGTGCGTGCCTCCCCCGAGGAGAATCCGGAACTGTTTTGGGCCCTGCACGGCGGCGGGGGGAATTTCGGCGTGGTCACGTCGATGACGCTGCGCTTGCACGAGCTGCCGTCAGTGAACGTGTCTTTGCTGCTGTGGGATGCCGAAGCGGGCCCGGATGTGGTGCGTGCCTACCGCGAGTTCATGGGGGCGTCCACGGATGACGTGTGCGGCGGGTTGATGTATATGACGGCGCCGTCGGAAGATTTCGTGCCGCTGTGGCTGGTGGGCCGGTTGGTGTGCGCGGTGCTGCTCATCCACACCGGCCGGGACCCGGACGAGGTGGCGCGTGACTTGCAGCCGATGCGGGAGGCCGGGCATGTGGCGGAAATCTCCGCGGAGATGGCTTATGCGGATGTGCAGTGCCTGTTGGACGGTCCGCCCGGCTACCACACCTACTGGTCGGCGGAGCATGTGACGACGCTGCCGGATGAGGCGGTGGACCGCTACTGCGCGGGGGCGCAGAGGATGCCGGCTCCGTCGCCGTCGCAGTATCTGCTGGCCCCGCAGGGCGGCACCGTGTCGCGGGCGTTGACGGATTATCCGATCCCGTGGCGGTATGCCGCGTGGGGGGTGTACCCGTTCGGGGTGTGGCGGGATGCTGCGGACGAGGAGCGGGTGGTCCAGTGGGCGCAGAGTGTGCGCGCGGAGATGAGTCCGTGGGCGACGGGCGCGGTCTATCTCAGCGTGGCCGGTGATGAAGAGGAGCACCGTATGGTGTCCGGGTTCGGCGGCTGGGACAACTATCACCGCCTGGCACGGGTGAAAGCCCAGTACGACCCGGAGAACGTGTTCCACCGCAACCCGAACATCAAACCCGCCTGACCAGGGCGATCCGGGGCGGCAGGCCGCCGCGGGCTCAGTGGTCCGCGGCGACCCGGCTCAGGAATTCAAGGGCTCCGTCCAGGTCGAGGGCGTGCGCGGCATAGGAGCGGGACAGCAGTTCCTCGCCTAGGTAGCGGTCGTATTTGTGGCGGCGTTGATCAGCGACCCTGCGCGCGAGTTCCACGGGGTCGGGCAGGTCGGCTGCCACGAGGTGGGCGGCTGTGGCACGTACTGAGTCCGCGGGTGTGCCTGGCACGGCGAGGAACGCTCCCACGTGGACGGCTTTCATTCCGGCCCACTGGAACAGGTGGCGGAGGGTTTCCGCGGTTCTGTCTCCCCGCCACGGGAACAGCAGCGTGTCCCCGTTGTATTCGTAGACGTCGGTGTCCGCGAGTCCCATGGCACGGAACGCGGAACGTCCTTCGTCAAGGAGGATCGCTGCGGCTTCGTCGAGGTAGCGGGGCACTTCAGTGTCGAGGTACACCTCGCGCATGCGCTGCCGGATCCGGTCGTGGACCGGGGCGGCCGAGCCCATGAACCCGGGTGGGACGGCGGAGCCGCGGGCGGGGGTGACGAGGATGCGGCGCTCATCGGGTTTCACCTCTACGACCTGCCAGGTGCGTCCCGCGAATGCGAGGAGTGCGCCCGCGTCCACGCTGGGGCTGAGCGGCATGGTGCCCATGTCGCCGTCCACGGTGGCGATCGCGTACTCTTCGGCGACGTCGAACGCCGAATAGAACGCGTAGTGGTTGAGTAGGGCTTCCCCGATTTTTCCGGGCAGCAGCAGGCCGCTGCGTTCTTGGGAGATGAGCTGGTGTTCGCCGAGGGACCGCAGCAGGCTCGCAAAAGTGTGCTCGTCTACTCCCGGGAATGCGCCTGTAGCGCACAGCTCCCGGTACAGGCGGAGGGCGTGCGCGCCGCCGTGTTGGGCGAGGACGGACAGGATCTGCTGGACCAGGGTGGACAAGTGCGGGGTGTCCAGGTTGGGCGGCTCATACCAGCGGCTCAACAGGAGTTCCACCATGGCCACGGTCTGCACCAGGTCAAGGCGGAGCCGGTCCACTGGCATGTCGGGGTGGGCTTGTTCGGTGATGTACAAGTACAGTTTCGCGGCGGCACCGCCCCGCCCGGACCGGCCGAGCCGCTGCCGTAGCCCGGCCACGCTGGGAGGCACCCCAAGCTGCACGACTGTGTCCACCCAGCCCACGTCGATGCCGAGTTCGAGGGTGGACGTGCACACCACGGTGGCGGGTGCCGACCGGTTTTTCAGTCGTTGTTCGGCGTGGGCGCGCAGTTCTGCGGAGAGTGAGCCGTGGTGGGGGAAGAACGGGTTGGGCAGCCGCTCTTGGCGGGCGAGCGCGGATAGGGCGGAGACACAGCTTTCTACTGCCCCGCGCGAGTTGACGAACACCATGTTGTGCCCGGTGCGGACCACCTGGTACAGGTGGGCGAGCGCGTCCGGGCTCATGCTGGTGCCGGGGTCGCTTCGCATGTCCGCCACATAGCCGCGGAGTTGGAGGAGGAGTTCTTTGCCGCCATGCTGGTCTTCCACGACCACGACCTGTTCTCCGTGGCCGGGGCGGAGGAATTCGGCGGCGGCGCGCAGGTCGGCGAGGGTGGCGGACATGCCGATCCGGGAGACTCGGCGGCCTGCCGCGTGTTCGAGCCGGTTCATGAGGGAACGCAGTTGCGCGCCGCGTGCTGTGCCGAGGAAGGAGTGCAGTTCGTCGACGACGATGTAGCGCAGGTCGCGGAAGAGCTGCGACACCGTGGAGCCGCGTCTGACGAACATTGCTTCCAGTGACTCTGGGGTGATCAGCAGGATGCCGGCGGGGTCTCCCCGCAGTCGGTCTTTCTGGGTGACGCCGATATCGCCGTGCCAGGCGGTGACCGGGACTTTGATGCGCGCGCACAGTGCGGTGAGACGCGCGTGCTGGTCGTTGATGAGCGCTTTGAGCGGGCTCAGGCACACCGCCTGGATGCCGGTGGCCTCCCCGTGGTCGGCGTCGCGGGCCAGCACCGAGCACACGGGGAGGAACACCGCTTCGGTTTTCCCGCCGGCGGTTGCCGCTGCGAGCAGCACGTCGACGTTACCGCTGATGATCGGCTGGATGGCTTGTTCTTGGATGGGGCGCAGGCTGGTCCAGCGCTGCTCCCATACCCAGCGTTGTACGTCCCGGTGCAGGAGCGAGAACGCGTCCGGGGCGGTCGGGTTAGAGCCGGAAGGAGGCGAGGGGCGAGTCATTCTCCACGTCGTCCTTGGGGTCCAGCGGCTGCAGGTCGGGGTTGGTTTCTTTCACGACTTCCATTTGGGTGAGGAGGGTGCGCCAGTCAGCGTTCTCGTTCTGCACGAGCACGTCCATGAGGCCGATGAACTGTTTGATGGTGCTGCGCGGGGTGCGGAAGTAGGCGTCGCCGACACGTTCTTCGCAGTGCCGCATGAACGCTTCGATGGCCTCGTCAGGCAGCGGGTGTTTCGCCGGGTCGCCTGAGGCGTAGACGTGGCGGACTTTGCGGAGGAGCTCGTAGAAGTGCTCTTTGGTGAAGTGGCTGAGCCGCATGACTGGGCCGTGGAAGTCGACGAGTCCGCCGGTGGCGTAGGGGTTTTCTTCGAGCCGGGAGCGCAGCGCCTCGTAGGAGTAGAGGCCGCGCAGCGGGTCTTCGAGGAATTCCGGGGTGCCGCCGAACAGGAAGCCGATGTATTCGGCGCGGCCTTGCTGGGTGTCGTTGATGATGTTGAGGATCTGCTCGTAGTTGGCGTGCCGGGACCCTTTGTGGCTGAGCTTGTAGAGGTTGACGAGCTCGTCGAAGCAGACCAGGAGCCCACGGTAGCCGGCCATGGTGGTGAAGGCCGCCATGAGTTTGAGGTGGTCGAACAGGGACCGGTCGTCGATGATTTCGCTGACGCCCAGGTCTCGGCTGGCTTCGGTTTTCTTCGCGTATTCGGCGCTGAGCCAGCGCAGGGCGTGGGCGCGTAGTTCTTCGTCTTGGTGGACGTGGGAACGCCAGTACGCTTCGATGACTTTGGCGAAGCTCGGACCGCCAGGGAATTCGCGTAGTCCCCACAGGCGTTCGCTGAGCTGGTGTTCCACTGTGGTGCCGTTAGCTTCAGCGTCCCGCCGCACTTGGGTCACGAATTTTTCTACGACGGTGGTGAGTGCGCGGCCGCCGGGCTTGCCGCGGGTCGCCATGTTCGCCATGAGGGTGGAGTAAAGTCTGCGGGCTCGGCCTTGGCTGCCCTGCAGTCGGCGGTCCGGGGTGAGGTCAGCGTGGACGGTGACCAGGTCTTCTTTGTGGGCGATGGACCGGACCAGGTGGAGGAAGAACGTTTTTCCGGCCCCGTAGTCGCCGATGACGAACCGGACGGCGCCTGCCCCGTTTTTGATCTGCTTGATGCTGGTGTGGAGGGCTTCGAGTTCTCTGCCCCGCCCGACTTGGATGAGATGGGCCCCGCGGTAGGGGACGACGCCGTTGCGGAGCGCGTCAAGCAGCGGGCCTCTGTCTTTGCTGCGGATGGTGAGGGAGGGGACGGGCGTTTCAGTCACTGGGTCATCTCCTCGAAGATCACCTTGTGCACGGTGATGTGGTCGTCGTTTTCGCTGAGGACAACGGTGCCGGTCCGGTGCAGCGCTACTTCGTTGATTGCGTCGATCGCTTCGTAGACGTCGATGCCGTACCAGTGGGCTAGCCGAGTGGTGTCGGCAAGGTTCCAGTGGTCGCGGGTTGCAAGGTCGGTGAGCAGCGCGATGTGGCGCTGGCTGAGCGGCGTGATTTTCGGGAGTTTCTTTGGGGTGAGCGGTGTGTCGGGGGAGGCCGGGGTGAGCGGGTTCCCGGAGTGGGGGTTGTCGGGCGGGGGAGCGATCCCCCGGTAGCTCAGTCTCAGCCGGAGGATTGCTTCCAAGCCGAGGATGCGGTGGACGCTGAGCAGGAAAACAGTCTGGTTCTCGGTGGTTTTTCCGCCCACTTCGGCGACGTCGAGCAGCAGGTCGCCGAGTTTTTCCCGCTCGCGTAGCGGGAGTTGGGCGAGGCGGGAGCACAGGTTGAGCGGGGGTTCCGTGGCGGCTGTCTCCCGTTCGTGCAGGCGCAGCTCCCGCCAGTCTTTCTCGAACAGGTCGGCTATGGTTTCGGCCGCTCTCGTGATGAGGAGCCGGTGTTCGACGGTCAGCGGTCCTGCCAGGGATGCCAGGTGAAGAGCAAGCTCAGCGAAGTCCCGGATGGTTTGCTGTGAGGCTGCCGCTGGAGCGGGGACTGGTGGCGGGGTGACTGCTGGGGGTTTCGGCGCGGCGGGAGCTGCTGTTGCCCGGTTGGCGGGGGAAGAGTGCAGCGTCGTATTCCCCGTGGCGAGGTTTCCCGCGGCGAGGGTTGAGCTTGGGGTTGCCGTGTTCCCGGCAAGCCGGTTCCGTTCCACGGCTTGCGCGTAGATCTTCTGTACCCGGTTGACCAGGTCCTGCGGCGGGGCGATGTCGGCCACGTCGCGCACCCCAGGTACCGGCAGCCGGACTTCTCCCAGGCCGGGGCAGGAAGCCCGGTAGACGTATTCGAATTGCGGGGCGGTTGCCGGAACGATCTGATCGCCTTGGTAGGGGAGGATGAGACCCTTGTAGGGGAGCGGCAAGTTGAGGGAGGAGAAGTTTTTCCGGTATTCCTCAGGGTTTTCTGGACGTAGATGGTAGAGAACCCATTCCAGTGCCCACTCGGGAGGCAGGGAGAGGTTGTCTCGAGCCAGCAGTCCTAGCCCGAGTCGGAATTCTTGTGGAATCTGCTGGGTTGCTGGAGAGTAGCGGGGCGGAGAGCTAGGGGCCGCGAGTTTTTCTCCGCTGGCGATGTCGGCAAGGATGAGTAGGCGGCGTGTTTGCTCAGTGAATTCGGGGCTCGCCGCGAATTCTTCGATGAGTCGTTTCAGTTCTTCGCGCAACCGCGGAGGGATGCGAATTTTCTCTTTCGTGGACCGGATCATTTCGATGATCCGGCGCTCTAGCCCATTGCGGAATAGTCTTCCGAAGACGATCGGAACTGATGCTCCACTGTCCCGGTTTGCCAGCCATGACAGGTATCGGGCCCGCTCCTGCGGGGTGAGGTCGGGGTATCCGGCTACTGGACGGCGGGGAGCCCTGCCGTGCGGGCTGACAACAGAGCTGTCGATTTCCAAGGAGAGGTCGATGGCTGAAGAGCGCTGGATGTCGTCGTCTGCCTCTCGCGGGGCATAGCCTGTATACACCATTCCATCGGGAATAGTGTATTTGCTGATGCGGACAGTTGTTCCGGGTGCTTTCCAGGAAGACCAGCGGATTTTTTGGGTTGTTTGAGAGAGTTCGGCTTCTGGGTGGGGAAGGGGTGTAGCGAAGGGTTGCGCAGGACGGGCTTCTTCTTTCTTTGTCTTCTCTACATCGGCTTGTGCTGCGCGAACAATACGCCCCAAATGGCTCAGCGGGAGGGCTAGGTTGCTGATGTCATAGATTTCGGGGACGGGGACTCGAATCGTGTCAAGATCGGGGTTGGCGGGTGTGTAGACCCAGGTGAATTCTTTTCCTTCGTTGAAGGGAACAGGCATTCCTCCTGGGAATTCTTCGGTGAAGCGTCGCCGGAACGCTTCGTGGAAAGCCTCGTCGGTGCGCAGAGCCATGGGCGGGCGTACCTGCTCGTGGTGGACAGCCCAGGACAGCGCCCAATCGGCGGGGATCTGCTTGTTGTGTGCTTTCAACACACCCAGCCCGTAGCGGAGTTCGTCGGGCAGCGTGTCGTAGGGGTCTTTGGGCGACGGTGGTTTGCCGGGGCTGTGGAGGTTTCCTTGAGCGAGGTATCTGACGAGCGCGCGTAGTGTGTATGCGCGCTGCCGGAAGCGCCGCATGATGCGGTACGTGTCGATGAGGCGGTCCAGTTCCGCGTGGATGGTTGCCAGTTCGCTGGTGGGTGCACTGCCTGGGAGGATGTCGCACAGCACCCGCTGCTCTAGCCCGTAGAGGAAGAGGAAGAGCGGGGTGTCTTCGGACACCACTCCGATGCGTCCCGCGGCGAGCCAGTCTAAGTAGCGGCCTCGGGCGTCAGGGGGAAGCTGGTGGTAGCCCTTGCCGTGATGGTTGGAGGCGGGGGTGCCTGGAGCGCTCTCAGCCGGGAGGCCGGGGTTGATGAGCGCGGCTTGCCGATCGTCGACCGGGGTTCCGACATAGACCAGTCCGGTTGTGATTTTCCGTCCTTGGACGGAGACGGTTTCCCCGATCCTGACCCAGAAGCCTTCCTGACCTCGGGCGGCTGGCGGCTCTGGCAGGACAGCCGGAGGCGGTGCGCTGCTGGACGCGGCAGGCTGCTGCTCTGCTTTGGTTGGAGGCGTCTCGACGGAGGCGGGCAGGGCTCCTTGTTTCCGGAGCACCTCTACCACTTCAGGGTCGACTTCGATGGTGTCTTCTTGCTCGTCGACAAGCTCCATGTCGACGAGGTCGAGTGCGTATTCGTTGATCTCGGCTAGCGCACCGTCGATCATGAGGCCGTGGTGTCGGGCGAGCGAGGAGACTTCGACCCGAGCCCATTCCTGCTTGGTGATCAGGGTGGCGAGGAAAGCGTGGAGCCGGTGTTCCAGCCGGGAGAGGACTGCGGTGTCTGTGTCCGTCTCGGTTCTGGTGGACGCGGCGGGAGGAGCTAGAACGGGGGCTGTTTCTTCCGTGTGCTCCTCGTCTTCTTCGTTTTCGTACAGGTCGGCGAGGAATGCGTCTGTGTGACGCACCTCGTCTTGGACGGCGGCGAGGCGCTTGCGGTCGAGGAAGTCGCTTTGTTGGGGAGCAGAGCGCGGTTGGACCGCTTCGCTCTGTGGTTTTTCTGCTGGTTGTGCGGCCGGAGTCGGGATGGGTTTTCCAGTGTCGGTGTTGGGGGCGGTAGGGGTCGGGGCTGTTGTTGTTTCCGCGGGTTTTTCTGGTTGTACCTGTTGTTCGAAGAGGGCGGGTTTGCTGGGGACGGTTTGAGGCTTGTGCGGCTTCCGGTAGTGGACGGGTTGGCGCTGGGAGATGGATGGACGGTAGGTCTCCTCTCCGGGCGAGGGGTCTTGCGTCCAGCTAAGCTGCCAGTCCTGTTCAGGGGTGTCCTCGAGGTAGGTGAGCAGCTTGAGGAAGTGAGCTGCCTGCTTTTCTAACCTGGCGTCAGCGCCGTAGACGGCTAGCAGCCGCTCGGTTTCTTCGCGGATGGCTGAGAGGTCGCTTGCTCGTTTGTGCTCTTTCAGATTCCGCAGGATCCGGCTTTCTAGTCCGGTGAAGAAGAGGTAGACGAAGCTGATGGAGAGGCCGCGTCTTTTTCGGCCGCTGGCTAGCCAGCGCAGGTAGGCGGTTCTGGCTGAGGGGAGGAGGAGACGGTAGGGGAGCATGGAGGCACCCCGCGGCAGGGAGGGGTGGAAGTCGGGAGCCCAACCGACGGGCAGCGAGGGGTCGAGCTGTGAGAGTTCGGGGGGCGGTTCTTTGGTGGAAGGGGTTTGCCCGACGTACACCATCCCGTCGGGGATGGTGATGAAGTTGACGACGACCGGGGTGCCAGCAGGGATCCACCAGAGATTGTCGCCTTCTTGCTGCCAGTGCTGTTCCGGCTGGAGACCGCTTCTTTTCGATCCCGTAGGCGACGTTCTCTTGGTCAAAGTCCCGCTCCTTAACTCTTGTTGAGATGCTCCCGAGGCCGGTGGCGTGTCTCCGCGGCTTATCCGAGCGGTTTGGGGGGTGAAGCCGACCGGTGGTCTGTCCGCACGGTGTCCTCTATGAGGACATGCGGCCCTCTCTGCACGGATGCCTCCGTCCATCTCCTCTCTTATCAGCTCTTTTAGGGATTTACGTCCCGAATTGTGGCGATTTTCAGGCGGGGTGCCTTCAGGAGTGCCACGATCTTCAGTAAGCTACACATTCCGACTGCGATGTGAACGTAGCTAACAATTTAGTGTCTTTTCTTGGTGGGTCACACTGCTTCCCTTGTGTTAGGGGCACGCTTGTGACCTTCCGTCCGCAAGAAGAAACCCACAGCGAGCGCAATCGAGGCCATACCTGCCC
Source organism: Thermobifida fusca YX (assembly GCF_000012405.1). Taxonomy (NCBI): domain Bacteria; kingdom Bacillati; phylum Actinomycetota; class Actinomycetes; order Streptosporangiales; family Nocardiopsidaceae; genus Thermobifida; species Thermobifida fusca. Next base: position 79,925 of record NC_007333.1, read on the forward strand.
AGGCCCGGTTGCGGTTCGCAGAGAGAAGCGGGGGTGGCGCCAGGTCGACCCGGTCAGACAGGCCACTTCGGTGTCCCTGTACAGCGTCGAAGACGACCGGTTCGGCGAGACCTTGGCCAATGATCTGAGGCCTCGACCCGGGTGTACGGCCCCTCCTAGCCGCAGACCGCGAAAGTCCGCGCCTTACCAGAGCGAGCCACAAAACTGCGGACAACTGCACCGGTCTTCTTGAGAAGTGCGAATGTCGCGATACGGTCGAATAACGGGTGGGACGGAAGGAAACAGTTCAATGGCGCGCCTGGCGATTGACCGTGACTTTCTCCTCGACTTCGCGAAACTGGAGAAAAGCGTCCAGGACCGGGTCACCGAGGTCTTCACGAAATTCGAGCATGCCCGCCACACGGGAATCCACCTCGAAAAGATCGCCAATGCCCGCGACGACCGGTTCCGCACCATCCGCATCGACCAGTTCTGGCGCGGCGTAGTCCTCGCCCCCGAGGCAGGCGACATCTACACCTTGCTCAAAGTCCTCCCGCACGACGACGCCTACGCGTGGGCGCAGCGCCGCACCGCCACCGTCAACGGGGCCACCGGCCGCATCGAAATCCGCGACGTGGAAGCCATCGACGCTTCCCTGCCCCACCTCGAACAGGTTGCCCAAGACGCCCCGCGGCGGTTGTTCGACCACGTCAGCGACAGTGACCTGCGCCGACTGGGAATCGACGGGCAGACACTCGCGTTCGCCCGCGTACTCACCGACGAAGCCCAGTTGGAAGCCGCCGAAGGCCTCCTGCCTTCCGTGCAGTGGAAAGTCTTGACCGCGCTCGCCGCAGGCTACACCCCGGAGGAAGCGTGGGACGAGCTGTGTGTCGACATCACCAGCGAGCAGATCGACCCTGACGACTTGGACGCGGCAGTCGAACGCAGCCGCGACCGGGTGGTGTTCGTCGACGGCCCCGACGAACTGCTGTCAGTGCTCGCCTACCCCTTCGCGCTGTGGCGGGTCTACCTGCATCCGGTGCAGCGGAGCGTGGTCGAAGCCAGCTATCGGGGTCCGGCCCGGATCACCGGCGGGCCCGGCACCGGGAAAACCGTGGTCGCCCTGCACCGCGCCCGCCACCTGGCCCGCACCGGGGAAGGAAAAGTCCTCGTCACCACGTTCACGTCGACGCTCGCCGAGTCGCTGCGGGCAGGCCTGATGCTGTTGGACGACTACGACGAGTTCGTTGACCGGATCGACGTCGCCCACGTCGACCAGCTCGCCCACCGGATCGTCCGCGAAGAGCACGGCGCCCTGCGGATGCTGACCGGCGCGCAAGAACGCGAACTGTGGTCCACGATCATCCGCGACCTGGGGCTTTCGTTCACGCCCGCGTTCCTCGCCGAGGAGTGGCGGCAGGTCGTCATCGCCCAGCAGGTGCGTTCGGCACAGGACTACCTCGCCGCGAAACGCACCGGGCGGGGACGGCCCCTCGGCTCCCAGCAGCGTGCCCACGTCTGGCAGGCGATCTGGGAGTTCGAAGCCGCACTGCGCGAGCAGGGTCTGTGGACGCACGAAACCGTGTGTGTGGAGGCAGCGCGGCTGCTCGCCGAACGCGACCGGAAACCGTACCGACACATCGTGGTGGACGAAGCCCAAGACCTCAGTCCGGAAAAATGGCGGCTGCTGCGCGCCGCCGTGTCTGAAGGCCCGAACGACTTGTTCTTCGCTGCCGACACCCACCAGCGCATCTACCAGCATCAGGTCACTTTACGTGACGTCGGTATCACCATTGCGGGACGCTCCACCCGGCTGCGCATCAACTACCGCACCACCGCGGAAATCCTCGCCTGGAGCCTGGGCCTGCTGCACGGGGAACGGATCGACGACATGGACGGCGGCGTCGAATCGATCACGGGCTGCCGCTCGGAACTGCACGGTCCCCCGCCTACCGTGCAAGGGTTCGCCAGCAAGGAAGACGAGCTGTGCGCTGTCGCCGCCGCAGTCCGGGAGTGGATGGACAGCGGGGTGGCCCCCGAAGAGATCGGGGTGGCTGTGCGCTCCAACCGGCTGGTGAAAGAGGTTGCCGAGACGCTGAACGCAGAGTCGATCCCCGTGCGGGAACTCGCCGGAGGGCTCCCTGAGGACGGTGCGGTGTCCGTCGGCACTATGCACCGGATGAAAGGACTGGAGTTCCGTTGCCTGGTGGTCGCCGGAGTCAGTGAAGGGCAGTTGCCCGCCCTCAAAGCGGTTGTCCCGGAATCTGAGGACAAAGCCGCACACCGCGCTGGCCTGCAACGGGAACGCTGCCTGTTGTTCGTGGCGTGCACGCGGGCCCGTGAACAACTCCTGGTCACGTGGAGTTGCGAGCCGAGCCCGTTTCTTACCGCGCTCTCTTGAGGTTTTCTCTGCAACAGTGAGAAAGGTTCCTTATGGCCAAATTGTCTACATTGCTCGACCAAATCGACTCAGGAACGATCCTGCTTCCTGAGTTCCAGCGCGGTTACGTGTGGAACCGGGACCAGGTGCGCGGGCTGATGCGGTCCCTGTACCGGGGGTACCCGGTGGGCAGCCTGCTGCTGTGGGAGACCGCGGCGACCGATGTGGCTGCTCGAGGCGGTACGGTGGGAGACGGCCGGACCCACCTGATGCTGCTGGACGGCCAGCAGCGTATCACCTCCCTGTACGGCGTCATCCGAGGTCGGCCACCCGCGTTCTTCGAAGGGGACGCGAAGGCGTTCACCGGGCTGTACTTCCACGTGGAAGACGAGGTCTTCGAGTTCTATTCGCGCAGCAAGATGGCCTCAGATCCCCGTTGGGTGAATGTGACCGAGCTGTTCCAGCAGGGGCCGGTTCCCTACTTGGCGAGGTTCACCGATGCTCCCTCTGAACTAGCCACCATCTACCTGCAGCGGCTCAACCGACTCCACCAGGTGACCGAGCGCGAGTTCCCCCAGGAGAAAATCACTGGGGCGGACAAAGAAATCGACGAAGTTGTCGACATTTTCAACCGGGTGAACTCGAGCGGTACCAAGCTGTCTAAGGGTGACCTGGCACTGGCCAAGCTGTGCGCACAGTGGATGGAAGCCCGCAGCAAGATGCGTGAAGCTCTCCGCCGGTGGGAGCGGGCTGGGTACCGTTTCGACCTGGATTGGCTGCTGCGCACTGTTACCGCGGTGGCAACAGGACGTTCCCAGTTCGAAGCACTGGAACGGCTCAAAGCTTCTGAATTCAAGGCCGCCCTAGAGAAGACGGTCGCTCACGTCGACACTTTCCTTAACACCGTGTCTGGACGGCTCGGGCTCGATCACGACAGAGTGCTGCCCGGCCGGTACTCCATCATGGTGGTGGTACGACTGCTGGAGCTCAACAACGGCTCCTTCACGGACGGCGTGCACCGGGACAAGACCCTCTACTGGTACATCCACTCCGCCCTGTGGGGTCGCTACTACGGTTCCGCAGAGAGCAACCTGCAACAGGACCTCGAGACCTTGGCCCGGGAAGGCATTGACGGACTTATCTCTTCCCTGGAACGGGTTCGAGGCGGTTCTCTCACCATCCGCCCGCACGACTTTGAGGGGGCTACTAAGGGCTCGCGTTTCTACCCGGTGCTGTACATGCTCAGCCGGGTCAAGGGAGCCCGCGACTTCGGAACAGGACTGGAACTGAAGGCCGAGACGTTGGGCAAGTTCTCATCTTTGGAGATCCACCACGTCTTCCCGAAGCCACTGCTGTACAACGGCTACGACCGCAAGCATGTGAACGCAATCGCGAATTTCTGTTTCCTCACCCCGCAGAGCAAACTGGAGATAGGCAACCGCAGTCCTGAGGAGTACCTTCCTGAGGTGGAGGCCCGGCATCCTGGGGTGCTCGCTTCGCAGTGGATTCCCACCGATCCTGCGTTGTGGAAACTGGAACGCTACCGCGATTTCCTCTTCGCCCGTCGGGAACTGCTGGCTGAGGCAGCCCAGTCTTTCTTGGAGGAGCTGCGCTCCGGGACAGCAAGTGCAAACGAGACGGTGCTCCGCCCGATCAGCGTGGTCACGGAGAAGTCCGACGACGCGCGTGCCGTACAGGTCCGCGAGCTTATCGAAGAGCTGCAGCGGATGGGATACTCGGAGCCGCTCGTCGACACCGAAGTGCCCGACCCGGAGACGGGGCGGGCAATCGCGGTTGCCGAGGCGTTCTGGCCGGAAGGGTTGCAGGCCGGACAAGGGGCTCCCGTGGTGTTGGAGTTGGATCCTGGGGAAGCCGACCTCCCCCGGTTGAAGGAGTTGGGCTACGAGGTGTTCACCTCGGTGGATGCCCTGCTCGGCTATGTCAAGCGGCGGAACGCGGACGCAGCTGGGGAACGCCTGATCGAACCGGAAACCGTGGCGGCGGAGCCCCGGGAGGAAAACGAACCGCTGCTGCGGGAGCTGGGATTGGCGCTGCGTTCGCTCTACGACCGAGCCCGCGACGAGGCCGGATACACCCCCTCCCAACTGTTGAGCATGATTGCGGACTTGGGGCCGTTGGGTGCGGCACGTCGACTGCTGCACGCGCCCACAGTCTCCGACGGGTTCTCTGCGCTGTGGGAGCGCGGCCGCCTCGACCTGACCGTGGAAGCAGTGGTGTGCGAGCCCCGGTTCGCCCCGCTGTTCACTGAAGAGGAGTTGGAGACAGCGCGTCGGCGTCTCAACCAGTTCGGCTATTCCGTTGACAGCGCGGCCTGAAATGCTCCACCGCGTGCCCGGTGCCAGGGCTGCATACCGGAAAAGCCTTGGCGCCGGGCAGCGGTGACGCGCCCGAAAGCAGAGTTCGCGGCCGTGATTCTTCGCGGCGTAGAGGGCGGTTAAGGCAGTCAGGAGCACTCAGGCGGACACCACCGCGGATCTTCCGGTGGGCAGAAACAGCGGGTGCTCGGATGAGGGCTACGACGTGAGGGGCCGCATCAGGTCGTCAAACCCGGCAGCGTACTCGGTGAACGGTAAGGACAGGTGGACGGCCTGGTCACGCCAGAGGTTTGCTTAGACAGTCTGTTCAGGGTCGGCGACGAGTTCAGCGGACAGGAAGGTTCCGTCGTCGGCGTAGTTCATGCGCACCAGGATTGAGGAGTCGAACAGCCAGTAGTCGAAGCGGGGGAGTCCTGCAGGCTACTGGCCTTCGGGTACGGCGATGATGCGTACGTCCTCTCCGGCCGCCACGGTGTGGCGATAGGCCCACGCGCATTCGAAACGCACATAGTCGGAGAGCGGCTCGGTCACCATCATGTGAACACGGTGGAATCGTTTGCCGGCCCGGACGCCTCGCCGGACCCGTTCCACCCAACGGGTGATACTGGGGAAGTTCCCTCCCGCTTCACCCTCCTGGAATCTGGAGAGTTCCACCATTTCGTAGGGACGCCATAGACGAACAGCGACGCGCTTAAGTAGAGCTGTTCCCTTCAGGAACCCCCGCTCCTGAGCTGTGCAGCCGAGTGAGCGTGTCGGGGCATCGCCAGGGTGTCATGGGTGTCCGCCGCCTCCTGGGGCAAGGCCGTGCCCTCGCCTTCACGAGGCACACGACCGTGGCAGCGGTCCGATCATGAGTGCCACCCCACCATGGGGGCGCTTCTCGGTCACGGTCTGTGCATGGCTACTCTGCGGTTTCGTGCCGTGGGAGACGGCGGCGACACACCGTGGAGGAGCGATGGGGGAGTTCATCAGGTTCGAGTCGGACGGCCCGGTGCGGCACATCGTCCTCAATGCGCCGCAGCGGCTCAACGCCCTCGACCGGCCGATGCTCGCCGAGTTGGCCGAGGCGGTCCGCGCGGTCGCGGCTGATGAGGAGGCGCGCGCCCTAGTGGTCAGCGGCGCGGGCCGGGCGTTCTGCGCGGGCGCGGATGTCACCAGCCTGTTCGGGGATCCCACGCGTCCGCCCGCGGTGATCCGCGACGAGTTGAAGCAGGTGTATGCGAGCTTTCTCAGCATTGCCGACCTGACGATTCCCACGATCGCCGCGGTGGGCGGTATCGCGGTCGGTGCCGGGGTGAATATTGCGATGGCCTGCGACATGGTCGTGGCGGGCCCGAAAGCGAAGTTTGCGATCACGTTCGCTGAGATGGGGCTGCACCCGGGCGGCGGCTGCAGTTGGTTCCTCACCCGGCGGATGGGCGGGCACCGGGCGTTGGCGACCCTGTTGGACGCGGAGCGGATCGACGCTGAAGAGGCGTTCCGCGCCGGTCTGGTCACCCGGCTGGTGGAGGATCCGGTGGCTGAAGCGCTGGCTATGGCCCACAGCTACGCCGAGCGTGATCCTGGCCTGGTCAGGGACATGAAACGGGCGGTGCGGATGGCGGAGACCGCGGATCTCGCCACGGTGTTGGAGTTCGAGTCGTGGGCGCAGGCGTCGTCGGTGAATTCGCCGCGTTTCCAGGAGTTCCTCGCCGAGTTCGCGGCGCGGAAGAACAAGAAGGAGTGAACGGGTGTGGGGCGGTCCACCTACCGCCCCACACTCTTCTCCCTTCCCCCGGCTTGGGTTAGCGGACGACCGTGACCGTGTGTGCCGTAGCGTCGCGGGCGAGGTGGCGGCCGATGACGAGCCGCTGGATCTGGTTGGTGCCTTCGAAGATCTGCATGACTTTGGCTTCGCGCATGTAGCGTTCGACGGGGAAGTCGCGCGTGTAGCCGTAGCCGCCGAGGACTTGGACTGCGTCGGTGGTGACGCGCATCGCGTTGTCGGTGGCGATGAGTTTGGCGATGGACGCTTCTTTGCTGTAGGGCAGGCCGGAGTCTTTGAGGCGGGCGGCGCGCAGGGTGGCGGCGCGGGCGGTTTCTACGGCTGCGGCCATGTCGGCGAGCAGGAAGGCAAGCCCTTGATGTTCGATGATGGGTTTGCCGAAGGCTTCGCGCTGCCGGGCGTAGTCGACGGCGGTGTCGAGCGCGGCTTGGGCTAGGCCGGTGGCAACGGCGGCGATGCCGAGCCGTCCGGCGTCGAGGGAGGACAGCGCGATCGACAGGCCTTGGCCTTCGGCGCCGATGCGCTGGTCGGCGGGGATGCGCACCCCGTCGAAGCGCAGCATGGTGGTGTGCGAGGCGGTCAGCCCCATTTTCCGTTCGGGGCGGTCGGCGCTCAGGCCCGGGGTGTCGGCGGGGACGAGGAAGCAGGAGATGCCGCGGGAACGGTCGTCGCTGGTGCGGGCCATGACCGTGTAGAAGTCGGCTTGCCCGCCGTGGGTGATCCACGCTTTCACGCCGTCGAGGATGTAGTGGTCGCCGTCGCGTCGGGCACGGGTGGTCATGGCGGCGGGGTCGGAGCCGGCGTGCGGTTCGGAGAGGCAGTAGGCGCCGAGCAGGTCGCCGCTGAGGAGGTCGGGAAGCCACCGTTGCCGTTGTGCTTCGGTGCCGTAGACGGCGAGGGCGTAGCAGGAGAGTACGTGCACGCTGACGCCGACGCCGACGGAGGCCCAGACTGCTCCGATTTCTTCGAGGATGTTGAGATAGGCCTCGTAGGGTTGGCCGCCTCCGCCGTACTCCTCCGGGTAGGGGAGGCCGAGGACACCGAGTTTGCCGAGTGTGCGGAACGCTTCTCGGGGGAAGCGTTCGGTTTCTTCGGCTTCGGCGACGTGTGGTGCGAGTTCCCGCGACGCTACTTCGCGGACGAGTTCGACCAGGTCTGCGGTTTCTTGGGACGGCATCAAGCGTGTGACGGACATGAGCACACCCCCGTACTATTTCGAGTACCAGAGTACTGTTTTGAGTACTCGGAAAACAAGAGGGCCTCTCGGTACGCTGGGGCCATGCCTGCCCTCCAGAGGTTGTCGGAGAAGACCCGTGCGCGCCGCGAGGAACTCCTCGACGGTCTGCGCCGCCTGTTCCTCGCTGAGGGGTTTGCGCGCTTCAGCGTGAGTGACATGGCGGAACGGCTGCGCTGCTCCAAGAGCACCTTGTATCTGGTGGCGCCGAGCAAAGAGCAGATCGTGGTTGCCGCGGTGCGTTCCTATTTCAAGAGGGCAGCCGAACGCATCGAGGCCCGCGTGGCCGAAGCGCCGCCCGAGAAGCGGCTCGTGGTCTACTTGGAGGCAGTCGCCGCAGAGTTGGAGCCGGTGTCGGAGCAGTTCTACGCCGATTTGGCGGCGTTCGCTCCCGCCAACGAGGTCTACCAGGAGAACACGCTGGTAGCGGCCCGGCGGGTGCAGGAACTGGTCGCCGAAGGGGTGGCTGCTGGCGTGCTGCGCCCGGTCAACGCTGCTTTTGTGGGGGCTGCGGTGGCCCGGGTCATGACGGGGATCCAGGACGGCACGATCAAAGAGGCCACGGGGCTCGACGATGCCGAGGCCTACCGCCACTTGGCTGACCTGGTGATGGCGAGTCTGACCCGGGAGGCCACCGAGTCGCCGCTGGCTTAGCGGAAAGGGCGCGGCGGCACCGCTTGCTGGGTTTGTTTCTGCTGCGGCCCCCGGGAGCGTTCAGTGTTGGGGTAGAGGATGCGCTCCCGCGGGGCCGCCTTGTGCGGTGAAGGATGAGGGCAGTGCTCACCGCTGCGGGAATCCGGGCAGGCAGTGCCAGTGCTGCCCCTGTGGGCGTCCCGCGGTTACTGCAGGCTGGGGAGGGCGCGCAGCACGTCCAGGGAGACTGCGATCCGTTCCCGGGCTGCTGCGGGCACCGTCCCGCCGACAGGGTCTTCGGCTGTTCCGCCCCACCGGCGCAGGATCTGCAGCGGGCGGAGTCCTTCACGCTCGCTGTGCGCGATCCGGTCGGCCCAGAAGCGTGCTGCGGGTTCTTCGGCGGTATCCAGTGCGAGGAATCCGACGGCGTCGTCGGTTTCTGTTGCCCACAGGAAGCCCAGCAGTGCTCCCTTGCGGACTACGGGGAGGTAGCGGATCAGCGCCGTGGACGTGGGAGTGTGGCGTGGCGCGGTGTCCGGGGAGGTGGGCGGGGGGATCGAGGCGGGGGATGCTCCGTCGGGGTGCGCGGTCAGATCGTCCACCGGTTCCGTCTCTTTCGTCATTTGTGCTGGAAGTCCGCTCGTGGCGTGCGGCCACGCTGCCTCCACTCGACCTCGCGCACCTCCCGTCCTGGTGGGGTGTCGGGTGGATCGCCGTGGCTGCTCCTTCCTCACCAGCGACAACGACAAATTTCACTTAATGGTGAGGATGCGGTTTTCTGTGATGGTTTTCGGAACTTCGGACATTACCACGTCTGCCGACATTGAATTACTGTGCAGGACATAAGGGGCAAATTCTGCCATATCAGACAGAGGTCTGATGTGTCCTATCATCTCTTGGGCCCCTGCAATCCACTCTCGGCGGAGCCGGGATTCCCTCTGGGCGCTCAGGAGGAGAATTCCGCTGAGGCCAAGGCCTTCCCTAGAACGAATCCATCATCCGGTCATCCTAGGAAAACAATTCTGAACAGATGGCGGTGAATCTTCATTTTCGTGAGGGAGTGGCAGGTGCTAACGCGAAAAGAATTCTGAGAAAACGAAAACATCTTTCATTTTCTCGGTGGTGGTCAGCACAAAGGCCACGGGCGGGACCGCTTACTGCGGTCCCGCCCGTGGCCTTCTCCCCCCTTATCTTCCCCCCGGGAGACAGGTCAGGAATCTCGGACTTTAAGCCGTCAGCAGCGACTTACCGGGATGCTTCCGTGCTCAGCAACCACGCCCGCGTCAAGGGCCGTCATGCCTGCGAAACCCCCTGTCGTGGGCTGCAGGGAGAGCGCAGCCGAGTGCGCCCTCCCTATCCTGCGCCGCGGCCTACCTGGGACAGCGACCACATCCCCATGGCCCCGGGCAGCCCGCAGTGTGGGGGACCCCGCTGCCACCCCGAGGCCGCCAGCCACGGCTCCCCCGCTTGCCTGCTGGCTGAGCGGCCACGGTGGTGAACCCCCACGTAAGGCCAGCGCACCGCAGTAGCCCCCGAGTAGAAAACCCTGGCTGGAGGCTTCCCCTGCGGTATTCGCCACCCTTTCCTCGTCACCGGAATCCGTGCCACACGAGTCCCCGATAAGCCCGGCTGCCGGGATACCCCCCTCCTTGCCCGGCGTGCCATCGGGAGAAACGGCGAGATGCGCGGCCTTTCGATGGAAGAAATCCGCCATCCACCTCACCTCTCCTCTTGTGTCGGGGACACCGCTGCCGATTTACGGCAATGGTGCTCGACTCCGGTGATAGGAGCAGTGAAATTCTAAAAATGAACCATCCCCCTTCGCAGGGGATTCGCGCATATTCCCACCGTCTTGAACAAAAAAATTCGGGCTTTGCGTGCAAAGCCCCCTAAACGATCAGTGGTGAACACGCCGGATCGGATAGCGGACGAGTCCTAAATCCTGAATCGGACTGACAGAAACTGGGGAAGGTGTTCCTCGGCCCGGGACCCCGTCGCAGCCCCGAAAAAAAGACACACGGTCCCGCCCGCCGACTCCGCAGTCCCCGACACACAACACGGCTCGGGAAGGCGGGATGACACCCTCCGCCCCCGAGCCGTCTCACTGATCCATGGCAGCGGGCCGCGGCCCAGCCCCAGGTATGCGCCGACCTACAGGTACGGTCCCGAGCTGCCCTGCACCCGACCCTGCTGGGCGTGCTCGCCCTCCCCCTGCTGCTGCAGCGCAGAAGGCAGCGCCCGGCGCATGTTCTCCAACTGGGCGCGCGCCGCCATCTGCTGGGCGAACAGTGTCGTCTGAATACCGTGGAAGAGACCCTCCAACCAGCCCACGAGCTGAGCCTGAGCGATCCGCAACTCGGCCTCGCTCGGCGTCTCCTCGTCGGTGAACGGCAAAGACAGCCGCTCCAGCTCCTCCACCAGTTCCGGAGCGAGCCCGTCCTCCAGCTCCTTGATCGAGCTGGCGTGGATCTCCTTCAACCTGACCCGGCTCGCCTCGTCCAAGGGGGCGGCCTTGACCTCCTCCAGCAGCTGCCGGATCATGCTGCCGATCCGCATGACCTTGGCAGGCTGCTCCACCATCTCGGTGACCGGACGCCCCTCCGACTCCTCCTTCTCCTCCTCATTCGAGGGCGCAGGGGGCACGGCGGCCGGGCCGCTCGGCCCCAGAATCAGCACCTGGGGCTGCTCTTCCTGACTGGGTCCGTTGTTCATCGCATCTCCCACCTTGCGGCTGTTGACGTTGGAGACACTACGCCGATTTCGCGGTGAGTGTTATTAATTGGTAACAAGCAGAATCTTTCCGACATGCTCGCTGGCTTCCAGGACACGGTGCGCTTCGGCGGCCTGGCTGAGTGGCAGTACCCGGTCCACGACCGGCCGGATCTCCCCTCTCTCGACCAGCGGCCATACCCGCTCTGTTACCTGCGCGACGATCGCGGCCTTCTCCTCCAACGGGCGCGACCGCAGCGTCGCGGCGTGCACAGACAGCCGTTTGATCAGCATCCGCCCCAAGTCGAGCTCTGCTCTGCGCCCGCCCATCAAACCGATGACGACCAGCCGTCCGCCCACCGCAAGTGAACGGAGATTAGCCTCCAGGTAGCTGCCGCCCATGATGTCGAGCACCACGTCGACGCCGCGGCCGCCGGTCTCTTCCCGCACCCGCGCAGCAAAGTCCTCGGAACGGTAGTTGATCGCCACATCCGCACCGAGCTCCCGGCAGCGGGCAAGTTTCGCTTCGCTTCCCGCGGTGGTCAGCACGCGGGCGCCGAACGCGCGGGCCGCCTGGATCGCGAAGGTGCCGATCCCGCTGGCGCCGCCGTGCACCAGCAGAGCCTCGCCTTCACGCAGCTGGGCGGTCATGAACACGTTGGCCCACACCGTGCAGGCAACCTCGGGCAGGGCTGCGGCCTCGACCAGGCCGACCCCTTTGGGGACCGGCAGCAACTGGCCGACAGGAACCGCTACCCGCTCGGCGTAACCGCCGCCGCTCAGCAGCGCGCACACCTCGTCGCCCACCCGGTAACCAGAGTCTTCAGTGCCGGGGCCGAACGCAATGATGCGGCCGGAGCATTCCAGCCCCAGGTATTCCGGGGCGCCCGGAGGCGGCGGGTAGTTGCCTTCCCGCTGGCTGATGTCGCCTCGGTTGACCGCTGTTGCCGCAACCTCGACGAGGACTTCTCCCGGCCCGGGCTGGGGGTCGGGGACCTCCTGCCAGACCAGATTCTCCGGACCGCCGGGGGCACTGACGACTATCGCTCGCATGGAATCCACGCTACCCACCCCGTCGCGGGCGGGGCAGACCCGTCAAACAATGCCGAGATGCGGCTTTCGCTCCCTTCTCATCTCATGACCACTAGTTCTATCGTTGATGACCGAGTGCCCGACGAACCCGGAGACGGCGCGACTCGCCGAGCGCACCGTCTTTCGACTATGAAATAGCCAAATACCACGCATACCCAGTACGGTCTGCGGAATGTCCTGAGGAGTGGCGCGGTGTCCTACGAAGAGCACGACGGTTCCGAACACTTCGGTGCTCGTTCGCCGCGCTCGCGATACGAGGATCCCGCGGTCGACACCGAGCTAGGGGAGGACCGCTACGAGGGAGCCGACGAGTGGTTCGGCGACGACGATTTCGACTTGGACCTTGCCCCTCCCCCACCCTATGCCCAAAAACTGAGCCCTGAACCGGCTCCGACCACCTCATCTCCCCCCGAGCCTGCCCCGTTCGCGGACCAGTCCTCCGGCGACAGCCACGGTCCCGGCCGGCTGGCGCCGCCCGGTCCGCTCGCCCAGCCGCAGCCTTCCCCACCGCGGCAGTTCGACGGGCCTGCGCCGGCAGCCCCGTCGCCTGACCTGCCGCCGGACCCGCTCCCTACCGTGTCGTCCCCGGACTTGTTCCGGGCCGACGCCACCCGGGGCGGACCGGAAACAGGACCGCCGTCCCCCGCCGTGCCCGATGCGAGCGGCCCCGGCAGCGAAGCCCACTCCCCGGAATCCTCGGCGCCGAAGGCGGATGACTCGCCCGCCGAATCGGTGCGGTCGCGCTTCGGCCGTAACCGGCCGCAGCTCCGCCAGTTGCTGGAAGAAGCCCAGCAGCGGTCCGCTCCCCCGCCGCCCCCGCCCGAGGACGTTCCCGAGCCGGAACCGCTTCCCCCGCTGGACTTCTCCGGGGCATTGACCACTCCCCCGCCGGGCCCGGCCCCGACGACGCCCCCGCCTGCCGCCCCAGCCTGGCGTGACCCTCACCCGCCGCGCCGGGAAGACACGCCGCCTCCACCAGTCCACGACCCGCGGACCACGGACCCGGAGACCCCGCGGTCTACGGCAGCGTCGCCCACGCCTTCCAGGCCCGCGCCCGCGAAGACACCCCCGTGGTTGTCCTCCCCGTCGCAGGGGAACAGCGCCACCGGTCCCGCGACGTTCGCCCCGCCCGTGGTCACCCCGGGCCGGGAGTGGAGCGGCGGCTACCGTCCCGGCGCGGTCACCGGGTGGCGGCGGGCCGTGCGGTCGATCACCTTCGGCCTCATCAACCCGGGGAACTCGCGGGCGGAACGCCGCCGCCAGGAGATGATCGCCCGAGCCTGCACCCATGTGGTGGGCGGCCACCACCGGGTTGCGGTGCTCTCCCTCAAAGGCGGGGTCGGCAAGACCACGACGACCGCTGCCCTCGGATCCATGCTGGCGTCCCTGCGTGGCGACCGCGTACTCGCCATTGACGCCAACCCGGACCGGGGCACCCTGTCGGACAAACTCCACTTGGAGACTCCCACCACGATCCGGGACCTGCTCAACGAGAAGGACACGATCTCCCGGTACGCCGACATCCGCGCGTTCACGTCCCAGGCCCCGTCCCGGCTGGAAGTGCTCGCCTCAGACCAGGATCCTGCCGTCTCCGAAGCGCTCAGCGAATACGACTACCGTGAGGTCGCCCGGATCGTCGAGCACTTCTACTCGATCACGCTCACCGACTGCGGCACCGGGCTGCTGCACTCGGCGATGCGGGGCGTGCTTGGCCTGGCCGACCAGATCATCGTGGTCTCCACCCCGTCGGTGGACGGAGCGCGCAGCGCGTCCGCCACACTCGACTGGTTAGACGCCCACGACTACGGGTCACTGGTGCGGGGCGCGGTCGTGGTGATGTCCATGGTGCGCCGCAACAGCAAGTCCAACGTGGACTTGCAGCGGTTGGAGGAGCATTTCGCGTCCCGATGCCGCGCCGTAGTGCGCGTGCCGTGGGATCCGCACCTGGATGAGGGCGCCGAAATCTACTTGGACCGGCTGCAGCCGAGCACCCACGACGCCTACCTGGAACTGGCCGCCACCGTGGGGGAGGCGTTCGCCTGGCCGCGGTGACCGCCGCGGGGCTGGCGTGCCTTAGGCAATAGGGAAGAACACGGAGCAGCGTCGCGCACCAACACACCGTGTCGGTGCGCATCAGCATGCCCGCGCGTATGCCCGCTTTTCCTCCGGGGTGCGGCGCCGTGTGCGGCTCCTCCGATAGGGGTTGAAGACACCGATTCGCGGTCCAATATGTGCCACAGCAACATGTGAATCACATCACTTCTTCTCTACCTTCGGTGGCACACCCCTGATCCTGCCGTCCCCACCGCCGCCCGCAGGGTGGCGGGGACACCTGGAGGAGACCATGCGTTATCCCCCTTACGCACCTTTCGCAGCCGCGCTCTGCGCCGGTGCTCTCGTCCTCACCGCCTGCGGCAGCCCGGAGAGCGCCGCCACAGGCGACGCTGACGGCCCCATCAAAATCGGCCTCGTCTACTCCATGAGCGGGCCGCTCGCCACCTACGGCGAGCAGTACTACCAGGGCTTCGAAGCCGGACTCGAATACGCCACCGGCGGCACCATGGAAGTCGACGGCCGGCCCATCGAAGTCACCACCCGGGATGACGCTGGCGACCCCACCAAGGCGGTGTCCGCGGCCCGGGAACTCATCGGCGAAGGCTACGACATCATCGCCGGGTCCACCGCGTCCGGCGTGGCCGTCCAAGTCGCCCCGCTCGCCGAACAGAACAAGGTGCTGTTCATCTCTGGACCGGCCGCCACCGACGCCATCACCGGCATCAACGACTACACGTTCCGTTCCGGCCGCCAGACCTACCAGGACATTCTCGCCGCGGGTTCTTTCATGGACGACCCCGAAGGCAAGAACGTCATCGTCTTCGCCCAGCAGAACGCGTTCGGCCAGGACAACGTGGACGCGGTCACCACCGTCCTCGAAGCCCAGGGCGCCACCGTGGACAGTGTCCTCGCCCCGCCTGACACCACCGACCTGACCCCGTTCGCGGAACAGGTCCGCCAAGCCGACCCTGACCTGCTGTTCGTGGCGTGGGCGGGGGAGACCGCCTCCGCCATGTGGAAGGCCCTCAACCAGCAGGGGGTCCTCGACGCCACCGAGGTCGTCACCGGACTGGACATCAAAGCGTCCTACCCGGTGTTCGGCGAAGCTGAAGGCAAGATCTCCTTCCTCTCCCACTACTTCGACGGGGCCGCGCAGACCGAAGCCGAGCAGATGATGCGCGAATTCGTCGAAGACAACGGCGGTGAAGTGGACCTGTTCACCCCCGACGGGTTCACCGCCGCGCAGATGATCGTGCACGCCATCTCTGAAGGCGACACCACCGAGGAGCGGATCAAAGCCCTGGAAGGCTGGACCTTCGAAGGCGTGAAAGGCACCCTGACCATCCGGGCGGAAGACCACGCGCTCCTCCAGCCCATGTACCAGGTGCGGTTGGTCGGCAGCGGCGCAGACGCTGTCCCCGAACTGATCGCGGAAATCCCTGCCGCCGACGTGGAACCCCCAGTCGCGGAGTGACGTGATGACCTCCCCCACCCCCTCTCCACCAGCCCCGGTCCTGGTCCTCAACGACCTGAGCTGGTCGGTTGGCGGCGCCGTCATCGTGGACGGCGTGTCCATGACCGTCTCCGACGGTGAATTCCTCGCCGTCATCGGCCCCAACGGAGCCGGGAAAACCTCGCTGTTCAACCTGGTGTCCGGGCTGACCCGGCCCACCCGCGGCACCGTGGAACTGCTGGGGACCGACATCACCCGGCTCCCGCCGCACCGGAGGGCCCGCCTGGGCCTGGGCCGCACCTTCCAGACCTCCAGCGTCTTCGCTGACCTGTCCGTTGGCGCGAACGTCGGTCTAGCGGTCCAGGCCCGGTTGGGGGAGTCGCGCCGCTTCTGGCAGCGCGCCACCCCCGTGACCGGGCCCGAGATTAGCCGGGTTTTGGACCTGGTCCGGCTCTCCCACCGGGCCGACGCACTCGCCGGAGACCTGTCCCACGGCGACAAACGCAAGCTCGAACTCGCGCTGCTGCTGGCCCGCGAACCCCGCGTCATCCTGCTCGACGAACCCATGGCCGGGGTGAGCGCGGGGGAGATCGGTGAACTCGTCGACGTCATCCGCACCGTGCACCGCGAACAAGGCTGCACGGTGCTCATGGTCGAACACCACATGGAGGTGCTGCTCGATATGGCCGACCGCCTGGCCGTCATGCACCACGGCGCGCTCCTCGCCCTGGCCGACCCGGACACCGCCATGGCGGACTCGCGGGTCCAAGCCGCCTACCTTGGGGATGCGCTGTGACCGCCGCCGAGCCGCTGGTGGACGTCGCCGATGTGCACGTGTGGATCGAGGGCTCCCACATCCTGCAAGGGGTGTCGTTCACCGTTGCTGACCACGGGGTCACTTCGCTGCTCGGCCGTAACGGGGTCGGCAAGACCACGACCGTCAAAGCGATTCTCGGACTGGTGCCGCGCACCGGTCGGATCGTGTTCGCTGGCCGCGACATCACCGCCGACCCCACGCACGCGATCGCCGCGATGGGTATCGGCTATGTGCCGGAAGACCGGGGCGTGTTCGCCGGGCTGACCGTGGCCGAGAACCTGCGGCTGGCGGAGCGGCGCGGGCACACCCCCCGCTACGACCTCGTGCACGACCTTTTCCCCGAGCTGGCGCGGCGCGCCAACCAGCCCGCGGGCACCCTGTCCGGCGGCCAGCAGCAGATGCTCGCCATCGGCCGCGTCCTGCTCAACGACAACCGGCTGCTCATCGTGGACGAGCCCACGAAAGGGCTTGCCCCGCGGGTGGTTGCGGAGGTGGCGGACGCGGTCGCCCGGATCGCGGAAGAAGTGCCGGTGCTGCTTGTCGAGCAGAACTTGGCGCTGGTGCGCCGGGTGGCCGGGCAGGCCGTGGTCGTGGACGCCGGCCGGGTCGTGCACACCGGCAACGTGCTCGACCTGCTGGACGACGCCGAACGCACCCGGGAACTGCTCGGCGTGTCCAAAACCTCCGTTCCCGCACACGGCCAGCCGGGAGGAGCCGCATGAGTACCGTTGTCTTGCTCGTCGTGACCGGGCTCGGGCTCGGCGCGCTCTACTTCCTCATCGCTTCAGGCCTGTCCCTCATCTTCGGCCTGATGGATGTGCTGAACTTCGCGCACGGCGCGTTTTTGACCATCGGCGCCTACGCCACGTGGTGGGCCAGCGTCTATCTGCCTGGCGCAGGCGGGGACGGGGTCGGTTTCCTTGTCGCTGTAGCGTTCGGGGTTGCTGCGGGCACGCTCGCTGCCACCCTCGTCGAACTCGGGGTGATCCGCCCCTTGTACGGGCGGCACCGGGAGCAGATCCTCGTCACTGTCGGACTCAGCTTGGCGGTCCCCGCTCTCGTGCAAGCGATCTGGGGCGCGGACCCGCTGCCGTTCCCCCGCCCGGAGCTCGTCTCCGGCACGGTGACTCTGCTTGGCGCGGCCATTCCCACCGACCGGTTCCTGCTGATCGCGGTTGCTGCCCTGGTCCTCGCCGGGCTGCTGCTGTTCGGAACCCGCACCCGCTACGGCCTGATCGTGCGCGCCGGAGTGGAGGACCGGGCCATGGTCACCGCGCTTGGTATCGACGTGCGCAAGTCCTTCACCTTGGTGTTCGCGATCGGCGGGGCCGCGGCCGCGCTCGCGGGCGCGCTCGGCGGCCTCTACTTCGGGGTGATCACCCCGTTCCAAGGCACGTCCCTGCTGGTCTTCGCGTTCATCGTGGTCGTGATCGGCGGTACCACGTCCACGGTGGGCTGCGCGGTCGCGTCGGTCGCGGTCGGCATGGTCCAGCAGTTCGCCAACTACTACACCGTCGCCGGGCTCGGCGACATCGCCGTGGTGATCGTGCTCGCCGCAGTGCTGTTGACGCGGCAGGGCGGGCTCGCCAAAGCAACCGCCGGGAGGGTGGCATGAACGTCGACACCGACACCAAGCACACAACCGAGGCCCCTGCCGCCCCCGCCGCACCGGTCGCCGAGGCGGTGCGCCGCCCCCGGCGGGTTCCCGCGTGGGTGGCCCCGGCCGTGGTCGCGGTGGTGCTGCTGTCCCTGCCGTTTTCCACGCTGCGGATTCCCGGCCTGTTCGAAGGCACTTTGAACAGCCCGTCCACGCTGCACGTGCTCGCCACCTGCCTTGTCCTGGGCGGGCTCGCCACCAGCTACGACCTGCTGTACGGGCGGGTGGGGCTGCTGTCGTTCGGGCACGCCCTCTACTTTGCGGCCGGCGCCTACCTGGCGGTGCTGCTCATGGGGATTCTGGAGCTGCCGCTGCTGTGGTCGGCGCTGATCGCCGTGGCTTCCGGCACCCTGCTGGCCTTGGTGTTGGGCGCGATCTCGCTGCGTGTCTCCGGCATCGCCCTGGCCATGGTGACCTTGGCGTTCGCGCAGGCCGGGTCGATCCTGGTGGTCCGCGACCCGGGGCGGATGACCGGGGGCGAGGAAGGGCTGTCGCTCAACCCGGACCTGGTGCCGGACGCGTTCATCGGCGTGGTCAACACGGTCAACCTGTACTGGCTGGCTGTCGGCTACGTGGTGGTGGCGCTGGGCGTGGTGTGGTGGCTGAGCGCCACCCCGGTGGGCCGGGTCTGGCAGGGGATTCGCGCCAACGAGCAGCGGGTCTCGGTGCTGGGCGTCAACCCTTACCCGTACAAGCTGGCCGCGTTCACGGTCGCGGGCGCGCTCGCCTCCCTGGGCGGGGTGGTCTACCTGGTCGTGTCCGGCGGGGTCACTCCGGCGATCACCACCGCCGAGTTCACGCTGACCCTGCTGGTGATGGTGTCGCTGGGCGGCGCGGGCACCCGCTGGGGGCCCCTGGTGGGCGCGGTCGTCTACACCTACGTCGACCACCGGCTGCTGCAGTTGGCGGCCTCGGACGTGTTCGACGGTCTGCCCGCGGTGGTGCGCGCCCCGCTGAGCCAGCCGCTGTTCATCCTCGGCACGCTTTTCGTGCTGCTGGTGTTCTTCTTCCCCGGCGGGCTTGCCGCACTGCCTTCCCGGATCCATGCGGCGCTGCGCCGCCGCGCCGCCGCGGCATAGCCGTCCCAAGCCCGGCCCCTGCTGTGCAACCGTCAAGTTCCCTCACCTAGCGGGGGCCGCGGGCCGGTTCCGGGCCGTTCCCTGGCGGGCGTACGGTTCGGAACCGGCCGTCTCGCACCCGGTAACCGTTTGAGGAGTCGTGTCGTGACCGGAACTGAATTCACCGTGGACGTGGCGGGTGGCGCCCTCACCGTCACCCGGTGGGGATCTGCTGAGGCGCTGCCCGTCGTGGCTTTGCACGGCATCACCGCTAACGGGCACTCGTTCGCCCGGGTCGCCGCCGAGCTTCCCGACACGCTGGCGCTGCTCGCCCCCGACCTGCGGGGCCGGGCCCGCAGCGCCCACTTGCCCGGCCCGTACGGGCTGGGGGCGCACGTCGCCGACACGATGGCCTTGTTGGACGCGGTGGGCGTGGACCGCACGGTGCTGGTCGGGCATTCCATGGGTGCGTTCGTGGCCTGCCTGGCTGCGGTCCGCCATCCCGACCGGGTGGCAGGGGTGGTGCTCGTCGACGGCGGGTTCGGGCTGCCTGCCCCGCCGGGAACCGACATCCAGCAGGTGATCGGCCCGGCAATGGCTCGACTGTCGATGACGTTCGCCGACCGGGACACTTACCGTTCTTTCTGGCAGAAGCATCCCGCGTTCGCGGGCCGGTGGAACACGTGGGCCGACACCTATGTGCAACGCGACCTGGTGGGGGACCCCCCGGAGATGCGGTCCAGTTGTGTGGCGGACGCGGTGCGGATCGACGGCGCCCAAGTATTGGAGGATCCGGAAGTGCTGGGGGCGATCCGTGCCCTGCCGTGCCCGGCGTGGCTGATGTGGGCGGCGCGCGGACTCTTGGACGAAACCCCCGGGCTGTACACGGCGGAGCGGCTCGCCGCGTTGGACGGCAGCGGAGTGCAGTTGGTGGAGCTGCCGGACGACAACCACTACACGCCGCTGTTCTCGTCAACCGCGGCCACGGTTGCCGCCCAAATCCACACCGCGGTCCAGCAGACCATGGAGGCGGAGCGCTAGCTGGATCTCCAAGGCCCGGCTGGGCTCCTGCCAGTCGTCGCCGATGAGCTGGGAGATCCGCTCCAACCGCTGGGAGACCGTGTTGACGTGGACGTGCAGCGCGTCTTTGGCGCGCGACAGGTTGCCGCCCGCCGCGAAATAGGCGCGCAGCGTGTCCACGAGCGCGGTCTTCCGGCGGGCGTCGTAGTCCAGCAGCGGGCCCAGGGTGGCGGTGACGAACCCGTCGACGTCCCGGTCGTCACCGAGCAGCAGCCCGAGGAACCCTAGGTCGGTGGGGGCGGCGACTTCCCCGGTGCGACCCAGGGCCTGCAGGGTTTGCAGGCAGCGCAGCGCCTCGGTGAACGAGGACCGGAATCCGGGCAGGGCTTCGACCGGCCCCGCCACCCCCACGGTCACCGGACCGTTGACCGCGACCCCCAGGTCAGCGCCGATACGGCGGCCCACCGTGGTGGGGTCGGTGCCGGGCAGGACGAGCACGACCCGGCCGCCGCGGATCCCGGCGAGCCCGCCCGTGGTTTCAGCGATGTGCATGGCGGCGAGGCGCAGCCGCCCCACATCAGCACCGGGGGATTCCGCGACCGCAACCACGTGGGGGACGGTGAGGTCCGCGCCGAGGCGGGCCGCGCGCTGCCGCAGCGACTCGGGGTCCCGGTCCGGGGTGTCCAAGAGTTCGTCGAGCAGGTCGCCGCGGACCCGGTGCTCCGCTTCGGTTGCGGAACGGCGGATGAGCAGCAGCAGCGCGGTGACGACGGCGGCGCGTTCCAGGATGCGCTGGCCGGTGATGTCGGGTTCGATGCCGCGCAGGACGAGCATGCCGAGCAGTTCACTGCCGGCTGCGGCCGCTGCCACCCACGCATCCCCGGCGCGGGCGGTGCGGCCGCTGTGCAGCGCGGTCTGCACGGCTTCGGCAACGGCAGGGTCCTCGCAGCAGGGCGGGGGAGTGGCGGCCGTGTTGAGGTCGTGGATGCACACTTGGCCGCCGAGGACGTCGCCGACTGCGGCCGCGACTTCTTCGATCCCGCCGCCGCGCAGCACGAGGTCGGTGAGCCGGTCGTGGGCTGCCGCGGCGCGTTCCACGGATTCGGTGTGTTCTTGGAGCCGCTGGTTGACGGTGTTGAGTTCGGCGAGCGCCCGCCGGGTGTCGTCGATGAGGTTGGCGTTGTCGATAGCGATCGCCGCGTGCGTGGCCAGCGAGCTCAACAGGGCTACTTCCGCGTGGGAGAACGGCCGTTCCCGCCGGTTGGCGGCGAACAGGACGCCGATGACACGGCCGTTGAGTTGGAGCGGCACGCCGAGGATCGCGACCAGGCCTTCTTCGCGCACCCCCGCGTCGATGTGCTCGGTGTGCTGGAACCGGGTGTCCGCGAAGTAGTTGGCGGTGACATAGGGGAGGGCGGTCTGGGCGACCAGGCCGCCCAGACCTTCCCCGTGGCCGAGGCGTAGCTGCTGGAAGCGGGCTGAGACGGAACCGGACGTCACCCGCATGTAGGTGTCCCCGCGTTCCGGGTCGCTGAGTGTCAGATAGGCGACGTCGGTGTTGAGGAGGTGGCGGGCCCGGTCCACGATGGCGCGCAGCATCTGGTCGAGGCTGCGCATCCCGGTCAGGTCGTTAGCGGTTTCGAACAGGGCCGTGAGTTCGGATTCGCGGCGCTGCAGGTCGCGGAGGACGGAGCGGACCCGTAGCGCCAGGAGTTTGGCGCGTTCCAACCGGGCCAGGGTTTCCGGGGTGTCCCCGCGGGCACGGGCTTCCAGCAGCGGCCGTTCGTATTCGACCGCGGGAGCGTCGCGCAGCAAAAGTTCCAGGAAGGCCGACTGGGCGTCTACCGCCCACGGGTCGTCTTCGGGGGGAACCGGGGTGTTGTTCAGCTCGCGCTCCATGCTCCATCAATGGTCAGGGAGGCGCCGTTGATGAAAGACGCCTCGGGACAGCACAGGTAGGCCACCATTTCAGCGACTTCGGCGGGTTCGATGAGCCGTTTGATGGGGCTGCGGGCCAGCAGCACGGTTTCCACTACGTCGCTGGCGGGGATCCCGTGGGCGCGCGCCTGGTCGGCGATCTGCTGTTCCACGAGGGGGGTGCGCACGTAGCCGGGGTTGATGCAGTTGGAGGTGACTCCGTGCGGGGCGCCTTCGAGGGCGACGACTTTGGAGAAGCCTTCCAAACCGTGTTTGGCGGCCACGTAGGCGGACTTGTAGGCGGAGGCCCGCAGCCCGTGCACGGAGGAGATGTTGATGATCCGCCCCCAGTTGCGCGCGTACATGTGCGGCAGCGCGGCCCGCACGATCCGGAACGGGGCTTCCAGCATGAGTTTCACCATCATGGAGAAGCGTTCCGGGGGGAATTCGTGGACGGGGCAGACTGTCTGCACTCCAGCGTTGTTGACGACGATGTCGACGCCGCGTGCCACAGTGTCGACCGCGTCCAGGTCGGTGAGGTCTACGTGGTGGGGTTCGCCTATTCCGCGCTGGGCGAGTTCGTCGAGGGCTTCCCGGTTGAGGTCGACGAGGCGGACGGTGGCCCCGGCGGCGGCTAGGCGGGTCGCGCAGGCGCGGCCGATGCCGCTGGCAGCGCCGGTTACGAGAGCGGTCCGGCCGGTGAGGTCCACGTCAACAGAGGTCCCGGCCGCAGCGGAGGTGGGGGGTGCGGCCGTGTCGGGACGAGTGTCATGCGGTGTCATGGGCCTCAATGTAGGTTTTGTGAGGTTCGTCGCTGATATGGGCGGCCACCACAGGGTTGGGCGGTTCTATGTGGCGTTCGGCTATGTGGGGGAGAGCTGTGTGGGGTCTTCACGGGTCGTGTCGCCGCAACCTCCACACCAGACACATGTTATTTAGGTCACATTGTTCGTAGGGTGTGGGCACTGGTGTTCGGCCGAACCCGTGTCCCCCGCAGGGTCTTTCCAACGGAGGCACCATGCTGCACCTGACCCGACGCATACCCGCCCGGGTATGGGTGGCGCTGACCGCTGTCCTCGGCCTGGGCGCCGCCCTTCTCGGCACCACTGCCCTCGCCCCCCGCGCGGAAGCCGCCACCCTCACCCAGGTGTCCGCGTTCGGCTCCAACCCGGGCAACCTGAACATGTACGTCTACCGGCCCGCCACCCTCCCCGACAACGCCCCGCTCGTCGTCCTCCTCCACGGATGCTCCCAGGACGCCGCCACCTACCACGCCCACTCCGGCTGGGCCAAGTACGCCGACAGCCTCGGCTTCGCCCTCGTCTACGCAGAGCAGAAATCAGCGAACAACAGCTCCTCGTGCTTCAACTGGTTCCAGAAGTCCGACACGGCGCGCGGCTCCGGTGAAGCACAGTCCATCCGCTCCATGGTCGACTACGCGGTGCGCACCTACAGCCTGGATGAGGAGCGCGTCTACATCTCCGGCCTGTCCGCGGGCGGCGCCATGGCCTCCGAGATGCTCGCGGCCTACCCGGACGTGTTCGCCGGGGGAAGCATCGTCGCCGGAATCCCCACCGGCTGCGCCAGCAGCCTGCTGGACGCGACCACGTGCATGTTCTCCGGCCGCAACCTCACCCCCAAGCAGTGGGGCGACCTCGTGCGCGCTAAGAACCCGGGCTGGCAGGGACCGTGGCCGCGCGTCGCCATCTGGCACGGCACCGCGGACGCGGTCGTGACCCCCAAGAATGCGCAGTCCTCCCGCGACCAGTGGACCAACGTGTGGGGTATCGGGCAAACCCCCGCGCGGACCGCCAACCTCGGAGCGAACACCACCGTCGAGTACTACCAGGACAGTTCCGGACGCGACGTGGTCGCCCGCTACCTGGTCTCCGGCATGGGGCACGGCACTCCCGTGGACCCGGGGTCCGGCACGGACCAGTGCGGCACCGCCGGCGCCTACTTCCTCGACACGATCTGCTCCACCTACCACACGATCCAGTTCTGGGAACTCGACGGCGATCCGCAGCCGTCCCCGTCCCCTTCTCCGTCCCCGTCGCCCAGTCCGTCCCCGACCACTCCGCCCGCGGGGGAGTGCGTGACGGCGAACAACTACCAGCACGTGGCTGAAGGCCGCGCCTACGTCAGCTACGGCTACGCTTACAGCGTGGGCGGCAACGACCTGCTCGGCCTGTGGAACATCTACGTCATCACGTCCGTCCAGGAAACCTCTCCCGGCTACTGGGAGCGCGTATCCGGATGCTGATCCGACCATGACCACCGTGTCAGCCCGTGGCGGCCGGGGCGCGACCCCGGCCGCCCGCGCGTATCTCAGCCCTCCACTCGCGCCGGGAAACCGCCACGGAAAACACCGGAATGACTGCCGAGAGTTTTTGACTTACCCCGGTGAGCCCGATTCGAACCGGGCATCTATGCTCTTTTTCAAACTGTCTCGGATGCGCCCTCATGGAATTCCCTTCCGCGCTTTCTGAAAAACCGGCTCCAAGGGAACTCCTTCCGCTATCACAACACCGTGACCTACCCCGCAGTATTCCGTGTTCATCCCCTGTGACGTGGGCAGCTGCTGAAATAAAACCCGTGCAAGAGAAACTCTGCAGCGGGTAGAGAACACATTGCACAACCCTCAAATGGTCTAGTCCATAAGCGTGGCAAAGGTCTAGTCCAAGGTCTATGCCAACTGGTGGTAATAGGGGGTGATCGTTCATCATTTGAAACGACCCCTGAGGAGGAGGAATCGTGACTACTGCGGTCCACGGAAATAACGTGGCTCCGACTAGCCATCAGGAACTAGTCGACTGGGTACGCGAGATCGCGGAACTGACACAACCGGACGAAGTGGTCTGGTGTGACGGTTCGGACGCCGAGTGGGAGCGACTCACCTCCCAGCTCGTCGAACAGGGAACCCTGATCCGGCTCAACGAAGAGCTCCGCCCGAACAGCTTCTACTGCCGCTCCGACCCCAGCGACGTCGCCCGAGTCGAGGACCGCACCTTCATCTGCTCAGAGCGCCAAGAGGACGCCGGGCCCACCAACAACTGGGTGGACCCCGCCGAAATGCGCGCCACCCTCAAGGAGATCTTCACCGGATGCATGCGCGGCCGCACCATGTACGTGGTGCCCTTCTGCATGGGACCGCTCGGCGGCAAGATCTCCCAGCTCGGCGTGGAGATCACCGATTCCCCCTATGTCGTGGTGTCGATGCGCATCATGACCCGGATGGGCGCGCCCGCACTGCGCCTCATCGAGGAGCGCGGCACCTTCGTCAAAGCGGTCCACTCCGTGGGCGCCCCCCTGGAGCCCGGCCAGAAGGACGTGCCGTGGCCGTGCAACTCCACCAAGTACATCACGCACTTCCCTGAGACCCGGGAGATCTGGTCCTACGGCTCCGGCTACGGCGGCAACGCGCTGCTCGGCAAGAAGTGCTACGCGCTGCGCATCGCCTCGGTGATGGCACGCGACGAAGGCTGGCTGGCCGAGCACATGCTCATCATCAAAGTCACCCCGCCGTCGGGCGAACCCCGCTACATTGCCGCGGCGTTCCCCAGCGCCTGCGGGAAGACCAACCTCGCCATGCTCCAACCGACCATCCCCGGGTGGAAGGTGGAGACGATCGGCGACGACATCGCGTGGATGCGGTTCGGGGAAGACGGCCGCCTCTACGCCATCAACCCGGAGTACGGCTTCTTCGGGGTCGCCCCCGGCACCGGCGAGTCCACCAACGCCAACGCGGTCAAGGCGCTGTGGGGCAACAGCATCTTCACCAACGTGGCGTTGACCGACGACGGGGACGTGTGGTGGGAGGGCCTCACCGACGAGCCTCCCGCACACCTGACCGACTGGCGGGGCCGCGACTGGACCCCCGACTCCGGCGAGCCCGCCGCGCACCCCAACGCCCGGTTCACCACCCCCGCTTCGCAGGCGCCCACGATCGCCCCCGAATGGGAAGACCCCAACGGGGTGCCGATCTCAGTGATCCTGTTCGGCGGCCGCCGCGCCACCGCGGTGCCGCTCGTCGTCGAGGCGTTCAACTGGCAGCACGGCGTCTACCTGGGCGCGAACGTGGCCTCCGAGCGCACTGCCGCCGCTGAAGGCAAGGTCGGTGAACTGCGCCGCGACCCGTTCGCGATGCTGCCGTTCTGCGGCTACAACATGGGCGACTACTTCGGCCACTGGCTGAAGATCGGCCGCCAGACCGACCCGGACAAACTGCCCCGGATCTACTACGTGAACTGGTTCCGGAAGAACGACGAGGGCAAGTTCATCTGGCCGGGCTTCGGCGAGAACAGCCGCGTGATCAAGTGGATCATCGAACGGCTCGAAGGCAAGGCAGCAGCCCAGGACACCCCGATCGGCCGGGTGCCCACGCCTGAGGCGCTCGACACCGAGGGCCTGGACATCTCCCAGGAGGACTTGGAGCTGCTGCTGTCGGTGGACCGCGAGGTCTGGCGTCAGGAAGCCGACCTGGTCCCCGACTTCTTCAACTCCTTCGGGGACCGCCTGCCCAAGGAGCTGTGGGACGAGTATGAGGCGCTGCGTCAGCGGCTCGGCTAGCCGCTGCCAGGCGTGACGTCGGCGACCTCCCCGTGGTTTCACCTCGTCGGCGTCACGGCACACGTTGGCCCCCTCCACAACGGCGTGGAGGGGGCCAACGGTTTGCGCGGAGGGTGTGGGATTTGAACCCACGAGGCCGGGGCTACCGACCTAACGCTTTTCAAGAGCGTCGCACTCGGCCGCTATGCGAACCCTCCTTGCGGGCATATGCCCTTGCAGTGATGGTAGCCCACCTAGGCGCCACGTGATGAGCGGATGCGCCACCCCAGCGGGGTTCCTTGCCGGGCCGCCGCGCCCCCGGTAGCGCAGCCGTGCAGGTCTTAGCGGGGGAACAGTTCGAAGGTGACCGCAAGTCGGCCGCCGAACCGCGGGGCGTTGGCGGACAAGGTCTCGTCCAGGAAGGACCGCACATAGGTTTCCGGGTCTTCGTCGGTGAGCCCTTCGATGTAGGCGCGGTGCTCCAGCAGGGAGCGGACAGCGCGCTCGTAGCCCGGGGTGGCGTCCACTGCGTGCGTGGGCTGGGGCGAGGCCGCCACGGCAACCCAGCGCACCCCGTTCCACGGCTCCAGTCCCTGGTCGACGAGTTCCGGGAAGATCCACCGGTTGCCCGCGTCTGTGGCAGCGTCGAGCGTGGCCCGGCCTACCGCCTTGTGGTCAGGGGTGTTCCAGAAGCCGCCGTGGAAGGTGTCGCGGTGGTTGAGGGTGATGACGAGTTCGGGGCGGTGCCGCCGGATCGCCGCGGCGATATTCCGGCGCAGGGGGAGACCGTATTCGATCACCCCGTCGCGGTAGTCGAGGAACTCTACGGTGGTGACGCCGACAACGGCAGCGCTGGCGATCTGCTCCCGTTCCCGCAGCGGGGCCGCCTTGCTCGGGTGGATGCCGTCGATGCCCGCCTCACCGCGGGTGGCCAGCAGGTAGCTCACCTCTTTGCCTGCGTCAGTCCAGGCGGCGATCGCTGCGGCAGCCCCGTATTCCAGGTCGTCGGGGTGGGCGACGACGGCGAGGGCGCGCTGCCAGTCTTCGGGCATGGGGGAGAGCTGCTCGGTCACGGGATTCTCCTGTCGGTCGGTTGGGCGGCTCGCTGGTTCTGGCAAATGCGACGATTCGGGACTAATTGGGGTACCCAGGATTTTTACTGATCAGTAATATCTGCGGGCATGGTCATCAGTGAGGCTGATTTCGCTAAGTCGTCCATCATGGCGGCCATGCCGCTCGCCCGCATCCTCGGCGTGGAGTTCGTGGAGTTGGCAGAGGAGCGGGCGGTGATGCGGCTCCCTGACAACCCTGACCATTACGACCACACTCAAAACCAGCACGCTGGAGCGCTGATCGTCCTCGCAGAGACCACGTCGGGGGCAGCCGTGTTCAACGCCCTTGGCGACCGGCTCAAACTCGCGCTCCCCGTGTCCTTGGACGCCCGCGTCGACCACCGCCAGCCGTTCTCCGGCCCCGTGGTCGCTGAAGCCGTGCTGGGAGAGGAGTGGCGCACAGCCCTCACAGAACTGGAAGCCGGGGGCCAACCCGAATTCCCCGTGGACGTGGCGCTGCGCGCCGAGAACGGCTCCACCACCGGCACGGCCACGATCACGTGGATGCTGCGGCCCCACCCCTAAACCACCCTGCCGCCCGGATGCGTGCACTGCTGAACCAGCAGGCAGGGCACGCGCGAAAACGCACGTCTACCCCGGTCCTCTCCGCTGCGGCCCGCTGGTAGGTGCGGGGACGACGAAGGTGGATGCGTGGTCGACCGCGGCATCGAGGGCGAGCGGACCGCCCCCGCCCCACCGCCCTCAAACGCGCGAAAGGCGGCCGGTCAACGTATCGGACAGCTGGCTCCCCGCAGCACCAGCTGCCGCCCCGCGCACACCCTCGGTATGCGTCCGGTGGCGGCCGCGACAAGGGAACGGACGCCACAGCCGCCGAGATCCGTGCTGCCCTGATCCCGCCACCGTGCTGCTCCACGGCGACACCCAGTGAGCAGCGGAAATGCTGGCACAAGTTTGTCCACAGGCTGGGGACAACTTCTCGGGTTTTGTCATATCCGCCAGGTAGGGTCCTCCCCAACCCGACTCTGGAATGCCGGACGGTACAGGGAGGCCCCAGTGAAATTCCGAGTAGACCGCGACGCCTTCGCGGACGCTGTCACCTGGACAGCACGGGCACTACCCGCACGCCCCGCTGTTCCCGTGCTCGCGGGAATGCGCCTGGAGGTCGCCGACACCGCCTCCGACACCCTGCGGCTGTCCGGGTTCGACTACGAGGTTTCCGCTCAAGCGTCCGTGGACGTCCACGCTGAGGAAGCCGGCAGCGTTCTCGTCCCCGGCCGTCTGCTCGCCGAAATCGTCCGCACCCTGCCCCCGCATCCCGTGGAATTCCACGTGGAAGGCTCCCGAGCCCTTCTCACCTGCGGCAATGCCCGGTTCACGCTGCTCACTCTGCCGCTGGAGGACTATCCGACCCTGCCGGCCATGCCCCGCACGATCGGCTCGGCTCCCGCGGACGTGTTCGCCACCGCGGTACGCCAGGTGCTCCCGTCGACCAGCCGCGACGACACGCTGCCCATGCTCACCGGCGTGCACCTCACCTTCCGAGGCGACACGATCCTGCTCGCCGCCACCGACCGCTACCGCATTGCCGTGCGGGAAATGTGGTGGAAACCGGAAGAGGTCGACATTGACACATCCGCCCTGGTCCCGGCCCGCACCCTCGGCGACTTCAGCCGGTCCCTGACGGGCGGCAACGTCGACATCGCCCTGTCCACCAGCGACAGCCGAGGCGCAGGCGAAGGCATGATCGGCTTCGAGCATGACGGCAAACGCACCACCACGCGGCTGATCGACAGCGACTTCGTCTCCTACGAGTCGCGGTTCCCCACCGAGTTCGCCGCCCAAGCCGACGTTCCGGTCGCACCCCTGGCCGAAGCGGTGAAACGAGTAGCGCTGGTCGCGGACCGCAGCACCCCGGTGCGGCTGTCGTTCACCTCCTCTGAGGTGGTGCTGGAGGCAGGCTCCGGTGACGACGCCCAAGCATTGGAAGCCTTGGAGGTGAATTTCGAAGGCGAACCGATGCGTATCGCGTTCAACCCGCAGTACTTCCTCGACGGGCTCACCAACGTGGAGACGGAGCGCGCCTTCCTCAGGTTCGTCGCCCCCACCAGACCGGCGGTGATCACTGGAACCCCGGCGAAGGAAGGCGGAAAACCGGACTTCCGCTACCTGGTGATGCCGCTCCGCTTGGCCTAAGGCTCGACAGTACGGAGCAGGGCTGCCGCGAGGGCAGAGCGCAGGGCAGGGCTGACAGCGGTGAGGTGAAGAGAGACCCGGCGCGGGAGGAGATCAACGGGGGATGTCCCCTGCTGTTCGGTGCCGTGGCGGGCCAGCAGGGGAGTGCGGGAACAGGGCGGCCGCTACTCGTCTTCTCTTTCTCTGCGGGGTGCGGGCACGACGGGAGCGGTCCAGGTGCGGTCGTAGGCGTCAGTGCAGTCGCCGTCGTGGCCTTGGGGCCGTAGACAGGTGCTTTGGTGGACGGGGTGACGGCCCGGGCAGGCGTCGTCGAGCCAGCTTGTGATGCGTGCCAGCAGATCCAGACTGGTGCGGCGGGTCCGGTCGAGCCAATAGGTGCGCTGCTGGCTGGCTGAGAACAGATCCTCGGCGAGGCCACGGAGGATCTGGGCTTCCTCAGGCGTCAGCTCGACCATTACGTGTCCTCCTCAGCCGAGGCGCAGGCCTTTTCGACGCGGGAGAGATAGGCGCGGGCATAGTCAGGCGGGCTGAACTCGATCAGCGTAAAGTCCAGGGCTTCCAGGTCGCTGGCCCCCACGACAAGGTCAGGCAGGAGCCGGTGGCGGGCAGTGAACATCACGACCTGGGTCGGGTCATAACCTAGCGCCCACAGCGGAGCATGCCGCCGCGCAACACGGACGAAATCCGTTGCCTGTTCGTAGGTCAGGGTTGCCGCGGGCAACGGCACAGCAGGCTGGGGGCGCGGTTCCCGGACTTCTGGTGACTCTTCAGCGGCGGGGGAAGAGGCGGCTGAGGTTTCTCGGCGGTTGGCAAAAGGCCAGGACCGGGCCACGAACAGCGGTAACGCTGTGACCAGCGGAAGCAAGACGCGAACAAGTCGCATAGCGCGCTCCTCTCGAACAGGGGGTGGACTGGCAGCCTCTGCTCTGACTCATTGCATCCAATATAACTTGCAAGATTCATCTTTGCACTCAGAAATTGTTTCTACATGTCTACTTAGAAAAATGTTGGGAGTTGAGTGAAATGTCTGGTTCTCTGAGGGGCGTCTTAGGATCTGATCAGCAGATTCGCTGTGACACGAGGAGCACACCGGACGTGGCTATCAGTCCCACTCTTCGCCGCCGACACCTCTCCTCGCTGCTGCGTGAAGCACGCGAGAAGCGAGGGCTTACGGCCAAGTGGGTGGCTGAGAAAGCCAAGGAGCGGTCCGGGCGGGAGCGCGGCTGGTCCGAGTCCAAGCTGAACCGGTTGGAAAGCGGCGTCTGGAAGCGGGTGCGCGCCGAGGACATCACCGTGCTGCTCGACATCTACGGGATCACCGCCCCGGACGAACGCGCCACCTATCTCACGCTTGTCCGGGAGGCCATGCAGAAGGGCTGGTGGGCCTCCTACAGCGACGTGCTTGGCACGGGCGAATTCGTCGGTTTGGAAGCGGAGGCATCGCGGATCCGCACCTTCGAATCAGCGGCCATCCCAGGACTGCTGCAGACCGAGGACTATGCCCGTGCGCTCATGCGCGATAGCGAACAAATCGGTTCCTCAGCCAGCCTCGACCGGAGAGTCCAGGCGCGCATGCTGCGACAGCAGATCCTTAACCAGAGCAGCCCGCCCGATTTCCACACCGTCATCGACGAATCTGTCCTGCTTCGGATTACCCCCGAGCTTGCCGGGCAGCTCGACCACCTGTGGGAGGCCAGTCACCGCCCGCACACCGACATCCGTATCCTCCCGCTTAGCAGAGGACCGCACGCTGCGATGACCGGGCAGTTCGTCATCCTGGACTTTCCCCTGCCCAATCAGCCGGTGGTCTACCTCGAAGCTCTGGCAGAAGAGATCTTACCTGGACAAACCTGAGGAAATCGACCGCTACCAGCGCATCTACGAGTACCTGCGGGACCAGGCACTGTCCCCCGAAGACTCACGGGACCTGATCCACACCCTCCGGCTGTCCCTGAACGAGAAACGCCATGACTGAGACACCCTGGCTACCCTTCCGCAAGTCCAGCTACAGCGGGTCGATCACGCAGAACTGTGTAGAAGTCGCTGTTACTTCCGAGTTTGTTGCGGTGCGGGATTCTGCGCACCGCGAGTTGGGGTATCTCACCTTCCCACTGGCCGAGTGGCGTGCTTTCCTCACCGAGCTCACCGACCGGTGACTCCAAGACGCCAGCACTTGATTGGACCGTTGGTGCTCGGTTGACGTGCGAAAAGAGCTGAAGACCGGTTCGCAGGCCAGCTCAAAAATCACCCCGGTGCGCGGTGCCGTTTGATTCGGCGCGACCTAATCGAGCGCTCCTCCCGTGTAACTACGACAAGGTCAGGGAGGAGTCGGTGGCGGGCAAGTGAGCATCACGACCTGGGCCGGGCCATAACCTAGCGCCCACAGTGGAGCTGCCACCGCGCACACGGACGAGATGCCTGCTCTTGAGCAAGGTAGCGGCACGGCAGGCTGAGAGCGCGATTCCTGGACTTCCGGAGACTCTTCAATAACGGGAGAAGGGGTGGCTGAGTTTTGCTGATAGGCGGCAAAAGACAAGGGGCCGGATCAGAAACATCGTTACCGCTGTCACCAGCGGAAACAAGACGAGAGTAAGCCGCATCGCACGCTCCCTCAAGGAAGGTGTGCGGACTTCGATCAGAGTTCTCGTCTTTCATTTAAAAATGAGATTTACAGTTTTTTGATCTTACAAATAAAAGATGAATATGAGATTCGTGGACTGTGAATCAGGAATTGATCCTCAAACTACGCGAGGCCTACCATGCATGCATGCGAGAACCCAGTGGTGACTACAGCCCCACGATCCGGCGGCGTCGCCTATCAGAAGAGTTGAGACGGCTGCGCCTTGCCCGAGGGCTCACCCTGGAGCAGGTGGCGGAGAAACTGGAGTGGAGCAGAGCCAAAATCGCCAACATCGAGACCGGCAAACGGCTCCGTCCCTATGTCACCGACGTCGAACTGCTACTCAACGTCTACGGGGTCGACGATCCTGACCAGCGCGCAGCGCTCCTCGACCTCACCCGGCAATCCCGCACTAAAGGCTGGTGGGCCTCCTACGGTGGCCTGCTCGGCGACTATGTCGGAATGGAGGCTGAAGCCTCCTCCATTGCCACCTACCAACTGGGCGCGATCCCTGGTCTCCTCCAGACTTTCGACTACGCCGTTGCTCTCGCGCAAGCAATGCGCTACCCGCCAGAGGACGTAGAGCGGATTGCCGCTTCCCGAGTACGGCGTCAACAACTCTTTGCAAGGAAGAATCCGCCGCGCTTCCACGCGGTCATCGACGAGGCTGCCCTCATCCGTCCCGCGGCTCCCGATCGTCCCGACGTCATGCGCGCGCAGATTCACCACCTCATCAACCGCGCAAACGACGCCAACGTCACCCTGCAACTGCTGCCTTTCACCGCTGGCTTGCACGCGGGGGTCAGTGGACCGTTTGTCCTCCTAGAATTCCCTGATCCGGCAGACCGGCCCGTCGTCTACCTGGAAACCCGGGCTGGCGGCCACTACTTGGAGGACACCGCTGAGATTACGGAATACCAGGACCTTTTCACTCACCTGCACACCACAGCGTTGTCTCATGAAGCAACTGTCGCCCGCCTCGCCCAACTCGCCGAATAGGACAACTGTGCACACGCCCGATCCCGCACCTCTTGCCTTCCGCAAGTCCAGCTACAGCGTCACCGCGCAAGAGTGCGTGGAAGTCGCTGTTACTTCCGAGTTTGTTGCGGTGCGGGATTCTGCGCACCGCGAGTTGGGGTATCTCACCTTCCCACTGGCCGAGTGGCGTGCTTTCCTCACCGAGCTCACCGACCGGTGACTCCAAGACGCCAGCACTTGATTGGACCGTTGGTGCTCGGTTGACGTGCGAAAAGAGCTGAAGACCGGTTCGCAGTCCGATCCGGAAGCCACCCCGGTGCGCGGTTCTGGTTGAGACGACACAGGAACGCAAACCGGGGGTGGTCCACGCTTCGGAACGTCTCATTGGAAGACTGGTCGCAACACACGTTTCGGGCGGGGTTGTGGCGTTCGAAGCGACCGGCTCGAGCGCTCTTCCCGCACAACCTCCGAGTGGACCAGGAGTGACAAGCATGGCCAAGGCTCCAGTCAACGTCACCGTCACCGGCGCTGCCGGACAGATCGGCTACGCACTGCTGTTCCGGATCGCCTCGGGCCAGCTCCTCGGCGTAGACACGCCCGTTCGGCTCCGCCTGCTGGAGATCCCGCAGGCGATCAAGGCGGCCGAGGGTACCGCGATGGAGCTTGACGACTGCGCGTTCCCGCTGCTCGCCGGGGTCGACATCTACGACGACCCCCGCAAGGCGTTCGACGGCGTGAACGTGGCCCTGCTGGTCGGCGCCCGGCCGCGCACGAAGGGGATGGAGCGCCGCGACCTGCTGGAAGCCAACGGCGGCATCTTCGGTCCCCAGGGTGCGGCCATCAACGACGGTGCCGCTGACGACGTGCGCGTCCTCGTCGTGGGCAACCCCGCGAACACGAACGCGCTGATTGCGCAGGCGCACGCCCCGGACATCCCGGCGGACCGGTTCACCGCGATGACCCGGCTCGACCACAACCGGGCGCTGTCCCAGCTCGCCGCCAAGCTGAACGTGTCGGTGAGCGACATCAAGAAGCTGACGATCTGGGGTAACCACTCCGCGACCCAGTACCCGGACATCTTCCACGCCGAGGTCAACGGCCGCAGCGCGGTGGAGGCCGTCAACGACGAGGAGTGGCTGCGCGACACGTTCATCCCGACCGTGGCCAAGCGTGGTGCGGCGATCATCGAGGCCCGCGGCGCTTCCTCGGCTGCGTCCGCGGCGAACGCTGCGATCGACCACGTCTACGACTGGGTGAACGGTACCCCGGAGGGCGACTGGACGTCGGTGGCGCTGCCGTCCGACGGCTCCTACGGCGTGCCGGAGGGCCTGGTGTCGTCGTTCCCCGTGGTGTCCCGGAACGGCTCCTGGGAGATCGTCCAGGGCTTGGAGATCAACGAGTTCTCCCGCGAGCGGATCGACGCGTCGGTGCGCGAGCTGGAGGAGGAGCGGGAAGCCGTCCGCGCTCTGGGTCTGATCAAGTAGTCCGCGTTCCTGCGGGGACAGGGTGCCTCCAGTGTGGGGACACCCTGTCCGAAACCCGGGGGCAGACGCGGGTGGCGGGCCAGCAGGTCGGGCTAGCCCGCCACCTTTTCCACAGGGTTGTCCCCAGCGTCGTCCCCGACCGGGAGCAGCTCGTAGTGGACGGGCTCGTAGCGCAGCATCCGATAGGACAGCGGCAGCATCCACCGCCGGGTGATCAGGTGGCCGCGCGCCAGCAGTCGCGCGGCGCGGTGGGCTTCCTCACCGCTGAGTGGTCGGACCCGGCCGCGGACCGGAGCACCGGTGGGTTCCCCGCGGAACGTGCATGTGCGCAGGTCAACGAGGGGATTCTCGGTCATTCGTGCGGCTGTGCTGGAGTCTTTGCCGACCCGGAACAGCAGTCGGTCACCGTCGAGTGCGATGCTCACCGGGGTGTGCACGGGGGTTTTGCCGTTGTTGAGATACGTGGTGAGCAGCGCGATCCGCTGGTGGCGGAACTGGTGGAGCAGCGCGGTTCCGGGCATCCTCTCCCCCTCTGCAGCGGCCGTGGTGTCAAGGCCCCACTTTCCCGGAATTGGGGGCTGCCACCACTGACCA
Source organism: Thermobifida fusca YX (assembly GCF_000012405.1). NCBI lineage: Bacteria > Bacillati > Actinomycetota > Actinomycetes > Streptosporangiales > Nocardiopsidaceae > Thermobifida > Thermobifida fusca. The sequence goes on from NC_007333.1 coordinate 115,520, forward strand.
TGTCCAGGCAGGCCAAGTTATCCACAGATTTCCACAGGTTTATCCACAGCTTTTGAGGGGTGGGGGATGGCCGTTTCCGGTCTGCGGAAACCTGGGGACCGCGGCGGAACCGCCTCGCGCTCCGCTTTAGTTCGCGGCCGCCTGCCCCGGCAACGAGTGGGTGCCGCCTTTGCCTACCGCGGTCTCCAAACCCAACTGTGCGTTACGGCCCCGCAGATAGCCTGCCCGGTACCCAGCCCGATGATAGGTGCGCTCGGGCCGGGTCGGCCGCAGTTTCGGGAAACGGCGGGCAAATTCCTCCCGCACCCGGTCCACATCCGTACGCAACACCAGCTCCGCACCCGTGCTCGGCGTGTCCTCCGCCGCGCCCGCACCACTCCCCACCTGGGCATCCTCGGCGAGCCGGGCCCGAAACTCCCGGATACGCTCCGCTACCGCAGTCCCGTAGGCGCGGATGAACGACCGGTAGAAGCGGTTGCGTTCCGTGGCCAGAGTGGAACGGTCGTAGTTGCGCAGCTCCCGCAGGTTCGCCACATGCTCCCGCGCCGCGAACCGCGCCGACGACTCCATCTGCATGGTGATCGACGGCAGCAGCACTCGCAGCGAATCCAACGCACTCACTGTTCCGATGATGATCAGCGTGCGGTCGGTGTTCGCTGACGTGTTGCCGCGCACCGCCGACTGGCATCCGTACGCGGCCGCGATCGCTGCCAGCGCCTTCACCCGGGCTTTGCCGTGCCCGCCGACACCGGAAACCGGGAAGTCCAGCCTGCTGATCTCCTCAACACCTTCACCGCGCTGCGCCCGCGCCTCCGCCTCCGCAATCGCGTGGCGGGTCATCAGCTCAGCGGCTTTCGCGGTGAACGCTTGGCTTTCCGCGTCGGTGACCGAAGGGTCCTCTGCCATGCGCAGCAGCCCGCGGACCCGTTCGATCATCTTCTTCCGGGCGTCTCCCCCGGCGCGCCCCCGTGCGTCAGACGCCATGGACCCAGCTCCGTTCCCTGTTGGGCAGCGGCCAAAAACCGCTCCGGGGTGGTGTGCTTCCCCGGAGCGGTGAAGTTTGTCGCGGTTCAGTCAACCGTTGCGATATGTCAAGGACTGTGCAGCAGCCTACTTCTTGTTGCCCGCCACCATGGTGATGATCCCCAAGATGACCCAGAGCACCGCTGCGGTCGCAGCGCCACCCAAGATGCCCAGGATCAATCCGCTGCTCAGCAGAGTGCCTACGGCTGCGCCGGCGCCACCGATCAGGGCAGGAACCATGGCGAACCGCCACGGGTACTGGGCCGCGTAGCGGCGTGCCCGCCGGTCCCCCTTGCTGCCCAGAGCTCCGACCGCACCGCCCACCAGCGCGAAGAAGAAAGCCGCGGACCCGATGCCGCTCCCCAACGCGCTGAGCACGCCCTCGTTCAAACTGGTCAGCAAGGCGAGCACTCCGGCCACGCCGCCCGCGACCACGGAGCTGCGCCAGGGCCAGATCAGTGTCGCCGAGGCGACGGGGGTGAAAGCGTTTCCGCGCTCCAGCGTCATATCTGCTCCAAGTCCGTTAGTGAACGTTCCGGACGGTACGGCCCGGCTGTTCTCGTTTCCACCATGCCCCACAACAGGCCCGAGCTCCATCGGGAATCGACCCTGACTTCTCCCTGACGCTGCGCCAGCAGGGAAAAGGGGAATCCCCGAGCCCCACCCGGTTCCGCTTACTCAACGAACCAGCCGGGCAGAAAGTGCCCGGAAAACCGGTGCCGCGGGAGTCTCGTCCACTGTCCTGCCGTACTCCTACGCTTAAGGCGCATGAACCGTTTCCACGTGGTGGACGCTTTCACCGACCAGCCGTTCCACGGCAACCCCGCGGCCGTGCTCGTCCTCGACAGCCCTTACGACGACGCCTGGGCCCAGCGGGTGGCTGCCGAATTCAACCTGTCCGAAACCGCGTTCGTCCGGCCCCTTGCCGGGGCGGACGCCGACTACGAACTGCGCTGGTTCACCCCAACCACTGAAGTGGACCTGTGCGGGCACGCCACCCTCGCCGCCGCCCACGTGCTCGCAGCAGGCGGGGCCGAGGGGCCGTTCCGATTCGCCAGCCGCAGCGGGGTGCTCACCGTCACCGCGCGCGACGGCCTGCTGTGGCTCGACTTCCCTGCCAACCCGCCGTACGCGAAGGACGTTCCTGACGGGCTTGTGGCCGCGCTCGGCGGCGAACCGGTGTGGGCGGGGTTCAGCGACGTCAACGACTATTTCGTGGTCTATCCGGACGAAGCGACCGTGCGCGCCCTTGCCCCCGACCTGGCCGAGGTCGCCCGGTGCACGGTGCGCGGGGTGACCGTCACCGCGCCCGCCGACCCCGGGCAGCCCTACGATTTCGTGTCCCGGCTCTTCGCTCCCGCGATCGGGATTCCGGAAGACCCGGTGACGGGGAGCGCCCACACCGCGCTCGGCCCGTACTGGGCCCAGCGGCTGGGCCGCACCCGGCTGGACGCCGTGCAGTGCTCAGCCCGGGGCGGCCGCCTGGTCGTGGAGCTTCCCGCCGATGCCCCCGACCGGGTCCTCATCGGGGGAACAGCGGTCACAGTCAGCGAAGGGACTCTACGTTACTGAGGAGCCGCGTTCGACCGGGCTGGACTCTTCCCGCTGGGCAAGCTCGTACGCCCACGACACGGGGGCCGTGTGGACGCCTAGGGCCGCGGCCTGTGCCCGCGTGTCCGGATGGTCGGTGGCGACGACGATGCGGGTCTGCGGCAGGCGCTCGGAGACGAGCTGCGCTATTGCGGCGGCACTGCCGTCCGACACCTGGACTACGTCGACCCCGTGGACGGGGGCAGGCAGGGCGGCTCGGCTGTGGGCGTCCACGAGGAGCAGCACGCTGGGAAAACGCCGGTGCAGCGGGGTGAGGGGCACATCGGGGGGAAGCATGTCGTCCGTAACTCCGACCTGCGCCAGCTCAGTCAACCGGTGGCACAGTGCGCCGGGGGTGATGGACTGCGGCACCACCGTGGTGTCCACGATCAGCAGGAGCTGTTCAGAGAGCGCGGCCGCCACCTCCGGCCAGACCTTCCCGAACGCGGGCAGCAGCGGCATCGACGGCACGTCGGGGACCGGAATCCAGCGGATGCTCTCGCTCTCCGGGTTGCCGGGAGTGAACGGCCGCCGTTCCGGCACACTGGCCAGCACGGTGTCGAACACCCAGACCTGGTGGTCTTGCCGGTGGATGCCGAGCAGAGACAGCGTGCCCAGGTCGCCGTCCACCTCTTCGACGAATTCGCGGATCGCAGCGGAAACAGAGGACTCGCCGCTGTTGCGGGCACCGCCGGGCAGCCCCCAGGTGCCGCCCTGGTGAGTCCATGGGGCACGGTGCTGCAGCAGCACGTGGCCGGTTCCGGACTCGTCCACGCTGTACAACAGCAGTCCGGAAGCCCCGTACAGTCCCCACCGCCGTGAACCGTCGGCCAGGATCACCCAGCCGTCGCCATCCCCTGCGGTCACCATCCCACCTCCTCCGACGCCCCAGAACCCCCGGATAGGGTCCCACGTGGCATAACTCAGCATGCCTGGTCAAGCTTCCCTTCGGTGGGGATCGCGGCAACACGTGGCGGGTGGACGGTGCTGTCGCAGGGGACAGGGACACTGGGGCGGGCGGGTGCCGGAGGAGCGGCAGGGGCCTGCTGGAGGCCGCTGCCGTCAGGGGCACGGCTGGTTCAGGGGACGGCGCGCATGAACTACCGGGGCACCGGTTGAAGCCTTATGCGGAGTGCCGCGTTTTTGGTGCGGGGCAACGGTTGAACGCCATTCGATTTCTGGTGTTCATGAATAACAACTGTGTTCCGATGATCCCATCACATTCGCCTCGCTGCTCCCTCTTTCTTCTCGGCTATCAGAACGCCGCATAGTCCTCCGGGATGTGCGGTGAGAAAAATGAAGGAAATTCAGGTTTTCCCTTCTCTGTTGCTGTCGGGCAAGCAGCAGGACTCCATGATGTATCCGCTGGTCAACGCGATTTTCTGCGCGTCGGCCAACGGCTTGTCTGTGACGGTGTGTGCAGGAGGGATCGCGCGTCGCAGAATGTCAGATCCGGGGAAAGAACGGCGAAGAGGACCATTTCCTCAGTCGCATAGATATTGCTCCAGGAAGGAATTTGTGTCACAGAAAAGCAACGTTCCCTATGGTGCGGGATTTATGAGAAAACTCGGGTATAGGGTTATTTACCCAGCCGCAGCCGATGGCTGTCCGGCGAGAGATGCTGCCTAAGGCTCACCGTGAACCATTGCGGCTTTCACGGTGAGCCCGATCTCTACCTGGACCAGCCCTCAGGTCCTGCCCGGCGCTACCAAGCCGGGCAGTGGAACGCGCGGTTCCTGATCCGGAAGACCCCGGATAGGCCACAGAGCGCTGTCTGACAGACAAGCACTAAAGGCATCCCCATGACCAACGGACCCTTTCCTTCTGAGAGCCCTTCACCCCAGCCCTCCGACGGCCAGGGCAGCACTTCAGGAAACATTCCGGAGCCCGTCACCCAGCTCGCAGCCCAACGCGGTTTCGGTGCCCTCATCGACATGCGCTCCGACGGTACCCGGGCAGAAAAAGCGCTTGGCGGCTGTGCGATCGCGGTCGGCTCACTGCTGCTCATGGTCCTCGTGGCCTACCTTGCCCCAGAGGACGACCCCTTCTCGTTCTCCCTGCTCCGCTCTGTACTGCGGTTCTTCGCCCTGTTCTTCCTCTTCGTGGCTGTCTGGGCCGCTGCCGCCGGGCTGCGCGGCCTCATCGTCGCCCCCCGCTCGCACTACCTGTACGAAGGCGGAATCATCTACGCGGCAGGAAAACGGCTGCAGCCTGCGGCGTGGGAGGAAATCAGCCACCTGACCACCATCTACGGCAACCGCGCCACCGGAACCAAAGGCAAGATCCTCGGTTACAAGGTGTGGCTGGGAGACACCACGTCGTTCGACGTGCCCCTCATCCTCACCGACGGCCGCGACAGCTTCATGGACCGCATCATCCACGAAGTGCGCTCCCGCAACCGCCCTATCCGCTGAACCACCACCGGCACCACACCCATGGCTGAACAGCACACCCCCGAGCCGCACTCCTCAAACCGCCCCCAGCCAGAACCCGTGCCCAACGCAGAGCACACGGACGCTGCACTTTCCCCTTCCGCTGAGCCGCCCCCGTACGTTCCGCGCCCCGAGGCCCTGCGGCATGACTTGAAGGTCCGGGGTGAACGGGCGGTCATCTTCGGCGCGCTCTGGCTGCTGGCCGGCGTTCTCATCACCCTGATCACCTACGTGAACGCCCTGCAGTCGTTCTCCGGCGGCATCTACGTCGTCGCCTGGGGGCCGGCCGTCTACGGCCTCTACCGGATCATCTCCGGACTCATCATGATCAAAAAGAGTCGCACGCAAAGCGTCAACTGAACACCAACAGGTATCTTCTGATCCACCCCCGTGCCGTGTCCTGGCACGGGGGTGTGCCCGTCTGCGCGCCGACCAGCCCACTCGACCTTCACACCACCCCGGCCGCGGCGGGCATGGACAGGCGGCACAATGCTCCTGTCCCACCCTCAGGGAGAAAGCGGATCAGATTGTGACGACGTCCATTCACCAGCGGATCGCCGAGGAGCTCGGGGTACGCGAACGGCAGGTACGGGCCGCAGTCGAACTGCTTGACGACGGCGCAACCGTGCCGTTCATCGCCCGCTACCGCAAAGAAGTCACGGAGATGCTCGACGACGCCCAGTTGCGGGCGATCGAAGAGCGGCTGCGCTACCTGCGGGAACTGGAGGAACGCCGCACCGTCATCCTGGAGTCGATCAAGGCGCAGGGCAAACTCACGCCCGAACTCGAAGCCGCGATCATGGCCGCCGACTCCAAGGCACGCCTGGAAGACATCTACCTCCCCTACAAGCCGAAGCGCCGCACCAAGGCGCAGATCGCGCGCGAAGCCGGACTGGAGCCCTTGGCGGACGCGCTGCTCAACGACCCCTCCCGCGACCCGCACGACCAGGCCGCCGCCTACGTTGATGCGGACAAGGGGGTCGCGGACACGGCTGCCGCACTGGAAGGCGCCCGCGCCATCCTGGTGGAACGGTTCACCGAAGACGCCGACCTCATCGGTGAACTGCGGGAACGCATGTGGCAGCGGGGCCGTCTCGTCTCGCGGGTGCGGGAAGGCAAGGAAGAAGTCGGCGTGAAGTTCGCCGACTACTTCGACTTCGCCGAAGCGTTCACCACCCTGCCCTCCCACCGGGTCCTGGCTCTGTTCCGCGGTGAGAAGGAAGAAGTCCTCGACCTCACCCTGGAACCGGAAGAACCGGCAGAAGACCCGAGAGCCCGCAGCAGCTACGAGGTCCGCATCGCCCAGCACTTCGGTATCGCCGACCAGGGCCGTCCCGGGGACCGCTGGCTGTTGGACACGGTCCGCTGGGCGTGGCGCACCCGCATCCTCGTCCGTCTCGACATCGACCTGCGCTCCCGCCTCTGGCAGGAAGCCGAAGACGAAGCAGTCCGGGTGTTCGCCGCCAACCTGCGCGACCTGCTGCTGGCCGCGCCCGCCGGCACCCGGCCCACCATCGGTCTCGACCCGGGCCTGCGCACCGGGGTGAAGGTCGCTGTCGTGGACGGCACCGGCAAAGTGGTGGACACCGCGACGATCTACCCGCACGAACCGCAGAAGCGCTGGGACGAGTCCATCGCCGTCCTGGCGGCGCTCGCCCAGAAGCACCGGGTGGAACTGGTCGCGATCGGTAACGGAACCGCGTCCCGCGAAACCGACCGTCTCGCCGCTGACCTGATCAAACGCCACCCGGAGCTGAAGCTCACCAAGGTGATGGTGTCGGAGGCCGGGGCGTCGGTGTATTCGGCGTCCGCCTACGCTTCCCAGGAGCTTCCTGACTTGGACGTGTCGCTGCGCGGCGCTGTCTCTATTGCACGACGACTCCAGGACCCGCTCGCCGAGCTGGTTAAAATCGACCCCAAGTCAATCGGGGTCGGCCAATACCAGCACGACGTGTCCGAGGTGAAACTGTCCCGCTCCTTGGACGCGGTCGTGGAAGACTGCGTGAACGCGGTCGGCGTGGACGTGAACACCGCGTCGGTACCGCTGCTCAGCCGCGTTTCCGGTATCACGGCGAGCCTGGCCCAGAACATCGTCGCCTACCGTGACGCCAACGGGCCGTTCCGTACCCGTGCCCAACTGCGGGAAGTGCCGCGGTTGGGACCGAAAGCGTTCGAACAGTGCGCGGGTTTCCTGCGGATTCCTGACGGGGACGACCCGTTGGACTCTTCAAGCGTCCACCCGGAGGCGTATCCGGTGGTGCGGCGCATCCTCGAGGCGACCGGCCGGGATATCCGGGCGCTCATCGGCGACACGGACACGCTGCGCTCGCTACGCCCCGACGACTTCGTGGACGAGCGGTTCGGTCTGCCCACGGTGACCGACATCCTCGCGGAGTTGGAGAAACCGGGCCGGGACCCGCGCCCCGAGTTCCAGACCGCAGCATTCCGGGACGGGGTGGAGGACATCACCGACCTGGAACCGGGCATGGTGCTGGAGGGCGTGGTCACCAACGTGGCGGCGTTCGGCGCGTTCGTGGACGTGGGAGTGCACCACGACGGCCTGGTGCACGTCTCAGCGATGTCGAAGAGTTTCGTCAAAGACCCGCGGGACGTGGTCAAGCCCGGCGACATCGTGCGCGTCAAAGTGCTGGACGTGGATGTGCGTCGCAAGCGGATCTCGCTGACTCTCCGCTTGGACGATGAAGTGGACCAGCGCAGTGGGGAGAACAACCGCTCCGGCGGGGAGCGCCGGGAGCGGGGTGCGCCGCGGCGCGGGGACCAGCGGCGGCAGCGCGGCGGCCGCGGCGAGCAGCAGCCCATGGGGGCGATGGCGGAAGCGCTGCGCCGCGCAGGCCTGGTGTAGTCGATGCGTGTGGGCGGTGTTGCCAGGCACCGCCCACATGTCGTCTATGCGGGGGTCGGGGACGTTTCCGTGTTGTCGGCTGCCGCGGCGGTCGTCTGGAGCGCCGTGGCGAGGGCTTCCCGGGCTTGTCGGGCAGCCTGCCGGGCCAGGTAGACCTCGACGAGCAGCAGGTTGGGTAGCCACGACGTCCAGTGGCTGACGGCGTAGGCGGTGGCGAAGAGCTGGTCGAAGTCGCCTCCGTAGAGGGAGTCGAGCCAGGGAAGTTGGATGGCGACCAGTGCACTGAGCCAGATGCGCAGGGTGACTGCGGCGAACGTCAGGGAGAAGTTGCGCAGCATCCACTCCCGGTGTGCGGCATAGCGGCCGGCGCGGGCGGTCCGGTAGGCGGCGAGGCCCGTGATGATCCACAGGATGTCGAGGGAGAGGAACGCGGCCATCGCCACAGGGCCGCTGGAGGTCAGCAGGGCGGCGACGATACCGCTGAGCGCCGAGGGCAGCACTCCGGCGAACAGGTAGACCCGGCCGATCCAGCGGTGCCAGACTCCGCGGCGGCGCAGTCGCCGGCTGAACTGGAGTGGGCCGGTGAGCAGCGCGATCCCACCGGTGGCGGCGTGGATGGCGACGGCGGGAAAGTGCAGGGCCGAATCCGGGCGGAGTGCGACCCTGCTGGAGCCGGGGTCGAGGGACAGGTAGGGGGGCACAAAGATCGCAGCAACGAGGACGCAGGCGAAGGCGGTGATTGCCACGACCAGGGAGGTGCGGTTCCAGCGGACACCCGGAAGCCGGCGCGGGCTGCGGGGCGGTGCCGTAGCGGAAGAGAGAGTCATCGTCGGTCCTTGCTCCTGGAACGGCTGAGGGGGCCGAAACACCACAACTTAGATAGAAGAATTATCGATAATTGAATTATCGATAACAAAGCTATCTATTGACTGCTGGGGACGCAAGAGCAAAGGAGACAGGGTGCGCATCGGCGAACTGAGTCGGCGAAGCGGCGTGTCCGTGCCGACGATCAAGTACTACCTGCGAGAAAAGATGCTTCCCGAAGGCGAACGCATCGCCGCCAACCAGGTCAGATACTCCGAAGAGCATCTGAGACGCCTCCGACTGATCCGCAGCCTCATCGACGTCGGTGGACTCCCCGTGCCCACAGTCCGCGAAGTCCTCGCCGAAATCGACGCATCCCAGCCTTCGGTGCACCACGCCGTCGCCCTCGCCCACCGCGGACTGCCTGTCCTCACCGGGGAGCGCAGCGACGAGCCCCGGGAAGAAGCCCGACGCTACGTGGAATCAGTGTTCGCCGCCCGCGGCTGGACAGTCCCCGAAGACCACCCCGGTTTCACCGCGCTCGTAGAAGCCTTGGCTCGGATGAGCCTGCTGAATCAGCGCGGCTTCTTCGAGTGCGTAGGCCGCTACGCCGAACTCGCTGAAGCGATCGCCGAGGTCGACATCGACCTGATCTCCGGCCACACCGATGTGGCCGACGTCGTCGAAAAAGCAGTGCTGGGCACAGTGCTTGGCGACGTCGTCATCACCGCGCTGCGCCGCATCGCCCAAGAACAGGTGTTCAACCGGCGGATGGCGCAAGGCGGCTGACCCCTCGCCCACGACGTGGGCAGGCAGTGCCGTCTGCCACGTGTGTTCCGGCATACCTGGGGTAGCCGGGGGTGGGACAGGTCTGCAGAGAGCAGAAAGGGAACGACTGTGACCACTCCCGAGGAGAACCGGCCGAAGACCCGCGGCACCGAGCAGACACTCCCGGAGCCCGATGTGCAGGCTCCGAAGCTGCCGCAACCCCGCCCCACCCTGGGCGCGGAACTGGAAGATGCGATGCGGCGGTCCGGACTCTCCCGTGAAGACTTCGGGAAGGAGTAGTACCGCTGCTTGTGGTGAGGGCGGCACCGGGATTCCCGTGACGCCAGCGCACAGCGGCGCTTCCTGTCGTGGCGATGAAGGCTGCCGCCCCATCTGCCCTGGTGGACTTCCCGGTGGAACACCCCGCGTGTCCGCAGCGCGGCGGACACGCGGCTGGACGGAGCCCGGGAGGAGCGTGCCGGTGCGAGGAGCGCCCTCGAGGGATACCCCACACCGGTTGCCAGGTGTGCTGGAGAGAAGTCCTCGGTTTTCTCCCTGCTGTTTTTATGTGAAGTGGATCACTATTTAATGCCGTGTGGGTCACGGTAATTCACAGCGGTTTTCCACAACCCGGGCTGCGGTTGGGGGATCAGAAAAGTTGCCCTTGCGCCCCGAAAAAAGGGACAAACGGTGAGTTTTAGGTGCATTCGTTGCGCTCGATGCGCCGGGCGAGCATGAGGGAGCCGCTACGTTATCCACAGCCTGTGGATAAAACTCTGTGCATGTTTCCCGCCGACGAACCACGTCATTCCCGGCTCCGACACCCGACCACCCCGCACCGAAATCGGACCAGCGGCCGCCCCGCAAGAGGCATGACGAGCACCCTGCCCACAGGCACGGAACCTGCACGGCCCGGTCCCGTCGGCCTCCTCGCAAGGAAAACAGCAGCCCACCCGGCCCGATCCCGCGCCATGCTGACCCAGCGGCCAGCAGACGCTGGCCAACTCAAACCAGCGCGAAAAAGCCGTCCACGCCAGACATGCGCTCCCGCCTGCACGCAGACAGCGCCAAGTAGTCCGACCTTTCAATTCGGTCAGAAAAATCCGGTCCGAGAGGCTTCCGCGAACAGGAGAATCCGACAGAGAAACTTGACGAGAAAGTAACTTTAAGAGCTGGTTCAGCCCGGACCATCCTCGAAAAAATGCCCAGTGACGTGCGGTTTCTTCCAAAACCGCGCCCCGAGAAAGCGCTCTCGGGACGTCGGAAGCCTCCTCGGGACAGCGCAGGAGCACCGCGTTTCTGAAGTCCTCAAACCCGGAAAATTATCCGGCCAAAAAATGAGAGGACGCGATTCTGCCATCCCCTTTTACTCTGCGTTGACATTTGCCTAGCAAGTAGTCACTATTTGATGTAACCGCATAGCGGGCACACCCGACCTTGAGTCGCATTCCACGCGACCCACCCCTTGTCGTGGGAATGCCTCCTGCTGCCCCAAAGGCGACTCGGCCACTCGGCCGCCACCCCGGGTGCCCCACTCGTGCGGAGGAGCAGTCATGTCCTCAACAAGAGCCGTGCCCTCGCTCGCACCACCTTGATCACATTAAGTGGTCAAACCGTAACTCCGAGCCGGGGTTGTGCTCTCTGGGCGGTTTAAACACCATCGTGGCTGCTCCGCAGTTCCGGACGCACCGCAGCGTGGCGGTGCCCCGACCGGAATGACCACGGAGTGTCTCCCACAGTCGTGGTCTCTCCGGTGCCACGGACACGTCCACACCGCAGCGCCGTGCACCGCCGGGGCCCGCCGGTGTCACATCCACGCTGCGGCAAACGTGGCATTCCCGTGGTCACTCTCCTCCCTTCCTCCCCCATTCATGTATTGAGGTGACCAATGAACCTGGACCGATACCACGGACCAGTCCTCGCTCTATTCCGCATAGTCGTAGGCCTGATGTTCCTCTGCCACGGAGTGGCCTCCCTGTTCGGCGTACTCGGCGGCAACCAAGGCACCGGGCAGGCCGTGGAATTCGCCTCCTGGCCGGGATGGTGGGCCGCCCTCATCCAGCTCGTCTGCGGCGCCCTCGTCCTCCTCGGCCTGTTCACCCGGCCCAGCGCCGCCCTCGCCTCCGGCTCCATGGCGTACGCCTACTTCGTCGTGCACCAGCCCCACGCGCTCCTGCCCCTCAACAACGGGGGAGAACTCGCCGCCATGTACTGCTGGGCTTTCTTCCTCATCGCCATCCTCGGACCCGGAGCCTGGGCGCTCGACCACTTCATCCTCCGCCGTTCCAGCGGCACACAGCAGCGGCTGACAGCGGGCACCTCCGCGGGATAACAGCCAGCCGACAGCAGCCCCAGGTCCCGGAGCGGCCCCCACACGCTCCGTGACTCAGCCTCGGCAACAGCGCCGGTCGGACCACAGCAGCACCCGACCGGCGCTGTTCCTCTCATCAAACTGCGCTCCGTGCAGAAGCGCCCCCGCTTCACACGAGCAGTTCCCCGCTGAACCAGAAAACCCCGAACGCGGCACGCCCACGGAAGCGGGCTCCGACGTGTTTTCTCGGTGTGCCGCTCCGCACCCCAGTGGACAGGGCGAGGAGCGGCACACTCACCGACCAGAGACCCGAGACCCTGTAAGGTCCACGGACGGCCAGGACGCACAGTCGGCAAGCATCATCCGATCGTGCGTGGCGACCACCACCGCAGCCGGAGTGCGGCGCAGCGCCTCGGTGAGCTCGTCAACCAGAAGCGCCGACAAGTGGGGATCATCCCCGCATGCGCGGGGAGCACCGGAACCCCCTGCCAGAGCCGAGCGATGATCTCGGATCATCCCCGCGTGCGCGGGGAGCACATGGGTTGGCGACCGCCCCATTGACGGGAGGGAGGATCATCCCCGCGTGCGCGGGGAGCACACTAGACGACCTGCGACTTTACTAACGCGCGGCGCTGATTTCATTCACTTTTCAAAATCGTACAGGAGGGATTGTGGGGTGGGGTGCCCGTCCGGGGAGCGCCGCCGTGGGCGGCTACCGCTGCCCGTCTACGTTCGGCAGGCAGACGTCCCTGCGAGGCATGGGACGGGCAGTCCGCGGTAGTCAGCATGCTGGTGCAGTCCATGCCTCAAGGGGCCACGGTGCGAAGTGTCGCAGGGATGCGACCAGAGACCTTTGACGCACGTGTGACGCACGGACACACAGCAAAGAAGGTGGCCCCAGGAATCCGGATCCCCTGGGGCCACCCTCTTTGACCTCTGCTTATGCGACAGTGTCGCTGTGGTCGGGGTGGCGGGATTTGAACCCACGACCTCTTCGTCCCGAACGAAGCGCGCTGCCAAGCTGCGCCACACCCCGAAACACTGATGACAGTCTAGCGGACACTCCGGGGTACTTGCACATCTGCCGGTGGCAGGGGGTCCGTTAGGTGAGATACCCCCTATGCCGGAGGGGAAACTGGCCGGTCAGCCGTGCCGGGCCAGGGAGGCTGTGGCCAGGGTAGGCGACTCCAACCGCAACGCGATCAAAGTGATGTCGTCGTTTCCGGCGATAGGCAGCTCAGTGAGGAGCCGGTCGCAGAACGTGTTGAGGGGAATCCGGGCCATGGCGGCACAGTGGTGGGCCAGCCGCTCCAACCCGATATCGAGAGACTCGTGGGGGTGTTCCACGAGACCGTCGGTGTAGAGCAGCAGGGTGGCTCCCGAGGGCAGGACTTCGAGCGCCCGGTGGCGCGGCATTGTGGGGTCCACGCCGAGGAGAAGGTCGTGGGCTTTCTCCAAGAAGCGGGTCTCCCCGTTCGGGAGAACGAGCAGCGGCGGCAGGTGTCCGGCCACCGAGTAGTCCACCTGCCAGATGCCGTCACTGTCTGGGGTGACCCGGGCGAGGATGCAGGTGGCCGTCCCTTTGTACTCCCCGGAGCGTTGCACTGCGCCGTCCAGGCGGCGTAGCACTTCGTGAGGGTTGTGCGGGTGGTCGGCGGCGAAAGCGCGGAGCATGTTGCGCATCTGGCTCATGGCGGTGGCCGCGGTCAGGTCGTGTCCGGCCACGTCCCCGATAACGAGCATGATCGTGTCGTCGACGATGAACGCGTCGTACCAGTCACCGCCCACCTCCGCGGAAGTAGGGCTGGTCTGATAGCGGCCGACGATAGGGAGACCCGGGATGGTGGGGGGATCGCTGAGCAGGCTGTGCTGGAGGGCTCTCGCGACCCGTTGGGTGCGTTGGAAGCTCGCGAACGTGTCGATGGTGGGCTGGAGGTGGTCGATGAGGTCCGCCAGGAGGTCCGCGTCGTCTTGAGTCAGCGGTTCGCGTTCCCCGCAGACGACTGCGACCAGGCTAGCGACGAGTTCCCCCTCGACCGTGATGGGGAGCATGACCACGCTGTTGGCTTTGACTTGGCGGAGCCACCGCGAGCTATTCGGGCTGAGAGGGTCCAAGGGCGGCTTTCCTACCGGGAACACCCGGTGGATGGAGCGCTTCTGCCGGATCAACTCGAGGTATGTGCTTCGGATGGTGAAGCGTGACTGGAACCGTGGCGGCGGCACGGTGATCCCTTCCCGGGCTTTGGTCGCCAGGCGTTCCACAATGAACGGGTTCGCTGATGTTTCAGGCGATGAGGTGGGGGACAACAGGTGGACCGTGCACACATCGGCGACCTCGGGCACGATGACCTCGGGTAACGCCTTGAGCATGTCTTCGATGAGGGCGGTGTTGGAGATCGCCCCAGAGGCACGGTTGAACAGGGCGTGGCGGCGCTGCTCCCGCCATTGTTGTTCCACGTCGGCGCAGGTGCCGGTCCATTCGACGACGACCCCGTTTTCTCGGACGGGGACGGCATGGGCACGGAAGTGCCGGTAGGTGCCGTCGCGTGTTCGTACCCGGAAGATGTACTCCACAGAGTCGGGGACTTCGTCGATTGCCCGTAGCCAGGACGCGAGCAGCGCGGCCCTGTCTTCTGGGGCGACCATGTTCAACCAGCCGTGGCCTCGGGATTCTTCGTGGGGTTGCCCAGTGATCTCCTCCCAGCCGCGGATCCATTGCAGGGAGCCGTCGATGGGGGAGGCGCTCCATTCCACCAGGCTCCCGGAGCGGACGATGCTGGTGTACCGCTGGAGGGCGCGTTTCCGCTGGGCGGCGTCGATGGTTTCGGTGACGTCCGCGATCAGGTTCAGTACTGCGGGTTCTCCGTCGTCCAGGAACACCGGGGTGAAGCTGAGGTTGAAGTAGCGTTCTTGGCGGCCGGCGTTGGGATAGTTGACGGTTACGGGGACTTGGGGGAGGAATTCGGGTTTCCCGGTGGTCATGACCTGGTCGAGGACAAGGATGTATCCCGCTTCGGCAAGGTCGTTGAAGGCTTGCAGCAGGGGTTTGCCGAGTGGGCGCGGGCCGAATATGGCTCGTTGTGCTTCGTTGACGTAGACCAGGCGGTGGTCGGGGCCACGGGTGATGGACACCCCGATAGGGGCCAGGTCGAACATTGTCGACACGGTGGCGGTTAACCGGATTGCGCCGCCGGGTTCTCCGTGGTTCTCTGGCGTCGATCTCGGCACTGGATTCGTACGGCCTCCGGGCAGAGCGGTCTCTACCAGCGTTTATGCCTCATATGCCGGTATGTATGCGTGCCGGGGAGGGGTTGGAGAACGCGAATGTCGATTATGGGGAGCCCGGGTCAGGGACGGGTGGCGGGGCCGCGGTTGTGGGGTGCGGGGTGGGCGGCCCCGCCACGGGGATGGCACTGCGGGGCGGGTTAGGCGCGGGGGATGAGGTCCAAGAGGGCGGCTTCGGGGCGGCAGCAGAAGCGGACTGGGGCGTAGGGGGAGGTGCCTAGCCCGCCGGAGACGTGGAGCCACGACGTTCCGTTCCGGCTGAGTCCCCAGGCGCGGGCCCGGTCGATACCGCAGTTGGTGACGAGGGTGCCGTAGAAGGGGAGGCAGATCTGGCCGCCGTGGGTGTGCCCGGCGAGAAGGAGTTCGTACCCGTCGGCGGTGAACCGGTCGAGGTTCCGCGGTTCTGGGGAGTGCATGACGCCGATGCGTACGTCAGCGGTGGGATCGGCGGGGCCGGCTATCTTCTCGTAGCGGTCGAGGCCGATGTGGGAGTCGTGGATTCCGGCTGCGGCGATCCGCAGGTTTCCTGCGGTGAGGTGGCCTTTCTGGTTGTTGAGGTCGAGCCAGCCTGCTTCGCGCATGGCTGCGCCGAGCTCCCGCCACGGCAGGTCGGGGATTTTGCGT
The DNA here is from genome assembly GCF_000012405.1 of Thermobifida fusca YX. Taxonomy (NCBI): domain Bacteria; kingdom Bacillati; phylum Actinomycetota; class Actinomycetes; order Streptosporangiales; family Nocardiopsidaceae; genus Thermobifida; species Thermobifida fusca. The sequence goes on from NC_007333.1 coordinate 131,220, forward strand.
TTCCGGTAGTCGGCTTTGCTGCTGCGCCACAGGTAGCGGGCGGGGTTTTTCGGCTGGGGGGAGAACAGGTCGTTGGAGCCGTAGACGAACAGGCCCGGCCGGTCGAGGAGAGGGCCGAGCGCGTCGAGGAACGGTTTGACCGCTTGGGGGTGGGCGAGGGAGTCTCCGGTGTTGACGACCAGGTCGGGGTTGTGGGCGTCGAGGCTGCGGATCCAGTCGATGAGTAGGCGGCGTCCGGGGGTCAGGTGCGCGTCGGAGAGGTGGAGGATACGCAGCCGGTCGCTGCCGGGGGCGAGTATCGGTATCTCGTAGTGGCGCAGCCGGAACCAGTTGCGTTCCACGACCGAGGCGTATACGAGTCCTGCGACACCGAGGGCGCCGGTGACCGCTGCTGCTGTGCCGATCCGGCGTAGCACTCTGCCCGTGGTGTTCACCACCGCTGAACCTGTCATGGAACGATGGTGTCAGATCCCAGCAGTGCCTGGTTCCGGCGCGCCGGTCACGCGGGTATCGGTGGTGGCGAAAACCGTGGTGGGGGTGGGGCTGCCGGCTGGGCTGTGGTGGACGCCATGGGAAAAATTGCCTGGAGTTCCCCGGAAGGGGCCTCTAGCATCCCTGGCATGTCCGAACTAAAGACCCGGCTGCAAGCCGACCTTACCGCTGCGATGAAGGCACGGGACGCTGTGCGGACTCGGGCGCTGCGCATGCTGCTCACCGCGATCTCCAACGAGGAGGTGTCGGGGAAGTCCGCCCGTGAGCTCAGCGACGACGAGATCATCAAGGTGATCACGAAGGAAGTGAAGAAGCGTCGCGAGGCCGCGGAGGCTTTCGAGCAGGGTGGGCGCGCGGACCGGGCAGCGGACGAGCGTGCCGAAGGCGAGGTGCTGTCCGAGTATTTGCCGGAGCAGCTCAGCGACGAAGAGCTGGCTGATCTGGTTCGGGCGGCGATCGCGGAGGCCGGGGTGAGCGACGTCAAGGGGATGGGCGCGGTGATGAAGCTGCTCACTCCCCGGGTTGCGGGGCGTGCTGAGGGCCGCCGGGTCGCTGACGAGGTGCGCCGCCAGTTGTCGTGACTTTTGTCCTCAGGCTGAGGAAGCGTGTGGCCCTCGAGCACCAGTGCTCGAGGGCCATAGTGGTGAGTTGGGACTAGCTAGAACGCGCCCCACTGGTCATCTAAGGCGGGGAGCTCCCAGCCGCCTCCGCCGGGGAATTCCCAGCCGCCGTTGCCGTTGCCGCCGTTGCTGTTGCCGTTGTCGGCGGGGCCGCGGCTCAGGAAGATGTTGACGACGGAGCCTTCGGCGAGGCGGGAGCCCGCGGAAGGCTCGACGAGGGCCACGGTGCCTTCCGGGTGGCTGGACGGCAGCCGCCGGTCGGCCACGTTCGCCCGGTAGCCGGCGGATTCGATGGCGGCTACCGCTTGGTCACGGGACATGCCAACCACGTTGGGTACGCTTCCCGGGCTGGAAGCCGGGTTGGCGTCCGTGGGGTCCTCTCGTCGTGGCGGCGCGGGTTCGCTGGTGGAGCCGAACCGTGCGGGCGACCGTGCGAAGCTCTTCTCGTCCAGTTTCTTCACGGCTTCCCGCATGGTTTCCTGCCAGATCGGACCGGGGATGGTCGCGCCGTAGACCACCGAGTAGTAGCGTCCGCCGAGGGTGACGTTCCGCAGCGGGTACTGGTTGGGGCCGCGCGGGTCGCCGACGAACACGGCGCCGGCCAGGTTCGGGGTGTAGCCCGCGAACCAGGCGCTCGCCGAGTTGTCGGTGGTTCCCGTCTTTCCGGCGGCAGGGCGGCCGATACCCAGTCCGGTGGCGGTGCCGCCTTTGAAGGTCTGCTGGAGCAGGTAGTTCACGCCGTCGGCGACATCTTTGGAGATGCGCCGTTCGCACTCCGGTTCCATTTCGATGGTGCGCCCGGCCTGGCGGTCGACGATCTTGGTGATCGCCATCGGCTTGCAGTAGATGCCCCGCGAGGCGAAGGTCGCGTAGGCGGCGGCCACGTTCAGCGGGGAGACTTCCTCACTGCCCAGGGTGAAGGAGTTGTTCCCCTGGGTGCGCGGGTTGTCGTAGCTTTGGCCGTCGGCCCGGGTCAGGCCGAGTTTTTCCGCCATTTTGATGACGTTGCACAGGCCGACCCGTTTCTGCAGTTGGGCGAAGTAGGTGTTCACCGAGCCTTTGGTGCCCGACACCATGTTGTGGGTGGCGGCGCCGCCGCTTTCGCTGGAGTTGCTCACTGTCCACGGGGCGAGAGTGTTGCCGTCGCAGTTCTTCTGGCCGGTGACAGTGATGGTGCTGCCCGAGGTGAAGGACGTGCTGTACGGCAGTCCTTTTTCGAGGGCCGCGGCCAGGGTGATGGCTTTGAAGGTGGAGCCGGCTTGGAAGCCGGTGCTGCCGCCGCGGTCGGCGTTGGCTGTGAAGTTGATGGAGGTTTCGCCGAGTTTGCTTTCGTCGGGGCCGTAGTTGCGGCTCTGCACCATGGCCCGGATCTCCCCGGTGCCGGGTTCAATCAAGACTTCGGCGGCGACCTTGCGGGCTTCGTTCTTGCGCGGCACCCACTTGTCTACGGCTTTCTGCCCAGCCTCCTGCATGTCGGGGTCGAGCGTGGTGTAGATCTCCAGGCCTGCGGTGCGCAGCCAGCGGGCGCGTTCGGTTTCGGTCTCCCCGAACGCTTCGTTCTTCTCGATCTCCTGGATCACGTAGTCGCAGAAGAACGGCTGCTTGCTGGGCATGCACCCGTTGCTGGGCGTGGAGATGTCGAGTTCCAGGTCTTGCGCTTTGGTCTTCTCGGCTTCTTCTTCGGTGATCACCCCGGTGGCGACCATCCGGTCGAGGACCACGTCGCGCCGTTCTTGGGCCTGGTCCGGGTTGAGGCGGGGGTTGTACAGCTCGGGGTAGCGGACGAGACCGGCCAGGGTGGCAGCCTGGTTGAGGTTGAGTTCGCTGGCGCTGACGCTGAAGAAGTGCTGGGCCGCGGACTCGGCACCGTAGGCGCCGTCCCCGAAGTAGGCGATGTTGAGGTAGCCCTCGAGGATTTCGTCTTTGGTCATCCGCTGTTCGAGCGCGATGGCGTAGCGCAGTTCGCGGATCTTGCGTCCCAGGGTGGTTTCGCGGGCTTCTTCTTGTTCCGCCTGGGATGTGGCGCTTTCGATCAGCACGTTTTTGACGTACTGCTGGGTGATGGAGGAGCCGCCTTGGGTGCGCCCGGCGATGGTGCGCAGGGCGGCGCGGAAGGTGCCCACGATGTCGAGGCCGCCGTGCTCGTAGAACCGGCTGTCCTCGATGGCGATGATCGCCTGCTGCATGATCGGGGCGATCTGGTCGAGTTCTACCAGTTCCCGGTTCCGGTCGTACACCTCAGCGATGACGCCGCCTTCTGCGTCGTAGATGATCGAGCGTTGGGGCGGCGGCGGGGTCTCTAGCTCGCTGGGCATGTTGAGGAAGCCGGTCGCTACGTTGCGGGCAGCGATGCCGATACCGCCGAGGGCGGGAGCGGCGAGCGCAGCCACGAGTACTCCGGCAGCGACCGAGACCCCGAACAACTGACCGAGTTTCTGCAGCAATGTCCCTTGACCCACCCGTCCAGATTACGTTCGGAAACGAGAAAACAGCGACGAACCGCCGTGGGCTTCGCGTTGTTGTCGGTTCCGGATGTGGTCGATCCGCGAGCCCTGATTCCCATCTTTCCATGATCAGGGACTTGGGGAGGGTCGCCGCCCACACGCACTTTATTACTCTGGGTAGTCACTAGGTGACTAGTTTTCAAAGCTTTAATGGTCCACCTGAGCTATATCAGAAATGGGCCTAATGGGGACTGTTGACTTTGGGGTGCGGACCGTAATTTCTTTACCAGCGGAGATGCAAGAGACGGTACATCTCATACGGGCCCCGCACCCCGTCGTACCCGTTGAGCCGATCCGGTGTGCCCGCAGAGGTCGTCTCTGTTCCTCCGTGCCAGTCGATGTCCGCGCCCGTCGGCTGGCTTCTGTCACAGCACACAACACATGATGATCTTTGGGAGTGGGGCACATGTGGAGTACAGACTGGGCTGCGCGTGCTGCCTGTCGGGAGATCGACCCCGACTCGCTGTTCGTCCAGGGGGCCGCGCAGAACCGGGCCAAACTCATCTGCCGGGGGTGCCCGGTCCGCACCGAGTGTCTGGCTGACGCGCTGGACAACCGGATCGAGTTCGGTGTCTGGGGAGGGATGACCGAACGCGAGCGGAGGGCTCTGCTGCGGCGCCGCCCCGAGGTGACCTCGTGGCGGGCACTGCTCGAAGACGCCCGGCAGCACTACCAGCAGTCCGGGGCTGCTAAGGACCAGTTCGTCAAGGGTTGACGGCACCACGGGCAGGGAGGAAGCCCGTGGCCGCCCGCGCCCCCGGTGCACGTTCCGGAGACCGTGGAGGGTGGTTTTCGGCAGCGACAGAGCAAGACGGGGGAACCAGCCGTCTTCCGGACGGAGCCGTGCAAGCGCGGGACAGGTCCGTCCACCATTCATTGGGAGGGTGTGGGGTGGGGCTGCTCTTGTCGAGGACACGTGGTGAGAGGAGACGCGGCGTCCACGCGACCGAGGGGAGCAGCCGCCCCTTCCTGAGGGCACCGGGCCGTTACGGCACGGTGGACACACCAGCGAGTGCCCGGCCGATCGCGCGGAGCGCGTCCAGGTCGTGGACGTCTTCCGGGTAGGCCGGGACTTCCGCTATCGCAACGTCAGGATGGTCCGCAGCGAACCGGTTGCGCAGTCGCTGCTCCCGGTTCCGCTGTCGGACCCGTCCGGCATGCAGGCGGAGTGCCGCGGCGGCGAGGGGATGCTCCCCGGTTGCTTCGAGCAGCTCCGCCGCGGCCGAGCCTTGTTCCGCTGAGAGGTCGGCGTGGACCTGTTGGACGCGGTTGAGGACCAGGCCGGCCAGCGGCATCTGTTCTGCGGAGAGCCGTGCCACGAAGTAGGAGGCTTCCCGCAGCGCGTCGAGCTCGGGTGCGGCCACGACGAGGAACGCGGTGCCTTCGGTTTGCAGGATCCGGTAGGTCTGTTCGGCCCGTTCCTGGAATCCGCCGAAGACAGCGTCGAACGCGCCGATGAAGGACTGCACGTCTTTGAGGAGCTGGGTGCCGAGGATCTTCGTGATCACCCCGGTCACCAGGCCGAACCCTGCGCCGAGCAGGCGGAAGGCTCCGCCGCGTGCGGGGGTGCCCAGGAATCTGACCAGGCGGCCGTCGAGGAATCTGCCGAGCCGTTTGGGGGCGTCGAGGAAGTCCAGTGCGGACCGGCTGGGCGGGGTGTCGACGACGATGAGGTCCCATTCGTCGGAACGCCGCAACTGGCCCAGCTTCTCCATCGCCATGTACTCCTGCGTGCCCGCGAAGCTGGACGACAAGGACTGGTAGAAGGGGTTGTTGAGGATCTGCTCCGCCCGCTGGGGGTCTGCGTGCGCTTCGACGGTCTCGTCGAAGGTGCGTTTCATGTCCAGCATCATGGCGTGCAGTGATCCGCCGTTGCTGTCCGCGACACCGGGGACCGGGCGCGGGGTGTTGTCCAGTTCGGTCAGTCCCAGGGATTGGGCGAGTCGGCGGGCCGGGTCCACGGTGATCACCACGGTGTGCCGTCCGCGTTCTGCGGCGCGCAAGGCCAGGGCCGCGGCCGTGGTGGTCTTGCCGACGCCTCCGGAGCCGCAGCACACCACGATTCGGGTGCCGGGGTTGTCGAGGAGGTCGTCCACGTCGAGGGTGCGGGGAGGGGTGGGGTTCACACTGCCCCCTGGTCGCGTAGTTCGCGGGCGAGTCGGCGGAGGCCGTCAAGGTCGACCCCGTCGTCGAGGAAAGGGACGTCGTAGCAGGGGCGTCCGGCTGCGGCGAGCCGGCTGCGGGCTTCGGCTGCTACTCGCATGTGCCGGGCGTGTTCCACGATTTCTTTGGACAGCTCCTGGGCGAGACGGGACGGGTCGGGGAGGCTGGCGGCCTGAAGGCCGCGGGTGAGCGCGGCGACGTCGACGACACCTTGGGACGCTGCGGCGAGCACGGAGTCCTCTAGCAGCGCGGGGCGGACCATGTTCACCAGGATGCCTCCCACATGCAGTCCTGCGTCGCGTGCCTCCGCGATTCCCTCCACGCATTCTTGGACCGGCATTTCTTCGAGCAGGGTGACGAAGTGCACCACGGTTTCGGGGGAGCGGATGACGTCTATGACCCGGGCGGCGTGGTCGCGGACCGGGCCTACCCGGGCCAGGCCGGAGACTTCGGCGGTGACGTTGAGGAAACGAGTGATGCGGCCGGTGGGCGGGGCGTCGAGCACTACGGCGTCGTAGACGTACGGGCCGGGACCGTCGTGCCGGGCACTCTGCGGGGTGCGGCGGCGCACTGCTTCGGTGACTTTGCCGGTCAGGAGGATGTCGCGGGCGCCGGGCGCGATCGTGGTGGCGAAGTCGATGACGCCGAAGCGGCGGAGTGCACCGCCGACCCGGCGCAGGCCGTAGAACATCTCCAGGTATTCCAGGAGCGCTGCCTCAGCGTCGACGGCGAGCGCGTAGACCGTGCCGCCGTTGTCGGCGGCGGCGATTTCGCGTTCCGCATAGGACAGCGAGTCGAGGCCGAAGAGCGGGGCGATGCCGTGCCGTTCTTCAACTTCCACCAGCAGCACTTTGCCGCCTTCCGCGGCCAGGGCTAGAGCGAGTGCTGCGGCGACGGTGGTTTTCCCGGTGCCTCCTTTGCCGGTGACGACGTGGAGGCGGACTCCGTCCCAATCGCGATCGCGTGAGCTCACCCCACGGAGTCTATGCACTGCGGGTTGAGGTCTCGCCCTGCCGCCGCCGGGAGTGATGGTGCTGGTAAGGGTCATGGACCCCTGCCGTGCGGGGAACGGTCGCTATAAGGTTGGCGCCATGACGAAGTGGGAGTACGCGACTGTGCCGTTGTTGTCGCACGCAACCAAGCAAATTCTGGACAATTGGGGCGAAGACGGGTGGGAATTGGTCACGGTGATCCCCGGCCCCACGATCGGCGATGACCCGCGCAACCAGCAGTTGGTCGCCTACCTGAAGCGCGAGAAGAAATGACGACGAAGACCCCTGAGACACGATTGGCGGAGCTCGGGCACACCCTGCCCGAGGTGGTCCCTCCCGTGGCCGCATACCTGCCGACCGTGCGCAGCGGGAGCCACGTCTACGTCTCCGGGCAGCTTCCGGTGGTCGGCGGGGAGCTCCGTGCGACCGGCAAAGTGGGGGCCGACGTCGACCCGGAGCAGGCCAAGGAGCTGGCCGCGGTGTGCGCGTTGAACGCGATCGCCGCCATCAAAGCCGAGGTGGGCGAACTGTCCCGGGTGAAACGCGTGGTCAAGGTCGTGGGATTCGTGGCCAGCGACCCGTCGTTCACCGGCCAGCCGCAGGTCATCAATGGGGCCAGTGAACTGTTCACCGAGGTGTTCGGCGAAGCCGGCAAGCATGCGCGTAGCGCGGTGGGTGTGGCCGTGCTCCCGTTGAACGCCCCGGTCGAGGTTGAGGTGATCGTCGAGGTCGACTAGTCCGGTCCGACCAGGCAACGTCACCGTCCCCCGGGGAGGAGGCTCCGTGTCAGCGAACCATTCAGAATGCCGGCGGGAAGAAGAGGAGAAGCCTTCCTCCGCTCCCGTGTCTCCCTCCGAAGAAGCGACTCTCTCGGAGGGTGAGGTCATCCGCCACCTTGGCAGCGGCGAGATCACTCCCCGCATGTGGGACGTGCTCGCGGGGCGGGTGACTCCGGTGCGGCCTCGGGACGCCGCGACCGTGCTGCTGGTGCGTCAGGCAGATCGAGGTCTCGAGGTGTACCTGCTGCGGCGGGTCGCTTCGATGCGGTTCGCTCCGGGCATGTACGCCTTCCCCGGGGGGTCGGTGGATCCGCGGGACAGCGACCACACGATCCGCTGGAGCGGGCCGCCGCCCCGGGAGTGGGCTCGCGCGTTCGGGGCGGACGAGGCACTGGCGCGCGCCCTCGTCTGCGCGGCGGTACGGGAAACCTTTGAAGAGTCCGGGGTGCTGCTGGCCGGTCCCTCCGAGAATGAAGTGGTAGCCGATACGCGGGGGGACGACTGGGAGGAAGACCGGCAGGCGCTGCTCAACCGTTCCCTGTCGCTCGCGGAACTGCTTGACCGGCGAGGGCTGGTGCTCCGCTCGGATCTACTGTGTCCGTGGGCGCGGTGGATCACCCCGGCGATGGAGCCGCGCCGCTACGACACCAGGTTCTTTGTCGCGGTCCTGCCGGAAGGCCAGCAGCCTCGCGACGTGGGCGGGGAAGCCGACCATGTCACGTGGATGTCCCCGGAGGAGGCGGTGCGGCAGTGGCGGGCGGGGCAGTTGGCGATGCTGCCGCCCACGGTGGCCAACCTGAAGAGCCTCATCGGATACGCCACACCTGAGGAGGTGTTGGCCGCGGAACGGGAGATCGTTCCGGTGCAACCGGAGTTCCGGAAGTCTGCGGGGGGAATCACGCTGATCGTTCCCGATGGTGTTGATTATCCGTTCTGATGGACCCCCTAGTCGGGCATGCCGCGAAAAGAGGTGCGATGAGGATCGACGGTTCCGGGACGCTGCGCGCAAGTTGCGTTCTCTGCCCGAATCCCGGCCCGATGACGCTCGACGGAACGAACACGTGGATACTGCGGGAGCCTGGCGCCCGCAACGTGCTGGTGGTCGACCCCGGACCCCATCACGAACGGCACCTGGAGCGTGTTGCGCGCATGGTGCAAGAGCAGGGATCCCAGGTCACCCAGGCCCTGCTCACCCACGGCCATGCCGACCACGCCGCGGGGGCACGGTACTTCTCCGAGCTGACCGGCTGCCGTGTGCGCGCGGTCGATCCGGCGCATCGCATCAGCGGGGACGGGCTCGACGACGGAGAAGTGGTCGAAGCAGACGGACTGCGGGTACGGGTGCTGCGCACGCCCGGGCACACCGCGGACTCGGTGAGCTTCCACCTGCCTGCGGACGACGTCGTCCTCACCGGGGACACCGTGCTGGGGCGGGGCACCACGGTGATCGTCGGAGAAGACGGCGGAGACCTGGGCGACTATTTGAATTCCCTGATTCGGCTGCGTGACCTGGTGGATAGCGCGAACATCCGCGCCCTGCTGCCCGCGCACGGGCCCGTCTGCACGGATCCGCTGCGGAAGCTGAACTCTTACATCCAGCACCGCGAAGAGCGGCTAGGACAGATCCGTGACGCGGTGGCGGCCGGGGCGGACACGCTGGCCGAGATCGTGGACCGGGTGTACGCGGACGTGGATCCCGCGCTGCGTGCCGCGACCGAAGCGTCCGTCCGCGCCCAGGTGCGGTACCTCGTGGACCGCGGAGACGTTCCCGTGGAGGTTCTGGCGGACTGAGCCTGCCCGCGGCGCGGCCGGGCGGCACGGGCATGCCGAGCACACTCGACGTGCCGGGGTCGGCGGAGCGGCCGCTTCACCGGTGTTCCTACTGCGCGGAGGATGGTTGTCCGGCACGGTCCGACCGCCCGACGCCGCGGGACTGAGGCGGTCGGACCGGGGTCGAAGTCAGCGGGCGCGGCGACGCAGCCGTTCCACGTCGAGCAGGACCACGGCTTTGGCTTCGATCCGCAGCCAGCCGCGCAGCGCGAATTCGGCCAGCGCCTTGTTGACGGTTTCGCGTGACGCGCCCACGAACTGGGCCAGCTCTTCTTGCGTCAGGTCGTGGTGGACGTGGAGCCCGTCCTCGCTCTGCTTGCCGAAACGTTCCGCCAGGTCGAGCAGGGCCTTGGCGACACGGCCGGGAACGTCGGTGAAGACCAGGTCCGCCACCACGTCGTTGGTCCGCCGCAGTCGGGTGGCCAGCGCCTTCAGCAGGTGGACGGCGACCTCGGGCTGCCGCATGATGAACGGCCGCAAGTCGTCGTGGCCCAGCCCGGCCAACACAGCGTCGGTTACCGCAACCGCGCTGGCCGTCCGCGGTCCCGGGTCGAACAGGGAGAGCTCACCCAGCATTTCGCCCGGGCCGAGAACCGCCAGCAGGTTCTCACGGCCGTCAGCGGACTTGCGGGTGAGTTTGACCTTTCCGCTGAGCATGACGTAGAGACGGTCACCCTCGTCTCCCTCGGAGAAGAGTGTCTGGCCCCGGCCGAGTCGCACCTCGGTGATGGAAGAACGCAGCGCGGCCGCGCCTTCTTCGTCAAGCGCCTCGAACAGGGGGGCCTTGCTCAGCACCTCGTTGGTCTCGTCCACCATTCCTCCTCGCAGCCTGACCGTCAACAGTGTGACGCACATCGCACAAGCTGTGAAACCGGCGTGTTCCCTGGTGGACCCCACCGGGGGTACGAGCAGCTCGTCACAGCCGACGTCAGCACTTCGATCCTAGTTGTTTCTCGAGGGCGTGGCTGCGGACTCCGCTGGAGTGCCGGGAGGAAACCGCGGATAACACAGCCTGAGGCTGTCGCGGAATCCCGCGCTGACCGGGCACGAAGCAGAAAAGATACGTAGGCTGGAACAGTGTCCCGCAACGTATACACTGCTTCCTCCTCCCCCGGTGCTAGCGGCGACGCGTCCGCAGCGGAGCGCGACACGCCCACGGGTGAGACTCGCCTCGCTTTGATGAGACGTTCCCGACAAATCAACCGGGAATTGGCGCGAATGTATCCCGACGCGCACTGTGAGCTTGATTTCACTACCCCCCTCGAACTCCTGGTAGCCACCATCCTGTCGGCCCAGTGCACGGACCGGAGGGTCAACAAGGTGACCCCCGTGTTGTTCGCCCGCTACCGCTCTGCAGCCGACTATGCTTCGGCCAACCAGGAGGAGCTCGAAAACATCATCCGCTCCACTGGCTTCTACCGCACCAAGGCGCGCAACATCATCGCGCTTGGCCAGCGGTTGTGCGACGAACACGGCGGAGAAGTTCCCGACCGGTTGGAAGACTTGGTGAAACTGCCGGGTGTGGGCCGCAAGACCGCCAACGTGGTGCTGGGCAACGCCTTCGGTGTTCCCGGCCTCACCGTCGACACCCACTTCGGACGGCTTGTGCGCCGCTTCGGGATGACCCGGCAGACCGACCCGGTGAAAGTGGAACAGGAGATCGCTGCCCTGTTCCCGCCCGAGGAGTGGACGATGCTATCCCACCGGCTCATCTGGCACGGGCGCCGAGTCTGCCATGCCCGCCGCCCCGCGTGCGGTGCCTGCGAACTCCAGCACCTGTGCCCCTCCTACGGTGAAGGACCGGTGGACGAGGAGACCGCGCGGCGGCTGGTACGGACGGGGCCGTTCTCATGAGACCGCAGATCACTACTCCGGAATGGCTGCTGTCACTGACCGAGGCCGCGAAGCGGATGCCGGTGCCCGTCGAGATGCGGCCCCCAGCTTCCGGTGGGCGCAGCTCCGCGGTCCTGCTGCTGTTCGGGGAAGGCGAAGCCGGGCCCGACGTACTCCTCATCCAACGCAACACGGGGCTGCGGCGCCACTCGGGGCAGCCCGCCTTCCCCGGAGGGGCGCTCGAACCGCAGGACGCCGGGCCAGTGGACTGTGCCCTGCGGGAAGCCGAAGAGGAAACGGGGGTGGTCCGCGACGGAGTCCACGTGCTCGGCACCCTGCCGGAGTTCTACATTCCTCCCACAGGGTTCCGCGTCACCCCTGTGCTGGCGTGGTGGCACACCCCTTCTGAAGTGCGTGCCGTCGACACAGACGAAGTCGCCTCGGTGACCCGTGTCCCCATCGCAGAGCTCGCCGACCCGGCCAACCGGGTGCGTACAGTGCTGTCCAACGGGCGCACCGGCCCGGCGTTCCGGGTGCGCGGCATGCTGGTGTGGGGATTCACCGCTGGGATACTGGATCGTCTGCTCGTGTTGGGCGGGTGGGAACGGCCGTGGCGTGACCAGAATGTGGAAGTCATCGACGTGTTCCGACCCGTGGCCCGAGACGGTGGCGGCACACCTTAAAACAACCTTGGGGACAGCGGAGAGGAGCGGGTGTGCTGGACGCGATCCTCGTCGTGCTCATTATCGTCTTCGCGATCTCGGGCTACCGGCAGGGGTTCATTGTCGGAGTCCTGAGTTTTGTGGGCTTCATCGGCGGGGGAGTCCTGGCTGCGCTCGGCGCGCCTCCGGTCATCCAAGCGTTCGTCCCCAACCCCACGCAGCAGGCGCTCATCGCGATCGCGATGGTGTTCCTGTTCGCCGCGCTCGGCCAGTTCTTCACTTCCTATCTGGGCGCGCTCATCCGCAACCGGGTCACGTGGAACTCGGCGCGGATCCTCGACGCCATGGGCGGGGCCCTGGTGAGCACCCTGTCGGTGCTGCTGGTGTCCTGGCTGGTGGGGAGCGCCGTCGCTAACTCGATGATTCCTCTGGTCACCGAGCAGGTGCAGAATTCGCGGATCCTGCGGACGGTGGACCGGGTCATGCCTGATCCGGCGCAGACCTGGTTTTCCACCTTCCACAGGATCGTCGACCAGAGCGCTTTCCCGCAGGTCTTCAGCGGGTTGGGCACCAGCGAGCCCGCGGAGGTCGCGGAACCCGACCCGTCGGTGCTCAACACTGAAGAGCTGCGGCGGGCAAGCCAGAGCGTCGTCAAAGTGCTGGGGAACGCGCCCTCCTGCCAGCGTCGGGTCGAAGGCACCGGGTTCGTCTACGCGCACGAGCGTGTCATGACGAACGCGCACGTGGTGGCCGGGGTGGAAGAGGAGCTGCGGATCGTCACCCGGGACGGTACCCAGTACGAGGCGATCGTGGTCCTCTACGACCCCCAACAGGATCTTGCGGTGCTCGCCGTGCCCGGTCTCGACTTGGAGCCGCTGGAATTCGAAATGCAGGCGAAGAAAGGCGACGACGCGGTCGTCGCCGGTTTCCCCCGGGACAGCGGGTTCACCGTGGTCCCCGCCCGGATCCGCGCCGAGCAGACCGCACGGGGACCCGACTTCTACCACTCCCAGCAGGTGAGCCGGGAAATCTACCAGGTGCGCGCGGTGATCCAGCCGGGAAACTCTGGGGGGCCGCTGCTCTCACCCCGGGGAACCGTGTACGGGGTGGTGTTCGCGGCCGCCACCAATGACGAAGAAACCGGTTACGTGTTGACCGCAGAAGAGGTTGCCGCGAACGCGGAAGCGGGAATCCGCGCTACCACGCCGGTGTCCACTCAGGAATGCGACTAGGCGCACCGCTGCCATGGCGGATTTGTGTGGTGCTTGAGGGGACGGGGGAAGGAATTACGGGCGTCTCACCATGAGACGCCCGTGGACGTGCGGAAGGCGTCAGTCGAGTCCATGCGCCTCGGAGATGTCCGCCTCGTTACTGGCCAACGGCCAGCTCATGCGGATCACCGTGCCGTTCTCGCTGGGTTCGATACTCACCTCGTCAGCCAAACCGCGGATGACGGCAAGGCCGACATCAGGTGACAATCCGCCGAACCCGCCTGAGGTGAGGGATTCACCGAGCGAAGCGTGCGGCCCGCCCTCGAAACCGTTGAACGCTGGAGCGCCGTTCTCCTTGGCTGGGGCGTGGTCGGAAACGACCACTTCGAAGCGGCCGGAACGGCTGCCGTTGATCCGATCGGGACCTGAGGGGCCACCGGGTCCCGTCGGGCCGGAACTGTCGATCAACTCCAGCTTGATCGGCTGGTCGGGGCAGTGGGTGCGATGAGCCTCCACGGCGCGGGAGCACGCCTCGCCCACGGCCAGGCGAATCTCGTCGAGGGTCGACTCGCTGACACCCGCCCGCCGGGCCACGGCCGTAGCCATGAGCCTGGCGGTGCGGACATGCGCGGGCAGCGCGCTAATCGTGAGTTGGACAACCGCCATCGTTGGCTTACGACTGCTTCGACTTGCGCTTGTCGATGGCCTCCTGCACCGACTCGTAGATACCGAAGACCTTGGTCAGACCGGTGATCCGGAAGATCTTCAGGATCCGCTCCTGGGTGCAGACCAAGTCCAGGGTGCCGTCGTGGGCCCGCACGCGCTTGAGACCGCCCACAAGCACACCGAGCCCGGTCGAGTCGAGGAACTCCACCTTCTCCATGTTGACGATGAGGTGGTGGTGGCCCTTGTTCACCAGGTCGATGAGGAGCTCTCGCAGGCGAGGCGCCGTATAGACGTCGATTTCCCCTTCGACGACGACGACCTCGGTGTCGTCTTGGGTGTGGTGATCAAGCTTCAAGTCCACTGGTCCTCCAGCACCGAACAGCGAAAACTCGCGAGGGATCCTCTGCCGGGCGTTACCCTCTTCGGACGAAATTCAATCACGCCAGGCTGTTGTATCTATGGCAAAGTCAAGAAAACCACGCCGTAGCGCCAGTCGTACCCCCAGATGTCACACTGAAATCGTTCAGCTATCAACTGCGGTCCCGAATAACCAAGGCGCACGATCCTGTGGAGGGTGTCGGGTGTGAACCGTTGGGAGCCGGTTCTCCAACGGCTGCGGCGTGACCATACCCGCACCGCGCAGGTGACCCATGTGGAAAGCCTGACGAATAGTCCCGGGGTGAGGGAGAACTGGCCGGGCTGGGCGTCGCCTGCGGTGGTGGAACGCATGGTCAAGTCAGGTGTAGCGAAGCCCTGGTCGCACCAGGTGCGGGCAGCGAACCTGGCTCACAGTGGCAGCAATGTGATCATAGCCACTGGCATCTCTTCCGGGAAGTCGTTGGGTTTTCTGCTGCCGTGCACCGCGGCGATCGCCGAGGGCGGCAGCGTGCTCTACCTGGCTCCCACCAAAGCACTCGCCGCCGACCAGGAGCGCAAACTCGCGGAGCTGGCGCTGCCCGGGGTGCGGGCTGCCGTCTACGACGGCGACACCCCGATGGAAGAACGGTCCTGGGCCCGGGCGCACGCCAACTACGTGCTGACCAACCCTGACATGCTGCACCGTTCGATCGTGGCGCGCCACCCGGTCTGGGCGGGGTTTCTGCGCCGGCTCAGCTATGTCGTGGTGGATGAGGCCCACCACTATCGGGGAGTGTTCGGGTCGCATGTCGCGCAGATCCTGCGGCGGCTGCGGCGGGTGTGCGGCTGCTACGGTGCCGAGCCGCGGTTCATCCTGGCGTCGGCGACCACGGCGACGCCGGCGGAGACAGCGCAGCAGCTCACCGGGCTTCCCGTGGTCGCGGTCACCGGGGACGGTTCGGCGCGCGCCTCGCTGCGGTTCGCTCTCGTGGAGCCGGAGCTGACGGAGAAGACCGGGGAGCAGGGGGCGCCCCTGCGGCGCACGGCGACAGCGGTCGCCGCGGAACTGTTGGCTGACCTGGTGTCCCATGAGGTGTCCACTCTGGTGTTCGTGCGGTCCCGGCAGGCGGCTGAACTGGTTGCGCTGGCGGCGCAGCGGGCACTGGCCGATGCGGGGCGCCCAGAGCTGGCCCGGCGCGTAGCCGCGTACCGGGGCGGCTACCTGGCTGAGGACCGGCGGCGGCTGGAGCAGCGCCTGCGGTCCGGGGAGCTGCTGGGACTGGCCACCACCAACGCGCTTGAGTTGGGGGTGGACGTGAGCGGACTGGACGCTGTGGTGCTCGCCGGCTGGCCGGGGACGCGGGCCTCGCTGTGGCAGCAGGCCGGGCGGGCCGGCCGGAGCGGCCGTGACGCGTTGGCCGTGTTCGTCGCACGGGACGATCCGCTCGACACCTACCTGGTCCACCATCCCGACGCGATCTTCGGGCAGGACGTGGAAGCGACGGTCCTGGACCCGGACAACCCCTATGTGCTCGCCCCGCACTTGTGTGCCGCAGCCGAGGAACTTCCGCTCGCCCCGGAAGAACTGCCGATCTTCGGTCCGAACGCGTCCGATGTGGTTGCCGAGCTGGTGGGCCGAGGGCTGCTGCGCCGCCGCCCTCGAGGCTGGTTTTGGACGCGTCGGGAACGGGCCTCCACCTTGGCCGATATCCGGGGGTCGGGCGGGGCGCCGGTCCAGATCGTGGACGAAGACAGCGGCGTGCTGCTGGGCTCCGTGGACGAGGCCACGGCGAGCTCGGCCGTGCATCCCGGCGCGGTCTACCTGCACCAAGGGTTCAGCTATGTGGTCTCCGCGTTGGACTTGGAGAGCGGAATCGCCTTGGTGCGCGGCGAAGACCCCGGCTACAGCACCTGGGCGCGGGAGGTCACCCACATCGACATCCTCACCACCGCGCGCGAGGAGCGGTGGGGGGAAGCCACAGTGTGCTTCGGGAAAGTGCGGGTGGCCCGCCAAGTGGTGAGCTATCTGAGACGCGACCTGCGCACCGGGGCGGTCCTGGACGAGCGTCCGCTGGAACTGCCGGAGCGGGTCCTGGAGTCGCAGGCGGTGTGGTGGACGGTCGGTCCGGACGCTGAGGAACGGCTGCGGGACGAAGGGGTGGAGCTGCGCGGCGCCGCCCACGCAGCCGAGCACGCGTCGATCGGCCTGCTGCCGCTGTTCGCCACCTGCGACCGGTGGGATATCGGCGGGGTGTCCACTGCGCTGCACCCCGACACCGGGCTGCTCACCGTCTTCGTCTACGACGGGCACGAGGGAGGCGCAGGGTTCGCGGAACGCGGCTACGCCGCTGCGCGGGACTGGTTGCGCGCCACACGGGACGCGATCGCGGCCTGCGAGTGCGCTACCGGGTGCCCGTCCTGCATCCAATCGCCCAAATGCGGTAACGGCAACGAGCCGCTCAGCAAGCCGGGAGCGGTCCGGCTCCTGGACGCGCTGCTGGAAGCGGCCTAGCCAGGCCGGGGATACAGCCTTGTGCTCTGCGCCGACCGGACCAGCCCGGGAGACTGCGGTGAGCTGCGCTGGTCCTATACGGCCCGGCACCGCTACGGTGACCGTAACAGTCAGCCCAGACACGGTGCAGTCGACCAGCCGGGCCTGGTTCGCGTGCGCAGTGCGGCGGGCCACCGCGCAGGCCCGGTCGGCCCCCGAGGCGGCCTGCTCCGCCCCGGCGAGGGCGGCGAGGTCAGCGGCGGCAGCAGCCCGGTGCCGGTCCACGCGTACGCTCGCCACCACGACGATTGCGACTACGCACGCCCAGACCAGCATGGCGAAGGTGAGCACCCACACGGTGCCGGAGCCGCGATCAAGGGCTGGAGGGCGCATCAGCACTCCTCACCGCTAGAGCATCCACCTCGGGTTCCGCGGGGATCGCGGCGGTGCCGCTGACCCGCACTGTCGGAGGCAGCCCGGGGATGATCCGGACCGGGGCAGTGACCTCTACCCGGGCGAAACCTTCCGCCATGGACAGTTCCGCCGTGGCCTCCGGGGGACCGGCCTGGGCGACAAGGGAGCGGACGACTGCCTCGTCGTCGCCGCGCGCGAGCGCGCGGGCCCCCACCCGGGCAGCGTCCACGCACGCCACGTGGGCTGCTGCGGCGTGGACACAGCAGAGCGCGACGCCCAGCAGCAGCGCCAGCCCGGGGAGCACCACCGCGGTTTCCGCGGTCACCGCTCCCCGGTCCCGGAACAGGGCACTGGTGCCCTGGCGTGCCGGGGCTGTGGGACGGGCCGTGGGAGGGCGGCGCATCGGCTCAACCACCCATCCCGAGAGCGTCGATGACCATGCGGGTGAGGGCGGTGCGGAGCTCAGCGCTGGTCAGAATGGCGTAGAGGACCGCGGCGAACGCGCAGGCCGCCACAGTGACGAGGGCGTATTCGGATGTGGCCATTCCGGTGTCGCGGCCGCGGCCAGCGGACCGAAGAAGACAGCGGAGCAGCAGAACAGGAGCAGCAGACACAGGAACCTCCGTACAAGGCGAGGGCGTAACAGCCCGACACAGCGTTTAGCGTGGCCGGGCGATACGGGGCGTGCGGCGGGGGAAGACGCGGCTGTGGATAACTCGAGACCGGCGCTGGTAAGGCCGCTGGGCGGTCAGGGAAGGACCAGACCAGACACGAGGCCCGCGGCCAGGGGCACCACGCCGAGGAGGACGAACGCGGGCAGAAAGCACACACCCAGGGGGATGACGACGGCTACCCCGGTGCGGTGGGCCAGCTCGAGGGCTGTCGCGCGGGCGGTACGGCGGCAGTCGGCGGCGTGGGACTCCACCACGTCGGCCAGTGGGGCGCCAGTGTGGCTTGCCCGGGCCAGGGCCCGGCCTACCGCGGCCAGCTCTGCGGGGGCGTGCAGACTCTGCCAGGCGCGCGCCGGATCGGCGCCGAGCCGTAACTGCCGGGCCACCCCGTCCAGCGCGGTACCGAGCGGCCCGCCGAGAGCCTGGGCTACCGCCGCCACCATGTCGGTGGGGTGTGCTCCCGCGCGCAGCCCGGCCGCCAACAGGTCCAGGGCCAGGGGCAGCACGGCCGTGATCTCCGTGTCCCGCCCGGCGGACGGTGGGGACGCTGCGGCCCGTTTCCGCCGCCACACCACGAACCCGGCGAGGAGTGCGCTCCCGAACAAGCCGAGTCCTGCCCCGCCCAGCGCCCAGCAGGCCGCGAGTACGGCAGCAGCGGCGAGCATGCGGGGAAGCCGGGGCAGAAGCCGGGGTGGGCGGCGTAGGGCAGGGGCCGACAAGGCGGCGAGCCGCCGTTCTGCGGGCGACCGGCCGTCTCCGACCGCGAGCGCGCCCGTTCCAGCGGCCAGCGCGATGACAGCGACATCGAGACCCGTCACAGGTGCCTCCGTTCACATTCCCGCGGTGCGCAGCACTCGGTGGACGAGACGCCGGGTCCACCACACGCCCGCGGCGTTGAGCGCGATCCCGGCGCACAGGCAGCCCCATCCGAGCGGTGTGGTGAACAAGAAGAGGAGGGGAGCACCACCCAGCGCACTCGCCATCAGCAGCCCGGCAATGGGAAGCCCGGCGAGCAGCACCGCGGTGGTGCGTGGTCCCGCAAGGTGGATGTCGAGTTCACGGTGGAGCGCATCCTGGTGTGCCAGCGCGTCCGCGAGGCGTTCCACGACCGCCGCTACACCGGTGCCGGACGAGGCAGCGACCTGCCAGCACACCGCGAGGCTCGCCCATGCCGTGCCGCCGGGACGGCGGGACGCAGCCCGCAGCGCAGGCACCGGGTCGTGTCCCGCTTCAGCGAGCACTGCTGCTTCGGCGAGTTCCGCCGCGATGAGCGGGTCAGCGCCGCGGAGTGCGGCGGCGAGCGCCTTCCCCGGGGAGCTGCCGCAGCGGAGCTCCGCGGCGATAGCCCGGCACACGTCAGCGCAGCCGCGCAGGCGGCGGCGCGCCAGCAGCCCGGGGCGGTGCGTCAAACGGCGCCGCACCACTGCTGCCAGGGCACGCAGTGAAGGACGCGGAGCGCGAGCGGTAGTGAGCGCCCGCAACCGGAGTTCGGCGGCGGACGGCAGTACCCACACCACGGCGCAGCCCAGCCAGCCGGCCGTCCACACCACCATCCCGTAGCGGGCGATCCCGTCGGCGAGCATGGTCACTGCCCCCTCCCCGGCGGTACAGCGATCCGGTCGCACAATTCGGGGAACGCGGTGTCGTGCACCAGGTCGCCGTGCGCGGTGAAGGTGACCGCCGGTACCGCTGCCACCAGGCCGTCGCACCCGCGGCGCAGAACGCACACTTGGGCGACGCGGCGTGGCCCGCTGGGCGGGCGGACCAGGTGGACGACGAGTGCGCGGGTGGCGGCGAGCTGGCTGTGCACGGCTTCGCGGCTCAACCCGGCCGCGCACCCCAGTGCTTCGATACGGGCGGGGACGTCGGCTGCGGTATTGGCGTGCAGGGTCCCCGCGCTGCCTTCCTGGCCCGTGTTGAGGGCGTGCAGCAAGGAGACGACTTCGGGGCCGCGCACTTCGCCGACGATGAGCCGGTCGGGGCGCATCCGCAGTGCTTGGCGGACGAGTTCGTGGAGTTCCACTCCGCCGCGCCCTTCGATGTTGGGTGGACGCGACTGCAATCGGACCACGTGGGGGTGGTCGGGGCGGAGCTCGGCAGCGTCTTCGACCAGCACCAGCCGCTCGGTGGGAGCGGCAAGGGACAGCAGGGTGGACAGCAGCGTGGTCTTCCCGGTGCCGGTGCCGCCGGAGATGAGGAAAGCGCACCGGGAGGCCACGAGGGAATGCAGCAGAGCCGCCCCTGCCGGGGGAAGCGTGCCCAAGGAAACCAGTTCCGGAAGGGAGAACACGCGGTGGCGGGGCAGCCGCAGCGACAGCCGGGGACCTTCCGGGGACACCGGGGGCAGGACCGCGTGCAGCCGCGCCCCGGAGGGGAGCTGGGCGTCCACCCACGGTTCCGCCGCATCCAAGCGGCGGCCGGCCTGGGCTGCCAGCCGTTGCGCTAGGCGGCGCACCGCGTCGTCGTCGGGGAAGCCAATGTCGTTGACGCGGCGCAGCCCGGTGCCGTCGTCCACCCAGATCTCGTGCGGGCCGTTGACCAGGATGTCGGTGATGTCCGGGGCGGCGAGCAAGGGTTCCAACGGTCCGGCACCGGTGAGGTCGGCGCGGAGGAGCCGGGAGAGCGCCAGCACTTCGGCGTCGCCCAGGGTGGTGTCTTCCGCGCGGACTGCGGCGGCTACCGCGGCGGGGGTCGGTTCCACCGACTCGCGCATGAGCCGGGTGCGGACTGCTTCGAGCAGTCGCGCCACCGCTGTTCCGGAAAGGGAAAGTTGGCTGCTCATGCCGACCGGACCCGTTCCGGGCACAGGTGGGCGACGAATGCTTCGCTGAACGCGACGAGAGGGGACCGGGTGCGGCGCGTGGGCAGTTCCCCTTGGTCGAGGAGGCGGGGCAGTTCAGTGTCGTCGGGGAGGTCTCCGGCGAGGGGCAGTTTGAGCGAGGACGCCACCGATTCCGCGGACAGGATGTCGGGGGTTGCGCCGCGGACCACCAGCCGCAGGTCCGCAACGGAGTCCCGGAGGGCGGGCAGCAGCCGTTCCGCGGCCACGACGGCAGACACTTCAGCGGGGAGGATCATCAGGGCGACCGTGGTGCGGCGCAGTACTTCTTCCGCAGCGGCGTCGAGGGCCCGGGGCAGGTCAACGACCAGCATCTGGCATCCCCGGGTAGCGGCGTGGAGCACGGTGCGCATGGCTTGTGGGGGAATCGGGGCGTACGGGCCGTGCCGGGTCCAGGTCACCACGGGAAGACCGTGGATGTGGGGCAGCGAGTCGCGGAGTGCTGGCCAGAGCATGCGTCCCTGTCGGTTGCTGAACTCCTCCCAGCGGGATCCGGGCACGTGCTCGGCACCCAGCAGGATGTCGAGTCCTCCGCCGAGCGGATCGGCGTCGACCAGTGCGGTGCGCAGTCCGGCACGGTGCCCGGCGAGCGCGAGTGCCGCGGCGAGCAGGCTTGCTCCGGCCCCGCCCCGGCCGCCGATCACGGAGACGACCAGGGCTTCTTCCCCGGCATGGTCGGTGGATTCGGTGAGGAGCGCCACCAGCTGCTGTTCTGCATCGGGTAGGACGAGAACGTCTCGGGCGCCGATCCGCATGGCGTCGGGGTAGACGCTGAAGTCCAGGGCCGGGGAGAGGGGGGTGCGGCTGACCACGACCGCGTGCGCATGCCGGGGCGGTTCGGCGCGGGCGAGCACGCCCACCAGGTCGGTGCCGACGACGACGAGAGGTGCCTGCGCCCAGTAGCGGCTGCTCCGTGCCGCAGAGGAGACCACGGTGACGTCGACGTTGGCTGCGGCAGCGAGGCGGAGCAGGTCGTCGAGGAGCGCCGGATCGTCGGTGAGGAACAGGGGACGTGCGGAAGATGTGGACGGCATCGCGGACCTCCCAAGACAGCGGTGTGCCGGGTGTCCACGCTTCCGTAGCTGTCTGGGCGGTGCGAAGCCGAACTGTGCGAGCTGTGGATAACCACGGTTGACAAGGGTGCTGCACAGCAGTGCCGGGCCGGGAAAGCTCCGGCGTCCAAGGGGACGGCCCCCGCCAGGGGGGAAAGGCGGGGGCCGTCCGACGGTCCGACTCCGGGGGGAAGAGTCGGTCCCGTATCCGGTGAGGTCAATGGGGAGGGCAATCGTAGGAGTGCCGTTTCCCATGCGGGAACGGGGTGTTCTCCGCGGTCTCCAGCCGGATCGACCCTCCGAGTAATAGATAATATACGTAAAGTTATCGAGTCACTTTACCTACTTGACGAAAAAATAGCCTTCCGGCCCTTTTCCAAGCTGTCTGACCAGGCGTAGAAAGGAAGTAATCGATGGGGTCGCCCCATCGGACACGCCGCAACTGGGTACCCACGCGTCACCGCGCCGTGAGTGGCCCGTCGAGATCAGGGAACCGCCTGGTCAGACTAGCGATAATGCACGCATGTTAGCCCAGTCCGGCGTGGTATGGGCGATGCTGTGAACCTCCCACTCAGGGATGTCCCGGCATCGCCCTTGTTGCGTGTTTTTTGCCGTTTTTCCGGATTGTTGCCGTTGATGCCACGGTGCTACCGCGCTGTTTCCTTTTCGTTGCTGCGGTTGCCGGTACGCAGCGTCCCCCACCGGTTTAGCGTCGGGTCGTGGCGCGCCGGATGGCTTCACAGGTGGCAAGCGAGTCGCGTGCCCCTTCCATGACCGCTTGTGCGCAGTGCACTACCCACCCCGCCACACCCTCCGGGGTCCCGGTCATATAGCCGCGCAGCGCAGCAGCGTAGTGCTCACGGCGCTGCTCGTGCCCCAACTGGGTAGGGACCAGCGAGTTGGGGTCCAGGCCGCGCGCCATCAAGGTCAACCGTTCCGCGGCGCGCGCGACGATGCCGTCCCCCCAGCCGAAGGGGCGCAGCGCCAGCAGTTCCCCGTGCACGATCGCGCCGACCACCACGGCAGGCGCCTCGGTCCGCGCAGTGAGCAGGGAAGTCAACGCCTCCAGCCGGGCGATGACTTCGGACGCGGGCGGCGGCGAGCCCAGCTCGAGGGGATCGGTCACGTCGTCCCCGTCGCGGCGGGGACGGCCCAGCGCTTCGGGCGCGACCACGTCGGAGGCGGCCAGGACGTGCAGGCGGGCCAGGACCTGGCGGGGCGCCTTAGACCAGGTCTCCACCAGCAGCCCGAGCTCCCCGGAGACCCGCACCGACCCCCGCACCCGGGGATCGTCGCTCTCCCCGAAGCGCACCTGCTCGAGGGAGACGTCGGCTCCTTCCAGCACGGCTGAGGCACGGGCCCCGCGCAGAGCCGCTTCCATGGAGACGTCGCTGCCGCGGCGGCGCAGCACCCGTTGCCCGATCAGCATGTCAACGAGGCTGCGGGTTTCATCGACCGCGCGAGCGACCTCGGGAATTTCGGCGATCCGCATCAGAGGATCGGTCGGCACAGCGTTCACGTTATGCACCCTACGCCGAGGTGGTGCCGGGGCGCGCGACCGGGGGAGTCCTAGAGCGGTGCCGGCCGCGGGCGCACGCCATGGGGACACACGCCGCGCACCCGCACGGTAGCGGACTGGCCGCAGGGAACTATGCAAGGATTCCCCAGAGATGTGTCCGATGGAAGGAGCCGCCGCGGTGTCCAAAACCAACACGGGTGGCCGGAAGCCGGTGGACGTCGACGCGCCCCGGCGTTCACTGGGAGAACTCACCTCTGAGGTGACCGGTCACCTCAGCCATCTGGTGAGCCTGCAGCTTGAACTTGCTCGGACGGAGCTGGCCGCGGACGTCCGCCGGGTCGTCCAAGGGACCGCGCTGGTCATCACCGCTGCCTTGGTCGCGCACCTGATCCTCATTCTGGCTTCGATGACGATCGCGTTCGCGTTGATCGCGTTCGGTCTGCCTGGATGGCTGGCCTTCTTGATCGTTACCCTTGTGTACACGCTGGTGGCGGTCATCCTCGGGATCGTCGGTGTGCGCTCCTACAAGAAGATCCGCGGGATGCCGCGGTCGAAGGAGACCTTCGACAAGACCAAGGCCGTACTGCGTCGCGAACATACCGCGCAACAGTGATTCACAGGATCAGCAACGTTCCCGACGAGTCTGCGGTTCTGATCGAGGGTCCATGGACCCATCGGCTGGTCAGCGCCGGAGGGATCCGGTTCCACGTGGTGGAGGCCGGAACGGGGCCGCTGGTCGTGCTGCTCCACGGTTTTCCGCAGTTCTGGTGGGCGTGGGAGCAGCAGATCACCGCGCTTTCTGCAGCGGGCTACTGCGCGGTCGCCGTTGATCTGCGCGGCTATGGTGCGAGCGACAAGCCGCCCCGCGGATACGACCTGTTCACTGCGGCTTCGGATATCGCCGGGCTGATCCGGGTGCTGGGGGAGGCCGATGCGGCCGTGGTCGGGCACGGCCTGGGCGGCCTGATCGGTTGGACGATGAGTGTGTGCCACCCCCGTGCAGTCCGGCGGCTGGTCGCCTTGTCGGCGCCTCATCCGGTGCAGTTGGCTACGGCGACTGTGGCGCACTGGCACCGGGCCCGCGGCCTGTGGGAGCTGCTCGGCCTGCAGGTGCCGATGCTGCCGGAACGCCGCCTGGTCGCCCGCAACGCGCAGGCAGTGGCCGAGGCGCTGCGTGCCTGGTCGTGCTCGGGTTGGCCGGATGCGCAGACGGAGCAGCGTTTCCGGGAAGCGTTCCAGATCCCCTTGGTGGCCCACTGCTCGGTGGAGTATCACCGGTGGCTGTTCCGGTCCCGGTTCCGCCCGGACGGCTATCGTTACCTGCAACGCATGCGTGAGCCCAGTCCGGTCCCCACGCTGTACGTGCACGGTGTTGCGGACCCCCTCATCCTGCCTGCGGCAGCGCACGGACTGGAGCGGCACGTACGCGCGCCCTACCGGTTGCGGTTGGTGGAGGGCGCGGGGCACTTCCCTCACCAGGAACGCCCCGACCAGGTGAATGCACTGCTTGTGGAGTGGCTTTCCGATGACGCAGCACAGACGTGACCGGGACCGTAGAGCAGACGGCCGGGCGCAGAACCAGCGGCCCCGGGACCGGTACGGGCGTCCGCTGCCGTATGGGGCTCCAGGGGTGCCGCGGGTGCCCGACGACGCGGAGTTCTCCCCCACTGAAGGGCTGCGGGAGGCCCAGCGGCTGCTGGACGAGGGGTACGCCTTCCACGCCCACGAGGTGCTGGAGGCGGTGTGGAAGTCGGTGGACGGCCCGCAACGGGAGCTGTGGCGCGGACTGGCCCAGGTCGCGGTGGGGGTGACGCATGCGCAGCGCGGGAACACTGTGGGGGCGGCCCGCCTGCTGCGCCGGGGAGCGGACCGGGTGGCCGAGTACGGCGCGGAGGCGCCCCACGGGGTGGATGCGCTGGGGGTGGCCGCCTGTGCGCGGGCGATGGCTGATCGGATCGAAGCTGGCAGGGCGGCCGAAGTTGATCCGGCAGAGCTGCGGCTGGTCCGGGCTGCTGGAGGGTGACGGGCCAGGGCTCGGACTGCGACCGTAGCGCGGGCTGGGCGCAGCGCGGCGCCCAGCGGTGTTCCGCGGGTGGGGGACCGGGCTGGGGATGCCCGGGCGGATCTTTCCCGAGGAGGCTCCCGCGTGCGGTGGCGTGGCGGGCAGCGTGCAGCGAATCGTGCGTTCCGTGATTGCTGTGCCGCTGGGTGATCGCGCCGCGGGGATGCCTTGAGCGCCGTGGCGCATGCGCTCCATGCGTTATTTGTTGCGTTTTGTCATTTTTTGCGAAAAAAGCGACAAAAGAGAAGTTTGTTCTCTCTGTTGGGTGAATGTCGCATTTTTTGGGGTGTTGTCGGACCGCAAACCCCAAGGTTTTCTCGAAAACCTCCTTTGGGACCTCACATTTCCGGGTAACGATGCGTAGACTCCCGGCACATCGAATCCGTTAATACAACGGAAACGATGGGGATTTTCCCGACCATGGAGGCACCGGCAAGACCCCGCCTGACGTGCTGGAGGGCGACCCGTCCGGAAAGCCCTGGACGGCGGAGCGAGCACCCGGGCGGGGCCCTGCCCGTCTGGAGGAGGACGGATTGACCGGGCTCAACCTTGCCGCTGACAGCGGCGCCGAGCTCGCTCTGCTCGGTATGGATCTCACGCTCGTCATCGTGGTTCTCGCGGTGGCACTGCTCGCGCTGGCTGTTGCCGGGACCCTCGTGCGTGAGGTTCTCGCCGCAAGCCAAGGCACAGAGCGCATGCAGAATATCGCACGAGCGGTCCAAGAAGGCGCGGCTGCCTATCTCAAACGCCAATTCCGCACCCTCGCGGTCTTTGTCATTATCATTCCCCTGCTGCTTCTCCTGTTGCCCGCAGACACGGAAGCCGTCCGCTGGGGACGCTCCATCTTCTTCGCGATCGGCGCGCTCTTCTCCGCGATGACCGGGTTCCTCGGCATGTGGCTCGCCGTGCGCGGCAACCTCCGCGTCGCCGCGGCCGCCCGCGCCGGAGAAGCACGAGCTGCCATGCGGATCGCCTTCCGCACCGGCGGTGTCGCCGGCATGTTCACCGTCGGCCTCGGCCTGCTCGGCGCAGCTCTCGTAGTCCTCATCTACCGGGCCGACGCCCCGATCGTCCTGGAAGGCTTCGGGTTCGGCGCGGCCCTGCTCGCCATGTTCATGCGGGTCGGCGGCGGAATCTTCACCAAGGCGGCTGACGTCGGCGCCGACCTGGTAGGCAAAGTCGAACACCACATCCCCGAAGACGACCCCCGCAATGCCGCCACTATCGCGGACAACGTGGGCGACAACGTCGGCGACTGCGCGGGCATGGCCGCCGACCTGTTCGAGTCGTACGCGGTGGTCCTCGTCGCCTCCCTCGTCCTGGGCCGGGTCGCCTTCGGCACGGAAGGACTCGTCTTCCCGCTCCTCGTGCCCATGATCGGGGTCATCACCGCGATCATCGGGATCTTCGTGGTCTCCCCCCGCGCCCGCGACGCCAACGCCATGGCGGCGATCAACCGCGGGTTCTTCATCTCAGCGGTCATCTCCGCCGTCCTCGTCGTGGGAGCAGCCCTGCTCTACCTGCCCGACACCTTCGCGGAACTGGAGGGCGTCCCCGCAGATATCGCTGCCTTGGACGGCAACCCGCAGCTCATCGCGATCGGCGCGGTACTCATCGGCCTCCTGCTCGCCGCAGCCATCCAGCTGCTCACCGGCTACTTCACCGAAACCAACCGCCCGCCGGTACGGGAAATCGGGGAGAGCTCCCGCAGCGGACCGGCGACCGTGGTCCTCGCCGGCGTGTCCGTGGGACTGGAGTCTGCCGTCTATTCGGCGCTGCTCATCGCCGGAGCCGTCTACGCGGCGTTCCTCCTGGGCGGCGGCAACATCACCGTCAGCCTGTTCGCTGTGGCCCTCGCCGGAACCGGCCTGCTGACCACCGTCGGAGTCATCGTGGCCATGGACACGTTCGGCCCGGTCGCAGACAACGCGCAAGGCATCGCCGAAATGTCCGGGGACGTGGAAGGCTCCGGGGCTGAGGTGCTCAACAGCCTGGACGCGGTGGGGAACACCACCAAGGCGATCACCAAGGGCATTGCGATCGCCACCGCGGTACTCGCCGCGACCGCGCTCTTCGGCGCCTTCCGCACCGCGGTCGAAGCGGAACTGGGCGCCACGGAGTTCAGCCTCTCCGTGGACCAGCCGGACGTGCTCGTAGGCGTGATCATCGGAGCGGCCGTCGTCTTCCTGTTCTCCGGGCTGGCCATTATGGCGGTGGGCCGTGCTGCGGGCCGCGTCGTCCACGAAGTCCGCGAACAGTTCCGGACCCGGCCGGGGATCATGGACGGCACGGAGAAACCCGAATACGGCCGAGTCGTCGACATCTGCACGCGCGACTCGCTACGGGAGCTCATCACTCCCGGACTGCTCGCGGTCCTCACCCCCATCGCGCTCGGCTTCGCCCTCGGCTACGCCCCGCTCGGCGCGTTCCTCGGCGGCGGTATCGCGGCGGGCGCCCTCATGGCGGTCTTCCTTGCCAACTCCGGCGGTGCCTGGGACAACGCGAAGAAACTCGTCGAAGACGGGCACTACGGCGGCAAAGGCTCTGAAGCGCACGAGGCCACCGTCATCGGCGACACCATCGGCGACCCCTTCAAGGACACCGCGGGCCCGGCCATCAACCCGCTGCTCAAGGTGATGAACCTGGTGGCGCTGCTCATTGCGCCGAGCGTGGTCATCTACGCCGACAACCTCGCCCTGCGGCTCGGCATCACCGTGGCCTCCGTGGCGCTGCTCGTCGGCGTCATCGTGTGGAGCAAGCGGCGCAGCACGGACGGCAGCTTCGCCGCTGAGGCCACCAAGACGCAGCCGGAGGCGCCGGCAGCCGACCAGGGCGCCGCCAAGGAGGAGCCGGTCAGCCAGGGCGGAGGCGCATCCTCCCAGGAGTGACCGGCGGCTGTCCGCCAGAAGAAAACCCGTCGCGCCGGGAAGCACGCGGCTCCCCTTCCCGGCGCGACGCCCGTGGAACCCGGCAACCTTCCGGGTGGTCTGGGCACCGTACTCGACCCATGGCAGACTGACGGCATGAGCGGTATGAGAGGGCTCGCCGTCATCGTCGGCGTGATGGTGGCATTCATCGCCCTACTAGCCATCGTGGCGACGGTGATCACGTCATGAGCCGCCGGTTGGTCGTTCTCCGCCACGCCCAAGCCGAACATTCCGCGTCTCTTGCTGACGTCGACCGCCCCCTCACCCAGGAAGGACGCCAGCAGGCCAGGATGGTGGGCGAACGCCTCGCCCGGGAAGGTCTGCTCCCCGACCACGTCCTCTGCTCCACCGCCCGGCGCACCCGGCAGACGTGGGACCTGGTCGCGGAACAACTGCCGTGCGAGCCCGAAGTGGACTTCGACGCAGAGCTGTACACCGCAGACGTGGACACCGCGCTGCAGCTGGTCAGCTACGTCGACCCCCAGGTGCGCACCCTGCTCGTGGTCGGCCACAATCCGACGATGGCGCAGCTCGCCGCCGCGTTCGACAGCGAATCCGGGTACCTGTCCTTTCCTCCCGCCTCGGTGGCGGTGGTCGACCTGGACGTCGACTGGCTCTACATCGCTCCGGGAACCGGGCGGCTGCGGCTCGTAATGTGACCGAGCCGTCCCGCGTCCCTGCGGTCAGGCGTAGCTGCCCCGTTCCGCGGCTTCCACTTCCTCCCGGGAGATCCCCAGCAGGAAGAGCACCGTGTCGAGGTAGGGCACGTTCACCGACGTGTCGGCCTGGGCACGGACCACCGGTTTGGCGTTGAACGCCACCCCGAGCCCGGCGACCCGGAGCATGTCGAGGTCGTTCGCGCCGTCGCCGATCGCCACGGTCTGGCTGAGCGGCACCCCCGCCTCCGCGGCGAACCGCTCCAGGGCCGCGGCCTTGCCTTTCCGGTCGATGATCGGTCCGACCAGCGAACCGGTGAGCTTGCCGTCGACGATTTCGAGGACGTTGGCCGCCGAGTAGTCGATGCCGAGCTCTTCCACCAGGTAGTCGGTGAGCTGGGTGAAGCCGCCGCTGACGATGGCGCACTCGTAGCCGAGGAATTTGAGGGTGCGGATCAGGGTGCGCGCTCCCGGGGTGAGCGTCATCTTCTCGCGCACTTCTTCCAGGATGCTCGCGTCCAGCCCTTTCAGCAGGGCGACGCGCCGCCGCAGCGACTCCTCGAAGTCCAGTTCACCGCGCATCGCCTCCTCGGTGATCCGGGCGACCTCGTCCCCGCAGCCCGCGTACTGGGCGAGCAGTTCGATGACCTCGCACTGGATGAGCGTGGAGTCGACGTCCATCACCACCAGGTGCTTGGACCGCCGGTGGAGGCCGCTCGTCTGCACGGCCACGTCCACCGACTGGGTGGCGGCCTCCAACGCCAGGTCGGTGCGGAGCTGTTCCAGGTTGCCCCCGGTCAAGGAGAGGGAGAGCGCGGTCACCGGGTAGCTGGCCAAGCGTTCGATACGGTCGATGTTGGCTCCTGCCCGTGCCACACAGGAAGCGATGGCGCCGACCGCGCCTGGACGCAGCGGGTCCCCCATGATCGTGACGTCGAGGCGGGTCCCCGTGCAGGGGCGCACCCGCTCGCCGTCGACCATGAAGTCGACGTCCATGTCCATATCGACCGCGACTTTGGAAACCGCCGAGCGGATCTCCTCGAACAGGCGCTCTTTGCGGACCCCGGGGGCAACGCGTTCGTCGGCCGACAGCAAAGCGCCCAGGAGCAGACGCCCACCAATGACAACCTGCTCCAAGTCGGTGATGGTGACCGGGAAGACCGACAAGGTGCTCAGCAGTCGAGCGCTGATGCCCGGACGATCTTTACCGGTGACCGTCACCAGCAGGGTTTCAGGCACGGAATTCGCGAGAGTCATGACGGCTCTAAAGGTACTCTGCTGGACCACAGTGGCGTAGACCAGGGCACCCCAGTCCCGGGCGGGCACACTCTGTTACCCGACGTGGGACCCTTCACCGGCCGACAGTACTGTGCTCCACATCACGTACCACGGAGAGCCGCAGCGGATCCGCGCCGCGGTCACCTGCACTTCTGGCCGGGGCGCTGTTCCAGCACCTGGATGCCACCCATCAGGCAGGTCCCGGTGATCCGGATCGTCGGGGCGCTCGGATCAGTGACGCTGTCCACCTTACTGAGGTCCACTCCGCCCAGGAAGACATTGGCCTGGTTGACCACCCGCACGCCGGGCGGCACGATGATCCGCAGCCCGCCGAAGATCACCGCGCACTGGAAGACGACTTCGCGCTGGGCGAGCACCGCCTCCCGCAGGTCCAGGTCCACCCCACCGCACAGGATGGACACGGTGGTGTGCGGCTCCACCAGCCAGCGTCCCGCACGCTCCACCCCGCCGAAGACCGCGGAAATCGCTTCTTTCCCCCGGCTTTGCGCGGCCAGTTGCTGCGCCTCCGCGGAGGACAGCGACGGGTCCGTCCCCGAAGCAGGCGACGCGCCGAGCGATGAGGGAAGGTCGCGGGTGATTTCGGCGAGTTCCCCCACAGTGGTCGCCCGGTACACCCGGTCCAACCGTTCGTCGAGTTCCTCGTGGTTGATGCGGCCTTCCGCAAGCGCGTTGCGGAGCACTTCGGCGCTGCGCTCGCGGTCCGCGTCAGAGGCGCGGAGACGTTCCAGGTCCATGGTGGAGCTCCTCACAGCAGCAGACGGCGTCAACGCATCCATGGCAGCTTCCTCTTCCCAAGAGTGCGTGTCCGGACTTTGACTGAGCTGAACATCACGCTTCCCCGCAGGCGGATCGTGGGCGCGTTGACCGTGACCGCCGAGTCCGTTTTCTTCAAGTCGACGTCACCGAAGATCGGTGTGGTTTCGTTGACGATCCGCACCCCGGGAGGAACCGTCAGTTTCAGCGAGCCGAAAACCAGCCCGCACTGGATGACCACCTCACGCTGGGACAGGACTGCTTCGCGCAAGTCCAGCGCGATCTCTCCGAACAGGGTCGACGTGTTGGTGCGCGGTTCCACGAGCCAGCGTCCGCTGCGCTTCGCGGAGCCGAACACGGCGACGATGTTCTCCGCACCGGTGCTGGAGGCCCGGAGCTCCTCGGCTTCGGAGAGCGTCGGGGCAGGGCCCAGATCGGCGATGAGCGGCTGCAAATCCCCCAAGGTTGTGGCGGTGGAGAGAGCGTCGAGCCGTTCAGCGTGCTCTTCTGCGGTCAGCCTCCCGTCGACGAAGGCCTCGCCGAGGAGTTGGGCCACGCGGTCCCGGTCGGCGTCGGAGGCACGGCGCCGCTCCGGGGGCAGTGCGTGCGAGTGGTTGGCGGCGTTTCCCATGGTCACGATTATTTGTCTTCGACGGCGGGAGCGAATCGGGAGACAACCCTGAGGTGTCCCGGAGTTTCACACGCGGACACCCTGAGACCGCCCGGCATTACGCGGGGCGAGAATACGGGTGCGGGGCGCTGCCGGGATGGGGACGCGGGACGGGGAGACCCGCCGGAGTCGCAGTCGAGGCCTTGCGCGCTGCCGGACGACCGTGGTGGCGGCCAGGGCAGCGCCGAGCGGGACGGAAGCGTCCGGGCACGCTGACTGGGGGCGCCCCGCAGGCGCAGGGCGGCGGGCGTTCACGCGGCCGTCACCCCCGTCTGGAAGGGTGGTCGCTGCGGGCGGGTGGAATCGGGGGCGACCGGCGCGGTCGGCGGCCAAGCGTCCAGTATGTTCGCACTCGGGCTGTCACGAAGGAGAGCTATGAACGGGCACGTGCTGCACATGAGCGGGGTCGGGGTACGCCGCGGCCAGACGGTGTTGCTGGACGCAGTGGACTGGACTGTGGCGGAAGGGGAGCGCTGGGTGGTCGTGGGACCGAACGGTGCAGGCAAGACCACCCTGCTGCGGATCGCCGCCACTCAACTGCACCCCACCCGGGGCACGGTGGAGGTGCTCGGTGAGCGGCTCGGCCGCGGAGACGTGTTCGAGCTCCGGCCGATGATTGGCTTCGCCTCGTCTGCGGTGGCCGCCCAGCTTGAGGACGACATGCGCGTCCGGGACGTGGTGGTCAGCGCCGCCTACGGCTATCTGGGCACAGGGAAAGAGGAGTACAGCGCCCCTGACTATGCGCGGGCCCGGGCACTGCTGGGCCGGTGGGGAGTGCTGCGGTTCGAGGACCGTGCGTTCGGCACCCTTTCGGAAGGGGAACGCAAACGGGTGCTGATCGCCCGAGCGTTGATGTCCAACCCGGAGCTGCTGCTCTTGGACGAGCCTGCGGCCGGGCTCGACTTGGGCGCGCGGGAGGATCTGGTGCGCCGCCTCGGCACGCTCGCGAAAGACGAGTCTGCCCCCGCTCTCGTGCTCGTTACCCACCATGTTGAGGAGATTCCCCCCGGGTTTACGCACGGCCTGCTGCTGCGCGGAGGCAAGGTGGTGGCCGCGGGGCCGCTGGAGCAGGTGATGACCGCCGACCACCTCAGCACCACGTTCGGTATCGGGCTGAAGGTGGAGTTCGACGGGGAGCGCTGGTCGGCCCGAGCGTCGTAACCGGGGCGGCACGGCCGGGCAGCAGGGACGGCAGCCCCGCCTTCCGTGGCCGGTGCAACAGGTTCATAGACTGCACGGGATTCGGGAAGGTTCACACACCGGTTCGGGGGCGTCCGTGAACGCGTGGGAGGCATGCGTCGTCTTTGCTGCGGGTGCCGGGGCGGGAGCCATCAACACGCTGGTGGGCTCCGGTACGCTGTTCACTTTTCCGGCGCTGCTGGCGTGCGGGATTTCTCCGGTGACGGCCATGATCTCCAACAGCATCGGACTCACCCCGGGGTCGATCGCCGGAGTGATCGGCTACCGCAGGGAGCTGGCTGGGCAGCGCGCCCGAGTGCTGCGGTTCGGCGGGATGTCGTTCCTGGGGGCGCTGACCGGCGGAACCCTGCTGCTCACTTTGCCGGAGCGGGTGTTCACGTCGATTGCGCCTGTGCTCATCCTGTTCGCCTGCGCGCTCATTATTTTCCAGCCTCAGATCAGCGCGCGGCTGCAGGAGCGTCGTGCGGCCCGCCCCCACGGCGGCCCGCTGCTGCCGCTCGGCGTCTACGGGGCGGGCGTGTACGGCGGGTATTTTGTCGCCGCTCAGGGCGTCATCTTGATCAGCCTGCTTAGCAGTTCCCTCAATGACGAGATGCAGCGCCTCAACGCGTTGAAGAACGTGCTGGCGCTGATCGTCAACGCGTCGGTGGCCCTGTTCTACCTTGTCCTGGCTGAACCCCACTGGGGGGCGGTGGCGCTGATCTCCACCGGTTCGGTGATCGGGGGGTATTTTGCCGCGAAGTTCGGCCGCCGGCTCCGCCCGGGGGCGCTGCGCGCCCTGATCGTCGTCATCGGCCTCACCGCAGCAGTCCAACTGGTGCTGCGGTGAGGCCGGTCAGTCAGTTTCGGCTGAGGTAGCCGCGCCGTTCGGCGTCATCGACGAGCGCCAGCGCGTAGGCGCCCAGTGGCTCGGATCCCTCCGAGATGAGTTTCACGTTCTTGAGCACGTCGTCCTTGGAGATCTTGAACTGCCGCCACATGGCGCCTTCGGTGTGCCAGTTGGCGAGCAGGGGGGAGAGGCGGTCGATGGCTCTGGCGAACCGCGCCTCGGGGGTTTTGCGTTCTTCGAACTCGTCCCACAGGTTCCGTGCCCACACGGCCTGGTCTTCGGGCAGGAGCGCGAAGATGCGGTCCGCGGCGGCACGTTCCCGTTCCGCCTGGGTGCTCACGGCGGCCTGGTCGTAGATGTAGGTGTCTCCGGCGTCGATTTCCACGATGTCGTGCACCAGCAGCATGTTCACCACGTGGTCGATGTCGGTGCCCGCGGGGGCGTATTCGGCGAATACGCGAGCGAGTACCGCCACGTGCCAGGAGTGCTCGGCAGAGTTTTCGCGGCGGGCTCCGTCAATGAGCAGAGAACGCCGCAGTACGCGCTTGAGCTTGTCGACCTCCAGGACGAACCGGAGTTGAGAAGTGAGCCGTTCATGATCGATTCCGCTGGTGAACACCGGCGCCGGCTCAGTCACGTGAGTCGCCCTCCTAGAACTTGTCACACGCGAGCCCCACGAAGAGGACACTCGTTCACGCTGAGCATCCAGCGGGGAGAGTAGCCGTAGAGTGGGGCACCAAGTGATTATTCATCACGCTGCTGGGACCAGTGGGGGATGTCCGGCCCTTCACCAGGGAAGTGGTGACTCTAGGCAAGCGGGGCAAGCGAGCGCCGAGGAGCCGGGCAGCGGTTCTTGGCCGGCAGCGGATTTCGGAGGGGCAGCCCGCGGCCGGTGCGGGGGCGGAGCAGTCAGGGCGCGGCCTGAGGGCGGGCGATCAGGTGGGTGTGGAACCATTCCGTGAGGGCGCGGTCGGTGAGGACCGTCCCGGGGGTGGGCGGTCCAGGGTCGAGCCCGGGTTCGGGGCCTAGAGTGTGGGCGAGGTCGGGAATCACGACGTGCCGCAGAGTGTGGGGCTGGTGGTGCGGGGAGAGCGCGTCGTGGAGGAGACGGCCGTGGCTGGGCCGGATGATCTCGTCGTGTTCGCCGTTGACGATGAGGACAGGGGTGTCCGGCCCGCGGGAGGCGAGTTCGTTGGCTCGTTCGGTGAAGTCCAGTCCGGCAGCGGCGTCCCGCGACTGGTCGTCCCACGTGTAGTCGACTCCGAGGTGGCGTTCCCGGGCGGAGAGGACGTGGGTCGGGTCGATGACGGGGTTGACCACGCCCACGGCGCCGACGGGCAGGTCGCTTTCGATGAGGGCGAGGAAGACGGCGGCTCCGCCCGCTCCAACACCCATGAGGCCGAGGGGAGCGTCGGCGAGGGAGAAGGACCGGCGGAGTTCCGCGACGGCGAGGGGGAGTTCGGCTGCGGCCTGCCGCACGACCGGGCTGTAGAGCTGGAGCAGGTAGTCTTCCCGGCCGAGGCGGTTGACTTCGGACACGCCGCCTTTGGGGAGGCGGTGGCCGAAGAGGGGAAGGCCGAGGTAGAACCTCCAGGCGGGGAGTCCGAGTAGTGGCAGGGTGCCGGCGAGCGCGGCTTCGCTGCGCGGCGGTTCGAAGGCGTGCAATGCGACGACGATGGGCACGGTCGGGGCCGGGTCGGACGGCGGGATCGCGAGGTAGGGGACCCCGGCGGCGATTCCTGTCAACGTTCGGCTCAGTGTGCTGTCGGCTACCACTGCGAGTTCCTCCCTCATGAGATGCGCCCCGCCGACCGAGGTGGATGGGTGGGCCGGCGCGTCGCGGACCTCGTGGTGTGCGGGCAGGCGGATAACGGGCGTGTGCGGGGCTGGGCGGCGGACGAGGCGCTGCTCCGCTGCCCCGGAGGGTCCGTCCCACGGTCGCGGATGGTCAGCCGGGCCACTGGGGAGCGGGGGCCGGTGCGCGGACTGCTGTTGGCGCTAGGCCGGTGACCTGTCGTCTGTACTCTCGTGGAGTTCCTGGGCGGTGTCCGGTTCGTCGCCGAAGACGTGTTCCAGATAGCTGCGGACGAGCTGTTTGGCCGCGGTGATGAGACGGGGGTCGCCGTCGGCGTCGTCGCGGAAAGCCATTTTGAGCACCGCGTCCGCGGCCTCGACGGAGACGAGGACCGCTAAGTCAAGCTTCTCACTTTGTACGGCCCCGGCGAGGGAAATCAGCAGATCGCGTAAGCGCGTTGCGATGACTTGATTGTTCTCCCGTGTGGAATCCAACAGCTTGGGGTCGATTGCGTCACCGAACCGGAGAAAACGGAATCCGGGTTCCTCACGGTGCATAGTGACGTATTCGTCGATAATCGCGTCAACGGTCTCGGTCCAGTGGTCGAAGTTCTGCTCGGTGATCCGGCGGACGATCCGCGCACTGAAAATGTCGAGATAGCGCAGGCCGAGTGCTTGGGTGATCGCCTTCTTATCGGGGAAGAACTGGTAGACCGAGCCGATCGCGACCCCGGCGCGTTCCGCGATCTTGGTGGTGGTGAGTTCGGCGTATCCGGCCTCGTCCAGGAGTTCCGCGCAGGCGTCGAGCATGCGCTGGACCCGCGCCATGCTGCGCTGCTGGGAGGGGATTCGGCGCAATGGCGCGTTGATGAGGGAGGGCGGGGAGATGACTGCTGATCCGTTTCGGAGGGCGGGGAAGACCTCCTCTCCAGTGAAAGTGGTGGGACACGAGGATGGTGCGGGAAGTCGAGTTGTGGAAGATCGAGAATTGGTGGTCACGATCTCTGTGATGCCTTTCGTGGTCAGTTTGTTTATGTACTATTCCGACTCCCGGGTATAGATGGTCCGTTTCATAGATTTTGGCCACTTGTGGCCGTGATGCCTGCGGGGTTTTCCGCTGCTTCGCTGTCCGAATCTCGGAAAAGAGGATGTCCTGATTCCCGTTCCCGGGGAGCATGGCGGGGAGGGAGCGGCCGTGCGAGGCGTTCCCCCGAAGGGGATGCGGGGGCTTTCTGCTGCGGCACGCCATGAAAGGCCGCTGCGCCCGCGGACGTCCGTCACGCTCGAAAGGGGTTTCCCTAGTGCGGCAGAGACGGGGCAGGCCTGGCCTGGGAATACGAAGGCTGCATGTGCCGCGGCAACCGGTCAGCAGGAGGGGCGCCGTCGACCGAGGGAGTGCTTCCCGGGTAGTGCGGGAAGCAGGGCAGTGTCCAGCTGCCGGTCGTCTGCTCGGTGCGGCAGGGGCAGGCCGCCGCGGGTAGTTCTCGGGGACGGAGGCGAGCAGCGGTGCGGCAGTGCGGCCGTGCCGCCCGCGTACGCGGAGTTGTCTAGCGGCTTTCCGTGTTCTTTTTCCGCGCGGCGCGTCCGGGCGGGCGCGGTACGGCAGTGCAGGCGGGCGCCGTACCGCGCGAAAGCTGGTCGGGGTCTTCCTCAGCCGGGTCAGACAGCCGGTTCGCCCGGTTCAGCGGTCAAGTTGATCCCGCTGCACTGTTCTCGGTAGCCCTCGAACCGGGCCACTCCTTCGGCGATTGCTTGCTCGTCTTCGAACAGGATCGGGACGCCGCCTTCGATGCGGCCGGGCAGCCATTCGTCTTCGAGGATTTCCCCGCCCTGGAGGGTGAGGCGGAGGACACCGGTCTCAGCGGTGGGGCCGTTGAAGTTGTAGAAGACGAAGTTGCCGAGACCGTAGTGCACGTAGGAGCTGCCCATGTACCCGCCGGGGCTGACCACGTGGGCGTGTCCGCCGACGACAGCGGTGGCGCCGGCGTCGATGAGCTGCTTGGCGAGGTCGGGGGCGTGCGGCAGGGGGCAGTGGTCGCCTTCGAGCCCCCAGTGCAGGAACACGATGACGGCGTCGGCTTCGGCGCTCGCCTTCTCCACAGCGTCGATCGCGTGGGTGATCATCTCGCCCTTGGTGGAGGCCAGGCCGGGCTTGCCCTCACCCGCAGTCCATTCGGGGATGAGGTGGTCGTCGAGGACATCGGTGGCGCCGATGATGGCCAGGGTGTTCCCTTTGACTTCGAAGAACTCGGGCTCATACGCCTCGGCGATGTCGCGGCCCGCGCCGATGATGGGGAAGTCTGCGGCTTCGGCGTTCTCGAGAGTGTCGAGGAGCCCTTCGGTCCCGTAGTCCATGCCGTGGTTGTTGGCCACGGTGGCCACGTCGATACCGGCCTCTTTGAGAGCGGTGAAGGCGGTGGCCGGGGCGCGGAACACGAACTGCTTGGCCGGGGCCGGGGTGCCGCCGTCGGTGACAGCGGTCTCCAGGTTGACGACGCTGACGTCGGCTTCCTGGAAGACTTCGGCGACCGGGCCCATGGCAGTGGCCGGGTCTGCGTCCAGCCGCTGCCGCAGCATGCCCTCGAACATGACGTCCCCACCGATCGCCACGGTGTACGGCTCCTTGACCGGTTCGGCGGAGGCCGACGGGGTGGGCTGCGCAGGGCGGTCAGACGAGTCGTTGCTCAACTCGTCCGAGGCCGTGCCGCAGGCGGTGGCGAGCAGGGCGGTAGCCAGCAGCGCACCGAAGCGGAGCGGGCGACCGTTGGGGAGAGTGAGTGAGGAAAACGGGGTCACACGTGTCTCCTGGAAAGCTGGTTCGGCCGTCGTGAATAGAAGACGCGGGGCACTGGACGACAGGTGTAGGTAGCTGTGATGATGAATCTGATTTGTTACTTATGTCAGGCTTGGCGTCATCGAAATGCACCAGCGAGATTACCCAGAGTAATAACGGAGCGACCGAAAGTTGGGGCTCTTGGAGGAGTGTTGGGAGGGGTGCAGCAGAATAAGTGGATACGGTCGTTTTCTTGATCGATTCCAGATAACCTCTTCTTAGGGTGTGAGCCATGGACGACGCCGCTTCGCTGCGTGCTGCCGGGCTGCGGGTGACCGCCGCACGCCTGGCGATCCTTGACGCGGTCCGCCAGGGGAACCACCTGGACGCCGACCGCGTGGCGCGCGCTGTCCGAGAACGGGTTGGGCACGTGTCGACTCAGGCCGTCTACGACAGCCTGCACGCTCTCACCGCAGCCGGGCTGCTCCGCCGTATCGAACCTGCGGGATCCCCGGCACGGTATGAGACGCGGGTGGGCGACAACCACCACCACCTGGTCTGCCGTGCTTGCGGTGAGGTGACCGACATCGACTGCGTGGTGGGGGAAGCCCCGTGCTTGGCGCCGTCGCAAGCGCACGGTTACACCGTCGATGAGGCCGAAGTGGTCTTCTGGGGGGTCTGCCCTTCCTGCAAGGCCAAGGAATCGGAGCACTGATCCGGCCTCTCGAGGTTCCGGAAACGGGACCGGCGGTGTCCGGGCGAAGCGTGCCTGGCGGTGTGCATACCGGGCGTCTCCGGGCAGGAGAGGTCCGACCACGTTCCGCGGGGCAGCGATGGGGTCCCTGCGACATCTGGTTCCTGGAAAGAAGCGGCGCAGCCTCTGCCTTCCCGGTGTCCCGGAGCGGGACCGGGGCTCTGAGCAGGAGACTGCATCCTCAGCCGTTCTGCCTGCTGCGACAGGAAGAGCCCTCCAGACAGCAAAAGATCCGGTCATCGGATGAATTGAGTCGACCGGTGGGACAGCACCTGACCGCGGAAGCAGAGCTCCGATCGAGGGGAATTCCGCCGTGCGGCCAATAGATCGTCCCGCTGACCTCTCTGCTGTGAGCGTTGCGGCGGAAAACTTCGGATATCAACCATAAATGTGGTTTTCTCTCATATTCTGCCGCGAATCAGGAGAATGCGGCTTTTTCCGATTCTTCCGGGTGCTGATCGCCTCTGTGTCGCAGATATGTGGTGTATCTGTTTTGTCCTTTTTCGTGGACTCTGTGCTGGTTGCGGGGATGCTCGCGGGGTGTGGCAACGTTTCCGGCTTTTTGAACGAAAAGCTGTCCGGGGAAACTCATGAGTTCTTCAAAAGGTCTCGCAGAAAGCCTCACGGAAGACCAATAAACTGCTAACGTTACGGTCTGTCAGCGGCCAAGGGTGGATCGCGGATATTTCTTATCGACCCGCCAATGGCCTATAAGGTCTCCCTCGCCGCTGAACACAGCACCAAGCTTTGGATGTCGAGCCGTGGTTCACCGATCCCGCTCACGGTGACTCTTTGTGCTCTGTCATTCGCTACGAGTAATAGTTAGCGAAAGGTCATACCGGAAACATGCGTAAAACCACGTTTGCCTCGGCTGCTGTACTTGCGGCCGGTTTGGCGGTCGGATTCGCCTCTCCCGCCTCTGCGGATCAGGCCGTCAGCGGCAACCAGATCATCATTCCGGTGGACGTCGCTCTCGACGTCTGTGGCAACACCGTTGCCGTACTCGGCGACGCCCAGGGCGCCTGCCAGTCGTTCGTCGACGCCCTGAAGTCGGCGTCCGGCGGAGCAGTCACGCTCCAGAGCAACCAGGGCGGCGGTCTCGCCAACGGCAACCAGATCGTGATCCCGGTGAATGTCGCCCTCAACGTCTGCGGCAACACCATCACCGCCCTCGGTGAGGCCAAGGGCACCTGCGACACCATCGTCGAAGCGTTGGAGGACGCCGCGGACGACGTGGTGAACAGCAGCGACGTCCCCTCCGACGGCTCTGGCGGCGGCCTTCTCAACGACAACAAGATCGCCGTTCCGATCGACGCCGACGTCGACGTCTGCGGGAACGCGGTCTCGGTCCTCGGCTCGGCCGAGTCCGACTGCCCGGAAGAGGACACCGCCGCCCCGAACAAACCCGCGGAGCCTGAGCAGCCCGGCGGCGGCAGCGAGCAGCCCAAGCCCGATGAGGGCGGCGAAAAGCCCGCCGCCGACGACAAGCCCGCGGAAGACGCCAAGCCCGCTCCCGCGGCTGAGGACACCCTGCCGGTGACCGGTGCGGCCCTCGGCGGCCTGGTTGCCGCTGCTGTCGCGGCTCTGGGCGGCGGCGGTGCGGCCATGTACTTCACGCGGCGGAAGCGGAACGCAAGCGAGAACTGATTCCCGTTCCTTTCCTGATTCCCACGTTCCGTGCCCCCGGCAGTCCTGCCGGGGGCACTTGCGTGTCTGAGAAGACAAAATTCACAGTTCCGAAGGAACTCGGAAAAGCTTGGATTTTTCAGTGATCTAAGACACAATCTCTCTGCTGGACGGGGGATAAGTCGGGGTTCTAAACAGAAGAAGGACTCTTATGGGCACTCCGAAGAGCCTCACTGACCGTGGATTCGTCCCTATAGCGACGATCGGAGCCGGAGTCTGGATTCTCCTCGACATACTCCGTGTGTGGTTGTCGTCACTAGTCATAGTTTTTGGCCAGGAAGGGACGACACCACTGCAGAACGTCGGGCTTTTCGTCCTCGTCTGGTTCCTCGCCCCGCTCCCCATCCTGCTGCTGCGCTTCCTCGTCACCCAGAAGACGGTGGAGCGCTCCGCCCAACTGCCAGTGGACGTGTGGTTCGCGGTCCTGCTCGTGGGGGCGCGGCTCGGGCTCCAAGGCCTCAGTGGGGAGCAGCTCCAGTTGTACGTGTCCTCCCTCGGGCTCGCTGTCGGGCTGACCTGGCTCGCCACGATCGTCGTGCGGATGCGCCGCTCCCTGCTGCGCGGTTTCGCGGCCGGCATCGCCTTGGCCACCCTCACCCACACCGCCCTGGGCACCTATGCGGTGGTGTGGCGCTCCGAGGTGCTCGGCTGGGTGCTGACCGCTGTGCAGCTCCTGCTCTTCGCCTGGGTGCTGGCCAGAACCTCCCGCGTGAGCCGGGACGACTTCGTTAAACAGGCCGCCGACTCCGTGCTGTGCTTCTTGCTGCCGCCCGCGCTGCTGGTCGCGGTGACCGTTACGGCCGCGCCGGCCCGCGCGGAAGCAGCGACTGGCTGGCCGGACGGGTGGGCCGCTGCCCTCGTCATGATGGCCGTGGCACTGGCGGCCGTGGTCGCGGGAGCTTCCTCCACCCCCGGCTCCACCCCGCTCCTCTCCGGGGCCGTGCTCGTCATCGCGGTCGGTGCAGCGATCTTCCCCACCACGACCGATGAGGGAGTCCCCGGGCTCCTCCCCTTCTACGCTCCCATCGCCCAAGCGGTAGGGGCGATCGCTCTCATCGCTGCGTTGAGCTGGGCGGACTGGCCGGGGGCGCGGGGCCGCCCCCCACGAGCCAACAACGCCAGCCTGGCCGTGTTCTTCGGCAGCCTCGTCTTCTACGCCGTCCTGCTGGGCATCTACGCGGGATACACCCTGGGCTACCCGACGGACGCCCTCGTCGTCGGGGTGGCACTGCTCATCGCTGTGGCGGCGGTCGTGCACGGACGGGCCAAAGACCGCGACTCCGGAAGCCGGGTCCGCCGGTCCGTGTTCTACCGGTGGCCGGGGGCGACGCTTGCCGCCAGCGCAGGAATCGTGGCCGCGATCCTGCCCCAGGTGGTGCCGCTCTATGCGACGACAGACCCCTTCTCCGACACCACGCGGACTCCCGCGGGCAACGAGCTGCGGGTGGTCGCCTACAACATACGGATGGGGTACGGCCTCACCGGTACATACGACATCGAAGGGATCGCCGAGACCATCCAGCGCGCCCAGCCCGACGTGGTACTACTCAACGAAGTGGACCGGGGCTGGTTCCTCACCGGAGGCCAGGACACCCTCGGCACCCTCGCCCGAATGCTCGACATGCAGGCCGTGTTCGCCCCCTCCAACGGACAACTGTGGGGCGATGCCGTCCTGACCCGGCTGCCGATCGTGGAGACTGTCGGCTATCCGCTGCGCGGCTACGGTTCGACGACCGGAGCTCAAGCACTGGCCGTCGTGGTCAAATACGAAACCACGGAGATCGAGGTGATCGCCACCCATCTGCAGTCTCCGGGCACGGAAGAGGGCGAGGAGCCCAAAGAGCCGACCCTGCAGGCCGCGGACTTGGCTGACATCATCATCAAACGCCGCTCCGCGCATGGACGCCCCGTCATTGTGGGCGGTGACTTCAACTTCGAACGCAACGGCGCAGCCTGGCGGGAGATGGAGCGCGCCGGACTGTACGACGCGCTGTTCCGGGTGCGTCCCTCCCCCACCTTCCCTGCTGACGACCCCGACAAGGAGCTCGACCACATCTTTGCTACCGCAGGTCTCGTCCGGGAACAGGGCGCGGTGCTCCCCGCCTCCTACTCGGACCACGTAGCGGTGATGGCGGTGCTGCGGTTGGAGAGTCCCCTGGTGTACGGGACCTGAGCGAAGTGACCGGGGCGGTGCAGGGGACCGGCGACGATCCCCTAGCCTCGATGGTGTGCTTCGTGTCCTGATCTCGCCTCGGATGATGGCGTTCCACGTGCTGCTGCTCGTGGTGGTGCCCTCGTTCATCGCCCTGGGGCTGTGGCAGTACGAACGGGCCGAGACCAAAGCCGCGGTAGTCGAGCTGCAGGAGGCCAACCTTGCCGCCGACCCGGTCCCGATTGAGGAGCTGACCTCGGTCGGTGGCGAAGTCGCCCCCGAGGACCGCTGGCGGAGGGTCACGGTCACGGGCACCTACGACCCTGACCGGGAGCTCCTCGTGCGCAACCGGAGCGGTTCCGGCGGGGTCGGGATGCACGTCCTCACCCCTTTGGTGACGGAGGACGGCACAGCGGTACTCGTCAACCGGGGATGGGTGGCGCAGCCGCCCACGGCGACCGAGAGTCCCGAGGTGCCGCCCGCTGCCCAGGGAGAAGTCACCGTGACGGGGCGGTTGCAAGTCTCGGAGACCCCGGAGAGCACCGGCATCCACTCCCGGGACGGGCTTCCCGAAGGGCAGATCATGCTCATCGACGTGCCCGCCATTGCCGCAGACCTCCCCTACGAGGTGTACGGGGGGTATGTGGAACTGGTCGAGGAGACCCCGGCTCCCGCAGCCGCGCCCGAACCGGTCGAAGTGACCAAGGTCAACACGGGGATGAACTTCTCCTATGCGGTCCAATGGTGGACGTTCACGGTGATCGCCGTTGGCGGATGGGTTTTCCTGGTCCGCCGTGAAGTCCAGGACGCGGCACAGAAATCGGAACCCGCCGAGCCGGACACCGTTTCTTCCACCACTCCGAACAAGGTGTGACAGAATTCACCTTGGCATGCAGGGTGCTCCCCGCGGAAAACCGGTGGAAAGCGAGGAGCGACCCCCTGTCCTATAGGACAAAGAATTCTGCATTAATGCAGGTCACAAGGGATTGAGTCCGGAAAGTTCCGGACAGGGGCAGAACCTTGAACTAGTCCGTAGTCATATCCCCGCAAAGACACCCTCAATCTATAAATACGTCGCTTTTTCTGGGACCTTCCGGCTTGCTCTCCCCTTACGGAAGACCCTGGAAGAAGATCGGCGTCAGGAGTTGTCTGGAAGTGGTTCCACAGGCACCGCGAAAGGGTGTTGCAATGCTGGAGGAGAAAACCACGGTCCGGACAGTTTCCCCGCACGCCGAAAGCGACCGCTCGTCGACGGACCCCCGGCCCATCGTGGCCCACCCGTGGGCCCGCGGAGTCCTCGCCGCTATCCGGCTGTCCATCGGGTGGATCTTCCTCTGGGCTTTCCTGGACAAACTGATCGGTCTGGGCTTCGCCACACCCGCAGAACGAGCATGGATCAACGGCGGCAGCCCCACCCACGGCTTTCTCACGAACGCAGTCTCGGGACCGTTCGCGGATGCCTACCGCGCCATTGCCGGTGCAGCCTGGGCTGACTTCCTCTTCATGCTCGGCCTCCTCGGGATCGGGGTGGCCCTTCTGCTGGGGATCGGGATGCGTATCGCGGCCGCAACAGGCGCCCTCCTGCTCTTCCTGATGTGGACCGCCGTGCTGCCTCCCGAAACCAACCCCTTCATGGACGACCACATCGTCATGGGGCTCACCGTGATCGCTCTCGCGTTGACGAACGCCGGCGACACCTTCGGACTCGGTGGCTGGTGGAGCAACCTGGGGATCGTGCGCCGTTTCCCCGTGCTCCGCTGACTCCGTCTTCCCCACGCTCCACACAGGAAAGAGGAGAAAGGGGGTGATGGCTCAGCGGGAGAGCGGGAGAACATCACCGGTCCGACCGGAATACCGGAAGGTCCATAACAGTGCCCGCAGGGGGCCGTACCCGCGGTACGGCCCCCACTCTCATGGGGCCTGCGGCAAGAATGAGGACATGATCGACGACGTGGAGCAGGCGACCG
Organism: Thermobifida fusca YX; assembly: GCF_000012405.1. Lineage (NCBI taxonomy): Bacteria > Bacillati > Actinomycetota > Actinomycetes > Streptosporangiales > Nocardiopsidaceae > Thermobifida > Thermobifida fusca. The sequence goes on from NC_007333.1 coordinate 175,837, forward strand.
TCCACCGGGTTGCACGCCGCCCCCTCGGCCCGCAGGAGAGTGCCCGGGCCAGCCGGCTGTGGTGGGAGCGCGCCGCCGACGAATACCAGGCGGAGCACGGCAGTTTCCTCGGCGATGCCGAGTTCGTGTGGGGTCCCGAAGGGCTCACTGAACGGGAAGCGCAGTTGCTGGGGAACCCGGCGGATCTGGTGGGGCGGCGGGTCTTGGAAATCGGCTGCGGGGCAGGACAGTGCGGCCGGTGGCTGCGTGCCCAAGGGGTCGCCGAAGTCGTGGGGATTGACATGTCCGCCCGGCAGCTCCAGCATTCGCACCGCCTGGACAAGGCCACTGGGCACCGGCTGCCCGTGGTGCAGGCCGATGCGCAGTGGCTGCCGTTTGCCGACGCGTCATTCGACGTGGTCTGCTCCTCGTTTGGCGCTTTCCCGTTCATTCCGGATATCCGGACCGCGCTGGCGGAAGCGGCCCGGGTGCTGCGGCCGGGCGGGCGGCTGGCGTTCTCGGTCAGCCACCCGATCCGCTGGTGCTTTCCCGACAGTCCGGGGGAAGACGGACTGCAGGCCCGCGACTCCTATTTCGACCGCCGCCCCTATGTGGAGGAGGACGAGTACGGGCGCGCCCTGTACGTGGAAGCCCACCACACGATCGGCGACTGGGTGCGTGCCCTCGCCGACGCTGGACTGGTCATCCGCGACATCGTCGAACCGGAGTGGCCCGAGGACAACGACCAGGTCTGGGGCGGATGGAGTCCGCTGCGAGGCCGCATCATCCCCGGTACAGCGATTTTTGTGGCCGATCGCCCCTAGCGCTCTGCCGGTGTGTCGGCTGCGGCGGGCTGGGTAGCGGAAGGCTACGACCTGACTGCCCGCCGAAGGGAGCGGAGGGCAATGAACGGCATGGAATTCGGGCTCCTGCTGATGGCCCTGTTGGCCGTGATCATTCCGGTGGGGGTGATCATCACCGTCGTGGTGGTGCTCTGGCACGCGCAGCGGTCCGCGGAGCGGCAGGTCCGTTCACCAGAGTTCTGGGAGCGGAGGCGGTTGGAGAGCGATTCGCTGCTCCGGGACCTCGACCGGCAGCTCGCTGAGGGAGAGATCGACCGCGCAGAGTACGAGCAGCGCCGGGAGAAGTACCGGGCGGCGCGGTAGGTGCACCGCGGGGCCAGGCCGAAGCAGACAGGAGGAGGCATGGGGGTTATCCGCGCTGAACATGTGGCGGAGCTGCTGCGCTCGACTGATGCTGGAACGGTGCTCGTGGTCCGGGGCGGCGCTGCTGAGGTGGTGCCGCCGGACCGGAGGGACAGCCAGGGGTACCGGGGCGCACTCGAAGTGGTGAGCCGCGGGGAGTTGGACGAGCAGGCTGCCCGGCAGGATCCGGCTGCGCTCGCGCGCGGCTTCGACACGGCGGTGGCCGCTATGGGAGGTTGACTGTTCGCGCGGTCGCCCCTCCCCCGGCAGCGGGGAGCGGCGCTCTCGGCCTTTGTGGTAAGGGCTTTCCCTTGAGAGGAAACCGGGTCTGCTGGAAAATCCCCTGGTTGTCGAGGTTTTCTGGAATTCTCTGATTGACATCGCGTAACTTATGTGACTAGTTTCACGTAAAGCGCTTTCCCGAGTTGCTTCCCCCATCACCGTTCACCGGCTGTGAGCCGGGTGACGAGGAGAGTTCTATGCGAAGAGCTGCCACCCTCGGCGTGGCCCTCGCGCTGCCGCTCACCCTGGCGGCACCCAGCAGCGCGTTGGCTCAGCCGCACCACCACGCCGGGGTCTCCCCCAAAGCCGAACAAGTCGCCCGCGAAGTGCTCGCCCCCAACGACGGCTGGGCCGCCTACGACGGCGGTACCACCGGCGGCGCTGCGGCCGACCCCGAACACGTCTACGTTGTCACGACCTACGCCGAACTGCGCGAGGCACTGGCCGGAGGCCGCACCAACGACACACCCAAGATCGTCTTCCTCAAGGGGCGCATCGACGCCAACACCGACGAGCACGGCAACCAGCTCACCTGCGACGACTACGCCGACCCGGAATACGACTTCGACGCCTACCTCGCTACCTACGACCCCGAAGTCTGGGGCTGGGACCAGGAACCGTCCGGCCCCCTCGAAGAAGCGCGGGAACGCTCCTACCGCAACCAGCGCGACCAGGTCGTCATCGAAGTCGGCTCCAACACGACCCTCATCGGCCTGGGCGACGACGCCACACTCGTCGGCGCCCAGGTCATGGTGGACAGCGTCGACAACGTGATCATCCGCAACATCATCTTCGAAACCGCCCAGGACTGCTTCCCCCAGTGGGATCCCACGGACGGCCCCGAAGGGAACTGGAACTCCGAATTCGACGGAGTCTCGGTCCGCCGCTCCACCCACGTGTGGATCGACCACAACGAGTTCAGCGACGGCGCAGTACTCGACCGTGACCTGCCCGAATACTTCGGCCGCGAATTCCAGGTCCACGACGGGCTCCTGGACATCACCCACGGGGCCGACCTGGTCACCGTCTCCTACAACGTGCTGCGCGACCACGACAAGACCATGCTCATCGGCAGCACCGACTCGCCAACCTACGACGTGGGCAAACTGCGGGTCACCCTGCACCACAACCGCTGGGAGAACGTGCTGCAGCGCGCTCCCCGGGTCCGCTACGGGCAGGTCCACGTGTACAACAACCACTACGTGATCCCTGCCACGCCCGAGGGCGAGAAGACCTACGAGTACTCGTGGGGGGTCGGCGTGGAATCCGCGCTGTACGCGGAGAACAACTACTTCGACATCGACCCGTCCGTCGACTTCTCCCAGGTCGTCGCCCACTGGAAGGGCACCCAGATGTACGAGAAGGGAAGCTACGCCAACGGCCGCTCCCGGCACCACCAGGTGAGCTTCCTCGACGAATACAACGCGGTCCACAGCCCGACCATCGAGAACAAGCAGACCTGGAGCCCTCCGCTCCACGGCCGGATCGACCCCACCCAGTCGGTGCCCGCCAAGGTGCAGAAAGCCGGGGTGGGCCACATCCTCTGACCAACCCTTCGGTGGCGTCTCCCGTCCCCCACGGAGCAGCCCGCTACCGCGGCTCTCACCCCAGCCCCGCCACTGCGGCGGGCTCCTCCGATGCGGTCCCGGCCCCGGGACCGCATCCCGCGTTTTCAGAGCGGTTTACGCAGGTGAAAGACGCACGCCGGGGGAATGTTCCGGTACACGTGCACCTGGTCCACCGCGTACCGGTTCACCCACTCCCGCACCTCCCAGCCGGACCGCACCCGGCGCAGATAGTCGTCGAGCGGAGAGACCACCGCTGTGACCTGCTTGAGGTACAGGTAGCTGAAGAAAGACACGTAGCCGCCGGGGCGGAGCACGCTGAAGTAGTACTCCATGATGGTGCGGACCTCGTCCGCGGTGAAGTTCGCAAACGGCAGCCCGGAGATGATCACGTCGAACTGGCGGTCGGTGCCCAGTTCAGTGACCAGTGTCGGGTGGATGGTGACGCGGTCGGCGATCGGCTGGAACACCGGATCGCTCTTGACCAGCCGGGTGAGGTGCTCGACGAACACCGGATTGGCTTCGACCAAGTCCGCAGCGTCACCGGGGCGCATACGCGCCGCAATAGCCCGGGAGACGGGACCGGTACCGGGGCCTGCTTCCAGAATGCTCAACGACGACGCGGGATCGTTCCGCTGGGCAACGTAGCGGGCCAGCTCGCTGGCGAGTGCGGCACCGCTGGGAATGATGGCGCCCGTGGTGCGGAAAGTCTGCACCGCCTGCCGAAAAAAGAGTCCACCGTCCCGAATAAGCCTGGGCCATCGGAAGGGTCGGGGGTCATGGGTGGCTGCCATGGGGGGAACGCTACTGCGTCAAGAGGTAAGACGGGGGTCAATCACCGCTGTGGCGGTTGCAGCGTGTCGCGCAGCAGCGCAATGACCGGAAGCTCTGCGTGGCGGCTCAGCGGCAGGACCGGTCCCAGGCCGAACATGCCGTGCACACCCCCGTTGATCCGGACTGTGGTGGCGGGCACCCCGACGGCTGCCAACGCGCGCGCATAGGCTTCCGCCTCGTCGCGGAGCGGGTCGAACTCGGCGCTGACCACCAGGGCGGGCGCCGCACCAGACAGGTCCGCCGCACGGATCGGCGACGCCCGGAAGTCCGCGGCGTCCGCGGGATCCGCCAGATACTGTTCGACCACGTGCTGCATCGCCGCGGTGGTGAGGAAGCAGCCTTCGCCGTGGGCGATCCGGGAAGGGTACGGGGTGTCCGCGGTGACCGGGTAGCCGGTCAGGTCGATCACCGGGTAGATGAGCACTTGTGCAGCCAGCGGGGGGCCTCCGTCCCGGACCAGGAGAGCGACTGCCGCGGCGAGCCCGCCGCCCGCACTGTCGCCTACCACCGCCAGTCGCGCGGCATCCACCCCCAGTCGGGTAGCGTGCTCAGCCACCCAGCGGGTCGCGGTGAACGCGTCCTCGACCGCGGCCGGGAACCGGTGCTGCGGGGCCAGACGGTAGTCCACCGCGACCACGGCGGCCCTGCTTTCCGCGGCGAGCAGGCGCGCAATGTGGTCGTGCGTGTCGAGATTCCCGAAGACGTAGCCGCCGCCGTGGAAAAACACCGCGCACCCGGTGGCAGGATTGTCCGGCGCCGGATGGTAGAGCCGGGCCGGGATCCCGCCCGCGGGGGAGGGAATCGTAAGGTCACGCACGAGAGCCACGCCAGGGCCGACGATCCGGCGCTCCCGCAGCGAGGAGTGCAGCGAGGCGTCCGGCACCCCTACCGCTTCCCCGGGCGGGGAGCCGGAGACGAGTTCGTCGATCAGCGCGCGGGTTTCCGGATCCAGCGGCATGGAATTCCCTTTCCTGGCGGGATTTCTGCCGGGGACTCCGCAGGCGACGCTCCCCGGGGAGGCCCGCCCCGCGGGGCTGCAAGCGGGGCAGCGCCACGACCACAGCCTCACACAGCGGGTAGTCTCATACAAGGTCGAGCTGTTCGGGACGAGACTCGGCCCAGCCTTGCTCCCATCGACGATTTCGGAGAGTGCCCATATGGCTGCCCCACGTGTGGGCGTCGTCACCTTCCCTGGTTCCCTTGACGACAGGGACGCTGCGCGCGCGGTGCGGATCGCCGGCGCAGAACCCGTCTCACTCTGGCACGGCGACGCCGACCTCAAAGGTGTCGACGCGGTCGTGCTGCCTGGCGGCTTCTCCTACGGCGACTATCTGCGCTGTGGGGCCATTGCCCGCTTCGCGCCGATCATGACCGAGATCGTGCCCGCTGCCCGCTCCGGCAACCTTCCGGTGCTGGGAATCTGCAACGGGTTCCAGATCCTGTGCGAAAGCCAGCTGCTGCCCGGCGCACTGACCCGCAACGCGTCACGGCACTTCATCTGCCGCGACCAGTTGATCAGGGTCGAGGCCGCGGACACCGTCTGGACCAACGGCTACTCGCCCGGCCAGGAACTCCTCATCCCGCTCAAAAGCGGGGAGGGCAACTATGTGGCCGACCCGGAGACCATCGCCGAACTGAAACGCGACAACCGCGTGGTGGTGCGGTACGTCGACTCCGCGCCCAACGGCTCCATGGACAACATCGCCGGAGTGACCAACGAGCACCGCAACGTGGTGGGGCTCATGCCGCACCCGGAACACGCTGTGGAGGCGCTCACCGGGCCCTCCACGGACGGTCTCGGCTTCTTCACCTCGCTCCTGGCCCACCTGACCGGTAGTACTCCGGTGCCCGAGACCGCTGGTTGAGCACGCCCGCAGGGCTCGGGGGATGATGTCTCGATGATGGCGCTGCTGCGCTCCAGAAGGGTCCAAGTCGGCCTGGCGGTAGCGGGGATCCTCGCGCTGCTGACCACGACAGCCGTCACCCTGCTGTACCGGCCGTGGACCTCCGACACCGCTCCCGTCGTGCCCGCAGCCGCACCGCCGCTGGAGGTGCTGGGGGCGGCCCCGGACGGCATCAGCTACACCGACCTCGGACAGCAGTGCACTCCGCAGGAGTGCTACCGCCCGGTCGGGGTCACCGCTGAAGGACTCGACGCCGAGGAGGCGATCGAGACGATCTACACGCACCTGAGCGACCAGGGGTGGGAACGCCTCCTGCCGGAAGGCGAGACCGACCCTGATGAGGTGCCCTACTCCCAATCGGCGCTCAGCAACGGCACGGTCCTGGTCCAGGGCAGCCTCGAGCCCTACGTCGAAGGCACCACGGCGGGTCTGCTCCTCGCCCACCGCGTGCCGCCGCCCCCGTCTCCGCAACGTTGATCCGCTCCACTTCCCGAACGGAAACAGCCCGTATGTCTGAAGAGCCCAGGTTCGATACTGTCGCCAAGGCCGCGGCCACCCCGGACCTCCCGCAGCCCTACACCGAACTCGGTATGAAGGACGAGGAGTACGCGCGGGTCCGGGAGATCCTCGGCCGCCGTCCCACCTCCGCCGAGTTGGCCATCTACTCGGTCATGTGGAGCGAGCACTGCTCCTACAAGAGTTCCAAAGTCCACCTCCGCCAGTTCGGGGAGAAAGCGCCCGACACCGACGTGCTGCTCGTCGGGATCGGCGAGAACGCGGGCGTGGTGGACGTCGGCGACGGCTACGCGGTCACCTTCAAGATCGAGTCGCACAACCACCCCTCCTACGTGGAGCCGCACCAGGGGGCGGCGACCGGTGTCGGCGGTATCGTGCGCGACATCCTCTCCATGGGTGCCCGCCCGGTCGCGGTGATGGACTCGCTGCGGTTCGGGCCCGCCGACGCCCCCGACACCCAGCGGGTGCTGCCCGGGGTTGTCTCCGGGATCTCCTCCTACGGCAACTGCCTGGGGCTTCCCAACATCGGCGGTGAGGTCGGCTTCGACGCGGGATACGCCAGCAACCCGCTGGTCAACGCCCTCTGCGTGGGCGTGCTCAAGCACGAGAACATCAAGCTCGCCCAGGCGTCCGGACCGGGCAACCACGTCGTGCTGTTCGGCGCGGCCACCGGCCCCGACGGTATCGGCGGCGCGTCCGTCCTCGCCAGCGCGAGCTTCGACGAGGAAAGCCAGGCCAAGCGGCCCAGTGTCCAGGTCGGCGACCCGTTCCTGGAGAAGCTCCTCATCGAATGCTGCATGGAGCTGTACGCCAAAGACCTCGTCGTCGGCATCCAGGACCTGGGTGCCGCGGGCGTGTCCTGCGCGACCACCGAACTCGCGGCGGGAGGCACCGGCGGCATGCGGATCGAACTGGACCGGGTCCCGCTCCGCGACCCTCGGCTCACCCCCGAGGAAATCCTGATGAGCGAGTCGCAGGAGCGGATGATGGCGATCGTCGAGCCCGACAAGCTCGACGAGTTCCTCGCCGTCTGCGCCAAGTGGGACATTCTCGCCAGCGTGATCGGCGAAGTGACCGACGTCACCCCAGAGGAAGAGGCGCGGGGTGGACGCCTCGTCATGACCTGGCGCGGGGAGACGATCGTGGACCTGCCGCCCCGGACCGCTGCCGACCAGGGGCCGGTGTACCACCGGCCGATTGAGCGGCCCGCCGACCAGGACGCCCTGCTCGCCGACGACCCTGCGGCACTGCCCCGCCCCAGCAGCGACGAAGAGCTCCGCGACCAGGTGCTGCGAGTGCTGGCCGCCCCCGGCATCTGCGACTCGAGCTGGATCACAGACCAGTACGACCGGTACGTGATGGGGAACACGGTCCTGGCCATGCCGCACGACAGCGGCATGATCCGGATCGCCGAGGACACCGACCGCGGGGTGGCGCTGGCCACCGACGGCAACGGCCGCTACACCCGTCTCGACCCCTACGTCGGTACCCAGCTCGCCTACGCCGAGGCGTACCGCAACGTCGCGGCCACGGGGGCCCGCCCTCTCGCCGTCACCAACTGCCTCAACTTCGGCTCTCCTGAGGACCCGGGGGTGATGTGGCAGTTCGCCGAAGCTACCCGCGGCCTGGCGGACGCCTGTCAGGCGCTCGGCACTCCGGTGACCGGCGGCAACGTCAGCTTCTACAACCAGACCGGGAGCACCGCGATCAACCCCACTCCGGTGATCGGCGTGCTCGGGGTCATCGACGACGTTCACAAGCGGGTGACCAGCGCATTCAGCGCTGAAGGCGAGAGTGTGGTCTTCCTGCTCGGCGAGACCCGGCTGGAACTGGGCGGTTCGGCATGGGCGGATGTCATCCACGGGCACCTGGGCGGCCGCCCGCCCCAGATCGACCTCGACGCTGAGGCGGCCCTCGGCCGGGTGCTCATCGACGGCGCCGCAGCGGAACTGCTGGTTTCGGCGCACGACCTTTCCGACGGCGGGCTCGCGGTGGCGCTCGCCGAGTCCTGCCTGCGCGGCGGCGTCGGCTGCGAAGTCGACCTCGGCGATGACGCGTTCACCGCACTGTTCAGCGAATCCGCGGCGCGCGCCGTGGTGAGTGTGCGGCCCGAGCACGAGACCGCCCTGGTGGACCTGTGCGCCAAGCACGGGGTTCCGGTCAGGAGGCTGGGTACTGTCGGTGGGTCCGCGCTGACCATGGTCCACCGCACCGGGCGGATCAGCATTGAGGTGGCCGAGCTGCGCGACGCGTACGAGTCGACGCTGCCCGCGCTCTTCGGGAACAAGTAGTTTGTGGTACGGCCCGGCCCCGCCGAGTTGGGGCCGGGCCAAGCCTGCGGTCGGGGATCGTGCGGGGGTGCAGACCGGGCAGCGGCTTATTCGCTCCGCTGCCTGCGCTGGATTGCCTCACGGTCGGTGGCCGGGATTCCCTCGTCATCAACCAAAGGCTCCGGTTCGCGGTCTTCGTGGGCCCGGGTCGGGCCGCCGCTTTTGAGTGCCCCCTCGATCTCGTGTTTGAGGCTCTCGTCGAGTCGGGGACCGTGTTTATCGCTGCCGCGCTCCATGAGGGGTGTCTCCCTTCCACCTCCTGAACCGGCTGGATCCTTCGCACTACCCGACCATCCGGTCAGGAAACGCGTTCCACGCCCCAGAAGTCCCGCAATGCACCGGCGCGAACCGGGCGGACCGCGGGCTTTTTCCCCAGCCCTGCGCATGCTCCTTCCCGAGTCGGGCAGCGGAACCGGACAAGGTTGACCACCGAGTTCGGAGGGGGTGAGCGGGCCGCCGATCAACAGGCCCGCGGCGCATGCATCTGGGTTTCTTGCGACCGTTGTACGAGACGACCGCTCCGGTGGCCTCGGTCTACCTGGACACCACTCGGACCACAGAGAGCGCCTTCAAAGAGATCGAGCTGCGCTGGCGTGCCGCCCGGGAGCGCCTCGCCGAGCAGGGGGCCGATGAGGCGACCCTGCAAGCGTTGGACGAAGTGGCGGAGGGAGAACCCGGTGTTCCCGGCCCGCAGGGGGAGGCACTGTTCGCCGCAGAGGGAAGAGTGCTGGGCGCGTTCACCCTGTCCCGGCCGCCGCTGCGGGACAGCGCGGTCTGGTGGCCGGTCGCTTACCCTCTCGGCGTGGTCATCGACCGCAACCACCAGATCCCCTATGTGACGGTGGCGGCGGACCGGGAAGGGGCTGATGTGTCCGCCTACACCGCTGCCCAGCACAAACCCGAGTTCCAGCGGAGTTTCTCCGGCAGCACCCTGCACATCCAGAAGGTGCGGGTCGGCGGGTGGACGCACAAGCACTACCAGCGCCGCTCGGAGAACCTGTGGGACGCCAACGCCCAAGAAGTGGCCAAAGACGTGGAGGATACGGCTGCCCATGTGGGCGCCGAGGTCGTGTTCGTCGGCGGAGACGAGCGGGCGATCGGCAAGCTCCGTGACCACTTGAGCGAACGGGTGCGCGACATCCTCGTGGAGCATCCCGGCGGGGGACGGCACGATCCGGCGGCGCTGGCCAGTCTGCGGGAGGCCGCAGACGGTGTGGTGGACTGCGTGGTGGCCGAGACCAGGAAGCGGGAACGTGCCGAGTTCACTACGGCGCTGAGCCGGGGTGAGGGGGCGACCCAGGGGATCGCGGCTGCCGCGGAAGCCCTGCGCCGCGCCCAAGTGAAGACGCTGCTCCTGGCAGCGGACTTGGGGAAGGAGCCGTGGATTTGGGGCTCCCGCACCGATCCGCTGGAAGTGTCGGTGGACCGGGAGTCGCTGAGCGACCCCGAGAACGCGATCCAGGCGCCGGCCAGTGCCCTGCTCCTGCGGGCGGCTGCCTACACCGATGCCGAGTTCGTAGAGTTGACGGACAACAGCGCTGCGGAGGGCGTCGGGGCCATCCTGCGGTACACCACAGCAGTGCGGTAGCCGCTGGGCGGACGTCGTCATAGCCGTCGTTCTGCCCTCCGAGGGAAGACCGTTGCGAGGCTACGACCGTCGGTGGAGGGGAGTATGCGACGCGGAAGTCTCAAAGGGCCGTTGGGAAGTCACGACCGGCCGGCGAGCGCGCTGACGTTCCGCCTGGTCCTCGCTGTCTTCGGTGCAGTGGTGCTCCTGGTGGGAGCGGTGCTCGCCGCGGTGTGGGCGGACTCCGTGCCGTTGGCGGTCGTTTTGGGTGCGGGTTTCCTCGCGGCGTGTCTGAACGTCTACTGGGTGAGTCGCCGCCGCCGCTACGAGCGGTGATGCCGGCGACCGCGGTGGGGGCGGCGTGGCGCGGTCCGCGGCAGGGGCGGAGCGCCCGCCCGCGGTTCCCCGCTGACGCATTCCGCTGTTGAAGGTTGGAAAAGCGGCCGCCGCGGCGAAAACCCCGGACGCGTGTTTTGCGGGAAGAGAAGGAAATTCTTCAGCGGGCGGCCGCGAGCAACTGAAGATGTTTCCGAGGTTTTTGTGCCGGGGCAGATATTCCGGACCGCTGTCGCAGAAGACCCGGTGGTGTGCTTTCCGGGTAGTCCCGGAAATAAAAAAGGGGATGTGCGTCTATCCCCGAAGGCGTGAATTTTCTGGATTCGGAATGGCGGGCCTGGCGGCACAGGCCAGCGGACGGCCTTTTGACCTCCGGAACGGGTAGGCGCAGAGCTGCCGCCACGGCAGGGCCGCCGGTGTGAGACGGGGCGTCGTCTCTATTGCGGTACCGCAGTCAAGGCCAGTGGACCGAGAGCGGGTCCAGGTGCTGGAGCAGCAGCTCGTTGACGACGTCGGAGCGTTCCACGTTGACGAGGTGAGCGGCACCGCTGACGACCTCAAAGCGGGCGTGGGGGAGGAGGGCTGCGAGCCTGCGGCCGTGACCCGGCGGGGTCTGCGGGTCGTGGGCGCCCGCGATCACCACGGTGGGTGCGTGGACTAGCCGCGCCAGCGGTCGGTGGTCCAAGGCGGCGATGGCGTCACAGCACCCGGCGTAGCCTTCCGGCGAGATCTTCTCGAATTCTTCGGTGAACCGGGTGACAATGTCGGGCCGCCGCTCGCAGAAACCAGGCGTGAACCAGGAGCGGGTGACCTCGTCGATCACTGAGGAGATCCCGAAGTGGCGTACCCGGTCGCCGATGTCGCGCCAACGGGGCAGCGGGGGCGCCCACGCCGTGGTGGAGACCAATGCCAGCCGGGAGACCCGGGAAGGGTTCGTGGCAGCCACCCACAGCGCCACCATCGCCCCCAAACCGATCCCGATGAACGACACCTGCTCCAGGTCACACTCGTCGAGGAGGGTCAGCAGGTCGCCGCCGAGCTCCTGCATGGAATAGGGGCCGGGAGGAGCGGGAGACGAGCCGTGGCCGCGGTGGTTGACACGGAGTACCCGCAAGCGGCGGGTGAGCTCCGGCATCTGCGGCTCCCACATCGACCACTTCGTGCCGAGGGTGGGGACCAGCACCACCACCGGTGCGGTCCGCGGTCCGTCGAAGCGGTGCTGAAGGGGGACAACGGCCATCTGGGACCTCCTGGGACAGCGAGCCAAAGCCTACCGGCATTCCCTTGAGCCGTAGGGCATTTTCCGGGTGCGTCCGGCACGGAGCAGGCCGTTCCGGTCATGGAGCGGCCGGCGAGACAGCCACTCGGCCTACGCCGGCCCCGCCTTCTCCGCTTCCCCCGGGCCCGCCGGTGCCCGGCTGCTCGCCCCCTTCGGAACCGCCTTCCTCAGCACCGCCTCCGTGGGGCTGTCCGGGAGCCTCCTCCCCGGCGGGGGGACTGTGCCAGGGGCCTTCCCCGGGAATGGTGGGGTTGAGGTGCGGCTCTTCCATGGGGTCGGTCTGGGACATGTCGTCGTACGGCAGGGACGGGTAGAGCTCTCCGCCGGGGTAGCCGGTGTCGCTGCTCGTGGGGGTGTCGGGGTCGATCGCGGACGGGGAAGGGACGGAGTCGTCGATGCCGTCCTGTGCCGGGGTGTCGCGGCGGGTGCCGTCCACCGGGGTGGCTTCGGGGGACTGCCCGTTGGGGGAGAGCAGGAACGTGTCGATGAGGAACCAGCCGCCGGCCAGGACGATGATGAGGATCCCCGCGGCCACAAGCCAGGACAGGACGGTTTTCCGCTCGCGTGTGGAACGCGGGGGCAGCGGCTGGTGGCCGGGACCGGCACTCCGGCGCGGCGGGCCCTCCCCGGGAGAGGAGGCGGTTGGCTGCTTGTTCTCTCCCGTGTTGACGAGGGCGGCGAGTCCGCTCGTGGTACGCAGCGGGCCGCTCGGGGGACTGCTGGCGGGGGCCTCGTCGGCGGGGCGGTTCGCGGCGAGCGCGGCCAGGCCGCTCACCGGCGTGCGGGACTCCGGGGCGGGGGTGTCTTCGGCCGCGGGCATCACCGCGGTGGGGGCGGGTTCTGGGGCCTGGTCGCCGATGGGGATCGGCAGTGCAGCGGTCGCCGCGATCTGCGTCTGCTCGTTGAGGGCCGCGGTGTACCCGTTTTCCAGGACTTCTTCGACCGGCACCTGGGGGAGTGTCGCCGGGTCGTGGCCGACGAGGACACCGAGGACCTGCACCGCGGTGGGGCGGCGCTCCGGCTCTTTGGCGAGGCAGGCCTCCAGGAGCGGCCGGAGCCGCTCGTCCACTCCGTCGAGGCGGGGCGGCTGGTGGAGGACCCGGTTGATGATCGCGGGCAGGGTTTCGTCGTGGAAGGGCGACTGTCCGGTGGCGGCGAACACCATGACCCCGGCCCAGGCGAAGATGTCCACGGCCGGGGTGAGTTCGCGTCCTTCCACCTGTTCCGGGGCCATGTAGGCGGGGGTGCCGACGATGGAGTCGGTCGCGGTCACCGTGGCCTCGGAGTGCCGGGCGATCCCGAAGTCGATCACCCTGGGGCCGTCCGGTCCCAGCAGGACGTTGGCCGGTTTGAAGTCGCGGTGGATCACGCCTGCCTGGTGGATCGCCACGAGGGCGGTGGCGGTGGAGATAGCGAGCCGGTCGAGCGCGGCCCCGGTCCGCGGCCCGTCACGGAGCACGGCGTCGCGGAGCGACGGGCCTTCGATGTACTCGCTGACGATGTAGGGCGGGTCCGCGTTGATGTCGGAGTCCAAAAGCGCCGCGGTGCAGAAGGGGGCGACTTTGGAGGCCGCTTCGATCTCTTTGGCGAACCTGCTGCGCGCTCGGCTGTTGGAGGCCCAGGAGGTCTCCATGACTTTGACGGCGACGCGGGTGCCGTCGGGAGCTTTGCCGAGGTACACCACGCCTTGGCCGCCCTTGCCGATACGGGCAACAAGGTCGTAATCCCCGACCCGAGTGGGGTCCTCAGGCCGTAGCGGACTTGTCATACGACTGTTCTCTCCCTCCACTCCGCCGGGCACTGGATGGCTCCAAACCGCGTCATGTCGGGAACCGTCCGGGAATGAGCGGGCAGGCTAGGTGAATGGCCACTGGAACGATCATGCTCCATCAGCGAACCACACCGTGGGCGGTTCCGCCAGAGCACATTCCCGTTCCCTGGAACGTGACGCACCTACAGGAACAGATGAACGAAATCACAGAAGAGTTGGTTCTGTCGAAAAGACCGAAAACCCTTTTTCGGGCATTGGCTGACAACACGAAAGAGTCGGTCATCAGGAAAAGGAGAGCGAGATCACGGGGTCCAGTGGCGAGGGCAGCGCAAAGGCCGCCCCCGTGTCCCCCCTCAAAGCACGGAGGCGGCCTTCGCTAGGGAACGGCCGCCGACTCCTCCCCCCAGAAGCCGGCGACCTTCGGAATGGCCTACGTCACGGGAGGCCGTGGTTCTCTCCCGTGGTGATATCCAGAGTACCCATGCTCATCTGCTGAAACAACCGTGAGTCACTGATGAACACTTAAAGTGATGGCTATTCGTTCCTTTGCGCACAGTCAACTCCCGCCGTGCCGCGGGGGTGCTGAGCGGCCGCGCAGCAGCGCGCATAGCCTGGAAGCGTGCGTGTCCCACTCCTTCTGCGACCCCGCTGGCTCGGTATCCACCTGCTCGCGCTCCTCGCGGTGCTCACCTGCACCCTGTTCGGCTACTGGCAGTACGAACGGGCGCAGCGGCCGGACCGTGAGACGGTGACCAACCCGGTTGCGGATCTTGCCGCGGCGGTGGATATCAGCACGCTGCTCCGCCCCGGCGAGTACATGCCTCAGGACCTCGCTAACGAGGCCGTGGTCGTGACGGGGACCTACGACGCCGAGCACCAGTTGCTCTCCCCGGCGCTGTCCCCGGACGGCGCTGAAGGGTACTCCGTGGTGATTCCGCTGGTGACCGAGGACGGCGTCGCGGTAGCGGTGAACCGGGGGTGGATCCCCCTCGACGCCGCCGACGAGGTTCCTCCCCCGCCGGACGGCGAGGTCACGGTCCGCGGCTGGCTCCAGTTGCCGCAGGACGAGGCGTCACGCGGCTATTCGGCGATCCTCCCGGAGGGGCAGATCGCGCGGATCTCCTCCGCCCTGCTGGTCAACGAGTGGCCTTACCAGCTCTATGAGGGGTACGTCACGCTAGGGGAGCAGAGTCCGCCGACGCCCGCCGGAGCGGGGAGTGCGTTGGAAGAGTTCCCGCCGCCGGACCCGCCACAGGGGATCGTGTGGAACTTCCGGAACCTCAGCTATGCCGCCCAGTGGTGGGTGTTCGGGCTGGCCGCCATCGTGTTCTGGGTCTCCCTGATGCGGCGGGAGCTGGACGACCACCGGAAGGCGCGGCAGGACGGCGGTGCGGCGGCCGAGGGCCCTGCCGAACCGGCTCAGCCGTCGGCGGAGATGGTCGCCGACTGAGCGGCACCGGACGTCTGCTCTTCCGCGTCGATCGCGGCCTGCTCCTCGGCTGCGATCTTGCGTTCCACGAAGAATCCCACGACCGGGATCGTGCCGGACAGCATGACCCCGACGGTCCGGAGCGCGTTCCACCGGCGCTTGAGCGCCAGCCACAGCACGGACAGCACGAACACCATGTAGATGTAGCCGTGCGGGATCGCGATGTACATCATCAGCGGAGTCTCCGCACCGAACCACTGCTCCAAGCCGGCGGGGGCGGGAACCACGGAGAACTGGGCGGTCTCCCCGACGAGGTATTTGGCGGGCATCGCCACGAACGTCAACAGCAGCAGCCACGTCGAAGTGACGTAGGCCAGGACACGGTAGACCGTGAGAGGAAGACGCTTGTTCTCCACTTGGGCACCTCGGCTTCGACCTCGTGATCGGACCCGGTTGTCCGGCGGCACCGCCCAGGAGGCCGCCGGACAACCGGGCCCGTGTTCTCCGCTTCCTCTTTGAGACTAAGCGCTGTGCTGGACGCCCGTGACCCGGGTCGGGATGCCGGCTGTGCCGTGGTCACGGCGTCTTGACCGGCATACGGGTGGGGCTCTTCCACCGGCCGTCGGACTTGGTCGTCCACGCTTGCGGAATGGTGATGAGCATCAGGTAGGAGTCGAGCAGCCGCAGCGGCAGGTAGAACAGGCCGTAGAACAGGTAGCTCGGCCGACGGCGGATCATCGCGACGACGCAGGTGAGGATGTAGTCCGGCACGAAGAGGCCGACCGCCACCGTGCTCAGCGGCAGGACCGAGGTCACCGCGGCGTAGCCTGCGGCGTACCACTCCACGACGAGCACTTCCTCCCCGAACAGGGCCGGAGGAAGCACGAACACGAAGATCAGCGCGGTCAGCAGGAGCAGGGCCGCGACCAGAACGATCTCCAGGATGTAGAAGAACAGCGAGAACCAGAAGAGGCTCGGCCAAATACCGTGACGCCGCACGGTCTGCCAGAAGCCGAGGCTCCACCGCCGCACCTGGCTCTTGTAGTCGCTTAGCGTGAAGGGGTCCTGGGAGTAGGCCTTGGTGTCGGGACGCATCGAGATGCGGCCCAGCTTCTTGTGGTGCACCTCGAAGGTCATGTTGAAGTCTTCGATGACGAGGCCCTCGGGGTTGATATCCAGGTGCTTCAGGACACTGGTGCGGTAGGTGCTGGCAAACCCGGGGACGATGAAGGTGACGCTGGTGAATCGCCAGGTCTGGCCGAACCGGAGCATGTACTGCATCAGCCAGTAGAGCCGGTCGCGGTAGGCGGCGATCAGGCGGCCGATGACGGTGCGCTGCTGCGGCTTCCACTCGGCGACAACGAATCCGGCGACAGCGGCGACCGTGGGGTCCCGCAACTGGTCGCGGACGCCTTTGACGTAGTTCTCGTCGAGCTCGGTGTCGGCGTCGAGGATGACGACACCGTCGTAGTTGTCGATGAGGTCGAATTCCTGAATGACCGCTTCGATCGCGCCCGCCTTACCGCGGTTGGTCAGCAGTTCCAAGACGTTGACACCGGTCTGGGCGGCGATTTCGGCGGTGGCGTCGCTCGAACTGTCCGACACCACGTAGATGTCCCAGCGGTCGAAGAGTCGAAGGGCGGAACGGATAGCGCCGTCGATGACGGGTTCTTCGTTGTGCGCCGGGATGATGACCGCGAGCGAAATGGTCTCCGGGTCGGTGTTGACTTTGGGGATCTCGAATTCCCCGGTGTCCGGGTTGAGCACCGGGGTGGGAGTGCGGCGGGCGCGCCGCGCACCGCTTCGGGACCGGGCGGCGAAGGTGACCCGCTTGTCTTCGTCCCGGATCCGAGCCTTCGCACGGCGTGGAAGCTCCCGGCGGGAGCCGAAGGGATCGCGGCCGAGTAGTTTATGGATCCATTCATCGATCAGTCTGATCAGGCCGATCAGCGACCAGACCATGAGGTTGAGGCCTACCCCGATGATCAGCAGGAAGGCAACCGGGGTGTCGTTACCGGAGCCGAGGACGAACCTGAGCCACAGCATGAAGAGAAGTGCTGCGGTTGCCAACGAGAGCAGGCCCGCCAACCAGCTCCCGATGAAACGGGCAGTGCGCACTAGGGACCTCCGCAGAGTGTTGGGGTGACAGCGGGTGGCATAAAACTACCGTTAGATGGACGTTTCAACGGCACGGTGAGTTGTCCTGGGGCGATCAACGAAAACCGGATTACGAAAAATTGTGTATGTGGATCGACCGCAAGTCTGCACCATTGCTTTGGTAATCCGGGAGCACCGCCTCACCGTATGGATTGTTCCGAACAAAACATCGTCGTAATTGGGGAGGTGACTATCGTTCAGGTTACGAATATATGACTTGATCGATGAAAGAGCCTGAGTCCGGTCAAGAATGAGGACGGCCGGAGGAGGAATCTCGTACCCTCAACCAGGAACCACGGCGCTCGACCGTTTGCGTGAAGGGGAATTGACTGTGCGTGTTGCCATGCACCAGCCGCACTACCTGCCATGGCTGGGCCTACTGGACAAGATCGACCGCTGTGACTTGTTTGTTGTCCTCGATCATGTCCAGTTTGAGAGGAAAGGGTGGCAGCACCGTAACTATGTGGCATCGAAGAATGGTCCGGTCCTGCTGACCGTTCCGGTGGTGCAGCGCAGCCGGGACGAGCGGATCATGGACAAATCGGTGAACAATAGTTCACCGTGGTGGGAGAAACACAGTAGAACACTGGCGCAACACTGTTACCGTAAGGCACCTTTTTGGGACGAGTTCGGCGCTGAAATCACAGCCATCTACGAACGCCGGTGGGAACAACTGGTCGACCTTTCTCTAGCGACCACCGAGTTCGTGCTCAACGCGTTCGGAATCACCACTCCCATGGTGCGCTCGAGCGAACTGGGCGAGTTCACCGTACAGAAGAGTGAACTGCTCGCGCAGATCAGCGCCAAAGTGGGGGCGACCACCATGCTCTCCGGCGATGGTGCCCGCGCCTACCTCGACAAGGACGTGTTCGACCGGTACGGGATCGCCGTCGAGTGGCAGAACTTCCAACACCCGGAGTACCCGCAGCACAACCGGAAAGGACAGGAATTCCTGCCCCGCATGGCAGCCATAGACCTGCTGCTCAACGTCGGCCCCGAAGGAATGGACCTGGTGCGCCAGGCGCGCATCGCCGACTGACCGGCCCGCACGCTCTTCCCTAGAACCGAAACGCTGCGACCTGCCTGAAGCGGCTCGGTGCTGCCTCAGGCCCTACTGAATCGAGGACATCCAATGATGATCGACTGGTCTCGCGAGCGGATCCTCATCCTCGCACCGCACCCTGACGATGAGACGCTCGGCTGCGGAGGGCTCATGCGCAAAGCCAAGGATGCGGGGGCCGAGGTCTACATCCAGTTCATGACCGTGGGGGACACCGCTGACAACTCGCCTAAAGGACTGTCCACCGCCGAAGAGCGCTACCAAGAAGTCAAAGAAGTCGCGGAATTCTACGGCTGGGACGACTGGCATTTTGCCTTTCCCGGTGACGCGTACCACCTCAAACTGGACGCGGTGCCCCGCTTTGAGCTCACCAACGCGATCGAGCGCGGCAGCCCGCTGTCCATCGCCAAGCTCAAACCGACCACGGTGATCGCGCCGCACCGCACCAGCTACAACCAGGACCACCAGATCACCGCTGAAGCGCTGCACACCGCGCTACGGCCGTCCAACACCCAACGGCGCCACCACCCGCGCCTGGTCCTCGCCTACGAGCAGGCCGCCGACCAGTGGCGCTACGACGCCGCACCGTCGCCCAACTTCTTCGTCGAACTCACCAAAGAGCAGGTGGACGCCAAGATCCACGCGATGCACCTGTACGGAACCCAGAGCCACGACCACCCGCACACCCGCTCCGACGAGACGCTGCGCAGCCTGGCCACCCTGCGCGGCATGCACGCCGGAGTGCCCTACGCAGAGGCCTACCACATGATGCGGTGGCTCGCCTGACCTTCCAGGCGCGGTGCCGTCACGCAGCAAACAGGAACACCCGAGCCCTTCTGCGGCCGTGTCTTTGCAAAGGAGAAACAGCGTGAAAGCCCTGGTTACGGGGGGCGCCGGATTTATCGGATCCCATTTGTGCGACTACCTGACGTCCCAAGGCCACCAGGTCACGGTGCTCGATGACCTGTCCACCGGCTCCAAGGAGAATCTGGCGCAGCTTGCTGCCGCCCCTAACTTCGAGTTCGTCGAGGGCTCCATTCTGGACACCGCGCTGGTCGACAAGCTGGTCGGCTCCTGCGACACCGTGTTCCACCTGGCTGCCGCGGTCGGGGTGCACACCATTGTGGACAAGCCCTTGGAGTCCCTGCGGGTGAACCTGCACGGCACCGAGAACGTGGTGGAAGCCGCGGCCCGGCACGGGGCCCGCATCATGGTGGCCTCCACGAGCGAGGTGTACGGCAAGAACGACGCGGATGGTCTCACCGAAGACGCCGACCGCATCCTCGGCTCCCCGCTGAAGAGCCGCTGGTCGTATGCGGCGGCGAAAGGACTGGACGAACTGGTCGCCTACGTCTACGGCAAGGAGACCGGGATCCCGACGGTCATCGTCCGGTTCTTCAACATCGTCGGCCCGCGGCAGACCGGACGCTACGGCATGGTGGTGCCGCGGTTCGTCAGCCAGGCGCTGGCCAACGAGCCGATCACCGTCTACGGTGACGGCACGCAGCGGCGGTGCTTCGGCTCGGTCTTCGACGTGGTTCCGGCCGTGGTGAAACTCATGGACACCCCGGCCGCCTACAACCAGGCGGTCAACCTGGGCGGTATGGAGGAGATCTCCATTCGCGGCCTGGCGGAACGGGTCATCGAACTGACCGGTTCGAGCAGCACGATCGAGTACATCCCGTACGAGAAGGCGTACGGCGAAGGGTACGAGGACATGCGCCGCCGCATGCCGGACACGTCGCTCGCCAAGAAGCTCATCGGCTACGAGCCGACGCGCCGCCTCGACGACATCATCAACTCCATCATCGAAGCCAAGCAGGCCTGACCGGCAGAGACCACGGTGGCCCCTGGAACTTCCAGGGGCCACCGCCGGTTACGCGGGAAAAGCAGAGACGATAGCGATCACGCTGATCCCCAGGACGGCGAGGCTCACGGCGACGAGCGCCCACGGGCGGGCCAGGGGCGCGGGCGGTCGCAAGGAGCCGTCGGCACGCCGGCCGTGGTCGGTCTGCCGCCAGCGTTTCTGCAGGTGCACGGCGAGTACGGTGGACGTGCCGAACAGGATGCCCACCGCGATGAGCTGGCCGACCGTACCGGCCAGCGTGTCCTCGGGCGGGACCCGCAGATACAGCAGGGTCACCACAGCGAGCAGGAACAGAGTGCGCTGCCAGGACAGCAGGGTCCGTTCCGGCTGCAAGCCCGGGTCGCGTTCGCGGGGGCCGCTCATGGCAGGTAGTTCCCCACCACCACGGCCAGGCAGATCAGTCCGATACCGAGCGCTGTGATCAGCGGCAGCGGGGTGGTCGGCAGCGGCTGGTCGTGCCGCATCGCCCGCTGGACCCGCATCCACCGGATGGGGGCGTAGCAGGTGATCACCACGGCCAGGGCGGCCAGGGCCAGCCCCACGGAGAGTTGGGTGCCGCCATGCCACCGCAGCGGAACCAGGTGCAGCACTGCGACCGCACCCGCTACCAGCGCGAGCGCGGTGCGGATCCAGGCCAGGAACGTGCGCTCGTTGGCGAGAGTGAAACGGTAGTCCGGTTCTTTCCCGTCCCCGCCGTCGTTGGCCCGCCGTTTCGCTCTGGACAGTGCGCCCACGGTCCCCCCTTCCCCGGTGACACTGCTTCCCTCACGAATCTACGGACGAACGTTTTTTCCGTACAAACCGGTATTGAACTGGGATTTTGTCGAGTGTTGGGGAGGGGTGGACGCATCGATGCCCCGAATGCGGAACAAAGCAGCGGCCTCAACCGCTGTACAAGGGAGAAGACCGTTGCTGACGCCACGATCAGGAGAGCCTGTGGCCACTATCGAACTGACCAAGGACAACTTCAATCAGACGCTCGAAGAGAACGACTTCGTCCTCATCGACTTTTGGGCCTCCTGGTGCGGGCCGTGCAAGATGTTCGCTCCGATCTTTGAGCGGGCGTCAGAACGGCACAAGGACCTGGTGTTCGCCAAGGTCGACACCGAGGCCCAGCAGGAGCTGGCCGCGAGCTTCAACATCCAGTCGATTCCGACGCTCATGATCGTGCGGGATCGGACTGTGCTCTACGCCCAGCCGGGCGCGCTGCCGGAAGCGGCCCTGGAGGACCTGATCCAGCAGGCCCGCGACCTCGACATGGACGAAGTGCGCCGGCAGATCGCCGAGCAGCAGGGCAACGGCCAAGCGTCGGAGTAGACCTCAGGCTGACCGGTGAGGGCGGTGAGGGGGCCGTACCGCGGTGATCCTCGCCACCCTTCGTCGTGGAGCGGCCGCCACAGCCCGCGGTTGTCCCGCAGGGCGCCGGTCACTGGCGGTGTGGGCCGTGGGGGCGCGCCAGGTACACCACGTCGGGAGCGCCCCGCCGCACGGGCACCCGGATCTCCTCGACCGCGCCGAATCGGCGGTCAAGCAGCAGGGCGAAGTCGGGGGCGGGCATTGCACTCCACACGGCCAAGGCCCCGCCCGGAGCGGTGAGCTGCGCCAACCGGTCCAGACCGTCCGGGCTGTACAACCGGCGGTTGCTGTCCACCACGGTCCAGTCGGGACCGTTGTCGATGTCCAGACACACCGCGTCGAAGGTCTCCGCTGTTTCAGCCAACCATTCCACCAGGTCAGCGCAGACCACCTGGCAGCGCGGATCGTCAGTGGGACGCCCCGCGGCCTCGCCCAGCGGACCGGAATGCCAGGCGATGACCGCCGGCTCCACTTCGATCACCCGCACGTGGGCGACCCGTGGACTGGCCAGCGCCTCCGCCGCGGAGAATCCCACCCCGAGCCCGCCGACGAGGACCCGCAGTCCAGTCTGGTCCGCGGGCAGGACACGCAGGCAGGCGCGGACCAGTTCACGTTCGGAGCGGCCGTCCCGGGTGTCCATGAGGAACACGCCGTTGCTGATGATCTCGTAGTCGGTGCCGACCCGCCGCAGCACCAGGTCCCCGCCGCTGACCCCCTGGGTCCGGTCGACCACCACGGGCGCAGCGGTGTCAGAGAACCCCGGTACTCCTTGTGCGGACCTGTCCATCGTGCTTCAGAGTCGGCAGGCGTAGATATCGGTGACGAGGATGGCGCGGGCCCCGATCTCCCACAAGTCGTCCATGATCCGCTGGGCGTCGCGGCGCGGCACCATGGCCCGGACCGCCACCCAGCCTTCCCGGTGCAGGGGCGAGACGGTGGGCCCCTCCATGCCGGGGGTGAGAGCGATGGCCTCCTCCAAGTGCTCGGCGTGCACGTCGTAGTCCATCATCACGTAGTCGCGGGCGACGAGCACACCGCGCAGCCGGCGCAGCAACTGCTCGACTTTCGGGTCGTCCGGTTCCCCTTTGCGACGGATGACGACCGCCTCGGATTCCAGAATGGGCTCCCCGAACGGCTCCAGTCCGGCCTGGCGCAGGGTCGTGCCCGTGGACACGACGTCAGCGACCGCGTCGGCCACACCCAGCTGGATCGAGCTCTCCACAGCGCCGTCGAGGTGGATGACCCGGGCTTCGATGCCGCGCTTCTTCAAATAGGACGTGAGCAGCCCTTCGTAGGAGGTGGCGATCCGCTTCCCAGCGAGGTCTTCCACCGTCATCGAGGAGCCGTTGCGCGCGGCGAAGCGGAACGTGGAATTGCCGAAGCCCAACGCCAGCACTTCTTCGACGGGGGCGCCGGAGTCGATGAGCATGTCGCGGCCGGTGATTCCCACGTGGAGGATGCCTTCACCGACGTAGACGGCGATGTCCTTGGGGCGCAGGAAGAAGAACTCGGCTCCGTTGTCGGGGTCGAGCAGGACCAGGTCGCGGGAATCTTTGCGCTGGCGGTACCCGGCCTCGCGCAGCATGGCGATGGCAGGCTCGGACAACTGGCCCTTGTTGGGCACGGCGATGCGCAGCAGATCGGTCATGGGATGCTTCCTCGGCTCACGGATTCCGGCATGGGACGTCGGGACAGGTCGGTCTCGCGTGCGTGACGACGCGGGAACCGACCTAGAGATGCCGGTAGACGTCTTCCAGACGGAGGCCGCGCGCCAGCATCAGAACTTGGACGTGGTAGAGGAGCTGGGAGATCTCTTCGGCGGTTTCTTCGTCGCTCTGGTATTCGGCGGCCATCCAGACTTCAGCCGCTTCCTCGACGACCTTCTTGCCGATCGCATGCACCCCGGCGTCCAGTTGGGCGACCGTCCTCGATCCTGCCGGGCGGGTCCGCGCCTTCTCGGACAGCTCGGTGAACAGCTCTTCGAAGGTCTTCATGATCTCTTTCCTTGACTGCGTGCTCTCCTAGGGTAGGCGCAGCCGGTCGGAGACGGAAAGTGGAGGCGGTCGAAGCGGAAGTGAACACTGCGGGGAGCTGTCCGGGGTGTGCCGCGGGTGGTCACGCACTGGTGCGTTTTGCGACCGCGTGGAACAGCCCTGGGGGAAGGGCATGGAGCAGGGCGTTGACCGCCTTGTACTGGGCGCCCGGCACGACTCGGGTCCGGCCCGAAGCCCAGCCGCGCAGCGAGTCGGTCACCACGCGCTCCCGCGGGACGAACGCGATATCGGGCGCCCCTTTCTCCTGCAAGGACCGGGTCATATCGGTGCGGACGTAGCCGGGGAGGACCGCGGTCACCCGCACGCCGTGCCGGGCCGCTTCGACCGCGAGCGTGTCGGTGAGGGAGAGCACATAGGCCTTGGACGCGGAGTAGACCGCGCCGCCGGGAGCGGCCGGCAGCAGTCCGGCCATGGACGCCACGTTGATCATGCCGAGCGGGCGGGAGCTCCCTGCCTCGCGGAGCTGGCGGGCCCGTTCGATCTGCACGGGGAGTACCGCGTGCGCCAGCCGGGTGAGCGCACGGATGTTCAGTGCGAGCGTGTCCTCGATCGCGCTGACCGGAATCGTCGCGAAATCGCCGCCGTGCGCCTGTCCGGCATTGTTGACCAGCAGGTCGATCGGGGCGTCAGCGGTGTCACCGGTGACTCGCAGCCGCTCTTCGACCGTGGCGAGGTCCTTGTCGTCGGTGAGATCGGCGGGCAGGCACTGCGCGGGCACGCCGTAGCGGTCGGTGAGCTCCGCGGCGAGCGCGGCGAGCCGGTCGGCACTGCGCGCCACCAGCACCAGAGAGTAGCCGCGTTCGGCCAGTTACCGGGCGTATTCTTCTCCGATTCCCGTGGACGCGCCGGTGATGAGGGCGGTACGGGGGTGTGCGTGGTGGTCGCTCATGGTCCCGGATGGTATCGCCGCCTCGCCCCCGAAGCGAGGTGGATGTCCCGAAGGCCGGGAAGGTCAGCAGGGCGGGCGGCTGCCTCACCCGCTGGCCACGGCCGGGGTGAGCGGGCGTTTCGCCGCCGGCAGCAGGCAGAGCCGTTTGACGAGCAGTACCGTGGTCCGCCCGTCGGGCTCGACGTCGAACACGACCTCGTCCATGAGGGCGTGCATGAGGAAAATACCCCGACCTGACTCAGAATCTGGAGCAGGGCGGGGCGGGGCGATCGTCGGAGTGAAATGCCGGCCGTTATGAGTGATGCGGATGACGCAGCAGGCCTGCTCAATGCTGACCGAGACCTGGTAGTCGGATGCCGGAGCGCCGTGGTCGATCACATTCGCGCAGGCTTCCGAGGCCGCCACCAGGATGTCGCGCTGGCATTCGGGGCAGACACCGTGGACGTGCAGGGCACAGCCTAGGAAGCTACGCAGAACGGGGACCGTGTACGCCGCCCTCGGCAGTGCGACCTGGAATCGCCTTTCCATCAGAGTCAGCCCCCCGAGCCTCGGTACCGTTAAAAACCTTCCCGAGGCTATTCACGCGAAACCGCGCGATTTCGGACGGGCCCCGGTTATGGGGCCTCGTGGTGCTTCATTACTCTACGCGGAGTGAGAAATCCTCGATAACCGGGTTGGCGAGCAGGGTCTCGGCGAGCTTGCGGATTTCGGCGAGACGGGCCTCGTCGGCTTCGCCCTCGAGGTCGATCTCGAAGCGCTTGCCCTGACGGACTTGGGTCACCCCGGAGAAGCCAAGCCGTTCGCAGGCGCCCAGGATGGCCTGGCCCTGGGGGTCCAGGATCTCGGGCTTGAGCATGACATCGACGATGACGCGGGCCACGGGGTCCTCCAGAGTTGTACCGCACCGGTGGTGACGACGTCGCTGGTGTCCAGGCGGACACGGGACGCAGGGCCGGGGCGAGCGCAGCCAGGGGCCTGGCCGCGGCTCGGCGCCAGCCGGACAGTCCAGAGCGTACGGTACCGGCCACGCGGGGAGGAAACCGGCTGTTCCCGAGGCCGGTGATGTGTGCGACGCGCCGTGTGGGGAAGCGGAACCGTAACGTCCCGGGCCGCTACGGATAAGGCCTTCCGGGGCGTCGCGGCGGTGGCGACGCCGCGGATCACTTTGGAAGAGACGAAAGCAAAATTCTTCTTTTTACCCGACCCTTGCTGTAAACCACACCCGGAGAGGGGGATTCGTGTCCTTAATCACCTCATGACTATGCATCGTGAATCGACTTGGCATGCGTCTCACCAAGTAGCAGTATCCCCGGTCGTCCTGAGGGGGAAATTTTGGCGACCATTGAACTCGACCGTCCCGCAGAGACCACCGTCACTGCGGAGGGTCTCGACTTTGCAGAGGCAGTCAGGCCGTACGCCGACCAGCTCTACCCGGCAGCCCTGCGGATGACGAGGAATTCGGCGGATGCCGAAGACTTGGTTCAAGAGACCTTCACCAAGGCGTTCGCTAACTTCCACCAGTTCCGTGCGGGCACGAACCTGCGCGCCTGGCTCTACCGGATTCTCACCAACACCTTCATCAACGGCTACCGCAAGAAGCAGCGGGAGCCGCGCCAGGAAGTCACCGACGAGATCAAGGACTGGCAGTTGGCGGCGGCCGACGCGCACTCGTCCACCGGGTCGCGGTCGGCGGAGGCCGAAGTCCTCGACCGGCTGCCGGATTCCGCGATACGCACCGCGCTCGCCCAGCTGCCGGAAGAGTTCCGCATGGTCATCTACCTGATCGATGTCGAGGGCTTCTCCTACAAGGAAGTGGCGGAGCAGATGGACACCCCGTTGGGAACGGTGATGTCGCGGCTGCACCGGGCACGCCGGCAGCTTCGCGTGCTGCTCGCGGACTACGCCAAGGAGCGTGGCCTGTACGCGGACTGACCGCGTGCCCGGTCCCCTGCACGCCCGCGCACCCTCCTGGGCACCCGGTGGCTGAAGCATGCTGCGCTGATGCGCGGCAGTGCGGTCTGTCTTCTCCGACGGCGGCGGAGAAAAAGTACTAGGGTGGCCTAATTTTTACTTGGAACCCCTTGTATTTTCTAGGAAGTCCTGGTACTTGGGGTTTTTCTTTTTCTGCGGGATGATGAGTCGGACGACGTGAGGTGTCGCAGGGTCTTGCGCTGCCCATAGTGATATCTGTCACGATGGGTGGTAGGGCTGTTCGACCCCACCCGTTACCCCGGGACGGGTCGGGCAGGCAACAGGCCGACCAGCGGTACCCCGTCAGTCGGCCCCGAGACCGAGGAGCGACAGGTGTCCGACAGCACCGTTCGTGAAGAGCCTGAGCTGATCCAGCTCTTGACCCCCGACGGAGAGTACGTCCCGCACCCTGACTACCCGTTCGAACCCGCCACGGCACAGGTCCGCGACCTCTACCGCGACCTCGTCCTCGTGCGGCGCCTCGACGCCGAAGCCGTGGCCCTGCAACGCCAAGGCGAACTGGGCCTGTGGGCCTCCCTCCTGGGCCAGGAGGCCGCGCAGATCGGTTCAGCCCGCGCCCTCGAACCGCAAGACATGGCCTTCCCGTCCTACCGGGAGCACGGGGTGGCCTGGTGCCGGGGAGTCCGCCCCCGGGACCTACTGGCCATGTTCCGCGGCGTCACCAACGGGGGCTGGGACCCGTACGAGCACAACTTCCACCTCTACACGATCGTCATCGGCAGCCAGACGCTGCACGCCACCGGGTATGCGATGGGTGTGCAGCGGGACGGGGCACTCGGTGAAGACGGCACCGCTGTCATCACCTACTTCGGCGACGGAGCCACCAGCCAGGGCGACACCAACGAAGCCTTCAACTACGCCGCGGTCAACAATGCCCCGGTCGTGTTCTTCTGCCAGAACAACCAGTGGGCCATCTCCGAGCCCAACGACCGCCAGAGCAAAGCGCCGATCTACCAGCGGGCAGCCGGCTTCGGCTTCCCCGGGATTCGCGTGGACGGCAACGACGTCTTCGCCTGCCTGGCGGTGACCCGCAAAGCCTTGCAGCACGCCCGCGAAGGGCAAGGCCCCACCCTGATCGAAGCGTTCACCTACCGGATGGGCGCGCACACCACCTCCGACGACCCCACCCGCTACCGGACGTCCGCAGAGATCGAAGAGTGGCGCCGCAAGGACCCCATCGCCCGGCTGCGGGCCTACCTGGTCCGCGAAGGCAAAGCCGACGACGGCTTCTTCGACGCGGTAGAAGCCGAGGCGGAGAAGCTCGGGGAGCAGGTCCGCGCCGAATGCCGCGCCCTGCCCGACCCTGCACCGCTGGACATCTTCCGCGAGGTCTACGCGGAACCGCACCGCGAGCTCGACCGGCAGCGCGCCGAATTCGCGGACTACCTGGCGTCGTTTGAGGGGGCGGAGGGAGCGGCCCGATGAGCGGAACCGAACTCACCCTGGGCAAGGCCATCAACGCGGGACTGCGCCGCGCCATGGAGAACGACCCGAAAGTCCTGGTGATGGGGGAGGACGTCGGACGGCTCGGCGGGGTCTTCCGCGTCACCGACGGCCTGTACAAGGACTTCGGCGCAGACCGGGTCATTGACACCCCGCTCGCAGAATCCGGCATCATCGGCACCGCGATCGGCCTGGCGCTCCGCGGCTACCGCCCGGTCTGCGAGATCCAGTTCGACGGGTTCTTCTTCCCCGCCGCCGACCAGACCTTCACCCAGCTCGCGAAACTGCGGGCCCGCTCCGAGGGACGGCTGAGCCTCCCCGTCGTGATCCGCATCCCCTACGGCGGCGGGATCGGTGCGGTGGAACACCACAGTGAGTCGCCCGAGGCCTACTTCACCCACACTGCCGGCCTGCGGGTGGTCACCGTAGCCACCCCCGAGGACGCCTACTGGATGATCCAGCAGGCCATCGCCTGCCCGGACCCGGTGGTCTTCCTCGAACCGAAACGCCGCTACTGGGACAAGGCCCCCGTCCGCACGGACGGCAGCGTGGACACCGCCACCCCGATGGGGGAAGCGCGGATCGTCCGCCCCGGTACCGACGTGACCCTGGTGGCCTACGGGCCGATGGTCAAGGTCGCGCTCCACGCCGCTGAAGCGGACACCGAGCGGTCCATCGAGGTCATCGACCTGCGGTCGCTCTCTCCCGTGGACTACGACACCGTCTACGAGTCGGTCCGCCGCACCGGACGGCTCGTCGTCACCCACGAAGCCCCGGTGACCAGCGGACTGGGCGCGGAAATCGCTGCCCGGGTCACCGAGGCCTGCTTCTACCACCTGGAAGCCCCGGTCATTCGCGTCGGCGGATTCGACACCCCCTATCCGCCGTCCCGGTTGGAGGAGTACTACCTCCCGGACCTGGACCGGGTCCTCGACGGTGTCGACCGCACGTTCGCGTACTAGAGGGCTGGGCATGACTCACCAAGGAATCCAACAGTTTGTGCTGCCCGACGTGGGCGAAGGCCTCACCGAGGCCGAGATCCTCACCTGGCACGTGCAGCCAGGGGACCAGGTTGACGTCAACCAGGTCATCTGCGAGATCGAAACGGCCAAGGCCGTCGTGGAACTCCCCAGCCCGTTTGCGGGTCGCGTCGAGGCGCTGCTGGTCGAGGCCGGGGAGACCGTCCCGGTCGGAACTCCGATCATCGCGGTGGACACCGGCGGTGCCGCGGGCGAGCCGCGGCCTGAGCCTGCTCCCGCCGCAGCCCCGGCGGAACCGCCAGCGGAGGAGAAGCGGGAACCGGTCCTCGTCGGCTACGGCGTCAAAAGCGGGGCCACCAAGCGCCGGGCCCGCCGCCGCACCCCTTCGGCCGTGCCGGCGCAGACCGTCGGCCAGCGCACCGTGGTGCTCGCCAAGCCTCCAGTGCGCAAACTGGCGAAAGACCTGGGGGTGGACCTGCGTACGGTCGTGCCCAGCGGGCCGAACGGGGTCATCACCCGAGACGATGTGCGGCGCCACGCCGAGCAGAACCAGCCGCAGCCCTCAGCGCCCCGCGTGCCCGAGCCGGCGGCGCCCGCACCGGCTGCGTCGCCTGCTCCCGAGCGGGACGTGCGGGAAGAGCGCATCCCGGTCAAGGGGGTGCTCAAGCACATGGCGGCGGCGATGGTCGACAGCGCGTTCACCGCACCGCACGTCACCGAGTTTCTGCAGGTGGACGTCACCAAGACCGTGAAGGTCGTGCAGAAGCTCCGACAGCGGCCGGAGTTCGCGGACGTGAAGGTCTCCCCGCTGCTGCTGGTCGCCCGGGCACTGCTTATCGCGGTGCGGCGGCACCCGCGGATCAACGCGTCCTGGGACGAGGCCAACCAGGAAGTCGTCGTCAAACACTACGTGAACCTGGGCATCGCGGCGGCCACGGATCGGGGCCTGGTGGTGCCCAACATCAAGGAGGCCGACCGGCTGCCGCTGCCTGACTTGGCGCGGGCGTTGACCGACCTCACCGAGAAGGCGCGGGCGGGACAGACCGCCCCCGCGGACTTGACCGGCGGCACCATCACCATCACCAACATCGGCGTCTTCGGGATCGACGGCGGAACCCCCATCCTCAACCGGGGAGAGGCTGCGATCCTGGCCCTGGGGCAGATCCGCGACATGCCGTGGGTGCACAAGGGCAAGATCAAGATCCGCAAAGTGACGACACTGTCGCTCTCCTTCGACCACCGGCTGGTCGACGGGGAACTGGGATCGAAAGTGCTGCGCGACGTCGCCACTATCCTGGAAGACCCCGAGGAGATGGTGCTGGCATGGGGCTGATCGGCCTTGCCGGTGCGTGAGGCCCTGGGCACTGGAGGTCCTCCAGTGCCCAGGGCCGGTCTCTTATTCCGATTCAGCGTGCTCGAGGGTCAGGAGGGGCTGCTGTCGTCGGTAGACGCCTCAGGGCGTTGTTGCTCGTCCAAGGCAGTCCGGATGGCGTTTTCCGCAGCGTCGAGCGCAGTCCGGGCGGTAATCGCGTGGATGTGGGCGCGCTCCAAGTCCTCCAGCGCAATACAGTCAAACGACACTCGAGCGTCGTGGATCGCCTGCTGGAGCTGGCGGAGCGCCTCTTGAATCCCGACGTGCATGACTCCCCCTGGGATTGGTTCCTGCGGTGGGCGGGACAGCACCGACCGTCCCGTGTATGTAGCGTGCCCCCGCCTGGCCAAGGTGAACAGGGGTTTCGTCAGTGCAGGCCAGTAGAGTCGCGGTATGACGGATAACCGTGCAGCCGCTCCCGGTTGGCACCTCGGCCCGCTGGTCGGCTTCGACATCGAGACGACCGGCATCAACCTGGAACAGGACCGTGTCGTCACTGCCGCGATCATCGAAACGGCTGCTGACGGCTCCCAGCGGACCCGGCGGACCTGGCTCGTCAACCCCGGAGTCGAGATTCCCCCCGAGGCCGTGGCGATCCACGGCATCAGCACCGAACTGGCGGTGGCCGACGGAATCCCCGCCCCCGTTGCCGTAGCGGAGATCACCGACCTGCTGGAGCAGGTACTCCAGTCGGGAACGCCGCTGGTCATCATGAACGCTCCCTTCGACCTCACCATCCTCGACCGGGAGTGCCGCCGCTACGGGGTGGTGCCGCTGTCGGAGCGGCTTGACACGGTCGCCCCGGTCATCGACCCCCTGATCCTGGACCGGCACATCGACCGCTACCGCAGGGGGAAACGCACTCTGGAAGCGCTCTGCGCCCACTACGGGGTCCCGTACGACGGTTCACATGAGGCGAGCGCGGACGCGGTAGCAGCTGCAGCAGTGGCCCGGGGGATCGGGCACGCCGCGGCGCACGTGGCTGCCCTGTCCCCTCGGGAGCTCCACGAACTGCAGGTGACCGCAGCTGCCCAGCAGGCCGAGTCTTTGGCGGCGTTCCTCCGCAGGAAAGGACTGAGTCCGGAGAGGGTCACCCGGGCATGGCCTCTGGTTCCCGTCCCTGGCACGCAGCCGAAGCTCATCTGACCTGGAGAAAACCCCGACGGAACGCATGAAACCCCCCGCTGCGGAAACAGAAAGGTGCACACTCGTCGTGCACCGTGCTTGTAGAGGGGGTGGCGCGACTCCGCGCCAAGACGTCGTGGTACGACCAACTCACGGATCATCCGATACGACCACCAACTCGGCCGACAACCAAGACCTGCTGTGGGAACCGCCTCCCGTCCTCGAAGCGGAGCGGCCGCCGCGGACGGACTGGGCAGTGTTCCTCACCGCAGCAGCGTTCACCCTGGCCTTCGTCGCGTGGGGGGCGATCTCTGACGAGACGCTGGCCCAGGTCGCCGAGAACCTGCTGGCCGGGTTGATGCGCTACGGCGGCTGGGCGTTTGTGCTGGTCGCCGGAGTGTTCGTGGTGTTCGCGCTGTGGCTGGCCTTCAGCAAGTACGGGCAGATCCCCCTCGGCCGGGAGGGGGAGGAGCCCCAGTACACGACGGTGTCGTGGGTCGCCATGATGTTCGCCACCGGTATGGGGATCGGGCTGGTGTTCTACGGGGTGGCAGAACCCTTGGCCCACTACGTCACTCCCCCACCGGGCACGGATGCCGCGAGTGAATCGCAGCGGACTCTCACCGCGATCGCCACCACCTTGTTCCACTGGACCCTGTATCCGTGGGGCATCTACGCGGTGGTCGGCTTAGCGATCGCATACACCACCTTCCGCCGGGGGCACAGCCAGCTCATCAGCGCCGCGTTCATCCCGCTGTTCGGGGAGAGGGCCGCAAAAGGGCCGCTCGGCAAGGCGGTCGACGTGATCGCGATCCTGGCCACCCTGTTCGGGTCTGCCTGCTCGCTGGGGCTGGGGGCGCTGCAGATCGCGGGAGGGTTCCAGACCCTGGGGTGGACGAGCCAGACGACGTTCGGCCTGCTGTTTCTGATCATCGCGGCCATCATGGCCTGCTACCTGGTCTCCGCGGTCTCCGGAATCGCGCGGGGGATCAAGTGGCTGTCCAACACCAACATGGTGATGGCCGTGCTGCTGCTCGTCTTCGTGCTGGTCACCGGGCCGACCGTGTACATCCTGGACCTCGTGCCGGGCGCGGTGGCCACGTTCTTCCAGGACTTTTTTGAGATGGCGGGACGCACTCAGGCGGTCGGCGGCAACACCGCGGAGTGGCTGTCAACATGGACCGTGTTCTACTGGGCCTGGTGGATCTCGTGGACCCCGTTCGTGGGGCTGTTCATCGCCAAGATCAGCCGCGGCCGCACGATCAGGGAGTTCGTGGCCGGTGTCATCGTGGTGCCGAGCGTGGTCAGCCTGATCTGGTTCGTCATCTTCGGGTGCACGGCGATCCATTTCCAGCAGTCGGGGGTTGATCTAGCCGCGTCCAACCAGATCGAGGCGCAGTTCTACGGGATGCTGCAGAACCTGCCGTGGAGCGGCGTGGTGAACGTGGTGCTCGCCGTGCTGGTCGCGATCTTCTTCATCACCGGCGCGGACTCGGCATCCATTGTCATGGGCACGCTCACCCAAGGCGGAGTGGACAAGCCGCGGCTGGCCATGACCGTGCTGTGGGGGATGCTCATCGCGGCGGTGGCCGCGATCATGCTGCTCGTCGGCGAGGGCGGCAGCACCGCGATCGACGGGCTGCAGAACATCACCATCCTCGGGGCTGCTCCGTGGGCGATCGTCATGCTCCTGCTGTGTGTGGCCTTGCTGAAAGGGCTGCGGCGGGATCCTCTGGCGGTGCGGGAGCGCAAAGCCAGGGAGCTCATGGACGAGGCGGTCATCACCGGGGCCCGCACCTACGGGGAGAGCGGGTTCCAGTTCCCGGTGGCGCCGGCGCGGCGGGAGGAGGCGCCACCGCCGCCGCGGAAGGGTGACGGGGACGCCTCCGAAACGTAGTCGCCGCCTCAAGGACGCCGGGAGCGGCATGCAGCGCTGAACCTTCGTGCCGCGCCTAGTCAACGCGGACGAGACGGCGCAGCGTGAGGCGTTCCACCACTGTCCACGTGGTCGAGGTCACCAGGTAGATCCCGGAGGCCAAGGGGACGAACGCGGCGATGACCACGGTCAGGAACGGCAGGTAGGTGACGAACGCCGGCACGGGGGTGGGCTGTCCCGCAGCCGGGGCAGCGGAGAGTGCGGGCAGGGTCAACCACCGTCGGTTGGCCCACGCCACCGCGGCCAGTGCGGCGAGCAGCGCAGCGAACACGGGGAGAGCTCCGAGGTCACCGGACGCGAGGATGCGCGGCAGGGTCGACCCCAGCGGGGTTCCCGCGAACGGCAGCGCGAGGAGCGCGTTGGCGGAGCCGTCGATCTCCGGAACCGTGAACAGGGTGTAGAGCAGGGTGAACATCGGTGCTTGGGCGAGCGCAGGCAGGCATCCGGCGAACGGTGAGGCGCCTTCGCGGGCGTAGAGTTCCCGGGTCTTCGCGACGAGGCGCTCCGGGTTGTGGCCGTAACGCTCCCGAAGCGCGTAAAGCTGGGGCGCCAGGCGGGCGCGGATTTTCTCCCCGCGCACCTGGAGGTAGCTGAGGGGAAGCGTGAGTACGCGGGCGGCGAGGGTCAGGAAGGCAATCGTTGCTGCGGCGGACACCGGACCGAGGAACACGGCCAGGGTGCTGTGGACCGCCATGGTCAAGGCGTGGGCAGCGGCAAGGAACGCAGAGAACAGACCGAACACAGTGAACCAGGGCCTTTCGTGAGAAGGAGACGGGTGATCAGCGAAAGGCCGCGCGAGGCAGGAGACAGCAGCCCTGTCCCCGGAAGAAGAGAAGGAAGGGCGGTGCGGTCACGCGGCCGTAGCGGCCGCGCCGGGAGCCCGAGACCGGGGTTTACCGGGCACGTTAGGAGCCGCGGAGACGACCACGCCGACGCGCTGCTGCCAGCGGCGCAGGGCACTCGTCCGGGCATAGGGTTCGGTTGCGGATTCGGTCCGGACCGGGCGCGCGGGAAGGGCCAGCCACAGGAGGGCCGCGCCCACGGCCAGTGTGGCCGCCACGGTGAGCGAAGCCGGGTCCAGTGGGACACTGTCCACCCCGACCAGGAAGGACTGGGCGAGGAAGATCAGGAACGCCACAGCACCTCCCGTCGGTATCCGCACCGGATCTTTCTGTCGGTCCGTTGACACAGACGCACGGGACGGGGAGAGAGTTCCCGCCGGCGGACGGTTGTTCTGAGGACGGGGCCGGGACAGGCTGCGGGCCTGCCGCCCCGGTCGGGAAGAACAGGAGACACGCCGCCCCCACCTTCATTTACACGGGGTTTCCAACCGGTGACTATTGGTGGGGTCTTGTGTTTCAGGAGGTAGGAAACAAGCCGTGCCGTTGCGCCCGCACCATCTCACCGTCATGTTCGCCACTCTCGCGCCGACCGTGGACACTGCTGTGCACCGGGCTGCTGGGCGGACAGTAAGGCCGGTGACGATCTGCTACGAGTCGGGCCACCGGCAGGTGTGTGCGGCCCCCGCCCACCGCCTCCGCCGTGACCAGGGCGGGGTGGTTGCGGTAGAGACCAGCGCGGATACCGGCTTCGTTCTCTACGCGGGAACGGCCTGCCACCCGACCCTGGCCGTGGGCTCGGGCCGCGGGCGGACAGAATTCGCCGCCCCGATCTGCGCGGCCACGATTCTGATCGAGGATGCGGCGCCCCGCGCGGACCGCATTCCGCTGCGCGTCCGCTAAGCGGCCGGTCCGCTCCCGCTTCCCCACGGTCCGGTTGAGGAGGCGGCGAGGGCGGCGAGCGCCTCCCACTGGGTCTCGTCGGCGAGAGCCGAGCCCACAGCGACGGCGCGGGCCCCCGCTGCCAGATAGTCCGCGGCGTTGTGCGCGGAGACCCCTCCTGTGGCGACCAAGTTGACCTCGGGGAACGGACCGCGCATCGCGGCGAACCATCCCGTGCCGAGCACGGTGGCCGGGAACGCTTTGAGCCAGGTGGCACCGTGGCGGAGCGCCTGCTGGATCTCGCTGGGGGTTGCGACGCCGGGCAGGTGCGGCAGCCCTGCTGCCAACGATGCGGCGAGGACTTCTCCATCGAAGCCGGGGGCCACGGTGAACGCGGCTCCTGCGTCGGCGGCCGCTGCCACCCGGTCCGGGGTGGTCACGGTTCCTGCCCCCACCGGGCGGCCGCGGCTGCGCCCCGCGGCGACTGCGGCGCGCAGCGCGGGAAGCGCGTCCGGGGATTGGATGGGAACTTCCACGAGGGCGATGCCCAGGTCCCAAGCGCGGTGGGCGTGGGCGACAGTGTCCTGTGCGGACAGGCCGCGCAGGATCGCCATGACCTGCTGGCCGGCGAAGAGGTCGGCGAAGTCCACGAGGTCACGCTCCGGAGAAGAGGGGGTCGGACGGGTCGAGGGGGAACAGGTCCGGGTCGGGGATGCAGAGGGCCGCCCAGGCGGCCGGGGACAGGGCGAGCAGACGCTCTCGAGCCTCCCGGG
Organism: Thermobifida fusca YX; assembly: GCF_000012405.1. Taxonomy (NCBI): domain Bacteria; kingdom Bacillati; phylum Actinomycetota; class Actinomycetes; order Streptosporangiales; family Nocardiopsidaceae; genus Thermobifida; species Thermobifida fusca. Next base: position 211,559 of record NC_007333.1, read on the forward strand.
GCGGGAACGGAGCCAGGTCTGCGACGCTGAGCAGGGTGGCCGCGGCCATGATGTGCCCTAGCCGCAGGCATTCCTCAGGTGTGCGGTCGTCCAGCAGACCGGAGAGGAAGCCCGCCGCGAAGGCGTCTCCGGCACCGACGGCTTCCACCACGTCGACGCGGGGCGCGGGAACGAAGACCCGCCGGGCCCCGGTGTAGGAGGTGGCGCCCACGTCGGCGTCTTTGACGACGAGGAGCGGTACGTCTGGCAGGAGCGCCCGCACCTGGTCGGCGGTGGAGGCCTGCCAGAGCTGTTCCGCTTCGTCGCGGCCGACGAAGACGAGGTCGGCTGCGCGGGCCAGGTCGAGGAGCACGGGGGCAGCGTCGTCGGCCGGCCATAGGGCAGGACGGTAATTGACGTCGAAGGAGAGCAGCGGCCCGTGCGCGGGCCGGGAGACGAAGAGCCGCTGGACGAACGCGGCGCAACTGGTGGAGAGGGCCGGGGTGATACCGGACAGGTGGAGGAGCCGGGCGGTGCGGAGCTCCGGCCGTTCCGCCAGGCGGGGGCCGATCGCGGAGGCAGCAGATTCGCGCCGGTAGTAGTACACCCGGGTGCCTTTGGGCGCAGGGTCTTTGAGGTAGAGGCCGGTGGGGCGCTCCTGGTCGACCTCAACCAGACTGGTGTCCACCCCGTAGCGGGCCAGGGTCCGTGTGATGATCGCCCCGAAGGGGTCGTCTCCTACCCGGCTCATCCAGGCGACCCGGTGGCCCAGTCCGGCGAGGCCGCAGGCCACGTTGGACTCTGCGCCGCCGATCCGCGGGAGCAGCGGCGGCTGTTCGACCAGCGGGACTGCCGAGGCAGGAGAGAGCTGTCCCATGGTCTCGCCGATGCAGATCACGTCGTAGGAATCGGTTTCGGTCACCGTACCACCACCCTCCGCACCGCTGCCCGCAACATTAGCGCCTTGTGTCCTTGCCGGGCGGCGCGGGGCGGGCAGCGGTGCGGGGTGCCCGTCGAGGAACCGCTGTTCCGGGCGACTCGGCAACGCTCGGATGCAGGGGTGACGGGCGTTTTCCTGGGTGGCTTAGACGACCCGGCGCGCGGAGTTGAAGTTCTCCTCGTAGTGGCCGGACATGGAGACGATCTGGACGGTCTTGCCGCTTCCGGGCGCGTGGATGATCTGGTTGTCGCCGACATAGAGGGCGACATGGCTCGGCCCGGAGTAGAAAAAGACCAGGTCACCTGGGCGGAGCTGGGAACGGGATACCGGTTTGCCCTGGGTGGCCTGGTCGTAGGTCGTGCGTTTGAGGGTCACCCCCACCTGTCTGTATGACCATTGCACGAGGCCGGAACAGTCAAAAGCGTCCGGGCCGGCTGCCCCCCAGCGATAGGGGGCGCCGATCTTGCTTTCGGCATAGCGCACCGCCTCCTGGGCGATGCTCTGGCTGCCTTTCCCGCTGCCCTTCCCGCTGCGAACGTGCTGGTCTTCCTGCGAGGAGTCCGCTGCCGGGTCCACGCGGTGTGCGGCACCGGTGACCGGGGTGGCGTTCGCGACGCTGATCGTGGCGGCCAACGCCAGGGCGGAGAAGGCCGTGGCGGCCCGGCCGATGAGACGCGAAGCGTTGCCTCGTGGAGACCGACCGAAACCCTCGTTGCAGAGCATGGTGTCTTCCCTCGATATGTAGACAAAGGACACATTCGTCGTGTGGAAGGGGATGACGCTGCCAACCGAAACACAAGGACACTGCGACGACGGATATAAAAAGCAGATCGGCGTGTCACGCCGAATCAATTGCTGGAAACGGCTGTCGGCGAATGAATCGCAACGTCGGGGAGTCGGGGGTGGCGGCGCGGGGAAGGCGGCGTGGCGGTCGGGAAGGGGGAGGGGAAGCCGGTTCGTCCGTTATCGGGGCAAGCCTTGCTAGTAAGCACATCCCGCGATGTCACGGAGAGGTCACGGGCAGAGTTAACGCAGACTTTATACATCCGATCATCCTATGAATTGTGTGCGTGTCGGCTGATCCGAATCTGTCACCGGAGTCCCGAGATCGATGTCGATGATGCGCGCCGGAAAAAATCGCTTTCTGGAATTTATTGACTACTTCTTGGCGTCGACAAAACCAGGGGAAATGATATTTCCGGCAATCGTAGAAAAGGTTGTCAACTAGCGGAGTCCGGGAGGAACGTGTGCGGGATGGCCGGGAGAAGGCCGTGGTCTCAGCCGATTCCAAAAGTGCTCCGTGCCGGAACCGGCATTGTTCGCCCATGGGTCCAGGGGGAAGCGGAGGACCGGGGCAAAGGCGCGGCTGAGCCGCAGGCGAAAACTGCGGAGCCGGCAAGGGTGCGGAAACGCGCCGCCCCTCTCCACCACCCTGGAAGGGGCCGCTGCCGCGGCGGCCGGGAACGCGCACCCGTCCAGCGGATTTCCCCCGCACACTCCATGGCGAGGAGCATGACCGGAACTGTCCCCACCGGCACAGACCGTTATCCGTGTATGCCCCAATATGGGGCATCGTCCGGTATTTCACCGCTGTGGGCTACGATTTCGGAAGCCATGATTATCCGTGAGGCCACTCGGTCTGACCTCGGTGCGATCCTGCGCCTCCTGCGTGAACTAGGGGAGGAGGCCCCAGCGCAGGGTGGCACCGTTCGCATGTCCTCAGCCACAGTCCGGGCCTGGACGCGCATCGAGAACGACCCGGAGCGCACCGTGCTGGTCGCCGAGCGCCGCGGACAGATCATCGGCACCCTCGACCTCATCATGATCGCCAACCTCACCCACGACGCGCAGCCGTGGGCGGTGATCGACAACATGGTGGTGGACGCGGCCTACCGGCGCACCGGAATCGGCCGGGCCCTGGTGGAGGAGGCGATCAACCGCGCCATCCAGGCCGGGTGCTACAAGATCGAAATGCTCACCCACGAAAGCCAGGGCAGCGCCTACGAATTCTGCCGCGCAATGGGATTCACTATCGCCACCGAAGGCTTCCGCCGCTACCTGTAAGCCGCATCCAACGGTGAGGGGGGTGGAACATGGCACGTTCCACCCCCCTCACCGTGCTGCGTTACGGCACGCGGCTAGAAGCCGCCGCCGGAGGAGTCTGAGCCTCCCGAGCTTCCCGAATCCGAGGAGCCCGCGGAGCTTCCCGCGTTCGAGGAGCCGGCGGAGCTTCCCGAGTCCGCAGAGCTGGCGGAGTCTGCAGGCACGGACGCCTGGTACACGCCGGTCAGTTCCGTGGACGGAGGCGGCGGCGTAGGAGAGCTGCCCGCGTCAGTCGGTGCTGGACCCGCGTAACGAAACCCTTGAGGACGCCCGGGAATGGGACGCGCTCCCTGCGCGGCCGGGGCGCTCTTCACCTGGTTCTCCGCCTTCCCATCCGCCGCGGCTCCGCTGCTCGCCGGGTTGAGGCGGGCCGTGGGCTCCTTGTCGGCCGGGTTGAGGCGGGCCGTGGGCTCGTTGTCAGGGGAAGCGGGACGCTGGGCGTTGGCCGCACCCTCGGGCTCCGCCGCCTGGGGGGAGGACTGCTTGCTCGAGGCCGCGGAGGCCGACTCCTTGTCCGTGCTGCCTTCGAAGTCGGACCGTTTGAGCCCGGCGTCCAGCGCACCGGCCTTGGCTTCGGCTTTGAGGAGCTCCGCCAGGGTGTCGCGCATGTCGTTGAGGCGGCGCACCGCCTCCCCGTGCGTGGCCACCAGGCGCTTGAGCCGCCGGTCCGCGACATCGTGGATCTTGTTGGCCCGCGCCTCGGCCTCGTTCAGCTTGCGCTCCGCTTCCTTGGCTGCCTCCTCGCGCAGCCGCTCGGCCTCCTGCTTGGTGGAGGTGAGCAGCTCCTTGGCTTCGTCCCGAGCGCCGTTGACGATCCGCTCCGCCTGCTCCTGGGCGCTCTTGATCTTGGCCTTGGCCTCCTCCTCGGCCTTGGCCCGGATCTCCTTGACTTCCTTGTCGACCTGAGCTCGCTTGTCAGCGGCCTCTTCCTCCGCGATGCGCAGGATGTTGGCCAGCCGCTCGCTGATCTGCTCGTGTTCCGGCTTGACCGCGGCCTTGGCTTTGGCCTCGGCGAGTTCGCGACGCAACTGCTCCAGCTCGTCGTGGGCGCGGGCGAGGCGCTCCTGGAGGTCGCGGAGCTGGTTGTGGTTGCGGACGACGAAGTCGTCGACCTGACGCTTGTCGTAGCCGCCCTTGCGGACGGTGGGGAAGGCGTCTTCGCGCAGCAGGTTCGGGAATATCTCAGGAATGCGTTCGTTCATGTCCTCGGTTACCAGGTCGACAATGATCGGATCTGGAGGGATGGATTTTTGCTCTTGTCTATCGTTCCCATAACACCTCTGAAACGAGATGTGGGAATCCTCATCTGAGGTGGGGGAACGCGAGGGGCGAGCGGGGAACGGACAGTGTGCGGGGTGGCCCCGGGGCAGCGGCGCGTCCCGGTGGTGACATTGTTCCGAGGCCCGCTCGGCAGTGGCGTGCGGCGACCTCACAGAGCCGCCCAGAAGCCATCCCACTAAAGTATGGGCGATTGTGCCCGTGCATGGACGGTATCGGTCATCTTCGCTGTCCGCACGTGCCTGTGGGTGGGAGGAGATGCCATGTCCGGTAGCGGAGAGCGACCGCACATCGGCTCTGCGGAGTTCGGCGAGCCGACGATCCACCCCGACGCTTGGATCGCGCCGGGAGCAGTGGTCGTAGGCAGGGTCCGTATCGGGGCCCACAGCAGTGTCTGGTACGGCTCAGTGCTGCGCGCCGACACCGAGGACATCATCGTGGGGGAACGCTGCAACATTCAAGACCTGTGCTGCCTGCACGCGGACCCGGGAGAGCCTGCGATCCTCGGTAACGGGGTGAGCCTCGGCCACAAGGCGATGGTGCACGGCGCGGTCGTGGAGGACGGCGCGCTGATCGGGATCAACGCGGTGGTCCTGGGCGGGGCCACCGTGGAGGCGGGAGCGCTGGTCGCTGCCGGTGCCCTCGTGCCGCCGGGCAGGCGGGTGCCCGCAGGCACCCTGTGGGCGGGCGTGCCAGGCAAAGTCATCCGGGAGCTGACCGACGCCGAGCGGGAGAACCTGGTGGGCACCGCCGAACGGTACGTGGGGTATGCCGCGCAGCACCGCGGCGTGACGTGGCGTTGAGCCGCACCAGGGGCGCTGCCCGCTGAGAGCGGGCGTGCGTGGCTGAGCCCTCGCATGCGGGAGACGGCGCTCGGACCGTGGCTTCGCGGGGCGGCGCTCGGGAATAGCTGGTGCGCGGTCCCGGCCCCGGTACCGCGGGTTCGAAGGCGTGCCGTGGTGCATCTGCTGCGGATACGGCCGGATCTGCTCAGACTTCGGCGGCGGACTGCCCGGCCGGGGACCCTGCTGCCATGCGGGAGCTGCCGGACTGTGCTGCGCAGGCAGTATCCGCGCATCCGCGGGGTCCTAGGCACAACGGGCTACCCCGGCATAGACCGATCCGGTAGCGGACTGCGCCCCGCCTGGGCAGGGCGCACCTGAGCGTGGCAATGAGGTCACCGACTGGCATCTTCTTTCGGGGCAGCCGTGACCCGGCGGCGCCGGATGTGCGCTCGACGGCGCAGGGCCGCGGCGCCGGGCAGAACACCCAGGCGGCGCTCCGGCGGGGCAGGCCGACGGAGCGTATCTCGTGCAGTTTCCCTGTGTGACGCATCTATTCCGAAGCGTGAAGCGAGGAGAAAAGTCTGGATGGGGCATGAGCGCCACCGGTCCATGCCACTAGCGGCTTCTCGCTCCGGTTTTCTTTTCTGCCGCTTCAGTCACGGTTTCCGGGGTTGCCCGGGACTCCGGTTTTCCCCGGAAGAAGACGGTGCAGGGCACGGCTTGCGTTCGGTTTCCTTCGCCGTTGTCCGGGGATATTCCGCCCATGGTGTCGGCGGGAGAGGATTGCGATAAGTCTCGGCTGTCGCGCTGCCATACCTGCCTCGTGCCCGCGTGCCCCGGGAGAAGCGGAACAGCCGTGGTGCGGCGCGGAGCGGGAGCACCTCGGGCACCGAGCTACGCGTCGAAGCGACGGCAGAAATAGCGGACTCCCGAGGGTGTTCTCCGTATTTTTTCCACGCTTTTTCCTAAGAGTGCGGAGAACTCGTGCAGTCCGGGGGCGGTTCATAAAAAATAGAGATCCCGTCCCGCAAATCTTCCTGTATTTCGGGTGTGCCTCTGGGGCGAGAAAGCACTTGAGTGGAGTTGTTTTTCTCTTCGGAAATATCCTTCCCGGGGTTCCGGAAGGCGGTAAAAACGCCTCGCGGCTGGGGAGGTGCGGCCAGAAGGCTGAGGACAGTGCAAGGAGGAAAGCAGCGGTCCCCGGGCCGTCACAAAGAGTCACTATCTCCTGGTAGACAGGTGCGGAGAGTGCCTGGTCGGGGTGGGGAAGCCGGGGTGGCGGCGGGGGGTCCGAGCCGTGCCGCCGCGCGGCTGCAGGGGCGGTGCGGGCGGTGTGCAGAGAAACCTCCTGATGCTCTCTCTTTGTTATGGAGGTGGATCAAAAATGTTATTAGTCATTTTCAAGTCATATTTATGTGAGGGCAGTGGCCGGTGGGGAGAGAAGAGCGATTGAACTAGTCCGTTCGGTCATTGGAAACACGGAATCCCTGACATTGAGTAACTAGATCGCTCCGCGGTTGAAAAATGGTCCCGATGGGCCATGGTCTGTCGGCTACCGGTACGTAATCTGGGGTGAGACGGTGGGGAGGGCTCGTCCGGACATGTCCGGAACGAGGAAAGCTCTGAGGACAGACTCGGACCGGAGGTGACACGGATGGACATCGATCCTCACGTACCTCTCCACGACGCCGTGGCTTTAGCGGAGATCGACCTGTACACCGACGTGCTGGCCGCGGTGGGGGAAGCTGATGCCCCACTCACGACCGACGAACTCGACCGGGTCCTGGGACTGCGCCCCCGCACCGCCCAGTCCGCCTCCCCGATGCGGCTCGTCCTCGACGAGCCAGTCAGCCAGGAAACGCCTGAACTCTCCTGCTAGCCGCCCGGCGCGGTCGGACGAGATACCCGCGGCGCGAGCGCGGCTGCGCGATCCAGTGCGGGGCGGACACTGGGTCGGACCAGCACTTCTGGACCGCGTCCATCAACCGGGATACGGACGTGCTGTCCCGCGGCGAACGACACATACCTCACTACGCGCGAGCGGGAGACGCGGATGCGCCAGTTCGGGGGCGCTCCCCGCATCACGCCACGGCCGCCACGCGCCCCAAAGAGAGGGCCCGGCCCTGCCTGCCCCGGCTGCCCCGCGGTGAGCTCCTGACGCTCCCTGCGGTCCTGTTCTCGGGGCTGCCCGCGCCTTTCCTGCGCCATGCCTCCTCACCGGCGCCGTAGCGCACAAGGGCCGCGGACGCCGGGGCGGATCACCCCGACGGCCGCGGCCCCGATCCGGTTGTGCCGGAAGCCCGTGGCACCGGGAGGGTTAGACCGTCTCCTTGGCGGCCTCTCCCTCTTCCTTCTGCTTCGCCGACTGGAGCAGGAGCTGCGCGACGTCCATCACTTCCACGGACTCGGCCGCTTCCTTCTTCGACTTCTTCTCGTTGACGGCGTCGCTCACCATGACCTGGCAGAACGGGCAACCGGTAGCGATGAGGTCCGCCTTGGTGGACAGCGCCTCTTCGACGCGCTCGGTGTTGATGCGCTTGCCGATGCGCTCCTCCATCCACATGCGCGCGCCACCCGCACCGCAGCAGAAGCTGCGCTCCCGGTTGCGCGGCATCTCGGTCGCGGACACTCCCGGCACGCCGTTGATCAGCTCACGCGGCGGCTCGTAGATCTTGTTGTGGCGGCCCAGGAAGCACGGGTCGTGGTACGTGACGTTCCGGTCCACCCGCTCGATCGGCGCCAGGCGTCCTTCCTTGACCAGCTGGGCGAGCAGCTTGGTGTGGTGCACCACTTCGAAGTCGCCGCCCAGGTCCCGGTACTCGTTGCCGATCGTGTTGAAGCAGTGCGGGCAGGTGACCACGATCTTGGTCGCGCCGACTTCCTTGAGCGTCTCGATGTTCTGCTGGGCGAGCATCTGGAAGATGAACTCCATGCCCAGCCGGCGCGCCGAGTCGCCGGTGCAGGTCTCCATCCCGCCGAGCACGGCGTACTTGACGCCGGCGATGTGCAGGAGTTCGGCAACGGCCTTGGTGGTCTTCTTCGCCCGGTCCTCCAGGGCGCCCGCGCAGCCCACCCAGAAGAGGTACTCGGTTCCTTCGGGGAGCTTGTCCTCGACAACGGGGACCTCGAAGTCGACTTCGGAGATCCAGTCCATGCGCTTGGACTCGCTCATCCCCCACGGGTTGCCCTTGTTCTCCAGGTTCTTGAGGAGGGTGTTGGCCTCGGAGGGGAAGCTGGACTCGATCATGACCTGGTAGCGGCGCATGTCGAGGATGTGGTCGATGTGCTCGATGTCCACGGGGCACTGTTCGACGCAGGCGCCGCAGTTGGTGCAGGACCACAGGACGTCGGGGTGGATGACGCCGTTCTCCTCCTCCGTGCCCACGAGGGGGCGGCTGAGCAGGGCCAGCACGTCTTCGTGGATGTCCGGGGTCTCCTCAGTGATCCCTTGCATGAGGTAGGGAGCCTTGGCGTAGGCGTGCTCCCGGAGGTCCATGACCAGCTTCTTGGGGGACAGCGGCTTGCCCGTGTTCCAGGCCGGGCACTGCGACTGGCAGCGGCCGCACTCGGTGCAGGTGGTGAAGTCGAGGAGGCCCTTCCACGTGAAGTCTTCGATCTTGCCGACACCGAAGGGGTCTTCGTCCGGGTCGGCTTCCTCGAAGTCCAGCGGCTCGCCGTCCTTGTTGAGCATCTGCTTGGCCGGGCCGAGCGCGGCCGAGCCGTCGGCGTTGCGCTTGAAGAAGATGTTGACCGGCGCGGTGAAGCGGTGCCAGGCCACGCCCATGGTCAGGAACACGCCGATGGCGATGAAGAACAGCCAAGAGATGATCAGTTTGAAGGCCGCGACAGAGGCCAGTAGGTACTCGTTGGCGGGGAGGATTGCGCCGAAGGCGTGCGAGATCGGGGTAGCCCACACCGGGAAGGGGAAGTCACCCATGGCGACCTTGACGCCACGGATCACAAAGATCGAGACCAACAGGGCGATGATGTAGGCCTCGACGTAGTAAGCGGTCCAGTGCTTGGAGTTGGCGAACCTGGACTTGCGGCCGAGGACACGCGGTCCACGCAGCTGCCGGTAGATGGTGAGCCCGACGATGCCCGCGAGGCTCAGTGCGGCAATGGCCTCAATGAACAGGCCGTAGATCGTCCAGTCGTGGATGAGCGGCAGCTGGAAGTGGGGATCCCACACTTCACCATGGGCTTCGGCCACTGTGAAGACCAGGGCCGGGAACGACACCATGATGAACCAGTGGGCAATGCCGATCCAGCGCCACTTGAGCATGCGCGTGTGACCGAGTGTCTCGATCAGCGTGTTCGTGATGCGTCGCCCGAAGTCTGCCTTTCGAGCGGCTTCCACCGGACGGCCGATGCGCAGGATGCGGACCATCCGGCTGATGCCATAGGCCCACACGGCGACCCCGACCACGGCGAAGGCGGTCGTGATGATCCCCAGTATCAGGTAGAGCATCGCCCGCGGCCTCCCAACGTGCTGTCGTGTCCTGGTGCACGGCGCACCAGGGGTCCACCCAATGTTACTAGCGAGTAATAACCGACGGGTCAACGCTCCGCCGGTCCCACCCATTGACCGACTGGACAGGATGGCTGGTTGCCAAGGTTAGTGAAGAGGGTATGTGGTCATCTCCATTGGGTAGCCGGTCGGGGATGGCGGTGCGGGCCTCGGGCTCGGGGACTTCCCGGAGGAGAGTACTGGGCCTTCCCTGGGAGTCCCTGGCTTCTCAAGAACCGTGATCAGAAGTGACGGTCGCCAGGGAACAATCGATGTGTCTTCCGCGTTGTCATGAGCGCGAAAGAAACTTGAGCCTAGGCGACTCAATTGATTTGACAGTGAGTCTGTGACGAAGCAACATTGCGTTAGGCAGACTCAACTTTGACGGAGGAAGCACTCATGGCACGTGCGGTCGGCATCGACCTTGGTACGACAAACTCTGTCGTCGCGGTCCTGGAAGGCGGCGAACCCACGGTTATCGCCAACGCCGAAGGAGCTCGGACCACTCCGTCCGTCGTCGCCTTCGCGAAGAACGGTGAGGTGCTCGTCGGTGAGATCGCCAAGCGCCAGGCGGTCACCAACGTCGAGCGGACCATCCGCTCGGTCAAGCGCCACATGGGCACCGACTGGAAGACCCACATCGACGGCAAGGACTTCACCCCGCAGCAGATCAGCGCCTTCGTGCTGCAGAAGCTGAAGAGGGACGCGGAGGCCTACCTCGGCGAGGAAGTCACCGACGCCGTCATCACCGTCCCGGCCTACTTCAGCGACGCTGAGCGGCAGGCCACCAAGGACGCAGGGAAGATCGCCGGCCTCAACGTCCTGCGCATCATCAACGAGCCCACGTCCGCTGCGCTCGCCTACCACCTGGAGAAAGAGGGCGAGGCCACCATCCTGGTCTTCGACCTCGGCGGTGGTACCTTCGACGTCTCGCTGCTGGACGTCGGCGACGGCGTGGTCGAGGTGAAGGCCACCCACGGTGACAACCACCTCGGTGGTGACGACTGGGACCAGGCCGTCGTGGACTGGCTGGTCGAGCGGTTCAAGAGCAGCAACGGCATCGACCTGTCCAAGGACAAGATGGCGATGCAGCGGCTCCGCGAGGCCGCGGAGAAGGCCAAGATCGAGCTGTCCAGCTCCACGGAGACCTCGATCAACCTGCCCTACATCACCGCCTCCGCCGAGGGTCCGCTGCACCTGGACGAGAAGCTCACCCGCGCCGAGTTCCAGCGGCTCACGTCGCACCTGCTCGAGCGCACCAAGGGCCCGTTCTTCCAGGTCATCAAGGACGCTGGGATCAGCGTCGACCAGATTGACCACGTGGTCCTGGTGGGTGGCTCCACCCGGATGCCCGCCGTGGTCGACCTGGTGCGCGAGCTGACCGGCGGCAAGGAGCCCAACAAGGGCGTCAACCCGGACGAGGTCGTCGCGGTCGGCGCGGCCCTGCAGGCCGGTGTGCTCAAGGGTGACGTCAAGGACGTGCTGCTGCTCGACGTGACCCCGCTGTCGCTGGGCATCGAGACCAAGGGCGGTGTCTTCACCAAGCTCATCGAGCGCAACACGGCCATCCCGACCAAGCGCTCGGAGATCTTCACCACGGCCGAGGACAACCAGCCGTCGGTGCAGATCCAGGTCTACCAGGGTGAGCGGGAGATCGCTAAGTACAACAAGAAGCTCGGCGTCTTCGACCTGACCGGCATCCCGCCGGCGCCGCGCGGTGTGCCGCAGATCGAGGTCACCTTCGACATCGACGCCAACGGCATCGTCAACGTCACCGCGAAGGACCTCGGCACCGGCAAGGAGCAGTCGGTCACCATCACCGGTGGCTCCGCGCTGCCGAAGGAAGACATCGAGCGGATGATCCGCGAGGCGGAGGAGTACGCCGAGCAGGACCGCAAGCGCCGCGAGGAAGCGGAGACCCGCAACAACGCCGAGTCGCTGGTCTACCAGACCGAGAAGGTCATCTCCGAGAACGAGGACAAGATCCCCGAGGACGTCAAGAACGAGACCAAGGAGGCGCTGGACGGGCTGAAGAAGGCGCTCGAAGGCAGCGACATCGAGGCGATCCGCAGCGCCAGCGAGAAGGTTGCCCTGGCCAGCCAGAAGATCGGCTCCGCCATCTACAGCCAGAGCCAGCAGGCCTCCGGCGCAGCGGCGGGCGGCCAGCAGAACGCCGAGGACGCGGAGGTCGTGGACGCGGAGATCGTCGACGAGGAGCCCAAGCGCGAAGGCAACTCGTGAAGACCGGGCCCTGGATAGAGGAGGCGTAACTCAATGGCGGTGCCGGAGAACGAGCACAGCACGGACAAGCAGGGGCCGGTGATCCGCGACAAGCGGCGGATCGACCCCGAAACCGGCCAGCCGCGCGTTCCAGAGGGGGAGGCCGCGTCGCCCTCTGAGGACTCCGCGGCTGCGGCAGCCGAATCCACGACGGCACAGCCAACCGACGAGGAGAACGCGGAGCTGATCCGGCTGCGGCAAGAGGTCGCGGAACGCACCGACGACCTCAAGCGGCTGCAGGCGGAGTACATCAACTACCGCAAGCGGGTCGACCGGGACCGCGCCGCAATGCGGGAGCAGGCACTCGTCCAGGTCCTCACCGAGCTGCTGCCGATCTTGGACGACATCGGCCGAGCCCGGCAGCACAACGAACTGGTCGGTGGCTTCAAGTCCGTGGGCGAGGCGCTGGAGTCCTTGGTCGCTCGGATGGGGTTGAAGAAGTACGGCGAGAAGGGCGACGAGTTCGACCCGACCGTGCACGAAGCCCTGTCCATGGTGCCCTCGACTGACGTGACCGTCCCGACCGTCATCGAGGTGTTCCAGCCCGGATACCTCATCGGTGACCGGGTGGTCCGTCCGGCCCGCGTGGTCGTGGCAGGGCCAGCCGAGGAGGACACGTCCGCCTCGGAAGAAGAGAAGAAGGAAGAGGCTGCAACCGAGGAGGCTGCCGCACCGTCCGAATCAGACGACGAGGCGAAACCTGCTGAAGCGTCCGAGTCGGCGGAGGCCGCGGAATCCACGGAGCAGTCTGACGCCACCGCGGACAAGAACACCGCGGACGAACAGTAGCGCGAGCGGTAGGAGAAGGGGTGTCCCAGGCTCGGGCCTGGGACACCCGACTCAGTCACCACTGGGCACAGAGCACGAGCGGGGAGAAGCAGACGTCGATGAGCACCAAGGACTACCTGGAGAAGGACTATTACAAGGTCCTCGGAGTCTCAAAGACGGCCACCGCGGACGAGATCAGGAGTGCCTACCGCAAGCTCGCGCGCAAGTACCACCCCGACGCCAACAAGGGCGACGCGCAGGCCGAGAAGAAGTTCAAGGAGATTTCTGAGGCCTACAGCGTCCTGTCGGACGAGAAGCGCCGCAAAGAGTACGACGAGGCCCGGTCGCTGTTCGGCGGGGCCTACCGGCCTGGCGGGGGCGGTATCGGCGACTTCAACCTCGGCGACCTGTTCGGCCACACCACGACCGGGGGTGAACGGCTCACCGACCTCTTCGGTGGACTGTTCGGCGGCCGCGGCCGCGCCACCCAGTCGCGGCGGGGCGCCGACCTCGAAACCGAGACCACGCTCAGCTTCACCGAAGCGGTCTCCGGCACCACGAAGAGCTTCACGCTCACGACCACCGTCTCGTGCCCCACCTGCCGGGGCAGCGGGGCCAAGCCTGGAACGACCCCGCGGGTCTGCCCCCGGTGTGCGGGGACCGGGCACGAGAGCACCAACCTTGGCGGCTTCTCCCTGTCCGAACCGTGCGCTCTGTGCAAGGGACGCGGCTACTTGGCCGACGACCCGTGTCTGACCTGCAGCGGAACGGGGAATGTGAAGGGCACTCGCACCGTGCAGGCCCGCATTCCCCCGGGAGTGTCCGACGGCCAGCGGATTCGGCTGCGGGGCAAGGGCGAACCAGGGGAACGCGGCGGCCCCGCTGGCGACCTGTTCGTGACCGTCCGGGTCACCCCGCACCCCGTGTTCGGCCGGTCCGGAGACAACCTGACCCTCACTCTCCCGGTGACCTTCCCCGAAGCCGTGTTCGGAGCGGAGGTGCGCGTGCCCACCCTGAGCGGGCCACCGGTCACCGTGCGGATTCCGCCGGGCACCCGCAACGGGCGCGTGTTCCGGGTCCGCGGCAAGGGGGCTACCCGGCGGGACGGCACAACTGGAGACTTGCTAGTGACCGTTGAGGTGGCGGTACCGCAGAATCTCAACAGTGAGGCGCGGGAGGCGTTGCAGCGATTCCAGGCCGCCACAGCCGACCACAACCCGCGCGCCGATCTGGAAGCCCGGGCGAAGGGGGCGTGAGAACCATGAACGACGCCACGTTCGGCGAGGACACTCCCGTCTACGTCATTTCGGTTGCGGCAGAACTGTCGGGGCTCCACCCGCAGACTCTGCGGCAATACGACCGGCTCGGGCTCGTGCGTCCGGGGCGGACGCCGGGCCGTGGCCGACGGTACTCGATGCGCGACATCCAGATGCTCCGCGAGGTGCAGCGGCTCTCCCAGGAGGAGGGCATCAACCTCGCCGGGATCAAACGCATCCTCGAACTGCAACGCGAGGTGGCGGAGCTGCGCGAGCACATCTTCCACTTGCACAACGAGCTGAACGCAGCCCGCTCCGCGGTGGCGGCCCGGCGGGCCAGCAGCGACCACTCCTCCTCATCCCGGAGTGGCGGCGAACTGCTCCCGGTCCACCGCACTCGCATCACTATTTTCAACCGCACCACGACCCAGCCCCCCGAGTCGCAGTAGTAGCCCTGGGCCGCCCCGGCCCCGGGCTCCTTCGAGCCTCCGGCGGGGCAGCGCATTCGTCTTACCTGTTCTGTGCCTTGAAGGGGGCGGCGAGACATGGATTATAAGCTCACCAGGAAGAGTCAGGAGGCGTTGTCCGCGGCAATCCGGAGGGCAACCGCGGACGGTAACCCCCAGGTCGAACCGGTGCACCTGCTGTCTGCCCTGATCGGCCAGGCTGAAGGAGTCGTCCGGCCCCTGCTCAAAGAGGTGGGGGCCGATCCAGGCAGGCTCAGCACCAAGGTGGAAGAGGAGATCGCCCGACTGCCTCGCGCGTCGGGGAGTACGGTCAACGCGCCGGCGAGCTCCCGGCAGCTCATCATTTCGCTGAACACGGCGGCCCAGCGCGCCAAGCAGATGGAGGACGAGTACGTCTCCACCGAGCACCTGCTGGTCGGGCTGGCCGCGGACGGGGGGACGGCAGCCACCCTGCTGCGGGAGGCAGGCGCGACACCGGAAGCGCTGCTGGACGCGTTCAGCCGGGTGCGGGGCAGCGCCCGTGTCACTTCGGAGACCCCGGAAGACACCTACCAGGCGCTCGAGAAGTACGGGGTGGACCTCACCCAGCGGGCCCGCGAAGGCAAACTGGACCCGGTTATCGGCAGAGACGCGGAGATCCGCCGGGTGATCCAGGTGCTGTCCCGGCGCACCAAGAACAACCCGGTGCTCATTGGTGAACCGGGTGTCGGCAAGACCGCGGTGGTCGAGGGCCTCGCCCAGCGTATTGTCGCCGGCGACGTCCCCGAGTCGCTGCGCGACAAGCGGCTGATCTCGCTGGACTTGCCCGCGATGGTGGCGGGTGCCAAGTACCGGGGCGAGTTCGAGGAGCGGCTCAAAGCGGTCCTCAACGAGATCAAGCAGAGCGAAGGGCAGATCATCACGTTCATCGACGAGCTGCACACCGTGGTCGGCGCGGGTGCGGCCGAGGGGGCGATGGACGCGGGCAACATGCTCAAGCCCATGCTGGCCCGAGGCGAACTGCGCATGGTCGGGGCGACCACGCTCGACGAGTACCGCGAACGCATCGAGAAGGACCCGGCGCTGGAGCGGCGGTTCCAGCAGGTGATGGTGAACGAGCCGTCCGCGGCCGACACGATCGCGATCCTGCGCGGCCTCAAGGGCCGTTACGAGGCGCACCACAAGGTGCAGATCGCCGACTCGGCGCTGGTGGCGGCGGCGACCCTGTCCGACCGGTACATCACTGCCCGGTTCCTGCCGGACAAGGCCATCGACTTGATCGACGAGGCAGCATCCCGGCTGCGCATGGAGATCGACTCCCAGCCGGTGGAGATCGACGAACTGCAGCGCGTGGTCGACCGGCTCAAGATGGAGGAGATGGCGTTGAGCAAGGAGTCCGACGCCGCCTCCAAGCAGCGGCTGGAACGGCTGCGCGCCGACCTCGCCGACAAGGAGGAGCAGCTCAATGCGCTCATCGCCCGCTGGGAGCAGGAGAAGGCCGGGCTCAACCGGGTCGGTGAGCTCAAGGAGAAGCTGGATGAGCTGCGGGGCCAGGCCGAACGCGCCCAGCGCGACGGCGACTTCGAGGAAGCCTCCCGGTTGATGTACGGGGAGATCCCGCAACTGGAGCGGCAGTTGGAGGAGGCTCTCTCCGAGGAAGACTCGGCCGAGCACGCTACCATGGTCAAGGAGGAGGTCGGCGCCGACGACGTGGCCGATGTGGTGTCGTCGTGGACCGGTATCCCCGTGGGGCGGCTCATGGAGGGGGAGAGCGCCAAGCTGCTCCGGATGGAGGAGGAGATCGGAAAGCGCCTGATCGGGCAGCGGCGCGCTGTGGCCGCCGTCTCCGATGCGGTGCGGCGGGCCCGCGCGGGGATCTCCGACCCTGACCGGCCGACCGGCTCCTTCCTGTTCCTCGGCCCCACCGGCGTGGGTAAGACGGAGCTGGCGAAGGCGCTCGCCGAGTTCCTGTTCGACGACGAGCGCGCGATTGTGCGCCTCGACATGAGCGAGTACTCCGAGAAGCACTCGGTGGCCCGACTGGTCGGTGCGCCCCCCGGCTACGTCGGCTACGAGGAGGGCGGCCAGCTCACCGAGGCGGTGCGGCGGCGCCCCTACACGGTGGTGCTGCTCGACGAGGTGGAGAAGGCCCACATCGAGGTCTTCGACACCCTGCTGCAGGTCTTGGACGACGGGCGGCTCACCGACGGGCAGGGCCGCCAGGTGGACTTCCGCAACACGCTGCTGATCCTGACCTCCAACCTGGGGTCGCAGTTCCTCATCGACCCCACGCTGGACGACGCCCAGCGGCACGAGAAGGTCATGCAGGTGGTGCGGAACACCTTCAAACCGGAGTTCTTGAACCGGTTGGACGACGTGATCGTGTTCGACGCGCTGTCCACCGACGACCTGACCAAGATCGTCGACCTGCAGGTGGATCGGCTGGCCCGGCGGCTGGCGGACCGGAGGCTCAAGCTGGAGGTCACTCCGGCTGCCCGCGAGTGGCTGGCGCTGGCCGGCTACGACCCGGTCTACGGTGCGCGTCCGCTGCGGCGGCTGGTGCAGACCGCGATCGGCGACCCGCTGGCCCGGGAACTGCTGGCGGGCAACCTCGTTGAGGGCGACACAGTCCGGGTGGATGTGGACGAGTCCAAGGATTCGTTGACAGTGGGTCCGGTGAAGGAGCCCGCGTCCGCCGCATAAGCGGTGACCGTAACCGGGGGCGGTGACATGCCGTTGTCACCGCCCCCGGTTGTTTTTTCTGCCCCGGTTTCCAGAACGGCCCACCGCGGCGCGGTTTGTGCAGGGGAGATATTCGGCGCCAAGGAATCCGAAATAGCTGTGACGTCGCATTTTCCTTCGGATGGGGCCGAAAACCCATTTTCAGGGGATCATCGGACATATCTCTGCAAGGACACGGAAAGTGATAAATTGAATACAGTCTTTTCTGTTGTGAGAACGCCGGAGTGATACGAAGGGGATAGTGATGGCGAAGAACGGTTCCTGGCACCACAACAACACCAACCTCGCAGGTCTCCTCGGCTTTGTTGCCGTGGCCAACGGTGTTGCCGGTCTCTTTTTCGGCGACACCGTCAAAATCGTCGTCCTCGTGCTGACCGTGATCATTGTCGGATGGGCCGTCTACCAGATGGCGTCCAATAAGAAGGCCGGACGCGCCTGAGCGCACAGCGGAGCCTTCGCGGACTCCAGCCACTGGATCCCGCGGAATCCCTTTCTGCAGGAAGCGGCCGTACTCAGCAATGCCGAGAACCCGGAACAAGATCACGCCGCGGACCTGAGTGGCCGAAGTCTTTTCCAGATTTCCGAAAAAACCGTCCGCTTCCTTCACCAGTCCCTACGCCGCGAGGGCGGCCGGAGCACTCCGGCCGCCCTCGCGGCGTAGGGGACGGCTCCGCGCCGTCACAGCCATCCCCCCTAGATCGCGGCTTCGAGACCGGCCAGCCACGACCGGCTGAGCGAGACCACCACGGCGTCGCCTCCCCGGCGCACCAGCTCCTGGCTGAGCTCCGGGTGCTTGACCACCCGGTCCACCGACGCCATCAACGCGACATCGTCGCTGAGCAGAGCCGCGCGGACCAGCCGCTCCTCCAGACTCGCCCGCATCTGCACCGCGAACGGGCTGTAGCTTTTCGGCAGGAACGGCCCCCGGTAACGGGCGACCGCCTCAGCCAGCCGGCCCTCTTCCACCAGCTCCAGCACTTCGACAACGTCGCAGCGCACCTCACCCGCCAGCAGATAGCAGCAGCGGTCGCGGTCGTAGCGCACGTCGATGCCGAGTTTGCGGGCCCGCAGCGCCAGCGTCGGCAAACTCGACGGGGCGGGGTCGCCTTCGAACAGAGTGGACAGCAGCCAGTCCCGCGGCGCCGACCCCTTCGCCAACGCCAGCACCGCCACGAGCTCCAACGCCCGGCCGTGCCGTACCGGGACCCCGTCCACCCGGCATCCGCCAAGCGTCTCCACTACGCGTGCATCGTTCATCGTCACACCTCGCATCCGTGGAAGCCGCCGGGACACAGCCCCGGCGAAGGCCACTCGAAGTCGGCTCCACGGACCACGGTGCCGCGCAGCAGCATCCACTGCCTATCCACGGGCTATCACTCCCGCCTGCACCACCAGCCCCACAGGACATCGCCCGGATAGTCCCCCTTTGACCTGGCACAACGGAGAAAAGCAAAAAATTCTGCGGGTGCGACAGCGGTGTGAAGCCCGGGCGATCGCCGACTGACAGATTCAGTGCCGTCCACCGGAGACGGCACACAGCCGGATCCACGAAACCCGGGGCTATGGCAGCCCGCCCACACCAAGGAGCCTCGCATGACCGACTATTCGGTACTCGTCCCGTTCCTCCCACGCCGCCCGGAGCAACTGCTGCCCTACGCCGCGCTGGTGAACTGGACCCGTGCGGAGCGCCTGTGGCAAGGGCAGGCCCTGCTGATCGAACCCCACCAGGGATTCGCCTACGCGGCCGGGGCAGGCTTCCGCGTCCCCGCCGGATTAGGCGTCACCCTGATGCCCTTCCGCCACCCCTACGAGGCGGCCCTCCAAGCCCGATCCCTGGCCATGGCCACCGGGCACCCCGCCATCGCCGGCTTCGGACCGGGAGCGCGCAGCCTCCAGCAGGGCATCCTGGGCGCCCCCTACCGCAGTCCGCTGACCGCGGCACGCGAATACCTCACCGCGGTCCGCGCTCTCCTCTCCGGGAAAGTGGTCCGGCTCGACGGCGAATACTTCACCGTCCACGCCCAACTGCCTCCCGCGGCAGCTCCCGAGGTCAAGCTCGGCCTCGGCGTGCTGCGGCCGGGAATGGCCGGAGTCGCCGGAGAACTCGCCGACGTGGCGATCACCTGGCTCACTCCCGCCGCCTACATCAGGGACACCCTCCTGCCCGCCATCCGCAAGAGCGCGGTGGAGGCCGGACGTCCCGCACCGACCGTCACCGCGATCGTCCCGGTGGCCTTGGAGCGGCCCGGCACCGATCCCGCCGAGGTAGCTCTCGCCAGCAACGCCGCGCACCTGCAAGGACCCCACTACCTCGACATGCTGCGCCGCGCCGGAGTCCACGTCCACGGCAGCAGCCCGCAGGACGCCGCCCGCGCCCTGATCAAAGGCGGGGCCTTCGTCAGCGGCGACCTGGACACCGTCTGCGCCGAACTCGACCGCTACCGCGAAGCCGGCGTGGACGAGGTCGTCCTCAACGTGACCGGCGTGTACAAGGCGTGCGGCCACCAGGCAGCCATGGACGACCTCAAGCAGATCCTCGCGGCGGTAACGCGATGACCACCCCACAGACGACCCACCCCACGACAGCGACGGGAAACACGATGATGGACAAGACCGAGTTGCGGCGGATCAAGCGGCACCTGATGTCCTGGAGCACCGGCCAGTTCGAGGTCGGCCTCGCCAACCAGGACTCCTGCTCGACCATCGTGGTGGCCGACCCGGCCCACCTCGCAGACCTCCTGGACACCGACCTCGTCGGCGACAACACCGTCGTGCTCGCCCCCGAAGGGCACGGAGCAGACCCCTCCCGCGTCGTCGGCTTCGCGGGCACGCTCGACGAACCCAACGCCGAGATGTCCATCGGCTACGACTTCTTCCTCCAAACCCAGGACTACGCCACCAGCCCGTTCATGTCGGTCCTCGGTCCGACCCTGGTCCGGGTGACCGGGCCCGACGACCTGGAACTCTTCCTCGCCGACGCCGACCGGGCCCGCGAAGAAGGCGTCTTTCCCGACATCGCTGTCGTGCCCGCAGTCCGCATCGCAGACCTCCCCGGGCTGGGAGCAGGCCCGGGAGTCGACGGTCCTCAGCTACGCCTCTACGTCAACGCCGAAGGCGAAATCTCCACCTCGATCGGTGGCTGCAGCCTCGGACGTGTCGGCGACACGCTCGCCTCCCTGCGAGCGAACTGGGACCGGCGCAACGCGGCAAGCACCGCACCGTGTGCGGTCTGCCTCCGAGCCGTCCTTCCCGAGGCAGACCGCACACGGGAACTGCTCGCCCGCCCCTGGCTCGGCCGCTACCTGGCCGCTGTCGACGGCCTGCGGATGCTCGCCACCCGCGAAATCGTCGGACTCCGCGTCTCCGGGTTCGGCCAGCGGCTCAACCCCGCCCTCGACCACCACCCCGACTCGGCTGACGCTGCCACGCCCCTGCTGTTCTGGAACGACGAGAGCGGATACGTCTACGAACCCGCCAGCGGACGCACCTTCCAGGTCAACCTGGCCGCCGCCACAGCAGTAGAAGCCCTCCTGGTCACCGGGTCGGCAGAGCAGGCGAGCGAATACGCGTCGCCCCGCAGCCTGGCCGCCGTGGACCGCTTCTTCACCGAATCCGGCGTGACCTTGACCGGAATCGGATCGGAGGTGGCTGTGTGATGGCTGCAACCACCCTCCTGCCCCCTGGCCGGGCCGGGCAGCTCGTAGCCGAACTCGGCGACCGCGCCCGCCTGTGCGACCTGTACGGGCCGCACGGGGCCCCCATCTACCACGACATGTCCCTCCGCGACACCGGCGAAGTCCGCCACCTGGTTGGACTGGTCCGCCCCCACCCGGGCCCGGTGCTGGACCTCGCCGCCGGATCGGGGCGGATCACCCTGCCCCTCCTGGCCCTGGGCCGCGAGGTCACCGCGTTGGACCTGTCCGCGGACATGCTGGCGCTGCTCCGGCAGCAACTCGACCGCGCCCCCGCCCACCTGCGGGAACGCTGCACGGTGGTCCAAGCCGACATGGCGGACTTCCGGCTCCCCCGCCGCTACGCCGTCATCGTCCTCGGCACCACCTCGATCTCGCTGCTGGACCGGGCGGGCCGCGCCGGACTGTACCGCTGCGTCGCCGAACACCTCGCCGACGGCGGACGGTTCTTCCTCACCACCCTCGACCGAGGCGCGGACTCCCCCGAAGAGGAAGTCGAGATCACCGCAACCGGGGCCAGCGGGACCGCCTACCGCCTCTACGAACACTGGCCCGCCGGTGCCGACGTCCGCACCATCACCGTGCTCCCCAGCGAGCTGCCCGACGGCCCAGTGCCCGTGTGCACCGGCCACGTACGGGTGCTCCCCCCAGACCGCCTTGCCGCCGAGCTCACCCAGGCCGGGTTCACCGTCCAGCA
Source organism: Thermobifida fusca YX (assembly GCF_000012405.1). Taxonomy (NCBI): domain Bacteria; kingdom Bacillati; phylum Actinomycetota; class Actinomycetes; order Streptosporangiales; family Nocardiopsidaceae; genus Thermobifida; species Thermobifida fusca. The sequence goes on from NC_007333.1 coordinate 233,032, forward strand.
GCGGCGCACGCCGCTCGAAGACGCAGGCCGGCACCGGGTGACCCTGATCGAAGCGGAGATCCAGCGATGAGCCACACCACCAGCACCGCGCTCTGGCCCTACCTGCTGCCGCCGAGCGCCCACGGAGACGACAGCATCTGCGCGGTCTCCGCCCGCGGCCACCGGGTGCGCTTCGCCGACGGACGCGAACTGCTGTGCGGGGCGAGCGGGCTGTGGAACGCCAACCTCGGCTACGGGAACCCGGCGATCGCGCAAGCAGTAGCCCAAGCCCTCCACGACGCCTCCTACCTGAGCGCCTTCCGGTACGAGAACGTCTACGCCCGCCGCGCCGCCGCCGACCTGATCGAGGTGAGCGGACCCGAGCACTACTCCCGGGTCCTGTTCTCCTCCTCCGGTGGCGCCGCCAACGACGCGGCCATGAAAGTGGCCCGGCACTACCACGCCCTCCTCGGCCGCACCCGCCGCTCCCTCGTCGTCAGCCTGCGAGGCAGCTACCACGGCCTCACCTTCGGCGGCTTCGCGCTCACCGGCGAAGACCTGGGGCAGCGGCTCTACGGGGTCGACCAGCGGCTGGTCCGCCACGTGCGGCCCAACGACACCGCTGAACTGAACGCCCTGGTCTCCCGCGCCGCCAAGCAGATCGCCGCCGTGGTCGTCGAACCGGTCGTAGGCACGGGAACGATCCCCCTCACTGACGAGTACGTGGCGGAACTCCTGCGGCTGCGTGCCGAGCACGGCTTCCTCCTCATCGCCGACGAGGTGGCCACCGGGTTCGGCCGGACCGGCAGCTTCTTTGCCTCCCAGCGCTGGCCGGAACAGCCTGACCTGCTGATCACTTCGAAAGGGCTCACCAACGGCACCTGCCCGGCCTCGGCCGTCATCGTCTCCCAGCGTGTCGCGGACGCCTTCACCGAACACGACGCGGTGCTCTCCCACGCCGAGACCCAAGGCGCCACCCCCCTCACCTGTGCGGCGATCAGCGCAACCATCGCTGAAATGCGCCGACTGGACGCTGTCGCCGCAGGCCAAGCGCTCGGCGAAAAACTGGGTGCCGGTATCGCGGAGCTCATGGCAGAAATGCCGCAGATCATCGGCACCACCGGGGTCGGCTGCTTCCGCTCGCTGCGCATCGCGGACGCCTCCGGCGCACCGCTCCCGCAGCACCGGGTGCCCGCCCTCGTCGCCGCAATCCGCGACGCAGGAGCGATCGTCCACCCCGGCCCCTCAGGGGTGCAGCTCGTCCCGGCACTCACCTACAGCGACGCTGAACTGGCTGAACTGCTGGACTGCGTCCGCCGCGGAATCCTGTTGATGAGCTCGTTAAGCGCGCCCGGAGGCAGGTGGCTCCGGGGATGCCGGTGAGCCGGGAGCGGGAGGTGATGATGACTCCGCAGCCGCGGCCGCCGGGGATGAGCGGGAGGACTTGGCTTTCGGAGACGGCGTCGTCGAGGACGACGAGGACGCGGCGGGTGGCGAGCAGCCCGCGGTACATTGCGGCCCGCTCGTCGGGGTCGTCGGGGATGGCTTGACCGGGGACGCCGAGGGCGCGCAGGAACCGGCCGAGGATGTCGGAGGGCGGGAGCGGGGCGCCGCGGCTGGCCCGCAGGTCGCAGTAGAGCTGGCCGTCCGGGTAGTGGTCGGCGGCGAGTTGGTGGGCGGCGTGCACGGCGGTGGCGCTTTTGCCGACGCCGGGCCGGCCCAGCAGGACAGCGACGCCGACGGCGCCGTCGCTGTTCAGCAGGGTCGTCCGGATGGTTTCAAGGGCTTCGGTGCGGCCCACGAAGTCGGCGGTGTCGGTGGGGAGCTGGTAGGGGGTGACGCCGCGGGTGGGGGAGGACGGCGGGGGTTCGGGCGGGGCAGCGGGCGCCGGGGGGTCGGCGGGGCGCAGGGCAGGGTCGCCCGCGAGGATGGCTGCTTCGAGGGAGCGCAGTTCGTCTCCGGGTTCCAAGCCGAGTTCTTTGATGAGCAGTTCCCGGCCGGTCCGGTACACCTCGAGGGCTTCGGCTTGGCGTCCGGACCGGTACAGCGCCAGCATGAGCTGGGAGCGCAGCCGTTCCCGGAGCGGGTGTTGTTCGACGAGTTCGGTGATCTCGCCGATCAACTGGCTGTGGCGGCCCAGTTGGAGTTCGAGGTCGAGGTAGGTCTCGATCGTGGTGAGCCGGTCTTCGTCGAGCCGGGCGGCTTTGGCCCGCAGGATCCGGCTGGGGACGCCGTCCAGGGCGGGGCCGTTCCACAGTCCGGCCGCGGAGCGGAGCAGGGCTGCGGCTTCGCTGATCCGCCCATGGTTGCTGAGGTCCCGTGCTTCGTCGACCCGCTGGGAGTAGACCTGCGCGTCCACGGTCAGGGGGTTGACGCGCAGCAGGTAGTTGGGGGTGCGGGTTTCGATGGCGGCGCCGGTGGGGGCGAGGAGGCGGCGGAGGCGGGAGACGCAGATCTGGACTTGGGTGCGCGCGGTTTCGGGAGGGTCGTGCTCCCAGATGGCGTCGACGAGGTAGTCGGTGGAGACCTGCCGGTTGACTTCGAGGAGCAGGGCGGCGAGCACGATCCGCTGGCGTCCGGGCGGGATGCGGATGGGGCCGGACGGGCCTTCGACCTGGAGAGGACCGAGCACCCGGAAAATCACGGGCGGGTGCTCGCCTGGGATTTCAGGAACGGTGCCGATCGCTTACCCCCAGATCGGATAAAAGTTGAATAAGTGGTCCAATAGGTAACACTTGTGATGTTCACGGATTTATATCACAAAGAGCGCTTTCTGGTTCACTTTTTGTATTGTCCACTTTCGGCCGCCGAGGGCGGTTCAGACGGGATAGCCGCGCGATAGTCCGGCAATTGCGCTGTTCGCAATAGTGATGGAGCGGATGGCGGATGCTGTGCGGCGTCGCGAGCTAAGGAGGACCGCTTGTATCGCTCTGGAGGACGCGCTCTTTCACCCAGCGCTCGCGTCACCGTGGTCGGAGTCGAGCATGCACGGCTCCTCTACCTCTATCTGGACCGCGGTGACCAGGACGGATGTGCTTCTCTGCTGGACGAACACGTTCACGTGCGGTTTCCCGGGATGTCGGCCGTCCGCGGCCGGGAAGGGGGAGTCGCGCTGGCGGCCGGGGCCTGCGGGACGGGCAGGCACCGGGTGCGCGGGGTCATCGCGGAAGGCGTGGATATGGCCGTGACGGGCGTCTTCCAGGACGGCAACGAGGCCGAGAAAGATTTCGTTGATATTTTTACAATCTCTGATTGTGGTCTGCTGATTTCCTGGCGCAGGTTTTACGACGCGAGTAGGGAATAGCGCTGCGGCACCGTTCCTGGCGTTCTGATGCCTGCCGAAGGCGTCACGCTTCTTCGGGCTTTCTGACGGACTTCTCACCAGGGAAGAAAGCGGGGAAAGACAGCGGCGTTCTCGGGAATGCCCCGCCTGGAAACGGGTGGGGCGGGCGTGTTCCCGGCGTGTGGCCGCTTGGGAGGCTTCTTACTGCTCCGCTGCCAGGGAGGACAATGGTTTCCAGGCGCTTCGCTGGGAGGAGCAGGTATGCGTGCGAGGCAGGTGCTGCGCCGGGAGGGGGATACGCCCCGGCGCCACCACCACGAGTTCACCAACGTCGTGTTGCGCGCGATCACGTTCCACCTCGGCCCCCGGTTCTTCACGTTGGCCCGTGACCGGCAGCTCGCCGAAGGGTTACGTGGCGCGTGGCAGCGCACCGGGGACGCGCTCCCTGCAGAGCAGCGGCTCTCTTCGGCAGGGCTGACCACGATTTTCACGGTTTGCGGCACGTTGGAGGCGGCCGTTGTCGTGCTGCCGCAGCCGATGCGTCCGGGGGAGGCGTACCTGGTATGCGGGATCCGGGACAACGACCCGTTCCACGGCCCGGGGGACCCGGACTTCTACGTGCTGGAAGCCGACCGCACGTTCCGGGGCAGCAGTACCGAGCCGCGGACGCGGCTGATCCGCTGGACCCGGGACGGCCGCAACCTCGACTTGGGCGAAGGGCCGCTGCCTGAGGTCGGGGCAATGCTGGATGCGATCATCCGCGTGATGTCGATCGGGTCATAGGGCTGTCACTCTCGGCACCCTGGCCCGAGACTTCTACTGGGTAGTAACATTGATTTTGTTACCAGTCAGTAGATCGCTGTGTGAGCAGCGGTAGTGACACAGCGGAGCGCGGGCATGACGCACTACAAGAGCAACCTCCGGGACCTCGAGTTCAACCTGTTCGAGGTGTTCAACCGTCAGGAGATCATGGGCTCCGGTCCCTTCGAGGACTTCGATGAGGACACCGCCCGTGACATCCTGGCCGAAGTCAACCGGCTGGCCACGGGAGTTCTGGCGGAGTCCTTCGCGGACGCCGACCGCAATCCGCCGGTCTTCGACCCCAAGACCCACTCGGTCACCATCCCGGAAAGCTTCAAGAAGTCCTACCAGGCCTACATGGACGCCGAGTGGTACCGCCTGGACCTGCCCCCCGAGCTGGGCGGCAGCGGCGCCCCCCGCTCCTTGGTGTGGGCGGTAGCCGAAATGATCCTCGGCGCCAACCCCGCCGTGCACATGTACTCGGCGGGCCCCGGCTTCGCCCACGTGCTGTGGCAGGAGGGCAACGAGCAGCAGAAGAAGTTCGCCAAACTGGCGATCGAGCGCGGCTGGGGCGCCACCATGGTCCTCACCGAGCCCGACGCGGGCTCCGACGTGGGCGCCGGCCGCACCAAGGCGATCAAGCAGCCCGACGGCACCTGGCACATCGAAGGGGTCAAGCGCTTCATCACCTCGGCCGAGCACGACATGGCCGAGAACATCTTCCACCTCGTCCTCGCCCGCCCCGAGGGCCACGGCCCCGGCACCAAGGGCCTGTCGCTGTTCCTCGTCCCCAAGTACCTGGTCAACGAGGACGGCTCGCTGGGTGAGCGCAACGGCGTCTACGTCACCAACGTGGAAGAGAAGATGGGCCTGAAGGTCTCCACCACCTGCGAGCTGACCTTCGGCGCCAAGCACCCGGCCATCGGCTACCTCGTCGGGGACAAGCACGACGGCATCCGGCAGATGTTCCTCATCATCGAGTACGCCCGGATGATGGTCGGCACCAAGGCCATCGCCACCCTGTCCACCGGCTACCTCAACGCGCTGGCCTACGCCAAGGAACGCGTCCAAGGCGCCGACCTCACCCAGCAGGCCGACAAGACCGCCCCCCGGGTCACCATCACCCACCACCCGGACGTGCGCCGCAGCCTGATGCTGCAGAAGTCCTACGCCGAGGCGATGCGCGCCCTGGTCCTCTACACCGCCACCTTCCAGGACGCAGTCCAGATCGCCACCGCCCGCGGCGAGGACCCCGCCGAGTACGAGGCCATGAACGACCTGCTGCTGCCGCTGGTCAAGGGCGTGGGCTCGGAACGCTCGTACGCGCTGCTCGCCGAGTCCCTGCAGACGCTGGGCGGCTCCGGCTACCTGCAGGACTACCCGATCGAGCAGTACATCCGGGACTCCAAGATCGACACCCTCTACGAGGGCACCACCGCTATCCAGGGCATGGACCTGTTCTTCCGCAAGATCGTGAAGAACAACGGCCAGGCGCTGGGCAAGCTCATGGGTGAGATCCAGGAGTTCGCCAAGAGCGACCCCGGCAACGGCCAGCTCAAGAACGAGTGCGCCCTCCTTGCCCAGGCGGCCGCGGACGTTCAGGCGATGGTGGAGAGCATGGTCGGCAACGCGATGCGCTCCATGGAGGAGCCCCGCGAAATCTACAAGGTGGGCCTCAACACCACCCGCCTGCTGCTCTCCCTGGGCGACCTGGTCCTCGGCTGGCTGCTGCTGCGCCAGGCCGAGATCGCGCTGGCCCGCATCGACGGTGCCGACGACAACGACCGGAACTTCTACCTCGGCAAGATCGCGGCGGCCCGGTTCTTCGCCGACCAGGTCCTGCCCCGGCTGTCCGTGGAGCGTGCGATCGCGGAGCGCACCACGCTCGACCTGATGGACCTGCCGGAGGAGGCCTTCTAAAGCAGCCCGCATGCACCAACGGCGGGGGCCGTACGGCCCCCGCCGTTTCACTCTTCCGGCGGTGTCGGGCTGCTCCGCACCTCACTGGAGGGCGGGCGCAGCGGCGGAGGACTGCTCCGCCGGGGCCGGAGCACGATAGGGCGGCGCCGAAGCCGCGGTGCGGGCGGGGGCGACTGCTCCGGCACGGAAGCCGCATCGTCCGCGGCGGCCTCCTCCCGGGATACGGGGTGTGGCGCACCAGCAGCCGAAGAGCGTGGGGCGGCCTGCGGCGCAGCAGCGACCTCCGCGGGCTCGGAGTGCGTCTCATCCTCGCTGGGATCGTCGGCGAGCGGAGTGTCACCGGTCTCCCAGTCGTCCTCCGCGTCGGTGATGCTCTCCCAGTCCGCGTCGTCGAGCTCCGCGTCCACGGCACTGCCGGCGGACAGCTCCGCAGGCTCGTCCGCAACCGCAGCGGGGGGACGGTCCGAGGGTTCTGCGGCCCGACGGATCGCGCTGCCCTCAGCCGGGGGGACGCGTTTCGGTAGGCTTCCCCGCTCATCCGCGGCACGGTCAGGCTCGGGCGGGGCGGTGGACTGCTCTGCCGGGGCCGGGCGGACCGTGTCGTCGCCCAGGTCCGCTTCCGCGGAGATGTCGGCTGCCGCAGGGCGCGGCGCAGGGGTCGAAGACACCAGTGGGGCTGTCTCCTCGCTGCTGGACGGCGCTGCCGTCGCGGCGGGAGACGTCTCCGTGCGCGGGAGCACCGCGAGCGGCTCAGTGGGGGGTTCTGCCGGAGAACCGCTGTCTACCGCCACCGGCTCCTCTTCCACGGCCGGGGCCGCTGGGCTGTCCGGTGCGGGACCGGCTGCCGGCTCCTCGGCTGCGGGCTCTCCCGCCACGGCGACGCGTTCGCCCCGGACCTGCGCGACAATCCACAGCAGCAGCCGGAACGAGATCAGCAGCGCCAGCCACGGACCGCCCGCGACGACGAGAGTGGCGGCCCACTCCACCAGCTCGTAGTGGAGCGAGTGGAGCGCACTGGCGCCCGCCGCGGCCAGGATCATCGCCAGGACCAGGAGGTCCACCCAGATCCGGCGGCGCCGCGGGGCATCCCGGAGCAGGTAGATGGCCCAGAACGCCATCAACAGCAGCAGGATGAACATCCCCGGGTACAGGTGCGCCGCCCAGCCGGTTACACCACCGCGCAGGGCGATCTGGAAGATGCCGTTGTAGGACAGCAGAATGGCGCACGCAGCGATCGCGGTGACGCAGAGCACGGCCATCGCGATCACGGCTACGCGCGACGACGTGCCCGTCGCGGGCGGAGCCGGGCGACGGGGTGTGCGGGACGATCGGGAGGATTGAGCTGCCATCGTGCGGCAGGCTAACCCAGGATGCGCTGCTCGGACGAGGCTTCTGGCCGAAAACGGCAGGACAGGACCGTGTCCGCTGTCACACGCCACGGCGCTGTTCCCCGCGCACACCAGTCGGCCGCAGGCAGGGAAAGCCGGTACGGCAGGGCCAGGTCTAGGGTCGGAAGCAGGAGTGCACGAGTGCCTCCCCCTCCCGCCCCGCCCGTGGCACGCGTCCTGCAGACCGGACCAATCAGCGAATTGTGTGCCCGCATGTGAGCGAAAAACGGAACGCCGCAACCCGACGCCGGGCGCCCGGCCCGGATCCCGACAGTCTCTTGGCGCCGCGGCAGAACGGACAGAGGGGGCAGTGCAGCCCTGCGGCACTGTGCGGCAGTCGGCATTACCACGAATTCCGCAGGGGAAGACCAGTGCGATCGCCGAGACGGTCGGAAAGCGGCTAACCTTAACCCCGTGAGTCTGCGCTTCTACGACACCCGAACCCGTCAGGTCCGTGACTTCGTCCCGCTGCGTGAGGGATGTGTCTCGCTGTACCTGTGTGGTGCCACCGTGCAGGCTCCCCCGCACATCGGGCACATCCGCTCGGGCGTCAGCTTCGACATCCTCCGCCGCTGGCTGATGTACCGCGGCTACCGGGTCATCTTCTGCCGCAACGTCACCGACATCGACGACAAGATTCTCAACGTCGCCGCGTCCGAAGGCGTGCAGTGGTGGGAGGTCAGCGAACGCAACTACCGCGCTTTCGCTGAGGCCTACGACACCCTGGGCTGCCTGCCGCCCACGGTGGAGCCGCGCGCCACCGGGCACATCCCGGAAATGATCGAACTGATGCGGCGGCTCATCGACCGCGGGCACGCTTACGTGGCCGAGGACGGCTCCGGTGACGTGTACTTCGACGTCACCTCCTACGCCGAGTACGGGTCGCTGTCCAACCAGCGCCTCGAAGAGATGCGCGCCGCAGAGGACGGTGACGCGCGCGCCAAACGCGACCCCCGCGACTTCGCCCTGTGGAAGGGCGCCCGTCCCGGGGAGCCGTCGTGGCCCACCCCGTGGGGGCCCGGCCGTCCCGGCTGGCACTTGGAGTGCTCGGCGATGGCCACCAAATACCTCGGCCCCACGTTCGACATCCACGGCGGCGGCGTCGACCTGGTCTTCCCCCACCACGAGAACGAGTCGGCCCAGTCCCGAGCGGCCGGGGACGGTTTCGCTCGCTACTGGCTGCACAACGGCCTGCTCACCACCGGCGGCGAGAAGATGAGCAAGTCGCTCGGCAACTCGCTGCTGATTCCCGAGATCACCCGGCGGGTCCGCCCGGTGGAGCTGCGCTACTACCTCGGCCAGGCCCACTACCGCTCCAACCTGGACTACTCCGAGGAGTCGCTGCGCGAGGCCGCCAGCGCCTACCAGCGCCTGGAGAACTTCCTGGTGCGGGTCAACGAGATCGCCGGACCGATCCCCGACGACGTCCCCGTGCCCGAAGAGTTCGCCGCCGCCCTCGACGACGACCTGGGCGTCCCCCAAGCGCTGGCTGTGGCCCACAACCACGTGCGGGAAGGCAACTCTGCACTTGCGGAAGGCGCCAAGGAACGCGCCGCCCAGATCGGGGCCCGGCTGCGGGCCATGCTCGCGGTCCTCGGCCTGGACCCGCTGTCCCCCCAGTGGGCGGGATCGGACGACTCCGGCCTGCACGACGTGGTCGACTCGCTGGTGTCGGTGGTGCTGGAGCAGCGCCAGGAGGCCCGCAAACGCAAGGACTACGCCACCGCCGACCGGATCCGCGACCAGCTCGCCGAGATGGGGATCGCCGTAGAGGACACGCCTCAGGGACCGCGCTGGGAACTGAAGCGCAGCTAAGACACCAGGTTCCGACGGCGAGCACCCCTGCCAGGGGACTGCCTAGCCACCGGGACTTTCGTTAAAGGACAGGACATGCCGTCGAAGAGGACGAAGAAGGGTCCCACCAAGGGCAGCGGCGGCAAAGGCCGTCGTGCCCTCGCAGGCAAGAAGGCCACGCTTCCCGCGGAAAAGCGGCACTGGTATGCCGAAAAGCAGCGGATCAAGGCGGCCGAGCGGGCCCAGTACCTGGCGACGCGGAAGGTGCGCGTCGTCGAAGAGCTTCCTGGGGCGACCGTGCGCGCCCGGGACGGATCTGAGCTGCTCATCGGTCGCAACCCCGTGGTGGAGGCGCTGCGTGCCAAAGTGCCGGCGGTCCGGTTGCTGCTCTCCAACAGCCTCGACCCTGATGAGCGGATCACCGAAGCGGCGCGGCTTGCCGGCCAGCAGGGGATCGCCATCGCGGAAGTGGCCCGCCCGGAACTGGACCGGCGCTGTGAACGGCTCGGCCTGCCCAAGGCCGCGCACCAGGGCTTGATCCTCCAGGTGGAGCCCTACGAGTACGCGACGGCGGACGACCTGCTGGCGGAGGCCCGCAAAGGGGAAACCACCCCGTTGATCGTCGCTTTGGACGGGGTCACTGACCCGCACAACCTGGGCGCGATCGCGCGGTCGGCGGCCGCGTTCGGCGCGCACGGGCTGCTGGTGCCGGAGCGGCGGGCCGCGGGCGTCACCACGGCCGCGTGGAAGGCGTCTGCGGGCACTCTGGCGCGGATCCCGGTGGCGCAGGTGGTCAACCTGACCCGGACGCTCAAGCAGTTCCAGGAGGCCGGGTTCTTTGTCAGCGGCCTGGACGCCGATGGTGACACTCCTCTCGACCAGTGGGAGCTGGCCACCGAGCCCTCCGTGGTCGTTGTGGGGTCGGAAGGCAAGGGACTGTCCCGTCTGGTCCGCGAGACCTGCGATGTCGTGGTCTCCATCCCCATTCACGGGGTGGAGTCCCTGAACGCGTCGGTTGCCGCGGGTGTGGCCCTGTATGAGGCGGTCCGTCGCCGTACGGCAGCGAAGTGACATCAGAACCGGTACCATTCACCTGGGTGCCCGACACCGGCCGGCATAGCTCAATTGGCAGAGCAGCCGCCTTGTAAGCGGCAGGTTAGGGGTTCGAGTCCCCTTGCCGGCTCTAATACAACTTGACCTGGGAAAACTGGGCGGCGACAGATAGCATCTGTTGGCTACACCGCTCTTACAGGAGAAAACTGTATGGCTCCCAGGACCCGCTATGAGAGGAACCTCACCCCACCCCGGTCCCTCGCACCGCACATCACGTCGTTCGTGCTCTACCTCAAGTCGATGGGGCGCGCCGACAAGACTACGCGGATGTACCGGCAGGCCGTCGAATGGTTCGCTGCCGAGTACCTGGCCACCGGCGGCCAGCCCTGCACGCCCCCGACACGCCCGAGCGTTACACCTTCGACCCGGTCACCGACTGGGCTGATGTCACCCGCGCCCACATCCGCGGATGGCTCGCTTGTCTGTTCGCCCGCGGCTACACCGATTCCTACGTCAACAACCAGTACAGGTGCCTCCAGCAGTTCTTCCGCTGGTTCGCCGAGGACGAAGAAGTCCCCAACATCATGCTCGGCATGACCCCACCGCGCGTCGCCGAGAAGCCCGTGCCCGTGTTCTCCGACGACGAGATCCGGGCGCTTTTCGCCACCGTGCAGGGCCGCGACATCTGGTCCCGCCGGGACCTCGCGATCCTGCTGTTCCTCCGCGACACCGGTGTGCGACTGTCAGAGCTCTCCGGCCTGCAGCTCGACGACGTCGACGTCGTCGAGCGGGAAGCGACCGTCACCGGCAAGGCAAAGCGCACCCGCACCGTGAAGTACAGCTTTGAGGCCGCCCGCGCCCTGGACAAGTACCTGCGGATGCGCGCCAAACATGCCCACGCGCACGTGTCCGCGGTGTGGATCGGCCCGAAGGGGCCGCTCACCGACTCCGGGATCTACCAGCTCGTGCAGCGCCGCGCCGCCCAGGCTGGCCTCCAGGGAGTCCACCCGCACCGGTTCCGCCATCATTTCTCCCACACGTGGCTGGACCGGGGCGGCGCCGAGGGCGACCTCATGGAACTGAACGGCTGGAACTCCCCACAGATGCTGCGCCGCTACGGCAGGTCCGCTGCCGCGGCCAGGGCACGCCGCGGCTATGACCGGATCATGGGCAGCCAGTAACTAGCCTCAGGAACCGGACAGGGGTACTATCGGTTTCGGAACGAAGTGCAAAGCCCCGACCCGCATGGGCCGGGGCTTTTCCCTTTACGGGCTTAGAGCAGTTAGAGCAGGTCGCGCTTCGCGGCCTTCACGAACGCCACCCACTCAGCGGACGGGAACAGGAGCATGAGGTCGCGGTGCTGGGTGTCACGGACAGCAGTGGCACCGGGCAGGTCAGCGACTTCGACGCAGTTCTCGTTCTGGGAGAACGAGGACTTGCGCCACTCAATGTGGAACGAGTGCATGATGTGGTCCTCACAAGGTCAGCAGGGAGCGGAGGAATTCCACTGTCCGGTCCGGTGGCAGAGCCGCATCACGGATGCGGTCCCATAGCGACCGGTACTGGTCGATCTCCTCTCGGCGCTCCAGGAACAGGCCATCTGTGTATGTTTCCAAGTACACGACCGGGGATGCTGGTTCCGGGAAGTCCAGGATGACAAACGGTCCCATCGCCCCCGCGTGCACCCCGACACGGGTGCGGAGCACCTGGAGCGTCACGGAGTTCCGGCCGGCCATATGCAGCAGGTGCGCGACCTGCTCAGCCAGCACGTCAGGGGTGCCCCTCAGCCGCTCCAACGCATGTTCCTCGATGATGGCATACACCGCGGGCGGGGACGTCCGGTCGAAGATCTCCTGCCGCTTACGGCGGCTCTCGACAGCGCGCTCGACATCATCCGGGTCACGGTCCAGGCGGGCCTGCTGGAGCAGCCGTGTATAGCCGGGCGTCTGCAACAGCCCCGGGACTACGAACGCCTCGTAGGTGCGGATCTCGGACGCCTCAGCCTCCAGCTCGATATATGACCCGGGGAACAGGTCGTCGTACCGGCGCCACCAGCCACGCGCCTGGGCCTGCCGGGTCAACATCAACACAGTCTCGTATCGAGGGTCCTCGGGCGTCACCCCGTACTCGGCCATCAACGCCTTCACTTCGAGCACGGACGGTTTCTTGCGCTGTCCGGTTTCGATGTGCCCCACCTTCGCGCGCGACCACTCCAGGCGCGCAGCTACGGCATCAAGGCTGAGCCCCGACGCCTTCCTCATCTCCCGCAGGATCGCGGAGAGCTGGCGGCGGCGCACCGTGGGACTGGCCATCCAGCAGCGCCCCCTCCTCCGTCGTCTCGCATGCGTCCTGGTGGTGCCGATGGTAGCCCCCTAGGCGTGAAATCGGACATTTAGATGTCTACGAATTAAAATCTACCTCTCGATCTTGAAATCGTAGACTTCTACGATGATGATGGGTGTTGCACTTCGTTCCGCCGTCGCCCTGCGGCGGCCTGAACTCTCTGGGAGAGCTATGCTTCGCGTTCTGTTGGCCAGCCTTCTGATCTGTGCCGCAGCGCTGCTCATGCCCGCTCCGGCATCCGGGCATTCCCGGGCAGGACGGGTTTCTCGGCAGGCCACCCCCGCCGAAACGCCGCGGCGACAGGCCCGCATTATTCCGCAGCGTATTCCCAACTACGCCGAGTTCGCCGCCTGCGCCGAGCAGCACTCGGCGCTGTGGGAGATCACCTATGAGTACGGCAACCCGCGGCCGTACACGGCGCGCAACCGTGTCACCGGACACACCGTGGCCGTCGATGACCTCGACCTGCTCGACCACATCCTCGGCACCTACGAGCCACCCCATCCGGTGCGCGGCTACTACGGCCAGCAGGTCGTCGGAGGAGGTGCCTGATGGCGGACCACACCCTCACCGCCGAGCAGGTAGCGCTTCTGGCAGACGGCCGCGCCACGGTTGAGCCCCATGCAGAGGGGATTGCAGTAGTGCTCGGCGACGATCGCCTCGTGATCCCCCTGCCCAGCGTGGAGCAGGGGGTGACCGCCGCCGTTCACGTGGACACACTGATCGGCGACGCACTCAGCCTCATGCTCCGATAGCTGCCCGACAGAGAGGACGCCGTGACCGTGACCGAGACCGAGTACACGTTGACCGCCAACCATGTCGCCGCGGCAGCAGCTCCAGGAGAAGTCTCTGTGGATCTTTACGAGAACGGTTCGCGGCTGCTCGGCCCGGACGGTGACCCTGACGTTCTCGTGGTCCGAATCGGGGGGTGACGGTTCGGCTGACGCTCGCCAATCCCCAGGATCGGCGCACTGCCGCCGAGCTCCTGCGACGGGTGCACGTCGCCACTGCGTATGCGTATCAGCGGGTGACCGGGTACGCGATGCCGCCCTACCGGGCGATCGGCCCTTCGTAGCTGCCGCCCCGCCGCGCCGCGTTCTCTGTCACTCCTCCCGAGGCGGCGGCGGGGCGGCTCCCAATGTTCCGGATGTGTGCGGCGCGGCACACACCGGTCACCTAAGGCCCGTCCACACATCCGGTGGACGGGCCTTGCCTTTTCTTATAGGTCGACCCATCCCCGGAAATGCCTCCCAAACGCGAAAAAGCTCCCCGCATACGCGGGGAGCACGGCGCGGTCAGCGGTGATGGTCTGACCGTCGGGGGATCATCCCCGCATGCGCGGGGAACACCTGACGTGCTCAACCTTGCTGCGGCAGGTGGTCGGATCATCCCCGCATGCGCGGGGAACACACTGAACGACCAGCGACTTTACCAGCCCGCAGCGCCGATTTCATCCACTTCCCTCATCTACTTCCCGAGGCTACAGGTTCACGACGTGAAGCGGCCCGTACATAGCGGTACGCCGCGACCCGGGGCGGACCACGTCCACCCTCCACACCCGAGTGCCCGGATCTGCCAGAGCGGTCCGGGACACCTCAGCGGTTGCTGCTCCGCCCGCCGCGTCGGTGATGGTGATCTCCCCGGTGCCGGTGGACAGCACCACCACCCCCGGCCCGTCGTCAGGCGTGTCCGCGGCGGGTTTGATCAGCAGTTCCAGGTTCGCGTCGGTCAGGTCGTAGGGGTCCCCGTCCACCGTCGTGACCGCCAGGTCGATCGTCTTGTAAGCGGCAGGTTAGGGGTTCGAGTCCCCTTGCCGGCTCTCACTCTTCCTTCCTGGGAATACGTGGCCAGGCGCGGTGCGCACCGCGCCTCCGGCGCACGCACAGCCCGCTTCTGGGAGCTGCTCTCTCCGCGCGCAGGAAGAGAGCACGGTGTGTCGGGTGTCCCGGTTCTTCCCCGCAGCAGGAGAGCCCGGGAAGCCTGCCCGGCAGGCCACTGCCGCAGCGGGAGTCCCGGAGCGTGCGGAACGGGCTCGTTCGGTTCTGTCCCAACGCGGCCTCGGAGCAGAGGCCGATGCGGCCCAGTCTGCCCCCCAGCGGAGGTCCGACGAGGCAGGCGGAGCCGGGACGGTCTTCCGAGGGGCGCACGAACCCTGGAGTGCCCCCGACGACAGGGCAGAAGCCCGGGGCCGGTCTGCTGGTCTCCTGTCCTCAGCGTGGCGAGAGTCGATGAGGGGCGGACTTCAGCTGTGCCGCATGGCCCCCGAACTTCCCCTTCCCCGTGGAGTACTCCTGTGGCGGCTGGTCGACGCAGGCCGTGCGCAGCCGCCCGCGCAATAAAGAAGCAACGGACTCTTCAAGCGGTCTCTCAACTATTCAAGAGGTAGCTTTCCTAGCAGCAGAATTCTGAAACAGGGAAATTCCAGGGCTGTGCGCACGCCGCGGGGGATCGGAAGCGCCACGTCTTTCCCGAGGAAATTCAGGGATTGGGCTGAGCGGCCGGTGCCCGGCCTACGAATGTGGCTACGGCGACCCTCCAGTGCAGTGTGCGGGCGGGCTGGTGCTCTGTCGCGCGCGGGGACATGCGGCGACGCGCTGGAGGGAACAGGCGGTCTTCCCGCAGCCGGACCGGTGCAGACTCGCTGCCCAGAACACAGGATTCCCCCAAGCATTCAAAAAGCCAAGCTCCTTTGCGGGGGAATTTTTACCCTCTTTCCGGAAGATCCCCTCCGCCCGGGGTATCCAGGGGGCGGAAGGGGGGAGAACGTGTGCGCGATGGGGAGTGGGTAGCCGACACCGGCACGGAACTACGCGGAATCCTCAAAGTCATGGTGGACGTCGGGTGGCTGCCCGGCGGCGTAGCGGTAGTCGGCTCGGGAGAGGTGTGGGAGAACGTCGCGGTCGGCCGTGTCGGTGTCGAATGCGGGGAAGCGGTCGCCGCGCCCGACACCCGCTACGACGCGGCCGAACTCACCAAAGTGATGGCTACCTGGCCGCTGGTGGGCCAGGCTATCGCCGATGGGCTGCTCGACCTCGATGCGCCCATGGCGCACTATTTCCCCGGCAGCTATCCGGGGAGCAAGGTGACCATCCGGCAGATCCTCACCTACACCTGCCGACTGAGCCCGGTGACCTGGCTGGAACGCTACGTCGGCACCGACCAGCCGCTAGCGGAGGCGATCCTCGTCGAGGAACTCGAGAAGCCCGGGTACTGCGTCACCGACCGGGGGTTCATCCTCCTCGGGCTCCTCTTGGAACGGGTGCGCCGGCAATCCCTGGACCAGCTCGCCACCGACCTGTGGCGGCACATGGGGCTCTCCGCTACCCGGTACGGGCCGCTACCGCGCAGCCCGTCGGTGGCGCCCACGGAACGCCGCATCCCGGGAGCACCCGCCACCTGGGGTGTGGTCCATGACGAGAACGCGGCCCTGATGGGCGGGGTTGCGGGGCACGCCGGAGTGTTCACCACCATCATCGACCTGGGGATCTTCGCCCGGGAACTGCTGGCCTGGCATGCGGGCGAGCACGGCACGGCCCAGCTCACCGGTTTCGTGCGGCAGAGCTGGCTGCCCCACCAGCCCGTGGACGACCGTTTCGCCCGGGGCCTGGCCTGGAAGGTCACCGACGACGGCCTCGTCTACCACAACGGGTCCACCGGAACGAGCCTGTTCCTCCACCCGTCCACCGGCCGCTATATCGGACTGCTCACCAACGCCATCCACTACGGACGACGCTGCCCCGGGCTCAGCGACCTGAGAGCAACAATCCGAGCCGTATTCACCTACTGACACCGCGCCGTCCGCGTCCGCGGCGCCGACGGCCCCGCACCGGGCGCCGCGCGGTCGGTACGGGCTCCGGCTCTTCCGGTTCTTCCGGCTTCCGCTTGCCGAAACCGTAGGGGTCGGCGGCGCGCCGGTGGGCGACCACCATTGCCACCACGGCCGCGACGATGAGGAGCACAGCCCCGCCCGTCCACAGCATCCAGTAGGGGATGAGCGGCTCTTCCTCGAGCTGCTCGGCCAGCTCCGGGTCGAACGGCGGCACGTGGTCCGCGGTCGACTTGGCCGTGGTGAACGCGTCCGGCGCGTTCACCACTCCGGCTCCGTAGCCGGGCTGCCCCGCTGCGGCAGGGTCGGCAGCCTGCGCGCCCGAGGTGATCGCCTCCACCACCTGCTCCGGTTTCAACTGCGGGAACTCGCCGCGGATCAGCGCGGCCACGCCCGCGACGAACGCCGCGGCCGCGTCGCTTCCGGAGACTGTGGTGTAGCCGCCGTCCGGGTCCACCACGGTGATCTCCTCGCCCGGGGCGGTCACCGCGATGTGGTCGCCCCGGCTGGAGAACTCGGAGAGGGACCCGTCGGGGCCGACCGAGCCGACGGCAAGCACGCCCGGGTAGGCGGCCGGGTAGCTGGCCTCCCCGAGGGGACCGCCGGAGGCGACGACTACCACCCCGTGGTTCACCGCATAGGCGATGGCCTCCTGGTCTGCTTCGTTGGCTTGGACGGAGAACTCTGCGCCAGCCAAGGGCAGGCAGATCACCTGGGCGCCTTCGTCCACGGCGTAGCGGATGCCTGCGGCCAAGGCCCCCGGGTCCACACTGTCCCGGTCAGGGCCGTCCGGTTCCGCGGTGATGCGGATCGCCAGGATCTCTGCTTCGGGGGCCACTCCCATCACACCGCCGGTGTGTTCGACACCGTGCCCGCTGGCCGCCACGATTCCGGCCATCATCGTGCCGTGGATCCCGTAGCCGTCGCTGTCTGAGGACAGGTCGTGACCGGTGAAGTCGGGGCCGACGGTGACGTCCTTCAAGTCGGGGTGGTCGGTGACAACACCGGTGTCGAGCACGGCAACCGTCACCCCGGAGCCTTGGGCTTCCTCCCACACCTCGGCCGCACCGACCATGTCCAGGCCCCACTGTTCAAGACGCAGGTCGGAAACGTCGGCTGCTGCCGGTGCGGCGGACAGGCCGACAGCGAGCGCCGAGCAGAGAGCCAGCGCGGCGGGAGTCCAACCCCGTGTCGTGCACATCGCGGCTTCAACCTCCCCCGAAGCCGGTGACCTCCCAGAAGGCTCCGGCCGAGACTGCTGTGGGCGCACGTCATTCTTTCATGGGCTCTGAACTGGTCCGGGACAGGACTACGGGCGCCCCCACGCCCAAGCCGAACCGCTGGGCGGCGCTTCCCCCGTTCACCGCGAGCGCCAGCAGCCCGGCCGAGTCGGTGAGGAGCACCGGCTCGCCGAGGGGGACCGCGCCGAACGTTGCGGCGACGGCGACCGTGTGCGAACCGTCCGGCAAGCGCACCGCCACCCGGTCCGGGAGTCCCGGAGCCGCGACAACGGACCGCAGGTCTTCCGGGTGCAGCGACAGTTGGCAGTTGCCGAACCGGTCGATGGCGTGCACTTCGCCGCGGGCCACTCCACCGCTGACGTCGCGGAGCGGAGCGGACAGCCGCACCAGGACCGCCGGGTCGAGGGCCTGCCCCGCTTCGGACAGGGGAAGCCCGGCCGCGATTCGTGCCCCCACCGGGGCGTAGATGTCCCGCCCGTGGAACGTGCGGGAGACCGGGTGCCGCCACAGCGACTCGTTGGTCAACTCCACGGCCGTGTCGATCCCGCCGAGGGCTTCCGCCGCCCAGACCAGCAGCCCGTTGTCCGGCCCTACAAGGACGTGGCCTCCGGCGGCAAGGGCCACACTGCGCCGCGCGGTCCCCACCCCCGGGTCGACGACGCCGATGTGGACCGCGGCCGGGAACTCGGGAACCGTGTCGGCCAGCACGGTGGCGCCGCGCCGCACATCCCCGGGCGGGATGTCGTGGGTGATGTCGATGACGGGGAGCCCGGGTGCGTGCCGCAGCATCTGGGCGCGGCAGGCGGCCACGAAACCGTCCTGGGTCCCGTAATCGGTCAGGAAAGTGAGACAGGTGTATCCCCCATGGTCAGTCATGCGGCATTCCCCTCGATCTCTCCCGTGAAATCGCTACGATAAATCGCCCGATCCGGACGATGGAGGGCGGTCAATGGCAGACAGCGGATCCCAGGCACCAGACCCGTCCGATCACGGCTTACCACGGTCGGACACCCCGTCTGCGCTGGACGAGCGCGACCAGCGCATCCTCGCCTTCGAACGGCAGTGGTGGAAACTCGAAGGCACTAAAGAGCAGGCCATTCGCGACGAGTTCGGCTTCTCGCCCACCCGCTACTACCAGCTTCTCAACCAGATCATCGACCGGCCGGAAGCGCTCGCTTTCGACCCGATGACCGTGAAACGGCTCCGCCGGAGGCGCAGCGAACGCCAACGGCAGCGTGTCGCCCGCAAACTGGGGATTCAGTTGTAGCCCCGCTGGGCTGTCCTGCGGCCGGGCAGCCGCGGACGCCGGGGTGCGGTGTCGCACACTCGGTCAGGGTTGGGGTGCGAGCGGTTTCGGGCATACCTCCAGCGTTCAGTCCACCGAGTGGAAAGCCGTCTATGTCTCTTCTCCAATCGACGACACAGAGCGGCAAGGTCGCGCTGGATCGCATCCGCGACATGCCGGACCGCGCAGTGTGCGCGTTCGACTTCGATGGGACGCTCGCGCCGATCGTGCCTGATCCGCGGGATTCCCGCGCCCACCCTGGCGCGGTTCCGGCGCTGCGCGCCCTCGCGGGCCGGGTGCGCGCGGTCGCCGTCATCACCGGGCGGCCCGCCCAGACCGCAGTCGACTACGGCGGTCTTGACGCGGTGCCGGGGATCACTGTGCTCGGCCACTACGGTCGGGAGCGCTGGGAGGACGGGAAGCTCACCGTTCCCGAACCGCCGCCCGGCGTGGCCATGGTGCGCGAAGCCCTGCCCGGCCTGCTCGACGAGGTGGGCGCCCCTGAAGGCACGTGGATCGAGGACAAGAAGCACGCGTTGGCCGTGCACACGCGGCGTACCGCCGACCCGGAAGCCGCGTTGGAGCTGTTGCGCGCTCCTCTAGCGGATCTCGCCAAGCGGGCGGAGCTCGCTGTGGAGCCCGGGCGCATGGTGATTGAACTGCGGCCGCCCGGGGTGGACAAGGGGGCGGCGCTCACCGACCTGGTCACCCGCCTCGGCGCGGAGGCGGTGCTGTACGCCGGAGACGACTTGGGCGACCTGGCAGCCTACGACGCGGTGGAGCGGCTCCGGGAGCAGGGCGTAGCCGGGTTCAAACTGTGCAGCGGTTCCGCCGAGGTCACCGAGCTCGCCCGGCGCGCCGACGCGGTGGTGCCGGGGCCGGAAGGAGTGGTGGCGTTCCTGGAGGAACTCGTGGCAGCCGTGGGCGGGTGAGCCGACCGCCCACGCTGCGCGACGGGAAAGCTCCTGCCCCGGGCTGCGGCTCCGCCGGGAAAGCGGTCGAAACGTGGCAGGCTTCGCCGGAGGAGGCGCGGCCGCGCCAGCGTTCCGCGAGGGCTGCGGTGCCCGGGGCACTGCTCCGGCTCGAGGCAGGCCGGTTAGGCCGGCGTCCCCGGCCTAGGGGGTGCGTCCTCGTCCGGTGGCAGGCCCGGGGCGGAGCTGCCACCGGGGAAGGCTCAGTCCAAAGCCCGCAGCTGGTCGGTGAACCACCGCTGCGGGGGCAGGGCGGCAGCGGCCTCCGCCAGACGTTCCGTGCGCTGCCGTCGCTCCTCTTCGTCCATGGTCAGCGCCCGGTGCAGCGCCTCGGCGGTCTCCGACACGTCGTAGGGGTTGACGAGGATCGCGTCGGCGCCCAGGTCGTCGGCAGCGCCCGCCTCAGTGGACAGCACGAGCGCTACGCCGTTGAGCGACAGCACCGGCCCTTCCTTTGCGACCAGGTTCATCCCGTCGCGGATCGGGTTGACCAGCAGCACGTCAGCGATCTGGTAGGAGGCGAGGGAGCGGGGGTAGTCGTCGTTGACCTCCAGCACCACGGGGGTCCAGTCGTCGGTGCCGAACTCGGCGTTGATCGCTTCGGCCGTGGCCCGCACCGACTCGGTGTAGGCGCGGTACTCCGCGACACCGCTGCGGCTGGGGTATGCGAACGCCAAGTGGGTGACCCGGTTCCGCCATTCGGGGCGCTTCCGCAGCAGTTCACCGAAGGCTTCCAGGCCGCGCACGATGTTCTTGGACAGTTCGGTGCGGTCCACTCGCACGATCAGCTTGCGGTCGCCGACCCGTTCCCGCAGCCGTTCCCGCCAGCGCGCCACATCTTCGGCGGCGGCCCGCTCCCGCAGCCCTTGGGCGTCTGCGCCCAGGCCGTGGACTCCGACACGGATGACCCGGCCGCCATGCTCGACCGTGCGGGTGCCCCAGTTCACCGGGGCGCGCAGGAACACTTCGCAGCACCGCAGGAACGCGTCGGCCCAGCGCACGCTGAGGAAGCCCAAGTGGTCGGCGCCGAGCATGCCTTCGAGGAGTTCCCGGCCGATGTCCGCGGGAAGCATCCGGAAGTACTCGGGGGGAGCCCAAGGGGTGTGGGAGAAGTGGGCGATGCGCAGGTCGGGGCGGCGTACCCGGAGCATTTTCGGTACCAGCGCCAGGTGGTAGTCCTGGACGGCGACCTTCGCCCCCTCGTCCGCGCCGGTCAGCAGTGCTTCCGCGAAAGCAGAGTTGTAGGCCCGGTAGTCCTCCCACTCGGCGCGGAAACGGGAGCCGAACGACGGCTTGTTGGGGGTGTCGTAGAGCATGTGGTGAACAAACCACAGTGTGGAGTTCGCCACAGAGTTGTAGGCATTGTTGAAGACGTCGGCGGGAATGTTGAGCATGCGTACACTCGCCCCGCCCACGTCGTATCCGGCCTTGTCCAGCCGCCCTTCGGGGGCTGCTGCGGCGGCTTTGCGGTCAGCGTCGGACAACGCGGCGCACACCCACAGGGTTTCGATCTCGGTGGCTACCGAACTCAGTCCGGAAACCAGGCCGCCACCGCCGCGCCGGGATTTCACGGCGCCGTCGTCCCCGATTGAGAAGGACACGGGTCCCCTGTTGGAAGCGACGAGGATCTGTGCCTTGTCCACCTGTTGGTCCACCTCTCAGCGGTCGGAGTCCGATGACCCATTTGACTACATGGCCCTTGGGGCGACGGGAGGCGGGTCGTGTCTCGCGTTCTGTTTAGTCTCGCCCGGTGCGCTGCCACGCAAACCGGCCCTTCGGGTAGAGCTCTGTCACAGCATGGACGGAGGGGGAGAACTGGGAGCACATGGCCCCCCGTGGAAAACTGGTACGCGGTCCGTTAGAGTGACCGACAGGTCTCGGGACACAACCGAGCGGAAAACTTGAGATTGCTCATCCAGAGGGGTGGAGGGACACGGCCCTGTGAAGCCCCGGCAACCATCCCGGTGGACGTTGCTCGTCAGGTGCGAGGCGGCCGGGACAGGTGCCAACTCCGTCCCACTGTCAAGGTGGCAGTGGGGAAGATGAGGGGAGAACGCCTCATGGCGCTGACCGCCACGGAATCAGTCACGTCTGCCACCGGCTCTTTCGGTTCTGCTTCCGCACTGTCGTGCCGCGAATGCGGCGCCCGCTACGATCTCGGTCCGATTTTCGCCTGCATCGAGTGTTTCGGCCCGCTGGAAGTCGCCTACGACTTCGGAACCGTTACCCGTGAGTCCATCGAGCAGGGGCCGAAGAACATCTGGCGGTACAAGGCCCTGCTGCCGGTTCCCGTCGACGTCGAGAAGCTGCCGAACATGAACCCCGGCCTGACCCCGCTGGTCAAGGCCGACCGGCTCGCCGCTGAACTGGGGCTGCGCTCCCTGTACGTCAAAGACGACTCCGCTAACCCGACGCATTCGTTCAAGGACCGGGTCGTGGCCATGGCAGTGGAAGCTGCCCGGGTCTTCGGTTTCACCACCCTGTCCTGCTCGTCGACAGGGAACCTTGCCGGGGCGGTGGGCGCTGCCGCGGCCCGCGCCGGGTTCCGCTCCTGCGTGTTCATCCCGGCAGGGCTGGAGGAAGCCAAGGTCGTCATGGCCGCGGTCTACGGTGGCCAGCTTGTGGCGATCGAGGGCACCTATGACGACGTCAACCGGTTCTGCTCCGAGCTGATCGGCGACCCGGCGGGGGAGGACTGGGGTTTTGTCAACGTCAACCTGCGCCCCTACTACGCCGAAGGGTCGAAGACGCTCGCCTACGAGATCGCCGAACAGTTGGGGTGGCGCGTCCCCGACCAGATCGTGATCCCCATTGCCTCCGGGTCCCAGCTCACCAAGATCGACAAGGGATTCCAGGAGTTGATCGCGCTGGGGCTGGTCGAGGACAAGCCGTACCGGATCTTCGGGGCGCAGGCGACCGGCTGCGCGCCCGTGGCCCGTGCCTGGGAGAAGGGCTACACCGTGGTCCAGCCGGTCAAGCCGGACACCATCGCTAAGTCGCTGGCTATCGGCAACCCGGCGGACGGCCCGTACGTGCTCGACGTCTGCCGCCGCACGGGAGGCGCGGTCGAACACGTCAGCGACGAGGAGATCGTGGATTCGATCCGCCTGCTGGCGCGCACGGAGGGGATCTTCGCCGAGACTGCGGGCGGGGTCACCACTGGTGTGCTGCGCAAACTGCTGGCCAAGGGAGTGCTGGACCCCGAGGCCGAGACCGTGGTGCTCAACACCGGGGACGGCTTGAAGACGCTCAACGCTGTGTCCGGTACCGGTGTCACCGCGACGATCAAGCCGTCGCTGAGCGCGTTCAAAGACGCCGGGCTGCTCTGACCGCCGCTGGTCTATTCGCTGGTCTGTTTCCCCCTTTGCAGAGCCGAACCCATCAAGGAGTCCACAGCGATGAGTGTCAGCGTCCGCATTCCGACGATTCTGCGCACCTACACCAAGGGGCAGGCCGAGGTGTCCGCCGAGGGGGCCACCCTCAAGGAGGTGCTGGCTGACCTGGAGGCCAACTACTCGGGGATCCAGGCCCGTATCCTCGGCGACGACGGCGCGATCCGCCGTTTCGTCAACATCTACGTGGGTGACGAGGACGTCCGGTTCGCCAGCGGTCTGGACACGCCCACCCCGGACGGGGTCCAGGTGTCGATTATCCCGGCGGTGGCGGGAGGCTGCTGACCGGGACCCGTGTCGTGCAGGTGTGGTCGGGGTGTGACACGCCCCGGCCACACCTGTTTTTCTGGGAGCGGAAAAGTCCCTGAGGGGTGGTTAATCCGCTCTGAGCTGGGGGTAGGGAGGGCGGCGGCGGTGCTCCGGACGTTTGCACTCCCCCCAGGGGAGTGCTAAAAAGTAACCGTTAGCACTCTCCGCAGTCGAGTGCTAAATCGCGGATCGAGACGATGAGGTCGTGACATCCGGCAGACGGGTGCCGGATCGGCGCGACCATCCGTCGCGGGCGTCGGCTCGTTCCCTCGCGTATCAGCCCGGTCTCGGGAGGACTAGAACTCTATGGCAGCCAAACTGATCGCGTTTGACGAGGAAGCCCGGCGCGGCCTCGAGCGCGGTATGAACCAGCTCGCGGACGCTGTCAAGGTGACGCTCGGCCCCAAGGGCCGCAACGTCGTCCTTGAGAAGAAGTGGGGCGCGCCGACCATTACCAACGACGGTGTCTCCATCGCTAAGGAGATCGAGCTCGAGGACCCCTACGAGAAGATCGGCGCCGAGCTGGTCAAGGAGGTCGCCAAGAAGACCGACGACGTGGCCGGTGACGGTACCACCACCGCCACCGTGCTGGCCCAGGCCCTGGTCCGCGAGGGTCTGCGCAACGTAGCCGCTGGTGCCAACCCCATCGGCCTGAAGCGCGGTATCGACGCCGCCGTGGCCCGCATCAGCGAGGAGCTGGCGAACCTCTCCAAGGAAGTCGAGACCAAGGAGCAGATCGCTTCCACCGCCTCCATCTCCGCGGGCGACCCGCAGATCGGCGAGTACATCGCCGAGGCGATGGACAAGGTCGGCAAGGAAGGCGTCATCACTGTCGAAGAGGGCCAGACCTTCGGCCTGGAGCTGGAGCTCGCCGAGGGTATGCGCTTCGACAAGGGCTACATCTCGCCCTACTTCGCCACCGACCTGGAGCGCATGGAGACGGTCCTCGAGGACCCCTACATCCTCATCGCCAACCAGAAGATCTCCAACAACAACGAGTTCCTTCCGGTCATTGAGAAGGTTCTGCAGGCCGGCCGCCCGCTGGTCGTCATCGCCGAGGACGTCGAGGGCACCGCGCTGCAGACCCTGGTGGTCAACAAGATCCGCGGTACCTTCAAGTCCGTCGCGATCAAGGCCCCCGGCTTCGGTGACCGCCGCAAGGCCATGCTGCAGGACATCGCGATCCTGACCGGCGGCCAGGTCATCACCGAGGAAGTCGGCCTCAAGCTGGAGAACACCGAGCTGGACATGCTCGGCCGGGCCCGCAAGGTCGTCGTCACCAAGGACGAGACCACGATCGTCGACGGTGCTGGCGACGCCAGCGCGATCGCTGGCCGGGTCAACGAGATCCGCGCCGAGATCGAGCGCACCGACTCCGACTACGACCGCGAGAAGCTGCAGGAGCGCCTGGCCCGCCTGGCGGGCGGTGTGGCTGTCATCAAGGCCGGCGCCGCCACCGAGGTGGAGCTCAAGGAGCGCAAGCACCGCATCGAGGACGCGGTCCGCAACGCCAAGGCCGCGGTGGAGGAGGGCATCCTGCCCGGCGGTGGTGTCGCGCTGCTGCAGGCCAGCATCGCTGCTTTCGAGAAGCTTGAGCTGGAGGGCGACGAGGCCATCGGTGCCAGCATCGTCCGCCGCGCTGTTGAGGAGCCGCTGAAGCAGATCGCGATCAACGCCGGCTACGAGGGCGGCGTTGTCGTGGAGAAGGTGAAGAGCCTGGAGCCCGGTATCGGCCTGAACGCGGCCACCGGCGAGTACACCGACCTGTTCAAGGACGGTGTCATCGACCCGACCAAGGTCACCCGCTCCGCGCTGCAGAACGCTGCCTCCATCGCTGGTCTGTTCCTGACCACCGAGGCCGTCATCGCCGAGAAGCCGGAGAAGCCGGCCGCGAACAACGCTGGCGGCGACATGGGCGGAATGGACTTCTAGTCCGACCGGTACTACACGTCCACTGGGGACGGTCCCTTCCGGACCGTCCCCTTTTTTGTGCTGTGGGCGGCCGCGGGGCGGGCCGGTTCAACGGGTGACGAGGCCCCGCTGGGCAAGCTCGGCGAGGACCCGCACCCCGGCCGGGGCGCACCGGTCGGCGTCCGCCTGAGTGAACCAGGCGAGCTCGGCGATCTCGGAACGCGGGGCGAGATCCCCGGTGCACTCCGCGGTATAGCACGTCAACCGGACCCGGGTGCCTTCCGGATAGCCGTGCGCCGCCGCGTCCACCACGGTGAACAGTTGCAGCGTGGCGGGGTCCAGTTGCAC
The DNA here is from genome assembly GCF_000012405.1 of Thermobifida fusca YX. Taxonomy (NCBI): domain Bacteria; kingdom Bacillati; phylum Actinomycetota; class Actinomycetes; order Streptosporangiales; family Nocardiopsidaceae; genus Thermobifida; species Thermobifida fusca. Next base: position 258,876 of record NC_007333.1, read on the forward strand.
GGACACCTCTTCGGCGACTTCCCGGATCAGCGCTTCAGCGTCGTTTTCTCCCGGTTCGCGTTTCCCACCCGGGAAGTAGAAGACGTCCTTGCCCTTGGGACGTACTTGGAGCACCCGGCCGTCGCGGACGTGCACCCAGGCCAGCGCGTCCACGACCGCAGGCGTTGCGGAGTCAACAGCACCCATGGCCTCCACCCTAAGCGCCGGGGCGGTTCATCCGGTTTGCTGGGAGCTGGGCGCACGAGTCGGACTTTCCGGGGTACCGTCAAGGTGTGTCGCCCTTGACAACTCGGACCGTCCGCGTCTGGGAGCGTCACGGTGCTGGCGGCATGGGCCGCGGACGTGGGCCGCGGCCGTATCTCCGCGTCGGCTTTCACGGATTCAGGAGACAAGGTGTTCTGCGGTGACCCGCTGGAGCAGGGCTACCAGAAGTGCGTCGACCAGATGGAGCTGTTCGCCTTGGCTTCACTGATTCCCGCGGTGCTCGCCTTGGCGCTCATGGTGGCCGCCTTCACTACACCGGTCCTGCGGGCCAAGCCGGCCTTGCGCGCCCAGACCCTCGGCTACTCCCTGGTGGCCTGGATGATCGCGGGAGGCACCGTGCTGATGGGCTGGCTGCCCGCGATCTAGGCACGCGCTGCTCCGGCCTGCGCGTCGCGGCGGGGCGGGCTCAGACCGTGCTGAGCATGATGAACAGCACGAGCAGCAGGATGAGGAAGCCGAGGTGGATGAAGTTGCTCAACCATGCCCAGCGGACGTAGCGGTCGAACTCTTCCGGGTCCTCGTCCTTGCTGAGGGCGACGGCGGCCAGCACGATCCCGATCACGTCGGTGATGCCTACGCAGGTCAACGTGAGGATGATCGCGATGATCAGGGCGAGGACCGCGTTGCCTTTGGCCAGCGGGGGACCGGGAAACGACGGCTCTCCCGCCGGGGGAGGCGGGGGAAACCCGGGCTGGGGAGAAGCGTGCCAGGAGAAGCCGGGAACCCCGGGCGGGCCGCTTCCAGGGTGGTGCGGCGGAGGAGAGGCGGTGCGGTCGCCCCAGGGATTGCCCGGGCCGGGCCACTGGCTGTTCATGGATTCCGCCCTCTCTTCAGTCCAGGTTCTCCACATGGCGGAGCGCAGGTTGCGATAGCGGTCAGTAGTTCACCCCCGGTGAGATTGCTTCCTCTACCCACGATCCTGCCTGGGTGAGGAGAACACCGAAGGAGATGAGCATGACCAGGAGCATCACTGCGCCGGCTCCAAGGCAGTACCAGGAGTACCTGGTCAGAGTTTCGGCCTGAGTGTAGAGCCCTTGGTCGCGCTTGTGCGCGGCACGCACCGCGAAAACGATGCCGAGGATGCCGAACAACCAGTTCCCGCAGCACAGGAAGGTGAGTGCGTGCAGGATGAGCGCCATCGTGGAGCTGCTCGCACCGGAGGGACGGAAGGCCGCATCGCCCTCCGCGCGGTCCCCGTCCTGCGTGCCTGCGGTCCGGCGGGCCCGAGGCAACGGTTCGTCGCGGGGGTCGGCGGCTCCCGGGGGCAGCGGCGGGTTGCTCATGGGGGAGAAACCTCGATTCCGTACACCAGAAGTGGGTTGATCCCATCACATCAGAATCTGCGGCGGAGTGCCGAACAAGCCCGTGGCTTGCCGAGGGCTGCGGGGAGCGGCCCGCGCCGCCGACGGGGCCGGGGGATGCCGTGCCCCGCCTGCCCGCGGCAGTACCGTGCGGGATCGGTCATGACCACGATGGGGATTGTCCCCCGGTGACCGGAGCGGTTCACCGCGAGCGGGTGCGGGCCGCAGTGGCATGGCAGCTCGGAAGGGCTGCAGGGACCGCTGCGGATCGGTCACCGGGTAGCGTAGCGGCATGTGACGACAGAGTCGCGGAATGCCACAGGGGTGTGTGCGAGGTGCGTGCGAGGGCGCGGGCGTGCAGCGGGCTGTCCGGCATCAACCAGAAGCAAACGATCCGGAATATCACCGCATATGCCCGGTTGGCAGGCGTGCGCTACGGGAGTGATGAGAGACGATGGCCCTGCGTCCCGGCCCAGAACATGGCTGTCTCGGTGGGTCTGTCTGTCCTGCGAGTGCCGAGGCCCGAGGACGACGGTTGCCGGCCGCCGGTGGAGCCCGTCACCGCAGCGGCCGGCAACCGTGGCGGCAGCCCGGAGAATCGCCGGATCCCGTCCCACAACTCCGCAACCGGTGGTACGCGCGGGCGGCCGCAAGCGGAGAGGCCCGGAACACAGTTTTTCCGGGCCTCTCGTCCGTTTTCGTTAGCAGCTTACGGATAGGAGTGGAAAACTCGCCCCAGACCGGCCACAGTGGGAATTAGCTTGCTTTTTGGTCGTTTTAAAGAAGTTATCTAGTGGCTGTCCTGGACAGCCGCGGTTAGCCTGAAAGACCCGTCCACTGTTGGAAGGACGGGGGCCGTTCCCCACTGATCCGGTATGACCGGAGTGGGTGACGGGTCCCGGTGTTTCGACTGCGAAAGCGAAGAGGTCACACGTGCCCACTGGCAAGGTCAAGTGGTACGACGCGGGCAAGGGGTTCGGCTTCCTCACCAAAGATGACGGCGGCGAGGTCTTCCTGCACGCCTCGGCGCTTCCGCCTGGCACGACCACACTACGGCCCGGCCAACGGGTCGAGTTCGGCATTGTGGAGGGGCGCAAGGGCACTCAAGCGCTCCAGGTCCGGTTGCTCGACACGCCGCCCTCGGTGGCCAAAGCGCTACGCAAGAAGCCAGACGAGATGGTGGTCATCATCGAGGACCTGATCAAGCTGCTTGACAATGTGTCCAACACCTATCGCAGGAACAAGTATCCCGACCGTCGCGAAGCGACCAAGATCGCCAAAGTCCTTCGGGCACTCGCCGACGATATCGAACTTTGACACCCCGCACGCAACGCGCCCTGTGGCGTCCGCCACAGGGCGCGTCCACACTTCTCAGGCGCGATAAGCGCGTAACGGTCAGTTATCGATCCCTTTCGTGGTCAAGCCGGTGGCGGTCATCAGTGACAATGGAGACGTGAGACGCACCCGTCGATCCCCCGTACCAGACAAGGCGTGCATTGAGGCGCAGGATCTCGCCCGTGCAGCGGCCGTGGAGATCGGGCGCCCGGAGTGGGTGGGTGAACACCTCGGCACCAAGGTCGAGGACACCCGCCTGGTCACCCACTTCTTCGAGTGCCTGAACCCCGCCTACCCGGGGTGGCACTACGCGGTCACGGTGGTGCGTGCCGCCCGGGCCAAGTACGTCACCGTCAACGAGTCGGTGATGCTGCCCGGCCCGGATGCGCTCATCGCACCCGAGTGGCTGCCGTGGAAGGAGCGCCTGCGCCCGGGCGACCTCGGGGTGGGAGACCTGCTGCCGACCCCTGAAGACGACGAACGGCTGATGCCGGGCTACGCCCAAGTCCCCACCGAAGAGACCGACGCAGACGGCGAAGACCAGCAGATGCTGTGGGAGCTGGGACTGGGGCGGGCCCGCGTGCTTTCCGAAGTGGGACGGCAGGCAGCGGCGAAACGCTGGTACGCCGGCCCGGGCGGTCCGAAGAGCCCGATCGCCACTGCAGCCCCGGCCCAGTGCGCTACCTGCGGTTTCCTTGTCCCGTTGGCGGGCAAGCTCCGGCAGATGTTCGGGGTGTGCGCCAACGAGTACGCGCCCGACGATGGCCGGGTGGTCTCCCTGGACCACGGCTGCGGGGCGCATTCAGAGGCCGCGGTGCCGGAGCGCACCTCTGAACGGCTCACGCCGGTGGTTGACGAGATGGGCTACGACACCATCGTGTTCGACGACACCAGCGAGCTGGAGCTGGTCTCCTCTGACAAGCAGGCCCGGCAGTGACGTGGGGCCTGGCAGCACCGCCGGGCCCCACGCCTGCCGCGGCGGCAGCGCGGTGTCGCTAGCGCTCACCTTGAAGGCAAGGGAACCCGCCGCGGGCCCGCGGACGTCCGAGGACTAGGGCTACGGGCCCCGTCCGGGGGAGCAGGACGCCTAGCAGGCACGCGGTGCTGGCCGTGGTGTCCCTTACCTTCGGGCCGGAAAGGACGGCTGTCCGGCAGCCGCCGCCCGCAGGGCGAACACCGCGGGCGGTGCCGCCATCGTGGAGGAGAGTAAGCGCGTGCGGAGTGAACTGTTCAACCAGGCCCAGGAGAACGACCTACCCGGGATGTCGCTGCAGAACCCCCGGATGCTCCGCGTCGTCTGCGACGGGGAGTTCTACGCACGCAAAGGCGCGATGGTGGCCTACCAGGGCGACATCGACTTCGCCCACCAGGGCTCGGGGCTCGGCCGGTTCACCAAGAAGATGCTCACCGGCGAAGGCCTGCCTCTCATGCGCGTGTTCGGGAAAGGCACGGTCTTCCTCGCCCGGGACGCGTGGGAGATCCACATCCTCGACTTGGAAGACGAGTCGATCACCGTCAACGGGAACAACGTGCTCGCTTTCGAAGCGGGCCTGGAGTGGGACATCCACCGGGTGCGGGGCATGGGCATCATCGCTGGCGGCCTGTTCAACACGGTGTTCCGGGGCCGGGGCCGGGTCGCGGTCGCCTGCCACGGCACCCCGGTGCTACTCAACGCCGACCAGATGACTTTCGTGGACACCAAAGCCGCGGTCGCCTGGTCCACGTCGCTCACCACCAGCCTGCGCAGCACCGTCAAAGCGGGGGCGCTGATCGGCCGCGGCAGCGGGGAGGCGTTCCAGCTCGCTTTGGAAGGCCGCGGGTTCGTCCTCGTGCAAGCCTCGGAAGGAGGCGTGCGGGCCATGCAGCAGGGGTGAGCCGGTCACTCCAGGTCGGCTTCGGCGTGCAGCAGCGGCAGAGACTGCGGGTCGCGCAGCAGCGCCGCGACCAGGTGGCGGCGCGGCCACTGGCCGGTCGCCCAGCACAGGGCGCGGGCCAGCCCGTCTGACGTGGCGGCATGCAGTTGGCCGGACGTGCAGCGCCACTCCACGGCCGCCCCGTCCACCAGCAACTCGCCGTGGTGCAGGTAGGTCAACGGCACTGTGCCGAGGAACGCCCGCACCTCTTCAGGAACAGGGCGGGCCTCCCCAGTCGAGGTGACCCGGCCTGCCACCACTTCGGAGGCCAGGTCGAGGTCGAGAACGTCGGCGAGGTCCACGGCACGGTCGACCGGGGCCAGGATTACGGGACGGTCTGCGAGCAGCGGCAGCAGGTCCGGGGCGTCCACGACCACGGTTTCTTCGGCGTCGGCTACCACCACGGAGCCGCCGTGCACCGCGCGCACCCGATCCGGGGGCGTGACCCGGTCCGGGGGGACGTCGGCCAGCGCCGCCCACAGCCGGCGCAGCTCAGCGCGGGAGATGTGGCGGTCCGGATCGCCCAGGCGCTCCAGGAGGTCGTCAGGGCCGTCCGGGTCGGCGAGCAGGTCGTCTAGGCGGGAACGCACTCCCAGGGCGCGGGCGAACTCCGGGTCCACGTCCACGGGGAGCTCGTCGTAGAGGCCGGTGAGGGCGGGGTCCGCGTCGGCGGTGCGCAGCTCGCTGGGGGTGCGGTCGCCGAGCAGCGCACCGGTGCGCAGCCACCATGCCGTGTAGGAGGGCACGTCCACAACCCGGCCGTCCCCGGTGAACACTCGGGTGGGTTCGACGATGGCGGCGCGCGGTCCGGGAGCGGACAGGAGTTCCAGGGCTTGGGGCCAGCGGTCTTCCCGCACGAACTCCAAGTCGCGGACTCCCACGAACTCGGGGACGACCGGGGGGAGTTCAGGGTCGCCGAGCAGGGCCGACACGGCGGCCGCCCATTCGTCCACGCCGTCGAGTGGGAGGTCGTCGAGGCTGTCTTCCAGCCCGGCGCCCAAGGTCACGTCGTGGGCGCGGTGGACAGTGAAGAGCCGCATCACCCCCACCGACTCCAGCGTCTCCGTGTCGTACGCCTCCGCCAGGTCGGCGGCGAGCACCCCGAAGGGGGCGTCGTCGGTGAAGATGTCCACGAGCGGGCTGTCCGGGTGCAGGAGTTCGGCGGCGGGCGCATAGTCGCCGTCCGCGTCCCGCAGCGCCAGCTCTGCCAGCCACGGCTCGTCAGCGACCGTCACCCCGGAGGCCGCGACCAGTTCGAGGACGGCCCGGGCGATCAGGTCCGGGTCGTTGGCGTCCAGCGAGTTCTCTACGGCGGCCCGGGTCATCGGGTCGGTGAGGATGGCGCGTTCGTTGGCTTCTACCGCTCCCAGGCGGACGAGCAGCGGGTCGACCGCTTCCGGGTGCACGATCCGCAAGCCCAGCGGTTCGAGGGCCGTAGCGTCCAGGATGCCTGAGGTGAACGCCTCCCCCGTGGGCAGCAGCAGGCCCCGGGGCCCGCGTACCAGCCGTCCGTCCCACAGCGGCACCGGCAGCGCCCCCAGGTTGTCCAGGGCGGCGCCGCGCTGTCCGACCGCGCGCAGCGCCGCGTACAGGCGCGCCCACCAGGCGGGTTCCCGGTCGACCCCGGTGAGCAGGTCGGCCAGGTCGGCAAGCGAGACTCGGCGCAGTTGCAGGGCGCGCACCCCGGGGTGGTGCAGGTCGGTGTCGCCGGGCAGCGCGTTCGGCACCAGGCCGTCCAGCACGTCCAGCAGGGTGTCGCCTCCTTCGACGAGCACCGCGTCGCGAGGGCTGAGGGAGACTCCGGTGACGGTCTGCAGGAACGGAAGGTCCGGCAGGAGTGCCGCGACCCGGGCCCGGAACCGGGCGTCGAATTCGTCGCCGCTGAGCCGCTCCAGCGGAATCAGGTCCCAGGTGGCGGGGGCGGCTATGCGGCGCAGCAGCTCGGTGTAGGCGTCGGCAGCCGCGTCGAGCAGCACGTCGGTGGCCGGGCCGAAAGCGATCCGGCGACGGTCGGGGGACAGCGGGAAAGTGCCGATCAGCAGGGCGGGGACGTGGAGTTCGTCGTCGCTGGGAGTGGGCGCGTGCACGACCCGGGGCACGTCTGGGGGCAGCACGGCTGCCCCGCTGGCCGGGTCGAGCGCCACTGCCCAGGTCAGCGACCAGTCGCGGCGTTCGCGTTCTTCGACGGGCCGGTCGGCGAGGTCTGCCTCGGTGAACTGTCCGGACCTGGTCACCGTGGACCAGCGGGTGACGTGGTCCCCCGAGGCATCGCTGCTGCGGATGGTGACCGTGCCGTCGGGCTCCCAGGTGGAGCGGAGAGAACGGACGTGGCTGTCCGTGTCGATGGTGATTTCGGCGAGCCATGGGAGGGCCAACAGCAGCGCTTGGCCGGTCTCCGCGAGCTGCAGGGCCAGACGGGCGCCAGCGTCCGCGTCGCGGAGCTGCAGGATGACTGCGCTGTCGAAACCGTCGGGCGGGCGGGTGCGGTCGGCGAACGGCAGCCGCAGCAGCGGCACCCGGTTGTCGCGGCGGGCCAGTTCTTCCGCGAGTTTCGGGTGGGCCCGGCCCGTGGCGATGAGCTCGTCGTGGACGAGGGCGGCGGCCCGGTCGCGGTTCCACCGCACTGCCCCGTCCCGGGACGCAAATACCACGTCGTCGCTGAGCGAGGCGACCGCGGTGAAGCCGACCCCGAAGCGGCCCACCGCAGCGGCGTCGCGTTTCGCGGAGGCACGCAGCGTGGACAGGGACTCCACGCCTTCGGCGGTGAGCGGGGCACCGGTGTTCGCGGCGGTGAACTCTCGGCCGCGGAGCCGCAGAACGAGGCGTCCCCGCCTGCCGGCGCGCTGGGCGGCGTCCGCGGCGTTCTGCGCCAGTTCCACGACGACACGGTTGCGGTAGCCGCCGAGGGCGTAGTCGTCTTCAGCGTTGGCGTCTTCCCGGAAGCGCGCGGGGGAAGCAGCCCAGCTGTCGAGGATCCGCGCGCGCAGGTCGGCGACGCCGAACGGGTCGGCCATAGTGTGCGTCATCCCAGAAACACTCCGCGACGATCGTGACATCTTCGGGCCTCCGGAGGCGGGAGAGAGCCCGGAATAGCTAAGATCATCGGGCTACTCGGAAAAAGCCTTCCGCGATGAGCCCACGCAACGACGCCGGGGTCCGCTCCCGCAGCACCGCTGGATCCTGACCGATCAGTTCCGCGATCGCGTCCAGGAGCGGTCCCACCGGGATTGTGCCGTCGCATACCCCAGCGAGCGCGGCCTCAACCGTCCCCACTTGGGCTACTCTGCGCAGGCCTTGAGTCTGGCGGAGCAGGATCCGTTCCGGGTCGGGCGCACCCGGGACGCTGATCCGCTCCTCCCGCACCCCGGGGGCAAGGGCGACGCGGGCCGCCAGCAGGGCTGCGTCGGTGAGGCGGTGCGCACTCATCGCCCCGTCCACCACGTCCGGCAGGTAGGGGCCCACCGGCTGGTCGATTTCGTGCCGCAGCTCCTCCACGCGCACGGTGGCGTCCTGGGCGGCGTCGTTGCGCAGGCAGATCCACCCGAAGCCGATGCCTTTGACGCCTTCCCGCTCGAAGTAGTCGAGCCAGGCGTCGTAGCGCTGGGCGTATTCAGGGCTGCCCGCTTCGCAGGAGTCGCGCAGCCACAGTTCCACGTATTCGGCAGGGTCTTGGACGTCGCGCTGCACCACCCAGCCGGAGCAGCCGGTCCCTTCGACCCAGCCGCCGACCCGGTCCCGCCAGTCTTCTCCGTCCACGTGCAGCCAGTTGGCGAGCAACTGGCACCAGCCGCCTTCCGTGAGGTGCGCGGGGGCAGCGGAGACGAGGGCGGCGCACACCGCGTCGCCGGGCAGGTCCGATTCCCGGTAGGTGTAGCGGGCCGTCTCCGGGGTGATCACGAACGGCGGGTTGGAGACGATGAGGTCGAACCGTTCTCCCTGCACCGGCTCGTACAGCGACCCTTGCCGGGTTTCGACATTGTCCACCCCGGAGAGGGCGCAGCTCAGCCGGGTCATCCACAGGGCGCGCGGGTTGACGTCGGTGGCGCAGACCCGGGTGGCGCGTTCCGCCAAGTGCAGCGATTGCACGCCGCAGCCGGAGCCCAGGTCGAGGGCGCGTTCGACTGGACCGTCCACGATGAGCTGGGCGAGGGTTGCCGAGGCGCCGCCTGCGCCGACGACGTGGTCGGGGCGCGGCTGCCCCTGCCCGGGGCGCACGGTCAGGTCGGAGACGGTGTAGTAGGGGCGGCCGTCGGCGAGTTCCCACGGTTTGATCTGCACGAGGGCGCGGGCTTGGCCGTCGCGGATCGTCAACAGGCCCGCCTCAGCGAGGTCGGTGAGCGGCAGGGAGCGCAACGCGGTCTGCGGTACCGCTTCGCCGAGCCACCACAGGCGCAACAGCAGGCCGAGCCGTTCTTCTCCACCGGTAGCGCGCAGGGCGGGAACCACTTGTTCCCGGGCGAGGGCTCGCGCCGCGATGTCGCCGAGGCGGTCGCGGACACCGGAGACGGTGTAGTCGGCGTCGAGCAGGGCGTGGCGGAGCCGGTCAGCGAGGTGCGGTGGAAACGGGCGGAACGTTTCGGACACCCGTTCATTATCGGGGACATTCCCCGAAACGGCGCGGCTCAAGGGCGGGACTGTCGGGAAACTTTCCCGGTCGCCGGGTCGGACGCGGAGTCAGACGGGGGCGAGGAGGAACGGTCGGAACCGGACGCGGCGCGCTGGGCCCGGCGCCGCTCTTCGGCTTCGGCGCGGCTGCGTAACAGGCGGGGGACGTACCAGAAACCGAACACTCCCAGGGCGATCCCGGTCACGCAGACCCAGATCCACCACCGGCTGTCCTCAGGAATCCGGTCCCCTTGGAGGAGAAGGACGATCAAGGCGATGGTCCATGCTGCGGTGCCTACCGCCGCGGGGATGCGGTAGTCGGATTCGTGGACCTCAGGGTCGGGCTGCCGGGGTTTACGCACACTTTCAGGCTAGACGATCCGCGCGGTGGGGCCGCCGAGCGCCGACTGTCCAGTGTGACCCTGCTGACGTGTGAGAACTCGGAACGGATCTGATGTTTGCCCGTGATCAGGCTCTGTCAAATTAGACCGAGTGAGTGAGTCCTCTACCCCAGTTGCGCCGGTGCCGCCCACGAAGCGCACCGGTTTTGCTGCCGCGCTCGACCGCTATTTCCATGTCACCGCGCGCGGCTCGAACTTTGCTCGCGAGATCCGCGGCGGGCTGGCCACGTTCTTCGCGATGGCCTACATCGTCGTGGTCAACCCGCTGATCATCGGTACTGCTCCGGATATCAATGGCGACACCCTCGGCTTGGAACGGGTGGCGGCGGTCACCGCACTGGTCGCCGCGGTCTCCTCCATCCTGATGGGTGTCATCAGCCGCTACCCCTTCGCGATCGCCTCGGGCATGGGCCTCAACGCGATCGTCGCCTACGTGCTGGCACCCATGATGACCTGGGCCGACGTTATGGGCCTGGTGGTGATCGAGGGTGTCATCATGCTGCTGCTCGTCTTTTCCGGGTTCCGGAAGGCGGTCTTCAACGCGGTCCCCGCCTCGCTGAAGAGCGCGATCGGTGTCGGGGTGGGCTTGTTCCTCGCCCTGATCGGTTTCGTCAACGCCGGTTTCGTGCGGCCCGGAGACGGCACCCCCGTCCAGTTGGGGGTGGGCGGATCGCTGAACGGGTGGCCGATCCTGGTCTTCGTCCTCGGTTTCGTGGTCACCATCGTCCTCATGGTCCGCCAGGTCAAGGGCGCGGTGCTGATCGGCATCGTCTTCGCCACGGTGCTGGGCATCGTGGTGGAGCTGTTCGCCAAGGTGGGGCCGCGGGTGGATGAGGCGGGCCAGGTGAACGATCTGGGCTGGGCGCTGAACGTCCCCACGGTGCCCACGTCGGCAGACGACCTGGTGTCGCTCCCGGACCTCAGCCTGGTCGGCCAGTTCAACCTGCTCGCCGACTGGCGGGGCGTGGGGATCGCCACCATGCTCATGCTGGTGCTCACCCTGCTGCTGGCGGACTTCTTCGACACCATGGGCACGATGGTCGGTGTCGCCGGCCAGGCGGGGCTCACCGACAAGGACGGCAACGTGCCGAACTCGCAGGGGGTGCTCGTCGCCGACGCGCTCGGCACTGTCGTGGGTGGTGCTGCTTCGGCGTCGGTGGCCACCACCTACGCCGAGTCTGCCGCGGGTGTCGGGGAAGGCGCGCGGACCGGTATCGCGCCGATCGTCACCGGCCTGCTGTTCATCGGGGCGATGTTCATTACGCCGCTGGCGGTCCTCGTGCCGGCTGAGGCGGCCACCCCGGTGCTGGTCGCGGTGGGCTTCCTGATGATGACCCAGATCACCAAGGTCGACTTCACGGACCTGGGGATCGGGATCCCGGCCTTCCTGGCCATCGTGATCATGCCCTACACATATTCGATCGCCAACGGTATCGGGGTCGCGTTCATCGCCTACACCATCGTGCGGACGGCTCAGGGCCGGTGGCGTGACGTGCACCCGCTCATGCTGCTGATCTCCCTCGTCTTCCTGATCCACTTCGCTGAGGCGCCCATCCAGGCGCTGCTCGGCTAAGCCCGCAAGTCCGCTTCGGCGTCCCATTCCGTCGGGATGGGACGCCGTACTTGTACGCACACTTTGTGTGAGTGGCGTTACCCGGGAAAATCCCAGGGAATCTTCCCTCCCGGGATATTGTTAGCAAGAGTAATGAGTCATGCTAATGAATCAGCCTCACCCATCCACGCCAGCCAGCACTGACGCGAGCCTGGCCGCAGCGCTCCGTATGGCCGTGGGGCGGCTCGCCCGACGGCTCCGTGCCCAACGGCCCGACTCCTCCCTGTCCCTGGGACAGGGATCAGCGCTCTTCACGCTGGCGCGACACGGGACGATGACTCCTGGCGCGCTCGCCGACCACGAAAAAGTGCAGCCGCCGTCGATGACCCGCATCATCGCCGCGCTTGAAGAGCGCGGCCTGGTCCGCCGTAGGCGTCACCCCGACGACGGCCGCCAGCAGTTGGTGGAGATCACCGAGGAAGGCATCCAGCTCGTCCAAGCCGACCACCAGCGCCGGGAAGCGTGGCTCACCCGGCAGCTTGCAGAACTGAGCCACGAGGACAAGGAGGTCCTCAGGCGGGCAGCGGAGATCATGGACCGGTTGAGCCAGTCGTGACCTGGGCGGCGGGAGGGTGACAACCCGGAGGAGCGAGTCGCTATCAGCAGCACAACACCGCGTTCGGATCGTCGCGTAACAGCGGACGAGCAGTCCGCAGACTCGGCAGAACCCGCACAGTCCAAAAACCGTCCCAGCATGTTCCGGTCGCTGGCCAACCGCAACTACCGCCTCTTCGCGCTGGGCCAGGTGATCTCCAACCCGGGCACCTGGATGCAGCGCATCGCCCAAGAGTGGCTGGTCCTGCAACTGAGCGGCGGTAGCGGGATCGCGCTCGGAGTCGCCACCGCCCTGCAATTCCTTCCCACGCTCCTGTTCGGCCTGTGGGGCGGTGCACTCGCCGACCGGATGTCCAAGCGGCGGCTGCTTATCACGAGCCAGAGCATGATGGGCCTGCTCTCCCTGGGCTTGGGCCTGCTGGTGACGTTCGGCACGGCCCAGGTGTGGCACGTCTACCTGTTCGCCCTCGGACTCGGCCTGGTCACCGTCGTGGACAGCCCGGCCCGGCAGAGCTTCGTGGTCGAAATGGTGGGACGCGAGGATCTTCCCAATGCGGTGGCGTTGAACAGTGCCAGCTTCCAACTGGGCCGCGTGGTCGGCCCCGCCGCCGCAGGCATCCTCATCGGCCTTATCGGCACCGGGCCGGTCTTCCTCATCAACGCGGTCTCGTTCGCCGGGGTCATTACTGGATTGCTCATGATGCGCCCCAGCGAACTCCACGTCAGCGAGCTCGCGCCGCGCTCCAAGGGGCAAGTCCGGCAAGGGATCCGCTACGTAGCCGGACGCCGGGACCTGCTCCTGCTGCTCGCCACAGTCGCCTTCGTGCAACTGTTCGGCTCCAACGTGCAGAACCAGCTCGCCCTCATGGTCAACAACGTCTTCCAGGCGGGCTCTGAGGCGTTCGGGCTGGCCGCGACATTCCTCGCCCTCGGCTCCTTCACGGGCGCGCTCATCGCGGCGCGGCGCGAAGCACCCCGGCTGCGCACCGTGCTCATCGGGGCGCTCCTGTTCGGCGTCCTCCAGGTCGTCGCCGGGCTCATGCCCGGCTACACGGCGCTGCTCGTCGCCCTGGTGCCCATGGGCATCTGCTTTATGACCTTCACCACCTCTATGAACGCCTACTTCCAGTTGAACGTGGAACCGCAGATGCGCGGCCGCGTCATGGCGATGTACATGCTGGTGTTCCTGGGGGTCGCCCCCATCGGCGCGCCTATCGTCGGTGTGCTCGCCGACCTGTTCGGCCCCGCAGTCAGCATGGTCGTCGGCGGAACGGTGAGCGTCACCATCGCCGTGAGCGCCGCCATGCTCCTGGGCCGTAGTCTCGGAGTGAAGGTGCGCCTCCGCGCCCGCCGCCCCTTCGTCGACGTCATCCGAGACAAGGGCCCGGAGCGCCGCCCTGAGCTGGAGGAATAATGCGTCTCTTCACGGCTGTCACTCCCCCCGCCGCGGCGCTCGACGCCTTGGACGCGGCGGTGGCGTCCGCCCGACCCACGGCCCGTGGACTGCGCTGGGTGGCCCGGGAGCAGTGGCACATGACCCTGGTGTTCCTCGGCGACGTGCCTGACGACCAGGTGGACACGGTCGCCGGGGAACTGGGACGGGTGGCGGCCCGCCACCCCGCGATGTCCCTCAGCCTGCGCGGAAGCGGGACGTTCCCTCCCCAACCGGTCCGCTCCCGGGTACTGTGGGCGGGTGTGGACGGGGACACGGCGGCCCTCACCGCACTCGCAACCGACCTGCGCGAGGCCGCTGTCGCCCTGGGCATCCCCGTGGAGAACCGCCGCTACGTGCCCCACGTGACCGTGGCCCGGGCCCGCATCACCACCAACCTGACCGCGCCCTGCGCCCGCCTGGAAACCCTCGCCACCGAACCGTGGCAGGCCGCCGAAGTGCACCTCGTGCACAGTCGGCTGGGCGCTGTCCCCCGGTACCAGACCATCGCCACCTGGAAACTAGCCTGAGAACACCGGTGCCCGATCCGATGACCGCCAGGCAGTGATCAGGAGAAGACGGAGCGACCCATGAGCATGCTCACCAACAATCGGAAGCAACGCTGGCTGCTGCCCACGGTGCTCGCGGTGATCATGCTGATCGTGATCATCGGGTCGCTGGTGTAGGCGAGCCCGCACCCACCCCGGCGGAGGCAGGAAACCGCCGCGCTCCCGGACCGGCCAGGATGGCAGGATGGGCGCCATGACCAGAGGCGTCCGCGGCGTGGGGGTAGTCGTCCTGCTCGGAGTGTGCTGTATCGCGGGGGCTGCCGCTCCCGCACCGGCCACACCAGAGCCTTCCCCAACCTCTCCGAGCAGAGCAGTGCCGGAAGGGACCGAGCAGCTCTTCACCCTCACCGATCCGCGGATCGCCGAATCCAGCGGGCTGGCGGTCTCCCACCGCCACGAAGACATCTACTGGACCCACAACGACAGCGGCCCCGACTACGGCCCCACCCTGTATGCCGTCAACGGGGAAGGCGATACGGTGGCCACCGTCTGGCTCGCCGGGGAGGGGGTGGAGGCCCGCGACTGGGAAGCCATCGGGATCGGTGTCGACGAGCATGGAGAACCCGCGATCTACGTCGCCGACATCGGAGACAACTACCAGGGCGGGTGGCCGAACGTCCGGGTCTACCGGATTCCTGAGCCGCGGGAGCTGGTCGACCAGACCGTGACCGCGACCACGTTCACCTTCGTCTACGAGGACGGGGGACGGGACGCGGAAGGACTGCTCATCGACCCGCGGGACAACCGCCTCTACCTCGTGTCCAAAGAGTTCACGGGCGGGGTGTACGCCGCGCCTGAGCAGCTCGACCCGGACGGGGTCAACACGCTGACCCGGGTGGGCAGCGCCCCGCTGTTCGCCACGGATGCGGCATTCTCCCCCGAGGGGAGCTACTACGCCATCCGCACCTACTGGAATGCGACCCTCTACGACGCTTCCGAGGGGGTGCCGGGACGGCGGATCGCTACCGTCACCCTGCCGGAAAGCGATCAGGGCGAGTCACTCGCCTTCACCCGCGACGGGAGCGCCCTGCTCGTCGGTAGCGAAGGCACGCACAGCCCGGTGTGGCGGGTGCCTGTGGACGAGTTTCTGGACGCTCCTCCCGAGGCAGCGGACGAAGAGCCGTCGCCGGAAGCGACCGAGGAAGCCGACCTTTCCGGCGGGGGCGGCGCGGGCGGCCTCATCCTCGTCGGGGCCGGGATCGCGGCCGTGGCGATTCTCGCCATCGTCTGGCTTGCGCGTAACAGCTAGCGAGCGCCCCGCAGGCGGCGGCGCCGGGGCCCCGGTAACGACGGCTCAGGACGCGCCGGTTGCCGCAGCGCGGCCTGAGCCGGGACGAGACAGAGTCAGGGCAGGTCAAGCCTGGGCCAGGAACATCTCCCGGGCCAGGAACGCGTGCCGGGAGTGGTCGGTGAACACCCCGTCGACCCCCGCTGCGAAGAACGCCTCGTATTCGGCGGCAAACGACCCGTAGGCGGTCGGGTCGTCCCCGGAGCGCAGCTTCGGCGGCAGGAAGTGGTTCTCGCTGCGGAACGTGTAGGGGTGCACGAGCAGGCCGGCCTCGTGGGCGTCGGCGACAAGCGAGGTGGGTTCGCCGAGTCCGCCCTCCTCAGTGACCGGGATGACGAGGGACTTCTCCGGACCGATCGCTTGCGCGAAGGACGCCACTTCTGCCAGCCCTTCCGGGGTGGTGTAGCGCTGCCACTGCTCGCCGGTGCCCATGAGGAACACCAGCGGCACCTCCAGTTCCTGCAGTTTGCGCAGACTGTCCGCCTCAAACGACTGGAGGAACACGGGGAGCCGCGGCTCGGGGCCGTGCAGCCCGCGCTCCCGTAGCAGGGCGATCAGCGGCGGCTCCAGATCCAGGCCCAGGGAAGCGTGGTAGGAGGGGTGCTTGGTCTCCGGGTAGACCCCGATCGGCCGTCCCAGCTCCCTGGTCAGCTCATCCGCCAGGTCGACGATCTCTTCCAGGGTGGGAATCTCGTACCTGCCGTTGAGCTCCGCGTTGTACGGGCGCACGTCCGGGAGCCGTTCGACCGCGCGCAGCGTCTTGATCTCCGCCAGGGTGAAGTCGTGCGCGAAGAACCCGGTGACCTCGCGCCCGTCGATGGTCACTGTGCGGCGGCGGTCGGCGAACTCGGGACGGGACGCCACGTCCGTGGTCTGCCCGATCTCCGGTTCGTGGCGGGCGATGAGATGCCCGTCGGCGGTGGCCACCAAGTCCACCTCGATGAAGTCGCCGCCGTAGCGCGCTCCCAGTTCGTAGGAGGCCAGAGTGTGCTCGGGACGGTGTCCAGACGCGCCCCGGTGAGAAATGATCTTGAGGTGCGGAGGTTGCGGCTTCTTCTTGGGCATGGCCGAGACCGTTCGTGATCCGTGCTGCGGACGCGTCGGCCGGCCCGGAGAGCCCCGGACCGGCCGACAAGGACTTGCGATAGGGGTGTGTGGTGTCAGCTCAGCCGAGCTTGCCGACCACGTAGTCGATGCACTCGGTCAGCGCGCGCACGTCCTCCGGTTCGACAGCCGGGAACATGCCGATACGCAGCTGGTTGCGGCCGAGCTTGCGGTACGGTTCGGTGTCGACGACGCCGTTGGCGCGGAGCACCGCGGCGACCTTGGCGGCGTCCACCTCGTCACTGAAGTCGATCGTACCCACCACCTGGGAACGGAGCGCGGGATCAGCGACGAACGGCGTGGCGTACTCGGACTTCTCCGCCCAGCTGTACAGGATCGACGACGATTCCGCGGTGCGGCGGGCCGCCCACTCCAAGCCGCCCTGCTTGTTGAGCCATTCGATCTGCTCCGCGAACAGCAGCAGCGTGGACACGGCCGGAGTGTTGTAGGTCTGGTCCTTACGGGAGTTGTCGACCGCGGTCGTCAGGGAGAAGAACGCCGGAATGTAGCGGTCGGTGGCCGCGATCTCGGCCATCCGCTCCAAGGCGCGCGGCGACATGATCGCGATCCACAGTCCGCCGTCCGCCGCAAAGCATTTCTGCGGAGCGAAGTAGTAGACGTCCGTCTGGGTGATGTCCACGGGCAGCCCGCCTGCGCCGCTGGTGGCGTCCACCAGCACGAGCGCGTCCTCGTCAGCGCCTGCGATCCGCTCGATCGGCGTGGCCACACCGGTGGAGGTCTCGTTGTGGGTGAGCGCGTAGACGTCCACGCCGGCTTCCGCGCGCGGCGGGGCGTAGGAGCCCGGCTCCGCGGTGATGACGGTGGGCTCGTCGAGCCACGGCGCACCTTGAGTGACCTTGGCGAATTTGGACGAGAACTCGCCGAACGACACGTGCTGGGATTTGCGGCGCACCAGGGTGTGCGCGGCGATGTCCCAGAAGGCGGTGGTGCCGCCGTTACCCAGCACCACTTCGTAGCCGTCCGGGAGAGAGAACAGTTCGGCCAGTCCGGAACGCACCCTGCCGACGAGCGACTTCACCGGCTTCTGGCGGTGCGAGGTGCCGAGATAGGTGGCACCAGAGGAGGCCAGGGCGGTCACCTGTTCAGGACGGACTTTGGACGGGCCACAGCCGAAACGGCCGTCGCCGGGCAGAAGGTTCTCTGGAATGTGGATCTCGGTCACTCGGCCAGCCTACTCCGGTGGACCGCTGGATCGCGGGAGAGGGGCCGTCCTGCGGCGTGATTCCCCGCACCGGAGCGGGGGGACGGCTAGGCGCGCGACACACGAAGTGAACCCCGGCCGGTGACCGGGGTTCACGAGTGTGCGAAACCAGACAGCTTTAGATGCCCTGGGCGAGGGCTTCGTCGGCGCCTTCGACGCTCTTGATGTCGCGCACAGCGGGGCCGACGTAGCGGGCGCTGGGCCGGACCAGGCGGCCGGTGCGCTTCTGCTCCAGGATGTGCGCGGACCATCCCGCGGTGCGGGCGCAGGTGAACATGGACGTGAACATCGACGCCGGGATCTGCGCGAAGTCCAGCACCACCGCGGCCCAGTACTCCACGTTGGTGGCGAGCACCCGGTCGGGCTTGCGGGCCTGCAGTTCTTCCAGGGCGGCCTTCTCCAGGGCGCTGGCGACTTCGAAGCGGGGGGCGTTCAGTTCCTTGGCGGTACGGCGCAGGACCCGGGCCCGGGGGTCTTCTGCGCGGTAGACACGGTGACCGAAGCCCATCAGGCGCTCGCCCCGGTCCAGGGCCTGGGTGACGTACTTGCGCGCGTCACCGAGGCGTTCCGTCTCGTCGAGCATGTGCAGCACGCGGGCGGGTGCGCCGCCGTGCAGCGGACCGGACATGGCACCCACGGCTCCGGAGAGGGCGGCGGCCACGTCGGCACCAGTGGAGGCGATGACCCGGGCAGTGAACGTGGAGGCGTTCATGCCGTGTTCGGCAGCGGACGTCCAGTAGGCGTCAACGGCCTTGACGTGGAGGGGGTCCGGTTCGCCACGCAGTTGGATCATGAACCGTTCGACGATGGTCTTACCTTCGTCGACCCGGCTCTGCGGAACCTTGGGCTGGTCCCCGCGGGCGGACTGGGCGATGATCGACAGGGCAGCGGAGGCAGCGCGGGCGACGTTGTCGCGCGCTTCCGCCTCGTCGATGTCCAGCAGCGGCTTGAAGCCCCACCGTGGTGCCAGGGTCGCCAGCGCGCTTTGGACGTCGACACGCACGTCACCGGTCGAGACCGGCAGGTCGATCGGGTCCGCGAAGGGAAGTCCGGGGTTGAAGCTGTTGTCTACCAACAGCCCCCACACGCGCCCGAAGGTGACGTGGCCGACGAGCTGCTCGATGTCGACACCCCGGTACCGGAGGGCGCCGCCCTCTTTGTCCGGTTCGGCGATCTCGGTCTCGAACGCCACGACTCCTTCGAGCCCGGGTTTGAAGTCCGACATACCGGCTTCCTCCGTCTCCTCGGTCCTCGGATTAGTAATCCATTGAACCGTTCGAGGATCTTTTGCTGACATGCGAGGTGCCGTTAACGGCCCGCCCACTGCTGGCGGCTACCCCACGGATCGTGTGAGGATGCACCACTGTGGACTATTCTGACCCTGCTGAGCTGCGTGAATCATATGACGGAGCGCCGTTAGACCCCCGTGGCCTGGCACCGCAGCCGATGGACCAGTTCCACGCCTGGTTTACCGAGGCCTGCGAGGCGGAGCTGTCGGAGCCCAACGCGATGGTGCTGTCTACGGTGGACCCCGATGGTGCGCCGAGCGCCCGGACCGTGCTCCTGAAAGGGTATGACCGGCGTGGCCTGCGGTTTTTCACGAACTACCGGTCGCGCAAAGGGGTGGCGCTCGCCCGCGAGCCGCGCGCTTGCGTCGTGTTCCCCTGGCATGCGATCCGCCGCCAGGTCATCGTGTACGGCTTTGCTGAGCGGCTTAGTGACGAAGAGAACGACGCGTATTTTGCGCAGCGGCCGCACGGGTCCCAATTGGGGGCGTGGGCGAGTGAGTACCAGTCCGCGCCGGTAGCGGACCGTGCAGAGCTGGACCGGGCGTATGCGCGTTGCGCGGAGCAGTGGCCGCCGGGCACGCCGGTGCCTCGCCCGGAGTATTGGGGCGGGTTTCTCCTGGTCCCGCAGGAAGTGGAGTTTTGGCAGGGCCGTAGTGACCGGATGCACGACCGGTTCCGCTATCGGCTGGTCTCCGGCACGCCGAGTGAAGGGGCGTGGCAAATCGACCGGCTTTCACCATGAAAGAACGGACAGTATTAAGAGATTCACCAATTTGTTAAGTGGTATAGGTCACGTTTTCGGAAAAAGAGTTGCGCGCCGTCACGCTATGATCGGAGGGGACGGTGATGTTTCCACGGTCAGATGCGCGTTTTAGACTCACGGCTGGCGAATACCCTCACCCACGCGTGCAACCCCGGAACAGGCGCGCACTGATCTGTGTTGAGACAACTGTCGTTGGCCGCTCTCAACCGGGCTCAGAAGGGGAGAGGGAGCCTTGACCGCACAGGGACTTATTGACACTACGGAGATGTATCTCCGTACGATCTTCGAGCTTGAGGAAGAGGGGATCGTCCCGCTCCGCGCCCGTATCGCCGAGCGTCTGCGCCAGAGCGGCCCCACCGTGAGTCAGACGGTTGCGCGCATGGAACGCGATGGCCTGGTGCGGGTGGAGAACGACCGCCACCTGGTGATGACGGAAGAGGGACGTCGTCTGGCCACCCAGGTCATGCGGAAGCACCGTCTGGCGGAACGGCTGCTGGTGGACATCATCGGGCTGCCGTGGGAGGACGTCCACGTCGAAGCCTGCCGGTGGGAGCATGTGATCTCCGAGGCAGTGGAAGAACGGCTGATCGGACTGCTCAAAGAGCCGTGGACGTGTGCTCACGGGAACCCGATCCCCGGCCTGGACGAGCTGGGTGTCGAAGGCTACGAGCCGGAGCCGTTCGCGAGTAGCTCCATCGTGCCGATCCCCGAGGCGCTTTCTGACACGCCGACCAGGGTGACGATTCGCCGTATCAGCGAACAAATCCAAAGCGACACCAAGACCATGCTCGCTCTTAAACGCACCGGGGTACAACCCGGCAAAGAAGTGACGCTCGAGGCGAGCGATGACGGTGTGCGAGTGATTGGTGGTAACGGCAAGGATGGCGAGTCGATCGAACTGCCCCGGCAGGTCGCCAGTCTTATCTTCGTTACCCGGGTCTGACCGGAGCGTCGGTCTCGCATCCAGCCCACGAGATCAGCCGTTGCTCTGCGCACACATCCTCACAGTTGCTAGTCTCGCCACATGGCGTGGACCGGAACGAATGGAACCGCGCGCGCCTGCCTTGGGGCGGCCGATGCGGTGCTCGTCGGTCATCAGTACGGTCCGTGACGGCGAGGTGGCTGTGTGATGAAGCGGTGGGGGGAAGCCTTCTACGACGATGCACTGTCAGGAGCCGAAGTCCTGGAACAGGTGCAGATCGCCGTGGTGGTGACGGACCGCTTCAGCAACCTCCGCTACTGGAACTCTTACGCCACCCAGCTTTTCGGGCTCGATGACGGGCGCGACTACCTCGGCACCCCCCTCGTAGACATCGGTATCCACGAAGCCGACCACGAGCAGCTCGCCCAGCTCGCCCGCAGGGTCCTGCGTGGGGACACCTGGGAAGGCACTTTCGCGGTGCTGCGCAAGGACTCCACCTGGATGCACCTGCGGGCCAGCGCGGTTCCCCTCCGGCCGTCCTCCGGTGCCGTGGAGGGCGTGGTCCTCTTCATCACCGAGGCGCTGCGAAGCGGCCGGATTGAGGAACAGTACGGGCTGCTGGACCGGATCGGACGGCGACTGGCCAGTTCGCTCGAGTTCGAAGCCACCGTGAAGGCTGTCGCGGAGATCCTGGTCCCCCAGTTCGCCGACCACTGCTTCATCGACCTCAACGACCACGGCAGGCTGATCCGCCGTGTCTCCGTGCACGCCGAGGGGTGGACTCCGCCGCCGGGCAGCTGGCCTGACGTCGGCGAGGAGGTGCACTACCCCGAGAAGCACTTCGTCTCCAAGGCACTGCGCCGGATGGAGACGGTCGTGGTCAGCGACTACTCCAACCCGGGCTCCACGGCCGGAGTGTTCCCCAACCGGCGTTCCGTGCGCGTCTCCGAACAGGTCGGAGTGACGTCGGTGATCGCGGCGCCGCTGCGCGCCCGCGGTGTCACCTTAGGCGTGCTCACCCTGGCCCGGTCCGGGCTCACGTCCCGCGACAAGACCGACTACGACAGTTTCGACCGCGACCTGGTCGGCACGATCGCGTCCCGGGTCGCCGTAGCAATCGACAACGCCCGCCTTTTCGAAGAGGAACGCGACACCGCACTCGCCTTCCAGAACAGCCTGCTGCCCCGGGAATTCCCCGAATTCGACGGACTGTCCATCGCCCACGACTACATTCCCGCCAAACCGCTGGAGGCGCACGGCCAAGGAATCCAGACCCAGGTCGGCGGGGACTTCTATGACGTGATTCCGCTGTCGGCGGGGCGGGTCGGCATCGTCATCGGCGACGTCGAAGGCAAAGGCCCCCACGCAGCAGCGGTCATGGGCCAACTGCGGGCCGCGCTGCGGGCGTTCGCCCAAGCTGACCGGGAACCCGCCGAGATCCTGCGCGAACTCGACGAGTGGGTCCGCCAGTTGGGCCGCCCGGACGGGGAAGGCAACACCTGGGTACCGAGCGTCAGTTGCTTGTACATGGCGTACGACGCCTGGTCTCGGGAGCTGACGTACGCCAACGCGGGCCACCAGCCTCCACTGCTGATCTGCGGCGGCAAGGTCGACGACCTGGACATGGCGATCCGCGACAAACTGCTGGGCGTCAAACCCAAGGGGGTGCCCGGCGACTCGGTGTACCGGCAGGGGGAGCTCACGCTGCCGCCGGGGGCGACGCTGCTGCTGTACACGGACGGCCTGGTCGCACGCCGGTCGTACGACGGCACCGTCGACATGGAGGCCGGACTGGAGCAGCTTCGGTCACGGGTCCGGGAGGTCGCCGACAAGGACGTCCACCAGATCCTGGAGGTGGCTAAGCGCGCGGTCCCCGGAGTGGCTGACGACGACACCGCGCTGCTCGTGGTTCGCTCCCACCCGGAGGAGCTGGCGCTCAAGCAGGAGTGGTTCCCCGCCGAGGCGCCTACGGTGGCGGAGGCCCGGCACTTGGCCGTGGACACGTTCAAGGAGTGGGGGATGGACCGGGACCAGGCAGAGCTGGCCTGCCTGCTGGTCTCGGAGATCGTCACCAACGTGGTCATCCACGCCACTCCCCACCCGGTGACCCGCGAGTTCACCGACGACGGGGTCAAGGACTCCGACGAGCAGCTGCCGCTGGACGGTTTCGACGAGTTCGACGAGGACTGGTCGGATCTGCTGGAGGAAGCGGCCGAGCAGGATGAGGAGCCGGTGCCCACCAGCCGCGAGTTCCTGCTGCGGCTCCGCCGCGGCGCCTCCTCGGTGTGGGTGGAGGTCTTCGACCACGACCTGCGGCTGCCGCGGATCCGTACTGCCGGTGCGGAAGACGAAGGCGGCCGTGGCCTCTACCTCGTGGACCAGCTGGCCGAGCGGTGGGGGTCCAGGCCCACCCCCGACGGCAAGGCCGTGTGGTTCCAGATCCCCATGCACCAGCCGGACAGCGAGTGACGGCGCACCACGGTCGGTAAGACAGCCCTTCTCCCAGGGCGGTTGTTGGCGACCCTTCCTCACTCCGGTTTCGGCCGGTGGTGGAACGGCCGGGGTTTCGGCACGTCCCGGGGTTCCACATAGGGTTCCACGGTGAGGCGCTGCCCCGCCTGGAGGGCCCGGCTCCGTTCGATCTCCGCGTTGTATTCGATGCCCAGCAGGATCGCGATGTTGGAGATCCACAGCCAGACCAGGAAGATGACGACCGCGGCGAGACTACCGTAGGTGCGGTTGTAGTTGGCGAAGTTCGCCACGTAGAAGGCGAAGGCCGCGGAGGCGCCGAGCCAGATGAGGACCGCCACGATGCCGCCGGGGCTCACCCAGCGGAAAGGTCGTTTGACGTTGGGGGCCGCCCAGTACAGCACCGACACCATGAACATCATCAGCAGGACGAGGACCGGCCATTTGACGATGTTCCACAGGGTGACGGCGGTAGGACCGGCCCCTATGAAGTTCCCCACCCACTGGGCGACCCCGCCGCTGAGGATGACTGCGAGCGCGCTGATCGCTACCAGTGTGAGCAGGAGCAGGGTGATGCCGACCCGGACCGGCAGGGTCTTCCAGAACGGGCGGCCTTCCCGGATGTCGTACACGATGTTGGCGGCCCGCATGAACGCGGCGACGTAGGCGGAGGCCGACCACACCGCCAAGGCGAGGCTGAGCAGCCCCACCAGGCTGGCGGTGGCCTGGTTGGCTTGGAGGTTGGTCAAGACTCCGGTGACGATCTCCACGGTCTCGTCGGGGGCCACCGCGCTCAGTTGGTCGCTGATCGTGTCGGTGGCCGACTGGCCGGCCAGGCCGAGCAGGGACACCAGGACGAGGAGCGCCGGAAAGATCGACAGCACCGCGTAGTAGGTAAGCCCGGCGGCCAGGTCGGTCAGGTTGTCTTCCTTGAATTCCACGACGGTGCGTTTCAGCGACGCCCACCATGAGGTTGCGGGAAGTTCGGCGGGAGACTCGGGCACCGCGGCACCGGTACCAGCAGCCGGGGATCGACTCGATGAGGCCGAGCGCTTGCTCATCCCACTCCCCTTGTCGTCGTCGGCTTTGAGACACGACTGCCCCACGAGACGGCGATGAATCGTGGCGCGGGGAGGAGCGCGGTCACGTCGTGGTCTGGTACGCCCACAGCAGCAGCACAGCGAAGATGAAGACCACCGCGATCCCTTTGGTGCTCCACGGCACGTGGACCCGTTTGCGGAGCCAGCGGACTCCGAGGACGACGAAGAGGACCAGCAGGCCGAGGAGGATCGCGCCGTCGTATGCGCCGCTCATGAGCAGACCTTTCCGCTGAGTTTCCGTCGGTGGGAGGAGGGACGCCGGGCAGGCCCGCGGCCGTGGGACTCCCGGGAGGCGGGGAGGACACGACCGGAGCACTGCCGGGTGTCGGCGACAGGGATAAGTCCATCACGGATTCCTACCCACGCGGCGAAGGCGGGCAACGGCGTGAAAAGGAGCGGGTGCAACGGGTTGCCCCCGCCCCTCAACCGAATATCGTTCGGTATGGAGGTTTGCTCACGCGACCGAAGGAGGAACCGTGGCCGAGGCATACATCGTCGGAGCGGTGCGCACCCCGATCGGGACCAGGAAGGGGGCGCTCGCTGCGGTGCACCCGGCCGACCTGGGCGCCCACGTGCTCAAAGAACTGGTGAACCGGACCGGGATCGACCCGGCCGCGGTCGAGGACGTGATCATGGGCTGCGTCACCCAGGTGGGGCCGCAGGCACTCGACCTGGCCCGCACCGCATGGCTTTCTGCCGGACTCCCGGAGAGTACGCCGGGGGTCACCATCGACCGCCAGTGCGGTTCCTCCCAGCAGGCCGTGCACTTTGCGGCGCAAGGGGTCATGTCCGGCACCCAAGACCTGGTGATCGCGGCGGGTGTGGAGAACATGGGCATGGTCCCCATGGGCGCCAACGTGCAGTTCGCCGTGGACAACGGGTTGTCCGTCTACGGGCAGGGCTGGGTCGAACGGTACGGCACCCAGGAGATCTCCCAGTTCCGCGGGGCCCAACTGATGTGTGAAAAGTGGGGGTACACCCGCGAGGACTTGGAGAAGTACGCGCTGGAAAGCCACCGTCGGGCTGCCGCGGCGATCGAAGCGGGCTACTTCGACGCGGAGACTGCCCCGCTGGCCGGGGTCACCCACGACGAGGGGGTGCGCCCCGACACGTCGCTGGAGAAGATGGCCGAGCTCGCACCGCTCCGCGAAGGCTGGGCGTTGACCGCGGCCGTCTCCAGCCAGATTTCGGTGGGGGCGAGCGCCCTGCTCATCGCGTCGGAGCGGGCCGTGGCCGAGCACGGGCTCACCCCCTTGGCGCGGATCGTGCAACTGGCTTTGGCCGGGGACGACCCGGTGTACATGCTCACCGCGCCGATCCCCGCCACTCGGATCGCGCTGCGCAAGGCCGGGCTGGACATCGACGACATCGACGTGGTCGAGATCAACGAGGCGTTCGCCCCGGTCCCCATGGCGTGGATCGACGAAATCGGCGCCGACCCGGCGAAGGTCAACCCCAACGGCGGTGCGATCGCCCTGGGCCACCCGCTGGGGGCCACCGGCGCCGTGCTCATGACCAAGCTCGTCCACGAACTGCGCCGCACGGGCGGCCGCTACGGGCTGCAGACCATGTGCGAGGGCGGGGGACAGGCCAACGTCACCATCATCGAACGGGTGTGACCTGCCAGCCGGGCGGCCCTCGTGTGGGCTGCCCGGCTGGTCAGTCCGCGCTGTGGACGACGCCCTCCGGCAAACCGAGCCATTCCGCCATCTGATCCAGTTCCGCGGAGAGCTCCGCCATGGTGTCCGCGGGCGCGTGGTCTTCCAGCGTGGTACGCCGCACCAGCAGCCTGCCGGAGGCCCGGTCGGCTTTCAGGTCCACCCGGGCGACGAGGCGGTCTCCCAGCAGGAACGGCAGGACATAGTAGCCGTGCACCCGTTTGGCGGCGGGCACGTAGATCTCCAAGCGGTAGTGGAAGTCGAAGAGCGCTTTGATGCGTGCCCGCTCCCAGACGAGGGAGTCGAACGGGCTGAGAAGCGCCCGCGCCGCCACCGAATTCGGGAAACGCGCGTCGCGGTGCAGGTAGGCGGGTTGCCGCCACCCTTCGACCCGGACCGGGATGAGCTCCCCGGAGTCCACCAGGTCACGGACGGCTGCCCGGCCGTGGGCGGCGCTGAGCCGGAAGTAGTCGCGCAGGCACCGCTCGGTGGCTACCCCGTGGGCGCGGGCGGCGATCGCCACGAGTTGGCGCCGGGCATCGTCCGGGTCGGGGTCGGGCGCGGTGTGCACTTCTGCGGGGAGCACCCGGCTGGTCAGGTCGTAGCGGCGTTCGAAGTGCTGGTTGCGCCCGTTCGCGGTGATCTCGCCCCGCCAGAACAGGTATTCCAGCGCGGATTTCACGACCGACCAGTTCCACCCCCACCGCTTTGCGCTGTGCGGGAGGTCGTGCCGGAGCGCGTCCGCGACTTGGCGGGCGGTGACCGGACCGGTCCGGGCGACCTCGTCGAGGACCGCCCGGACCAGTTCCGGGTGTTCTTCCCCGGCGCGCTGCACGATACGCCATGCCCCGGTGATGTCCGCCATTCGCCACCGCAGCAGCCGGTGCGTGTGCAGGGGGATGAGACTGGCCTCGTGCGCCCAGTACTCCACAAGGAAGTGGCCGGGCGTGGTCGCCGCCCGGTCGAGGAGCGCCCGATCGTAGGGGCCGAGACGCGCGTACACCGGCAGGTAGTGGCTGCGGCACAGCACGTTCACGCTGTCGATCTGGATGACGCCGATCCGGTCGACCACCTGACGCAGGTGGTGCGCGGTGACCGTGCCGGAAGGGCGCGGGTCGGCGAATCCTTGCGCAGCCAGTGCTACGTGGCGTGCTTGGGTAAGGGACAGAGTCGCGTCGCGCCGAGGCGAGGGAAGCGCCGCTGATTCGTACATGTGTACAACTTAGCGGCGGGGGGTGACGCTGTTAGAAATCTTCCTCACCGCAGCCCTCCCACAGCATGAAGACGGAGTCGCTGCACGTGGCTTCCGGACTGGACGAGGGGGAGTAGCGGTGCGGCGCTTCAGAGCGGGGGGACCAGTGGTCGGGGCCGGACAGTTCAGCGATCTCCCGTCGGTCGTTGCTGCGGTCGTCGGTCTCCGCGGGGGGTGTGGGAGTGGGTTCCGACGGGCGGGGCAGCGTCACGGGCTGCAGGTCTGCGGCACGCGTCAGGGTCTGCGGGGGAGTGGTGCGCACCACCGGCACGGGGGGTGTGGTGTGCTGGGGTGCAAAGTACGAGGCGACAGCGGCGGGCTGGATCTCAGCGTCGGGTGTGGACTGCGCGATCGAATCCTCAGCGTGGGGCGACAGGAGGCCGGCTGCACCGCCGAGGGAGAGCACGGCGAAGGAGGCCACCAGCCAACGCGCCCGGGTGGCGCGCACGATCCACGGCGGACGCGCGTGTCGGGGTCGGCAGCCCGGCCGGCGGCAGAAGGCTAGGCGCATGAAGAAGAGTCTCCTCCCAAGTGTGACGGTGAAAACCACCCAACAACACAGATTATAACTTTATGCAACTAAACAGTTTCTCTATGTAGTGGAATGGGGGATTGCCCACCCATACCCACACAGAGGGGGTGTCCGTTGCGGACGAGTCCAGATCCCGCCGGGGACCTGGAGCGGGGGTCAATGCGCGGCTTTCCGGAGAAGAGGTCGGGATTATTACCCTCAGTAACGGAGATGGGGAGTGAAACCGCCTCTCCGGCGCTCGCCGCCATGGGCAATCCTGGCATAGGATCGCGGCTTACATCAGCGAAATCTCAAGGTTGACCGGCACTTTCAACGACCCGGGCGTGGTAGGTGGTGATACGCGTCAGTCTGTGGAGTGATCCCCCGAAGGAATACACACCGTAACCGTTGTCCCTTCGCCGGGCCGAGTGTCGAGGGTGACGCTGCCGCCGTGGGCGTCCGCGATCGCCTTCACGATGGGCAGCCCCAGGCCACTGCCCCCGCCGGGATCCCGAGCAGCCCGGTAGAAGCGGTCAAACACCCGGGACGCGTCCTCGGGGGACATCCCCGGGCCCGCGTCGGTCACCGAGAGCACGACCTCATCGCCGTCCGAGTGCAGCCGCACCGTCACCGGGGTGTCCGGCGGAGTGTGTTCGCGCACGTTAGACAGGAGGTTCGCGAGGATTTGCCGGAAGCGGGTCTCGTCGATCCGCCAGAAGAGCCGGTCGGGAACGTCCAGGGTGAACTCCCGCTCCGGTTCCAGCGACGCCGCGTCCCCGGTCATGTCCCGGACGATCTCAGCCACGTCGCGGGTGGCGAGTTCCAGCGATCCGGTGCGGTCCAGCCGGGCCAGCTCCAAAAGCTCCCCCACGAGCTTGGACATGCGGGTCGCTTCCGCTTCGACCCGCCGCATCGCCTCGGGGAGCTCCGCGTCGGGGATCGCCCCCTGCCGGTACAGCTCGGCGTAGCCGAGGATGGTGGTGAGCGGGGTGCGGAGCTCGTGGGACGCATCGGCAGCGAAATCACGGACCCGCCGCTCAGACTCCGCCTTGGCGCGGAACGCGTTCTCCAAACGGGCCAGCATGGTGTTGATCGCCATCCCGAGCCGCCCCACCTCGCTGTACGGGTCGGCGTCGGGCATTCGATCGCCCAGGTCGGACCCGGTGCTGATCTGTCCAGCGGTGGTCGCCATCCGGTCCAGCGGAGCCAGCGCCCGCACAATCAGCCGGCCGCCGATCAGCAGCAGCCCGCCCAGCAGCAGCACCGCGGTGATCAGCTGCACGGTGACCAACTGGCGCGGATAGTCTTCCCGCTCGTCGGTAGGCACCCCGCTGACCATGATCGCGTTGGGGCGCATCCGCACCGTGATCAAGTGCGGGGGAACTCTTTCATCGGGGGTGTCCAGTTCGACGATCTCCTGCGACGAGGCGTAAGAGCGCAGCTCCGTCAAGGAGAGGTGGGCGAGCCGGTTCAACACCACGTCTTCGCGGAGCGTGTCACCGTAGATCTGGTTGACCTCCCCGGTCTCCGGGTTGAGCAGCACCACGAAGTAGGGGGACGGACTGGGGGCGTCGACCCCCACCGGTGGAGTGTCGTTGTCCAACCGGATCATGGCCCGCTCCGTGGTGAAGAGCAGTTGGGCTTCGAGCCGCTCGGTGATGAACGACCGCAGGGTCAGCACGCTGACCAGCGAACTGACCAGCAGCCCCACCCCGGTGACGATGAGAAGGCCAGCGAGCAGCCTGGACCGCAGTGTTCCCGGAGGCGCGAACAGCCCGCCGATGATCATTTGTCGTCTTCTTTAACGCGGAGCGCGTAGCCCACACCGCGCTGGGTGTGGATCAGGTTGGGGCCGAAGGGATCCAGTTTGCGCCGCAGGTAGCTGACGTAGGTCTCCACGATCTGGGATTGGCCCGCGTAGTCCCATCCCCACACGTTTTCCAGCAGCTGGGCCCGGGTCAGCACCCGTCCGGCGTTGTGCATCATGTAGGCCAGCAGCCGGAACTCGGTGGGCGACAGGTCGATCGGCACCCCGCCGCGGCGCACCGTCCACGTCTTCTCGTCCAGCTCCAAGTCGGCGACCCGCAGGACGCCGTCGGACGACTGCGCGGAGTTGGGGTCGCGTTTGACCCGGCGCAGCAGGGCGCGCACGCGGGCGATGAGGGCCTCGACGGAGAACGGCTTGGTGACGTAGTCGTCGCCGCCCAGGGAAAGCCCGGTCACCGTGTCCGAAGGGGTGTCCCGAGCAGTCAGGTAGATCACCGGGACGTCGTCGTCCTCGTCCCGCAGTCGGCGGCACACGTCGAAGCCGCTGATGTCCGGCAGTAGGACGTCCAGCAGAATCAGGTCCGGCCGTTCTGAACGCGCAAGGGCGAGTCCTTCCTCCCCGGAACCGGCGGTGCTGACCTCGAAACCGTGGAAACGGAGGGCCGCCTGGACCAAGTCCCGGATGTTCGGTTCGTCGTCGATTACGAGGACATGGGGTCGCGCCGTGGTCTCTGATTCCGTCATCGATCCACCTAGCGGGAGACTTCGGGGGCTCCTGCCATGGTATTCATGCCGGTCTCAAGGCTGAACCGGGGAACTTTCCGGGCTGCGCTCGCCCAGCGGCCGGCGCGGCCCCGCGTCCGACGCGGTCCCGCCCCCGTCCCCGGAGGCGGGACCCGCCGCGCGCCGGTCATGGTGGAGAGTCCATGGGACATCGACCATCCAACCTCCTCTTCCTGGGATATAGGCGGGTACAGGCTGGGAAAACGCTGAGAACTGGAGATGCGGGCTTTCCTCCCTGACTGAGCGGGTTCGGGGGCGCAGAGCATGAGCGCTAGCCTTGCGGTGTGCGATTGGCGACGTGGAATGTGAACAGCGTTCGGGCGCGTAGTGAGCGGATCGCTGCCTGGCTGCGCAGGAGCGACGTGGACGTGGTCGCTCTCCAGGAAACGAAATGCCGGGACGATCAGTTCCCCACCGCGGTCTTCACCGAGCTCGGCTATGAGGTAGCCCACCACGGGCTGTCCCAGTGGAACGGTGTGGCGATCGCCTCCCGGGTGGGGCTCAGCGACGTGCAGATCGGCTTCCCCGGCCAGCCCGGGTGGGGGGAACCGGAGGAGGCGGAGGCCCGCGCGATCAGCGCCGTCTGCGGGGGAGTGCGGGTGTGGAGCCTGTACGTGCCCAACGGCCGGGAAATCGACCACCCGCACTACACCTACAAACTGCAGTGGCTGGCCCGGCTCCGCGAAGCCGGGGAGGCGTGGCTTTCCGAGGACCCGAAAGCGCAGATCGCGCTGTGCGGGGACTGGAACATCGCCCCCTACGATGAGGACGTGTGGGACATGGCGGAGTTCGAAGGCCGCACCCATGTCACTAAGCCGGAGCGGGACGCTTTCCACGCCGTAGTGGACGCCGGTTTCACCGACGTGGTACGGCCGCATGCGCCCGGCCCCGGGGTCTACACCTACTGGGACTACAAAGGACTGGCGTTCCCGAAGCGCAAAGGGATGCGCATCGACTTCATCCTGGCCTCCCCCGCGCTCGCCGAGCGGGCCACGGACGCGAAGATCGACCGCGAGGAACGCAAAGGCAAAGGCGCGTCCGATCACGCCCCTGTCATCGCTGATTTTCAGCTTGACTGAGCCTTTCCTGGATAGCGTGGGAGTGTGAAGCAAGGAGTGGCACCGCGGATCGCAGTCTTCGGCAGCGTCAACATGGACCTGGTGGCCTACGTGGACACCCCGCCCGCCCGGGGGGAGACCGTCCAGGGACGGCAGTTCAGCCAGGTTCCTGGCGGCAAGGGCGCCAACCAGGCGATCGCCGCAGCACGGGCCGGGGCGGACGTGGTCTTCCTGGGCGCGGTGGGCGACGACGTTTTCGGCCCTCAACTGCGCGCCACCCTGGTCGACAACGGCATCGACGTCTCCGGGCTGCGCACAGTCGGGGGCGCTTCCGGAATCGCCCACATCGTCGTGGACCGGGAGGGGAACAACTCGATCATCGTCATCCCGGGTGCTAACGGCACGGTCACCGGGCTGCGGGAGAACGACACCCTGCTGTTGGACGGCGCCCAGGCGCTGCTGCTGCAGTTGGAGACGCCGCTGTCCGGGGTGATTGCGGCGGCTCGGGCGGGTCGTTCACTCGGGGTGACCACGGTACTGACGCCTGCCCCGGCGCAGCCGCTCCCCCAGGAGCTGTTGGAGTGCGTCGACGTCCTCCTGCCCAACCAGTACGAGGCAGCGACGATCACCGGCGAGGACACCCCGGAGCGGGCACTGGCCGCGCTCTTGGAGACCGTGCCCGAGGTGATCATCACGTTGGGCAGCAGGGGTGCGCTCTACGGGGCCCGGGACCGCGAACCCCTGTGGGTCCCGGTGGTCCAGGTGGAGGCCGTCGACACGACCGGGGCAGGGGACACGTTCTGCGGGGCGTATGCGGTGGCTCGGACCGAGGGCCAGGACCCGGAGTCGGCGCTGCGGTTCGCCGCGAAAGCGGCCGCTTTGTCGGTGCGGATTCCTGGGGCGAGCACGTCGATGCCTACCCGGGCCGAGATCGACGCGTTCTGAGCGGCGCCGGGCACATGCTGCTGTGCCCGACAGCAGACAGCCCTGCCCCGGCAGACCGGGGCAGGGCCGGTGTGCGGTCTCCCGACAAGCGGGTCAGGACAGTGAGACGGTGACCCCGCTGCTGAAGAGGGATCCGTGGAGTTTCACCGAGACGGGCTCCACGCCTTCAGGAAGGTCGAAGACCACCTTCGCGTCGACCTTGTTGCCGGGGTTGATATCGGTGAGGAACGCTTCGGAGTCCTCCAGGTAGATCTCCGCCTCGCCATCGTTGGAGTACTCCTTGCCGTCGGCGTCGTAGAGCTTCACGCTGGATCCGTGGAACATCTCGGCCTGGTCGCCGATGTTCTCGACGGTGACGTGCACGATGACGAACTGGCCCTGGGCGTCGTGGTGCAGGAAGTCGTTGCCGATCCGGGATACGCCGGTCTCGATGTCGGTCACCGTGAAGGCGAACGCCCCGTCCTCGACGGTGTCGCCGATGCCGGCGGTCTTCTCTTCGTCGCTGCTTTCCGCGCTGTCGCCCTTGTCGTCCTTCTTGTCGCCGGAGGAGGCGCTCTGCCCCGAGCTGGAGGAGTCGCTTCCCACGCTGGCGATGACCGCGACACAGCCGACGAAGCCGAAGAGTACGACGAGGCCTAGCCCGATCAGCGTCGCCCACAGGCAGCCGCGGCTCTTCTTCGGCTGAGGCTGGGGAACTGGGGGTACGGGGTGGGTCATGGCAGTGTCCCTTCGCTGGTGGGAGTGGTGGCAGGTCGACGTGGACAGGCACGCGACGCCAGACGGCGCCGAGTTGTTTACGCAGTGATTCCTGCTGGAAACTGAGAAACATGTAAACATGGATTGTGTACGTAGTCAACATACAGATTCTTCTTGGGTGGTGGTGGCTTGTGTACTGACTGCGCGGTAGGGTTCCCCCAGCAAGCCCTCACCACGCAGGAGTCGCGATGCCATCCACCCCAGCCGGGACTGCCACCGTGAACTCGGTCGGAATCGCTCGCCTGGCCGGAGTGGGAAGGGCAGCCGTCAGCAACTGGCGGCGGCGGTACCCGGACTTTCCCGCTCCTGTCGGCGGAACCGAGAACAGCCCGCTCTTCGACCTCGCCGAAGTGAAAGAGTGGCTGCGCAAGACGAACAAGCTTGCCGAGAAAGAAACCCCTGAAGCCGCGGTGGAGGCGGTGTGGAGCCTGCTCGACCCCCTCCGGAGGCACCTGGACGGGGCTGACGCCGTCGCCTTCCTCGGAGCCGCCCTGGCACTCCGGGACCAGGGTTTCGAGCTGGCGGAACTCTCCGACGACGCACTGGGCGCCCACCTCCTGGCCCAGCTCGGACCAGACCCTGATCCGCCGGTGCTGCCCGACCCCGCGGTGTGGCGCCGCCCCCTCCTCGAAGCAGTCACCCGCGTCGGCGTCCTCGGCCCCGCACCGGACGCCCTCGAACACCTCCACCAGCGCTACCTGTCCTCAGCCTCCCGCCAGCTTTTCGCCGACACCCCGAAACTCGGCGCCCTGATCGCGGAACTCGCCGCCCAGCAGACCGGCACCGTGTTCGACCCGTCGTGCGGCAGCGGAACCCTGCTGCACGCGATGGCACGGCATGCCCCCGGTGTCACCCTCTACGGACAGGACATCGACCCTGCGGCTGCCCGCCTCGCCAGAGTCCGCCTGCAACTCGCCGGAGCAGACGCCGACATCCGCGTCGGCGACTCGCTGCGCGCGGACGCGTTCCCCGGTCTCGCCGCCGACACGGTGGTCCTCCACCCCCCGTTCAACCAGACCGACTGGGGGTTCGAAGAGCTCAGCTTCGACTCCCGGTGGCGGTACGGCACTCCTGCCCGCAAAGAGCCCGAACTCGCCTGGGTGCAGCACGCCCTCGCCCACGTGCGGCCCGGCGGTACCGCGATCGTTGTGCTGCCCCCCGCCGTGGCGTCCCGCGGCAGCGGCCGGCGGGTCCGGCGCGAACTGCTCCGGCGTGGCGCGCTGCGCGCGGTCATCGCCCTGCCCACCGGACTCGCCACCCCGATGGGCACGCCACTGACCCTGTGGATCCTCCGCAACCCGGAAGACAGCACCGACCTGCCCGGCAAGGTGCTGCTGTTCGACGCCTCCGATGGGCGCGTCGACGACTCCCCGGAAAGCTCCACCCAGCCCTGGTCGGCCGTGGCCCACGCCATCACCGCCACCTACCGGGAATTCCTCACCGATCCGGATGCGGTGGCGAAGACCCCGGGCCGCCACCGGGCCGTGCCCTTGGCCGACCTGCTGGACGAGGCAGTGGACGTCGCCCCCGGGCGCTACGTGCAGCGGCTGAGCGCCGGCACCGACAACCTGGACGAGACCCGCAGCGACCTCATGCGGCTTTCCGAGGACCTCGTCACTTCCCTGCCTGGGCTGCGTCCCGCCACCGGCACCCTCTACCAGGCGATGGTCACCCTGGGCGAACTGAGCCGCATCGGCGGGTTGGACATCGTGTACCGGCGTTCCGGAGAGGATCCGGGGGACGACGAACCGTCCCTGCCCGCACTCACCGCGGAAGACATCGAACGCGACACCGCACCGTCCGGCAGGGTCCGCTCGGACAACAACACGGTCCAGCTCCAAGCCGGGGACGTGGTCTTGCCGCGGATCGCCCGGCGGCCCGTGGCACGGGTGATCACCGACGAGCAGGCTGCGCTGCACAGCAGCATCTACCTGCTGCGCCCCAATCCCGAAGTGGTCGACCCGTGGTTCCTTGCGGGATTCCTCACCGGTTCAGGAGCCTGCGCGGCGGCCGCATCTACCAGCCGTCCCGGGGTCACCCGCATCGCCGAGCTCCGCAAAGTGGAGGTGCCCCGCCTGCCGATCGCTGAGCAGCGCGCCTACGGGGACGCGTTTCGTCGCCTCCACGAGTTCCGCCGCACCCTGCGTCGCACCACCGAGGTCGGCGACCGCTTGTGGTGGCTGCTCACCGAAGGGCTCGCAGTGGGCACTCTGCGCCCCGAACAGGACTGAACTGAAAGGCCGTGAGTGCTATCGGACGTGCGTGACGCGAAGGAGTCCGGGCGTGGGTGCGCCTGAATCCAACGAACCGCTGTGGCTGCCCGCAGCCGGGGCGGTTCATTGGATTCAGAAGGGAGCGCACCATGCTCGTGGCCGCCCCACCGGGTCCGGAAAGGACGCGTCTGCGGTACTCGGCCTGGTCGCTGCGGCTGGCCGTCCCATGGCTGCTGCATGTGAAGACTGGGGAAAGCCCTTGTGCTTTCGAGGAAGCTAGGAGAGGTTGCTGTTTCGAACGCTCCAGTCCGTGTAACGGATCCAGGTGTCCATACGAGCGGCAGGACGGTAAGAGCTGCTTTCCCCTCGCAGAATTCCTGGACAATATCGCTAGGTCAATAGTCCTGAAGACGGCAGGGGGAGAAATTACTCCGGTGTGGCCCCCGAATCCAAAGTCCGGGGGCCAGAAGTCATCCTTGTTACAGGCGTCCTGCTTTGACGTCTGCGAGGAAAGCAGCCCATGCCTCCGGGGTGAAGTCCAGGTGGCCCAGCTCCCGGTGCTGGGTGTCACGGACTAGCACCGATCCGGGAACCTCAGCAATCTCCAGGCAGTTTCCCCCGGTGTCGCTGCTGTAGCTGGACTTACGCCATTCAGTGTGGTGGTTCATAGGAACTCTCCTCTGATCTTCTCGATCAGTTTCCGTGATGCATCGGGTGGAAGAGCGGCTCCTCGTAGCTCCCCGAAGAGACGCGCATAGTGATGCAGTTCGTCTGTGGTGTCGACCAGCATGCCGGAGATCCGTGTTTCCAGATAGAGGACTTGGCCTCGATCAGGCACCGTGATCACCTGGAATCCCGCCATAAGCTCCGGGTGGAACTCGGTCGACATCGGGACTACATAGATCCTGACATTCGGGAGTTGTGAGATCTCTAGGAGGTGGTCGAGCTGTTGTCCCATGACTGCTCGCCCACCGATTGGGCGGATCAGTGCTGATTCGTCGAGGACGACCACCAGCAGCGGGGGACGAGCTGAGGTCAGGTGGACTGACGGTCCAGACGAGCTCTGACTTTCTGGTCGATCTCCTCGACGCTGGCAGTGGGCTGGGAGAGCTGGATCCGCGTGCGCGCATACTCCTTGGTCTGAAGCAGGCCGGGGATCAAAGCAATCTGGAACTCCCAGATCTCGGAAGCGGCACGCTGCAACTGCACGATGTCCCGGAACCAGTGCGGGAAGGCGCTGTTGGTGTGGTTGATCTCCCACAGCCTTCTGACCTTCCCGCCTGTGTTAAGGACGTGGTCGATTTGTGCTGCGAGATCCGGTTTGCAGTTCCGGATTCCTCGCTCCACAGCGCTGAGCATCGCTTGTGAGATGTTGAGCGCTTGACTGAGCTGGGCTTGAGAAAGTCCTTGCGCCTCCCTGAGAAGTCGGATTTGAGAACCTAACTTCAGCCAGTGGGGGTTGACCCTGTCTGCCATTCCTCCACTCCTCAACACATGTCCACAACATCTAACAACACTGAAAGACAAAAAACACCAGTTCTGTTGAATCAGTGGATGTTCTGGATTTGTTGAGGGAGTGTTAGATGCGACGGTCTAAGGCCCCCTCGAGAAGCTGCATGGATCTGTCAAACAAACGGCCCTGGCCGGCGTCGCGACCGCCGAACCAGGGCCTTAGCCTCCAACCTTCCCAAACCAGGTGGTGACTCATGGACTAGGCTAATTCCTCCTCGCTGCGCAGGATGCAGCGAATGTGCAATATCTGCTTTTCTGTCCCATTAATCCTGATCGCTTTTCTCGAACCGTTCGGTCAGGAGGCGGCCCGGTGACGATTTCCCTCACGTCTTTCCCCGGAATTCCGGACAGTGTGGCGGCCGCCCGCAGATTCGTCACCGGGATGCTCCGCCTCTGCCCCCAGACCAGTGCTCCCGACGAAGTCGTGCACCGGGTAGAGCTGATCGTGTCCGAACTCTGCACCAACGCGATCCGCCACACCCGTTCCGGGGATCCCGGACAGAAGTTCCACGTTCACGTGTGCACGGATGAACGCGGTGTCCACGTCGAAGTGCGCACCCTGCCCCCGCGCCGCCCGCGCTCCGTGCCCCGTGTCGTCCCGCCAGAGGATCCGTTCTCCGAGCATGGCCGAGGCATGTTTCTCGTCGACCAGTGGGCAACGCAGTGGGGAACACTCTCCCCACGGGAAAACGGCGTCTACTTTCTCCTGGCTTGGGAGCCATCCGATTGATCCCGGTCTCTGAGGGAACGACGGGCTGACCTTAACCACCACCCTCTTTCCACCGCCGAGCGGCAGGCCGGAAAACACCGGCCTCCACCGCATCACTCGACAGTGCTGTCGCCCCCTGCCTCGCGAGGAAACCCGCATGACCACAACCATTCGTCACCCCCAGCCTCGAATACGCCCCCCTCGTCCCTGGATCCCCAACGATCCGCCCGAAACCGTGCTGCCAGCGTGGATGTACGCTCGCCGGGAACCGCGCTTCCCCTACCGCATCATCCATCCGGACGACTCTCGGACGGCGAGCACCGCCGATCAGGCAGAACACCTGAACAAGCAGCGGTGCACCAGCCCACGTATCCAGTCCTGCCTAGGACTGCGGACGCTTGTGCTCCTCACGAGCACGGCTCTGCTGGCCAGCACGGTGCTCCACGCCTGCACCCAGCTCACAGCCTTCTGCCCGCTATGAACTTTCCAGGTGGCGGCGCGGCTGAAGTGCCTCACCAAGAGCCCTTCCCCGCCGGATCACCCCGGCAGGCAGGACGGTAGAGACCCCAACCGGACGGATGGGCATTGCGCGAAACGGTCCTGCCATGCTCGCTCCGCCAGAAGGCTTTGACTCCTTCGCGAGCGCAGCGTAAGCCTCACAGCGTCGAAAAGCGGGTACGGAAGGCACAGAACAACCCGAGTGCCGCCTCAGTGCCCTGGCGTGTCATGAACCACGGCACTCGAGGCCCGCCCAACCTGGAGGCTGCCGTGACCGGACAGACCCGGCGAGAGCAGGTGAGCTTCGACTCTGCCGGCGTCGCATGCGCCGGAATCCTCTACCACCCGGCGGAACCCGCCCCCGGCAGGCAGCCGTGCGTGGTGATGGCCCACGGTTTCACCGGAACCATGGACCGCCTCAGCCACTACGCGCAGCGGTTCGCAGACGCAGGCCTCACCGTGCTCACCTTCGACTACCGCAACTTCGGGGCCAGCGGAGGACAACCCCGCCAACTCGTCGACATCGCCGGACAGCAAGCCGACTGGCACGCCGCGATCCGGTTCGCCCGCTCCCGCGACGACATCGACCCCGACCGCATCGCCCTGTGGGGGTCGTCCCTAGGCGGCGGCCACGTGCTTACCGTCGCAGCGGATGACCAGCGGATTGCCGCAGCCGTGGCGCAGATCCCCTGGCTCGGCGACTGGCGCACCACCAGGGACAAACTCCGCTCCCTTGCTGATCCGAGCACCCGCAAGCTGGCGGTGGCTGCGGTGCGGGACGCCTGGCGGGCCTGGCGCGGTCGGGCACCGCTGCTGGTGAAAGTCGTGGGACAGCCGGGGCAGGCTGCGATGTTCACTGACCCGTCTGTGCGGCGGGCTCTCAACGTCAACGACAGCGAAGACACGCTGTGGCGCAACGAGTTCGCTCCGCGCGCAGTGTTCTCCTTTGCCCGTTATGCCCCTGGGTCGGTGGTGGACCGGATCACGGTTCCTGTCCTCGTGTGCGCGGCAGAGCAGGACCAGGAGATTCCCTTCGAGTACGTGCGGAAAGTTGCGGCCCGTAATCCGCGGATCGAGCTGCGCGGCTATCCGGGGCGCCACTGGGAGGTCTACCGGGGCGGGGAGTCGTATGAGCGCGTGGTCGCTGATCAGCTCGTGTTTCTCCGCGGCCACCTGGGATGGTGACCGCGGGATCGGGAAAGACGGTCGGAAACCGACCGGAAATTGACCGGAAACTATTCCACGTCGCCGGGGTCGCTGTCCTGCAACCGGATCTCCAGCACGATGTCCACTTCGTCGCCGATCAGGCGACCGCCCCAGGGCAGCTCGCCGCCGTCGCTGATGCCGAAATCCGACAAGCGCAGCACCGTGCTTCCGCTGAAGAAGTGGCCGTAGCCGTGCTCGGCGCCCAGATAGTGCGGCGCTTCACCAACCCACTGGCAGTCCAAGGAGACCGGTGCCGTCACACCGTGCAGCGACAGCTCCCCGTGCAAGATGAACGCGTTGGCTTTGCGGTCGGTGGGCGTTTCGATCCCGGTGCTGACGAACCGCATCTCGGGGTACCGCTCCACGTCCAGGAAGTCGGCGGAGCGCAGGTGCGTGTCGCGGGCTTTGACCCCCGTGTTGAGGCTTGCGGTGTTGACGGTCACTTCCACCTTGGATTCGCGGGGGTCTTCCGCAACCCACACTCTTCCGCGGGCTCGGTTGAGCGTGCCCTGGACGCGGCCGAACTTCAGATAGTGGGCGACGAAGATCAGATTGGAGTGCAGCGGGTCCAGATACCACGTCCCCGGCTGAGGGCCCACCCGCTGCGCCTTCTCCTCCTGTACGGTCATGGCCTGCTCTCTGGTCACGGGGTGAATAGGGAGACTGATGTGAGTATGCCGGGGGCCACAGGAAGCTGAGAATCGGGTTAGAAAATTCACATAACACACGTGGGCCGCCCCAAAAACCGGGACGGCCCACGGGGAAGCGGAAGACGGCTACATCTGCTCGGGAGCCCGCACTCCGAGCAGGTCCAAGCCCTTGACCAGCGTGTGCAGGGTGACCGCGGTCAACGCCAGCCGCGAGTTGCGCACCTCGTCCCGGTCGGCTTTGAGCACCGGGCAGGCCTCGTAGAACGCGGTGAACGTCTGGGCCAGGTCGAACAGGTAGGTGCACAGCCGGTGCGGTTCCAGAGTGTCGCCCACCTGGACCACGGTGGCCCCGAAGTCCAGCAGTTTGAGCGCGAGAGCACGCTCCGCAGGCTCGGTGACCTGGATTGGACCGGTGACCTGCGCCGGGTCGATGCCGCCCTTGCGGAAGATTGAGCGGATGCGCGCGACCGCGTACTGCAGGTAGGGGCCCGTGTTGCCGTTGAGCGCCAGCATGCGGTCGAAGTCGAACACGTACTCGGTGTCGTGCGCGATCGACAGGTCGGCGTACTTGACCGCACCGATACCGACATCGCGGGCGATCGCGGCGCGGGTCTCCTCGTCCAGGTCGGGACGGGTCTGGGCGACTACCGCGGAGGCGCGCTCCACAGCCTCGTCCAGCAGCGCCATCAGCCGAACCGGGGCGCCGCTGCGCGTACGCAGGATCTTGCCGTCGGAACCGAGCACGTTTCCGATCTGCACGTGGATCGGCTCGGCGTTGCCCAGCCATCCGGCCTGGCGCGCAGTCTCGTACACCATGCGCAGGTGCAGGGACTGCGGGGCGCCGACGACGTAGATGATCCGGTCGGCTTTGAGCTGCTCCACCCGGTACTTGATGGTGGCCAAGTCGGTGGTGGCGTAACCGTATCCGCCGTCGCTCTTCCGGATGATCAGCGGCACCGGTTTGCCTTCACGGCCGGTGAAGCCTTCAAGGAACACGCACAGCGCGCCGTCGCTGACGACCGCCAGGCCCTTCTCGGCCAGTTCGTCGCAGACCGGTCCGAGCATGTCGTTGTAGGTGCTCTCCCCGGCAAGGTGGGCGTCGGTGAGCGTGACGTCGAGCTTGCGGTAGATCCGGTTGAAGTAGATCTTGGACAGCTCGATGAGGTCGCGCCAGAGCCGCAGCGTTTCGGCGTCGCCGCTCTGCAACGCGACCACGCGCCGCCGGGCCCGGTCAGCGAAGTCTTCATCGCTGTCGAACTTGGCGCGCGCGGCCTGGTAGAAGGCGTTGGGGTCGCTCTTGAGCTGGGCGGCTTCAGCGGAGTCCTCGCCGACCTCCAGCAGGTGCTCGATGAGCATGCCGAAGGGGGTGCCCCAGTCGCCGATGTGGTTCTGCCGGATGACGTGGTGGCCGAGGAACTCCAGGATGCGGGCGAGCGCGTCGCCGACCACGGTGGTGCGCAAGTGTCCGACGTGCATCTCCTTGGCCACGTTCGGCGCGGAGTAGTCGATCGGGATGTTCTGGGACTCCTGCACCGGCGTGCCCAGCCGCTCGTCTGTGAGCAGATCGTGGACCTGGTGGGCGATCCAGTCGTCGCGCAGCGTCAGGTTGATGAACCCCGGTCCGCTGATCTCGACTTTGCTGCAGACATCAGAGATGTCCAGGTGCTCCGTGATCGCAGTGGCGACGTCGCGTGGGGAACGTCGCAGCCGCTTGGCCAGGGCCAGCGCGACGTTGGCCTGGAAGTCGGCGAACTGCGAGGGACGGATGACGGGGTCAGTGTCGCGGTACTCGGGGCCGAAAGCGGCACCGAGCGCGGACTGCACCCGCCGAGCGAGAACTGTTTGCGGATCGGCCATGTCCTCAGCTTAGTGAGTGGCGAGACCACTTCGCGGAAAGAGCAGGTCATCACGGGTCACTTCGCTCCGGTACGGGACGGGGCGGGCGAAGGGAGCGCCAGCGGACGAGGACGATCCACCACAGGGCTGCGATGGGGAGCAGGGTCAGCGCATACCACGGCACCCGCCACCACGGGGAGACGGTGGTGGTGGGAGCGGCCGGGATCCGGTCCGGCACGGTCGGGACCGTGGTCAGTGCCCACATGAGGAACGCGTCACCGACCGGGAGCACCCCGCCGAGGTAGCGGCGTTTGCCCCGCCATTCCACGGCCATGCCGGTGGCCTCGGCGAACCCGGTGAGGGCGTCGGCCGTGGCGGTGTCCTGCGCGAGGATGCTTCCAGCGAGAGCAACAGTGCTCGCGGAAGCGGACAGGCCGAAGATCAGCGGACCGGAGTCGACGTCCCCGGGGGAGCGGTTGCCCCGCGGATATTCGCGCACCCCCGGCAGCATCGCGTGCTCGGAGGCGAAGAGCTCCCGGAACACGGTGTAGTCGGCGGCCGCCCACTCTGGGTCGATTTCGAACAGGAACCGCAGCAGCAGTGTCTGGGAAGTGCCGCGCGCCCCTTCGACCGGGTGTCCGGTCACGGGGTCGACCCGGTGCGGGATGAGCCCGGTGGCAGGGTCGAGCCGGGCGCGCACCTCGGTCATCCACAGGCGGAACAGTGCGGCGTAGCGGTCCTCGCCTGCCAGGTGGTCGCGGAGTCGCAGGGCCGCCATGGCGACGACGTTGTCCACCGGCCACGCTTGGCCGGGATAGGAGGTGAGGTAGGGGGTGCCGTGGGCGAGGGAGGCTTCGAACGCTTCGGCGATCTCTTCAGCGGCGGCGTCGAGCGCGGCCATCTCCTCGGGAGCCTGCTCTGGT
Source organism: Thermobifida fusca YX (assembly GCF_000012405.1). NCBI lineage: Bacteria > Bacillati > Actinomycetota > Actinomycetes > Streptosporangiales > Nocardiopsidaceae > Thermobifida > Thermobifida fusca. The sequence goes on from NC_007333.1 coordinate 301,297, forward strand.
CCGCCCGCGACAGCCACGATCTGTCCGCGCAGCCAGGCGCTCCAGCCCGCGTGGAATACACCGTAGGCGGGGACTGCAACCGAGGAGAACGGTCCCGTGCCTTCGGGGGAGTAGAGCCGTTTGAGGGACCAGCGGGCCTCCCGTAACGCTCGGTCCTGCAGGTCGGGGTCGCGCTGGGCCACGGACAGCCACGTCAGCCCGTACAGCGCGTGCGTGAAGAAGTACCCCTCGGGGAACAGCTCCTGCATCGCCGTGCCCGCTCCCTCGTGCAGTGCTTCCCGGACGAACTCGAGGCGGGGCAGCGCGTCGGCGACCACGTCGGCGTCGGTGCGCTCCAGCGGGGAGGGGGTGTGGGAGCGGACAGTCGCCAAAGTCACTACCCCGGTGACCATGACGGCTGCCACGGTGAGGAGCACTGCCGCTGTCGTGCCGGCAGGGGAACGGTGGGGAGGTTCGTCGGTCACGTCGGTCACTTGACAAGAATGCCGGTTGCGCAACGGGGAGGGGAACCGCGCGTGGTGGGGGTTACTCTTCGGGGGCGCTGAGCCGGTGCAGCCAGGAAGGGGTGCGGCTCACGCCTGCGATGCCGCGGCGGATCTGGTCGGTGATGCGGCCCACCACCAGGTTGTGGGCGAGCAGGCAGGCGTGGGCGATGCCTTCGGCGCGGCTGGCGCCGTGGGCGATGACCACGGTGCCGTTGAGGCCGAGCAGGACTGCGCCGCCGTAGGTTTCGGAGTCGAACCGGGTCCGCAGTTCTCGGAGCGCACGGCGCTGGAACAGGGTGCCGAACCGGGCCAGCGGGCTGGAGGTGAGTGCCGCGCGGATTTCGTCGAACGCGAAACGGACCGCGCCTTCCACCGATTTCAGGGCAACATTGCCTGTGAAGCCGTCGGTGACGACCACGTCCACGAGGCCGGCGAGCAGGTCGTGGCCTTCGATGTTGCCGCGGAAGTCCAGGCGGTCTTCCGTGGCGTTCGCGGAGAGCAGTTCCGCCGCTCGTCGGGCTAGTTTGTTGCCTTTGCCCGGTTCAGAGCCGATAGTGAGGATGCCTACTCGTGGTTCGGCGATGCCGTGTCCGACCCGTGCGTAGGCTGCTCCTAGATGGGCGAATTGCACCAGCATTTCCGGCTTGGCGTCGGCGTTGGCGCCAGCGTCGAGCAGGATCGTCGGTGTGGGGGTGGTGGGGAGGACAAGGGCAAGCGCGGGACGGAGCACGCCAGGGAGCGTACGCAGGCGGACCGTGGCGGTGGAGACCACTCCGCCGGTAGAACCGGCGGAGACGAGGGCAGCGGCGGTGCCCTGCCGGACCAGTTTGCAGCCCACCGCGACACTGGAGCGAGCCCGCCGCCAGGCGGCGAGCGCCCCCTCGTGCATGGCCAAGGCTTCCTCGGCGTGCACGATGGGTAGTTCCCGGGCTGCTTGTTCCGCTGCGACGAGGGGGGCGAGCTCGGAGGAGCGTCCCACCAGGGCGAGGCGCAGTCCGTGCTCGCGCACAGCGCGTACCGCTCCGGCGACGATCTCGCGAGGCGCGTGGTCCCCGCCCATCGCGTCGACCGCGATCAGGGGCGGGGCGGCCGGAGGCCGCTGGGCGGTGACTGGACTGCTCATGGGGCTCCTCGTGCGGGTGGGGACGCGGTAGCGGACCAGACCGATGCGTCCCTGGCGTCAGGGTATTCCTCCTTGTCGGCAAGTGGGCACTATGGGGGGACCCGGGTGTCAGAGCACCGTCATCCAGTCGGGAAGCTGGGAAATTGCTGTGTTTTCTGGATAATGCCGTATCCGGAATTCTCGCCCCACAAGGGGATGAATAGGGTAGAAAGCCTGCCGGAATCGGACTTCGCATGTGAACGGGGGCGACGCAGCCCCTGTCACCCCCGGACCGCGCCAACAAGGTCAACAACGAGTCCGATGTGCGCACACAGTGCGACCGCAATGTCACTTATGGTTGGCCAACCGTTGACCGAGTGACATGTGATACGAGAGGAGAGACGTGAGCTTGACGCACGACATGGCACCCCAGGCGTCCGCTGGCCGCCGGTTTCGTGCCTACACGTCGAAACACCTCGATGAATTGACCGCCCGTGCGGGATTCGGGGAAGAAGAGCGGCTCGCGATCCGCGCGGTGGCCACGGTTCTGCCGTTCCGGGTCAACTCGTATGTCATCGACGAGCTCATCGACTGGGACGCTGCTCCCGACGACCCCATCTACCGGCTGACTTTCCCGCAGGCGGACATGCTTCCCGAAGCGGATGTGGCGCGCATTGCCGACCTGCTGCGCAAGGACGCGCCCCGCCAGGAGATCAACCGGGTCGCCAGTGAGGTGCGAGCCAGACTCAACCCCCACCCGGCTGGGCAGCTGCAGCTCAACCTACCCAAGATGGACGACGAGCCCATGCCGGGCGTGCAGCACAAGTACCCGGAGACTGTGCTGTTCTTCCCCAAGCAGGGACAGACCTGCCACTCCTACTGCACTTACTGCTTCCGCTGGGCGCAGTTCGTGGGAGAGCCCGACCTGAAGATGGCCTCCGACGAGATCGACCGCCTGGTGGCCTACCTGCGGCAGCACCCCGAGGTCACCGGTGTCCTGCTGACCGGCGGTGACCCGATGATCATGGGCGAGGCGGTGCTGCGCCGCTACATCGAGCCGCTGCTCGAGGTGGAGACGCTGGAGTCGATCCGTATCGGCACCAAGGCGCTGGCCTACTGGCCGCAGCGGTTTGTCACCGACCCGGACGCCGATGACACGCTCCGCCTGTTCGAACAGGTCGTGAACTCCGGCAAGAACCTGGCGTTCATGGCGCACTTCTCGCACCCGCGGGAGCTGGAGCCGGACATCGTGCGGGAGGCGGTGCGGCGGATCCGTGACACCGGCGCGGTCATCCGCACCCAGGCGCCGCTGATCCGCACGATCAACGACTCCTCGGAGACCTGGGCGACCATGTGGCGCACCCAGGTGCGGCTCGGCATGATCCCCTACTACATGTTCGTGGAGCGCGACACCGGGCCGCAGGACTACTTCGCGGTGCCGCTCGCCCAGGCCTACGAGATTTTCCGCAAGGCCTACAACAGCGTGTCGGGTCTGGCGCGGACGGTGCGGGGCCCGTCGATGTCGGCGACCCCGGGCAAGGTGTGCGTGGACGGCATCACCGAGATCAACGGTGAGAAGGTGTTCATGCTCCACTTCATCCAGGCCCGGAACCCCGAGCTGGTCAACCGCCCGTTCTTCGCCAAGTACGACGAGAAGGCGGTGTGGCTGTTCGATTTGAAGCCCGCGCTGGGCGCCACCCGCTTCCCTTACGAGGAGGAAGCGCCCAGCGAGCCTGGTGCGCTAGTCGACACCCCGCACCCCTGACCGCCGCGGTCGCGGTCCCGGCGGGCGGAAGAAGAGCCGGGACCGCGCCGCACCTCCCGGCAGCCGGAGCCCGCGGAGGGGAAGGCTGCGGGCCAGGTCAGCGGCGCCGATCAGCCCGGCGTCGTTGCCGAGAGCGGCCCGCACGATCCGGGCTTCGGGCCGATGGCCGCGGCCGGTGAGCGCGCGGTGGAAGTGGGCGCGCGCCGGAGCGAGCAGCAGTTCGTCGGCTTCGCACACCCCGCCGCCGATGATGAACAGTTCCGGGTCGAACGCCGCGGCGAGGTTTGCTAGTCCGGCGCCGAGCCAGGCGCCGAGGTCTTCCAAGAGTTCGATGCAGGCGCGGTCGCCTTCACGGGCGAGGGCGGTGACCAGCGGCCCAGTGATCTGGGCGGGGTCGCCGCCTGCCGCGTCGAGCAGGCGGGAAGCCATGGGCGAATGCGCCGCGGCGAGTTCCCGGGCCTCCCGGGTCAGCGCGTTGCCGCTGGCGTACTGTTCCCAGCAGCCCCGGTTGCCGCATTCGCAGCGGTGCCCGTCGGGCACGACAACCATGTGGCCGAACTCTCCAGCCAGCCCGTAGCGGCCGCGCCGCAGTGCGCCGTCGATGATGATGGCTCCGCCGATGCCGGTGCCGAGGTTCACCACGACGGCATCGCGGACGCCGCGTCCAGCGCCGAAGCGGGTTTCGGCCCATGCTGCGGCGTTGGCGTCGTTCTCCACGATGACGGGAAGCCCGAGCCGGTCCTGGAGCGCTTCCCGCAACGGTTCATCGCGCCAGGACAGGTGAGGGGCGAAGAGGACAGTGGAGCGCCGTGCGTCGACGAATCCGGCGGCGCCGATGCCGACTGCCTGGATGCGATGGTCGCGGCGTAACTGTTCGACGACGTCGACGATGGTGTCTTCGACGATTTTGGGGCTTTTGCTGCGGTCTGGGGTTTCTGTGCGTATCCGGTCCAGTACGTGTCCGGCGGGGGTGACGACACCTCCCGCGACTTTCGTACCTCCGATGTCGATGCCGATGACGAGTCCGCGTGTGCGGCGTCCAGTTGTTCGCGTGAAGACCACGCGGTGACACTAGTCGACGTGGCGGACCGGTGGGGTTGACCGCTCCGAAACAGTCGGGAGCTGCTGGTGGAACGCGGGGGAAGGTTCCAGGATGAGGTCGTGGCGCCCGGCGATGAGTTCCTGGAACCAGATTTTGGCGCGGATGAACGGGCGGCGCAGTCGCTGGTCGCGGCGGATCGCGGCGGCGAGTTTGGCGGATCCTTCCGGGTAGCGCCACCGCGCCCACGGGGAGCCGGGCACGGCGAGGCGGATCGCGGTGATGATGCTGATCACGGGGATGAAGATCCCGATGATGCCGCTCCAGATCTTGCCTTTGAGCAGGCTCACCGCGGCGCCCGCGAAGTTGATGAGGATGAGCGCGACCATCCCGATCTGGGTGATGGTGGTGTCCACGGTGATCCCCCACAGCCCCCAGCCCACGGGGCGCAGCCCGGTCAGGAGCAGGCCGCTGAGGGCGATGGCGACGAACACCGCGTCGACCGAGGTGCGCCCCTGTTCGGTCCAGTACACGTCCCGCAGATGCAGGATCAGCGCGAACTCGTCGAGGACGAGGGCGGCGCCGAAACCGAACAGGGCAGCGGCGGTCGCCATGGCTGCGCCGTCGCGGTCGGTGATGAGCAGCCCGGCGACCCCGCCGATCAGCATGAACGCTACTCCGAAGACCACGTGGTGGATGTGGAGTCCGAACGGGGTGAGGTTTCCGGGCCACCACCGCACTCGGGCACGGATCATCCGCACACTGCAGCGGATCATCAGGAAACCGGCGACGAATGCGACAAAGAAGCTGAAGAGCGGCAAGCGGCCAGTGGCCACGATGTGGACGGCGAACCACTCGCTCACAGATGCCTCCTTCGCCCGGACGGACGCGCTCGCAACCAGGGGAGAGGGGTGCCGGGACGGCACGGAGTACCCGGGGGTCGATCGGACGGGGAGGCATGCCCGGTCCAACGCCCTGGTGGGTGAATAGGAAAGTGTAGGGGCGACACTTCTGTGCGGACATCCATATTGGTGGTGAAAACCTCCACGATGGGGGTCGGTTCCGTCGCGGACTTCCCGGGCTGGGCGAGTGCAGGATGTCGGAAGTAGCACTGTAGGGGGATGGGAAATTCCCCACCACACCGAACGTCGTTCTAGTTTTTTGGTGGGCTGCTTAATAGAGTGCGCCCCATGGAACTGAACGGAGTTGCCGCCCTCGTATCCGGCGGCGCAAGCGGTCTGGGAGAAGCAACGGTCCGGGAGTTGACGGCGGCTGGAGCGACCGTCGTCATCGCGGACGTCAACACGGAACGCGGTGAGGCCCTGGCAAAGGAAGTCGGCGGTGTCTTCGTCCGCACCGACGTCGCCGACGAGGACCAGGTGCAGGCGGCGGTCCAGGCCGCCGTGGACACCGGGAAACCGCTTCGAGCAGCGGTGTCTTGTGCGGGCATCGCGTGGGCGGCCCGCACGGTGGCCCGGGACGGTACACCGCATGACCTCGCCTCCTTCCGCAAGATCATCGACGTCAACCTGATCGGCACCTTCAACGTGGTGCGGCTAGCCGCAGCAGCGATGGCGAAAACCGAGCCGATCAACGACGACGGTGAGCGCGGCGCGATCGTCAACACCGCCTCCGTGGCCGGGATCGAGGGGCAGATCGGCCAGATCGCCTACTCCTCGTCCAAGGGCGGAATCATCGGGATGACGGTTCCCGCCGCCCGCGACCTGGCCGCGGTCGGGGTGCGCGTCAACACGATCGCCCCCGGCATCCTTGATACGCCGATCTACGGCCAGGGGCCGGAAGCCGAGGAGTTCAAGCAGCGGCTTGCTGCTCCGGTGCCTTTCCCCAAGCGCCTGGGTACCCCGGCGGAGTTCGCCCAGCTGGTCCGGGCACTGCTGGAGATCAGCTACATCAACGCTGAAGTGGTGCGGATCGATGGCGGTCTGCGCATGCAGCCGAAGTAGGGGAAGGAAGCATGGCCGACGAAGTTCTCTACGAAGCGGCAGACGGGGTCGCCGTCATCACCATCAACCGGCCCCAGGCGAAGAACGCGGTGAACCGCGCGGTGGCCGAGCAGATCGCTGCGGCTTTGGACGACCTCGACTCCCGCAAGGACCTCACGGTCGGGATCCTCACCGGGGCAGGCGGCACCTTCTGCGCGGGAATGGACCTCAAAGCCTTCCTCGCCGGGGAGGTCCCGATCATCGAGGGGCGCGGGTTCGGCGGTTTCGCCCAGCGTCCGCCGCGTAAACCGCTGATCGCGGCGGTGGAAGGCTATGCGCTGGCCGGAGGGTTTGAAGCGGTGCTCGCCTGCGACCTCGTGGTCGCCGCCGAAGACGCGAAGTTCGGCATCCCCGAGGTCAAACGGGGCCTGGTGGCCGCCGCGGGCGGGCTGCTGCGCCTGCCGCAGCGCATCCCCCGCAATATCGCCATGGAGTTCGCGCTGACCGGCGACTTCGTGGATGCGCCGCGGGCCGCTGAACTGGGGCTGGTCAACCGGATCACCCCCAGTGGGAAGGCGCTGGACGGGGCTCGGGAGCTCGCCGCGCGGATCGCGGAGAACGCGCCGCTGGCCGTCGCGGTCTCCAAGCAGGTCATCGTCGAGTCCGCAGACTGGTCTGCTGCGGAGCGGTGGCAGCGCCAGGATGAGCTCACCGGCCCGGTCTTCACCAGCCGGGACGCGGCAGAAGGGGCGGCGGCGTTCGCGGAGAAGCGCAAGCCCGTCTGGACCGGAGAGTAGGACCTCTTCGGTTGCTGGTGTGGCCGTGCCACGGCTGACGGCGCTCCGTGCCGTGGCACGGCCACAGTCATGCGGTTACTTCAGCCGGTGCCTGGCTGGACGGCGGCGTCGGGTCATCGCGATGAGCACGGCACCGAGGAACGCTGCAGCCGCAGCGATCACAGTGAACGCCGAGGTCTCGCTGCCCGTCACCGGCAGGGTTCCGCCGCCGGGAGTCGAAGGCGCCGTCGGTGCCACCGACGGTGACGGCGAGTGCGAGTGCGTGGGCGAGTGCGTGGGCGAGTGCGTGGGGTGGTGGGTGGGCTTATGCGTCGGCTTGTGCGAATGGGTCGGATGGTGTGTCGGCTTGTGCGAGTGCGTCGGATGGTGAGTTGGGTGGTGTGTCGGCTTGTGCGAGTGCGTCGGATGGTGAGTTGGGTGGTGTGTCGGCTTGTGCGAGTGGGTCGGGTGGTGAGTTGGGTGGTGCGTCGGATGGTGTGAGTGGGTTGGGTGGTGCGTCGGGTGGTGATGCGTAGGCCGGGGCGGCCGATGGGTAGGCGAATGCGTGGGCAGATGAGTCGGGTGGTGGTGCGTGGGCTTGTGGGAGTGGTGGTGCTGCCCAGAGGTTGAGTTCAAGGCTTCCCCTCCCAGCCGGGTCGCCGCGGGAGGCGGCCATTCCGTCGGCCACGAAGCAGCGAGATCCCGCGGATCTGCGGCATTCGGGGGGAGGGTCACACCAGCAGGAAGGTTGTGGTGTTCCCGCTCGGAGCAGCCTGCCGCCCCGGAGCCGGGAGAGAAGCATTCCCAGACGGAGATGTCCGAAGCATCGTGGACCAGCACCGTCGCCGAATCAGCCTCGGGCTCGGTTACGGAACGGTCAGCAGTGTGCCAGGCCAGGAACGATATCGCGGAGAAAGTCAAGGCAGCCGAGAGTCCGGACGCCGCAATTCCCCTCACCAGAAGACTCAACCTTCCCCCCAGGAGTGAGCGCTGCCGATTCCGCACCCAGGGCTTCGGGTGCGCAACCCAAACAACAATCCGTCGGGGGGAATCCTGAAACTCGCCACGCGGTACGCTTGGTCAACAATTGGCCCTGCCAACCCAGTTTTGACCGGCAGATGATCGTGACAACGATGGCTGATGAACTGAGAGTGGTCTCCTGTTTCCTGTACGTCAGGGCTGGTGGGGTGCTTTCTCCGGCGGTGTGCACCGGGACCGTGAAGCAGTAGACAGGCTGCAACAGCAAGGGACCGGAAAGGCTGTCGCACCTTCCGGTCCCGGAAAGACGAGGGTGGGAAAGACCAGGGTCAGATCCGCTGCCAGGCCTCAGTGAGGACCTCGCGCAGGATGCTCTCCATCTCAGCGAAGTGCTCGGGGCCGCAGATCAGGGGCGGGGAGAGCTGGACGACGGGCTCTCCGCGGTCATCGGCGCGGCACACCAGGCCGGCGTCGAACAGTGCGGGGGAGAGGAAGCCCTTGAGGAGGCGGTGCGCTTCCTCGTCGGTGAAGGTCTCCTTGGTCTCCTTGTCCTTGACCAGTTCGATCCCGTAGAAGTAGCCCTCGCCGCGCACGTCGCCCACGATCGGCAGGTCGAGCAGCTTCTCCAGGGTCGCACGGAACGCCGGCGCGTTGGCCTGCACGTGGTCGATGAGGCCTTCGCGTTCGAAGATGTCCAGGTTGGCCAGGGCGGCCGCGGCCGCCACCGGGTGGCCAGCGAAGGTGCTGCCGTGCAGGAAGGTGTTGCCCGCCTCCCGGAACGGTTCCACCAGGTGCTCCCGGGCGATAAGACCGCCCATCGGCACATAACCCGAGGTCACACCCTTGGCGAAGGTGATGATGTCCGGCAGGTAGTCGAACCGCTGGGCGCCGAAGTACGCGCCGACCCGGCCGAACGCGCAGATGACCTCGTCAGAGACGAGAAGGACACCGTAGCGGTCGCAGATCTCACGGAGCCGCTGGAAGTAGCCGGGAGGTGGCGGGAAGCAGCCGCCCGAGTTCTGCACCGGCTCGACGTAGACCGCTGCGATGCTCTCCGGGTCGTTCTGCAGGATGGCTTCTTCCACCTGGTCAGCAGCCCAGCGGCCGAACGCTTCGGGGTCGTCGCCGTGGACCGGGGCCCGGTAGATGTTGGTGTTGGGCACCTGGATCGTGCTCGGCACCAGCGGCTCGAACGGGGTTTTGATCGCTTGGAGGCCGGTGATCGACAGGGCGCCCATGGTCGTGCCGTGGTAGGCGATACGGCGGCTGATCACCTTGTGCCGGGTGGGCTGGCCGATGAGTTTGAAGTACTGGCGGGCCAGCTTCCAGGCCGACTCCACGGCTTCGGAACCGCTGGTGGTGAAAAAGACCCGGTTGAGGTCTCCCGGCGCCAGGTCGGCGAGGCGGTCAGCCAGCTCGATGGCGGTCGGGTGGGCGTAAGTCCAGATCGGGAAGTAGGCCAGTTTCCGGGACTGTTCCGCGATCGCCTCGGCGATCTCGGTGCGGCCGTGGCCGACTTGAGAGACGAACAGGCCGGCGAGACCGTCCAGGTACCGTTTGCCGTTAGTGTCGTAGACGTAGGGCCCTTCACCTCGCGTGATGACCGGGACGTCGGTGTCCTGGTATGCCGCGAGCTCGGTGAAGTGCATCCACAGGTGGTCTTTTGCCGCCTGTTGAAAGTCGTTCGCCGCGAGTCCACTACCTGACCGCACTGTCACTTGGTTCCCCCAGAGCTGCGTTCTAGCGGAGGGGTGGCCGGGCTGTGGCGTCCTCCGTACAGAGAGTGTGGGAACACGCGGTGCTCCCGATGAAAATAGTTGCATCAAAAGCAGACATGTCAAGTATTAGTCGTGAAACGCGATATTTACAACGGAATCCCTTGTTTTGTGTCGTTGGTTCTGTCAGGGTATGCATAACAACCCTGCGTTTGCCGTGACGCAGTTGACCAAGGAGTAGAAAGTGACCAGCCACTCCGACGGCCTGCGCCGCCTGCGTAACTTCATCAATGGTGAGTACGTAGACTCCGTCGACGGCCGAACCGCACCGGTCGTCAACCCAGCCACGGGTGAGGCCTACGCCGAAGCACCGGTGTCCACGGCAGAAGACGTGGACCGGGCCTTCCGTGCCGCCGCCGACGCCTTCGAGAACGGGTGGCGCGACTCCACCCCCGCCGAACGGCAGATCATCCTGAACAAGATCGCCGACGCAGTGGAGGAACGCGCCGACGAGCTTGTCGCCGCCGAAGTCGAGAACTGCGGAAAGCCTGTCAAGGCCACGCGCGAGGAAGAGATCTGGCAGGTCACCGACGCGCTGCGGTTCTTCGCTGGTGCGGCACGGGTGCTGGAGGGCAAGGCGGCCGGCGAGTACATGGCCGACCACACCTCCTGGATCCGCCGCGAACCCATCGGCGTCGTCGGCCAGATCACTCCCTGGAACTATCCGATGGCGATGGCCGCGTGGAAGATCGGACCGGCGCTCGCTGCGGGCAACACCATCGTCCTCAAGCCGTCCGACACCACGCCCGTCTCCACTCTGCTGCTCGCCGAGATCGCCGCAGAATTCCTGCCGCCCGGCGTGTTCAACGTCGTCACTGGTGACCGCGACACCGGGCGCGCCCTCGTCGACCACCCGATCCCGCGGCTCGTCTCGCTCACCGGGTCCACCCGCGCCGGATACGAGGTCGCCCAGTCCGCATCCCGCGACCTCAAGCGGCTCCACCTGGAGCTGGGCGGCAAAGCCCCGGTGATCGTCTTCGACGACGCGGACGTCGAGAAGGCCGCCGAAGGCATCGCCGGAGCCGGGTACTTCAACGCGGGACAGGACTGCACTGCTGCCACCCGCGTGCTGGCCGCCCCCGGCATCCACGACGACCTGGCCGCGGCACTTGCTGAACAGGCGAAGAAGACCAAGACCGCCGGCCCGGACGAGACCGACGCTTACTACGGTCCGCTGAACAACCCCAACCAGTTGGACCGGGTCAGCGGCTTCTTCGAGCGCCTCCCCGACCACGCCGAAGTGCTCACCGGCGGTTCCGCCGTGGACCGTCCCGGCTACTTCTTCTCGCCCACGGTCGTGTCCAACCTGCGCCAAGGCGACGAGATGGTCTCCGAAGAGATCTTCGGGCCGGTCATCACGGTCCAGCGCTTCGACGACGAGGACACGGCGGTCGCGTGGGCCAACTCAGTAAAGTACGGACTGGCATCCAGTGTGTGGACCAAGGACCACGCGCGCGCTCTGCGGGTCTCCCGTCGCCTCGACTTCGGATGCGTGTGGATCAACACGCACATCCCGATCATCGCGGAGATGCCGCACGGAGGCTTCAAGCACTCCGGATACGGTAAGGACCTGTCCCTTTACAGCCTGGAAGAGTACACGCGCATCAAGCACGTGATGAGCTACATCGGCAGGGACTGATCATGAGGCAGGTCCACGCCGTGGACCAGGATTGAGGTCGGCGGGCCTTCGGGCCCGCCGCAGAGTACGACCCCCACCAAAGGACCCCCGACTATGGCGACCACGACGGAAAAAACACCGGCCGCGCCTGGCGTAGTAGCGACAGAGAGCAACCAGGCAGTCCCCGCCATCAGTCTGGAAAAAGTCAGCAAGACCTACCGATCCGGGCAGGTCACCACCACCGCGGTCGAATCCATCGACTTGGAGATCCGTCAAGGGGAGTTCTTCTCCCTGCTCGGGCCTTCCGGTTGCGGCAAGACCACCACCATGCGGATGATCGCCGGCTTCGAGGAGCCCACTTCAGGAGTCGTGCGCCTGTCCGGTAAAGACGTCACCGGGGTTCCCCCGAACCGCCGCGACGTCAACATGGTCTTCCAAAGCTACGCCCTGTTCCCGCACATGACCGTCGCGGAGAACGTGGCCTTCGGACTGAAACGCAAGAAAGTCCCCGCGGCCGAGATCCGCACTCGGGTCGCTGAAATGCTCGAACTCGTCGAGTTGGGGGACCGGGCCAAGTACAAGCCCAGGCAGCTTTCTGGGGGTCAGCAGCAGCGTGTCGCACTGGCCCGCGCCCTCGTCAACCGGCCGAGCGCACTCCTGCTCGACGAACCTCTCGGTGCTCTTGACCTGAAACTGCGCCAGGCCATGCAGTTGGAGCTCAAACGCATCCAACGCGAGGTCGGCATCACCTTCGTCTACGTCACTCACGACCAGAGTGAAGCGTTGACCATGTCCGACCGCATCGCCGTCATGAACAAGGGCCGGATCGAACAGCTCGGCACGCCAGCGCAGATCTACGAGACCCCCGCGACCCGGTTCGTGGCCGGGTTCATCGGCACCTCCAACATCCTCACCGGGACCGCGCAGCGGGTCTCTGACACTCTCGTCCGCATTGACTACGGCGGCGACCAGCACGTCCTCGCGAACACCCCGCAACAAATGTCGGATTTGGGGCTCGTAATTACCGTTCGTCCTGAAAAGATCCGACTTGGGAAAGATGTGCCGGATGCCAATGTAAGCCGCATTCGCGGTACGGTGCGTGAGGTTGTCTATTTGGGAGCAACGACGCACTACACTGTGCGAACGGTTGACGACACCGACATCGTGGTGTTTCAACAGAACTCCTCCGACGCCAGCAACCTCGCAGATCACGGAGACACCGTGTGGCTGTCCTGGCGTCCCGAGCACTCTTACGTGCTTCCAGGCTGAACAGTTCAGCCGTTCCTCTGCACCATCCCCCCTAACTCAGGAACGACGGCACCGTGCGTAGAAAACACACCATCAATCCTGCTGTGCTGCGTGGCTTCACCCAGCGTCGTGTGAGCCGCCGCGACACCTTCAAACTCGCTGGTCTTTCCGCTGCCGCCCTGGCGCTCGCCGGCTGCGGTATCGAGGGACAGGGCCAGCAGTCCACCACCTCGGAGAACTTCTGGAACGGGAAGGAAAGCAACGGCAAAGTCCGCTTCGTCAACTGGCCGCTCTACATGGACCCCGAAAAGCCGGAGCTCAAGCGGTTCACCGAGCAGACCGGCATCGAGGTCGAATACAGCGAGGCCATCCAGGACATGCCGTCGTGGTTCGGAGAGATCCAGCCGCTCCTGGCCAACGGCGACGACATCGGCGCCGACCTCATGGTCATCAGCAACGGGCAGGAGCTCACCAAGCTCATCGCACTGGGCTACCTCGCCCCGCTGAAGCGCGACCAGTTGACGAACTTTGCCGAGTTCGCCGACGAGTTCTACACGATGTCGGCCTACGACTACGGCAACCAGTACACCGTTCCCTACGCCTCGGGGATCACCGGCATCGCCTACGACCCCGAACGGGTCGGACGCGAAATCACCTCCATCAAGGACCTGTGGGACCCCGAGTTCAAGGGACGGGTCGGCATGATGCGCGACCCGCAGGAGATCTCCAACTTCGCGCTGCTCTACAACGGTGTCGCTCCGGAAGACTCCACCCCCGAGGACTGGGAAGCCGCTGCCGAAGTCCTGAAGAAGCAGCGCGACGACGGGATCGTGCGTGCCTACTACGAGCAGGACTACATCCAGCCGCTCACCAACGGCGACATCTGGATCACCATGGCCTGGTCCGGTGACATCTACCAGGTCAACGCCGAAGAAGGCACCAACCTCAAGTTCGTTATCCCCGAAGAGGGCGCCACGCTGTGGACGGACAACCTGACGATCCCGATCACGGCGCAGAACCCGGTCGACGCCCTCATGCTCATCGACTTCTTCTACGACCCGGACATCGCCGCGAGCCTCACCGAGTACATCAACTACATCTGCCCGGTGCCGCACGCGAAGGAAGTACTGCTCGACCGGGCCGCGGAACTCGACGGCGAAGACAGAGAAGCCCTCGAAGAGCTGGCGAACAGCCCCCTCGTCTTCCCCTCCGAGAGCGACTACGCCAGACTCCACAACTACGTGGTGTTGGACGTGGAAGCCGGGGAAGACGAAGAATTCAACTCCATCTTCCAAGCGGTGACCCACGCTTAGGGAACCATGACACGGTTGCTGAACAGGGCCGCCCCCTACCTGCTGGCGCTGCCCGCCTGGATCTGGCTAGGTCTCTTCTTCGTAGTGCCGATCGTCGGCCTGCTGTGGATGTCCCTGATGACCGGAAACATCATCGTGGGGTTCCAGCAGACCTTCAACGTCGGCATCTACCCGGAAGTGATCACCACCTACTGGGAGCACATCCTGCGCTCCCTCGGGTATGGACTGGCCGCCACCCTACTGTGCATCGCCATCGGCTACCCGGTGGCCTACTGGATCGCCTTCCACGGTGGCGCCCACAAGTCCACCTACCTTCTCCTCCTCCTACTTCCGTTCTTCGTGACCCAGGTGCTGCGCACCATCTCCTGGAAGTTCCTGCTTGCCGACGACGGCCTGATCCTGGGGACGCTCAAAGCCATCCACCTGCTGCCGCAGGATGCGCGCGTCCTCAGCACCTCGATCGCGGTCATCTTCGGACTGGCATACACCTTCCTGCCGTTCATGGTCCTGCCGATCTACGCGGTGCTGGAACAGGTGGACCACAGGGTCGTGGAAGCCGCCTACGACCTGTACGCGTCCCGATTCCACGCGTTCGTCCACGTGATCCTGCCGATGTCCCTGCCCGGTGTCTTCGCCGGCGTCCTGCTGGTCTTCGTGCCTAGCAGCGCCGACTACGTCACCGCATGGGTGCTCGGCGGCACGCACAACACCATGATCGGCAACGTCATCCAGTCGCAGTACTTGGTCAACAACGCGTACCCGACCGCCGCGGCCATTACCTTCGTGCTGATGTCGGTCCTGCTCATCGGGATCTTCAGCTACGCCAAGGCGCTGGGGACTGAACGGGTGATGGAGGTGCAGGCGGGATGAGCGCCACAGCCACCAAGGCCGAAGCAACCGTGTCCCGTCGCCAGCGGCGGCCCAGGATCACACTGGGCAAAGTGTTCACCTGGGCCGTCCTGGTCTGGCTGTTCCTGCCCATCGCGGGCATGATCGCCTTCAGCTTCAACGACATCAGCGGACGCCACAACGTCACCTGGCAGGGCTTCACGCTCAAGTGGTACGGCAAGGCGTTCGTCTACCCGGACCTCAACCAGGCGCTGTTCAACACCCTGCTCATCGGGTTCGCCACCATGCTCATCGCCGGAATCACCGGCACCCTGCTCGGCTTGGCGATGGGCCGCTACCGGTTCCGCGGGCAGCAGGCCAGCAACCTGGTGATGTTCGCCGCGATCTCCGCACCCGAAGTCGTCATCGGCGCGTCACTGCTGTCGCTGTTCATCGCCCTCAACCTGACCCTGGGCATGACCACCGTGATCATCGCGCACGTCATGTTCAGCATCTCGTTCGTGGCGATCACCGTGCGGGCCCGGGTCATGACCATGGACCCCAGCATTGAGGAAGCCGCGCGCGACCTCGGCGCGGACAGTTGGACCACGTTCCGGCTGGTGACCTTCCCCATGCTGTTCCCCGCAATCATGGCGGGCGGCCTGCTGGCGTTCGCGCTGTCAGTGGACGACTTCATCATCACCAGCTTCGTCAGCGGCGACCTCACCACCTTCCCGCTGTGGATCTGGGGTTCCACCCGTGTCGGCATCCCCCCGCAGGTCAACGTGATGGGCACGCTGATCTTCGTGGTGGGTGTGCTGCTCGCCATCACCAACATCATCCTCGCCCGGCGGCGCTCCTGACCTGGGCGCCGACCCTCCCGACGAGAAGAGGGATATCCCGTGTCCGCTCTCGCACGTCTGGCCGCTGCCGCACTCGCCGACGCCAAACCCACGGTGTTCTGGCAGGACCCCCAGGTCGCGGGCCACACGGTTCCCGAACCGGAACCGGAGCTGCGGGGACACATCACCACCGATCTGGCTGTGGTCGGCGGCGGCTACAGCGGCCTGTGGACTGCGCTGCTCGCCAAAGAACGCGACCCTGACCGGGACGTCGTGCTGCTGGAAGCACGCACCGTGGGATGGGCGGCGTCCGGCCGCAACGGCGGCTTCTGCGAGTCCAGCCTCACCCACGGCCACGCCAACGGGGTGGAGCGGTGGCCCGACGAAATCGCCGAACTGGAACGGCTGGGCCACGAAAACCTCGACCGGATCGCGGAGGCCGTGGCACGGTACGGCATCGACTGCGAATTCGAACGCACCGGTGCCATCATCGCCGCCACTGAAGAGTGGCAGCTCCCCGGGCTCCGCGAAGACGCGCAGCGGATGCGGGACCTGGGCTACGACGTCGTCGACCTGGATGCCGCCCAGATGCGGGCCGAAGTGAACTCGCCTACCTACCTCGGCGGCATCTACGACCGTGACGGGGTGGCCATGCTGCACCCCGCCAAACTCGCCTGGGGGCTCCGCGAAGCATGCCTGCGCTTAGGCGTGCGGATCTTCGAGCACACCCCGGTGCGGGCGATCCGCTCCGAACCCGGTCGGCTGCGGCTGGAAAGCCGCCACGGGTCCGTGCGGGCCCGGCAGGTAGCGTGGGGGACGGGCGCGTTCCCCGGTCCGCTCCGCCGCATCCGCCACTTCGTCGCCCCCGTGTACGACTATGCGCTGATGACCGAGCCGCTCACCACCGAGCAGCGGGAAGCGATCGGCTGGGCCAGCCGCGCGGGCATGTCGGACGCGAGCAACCAGTTCCACTACTACCGGCTCACCGCGGACAACCGCATCCTGTGGGGCGGCTACGACGTCATCTACCACTACGGCGGCAAAGTGCGCCCCGAGTTCCACCAGCGGCCGGAGACCTTCCAGAGGCTGGCGGAGCACTTCTTCACCACGTTCCCGCAGTTGGAAGACGTGCGGTTCACCCACAAGTGGGGCGGGGTGATCGACACGTGCAGCCGGTTCTGCGCCTTCTTCGGCACCGCGTACGGGGGACGGCTCGCCTACGCCGCCGGTTTCACCGGGCTCGGTGTGGGGGCGACCCGGTTCGGTGCCGAAGTCATGCTGGACCGGCTCGCCGGGGTCGAGACCGAACGCACCCGGACCGCGATGGTCCGCAGCAAACCGATCCCGTTCCCGCCCGAACCGCTCCGCTACCTCGGGATCGAGCTGACCCGCCGCTCGATCGCGGCAGCCGACCGCAACGGCGGCCGCCGCAACCTCTGGTTGCGCGCCCTGGACGCGGTCGGAATGGGATTCGACAGTTGATCAGGCCGCCCCGGCCACGGCCCGCCGCCGCGGGGAGGCGGTCCGGCATCACCGCTGTGGCCGCAGTGCCTGCACCAGCCGGGTGAGCCGCTGGGTCGGGGCGTCCAGTTCCTGGACCATGTCCAGCACCCGCTGGTCGCCGGCGGACCGCTCCCGCACCTCTTCCAACGTGTCGTTGAGTTCGTTGACCAGCGCTGACAGCTCAGCAACCACCATCTCCACGCCGGCGGCGCTGGAGGACAGGTCCCGGCGCAGCAGCTCGGTCTGGCTGTGCAACTGCCGCTTCAGCCGGTCTAACTCCAAGAACACTTCGACCTTGGCACGCAGCAGCCACGGGTCCAGCGGTTTGGTCATGTAGTCGACAAACCTGCTGGCATATCCCCGGAACACCCGGTGGCGGTCGATCCCCTCCGCGGTGAGGAAGATGATGGGGATGTCCTTGGTCTTCTCCCGCTGCTTGATGTGCGTCGCGGTTTCGAACCCGTCCATCCCCGGCATGACCACGTCGAGCAGGATCACCGCAAAGTCCCGTTCGAGCAGTGCCTTCAACGCGGCCTCACCTGAGTTCGCACGGACCAGGTTCTGGTCCAGCGAGCTCAGGATGGCTTCGAGGGCGGTGAGGTTCTCCTCGCGGTCGTCGACGAGGAGGATGTTGGCCTTGTAGGACACGGTCACTGCTCCCGGCTTGTGCTGTTGTCACTCTTACCGCGATCCAACCACCGCCGCATGACATTCAGCAGGTGGTCGAGATCCACGGGCTTGCTCACATAGTCCGAGGCTCCCGCGGCCAGACTGTTCTCCCGGTCGCCCCGCATCGCCTTGGCCGTCAGCGAAATGATCGGCAAGTCCGCGAACTGCGGCATCTCCCGGATCATGCGGGTAGTGGCGTCACCGTCCAACTCGGGCATCATGATGTCCATCAACACCAGGTCGATGTCCTCGTTGGCTTCCAGCTTCGCGATCCCCTCCCGGCCGTTGTCCGCGTAGAGCACTTCGAGGCCGTGCGCTTCCAGCGCGCTCGCGAGCGCGAACACGTTCCGGATGTCGTCGTCGACGATGAGCACCCGCTTGCCCGCCAACACGTCGTCCTGCTGGGGGCCGCCCGCGGCCTGCGGCACGGACTCTGCGGTCAGCACCGGCACGTAGGGCTCGTCCTCGGACGAGGCGAGCGGATCGGTGTCCGCGGCCTTGGGCCCGGGCGTTTCCGTGGGCAGGACGACCGTGTCCGTGGGCCTGTCGAACGAGGTCACCACGTCCGCGTCGCTGAGCGACCGGTACATCCGCTCAGACGTGCCCTCAGGCAGCCGCACCGGCAGCAGGAGGGTGAACGTGCTGCCTTCCCCCACGGTGCTCGACACGCGGATCTCCCCGCCGAGCAGTTCCGCCATGTTGCGGCTGATCGACAGCCCCAGGCCGGTGCCGCCGAACCGGCGGCTCGTGCCGCCGTCGCCCTGGTGGAACGCTTCGAAAATCAACTGGAGCTTGTCCTCGGGGATACCGATCCCGGTGTCGATCACGGAGAACGCGATCACTTCGTCGGGGTCGGTGAACGTGTCCACGTCGATGTCCTCCACGGCCCACGCCGGTTCGATCACCAGCCGTACCTCGCCGCTGCTGGTGAACTTCACGGCGTTGGACAGCAGGTTGCGCAGCACCTGCTGGAGCCGCTGCTCGTCCGTCCACAACTGGTCGGGGACGTCCGGGGACACCTCCACCGCGAACGCCAGTCCCTTTTCGCTGGCCAGTGGACGGAACGACGCCTCCACGTAGTCCACCAGCTGGCTGATGGACACGTGGCTCGGGTTCAGCTCCATCCGCCCGGCCTCAACCTTGGACAGGTCGAGGATCTCATTGATGAGCTGCAGCAGGTCACTGCCGGCCTTGTAGATGGTCTGCGCGAACTCCACCTGCTTGGGGGTCAAGTTCTTCTCGCTATTGTCGGCCAGGAGCCGCGCGAGGATCAGCAGGCTGTTGAGCGGGGTACGGAGCTCATGCGACATGTTCGCCAAGAACTCCGACTTGTACTTGGAGGACACCTGCAACTGGTGCGCCCGGTCCTCCAAGGACCGCCGGGCTCGCTCGATCTGCCGGTTCTGCAGTTCGATCGCGCGGTTCTGGCTGGCCAACTGCCCCGCCTTGCTGTGCAGTTCCGCGTTCTTGCGGCGCAGCTCCTCCTGCTGGCGCTGCAGCTCGTTGGAGCGCTCCTGCAGCGCGGTCGTCAACTGCTGCGACTGGGCCAGCAGGTACTCGGTCTTGGAGTTGGCCAGGATAGTGGTGATCGTGGCGCTGAGCAGGCTGACCAGCTGTCGCAGGAAGTTGAGATGGATCTCCCGGAACGTGCCGTAGGAGCCCAGTTCGATCACGCCGAGCACCCGGTCTTCCGACACGATCGGGAAGATGGCGAGGCTCAACGGAGGCGCCTCGCCCAGTCCTGATTCGATCCGCACATAGTCGCCGGGGACGTTGTGGACGATCAGCTCCTTGCGCTGCGCAATAGCCTCCCCGGCCAGTCCCTGGCCCGCGGTGATCCGGCGGCGCTCCTCACTCGGCTGGTAGCCGTAGCCGGCGTAGAGCCGGAAGGTCTCGGTGTCGTTCTCGTCCTCCGGCAGGTAGCAGGCGCCGTGCTGGGCGTCCACGAGCGGGGTCACCTCGGTCATGATGAGGCGTGCCAGCTCGTTGAGGTCGCGGCGCCCCTGGAGGAGGCCGGACAGCCGCGCCAGGTTGCTCTTCAACCAGTCCTCGTCCCGCTGGGCCGCGGTCGTCTCCCGCAGGTTGGACACCATCAGGTTGACGTTGTCCTTCAACGTGGCCAGCTCCCCGCGGGCGCTCACCTGGATCGACTGGGTCAGGTCGCCGCGGGCCACCGCGCTCGCCACCGACGCGATCGCCCGCACCTGCGTGGTGAGGTTCTTCGCCAGCTCGTTGACGGAGTCGGTGAGGTCCTTCCACACCCCCGACACGCCGGCCACTTTCGCTTGGACGCCGAGCTTGCCTTCAATACCCACTTCGTGGCCGACCCGCGTGACCTCCAACGCGAACGTGGACAGCTGGTCGACCATCGTGTTGATGGTGTCCTTCAACTCCAGCATCTCGCCTTGGGCGTCCACGGTGATCCGCTTGGTGAGGTCGCCGCGGGCCACCGCCGTCGTCACCTGGGAGATGTTGCGCACCTGAGTGGTCAGGTTGTGCGACATGGAGTTGACGTTGTCGGTGAGGTCTTTCCAGATGCCGGAGACGCCTTTGACGTTGGCGCGGCCGCCGAGCTTGCCTTCGGTGCCGACTTCGCGCGTCACCCGGGTGACTTCGTCGGCGAAGGTCGACAGCTGGTCGACCATCGTGTTGATGGTGTCCTTCAACTCCAGGATCTCGCCCTTGGCGTTGACCGTGACCTTTTTGGTGAGGTCGCCGCGGGCCACCGCTGTCGTCACCACGGAGATTTGCCGCACCTGGTGGGTCAGGTTGTTGGCCATGGAGTTGACGTTGTCGGTGAGGTCCTTCCACACCCCCGACACGCCGCTCACATGCGCCTGGCCGCCGAGTTTGCCTTCGGTGCCGACTTCGCGCGCCACCCGGGTGACTTCGTCGGCGAACGCGGACAACTGGTCGACCATCGTGTTGACGGTGTCCTTCAACTCCAGGATCTCGCCCTGGGCGTCCACGGTGATCTTCTTCGTCAGATCTCCTGCCGCCACCGCCGACGTCACCTGGGAGATGTTGCGCACCTGGTGGGTCAGGCTGTCCGCCATGGAGTTGACGTTGTCGGTGAGGTCTTTCCAGATGCCGGAGACGCCTTTGACGTTGGCGCGGCCGCCGAGTTTGCCTTCGGTGCCGACTTCGCGCGCCACCCGGGTGACCTCGTCGGCGAAGGTCGACAGCTGGTCGACCATGGTGTTGACGGTGTCTTTGAGCTGGAGCATTTCGCCTTGGACGTCCACGGTGACCTTTTTGGTGAGGTCGCCGCGGGCCACCGCCGTCGTCACCTGGGAGATGTCCCTCACCTGGTTGGTGAGGTTGTCGGCCATGGAGTTGACGTTGTCGGTGAGGTCTTTCCAGATGCCGGAGACGCCTTTGACGTTGGCGCGGCCGCCGAGTTTGCCTTCGGTGCCGACTTCGCGCGCCACCCGGGTGACCTCGTCGGCGAAGGTCGACAGCTGGTCGACCATGGTGTTGACGGTGTCTTTGAGCTGGAGCATTTCGCCTTGGACGTCCACGGTGACCTTTTTGGTGAGGTCGCCGCGGGCCACCGCCGTCGTCACCTGGGAGATGTCCCTCACCTGGTTGGTGAGGTTGTCGGCCATGGAGTTGACGTTGTCGGTGAGGTCTTTCCAGATGCCGGAGACGCCTTTGACGTTGGCGCGGCCGCCGAGCTTGCCTTCGGTGCCGACTTCGCGCGCCACCCGGGTGACCTCGCCCGCGAACTCCGACATCTGGTCCGCCATCCGGTTCACCGACGTGGCGAGCCGCAGCAGGTCGCCGTGGAGCTCCCCGTGCCGGCTGGCCAGATCCACCCGCTGTGAAAGGTCGCCGTTGGCCACCGAGTCCAGAATCCGCGCCACCGCGGTCACCGGCTCACTGACCTCGTCGAGCATCTGGTTGAGCGCCCGCACGCTCTGGCCCCAGGAGCCACGGGCCGGACTGATCGAGACACGTTCGGACAGCCGCCCGTCCGTGCTGACCGTTTCACTGACCCACTGCACTTCGTTGCTCAACTGCTCGCACTGGTCGAAGACCTCGTTGAGCACGCGGGCGACTTCGCTGAACCTGGTCGCACCACGGGGGGAGAGCCGCACGGTGAAATCCCCGTCGCGCATCCGGTAGAGCGCGTCAAGCAAGGCATCCAATTCGCTTTCGGTCAGGGTCCGGTTCTTCATCCTGGGCATCAACCTGGGCATCAAATCCCCTCCTCCAGCGGCTGAAGCATTGGCTGCGTGCGTCCAGGCGTGCGGCGTCACCCAAGAGAGTCCGGCCTCAGAGTTCCCCCACGACCGCGATGCACTACGTTAATCAGACACCTGATCATTACTATGACGTTTCGGCAGCGTGGGGGAATTTCACCACCCGGAACAAACCGGCCCAAGCATCCGGTTCCGATGCTGTCCAGAACTGGGCAGCGCCGCCTATTCTCGCAATAGGTCGGCATATTCGATAGTCCGCTCCGCCCGCTGAAAGATCCACGGCTGCGCCATGCCACACAGTGTCACGAAAACCGTCCGCCGAGAGTTCTCACCCACCCCGGAAACGGTGGGGGAGGCACGCACGTTCGTCAAAGACACACTGCAGCACTGGGAGGTGCAGCGGAGCGCAGACGAGATCGTCCTGCTGACCAGCGAACTCGTCACCAACGCGGTCGTCCACGCGAAGACGACCCTGGAACTCACCGTAAGCCTGATCGGCAGCGATGTCGAGGTGGTGGTCGCCGACCGGGTGCCGCATCAGGCGCTGCCCAAAGCCGGTCCCCTCCGTGTCGTCCTCTCCTCAGACGAGGACAGCCGTGGCGGCCTGGGCCTCGCTTTAGCGGAGGCGATCGCCGACACGTGGGGAGTCAGCTACAGCAGGGACGACAAAGCAGTCTGGTTCCGGATCTCGACTCAGGAACGCACTAAAGAAACCGCACGCTCCTCCTTGTCGCCGCCGCGGAGCATCCGCAGCCACCCACGCTCCAGCCCGCCGGAACCGTGGGCGCGCCTCGACGCGTTGCTCTCCGCACGGCTGTCCCCCTCGGAACTCCTGGAACGGATCGTGGAGCACGTCCGCGTGGTGCTCGGCGGAGACGCCGCCTATATCGCGCTCGCCACCGCCGACCACACCGAATGGGAGATGGCTGCCGCGGTCGGACTCTCCGCAGGCCCGTGGCGGCCGTTCCGCAGCCGCATCGAAGAGACTTTCCCCGCTGCCACCCCGGAAGCCCGGCCGATGATCAACGACGACTTGATGATCGCCAGCGCCCACCGGGGAGTGCTCGCCGCCGCAGGAATGCGGTCCCTGGTCACCGCACCGCTCAGTGTCGACGGCAGGATCACCGGGCTGATCGGGGTCGCTTCCCGCCGGGTCCGCCACTTCGGGAAGAACGCGGCCCGCCGCCTCCAAGAAGCCGCTGACCGGATCGCCCTCACCGTGGAACGCGCCCGCCTCGCCCAAGTGGAAATCCACCGGCGGGCCGCGCTCAGTTTCCTCGCCGAAGCCAACGACCTGCTGTCCGGGACGCTCGACGAGCAGATGACCGCGGCGCTCGCCGCACAGCTCAGCACGTCGCGGCTGGGCCACTGGTGTGTGGTGCACACGGTCGACGAGCTGGGCACCCACCAGTTGGCGTTCGCCATGCACCGGGACGAGAACGTCACCGACATCCTCCGCGACCTGGTGACCGCGCTCATGCCTGAAGAGCGGCGGGACCCTGGGCCGCTGTGGCCGGTCGAGAAAGTGGTCGCGGCCGGCCTGGGGGACGAGCTCAGCCTGGAGCTTGCCCAAGGGCCGGGGATCAGCCTGCCGCTGACCGCGTACGGCCGCATCCTGGGCCGGATCACGATCGGGCGGGACGTCGGCGAAGACTTCCCGAAAGAGGACGTGGACCTCGCCGCCGACCTGGCCCAGCGGGTCTCCTCGGCCATGGAGAACGCGCGGCTGTATTCAGCGCAGACGTCCATGAGCGAAGCGTTGCAGCGCAGCCTGCTACCCGCCCGGGAGAAGCAGCCCGTGGTTCCCGGCGTGGACTACGCGGTGTTCTACCAGCCCGCTGGGGAGCGCACCGTGGTGGGCGGGGACTTCTACGACCTGTTCGCCACTGATGGGCGCTGGTGTTTTGCGATCGGGGACGTGTGCGGGACCGGCCCGGAGGCCGCCGCCGTCACCGGACTGGCCCGGCACACGCTGCGTGCCCTGGCCCGGGAAGGCTTCTCCCCCGCGCACATCATGCACCGGCTCAACTTCGCGATCCTGGAAGAAAGCCTCACCATCCGGTTTTTGACCATGCTGTACGGGGAGATGACCCCGATCGGGCCGAACGCGGAACGCGGGATGCACATCCGGCTCGTCTCCGCCGGGCATCCACTGCCGCTGCGGTTGAACCGCCACGGCGAGGTCACCACGCTGGCGACCTCTCAACCGCTGCTGGGGGCTTTCGAGGACGTGGAGTTCTTCACCGAAACCGTGGAGGTGGAGCCCGGCGATGTCCTGCTCGCGGTGACCGACGGGGTTACCGAGCGGCGCAACGGCGACGAGATGCTCGGCGATGAAGGACTGGTGGAGATCTTCTCCCGGTGCTCTGGGTTGACCGCGCAGGCGGTCATCTCCCGTATCGGCCGGGAACTGGAGGCGTTCGCGCCGGGCGGGCACACCGACGACACGGCGATGCTTGTGCTGCGGTTCCTCGAACCTCGCCCTGCGGAGCAGCAGGAGCGGATGCTGCTCGGCGGGTGAGGAGTCCCGCGCAGGTCCGCCGCCTAGCGCGGAGGTATCGGCTGGAAGGCCAGCGGCAGGGTCACAGCCAGCCCATCGCATTGGCTTTGCGGATCGCCGCGATGCGGTTGGCCTCCCCCAGTTTGGAGATCGCGCTCGACAGGTAGTTGCGCACCGTGCCTTCGCTCAAGTGCAGGGTGCGGGCGATAGCGGCGACCGACGCCCCGGTCGAGGCGGCGCGGAGGACGTCGATCTCCCGGGCAGTGAGCGGATTCTCCCCGGCCATCATCGCGTCGGCTGCAAGCTCAGAGTCGATGAAACGCCCCCCGCGGTACACGGTGCGGATCGCCCCGGCCAACTGGTCGACGGGCGCGTCCTTGGCGAGGAACCCCCGCGCCCCCGCGGCCAGCGCACGGCGCAGGTAGCCGGGGCGGCCGAAACTCGTGAGGATGAGAATGCCGCAGGAGGGGACCTCCTGGTGCAGTGCGGCTGCGGCCTCCAACCCGGTCATGCCGGGCATTTCCACGTCGAGCACCGCAATGTCCGCGCGGTGCTTCACCACTGTGGCCACCACTTCGTCGCCCCGGCCCACTTCCGCGACGACTTCCACGTCGTCTTCCAAGTTGAGCAGCGTGGCGATCGCGCCCCGCACGAGGCGCTCGTCGTCAGCGAGGACCACTCGGATCATGCGACAGCTTTCTTCTCCTGGGTTTCCCTGACCGGCTCCTCGACGGAGGCGGGGACGGGCAGGACCGCGCGCAGCAGGAAGCCGCCGTTGCAGGTGTGGCTCGCGGTGAGAGTGCCGCCGGCGGAGGCCACCCGCTCCGACAGGCCGGTCAGCCCGTTGCCGAACCTGGTGGCTTTCCCGGCGCGCACCCCGTCGTTGTACACCTCCACCACCCAGGTGCGGTCTTGGCGGGAGAGCGTGATGTCGCAGCGCTGTGCGCTGCTGTGCCGCAGCACGTTCGTCGCCCCCTCCCGGACAAGCCACGCGATCAAGGACTGGGACTGCGCTGGGATGTCCGCGGGGTTGCCCGTGACCGTGGCGGAGACCCCCGCAGCCAGCAGCACGGAGCGCACGCTCGCCAGTTCGTCGGCCAGGTTCACGGCGCGGTATCCGCTGACGGCGGCCCGCACCTCGCGCAGTGCTTCCCGGGCGATCCGCTGCACTTCGGCCATTTCTGCCGCGGCGCGCTCCGGGTCGCTCCGGGCAAGCCGGGCGGCGAGCTCGCTTTTCACTGCAATACCGGACAGGCTGTGGCCGAGAAGGTCGTGCATGTCCCGGGCGAACCGCAGCCGTTCCTCACTGACCGCGAGCCGGGCCCGCGCCTCCCGCGCCAGGGTGGCTTCGCGGGCGACTTCCCACAGCCACACCACCGAGAAGCTCCCTGCCGCGTTGAGCAGCGCCATCGGAAGGTTGAGGATGATGAACGCCAGCGCGACCACGGACGGCTGCGAGGACAGGACCAGGGTGTAGCTGATGAGGAAGCCGACGACGGCCGTGGACAAGAGGACTGCGGTGCGGCGCGGGATGACGAGGATCGCTGCCGACCACCACGTGGCCACGATCGCAACGGAGAACACGGTCACGTCCATGACCGAGACCAGGGCGAGGAGCACTCCGAGCGACCAGTAGAGCAGCGCAGGGGGACAGGAGCGCCGCCCGTTGATCCGGCAGCGGACAAGAAGAACGGTGAGCACGGCCACGGCCCCGGCCAGCACGAGGAGGAGCGCCGCATACCAGGGCAGCGTCATCCCGGACCAGGAGAGCGGCCCCCACTGCACCTCCTCCGGGGAAGTGAACGCCAGCTCCACCTGGACCAGCGCCATCACCAGGATGAAGACGGCGTACAAGGCTACGCAGATGAGCACGAACCAGCGGGTGATCCGCAGCCGTCGCATGCTGCGTTCGTCGGCTTGAGGTATGTCGGACCAGTGGGAGGGCGATCGTGGCATGGGGAGCTCCTCTCATGGAGAGGGTAACGGCGGTCTGCTCCGAAGAGCAGAGCAGACCGCCGCAGTGGTCTCTCACTTGTTGACGCGCGGATCCCACTGGAAGATCCGCAGCAGCAGGGTGAGGAGCACCATCCAGGCGACCAGGATGAGCAGGGAGGGGCCGGCAGCCAGCCACAGGTCCACGCCCGTGGCCGCTTCCGCGTTCGAAATCCCGTCGAACAGGTCGTAGCCGAGGTAGGCGGACTGGGCGAGTCGGACCGCAGGCAGCATGGGGAGCAGGCCGATCGTCATCGCGATGCCGTCCGGCAAAAGATCCACGGGGACGAACAGGCCGCTCAGCATTATCAGGAGGAAGAACGGCACCATCGAGATGATCTGCGCGCTTTCGCCGTTGCGGGCGAAGTTGGCGATCAGCACCCCCAGCAGCACCATGACGACGGTGGTCAGCGCGAGGGACACCAGGAAGAGGACCGGGGCTGTCGGGAAGACTTCCTTGAGCGCGGCGAGGAGAGCCGCGACCAGCACGGTCTGCACGACGACGACACTGAACACGGACAGGACCGTGGAGGTGAAGATCGCGGCCGGGGTGACCCCGGAGACGCGGAGCCGTTTGAGGATCAGCCGTTCCCGGCGGATCGCGTAGACGTTGGGGACGTGGGAGAGCCCGACGGTGAGGGCGGCGATCGGGAAGAACCAGGTCAGCGACAGGACGGTGGTGTCCACGCCGGGCAGCACGTCGTAGGGTTCGAAGACGGACAGGGGAAGCAGGAAGATCAGCGGCAGGGCAGCCGAGTACAACGCCATCTGGTACCGGTAGAAGAGGGTGAACTCGGTGCGGGTGAGGCGCAGGGCCTGCCGCAGGACACTGACGGGTTTCCGCGGCGTCTGCGAGTCGGACGCCGGGGGAGTGGCGGCGGTGGCCGTGGTCATGAGGGCTCCTCTCCAAGCATGGGACGGTCGGGTCAGAGGTCCACCAGGTCGGTGACGTCTCCTTGCGCGACGGCGAGGAACACGTCTTCGAGGGAGGCGGGACGGGACTCCAGCCGTTCAAGGTCCAAAGAGCGCTCTTCTGCCCACTTCAGGAGGGGGAGGAGTGCGTGGTGGGTGCGGGTCGCGGGGTCAGTGCCGGTGGTGACCGTGTACACCGCCCACTGGTGGTCGCCGCGGACGTCGATGGTGAGTTCAGCCCCGGGGAGCTCCGGCAGTTCCCGGGAGCGGATGTGGGAGGGCAGACGGAAGCTGATCCGGTCGCCCCACTGGGAGACCACTTCGCTGACCGTGCCCGAGACCCGGATTTCCCCGCGGTGCATGATGGCGAGCCGGTCGGCGAGCCGTTCTGCTTCCTCCAGGTAGTGCGTGGTGAGTACGACAGCTGCGCCGCGCGCCACCTGGCTGCTGATGATCTTCCAGGTTTCCCGGCGCATTTCCGGGTCCATGCCGGTGGTGGGCTCGTCGAGGAAGAGCACGTCGGGGCGGGTGAGAATCGCTAGCCCCAGGTCGAGGCGGCGCCGTTCTCCACCGGACAGCGAGCGGACCGTGTTCCGGGCTTTGTCGGCCAGCACCACGGCCTCCAGCACTTCGGCGGTGTCCATGGGGTCGTCCGCCAGGTCCCGGGCCAGTTCGATGCTCTCCGTGACGGTGAGCTCTTCGAACAGTCCACTGTGCTGGAGGACCGCGTTGACCCGGGGACGCAGCTCCGGAGGCTGGCCGAACGGGTCGATCCCGAAGATCCGCACCGACCCGCGAGTGGGGCGGCGGAAGCCTTCGAGGGTTTCGATCGTGGTGGTTTTCCCTGCTCCGTTGGTGCCCAAGAGGGCGAACAGTTCGCCGGGGGCGACCGTGAACGAGACGCCCCGGACAGCTTCGAAACTGCCGTAGGACTGGTGGAGGTCGCTCACGTGGATGGCGACGCTGCGGTTCTGAGACGTCGTGTTCATGGTTCAAGCGTCGCGCGATCCGCCAGTCCGGGGTAGGCGCCTCTGTCACGGCTCCCCGGTGAAAAACCCACGGCAGTGGGGTTGACAAATGTCAAATCCCGAGGTCAGGAAGGGTTTTTGTCGGCAAGCCCTCGGGGTTAGGCCTTGGCGAGGGCCATCCCGATGTGCTCGCCGATCTCTTCGAGCAGCCCTTGGTCGGCTAACCGGAAAGAGGAACGGTTGCTGCACCGGATCAACGTGAGGGCTCCGTACACCACGTCGTCGTGGTCGCGCAGGGGAACGCAGAGCAGGGAGCGGGCCCGCAACGCGCTCAGCACCGGAAGGCCGTCCAGCGTGGCGCCGAATTCTGTCTCGTCGTCGATGAGCTGCCGGAGCACGGTTTTACTGGTGGTGAGGACCTCGCGCGGCAGCGGTGCAGCGTCCGGCTCCAGCGAGCGCACCAGCCCGTTCAGCTCGGATCCGGAGGGGCCTGCGACAGCGGTGCGGCGGAGCCGGTCCGGTTTTCCGGGGGCCTCGCACAGGTCGATGACCACCCAGTCGGCGTAGGAGTCGGCGAGCAGCGCGGCTGCTTCGTCGAGGACGAGCGGGGTCCCTGTCCGGCTCGACCCTACGCTGCGCAGCAGGAGTCGGGTCATCCGGGTGAGCACGTCCAGCCGCCGGGCGGCGAGCACCACGACCTGGTCTTCAACTTCGGTCTCCAAGGGGGCGGGGCCGGTGTCGCTGCTGGGATGCAGGGAGGGGGACATGGCGACCAGCAGCAGCGGGTTGGGTTCGCTGGGGACGTCGAGGCGGCTGATGGTCAACCGGACGTCTTCGACGTAGCCGCGCCGGGCCAGCCGCGAGTCGAACGATGCGGTCTCCCCGCCCTGGGAGACCGCGGCCTGCCAGCTGCGGAGCGCGGCCCGGGATCGCAGGTCCACGAAGATGGAGAACGGTTTGCCTGCCAGGTAGCCGGGCGTGCTGTCCAGCAGTTTCGCGCCCATGGCGTTGATCCGGCGGATGTAGCCCTCGTGGTCGAGCAGGACCACCGGGATGCTGAGTTCGTGGAAGATGGCGCGGAGCAGGGTCCGCTCGTTGTCGTTGCGGCGCACGGTCGCCGGACTGACGAGGGTGGCCAGGCGTTCTCCACATTCCCGCAGGAGCCGTTCGGCGAATCCGAGTTCGGCCAGCGCGGCTTCCGCGGTGGTGGCCCCGTCGTCCGGGTACATCGCGTGCGTGGCCCGCAGTGCGGCGATCCGGTCGCGCAGTTCCGCGATCGCGTCTTCTAGTTTCGCGAGGTGCTCCGGCACGCTGCGGCTCCCGATTCCGTTCCCCGGCTGTCCGGCAGGATGGCGTTGATGCGTGGAACCGTACCCTGAAACACGGCCGCCGTTAGGTGAATCTTTACGAGGAATTGGGCGAAAAAACGGGTGGCAGTCCCAACGTCAGGAGCGCTATGCAGGTCTTCGGAGTGGCTACTGTGACAAAGTGAGGCGGCGATGCTGCCTCCTCAGAGGGGGAGGGAGGCAGAGGAGCGATGTGGGTCGAACGCTTGGCGCGGGGCATTGGCGAGCTGGCCCAGATCGTGGACGGTGCCCGGGACCGGGTACTGGATCAGGTCAGCCAGCTCATGGTGCGGCACGTGCCCGAGTGCTCCGCGGCGCTCGTGGTGGTGTGGCGCGACACGCACCCTGAGGAGCGCGACCCCAGCGTGGACTTCAAGGGGCGCCACGTGGTCGTGGACTATGCCGCCTCCCACTCCGACCTCGCCACTGCTTTCGAGTACCAGTACGAAACAGGTCAGGGGCCGACCGTGCAAGCGGTTCGGGAACGTCACACTGTCGTGGTGGCGGACATTCTGAGGGATGAGCGGTGGCCGGAGTATCCCAGTATGGCCGTCCAGTGCGGGGACCACTCTTCGATCACTTATCCGTGCGATCTCGACGGTGAGATTTTGACGCTCGGTGTCCACACCTGCCGGGGGAACCGCCTCTCCCCGGACACCATGGTGCTGCCGCTCGCCATGCTCGCCGAGCATGTGGTCACCACCCTGCGCAGCCTCGGCCGGGATGCCGACGCGCTGCGGGAGGCCGTGCACATGCGCCGGGCGATGTCTGCACGCACGGTGATCGACCAGGCCAAGGGGATCCTCATGCACGCGCGCGGGCTCACCTCGCAGCAGGCGTTCGAGGAACTGCGCAAAGTGGCTCAGCGCAACGGGATGAAAGTCACGGACGTCGCCCAGCAGCTCATGGCGGAACAAGCCCTCAGTAATGGCCGCCGGTGAATAAAAAGCGGACAGATTGGGCACGAAGGTGACCCAGTCCGGTTTCCCGGGCGTGCAAAAGTGACAATCCTCAACGATGGGATGTACCGGTGGCGACACAAAGCGACGGAGCGTAGCTTCCGCTCTGTTTGATCCCGCTGCGAGCGCTAGGGTTGCCGCTGGAATCCCAGATCGGCCAATTCCACAGCCCGCGGCTTTCCCGCAAACGGCTGCGAAAAGGCCAGAGGTGTCGCAGCAGCGGCGGTCAGGGTGGGCGAGAGACGTGAGCGCGGAATTCGATATTGCGACCAGGACTGAGGGGGACGTGGTCGTTGTCGCCCCCAAGGGAGACCTGGATGCCGGCACTTCCCAGGTGTTGGCTGAGACCCTGGAGACCGTGATCGGGGCAGAGGAGTCCTGCCGGGGGATCGTCCTGGACTTCTCCGAGGTGGCGTCCTGCGATTCCCGGTGCATCGGCGTGCTGCTCGCCAGCTACCGGCATGCCCGAGACCGCGGAATCGGCCTGGTGGTGGCCTCTTCCCAGGGAATGGTGCGGCGACTGCTCATGATCGCGGGCATTGACCAGGTGATCGCCTTGGAAGAAGATGTGGCGCGCGCGGTCGCGGGGATGCGTGCCGCGGAAGCACCGCGGTGACCGGCCCCGGTCCGCCTGCCGCTGCAGTGCAGCCGTGGCAGGCGTGAGACCGCGCAGCCCGCGGGCCGGTCGGCGGCAGCGGAACGGATGCGGGACAGGGAACCTGGACGGCAGCCGTGCAGAGCACGGTGCCGCACGCGGCCGGGTGCATCCGGCGCGGAATGCTGCAGGCCGGCAGCGCGTGGCCGACGCATCCGCTAGGCGCCGTTTCCGGAGGCCAGCGGCAGTTCAGGAGTGGTAGGCAGCAGTTTCTGGTAGATCCGTTCGGTCTCCGCGGCAACTCGGGCCCAGGTGAAGCGGGACGCAGCGCGGTCAGCACCGGCAATCCCGTAGGCGGTGCGCTGGGTGGTGTCGGCAGCCAATTGCCGCAGGACGTGGGCGAGGGTGCTGGGGTGGGCGGAACGGAGGAGCACCCCGGTGGTGCCGTCGAGCATGGCCCCGGTGATGCCGCCCACGGCGCGGGCCACGACCGGGAGGCCGCAGGCCATGGCTTCGAGGACGGCACTGCCGTAGGGGTCGTAGAAGGCGGTGGAGACGAACACGTCGGCCGACCGCAGCATCCGGGCCAGGTCCCGGCGGGTGACCGCTCCGGTGAGCGTGACCTGGTCGTTGACGCCCGCCTCCTTGGCATGCCGTTCCAGGCGTTGGGCGTTCGGGTCGATCGCGAGGTGCTCGGGTGCAGGGTCGCCGACGATGAGCAGTTCCCCGTCCGGGAGGCGCGCCATCGTCCTGATCAGCGTGTCCACGCCGCCGAGTGGGTCCAGGCGGGTGACCGCGATGATCCGCAGCGGCCGCCCAGCTGCGGAGCGGCGCCGCTGCCACGGCCCGTGCGCGGCACCTTCGACGGTGAACTGGTCGGTGTCCACGCCGAAGGGGACGATGCACACGCGGCTGCGCGGCACGCCCATCCGGGCGAGTTCGAAGCGCTGGTCAGCGGAGTTGACGAGAACCGCTTTGGCGTGGTGTGCGAGCGCGGCCTCCAATCGGACCCGCTGCGGGTTGGCGGGCAGGCCCACCCGCTGCTCGCTGACGTTCAAGGAGTGGAAGGTTTGGACGACCGGGATGTCGCGTTCCAGGTCGCGGACCGCGGCGAGCGCGGCTAATCCGCTGCTCCACCCGAACGCGTGGATGATATCGGGAGGGTCGGCGCGCAACTGCTCGGTCAGTCTGCGGGCGAAGGTCCCGGTGTGTTCGATGTACTCCTGTTCACGCAGGGGGCGCCGCGGTCCGGCGACAATGGGCGCCACGACGACGCTGCGTCCCATGCGGGTGCGTTCGCTGGTCTGCGGGTCAGTGCATCGGGTGTGGATGGTCACCCGGTGGCCTAGGGCGGCCAGGTTCCGGGCCAGATGGCATAGGTACAGGCTTTCGCTGTCGGTGGGGTCACCCTTGTGTGCGGGAATCGGGGTGGCATGGGTGGCAATCAGAGCGATCTTCACGTGCGACTCCTCAGTGCAGCAGTCGGGTATGCCTGCTCTCCGCAGAGCGATGGGATGATGGTGTGGGAATCCGCGTCGGACTGTGCGCGGATGAGAGCACGCCAAGACGAGCCCGGCTGGGCGACTGCGTGGATTGCGGAACGAGAGAAAGCAGACAAGGGCAGACGCACAGCGATCACACCTTTAAACCGAGGTAAAAACACAAAAAGCGCTCGGCAAATACCGCTGGCAAAAGCCAGGTGCGAGCGCACAAAGGCAAAGGTGTGTCTGCGTCTTAGACACCCAACGTCCGCCATTCTGCCAGATCAGACAGGGGGCGACAAGCCCTGGCAGCCGTCTGTGGTATCCACTTCGCGGAAACAGCGTGCGGAATTCTCTGCTCTACCTGACCGGCGTTGTCTGCGCTGCGGCCGTCGTTGAGCTGGGCGGACCCCTCTGACCGAGACAGGAGGGCGCGGCAGGGGGAGGGGCAGAACGCGGGCTGCCCGCGTGGGCGGCGCGGAGGCAGAACCCTGGGGCATTCCGGTGGTTACCGGACCGTATTCTGAAGGGTGGACGGCATTGGCCTGCTGGTGACGTGCAGCAGTGCGCCTCTGGCACGGTCGGACCGGTGAGCGCGGCAGCTGGCCCCCGAGGGGAAGTTCCGCAACTTCCCCGCCCCGGCGATGACGCGTCGGCCCCTGTGCTCGGAGGGACAATGCCGGGAGGAGCGGCGAGAGGGACGGCGCCATGGAACGCGGAACTCCTCAGTTCCGCCGAGAACCTCAGCTACCGGTGGGAGCGGAACCGGGGATCGGGCCCCGGCAGAGACTCCACGGGTACGGACGCGGAACCCGCGGTCCGCTCCAGGGGATGCAGCGGCGCGGCTCCCGACTTCCCTGTCCTGCGGCGGTTCACCACGTAAGATTCCACCGCTTGGTGTCTTGCGCCACGGTAGCGGGGCAGGAAGGAAAAGCTGTCCAAAAAGGGGCGAACCTCCGTGCGTCGACGGGCATCACACACGCCGTAGGGAAACGAGCGGACAACAGAGTCCGCTGCGGTTCCCCTCCATGCGGACGGAGACGCACCGTCAGCGGGGAGACAGCGGTGGAAGAGGCGACGGTCGCTTCGTGTAGCGGTAACCCGCTGTCGGGAGCGACTACGGAGGTGACAGGCACGTGGGAACTGCGTACCAGCACGATTTCCGCCATGATGGACATGGATTTTGACCACGGCCGACCGTCCATCGGTACGGTTACATGATCATGCGCCTTGGCTACCGTCCAGCCGGGGCGCTGCTTGGCACTGTTCGGCTGTAATGCCGATGAAACAGGAGGTAGGGCGCATGGGTGTCGCTCGTGGGGCAGTCGAGGTTACAGTCCTCACGCACAGAGGCGCTGTCCGCCAGGCTAATGAGGATGCCGTGGTCATGGGTGCGCTCACGGTCGCGGGCGCCGAAATGAACGCTCCGGTGCACTGCTGGCTGCCCCTCGCTGATCCCGTCGTCGTCGCGGTCGCCGACGGTCTGGGAGGCCACGCCGCCGGTGAGATCGCCGCGGAGCACGCGGTCCACCGGATGGCGGAGAGTAGCGCCCAGTTGACCGGCCCGGAAGCGGTGGGTCTGCTGCTCAAACACATCGACGATGAGATCAAGGAGCATGCCGGGCAGCACGTGGAGTTCTCGGGGATGGGAACCACGGTCGCGGGGGTCCTGCTCACGCCCGACGCGAACTACTGGTTCAACGTTGGGGACTCCCGGACCTATCGCTTGAAGGGCTCCCAACTGATCCAGTTGTCCGAGGACGACTCCCCGGTGCTACCGCCGGGAGAGGACGGCCGTCCGGTCACGACGAACTACATCACCCAGTCGCTGGGCGGCAGCGGCAACTCGACCATCGTGCCGCACGTGGGCCAGGACACCGAGCCGGGGCCCGGTGCCTGGCTGATGTGCAGCGACGGGCTGTCCGACCTGGTTCCGCTGGAGGAGATGGAGCGCATCATCGCTGAAGCGGGCGATGACAACATCGCCGTCTACAACTTGTGGCAGGCTGCGATGAACGCGTCCGGTCGGGACAACATCAGCATCCTGCTGGTACGTCGCCACTCCTGACGTCTCGGATACGGGCACCGGTGACACCCCCTCCCGAAGGGGACAGGAGGGGGCGTGAGCGGTGTCAGTCTCCGGAGCCAGGACGGCGGCGCAGGCGGATGATGGTGATTGCGATCACCGCGATGACGCCGATTCCCAGGACGATTCCCAGGATCGCTCCGAGCGGACCGGAAAGACCCACGCCGGTTGTCGAGGTGCTGTCCTCGGACTCCGTCCCTTCAGTTTCCGCAGGGGCAGGCGTGGGCTCCTCTTCTTCAGGTTGTTCAGCAGCCGGGCTCTCGGTGGGCTCGGGGATAGCGGACTCGTCCACGGTGAACGTGAAGGTGTCCGAAAGCGGGTGGCCGTCGGCGGAGATGATCCGGTATTCGACGGTGTATTCGCCGGGCTGGGTGAGCGGTTCCAGGTCGATGGAGGCTTCCACCCCGTCGATGACGACATCACCAGAGGCGTAGTTGGTGCCGTCCGGGCCGGTGACGACGATCCCGTTGCCTCCCTCCAGCACTTCCGCGTTGAAGGTCAGCACTACCTTCTCGGGGAGAGAGTCGAGGGTGGCCCCGTCCTCGGGGGACGAGGAGACGAGGGTGTTGTGCGCGTGTGCCGTGGGGGCGACCCCCAGGGACAGAGCCAGGGCGGTGAGTAGACCTGTCACCAGCGCGATGATGCGACCGCCGGGGGATGAGGCGGAGAAGGCTGACATCGACTGAGGACCTTTCTGACGTCTCCACATAGCGGGCGGAAGAGGACGCGGCCGCAGTGGGCCGCAGTCGCGTCGGGAGGTGCCCGTTTTCTTTGACGTTACCCCGAATGCGGGACAACCGCGCCGCACCGCGGTTGTTGCAGCACAATGCGCGAGCCGCCAGGCCTGACCACCTGGCGGCTCGCGGAATCGTCGTTGTGTGGCAGAGTCAGTTCACCGTCAGCGACAGTTCCCTGCGGAGATAGCGGCGCTCCTCGGGGGTGGTCGCCCCCCACACCCCGTGTGCTTCACCGGCTCGCAGAGCCCACCGCAGGCAATCTCGGCGAACAGTACAACTGCGGCAGATGGCTTTGGCGAGTTCCACGGTTTCGCGTCCGGGGCCGGTGGTGCTCACCGGAAAGAAAAGCTCGGGGTCGTAGTTGCGGCAGGCTCCTTGCCGGACCCAGTCTTCGCTCTCGTGGTAAAGGCGGTTCACCGGGCGCCTCCGATCCTGGCTCGTGGCTCTAACTCCCCGGCAAAGGCGCGGGGATCGGGGCCCTGTCGCGGCTGGCTCTGACTCCAGTGGCCGTTATGTGGCTGTTGTCGTCACGCACGGTCGAGCGATCCGGCCGCGATGACAGGCGATGGGGCGCCGTAGCGCCTCTCGTCTCGACCGATTGTAGTACTACGGTAGGTCGTACTACGCAAAGTCCTAGAAAAGGTCCCCCAAACGCCCCCTCAGAGAGCGTGGGCGCGCTCTCCTTGGTCCAGGCCAGAAAGCCCTGCGGGGCAGGGAAATCGGCGGTGCGGCGGCGCCGTGATTGATCAGTCCTTTGCACCGAATTGGTGTGAGCTAATTCACCCTTAAAGTTCCCTTGGATTTTTCTCAGGGAAGGGTGCTAGCCGTATTTCCTGCTCTGCGGCGTCCTCTCTCGCCGGGGTCGTAAAGATCTGACCAAACCCTGGGGTATCGCCTGGTGAGGCTCCCGAACGCCCCCGGGGGCAGTGGTCGCGGAAGCGGAGAAGCGTGGTGGCGCAGAGTAGCCATGAAGGCAAAGGGAGCTGTCCTACCCGGCAGTAAGAGGACCGAAACATCACCCCGAATTTTCGCGAAAAACCTGCTCAGAAACGTTCGCTAGGGTCCATCGACGTGTTTGGACAGCAAGCCCCTTCCGAGGACCGACATAGCTCAGATACGGAAAGTAACCATTCGCTCAAGGCGGGCGAGGCCGCTGACGTGGCCCTCGAACCGCCCACACTCGACGACGGCCGACAGCTGTGGGCCCTCGCCAGGATCTCCGACCTGGACGTGAACTCCCCCTACGCCTACGTGCTGTGGTGCCGCGACTTCGCCGCCACATCGCTCGTCGCCCGCGACAGCACCGGCACGATCCGAGGTTTCGTCACCGGATACGTGCGTCCCGACGCGCCCGACACCTACTTCCTCTGGCAGGTCGCGGTCGACCCCGCGTTCCGCGGGCGCCGCCTGGCCCGCCGGATGCTCGACCGCATCAGCTCCTGCATCACCGAGCGCGGCATCCGCTACCTCGAAGCCACCGTCACCCCTGGCAACACGGCATCCCGAGCACTGTTCGCCTCTTTTGCCCGTGCCCGGTCCGCTGCCCTCTCCTGGACTCCGCTGTTCGACCGCGGACATTTCCCGGCAGAACTCCCCGAGCAGCACGAACCCGAAGACCTCGTCCGGATCGGTCCGCTGCGCTGACCCCTCGACACCGCTCGGGCCGTGCCCCGAGCCCTCGACGCCTGCCCTGAAACGGAGACAAAGGAGATCCGCGATGGAAACCTTCTCCCGACTCGAGTCCGAAGTCCGCAGCTACTGCCGGGGATGGCCCACCCTCTTCACCCGGGCACGCGGCAGCCGCGTCTACGACCACACCGGCCGCGGCTACCTCGACTTCTTCGCCGGAGCCGGAGCGCTCAACTACGGCCACAACAATCCGACACTCAAAACCGCGCTGCTGGACTACCTCGGCAGCGACTCGATCGTCCACAGCCTGGACGCCGCCACCACCGCTAAACGCGACTTCCTCGACACCTTCGAGGAGGTGATCCTCAAACCCCGCGGCCTGGACTACAAAGTGCAGTTCCCCGGACCGACGGGCACCAACGCGGTCGAGGCCGCCCTCAAACTCGCCCGCAAAGTCACCGGCCGGGAGACGGTGATCAGCTTCACCAACAGCTTCCACGGCATGACGCTGGGCGCGCTCGCGGTGACTGGCAACTCCATGAAGCGCGGAGGGGCGGGAGTGCCCCTCAACCACACCGTCACCATGCCCTTCGACAACTACATGGACGGGCAGGTCCCCGACTTCCTGTGGCTCCGCAGCCTGCTGGAAGACAGCGGCAGCGGCCTGGACCGGCCCGCCGCCGTCATCGTGGAGACGGTGCAGGGCGAAGGCGGGATCAACGTGGCCAGAGCGGACTGGCTGCGCGGCCTGGCGGAGCTGTGCCGGGAGCACGAACTGCTGCTCATCGTCGACGACATCCAGATGGGCTGCGGCCGGACCGGTCCCTTCTTCAGCTTCGAGGAAGCCGGGATCGTGCCGGACATCGTCACCTTGTCGAAGTCGATCAGCGGCTACGGCCTGCCCATGGCGCTGACCCTGTTCAAACGGGAACTGGACGTGTGGGAGCCCGGAGAGCACAACGGTACGTTCCGCGGGTTCAACCCGGCTTTCCTCACCGCCACCGTGGCGCTCAACACCTACTGGCGCGACGACTCCCTCGAGCGGGAGACCCTGGCCAAGGGGCAGCTCATCACCGAGCGGCTCGAGGCGATCGCTGCCGAGCATGCGGAGGCCGGGGCGAGCGTCCGCGGCCGCGGCATGGCCTGCGGCCTGGTGCTGCCGGGTGAAGGCGACGCGCGGCGGGTGTGCGCCGAAGCGTTCGAACGCGGTCTGCTCATGGAGACGTCCGGGCCCGAGGACGAGGTGGCCAAACTGCTGCCTCCGCTCACTACTTCCGTCGCCGAAATGGAGGAAGGGCTGGACATCCTCGCCGAGTCGGTGCGTGCTGCGGTTCGCACCCCCCAGCCCGCCTGATCTCCCCTAGCCCTCGCGGACGGGTGTGCTTCGCGCCCTTCCCCGTCCACCTGCGGCACGTCTGCGGCGACGACGCTCCACTGCTTCATGCACATGCATATGCACGCGCATAAAGCAGTGGGGATGCCGCACCTCTACCAGCCGAAAGGAAGACACCCATGATCGTGCGCAGCCTGGACGACATCAACGGCACCGACGCCGACGTCGTCACCGAGAACTGGCGCAGCCGCCGCAT
Organism: Thermobifida fusca YX; assembly: GCF_000012405.1. Classification (NCBI taxonomy): domain Bacteria; kingdom Bacillati; phylum Actinomycetota; class Actinomycetes; order Streptosporangiales; family Nocardiopsidaceae; genus Thermobifida; species Thermobifida fusca. The sequence continues at coordinate 340,180 of NC_007333.1, forward strand.
CGTCCTGGCCCGGGACGGCGTCGGCTTCTCCTTCCACGAAACCGTCCTCTACGCGGGCACCGAAACCTCGATGTGGTACGCCAACCACATCGAACTGGTGCACTGCATCGAAGGCGAAGCAGAAGTCACCAACGACGAGACCGGCGAAACCTTCCTCATCACACCGGGCACGCTCTACCTGCTCAACGGGCATGAGCGGCACACCGTCCGCCCCAAGACCGACTTCCGCGTCCTCTGCGTGTTCACCCCGCCGGTCACCGGCCGCGAAGTCCACGACGAGAACGGCTCGTACCCGCTGCTCACCGAGGACGCCACGGACACCGACTGATACCGGACACCGGCCACACCAGCCGGAGCAACCGCTGCTGGGGAGCTGTGCTGCACCCCGCGGTCCAGTGCAGCTCCCCGACAGCCCGGCGGTGTCCCCTGGCCGGAACACCGCCGGCCCCGCACATCACGACATCCCCGCATTTCCGCGATAACGGACAGGAACCACACCATGACAGACCACGGAACTGTGAGCCGCCGCGGCCTCTTCCGCGCCGGAGGAATCGGCCTGGCCGCCATCGCGTTCGGTCCCGCACTCGCCGCCTGCTCCCGCACCGAAGACACTGTGACCCTCGACAGCCTGCGGAAACAGGGCTACATCCAGGTCGCGATCAACAACGAAGCCCCCTTCGGCTACATCGACGAGAACGGCGAAGTCACCGGCTCCTCCCCCGAACTGCTCCGCGCGATCTTCGCGGAACTCGGCGTTCCCGAAGTCCGTGCCGAATCCGTGGCCTGGGACGGGCTCATCCCCGGGCTGAAAGCCAAGCGGTTCGACGCGGTCGCCGCCGGAATGTACATCACCCCTGAACGGTGCGCCGAAGTCGCTTTCGCGGAACCGACCTACCGCGTCCTCCAGGCGTTCCTCGTCCCCGCCGGCAACCCGCACGGCCTGACCACCTTCGACGACATCGCCGCCAACCCTGACGTGACCGTGGCCGTGCTCAACGCCTCCGTGGAACAGGGCTACGCCAAAGGCGCGGGAGTTCCCGAAGCACAGATCGAAACCGTGGACAACCAGACCAGCGCCTACGAACTCCTCAGCAACGGCCGGGTCGACGCGGTCGCGCTGAGCACCCTCTCCCTCAACCGGCTCCTCAACCAGCGCGGCGGCGACTTCGAAGTCACCGAAGGCTTCATCCCCGTCGTGGACGGGGAAGAAGTCACCCCTGCCGGCGGTCTCGCCTTCCGGCAGAGCGACACCGAGCTCCTCGCCGAAGTCAACCGGGTCCTCGCCGACTTCAAAGCGAGCGGCCGTCTCCTCGAAATCCTCGAACCGTTCGGCTTCACCGAACAAGAACTCCCCGGAGACCTGACTACGGAGCAGCTCTGCCAGGCCTAAGGACGGATACCGCCGTGGAGTTCCTCATCGACCGGCTCCCGCTCTACCTGAGCGGGGCCGGAACCACCCTCCTCATCACCCTGCTCGGGGCCGTGCTCGCCTTCGCCCTCGCCATGGTCGTGGGGGTCATGGGCACCCTGCGCAACCCCGTAGCGCGCGCCATCGCCACCGGCTACACCGAAACGTTCCGCGGCGTAGCCGCGCTCGTCCTCATGTACTGGATGGCGTTCGCGATCCCCCAGCTCGTCCCCTACAAGATCGACGCGCTCTTCGCCGCCGTGCTCGCGCTCGGCCTCAACGTCGGCGCCTACGGGGCGGAAGTCGTGCGGGCCGCCATCAACGCGGTGCCCAAAGCCCAAGTGGAAGCCACGATCGCGCTCAGCATGTCGTGGTGGCGGCGCATGCGAGCGGTCGTGCTGCCCCAAGCGTGGGCGCAGATGCTGCCCACCTTCGGCAACCTCGTCATCGAACTGATGAAAGCCACCGCCATCGTGTCGCTCATCGGCGTCAGCGACCTGACCCGGGTCGCCCAAGAGCAGCGGGCCTCCACCGGGGAGACGGTCGCGGCCTTCACCGGCGCCCTCATCGCCTACTTCCTCATCGCCCAGCTGCTGATCGTGGGAATGCGGCTCCTGGAACGCCGCGCCAACCGGCGGCTGGGACGGCCCGTCGCCACCGGCTTCCTCGCCCTGCTGCGGCCCCCGCCCGCGACCGCGACAGGAGGTGGCCGGCGATGACCTGGGACTGGGAGTTCACCGGGCGGATCATCCCCGACCTGCTCAACGGCCTCGCTGTCACCGTGCAAGCCACGGTGCTGGGCTACACCCTGGCGCTCGTCCTCGGCCTCGCGGTGGCCCTGGTACGCCGCATCCCCGTGATCGGGACCGCGGTGTTCGCGGTCATGGAGTTCATCCGCTGCACCCCGCTGCTCGTGCAACTGGTCTTCGTGTTCTCCCTGGCCCCGAACACGCTGTCGGCGTTCACCATCGGCGTGGCAGTGCTGGGCGTGCACTATGCCGCCTACACCGCGGAGGTGTACCGGTCGGGCATCGAAGCCGTGCCCGCAGGCCAGTGGGAAGCCTGCCGGGCGTTGAGCCTGCCCCTGCACCGCACGTGGGGCGCGGTCATCCTCCCGCAGGCGATCCGCCGCGTCATCCCTCCGCTCGGCAACTACCTGATCGCCATGTTCAAAGACACGCCGCTGCTGTTCGCGATCACCGTCGGCGAACTGATGTACCAGGCGTCGCAGATCGGCGGCGTGTACTTCCGCTACCTGGAGGCCATGACCCTCGTGGGTCTGTTCTTCCTCCTGGTGAGCGTGCCTTCAGCCATCCTCATCCGACAACTGGAGCGACGCTATGCCGCAGTCTGACCCCCGCACCAGCACCGGCACGCACGAACCGCTCATCCGCTTCGACCAAGTCGTCAAACGGTTCGGCTCGCTCACCGTGCTCGACCGTTTGGACTTTACGGTTGCCCCCGGCGAGCGGGTCACCCTGATCGGTCCCAGTGGTTCCGGTAAAACCACCATCCTGCGTCTGCTGATGACCTTGGAGCAGGTTACTTCCGGGGTCATCTGGGTCGGTGGGGAACCGCTCAGCCACCGCTACCAGGGCGACCGCCTGGTACGCGCCAACGAGAAACACCAACGCCGGGTCCGCAAACAGATCGGCATGGTCTTCCAGCAGTTCAACCTGTTTCCGAACATGACTGTGCGGCAGAACATCACCGAAGGTCCCATCCACAGCCTGGGGATTTCGCGCGAGGAAGCCGACCAGCGGGCTAGGGAACTGCTGGAGATGGTGGACCTCTCCGACAAGATTGACGCCCACCCTGCCCACCTGTCCGGCGGGCAGCAGCAGCGGGTCGCTATCGCTCGCGCCCTAGCAATGCGGCCGAAGATCCTGCTGCTTGACGAGGTCACCTCCGCCCTTGACCCCGAACTCGTCACCGGGGTCCTCGACGTGCTGCGCACAGTCGCCGAGACGACAGACATCACCATGCTGCTGGTCACCCATGAGATGCAGTTCGCCCGGGACGTCTCGCACCGGGTACTCATGTTCGACCACGGCCGTATCGTCGAGGAAGGCCCGCCGGAACAGATCTTCGGCGACCCGAAAGAAGAACGCACCAAAGCCTTTCTCCACGCCGTCCTCGACTGACCGGTCAGGCGGGTCCCGGAGTGAGATAGCCAGCCCAGTGCAGAAAGCACGCGGACTCCCGATAGCCCCGGGACCCTCTACTGTTGGGGGAAACCGTCGTCACCACCGTCCTGCGCCGGGACCGGTCCCGGCGCAGGACCAAAGTGGCGCCACGCAAAACACGGTGATAACTCCAGGGGGTCCCGGCTGCGCTAGCCACGGCACGGAAATCAACCGCGCCTAGTGGATCCAAACACTCACCGCATGCGCCGCCCCCGCACCTGCGAGGCACCCGGTCCTGCGCCCGCCCGGGAGCGAAGTGCCCAGCCAGATCGCGCTGCGGGGCCGGCCATGTTGACCGCTATCGTTGGGAATATGCCCGCTGCTGATGTGGTGATTCTTGGTATCCCGCCGATATTAGTTACCTGCTCGGCGCCCTCAAGCATTTTTTGATGTGATGCACTACCCCCTGCTTGGGAGACTTCGGTGGCTACCTTATGCGCTTTATACGCATGGCCATAACGACACCACTGGGCGGGATTGGCACCAGAAACTCTTGCTAAGGACATGTCCTGACGTCGGTATCTGTCACCAGCTGCCGTGGCAGGGGAATCCCACAAGCGGACCGGTCAGTATTGCGCAATACGCGTCTGGGTACACTCCCCCCGACTAAAAGCAAAAAGAGCGTCGGGTGCAGGCAATCCGGTCAAAGTCCGGAGCGGTCGCGCCACTGTAGACGGGCTCAAGCCCGTGAGCCAGAAAACTCACCCGGCGTAGTGGTCTCTGTAGGACGCGTCATCCTGTAAGGAGGACCATGTCGGCCGTCCATGCCCCTTATGTTGAGGCAGAGCTGGGGCCCATCCCGCTCGCACTCACCGCTACAGCGGTAACCCTTCTTGCTCTTCTCGTTCTCTACCTGGTCGGTTTCGACCAAGGAGCTGTCTCGCGTACAGGAATGTTCCTGCACGAGCTGATGCACGACGGCCGACACCTCATGGGGGTGCCGTGTCACTGACCTCCGCTACCCCCTCTGCTTCGGTCCGTCCGCTGCGGGGAACCTATCTGCGATTGCTTGTCCGCGGGCTGTTGGCCGGGCTACTGGCCGGCCTGGCCGCGGGCGTGGTCGCTTTCTTCCTCGGTGAACCCCACATCGAGGCGGCTATCGCTTTGGAAGAGCACGCTTCCCACGACCATGGCGCGCACGGGGGACACTCCCACGGAGACGATGCCCTAGTCAGCCGTACCGGGCAGCAGGTGGGGTTGTTCCTCGCCACCGGGTTTGCCGGCATGTCCCTAGGGGTGCTCTACGCCTCGGTGCTCTACGCGGTCCGGCGCCACAGCCGGCTTAGCGGACCGGCACTGGCGTTGGTCGCCGCTGGCCTGGGATGGGCAGCCATCGCTGCGGTGCCCTTCGTCAAGTACCCGGCCAACCCGCCTGCCGTAGGTGTCCCCGAGACAATCGACCAGCGCACCCTACTTTGGGTAGCCGCGGTGCTCCTCGGGCTCGTCGCGGTTACGGCGGCCGTTGCCCTCGCACGCGCACTGCCAGCAGAGACATCGCTGACCTCACGGATTGTGGCCTCCCTCGCCGTGTTCCTCGCGGTGGTCTGCGTCGGCTACCTCGCTCTTCCCCACATCAACGACGTCGGCGAAGACTTTCCAGCAACCCTGCTGTGGGAGTTCCGCATGGCCTCACTCGCCACCCAAGCCAGTCTTTGGCTGGTGCTAGGACTGGCCTTCGCCTGGTTGACCGAACGGTTTGACCGCCGCTTCGCGGCGCAAACAGTGGGAGTCCGATGAGCAAGGCGCAGGGGCTGCTGGTGGCCGGGACCTCCTCGGATGCAGGAAAATCCCTGGTCACCAGCGCCCTGTGCCGGGCCTTGGCCCGGCACGGGATCAAAGTAGCGCCGTTTAAGGCGCAGAACATGTCGAACAATTCCATGGTGGTCCCCGGGCCCGATGGCACAGGAGCCGAGATCAGCCGCGCCCAGTGGGTGCAGGCGCTCGCCGCGCGCGCCGAACCCGAGACCGCCATGAACCCGGTACTCCTCAAACCCAGCAGCGATCGCGGGAGCCACGTCGTGCTGCGGGGCCGTCCGTTCGGCCGCTTAGCCGCAGGCGAGTTTGCGGGCACGCGTGCAGTGCTCGCCGAGGCTGCGTACGCCGCTCTCGCAGAGCTGCGTTCCCGCTACGACGTGGTGGTCTGCGAGGGCGCGGGCGGCGTCGCAGAGATCAACCTGCGTGCCCACGACTACATCAACATGGGACTTGCCCGCGCCGCCGACCTGCCTGTCATCGTGATCGGCGACATCAACCGGGGCGGGGTCTTCGCGTCGCTGTACGGGTCGCTCGCCTTACTCGATCCCGCTGACCAGGCACTCGTTGCCGGGTTTGTGATCAACAAGTTTCGGGGGGATCCTTCGCTGCTGGATCCGGCGCTGAAAACCCTGGAAGACCTCACCGGTCGACCCGTTCTCGGCGTCCTGCCGTGGCAGCAGAACCTGTGGCTGGAATCCGAGGATTCGCTGGCGCTTACCGCACGCGAGGACGGTAGTGCGGGCACACCCGTGTTGCGGGTCGCTGTCGTACGGCTGCCCCGGATCGGCAACACCACCGACGTTGACGCCCTGGGCGTGGAACCAGGACTGCGCGTCGACTTCGTTACCAGCCCTCGCCTGCTAGCCTCCGCCGACATCGTCGTGCTCCCCGATACGCGGGCCGTGCTCACCGACCTGGAGTGGCTGCGGTCCCGCGGTTTGGCCGACGCGATCGCCAACCACGCCCGCCACGGCGGCACGGTACTGGGCATCGGTGGCGGCTTCCAGATGCTGGGCCGCACGATTGTCGACGCCGAGGGGGTGGAAGGACCGGCCGGGCGCACCGTTGCTGGGTTGAGCCTGCTGGACCTGGAGACGGTTTTCACCCGAAACCAGACGCTGAACTACTCTTCCGGCACCTGGCAGGGCATACCGGTCGGCGGATACCAGAGCCACTACAGCCGCATCCAGACCGGTGATGGCGAGGCGTTTCCCGGCGGGCTCCGCAACGGCTCCGTATTCGGCACGATGTGGCACGGCAGCCTAGAACACGACGCGTTCCGCGGTGCGTGGCTGGCTGCCGCGGCCGAGAATGCGGGATACGACGGCAGCGAATACGGACAGGTGTGCTTCGCTGAGGTCCGTGACGCCTACCTTGACCGGCTCGGCGACCTCGCGGAAGAACACCTCGACATGGATGCTGTGCTGCGGTTGATCACTGAAGGCGCGCCAAAGCTGCCGACCGTGCGGGGAGAACTGCGGTGAAAGTGCTCATCCTCGGCGGAACAGCCGAGGCGAGAGCCCTTGCTGAGGCGTTCGTCGCCGCGGGGATACCGGTACTGTCTTCCCTCGCCGGGCGGGTCAGCCACCCCAGGCTGCCCGCCGGTGAGGTACGCATCGGTGGTTTCGGGGGAGCCGCAGGACTCGCCGGATTCCTTCGCAGTAACGGGATCACGCGGGTCGTGGACGCTACCCATCCCTTCGCTATACGGGTGTCCACTAACGCGGCCGAGGCGTGCACCCAGGCCGGTGTGCCGCTGCTGCGTCTCGTGCGCCCCGGGTGGGAAAACGAACCTGCGGCGTCCCGCTGGATATGGGTGGACGACCACGACGAGGCAGCCTGGCAGGCCGCGAGACTAGGGCGCCGTGTCTTGCTCACCACGGGACGGCAGACCCTGCACCACTTCATTGGGCCGCTGGCCGAGCACACGGTGTTAGCCCGAGTGGTGGAAGACGTAGAGCTCGCATTGCCGCCTACGTGGATCCTCATACGCAGCCGTGGCCCTTACACCTGTGCAGGGGAACGGAAGCTCATGGCCGAGCATGCGGTGGAAGTTTTGGTCACCAAGGACTCTGGCGGAGTTCACACCCGGGCCAAGCTGGACGCCGCAGACGAGCTGGGGGTTTCCGTGGTGGTGGTGCGCAGACCTCTCTACCGGGGGGACGTTCCCACTGTTGCGGACGTTCCCGCTGCCCTGGAATGGCTTGGACTGTCTCAGACTCGCTGACCCCGCTGACACGACTGCTAAACGTGTTCCTTCTGTGGCGGTCGACGGCCATGCCCCTGGACATGGGTAGGACCGTTGCCGCGGGTTCGTGCTGTTGCTCTCGAGCAGCCAAGCCCTGCACTGTGAGGCTCAGTGCAGGGCTTGGCTGTGACGAGCGATCGTGTGCAAGCTGCCTGGGCATGTGCGCGCCGGTCCCGGCACTCTCAGCCGGGGCACGGTGCGGGATCAACAAGGCCGCTGGGTGGAGACTGCAGCCGCGAACCGGGCCGCGGCCTGCGGGCAGCCTGCCCAGTGGGTGTGCAGGTAGGAGGCGTGGAGTGTGGGACGGCCGATGCCTGCCGGATCGGAGGAGAAACCGTCGGGCTGCCCGTCCAACAGCCAGGCCGGACCCGCCTGCTCTCCAGTGGAGGTGACTGTGGTGCGGTGGAACGTGTGCCCGGGCACCCGGTCTCCCTCCGCCGCCACGAGTGTTTCTGCGGGGGCCAGCGCCGAGTAGTAGCCGAGAGCCAGGCGGGACGTCATGCGTCCCACCGCGTCCAAGGCCCCCACCATGGGGGCGCCATCCACGTCACGGCACAGATACAGCAGGCCCGCGCATTCGGCAACCGTCGGCACGCCTGAGCGCACCGCATCCCGCAGCGCGGTGCGCAGCGCCGTGTTCCCCGCCAGTTCTGCGGCGTACACCTCGGGGAATCCGCCGCCCAGGTAGATTCCCGCGGTGCCGTCGGGCAGCGCAGGGTCGGACATTGGATCGAACACCACCGGGCGGCAGCCCGCGGCGCGAAGCAGCTCCTCGACTTCGGCGTAGCGGAAGGTGAAGGCTTGCCCTCCAGCTACCGCGACCACGGGGTGGTCTCGCTGCGCGGAGACAGGGTGAAACCCTGCGGCACGGAGCGCCTCCTGCGCGGACCACGCTTGGGCGTGCAGCGGTGGCGCGGATCGTGCCACCTCTACCACGGCAGTCAAATCCACCTGTGCGGCGATGCGTTCCGCCAGCAGCTCCACGGCCGCTACTGCCTCGGCCCGTTCCTCGGCAGGAACCAAACCCAAGTGCCGGGAAGGAACAGCAAGTCCGCTGTCATGGCGCAGTGCCCCCAGCACGGGGACACCGACGTCCTCCACCGCGGAAGCGACCTCGGCGGCGTGCCGTCTGGAGCCCACCCGGTTCAAGATGACTCCGGCGATCCGAATCCGCTGGTCGAACACTGCCATGCCCGCCACGATCGCCGCGGCCGACCGCGACACGTGAGACACGTCTACGACCAGCACCACCGGAGCGTCCAGCAGGGCGGCGACATGCGCGGTGGACGCAAACCCGCGCCCCCCGAGCTTCCCGTCATACAGGCCCATCATGCCTTCGATCACGGCCAGGTCGGCCGGCCGCGGATGGGAGGCGCCGTGTAGCAGCAAGGGGCCCAGCAGGTTCTCACCGTGCAAGTGCACATCGAGGTTGCGGCCGGGCCGCCCGGTTGCCAGGGAATGGTAGCCGGGGTCGATATAGTCCGGTCCGGCCTTATGCCCGGACACGTCGTATCCGGCAGCGCGCAGCGCCGCCATGAGCCCGGTAGCCACGGTGGTCTTACCCGCCCCGGACGTGGGAGCGGAGATCACTAGCCGTGGCAGGACCGCGGCGGGAACGTCACCACTCAATACCGCGCTGCCCCTTCTGCCCGGAGTCCATGGGATGTCGCACTTTCACCATTTCCGTGACCAGATCGGCTGCGTCCAGCAGCGCGGGATGCGCGCGGCGGCCGGTGATCACCACGTGCTGGCGTCCCGGACGCTCACGCAGCGTCGACACCACGTCGTTGACGTCGACCCAGCCCCAGGTGATCGGATACGTGAACTCGTCGAGTATGTAAAGGTCGTGCCGTTGCTCGGCGAGGCGGCGCTTGATCTCGGCCCACCCCTCTGCGGCAGCGGCCGCGTGGTCGGCTTCCGTGCCCGGCTTGCGCGACCACGACCACCCTGACCCCATTTTGTGCCACTCGATGGGGCCTCCCACCCCTTGCGCACGGTGTACTGCGGCAAGCGTGTCGAATGCGGTCTGCTCCCCAACCCGCCACTTCGCGGACTTCACGAACTGGAACACCGCGATCCGCCACCCCTGGTTCCACCCGCGCAAGGCCAGGCCGAACGCTGCAGTGGACTTTCCCTTGCCGTCACCGGTGTGCACGATGAGCAGCGGACGGTAGCGGCGCTGGCGGGTGGTGAGTCCGTCGTCGGGGATGAACGATGGTTGTCCTTGAGGCATCAAGCCGCCCTCGTGGTTGCTCCGGCTACTGCTGACGTGATGGCTTCGGCGCTGACCTCGCCAACGTGGACGTACTCGGCACCCATGCGGCGGGCGAGCGCAGCGGCCAACCCCATCCGGAACCGTCCCGTCTCCGAGTCGATGACCAGCGCGGAGACCCCTTCGCGGGCCAGGTGGTCGGCGGCGTGCAACGAGCGCTCCACTGCCTTAGGGCCGGCAGTGGCCCGGCCGTCGGTGACGACCACGAGCAGGGCGCGGCGATCCGGGTCGCGTAACCGTTCGCGGCGCAGTGTCTCCGCGGCCTTCAATAGGCCCTCAGCTAGTGGGGTACGGCCTCCGGCAGGCAACTCCCGCAAGCGGGCTGCTGCTACGTCCACTGATCCGGTGGGTGGAAGTGTGAGCGTAGCCTCATGGTTTCGGAACGTGATCAACCCCACTCGGTCCCGTCTGCGGTAGGCGTCCAGCAGCAGTGCGAGAACAGCTGTCTTCACCTGGGACATGCGCCGCCGGGCAGCCATAGAACCGGAAGCGTCCACGCAGAGCAGCACCAGGTTGGATTCCTTGCCTTCACAGAGGGACCTGCGTAGATCACTGAGGGCAATAGAAAGCCGTGTGGTGTCCGGGGAAGAACGAGATGTCGCGTGCCGCAGCGCGGCTGTCCGAACCGTGGCGGCCAAGTGGATCGGCCCAGTTCCCCGGCCCGCGGGAACGTCGCCGACGGTGCGCCCCGATGTTGTGATAGCTCGTGAACGGCGGCCTAGCGTGCCTTTCCCCGTGCCAGCGACCGTGAAAAGCCGAGGGCGGTACGGTTCCTCGGGTGCTGTGACCGACACCGGGGCCGGAGCATCCGGCCGGGGATCGTCGTTGGACGAGGTGGGGGATCCGAGGCCGCTGGCGGGAGGGTCAGGAGTGGAGCCGGCGGTGGGCGGCGGAGTATCAGAACCGCTGTCCGATGGTGGACCGCCTGGCCCTCCGGAACCGTCCGGCCCAGGGTCCGGATCGTGATCTTCGCCGAGGATCTCGTCCAGCAGGCCCTCATCCATGCCGGGACTGTCGAAGGGGGTCCGCCTCCGTCGGTGCGGTAAGGCAAGGCGGGCGGCAGCGCGCACATCGGCTCGGGTGACGTCGGTGCGGCCACACCACGCGGCGTGGGCCACCGCGGCCCGGGCACACACTAGGTCGGCACGCATACCGTCCACATCGAACGCGGCGCACACCTCGGCGATAGCCAACAGTGCCTCCTGGCCGAGCACCACCTTGGGCAGCCGGAGACGTGCGTCCGCGATACGTTCCGCCAGTTGCTGCTCGGCAGTGGCGTAGGCGGAGGTGAAACCGGCGGGGTCGGCGTCGAAGGCGAGACGTCGACGGATGATCTCCGCCCGCACGGCCGGATCGCGGGGTGCTGCAACCTCCACGGACAAGCCAAACCGGTCCAACAGCTGGGGCCGTAGCTCCCCTTCCTCCGGGTTCATCGTTCCCACAAGGGTGAACCGGGCGGCGTGGCTGAGCGAGACACCGTCACGTTCCACGGTGGCCCGCCCCATCGCTGCCGCATCGAGGAGCAGGTCCACCAGGTGGTCGTGGAGTAGGTTGACTTCGTCGACGTAGAGGATGCCGCGGTTGGCACGGGCCAACAGTCCGGGCTCGTATTCGACACCGCTGCCCGACAGGGCTTTTTCCAGGTGTAGGGAGCCCACGACCCGGTCCTCGCCCGCGCCTACAGGAAGCTCCACGAGACGCACTGGGCGGGTCGCGGAAGCAACTGAAGGGGGATGCGGTCCGTCTGGACAGTCAGGGTCGGGGGCGGCAGGGTCGCAGGAAAACCGGCAGTCGGTGACTACGGTGATCGGGGGCAGCAGAGCTGCCTGCGCGCGTACCGCGGTTGATTTTGCGGTTCCCTTCTCGCCGCGGATAAGGACGCCCCCGATGTCAGGGCTGATACCGGTCAGAATGAGGGCCAGCACCAGGTCGTCCGAACCGACGATGGCGCTGAACGGATAGACGTGCACACGCTCCTCCACAGGCTCCCGCTGGGGGATCGGCAAAAACGGCAGCCATGCCGAGGCCGGTCTTCGGACTTCCTGATCAACACCGTCCGATCGCCTTCCCAGACTGCCGTCCAGTGGCTGCGCGATGCGCGTGATCGGCGGCTCCCAGGTCACCGCAGCGGGCCTGTGCCGGATTCGCACCGGCTTCCCGATTATCCCCGTGGATTGGGGCACCTCGGCGGTTCCGCCGTCGCCGAGTCTAGCCAGCGGCGGTCCGGGTGCCCAGAGCGCTGGGAGACTTCCCCGATCCGTTAAGGTGGCCCGCCATGAAGACACCGGTCACTGTCGTCGGCATAGGCGCTGATGGCTGGGAAGGGTTGCCGCCGGCGTCCCGCGACGCTATCCGCGAAGCCCAGGTACTCCTCGGCGGTACTCGACATTTGGCTTTGGTGCCCGACACGGGAGCGGTACGCGAACCGTGGCCGTCCCCGTTGCTGAGCGGTCTTCCAATGCTCCTGGACCGGTACCGTGACCGCCGTGTCGTCGTGCTGGCTTCCGGGGACCCCCTCCTGTCGGGGATCGGCACCACCCTGGTGCGACTGCTCGGCGCAGACCGGGTGCGGGTGCTGCCCGCGGTGAGCTCGGTCGCCCTGGCCCGGGCACGGATGGGGTGGAGCGCGGAGTCTGTGGATGTGGTGACGCTCGTGGGACGCGACGTCGACGCGGTGCGCCGCTACCTCACCCCCGGGCGGCGGCTGGTGGTGCTCTCCTCGGATGGGACGACGCCTGCCGCGGTCGCAGCCCGGCTGGTCGAACACGGCCTTGGCGATAGCCGCATGACGGTCCTGTCCGACCTGGGGAGCAGCAGAGAGGAACGGATCGAAGCCACCGCGGCCGAGTGGCGGGGCCGGGACGCGCCGCCGTTGAACGTGGTGTGCGTGGCGGTCACCGGAAACGGTGGGTACCCGCTTACCCCCGGGCTGCCGGATGAGGCGTTCGACCACGACGGGCAGCTCACCAAACGAGAGATACGGATTGCCGCGGTCTGTGCGCTCCGCCCCCAACCCCAGGCCCTGCTGTGGGATGTGGGAGCGGGAGCAGGGTCGGTGGCCGTGGAATGGCTGCGCGCCGACCCGCGGTGCCGGGCTGTTGCGATTGAGCGGCACCCCGAACGGGTGCACCGGATCACGCGTAACGCTGCCCGGCTTGGTGTGCCCTCCCTGCGCGTGGTCCACGGTAGTGCGCCTGACGCGCTGAGCGGACTGGAGCCACCCGATGCGGTGTTCGTCGGTGGTGGGGCTACCGACCCGTCCGTGCTGGACCGGTGCTGGGCGGCCCTGCGGCCCGGGGGCCGCATCGTAGTGCACGCCGTGACTTTGGAGACGGAAGCAGTCTTGGTGGAACGGTGGCGGCGCCACGGCGGAGAGTTGACACGCCTCTCGGTGGAACGGGCTGCCCCCCTGGGGTCGTTCACGGGATGGCGTCCGGCCCGTCCGGTTGTCCAGTGGGCCGCGACCAAAACAGATCAGGGAAGAGAGACATGACGGTTCATTTCGTGGGTGCTGGCCCCGGCGCAGCTGACCTGCTGACGCTACGCGCGGTCGAACTGCTGCGCACCACTCCTGTCTGCTTGTATGCGGGTACCTATATCGACGCTGAGATCCTGGCCCACTGCCCTGACGACGCGGAACTAGTGGACACCCAGCACCTCGACCTGGACCAGATCATCGCCCACCTGGTCGACGCGGACCGGCGCGGTTTGGACGCGGTCCGGCTCTGCTCTGGAGACCCGTCGCTTTATAGCGCGCTAACCGAGCAGACACGAAGGCTTGACGAGGCAGGGGTGGCGTGGGACGTCACCCCTGGGGTGCCCGCCTATGCGGCGGCCGCGGCCCTGCTCGGCACCGAGTTGACGGTTCCGGAGGTGGCGCAGACGGTGGTGCTTACCCGCACCCGGGCACGCTCCACGAAAATGCCGGAATCGGAGGCGTTGGAGAACGTCGCGAAGATCCACGGGACTCTCGTCTTGCACTTGGCGATCCGACACATCCGGGTTCTTGCCGAGCAGCTGGTCCCCGAATACGGGGCTGATTGTCCTGTGGCGGTCGTCGCTCACGCGACCCGACCCAACGAACTCGTGCTCCGCGGCACCCTCACCGATATCGCCGACCACGTGGAGGCGGCAGGGCTGCGCCATACCGCGGTCATCCTGGTGGGGCGGGCGCTGGCCAGCCGCGAGTGGGATGTGTCGGAGATCGTCTGCTCGCACTTGTACGACCCGGCCCGTGAGCGGAACCGCGAGGCGAGCTAAATCCCCTGGCAGCGGATGTGGGGAAACCGGGACGTCCGTGAGCGAACCGCAGTTGGGGCGGGAAACGGGTAGAGCAGGCCGTGGGCGGCTAGGACCTGCCGAGAGGGTGTGGGCGGGTGTACCCGGCCGCGCAGTGCCGCCCTGTGCGGCGCGCGCACCGCACCCCGCCAGCCGCGGCACGGCCACGAGAGTTCCCCGCTGCAGCGCAGGGGTGTTTCCCGCCGCGTGCTTGCCCGGAAGCGGGATTTGCGTGAGCTATTCCGCCACAAACCGCGGTGTCCACACCGCTCCCGCAGCCGTCACGGAGGTGCTGGAGGAGCCCACGATGAGCAGGCACCGCATGTCGATGCCTTCCGGGTCGAGCTTTCCCAGCGTGGTGACCTCCACCGACTCGCCCTCGCGGCCCACGTCACGGCCGACCACCACCGGGGTGTTGTCCCGCCGGTGTCGCAACAGGACGTCGCGGGCTCGCGCCACCTGGGTGCGCCGGGAACGGGACGCAGGGTTGTAGATCGCCAGCACTAAGTCGGCGCGGGCTGCCGCCTCCAACCGGGCTTCGATCACCTCCCACGGTTTGAGCCGGTCGGACAGGCTCAGCACCGCAAAATCCCCGCCAATGGGCGCGCCCGCTCGTGCCGCCACTGCTTGCACCGCGGTCAGCCCTGGCAGTACCCGCACAGGAACGTCCGCGTAGCGGGGATCCTGGGCCGCTTCGAAGACCGCCGAGGCCATCCCGAACACGCCAGCGTCCCCGCCTGAGACCACGGCCACCCGCTCCCCGGCTAAGGCCAGGTCAAGAGCGAACCGGGCCCGATCCAATTCGACCGTGTTGCCGCTGGAGTGCCGCTGCTGACCGGGACGCACCGGAACGCGGTCCACGTACGGGCCGTAGCCGACCACGTGGTCGACGTTGGCGAGCGCCTGCGCTGCTTCCGGGGTCAGCCACTGCTCGCCAGCGGGGCCGAGACCCACCACGAGTAGTTCGGCGGGCGAGTCCGGATGATGGGGGGCTGGGGTGCGCTGCGGTGCACGGACTCTGCCTCGCGGTCTCCGGTTGCGTGGCGTGCTGTCCCCGGAGCTGAGAATCAGCGAGAAATAGGGGACATCGTCGGAAGCTACGTCCCCTACTGGAAGTATCCGCTGTTCAGCCATGGAGGCGCGTTCCACGTAGACAGCGTCCTCCAGTCGCCCTGCCTGGGCTAGCGCCTCGCGCACACCGGCGAAGGTGCGGCGGCCGAGCTTCAGTACTGCGGCAGCGTCAGTGTCGGCCAGTCGCCGGGCCAGCTCGGGTGGGGGCAGGGTCCCTGGGAGGATCGTCAACACGTCGGTGCGGCGCACGAGCGGGCACGCCGCCGCAGCAGAAGCCGCGGATATCGACGTCACACCGGGGACGATCTCGGTGGGAAACCGGGAGGCCAGCCGGTCGTGCAGGTACATGTACGAGCCGTAGAACAGCGGGTCGCCCTCACACAGCACCACGACGTCCCGCCCTTGTGACAGGTGGGCGGCGAGCCGTTGGGCGGACGCGTCGTAGAACTCGGTGATGGCGCCCTCGTAGCCGCCCGGATGGTCCGTGGTTCCGGTCGTCACCGGGTAGACGAGTTTCTCCTCGATCACTCCCTCCGGGATCACATCTGCGGCAATAGATCGGGCGATAGAGCGGCCGTGTGTCCCTGAGTAGTAGGCGATGACGTCGGCTTCGGCAATCAGTCGGGCTGCTTTGCGGGTGATGAATTCCGGGTCTCCAGGACCTAGGCCGACGCCGTACAGGCGGCCGGGGGTGCTGCTCATTCCTCCTCCTGCGCGAGAGCGTTGACCGCGGACGCGGCTAGCGCCGAGCCTCCGCGGCGGCCACGTACCACCAGGTAGGGGATGCCTGCGGGGTGGGACATGAGGGCTTCTTTGGATTCGGCCGCGCCGATGAACCCGACGGGCACGCCGATGATCGCGGCTGGTCGGGGCGCGCCGGAGTCGATCAGCTCTAGCAGGTGGAATAGGGCGGTGGGGGCGTTGCCGATCGCGATGACTGCGCCTGCCAAGCGGTCCGTCCACAGCGACACCGCGGCCGCGGAGCGCGTCGTCCCCCACGCCGTGGCGAGTTGGGGAACACGAGGGTCGTTGAGCAGACACAGCACCTCGTTGTCGGCGGGGAGCCGGGAACGGGTCACCCCGGACGCCACCATGCGTGCGTCGGTGAGGATGGGGGCCCCGCCGCGCAGCGCGTCTCGGGCCGCGGGCACCAGGTTGGGGTGGATGACCAGGTCACGGGCGAGGTCGGTTTGGCCGCAGGCGTGGATCATGCGGACCGCAATCTTTTCGGCGTCCGTGGGGAGCCCGGACAGGTCGGCTTCGGCCCGGATGGTGGCGAAGGAGTGCGCGTAGATGGTTGCGCTGTCGGTCTCGTAGGTGTAGCGCCGAGGCGGCGGGGAGAGCGGGGTGGGCCTGTCGGAATGCGGTGTCACGTGCTGCTCCCGAGAAGGACGAGGGTGTGCGGGGTGTGCGGGGCACCGCAGGCGCGTTCGCACCCGGCGATGTGGTAGGGGGATCCGTCGTCGGATGTGTCGGGGGAGGATAGGCGGCGGACGAGCTTGACGGCTTGAGACCGGGTGTCGCCACGGCTGCGAGCACAGCCGGGGGAGCCGATGCAGGCGCTGATCCGGCTCCACGGCGATGCCGGGTCGAGGACCAGCCCGGCTTCCTGGAGCAAAGCTGCGACGTTGCTGGCCTGGTCGGTGGGGACAGGGGTGACGATCACTCCCCGCCACGGGGTGAGGATGATCGTGCTGTCGCTGTGCTCCGCTGCATCCAAGAGAGCCCGCTGCATGGGCGGGGTGAGAACGCCTAGCGGCACTGAACCCGCCACAGCGGATTCAGCGGTGGAAATGGTGATAATTCCGTGAAGGATGTTTCTTCGAAACCGTTCAACGCTCCAGCGATCGCCGCTTTTTGTATGGCGTAAAAAATTGGAAAACTCGACGTTGTTGAGTAGTTCTCGTCCTTTTTTTGGTAGCTGAACGACATTCCATTTTCCCTCGCTTATATCGAGAAAACGGTGAGCGAGATCAAGGATTATATCAACGATTTCTGTAGATGAAATCACAGGCCCTGAAAAGGTGCCGACACGTATTTGTGCCGACCGTTCGTCGATCGCGTAAATTCCTAAGTCGATAGGCATTCCAGCGAGATCGCCGCGGCCGTCATCAAGACCGAAAAGGAACCGTCCGGGCAGCTCTGCCAGTCGTGGATCAGTGCACAGTGCCCGGTCTAGAGCGGAGACGAGGGGGCGAACATCCATTCTGCCACCGATTATTCCGGAAAGGGGAGAAGCGACAATATTGCGTACCCGATCATGGGTAGATGAAGGCAGGAATCCGGATGCTGCCACAATATGAGGTAATTCGTTGGGAATCTGTTGATCATCTGTGACGGGAATCCCTCTGATTTGCACGTTTCCACGTGAAGTTAAATGGAGATTACCGTCGCCGAATTTTGCGGTGATCTGGCTAAGCGTGGCTATCCCGCGACGGCTAATATGCCCCCCGGGAATACGAATACGCAGCAGAGCGCCGTCGGCTGCGAAATGGGGACGCAGCACGCCGGGGCAGCGGTCAGGTGGCTGTAGACAGAACACCGGAACATGGTTGCATACGCTTTCTTGCCCTGCGCTATGGTGGTCGCGTCGTGGTGAACGGGAAGACCGGTGCAAGACCGGCGCGGCCCTCGCCACTGTGATCGAGGAGTCGTCGAGCTTTGCTTGGGGAAACCACCCCGCGGCCACCGGGCACCAGCCTGGGAAGGTCAGCTCGGCGGCGGTGACTCGTCAGCCAGGAGACCGGCCACGACGCGTCATGTCCACGAGGGTTTGGAGACCATGACCATGGCTGATGCTGTGCCGCGTCCTGTACCGCCCGCCGCGGGTCCACCGACTCCCTCGATTGTTGGGGCTGGGACAGGTCGCCGATGCCTCGCATAGCACTGCTTTCCACCTCGGACACCGACCTGCTGTCGGCACGTGCCAGCGGCGCAAACTACGTCTGGGGCAACCCGTCGCGTCTCGACGTCACCGGAACAGATCCCGGTTCGCTCCACGCCCTGCTTCACGGCGCTGACCTGGTAATTGTGCGCATTCTGGGGTCTGCGCGCTCGTGGCAGGAGGGCCTCGACCAGGTTTTAACCCATGGCGTCCCCGTTGTGGTGCTGGGCGGAGAGCAGACCCCGGACGCGGAGCTGATGAGCCATTCCACCGTACCCGTCGGGATCGCTGCTGAAGCCCACCGCTATCTGGCCCACGGGGGGCCCGACAACCTCGCTGCGCTGCATGCCTTCCTCAGCAGCACCGTGCTGCTGACCGGTGGGAGTTTTGATCCGCCGACAGAACTGCCCGAATGGGGCCTGCTTGAGCGGTCCACGCCACCACAGGCGGACCGGGACGGGCTGCCGAGGATTGGCATCCTCTACTACCGCGCCCACCAGGCCAGCGGGAATACTCGTTTCGTCCACGACCTGGCTGACGCGGTCGACGCTACCGGCGAAGCGGTCGCCGTCCCCATCTACTGCACGTCGCTGCGCAGCGCATCCCCGGAACTCCTCGCGGAGCTCGGCACCCTGGATGCGCTGGTCGTCACCGTGCTCGCCGCGGGAGGAACCCGCCCGGCCACAGCCAGTGCTGGAGGCGACGACGAGGCGTGGGACGTTGGTGAACTAGCGCGACTCGACATTCCGATCCTGCAGGCGCTCTGCCTGACGTGGGGGCGTGATCAGTGGAAGGCTTCCGACGAGGGGACGTCCCCCCTCGACTCTGCATCCCAGATCGCCGTCCCCGAATTCGACGGGCGCATCATCACCGTGCCGTTCTCCTTCAAGGAGTTCGACGACGAAGGACTGCCCCACTACGTCACCGATGCGGAACGGTGCCGCCGAGTAGCCGACATCGCCGTCGCTCATGCCCGGCTGCGGCACATCCCACCCGCCCAGCGCCGGGTCGCGATCGTGCTGTCGGCCTACCCCACCAAGCATTCCCGAGTCGGCAACGCCGTGGGCCTGGACACCCCCGTCTCCGCGGTGCGGTTGCTGCGGGCCATGCGGGACGCCGGATACGACCTGGGAGACGGGTTTCCCGGTGTGGACCTGGCGGACGAGACCGAAGCGGGTAACACCCTCATCCACGCCCTCATCGAAGCCGGTGGACAGGACGAGGAGTGGCTGACCGCCGAACAGTTAGCGGGAAATCCGGTGCGCATCCCGGCCGAACGCTACCGGGAGTGGATCGCCGACCTGCCCGGTGAACTGATTGACGCGGTGAACGAGCACTGGGGAGAGCCGCCCGGCACGCTTTTCGTCGACAACGGCGACATCGTGCTCGCTACCCTCCAGGCAGGCAACGTGGTGCTCATGATCCAGCCGCCGCGTGGTTTCGGAGAGAACCCGGTGGCGATCTACCACGACCCCGACCTGCCGCCGTCCCACCACTACCTCGCCGCATACCGGTGGCTGGAATGCGGCTTCGGCGCCCACGCCATCGTCCACCTCGGCAAACACGGCTCCCTGGAGTGGCTGCCCGGCAAGAACGCCGCACTGTCCGCGGCGTGCGCCACCGATGCCGCACTCGGCGCGGTGCCGCTCATCTACCCCTTCCTCGTCAACGACCCGGGTGAAGGGGCGCAGGCTAAGCGGCGGGCCCACGCGACGATCATCGACCATCTTGTGCCCCCGATGGCACGCGCCGAGTCTTACGGCGACATCGCCCGGCTGGAGCAGCTCCTCGACGAGCACGCCAACATCGCCGCGATGGATCCGGCGAAGCTTCCCGCGATCCGGGCGCAGATCTGGACTCTCATCCAGGCCGCCAAACTCGACCGTGACCTGGGGCTGTCCGAGCGGCCGCATGACGCGGAATTCGACGACTTCCTGCTGCACGTCGACGGCTGGCTGTGCGAAGTCAAAGACTCTCAAATCCGCGACGGACTGCACGTGCTAGGTGGGGCGCCTGTCGGCGAGGCCCGCGTCAACCTGGTGCTGGCCATCCTGCGTGCTGTCCAAGTGTGGGGTGGGCAGGCCGGTGCTGTGCCTGGACTGCGCCGTGCTCTCGGCCTGGCGGGAGACACCGGAAACCGGGCGGAGGTTGACGCCGTCGAAGCCCGGGCCCGCGCCCTGGTCGAGGCCATGGAGGAAGCCGGCTGGGATCCGGAACAGGCACAGGTCGTGGCGGACCGGCTCGGCGAGACCGCTCCGGACGTGGTCCGGGTGCTCCGGTTTGCGGCCGAGCACGTCATTCCACGGCTCGCAGACACCCGTCAAGAAATCACCGCGGTACTCCATGCCCTCAACGGCGGCTTCGTTCCCGCCGGACCGTCGGGATCGCCGCTGCGTGGCCTGGTTAACGTACTGCCCACCGGCCGCAACTTTTACACCGTCGACCCCCGGGCCATCCCGAGCCAGCTCGCCTACGAGACCGGGAAAGCATTGGCTGACGCGCTTATTGAACGCTACCGCGCCGAAACCGGCGAGTATCCGCGTTCGGTGGGGCTATCAGTATGGGGAACCTCAGCTATGCGTACCTCTGGAGACGACATCGCTGAGGTGCTCGCTCTCCTCGGGGTGCGCCCCGAATGGGACGAGGTGTCCCGCCGGGTGCGGGAGCTGAGCGTCATCCCGCTGCCCGAGTTGGGACGCCCACGCATCGACGTCACCGTCCGCATCTCCGGGTTCTTCCGAGACGCCTTCCCTCACGCGGTCGCCATGCTCGACGACGCCGTCCGCATGGTGGCGGAACTCGACGAACCGGACGACGCTAACTACGTGCGGGCTCACGTCCGCAGCGACCTCGCGGAACACGGTGACCGTGAACGCGCGCTGCGGCGCATCTTCGGTTCCGCCCCCGGTGCCTACGGGGCAGGCCTGCTCCAGCTGATCGACTCTGGTGACTGGCGTAGCGACGCTGATCTCGCCGAGGTCTACACCGCGTGGGGCGGTTTCGCCTACGGGCGCAACCTGCACGGTGAGCCTTCTGCGGAAGACATGCGTGCCAACTATCGGAGGATCGCGGTAGCCGCGAAGAATACGGACACCCGCGAGCACGACATCGCCGACTCGGACGACTACTTCCAATACCACGGCGGCATGGTCGCCACCGTGCGCGCCCTCACCGGCGTCGAGCCGAAGGCCTACATCGGCGATTCCACCACACCGGACCAGGTGCGCACCCGGTCGCTGCGGGAAGAGACCGCCCGGGTTTTCCGTGCCCGAGTGGTTAACCCCCGGTGGCTGGCGGCGATGCGGAACCACGGTTATAAGGGCGCATTTGAACTGGCCGCCACTGTCGACTACCTGTTCGGCTACGACGCGACCGCGGGGGTGGTCGACGACTGGATGTATGAGACCCTCGCCCAGACCTATGTCCTGGACACCGAGAATCAGGAGTTCCTCCGGCAAGCGAACCCCTGGGCGCTCCAGGGCATTGTGGAGCGGCTCACCGAGGCTGCTGATCGTGGCCTGTGGCGGGAGCCCCACCCACAGACAATGGAGGCGCTGCGCCGCGTCTACCTGGAAGTCGAGGGAGAACTGGAGGACCGGGGGACGAATCGGACGTGACCCGGAAAGCCCTGCTCATCGGTATCGGGCCGGGCGGACCCGACCAGCTCACGGTCGAGGCTGTCCGGGCGCTCAACGAGGTCGACGTCTTTCTTGTCGCGGACAAAGAGGCAGCGGCAGGCCGGGAAGGCACCGGTGACTTGGTGGCGCTGCGGGAAGAAATCTGCCGCCGCCACATCACTGGAAACAACTACCGGATCGTGACGGTGCCTGACCCGCCGCGAGACCGTGCCCCCGTGGCGGACCACGGCTACGGCCGGCAGGTCCGGGACTGGCATGCTGCCCGAGCACGCGCCTATACGGACGCCATCGTGAAACACACCCGCCCCGATGAGGTGCTTGGTTTTCTCGTCTGGGGTGATCCAAGCCTCTACGACAGCACGATCCGGGTGGTGGAACGCATCCGATCTTGCGGAGTGGACCTGGACTACCAGGTGATTCCGGGAGTGAGTAGCGTCCAGCTGCTCGCAGCCCGACACCGGATCGTGCTCAACCGCATCGGCGGCCCGATCACGGTGACGACCGGACGGCGGCTCGGCACCGATGTGGCCCGCGGGGCCGACACTCTGGTGGTGTTTCTCGACGGCTGCCTGTCCTGTGCTGAGCTGCCCGGTGCGGGCTGGGATATCTGGTGGGGCGCCAACCTTGGCACCGCAAGCGAGGAGCTGGTCGCAGGACGGCTTGGTGAGGTGATGGACGCGATCCGCGCCGCCCGAAAACGCGCCAAGGCGGCGCAAGGCTGGGTGATGGACGTCTATCTGCTGCGCCGGGCCGCTGTGAGCTGAGCAGTGGACGGACGGAGCCGTGGGAAGAGGCACGGCGGCGTGGCGTACGGGCCTGATCGGCTTGGCCACGGTGGTGCGGGGATACTGGGGACATGGCCCGACTGTTGATCGTGCACCACACCACGTCTCCTAGCACCCAGGCGATGCTGGAAGCGGTCCTGGAAGGAGCACGAACCGACGAGATCGACGGCGTCGAAGTGGTGACCCGCGCGGCACTGGCCGCTACCGCCGTGGATGTGCTCGCCGCCGATGCGGTGATCCTCGGCACCCCCGCCAACATCGGCTACATGTCCGGCGCCCTCAAACACTTCTTCGACCAGGTGTACTACCCGTGCCTCTCAGAGACCGCGGGCCTGCCCTACACGCTCTACGTGCACGGCAACAACGACACCACCGGCGCGGTCCGCTCCGTGGAGACCATCGCCAAAGGCATGTCCTGGCACCGGC
The DNA here is from genome assembly GCF_000012405.1 of Thermobifida fusca YX. Classification (NCBI taxonomy): domain Bacteria; kingdom Bacillati; phylum Actinomycetota; class Actinomycetes; order Streptosporangiales; family Nocardiopsidaceae; genus Thermobifida; species Thermobifida fusca. The sequence continues at coordinate 363,131 of NC_007333.1, forward strand.
ACCGGCCGCCCGTCACCGTGGTCGGCGAACTGTCCCGCGCGGACCGGGAAGCGTGCTGGGAGTTGGGCGCGGTCACTGCACTGGCCGCGGCTGAGCGTGCCGCTTCCCGCACCGCCTGAGCCTGGCCGCCGCGGACGGGCGGCGCCGATTCCGACCGGGCCGCCCCGCGGCACGGACACGGCGGTGTCAGCGGTCGATCCACCCCAGGAAATGCCACCGGTACACAATGTCCCCGGGCACCGGCTCGTAGACCGCCCGCTGAGTGTGCCCCGGAATGGTCAGGTAGGCGCCGACCGTGACGTCCTCGTCTGGCCCGAGCTCCACGATCTTGCCGTCGAGCGGGCCGCCAATGTACTCCACACGTTCGCGTCGCATACGTCCCAGGATGGCGGGAACAACCCGCTGCTGTCCGTGAAATAGCGAAAACACCCCGCTACCAAGGGGTAGAAATCCGCGTTCCGCGGCGGGGCCGTGGCCCGCAGCACCCGACCGGGCATCCCGTGCCTCTCCGGCGTTCCGCCGCTTCCCCGCCGGTCTATTCATCACAGAACGTTACGTGGCATATGCCTAAAGTCCCCCGGTGGGCGTTTTGGGGTTCACTGTTCCGGGGCATGTTGCCTGAATATCACAGGGGTCAGCGGGGCGTCGGTGCCCGGATGCACGGGAAGTGGGGGCAGCTTCGCATGGTGCAGAAGAAGACAGCGGCCGTAGCGGTGAACGCAGCGCAGATGCTCACCCGAGACAGAGACCTCCTGCCCCCCGACCGCTTCATGAACCGGGAGATCGGCTGGCTCCGCTTCAACCAGCGGGTCCTGGAACTCGCGGAAGACACCACGCTGCCGCTGCTGGAACGGGCCCTGTTCCTGTCCATCTTCTCCAGCAACCTCGACGAGTTCTTCATGGTGCGGGTCGCCGGACTCAAACGCCGCCTCGCCACCGGGGTCCCCGTCTCCTCCCGGCAGGACCCCCGCGAACAACTACGGGAGATCAGCAAAGTCACCCACGAGCTCATGGAACGGCACGCGGCATGCTTCCACACCTCGGTAGCGCCGGCGCTCGCCGAAGCCGGGATCCGCATCGTGCGCTGGAACGACCTCACCACCGAAGAGAAGCAGCAGATGCACCGCTTCTTCCGCCGCACGATCTACCCGGTGCTCACCCCGCTCGCCGTCGACCCGGCCCACCCGTTCCCCTACATTTCCGGGCGCTCCCTCAACCTCGCGGTCCGAGTGTGCGACCCGCACACGGGACGGCAGACGTTCGCGCGCATCAAAGTCCCCCCGGCGCTGCCGCGCTTCACCGAACTCGGCGGCCAGCGTTTCGTCCCCGTCGAAGACGTCATCTCCGCGCACCTGCCGCAACTGTTCGAAGGCATGGAGATCCTGGAACACCACGCGTTCCGGGTCACCCGCAACGCCGACCTAGAAGTGGACGAAGACGAAACCGACGACCTCGTCAAATCCCTGGAACGGGAACTGCTGCGCCGCCGCTTCGGACCCCTCGTGCGCCTGGAGGTCGAAGAGACCATCTCCGACGAGATCCTCACCCTCCTCCGCGAAGAACTCGGCGCGGACGAAGAAGAGACCTACCGCGTGCCCGGCCCGCTGGACCTCTCCGGCCTCGCCCAACTCCACGAACTCGACCGGCCGGAACTCAAATACCCGCCGATGGTCCCGGTCGAGCCGCGCGTCCTCGCCCACAACGACTTCTTCGAAGTGCTGCGCCGCAGCGAACTCCTCGTCCACCACCCCTACGAGTCGTTCGCCACCACCACCCAGCGGTTCATCGAACTCGCGGCCTCCGACCCGAAAGTGCGGGCGATCAAACAGACCCTGTACCGCACCAGCGGCGACTCCCCGATCATGGAGGCCCTCATCGAAGCCGCCCGCTCCGGCAAAGAAGTCATCGTCCTCGTGGAGATCAAGGCCCGCTTCGACGAGCAGAACAACATTCGCTGGGCCCGCAAACTGGAGATGGCGGGCTGCCACGTGGTCTACGGGGTGGTCGGGTTGAAGACCCACTGCAAGCTCGCCCTCGTCGTCCGGGAAGAAGACGACGGCAGCCTGCGCCGCTACTGCCACATCGGTACCGGCAACTACAATCCGCGCACCGCCCGCATCTACGAGGACTTCGGACTGTTCAGCGCCGACCCGGAAGTAGGCGAAGACCTCAGCGACCTGTTCAACCACCTCACCGGCTTCTCCCGTAAAAAGCACTACCGGCGGCTGCTCGTGGCCCCGCACGCGCTGCGGGAAGCCCTGCTGCGCCAGATCCAGCACGAGATCGCCAACCATGAGCAAGGGCTGCCAGCCCGCATCCGCATCAAAACCAACTCGCTGGTCGACGAGGAGATCGTCGACGCCCTCTACCTCGCGTCCCGGGCCGGGGTCCCCATCGACCTGTGGGTGCGGGGCAGCTGCGTCCTCCGCCCCGGGGTGCCAGGGCTCTCCGAGACGATCCGGGTGCGCAGCATCCTCGGCCGGTTCCTGGAGCACTCCCGCATCTTCGTCTTCGCCAACGGCGGAGAGCCACAGGTGTGGATCGGAAGCGCCGACCTCATGCCGCGCAACCTGGACCGCAGGGTGGAAGTGCTGGTCCGCATCGTTGATCCGGGGCAGCGTTCCCGGCTCATGACCCTCATGGACCTGGCCATGGCGGACAGCACGTCGTCGTGGCACCTCAACCCGGACGGCAGTTGGACCCGGTTCACCCACGATGAGGAAGGAAACCCGCTCGTGGACGTACAGAGCACCCTGCGCGGCGACCGCTACCTGAGGGTGGTCGATGACTGAGCCGCCGCCCACTCCTGACCGGCATCCGGACGCCGTGGAATCCGCCGCGCCCGGCGGCTACCTGGAACCTGTCCGGGCCGCGGGGACCGTCCTGTGGCGGGACACCGGCCGCGGCCGCGAAATAGCCCTGGTCCACCGGCCCCGCTACAACGACTGGACCCTGCCGAAAGGGAAACTGGACGAAGGGGAGCACGTCCTCGTCGCCGCGGTGCGGGAAACCGTGGAAGAGACCGGGGTCACCCCGAGGCTGGGCCGTCGCCTGGCCACGCAGCGCTACTGGAAGTCCGGTTGGCCCAAACAGGTCGACTGGTGGGCCGCCACCCCCGCACCGGGCACGACCGCCCAGTTCACCCCCACCGCGGAGGTGGACGCGGTCGAATGGCTGCCCGCGGCAGAAGCCCGCGCCCGGCTCACCTATCCCAGCGACGTCCGCGTCCTTGACGACTTCCTGCACGGACCCGCACAGACCGTGCCGCTGGTGCTGCTGCGGCACGCCTCGGCCGGGAACAAAAACGAATGGCACGATTACGACCTGCTTCGGCCGTTGGACGAGGCAGGGCGGGCCCACGCGCGCGCAGTAGCCGACATCCTCGCCGTATTCGGGCCTTTGCGCGTGGTCTCCTCGACGGCCGCGCGCTGTCTCGAGACCGTGGTGCCGTACGCGGCCGCCCACGGGGTAGAGATCCGCACGGAGCACACGTTCACCGTGGGGGTGCTCCGCTCCGGGGCCCAGGCTTACGACCCGCAGGCCGCCCGCCAGACGATGCGGGCCCTGGTCGAGGAGCGGCAGCCCACTCTGGTGTGCACGCACGGCGAACTCGTGGCGGATCTCATGGCGGAAGCCGCCGCCCAGACCGGTGCCCCCGCCCGGTCGCGGTGGGCGCTGCGGAAAGGCGCGTTCTGGGTGGTGCACCGGGACGCCAAAGACGGTTCTCTTGTTGCGGTAGAGCACCACGGCCTGCCCGGCTAGCCGGGGCCACTCGGTTAAGTTGGGCCCATGGCCACACAGAAGGTGTCCCGCAGCATCACCGTGAACGCCCCTGCCGAACGGATCTTCGCGATCCTCACGAATCCGCGCCGCCACGCCGAGATCGACGGGTCCGCTATGGTCAGCGGCTGCCTGCACGGACCGGAAACCCTCACCGCGGGCTCCGAGTTCCGCATGGACATGTCGATGCTCGGCGTGCCCTACCGGATGACCAACCGGGTAGTGGAATACGAGAAGAACCGGCGCATCGCCTGGCGACACATCGGCCCGCACCGCTGGCGCTGGCAACTGGAACCGGTGGACGACCACACGACCCGGGTCACGGAGACCTTCGACTATTCGCCGGCGGGCCCGTTCGCGATCCTCTACCAGCTGGCGGGCTATCCCGCGCGCAACGCCCGCGCTATCGAGCAGACGCTGCTGCGGCTGAAAGCCCTGGCGGAAGCAGAGTAGGAGCCGGGCGCTCACCTCGCGGAGTAGGCCACGGCAGTCCGGCCCCGCAGCCCGCCGCTCACACCGGATAGCACTCCACTTCGGTGGCTTTCACCGCGGCCCACACCCGGTCCCCCGGACGGAGGGAGAGGTCGGCGAGCGCGGCCGCGGTGATGTCGGCGTTCACCTCCACCGCCCCGGACAGGCGGACCCGCACGTGGGGGCCGAACCGTTCCACCCCGTCCACGGTCAGCAGCCACGTGTTGCGGGGACTGCCGTGGGGACGCTCCCGGTACAGGGCTACGGCATGCGGCGGGAACGCGGCAAACACCTCCCCGTCGTGGGGAGACGCCACCGTCAACGCCACGGCTGAGCCGTGGGGTCCCGCAAGCTGCACCCGCGTGCCCGCGGCCCGGCCCCGGTACAGGTTCACCCCCACCAGGCGGGCCACGTAGTCGGTGCGGGGCCGTCGCGCCACGTCCCCAGGCGTCCCCTCCTGCACGGACACCCCGTCCTCTAGGACCAGCACCCGGTCGGCGAGCACCATCGCGTCCAGCGGGTCGTGGGTGACCAGTACGGTCGCCCCGGAGAAAGCGGTGAGCCGGCAGCGGAGCATAGCGCGGACCGACATCCGCGTGTCCGCGTCCAACGCGGCCATCGGCTCGTCCAGCAGCAAAAGCCGGGGCCGGGTCGCCAACGCCCGGGCGAGCGCCACCCGCTGCTGCTGGCCCCCGGAGAGCGTGCGCGGCCGCGCACGCGCGTACTCGGCCACCCCCATGTCGGTGAGCAGGTCGAGCGCGAGCCGGCGGGCCTGCCGCGCGGGCATGCCCTGGCAGCGCGGGCCGAATGCCACGTTCTCCACCACGGTCAAGTGGGGGAACAGGAGAAAGTCCTGGAACACGAAACCGACCGGGCGCCGCTCCGCGGGCACGGACAACAGGTCGACCCCGTCCACCCGCAGGTGTCCCTGCGCGGGGAGCAGCCCGGCCAGGGCGCGCAGCACCGTGGACTTTCCCGCACCGTTCGGGCCGAGCAGCGCCAGCACGTGGCCGGACGCCACCTGGAAGCGGGTTTCCACGGTGAAACCGGGATGGTGGACGACCAGGTGGGCGTCCACGACGGGGACGGGCGCGGTCACCGTGCCCCCAGCCAGTGGTCCCGCAGCACGACGAGGATGAGAACGGAGACGGCGAGCAGCACCAGGCTGAGCACGACCGCCGCCTCCGGACTGCGCTGCATCTCCAAGTACACCGCAAGCGGCATCGTCTGGGTGCGGCCGGGGTAGTTTCCCGCGAACATGATGGTCGCCCCGAATTCGCCGAGCGCCCGCGACCAGCACAGGACCGCGCCGGCGAGAATCCCCGGCGCCACCATGGGCAGCGTCACCCGGCGGAACACGGTCCACCGGTTCGCCCCTAGCGTGGCCGCAGCCTCCTCGTAGCGCCGGTCCATGCCGCGCAGCGCGCCTTCCACGCTCATCACCAGGAACGGCATGGCCACGAACACTTGCGCGGCCACTACCCCGGCGGGGGTGAACGGCAGCCCGTAGCCGGTCCACTCGGCCACGTAGCGGCCGAGCAGCCCGTTGCGCCCCCACACCATGAGCAGCGCCACCCCGCCCACGACCGGAGGCAGCACCAGCGGCACGGTGACCAGGGCCCGGACGAGGCTGCGTCCCGGAAACTCGGTGCGGGCCAACAGCCAGGCCAACGGCACCCCCAGCACGAGGGAGACCACGGTGGCTGCGCTCGCTGTGGCCAGGGAGAGCAGGAGCGCGTCGCGCACCCCCGTGGAGAACAGTTGGGCGCCCAGCGTGGACCACGGGGTGCGGGCAAGCAGGCCGAACAGCGGCAGCACCAGGAAGCCGAAGCCGAGCAGCGCGGGCACCAGCAGCAGTCGGGGAACCCGGCCTGTCAGCGGGGCACCGGCAGGCTTAGGGGAGGAGGAAGCCGGCATCGTCCAGCACTTTCGCGTTGTCCGGGGAGGTCACGAAAGCCGTCCACGCTTGGGCGAGTTCCGGTTCGGCCGCGTCGGCGAGGACCGCGATCGGATAGTCGTTGACTGCGGCCGCCGCTTCCGGAATGTCGATGCCGTGCACGTCGCCTCCGGCGGCGACCACGTCGGAGCGGTACACGAGGGCGGCGTCCACTTCGCCCAACCGGACCCGGGTGAGCGCGGCCCGCACATCCTCCTCCCACGTCACCGGGTCCACTGCCACTCCGGCGGCGTCCAGGACCGCGCGGGATGCCGCACCGCACGGCACGTGCTCGGCGCAGAGCGCCACCGTTGTCCCGTCCGCGGCGAGGTCGTCCAGCGAGCCGATACCGGCAGGGTTCTCCGGTGGGACCGCGATCTGCAGCGTGTTGCGCGCGAACACCACCGGTTCGTCGGCGACGCCGACGTCAGCGACGACCCGGTCCATGGTGGCCTGGTCGGCGGAGGCGAACACGTCGGCGGGCGCGCCCTGCGCGAGCTGCTCGGCGAGCGCGGAGCTGCCCGCAAAAGCGAACTCCACGGTGGTGCCGGGATGCTGCTCCGCAAACTGGGCGCCCCACGTCCGGAAGACGTCGGTGAGGGAGGCCGCGGCGAACACGGTAAGCGTCCGTTCGGGGGGGCCCGAGGCGGAGCCGTCGGCGACGGGGGTGCACGCGCTTCCGACCAGCACAGCGCACACCGCAACGACACATCGGGCGAACCTCACGCAGCAGACCCTACCGAGGACGGTAGCCTGTCTCCCCATCCCCACCAGCGGAAACCGACGCACCACCCTGTCCGCTGTGCCCCTGGCGCTGCGGGACGCAGCACGGCACACCCGGTGCAGCAGCGCGGCGAGAACAGGAAAGTCGCTGCTTGGTAGTGCTGACACCACCGTGATCTGACGTGCTGCCGTTCCTGTGCCGGATCCCGTTGTTTTCTACCGTGAAAGCGTTCGATGAACCAGCGGGCGAAACGGAGCGGCAGATGGCAGACAGCCGAGTGGGGGTGTGGCGGGAACGCCTGGTCGCCGTGCTTTCCCTGTTGACCTCGTTCGCGCTGGCTCCCGTCTCCCTTGTGCCGGCCGCGCTGCTGGCGGTCATGGTGGGCGCCTTGTCGTCCACGACCGTCGAGGTGGTGCGCGGCACGACTCCTGCGGACTGGCGTCTGCTGCTCCTCTCCGCCGCCACCCTGGGGTCGGTCCCCGTGGCCACGCTCCTGGCCCGGCTGGGAGTGCACATCCACAAACGGCGGGCGGGGGCCCTGTTCGGCATCGTGGAGACCACGGTTCCCGCGGGAGACGGGACGCTCCGACTGCTCCGCGGCATCGGGTTCGTGGTCGGCCGGGACGCCTGGGCCGCGGTGGGGCACACCACGGTGATCGGACTCGCCGGGCTGCTGTTCGGCGGGCTTGCCGTGCTGTTGATCGCCTATGGGGCGGGCGGGGTGATCGGTGGGATCGGCGCGCTCGCCGCCACTCTCCTCACGAGCGGATCGGTGCAGGTCACCGGTATGGCCTTGGTGGTGGCGGTGCTCGTGGCGGGGCCTCCCCTGGTGGTGGCCGGACTGTGGGTTGCGCCCTGGCTGGTGCGGCTCGACCTCGCCGTGATGCGACGGACCCTGTTCGACTCTCCCCAGGTGCGTGTCCGCCGTCGGTTGTGGGAGCTGAGCGACACCCGTTCCCGCATGGTGGACGCGGCCGAAGCGGAACGCCGCCGGATCGAACGGGACTTGCACGACGGTGCGCAGCAGCGGCTGCTGTCCCTCACGCTGACCTTGGCACGGGCGCGCGCCAAATTCGACCGCGACCCGGAGCAGGCTCGGGAACTGGTGGAGGAAGCCCAGCGCGAAGCCCGGGCAGTGATGGCGGAACTGCGGGAGGTGGCCCGCGGGCTACACCCGAAGGTCCTCACCGACCATGGGCTTGACGCCGCGCTCCCTGTGGCTGCCGGACGGTGCCCGGTGCCGGTCCGTCTCGAAGTGCACCTCGACGAACGACCGTCGCCACGGGCTGAAGGCGTCGCCTACTACGTGGTCTGCGAGGCGCTCACCAACGTGGCCAAGCATGCGCAGGCGTCCGCGGTCACGGTCCGGGCCGAACGGATTCGGCGCCGCCGGGACGACCTGCTCCGCATCACCGTCATCGACAACGGCCGCGGAGGCGCCGACCCGCAGTCCGGCACCGGGCTGCACGGACTGTCCGACCGGGTCGAGGCGGTCGACGGTGAACTGTTCATCCACAGTCCGCCCGGTGAGGGCACGGTCCTCACCGCTGACATTCCGTGGAGGGCGTAACCGTGCGCGTGATCATCGCTGAGGACTCGGTACTGCTGCGGGGCGGCATGGCCCGGCTTCTGGAAGACGCGGGTATCGAGATCGTCGCCCAGGTCGGTGACGCCGACGCGCTCCTCGCCGCAGTGGCCCGCCACGACGACGTGGACTTGTGCCTGGTGGACGTCCGCATGCCGCCAACCTACTCGGAAGAAGGCATGCACGCCGCGATCCGGATCCGCAAGGAGCATCCCGATGTCGCGGTGCTGCTGCTCTCCCAGCACGTGGTCGGCACCTACGCCTCGCAACTGCTGGGCGGTAGCGCGTCCAAGGTCGGCTACCTGCTCAAAGACCGCGTGGCCGACATCGACGAGTTCCTGCAGACCCTGCGCCGTATCGCCGACGGCGGGACCGCCATCGACCCGGAGGTGGTGGCGCAGTTGCTGAGCCGCAACACCGACAACGTGCTGGACCGGTTGAGTCCACGCGAAACCGAGGTGCTCGCCGCTATGGCCGAGGGCCTCAACAACGCCGGGATCGCGGCGCGGCTGTTCATCACGGAACGCGCGGTAGAGAAGCACATCCGGTCCATTTTCACCAAGCTCAACCTGCTTCCCGACACCCACGAGCACCGCAGGGTGCTGGCCGTCCTGCAATACCTGCGGGCCAGCTCCCGCCAGCCGTGACCCTCCCCACACCCACGAAGGAACGGACACTGCCATGACGTTTACGGCCAGAGGACTGTACGCGTCCTCCAGCAAGGAACCCCGGGGCCGCCGCGGCCGGTGGTGGCTGGTCATCGGCGCAATCGTCGGCCTGGCCGCCCTCGGCACGGGCGTGCTGGGCATCCTCACTACGGCGGTCTCGGAGACCACCACCGACACAACGGAGTTTCCTGCGCCGTCCCGGCTCGAGATCGACAACAACACGGAAGGCAGCGTGACCCTCGTCGCCGAGGACACCGACACGGTCACCGTGCGCGTGGACGTGTGGTCCTCCATGATGTCCCAGCCCTCCTGGGACACGGAGACGGAAGGCGACACCCTGCGGCTCGCCGCGAACTGCAGTCTCATCTTCACCGTGTTCGGTCGTTGCTCCGTCGACTACGAGGTGGCGGTCCCGGAAGGAACCGAAGTCTCCGTGCACACCGTGACCGGGGACGTGGACGTCACCGGGGTCTCCGCCCGCGTGGACGCGTCCACCGACACGGGCGAGATCCGGCTGGCCGACGTCACCGGGGAGATCACCGCGGAGAGCGCTACCGGGAGGATCACCGCCGCAGGCTCCGGGCCCAGCGCCGTGGTGACCAGCGACACCGGCGAGATCAACCTGGAGGACTTCCAAGCCGCCGACGTCCAGGCGACCAGCGCGATCGGTGCGATCCGCATCGGTTCGGGCTTCGACACTGCCCGGGTGCGCAGCGACACCGGCGCGATCACGGTCACCACGGACACCGAGTTCCAGACCTTGCATGCCACCACGGCGATCGGGAACATCGAACTGCAGGTGCCCGACCGGGTCTACCGGGTGACCGCGGACACCACTGTCGGATCCCCCAAGGTCGCCGTGGACCAGTCCAGGGACGCCACCTCCGTCATCGAAGCACGCAGCGACACCGGGGACATCACGATCACCCCCCGCTGAGCCTGCGGCCCCGCCCGTGCACCGCCCGGGCAGGGCTTCCGCGTGCGCACCCGTCCCGTTTTGCCGGGACAGCTCCGGAACCGTCACGGCCGCACCAGAATGGCTAGAGTTGCGTAGCAGCCGAGACGGAAGAGGGCACATGGCAGCCAACTCGTTCTCCCAGGTGTGGCAGGACGTCTTTTCCGTGCAGCCCGACCCCCCGCTGTGGGTCGTCATCGCCACCGGGGCGGTTGCGCTGCTCGTCGTGGTGTCGGGAGGCCGGGTGTGGCGGGTGGCCCGCAACGTGGTGACCATCGCCCATGAGGGCGGTCACGCGCTTGCCGCCCTGCTCAGCGGCCGGCAGTTGAGCGGTATCCGGCTGCACTCCGACACCTCAGGGGTGACCGTCTCCCGGGGCCGCCCCGACGGTATCGGCATGATCGTCACCATCTTGGCGGGCTATACCGCCCCCGCCGTAGTGGGCTTGGCCGGGATCATCCTGCTCACCGCCGGGCGGATCACCGGTCTGCTGTGGATCAGCATCCTGCTGTTGGCAGCGATGCTGCTGCTCATCCGCAACGTCTACGGTGTGGTGGCGGTGGTGGGCACCGGAGCCGTGGTTTTCGCGGTCTCCTGGTGGACCCCCAGCGCAGTCCAGAGTTTCTTCGCCTACCTGTTCACCTGGTTCATGCTGTTCGCCAGCGTGCGTCCCGTGTTCGAACTGCAGTCCCAGCGCCGCCGCCATCCGTCCCCGCACTCGGACGCCGACCAGTTGGCCCGGCTGACCGGGGTTCCCGGCACGATGTGGGTGATGGTTTTCGCGGTGTTCAACCTGGCCATGGTGGGGTTGGGCGTCTGGCTGCTGCTGTTCACCTGACGGGAGGCCGCGGTCGCGGGAAGCGGCGCGGCCTGCTCGTGGGTCACGCGGCAGGCGCTGCCAGAGCCGCTTCGACGGTCGGGTGGACGGGGATCCGCGTGTCGATCGCCGTCACCCGCAGGATTTTCGCGACCCGCTCAGGCGGAGCCGCGATCCGCAATTGGCATCTGTGCTCCTGTGCGGCCTTGTAGCTCTGCACCAGTACGCGAAGGCCGCTGGAGTCGATGAGACCGGCACAGTCCAGCACGACACAACCGCCGGGGCGCTGTTCCAGGGCGCTGGTGACCGCGTCCCGGAAGTCGTTCTCGGTGGCGATGTCGATCTCTCCGTCGAGCACGATGACAGTGGCGTCGTTGCGCTCGTCAACGGTGATCTGCAACGCGGACATGGTGACTCCGGAAAGATACGCCGATGCTGGCATCCGGTCGGGGACGGGCGCAGGCGTGGAGACCTTCCACTGACCGGAACACTGGGACGAGGCGCGAAAAGGCCTACGGACAGGCATACGGACCGGCCGGGAGATCTGTGTCATATCGTGTGCCACTCCTCGTTTCGACGATACGAGTCGCCGAACGCCTGCGAGTCTTTCGCGGACCGTGGTGGATCAGTACGTCTGGGGCGGTTCGCTCCCGGCGCGATGGTGGACGTTCGAAGTGGTCCTACACGGCACTGCTGCGCCTGATCGCTGTTTGTGCGGAACGCCAGCGGGGACGTCCGTCCCGGACGATATCACACGGCAGTCGGCGAATTTTGGCTTTTCTCTCCGGTTTTGATCACACAGTTGCGGTTCGACCACATACCGAAACCGTGGGGGGTTGGGAAAGCGGCACGGTCTGTTGCAGTACCCACACGCAGGACGCCAGGGTGAGGGGGACCGCAACGGTCAGCGCGAGCGCCGGAATAGCGATTCCTGAGTCGTTGAATGCAAACCCTGCAAGCCCGGTGACCAGCGATCCGGTGAGTCCGGCCCGCAATGTCGGCGCGTATTCGTAGACCCGCGAGAGCACCCCTACCCGCCAGTTCAGCGGATTGTTCAATACGACAAAGAGGAACAGCAAAGCCCCCGCGGCCAGGAGGGTGAGCTGCCAGTTGCCCAAAGAACCCAGCATTGCATCGATTTTGCGGGATACGACCGGCCATGCGGTGCCGTCAAGGACCTGTCCCGCGAACAAACCGAAATGGCTGCGTTCGTTCGGTGGCCGGAGATAATCCAGGAACGACAGGAGGCCGATCGTGGCTACCGCGGCAACGCCGATCACCGCGATCCGGCCCACGGTGACCCGCAGCCCGGCGATCATGAGCATGGTCACCGCGAGCCCGGGGACGAGTGCCAGCACCCCGCCGAAGTCGGTGCCCAGCCCCGGCCAGCCGATGGCGAACAGCGCTGCCGTCCCCAAGACGAGGGACACGGCGACGGCCCAGGTGCGACGGCCGTGGCCGAGGAGGTGGTGGGCGATCCCCGCGGCGGTCATCAGCACGCCGGTGGCGAAAGTGGCGAACGCGATATTGCCGAGCCCGTAGAACCGGCCCGCCACGATCGGGGTGTACCCGGTGGGGGAGTTCATCTGCAGGTGGGATCCGGTGCACAGGTCGGCGAAGAGGACCACGGTGGTGATCGCCGCGACGATCGTGGTAGGGGCCAGGATGTCCCGCCGCCACGGCCCGGCCAGCGCCACCGCCACGACTGCGGCGTCGGCGAGCAGCACCCCGCCGAGCAGGGCCGCCTGGGGGAAGGGCGCCGACCACCACGGCACCAGGTTGACCAGGTAGCTGGAGACCGGGAAAGCAGCGCCGGCGAGTGCCACCACTCGGGTCGCGGACAGGACGAGGCGCCGTTTCGCGAGGTCGCGCCCGCCGTAGCGTTTCAGGGCGTACGCGGCGCACACGTAGAGGAGGAGCTGGGTGGCCACCAGCCCGCTGAAGAAGCCGGGAACCAGCGATTCCACGACTTCGGCCGCGGTAGCGAATTTCCGGAGCTGGTCGACTGCCGTGTCGAACTCGGCGGGCCGGGGCGTCTGCCGCCACGCCCGCCCCACCATGCCCTGCTGCGGCGGGAAGTCCAGGGTGTACAGCAGGGTGGTGGTGATGTCGGTCAACGCCACCAGTCCGGGGCGCCGCGTGGACTCGGAGACGAGGTAGCCGCCGGTGAAGACGGTGCCGTCAGGGCCGGGCCCGTGCAGCAGGGCGGTGTTGAGGCGGGACGCGCCAGCTTCCACGGAGATCCCGGCGACGAGCAGGGTCGAGTCGGGGGGCAGCGTGGCCTGGATGGTGGCCAGGTCCCGGTCGATCGCGGCGAGCCGTTCGTGCCGCTCCTGGAGTTCGCTGGTTTCGGTGAGGTCCGGTTCCGGTTCGACCTCTTCCTCGTCGTCGAACGGGTCGGTGTCTCCGGGGAGCCGCAGGGGGACTTGGAGGTCGCGGGGGACCCCGTCCACGGTGCCGGTGCCGTCGACAAGCTCGTCGCCGACCGGTTCCGGGGCGGGCGGGTCGAGGTACAGGTCGGCGAGGTCTTTCAGGTCGATCACGCCGAGGGTGACCCCGTCCCACGATTCGCGGGTCAGCCCGGAGGTGCCGCCCAGGTAGCGGTCGACCCGTCCGTCGCTGCCTGCGGCGGCCAGGGCAGCGCCCGGCCCGACGGCGAGAGTGGTCCCGCCGTAGGAGCGCACCGTGTCGCCGAGCAGTCCTACCCGCGCGCCGAAGCGGGAAGCGGCGTTGTAGGTGACGTGGTCGGAGTAGTCCGGGATGACCGCGCCTTCCCCGTCGATCTCGGGGAGGCGCGGCAGTTCGCAGATGGAGTAGGTCTGCCGTTCGCTTGCGGCGCGCTGTCCCGCGGCCACGGTCAGCCAGCCGTCGACGGGGCAGGTGCGTGAGGTGACGGTGCGGATGGACAGGTTGCCGATCGCGCTGCGGCGCGCCAGCTCCCACAGGTGGGGAGTGGTCTGCGGGGTGATCTCGTCCCAGCGGAGGCCGGGAACCCCGACGAGGACGACCGGCCCGCGGCGGGGTGCGGTGTGCGGCGCAGCGGCGGTCCCCGGAGGCGGGGGCGCCGCCGAGACCAAGATGATCAGGACAGCCAGCGTGGTCAGCACATGGGCGAGCCACCTGCCTACAGCCACACCGGATCCCCCTCCCACGATTAGGCCGTGAAAACTACTCTACGTCACCTAATCGACACGGAGAGGGAGGCGCAACTGGGGAAGGGTCAGCTCTTCCCGAGCGGTGTGCGCGCAGGCGTCCTGCCGCGGAGTTCCGCGTGGGCCACCGCGCCCACGCCGCTGAGCAGCGACAGGATGGTGCCGCCCGCGGCCAGGTTAATCAGCGAGGTGGCGACGGTGACGACGACGGGGCCGTCTTGGGCGAATGGGGCGACCGTGGCCCCTGCTACGGCCAGGCCGACAATCCAGGAGAAGAAGTGCAGCGGTCGAGGTGTGTTCGGGAGCAGCAGGTGCAGCAGGCCGGTGGCGGCGAGCGCACCGAAGGCGGCGAGTGCCGCGTAGGCGGTCATGCCGAGAGCGCTGAAGCGCCAGGACCCTTCCGGAGAGAGCACTGACGCGCCGAGCAGGCCGTTGACGAGCAGGGTTCCTACGAAGATGACGAGTGCCGCGACCACGGCGGTGGCTAGTCCCCCGGTCCAGAGGCGTACCGCCGTGACGCGCCGCAGGCGTCCGGCATCGGAGCCATATTCGGTCATGCCGTTACCCCCCGATACGGCACTTATATGGTCGTTTCGGTACATACCCTCTGTAGGAAATCGGTAACCCCGCGGTAAGCCCCGCCGGGGGGAGGGGTGTGCCCTTCCGGCGCAGGTCACGCAGCCTTCCGCCCGGCCCGCTTCCGCCGGTCGCTCGGCACCACCATGGGGGTTCCGGTCTCCGGGTCGGGGATGATCTGGCACGGCAGCCCGAAGACCTCCGCCACCAGCTCCGCGGTGACGATCTCCTGCGGGTCCCCTTGGGCGACCACTGCGCCGTCCTTCATCGCGATCAGATGGGTGGCGTACCGGCAGGCCTGGTTCAGGTCGTGCAGCACCGCCACCAGCGTGTGCCCGCGCTCCTGGTGTAGCTCAGCGCAGAGGTCCAGCATGTCCAGCTGGTGGGCGATGTCCAAGAAGGTGGTCGGCTCATCCAACAGCAGCAGCGGGGTCTGTTGCGCCAGCACCATCGCCAACCACACGCGCTGCCGCTGGCCCCCGGACAGCTCGTCTACGAGCCGGTCGGCGAGGTCGGAGACCCGGGTCGCCGCCATCGCCTCGGCGACCACCCGTTCGTCCTCCCGCGACCACTGCCGCAAAAACCGCTGGTGCGGGTAGCGGCCCCGGGAGACCAGGTCGACCACGGTGATCCCGTCCGGCGCGATCGACGTCTGCGGCAGCAGTCCCAGCCGCCGTGCCACCTCTTTCGACGAATACGAGTGGATGAGCTTGCCGTCCAAGTACACCGCGCCCGTCGTCGGACGGATCATCCGCGACAGGGCGCGCAGCAGAGTGGACTTGCCGCACGCGTTAGGGCCGACGATCACGGTGAACGAGTGGTCGGGGATCGCCACTTCGAGGTTCCGGGAGATGACGCGCTGGTCGTAGGCCAGGGTCAGGTTCTCTCCCCGCAACCGGGAGGAAGTGGGCTGGGACATGTTCTCACCTCGTGTGTCAGGCACGGCCGCTCCGCCACTCCGCGTACAGCAGCCACACCAGGTAGGTTCCGCCAACAACCGTGGTGACCACGCCCACAGGAAGCTGGACCGGTGCCAGCAGCCGCAGCGCCACCAGGTCCGAGCAGAGCAGGAGTGCTGCTCCCATGAGCGCAGAGGCCACGAGAGTCGTCCCGTCGGCGCGGGTCAGCCGGCGGGCGAGCTGAGGGGCAGCCAAAGCGACGAAAGCGATCGGGCCGGAGACCGCGATAGCGATCCCGGTGAGCGCGCTCGCCGCGAGCAGCGCCAGTGTCTGGGTGCGCTGCGTGGCCACGCCCAAGGCCCGCGCGGTGTCTTCCCCCATTTCCATGAGCCGCAACTGGGCGCCTAGCCGCAGCAGGAACGGGATCAGCACGGCGCAGCCGATCCCCACCGCGGCTACGTGCGGCCACTCGCGCGAGTTGAGGGTACCGACCAGCCACACCTGGGCGGACAGCGCATCGGTGAGTTCCGCGCGGGTGATGAGGTAGTGGGTCACCGCACCGAGCATGGCGCTGATCCCGATGCCCACCAGGATGAGGCGGTAGCCCTGCACGCCGCGGCGGAGGGCGAGCAGGTAGACGAGCACGGCCGTACCCACTCCGCCGAGCATCGCCCCCAGCGCAGTGGACAGCATGCCGCCGCCGACCACCAGGATGGTGAGCACCGCCCCGGTGGAGGCTCCCGCGGTGAACCCGATGATGTCCGGACTGCCCAGCGGGTTGCGCGACAGGCTTTGGAACACGGCGCCTGCCGTGCCTAGGGCCGCGCCCACCAGGGCCGCGGTGAGCGCGCGCGGCAGCCGCACGTCGCGCACGAAGAACACGTCGAGCCGCTCCCCGGAGCCGAACAGCGCGGCGGGGATGCGGCGCAGCGGAATCGAGTAGTCGCCGACGATGAGGCAGGCCGTCAACGCTGCGAGGACGAGGACAGCCAGAGCCAGGCAGGAGACGAGTACGCGCGGGCGGAGGCGGAGCGCTACCGGCCCCACACGGAGCGAGCGGAGGGGGATCGCGGTCACGGTTGGACCAACCTCGCACGACGGACGAGGACGATGAAGACCGGGGCGCCCACCAGTGCGGTGATGATGCCGACTTCCAGCTCCCCGTTGGGCAGCACCACCCGGCCCAGCGTGTCGGAGAGCACGAGCAGGATCGCCCCGAACACGGCCGAGAACGGCAGGAGCCAGCGCTGGTCCGGTCCGGTGAGCAGCCGTGCCGCATGCGGCACGGCGAGGCCGACGAAGGCGATCGGCCCGGTCGCGGCGGTCGCCGCCCCGCACAGCAGGACGATGGCGATCGCGGTCCACAACCGGATGCGGCCGATCCGCGCGCCCAGCGCGGCGGCGAGGTCCTCACCGAGCGCGAGCGCGTTCAGCGACCAGCCCAACGCGAGGGCGATCAGCGCGCCGACGGCGAGGAACGGGGCGACCGTGCCGAAGATCGCCAGGTCCCGTCCGGCCAGGGAGCCGACCTGCCAGAACCGGATCTCTTGGAAGACGAAGTCGTGGAAGAGGATGACGCCGTTGGTGAGGCCGAGCAGGACGGCGCTGACCGCGGTGCCCGCGAGAGCGAGCCGGACCGGGGTGGCGCTGGTGCGGCCCCGCGTGCCGAGGAAGTAGACGAGGAGGGCGGTCAGCGCAGCCCCCGCGAAGGAGAACCACACGTAGGCGTCGATACCGGTCAGGCCGAACAGGTAGATGGCTGCCACCACGGCGGTGGTGGCCCCCATGTTGACGCCGAGCAGCCCGGGGTCGGCGATCGGGTTGCGGACCAGCACCTGCATGAGGGCTCCGGCGAGGCCGAGGGCCGCGCCGACCGTGACCCCCAGGACGGTCCGGGGACCGCGCAGCCCCAGGATGACGGTGTGGTCGTAGGAGCCGTCGAAGTGCCAGAGCGCGTCCCACACCACGGACAGCGGGATGGGTTTGGCTCCCACGGCCAGGCTGAGGAGTGCCGCCAGCACGAGGACGCCGAGGGCCGCAGCAAGTCCGCCTGCGCGCAGCGCATGGGTCGTGGCCCGCGCGGACATGTGCCGGACCAGTGCGGCACGGGCAGTGGAAGCGTCGTCGAGGTCAACGTGGTCGCGGACGACTGTAGCCAACTGCTCTCGACTCACCGGATGCCAACCCGGACAGGGGAGTGCTGTAGCCGCAAAGGCACCGTAGTCCTCCGTGGACACACCGCCAAAAACTTAGACAAGGCTAACCTATTGTTCTGGCGTTGGGTAGCGGAGGAGAGCCGGAAACCCCGATCCGTGCGGCGATCCGGTGGTCAGTGCTGAGGCGGCGGCGGATACGGCCACGGGCCGTCTTCACGGCGGTCGGGTCCGGTCTCCCGACGCTCGTGGTCCGCGAAAAGGTCGCCCCGGTAGCCCGGGTAGTGGCTCACTCCCTGGGCGGGGTAGCGGGGGACGGTTCCGCTGTTCGGAGGGGTGGGCGGCCCGCCAAGCGGGTCTGCCGGGGGCGCTCCCTGGCCCGGAGCGGGACCGCCGCCGAGGATGTCGCTCGCGGAGTTGACACCGCCGGTCGGGTTCGAAGCCCACGGGGTGCGCTCCTCACGAGGCGCAGCCTCCCCTGCGGGACGCCACGGCCCGGAGGCGGGGGCGGGGCCACTGAGCGGGTCGTCGGCGAAAGAGCTCGGCGGTGTGCTGCTGGGACCGCCGGAGTACGGCGTGCTGTACGGCGGTGCGGGAATGGTGGGGAAACCACCGGTGTCCCCCGCTTCCGGGGCGGGCGGATCCGCCAGCGGGGGAGTGGGCGCTGGGCCGGAGGACGGTGCGGGACCGGGGGGAGGCGGCGGAGTGCTGTCGGGTTCGGACGGGGTGGCGTCCCAGCGAGCCCCGACGATAGTGTGCTCGGCGTCCTGGACGGGAGGAGCCGCAGCGTCCGCAGGAGGCGGGAAGCCGCCAGTGTCCCCCAAGGCAGGGCCGCCAGTGTCCCCTGGGCTGAAGACAGCGGTCGACCCCGCTGCACCACCGCTGGGCGGCGGATTCCACACCGCAGTGGTCTCCCCGGAGCCGCCGGGGCCGTCGTAAGCGCCGTCAGCAGGAGCGTCGTACGCGGCCTCGTCCGCGTGCGCGGGGCCCTCAGGGGCAGCCCGGTCCGCGTCGTCGTAACCGTCGCCGTAACCGTAGGCGCTCTCAGCGTCGAAACCTTCCCCCACGCCAGGGTACGGAGGCTCAGCGGCGCGCTTCTTCTTCTCCGCGGCAGAGGCCGCGACATAGGTCCACCATGCGAAAGCGCACGCCAGCGCGCTCACCCCGGTCAGCGCCCACGCGGTCACCCCTTGCGTCGTGGTGAAACCGCCCGCCATGACGTTGATGAGAAGCGACCCCAAGGTGAGCGCGGTGGCGAGCACCGGCAGGGCGAGCCGCAGCAGCGGGCCGAGGGAACGGCGGCCCGGGCCGGAGCGCTGGCGCTGCGACGAAGGCCGGGCAGATCGGGCAGGCCGCGAAGAGGATCGACGTTTCATGGTGGTTTGCACTCCAGGGGATTGAGGGACCCCAGGGGGAAGTCCTCCCGGTCAATGGGTGTGTCCGACGATACGCGGGGGGACGAACGCGCGTACCGGGGGCGGCGCACCGTCGAACCGTTCGACCTCGACTAGTGTCACCTGGCCGGTGCAGCCTTGGCTCAGCCGCGATGCGCCCACGTCGATAGTGACCGCATTCGGGTTGCCGTGCACGCAGGTCGCCGTGTCCGGCGAGGACGGGTCGAACCAGGCACCCGTGGACAACTGCACCACACCCGGCCGCACCCCGTCGTCCAGTACGGCGCCCGCCAGGCAGGAGCCCCGGTCGTTGAACAGGCGTACCACATCGCCGTCGGTGATGCCGCGCGCAGCCGCGTCGTCCGGGTGCAGCCGCACCGGGGCACGATCGGCGATCTTACCTGCCCGGCTGTGGGCGCCCATGTCCTGCTGGCTGTGCAGTCGGTCCTTGGGCTGGTTGGCGACCAAGACGAGCGGCCACTGCTGGGCGCGCGGCGTCCCCGGCCGCTCGGGCGGGTCCAGCCACGTCGGATGCCCCGGGCAATCGGGGTAGCCGAACCCGGCGATCGTCTCCGAGTACAGTTCGATGCGTCCGCTCGGCGTGCCCAGCGGATGCGCCTGCGGGTCGGCACGGAAAGCACCGAAAAATGTGGTATCCATCACGCGGTGCGGGATGTCGACGCCCCCATCCGCCCAGAAGCGGTCGAAGTCCGGCAGCTCCACCTCCGGCCCTTGCCGTTCACGCCACTCCTCGTACAAGTGGCGGAGCCACTGCCGGACGTCGCGCCCTTCCGTGAACTCCTCCACTGTGCCCAGCCGCTCCGCCAGACCGGTGAAGATGGCGTACTCGTCACGGGCCGCACCGTGCGGCGGCACCGCCCGCCGCATCACCCGCAGCCGCAGATCCCCGCGGCTCGCCGCGAAATCCTCGCGTTCCAGCGACGTGGTCACCGGAAGCACCACGTCGGCGTGGCGGGCCGTCGCCGTCCAGTGCGTCTCGTGAACCACCACCGTGTCCGGGCGGGCGAACGCCCGCCGCAGCCGGGCCAAGTCCTGGTGGTGGTGGAAGGGGTTGCCGCCCGCCCAGTACACGAGGTGGATCTCGGGGTAGCGCAGCCGCTGCCCGTTGAAGTCAAACGGCTCTCCCGGGCACAGCAGCATGTCAGCGATCCGCGCCACGGGGATCAGCGTGTCCACCGGGTTGCGGCCCTGCGGCAGGCGGGGCAGCGCGCGCGGAGTGAACCCGCCCCCGTAGCTGCCCATCGACCCGTACCCGGTGGCGAACCCGCCCCCGGGGAGACCAATCTGCCCCAGGCAGGCGGCCAGGGCCAGCCCTGCCCACAGCGGCTGCTCCCCGTACCGGGCGCGCTGCACCGACCAGCCGACATTGATCAACGTGCGCCCCTGGGCCATCCGCAGCGCCAACTCCCGCAGCTCAGCCGCGGGGATTCCGCTGAGCGCCGCCGCCCACTCCGGGGTCTTCGCCACCCCGTCGCGCTTCCCCAGCACGTAGTCGCGCAGGTGCGGCCAGCCCACCGTGTACCGTTCCAGGAACGCGGTGTCGACCCGGTCTTCAGCGATCAGCGTGAAGATGAGGGACAGCAGGATCGCCGTGTCCGTGCCCGGGACGGCCGAAAGCCAGCGGGCGTTGAGCTCGGCAGCGGCGTCGTCCCGCAGCGGACTGATGGACACGAACTCGGTGCCCCGACGCGCCGCCTCCCGCATCCCCCCTTCCGCGGTGTGCGCGGCCCGCCCGCCGGAGGCCACCCACGTGTTGGACACGCGCAGCCCGCCGAAGCTCACCAGCAGGTCGGTGTGCTCCGCGATCGTCTCCCACGTCGGGGCGCGGTACAGCAGTGCGTGGGCGCCCTCAGCACCCACCACGTGCGGCAGGAACACTTCGGCGGCCCCGTGGCTGTACGTGGCCACCGACCGGGTGTAGCCGCCGATCGTGTTGAGGAAACGGTGCAACTGGCTTTGCGCGTGGTGGAAGCGTCCCGCGCTCGCCCACCCGTAGGAGCCGCCGAAGATCGCCTCGTTGCCGTAGGTGCGCCGCACCCGGTCGAGTTCGGCGGCGAGCAGGTCGAGCGCGGTATCCCAGTCCACTGCCACGTACTCGTCGTCGCGCTCCCCGCGCTGCGCATCCGGACCGGGGCCGTGCTCCAGCCAGCGCCGGCGCACCGCGGGCCGATCGATCCGCGTGGGATGGTGCTGGGCGTCCGGCACGTTGTCGATGAGCGGGGAAGGCGCCGGATCCGCCGGGTCGGGGCGAACCCCCACCACGCGGCCGTCGCGGACCAGGACTTCGAACGTGCCCCAGTGCGCGCTGGTCGGATACGCCTCCACCGGACCGGTGTTCGTCATGGCCCTCCCGTCTCCCGCATCGACTGCTCCGCGCGCCAGCTTAGGGGCCCCGCGCCGGCTCCCCAACCCCTGTTTTGTCAGGATGGGGGCGGTAATACCGGTGTTTTCTCAGTTCAGGGAGTCAGCCATGAATGCGGTCGCGTCGCGTTCGCGACGGTCGGTGCTCGCGGTCCCGGCATCCAACCCCCGGTTCATTGAGAAGGCCCGCGGGCTTGCGGTAGACGCCTTCTTCCTCGACCTGGAGGACGCGGTCGCGCCATCGGAGAAAGAGAGAGCCCGGGAGGCCGCGGTCGCCGCGCTCAACGAGGGCGGCTGGGACGGCAAAGTGCGCACCGTCCGCATCAACGACGCCACCACGGCCTGGGCCTACCGCGACGTCATCACCGTGGTGGAAGGCGCCGGAGCCGCACTGGACTGCCTGGTGCTGCCTAAAGTCACCGGTCCCGCCCCCATCCTGTGGCTGGACACGCTGCTCACTCAGATCGAACGCGCAGTCGGCCTGGAAGTGGGGCGGATCGGGATCGAAGCGCAGATCGAAGACGCGCGCGGACTGACCCGGATCAACGAGATCGCTGCCGCCTCACCCCGCGTGGAAACCCTCGTCTACGGCCCCGCCGACTTCATGGCCAGCATCAACATGAAGACGTTGACGGTGGGGGAGCAGCCCCCCGGCTACGACGTCGGCGACGCCTACCACTATGTGCTTATGCGCATCCTCACTGCCGCCCGCGCCCACGACCTGCAGGCGATCGACGGCCCCTACCTGAAGATCCGCGACGTGGACGGCTTCACCCGCGCCGCGCGGCGCACCGCGGCCCTCGGCTTCGACGGCAAATGGGTGCTGCACCCCGGCCAGGTGGACGCGGCCAACGAGGTCTACGCCCCCACCCAGGAGGACTACGACCACGCGGAACTCGTCCTGGACGCCTACGACTACGCCACCAGGGTGCAGCGGCGCGGCGCGGTCATGCTCGGCGACGAGATGCTCGACGAAGCGTCCCGCAAGATGGCGCTGGTCATCGCGGCCAAGGGACGCGCGGCCGGTATGAAACGGACCAAGACGTTCGTGCCCGACACCGAGTAGACCCGCATCCTTGCGGGGACGCAGGCCCGTTCCCGCTCACCGCACGGGGCAGGGCGGGCGCATCCCGTCGATGAGCAGGGTCAGCCCCATGCCGACCAGCCACACGTCTTTGGCGAGGGCGAGGCCTTGGGGAGTGGGACGGATCCCGTCCTCCATGCGCGCGCCCGGCTCCGTGAAATAGTGGCCGAGCAGCCCTGCCCCGAACACGGTGAGCGCCGCGCCCACCAGGGCACTGGGCAGCAGCGGCAGCAGCAGGGCGGCGCCCAGCCCGATCTCGCTGTTGCTCAGCATCCGGGTGAACTTCTCCGGCGGCATGTCCCGCAGCGTGGGCAGCACTCGGGAAGCAGCGGAGTGCAGGTAGGCTGCGGTGTCCGCGTCCGCTTCCCGTTTGTTCAGCCCGGAGTTGAGGATGTACGCGCCCGCGGCGAGCCGGATCGGCAGGTGGGCGATACGGAAAGCCATATGCTCCTCCACAGAGGTGGTGGACCGGAAAACGGCCTTCCACTACCCGTTTTCCGCGGGCCAACCGCACGCCCGGCTTTTCTCACCACACTTGGCGCTTCCTCTTACCGACCACTAACCCCCATAGGTGACGATGAGGATATGAGCCCTGCCCGCACCGTGCTGATCGCTGACGACGACCGCGCTATCCGCGAGTCCCTCGAACGGGCGCTGCAACTGGAGGGATACCAGACCCGCACCGCCGCCGACGGTGTGGAGACGCTCGCCGCAGTGCACTCCGACCCCGTGGACCTGCTCATCCTCGACGTGATGATGCCGGGGGTCGACGGGCTCGGCGTGTGCCGGGTGCTGCGTGCTGAAGGGGACCGCACCCCGATCCTCATGCTGACCGCGCGGGTGGAAACCTCTGACCGGGTCGCTGGACTGGACGCCGGAGCCGACGACTACCTGCCGAAGCCTTTCGAACTCGACGAGCTCCTGGCCCGTATCCGGGCGCTGCTGCGCCGTGCCGCGCCCACCACGGGGGAGGGGGCCGCGGAGCCGCTGATCCAAGTCGGCGACCTCCGCATCGACCCGGGGGCGCGGCGCGTCTGGCGGGCCGGACGCGAAGTGGAACTGTCCAAAACCGAGTTCGACCTGCTGGAGCTGCTGGCCCGCAATGCGGGGATCGTGCTGGACCACTCCACGATCTACGACCGGATCTGGGGGTATGACTTCGGTCCCGAATCGAAGAATCTGGCGGTCTACATCAGCTATCTGCGCCGCAAACTGGAGCCGGAAGGCACCACACCGCTGATCCAGACGGTCCGCGGCGTCGGCTACACCCTCAGGCCGAAGTAATGGGCGCTGCCGCTGCCCTAGGGGAGAAGGTCCGCGGCTGGGTCCGCGGGCTCGGGGGTGCCAGTCTCGGCACCCGGTTCGCGGTGACGTTTGCCGCGGTCGCTGCCGCGGTGATCGTGCTGATGGGGTCGCTCGCCTACAGTGCTGCCGCCACCCTGATCCGCAACAGTGCGGAACAGGAGTTCAACGCCACCGTCTCCAACGTCGCCCAGACGCTGCGGAACTCGTCGACCGGCAACAGCCGGTTCCACGAGTTCACCCTCGTCCACTCGGAGAGGTTCTCGTTCCAGCTCATCAACGGGGCGGGCGAGATCATGGTGCCGCTGGGCGGCGGCCGCGCTTCGGCTCCGCTGCCGGTCACCGAAGCCGACCGCGCTGTGGCCGGGCACTACGCTGGCGGGCTGGTCCACTTGCGGGACGACAATGCGCTCGGGGAGCCGCTGCGCGTGGCCACCGTCTCCTTCGGCCAAGGGCTGGGCGCGGTGCAGATCGTGCAGCGCCTGCAACCGACCGAGCGGCTGCTGGACACTCTGGCCGCGCAGTTGGTGGTGGTCGGCGTGGTGGCGCTTGTCGGTGCCGGACTCGCCGGCTGGCTGGTGGCGCGTCGCATCACCAGCCGCCTGGTGCGGTTGACTGAAGCCGCCGAATACGTCACGTCCACGGGGCGGCTGGACCGGGCCGTCTCGGACGGCGGGACCAGTACGGGAGGCCGGGACGAGGTGGGACGGCTCGGCGCCGCGTTCAACGAGATGCTGGGCAGGCTGGCCGCCGCGAAAGAAGAGCAGCGGCGGCTGGTGCAGAACGCTTCCCACGAGCTCCGCACCCCCCTGACCAGCCTGCGGACCAACGTCAGTGTGATGAAGCAGTTCGACCGGCTCTCCCCGGAAGCGCAGCAGCGGCTCGTCGACGACCTGCAAGGGGAGACCCGGGAGCTGACCGACCTGGTCAACGAGCTGGTCAGCCTGGCGACCGAGACCTACCAGGACGAGCCGGTCCAAGAAGTCGTGCTGCGGGAGGTCGCGGAGCGGGTAGCGGCGCGCAGCCGCCGCCGCACCGGCCGGGAGATCATTGTGGACGCGGACGACAGCGCGGTGCTGGGGCGGCCTGGTGCGTTGGAGCGCGCGATCTCCAACCCGGTGGAGAACAGCGCCAAGTTCGACCCGGAGGGCACGGCCCCGATCGAGATCCACATCCGCGACGGGGTGGTGGAGGTCCGGGACCGGGGGCCCGGGATCGCGGAATCCGAGCTCGCTCACATCTTCGAACGCTTCTACCGTTCCCCGGCCGCGCGCGGCCTGCCCGGCTCCGGGCTCGGCCTGTCCATGGTCCACGACATTGCGGCTGCCCACGGCGGCACCGTGTTCGCCTACAACCGGGAGGGCGGCGGCGCGGTGATCGGCATGCGGCTGCCGACGATCCCCGACGAACCGCCGCAGTGACCGCACCCTGGGCCCGCTCGAGACACCACAAGGCCGCAGACGGGGTGGACCCGTCCGCGGCCTTGGTACTAGCTGCTCACGCAGCGCACGCAGGGGTCAGCGCGGTTCAAGCTGCTCTTCCAGCTCGTCCACCCCGATGAGGTCCCGGCGGACCCGTCCGGTCCGATACGCCACCCGGGCCGCAATGTGCGAGGCGACCGGGACGGTGAGGATCTGGAACAGCACCACTAGGAACAGGAAGCCGACTCGCGGGTCGGGGAACAGGCGCAGCCCCAACCCGACCGAGATGAGCACCAGGCCCATCACCTGCGGCTTCGCCGCGGTGTGCATGCGGGACAGCAGGTCGGGGAACCGCACCAGGCCGACTCCTGCCGCGAACGACAGCGCCGCCCCCAGCAGCAGGAGGATCACGGAGATCCAGTCGAGTATTTCCGTCCCTGTCACTGGTCGACCCCCTCCGACTCGTCAATCCCCCGCTGCCGCCGTGCCACGAACCGGGAGACACTGACCGAACTCACGAATCCCAGCACCGCCAGCACCAGCATGGTGGGCAGCACGGTGGGGTCGCGGTGGAATGCTGCGTACGCTCCGATCCCGGTGATCGCCGAGGCCAGGAGCACGTCGACCGCGAGCGCCCGGTCGAGGATGGTCGGCCCCAGCAGCAGCCGCGCCATGCCGAGCAGGGACGCGGCACCGAGCAGCACCCCGATCACGGTCCACAGGTAGATCATGTGTCGCCTCCCGCCTCGACGCGTTCGATCTCCTCCCGGGTGCCGAACGCCCGCGCCACCCGCTCTTCCAGGGCGAAGACCTTGCGCCGCGCGTCTTCCGCGGCGTCCACGTCGGTGCCGAGCATGTGCACGAACAGGGTGAAAGTCCCGGAGCGGACCTCCACGATCACACTGCCGGGGATCACCGAGACGCAGATGGCGGTGATGGTGAGCAGCAGGTCGGAGCGGGTGCGCAGCGGGATGGCGAGGATCGAGCTGCGCGGGGGGCGCCGGGCGAACGACTGCGCGACCACGCGGGCGCTCGACACCACCAGGTCCACGATGAAGTGGCCGAGGAACACTGCGAGCCCCACCGGGTGCAGGCGCAGGCCCAGCGACACGGTCGGCAGCGGAAACACCAGCATGATGAGCGTGCCGACCAGGACGCCGCCCAGTGCCATGGTCAGCGACAGCTCCCCGAACAGCAGCATCCACACCACGGTCAGGGTGAGCAGGGTCGGCAGGTTGATGATCCGCCGCCCGATCCGCAGATCCAGCGGCGACCGCTTCGGTATCACCGACGGCGGGGTCACTGGGCAGCACCTCCCGGGATCACGGCGTTCAGGTAGGACGTCCGGGCCGTGAGTTCGACCGCGGCCTCATAGCTGTAGTTGATGAGCGGTCCCGCGAACACGGTGAACGCCACGCCCAGCAAGACGAGGGCCACCGTCGCTCCCAGCATCAGCGGCGGGAACACGTCGGAGGTCACCACGGCTTTCCCGCCGATCCCGGTCGGGGCTCGGCCTGCCGGAATCGGCACGGCGTTCCCGTTGGGCAGGTCGGAGGATTCGTCCTCGGAGCTTTCCAGCAGGGTGCCGAGCGCGACAGGCCGGCCTTCCTCCGGGGCGCGCCAGAACGCGTAGTTCCACAGCCGCACGATCGAGTACAGGGTGAGCAGGCTGGTGGCCACGGCCCCGCCCACCAGCAGGTAGGCCAGCGGCGACCCGTCCTGGACGCCGGCCTGGATGAGCCCCAGTTTCCCGAGGAACCCGGAGAGCGGGGGAATCCCGGCCAGGTTCATCGCAGGGATGAAGAACAGCACGCCCAGCACGGGGGAGATCTTCGCCAACCCGCTCACGTTGTTCAGGGACGAGCTGCCGCAGCGCCGCTCCACCAGCCCGGCGACCAGGAACAGGGTGGTCTGCACCGTGATGTGGTGGGCGACGTAGAACACCGCGCCCGACATGCCGTGGACACTGGCCAGCCCGATCCCGAACACCATGTAGCCGATGTGGCTGACCAGGATGAACGACAGCATGCGTTTGATGTCGGTCTGCGCCATCGCGCCGAAGATCCCGATCACCATGGTGGCGAGCGCCGCCCACAGCAGGAGCGTGTCCACCACGCTGTCCTCGGGGAACAGCAGGGTCTGCGTGCGGATTATCGCGTAGACGCCGACCTTGGTGAGCAGCCCCGCGAAGACCGCGGTCACCGGGGCGGGCGCGGTCGGATAGGAGTCAGGCAGCCACGCCGAGAGCGGGAACACCGCGGCTTTGATGGCGAACGCCATCAGCAGGATCGCCTGGAGAGTCAGTTGCAGTTCGGTCGGCAGTTCCGCGAGCCGCAGCGCCAGGTGCGCCATGTTCACGGTGCCGGTGGCCGCGTAGATCAGGGCGATAGCGATCAGGAACACCACGGACGAGAGCAGCGACACCACCACGTAGGTGGATCCCGCCCGGATCCGGGCGAGGGTGCCGCCCTGCGTCATCAGCACATAGCTGGAGGTCAGCAGGATCTCGAACCCGACGTACAGGTTGAACAGGTCCCCGGTGAGGAAAGCGTTGGACACCCCCGCCACCAGGATGAGGAACGTGGGGTAGAAGATCGCGAGCGGAGTGGCTTCCTCCTGGTCGGCGATCCCCTGCCCGATGGAGTACACGAGGACGCCCAGGGTGATCGCTGAGGAGACGGTCACCATCAGCGCGGAGAGCCGGTCCGCGACCAGGGTGATCCCGATCGGGAACTCCCAGCCGCCCACCTGCACGACCTGGGGTCCGTAAGCGTGCACCCCGAACAGCAGTGCCCCGCCCGTGGCCAGTACCACGACCAGGGCGACCACGCTGATCATCTGGTTGAGGAGGGGGGAGCGGACACCGATCGCGAACTTCAGGCCGGCCGCGAGGAGCGGCACCACCACCGGCAGCGGCACCAGGTAGGGAAGAAGGGCCTCCATCAGTAGTCCACCCCCTGCATGTCGCTGTCTTCGGCTCGGGCCAGGCGTTCGCGTTCTGCGCGGATGCTCGCACGCAGCTGCCGTTTCTGGGCGCGGATGCGCTGGCGCAGCTCCCGCCGCAGGCGGCGTTCGTACTCCCGGTCGGCACGCCGGTGCTCAGCGAGCTCCTTGCGGGCTTCCCGCACCCGCCGTTTGGCCTCATCCAGCGCGGCCGCTTGCGCGTGGTCGGCTTGGAAGATGATCCGCTCCCGGTCTTTGTCGTCCGCGGCTTCCAAGCGTTCGTCCAGGTCGCGGCGGGCCTGGGCGATCTGTTCGCGGAGGATCGCCCGCTCGGCTTCTTCCAGTTCGTCCTGCGCTTCGATCTGCGCTTCCAGTTCCATCCGCTGGGCGCGGATCGCCTGGCGCAGCGCCCGTTTCTGCGCGCGGATGTACTGGCGCAGGCGCCGCCGCTCCCCGCCGGTGGCGATACGCCGGTCTTCCGCGTCGTCCTGGACTTCGTCGTTGCCCTGCAGCTGCCAGCTCCGGTAGGCCATGGCCAGCAGGAACGCGGTCACGCCCAGGGTGATGACGATCGCAGTGAGGATCATCGCCTGGGGGAGCGGGTCAGCCATCTCCCCTTCCGGGGTGAGGCTGAGGAGCGGTGGTCCCCCCGCGGCGCCCCCTGCGGACAGGATGAGCAGGTTGACGCCGTTGCCGAGGAGGACCACGCCCAGCAGGATGCGGGTGAGGCTCCGTTCCAGCAGCAGCGTCACCCCGGCAGTCACGAGGACACCGATCACGATGACGAGCAGGAGGGTAGGGGTGTCGTTCACGCGGTCACCTCCTCGCTTTCGTATTCGGGTGCCTTACCGGTACGGCTGTCCTTCTCAGCCTGTTCGTCGATGCCCGCGCCGAGGCTGTACAGGATGTCCTGGATGAGGCCGATGACCAGCACGTAGACACCGAAGTCGAAAGCGAGTGCCGAGGTGAGGTGGATCGGCTCCAAGAAGGGCAGGTGCAGGTCGAACGCCCCTCCGGCGAAGATCTCGGTCCCGAAGATGGCTCCGGCCAGTGCCGTGCCCGTGGTGATGGAGAGCCCGAGGCCGATGAGCAGGCCCGGGGGGAGCCGCAGCGAGAGGTACAGCTCGTGGCGGCCGCCCGCCAGGTAGCGCACCATGAGGCCGAGGCCCGCGACGATGCCGCCCGCGAATCCTCCTCCGACGTGGCTGTGCCCGGTGAGCAGGAGGAAGACGGAGATGAGGATGATCACGGGGAACATGAGGCGCGCCACGACCTCGAAGATGATCGACCGGCGCTCTTGCGCGAGGGTCAGCACCCCGGGCAGCCACAGCGGCTTGTGCGCCACGCGGGGGGTGATGATGTCGCCGACATAGGTCAGCGGCAGCGGCGACCATTCGCTTTCCCCGTTGGAGGGCGGCTGGGGGAGCCGCGCCACGATTCGCCCGGTTTCGATGTGGGTGTGGGGCAGGCGGGTGCGGCGCCGGACGAACAGCAGGCTCGCCACGCCGGCGGCGACCGCGGCCAGCACCGAGATCTCCCCCATGGTGTCCCAACTGCGGACGTCCACCAGCAGCACGCTGACGATATTGCTTCCCCCGGCTTCTTCCGCCGCGGCGGGGAATCCTTCGGAGATGGATTCGGCCTGCCGTCCCGCGAGAGTGAGGTAGGCCATGACAGCCACCAGGATTCCGCTGCCGATGCCGATCGCCAGGTTCACGAGGCGGCGGCTGCGGAGCACCGGCGTGGAGAACTGGGGTGGGAGGCGCCGCAGCACGAGCACGAACACGACGAGGCTGACGGTCTCCACTAGGAACTGGGTGAGCGCCAGGTCGGGGGCGCCGTGCAGGGCGAACAGGGTGGCGGTGCCGTAGCCGGTCATGCCGACGAGCACTACCGCGAACAGCCGCCCGCGCACGATCAGCGTCCACAGCGCCGCAATGATGATGATCGCGGCCGGGATGAGCTGGGGCGGCGTGTCGATCCAGCGCACCGGCGGCACGTCCAGCGTCCACAGCCGTCCCCACACGATCGGCGCCGTGCTGACGACGAGCAGGGACACGAGGATCGTGCCCAGGTAGAGCGGGAGGGACCCGCGCTGGGTGAGGCCGGTGACCTGGGTGGCGAAGCTGGAGAGGTAGTAGACGATCCGCCGGTAGACGTTCCCGGCTTCGGGAAGCGCGAACCGGGCGCCCAGCCACGCGACCATGACCCGCCAGCGGAACAGCAGGAGACCGCCGGCCAGGCAGAGCGCGGTCAGCAGCAGCGGGAGGGAGAAGCCGTGCCAGAGCGCTAGGTGGGCGGGGTCGTGCCCAGCGCCGGGAACGGTGTCGGCGTAGCTGGCGAACACCGGGTCGGCGAGGGACGCGCCGAACCCGCCGAGGAGGCTGAGGGCCGCGAGGACGATGGCGGGAGCGACGAACAGCGGTCCCGGGGGATGGAGGAGCGGAGTGGGGGAGGTGTTCTCTTTGTCGAAGAACGCGCCCCAGAGGAACCGCAGGCTGTAGCCGACGGTGAAGAGCGTGCCGACCACCACTCCGGCCAGGGCGAGGGTGGCGAGGAGGGTGTCGGCGTGCTCGAACGCGCCGAACGCGGCCTCTTTGGCGGCGAACCCGGCCATGGGCGGCAGGCCGGCCATGGACATCAGTGCGACTACCGACGTCCAGAACACGACGGGCATCTTCTTGCGCAGCCCGGACAGCTCCCGCAGGTCCCGCGTTCCGGTGCTGTGGTCGATGATGCCGACGACGAGGAACAGCGGGGCTTTGAACAGTGCGTGCGCGCACAGCATGGCCAGTCCGGCGAGTGCGGCATCCCGCGTCCCTATGCCGAAGATCGCGGTGAGGAAGCCGAGCTGGCTCACGGTTCCGTGGGCCAGCAGCAGTTTCAGGTCGTGCTGGCGCAGGGCCCGCCACCCGGACCCGATCATCGTCGCTGTGCCGAGGATGACCGCGGTGTACTGCCAGGCCGGGATGTCACCGAAGGCGGGGGTGAGCCGTGCGATCAGGTACACCCCGGCTTTGACCATGGCAGCGGCGTGCAGGTAGGCGCTGACCGGGGTGGGGGCCTGCATGGCTGCGGGAAGCCACAGGCTGAACGGGAAGATCGCCGACTTCGACAGGGCACCGACCAGGATCAGGACGAGCGCCACGGTGACGGCGGTCCCGCTCGGCGGCTCGGCAAGGATGCCGGAGATGAGGTAGGTGCCCGCGCTTTCCCCCAGGATGACCAGGCCGACCAGCATGGTGAGGCCGCCCATGGTGGTCACGTTGATCGCCATGGCTGCGGCACGCCGGTTGTCGCGCCGCTCGGGGTAGTGGCCGATCAACAGGTAGGAGAAGACGGTGGTCAGCTCCCAGTACAGGTAGAGCTGGATGAGGTCGTTGGCGAGGACCAGGCCGATCATGGCACCGGCGAAACCGGTGAGGACTCCGGCGAAGCGGCCGAGGCCCGGTTCGTCGTCGCTGAAGTAGCGGGCGCAGTAGAGGAGGATGAGGGCGCCGATCCCCGCTGCCAGCAGCAGCATGACGAGGCTGAGCGCATCCATGCGGAAGGCCAGGGCCAGCTGGTAGTTGGGCGCCCATGGGAGGAAGAACAGTTCCGGTTCACCGGCGATCACGCCTGGCGCCCGGGGGAGTGCCCAGATTGCGGCGCTCGCGGGGACAAGTGCGAGCGCGAAGAAGGCCTGCCGCCCCCACTTACGGACTAGCGCCGGAGCTAGTGCCGCAGCCGTGAAGTGCGCAACCAGTAGCCATATCAATATGCGCCCCCCTCACAATGGTCGATCCGGTTGCCGGATTTTCCGCCTTCTTATGTGACTTGACTAATTATTGTCTATGCTAACTAAAAGCGCGGAGTAACCGTCGAGCGAGGTACAGAGGTGGAGCGCAGCGACGCTGAGTTCGCGGAGTTCTCACACGCATGGGGAGAACTGGTGCGAGCAGTCGCTCGTGCCCGGGGCCGTGTGCCGAGCGGAGCGGAGCCCCGCCTGACTCTCGCCCAGGCCCTGCTGCTGGAAAGTGCCCTCGCGGTCACCCACCCTACGGTCGGCGAGATTGCTCACGCTGCTGGGATCTCCTCTCCTTCTGCCACCCGGATGCTCCAGCAGTTGGAGCGGAAAGGGATGGTGCGGCGCCGCCGCTCCGAGGAGGATGAGCGGGCCACAGTCGTCAGTGTCACTGACGAGGGTATGCGGGCGCTCCACGCGCATCAGACGCTCGTCCGCGACCGGTTGCACGACCTGTTCCACCAGGTCGACCCGAGGCTGCGCCCGGTGCTGGTGGACCTCCTGCACACTATGCGTGACCTCGCTGATCGGCTGTGATCTGTGGTGTTCCGGTATTTTTTTCTGAGCCGGGGCCGGCCTGTCCGGGGTGACGCCGGTCCGGTGTGCTGTCCAGGTCAGCCGAGCCAGTAGTCTCCACTTTGTCCCCCTTTCAGGGTCCCGACGTTTCGCCCGCGACGGGGGGCGATTGCTGGAACCGTCGCGCACCGCGGACACCGGAACGCTTTTCGGAGGTGTCGCGTGCCGTGCGCCGCTGTCAGGCAAGGGGCTGGTCTATGACGGGGGCCATCATCGCTGCCGCGCTAGGGGCGGTTGCTTTCGCGACCGGTGCGGCACTCCAGGAACGAGCGATTCTGGGGGGTGTCCCGGCCGAGGTGTCGGGACAGTGGGAACTGCTGCGCTGTCTGCTCCGCAGCCCGCTCTGGCTGATAGGCACCGGACTCAGTGGAATCGGCACGGGCGCCCATGTCTGGGCGCTGACCGGAGCGCCGCTCATGATTGTCCAACCCATCGGGGTCGGTGGCCTGTTATGCGCTGTGGTGGTGTCGGCGGTGCTGCACCGGCGCGCACTCACCGGAACAGAGATTGTGGGATGTCTCACAGTCACGTTCGGTCTGGTCGCGCTGGTCGGGACCCTGTACGGGCATTCCGGTCCCCCTGTCGACCCTCCTCCGTCCACCGCGTGGATTCTGCCCACGGCAACGGGGGTGGTCATGCTCGGCGGCCTGCTCGTCTCCCGGTTTGTCTCCGGGGCGCTGCGGGCGTGGGTGCTGGCCCTCTGCGGGGGTGTCGGGTTTGCGACCCTGTCCGCCCTGGTCAGGGTCATCGGGGTGGCCGCGCTCGACGACCCGCTCTCGGTGCTCCGCCCGTTGACGCTGGTGACCGCGGTGATCGGGGTGTGCGGCTACCTGCTCGTCCAAGGCTCCTACCGCACCGACCACTTCGCTCTCGCCTATGCCACGCTACTGATCAGCGACCCGCTCACCGCGGTGCTCATCGGGGTCTCGCTGCTCGGCGAGTCCCTGCCCACGGGGGCGCTTCCGCTCACCGTGATCGTGGTCAGTGCGCTCGCCACGGTGGGCGGCACCATCACCTTGGCCCGTTCGTCGGTGGCCCGCCAGCGCAGGACTCGGCTGCGGGCCGCGCCCTCGGTGGTGAGCGACGGCCCGCAGCCCTCTCCCCGGCCTGAGGATGCGGGCCGTAGGAAGGAACGGCCGGGGAAGTCTGGCGACGTTCCGACGCGGACGACAACCGTCAGTTGTCCAGCGACTGGGCGGCCAGCGTGACCGTGGTCTGCGCGGTCTGGCCGCCGCGCTGGTAGGTGATGGTGACGGTGTCCCCGGGACGGTGGGAGCGGATCTCGGCGATGAGCACGTTGGGGTCGGTCACCATGCGGTCTTCGATCCGGATGATGACGTCGCCCTTGCGCAGCCCGGCCTGGTCTGCTGCGCCGCCCCGGTTCACTTCCACGAGTTCCGCCCCGGGACCGTCCTCAGCCACGGTGACGGAGGCTTCGATCGCGGCGTAGGTGGCCTTGCCCGTGTTGATCAGCTCTTCGATGATGGGTTTGGCCTGGTTGATCGGGATGGCGAAGCCGAGTCCGATGGACCCGGACTGCGACATGAAGTTGCCGCTCGTCGTCGCGATCGCCGTGTTGATCCCGATGACTTCGCCGTTCATGTTCACGAGCGGTCCCCCCGAGTTCCCGGGGTTGATCGGGGCGTCGGTCTGGATCGCGTCGATCACCGTCGACGTGGTGGCCTGCGGCTCCTCCTCGTCGGGGGAGGGCAGGAGCGGGCTGTCCTGCTGTCCGCTGACACCCGTGTTGACGGGGCGTTCCACCGCGCTGACCACGCCCGAGGTGACCGTGCCGGACAGGCCGAGCGGCGCGCCGATGGCGACTACTTCAGCTCCGACTTCCACCTGGTCGGAGTCGCCGAGGGACGCCGGGGTGAGCCCGGAGACGCCTTGAGCCCGGATGACGGCGAGGTCGGAGACCGGGTCGGTGCCCACGATCGTGGCGGACGCCTGCGAACCGTCGTGGAACAGCACGGTCAGCTCTTGCGCGTCAGAGACCACGTGGTTGTTGGTGACGATGAGCCCGTCGTCCCTGATGATGAACCCGCTGCCGCCGCCTTCGGCGGTGGCGATGGACACCACGCTCGGCAGGGCTTTCGCGGCGACTTTGGTGACGTCCCCCGAGGCCGCCGAGGTGGCAGCCGGGTTGGCTGCCACCTGCTCGCTGAGGAAGTAGGCGGTGGCGACGGATGCTGCCGGGCCGACGATCAGACTGGTGATGAGGGCGGTCACGGCAGCGATCAGCACTACCCGGCCGCTGCGCTGCGGCTTGCCGGGCGGTGGGGCGCCTTCGAACGGGGAGGAGCCGTGCAGTGTCGGGAATCCCCCGGTCGGCGGGAAGAACCCTCCGGGGGACGGCGGCACGGCCCAGGCGCCTGTGGGGGAGTTCGGCTGGTCGTGCTGAGCGGGCCGTTCTTGCCAGGCGCCTTGGGCAGCACCGGCCGGGACGCCGCCCGCAGGCGGAGGCCCGGGACGGCCGGGGGCCGGCTGGGGCGCCTCCGGCCCGGGGTAGGCCTGCGCCCCGTGCCGGGCCGTGGCCTGGTCGGGTGCGGGCGGGCCCCATGCGGGGTGGGGAGCGTGGGACTGCGGCGCGAACGGTGCGGGACGGGGCGCCGGGTGCGGCGGAGTCTCCCTACTGCCCGGTGCGGGAGCCTCGTGGGAAGCGTCACGCTGCTCGGCCGCGGAGGCGGCAGGCTCCGAAGCGGGTGCGGCTGCTGCGGAGGGTGCGGAAGCCGCCTGGGCAGTGTCGGGTGCGGCTCCGGTCTCAGAGCGGGCAGCGGAGCCGGTCGTGGCGTCTTCCGGAGTGTCCGCAGCGGTGGTGTCTTGGTGGTCCGTGACGCTCTCCCGGCCGTCCGCGTCGGCCAGCGGTCCCTCAGGGCGTTCTGGTTCTTCCATGGAAGAACCGCTACCGCGGTCGATCGCGCTCATGCGAGTTTCCTCCCGGACATCTGGTGCTTGCCTTCAGCATCGGCATTCAGGGTTAGAACACGGTGAGACAGCGGAAAGGTCCGGTTTCGAAGAGTTCGCGGGAGGCACGGACCTGGCAGTCCGCTCTGGTCCGGCGTGTCGCCACCGGTTCGTGCGCCGAGCAGTCAACCATGGGGAACCGGTCCCCGGCGCCGGTGGACTCACCGCGTGGCCGTGCACTGTGCCCCTATCCCAGGCCACGCGGTGCCTGACCCGGAGGCGATCCCTGTCTGCCTCCGGGAGGGGGCAGGGCGGGTCATTCGCCGGTCTGCACGGGGAGGGACTCGTCAGCTCCCCAGGCACTCCACGACCCTGGGTAGAGCCGGGCGTCGGGGAAACCGGCGTGTTCCAGAGCGAGCAGGTCATGGCAGGCGGTTACCCCGGAACCGCAGTACACGGTGACGCTGGTGGCGGTGTCGACGCCGAGCGCGCGGAAGCGGGCCTGGAGGACGTCGGGCGGGGCGAACCGTCCCGTGTCGTCGAGGTTGTCCTGCCAGCTTGCGCTCCGCGCCCCGGGAATGTGGCCGGGCCGGGCATCCACGGGGGCAGGCTGTTCCCCGGTGAACCGGCCGAAGGTCCGCGCGTCGAGCAGGAGCCTGCCCGGTTCGCCGAGTTCCTGCCGGACAGTGTCGGTGTCCACCACGCGGTCTGCGGGCCACGGCACGGGGGTGCGGGTGCGGGGCTCGGCGGTGACGTCACCCGTCTCGAGCGGCCCCGGCCACGCTTGGAGTCCGCCGTCCAGCAGTGCGGCACGCGTGCCGAGGACGCGCAGCATCCACACGAGGCGGGCCGCGGTGGAGCCGCCCGCGTCGTCGTAGGCCACGACCACGCTGCCGTCGCCAATGCCCAGCCGGGAGAGCGCCGCGGCGAAGTCAGCGGGGTCGGGAAGTGGGTGCCGTCCCCCCGCGGGACTGGGCGGGGCGGCCAGGTCCGTGTCGACGTCGACGAACACCGCGCCGGGAAGGTGCCCGTCGCGGTATGCCTGGCGGCCGGAGCGCCCGTCCAGGTACCAGCGCACGTCCGCGAGGATCACCTCGTCGGCGTGGGCGCGCAGCCAGTCGGCGGTGACGATAACGGGGAAGGATGGGGATGCGGCGGACTCGGAACGTGCCATGAATCCAGGCTAGCCGCGATGGCTGGGTGGTGCGGAGGATGCCGCGTCAGGGGTGCGGGGGTGGGACCGGCCGAGCCACAGCAGCCCCAGCACGGGGAGGACGAGCGGCACGAACCCGTAGCCGATGCCGAAGAGCGACCAGACCGTGTCGTCGGGGAAGGCTTCGGGGACCAGCAGGGTGAACAAGCCGACCGCGACCACGCCGACGAGTTCGAAGGTGCAGGCAGCGAGGGCCACGCGCCGGGAGGTGTGCCCGCTGCGGGCGAGCGCCACGGTCGCCGCGATGTAGACGGCAGCGGCGAGCGCGGACAGCGAGTAGGCGAGGGGAGCTTCCTCGAAGCGGGTGAGGATCTGTACGGTGGACCGCCCTGTCGCGGCGACCGCGAAGAGGGCGTAGACGGCGACCAGCAGCCGTCCGGGGCCGCTGGCGCGCGTGGTGGCGGCGGTGTGCGTGGTCTCAGACAACGGGCGCGTTCCAGAGCTGTTCGAGACGGACCATCAAGACCGGCAGGACGAGGCCGGCGAACGCGATCACGGCGGGGCCCCACTTGCTGCGTTCCATGAGTCCCCACACCGCGCAGGCCGGGGGGACCAGCACCAGGGTGACCAGGTAGCTGACGAAGGTGACGGTGTCGGGCGGCCGCGGCCCTTGCACGAGCAGCACGATCGACAGGACGAGTTGGACGAGCAGCAGCACTTCGAGCACTGCCAGTCCGATCAGGTGCGGCACCAGCATCGGCTGGCCTCGGAACGCCGAGATCCCACACCAGACGGCCAGCACGAGCGATGCCAGTTGGACGATCGTGGTCCACAGGTCACTCACGGCTGGCTCCGTCTCGCATTCCGTCCACCTTCCCCGAAGAAGCCTGACTGCTACGACGCAATGTAGTCCATAGCAGAACGCCTCCCGCACCGGGGGCCACTGGAGCGCGGTGAGCGGTGCGGGAGGGTGGGATGGCCGGGGAGCAGCAGGTCAGCGGACGACAGCCACGGGACCGCGTGCCCCGTGGAGGACCGCCTGGCTCACCGAGCCGAGGAGCAGGCCCCGGAATCCTCCCCGGCCGCGGGAGCCTACGACGATCAGGTCGGCCGGGGTGGCGGTTTCCAGCAGGCCCGCGGCCGGGTGGGCGCGGACGGTGCGGACGGTGACGGAGACGTCGGGGTAGCGCTTCCGGTAGTCGGCGATGGCTTCTTCGATGGTTTGCTGGGCGGCTTCGGCGAGCGGTTCTTCGTCGAAGATCTCGGGGGGAAGCGGCCCCATGGTCAACGCGAAGGCGGTGATGGGCTGCCAGGCGCAGACCACGACGAGTTCGGTGCCGCGCCGTTGGGCTTCGGTGAAGGCGAAGTCGATGGCGTTGCGGCTGGCGGGTGAGCCGTCCACGCCGAGGATGACGCGTTCCCGGACTCCGGGCGCGGTCTCGTGTTCTTTGGGGAGGACCACCACCGGGACGGGGGAGTGGGCAGCGAGTTCCACACCGACCGATCCGGCGAAGGCCGAGGCGAGGGTGCCGCGGCCCCGCGAGCCGACGACGACGAGTTCGGTCCCCGGTTCTTCCGCGGCTTCCATGAGCGCTTCGGCGGGGCGGCGGAGTGCGACCCGGGTGCGGGTTTCCAGTTCCGGGTAGACCCGCTGGATCCATCGGTCGGCGTAGTCCAGGAGGGCGCGCGCGTCTTGGAACAGGGGGAGTTCTTCGACGTTGGCGGGGATGGCCGGGCCAGCGAGCGGGTCCCGCGGGTCGGGGATCTCCACGGCGGTGACGATGCGTAGCCCGAGCCCGCGCAGCCGCGCCTCATGTGCTGACCATTCGAGCGCGTACCTGCTGGAGGCGGAGCCGTCGACTCCGACGACGACCCAGCCGGTCGGTGTGTCAGCCATAGGTCTCTGCCTCACTTTCGTGGCGTCACACTCGGGTCTCTACCCACGATGCGGCAGCTCACTGCGGGCGGCTGGTCCCTTTGGTCCGGGCGGAAAGTCCTGAGACGGGAGCGGTCCGGCAGCCAAGGTCTCTTTTTGCTCTATTTCTTTCTAGAAAGAATTTTTCTAGATAGGCTTATGGGGAGCGACACCGAGGAGAAGACCATGGCCACCGCAGAGACCCCCGAGAACCTCCCCGTGCTCTACTTCGGCCACGGGGCGCCGCCCCTCGCCGACGACGAGCTCTGGACCAGCCAATTCGCCGCATGGTCGGCCGAGCTCCCCCGCCCCAAGGCGATCCTCGTCATCTCCGCGCACTGGGAGTCCGCCCCGCTCACCATCGGGGCGACCACCACTGTCCCCCTGGTTTACGACTTCTGGGGCTTCCCCGAGCGCTACTACCAGGTCACCTATCCCGCCCCCGGAGCACCGCAGCTCGCCGCATCGGTACGCGCCCTGCTCAGCGGCTCCGGCACCCCTGTTGCCGAGGCGCCCGCTCGCGGCCTCGACCACGGCGCCTACGTGCCGCTGAAAGAGATGTACCCCGAGGCGGACGTGCCGGTCCTCCAGATCTCCATGCCCACTCTCGACCCCGAGGAGCTGTTCGCCCTGGGCCGCCGCCTGGCCCCGCTGCGGGACGAAGGCGTGCTCATCATGGGCAGCGGGTTCCTCACCCACAACCTGTCGTGCGTCGACATGAGCCGGGGCCCCGACTACGCGCCACCGTCCTGGTCGGCTGAGTTCGACGACTGGGCTGCCCAAGCCGTCCACACCGGGGACGTCGACGCCCTGCTGGATTGGCAGGCCAAGGGGCCAGCCGCCACGATCGCCCACCCCCGCAGCGAACACCTGGCACCGCTGTTCGTCGCCCTCGGGGCCAGCAGCGGCACCACCGAAACCGCCCGCAGCGTCATCGACGGCTTCTGGTACGGGCTATCC
Organism: Thermobifida fusca YX; assembly: GCF_000012405.1. Taxonomy (NCBI): domain Bacteria; kingdom Bacillati; phylum Actinomycetota; class Actinomycetes; order Streptosporangiales; family Nocardiopsidaceae; genus Thermobifida; species Thermobifida fusca. Next base: position 402,668 of record NC_007333.1, read on the forward strand.
AAACGCGCGTTCCAGTTCGACTGACCCTGCACACCAGGCGCCCCCTCCCGGGGTGCGCCAGCGGCCGGAGGTTTACTCCTCCTCGACCAGGCCCCCGGCCAGCAGCGGCTCCATCACCAGGTCGGGGTGGTCCCGCTGGATGACCTTGAGCCGCCACTTGTTGTGCACCAGCACGAGCAGCTCCCCGTCGGAGCGCCGGGTCAGCACCTCGGCCCCGGACAGCCCGTGCAGTACGGGGGCTGACGCGGCGTCCGTGCGGCGCGCCACGCTGTAATCGAGGTGGGTCAACTCCACCGGTGCGCGGAACTCGTGCTCCATCCGGTGAGTGACCACGTCGAACTGGAGGGGGCCCACCGCGGCCAGCACCGGGGCCTGTTCGCCGCGCACATCCGACACCAGCACCTGCACGACGCCTTCGCTGTCGAGCTGCTCGATCCCCCGGCGGAACTGCTTGTAGCGGCTGGAATCCACGGCACGGGCCACCGCGAAATGCTCGGGGGCGAAGCTGGGAATCGGCGGGAACTCCACCTTGGGCCCGGCATACAGGGTGTCGCCGACCCGGAGCGCCTGGGCGTTGACCAGCGCGATCACATCACCGGGGAACGCGGTGTCCACGGTCTGGCGCTGGGCGCCGCGGACCGCCTGGGCGTACTTGGTGGCGAACGGGCGGCCCGTGGTCGCGTGGGTGAGCACCATGCCCCGGTCGAACCGGCCCGAACACACCCGCACGAACGCCATCCGGTCCCGGTGCGCCCGGTCCATGTTGGCCTGCATCTTGAACACGAACCCGGAGAACGGCGCGTCCACCGGCCGCGGGGCGCCGGTCACGTCGAGGCGGGCCGCGGGCGCGGGCGCCAGGTTGATGAGTGCGCGGAGCAGTGCGGAGACGCCGAAGTTGGGCAGGGCCGCCCCGAAGAGCACCGGGGAGGACTTGCCTGCCAGGAAGGACTCCTCGTCGTAGTCGGCGCCGATCTCCTCGAGCAGTGCCAGCTCTTCCATCGCCTGCTCCCAGGCAGCCCCCTCGACCTCGGCCGCCTGGACCGCGTCCATGGGTTCTTCCCGGGCTTTCGTGGCCCCGCCCGGGGTGCGGTGCAGTTTGGTGTAGCGGTTGCCTGCCGTGCGGTCGATCAGGCCGCGGAAGTCCCCGGCGACACCCACCGGCCAGTTGAGCGGGGTGGGGCGCAGGCCGATGCGCTGCTCGATCTCGTCCAGCAGCTCCAAGGGCTCGCGGCCGGGCCGGTCCCACTTGTTGACGAACGTGATCACCGGGATGCCGCGGCTGCGGGCCACGTCGAAGAGCTTCAGCGTCTGCGGCTCGAGGCCTTTGGCCGAGTCCAGCAGCATGACCGCGCAGTCCACGGCGGACAGCACCCGGTAGGTGTCCTCGGAGAAGTCGGCGTGGCCCGGGGTGTCCAGCAGGTTGAGCACGCAGCCGTTGTATTCGAGGCGCAACGCCGCCGAGGTGATGGAGATGCCGCGGTCCTGTTCGATCTCCATCCAGTCCGAGATCACGCCTTTGCGGTCCCCTTTGCCGTGGACCGCGCCGGCCGAGGTGATCGCCTCCGTGTGCAGCGCTAGCGCTTCGGTCAGCGTGGACTTACCGGCGTCAGGGTGGGAGATCACCGCGAACGTGCGGCGGCGGGCTGCTTCCCGGTTGACCTCGTTGGCTCCGGTGGAGGTTTGCGCTGCGACAGACACCACGTTCTTCTCCTGCTCCAGGGTCCTGAGCGAGGCTATCCCACCTGCGTAGCACAGGCCGCCTTGACGAAACCGGTCCGTAAACGATTCACTCACTACCGACTGGTCGGTATCTCAATGGTGGGAGGCGAACACCGGTGAAAGCGCTGCGGGTGCACAACCTGGGAGAGCCCAAAGACGTTCTCAAGCTCGAAGAAGTCCCTGTCCCCGAGCCTGCCCCGGGGCAGATCGTGGTCCGCGTACTCGCCACAGCGGTCAACTTCCCCGACGCGCTGATGTGCCGCGGGCTCTACCAGGAGAAGCCGCCCCTGCCGTTCACCCCCGGCGTGGAACTGTGCGGCGAAGTCGTGGCCCTGGGCGAGGGCGTCACCACAGTCACCGAAGGCGACCGCGTCATCGGCTCCCCGGTCCTGCCCTACGGATCGTTCGCGGAATACGCGCCCATGGACATCAGCCGTGTCTTCCCTGCGCCCCCCTCCCTCAGCGACACAGAAGCGGCGGCCCTGTTCATCGGCTACCAGACCGGATGGTTCGCCCTGCACCGCCGGGCCGGGCTGCAAGCCGGGGAGACCGTCCTCGTCCACGCCGCGGCCGGCGGGGTCGGCAGCGCCGCAGTCCAGTTGGCCAAAGCAGCGGGCGCTCGCGTGATCGGTGTCGTCGGGGGCGCGGCCAAAGCCGAATACGCCCGCAAACTGGGCGCCGACATCGTCGTCGACCGGTATGTCGACGACTTCGTGTCCGTGGTCAAGGAAGCCACCGACGGGCGCGGTGCCGACGTCATCTACGACCCGGTGGGCGGCGAGTCCTACACGCGCTCCACCAAGTGCATCGCCTTCGAAGGACGCATCCTCATCATCGGCTTCGCCAGCGGGACGATCCCCACCCCTGGCCTCAACCACGCCCTTGTCAAGAACTACTCGCTGCTCGGCCTGCACTGGGGCCTCTACAACAAGCGGAACCCCGCACTCGTGGCCCACTGCCACGAAGAACTCACCGCCCTCGCGGAGCGCGGTGCGATCAAACCCGCCGTCAGCGAGGTGCTCAGCCTGGAAGAGCTGCCGGACGGGGTGCAGCGCCTCGCAGACGGCACCACCGTGGGACGCCTGGTGGCCACCCCGCACGGAGCCCAGTAACCGTCTGGCGCGGCCCCGTCGCCAGACGCCGTTGTCCCGCCAGTGCCGTCACCGCACCCCTGCCCGGCTCGCGGGACTGACCAGAGAGGAAGACCCATGGGGAGACCGTTCACCTTCCCCGACCGAACCATCGTCGTCACCGGTGGCGCGAACGGGATCGGCTACGCGCTCGCGGAACGCTTCCTCGCCGAAGGGGCGGCCCGAGTGGTCCTCGCCGACCTGGACGGGGAGCGCGCCGCGGCCGCAGCAGCCGAACTGGGGGCGCGAGCCCAGGGCTACCAGCTCGACGTCACCGACGCCGAAGCGGTAGCCGCGCTCATCGAGGAGGTCGAGCGGGACAGCCCTATCGACCTGTGGTGCTCTAATGCCGGGGTGACCACGGGCGGCGGCCTGGGTAGCGACGCGGACTGGGACCGCACCTGGCGGGTCCACGTCCTCGCCCACGTGTATGTGGCCCGGCTCCTGCTGCCCCGCATGGTCGAGCGCGGCGGCGGACACCTGCTCATCACCGCATCGGCCGCGGGCCTGCTCACCAACATCGACTCGGCCCCCTACTCGGTGACCAAGCACGGCGCGGTCGCCCTCGCCGAATGGCTGGCGATCCTGCACGGGGACGAGGGCATCGACATCTCGTGCCTGTGCCCGATGGGCGTCAACACCGCGATGACCGCCAAAGACGGCCCGGACGCGGCCACCCGGCTCGGCGGCGACTACCTCGAACCCGAAGACGTCGCCCAGTCCGTGGTGGAAGCCCTCAACGAGGGCCGTTTCCTCATCCTGCCGCACCCGAAGGCCGCGGTGATGGAGCAGCGCCGCGCCTCCGACCGCGACCGCTGGCTGGCCGGAATGCGCCGGGCCAGAGCCAGGCTGAAGGGCGGCAGCGGCCGCTGAGCGCGGCCGCGCACCACCCCCGGCACCGGGAAGCAGACGGCCCCGGACACGGTGACGTGCCCGGGAATATCGCCGCCTATCCCTCCGCACCGTCAGCGTCCCGGTGCCGGGAAAGCCGGAGCTGAGGGCTCCGTCTCTCCTCAGGCTGCTCACACCCGCGGCGCCCGGCCGGGCGCCGGACCGGATCCTCTGGGATTCCGCGGCCGCACTGTCCGCCTTCCGCTGAGCCCGCACAGCAGCGCGGCAAGGACACCCCCGCCCGGCGCCAGGCGTGACGTCCAGCGGCGCGGTCCCGCTTCCTCTCGCCGTCCTGATCGGAGTTCCTGCGACCTCACCAAGGCAGTGTGCGCGCCCTGCCCCGTCCCGGTGCGGCCAACCGCCCTGCCAGCCGTCCAACATGCCCCCCTGACTGCCCCTATGGGCGGACACGACCGCGCTGCCCGAGGTGTGCCGTGCCGGGGGTGCCACCCACGTGCACGGTCTTTTCCCGCACGTCACCCCCGGTGAATGTGAGGTCTTTTCCTCAAAATTCATGATTTTCGGCTGATGGGGTGAACCGCGTGCGGCAGCGGCGCGTCCCACAGGATGTCCTCTCCCATCCCACCCCGGATAGCCAGGCCTCTTCGCCCGTGCACTCCTCCCCGGGAGAGGTCCGATATGTTCCTGGGGCGGGATGTGACGTTGGGGACAAGACAGCACACATCGGTGTGTCGTCTCCTGTTCTCCGTGGAGGTCCTCAGACTCCTCAAGTGCCGATCAGGTTGACAAAAGATCACAAAAAGGCCGGTTGTGGCCAGCCGTGACGTGCCGATAGGCCACAACAGTGCTGGAAAAGGTGGGATCGGTTTGTTGGCAGAGTGCTCACCCGACAGTTGCGCTCCCTTCATTCACACAGATCGACAAGGGCTTTCCCGATGTCTTCGGGAAGGGAGCGGTAGTCTTTCCGAGCGGAATCGACGGCCGGGAAAAGATTTGGCTAACCACCGGAATTCACGGTTTTGGGTGGGTATGATTTCTTCTGTCGGCAGGCACTTCTCCCCCACGTCCATTTCCCCGCTCACATTCGCATCACTCCCAGCCGAAGCCGCATCGCCGCTTCAGCACCCGGGAATGCGCACGGGCCGTCTATGGGCAGGTTCGCAACAGTGGTGACCACAGTGTTCCGGTTTTTGAGGATCGCGGTGTCGTCTCACCTGCGTTCTGCCCAGCCGTTCAATGGGAATCGGAGGTGCGATGACTAATCACAGCACCTCGCGTTCCGGAACGGACACCGCGGTCATTGTTATTGCTGCCGACGACCTCAGCGCAGAGGTCTTTATCGACGGCTCCCGGCACGTTGTCCACGGGGCCGACGCCAAAGCGACCCGGCGGGCCGCGCTCGACTACGTCACCGACCATGCCGCCCGCATCGGGCGCCCGGTGATCATCGAGGCACGGGACGTCTACGGAGTCCAACGACTGGAAGCACTCCCCCGCGGCGTGATCCGGAGCATCCCCCAGATCCCGCCACCCGCGCCGCGCAACAGCGGAAAACAGTCGGGGAGCAGGACCGGCGTGGTCCTGGCCCTCGCCGCAGCAGGCCTGGCAGTGGTCGTCCTCGTCGTGGTCTCCGTAGTGCTCGTGGTTCCCCGGTACCTCCCCGGGTTTGGCACTCAGGCCGCGCCTTCGCAGCAAGCCCCCGAAACGCCTGACACCATCCCCTTCGAAGCACGTTCCGCGCCCCCCGGGTTCTCCAGCGAAGCGCTCTGGCGGATTCCCGTCACCGAAGGCACCCGCCCGGCCGTCTCCGACGACGGCAGCCGGGTCGCTTTCATCGGGGCTGACGGGAAGCTCGCGGTCGCTGGCCCGGAAGGGAAACGGCTGTGGGAAGCCGACCTGCCGATCCAACCCGCGGAGATCGAAGGGGCGGTCCGCTTCGTCAAGAACGACGACCAGTGGGAGGTGGCGATCGCGGGGACCGGGAAGCTGTGGATCTGGTCTGCCGACGGCAGCGGCCCCACCGAGTACAAGCTCCCCAAGGACGGCGTGGTCACCTTCGCGGGCACAGCCCCGCTCGTCACCACCGACAAGAAGGCCATGGTCCCCCGCGAGGGAGAACTGCTCGAAGTCAAAGTGCCCAAGGGAACGGGGGGCATGCTCGTCGTCGGGGACGAAGTGCTCCTCGCTGCCGCCGACGGCCCCTGGTACTGGGCTGCCCCCGGGGAAGAGCCCGCGAAAGTCACGGCGAAGGAACCCAAGAGCGCCGATGGACTCGATCGGGTGATCACCGCATCCGAGCGGTATGTCATCGTTCGGTGGCAGAGTGAGAAGGAAGACAAAGTCATCCTGGCCGCCCACGACGCCCGGGACGGCTCGGTCTTCGCGGAGACGGAGATCACCGCGGGAGAACTCGCCGATGCCACCTGGATCGAAGGGGAGACGGTGGCTGCCTATGGACCGATCCTGACCGACCTGGAGTCCGGACAGACTCAGGTGCTGCCGGGCTTCACACCACTCAACGCTGTCGCCGGCGTGGTCTACGGCGAACTGGAGGAAGGCCAAGTCGCGGTCAACGCGGCGGGGGAGGTGACCCCCATGGAACCCGACACCGCCCGTCCGTGGGGCCTGCTCGACGGCCACGCCGTAGTCATGGCCGACGCCAATCTTTATGCCTTATTGCCGGATTAACCCCTAACGAGAAGTTAAGGAGATACATGTCCTATACGGCACGCGCCTTGGGCGTGACAGCCGCAGGCCTGCTGGCCTTCGGCCTTGCCTCGGCTCCGGCTTCGGCTCTGGAGCTGGACCTCGGTGCTGACCTCGGCATCGCGACGCTCGACGCGGAGGTGGGCATCCTCACCAACGGAAACGACGGCGGCGACGACACCCCCGGCGAGACCCCCGGCGGTGGTAACCCCGGCGGCGAGGACCCGGGGCCGGGAGACAACCCGACCCCTGAGCCTCCGGGCGGAGGTGAGGACCCGGGTGGCGGTGACCCGGGCGGTGGCGACCCGGGTGGCGGTGACCCGGGTGGCGGTGACCCGGGCGGTGGCGACCCGGGCGGTGGCGACCCGGGTGGCGGTGACCCGGGTGGCGGTGACCCGGGCGGTGGCGACCCGGGCGGTGGCGACCCGGGCACCCCTGAGCCGGAGCCCGAACCCGAGCCCACTCCGGCGCCCGGCGATGGCGAAGACCCGGACGACAAGAATCCGGGCCAGCAGCCTGGCGACGGTAGCGGCGAAGACGGCGACGCCGACGACAACAAGGGCAGCAGCGACGACAAGAAGAGCGACAAGGCCGACGAGACCCTGCCGGTGACCGGTGTGGACCTCAGCGGCTTCGTGCTCGGCGCCTCCCTCACGACCGCTGTCGGTGCGATCACCATCGTCGCTTCCCGCCGCCCGGCCCAGGCGCGCAACTGACGCTGCCCCTCCGGTTCGCGGTGACCGGTAAGTGACCGCACAAGCCCTCCGCGTGCACCACGCGGAGGGCTTCTTTGCTATCCGACCCGGCTCTCCCCGCGATCCCGGTGTCATCCTGCACTGGTTCTCTTACTCTGCGTTACCCTCACTGTCGACACAGCGGAGAACGGGGGAGGGGAGCATGACCGTGCGGAATCGCACCATCGCGGTGCTCCTCGGCGGGCTGGCTGGGCTCCTCGCCCTTCCGAGCCTGGGGCATGCCTCCCCGCAGCCGGACGACACCGTTCCTGGGCGCAGCAACGACATCACCCTGTCCATCACCGACTCCCGGGACCGGATCGCGGTCGGGGAGGACACGGCCTACACGGTCACCGTGCGCAACGAAGGGGAGGAGGCTGCCCCCGAGCTGCTCGTGGCCCAGATCGCCCCTGCCCACCTTGATCTCCGGGAAGCCGACGGCGGGGGCGTGATCGAAGACAACACGGCGGCCTGGCTGGTCTCGCTCGGCCCCGGCGAGGAGCAGACCCGCACCGTGACCGCCACCCTTGTCGAAGACCCGGGGCAGGACACGGTGGCCACCACTGTCTGCGCGGGCTGGCAGGAAGCAGACAGCCCTCTGGTGTGCGCGGATGATGAGAACACGGTGGGCGCGCAGAACGGGAGCGTCCCGCTCCGGCCTTTCTTCACCGGCGCCGGGATCGCGGCTGCCGCAGCTCTCCTCGTCGGACTCGTCGTCGCCGTGCTGCGCCGTCCCCGAAAGCCCCGAGGGCGGCATGCGCGCCACCGGGCTGCGGCCCGGCGGTGACCTCCGGTTCTCTCCGCTGGCCGCGGGCAGGAGGAGAGCGTCGGGAAACTGCCTGGCCCGACAGTACACGCGGGTAGGGGCAGTGCCCGGGCGCGGTCAGGTCCAGCCGTAGCGGTCCCGCAGCACCGCGGCCACCCGCCAGAACGTGGCGCGGTCGACGATCGCGCCTTCCCGGCGGATCTCGTGCTCTTCCAGTTCGAAGAGGCGGTCCAACCGGATGTAGGAGACCCGTCCGGCCCTATCCCACGGTCCTGAGCCGAGCAGCAGCCAGTCGTCTGCTTCCCACGGGTCGGGCTCCTGGCTGGAGAGCATCAGGGCGTGCAGCACGTTGCCTTTGCGGCCCACCACCAGGAGGGGACGGTCTTTGCCTTGGGTCGGGTCTTCTTCGAAAGGAACCCAGGTCCACACGATCTCTCCGGCGTCGGCCAGACCGTCGGGCTCTGGGGCGTAGGTCAGGACTGTGGGGTTGCCTCGGGTGGGCACTTCGCGGATCGCGCCCTCGTGGGGGTGGGGCGGGCGCGCCGCGGATTCGGCTGGGTGGAAGGTCACGGGCTGATTGTAGAAGGCGCGGTGGGGTTACGCCGAGTGGTGGGAGCCCATCGGAAGCGTGGCGGACCGCGGTTCTCCGGCATCGAGGCCGTCGGCGAAGTCGAGGAGGGGCGGTTGGTGGGCGCGGCGCTGCTCTAACGCGAGGAGCCACTGCTTGCGGGCCAGGCCACCGCCGTATCCGGTGAGCGAGCCGGACGAGCCCACCACCCGGTGGCAGGGCACGATGATGCTGATCGGGTTGCGGCCGTTGGCGAGTCCCACGGCTCGGGACGCCGAGGGTTTGCCGATCCGGGCCGCGAGTTCGCCGTAGGAGACCGTCTGTCCGTAGGGGATCTCCAGGAGGGCACGCCAGACCGTGGTTTGGAACGGGGTGCCGGTGAAGGCCAGCGGAAGGTCGAAGACGGTGCGTTGACCGGAGAAGTACTCCGTCAGTTGGGCGATGACCTCGGTGAACGGTGCGGGGTCGGGGACGCCGAAGGAGTCCGGGGCAGGCCGGTGCCGCTGGTCTTCCTGGTAGAGGCCGACGAGTGCGCCGTCGGCGGCGACCAGGGTCAGCGGGCCGAGGGGACTGTCCACAACGGTGTGGACTCGTGCGCGAGCCGGGATTTCGGCGGTCACGATCACTCCTTGGTGGGTACGCGGTGCGGGCGTACTTGTCCCAGTATCAGGGGTCCGCCGGTGTGGGAGAGGCGGGCTGAGTGAGTTTTCCGCCCGACACCGCATACCGTTGCGCTCCCCGGGTCAGCGGGTTTCGCGTCCGGAGTCGTGGTGGTTGTTGTTGGGCAGAGTCTCTTCAGACTGTTCGCTGCGGTGGCCGTTTATGTTCTCGGACAGGTGGCGCAGCGGCGGAACCCACAGGCGCATGCTTCCCGTACGGAGACTTTTGGACGAGGCGGAGCGGCGGAGCGCTCTGGGTTCTCTGTGCTCGGCGGTGCGCAGGGTCCCCGCTCCCAGGGCGATGAACAGCACGAGGGAGGCGGGGAACAGGAGGGCCACGGAGAGCCCGGCGCGGTCAGCGAGGAAGCCGATGGTGGGCGGGCCGAGCAACGGTCCGAAGTAGCCGATCGCGGTGACCGTGGACAGGTCCCGGCCGGACCGCTCCGGGTTGTCGTTGGCCGCGGCGTTGAACACTTGCGGCACGATGCCGGACAGTCCGATCCCGACCAGTGCGAATCCGATGATAACGGGAATCTGGAGGGGCAGGACGAGGGCGAAGAAGAGCCCGAACGATGCGAGGAGGCTGCCGCCCCGCACCACGTTGACCGGGCCGAACAGGGCGACCAGGCGGTCGCCGATGAGACGGCCCGCGGCCATCATCGTGGCGTAGGCAGCGTAGGTGGCGGACGCAGCGGTTTCGGAGCCGCCCACCATTTCCCGGGTGTAGAGGGCGCTCCAGTCGTTGGCTGCCCCTTCGGCGAGCATGCAGCACAGTGCGAGGACCCCGAGCAGCAGGATTCTGCCCCGGGGGAGGGCGAAGCGGCGGAATCTCGGCCGGGCGGGGGCGCGCTGGGCGGCGAGGGCCGGGGTGTCGAGCAGCCACTTGCGCCCCAGGAGGGAGAGGAGCGTCAGCACGGACGATGCGCCGATGAAGGTGGTGGTGACGTCCAAGCCGGCCCGGACGCAGAGGGTGCCCGCGATAGCTCCGAGCCCGCCGCCGATGGAGCACACGGCGTGGAAAGAGACCATGATCGGACGTCCCCACTCACGCTGCAGCCGTGCTGCTTGCAGATTCGCGGAGACGTTGAGCAGGGCTTGGCTCGACCCCAGCAGGAGCAAGAAGAGCGTGAGCTGTTGCAGATTGGTGGCGTATCCCGGAGCAACAAGCGCGATACTGGCGACGAGGGCGGCAGCCGGTACTATGATGCGGCCGTTGAACCGGTCAAGCAGGCCGCCCATCAGCCGGATGGTCACGACGCCACCCAGGGCGAGGGCAAGCAGGGCGATACTCAGTTCCCCTTCGTCGACTCCGGTCTGACGTTTGATGGCGGGAATACGTGAGGCCCAGATAGAGATGACTGATCCGGTGACGAAAAAGTATGCGTACAACGCGATCCTGGCGCGTCGTAGCCGACGTGGAACGGGGTGCTCTCCGCGGGAGTGGGAGGGGCTGACGGGCTGGCTCTCCGGCATGCGCTCATCACCTTCTCGAAATTGCCGATTCTGGACATAGCGCGCCGAACGGTGTGCGACAGCGGTGTGTCCAGGAACGGGGGGCGCGGCGGTGACCAGGCCAATCCGGACGCCGCTTGAGGGGGAATATCCGGGTTTTGAGGGCGGATTCCTAGGTGTTCTGCAAAGGTCCCGGCAATCAATGAGGCTACCCAGACAGTGGTCGAAAAGTAACCGGATCGACGGAAAACTTTTTCGCTGAGACAGCCTCGGAGCTGCGAAGATGCGCGGAAAGCCGTGTCAGTAAACGGTTTTCGCTTTGAGAATTAAATTTCTCGGAGTCTAGTGGGTGGAAGGCGATAGGAAGGAGATTTGCTCCATAAAAGAGCGATGTGTGGATTGTGTGGTTTTTTAGATTTGTGCTGTCTGTTGGAAGAATCCAGAAATATAGATGTCTAGAGGATTTGTGCGATTTTTGGAGAATGGGGGAGCTGGCGGCCGCAGTAGCGTGAGGAACACCACGCGGAACCCGCCTATGGAATCCCTCACGGAGTCACGGGCGCGTGGGACGGACAGAGAGCACCCCGGATACACCAAGCGCCACACCCGAGCGGAAGGGCTCCGGATGTGGCGCAGACTGGCGGCCCCAGCAGGATTCGAACCTGCGACACCCGCTTTAGGAGAGCGGTGCTCTGTCCCCTGAGCTATGAGGCCGGACACTTCTAGAGTAACGGAACCGGCGAGCGGATGCGGCGGGTGACAGGGAAGGGGCAAGCAGGGCTAATCGTTGAGTAATCTTCGTATCGATCAGGTTGTCATGACTGCCAGGTGATGTCTGCCACACGCTGTGGCGGAGTGGCGTCCCTGAGACGAGTGTGCCTGGGGCGGATCCGCGTCGCGCCCCCGAACGCATCTCTGAGCAGCACAATGTCGGGCTCGTGCTCTACTCGCAAACAGGGGCACCCGACCGTGCGGACTGTCGCTGCGACGCCATGACCTGGACGGTCTGGGAGTATGGTGCGACCCGGTCACGCGAACCAGCAGAGCCAAGGCAGCGGAGGAGCCACGTGCCGTTCGTTCTCGATGCCGGGCGGAGTCGTTGCCGCGCGACGAGGAACGGGACACCGTCCGTCTCGAACGGCAGATCCCGGTCGCGGACTGTGGTGACCGCGGTGTTCACCCTCATCCTCATGCTGGTGAACCTCGTGGCGCTGCCGTCCGCCTACGCCGACAACGAAGAACTGGAATCCCTCAGGGAGGAAGCCGAACAGGCCAGGGAGGAGCTGGAGCAGGCCACCGAGGAGTACACCAAGCGGCAAGAGGCGCTCGAAGAAGCGCAGGACGAACTGGTCAAGACGCTGCATGAACTGCAGCAGATCGAGGGCCGGATCGCAGACATGCGGGTCCCCCTCGTCGAACTCGCCATCACGCTCTACAAACAGCCCGACGTCGGAGTGCTGGGTTTCTTGGCGTCCGATTCGGTGGAGAGCGACCTGCGCGCCGAGTCGCACGTCATGAAACTCTCCTACGACCAGGAGCAGCTCCTCGACGAGGCGAATGCGCTCCGCGACGAGCAGATCGAACTGACCGGCCGAGCACAGGAACTCCAGTCGCAGACCCAGTTGGAGCGGGTGGAGCTCGAAGACGAGCTGGAGAAGCTGCGGAAGAAGTCGGAAGAGAGCACGGAAGCGCTGACGAAGAAACTCGAGGACCTGGGGCTTTCTGTCGACGCCTACATGGCCGGGGTGGAGTGCGACCCCAGTGCTGCCCAGAAGGCGATAGGCGCCCCCAACGGGCTGCTGCCCAGCGACTCCCTGTGCGAGCTGCACGTCGAAGGCCACTACCTGCGTGCCGACGCCGCCGTGGACTTCCTGCGCATGAACCAGGCCTACGCCCAGGAGTTCGGCACCGACATGTGCGTGACCAGCTCCTACCGGGACCTGCAGAACCAGCACCGCGTCTACGCCCAGCAGCCGCCGGGGTACGCGGCAGTGCCGGGAACAAGCAACCACGGCCTCGGCTTGGCGGTCGACTTGTGCGGCGGCGTGCAGAACCAGGGGTCGCCCCAGTTCAACTGGTTGGAAGCACACGCTGGCGAATACAACTGGTTCCACCCGGCGTGGGCCTACTCCAATCCTTTCGAACCCTGGCACTGGGAGTACGACCCCTCCTAGCAGGACAGCCCGCGACACGGTGACGGCGGCCCCGCTACGGCAGGCTGCCGTCACCGTGTTCCGCCTGATCAGCCGCGGGCAGACGGCACGAGCAGCCGAGGCGACGCGGGGCAGCAGACAGCCACCGCCTCATCCGCGGATCGCAATCGACAGCCGGTCGGCAGCGTGCCCGGCGAGCGCTTGCGCCTCCTCGTCGGTGACCGCGAGCACGATGAGAGTCCCCAGGCTGTGCGCGGCATCGTCTTCGGCGACCACGGTGATCACCGGCCGGTCCCGCACAATCCTGCGGGCCGTGTCCGGTCCGGGGTAGTCGACCACCGGCGGGTCGCCAGCAGCGGCAAGCACGTCGATACGGCTGCCTGGACGCAGCAGCGCGGCCGCCCCGGGGTCGGCAAGGCGCACGGGAGCCGCCACCAGGTCGGCGCCGTACCCGGCGGCGGGCGGATCCGCCAGCCGCACCTCGGTGAGGATCTCCCCGGCACGCACCGGTGAGCGCAGTGCCCTCCCCGCCACGGGATCACCTGGGGCCAGCGCCCCGTCAGGGACGACAGCGGCGGGGATGCTGCGGGCCACCGTGTCCGCGTCGGTCAGCGGGACGAGCCCGGACAGGTCATGGGCGGCGACCAGCACTTCCACGGCAGGCGGGGCAGGGGGACGGAGCACCAGCAGTGCCCCGGCCGCGGCCAGCGCAGCGGCTGTTGCGGCCAAGAGTCGGCGCCAGCGGTGCCAACGTGCCCAGAACGGGCGGCGGGCAGTGGTGGAGAAGAGCTTCATGGCCGACCACGCTAGGTGGCCCGCTACGGCGCGACGCAAGGTTTCCACAGGCAGAAGTTCCGTGGAAACCCCCGGAGTCCGGAAAACGACCGCGGGCCCCGGCGAGTCCGCACCCCGGGACCGGCGCTCCTCTCCGGACAGCAGGTTTTCGCCAACCGGCGATCAAGACTTCGTCGAAAGCTGGATGTGCAAAGCGTAATCACCCGATATCAGGACAGGATGTCTGGGCGAGCTCTGATGCGTCGTCGAAGCTCCGGGGGGATTGCGATGAAAATGCCCGTGGTGAACTCGTGTGAGGCGGAGGCCTGCGCCTACAACACTGACAGCACCTGCCGCGCACTGGCGATCACTGTGGGGAATCAGCCCAGTGCATACTGCGACACTTTTCTGCCGATCCAGGCCAAGGGAGGCGACCCCAGCACGGTCGGCCACGTGGGAGCTTGCAAGATGGCCAACTGCCAGCACAACGTCCAGTTCGAATGCCAGGCCCCGGCCATCAACATCGGTTTCGACGCCAACCAGGCAGACTGCCTCACCTACGCGCCCGCCTAAACCCAGTTCCTGGACGGGCACACTCCCGGCCAGGAACCGTCATCGCGAGGCTGCCGTTCTGTCCCAGTCCAGGAACACAGTGGGCACTGCCCGCGTCCGGCTGTCCTGATCCACGGTGAGGGCCGCTCCCGGCACGGAGCGGCCCTCAGTGACGAGGTGCGGAGTGCGTATCGGCGCGAGGGTCAGGCGGCGGAAGTGGTTTTGCTGGAGTCGCTGGACGACGAAGCAGAGCCCGAAGAGGAGGAGTCGGCCTTGGCGCTGCTCGAGGACGACGACAGCGAGGAGCTGGAGCTCGACGCGTTGTCAGTGCGGTAGAAACCCGACCCCTTGAACACGATGCCGACCGCCGAGTACACCTTGCGGAGCTTGCCCTGGCACTTGGGGCAGGTGGTCAGCGGATCGTCGCTGAAGCTCTGCACAACCTCAAGATCGGCGCCGCATTCGGTGCAAGCGTACTGGTACGTAGGCACGGGCCCTCCTAGCTGGCACTCTCACCCGACGACTGCTAAATAGTACGCTGTCTGACCATGTGATCGTGACAACGGGGGATGAACCGCGGTGGTCAGAGGCGTTCCTCCGCGGCCCCTAGGCGGTATCCGCCGCGCACCCGCTGCGCCAGGTGAGGACTCAGACAGTTTGTCTGAGTGGTGACTTTATCGGTGATGTGTCCACACTATGCCGCGTCCCGGAGTCACGACTGCCCGGACGGGTCGGTCATGCGGTTCTACCGGCACCGCATCCACCAGCTCGTCGTCGTAGACCACGGCCAGTGACAGCGTCTGCTCTCCCGCAGCCGCCAGCACCCGGTCGTAGCAGCCCGCACCACGGCCCAGCCGGTATCCCGCACGGTCTGCTGCCAGCGCCGGGCAGACCAGAACCCGGGCTTCGGCGACCGCATCCGCCCCCAACCGCGTCCCGGTCGGTTCGAGCAGGCCATGCCCGGCAGGGGCGAGCGACTCCGGCCCGGTGTAGACCGCCCAGTCCAAGTCCCCGCTGGGGGTGACGATCGGCAGGAGCACGCGGTGCCCGCGCGCCGCGAGGGCAGCCACCAGGGAACGGGTGTCCGGTTCGCTGCCCACCGCGTAGTAGGCCGCCACCGTGGGGGAGCCGGTGGCCGCGCACAATTCCAGCACCGCGTCGCGGATCCGCAGCCCGGCCGCGGCCCGCTCCTGTGCGGAACGCGCGCGCCGCGCCGCAAGGATGCGGCGCCGCAGCTCGCGTTTGCTCTGCCCCGTGTCCATGGACACCCAGTCTGCCAGCGGCACGGGACCGCACCGGCAGCATCCCGAGGCCGACAAGACGGGTGGGGCGGCAGAAAAGGGGAAACGCCGTCAAGTGCGGATGACGCGTTTCAGACGCGGCAGTGTCTTATCGTGCGGAACATGACAGATGAACAGCACTCTGTAACTCCGGTGACCAAAGCGGTCATTCCCGTGGCAGGACTGGGGACGAGATTCCTCCCCGCCACTAAGTCCACGCCCAAAGAGATGCTGCCGATCGTCGACAAGCCGGCGATCCAGTACGTAGTGGAGGAGGCGGTCTCCGCCGGGCTCAACGACATCCTCATGATCACCGGGCGCAACAAGCGTTCCATCGAGGACCACTTCGACCGGGCCTACGAACTGGAGGAGGCCCTCCGCGCCAAAGGTGACATCGAACGGCTCAACGCGGTGCGCCACCCCAGTGACCTCGCCCAACTGCACTACGTGCGGCAAGGGGAACCGCGCGGCCTGGGGCACGCGGTGCTGTGCGGCGCCGCCCACGTGGGCAACGAGCCGTTCGCGGTCCTGCTCGGCGACGACCTCATCGGCGCGCGGGAAACCCTGCTGCAGCGGATGATCGAGGTCCGCCAGACCTACGGGGGCAGCGTCATCGCCCTGATGGAGGTGGAACCCGACCAGGTCTCGCTGTACGGGTGCGCCGCGATCGAACCCACCGACGAGCCCGACGTCGTGACCGTCACCGACCTCGTCGAGAAGCCTCCGGCGGACCAGGCGCCCAGCCGCTGGGCGATCATCGGCCGCTACATCTGCGACCCGGAGATCTTCGAAGTGCTGCGCAAGACCCCGCCGGGACGCGGCGGGGAGATCCAGTTGACCGACGCGCTCCGGGAACTCGCCCAGCGCAGCTCCAATGGGGGAGGAAGGGTCCACGGTGTGCTTTTCCGCGGTCAACGCTTCGATACCGGGAACAAGCTTGACTACCTTCGCACCGTGGTGGAGTTCGCCTGTGAGAGTCCGGATCTTGCCAAGGAGTTCGTGCCGTGGCTGCGTGACTTCCTGACGAGGTATGCGACAGACTCCACCAGGTAACCGAACGAAACGATCACGATCCGGCGGGGGAAGTCGATGAAAAGCGTCGAACAGCACGTCAGCGACATCCTGGCGGTAGTGTCCCGACCCGATCCGATCGAGTTGGACCTGCTGCGGGCACACGGGGCGGTACTCGCTGAACCGGTAACGGCGGAGCTCTCGCTTCCCCCGTTCGACAATTCCGCCATGGACGGCTATGCGGTTTGCGCTGCCGACGTGGCCACGGCTACTCCGCAGACCCCGGTGACGCTGCCTGTCATCGCGGACATCCCCGCGGGGGACGTGTTCGCCTCAGCCATCCCCGTCGGGTGTTGTGCCCGCATCATGACCGGGGCGGCGCTGCCGAAGGGCGCGGACGCGGTGGTGCCGGTCGAGTGGACTGACGCGGGTGTGGCCGAGGTGGCCGTGCACCGTGCAGTCGAGGCCGGGCACGCGGTCCGCCAGGCGGGAAGCGACGTGAAGGAAGGCACCGAGGTGCTTCCCGCCGGGGTCCGGATCGGGCCGGCGGAGGTGGCGGTGCTGGCCGCGGTCGGCCGCCGTTCGGTGTCGGTCTACCCGCGGCCCCGGGTGGTGGTCCTCGGCACCGGTGAAGAGCTGGTCGAACCGGGCCGGCCGCTCAGCCCCGGCCAGATCTGGGAGTCCAACAGCTTCATGCTCACCGCGGCCGCTATCGAGGCGGGATGCGAGGGCTACCGGTACGGGTTCGTGGGCGACGACCCGGACCAGGTGTTCGAGGCGATCCAGGACGCCCTGGTGCGGGCCGACATCGTCATCACCAGCGGCGGGGTCAGCATGGGCGCCCACGACGCGGTCAAAGAGGTGCTGTCGCGGCTCGGCACGGTCCAGTTCGACAAGGTGGCGGTGCAGCCGGGGATGCCGCAGGGGTACGGCACTGTGGGGGAGAGCAGCATCCCCATCATCGCGCTGCCGGGAAACCCGGTGAGCTCCTATGTCTCCTTCTACCTGTTCGTGCTGCCCGCGCTGCGGAAGATGAGCGGCCTGCCCCAGGAGCAGCTTCCGTCGGTCCGGGCCCGGCTGCTCGCTCCTATCACGTCCTCGCCCCGCGGCAGGCGCTCCTATCTGCGCGCGGTCCTCGACTACGACATCGAGAGCGAAGAGGTCGCCTACACGGCGCTGCCCGTGGCCCAGCAGGGGTCGCACCAATTGTCCGCGCTGGCGAAGACCAACGCGCTCGTCGTCGTGCCGGAGCAGGTCACGGAACTCCCGGAAGGCAGTGTCGTCGAGGCGATCCAGTTGCCCCACCGGTAAGCTTCGCCACGGTATCCCCACCCAAGAGAACACTGGCCGCCGCATGTCCCACCCATCGACTCCTGGTTTTCCCCACCTGGACGCCTCCGGCGCGGCACGCATGGTTGACGTGTCCGGCAAGGAGGTCACGGCCCGCTCCGCTGTCGCCACCGGCCGGGTACTGCTGTCGCCTGCCGCGGTGGCCGCGCTGCGGGAAGGCGCGGTACCGAAAGGCGACGCGCTGGCCGTGGCCCGGATCGCCGGGATCCAGGGGGCCAAGCGCACCCCCGACCTGGTCCCGCTGTGCCATCCGATCGCGATCCACGGGGTGGATGTCGCGCTGACCGTGGTGGACCGCGGCGTCGACATCAGGGCGACGGTCCGCACCGCGGACCGCACAGGGGTGGAGATGGAGGCGCTGACCTGTGTGATGACGGCGGCACTGGCGTTGATCGACATGGTCAAGGCCCTCGACCCGGAAGCGGTGGTGACCGACGTGCGGGTCGAGGAGAAGACCGGAGGGAAAACCGGCCAGTGGAGACGGTCGGGATGACTGCGGCGGCCCCCCGTGCCGTGGTCATCACTGTCTCGGATCGGGCTGCGGCAGGGGAGTACCCGGACCGGTCCGGCCCGTTGCTGGTCGAGCTCGCCGCGCAGGCGGGGTGTGTGGTGGACGGCCCGCGGGTGGTGCCTGACGGTCTGCCGGTCGCCGAGGCGCTGCGCCGCGCACTGGCCGAAGGCTACGATGTGGCACTGACTACCGGGGGCACCGGCTTGGCGCCACGCGACCGCACCCCGGAGGCGACCCGGCCGCTCTTGGAGTACGAGATCCCCGGGCTGGCTGAGGCGCTGCGTGCAGCGGGGCGCGACAAGGGTGTCCCGACGGCGGTGCTCTCCCGCGGACTGGCGGGGGTGGCCCGGCGCGGCGGGCATCGCATGCTCGTGGTCAATCTGCCGGGCTCGGTGGGCGGGGTGCGTGACGGTATGGCGGTGCTCGGCCCGATCCTCGGCCACGCGGTCGCTCAGCTCCGGGGCGGTGACCACCACGCATAGCCCGGGGTAGAGAGAAGCCCTGTCGCGTCTTCCCGCCTTGGGACGCGGCGGAGGATGATGGACTCTGTCGGGTGGTGCGAGGAACGGTGAGACGGATGCGTGGTTGGCCGGTGTCGTTAGCGGAGGGGAAGGTTGTCCTGCGTCCGCTCCGGCTGCGTGATGCTCCGGCGCTGCGCGAGACCCGGGCCCGCAACAGTGAATGGCTGCGCCCGTGGGAGCCCACCCATCCAGAACTTCCGCCGCAGAGTGACAGCCTGCTCGCCTATGTGGCCATGGTGCAGTCCATCCGCCGGGAGGCCCGGCAGGGGATCGCGATGCCGTGGGCTATCACCTGGGAGGGCCGGTTCATCGGCCAGATCACGGTGGGGGCGATCACGTGGGGGTCGGCGCGGTCTGCGCAGATCGGCTATTGGATTGACCGCGACTATGCCGGGCGGGGTGTGATGCCTACCGCAGTCGCGTTGGCGGTCGACCATGCCTTTTTCACGGTGGGGCTGCACCGCGTCGAGGCTAATATCCGCCCGGAGAACCACAAAAGCCGGCGGGTCGTGGAGAAACTCGGCTTTCGTGAGGAAGGGCTCCGTAAGCGTCAGTTGCATATTGACGGTGAGTGGCGCGATCATCTCTGTTACGCCCTTACCGTCGAGGACGTTCCGGGCGGTTTGCTCGCTCGGTGGAGGAAGGTGCGAGAACAGCGGGGCGATACCGTTTCGGAGAAGACGCGCGGAGCGTCACCAGGCCGTCCCGACCGCCCTCACTGAACCCCCTGGGGTGGGGCGAAACGGACGAGGGTGAAAGAGAAGCGACGTTCCCGGAATGGGAAAACGGAGCGTGTGAATTCCGGGCGTGGTGACCAACCGTTTGCTACTCTCCGTATCTGTTGGGAGGCTTTCTGTCCTGTCGTCTTTGACCAGCGATTTCCGTGATGGGAGCATGGTTCGGAGATAGGGGACAAGAATAGATCTCACGACACTCCGGTTCCAATACCGCACATTCCTGGACACCGGGTCGTACGGTGCGAAGAAGACGCATCAGTGATGCGGACAGTGTGGTGTATATGCGGTGTGTGGGGGACGGCAGGATGACGACGGGCAGAACGGCTCCCAAGGGGGCCTCGTCGTTGCCTGCGGGCCGCCCGTTTATGGGGTGAGCCACCCATGGACCCGGCACCGGAGGGCACGCGGAGGCAACGCCAAGCGGCGTTCACGGATCGGCGACACGAGGAGGGGCAGTGAGTAGCTCTCCTCTCTACCTGGCCATCGTGGCCGTGTGGATCCTGGTCCTCGTGCCGATGCTGCTGCGCCGCGACGCCGCGGACCCGGATGCCGAAGGACTGCGCCGCGACTTGGTCGATGAGGAGCTGTCCGAGGCTTCCGGCGGTGAGGGGGAAGCCGAGGACGAGGAGGACACCGAGCCGGACGCCGAGCACGCCGCTCGGGCTGAGCCGCCGCCCGTCGCTCCCCGGCCGTACCGGGTCAGCCGGGCGCGGATCATCGCGCGTCGCCGTCGCCGTACCGCTGCTCTGGCGCTGCTGCTGGTCGGCACGGGGATTGCGGTGGCGGCGGGGTTGGGCCCGTGGTGGGTGCTGGTCCCTCCGGTTCTGCTCATGGCGGGACACGTGGTGCTGCTGCGTGAGGCGGCCAAGGCGGACGCGGAGCGGCGGGCTGCCATGATGGCGCGTCGCCGGGCCCGGCAGCGGGCGCGGCGTTCCGCGGAAGCCGCCCGCCGGGCCCGGGTTGTGGAGTTGAAACGCAACCAGGTCTACGACCAGTACACCGATGCGCAGCGTCGGGCGGCGGGGGACTGAGGCAGCAAGCGGAGCCGGGAGGCGGTAGTGGCCGTGCCCGGTGGCGGGTCTTGGCTCGTCTGGGGCAGGGTACGCTGGTGAGTGGTCGGGCCCGAGTCCTAACCCTGGGCCGGGGAAGGAGCGGTCTGGTCGAAGCAGCGTTCCAAAGCTGGTAATCTCTTATACGTACGTGACGTGCTCACGTGACGTACAAGCAAGGGGCTATAGCGCAGTCCGGTAGCGCACCTCGTTCGCATCGAGGGGGTCAGGGGTTCAAATCCCCTTAGCTCCACAGCAGATCCCGTTCCACCGCTGGGTGGGGCGGGATCTTTCTTTTTCCGCCGCGCCGCAGCAGGGTGTGGGCATTGTCTCAACAGGCGCGCCAGTGGGGGAATGCGCTTGTCCACAGCCTGGGGAAACAGTGTGGAATTCGCTGTGGTGAGCAGGGCGTAGAGAGCTGCGGCGGACGGCAAAGGGGAAAGGTTGCGGATAGCGAGAACATCACCGAAGTCCTGTACCGAAACCTCTGCTTTGTGCCTCTTTCGCAAAGGAAAGAGTTCCCTATTGGGAAAAATAGTTTCGGAACCGAAGTCTGCGACGGGTGCGGGGCACTGAGCACCTGTGCTGCGGGGCGGGTGACGCGGTCAGTAGTGCCCTTGCCACGTATCACTGCGACCACGTTCTGTGCACGCCGAGAAAGCATAGACCGCCGTTGACGTGGACTTTTCCGTGTTCTCTGCCGGGATGGCGGTGCAATGGCGAGTATGTCGGCGAAGAATCCCAATGGGGATGATGCGAAGAAAAGTGATCCTTCTGGGTATTGTGTATTTCGCACCTTATAGGCCATCTTGTGTCACGGGGATGGACGCAAGTAACAACCGAAGGGTGCATTGTGATCAAGAAGATTTGCGCAGTAGCCGCCTTGACGGCTGCGGTCATTTTCGGATCCGCTGGCACAGCGTCCGCTGACGCGCCCGGCACCGAGTTCCGAGGCTGGACCTGGTGGCTGGGCACCGAGGTTGTCGAGATCGTCGACGACGTGGCTGACGCTCTCGCCGACGGCGACGACGGCGTGGTGACCATCCTCCGCGGCTGGACGTGGTGGTAAACCCCACGCTTCTCTAGCTGTGACTCCGGCGCCCGGTGCCTTGGCACCGGGCGCCGGTTGTGTGGGAGCCCTGCAGCACCATGCGGCTTCCTAACGGCAGTGACCGAACCCCGGAAACGGGAGACCGTAACCACGCTCCCCGCTGAAGAGAACACCGTGTCTTTACCCGCGGCGATGCCGTGGCCTGCCCCGAACACCGGTGGCTGAGGTTGCCCGCGGGTAACTGAGGATTGACTGTCACGTCCCCGGGTCATGTTTCCAGGCGAATTCTCGGCAGGAACCACCACGGACCGGGCGGCGCCCTGAACCGCCGTCCGCCTGCGGCGCGGCCAGAAACGGAAGGAGCGACGTGACAGACAGGCCGAAACAGTATGAGGAAGGCGGCTACTACCCCGCTGAAGACCCCTCACCCCGCGCCGAGGAATCCTCCGCCACCGAGTCCACGACCGTCCCCCACGAACCCGCCCCCGAGCCGGGACAGGAATTCCGCCGCACCACCCCCGCCCGGGTCAAAACCATCCGCCCGGAACGCCCCCAAGGCCGCTGGGGCCTGATCAGCGGAACCACGCTCTACGTGATGTGCTCGGCGGGCAGCGCCGACTACCTTCCGGTCAGCGTGCGGCTCACCGGCCACGTCCTCTTCTGGCTGGCGTTGGGCATCGCCCTGCTCATCACCCTCTACCGGGAACGGCTCTACGACTGGGATCCCGCGCCCCGGTGGCCGTGGGCAGCCGCGCTCATCTGCGGCACGCTCGCCGTGGAAGTGCTTGCCGCGGCGGTGAGCTCCCTCACCGTCATCATCGGCTCCGCGGTGGTGCTGTCCGTGGTCGTGCTCATCCTGCTCATGGTGGGCTGAGCAGCAGCGCACGAGGTCAGGTCGCTTCGTTGTCGAACGGCGGGCGGCGGCCGTTCAACCGGGCCGACACGCTCAGCGACGACTCCTCCTCATCGACCGCTTCCCAGAAGTGCTTCTGCACGAACCGCTTCGGGTGGAGGTCGGCAACGTCGAAGTCCTTGTACTCGGGGCCCAAACCTTCGCGGATGTCCCGCTTCGCGTTGTCGGCCATCTTCCGGAGCTGCCGCAGCGCGCGCCCGGCCTGCGCCGCCGCTTTGGGAAGCTGGTCGGGGCCGAAGATGAGGAGAGCGAGCACACTCAGGACGAGGAACTCACCAGCCCCGATGTTGAACATGCCTCTTCCTCCACAGACCCCATACGGACCGACCTGGTAGCAGACTAACCGCTTCCTGGGGGTTCGTCCGCCATGACCTGGCTCATGGCGTGCTGGTGCGGGGGAGCCGCGCGGTCGGGGGTGCGCGCCTCCAGCACCAGCAGCGCCACCAGCAGCACTACGGCGCCCAGCAGCCAGCCCGCCACAGATTCACTGAGCCAGTGGTAGTCCAGCACGGTCACCAGCACGCCCACGGCCGCCACGGGAAGCAGGGAGCAGCCCAACGCGTACCGCAGCCGCCGCGCGTGCGGGAACACTCCGTTGGCGCCGAACAGCAGCCAGGCCGCTAACGGGTAGGTGAGCGCCGCGTTCGCCGCATGCCCGGAAGGAAACGACACATACCCGTCGAATGGGGGCGCGCCAGGGACGAGCAGGGCGTACACCCAGGCCGCGATGTTGCCCGCACCCGGGGAGACGGTGTCCACTTCAAGCACCGGGGGAGTGCGGCCCACCCCCACCTTCAATAGCGTGCCCAGCACCGCCAGCGACCCGAGACCGGTCAGCACCGCCCCCAGGGGGCGCCATCCGCGTCCCCGCCGCATCGCCCATATCGCCAACCCGACCAGCAGCGGGATGGTTATCAGCCGCTGTCCCAACCGGGCCGTGGCGACCGCGGCCCACAGCAGCGGCCCTTCCGGCTGGCGCGGGTCGACGAACGCGTGGACCGGCCAGTCCAGTGCTGTCACCGGGCCCCCGACGATCACCTGCCAGGTGACCGCGGTGAGCGCGCCCGCCGCCACGGCCAGCCACCCCGCGAGTAGGCGGGGAGCAGGTGCTTTCGGAAGAACAGCCCGGTGCGACGTCACTACTCCTCCCGGGGATCGTTGCAGCGCAGCTCAGCTTAGAGCCCGCTCCCGACGCGCATCGGGCAATCGCGTGACCGGGCGGCGAACCTTACTGGACAGTCCGTTTCCCGCCACGGAACGCAATGGGACGATTATGAACATTGGGTGGCTTGCCGACGCTTGGCGGCGACCCGTTAGTGTGGCCCAGCGGATTGTGTACACAGCCAAGGACGGGGGTCTAGGTGGCGAACTGGGCGTGGCGGGACACATTGGCCCGGTTCGTCGACTCTCAGTGGTTCCAGAACCTGGTCGTCGCGGTGATCCTGGCCAACGGGGTTGTCCTCGGGCTGGAGACCTACGAGGACAGATTCGTGTGGCTGGACCGCAACTGGATGCTGATCGAGGGCTGCTTTCTCACCTTCTTCGTCCTGGAGCTGACCCTCAGAATCCTTGCGCGCGGTGTCGTGTTCTTCCGGGACGTCTGGAACTGGTTCGACCTGGTCGTCGTCGGCATCTCCCTGATCCCGCTCGCCGGCGGGTTCGCGGTGCTGCGCCTCGTGCGGGTGCTGCGCCTGCTCCGTCTCGTCAGCGTGCTCCCCAGCCTGCGGTACATCGTCGACGCGCTCTTCCGGTCGGTGCCCGGGCTCGGCACGGTGATCGCGCTGCTCTTCGTCGTCATGTACACCGCGGCGATCATGGGCGAGCAGCTCTTCGGAGAGATCTCCCCCCAGTACTTCGGAAACCTGGGGACCACTCTCTACACCCTGTTCATGCTGCTGACCATGGAGAACTGGCCGGACATCTCCGACTCGGTGATCGAGGACGCCCCGTACGCGTGGATTTTCTTCGTCAGCTACATCGTGGTCAGCGCCTTCATCGTGCTCAACCTCATCATCGGTGTGATCGTGACCACGATGGAGGAGGAGGTCAGCGCCCCCCGCTGGGCAGAGGACCAGGAGATCGAACTGCACCAGCACGAACAGGTCATGCTCCGCTTGGAGCAGCTCAGCGACCAGGTCGCGGTGCTGTCCGCCCAGTTACGGGCCCTCGGCGTCGCCGTGGAGGAAGTCTCCAACTTCCGTGTGCTCCCACTGGAGAGCACACGGCATGAAAAACGGCCCTCCGCCAAACGAGGGCGAAGGACCAGAAGAAAAAACAGGCGACGTCGGCGGAGCGCTTAGAGCGCGCGCACGTCAGCAGCCTGGGGGCCCTTGGGGCCTGGAACGATCTCGAACTCGACTGCCTGGTTTTCTTCCAGGTTCCGGAAGCCGGTACCCGCGATCGCCGAGTAGTGCACGAACACGTCCGGGCCGCCGCCGTCCACGGCGATGAACCCGAAACCCTTCTCAGAGTTGAACCACTTCACGGTGCCCTGAGCCATCTGCTCTCCCTATGGGACTACAACGGGACCGCACCCTGCTGGCCCCGGGTTGCTGAGCGCCCGTCCCCGGGAGTAGCTACCCAACCGACTAGCGCCCGCGTAAGTTCCGCGGACGCCTAGGGCATCCGAAACTACGACCGCAACCGCTTTAGACAGTATCAGCCATGCCCCGAAACGGGCAGACTTTCCGACCGCGATTTCCGCGGAAAGACCGCTTTTTACAAGGTGTCTTTTCTAACACGCGCACGACGCGGATTCTGTGGTAAAGCGAAGGCCGGGAGCGCCCCGGTCTGCAGCGCGCCCCCGGCCTTCCGCGGCACGCTCAGTTGCCGCCGCTGCCGTAGATCCAGGTGGGGAACCACATCCGGTCCGCCCACTCCGTGTACGGGATCGTCTCCGCGCTCAACACCGGGTACAGGTAGGTGAAGTTCGCGATGATCAGCAGCATGACCACGCCGTAGATGACGCTGCCCACCACCCGGGACCACGGGGAAGTTCCGGGACGGTCCCCCGGCGACCCCAGCATCAGCCCCAGCATCAGCACGATGGCCAGCACCAGGAACGGCAGGAACGGCAGCGCGTAGAAGAGGAACATGGTGCGCTGCGGGAACGCGAACCACGGCAGCCACCCGGCGGCCACCCCCAGCAGCGCGGCACCGGCCCGCCAGTCCCGGTAGGTCACCCACCAGCCGAGCATCACCCCGCAGGCCAGGATGGACAGCCACCAGATCGCCGGGGTGCCGATGCTCAGGATGGCGTCCGAGCACGCCGTCGCCCCGCAGTCGGTGCCTTCCCCGTCGTAGTAGAACGCCACCGGGACCCGCATGATGATCCAGTCCCACGGCTGGGAGGCGAAGTCGTGCGGCTCCCCCAGGTCCTTGTGGAAGCTCCACATCCGCCAGTGGTAGTGACCCAGGCTGATCAGCGCGTTCGCGGCCTCGCGCAGCGGACCGGGCAGGAAGCCGGTGTAGGACTGGACTTCGGGGGTCAGGTCCGCCCACTGGCGGCCCCAGCCGCCGCTCGTCGCCAGCCAGCCGCTCCACGTCGCCAGGTAGACGACGAAGGCGGTGCCCACCATCTGGAAGAACGCGGGGATTGCGTCGTAGCCCAGCCAACGCCCCCACACCCGGCGCTGTCCCACGCTGCGCCGCGCCCCGTAGTCCCACGCGACGGTGAGCAGGCCGAACGCGGCAAGGTAGAACAGCGCGGTCCACTTCGTACCGCATGCGAGCCCCAGGCACACCCCGGCAGCGATCCGCCACCAGCGCACTCCCAGCCAGCGGACCGCGGCCTCTTCGGGAGAGCGGGCCTGTTCGGCGCGGGCGGCCGCGGCAGCAGCCCACCGCTCCCGCAGCCCCGGCTGGGCGTGTTTGCCTGTCTGCTCGTCGGACTCGGCCGCAGTCTGGGACGGCGCCAAGGCGCGGGCCGCGTCCGCGACCACCGTCCACCACCACGCGGTGAACGCGTTGACCGTGGCACGCCCCGCTTCGGTGGCTTCCGCCAGCCGGGCCCGCGTGCGGTCCCGGTCGATCACCAGGCAGCCGAACCCCGCCAGGATCCAGAACGTCAAGAAGATGTCGACCATGGCGATGCGGCTCAGGGTGAAGTGCAGCCCGTCCAACGCCATGATCAGCCCGGCGGACGCCCCCAGCACGATCGAACGGGTCATGCGCTGCGTGATCCGCACCAGCAGCAGCACCGACAGCGTGCCGAACACTGCTGCCGCGAACCGCCAACCGGTCGGGGTGAACGTCGCCCCGAACGGCAGCAGCCCCCACACAGTGTCGCCGAGGGCGATCAGCCATTTGCCGAACGGCGGGTGCACCACGAAGTCCCCGCCGCCGGCGAAGATGTGGGAGACGCCGTTCCGCAGCAGCTCGTCGGCGTTCTCTACGGTTTCGTGCTCGTAGCCATACTCGCGTAGCCCGTAGGCGTCTTTGGCGTAGTAGGTCTCGTCGAAGTAGATCTGGGCGGGTTCACCGAGGCGGATGAACCGGAGCGCCCCGGCGAACGCGGCGACGACGAGGGCGACAACCCAGCCCAGCCAGGCGGGGGAGGGCAGGGCGGGCACCAGCCGCTCACGCAGCGACTGGGACTCAGGCGAGGGAGAAACCTTGTCCTGTAGGGCTGTGGTGCTCATGCGCTTGGTAGGCGAGTACGTCCCTGCGGCGCTCGCACGCCTAGGAAAGACGCCGACTCCTTTCCGTCGACCCGGTGGCGGGTATTGTTCGCCACCCACCGGACCCCGCACCCGTTCGACGAACGGAGCCGAGGGTCACCCTGGTGGACATGGGGCGGCACATACCGTCACGCCAGATTGCGCAATGTCCTGACATGGTGTCGGAAAGTCACGGTGGGAGGGGTGGGCGTCCCGTCACCGTTCGAAACGACAGTGCCGTCCCGGTCATACTAGAGCCAAAGAGGCATGAAGAGCAGGGGTCGGTGCGCGCTCGAACCAACCTCTAACCAACCGTGGACGGAGAACCAGTGGCCGACCAGCAGAGCAGCACCCGGCCAGGCACGCTCACCCTCGCCGGCCTGCCGATCGGGCACCGCGACGACACCACCCCCCGACTGCGCGCGGCATTGGAGAACGCCGAGATCATCGCCGCCGAGGACACGCGGCGGCTGCGCCAGTTCGCCGCCCGTATCGGGGTGCGTCCCGGCGGGAAACGCGGCGCCCGCATCGTCTCCTACTACGACGCCAACGAACGGGAGCGGGCCGCGGAACTCCTCGCCGACCTCCAAGCCGGGCACGACGTGCTTCTCGTCACCGACGCGGGCATGCCCGGCGTCTCCGATCCCGGATACCGCCTGATCACCGCCTGTGTGGACGCCGGCGTGCCGATGACCGTGATCCCCGGCCCTTCCGCGGTGACCGCCGCCCTGGTGCTGTCCGGCCTGCCCACCGACCGGTTCTGCTTCGAAGGGTTCCCGCCCCGCAAAGGACTGGCCGCCTACCTCGCAGGGCTCGCCGATGAGCGCCGCACCATGGTCTTCTTCGAAGCCCCGCACCGGCTGGCCGCCACCCTGACCGCTATGGCTGACGCGTTCGGCCCGGACCGTCCGGCTGCGGTCTGCCGGGAGCTCACCAAAACCTACGAGGAGGTCCGCCGGGGCGGGCTCGCGGAACTCGCCGAATGGGCGGCCGAACACGCCCGCGGCGAGATCACCCTCGTCGTCCGCGGCGCGGAGCGCACCACCCCGCAGGCCACCCCGGAGGCGTTGGTGGCTGCCGTGGCCGCCCGAGAAGACCAGGGCGTTCCCCGCAAACAGGCCATCCAGCAGGTCGCTCAAGAGTACGGGGTGCCGAAACGCGAGGTGTACAACGCGGTCCACCGCACCCCCAGCGACTGACCCGCACATGCCGACGGGGGCGCGGCCCGCACCGGACCACGCCCCCGCCCAGGGAGGTTCCGACCGTTCGGCTACACGACGGCGCCGTCGGTCCGCTCCCGGATCGCACGCTGCTGCTTGCGCTGCTTGGTCTTGCGCTCCTTGACCTCGTGCGGCGGCGGTGTCCGGTCGAACCGCTGCAACCAGATCGCCAGCGGCACCGCCACAAACACCGTGGAGAAGATGCCGGAGATCAAACCGACCAGCATCGCGATCGAGAAGTCGGTGAGCGACGAACCGCCGAGCACCGCCAGCGCGGCCAGGATGAACAGGCCGCCGATACCCGAGTTCACGGTCCGCGGCAGCGTGTGCAGGACCGACGAGTTCGCGATTTCGCGGAAGTCGCCCTTCGGCTTGTGCGCCCACTCGTCGCGCACCCGGTCGAACACCACCACCGAGTCGTTCACCGAGAAACCGATGATGCTCAGCAGCGCGGCGAGGAACACGCCGTCGATCGGCTTACCCAGCCACACGAACAGGCCGATCACCAGGATGATGTCGAAGGCCAGCGCCAGCATGGTCGCCAAGCCGAACGACCAGCGGAACCGCCACGCCAGGTAGGCCATCTGCAGCACCAGCGCCACGATCAGCGCGATCAGCGCCTTGTTGCGCAGCTCGCTGCCCATGCTCGGGCCGATCTTCTCGTCGCTGGTCCGCTCGACCTCGCCGCCTTCCTCGGCGAGGGCATCCTGGATCTTCGCGGCCTCCTGGTCGGAGATGTGCCCGGTGCGCACGGAGATCTCGCCGCCCTCGACCTCCTGGACCACCGCGTTCGCGTAGCCCGCGCCCGCGACAAGCTCCCGCGCCTGGTCGGCGTTGAGCTCCTCGGTGACGGAGAAGGTCATCACCCGGCCGCCGGTGAACTCCACACCCAGGTTGGGGGAGCGCACCGCGAAGCCGAGCAGCGCCAGCACGGTGACGACACCGGTGATGCCCAGCCACAGCGTGCTGCGCTTCATCAGGTCCGGGTTGTGCTCCACCAGCCACTTGCGGACCGCGCTGATGTGGGCGATACCGCTGCTCCGCGGGAACTTCCGCACGATCAGCGGAATGATCGCCACAGAGACCGCGAGCACACCCAGCGCGCCGGAGACGAGCAGCAGCACGTTGTCGACACGCAGCCCGTCGGACAGCACCGCCACCAGGCCCACGACCACGGCCGCGGCACCGATCAGCCACAGCCGGCGCAGCGGAGTGAAGCGGGACACCGTCCACTCCATGAGCACGCGGGCGATGAGGAGCGCCGAGATCATCGACGCGATCGTGCCCAGGCCCAGGGTCACACCGAAGCCCTGGACGGTACCGGAGGCGAGGAAGAACAGCAGGACCGCAGCGATGAGCGTGGTGATGTTGGTGTCCAGCACCGCGCTCCACGCCCGCTGCGAACCGACCGTGAACGACTTGAGCAGGTTCGGCGGGATCGCGCGGCGGCGACGGCGGGTTACCACGCCGGCAGCCGCCTCGTCCTGCTCCTTTTCGGTGGCGTCCAGCATGCCCGCGGACTTGTTGGCCTGGTAGACCTTCTCCTGCCGCTGATACTCCTCGCGGGTCCGCTCGAAGATCAGCACGTTGGCGTCGATCGCCATACCGATGGACAGGACGAAACCGGCCAGACCCGGCAGGGTGAGCGTGGCACCCAGCGCCACCAGCGCCGCGTAGGCGATGACCGTGTAGCACAGCAGCGCCACCGAGGCGAGGAAGCCCGCGAACCGGTAGGAGATGCTGATGTAGATCGCGGTCAGCGCGATACCGATGAGACCGGCGATGAAGCTGGCCTTGATGGCCTCGGCACCCAGGGTCGGGCCGACCGTCTGCCGCTGCACTTCTTCCACGGGCAGCGGCAGGGAACCGCCTTCGATCAGCAGGGCCAGCTCTTTGGCCTCTTCAGCGTCGAACCCGCCGGTGATCGAGGTGCGGCCACCGGACATGCCGACGTTGCAAGCCACATCGTTCGCGTCCACCTCGGGCGCGGAGATGATCTCGTTGTCGAGGACGATCGCGATACGCCGCCGCGGGTCGCCGGGCGAGTGGCAGGCAGCCTCACCGGTCAGCTTCTTCCAGGCTTCCCGGCCAGCACCCTTGAACTCGACGTTGACCAGCCACTCGGTCTGCAGCTCGTTGAGCGTGGCCTCAGCCCGGTCCACCTGGTCGCCGGTGAGCGCGGGCTTGCCCAACTGGAGCAGGGTGCCGGACTCGTCGGGCAGGGTCAGCGCGATGTCCTCCGGGTCGACGGCCTCGGCTTCTTCCCCGGACTCGGTGGACTCTTCCGAGCCTTCCTCGTCTTCGGCCGGGCTCTCCTCCTCCTGCGCCTCGGAGTCGGAGGCTTCCGCGCTGTTGTCAGCTGGGGCGTTGCGGAAGTCGCCGAACATCCCGCCGCCCGTGGTGCCGATGCTCTGGTCCACGCCCAGCACCGGGTGGATGGTCAACTGGGCGGTCTGCCCCAGCACTTCGGCGGCCTCGGTGGGGTCTTGCACACCGGGGAGTTCGACGATGATCCGGTTCTCCCCGGAGCGCGAGAGGGTGGCTTCGCTGACCCCGAGCGAGTCGATGCGGTTGCGCAGCACCTCGACGACGAGGTCAGTGTTGGACGCGTTGGCCTTGGTGCCGTCCTCGGCGTCCCGGGTTTCCAAGACGATCTGGGTGCCGCCGCTCAGGTCGAGCCCGAGCTTCGGCTTCAGGAACCAGCCGGCAGTGAACGCGCCGGCCATGATGAGCAGGGATATGAGCGCGCGGAGCCAGCGCGCCCCCGATCCCGGTGAACTAGTCAAGACGGATTACCTTTCACGACGTTAAAGGGGGTTGGGGGACAAAGCAGCGCATCGGTGCGCTGTCGTGGATGCTCAACTGAGCGCCGTGAAAGGCGGGGCTCGTCCCCACGGCAGGTCCACGTGGGTGTCGGGCAGCAGGCCGGGGCCGCTCGTCCGCGGGGAGAACCGCCACGCGTCACCCGGCGCGGGCACCGCGACCGGGAACGGCACGTACCCGTCGGGCAGGTCGCGCGGGGGTGCGCTCTGCTTGCGCTGCCCGTAGGCCAGCACTAAAGCGATGGTCGTGGAGTTCGTCGCGGGTTTGACCACCGCGTGCGGCCACGGTTTGGCGGTGGCGACCACCGTGGACGGCGTGGGCTCGGGCCGGGGCGGCGGCTCCTGCTGCTCCGTGAGGGACTGCCCGAACGCCAGCAGCACGGCCAGAAGCACGGCCAAGACACGGGAGACCGTGGTGACCACCTTCTTCCAGTGCGCAGCGAACGGACAGTGAGATTACGGACACACACCTTATCTGTGTGTCAGAAGAAAAGAGATGGGCAGTCGAGGTCCCATAAGAGGATGTTTCGGTTGGGAGACCCAGACACGCAGTAGTTTTCGGGGAAGAAACTGGATGAAGCCGGTCCGGGTTGGCTCTAGGCTTAAACCATGTCGTCGAAACGCCACATTCTGACCGCGGTGGCCTGGCCCTACGCGAACGGCCCCCGCCACATCGGCCACGTTTCCGGGTTCGGGGTCCCCTCCGACGTCTTCGCGCGCTTCCAGCGAATGTCCGGCAACAACGTGCTGATGGTCAGTGGCACAGACGAACACGGAACACCCATCCAGGTACTCGCTGACCAGGAAGGGGTGAGCGCTCGGGAGCTCGCGGATCGGTACAACCGGATCATCGCCGAAGACCTCGTCGCGCTCGGCCTCTCCTACGACCTGTTCACGCGGACCACCACCGCCAACCACTACGCAGTGGTGCAGGAGCTGTTCACCGGCCTGTACCGCAACGGCTACATCTTCAGCAAGACCACCAAGGGCGCGATCTCGCCGTCCACGGGCCGCACTCTGCCCGACCGCTATGTCGAAGGTACCTGCCCGATCTGCGGTTATGACGGGGCACGCGGCGACCAGTGCGACAACTGCGGCAAACAGCTCGACCCGACCGACCTGATCAACCCCCGGTCGAAGATCAACGGGGAGACCCCCGAGTTCGTCGACACCGAGCACTTCATGCTCGACCTGCCCGCGTTCGCCGAGCAGCTCAGCGAATGGCTGAAGAGCAAGGGGGGCGAGTGGCGGCCCAACGTGCTGAAGTTTTCGTTGAACCTCCTCGACGAACTGCAGCCGCGGGCGATCACCCGCGACCTCGACTGGGGTGTGCCGATCCCGTTGGAGGGGTGGCGCGACCAGCCCAACAAGCGCCTCTACGTCTGGTTCGACGCGGTCATCGGCTACCTGTCGGCGTCGATCGAATGGGCGAAACGCACCGGCGACCCTGAGGCGTGGCGCAAGTGGTGGCAGAACAGCGACGCCGAGTCCTTCTACTTCATGGGGAAGGACAACATCGTCTTCCACTCCGAGATCTGGCCTGCCATGCTGCTCGGCTACAGCGGCAAGGGCAGCAAGGGAGGCGAGCCCGGCTCGCTGGGCGCGCTGAACCTGCCCACCGAGGTGGTGTCCAGCGAGTTTCTGACCATGGAGGGACGCAAGTTCTCCTCGTCACGCCGTGTCGTCATCTACGTGCGCGACTTCCTGGAACGCTACGACGCCGACGCGCTGCGCTACTACATCATCGCGGCCGGCCCGGAGACCCAGGACACTGACTTCACGTGGGCCGAGTTCGTGCGCCGGAACAACGACGAGCTGGTCGCCACTTGGGGCAACCTGGTGAACCGGTCGATTTCCATGGCGGCGAAGAACATCGGCCACATTCCCGAAGCCGGGGAACTCACCGACGCGGACCGCGCCGTGCTGGACGCGTCGAAGGCCGCGTTCGCCACGGTCGGGGAACGGTTGAACCGGGCCCAGTTCAAGGCGGCGCTCCAGGAAGCCATGCGCGTGGTCGCCGAGGCGAACAAGTACTTCTCGGAGCAGGCGCCGTGGAAGCTGAAGAAGACCGATCCGAAGCGCATGGAGACGGTCCTGCACGTCGCCCTGCAACTGGTGAGCGACGCGAAGACGCTGCTCACCCCGTTCCTGCCCGCGTCGTCGAACAAGGTGTACGAGATGTTGGGCGGCACGGGAACGTGGACGGGCATGCCGCGGTTGGAGGAGGCCACCGACTCGATCGGCGGTGAGGAGGGCGTGTCCACCTACCCGGTGATCACCGGCGACTATGCGGACAACGAGGCGCGGTGGGAGTCGATTCCGATCGTGCCGGGCACCCCGCTGAAGCCGCCGACGCCGCTGTTCCGCAAGCTCGACCAGTCCGTGGTCGACGAGGAGCTGGCCCGTTTGGAAGCAGCAGCCGGGGCGTGAGCGTGAGCTGACCGGAGTGTGAGGAGGGCGGTCCCGCACGGGGCCGCCCTTCGGCTGTCAGGGGAGTTGTCGGATTGCGGGCGACCACTCGGTTCGCCTGTGGAAGAGAGCTGTGCCCCGGGGAGCTTGCGAGCAGAGACTGCACCGGGGCGCACGCCGTACTGTACTTGCTGCTTGGACGGCGGGTGAGGGGTTTCGCGGAAATCGCCGCGCCGTGCCCGCAGCGAGAGCGGGGGAGCCGCTCACGTCAGGACTGTGGTGCCGAGCAGGGTGAGCAGACAGCCTGCGGTGAAGGCGAGCGCCGCTGTGATGGCGGGTTTGGCATCGTGGCCGGCGTATGCGATGCGGCGGCGCAGCCAGAGGCGGAGTTTGCGGGCGTAGTACTCCTGGGTGGCGTGGGCGGGCCAGTACTGGCCGGGCTTGTGCGTGCCGCAGGACAGGGCGCGCAGGTAGGTGATGTGGTGGGGCGAGGCCGGATCGGTCGGGTGCGGGCGGAGCGGCCGCGGGGGACGCGCCGTGCTCTGCGGTGCAGGCCGGGACGCAGGCTGTGGTGTGGGCGCGGCCGGGTGGAGGATCTCGGGGCGTATCTCGGCGAGCTGGCGGATGAGGGCCGCCAAGCGGGCGTCCTGGTTTCGATCGGTGTCGAAATTATTGCTTTCCGTGAAGGTTGCAGGCATGGCGGTGCGGCGCCTTTCTCGACAGACAGGGAGGGGGCGGACAGTGCGGGCTGGAACAGCCGGGGTTACGTGTGGGGGATGGGCACGGGAAGGCTGGTCGGGAGTTGAGCCGGGGCGAGGGCGAAGTCAGCCCAGACCACTAAGCCCAGGTTGACGGGGGATGGGCTACTGCGGGGCGGTACCCCAGTCCAGGGCGAGTGCGGAGACGAGGAGCAGGCCGCGGTGGTGTTCCGCGGTGAACCGTGCGGTGCCGCTCAGGTCGGGAATGCGCGGCCGGTGCGGGGTCAGGCCGCTGTCGGTGACTTCGAGACGCAGCCGGTCGGCTGCGGGAAGCGACAGGGAGCGCACGACTTGGCCGCCAGGGGCACCGGAGACGGTGTGGTTGACCGCGTTGGCGAACAGTTCGCTGGCGCACAGTTGCACGTCGTCCACCAGTTCAGCGGGAAACCCAGCCAGATCGCGGTGGAGGTGCGAACGCATCTGCCCCGCTGACGCGAACCGGGATAGGTCCGCGGCTCTCAGCGTATGAGCGGCATGGG
Source organism: Thermobifida fusca YX (assembly GCF_000012405.1). Lineage (NCBI taxonomy): Bacteria > Bacillati > Actinomycetota > Actinomycetes > Streptosporangiales > Nocardiopsidaceae > Thermobifida > Thermobifida fusca. The sequence continues at coordinate 437,502 of NC_007333.1, forward strand.
TGGTGTTGAGGGCAGGCGAGCAGACGGTACAGGACACCTCCAGGGGAGAGCTGGGCGACTAAGTAGTCGCGGGTTAACTGATACATAGATTAAATGAGGCAGCCTCAAAAATTGAGTCCATCATATATATGTGCATCAAAGTCTTATATGTGAATTTTGAGGCGGCTTTAAGAGGAGTGGAGCGGTAAGCCCATCGGGGAGGTGCAATGGTTGCGAGAATGCCCGTCCGGCGGCGCTACCTGGTTATTCAGTTGAAACGGCTCCGACGCGAGGCAGGACTTTCCCAGGACGAGGTGTGGAAGGCGCTGGGGTGGAGCCGAGCCAAGCTTCAACGCCTTGAAGCCGGAGACTTCCAAAGGCTCAAAGCGGGAGACATCATGGCGTTATGCCAGGTGTACAAGGCTGATAAGGCTGTTGCAGAGGAGCTCATCCAAATCGCCAGAGACTCCCGGGCGGAGAAGCCCTGGTGGATCCGGTACAAGGATGTGCTTCCCGGTGCTTTTCTCGGCCTCGAGGCAGAAGCAACCCTGATCCAGGAGTACAACATTGCCCTTGTGCCGGGGCTGCTTCAGACTCGCGACTACGCTACTGCTCTGATGCGCACCTCGGTTGACATCCATGGGGAAGAGGAAGTCCAACGCCGCCTAGAGATTCGCGCTGAACGGCAGAGGACAGTCCTGGACCGTGAAGAACCACCGATGGTCATGGCAGTCATCGATGAAGCGGCTATCCGCCGCCAGATCGGTGGTGTCGAGACGATGAAAGCCCAGGTTAGACACCTGCTTGAGCTTTCAGAACGACCTCGCATCGATATCCAGATACTCCCCTTCAGTGCAGGGGCGCATGCAGCAGCCGGTGTCCCCTTCACCATTCTTGGTTTCGATGGCACTGATGCCGCTGGCAGCGTCGTCTACTTGGAAAGCCATAAAGACGGTTACTACCTGGACACTGATGAGGAGATCGCCCGTTATAGGCTGATTTTTAGTCGCACTCAGGGAAGTGCCATGTCTGTGGAAGACTCGCGTATCTTCCTCGAACGGCTGCTCACCTGAGTCTTGAACCGGACGGTAGAGGTAGACCGTGGACCTGACCTTCGCCGAGTGGAAGAAGTCCAGCTACAGCAACCCCAGTAGCAACAACTGTGTTGAGGTTGCGGTTGTCCCGCGTTTGTCGGCGGTCCGGGACAGTCAGCATCGAGAGCTGGGACGCTTGGAGTTTCCCGTTATGGAGTGGGCGGCGTTCCTGAGTGCTGCTAAACGCGATGCACTCTGAGTAAGTAGCCCTGGCTATTAAGAGGTGGTGATCCACTGGTCCTGGTAGCTATCGCTCCAGGGCAGCTTGGGAGCGTGTCGCTGCTAGCCGGTGACACAGCGATTCGGTGAGCTCGGTATTTTCAGCCAGGTTTTCTACCCGAGCTGAGTGCTGTCACTAGACAGAGCTCAGAAGAGCAGCCCTGGGACGACAAAACTCCTCATCATGTCAAGCTCGGCTGATCCGCCTCGCCGCTTCGTCCACACGAGCAGTGAACGGACTCGCCACGGCCTGCTGCACCCCGTGGCACTCGTCTATCTCTTCAGGGGTGGCTGCCCCTCTCGGCACAGCAGATTCCAGTTGGGCCAGGCGCTGCCGCTTCTCCTCGGCCTGCACTGAGTAGCGCGAATCAATACCGAACAGGTCAGCGAGCAGTGCGTCATCACTGCTGCCGGAGACAACGCGCTTGTAAAGACCCGGGAGACTACGCATGGCGGTTCCTCTTCAGTGACGTCTGGTAGTCGGATAAAACCGCCTGGATCAGCGCTCTGGTAGAGGTAAGGGCTGTGCGTAGCCACGATGAACTGGTTGCGGGGGAAATACCGTTTCAGCCGCTGCACGCTCCCCAGAAAGCGAGGCATGGGCATGGAACAGGGTAGTCACTCGCGCGACCAGGCTTGAAAGCCCGGAGTTCGATGAGCTCTCGCTCAGTCTTCGGAAGGGACCGTATCTAACGACAAACCAGCTTTGCGGATAACTTCGCCCAGGAGGTTCAATAGAGAGAATTTTCAGGAAGAGCTGACAAAGCAGGTGAGCGAGAAAATCCATAGCGGATTTTTAAGCAAAGAATCCGGCCAATTCTGCAACAAGCGATTCTCTCAGAATCTAACCCGGATTTGAGGAGTGTTACCGCCTCTTATCTTGGTTGATATGGACGCTCACTATCCCACTTGGTGTTCCAAGGGAAACCCACTCTGAAAGGTCCGACAGGAGACTTCTTGCAACCAAAGTCCTCGTCAATTCCAGTGTCAATTCCTGTAACAGAGTTTTTTCTAGAGTTGTGACATCCCACAAGTACAGCCCGCTCCTCATTCTTGTGTCAGAATGGGTGGAGAACAAAATGGCGTGCGGATACTAGATAATTCGCGAATATCAGAGATCTCTACCCTGATGGTATACCAAGTGTGAATGAGAAGCAGAGTGCAGGAGCTTTCCGCCTCTATAGGGCAAACCACCTGCAAGGGAAGAAGAGCTGTGCTATAGGAATCTCCAGATTTAGATTTCTTCTGCTTCGTCTGGTCGGCCCAATTCCCGCAGTACCGAGGCGAGGTTGTTTCGGCTGGTGAGCGTGTCGGGGTGGGTTAGGCCGTGCTCAGTGAGATCTGCGTTGTATGCCTGGCGATAGGCGCGTTCAGCTAGTCGGTAGCGGCCTTGGGCGTATGCCGTAGTGCCGATAGAGCGCGCATCTGCTGCGGAAGCATATACAAGCGCTGTGACGATTACCTGATCGGGAACGTGGTTGCCTGCAGGGGTGCGGCGTTGGACTTCGTCGACCAGGTAGTCGAACACATCCACACGCTCAGCCCTGTACGGGGTGAGCAGGCGCGTGGTGCCTTCGCGTGGGCTGGTCGCCCACCTCCATGCGCGTGCCAAGGGCTCAGGATTAAGCCGTTCCCCACCGCGCTGTTCGAGATAGATGCCATGCACCTCTTCCAACAGAGCACGAGGGATAGGGGATACATAGCCTGCGCGGCGTAGATCAACGGCGGCAGCGACCAGGGCAGCACCGCGGGGGTGCGTGGGAGCCTGAGGATTGGTGTTGACACTCCACGCGTTTTGCCACTCCTCCCACCGCTGCGGGCCATTAGCCAAGTACTCGGCCAGACCGTACTCATCGGCATGCTCAAGGGCGTCGGCAATCCGCGCGTCAGAGACATAGTCACGAGCGCGTTCCCGTTCAGCAGGGGAAAACAGACGATCCAGGCGGAAGAGGCGAGCCAACTTCAGCAAGTCCTGGACCTTCCGATAAGTGTCTAGGGCTGTGGCCTCCTCAGGCATCGTGCTCCAATTGTCCGCCTCAGCAGCACGCAGTGTGGCTACGACAACGCGATGCCGTCTTTTACCAGGAGTCAGTAGCTGGGAAATCGCTTCTCGGGTGAGCTCAGGTGAGGCGAACCAGCGGTTAATGTCATCAAGCCACAGCACGCGCCGGGAATACCGCTCAGCAGCTTTCAGGGTGGCAGCGATACTTCCCACGGCAGTAGGGATGATGAGCGTGTGGCGGGGCAACACGGCACGCACGGCTTCAAAAGCACACCGACTCTTACCCGCGGTGGAATCCCCCACCACGAGCACAAACGCGTTCTTGGTGAGTTGTGCTCGCAGCTCTTCGTCGACATCGCGAGGCACAAACGGCACGACATCACTTCCACTACTCGCAGCAGTGGGATGCACGCCCCACGCCAAGGGGTCGCTGAGCTGGCGGACTTGAGGCAGCTTGCCCGAAGGAAGTGTGAAACAGCCTTCCCTGATCGCGCGAGCCTGCTCGTCCCGGAGCGCAGACTCGCGTTCAAAGCGGGCCTGCCACGTGGGGAAGGCCACCTCGGCAATCGCAGCACCCCCGACAGCGATGGCGATGATCAGCGGTATCTCGATCTGGAAGACAGACAGCAGGTTCAAAGCCTGCATGACGAGCGAGAGAACAGCGGCGATAAGAAAAAACCCGACTACACGCCGCAGCACGCCCCGCACCTTCGCTGCCTGGGACCGCCATTCCTTCTTCGGTGGGTGAGACGCAGCGTACCGCCATTTCGATTCCTGGAGCTAACAAACCGGAAGTAATGGATTTCCTCGAAGGAATAGAAGACACGGACTGCTCAGCACCCGGGGGAGGTGCTGTGGTGTGTGACCGTTCCGAGGGCTCAGCCGCAGACAGGAAAGATTCAGTAGATCAAACGTCGCGGGAACCGAAGCCCTGGGGCTCATCGAGGGAGGAGGTCTTGAGTGCTGAGCAGTCCCTGGTATGGGGCAACACGGTGCTGTCTGGGACAGCTTGCCGTCGGAGCTGTTTCTAGGTCCCGGATTCTTCAGGAAGTCACACTCTTCTTCTGAAGAATCTCTTGAAGTGCGTGGAGGGCGGATGCCCAAGGGAAAATTGCTCGGGCTTTTTCGCCAGATCCTGGCGGGTGGGGTTCGAATTTTCCTGGACCGATAAGCACGGCAACCCCTTCGTCGCGGAGGGACTCCACGCTTCTTTGGAAGGGCAAGCGGGCGGCGGAGGCGGAGTTGACGAACGGCAGGACGACAACGGGGACGCCCAGTCCAATGGCCTCGTTCACCACGCTGAGAGCGTAGTTGTCGGCGATCCCGTGGGCGAGCTTGTTGATGGTGTTGAAGGTGGCTGGGGCGACGATGACGGCACCAGCTTTGGGAGAGCGGGGTTGGCCGGGTTTGCGGTGCGTGGAGCGCACCGGGCGGCCAGTCTGTTTTTCCAAAGCACTGCTGTCGATGAAGGTGACCGCGGACGGGGTGGCGATGATCTGGACAGTCCAGCCTTCTTCCTGGGCCAGGCTGACGAGGGTGCCGACATCAGGGGCGGCTCCGGCAGCGCACACCACGATGTAGAGCGTTGTGGATCGTTGAGTCATGCAGAGATCCCAGCACGTTGGTGTCGAGTAAACCTAGACCGGACAGCAGTACCACGTTCCCGCGAAATACGAAACGTTTCTTCGTTTGCCTGGGAATAGCGGGTGGTTCTGCTTCCCGTTCCCCATCAGGTATTTCTTAGGGGTGGAGCTGGTAGGGCGTGGCTGCCTCAGATTTCGTCGGACGCGGTAGCAGGACCGCAGGTGAAGTCCGGAAGACCGTTGGGCAGTGCGGAATGGACACGCCACGGTTGCCTGAGCCAAGTGAGACCACGCCTTAGCGTCCGAGCTGTTTTGGACTCGTCGGGTTTTGAGAATGAGCGGGCTTCAGCCACTGCAGAAACCCGCCCCTGACCCGGCTCAGGACGCCAGCTCCTTGGGGGCGGACACCACTTGGGGTGGCTCGTTGCGGTCCACTGCGGACAGGCGGATCAGCCCGCCCTCGTCAGCGTCCCGGCAGATGTACGGGCTGTGCGTGGTCACCACGAACTGGATGCGGGGAAAGTGCTGGCGCAGCCAGCCGCCGATCGTCTGCTGCCAGCCCGCGTGCAAATGCGCTTCCACCTCGTCGATGAGCACCACCCCGGGGCAGACCACCGCGGGCATGCCGCCCTGCTCGCCAAGCGCTGACGCCCCGTACATTTCGAAAGCGTGCCGCACCAGGTCCACCACGAGCGCCACCATCAACCGGTGGCCGTCCCCCAGTTCGCCGAGCAGGAACTCCTCGCCGCCGTGGGCTATCCACAGGCCTTCCCCGTCCAGCCGGGCGATCCGGAAACCACTGGGCAGCAGACCGTCGTCCAACAGCGACAGCACGAACCTGGGCACGATATGGGTGCCTTCCCGCCAGCCCAGGTGCACGCCGGTCAGCCACCGCAGCCCTTCAGCGAGTGACGCGTCCTCCCCGAACAGGTTCGCCAGCCGCGACAGCGCGCCCGGCACCGGCACGGGGCGTCCCGGGCGCGACCACTGGCCGCCCAGTCGCCGGAACGGCCCATAGCCGACCACGAACCACCCGTGCGGGTGCTCTGCCCACGGCCCGTTCTCCAACAGGACGGTCCGGTCCGGTTCGATGAGGAACTGGGGCCGCGCCCCGCCGAAGTCGCTCCAATACAGTTCGGCTTCGAACGGCTCCCGCAGCACGTCCTGCCCCCGGGGGGTCCGGTCCCACTGCGGGTCTGGGACGAGGCGGGCCCGCACCCAGCCGTCGCTTTCCCCCCGCGACAGCCAGCCGCGGAAATCCGACATCAGCGCGCGACCCACCGACGGCCCCACCAAAGCCAGGGCTAGGGCGCGCAGCAGAGTGGTCTTCCCCGCCCCATTCGGTCCGGCCAGCACCGTCCAGCCCGCGTGGGCACCGTCGGGGCGGGTGAACCCCAACTCGACGCTGCGTGCGCCGTAAAACCCGCGGATACCGGAGACCGCCAACTCTGCGACGTACAAGAAACGCTCCGAGCACGGAGAGAAAGAAACCTACTACGTCAGGATAGGCGCGTTTCGTAGGGCTTTTCCGATTACCCGGGTTGGGCGGGGGGAATCCGCTCTTCCCTAGACTTGCTTTCCGTGAGTAAGAGCAGGCGCCAGCGAGAAAAGCGGGACCGGGCCCGCACCGAGCCGCCGCCGCTTCCCGAACCGCTGCGGGTGGCGGTGCCGGACTGCCACACCCACATGGACATGCAGGGCGGCGACGTCGCGGAGATCGTGGCCAAGGCCGCGTCGGTGGGGGTGACCCCGATCATCCAGGTCGGCTGTGACGTGGCCGGGTCGCGGTGGGCGGTGCAGGCCGCTGCCGAGCATGACACGGTGTGGGCGGCCGTGGCCTTGCACCCCAACGAGGCTCCGCGGATCGTGCACGGCGTCCCTGAAGACGAAGCCACCGAGTGGGAACCGGCCCGCCCCGCCGGGGGTGAGGCCGCGCTCGAAGAAGCGCTCGCCGAGATCGACGCGCTCGCTGCCCACGAGAAAGTGTGCGCGATCGGCGAGACCGGGCTCGACTGCTACCGCACTGGCCCGGAAGGGTTCGACATCCAGGAACGGTCGTTCCGCGCGCACATTGCCATCGCGCAACGGCACGGCAAAGCGCTGATGATCCACGATCGGGACGCCCACGAGGACGTGCTGCGGGTGCTGGAAGACGCAGGCGCTCCGGAGCGGGTGGTGTTCCACTGTTTCTCCGGTGATGCCGCCATGGCGAAACTCTGCGCGGACCGCGGCTACTACATGAGTTTCGCGGGCAACGTCACCTTCGGCAGTGCCCAGCAGTTGCGGGACGCTGCCGCGGTGGTTCCCCTGGAGCTGCTGCTCGTGGAGACGGATGCGCCGTTCCTCACCCCGAAACCGCATCGGGGCCGTCCCAACGCGCCCTACCTTATTCCGCACACGCTGCGTGCCCTCGCCGAGCTCAAAGGCATGGCTGAAGACGAGCTGGCCGAGACGGTCGCTGCCAACGCGCGGCGCGCCTTCGCCCTGCCCTGATCACGAGTCTTCGGGCTCCGGATTGTCGTCCACCCCCCACTCCGCCAGGACTTGTGCCACGTCCGGGGTGGGGGTGTGGGGTGCCCGCGTGCTGCGAGCAGGGGTGCGGCTGAACCGGGGTGCTGGTCCCGGGTAGATGACGTCGCCGTCGCGCACCAGCGACCCGCGGGCTTTGATGTGCGGGTGGTCGGCGGCTTCGGTCATGCTCAGCACGGGGGAGACGCACGCGTCCGTGTCGGCGAAGACTTCCGCCCACTCGTCCCGGGTGCGGGTGCGCAGCACGTCCGCGAACCGTTCCCGCAGCACCGGCCAGCCGGACGGGTCCCACTGGTGGGGGAGTTCTGCCGGGTCCAGGCCGAGCTTGTCGAGGAAGACCGCGTAGAACTGCGGTTCCAGGCAGGCCACGGCCAGGTAGCGGTGGTCGGCGCATTCGTAGACGTCGTAGAACGGCGCGCCCGTGTCCAAATAGTTGACGCCCCGCTCGTCGCGCCACAGCCCTTGGGCGAGGTCCTCGTACATCATCGACATGAGCACGGCGCTGCCGTCCACCATGGCCGCGTCCACCACTTGGCCTTTCCCGGAGCGTTCCCGTTCCAGCAGGGCGGCGAGGATCCCGGTCACCACGAACATGCTGCCGCCGCCGAAGTCACCAACCAGGTTGACGGGCGGCACCGGGGCCTGTCCGCGGCGGCCCACACTGTGCAGGGCCCCGGTCAGCGAGATGTAGTTCATGTCGTGTCCGGCGCGGCGGGCGAGCGGCCCGTCCTGCCCCCAGCCGGTCATCCGCGCGTACACCAGCCGCGGGTTGGCGGCCAGGCACTCGTCAGGGCCTAGACCGAGCCGTTCCATGACCCCGGGGCGGAACCCTTCCAGGAGGACGTCGGCGGCGGCGACCACGGCACGGACCCGGGCCAGGTCTTTTTCGGACTTCAAGTTCGCTTCCAGGACGGGGCGTCCCGCGCTCATCTGCGGCCGCTGGGCGCCCGGGGCGAGGATGGGCGAGCCGGGACGGTCCACCCGGATCACACTGGCCCCCAGGTCAGCGAGGAGCATGGCAGCCATCGGCCCCGGCCCGATGCCCGCGAACTCCACCACGCGGATTCCGCTGAGTGGTCCCATGCGACAGCCTCCGAAGTGCCACGACAAACCCGGCGTATCGTCCCATTCTGGCGGTTTCTGCCGGGGTGCGGCACGGGGCGGTCCTGGGGAGCATCGGGCGCGGGTCAAAGAAACGGAATGCCGACATGAATCCGGTCAGGCGTGCGCACCCGCTGTTCAGAAATGATCGGGGACCGGGAGGGCGCTGCCCGCGAAAGCAGAATTTTTTCATAATGGAACCGTTTTCCGGAAAGGTAAGTCTTACGGTCGATTTCTTCTGTCGATCCGCGCCCGTGCAGAAGGAGAACCATTACGGTGTCCGGTCCCCCCGCGGTATCGCCCGTTCCCGACTGGCAGTTGCGTATCCGGACGTCCCAGGGCGGTACGGCGGGCGCCGGAGTCCTCGTCTCCCCGCGCCACGTGCTCACCTGCGCCCACGTGGTCTGCACGGCCCTGGGGCTTCCCTGGGCGGAGGAGGACACGCCGCGCCCGCGTGAACCGGTCACCGTGGACGCGCCCCGCGGCGGCGGATCCTGGCAGGCGACCGCGACCGTCCTCGACGACGGCTGGTTCGCGGACCGTTCCCCGTGGGATGCGGCGGTCCTGCTGCTCGACCGGCCTGCCCCGGCGGATCCGCCCGAGATGCGCCTGTGCGGCAGCGAGCCGGGGCGTGCGGTGAGCATGGTGGGGTTCTCGCATGAGGCCGTGCCCGCCGGGGTGTGGTCCCGGGCGGTCCTTGTCGGGCACGGCGGGGGACGCCGGTTCGAATACGTGCAGTTCGACGTCACCTCGTCGACTACGGCCCGCGTGGTGCACGGGTTCAGCGGCAGCGGGGTGCGCGAGCACCCTGGCGGGGCGCTGATCGGCATCGTTTGCGATGCGATGCGCGACGACCGCGGGCTGGGGGCGAGCGGGTGGCTGATCCCCATCGAGGCGGTCCCCCGCGTGTGGGGCGACCGTTCCGCGGCGCAGCCGCCCAGTCGCGAACCGGACAGTCCGCGTCTCGTGCACCGTTTGGCGGAGGCGTTGGCGAGCACGCCGACGATTGCCGACCCGGAAGCCCGGAAAAGCTGGTGCGCCCTGCTGGACGAGCGGATTCGGAAACGTATCCACGTCGGCCGGGCGCCCTTGTTTTTCGCTTTTGACCTCGTCGACGTGGCGCGGGACTACGGGCTGCTGGGAGAGGTGCTGGACACGCTTGCAATGGTGGAGGAGGGGAGCCGGCAGATGCGTCAGGTACGGGAGGCGGCGGAAGCGCTGGGCGAGCGGTGACGATGGTCAGTCGCGCCCATGAACGACTCGCGAACGCGCTGTGGCGGGTCAGGTCGGTGTACGAGGAGGATGCGCGCCAGCGGTTCTGGCTTTGCCTGCCCGCGGATGTGCGGGCCCGGCTCAGCGTGGCAGGAGACCCGTACGGGTTTGCGCTTTCCCTGGTCATCCAGTGCTGCGACCAGCAGCGGCTCGGGGTGATGCTGCGCTGGCTCCGCTGCTTGGAGAACGACTCCAAGCCGGCGATGCAGGTGTGCGAGCTGGCTGAGGGGCTGCTGGAAGCGGAAGAGTGGGAGCTCAGCGGGCAGGGGCGGGAACGGGACACGTGGGAGCAGCTCCGCAAAGCGCTGCGTGAGGTGCCCTACGACGACCAGGTCGACCTGCTCTGTCAGCGGGTGGTGCCGCTGCCCCCGGAGCAGATCGAGGCGCCGTCCCCGCGTAACGCGTGGGAGGCGTTCCTCGATTTGAAAGAGGCCACGCTCGGCCCGCGGGGGGAGGATCCCGGGGAGCGGTTCCTGCAGCTTCTCGCGGAGTACACGGGCCGTGCGGAGCTGGTTCGGGCGGTGGCGGAGTGGGGCGCGGACCAGCGGCATGCGACGGTAGTGAAGCGCTCCGGGTGGGGCGGCGGGGAGCCGTTCCGGCCGCTTCCTCCGCCGCGGCTCATCATCAAGATCGGCTACGACTTGGGGAATCTTGAGCGGCTCTCGGTCGCCTACCGGCTGGTGACGGATCCGGACGACGACTGGATGGACGTGTGCGAGGCCGAGGCGTTGACCGAGGTGACGGAGGAGGAGCTGCCGCGGCGGATCTCCGAGCTGATCATTTGGGCGGAAAGCCAGCAGGCCGCTGACCACGGAAAACTCCGATTGGAGTTTATATTTCCGTTTTCGCTACTTTTCAGGTTTGTTGTCCAAAATTGGCCGCTGGAGCTTCACGAGGACGCGCCCGCGCCGAGCCTGGGCTCCCAATACGAGATCATCATTAGAAGCGAAGAATTCGCGCGCGACCCCCGAGCACAGCGGATATGCCAGCGGCGCTGGCAGAATCTGCACGAAGGACGAGGCCGCGTCGGCAGCTCCTCAACTGTGCTGGAAGAGGGCTGGGAGAATGTGGCGAATTATCTCGGCAACGAGGCTATTGTGGCTTTCGTCGCCTATGCGCTTCCTGGGGTCGACTGGCAGCGCCAGGTGTACGCTGCCGTGATCTGCGGAGTTCCGGTGGTGGCGTGGCGGTGGATGGGGAAGAATGGCAACCCCGAGGCTCATTTCCTGTCCATCCTCCGAGGTGAAGAGGAAATGGCCAGCGGAAAACAGGAGATGAACGGGCTGGAGAGGGGTATCAAGAATCTAACCAAGAACCTGTATCTCTCCCGAATCAACCGGGGTACAGCAGAGATGCGGAACAGGTCGCGACAAAGCTACGACCTGTCCGTCATCTACCACGACTACCAGCCGAAACCCCGGGAACAGAGGCAGGTGCTCTCCGGCGGCAACATTCGATAGACCTGGAGATCGGACAAGGGGCACAACAAATGGCCGCGTCACAAACTCCCCCTTCCGGAACATTCTCCTCTCCACAGGAGGAAGCTCCGCGCTGGTGGATTTTCCACGGGACGGGCACTCCGCGGCCGCACCTCGACCTCGCCGCCCAACTGCCCCCGCCCCCGCCCTGGCGTACCCGGCGGACCACCGCCCCGACCGACGCCCTCGAAGCACCCCCCTACGACGATGACGAAGCCGGATGGGTGCTCGGTGCCCAACCCGAACTCTCCGTGCTAGGCAGCCCGCTCACCCCCGCCCGCCGGGAACGCCTCGCCACCATCAACGCCGCCCTCTACCTGCGGCGTCCCCTACTCGTCACCGGTCCTCCCGGGGTCGGCAAATCCGTGCTCGCCGACCAGATCGCCCGGGAACTCGGCTTAGGACGGGTGCTGCGGTGGACCGTCAACAGCCGCAGCACGCTCCGCTCCGGCCTCTACGACTACGATCCGCTCGCGCAGATCCACGACCTCAACCTGGAAAACCTGCACGGCGGAACCCGGGACACCAGCGGCCCCGCCCCCGCTGCCGCAGACCTGGTGCGCAGCAGCGCCCAGCGGATCGGACACTACCTGCGGATCGGTCCGCTCGGCACCGCGTTCCTGCCGCACCGCCTGCCGCGCGTCCTGCTCATCGACGGGCTCGACAACGGCGACTACGACCTGCTCGGAGACCTGCTCGACCTGCTGGAACGCGGCCGCTACACGATTCCCGAACTCGCCCGGCTCAGCTCAGTGGAGCCGCAGATCTCCGTTCCGATCGACGACCCGCAACGGACCGCGACCATCGTCAACGGAGAAGTCCGCTGCTCCCAGCTCCCTGTCGTCGTCATCACCGCACACGAAGACCACCCCTTCCCGCCCGAATTCCTCCGCCAGTGCATTCCGCTGCGCCTCACCCACCCCAGCAAAGAGGAACTCGCGGGAATCGTGGCCGCCCACTTCTCCGGGAACCTGCCCAGCGCCACCCCAGCAGTCGTCGCCGACTTCGTGCGCCGCATCGCGGAAGGCTCCCCCCTGGCTATCGACCAGCTCCTCAACGCGGTCTACCTGACCACGGTCATCGACGCCAAGACCAGCGAACCCACCCCCGAGTTCCTGCAGGAGCTCGCGGAAATGGTGTGGCACCGACTCACGGACACCCACGGATGACGTCACGCCGCAGCCACGAAACGCCCCAGGGCCCCGACCCCCGCAGCCCCGGGGCGGCTCCGGCATACCGTGAAGCGCCCCCGGCACTCACCGGGCGGGAACTCGCCGACGCGGTCTACCTCGCAGCGTGGCAGCAGCACACCGCACAGCACCCCCCGGCCCGTCCCAGCGGTGGCAAGGACACGGCGCTGTATGCGCCCAGCCGGGTGCGGGGCGCCCTGTTGGCCCGTCCCAGCCAGCAGCGTCATGACCCAAAGCGGCGCCGTCATCGGGTGCGGGGCGCCCTGTTGGCCCGTCCTAGCGGTGGCAAGGACACGGCCCCCGCAGCAGGGCCGCAGCGCCCCGGCACGGACCCGTCCGCAGCCGTCCTCGGCGCAGCAGAAAAAACTGCGGGCACCGAACCGCCCCGCCTTCCCCCGGCACCCGCGCCCCCCTCCGGCGCGCTGCGCCCCCACCCTTCCCCGCTGCTGCACCGCTCCGCGCTCTACCAGGCGCTGCGCCCGTTCCGGTTGGCCGCCACCGACCCGTGGCAGCACTCCTACGACGCGGAAGAGACCGCGCGCGGCTATGCGCGTCGCCTGCTGGCCTCCCCGCACCCAGGAGGCGGGCACCGGCCAGTTGCCGTAACCCCGCAGTGGGCCCCTTTCGTCCGGCCCGGAGTGCAGTTGACCGTCCTCGTCGACGAGAGCGTCTCCATGCTCTTCCACCAGGACCAGGTCAACGACTTCATCGGCCTGGTGCGCTCCTCCGGGGTGTTCCGGGGCGTGCGGGTGGAGCGCTTCACCTCCGACTCCGCCGACCCCGCACCCGTCCCAGCCGCCGGCTGGGGCGCGAGCAGCGGGAAAGACCCCGGCGGAATCCACATCGCCGTGGTACTCAGTGACGGAATCGGTGAAGGATGGGCCCGCGGCAGCGTGCAAAGCTGGCTCGGCTGTCTCGCTCAACGCCTGCCCGTGGCGATCATCCACCTCCTCGACCCGCGGCAGTGGAGCAGGACCGGGATCCGGCCCGCCGCGATGGAGCTGACCGTTGCCGCGCACCTCGGCCGCGCCCCCGCCAACCGCCACTACACTGCCCGCCCTTTCCAATGGCCGGACGGGCTCCCCCTGCCCGAACCGGAGTTTCCGCACTCCGCGCTCTCCGTGGTGCTGCCCGTGCTGGCGTCGCGGCCCGAAATGATCCACGCCTGGGCCCGGTTCGTGATGGGCACCCGGCAGCGCACCCTCAACGCGGGAGCGCTGCGGGTCGTGCCGGGAGACACCGCAGCGAACGCCGCCGGGGAGCGGCCCACCGCCGCCCCCACCCCGGAAGCCAGAGTGCGGCGCTTCCGCCGCGACTCCTCCGAAACCGCGTTCCAGATCGCGGTGGACCTCGCCGCGGTGCCGCTCACCGAGCCCGTCATCGCCGCGGTATGCCAGCGGTTCGCCGGGCACCCGCAGCCCTCCGAACTCATCGAAGTGCTCTTCAGCGGGCTGGTGACCGAAGTCGACTCCCCGGTGGTCACCCCGGAGCGGCGGATCCGGTGGGAGTACCGGAGAGGAGTCCGGGAAGCGCTGCTGTCCCTTGGCGGGCGGCGCTCCCGGATCCGGCGCACTCTCGCCGACATTGCCGCCGAGTTCGCCGGCTACGACCCCTGGTTCGCGCTGCTGCGCCGCATCCTCGACGACTCCCCGGTAGGGGAGCTGCCGGAGCTCGACGAAACCTCACTCCGCCTCGCCGCGGACACCCTGCCCGCGTTGGAGAGCATCGGCCTCGCCGACCTCCACCACGGCCTCGTGTACCGCATCAAAGAGCAGATGCTGGCCCACCAGGGGGCTGGGCACCCCGACGACTGGTCCGACACTCTCCTGGAGATCGCCCCTACCGGGCCTCTCGTCCCCGGATCGTCCGGCCAGCACGGCACAACGGCCTCTGAACGTGTCCCCCACGCGCCGCATCCGACTGAGACACCTTCGAATTCCGCGAGTGATGAGAGCAGCATGATGTCCCAGAGGTCTGTTTCGATATCTGACAACTTCCCGGGTGGTAGTGGATCGACGGGGATTGGTGCGGGGAGAAACACCTCGCTTTCCGCGATCTGGGGCGGGGACATCCCCCCGCGCAACGCGCTGTTCACCGGCCGCGACGACCTGATCCTCCGCCTGCGGGAGCAACTGCGGTCCTCCAGCGAGGAAGGGCGGATGACGCCCAGCGTGCTCAAAGGCATGCCCGGGATCGGGAAGACGCAGTTGGCGACGGAGTACCTGTACCGCTTCCGGGACGAATACGACCTCGTCTGGTGGGTGCGTGGCGGGCAGACCCACCAGATCCACGAGGCGTACACCCTGCTCGCCCAGGAGCTCGACGTGTTCCGCGACAACACGTCGATCAACAGCACGATCCACTCGGTGCGCGAGGCGCTGCGCAGAGGAAAGCCCCGGTCCCGGTGGCTGCTCATCTTCGACGACGTCCGGCAGCCCGACGACATCATGCGCTACCTGCCGATCGCCGGCCCGGGGCACGTCATCATCACGACACGCAACCTCACCTGGCCGGAGGGAGGCTACTTCAAGACGCTTCCCGTGGAAGTCTTCAGCCTGCAGGAGAGTGTTGCGCTCCTCAGTAAGTGCGGGCTCGTGGGCTTCAGCAAACACGAAGCAGCGGAACTCGCCGAAGAACTCGGCCACATGCCGATCGCCCTGCGTCAGGCAGCGGCGTGGATGAACGACAGCGCCACCACCATCGCCGAATACCTGGAGTTCTACCGGGACAAGCAAGCCCAGTTGGCGCCGATGTTTGCGCCCGCCGACCCCGACTACCCGGAGACGGTGATCACCGCGCTGAACGTCTCCCTGGACCGGCTCGCCGTCACCAATCCGGCGGCGCTGCAACTGCTTCAGGTCTGCTCGTTCTTCTCTACCGCGCCGATTCCCCGGTCCCTCTTCCGCCACGCGCAGGACGTGGCGGCACCTCCTGAGCTGGAGGCCGCGCTACAGGAACCCAACAAGCTCCACCGCGCCTTCAGTGACATCGGCCGCTATGGACTGGCGGTGCTCAACCACCGGACCCGTACCGTCCAAGTGCACCGGTTGGTCCAGCAAGCGTTGCGTGTTCCGCTGACCGCGGACGATCAAGAACAGCGGCGACACTGCGCCCACCTGCTGCTCGCCAAGAACGACCCGCAGGACACCTCATCTCCTGGGGCCCGAATCCGTTACGCCCAGCTACTTCCCCACGTGTGGGCGACCGAGGCGTGGGACTGCACTGATTCGTGGGTGCGTCGACTTGTCCTCCAAGAGATCTACGTCACTGACCTGCGGGGAGAGCACAGTGACAGCAAACAGCTGGCGGAGGCCACGCTGTCGGTCTGGCGAGAAAAGCTGGGGAAGACCGCCCCGGAGACGTTGCGGGCAGAGCTTTACCTGGTGCGGGCCCTGCGCAACCTAGGGGAGCGGAAACGCGCTTACGAACTGTGCGAACGGGTGCTGCGTATCCTCACCGAGCAGCACGGGCCGGATTCAGAAGAGGCGCTGGAGGCCAGCCTCGAGTTCGTGCGCGACCTGCGGTATGCGGGACGGTTCCATGACTCGGTGGAACTTGCCCGCGACACCCGGGACCGCTACCGGCGGATCCTGGGACCGGACGACCCGGAGACGATCTCCGCCTCCCACGTCTACGCCTACGCCCTCCTGCTCGCCGGAGACCATCGGAGAGCCGCCGACCTCTTCTGGGAGATCTACCAGACCAACGAGATGATCCTAGGGCCCAATAATCCCTCTACATTGGCGGCTGTCGACGGATACGCGGGCTCCCTCATGGAGGCCGGGGACTACTTTAAGGCGCTGCGGTACCAGGAAGACAACACTGAGCGGATCTATTCGCTTTTCGGCATCAACCATCGGGGCACGCTGGAGAATATGGCAGCTCTCGCTGCCGTACTTCGCCGTACCGGAAACCTGGAGCGGGCGGTCAAGATCTCCGGGGAGGTCTGGCGAGAAACAAAAGACCGGTTCGGTGAAGACAGCATGATTGCGGTGGTTGCGGCTGCCAACCACGCCGCAGCCCTGCGGTCAGTCAACCGCTATCACGAAGCTCTGGACCTCGTGGAGAAGGCGTATCGCCGTTGCGCCGAACTCCTCGGCGAAGACCACCCCCATGTCGCCGCGATCAACGTCAACCGGGCGGTGGTCCTACGCCAGATGGGCAGAACTGAGGAAGCCCGGGTGATCGATGAGCGGGCGTTGCAGGTGCTCACGGACCGGCTCGGGGAGTACCACACCAGCACACTTTCCAGCGCGCTCAATCTGGCCAGCGATTTCTTTGGCCTCGATGATGTCGCTGAGTCGGTGCGGCGCGACACGGAGACGCTGGCACGCTGCCGGAGAGCCCTCTCCGAGCGGCACCCCCTCACCCTGTTGGCCCGGCGCAACCTCGTCCTTGGCCGCAAAGCCATGAACGAGGACGTGGCAGAGGAGATTGCCGCCGTCGAACGGTTGTATGCCGAGGTCATGGGGGATCAACATCCCGCGACACTGTCAATGCGTCGGAGAGAGCGGGGAAACGCTGACCTTCACCTCAATAACCTGTGACAGCTCGTCACAGCAGAATGCAAGGTAACGAGGACAGAAAAATCACATAGTCACAAGAACTCTAGAGGTCATTCCTCTTCACGTTGTGAATAAAGAGAATCCACGCCCGGGCGGTGACGGAGAGAACCGGACCGTCCGGGTAAGTGGAGTCGCGAATCTCTATGCCTCCAGAACGCACAAATCGCACTTCGACACATTTGCACCCATCCTTTCCCTCGGAATGACTCGATTTCCGCCAGGGCGTTCTCTCGAGGCCATCGGCACCACGGGAAGCCAGACCTCCGGACGCCCCGGGCCGGCGGTGTTGCACAAAACCGGACCTTGTCCGACTTCTTGCTGCTGGTCCCCCGGTAGACCATTCCTGGTCCGGTGCAGCACTCATGCGGTGCACGGTCCTCCCCTGACTGAGAAATTCCTGACTGTTGTGACTAAGGGGGTATATCCCCAAGAAGGGGAAACTTCATGTCATCATGGAAGCTGAACAAACCCTGAAAATTCCCCAGGAACTGTCGCTTTCCCAGATGGGAAGGGGAGGGGAGCGCAGGTGAACCAACTCGTCGCCCTGGCCATTGACGACGAAACAGAAATCCTCATCGAACCGGCGGGCGAGCGCACCGGCCCCGTCAATGTGGCCTTTCCCGGAACCCAGCGGGTGCGAAAGCAGCTTGACCAGGTTTTCGGGCAGATTCGGCAGATTGCCGAGACCGTCGCCGAAAAGGTCCAGGACCTGCCAGGGAAACCCGACGAGGTCACCGTGGAACTCGGCGTGGGGCTCACCGCCACCGCCGACGTGTTCATCGCCCAGTCCACCGCGGACGCCTCCTTCAAAGTGACCCTCACCTGGAAGGACCCCGCGGCACGGACGTGAACCTCGCCCCCGGCCTGCCTGCCACAATGGGCGGGTGACCGAATCCGACAGCGCTGATGCCCGCCTGCTCACCCCCGCAGACGTGCGGCGGCTCGCCGCCCAGTTGGGGATACGCCCCACCAAGACCCTCGGGCAGAACTTTGTCATCGACCCCGGAACCGTGCGCCGCATCGTGCGTGCCGCCCAGGTCAGCCCCGACGACGTCGTGGTCGAGGTCGGTCCCGGCCTCGGCTCGCTCACCCTGGCCCTGCTGCCGCACGTGCGGCACGTCACCGCGGTAGAGATCGATCCGCGGCTCGCCGAGGCGCTGCCCGGCACGGTCGCCGACCACGCACCCGCCTACGCCCACCGGCTCCGGGTGGTCACCGCTGACGCGCTGCGGATCACAGAACTTCCCGACCCGCAGCCCACCGCGCTCGTCGCGAACCTCCCCTACAACGTGGCGGTCCCCGTCGTCCTGCACCTGCTGAACCTGCTGCCCAGCCTGGAGCACGGCCTGGTCATGGTGCAGGCGGAAGTCGCGGAGCGGCTGGCTGCCCGGCCCGGCGACCGCGCGTATGGCGCCCCGTCAGCGAAGATCGCCTGGTATGCCGACGTCCGCCGGGCCGGGGCGATCGGCCGCACCGTGTTCTGGCCGGTGCCCAACGTCGACTCCGGTCTGGTCGCGCTGCGGCGCCGTCCCGCACCCCCCACGAAAGCCAGCCGCGAAGACGTCTTCGCTGTCGTCGACGCGGCGTTCGCGCAGCGCCGCAAAACCCTGCGCGCTGCCCTCAGCTCCTGGGCGGGCTCGGCCGCGGCCGCAGAGGCTGCGCTGCGCAGTGCGGGCGTGGACCCGCGGAGCCGCGGTGAGACCCTGGGGATCGCCGACTTCGCCCGGATCGCGGAGCACCGGCCCTGACCCTGTGCCAGGGCCGGCACGGCTTAAGCGGGCTGTCCTGAGGGGATCTCGATCTGCTGGCCAGGGCTGTCCACCGTGCTGCGGAGGATGAGGACCTCGGGGGTCAGCTCCGAGTGCACGATGAACACCAGGTATCCGCGCACGGTGTCGCCCGGCTGGATCGGTCCCGCCCACAGCGGGTCGGCTCCCTCCCCGTGCAGCGGCGCGTCGGCCTTGGTCTGCTCGCCGCTCGCATGCGCCAGGATCTGCAGGTCGTGCCGGAACTTCACCGGGTAGTTCGCAGAATTGTGCGCCTCGATTTCCGCGACACAGTATTCGCCGCCGTTGACGATGAGCGGCCGGTCCAGCACCTGGTTGCCGCAGTACCAGTCGAGGAGGTCGAAGCGCAGACTCTCCCCCGCCTGCGGATCCGCTGCCTGGGTGTCGGACTTGTCCGACTCGTCGTCGGGGTCTTCCTTAGGAGCCGACGACTGCTGCTCCTGCCCTTGACCGGGGGGATTGGTGTCACTAGTGGAGGAGAACCAGTCCTGGAAGAAGACCAGGCCGAACACGAGGACCACAGCCAGAAGCACCGCGCCGAGCACCGCGAAGACGATCAGCAGCCGGGAACGGGAGCTGTCGGGGCGGAGCGGGCGGTGTGGAGGAAGCGTGTTGGGCGGCACGTACGGGCGGGCCTGAGGGCCTCCCGAAGAGCCCTGGGCGGCAGGGGAGCGGGGCGGCTGTCTTCCAGTGGTGGGCGGCACCACGGGGATCTGGCCGGTGTGGTGGGAAGCTTGCGGTCCCGGCCGCTGCGGCATCGGCGGGCTTTGCGGACCGCCCTGCGGGCCGCCTTGGGGGCCAGCGGCTTGCGGTGGCATCGGCCCCGGGCCCCCTTGCTGGGGATGCGCGTAAGGCTGGGGGGCGATGGTGGTCTGCCCCGGCGCCTGGGCCTGGGCTTGCGGGCCGGGCATCCCCGAGTGCGCCTGGGGGGACGGCGGCGGATACCCGGGGGGCATCGGCGGGAAGTTCGGCCGCCACGACTGGTGCAGGGCATGGCTGACCACGTCGTTGGTGTCGTTGCTGTCCGTGCCCCCTGCCAGCTCCAGCAGCAGCTCCTGGGCGGTGGGACGCTGGTCGGGGTCCTTCGCCAGCGCCCGGGCGACGAGGCGGTCCAGCGGCGGGTCCAGGTTCCCGATGTCGGGCTCTGCGAACAGCATCCGCTTGCCGAGGGTCATGGCGTCGCCGTTGCCGAACGGGTGTCGGCCGTTGCCCGCGAACGCCACCAGGCAGCCCCAAGCGAAAATGTCGGCCTTGGTGGTGACCTTTTCTTCCAGCAACTGCTCGGGGGCCATCCACCCCGGGCTGCCCATGACGATCCCCGTCTGGGTGTGGCTCGTGGACGTGTTCAGCGCCCGGGCGATACCGAAGTCGATCACCCGCGGCCCGGACAGGGACAGCAGCACGTTGGCGGGTTTCAGGTCGCGGTGGACCAGACCGGCCTTGTGGATCGCGGCGAGCGCCGCGGCCACCCCCAATGCGAAACCGTGCAGGGTGCCCGAGTCGAGCGGACCGTGCTCGGCGATGTGCTCGGCGAGGGCCGTGCCCGCAATGTACTCGGTGACCATGTACGGCCGGTTTTGGAAGGTGCCGTGGTCGAGCACCTTAGCCGTGCAGAAGGAGGCGACTTTGCGGGCGTTTTCCATCTCGTCGCGGAAACGCGCCCGGGTGGCCTCGTCGAAAGCGAGTTCGGGGCGGATGACCTTGATCGCTACATGGGTTCCCTTCTCCGGGGCGCGGCCCAAGTAGACCGTCCCCATGCCTCCGCTGCCTAGACGTCCGACCAGCACGTAAGGACCGATGGTCGCCGGGTCTCCGGCGGCCAGCGGTTCCAAGTTCTTCGGGAGCCCATCCGACGGCAAGCGATCCTCCCCGACGGTGTCCAAACTCCGTCTTGGCTTTAACGGTAGCGGGCCTTGCCTCCCGATACCCACCCACGCGGATTGTCAAGTCCAGATGTGGTAACGCAAGCGACGTCGGTAATACGAGAATCGCTGCTGTTGGTGGGTCAACGCCTCAGGAGTGACGAGATGACCCACACAAGAATCCCATATTGGGCGCGCAGAATCATCGGCGCAGGCTTTCCCGTACGATGGGGGACTCGTGAACGCCCCGACTTCCGTCACCGTGCGGGTCCCCGCGAAGGTGAACTTGCGGCTTGCCGTGGGGCCGGTCCGCGGCGATGGATACCACGGCTTGGTCAACGTCTTCCACGCGGTCTCGCTCTACGACGAGGTTACCGTTTCTCCCCGCTCCGACCTTGCGCCCGGACAGGCGGTGCTCAGTGTGGACGGGGAGCGACCGGACCACGTGGCCCGCGTGCCCCTCGACGACAGCAACCTCGCGGCGCGCGCCGCCGCCCTGCTGGCCCGCCACGTGCCCCACGCCACCGGGGTGCACATCCACGTGCACAAGGCCATTCCTGTGGCCGGTGGCATGGCTGGGGGAAGCGCTGATGCGGCTGCCGCGCTCGTGGCGTGCGATGCGCTCTGGGAAGGCGGCACCCCCCGCGAGCGGCTGCTGGAGCTGGCCGCAGAGCTCGGCAGCGACGTCGCCTTCCCGTTGATCGGCTGCACCGCGGTGGGCACCGGGCGCGGCGAGCAGCTCTCCCCGCTCCCCGTCCAGGGGACGTTCCACTGGGTGTTCGCCCTCGTCGACGGGGGCCTGTCCACGACGAAAGTATTCGCGGAATACGACCGGCTGCGACCGGACGCCCCCGAGCCCACGCTCGACGACGCGCTAGTCGCCGCGCTCGCCGCCGGGGACGCCCGTCGGCTGGGTGCGGCACTCACCAACGACCTCCAGCCAGCCGCCTTGGCGCTCCGCCCCGAACTGGGGGACCTCCTTGAGGCGGGCCGTGCCGCGGGAGCGCTGGGCGCCCTCGTGTCCGGCTCCGGACCCACGTGTGCGTTCCTCGCCGAGTCGGCGGACCACGCCCGCGAGCTTGCCGCTGCCTTGCGCGCGAGCGGCACGTGTGCGGACACGGTGACCGCCCACGGCCCGGTCCCCGGCGCCACCGTGGTGTAGGCGGCTACAGGCCGCCTTCGCGTGCCGGGCGCAGCAGCGGGGCACCCGGTCCCCACGCGGCCAGCGCATCGTCGTTGTTGCGCAGCGCGCAGGAGCGCAGGGAAAGACAGCCGCAGCCGATGCACGAAGTCAACCGGTCCCGCAGGCGTTGCAGCGCATCAATCCGGGTCTCCAGTTCGTCCCGCCACATGCGGGAGAGCCGCGCCCAGTCCTCGGCGGTGGGGGCCCGCTCCTCAGGGAGTGTGGCCAGCGCTTCCTGGATCCGCGCGAGGGTCAGCCCCACGCGCTGGGCGGCCGCGATGAACGCTAGGCGGCGCAGGGTGCTGCGGTGGTAGCGGCGCTGGTTGCCCGCGGTCCGCTCTGCCCGGATCAGCCCTTTTGCTTCATAGAACCGCAGTGCGCTGTGCGACATCCCGCTGCGCTCTGCGAGCTGGCCGATCGTGAGCTGGACCGGAAGTTGCGCCATGCTCCAACCTCCTCGTCGGTGGGTCTGTTGACCTCAACCTAACCTGAGATTTGCGGTCAGTTGCCCTGCTGTGGCGCATTGCTCTTCTTGATCTCTGCGGGGCGGGAGAAGCCGTCCCCTGCACTCCCGCGCACCCGCGACAATGGAAGGGATGAACCTCGTCAATCTGCAAGACGTTTCGCTGGCCTACGGGCCCCTCGTCCTCTTGGACTCCGTGTCCCTCGGGATCGAGGAGGGCGATCGGATCGGCATCGTGGGCCGTAACGGCGGCGGCAAGTCCACGCTGGTGTCCGTCATCGCTGGACGGCTCCAGCCTGATTCCGGACGGGTCGTGCACAGCCGGGGGCTGCGGATCGGCTTCCTCCACCAGCAGGACAGCTTCCCTGACACCACCGTCGGTCAGTTCGTCCTCGACGGGCGGGCCGAACACGAGTGGGCGGGGGACGCGCGGATCCGCGATGTGCTCCGCGGCCTGCTGTCCGGATGGGACCTCAACGCCCGGATGGCCCACCTCTCCGGTGGGGAGCGCCGCCGCGCCGGACTCGCCAGGATGCTCATCGACACCCACGACCTGATCATCCTGGACGAGCCGACCAACCACCTCGACATCGAAGGCATTGCCTGGCTGGCCGACCACCTCAACCAGCGGCGCGAAGCCGTCGCCGTCGTCACCCACGACCGCTGGTTCCTTGACGCCGTCACCCAGCGCACCTGGGAGGTCGTGGACGGGCGGGTGGAGCGCTACGAAGGCGGCTATGCCGCCTACGTGCTCGCCAAAGCGGAACGGCAGCGCCTCGCCCGCGCCGCGGAGGAGCGCCGCCAGAACCTGCTCCGCAAGGAACTGGCCTGGCTGCGCCGTGGACCGCCGGCCCGCACCTCCAAACCCAAGTTCCGGATCGAAGCGGCGAACGCGCTCATCGCCAACGAGCCGCCCGCCCGCGACACTGTCGAACTGGTCCGGTTCGCCAGCTCCCGGCTGGGCAAGACCGTCATCGACGTCAAAGACGTCACCCTCCGGGCTGGCGACACCGTCCTGTTGGACCGCCTCACCTGGCAGCTCGGGCCCGGGGACCGTATCGGCGTGGTCGGGGTCAACGGCTCGGGGAAGACGAGCCTGCTCCGCCTGCTCGCGAAAGAGCAGGCCCCTGACGCCGGGACCGTGCGCCACGGGGCCACCGTCAACTTGGCCCACCTCTCGCAGAACCTCGCGGAGCTGGACCCGGAGGCGCGGCCCCTGCAAGCCGTCTCCGAGATACGCCAGCGCGTCACCGTCGGCAAACGGGAGTACTCCGCGAGCCAGATGCTGGAGCGCTTCGGCTTCCGCGGGGAGCGGCAGTGGACCCCGATCGGCGACCTGTCCGGCGGGGAGCGGCGGCGGCTGCAACTGCTGCGGCTGCTCATGGCCGAACCCAACGTGCTGCTCTTGGACGAGCCCACCAACGACCTGGATATCGAGACGCTGACCGAGCTGGAGGACCTGCTCGACGGCTGGCCCGGGTCGCTGGTGGTGGTCAGCCACGACCGCTACTTCCTGGAGCGGGTCTGCGACCAGGTGTTCGCGCTGCTCGGCGACGGCACGCTGCGCCACCTGCCCGGCGGGGTCGACGAGTATCTGCGGCTGCGCGCCGAGCGTGCGGAGCGCGGCGAGATCCCCCAGGACGGCGCTGCCGCGAAGGAGGACGCCGGTCCCGCCGAGGCGGCACCGAAACTCTCGGCGGCGGAGCGGCGGGCCGCACAGAAAGAGCTGCAGCGCATCGAACGCCGGATCGACCGGATCAGTGCGCGGGAAGAGGAGCTCCACGCGCTCATGGCGGAAGCCGCGGAGGACTATGCCCGCCTCGCGGAGCTCGGTGCGGAGCTCAAAGCGCTCACCGCGGAGAAAGCGGAACTGGAGGACGCCTGGCTCCGGGAGGCCGAGCGACTCGGAGAGTGAGGAGTCGCGTGCCCGCCGCCCCACTGCCGCCACGGGGCGGCGAGGCACGCCGCTACGCCGAGCTGGGACGCCGATGCGGCGCTACTCCCGCATCACGTCCTGGACGAGGGTGGCGACCTCCTGAGCCCCTTCCTGGTTGAGGTGGATGTCCGGGCCGCGCTCGGTGTCGCACATCCACGTGTACTGGCACACGTTGTGGACGTTGGCGGGCGTGCCGTCGTCGTTCTCTTCGAAGTTGTCCACGTCGAACAGCGTGGCCACGTTCGCCACGGTGATGTTCTCGGCGTTGTAGGCGTCGTTGAGGGTGCCGTTGATCGCGGCCAGCATGCCGTTGGTGTAGTTGGCGGTGTCCTGGTAGGTGCGCTCGTCGTCGTCCTCCGTGGCGACGACCTCGGTCACCTCTTCCTGCAGGTACATCGCGAGCAGCGGGTTGTAGGCGGTGAGCGCGATGATTTCGACGTCGTCGCCCGCGGCTTCCCGCAGCCGCTGGGCGATGATCGGCGCGTCCTCGGAGACCTTCTGCAGGTTTTCGGAGACGCACTCCCGGTCGATGTCGGTGGTCAGCGCGCCGTCCTCGTCCCGGGCGCACGAGAACAGGTTCTCGCCGCCGATGCTGATCGTGATGAGGCGCACCTTGCCCTTGTGCTGCTCCAGGAACTCCACGGCGGCGTCCAGCTGCGAGCCCTCGTCGTATTCGCAGCCTTCAGCGCCACCGCTGAGGAAGGTGATGGTGGTCTCTCCGATGCACCCCAGGTTGACGTGCTGCACCCCCGGAGGCTCCTTTGACAGGGCTGAGGCCACCAGGTTGGTGTAGCCCGTGGCGGTTTCGAGGACGTCGCCCGAGTCGTCAGGCTGGGCTCCGACTGTCAGACCATCACCCAGCGACAGGTAGTACTGCATCTCCGCTGCGTTGTTGTCTTCGGAGCTGCAGCTTGCGGCCAGCAGGGCTACTGCTGCGGCGGTACATATCCAAGCAAACCGGCGCATGGTCTCTCACGTCTCTTCTCTCGCAGGTCAATCGGTCAAAGTGAGCCCCTGCGTAGCATGCCGGTAACAGACCGGAAAAAGCTAGTCATCACAGAGTGATGACTTCTGTCCGTTACCGAGACGTGTGGTAAGGGTGTTCCCAAAAGCCGGTCATGGGGTGTGGGAGAAGTGTGAGGAATCAGTCCGGTTCGTCCAGGGGGGCGAGGACGGTCCGCAGCAGCGTGGCCAACTGGTCGCGTTCGGCCGTGGTGAGCGCGGCGAGGAGGGACTCCTCGTAGCGGAGGAGGTCGGCGAGGGCCGCGTCCACGCGTTCCCGCCCCTCGTCGGTGAGCCGGACCAGGACGCCTCGCCGGTCGGTCGGGTCCGGCAGGCGGCGCACGAGGCCGTCCTCGGTGAGCCGGTCGATCCGGTTGGTCATGGTCCCCGAGGTCACGAGGGTGGCGCGCATGAGCCGCCCAGGGCTCAGCTCGTAGGGGTGACCGGAGCGGCGCAGTTCGGCGAGGACGTCGAACTCCCACGGCTCCAGGTCGTGGGCGGCGAAGACCGAACGGCGCGCACGGTCGAGGTGGCGGGCCAGCCGAGAGACCCGGCTCAGGACTTGCAGCGGCGCTACGTCAAGATCGGGACGTTCGGTGCGCCACGCCTCGACTAGACCGTCAACCTCGTCACGCATGCACCTAGCATATCTCTTGATATCAAGATAATCGATGAGTGAGCCCGTTATTCTCGCCGTCGAGACCGGGCTCCCTCCACTCGCGGTTTGGTGTCCAGACGGGACAGGCCGTTCCACGCCAGGTTCACCAGGTGGGCTGCCACCACCTCCCGGCGGGGACGGCGCACCTCCAGCCACCACTGGCCGGTCAACGCCACCATGCCCACCAGGGCCTGGGCATAGAGCGGAGCGAGCTTCGGGTCGTAGCCGCGGGCCCGGAACTCTTCGGCGAGCACGTGCTCCACCTGGGTGGCGATATCGCTGATGAGGCTCGCGAAGCTCCCGGTCCCGGACGCGGCGTGCGAGTCGCGCGCCAAGATCCGGAACCCTTCGCTGTGCTCCTCGATGTACTGCAGGAGGGCGAGGGCCGCCCGCTCCAGCTTCTGGCGTGGACTCCCCTCGACGAGAGCGTCGCTGACAAGGCCGAGCAGGCGCTGCATCTCGCGGTCGACGACGACCGCGTAGACCCCTTCTTTACCTCCGAAGTGCTCGTAGACCACCGGTTTGGAGACCCCGGCGCGGGCCGCGATCTCCTCCACGGAAGTGGCGGCGAAGCCGCGTTCGGCGAACAGTTCCCTACCAATTGCGAGAAGCTGTTCCCGGCGCTCCTTGCCGGTCATGCGCTGCTTTTTACGGGTTTTGGGACTCTGTTCGCTCACGGCTCCCCATGATGGCCGATCTGGTTAGGCGGCGACACGTTTGGCTGCCAGCCGCTCGGGGTCGGGCCAGCGCACCTTGGTCGCCCATCCCAGTTTCTCGAAGATCCAGATGACCCGTGCCGAGATGTCGATCTGGCCCTTGAGGACCCCGTGCCGGGCGCAGGTCGGTTCGGCATGGTGCAGATTGTGCCAGGACTCGCCGAAGGACGGGATCGCCAGCCACCAGACGTTGCGGGACCGGTCGCGAACCGTGAAGTTTTCTTCACCAATGGTGTGGCAGATCGAGTTGACCGACCACGTGACGTGGTGCAGGAGCGCGATACGGACCAGGCTTCCCCAGAAGAACGCGGTGCACGCGCCCCACCACGACATGGTCACCAGGCCGCCGATGAGCGGCGGGGTGAGCAGCGAGATGAGCACGAAGACCCAGAAGTAGCGGTCGATACGGACCAGGTCCTTGTCTTTGAGGAGGTCGGGCGCGAACCGCTTAGGGGAAGTCTTCTGCTCGTCCAGGAACAGCCAGCCCATGTGGGCGTAGAACATGCCTTTGGCCACGGAACGCCAGTCGTCGCCGAACCGCCAAGGCGAGTGGGGGTCGCCTTCGTGGTCGGAGTACTTGTGGTGGCGGCGGTGGTCGGCCACCCACTTGATGACCCCGCCTTCGATCGCTAGGGAGCCGGCGATGGCCAGGGCGATCTTCAGGGGCCGCGCGGCGCGGTACGAGCCGTGGGTGAACAGGCGGTGGTAGCCCACGGTGATGCCCAGCCCGCCGATGAGGTAGAAGACCGCGCCGATAGCGACATCGAGCCAGGTCAGTCCCCATCCCCAGGCGAAGGGCACGGCGGCGGCTAGGGCGAGGAGCGGCACAAAGACGAAGGTGAAGATGGTGTAGCGCTCGGTGCGGGAGCGCTTCTCGTCCAGGATCTCTGGCTCCGGAGCGCGGCGCTGGGTCGAGTTGGCGGAAAGTTCGGACATAAGCCCACCTCGTTCTGGATAGCCGGATGGATTGGAAGGGAGTCCCCCGACGGCTGATCTCTGCGGGGCGAGACCAGCCACCCCCACCTCACCAGGCGGATCCTGGTCGAGCAGGGCGGAAGGACGGACAGGTGCAACGCCCTTCCGGTCAGCGACGGTCGGACAACCTATACCTACGTAACCGTAACCTACGGGTCCGTAGGTTTGGCAAGGGAAGCGGGTAATGTTTTTGGTGCAGCCCCATCTACCCCGCTCCGCCTGGGGATACGAGGGCTGTCCGAGATAGGACAAAAATCACGTCAGCACGGGATGCTGCGGCCGGATCTGTGCCCGAGAAGCACGCGGCTGTCCGCCGCACGGCCGTCCGAGGCCCGCAGGCGCGGAACTCTCAGCCCGGGCGGCGGCCTAAAAAAGGACAAGGCACTTACGGATGTGCCTTAGAGTTGTGGGAAAGCTATCGTGGTGTCTGCGCAACGCGGACAACTCGCGAAGAAGCGTGAGAAGGTGCAGAAAAGCCTGCTTCATTCCCGGATGATGTAATTGGCAGCATGCGGGGTTTTGGTCCCCGTCGTCCAGGTTCGAGTCCTGGTCCGGGAGCTCTTCTCCAGCGCACGCCCGGTCCTCCAGAACAGCAGAGCGGAACGCCGCAGTCTCCACGGAACGTCCACCAGGGCAGCCGCATTCGGCCGGCCGCTGAGCCCGCCCACTCGCCACGGCCCCGAACCGTTCCGCACCCCGCGTCACCCGCGGCACAGGCGAAGCACGCGCCGCCCGCACACGCGCGTCCAAACCCCTCCCCGTGCCCCGGGTCCGGGACTCACCGGCACCGGTCCACGTCCGGAGCCCAGGTCACCGCACTCCCCATCCCGGCCCACCCACCGAGTCGCCCCAAAATATCCCCCGGCCCAGTTGTATGCTGCCTGTGTCGGTCCAGGACGTGGTTTCCGCATGCCCTGGGGCCCCGTTTCGTCGTTCGCGGCATCCTGTGCCGCCCCGCAGGGCTGCTGACCGCAGCGTATCTGCACGCACAACACTCATCCCGGTTCATCCGCCAGCGACAGAGGAGTCGCCTCCAGTGAGCGCGAGCCGTCCAGCCGCCGTCATGGTCCTCGCCGCAGGCGAGGGCACCCGTATGAAGTCCAGGCGCCCCAAAGTCCTCCACGAGATCTGCGGCCGGAGTCTGCTGGGACATGTCCTGGCGGCCGTCGCCGAGCTCGAACCGCAACGCACCGTCGTGGTCGTCGGCCACGCACGGGAGCAAGTGACGGAGCACCTCAAGAGCATCGCTCCGCACGCCATCACCGCGCTGCAAGAAGAGCAGAAAGGCACCGGCCACGCCGTGCGCATGGCGATCGAAGCACTGCGCGCACAGAACGTGGAACTCACCGGAACGGTTGTGCTGACCTGCGGAGACACCCCGCTGCTGCGCGGTGCGACGCTGCGCGACCTGGTTGCTGCGCACGAAGCAGAGGGGAACGCTGTCACGATCCTGTCGGCCCGGGTCCCCGACCCCACCGGCTACGGGCGGATCGTGCGCGACGCTGCGGGCGCGGTCACCGGCATCGTCGAGCACGCGGACGCCACCGAAGAGCAGCGCGCGGTCGACGAGATCAACTCCGGGATGTACGCCTTCGACGGGGCCCTGCTGTCCCAGGTGGTCCACCGGCTCTCCGCGGACAACGCCAAAGGCGAGGAGTACATCACCGATGCGGTGGCGCTCCTGCGCGGCGACGGCCACCGGGTCGGCGCCTACATCGCCCCTGACCGCACCGAAGTGGAAGGGGTCAACGACCGGGTCCAGCTCGCCGAGGCGCGCCGGCTGCTCAACGCCCGGCTGCTGGAGCAGCTCATGCGCGACGGTGTCACCGTGGTGGATCCCGCCTCCACGTGGGTGGACGTCGACGTCCGCGTGGGGCGCGACGCCGTGCTGGAACCGCAGACCCAGTTGCAGGGGCGCACGGTGATCGGTGAAGGAGCCCAGGTGGGGCCCGCCACGGTGCTGTGCGACACCGAGGTGGGGGAGGACGCTGTCGTCTCGCACACGGTCGCCCGGGAAGCCGTGATCGGCCCGGAGGCCACCGTCGGCCCCTACGCCTACCTGCGTCCCGGGGCGCGCCTGGACCGCGGGGTCAAGATCGGCACCTTCGTCGAAGTGAAGAACTCGACGGTGGGTGAGGGCTCCAAGGTGCCGCACCTGACCTACGTGGGCGACGCCGACATCGGCAAAGGCGTCAACATCGGTGCCTCGTCGGTGTTCGTCAACTACGACGGGGTGAACAAGCACCGCACGGTAATCGGTGACTACGCGCGCACTGGCAGTGACACCATGTTCGTGGCTCCCGTCCGGGTCGGCGACGGCGCCTACACGGGAGCGGGGACTGTGGTCCGCGAGGACGTACCGCCAGGGGCGCTCGCAGTCTCGGCCGGCCCCCAGCGCACTATTGAAGGCTGGGTGGAACGTAAACGTCCGGGTACTCCTGCGGCACAGGCCGCGGAGCGAGCCCGGGCCCGCTCGGAGGAAGACCGGTGACCACAACACTGTCGCGTCTGGCGCCGGAAGGTCTCCCGGGCAGGCGAAGAGAGAACAAACCGGAACTATGGGGGATGTTAACGTGACCGGCATGAAAGCCGCGGGTCAAAAAAAACTCATGCTCTTCTCGGGACGGACCCACCCCGATCTCGCGGCGGAGGTCGCGGTGGAACTGGGTATCGAAACGGTTCCCACCAGGTTCCAGGACTTCGCCAACGGGGAGATCTTCGTCCGCTACCTGGAGTCGGTCCGAGGGTGTGACGCTTTCGTCATCCAGTGCCACTCCGATCCGATCAACAAGTCCATCATGGAGCAGTTGATCATGGTGGACGCGCTGAAGCGGGCGTCAGCGAAACGCATCACCGTAGTGACGCCGTTCTTCGGCTACGCGCGCCAGGACAAGAAGCACCGGGGGCGGGAGCCGATCTCGGCGCGGTTGATCACGGACCTGTTCAAAGCCGCCGGGGCGGACCGGTTGATGGCGGTGGACCTCCACACCGACCAGATCCAGGGCTTCTTCGACGGCCCGGTCGACCACCTGTTCGCCCTTCCCCTCCTCGCCGACTATGTGGCGGCCAACGTGGACCTGAGCAACACCACCGTGGTGTCGCCGGACTCGGGGCGTGTGCGCACCGCAGACCGGTGGGCCGACCGGCTGGGTACGCCGCTGGCGATCGTCCACAAGCGGCGCGACCCGGACGTGGCGCACGAGGTGCGGGTCCACGAAGTCGTCGGTGAGGTGCGGGGCCGGACCTGTGTCCTGGTGGACGACATGATCGACACCGCGGGCACCATCGTGAAGGCCGCGGACGCCTTGTTCGAGCAGGGGGCAGCCAAGGTGATCGCGGTCGCGACGCACGGTGTGCTGTCGGGGCCCGCCGTGGACCGGCTCAAGGACTCGCGGATTTCCGAGGTCGTCATCACCAACTCGCTGCCGGTGTCGAAGGACCGGCAGTTCGACAAGCTGACCCAGCTATCGATCGCTCCACTGCTGGCTCGGGCGATCAACGAGGTGTTCAGCGACGGTTCAGTGACGAGCCTGTTCGAGTGATCGAGAGGGCGGGATGGTCTGCGGATTCGTGATTCGTCGACCGTCCCGCTGTGCGCGGGGCGTCGGCCAAGCCAGTAGACTGCTATGAGCTTCTCCGCGTGTGCGGGGCGATCTCTGTGCTCGCGCGGGCCGCTGTGGCAGTGGCACGGCGAGATCGTGTTTTCCCCGCGTGTGCTGGGTTTTCCCGCTGGTATTGGAGCGGGGCTGTTTTCCGTAGAAGCCGTGTCTCCCCGTCGCTGCGGGGGATGATCCACCAAGGAGTTTCGTCGTGTCCGAGGTACGTATCGCTGCCGAGCCGCGCACCGAGTTCGGTAAGGGCGCTGCACGCCGCGCCCGTCGCGCGGGCAAGGTGCCGGCCGTCCTCTACGGCCACGGCATCGCTCCCCGCCACATCAACCTGCCAGGCCACGACCTGATGCTCGCTTTGAAGACCCCGAACGTGCTGCTGCGTCTGGAGGGTGTCGACGAGAAAGAGAGCCTCGTGCTGCCCAAGAGCGTGCAGCGCGACCCCATCAAGGGTTTCCTCGAGCACGTGGACCTGCTGGTCGTGCAGCGGGGCGAGAAGGTCGTGGTCGAGGTTCCGCTGCTGGTGAAGGGCGAGGTCGGCGCTGGCGGTGTCCTCAACCTGGAGATGGCTCAGGCCGAGGTGCGCGCCGAGGCCACCCGTATCCCCGAGGGGATCGAGGTGGACGTGGACGGACTCCCGATCGGCACGAACGTCACCGCTGGTGACCTGAAGCTCCCCGAGGGCGTCGAGCTGGCCATGGACCCCGAGACGATCGTCATGTCCGTGGTCGCCGAGGC
The DNA here is from genome assembly GCF_000012405.1 of Thermobifida fusca YX. Taxonomy (NCBI): domain Bacteria; kingdom Bacillati; phylum Actinomycetota; class Actinomycetes; order Streptosporangiales; family Nocardiopsidaceae; genus Thermobifida; species Thermobifida fusca. The sequence continues at coordinate 469,442 of NC_007333.1, forward strand.
CGCTCCCGAGGCCACCGAGGAGGAAGAGGAGGGAGAGGCCGCCGAGTAACGGCGCCGCCGAAAGGGGTCTGTAGCGATGCGCGGTCTTCTCGCACGGCTGTGGGGAGGCCGCGCGTCTGTGTCCAGGGAACCGGATGCGCGGCCGGGAGAAAGTGGTGCGGTGGTGAGCGGCGAGCGTTGGCTGGTCGTGGGGCTGGGCAATCCCGGGCCCAAGTATGCGGGCAACCGCCACAACGTGGGTTTCATGGTGGTGGACGAGTTGGCCGCGCAGCGGGGCGAACGGTGGCGGTTGCACAAGGCCCACGCCCAGGTGGTGGAGACACGCGTGGGTGATGCGCCGGTGGTGCTGGCCAAACCGGCTTCGTATATGAACCTGTCCGGCGGACCGGTGGCCAAGCTGAGTGCTTTCTACAAGGTGCCGGTCGACCGCATCATCGTGGTCCACGACGAGCTGGACATTCCGTTCGCCCGGCTGAAGCTGAAGCGGGGCGGCGGGTCGGCCGGGCACAACGGCCTGCGTTCGATCACCGCCTCACTGGGCTCTCCGGACTACGTGCGGGTGCGCGTGGGGATCGGACGTCCGCCGGGGCGGATGGATGCGGCGTCGTTCGTGCTGCAGGACTTTTCCACCGCGGAGCGCAAGGAACTGGATGTGCATGTGGCGCGGGCGGCCGACGCGGTGGAGACAGTGGTGACGTCCGGGTTGGAGAAAGCCTAACTCGTCTACCACACGGCTGCTTCGTAAGGGTTCTGGACGATTGTTCCCGGACCGCTCCCGCAAGGTGCGGAGCGTGCCACACTGGTGGTGGTCCGGATGGGGCGATGCCGGATACGGGATCCGGGGTCCGGGACAGGAGCGTGCTGAACCTGGTGAGCACCATCAGAAACGATCACGAAGTGGCGCGTGACCTTGCGTTTGAGGCCGGTCAACGGTTGCTGCGGCTGCGGGAGCGCCACGGGTTCGACGAACCGGAAGTGCTGCGCACCCTGGGTGACCGGGTGTCGCACGAGTTTCTGTTCTCCGCACTGGGACGGCTGCGGCCCAGCGATCCGGTGCTGTCGGAGGAAGGGGTAGAGGATCCCCGGCGGTTCAGAGCACACCGCGTGTGGATTATCGACCCGTTGGACGGCACCCGGGAGTTCGGTGAGGCGGGCCGCACGGACTGGGCGGTGCACGTCGCACTGTGGGAGAACGGGGAGCTCGTCGCCGGTGCGGTGTCGCTGCCCGCACAGGGGAGCACGCTGTCTACGGTGGACCCGCCGTGGCTTCCGGAGGAGCGCCCCGCGGGGCAGCGGTTGCGGATCACGACGAGCCGGACCCGTCCGCCGGAGTTCGTGCGGCGGCTGGCGAACCAGTTGGGTGCCGAGCTGGTGCCGATGGGTTCGGCGGGCGCCAAGATCAGCGCGGTGATGCTGGGGATCGCCGATATCTACATCCACGCGGGCGGCCAGTACGAATGGGACAGTGCGGCTCCGGTCGCGGTGGCCCGGGCAGCTGGCCTGCACACGTCGCGCATTGACGGGAGCTCGTTGACCTACAACCGGCCAGACCCCTACCTGCCCGATATCCTAGTATGTCGATCGGAGTTGTCGGGTATGTTGTTGGCCAGTATCCGTAACGTAGCGGATATGGACAACGCGGGTCCACACACCTGAGCCTGAGGCCGGCGCCTCGGCTCGGGGGACGCAGCGAGCACGAGGCGGGTTTCATGAGTCAGGTCAGCGACGCCGTCGGACGGTACCAGCTTTCGCAACTCGACTTCCTCGAGGCCGAGGCGATCTTCATCATGCGTGAGGTCGCGGCCGAGTTCGAACGTCCGGTGCTGCTCTTCTCCGGTGGCAAAGACTCGGTGGTCATGCTGCGGATCGCCGAGAAGGCGTTCTGGCCCGCACCTATCCCGTTCCCGGTCATGCACGTGGACACCGGCCATAACTTCCCCGAGGTCATCGAGTTCCGCGACAAGCGGGTGGCCGAGCTGGGGGTACGGCTCATTGTGGCTTCGGTGCAGGACCTGATCGACGCGGGGAAGGTAGTGGAGCCCAAGGGCCGGTGGGCCAGCCGCAACCGGCTGCAGACGGCGGCTCTCCTCGAAGCGATCGAAAAGTACGGCTTCGACGCGGCGTTCGGCGGGGCGCGGCGCGACGAGGAGAAGGCACGGGCCAAGGAGCGGGTGTTCTCGTTCCGGGACGAGTTCGGCCAGTGGGACCCCAAGAACCAGCGGCCGGAGCTGTGGAACCTCTACAACACCCGCGTCCACCGAGGGGAGAACATCCGGGTCTTCCCCCTGTCCAACTGGACCGAGCTGGACGTGTGGCACTACATCCGCAGGGAAGGGCTTCGGCTGCCGTCGATCTACTTCGCGCACCGGCGCCGGGTGTTCGAACGGGACGGCATCCTGCTTCCGGACAGCCCGTACGTCACCCGGGACGAGGACGAGGAGGTGTTCGAAGCCTCTGTCCGCTACCGCACGGTGGGCGACATGACGTGTACCGGCGCGGTGCTCTCCACGGCGACCACACTCGACGAGGTGATCGCCGAGATCGCGGCGACGCGGATCACTGAGCGCGGACAGACCCGCGCAGACGACCGCGGGAGCGAGGCCGCGATGGAGGAGCGCAAACGCGAAGGCTACTTCTAGCCGTTCGTGTGTTCCCAGTCATCTGTCCGCGCCTACACATCTGGATCTACTGCCCATGGCTACTGACATTCTGCGGTTTGCGACGGCCGGTTCCGTTGACGACGGTAAGAGCACTCTGATCGGCCGACTGCTCTACGACACCAAGTCGATCCTGGAAGACCAGTACGAGGCGGTGAAACGCACCAGCCTCGCCCGGGGAGAGGACCAGGCCAACCTCGCCCTGCTCACCGACGGGCTGCGGGCCGAGCGGGAGCAGGGCATCACGATCGACGTGGCCTACCGGTACTTCGCGACTCCGCGGCGGACGTTCATCATCGCGGACACCCCCGGACACATCCAGTACACCCGCAACATGGTCACCGGCGCCTCCACCGCGGACCTGGCGGTGATCCTGGTGGACGCCCGCAAGGGGGTGCAGGAGCAGAGCCGCCGGCACGCCTTCCTCACCACGCTGCTGCAGGTCCCCCACCTGGTGCTTGCCGTCAACAAGATGGACCTGGTGGGCTACTCCCAGGAGCGCTTCGAAGAGATCAAAGCGGAGTTCACCGAGTTCGCCGCCAAACTCGACGTGCGGGACTTGGCGTTCATCCCGATCTCGGCGCTGCACGGCGACAACGTGGTGGAGCGGTCGGCCGCGATGCCGTGGTACGACGGTCCTTCCCTGCTCCAGCACTTGGAGACCGTGCACATCGCTTCGGACCGCAACCTCGTCGACGCGCGGTTCCCGGTGCAGTATGTGATCCGGCCGTACCGGGCGGACGACCCGGAGCTGCACGACTACCGCGGCTATGCCGGGCAGGTCACGAGCGGGGTGCTCAGGCCCGGGGACGAGGTGGTCCACCTCCCGTCGGGGATGGCCACGCGGATTCAGCGGATCGTCACCGCCGACGGGGACGTGGCCGAAGCGTTTCCCCCGATGTCGGTCACGCTGCTGCTCGAGGACGACATCGACATTTCGCGCGGGGACATGATCTGCCGCCCGCACAACCAGCCGACCGTCACCCAGGACTTGGACGCCATGGTGTGCTGGATGTCGGAAGGCCCGCCGCTCGCCCCGCGGACCAAGCTGCTGATCAAGCACACCACGCGCGTCGCCAAGGTCATGGTGCGCGACCTGCTGTACCGCATCGACACGACCACTTTGGAACGGGACGAGTCGGCGACGAGCCTCGCGCTCAACGAGATCGGCCGGGTCAAGCTGCGGGTCGCCCAGCCGCTCTTTGTCGACGAGTACCGGCGTAACCGGCTGACGGGCGGGTTCATCCTGATTGACGAGGGAACCAACGCCACCGTGGGCGCGGGGATGATCACTCAGGCCGGCTGACAGCGTCCTATCCTGCGGCGGGCGCCGCGGCGGGGCCGACGGAGGCTGCGCTGCGGCGCCGCGGTGTCTGCGGCGCTCATCCGCCGCGCTCCCAGGCCGGGGCGGGCGGTCGTGGGGCGGCACAGCAGTGCGGTGCGGGTCGCGGTGGTGACCCAGTCGTGGACTTCGACGGCGAGGGTGGGCACGCCGAAGAGGCGGGCGAAGAAGAGGAACGGGGTCTTCCGCGTTTCGGTGACGACGACCATGACCGGCCGGTACCGGGTGAAGACGCGGAGCGCCGTGAGGGTGGTGCGGGTCAGAGCGGCGGCGCGGTGGAATGCCGAGCGGGAGTGGGACGGCCGTGGATCAGCGGCCCTGGCGGCGGCGTCGGCAGTGCGCAGGGTGATCCAGAATCGTTCGTTCCTGTGCCACCAGGGGCGCGGGGGCCACAATTGTGCGGGGTAGCCGCTGCTGGCTGCGACAAGGAGGACAGGGGACACGGTCATGACCCCATCATGACATAACTATTAGTCACTCTGTTGTGACTTTTAGTATCGAAATGCTGGTTGTGGAAGTGTGATGACGGTCCGGCTGACGCAGGTCCGGACAGCGCCTAACGTGGGGGCATGCGTCTGACCACCTTCACTGATCTGTCGCTGCGCATCGTGATGCGTCTCGCTGTTGCTGGGGAGGAGACGCTCACCACGCGTTCAGTGGCGGGCATGTTGGCCGTGCCCTACACCCACGCCGCCAAGGCGGTGGCGCGGCTGAGCGAGATGGGGCTGGTGGAGGCGCGGCGCGGACGCGGTGGCGGGTTGCGGCTCACCCCGGCGGGGCGGGCGGCAACGGTTGGTTCGATCGTCCGGGAGCTTGAGGGCAGCAAGGACGTGGTGGCGTGCGAGGACGATCCGCCCTGCCCGTTGCGTGCGGCCTGCCGTCTGCGCGGGGAGCTGCGGCGGGCGCAGGAAGCGTTCTTCGCTGCCTTGGATGAGGTGACGGTCGAATCGCTTGTGGCGAGCCCCACAGGCCCGATCCTGGTGCAACTGCGAGCGCCAGAACGTCCGCAAAACAGCTCTGAACTGGAAAAACAGTGATGTGCCCTTAAGTGGGGGGTCAGTGGGGGTCCCGTATACCCCTCTTTAATATGCATCCAGGATGCAAATTAACGGGGGTTTCGGCTCCCCAACCCTTTGGAGGGTGCATGCTGTCAACCCAGTCCGCCGACATCGTCCGCGCCACGCTGCCGGTCGTCGGGGCCCACCTCGACGAGATCACCTCCCGCTTCTACTCGACGATGTTCTCCGAGCGCCCCGAACTCCTCGACGGCCTGTTCAACCGGGGAAACCAGGCCAACGGGGAACAGCGCCGGGCCCTCGCCGGATCCATCGCCGGATTCGCTAGCGCACTCCTCGCCAACCCCGACGAACGCCCCGACGCGCTGCTCGCCCGCATCGCGCACAAGCACGCCGCCGTCGCGGTCACCGACGACCAGTACGTCATCGTGCACAAATACCTGTTCGGGGCGATCGCCGACGTCCTCGGCGACGCAGCCACCCCCGAAGTCATCGCCGCCTGGGACGAGGTGTACTGGCTCATGGGCGGCGCGCTGATCGCGCTCGAAGCCCGCCTCTACGCGGAGAAGAACGCCGACAACGGCCGCACCTGGCGGGAATGGACCATCGTGGACCGCCGCGAAGAGACCCCCGACGTGTTCTCCCTCGTCCTGCGGCCCAGCGACGGCGGCCCCCTCCCCGAAGCGCGGCCCGGCCAATACGTCAGCGTGCTCCACCGCATGCCGGACGGTATCCGTCAGATCCGCCAGTACTCCATCTCCGGCGGCGACGAGCACACCCGGCGCATCACCATCAAACGGGTCCGCGGCACAGAACACACCCCTGAAGGGGAGATGTCCGCCCTGCTGTATGCAACCGCCAAAGCAGGGGACACCCTCACCGTCTCCGCCCCCTTCGGAGACGTCGTCCTCACCGACAGCGACCGGCCGCTCGTGTTCGCCACCGCGGGAATCGGCTGCACTCCCATCGTCGGCATGCTCAACTACCTCGCCGCCACCGGCGCCACCCGGCGGATCCTGGCCCTGCACGCCGACCGCTCCCGCGCCGAGCACGCGCTGTGGCAGGAAACCTCCACCCTGATCGCGCGCCTGCCCCACGCCCAGTACGTCGTCTGGTACGAGGAAGGAGACGGCGGCCTGCCCGGGCAGATGGACCTCACCGGGCTGGAGATCCCCGCGGACGCCGAGGTCTACCTGTGCGGACCGCTGCCCTTCATGCGGGAGATCCGCACCCAGTTCCTCGCCGCCGGAGTGCCCGCCAAGGACATCCACTACGAAGTGTTCGGCCCGGACCTGTGGCTGCCCGCTGACTGACCCCGCTCCCCGGCACACCCGTCGTCTGCGCAGGTCAACCAGTCTGCGCAGACGACATCGGCGTGCAAGGACGCAGACCGCGCCCCCGCACCAGGGCCCGGCCCGGCAGCTTTGCGGGGACGACGGTCACTCCTGCGGCGGCTTCCGCTGCGGTTCGAAGATCGCCTCCACCAGTTCGGTGCACCACGTCAACAGTTCGCGGTCACGCAACTGCTTGCCGCCGAGCCCACCAGACTTGGGCACCGGGACCATCAGAGTCCGCGTCGCGGCCTTCACCACCGCCTTGGGGTAGAGCCGACGCAGCCGCAACTGCTGGGATTCGCGCAGCTCCACCGGGGCGAACCGGATCTGCGTGCCCTGCAGCACCACGTCGGTCAGCCCAGCACTGCGGGCCAGCACCCGGAACCGCGCCACCGCCAGCAGGTTGTCCACCGGCTGCGGGGGTTCGCCGTAGCGGTCGAGCAGCTCCTCGCGGATTGCCGCGATGTCGTCCTCGCTCGCGACCTCGGCGATCCTCCGGTAAGCCTCCAGCCGCAGCCGCTCACCCGGCACATAGTCGTGCGGGATGTGCGCGTTGATCGGCAGCTCGACCTTGGTCTCGACCTCTTGGGCCGCGCTCTGGTCGCCCTTGAGCTCCCGCACCGCCTCGCCGACCATGCGCACGTACAGGTCGAAACCGACCCCCGCAATGCTCCCGGACTGCTCGGTGCCCAGGATGTTGCCGGCGCCGCGGATCTCCAAGTCCTTCATCGCCACGTACATGCCCGCACCGCTCTCCGTGTGCTGGGCGACCGTGGCCAGCCGCTCGTGCGCGGTCTCCGTGAGCGGCTTGTCCGGCGGGTACAGGAAGTAGGCGTAGGCGCGCTCCCGGCCGCGGCCCACCCGGCCGCGCAACTGGTGCAACTGGGCCAGCCCGTAGGTGTCGGCGCGGTCCACGATCAACGTGTTGGCGTTGGGCACGTCCAGCCCGGATTCCACGATCGTGGTGCAGACCAGGACGTCGAACTTCTTCTCCCAGAAGTCGACCATGACCCGTTCGAGCTGGTGCTCGTTCATCTGCCCGTGGGCCCAGGCCACCCGCGCCTCAGGCACCAGGCGGCTCACCGTGGCGGCGGCCCGTTCTATCGACGCCACCCGGTTGTGCACGAAGAACACCTGGCCTTCGCGCATCAGCTCCCGGCGGATGGCCGCGGCAATCTGCTTTTCGTCGTAGGGGCCCACAAACGTGAGGACCGGGTGCCGCTCCTCCGGCGGAGTGAGGATCGTGGTCATCTCCCGGATCCCGGTCAACCCCATCTCCAAGGTGCGGGGGATGGGAGTGGCCGACATCGAGAGGACGTCCACCTGGGTGCGCAGCCGCTTCAACGCCTCCTTGTGCTCCACGCCGAAGCGCTGCTCCTCGTCGATGATCACCAGGCCCAAGTCTTTGAACTGGGTCTCCGGGGAGAGCAGCCGGTGGGTGCCGATGACCACGTCGACTTCCCCGGTGCGCATGCCTTCGCGGATGCGTTCGATCTCGGCGTCGCTCTGGAACCGCGACAGCGGGCGGACCGTCACCGGGAACGAGGCGTAGCGCTCCGTGAACGTGGACAGGTGCTGCTGGACCAGCAGGGTCGTGGGCACCAGCACCGCCACCTGCTTGCCGTCCTGCACCGCTTTGAAAGCCGCGCGCACGGCGACCTCGGTTTTGCCGTAGCCGACGTCGCCGCAGATGAGCCGGTCCATCGGCACCGGCTTCTCCATGTCGCGCTTGACCTCTTCAATCGCGGCGAGCTGGTCGGGGGTCTCCACGTAGGGGAAGGCGTCCTCCAACTCCCGCTGCCACGGGGTGTCCGGGGAGAACGCGTGCCCGGGGGAGGCGTGGCGGGCCGAGTACAAGCGGATCAGGTCCCCGGCGATCTCCCGGACGGCCTTGCGTGCCCGGCTCTTCGCCTTCGCCCAGTCGGAGCCGCCCATCTTCGACAGGGTGGGGGAGTCCCCGCCGACATAGCGGGTCACCTCGTCGAGCTGGTCGGTCGGCACGAACAGGCGGTCCCCCGGCTGTCCGCGTTTGGACGGCGCATATTCGATGACCAGGTACTCGCGCGTGGCGCCCTGGATCGTCCGGCTCACCATTTCGACGTAGCGGCCGATCCCGTGCTGTTCATGCACCACGTAGTCGCCGGGTTTGAGCTGGAGCGGGTCGACACCGCGGCGGCGGCTCGGCATCCGCCGCATGTCGCGGGTGGAGGACCGCTGCCCCACCAGGTCGGTCTCGGTGAGCAGCACGGTGCGGACCGACCGCCACACGAAACCGTGCTCGAGCAGCCCGGTGGTGACCGTAGCCACCGCGGGCTCCGGCGGCTCCGGCAGCGCGTCCCGCAACTGCGTGCCCAGCCCGGCGTCCCGCAGCATGGACGCGAGCCGCTCCGCCGGCCCCTGTCCGGGGGTGAGCAGCACGACCCGCCAGCCTTCGTGCAGCCACGACTTGACGTCGGCGATCGCCCGCTCGGTGTCCCCCCGGTAGGCGTCGGTAGCTGAGGCGCCGACCACCACCGAGTGGTCGTCTTCAGCTGCGGCAGGGTTGCCCGGGTCGAAGGGGGTGACGGTCCACCACGGCAGTCCCAGCTCCCGGGCCCGCGAGCGCAGCTCGGCGATCGACTGGTAGGCGGACGCGCCGAGGTCGATGGGCGCCTCCCCGCCGGAAGCAGCGTTGATCCAGGAGGCTTCGAGGAACTCCTGGCTGGTCGCGACCAGCTCCTGGGCCCGGGTGCGGATCCGCTCCGGGTCGCAGCCCACGATGTGGGTGCCCGGCGGCAGCAGGTCGAGGAGCAGCTCCATCCGGTCCGCGAGCACCGGTGCGAACGCTTCCATGCCTTCGACCGCCACCCCGTCCGCCAGCTTCGTCAGGATGTCGGCAAGCGCCGGGTACTCGGCGGCCAGGGCCCGGGCGCGCTTCCGCACCGTGTCGGTGAGCAGCAGCTCCCGGCAGGGCGGGGCGAACAGGCCGGCTTCGGCTGCTCCGGGCTTGGAGATGGAACGCTGGTCAGCGACCTGGAAGTAGCGGATCTCCTCAACAGTGTCGCCCCAGAATTCCAACCGCAGGGGGTGCTCTTCGGTGGGCGGGAACACGTCGAGAATGCCGCCGCGCACCGCGATGTCCCCGCGCTTCTCCACCAGGTCGACCCGCGAATAGCCGATGTCGACCAGCGACTGGACGAGCTCGTCCAGCGCCACCGAGTCGCCTTCCCGCACACGCACCGGCTGGAGGTCACCCAGCCCGGAGACCAGCGGCTGCAGCACGGACCGGATGGGGGCGACCACGACCCGCAGCGGTGCGGTGAGCGGATCGTCGGGATCCGGGTGGGTCAGGCGGCGCAGGACCGCCAACCGCTGCCCCACCGTGTCGGAGCGGGGGGAGAGGCGCTCGTGCGGCAGGGTCTCCCACGCGGGGAACAGCGCCACCGAGTCGGCCGGCAGCAGCGACCCCAGGGCACTGTTCAGATCAGCGGCCTCACGCTCCGTGGCGGTCAGCGCCAGCACGGGACGTCCCGCTCCCACCGGAGCGTCGGCCGCGAGGCCAGCCACGATCAACGGGCGCACCGACGGCGGCGCGACAAGGTCGAGGAGGGGATCGTGGCCGTTGCGTGCGGTCTCGATCGCTCGCTTCAGGGCTGGGTCGCCGGTGACGACAGAGAGAAGTCCATTAAGGCTCATATCACCAGGTGGGGCGTGTGACGATGGACGGCCCGCTCGCAATGGGCGCAGAACGTGAGGCATAGTCGGGATTCCCCGATACAGCCTACGCGGGGCGGTGCGCCGGCCGCATCGGAAATCCACGGACCTGTGGACGGGGCAGCAGTCGCGAGTGAGGCCCGCGGTTGTCCGCTCCCCAGGGAAACGCCAGGATAAACCGGGATGTTCCCCGAAGAGGTCGCGGTACGGCCTTAAAGCACCGGACGGGGAGTGGCGAAGGCCACGTATCCACAGGCCTTCCCCAGCCTAGAGGCACTCCGTCCATCCGCCCCTAGGCTGAGGCGGAAAATCCGTTCGATCAGGGAGCGACGATGACCCAGCCGACCGGAGGACGCGCCGTATTCACCCCGGGGCCGCAAGGACTGGCCCACCTGGAGCTGCTGCTCTCCGGAGTCTGTCCGCTCCCGGGTTTCATGGCGCAAGCCGAGGCCGCGGAGCTCGACCGGCCGGGGCCTCCTCCGGCGGGAGCGGCGTGGCCGGTTCCGGTCACGCTGACCGTCCCCGAAACGCTGGCCGACGTGCGCGAGCTGGTGCTGGCCGATCCCGAGGGGGCACCGCTCGCGGAGCTCACCGTCACCGAGTCCTTCCGGGACGGGACGGTCCGCCTGGCCGGGCCGATCCGGCCCGCAGCCCCGCCCGCCTACGGCTCGCACCGCTCCCTGCGTGCCACCGCGGCAGACGTGCGGTCCGCGCGGGACGAGCGCCGACCGCTGCTGGCTGTTGTCACCGACCGGCCGCTCCACCACCGGGCCCTCGCCCAGATCCGGGCCGCCCTCGCCACCCTGGGCGACGCCGACCTGCTGGTCCTCGTAGACACGCCGCTTGACGGGGAAGGCGCGGCTACCGTGGTCCTCGCCGCCCGCCCCTGCCTGCCGGAGCACACCCGGTTCGCGGTCCTCACCCTGCCCACCGCACCTGCCGACGGCGCCCCCGAATGGTCCGCGGAGCGGCGGGGCCTGCTCGCCGCCCACGTCGCCGCCGCCTACGGCGCCACCCACCTCATGCTCGAGGGGGTGGGCGAACTCCCCGGCACTGCCGCAGAGCTCCCCGTGAAACCGGTGGCCGCTACCGAGTGGGTGTACGACACCGTCCACGAGCGGTGGCGGCCCGCCGACGAGGTTCCTCCCGCCCAGGCCCGCCCGGAATGGGACACCGCCGCCGTCGACGAGGCCCTCGCCCAAGGGACGCCGCTTCCCGCCTGGCTCACCCCGGAACCGGTGGCCGCCGCACTCGCCCGGACCCGCCCGGCCCGGACCCGCCGCGGACTCGTCCTCTTCTTCACCGGGCTCTCCGGCTCCGGCAAGTCCACGGTGGCGCGCGGAGTGGCCGAGCAGATCCGCCAGGCCGGGCGCACGGTCACCCTGCTCGACGGCGATGTGGTGCGCCGCCTGCTGTCCGCTGGTCTGACGTTCTCCCGGGCCGACCGCGACCTCAACATCCGCCGGATCGGATACGTGGCCGCAGAGATCGCCCGGCACGGCGGGGTCGCGGTGTGCGCCCCCATCGCACCGTATGCGGCCACCCGTGCCGAAGTGCGGCGCATGGCGGAAGAGACAGGGGACTTCTTCCTCGTCTACGTGGCCACCCCGCTCGAAGTGTGCGAGGCCCGCGACCGCAAAGGGCTCTACGCGAAAGCGCGCGCCGGGGAGATCCCCGCGTTCACCGGGATTTCCGACCCCTATGAGCCCCCGGAGGACGCGGACCTGGTCCTCGACACGTCCACGGAAAGCGAGGAGGAGTCGGTGGCGCGCGTGGTGGCTGCGCTCCGCGCCGGCGGCTGGCTGCCGCGCTGACCGCCCGCGTGGGCCGCCCCACCCGCGGCGGCCTCCACAATGGGGGTATGAGCGAGCACAACGGCACTCCCCAGGGCCATCGGCTGATCGCGCTGGTGGAGGTCATGGACACCCTGCGACGCGAATGCCCCTGGGACTCCGAGCAGACTCACGAGTCGCTCGCCAAGTACCTCATCGAGGAGGCCTACGAAACCGTCGAAACGATCGAACGGGGCGACTACGACACTCTCGCCGAGGAACTGGGCGACGTCCTCCTCCAGGTGGTGTTCCACGCTCGGGTGGCCGCCGAGCGCGGCCCGGACGGGTTCACGATCGACGACGTGGCCGACGCCATCATCGACAAACTGGTCCGCCGCCACCCGCACGTTTTCTCCACCACGAAAGTGGCGGGTGCCGACGAGGTCCGCGCCAACTGGGAGGCGATCAAAGCCGCCGAGCGGGAGGCGAAAGGCGAACAGGCCGACGTGTCCATGCTGGCCGGGGTGCCGTTCGGGCAGCCCGCCGCGCTGCTCGCCTACGAGCTGCAGAAGCGTGCCGCCCGCAACGGTGTGCCTGAAGACCTGATCGGGGACGACGGCGAACCCGGTGGGGCGCTGTTCGCGGCGGTAGCGGACGAGCGGCGCCGTTCCGCCGACCCGGAGATGGACCTGCGTGCCGCGGCCCGCCGGTTCGATGCCCGGGTGCGGGCCGTGGAAGAAGCGGCCCGGGCAGATGGGGTGGATCCGCGGAAGCTCACTCCTGATCAGTGGCGCTCTTATTGGAAGCAGTCGGAGGGGGCGTCGGGCTGACGGCAGAGCGCGGCAGTTCCATGGTGGCCGTGTCGTCGTGGCAGCGGGAGACGGCGGCACGGCGGACCTCACTGCTCACCCGTAGCCACAGGCCGAGCATGATCCAGGTCGTCACCAGGGAGGAGCCGCCGACCGACAGCAGCGGGGTAGTCATACCACTCAGCGGAATCAGCAGCGTGACCCCGCCGACGACAACAAACACTTGGAACGCCCAGAGGAACGCGAACCCGGTGGTCATCAGTTTGACGAAGGTGTCCCGGGCGGCCAGCGCGACCCGGAAGGCGCGTTCCACCAGCAGCAGGGTCACCAGCAGCACCGCGGCGACCCCGGCCAGCCCGAACTTCTCTCCCACCGACACCATGATCAGGTCGCTGTCGGAGGCGAAGAGGGTAGCGGCGCGCCCTTGGCCGAACCCGAGGCCGAACAGTCCTCCGTCAGCGAGCGCGAACAGTCCCTCCACCACTTGGGCGCTGCCTTGCGGTGCGTAGTAGACGCCGGGGTCGAACGCGTGCAGCCAGATCGTCACCCGCTGGCGGACATGCCAGAAAAGCAGGTAGGCGACGTAAGCCCCGGCGAGGAACATGGCCACGCCGATCCCGACCCAGGATTTGCGCAGGGTGGCGGTGTAGAGCATCGCCAGGAACACGGTGAACAGCAGCAGTGACGTGCCGAGGTCTTTGGTGCCGACGAGGATGAGGATGGCGATGCCCCACGCCGCGGTCATCGGGCCCATGTCGCGCATCCGCGGCACGCTGAAGATCTTGACGCCGCGCACGGTGATCTGGGCGGCGGCCAGCGCGAGGATGTCGCGTTTCATGCCGAGGTAGGCGGCGAGGAAGAGCACCAGCGGGATCTTGGCGAACTCTGAGGGCTGCACGGTGAAGCCGTTGAAGGACAGCCAGCGGCGGGAGCCGTACTGGTCGAGGCCGATCACGGGCAGCATGGGCGAGGCGAGCAGGACCAGCCCGGCCAGCGCCATCAGGTAGGGGTAGCGCTGCAGGCGCTGCGGGTGGCGGACCAGCAGCACTGTGGTCAGACAACCGAGCTGTCCCAGCCCGGTCCACAGGAGTTGCCGGAATGCGGCAGTGGGCGGGTCGCCGGCTTCGGCGTGCAGCCCCCAGATGACGATGAAGCCGATCCCGTTGAGGAGGACCGCGAGCGGCAGGATCAGGGGGTCGGCCCAGGGGGCGCAGAACCGCAGGGCTACGTGCACGGCGAGTGCACTGCCGCCGAGGACTGCGGTGGCCAGCCACAGCAGGTCGGGCACCTGTGCGTGCAGTTGGAGCCCGGTCAGGCACAGGCCGGTGGCGAATACGGTGAGCGCCACGGCGAGCATGGCGAGCTCGATGGTGTGCCGCCGCCTAAGGCGGGGCGCGGTCGTATAGGTCATGTCCCGCCTCGAAAGGTCTGTGCGGCGGCACAGTGGACATAGCGAACTATAAGCGGACCCCTGCCAGGGTGCGGTGAGGCGGGTAGCACGTCGCTGCAGGTGGCTGAAGGGACACGGGAGGGCCGTGCCACCCGTGTGTTTCGCGGGTTCTGTGGGTATCGAGGAGACCACAGGGCGCGGCAGCACAGGGGTGTCCCAGCCGTGCGACGTGAGGTGCGTCTCACAACCGTGAAAGGGGATATCCCGGATGATCAGGGGTTTGAGAGAAATGGACTAAACCAATCCGTGTCGTGGGGGAGACGTGGCGGTACCCGGATCGGTAGGCTCTGGGTGGTTCGCGTGGTGACCCGGGACACTTTTTGGGCACTGTGCGACTGATGTCTACCCCACCGGCCGGGTCTCGGACAGCGCAGTGCGCGGGACCGACCGGGACCACGCACAGACGCGAGGAAATGGAGTACTACGTTGGCGTCGATCGAGGCAGTACACGCACGGGAGATTCTCGACTCCCGCGGTAACCCGACGGTCGAGGTCGAGGTCGCACTCGACGACGGGACGATTGCCCGGGCGGCTGTCCCCAGTGGCGCGTCCACCGGTCAGTTCGAAGCGGTCGAACTGCGCGATGGTGGCGACCGTTACGGCGGTAAGGGCGTGGAGAAGGCCGTCGCCGCGGTCAACGAGGAAATCTCCGAACAGATCGTGGGTTACGAGGCCGAGGAGCAGCGGCTCGTCGACAGCGCCCTGATCACCCTGGACGGTACCCCCGACAAGTCGCGCCTGGGCGCCAACGCCATCCTGGGTGTCTCCCTGGCGGTGGCCAAGGCGGCCGCGGAGAGCGCGGACCTGCCGCTCTTCCGCTACCTGGGCGGCCCGAACGCCCACGTGCTGCCGGTGCCGATGATGAACATCCTCAACGGGGGTGCGCACGCGGACACCAACGTCGACATCCAGGAGTTCATGATCGCCCCCATCGGGGCGGAGAGCTTCCGGGAGGCGCTGCGCTGGGGCGCGGAGGTCTACCACTCGCTCAAGGCGGTGCTCAAAGCCCACGGCCTGGCCACCGGTGTCGGTGACGAGGGCGGGTTCGCGCCCAACCTGGACAGCAACCGCGCCGCGCTCGACCTGATCAGCGAAGCCATCACGAAGGCGGGCTTCACGCTGGGCCAGGACATCGCCCTGGCCTTGGACGTGGCCGCCACCGAGTTCTACGCGGACGGCGCCTACCAGTTCGAGGGCTCCAGCCGCAGCGCGGAGGAGATGGCCGCCTACTACACCGAGCTGGTCGAGTCCTACCCGCTGGTGTCGATCGAGGACCCGCTCAGCGAGGAAGACTGGGCCGGGTGGAAGGCGCTCACCGAGTCCCTCGGCGACCGGCTGCAACTGGTCGGCGACGACCTGTTCGTCACCAACCCGGAGCGGCTGCAGCGCGGTATCGACGAGGGCGCTGCCAACTCGCTGCTGGTCAAGGTGAACCAGATCGGTACGCTCAGCGAGACTTTGGACGCGGTGTCGCTGGCGCAGCGCAACCGGTACACCGCGATGATCAGCCACCGGTCTGGTGAGACCGAGGACACCACGATCGCCGACATCGCGGTGGCGACGAACTCGGGGCAGATCAAGACGGGTGCCCCGGCGCGCAGCGAGCGGGTCGCCAAGTACAACCAGCTGCTGCGGATCGAAGAAGAGCTCGACGACGCAGCCGTCTACGCCGGAGCCAACGCGTTCCCGCGTTTCGCGCGACAGGGCTGATCCCGTGGTGAAGGTGCCGGACCCGTCCAGTGGCCGCCGTCCGCGTACGACGGGGGGCTCACCGTCCGGTGCCTCGAAACCGTCGAAGGCCGCCGGGAAGAAGTCCCCCGGCGGCCGGACCCGGCCCGCGGCCGCCGCGGCGTCCCGCGGCCGCCGCACCGCCGCTCAGGCGAGCAGCAGGCCGGCGTTGACCAGCCGGGCCGCAGTCCTTGCGCTGCTGGTCTGCGTGATCGCACTGAGCCTGGCTTATCCGCTGCGCGAGTACATTGCCCAGCGGGCGCGGATCGCCCAGTTGAAAGAGGAGCGGGCGCGGATCCAGGAGTCGGTTGCGGAGCTGACCGCGCGCTACGAGGAGCTCCAAGACCCCGCCTACATCGAGCGGGAAGCGCGTTCGCGGCTGCACTACCAGTACCCGGGCGAGCAGACCTACATCATCATCGGCGGCACCCCGGAAGAGGAGGCCGTGCCGGAGCGCAGCCCGTCCAACCCGTGGTTTGTCGAACTGTGGGATTCGGTGGCGGAAGCCGACCAGCCGCAAGGCTGAACGCCGCAGTACCGGGCCGGGAGGAACGCGGGAGGCCACGACGGGAGTAGGCTGAGTGGACCATGAACTCCGCAGACCAGCTTCCCGCCCGGCGAGTCAGCGCCGAGGATGTCGAGATCATCCGGCAGCAGTTGGGACGGCCGCCCCGGGCCGTGTACGAGGTGGCGCACCGGTGCCCGTGCGGGCTTCCCGATGTGGTGCGCACCGCTCCCCGGCTGGCGGACGGGTCTCCTTTCCCCACCTTGTACTACTTGACGTGTCCCCGCGCGGCCTCCGCGATCGGCCGGTTGGAGAGCAGCGGGCTGATGCGGGAGATGACGGAGCGGCTGCAGCACGACGCCGAGCTGCGGGCCGCCTACACCAGGGCGCACGAGTCCTATCTGGCGGAGCGTGCCGCGCTCGCGGAGAAGCTGGGGCTCGAACCGCTGCCCAAGGGGATGCAGAGCGCGGGCGGTATGCCTAAGCGTGTCAAATGCCTGCATGCGCTGGTCGCGCACGAACTTGCCGTTCCCGGGAGCAACCCGCTGGGCCGGGAGGCGCTGGACCAGCTTCCCCCGTGGTGGGACCGGGGGCCGTGCGTGTGCAGTGACCGTAGCGAGAAGACCGAGAGGAACGGCAAGGACCAGTGAGAACGGTCGCGGCCATCGATTGCGGAACCAACTCCCTCCGACTGCTCGTCGCTGGAGTGCTGGACGCGGACGGTGAGGACATCCAGTTGCTGGACGTGGACCGCCGTATGGAGGTGGTCCGGCTCGGCCAGGGGGTGGACCGCACTGGCATGTTCGCCCCGGAGGCGTTGCAGCGCACGTTCGACGTGCTCCGCGACTACGTGGACGTGATGCGCGGCTACGGGGTCCAGCTCAGCCCGGATTCGGTGCGCATGGTGGCGACCAGCGCGACCCGGGACGCTGCCAACCGGGACGAGTTTGTCTCGGGTGTGCGCAAGATCCTCGGCGTGGAGCCTGAGGTGATCAGCGGCGAGGAGGAGGCCGAGCTGTCTTTCGTGGGGGCGACCGCGGAGCTGGAAGCGATGGGGGAGGGCTCCGGGCTGCACCGCCCCTACCTGGTCGTGGACGTCGGCGGGGGGTCCACCGAGTTTGTGCTGGGCCACACCGGGGATGCCGGGGCGAGCGCGGTCCGCGCCCAGTGCTCGGTCAACATCGGCTGCGTGCGGATGACGGAGCGGCACTTCCACGCTGATCCGCCCACGGCGGAGCAGGTTGCGGCGGCGACCGCCGACATCGAAGCAGCGTTGGACCAGGCCGCGGCGGTGGTGCCGCTGGGGGAGGCCGCGACCGTGGTGTGCGTGGCGGGAACAGCGACCACGCTGGCCGGGATCGCGCAAGGGCTTCCCGCCTACGACCCGGAGCGGATCCACCACGCCCGGGTGCCGGTGGAGCGGCTCCGTGAGATCACCGCTGAGCTGTTGGCGATGCCGCACGAGCAGCGGGCCGCGATCGGGGTGATGCATCCGGGCCGGGTGGATGTGATCGGCGCGGGTTCGCTCATCGTGGAGCGGGTGCTGGCCCGGACGGGGGCGGCGGAGTTCGTCGCCAGTGAGCACGACATCTTGGACGGCATCGCGTGGAGTCTGGCCGTGGAGGCCCCGGCTAGCGCGTGAGGTGCGGTGCACCGGGCCCGGTTTCCGCGGGTGACCAGGGGATTTCGTCAGGTCAACCGTCCTGGGATCCGTGAACCGGGTCACGCCGCACCAGGCTTGTGAAAGCATTCACATATATCCTGACCTGCGGAAACGCTGCTCTAGGGTGGTTTATTCTGGTTTAAACCTTTCCAATCTGTTCCTTGGCTGACGTGGGTAGCTTGTGAAAGAATGCACAAGCAGGACGAGAGGGGCGAGATCTCGCCTTGGCTTAAAAATCGCATGGTTTCTGCGGTGAATCCATGCAGAAGGTGACAGGCGAAGAAAATTTGCCGATCTTTACGCTCGGTGGAGCTGTGGGATCGGGGAAGCAGGGGCGGAACAACGATGACCGAAAGCAGGAACTACCGGCTGGTGCCCGGCGGCGGTGACGCATCGGAGATCCCGCACGTGCTCATCGTTGGCGGTGGGTACCTGGGCATGTACACCGCGAAGCGGCTGGAGAAGAAGCTGGGACCGGGAGAAGCCCGCATCACCGTGGTGGACCCCAACTCCTACATGACCTACCAGCCGTTCCTGCCTGAGACGGCCGCGGGCAGCATCTCCCCGCGCAACGTCGTCGTCCCGCTGCGCAAAGTCCTGCGCCGCACCCGCGTCCTCAACGGCCGGGTCGTGCGCATCGAACACGCCCAGCGCCGGGTCGAATGCGTGACCAACGAGGGGGAGCGCCGCGAGCTCACCTACGACTACCTGGTCATGGCGGCTGGAGCAGTCTCCCGCACCCTCCCCATTCCTGGGCTAGCGGAGCACGGCATTGGCATCAAAACCGTCCAGGAAGCCGCCTATCTGCGCAACCACGTGCTGGAGCAGCTCAACATCGCTGACTCCACCGACGACCCGCGAGTGCGGCGCAAGGCGCTGAACTTCGTGTTCGTCGGCGGCGGGTTCGCGGGGGCCGAAGCCATCGCGGAGCTGGAAGACCTCGCCCGCGACGCCACCCGGATCTACCCGTCGATCAGCATCGACGACCTGCACTTCTACCTCATTGAGGCCGCCGACCGCATCCTGCCCGAGGTCGGCCCCGAGGTGGGCGCCAAGGCACTCCAGCAGCTCCGCAACCGCGGCATCGACGTGCGCCTGTCCACCTTCCTGGAGTCAGCGGTCGACCAGCGCATCAAGCTCAGCGACGGCACCGAGTTCGAAGCCGGCACCCTGGTGTGGACCGCCGGCGTCAAGCCCAGCCCGGTCGTCCAAGCCTCCGACCTGCCGCTGGGCCCCAAGGGCCACGTGGACACCACCGAATACTTGACCGTCAGGGGGGTGGAGAACGCCTTCGCGGGCGGCGACAACGCCCAAGTCCCGGACGGCAACGGCGGCTATTACCCGCCCAACGCGCAGAACGCGGTCCGCCAGGCCCCGGTCCTGGCCGACAACATCATCGCCACCCTGCGCGGCAAGGAACTCAAGCCCTACCGGCACAAGAACCTGGGGGCGGTCGCCGGACTCGGCATGTACAAGGGCGCGGCCCAAGTGTTCGGCGCGGTCAAGCTGACCGGGCTGCCCGCGTGGCTGGCGCACCGCAGCTACCACCTGCTGGCGGTGCCGACGTTCAACCGCAAGATGCGGGTCCTCGCCGACTGGACGCTGGGCTTCTTCCTGCGCCGCGACTTCGCGTCGATCCCGGAGATGAGCCAGCCCCGTCAGGCGTTCACCGAAGCAGCCCGCCCGCAAGTCGACGGCAGCAACCTGCGCCGCGTCTCCTGAACCGAGGCACTGCTTCCCGACGAAAAAACGACAGAAGGTAGTGGACCCGTTTCGAATCGGAACGGGTCCACAACACTTCGTACTCGATGGTGAAGTAAAACTCCAAACCACAGAAAAAGTGGCGTGGTGACCGGTATGCTAGATGCGCCCTCGTAGCCCAACGGTAGAGGCAGGCCCCCTAAAAGGGTCATAAGTGTCGGTTCGAATCCGACCGAGGGTACTCCTCACCCACCCGTCACGGTGGACTGAGAAACTCCCAGGTCCGGCTCCTGCATTCAGGACCGGGCTTTTTCTTTTGCCGCAACCCCTGGCGTCCATCCCCGACAAAACAGCCTTCCGGGTGCGAAATCCCCCACTGGGCGGGCCAGTTCGCGGGTAGAAACCCTCACACAGCCGACCGGTCTTTCCACCGACTCGAACCACCCGCACCTCACTTTCCCCCGGGGACGCCCACAAGGAGTCCCTTCTGGGTACTGGCCTAGTCCACCCGCGACACCACACCAGGGGGTCATCCATGGACGCCGTGACCAACGTTCCCGCACCCGTCAACGAGCCGGTCCTGTCCTACGCGCCCGGCAGCCCGGAACGCGCCGAACTCACCCGCTACCTCACCGCACTCGCCGACCAGCCCAGAGAACTCCCCATGACTATCGGCGGCACGCGGCGCCTCGGCGGCGGGGCACGCATCGACGTTGTCCAACCGCACCGCCACGCCTCCGTGCTCGGCATTCTCGGCAACGCCACCCACGAGGACGCCCGGGACGCCATCGCCGCTGCCCTCCACGCCGCCCCCGCGTGGCGGGACACCCCCTTCGACGAGCGGGCCGCGATCCTGCTGCGCGCCGCCGACCTCCTCTCCGGCCCGTGGCGGCAGCGCCTCAACGCGGCAACCATGCTGGGGCAGTCCAAGACCGTGATCCAAGCCGAGATCGACGCGGTCTGCGAACTCGCCGACTTCTGGCGGTTCAACGTGCACTTCGCCCGCCAGATCCTCGCAGAACAGCCGCTCGTCCACGCGCCGGGCACGTGGAACCGCACCGACCACCGCCCCTTGGAAGGGTTCGTCTACGCGATCACCCCGTTCAACTTCACGGCGATCGCCGGAAACCTCCCCACCGCGCCCGCGCTCATGGGCAACGTCGTGGTGTGGAAACCGTCCCCCACCCAGACGCTCGCCGCCTGCCTGACCATGGAACTGCTGGAAGCAGCCGGACTGCCGCCCGGTGTCATCAACCTGGTCACCGGCGACGGCGTGGCGCTCTCCGAAGTCGCCCTCACCCACCCCGACCTGGCGGGCATCCACTTCACCGGCTCCACCCGGACCTTCCAGTACCTGTGGCGGACCGTCGGGGAGAACATTGCCCGCTACCGCAGTTACCCGCGCATCGTCGGAGAGACCGGCGGCAAAGACTTCGTGGTCGCGCACGCTTCCGCCGATGTCGACGTGCTCCGCACCGCCCTGCTGCGCGGTGCGTTCGAATACCAAGGCCAGAAGTGCTCCGCTGCCTCCCGTGCCTTCATCGCCCGCTCGGTGTGGGAGCGGATGCGTGACGACTTCCTCGCCCAGGTCGACGCGCTCCCCATGGGCGACGTCACCGACTTCCGCAACTTCCTGGGCGCAGTCATCGACCGCCGCGCCTACGACCGCCTCGCCCGCCTGCTCGACCGGGTGCGCACGGATCCGACGATCGACGTGCTCGTCGGCGGCACTGCCGACGACAGCGTCGGCTACTTTGTGCGCCCCACGGTCCTCCTCGGCAGCGACCCGAGCCACGAGGTGTTCACCACCGAGTACTTCGGGCCGGTCCTCGCGGTCTACGTCTACGACGACCACGCCTACGAGGAGGTGCTCCGCCTCGTCGACCGCGGCGCACCCTACGGGCTGACCGGCGCCATCATCGCCACCGACCGGGCTGCGATCCTCGCGGCGACCCGGCAGCTGCGGTTTGCGGCGGGCAACTTCTACATCAACGACAAGCCCACCGGGTCGATCGTGGGACAGCAGCCGTTCGGCGGCTCCCGGGCCAGCGGCACCAACGACAAGGCCGGGTCGATGGCGAACCTCATGCGGTGGACCAGCCCGCGGGTGATCAAAGAAACATTCGTCCCGCCCACCGACCACCGCTACCCGCACCAGGACTGAGGGCAGGGGGACACCGGCATGCTTCGCACCCTCCTGCTGCTCGCGGCCCGCTCGCCGCGCTGCCGCGACTTCGTGACCCGCTCCCCGCTGACCCGGGGCGTGGTCCGCCGGTTCGTCGCCGGAGACACGCTCGACGCGACGCTCCCTGTCCTCCGCCAGCTCACCGCTGACCGCCACGTCACCGTCGACTACCTGGGGGAGGACATCACCGACGCTGAGCAGGCCAGCCGCACAGTGGACGCCTACACGCACCTGCTCACCGCCCTGGGAGAGCACGGCCTGGCCCCGCGGGCCGAGGTGTCGGTGAAGCTCTCCGCGCTCGGCCTGGCGCTGCCCCGCGACGGTGCACAGCTCGCGTTGGACCACGCCCGGCAGATCTGCGCGGCCGCTGAAGCGGTGGGCACCACGGTCACCGTGGACATGGAAGACCACACCACCACGGACGCCACCCTGGACATCGTGCACCAGCTCCGCGTCGACTTCCCCCGGACCGGGGCTGTGCTCCAGGCCTACCTGCGGCGCACCGAAGCCGACTGCCGGGACCTGGCCGTGCCCGGGTCGCGGGTGCGCTTGTGCAAAGGCGCCTACGACGAGCCTGCTACGGTGGCCTACCGCGACCGGGCCGAAGTGGACCGCTCCTATGTGCGCTGCCTGCGCATCCTCATGGACGGCCCCGGCTATCCCATGGTGGCCACCCACGACCCGCGCCTCCTGCGGATTGCCGCGTTCCTCGCAAGGTCCGCCGGGCGCAGCGCGGACTCCTACGAGTACCAGATGCTTTACGGAGTCCGTACCGACCTGCAGGCGGCTCTGGCCGATCGGGGCGAGCGGGTGCGGGTGTACGTGCCGTACGGTGAGCAGTGGTACGGCTATTTCATGCGGCGACTGGCTGAACGCCCCGCGAATACGGCGTTCTTCGCCCGCGCTCTCTTCGCCGGGGGAGCCGTGCGATAGGGTCGCCGTGCGGTGCGACCGGAAAACGGGAACCCCTTTGCTAGCGGGATCCGTTACGTTGAATGGCACTGGTATCTCGCCGTTGAGAGGTGCAAACACGATTATGCGGAAGCGCAGCAGTTCCAATCCCGTGATCAAGCGGGCCCTGGCTAGCGCTCCGGGAGGCGCGGGCTACTACGCGCAGCCCGGCTACGGCCAGCCCTACGCGTCGCAAGGGTACGGCCAGCCCTACGCGCAGCCTGGTTACGGACAGCCCGGTTACGGACAGCCGGGCTACGGACAGCCGGGCTACGGCCAGCCCTATCCCCCGCAGGGGTACGGCCCCGCCCCGTACCCGGCCCAGCCTGGTTACGGTCCGGCGGTTCCCGGCACCCGCCCGGTCACCATCGACGACGTGGTGATGCGCACCGGGTTCACGCTCGGCACCGTCGTGCTGGGCGCCGTCCTCACCTACTTCATGGCGATGCTGGTCAACCCGGCCCTCAGCGTCGTCATGCTGGTCATCGGTGCGATCGGCAGCCTGATCCTGGGCCTGGTCATCTCCTTCACCCGGTCCACCAACCCGGCGCTGATCCTCATCTACGCCGGGCTGGAAGGCCTGTTCGTCGGCGGTTTCAGCTTCGTCCTGGAAGCGTCGCTCGCCGGATCCGGGGTGGCTCCCGGAGGCCTTGTCGTGCCTGCGGTCTTCGGCACGCTGTTCGTGGCGGGCATCATGCTCGCGCTCTACAAGTTCCAGGTCATCCGGGTCACGAACACCTTCGTGAAGGTGGTGACCGCGGCGCTGCTCGGCTTCCTCGCCCTGGTCCTGGTCAACCTCATCGTGGGCATCTTCGTCCCGGGCGGCCTGGGCCTGCGGGAAGCCGGACCGCTGGGCCTGCTGGTGAGCGCCGTCGCGATCGTGCTGGCTGCGCTGGTGCTGGCCATCGACTTCCGCGACGTCGAGGAGGCCATCGCGTACGGTCTGCCGGAGAAGGTCTCCTGGCAGCTCGCGTTCGGCCTGACTGTCTCGCTTGTCTGGCTGTACATCGAGATCGTGCGTCTGCTGTGGATCATCCAGTCAATGTTCAGCGAATAACGCACGGTCCAGAGCAGGACAGGGTGCCTCTCCCCTGGGCGGGAGGGGCACCCGTTTTTGTACGGCCCCCATGCGGGCACCTGCTGCGGGGCAATGCCCTCGAGCGCCAGTCTTCGGCCGAGCCGTCGTTGAGCGGGCGCGCTCTTTTCCGCGGCCCAGCAGGGCAGGGGGAAACTCCTGCGGGGAACGGAGTCCCGAGGGGAAAACTGCTCTGTTGCTCCGCGTATTCACAGGCTCCGCGGACCCTTTCCCCAAGGGAGAGAAGGAAGTCCTTTCCCCGGGGGAATGGCGGGGACGCTCTTTCCCGAAGGGAAGAAACCGGTCCTCCGGGGAGCGTGGAGAAAGAGTAAAGCGGGGCATTCACGTGAATGCCCCGCCGGGAATTGTCCGCGGTGCGCGGTACTTCTGGGGTCAGCTCAGCCGTTCGAAGATGGCGGCCATTCCCTGCCCGCCGCCCACGCACATGGTCTCCAAGCCGAAGGTCTTGTCGTGGAACTGGAGGGCGTTGATCAGCGTGGTGGTGATCCGCGCCCCCGTCATACCGAACGGGTGGCCGATAGCGATGGCGCCGCCGTTGACGTTGAGCTGGGAGTCGATGTCGATGCCCAGGTCGTCCGCGGACGGAAGCACCTGCGCGGCGAACGCCTCGTTGATCTCCACGAGGTCGATGTCGCGGATCGACATGTTGGCGCGGGCCAGCGCCTGCCGGGAGGCCTCGACCGGTCCCAGCCCCATGATCTCGGGTGACAGCGCGCTCACCCCGGTCGACACGATCCGGGCCAGCGGGGTGATGCCCAGTTCAGCGGCCTTCCGGTCGCTCATGATGATCAGTGCGGCCGCGCCGTCGTTGAGCGGGCAGCAGTTCCCCGCGGTCACCGTGCCGTCGGGGCGGAACACCGGGTCCAGGGCGGCGACTTTCTCGTAGGTGGTGCCGCGCCGCGGACCGTCGTCGGTGGAGACCACCGTGCCGTCAGGCAGGGTCACCGGGGTGATCTCCCGCTCCCAGAAACCGTTGTCGAGCGCCTTTTCCGCCAGGTTCTGCGAACGCACCGCGAATTCGTCCTGGCGCTGGCGGGAGACGCCGCGCAGCTGCGCCACGTTCTCCGCGGTCTGCCCCATAGCGATGTAGATGTCGGGGAGCTTGCCCTCTTCCCGCGGGTCGCGCCAGGGTTCTGCACCGCCCTCGGCGCGGCGGGCGGTGCGTGCCTCAGCCTCGGCGAACAGCGGGTTCTTCGTGTCGGGCAGCGTGTCACTGTTGCCCTTGGTGAAGCGGCTGACCATTTCCACGCCGGCGGAGATGAAGACGTCGCCTTCCCCGGCCTTGATGGCGTGGAACGCCATCCGGGTGGTCTGCAGGGATGAAGAGCAGTAGCGGGTGATGGTGGTGCCCGGGACCGAGTCCAGACCGAGCTGCACCGCGACGACGCGGGCCATGTTGAAGCCCTGTTCGCCACCGGGGAGCCCGCAGCCCAGGAGGAGGTCGTCGATGGTGGCGGGGTCCAGTTGCGGGACCTTGGCGAGCGCCGCGGAGATGATCTGCGCGGTCAGGTCGTCCGGGCGGATGTCCTTGAGGGACCCCTTGAAAGCCCGTCCGATGGGAGAGCGTGCCGTAGCGACGATGACGGCTTCAGGCATGCCTCGGCCTTTCTAGGAGATGCTGACGGGAGTCCACCCGCAGGTCACGGGCGGCTGCGACCTCGTTACCCAGAACGCTAGCCAATCCGACTTCCTACGGACGCGGCCGGGGTCGCTTTAACCGAATTGGAATCGGTTTCTAGTTTGTGGGTGTCTGCTGCGGGGGCCGTGTCCCGGCGCAGCAGCCGCGCCCACAGGCCGAGCGAACCGCGCCTGTGCTCCTCCTGCCCGGCCTGCCGCACTTCGCTTCCGGCCGCCGCCACGGCTGCCGCCGCAGCCCGGTCCACCGGGAGCACCTCCTCGGCATCCGGCTCCGATTCCACCGGCTCCGGCAGCAGCCCCAAGGCCGAGCACAGTGCAGGGAGTACCACGGCCACCGCCCGCCCGTAGCCGCGTGCCGAAGGATGGAACCGGTCCGGACCGAACATCTCCTCGGGATACAGCGAGAACTCGTCCGAGAGGAGGTCGCCCAACGCCACCGTGCTCCCGCCCTCCTCCACCACCGCCACCGTCTGCGCGGCCGCCATCTGCTGGGACGCCCGCCGCGCAATAGCGCGCAGCGGCTGCGGGATCGGCTGCACCGTGCCGAGATCAGGACAGGTGGCCACCACCACTGCCGCACCGGAGGCCACCAGCTCCCGTACGACGACGCGCAAATGGGACACCGCGTCCGCGGGGCGGATCCGGTCGATGACGTCGTTGGCGCCGATGAAGATCACCGCCAGGTCCACCCGTTCGCCGCGCACCCGGTCCAACTGCGCCAGCAGTCCCTGCGAGGTAGCGCCGACTTTCGAGACGTCACGCAGCCGCACCGGACGGTCCGCCACCGCCGACAGCCCCGAAGCCAACTGCACGGGCGGGGTCTGCCGAGGATCGGACACGGCGAAACCCGCGGCAGTGGAATCGCCCATCATGAGCAGGGTGAGCGGCTCGCCCCCGCCCACGCCGTAGACCCCGTCGACCCGGGGACGCTGCCAAGGGGTGACCCCGATTGTCCGAGCGGCGATCTTGGCCTGCAGAAAAAGCAAGGCGACGGTGCTCGCCGCCAGCAGGGTCAACCCGCCGCCGCCGAACATGGTCGCCGCCATGATCCGCCGAGCCTGCGCTGCGCGTAGAGCCATGCGACCGCCTCCCACCGCGAAGCGAGAACCGTCTCTGTATCACGGGTGATACCCGAATACAACGGGGCAAGTCGGAAACGAGACGCGCAGCACTCCCTCCTCCTCCGCCGCAACGGTCCAGGTACAGCGGCGTATAGGGTCAGACGGACACCGGAGTACCGGTACCGCATGCCATGGCCGCCGTCGCATCCCCGACACCGCGGCGGCCCAAGGGGAGGAAAGGGAAGAGTTGATGCGGGTCTCCAACTCTTTGATCGAACTCGTCGGCAACACACCGCTGGTTCGGTTGAAGAAAGTCACGGCCGGACTCGCTCCGACTGTGCTGGCGAAAGTGGAGTACTTCAACCCCGGGGGATCGGTGAAAGACCGCATCGCCCTGCGTATGGTCGAAGACGCCGAACGGCGGGGCCTCCTCAAACCAGGCGGCACGATCGTGGAGCCCACCTCCGGAAACACCGGTGTAGGCCTGGCGATCGTCGCCGCGGAAAAGGGCTACCGCTGCGTCTTCGTCTGCCCGGACAAGGTCGGCGCCGACAAACTCGCGGTGCTGCGCGCCTACGGGGCCGAAGTCGTGGTCTGCCCCACGACCGTCGCCCCCGACCACCCCGAGTCCTACTACTCGGTCTCCGACCGCCTGGCCGCGACAATCCCCGGCGCGTGGAAACCCGACCAGTACTCCAACCCCAACAACCCGGAGTCGCACTACTACAGCACCGGGCCGGAGATCTGGGAGCAGACCGAAGGCCGCATCACCCACTTCGTCGCGGGGATCGGCACCGGCGGCACGATCACCGGCACCGGCCGCTACCTGAAAGAGGTCTCCAACGGCCGGGTGAAGGTCATCGGCGCCGACCCGGAAGGCTCGGTCTACTCCGGCGGCACTGGCCGCCCCTACCTGGTGGAGGGCGTGGGGGAAGACATCTGGCCCGCCACCTACGACACGAAGATCTGCGACGAGATCATCGCGGTCAGCGACAAGGACTCCTTCCTCATGACCCGCCGCCTCGCTAAAGAGGAGGCGCTGCTGGTCGGCGGCTCGTGCGGGCTCGCCGTGGTAGCCGCGCTCAAGGTGGCGGCCCAAGCCGGACCCGACGACGTCATCGTGGTGCTCCTGCCCGACGGCGGCCGCGGCTACCTTGGCAAGATCTTCAACGACGAGTGGATGGCCGACTACGGCTTCCTGGAGCCGGAGACGGAGGAAGCCACCGCCGGACAGGTCCTCGCCGCCAAGGACGACAGCCTGCCCGAGTTCGTGCACACCCACCCGCACGAGACGGTCGGCACCGCCATCGCCATCATGCGCGAATACGGGGTCTCCCAGCTGCCGGTCATGAAGGAGGAACCCCCGGTGATGGCCGCCGAAGTGGTGGGCGCCATCGCGGAACGCGACCTGCTCGACGCGCTGTTCAACGGCCGGGCCCAGCTCGGCGACCCCGTGGAGCAGCACATGAGACCGCCGCTGCCGGTCGTCGGCTCCGGGGAGCCGGTGAGCCGCTGCGTGGAACTGCTCCAAAGCTCGGGAGCGGTCGTGGTGCTCGAGGACGGCAAGCCTTCGGGAATCCTCACCCGCCAAGACCTGCTCGCCCACCTAGCGAGCTGACCGCGGCCCGCCCCACCCCGCGCGGCTGTTCTGGCAGAACCGTGCCCCTAGGGCCCTGGACCCCTCCCCACGGCCCTGGGGCACGGGAAGGGGCCTGCCCAGCAGGGCCGGGCGGGCCATGGGCCAGGCATGCCTGTCCTGGGTGGCATCGAGGCGGGAAGCGGATTTTGCCGGGCCCACCCTCTCAACAGCGGCAGCCGGGTCGTCTAGGGTTTCCTCAGTATTACTGACGAGTACATTACGGAGACGACCCCGTGTCGCGGCTGCTTTCCTGGATGGTGCGTACAGCTTGGTCCTGGGCACGGCGCAAAGCAGACATCCGCTACGGCTCACGTGCCGCCGCGCGCTTCGCCGCCTACGGTGAAGGCACCTCCATCGCCTTTCCCCCCGCCACCATCTTCGGGGAACCCTGGATCGCCCTCGGCTCCCACACCCTGATCGGGGCGGACATCACCCTCAGCGCCGGATACATGCCCGGACTCGACCTCGGACCCAAACCGCTCCTCACCATCGGTGACGGGTGCACGATCGGTCGCGGCTCGCACGTCGTAGCGCACCGCTCCATCGTGTTCGAAGACCACGTCTTCACCGGCCCCTACGTCTACGTCACCGACCAAAACCACGGCTACGCCGACCCCAACACCCCCATCGGCTACCAGTGGCCCACCGAAGCCCCGGTCCGCATCGGCGCCGGATCCTGGATCGGCGCGCACGCCGTGATCCTCCCCGGCGTCAACCTGGGCCGCAACTGCGTGGTCGCGGCGGGTGCAGTAGTGCGCCCCGGCACCTACCCCGACCACTGCGTGATCGCGGGCGTGCCCGGCCGCATCGTGCGCCGCTACGACCCCGAAACCGGGTGGAATCCGCCGCTCCGCACCGATGTGATCGTCCGCCGCGACGACGCTGACACCGAACCCGCTGCCGGATAGCCCCGGCGCGGACCGCCCCGCCGAGCCACGGAAACCCCGGCCGAGCGGGGTGGGACAGGAAAACATGAGACTGCCGGTACTACTGTGGCGCCATGAGTTACGAGGGGTTTGAGACACTGGCCATCCACGCCGGTCAGGAGGCAGACGCCGAGACCGGGGCCGTGGTGGTCCCCATCTACCAGACGAGCACCTACCGCCAAGACGGGGTGGGCGGGCTGCGCGGCGGCTACGAGTACTCCCGCACCGCCAACCCGACCCGCACGGCACTGGAAGAATGCCTGGCCGCGCTGGAAGGCGGGGTGCGGGGCCTGGCGTTCGCTTCCGGCATGGCCGCAGAGGACACCCTGCTCCGCACCATCGCCCGACCCGGCGACCACCTCATCATCCCCAACGACGCCTACGGCGGCACGTTCCGCCTCGTCTCCAAGGTCTTCGAACGGTGGGGAGTGAGCTGGGACGCCGTCGACCTGTCCAACCCGGAGGCGGTGCGGACCGCAATCCGCCCGGAAACCGTGGCGATCTGGGTGGAAACCCCCACCAACCCGCTGCTCAACATTGCGGACATCGCCGCGCTCGCGGACATCGCGCACGCCGCTGACGCGCTGCTGGTGGTCGACAACACCTTCGCCTCCCCGTACCTGCAGCGGCCGCTCAGCCTCGGTGCGGACGTGGTCGTGCACTCCACCACCAAATACCTGGGCGGCCACTCCGACGTGGTCGGCGGCGCCCTCGTGGTCGCCGACGCGGAACTGGGAGAGCGCCTCGCCTTCCACCAGAACTCGATGGGCGCGGTCGCGGGACCGTTCGACGCCTGGCTGACCCTGCGCGGCATCAAAACCCTCGGCGTGCGCATGGACCGGCACTGCGCCAACGCGGAACGCGTCGTGGAAGCGCTCGTCGGCCACCCGGAAGTCGCCGAAGTGCTCTACCCGGGCCTGTCCGACCACCCCGGCCACAAGGTGGCGGTCGACCAGATGCGCGCCTTCGGTGGCATGGTGTCGTTCCGCATGCGCGGCGGGGAGGAAGCCGCGTTGCGGGTGTGCGCGAAAACGAAAGTGTTCACCCTCGCTGAATCCTTGGGCGGGGTGGAGTCGCTGATCGAACACCCGGGGAAGATGACCCACGCCTCCACCGCGGGCTCCCTCCTGGAAGTGCCCAGCGACCTGGTCCGGCTCTCCGTGGGTATCGAAACCGTCGACGACCTCGTCAACGACCTGCTCCAAGCATTGGAGCCGTAGCCGGAAAGCCGTCCCGGGAGGCCCGACTCCCGGGACGGCTTCTCACCCGCGCGGAGCCGCTGCGGCGCCGCTCCTCCACGGCAACAGCCCCAGCCCGCTCATCTGTCGCGGCTGGTCCCTTCCACCGCCTATGATCCGCGCGGACCTTTCCGCCCGGCTCTGTCCGCTCCCGGCCTCCGCTAGGCCGCGGCTCGCGCTGTCTGCCGGGTATCCAGCGGGTGGCCCCCGACCCGCACCTCCGGATGGCGGGGGTTCCCACACGAACCGTGTCCGAACCGCTGCAAGGGAGTCCTATGCGCGTTTCTGCCCGCCACGCGGCCCTGCTCACCCTTCCCCTCCTCCTGTTCACCGCAGCATGCGAAGGCGAGGAGGACACTGCCGCACCGCAGTCCGACGCCGAGCCGACCCCGTCGGCTTCCCCCTCCCCCGAGCTGCCGACCCTCCACGAACTGGTGCGCGCCCACATCGCCGACACCTGGGAGTACGACGTCGACTATGCCGGTCGGTGCGAAACCTTGAGTGAAGAGGAAGAATTCTCCCTCATCCGAGGGGAGGGGATCTGCCTCAGCTTGTACGCGGACGTGGGGGACAGCACCGTGTTCGTCCTCGGCCCGCCCGCCACTGAGCCGTTCGAAGCGCTGCGGTTGACCACCCCGGACGGGGAGCACTGGGAACTGGTGGAGAACTTCGTCATCGAAGACCCGTACGGCCCCGGCCCCGACTGGCTGGACGAAGCGATCCGCATCAAAGACGACCCCAGCGCCTGGGAGATCACCGCGCCCACCCTGGCCGAAGTAGGGGAGACCTGGCTCGCCGACCGCTACCTGCCGCTGGACTGCGAGGCCACCGGTGAAGGCGGCCCGGACCACGAAGCCTGGTGCGTGCACGTCGAAGGCTCCGACGACGAGGAGAACCCGACCACCGACAGGGGGACGGTGCTCATCACCCGGAACGGGGAGCCATACCACCGGCTGTTCGCGGTCTTCACCGGAGAGGAATGGCGCCTCTACGACGAGTTCCCCGCCACCGAGTGACCGGCCCGGTCACCACCGGGAGCGTTGTGCCAGCAGGTCCCGCACCACGAACGACCCCAACTGGTCGGCGACCGGGCGGAGGGCGCGGCCGCCGTTGCGGGCCACGAGCGCGGTGACGAACTCTTCCAGCCGCGGATCGTCCGCCAGGGAGAACACTGTCATCCGCGCTCCGCGCCGGGTCATCCGGTCCACCTCCGCCAGTGTCAACTCTGTGGTGCGGGGCGAAGGCGGATACGAGAAGTACGGCAGCCCGTCCTCCTCCAGGTGCGCGGTCGGCTCCCCGTCGGTCACCACCAGCACCACCGGCTCGAACTCCGGGTGCCGGTCCACATGCCGTCCGGCAAGCAGCAGCGCGTGGTGCAGGTTCGTGCCTTGGACCGGTTCCGGCGACAACTCCGCCAGCTCGCGGGGAGCCAAGACCCGGGCATGGTCGTTGAACCCGATGACGTAGACCGCGTCCTGCGGAAACCGGGTGGACACCAGCGTGTGCAGCGCCAACGCGGTCTGCTTGGCCACCCCCCACAAACCGCGCTGCACCATGGAATACGACAAGTCCACGAGGAGGCACACCGCGGCCGCGTCGCGCCGCTCAGTCTCCGCCACCTCCATGTCCTCGGGGCGCAACCGGAGGCGGCCTTCAGAGGATGCGCCGCGCCGGACCGCGTTGATGGCGGTCCGCACCGCATCCAACGGCTGCTCGTCCCCGAAACGCCACGGCCGGCTGGCTCCGGTCAGCTCCCCGGCCGGGCCCCCTTCCCGCGTGTCGTGCGTGCCGGGACGCCGCCCCGCACCGGACAGTACGTCGCGCAGCGCCACCTCCCCGAGCGCCCGCACCGCCTTCGGGGTGAGCTGCACCCGGTCGCGCGACCCCGACAGGTAGCCCCGGTCGCGGAGCTCCCGCTCCAGGGCGCGCAGCCGCGCCACATCCTCGGCTGCGGACCGGCCCAGCACCCGCTGTAGTGCGGCCGTGTCGATGTCGTCCAGCCGGGCCCCCGCGTACCCTTGGCCGAGAGCCTCCTCCAGTTCAGCCAGGTCAGCGAGTTCCGCCACCGCAGTGGTGGCGTCGCCGAGCCCGAGCTCCGCGTCCCCGTCGACCGCGACCCCGCCGGACCAGACCAGGTCGGGGCGGCGGGCCCGCAGCCGCTCCCCGAGCCGCTGGACCGCGTCGGCCAGCCCGGCGTCCCGCATGACCTGCGCGCTAAGCGCCAGCAGTTCGGCCCGCTGCTCGGGGGTCAGCGAGTCGAAGAGCCGCTGCATGGCCGCGGAACGGCAGGCCAGCACGTCCACAAGCTCGTCGAGGGTACGCGGACGGTCCGGGAAGAAGTCCCCGAACTCGGCCATGAACCGCTCGAAGTCGGCCTGGGTGTGCTCCCCGCGGTCGTCCGCGTCCAGCATCCCGTGCAGCGCGTCCAGCATGGCGCGCACCCGCTGCAGCTCCTCAGGCGTGCCCCGGGCCATGGCCTGCCGCATACCGCGGAACTGGGCGTCGAGGATTTCGCGGCGCAGCAGCTCCTGGAGCTGGGTGAACGTCTGACGGGCGTCCGGAGAGCGCCACTGGTAGCCGGCGAGTCGCCGGATCGCCGCGGCCGGATCAGCGGGCAGGTCGTCGAGCTCCCGTTCCCGGAGCCGGGCTTCGTCGCTCGGATCCGGGAAGAGCACCGCCCGCTCCTGGCCCACGGCCTGGTCCAGCAGGCGGCGCGCCTGGGCGAGCGTGCCGTCCAGCCTGCCCTGCGAGCGGAGCTGCTCCTTCCGTTCCCGCACGTGGCGCAGCAGCTCGTCCAGTCCGCGCACCCCGCGGGTGCCGCGGCGCAGCAGATCACGCAGCGCCCGCGTGGGCGACGCACCGGCCAGCACCGCACGCCCCAGCGCGTCCACCGCGGAACGCACGTCGAAAGGGGGACGCAACGGGTCGGGGCCGTCCACGTAACTCCGGTAGCGGAATCCGCTCATCTGCGCCTATTCCGGTCAGATCCGGTACCGGGCCCCGTGCGGCAGCGTGTCCTTCGACAGCCTCCGGCTCAAATACAGGCCCTCCAACGCGAGTTCCACCGCGGCCGCCGCATAGCCGGGAGCCGACACCGGATCGTCGTCGCTGTCCGGGGCGACCCGCTTGACGAGCTCCGCCAGCCCGGTGAACGGGCCCACCCGTGCGAGGAGCTCTTCCGCACTCACCAGATCCCCCGACTCCACGGCCGCACCGGAGGAGAAGCGCTCGGTGAGCGGTCCCAAGTCCACTCCGCTGAAGACACGACGGAACGTGTCGTAGACGGCGCGGTTCAGCAAGTGCTCCAAGACCGCGTTCTCCCGGCCCTCCTCGGACAGGTCGAACTCCACCTTGCCGCGCAGCACCGCCGTAATGCACGGCAGGTCACAGACCCGCGCCACCGCCTGCTCGCCAGTCATCGCGGCACGGCGCTCCGCGGAGGCAGCCACCGTCTCCACTGCGGCGATCGCGAACCGGGCCGACACCCCGGAGCGTTCATCCACGGACGGGGACTCGCGCACCAGCCGGGTGAACCGGGCGACCGCTTCCACCAGGTGCGGGGGGACACGCACCTCCGGCGACAGCCGGCTCTCCTGTTCGATCAGGGCGATCTCGTCGTCGAGCTCCACCGGGTAGTGGGTGCGGATCTCCGCGCCGAACCGGTCCTTGAGCGGGGTGATGATCCGGCCCCGGTTGGTGTAGTCCTCCGGGTTGGCGCTCGCCACCACGAGCATGTCCAACGGCAGCCGCAACTGGTAGCCGCGGATCTGCACGTCCCGCTCTTCAAGCACGTTGAACAGCGCAACCTGGACGCGCGCGGCCAGGTCGGGCAGCTCGTTGAGGCAGAACACGCCCCGGTTCGACCTCGGTACCAGGCCGTAGTGCACCGTCTCCGGGTCGCCGAGGCTACGCCCTTCCGCGAGTTTGACCGGGTCGATGTCGCCGATGAGGTCGCCGACGCTGGTGTCGGGGGTCGCCAGCTTCTCGCTGTACCGCTCGTCGCGGTGCCGCCACACGATAGGCAGGTCGTCGCCGTATTCAGCGACCATCCGACGGGCTTGAGGGGAGACCGGCGCGTAGGGGTGGTCGTTGAGCGCGCAGCCCGCCACGGCCGGGCTCCACTCGTCCAGCAGACCCGTGAGTGTACGGATCAGCCGTGTCTTTCCCTGGCCACGTTCACCCAGGAGCACCACGTCATGCCGGGCAAGGAGGGCCCGTTCGAGTTGCGGCAGTACGGTTTCAGAGAACCCCACGATCCCGGGGAAGCGTTCCTCCCCCGACCGGATCCGATGCAGGAGATTTTCGCGGATTTCGTCTTTGACTGACCGGTAGCGGTGCCCCGAAGCGCGCAACGCGCCCAGGGTGTGCGGAAGGTCGACGTGATCGGGCACACCTTCGAGTCTATTCACCGCATCGCGGTTGTGGCGGACACAGGTGTGCGGAATCCCACGCCCCCTGCCACGGCAGAAGAC
The DNA here is from genome assembly GCF_000012405.1 of Thermobifida fusca YX. Lineage (NCBI taxonomy): Bacteria > Bacillati > Actinomycetota > Actinomycetes > Streptosporangiales > Nocardiopsidaceae > Thermobifida > Thermobifida fusca. The sequence continues at coordinate 504,318 of NC_007333.1, forward strand.
GGCGCCATGCCTGACCCCCGGGATTCTGGGGTAAAGGGAATGTTCCGCATGCAAGGAGAACCGGCAACAAGAGAGAATGGCGATGCCCGTGAGAGACCGCTCACGGTAGACGGCGAGGAGGCGACAGTGACCCGGTTCAGCGACGCCCTGGCTACCGGGGTCGACCTAGTGAGCGCGGCTGAACGCGCAACCAGGCAGGCGCTTGAGCGACTCGACGGCCCAGCCGACCTCGTCTGCGTGTTCGTCAGCGGTATCGACCCGGAGGAAGTGGCGCTCGCTGGGGAACGTGCCATGGCCCTCGCCGAGGGGGCGACCACGATCGGCTGCAGCGCCGGCGGGGTGATCGGCGGTGGGCGGGGCACCGAAGGGCAGGGCGCGGTCAGCGTGTGGGCTGCGATGCTGCCCGGCGTCACCATGACCCCGTTCGAACTCGCCGCGATCGCGGAAGGCGACCAGCTCGCGGTCATCGGCGTGCTGGAACCCACCCCCGCGGACCAGGCGGCGCTCCTGCTGGCGAACCCGTACGTGTTCCCCACGCACACGTTCGTGGAGCACAGCAACACGATCCTGGACGGTCTGCCTATCGTGGGCGGGCTGGCCGACGGCACCTATGGCGGCGACAGCGTCCGGCTGTTCCTGCAGGGCGAGACCGTGCAGGCCGGGGCCGTGGGACTGCTGTTCGGCGGGAACGGAGTGCTGGGCACGGTGGTGAGCCAGGGATGCCGTCCCATCGGCCCCTCCATGGTCGTCACCAAAGCCGAGGACAACGTCCTCATCGAACTGGCGGGCACCCCCGCCTACGCGAAACTGGAGTCCATTGTGAGCGCGCTCCCCCCGGAAGAGCAGCAGCTCGTCGCGGACGGACTCCACATCGGCATCGCTATCGACGAGTATGCGGACCGGCACGAAAGCGGCGACTTCCTGATCCGGGGCGTGCTGGACGCTGATCCGGAGCAGTCGACGATCACCATCGGCGATGTCGTGGACGTGGGGCAGACCGTCCGCTTCCAAGTCCGCGACCAGGCCACCGCAGACAGCGATCTGCTGGAACGGCTGCGGTTGTTCGCTCACGACACCGGCGGCACCGCGGAAGGGGCCCTGCTGTTCTCCTGCAATGGCCGGGGCAGCGGGATGTTCCCGAGCGCCGACCACGACGTACGCCGGGTCCAGCAGATTCTCGGGATTGATGCGGTCGGCGGTTTCTTCGCGGCAGGAGAGATCGGCCCCGTTGCCGGACGCAACCACCTGCACGGTTTCACCGCGTGCATGCTGGCGTTCCGGGGGTGACGGCCCGGCCTCCCGCGGACGGCGCGGCCGCGACCGCCGAGACTAAGGGGTGTGGATGACGACGGTGCGCGCCATCTTGTCGTGCAGTGCCTGAGCCTGGCTGTCGCCGGCGATCACCAGGCAGGACACGCACAGGAAGAGGTGTCCCAGGCACAGCAGGGAGTGCGGGAAGCCGAACACCGCGCTGCGCAGGGCGCTTTGTCCTTGGCTGAGCGGGGTGCCGGTGGCGCTGATCACCCGCAGCCGGGTCATTATCTTGCCGGGGGTGCGCCCAGTCGCGGCGAGGAAGAACCAGTCGTACAGGAACGAGGCCAGTCCCCAGCCGAAGAGGAACAGGAAACCGAACGTGGCGTCGAAGGTATCCGAGGTCTCCTCCAGGCCGGGGTAGGCCAGGAAGACGAGAAACAGGATTCCGAACCCGAGCAGGAACACGAGCACGCTCAGGAGGAAGTAGTCGATGATCCGCGCCCACAGGCGGCGTCCGAACCCGGCGAGGGGCATCCCCGTGGGGACGTGGATGCGAGCGTGCGGGGGATGCGGGACTGCGGGATAGCCCCCGCTCCCCCCGGCGGGATAGGGATGCGGAATCCCGTGCGGCTGTCCAGAAGGGTGGTTCCAGGGAGGAATAGTCACCCGAACATTATCGCTAGTTGTCGCGATATGTGGGGCTCGTGGCTTTCGCCTCCCTCCCCGGGCTAGCCGCGGATGACGTAGGTTCCGGCGACCTTGTCGTGGAGGGACTGTCCCCGGGAGTCCCACAGCGGCCACAGGCAGTCGACGAAGAACGTGATCATGGGGAACGAGAGCAGCGCGAAGAAGAAGTAGCGCCCCAGCGCGCGGCCCACGGACGGGGGCGTCCCCGTGTTCGCGGCGATCACCCGGATGCCGAGCATCCACTTGCCGATGGTCTTTCCCCACTTGGCGTGCGGCAGCGACCAGTAGGCGATGGCGGTGGCGAACGCGGCGAACAGCGCCGTGAGCACGATGGTGATCGCGGCAGGGCTCATCGTGTCCGAGTGGATGTATTCGGGATAGGCGATGTTGTCCACCAGTGCGGCGACTAGGGCGCCGATAAGGATCACCCCGAAAGTGAGCACCTGCGCGAGGACCGAGTCGATGAGGAAAGCGGCGACCCGCCGTCCCCAACTGGCAACCTCGGGCGGCTGCGGGAACACGCCGGGCGGAGGCGGGTAGGCCCCGTGCGGGAAAGGCCCCGGGGGCGGGGGAGGCCCCAGGTAGGGCGACGGGGGTTGAGCGGGCGACGGGTGCGGGTGCGTCATAGTGGGGCACTCCAGACGATGGCAACCAAGAGCAGTGAACAGGACGATTATGACGTCTTTCCTGTGGTGCGCTCCCACTCGAGGAGTGGCCGCCAGTGTCCACTGCGTTCCCGACGCCACCGCACAACGCGGAAGGGGTGGCTCTCGGCCACCCCTTCCGCGTTGTGCTTGTAGGGGTTATGAGCCGCCGTTGTACGGAACGGCGTCGAGGATTTCTACGGTCGCTTCCTTACCGCTCGGAAGCTTGTAGGTGACCTTCTCCCCGACTTTCTTGCCGTTGATGGCCTCCCCCAGCGGGGATTTAGGGGAGTACACGTCGATGGGTGCCCCGCTCTCTTCCCGGGAGGCGAGGAGGAAGGTCATCTCTTCCTCGTCGCCCTCGAACTTGATCGTCACCGTCATACCAGGGCCGACCACGCCTTCGCGCTGCGGAGCTTGGCCGACGCGCGCGTTGCTCAGGATCGACTGCAGGTGGGCGATGCGGGCCTCGATCTTCCCCTGCTCTTCCTTGGCCGCGTGGTAGCCGCCGTTCTCCCTCAGGTCGCCTTCTTCCCGAGCGGCTTCGATCCGGTCGGCGATCTCGATGCGACCAGGCCCTGACAAATACTCCAGCTCGGCAGTGAGCCGGTCGTACGCCTCCTGAGTGAGCCAGGTGACGTTGTCATCACGGGTCTCGGTCACGGGAACTCCCTCGATGGTTCTAGGGACCGCGCTCGGGGCGCGGTAGATGAAACTACGAGATTAGCATCGAGCCCATCAATCGGCGTGACGTTGCGTAACGGCAACCGACGCCCGGAATCCCGCTGGACAGCGCGATGCGGACGCCCGACCGGAGTCAGGTTGAGGGCTCGATATCGGTGCTCCTCTTGTCGAGGGGCGGTTGGGAACTACTTGTGGACAGGCTCGTTTGAGAAAGCTTGTTCCCTGCAAGAGACGACTTGTACCGTCGTAGCGCGACGAACGGTGTCGATTGTTGCCTCCACTTCCCGTAGTCCCCCCTCAACAGTCACTTCGGTTGTTCCGACTTCGACGTGGTACTCGTCGTAGGCGCGGATCAGACAGCGCGCACCCGAACTGCTGTTGGTCTGGAAGGAGATTCGAGCCTCCGTGTCGGAGACGATCCGCCACGCGAACGTTTGATGATGCACCTGCCCCAGCGTGTTGCCACTGTAGCTGAAGAGAGCAGCACCCCAGCCGATCGTGAAGATGATGGCGGCGATAACGCCGAGCACGAAGAAGAACGGCTGGTTGCCGAGGCGTCGCCGCGTGCCCGAGACCGGCTGGGCGGCGGCACGCAAAGGGTTGTCGGGCTGGGGCGGCATAGGGAATCTCCGGAAGTGGGACCTACAGTTGTCTAAGATATCCCTGCCTTAGCAGGCTCACACTCCGCCCGTGCTGTTTCGCGCCGCGCCAGCGCGGACCAGCGGGCTGGCGGGGTGGTGAACGCCGTCCGACTACGACATCGAGGGGCTTCCCAAATTGTCCGAGCGGTTGCGGCTTATGGCCGTGCATGCCCATCCCGACGATGAGTCGAGCAAAGGCGCGGCCACGATGGCGCGCTACGTGAACGAAGGCGCGGAAGTGCTGGTGGTCACCCTCACCGGTGGCGAACGCGGCTCGATCCTCAACCCCGCGATGGACCGTCCGGAGATCCGGGAGAACATCGCGGAAGTCCGGCGCAAGGAAATGGAGGAGGCCCGGCGCATCCTCGGTGTCCGACAGGTGTTCGTCGGGTTCATCGACTCCGGGCTCCCGGAAGGCGACCCTCCGCCCCCGCTGCCTGAAGGGTGCTTCGCGCTGCAGCCGCTGGAGGTCGCTGCCGAACCTGTGGTGCGTCTGGTGCGCGAGTTCCGGCCGCACGTCATGATCACCTACGACGAGCAGGGCGGCTACCCGCACCCGGACCACATCATGTGCCACAAGGTGTCGGTGGAAGCCTTCGAGGCCGCCGCCGACCCTGAGCGCTACCCGGGCACCGGGGAGCCGTGGCAGACGAGCAAGCTCTACTACCACGTGTCCTTCCCCCTGGAGCGTTTCGAAGCCATCGCCAAAGTGCTCAGCGACCGCGGCATGGAGAACCCCTACGCCGATTGGATGAAGCGCTTGGAGAAGCGCGACACGCGGCGCTGGGAGATCACTACGCGTGTCGAGTGCGGCGAGTACTTCGAAGTGCGCGACCGCGCGCTGCTCGCACACGCCACCCAGATCGACCCGAACAGCTTCTGGTTCGCCGTGCCTAACGACATCCAGCGTGAGGCGTGGCCCACCGAGGACTACCACCTGGCGCGGTCCTTCGTCGATACCGAACTGCCCGAGGACGACCTCTTCGCGGGCATCCGCGACAAGGTGTGAGAATTGAGACTATGAACCTCTCGGCGCTCCAGCTCGCAGACTCCGTAAACGACCTGGTGACCCCGGGTCTGCTCGGATTCACCGTCATCGCGCTTATCGGCGGGGTGCTGTTCCTGCTCATGCGCTCCATGCGGCGGCACTTGGACATCGCCCGCTCTCGTGACTTCACCGAGGACTCCGCGAAGGAGAAGGAGGCCGAGCAGACCAAGCCGGAGGACCGAGAGGACTGACCCGGTGTCATGCTGTCGGCCCCGCTGCTCCCGGCGGGGCCGCTGATTTTTTCGGGTGTCTTGAGTCGAGACAACGGGCAGAGTAGGAGATATGCCCAACCGTCTTGCTCACGCCACCAGCCCCTACCTGCTCCAGCACGCCGACAACCCGGTGGACTGGTACCCGTGGGGGGAGGAGGCTTTCGCTGAGGCGCGCCGCCGCGACGTGCCCATCCTGCTGTCCATCGGGTACGCCGCCTGCCACTGGTGCCATGTCATGGCGCGGGAGTCGTTCGCCGACGAGCAGACCGCGCAGATCATGAACGCCAACTTCGTCAACGTCAAGGTCGACCGGGAGGAGCGGCCGGACGTGGACGCGGTGTACATGGAAGCCACCCAGGCGATGACGGGGCACGGCGGCTGGCCGATGACGGTGTTCGCCACCCCGGACGGGGAGCCGTTCTACTGCGGCACCTACTTTCCCCGGGAGCATTTCCAGCGGCTGCTGCTCGGGATCAGCCACGCGTGGCGCACCGATCGCACCGGGGTGGTGGGGCAGGGCAAGCGGGTGGCCGAGGCGTTGAGCGCCCCCCGCACGCTGCCTAGCGGGCCGCCGCCAAGCGCGCAGGTCCTGGAGCAGGCGGTGGCGCGGCTGGCAGCCGAGTACGACACCGTCAACGGGGGGTACGGCACTGCCCCGAAGTTCCCGCCGTCCCCGGTGATGGAGTTCCTGCTGCGCCACCATGCCCGGGTCAGCGACGGCGCGGAGACGGAAGCGCTCCGCATGGTGCGGCACACCGCCGAGGCGATGGCGCGCGGCGGGATCTATGACCAGCTCGCCGGAGGGTTCGCCCGCTACGCGGTCGACGCCACGTGGACCGTGCCGCACTTCGAGAAGATGCTGTACGACAATGCGCTGCTGCTGCGCTGCTACACCCACCTGTGGCGGCAGACCGGGGACGAGCTGGCCCGCCGGGTCGCCGTGGAGACCGCCGACTGGATGGTGGCGGAGCTCCGCACCGCGGAAGGCGGTTTCGCTAGTGCGCTGGACGCGGACAGCGAAGGCGAGGAGGGCCGCTACTACGTGTGGACCCCTGCCCAGTTGCGCGACGTGCTGGGGGAGGAGGACGGTGCCTGGGCCGCTGAACTGTTCGGTGTCACCGAGCAGGGCACTTTCGAACGCGGCACGTCGGTGCTGCAGCTCCGTGCTGATCCGGACGACCGTGAGCGGTACGCCTACGTCCGCGACCGGCTGCGTAAGGCCCGCGCCAATCGGGTCCCACCAGCCCGCGACGACAAGGTGGTGACGGGGTGGAACGGGCTGGCGATCGCGGGGCTCGCCGAGGCGGGCGCTCTGTTGGACCGTCCCGACCTGGTGGAGCGGGCCCGGGAGGCGGCTCGCCTGGTGGTGGAACGGCACTACGCGGACGGGCGGCTGGTCCGGGTGTCCCGCGACGGGGTCCCTGGCACGAGCGCCGGAGTGCTGGAGGACTACGCCAACCTCGCGGAAGGGCTGCTGGCCCTGCACGCGGTGACCGGGGAGATCCGGTGGGTGGGGGTGTGCGGTGAGCTGCTGGAGACCGTGCTCACCCGGTTCACCGACGGTTCGGGCGGGTTCTACGACACCGCAGACGACGCCGAAGCGCTGTTCAACCGGCCGCGCGAGTTCACCGACGACGCCACCCCCTCAGGATGGTCGGCGGCAGCGGGCGCCCTGCTCAGCTACGCGGCGCTCACCGGCTCTTTCCGGCATCGGGAGGCCGCGGAAGCCGCGCTCGGCGTGGTCTCCACGCTCGCAGAGAAGACCCCGAGGTTCGCCGGGTGGGGAATGGCGGTCGCCGAGGCGCTTCTTGCCGGACCGGTCGAAATCGCTGTAGTGGGCCCCAAGGGGGATCCTGTGGCCGAGGAGCTGCACCGCACCGCGCTGCTGGCCACGACGCCCGGGACAGTGGTGAGCCGAGGCGACGGCGTCAACGATGGGGGGATCGGGCTGCTGGAGGGTCGGACCCTGGTGGACGGGCGTCCCGCGGCCTACGTGTGCCGGAACTTCACTTGCCGGCTTCCGGCTACGACCACCGAAGAGTTGACCGCGGAGCTCGCCAGAGCTTGAGCTGAGCAGACCCCGCAAGGGGGGCGTCCTCCCGGAGCAAGCCCCCACGCAGGCTCCGAGAGGACGCGATGACGGGTGCGTGGCGGAGTCTCGTCAACCCGCCACTGTGCTCCCTATCTGATGAGATGCAGGAAACCACGGAATGGTTTACGGGGGATACCGTGATTCCGTTCGCCCGCCTGGTGAGAGCGGGAAGCGGCGGGCAAGGAAAGGAGGAGCGTGTGCGGGCAACCAGGGCTGCGGCGTTCCCGCTGGCCGCGTCGATATTGGCGGCTCCGGCATGCGGTTTCGGCACGCCCTCGCAGGTGATGCCTGGGCTCGCGCATCCGATGGCTTCGTCCGAATCAGGTTTCCAGGTGTCCGACGAGGCCACGTTGCACAACTACACCGGGATCAACGTAGTGCTGCCGGACGGCTGGCACACGGATATCGCCGACAACTGCCTTTCGCCGCCGGAAGTGGGGCCCGCCCCGGGCGGCAACTGCCCGAGCGAGGCGTTGCGCATCCGGATCAACGCGTCTGAAGAGGGGCTGATCGACCCGGAGGGCGCGGAGTTGACGGACCCGGACAGTTGGCGGCGGCCGTGGGCGTCGTGCCCGAAGCGCCCCGAGCTCAATGCACGGATTCGGGCCGAGCACTCCGAGATCGTTGAGCACGGCGATTTCCTGCTGGTCAGCGGGGAAGAGACGAAGTACAGCGAGTGGCTGATCACGTGCACGGGCGGGGGGACATTCCGCACTCGCGCCTGGTATGTCCCCGAAGCGGACTTGGAATTCGATGTGCCGGTCATGGTGGAGGAGCGCGCCGAAGAGTATGACCTGATTGTCCGCTCAGCGGATCTGTCCCGCTTCAAAGCGATCTCCTGACCTGCGGCGGGTGCTCCCCGGGCACGGCAGCCGAGTACGGGGCCCGGAACTGCTCCGACCACTGCGGAACAGGCGGTTTCGGGGGCGGGACAAGTCGGAGCAGAAAAGTCTGCATCCGAAAGTCCCTGCGGTGCACAGCGCTGATAGCGGTATTCCTCTCCTGCCGGCTGGGGGCGGCCGGGGAATGGTCTGACTCCAGCCGACCACCACACCCGTGGGGCATTTGTTGGGTTTTGTCATTATTTGTCGGGTAATGATCTTTTATCCCTGAGGTGAGGTGCCGGGAAAAGCCACCGGCTGCACCGCGGCGCGGTGGTTCGGCACAGTTCACCGTCGTGGAGGTGACCGTTGACGAACTGGTGACGCCATAGCGGAGAGGAACAGCGATGCAGTCGTTTTTCTGGGTGATCCCCGCCCTCGTTCTGGCTGTAGCCGTCTTCTACTCCGTTGTCGCTGTCGCGATCCGCGACGAGGAGACGGAACGGACCCTGTTCGACCCGGTTTTCCCGGTCTCTTTTCGCGGCCTGGTCAGGGGCCTGGTCAATTTCCGAGTCGCGAATCCACCGGCCACAGTCCACGGTGCGCTCCGCCGGCTGCGGGAACAGCAGGGCCGGGATATCGCTGAGCCGGGCCTGGACAGCGACGTCAGCATTGCCGGTGCGGACCACGCCGTCACGGCGGTGAGCCGTTCCGCACCGCAACTGCGCAGAGACGACGCTCCCGCGGCCCGGGAAGACGCGGGACCGGCCCCCGAGACTCGCTGCTCTGCCCGGTAACGAGGGCCAGCCGAAGGGACGGAGAACCGCGGCAGGACGCGGAGCTGTTCCTGCTTTTCCGGGCGCACTCCCGAAAAGACCGGAGCTACGAGATCAGCCGGAGCCCGTCCAGAATCTCCGCAACCGTCTGCGGCTGGTGCTCCGTTTGGCGGATCTCCAGGTAGAGGGTCCGCTCCTGGCCGCGGTGCTGCAACACGGCAGCAGTAAACACGTCCCCTTCGGAACTGTCCGGGGAGCAGTCGACCCACTGCCACAGTTCGCCGTCCCAGTGGGCGTTGGTGAACCGCTGCCGCTGCGGCTGGCCCGAGCACAGACCAGAAGAGATCAGCCGGTCCAGGTCGGGGGACTGGCCGTCAGAGACGAACAGTCCAGCGAACAGGCCGGAGACCGACTGTCTGGCATCGGACCAGGCGTCGAGATCCGTGGCGACCAGCAGGCCCGGTTCATGGCCCCCGGGCAGGCCGAGTTCCCGCGGCGACCACCCGTTGAGCTGCATCTGGCGGAGCCACGGGGTGGGCACCCGCACGTGGAGTTCTCCGCTGGCGTCGTAGATCTCCATCATCGGCAGATGCGGGGAGGCCGAGGCTGCCGGAGCCACCCCGAGCACGGCCACCGCGGTCGCGACCAAGGCGACCAGGCGGGTCCACGTGGCGCGGTACCGCTGCCACCACGGTGTCGCCAACTCCAGGTCGGGCGACATGCGGATCTCCCGGATACGGGAGGTGAAAGTCGCCGCGTCGGGCGGCCGGTCGCTGCGGTTCGGGGACAGCGCCGACATGATGAGCTCGTCGAGGGCAGGCGGCACCCCAGGGCGCAGCCGGCTCGGCGGGACACGCACCGGAGGGCTGGGCGGGCGTTTGCCGGTGACCAGTTCGTAGGCGACCGCGCCCAGCGAGTAGACATCGGCGCGGACATCGATGTCGCCGCCGACCACGCTCTGTTCGGGGGACATGTAGCCGGGGGTGCCCGCAGACGCGGTGAACCCGGAGGCACCGTCGATGCTCTTGGCGAACCCTAGGTCGGCGACGAGCACCCGCTCCCCGACCGGGCTGGACTGCAACAGGACGTTCGACGGCTTGATATCGCGGTGGATGGTGCCGTGCCGGTGCAGCACGGTCACACCTTGCCCGATCTCGGTGAGCAGCCGGAGCGCCTCGTCGAGCGGCAGGGGACCCTGGGCGATCCGGTCGGCGACACTGCCCCGGTCGGCGTAGGTCATCACAAAGTAGGGGCGGTCGTCGGGCAGGGTCCCGATGTCGTGGACACGCACCAGCCACTCGGAGTCGGCTTGGCGCAGGATGCGCGCCTCTTCGACGAAACGCTGGTGAATGTCGAGGTTGTGTGCCCAGTTCTCAGCGAGCACTTTGATAGCGACCGGGGTGTCGAGCAGATCGTCGTGTCCCAACCAGACGGTGGCGAACGAGCCCGAACCCAGCCGCCGCAGGACGCGATAACGCCCGAAACGTTCCGGTTGTGCCACAGGTATTGCTTACCACGTCTTGGTGACCTTGACACCGTGATCTTGCCATGGGGAGGAGGGCGGAGGGCGCCGTCTGTGCACGCGCACGAGCACGCCGCCGGGCTCCGGGCCCTGTGCTGGCGTGTTTTCCCGCCCGCGCGTGCGGGCCTTCTTTCAGAGAGTCGGAGTAAGCGGGGGGAGTGCCCCGCGGTCGCTATGCCGCCGACATACCCCGGTTTTGTGTTCCGTTCGTCACAGTTAGTGCATCCATCGTCCGGGTGCGAGAACGTGGGCTGGGCACGGTAGCCGCGATGCGCGCCGGAGCTGGCCACCGCCGTGACCGGTACGGTCCCGTCATCCTGCCCACGTCCTTGGAAGCATGGACTCCCCACACAGGCTGCGGGCTGTGTGCTCGGCCTGGGCGGTGCGATGGCTGCGATCACAGGACTCGTCTGAGGTAGCCGAGTCCATGCGGCTCGGCGGCGCTTGCGCCACGGCGCTCCGGCCACAGGCCGTGTCGGATATCAGGATTTCTCGGTCAAAGGTGTGCTGGTCGATGCGTGGGGCAGAAGACCACCGCGCCGAACTCAGCGGCCACCTCGATACGGCGGTAGGAGTAGGCGGCCATCCGCTGTCGTCATTGATGTGATCGACAAGGGGAAGTGTGGTTGGCCCCTTTCCCGGTGAGTGGTCCCAGCCCACAGCAGTCAGGGGAGCCCGTCCACGCCAGTGCAGGCGAGACGCTGAGGCTGGTCGCGGGCAGCGGGGTAGCGCAGCCTTGAGCCCGCTCCTGCAGGGGGCCGGTGATGTCGACGGGGCGGCTGGCGCGGGGAGGAAGTCAGGATAGTGCCGATATTTCTGGAATGTGTGGGAATGTCGTGGTAGCAGAGGTGCACGCATCAGGATTGGCCGCTGCAGCACCTTGCCTTAGATGCAGAATCTTGTCACGACTGGTCAGCAGTTCGGGAAAATGTGTCAACCTTTTTGCGGAGGTATGCGTGTAATAGCTGGACGCGACTATCGTCAGTGGGGAGTGTCCGTCGTGACCAAAGCAGACCAGTCTTCTGAAACGGTAAGCCCCAACCACGCTCCGGGTGAGGAAGAGTCCCTCGAGCAACTGGCGCTGCGCGCCAAAGAGGGGGACGAAGCCGCGCTCGAAGAACTGCTGCGCCGCATCCAACCTGACGTCCTGCGTCGCTGTGCCCGCTTCCTGCCCTACCGGCAGGACGCTGAGGAGGCCTGCCAGGACGCGCTGATGCGGGTGGCCGCCAACATCCAGAACTTCCGCGGCGATTCGATGTTCACGACCTGGCTCTACACGGTGGTCTCCAACTCTGCGCGGCAGACCTACCGGGCACTCAAGCGGCGGGCCGCGGAGATGCCCACGGAAGCCGACCGCCTGCCGCACCGCACTGACCCGCGCACCACGAGCGTCATCGCCGGGTCGCGGATCGACCTGCTGGAAGCGCTCGACCAGTTGGAGAAGGACCGGCCTAACCTGGTCGCCCCCCTCGTGCTGCGCGACCTGTGCCAGATGGAGTACGGGGAGATCGCAGCCCAGCTCGACCTGGCGCTGGGAACCGTCAAATCGCGTATCCACGAAGGCCGCAAACGGGTTCGCCAGGCCCTCGCGGTGAACTGAGGGGCATTCCACGCAAAAGACGGCGAAGGAGATGGTCGTCGCAGTCCCAGTTCTTGACTACTGTTAAGGACTGATCGACGGCTGAAGCAACCCGTCGTGCGATCATGCCTGCGGTGGTGTTCCGGCACGGTGCACGTGCCGGAGACCCCGCGTGTCCGCTGCCGTGTTCGCGGCCTCGAAGGTGTCAGGAGAGGTACTACCGTCCATGGGGCTGTTGCGCATCCCTCTCTACCGGCTGTACGAACGGCGCTTGGAGCGTGCGCTGAGCAACGCTCCAAAGCCCCGGCACGTGGGAGTGATCCTCGACGGGAATCGCCGGTGGGCCAGGCTCAGCGGACTGTCCAGCCCGAAAGAAGGGCACCGGGCGGGCGCCGAGAAGATCTTCGAATTACTCGACTGGTGCGATGAAGTCGGGGTGCAGGTCGTCACCCTGTGGCTGTTGTCCACCGACAACCTCGCGCGTCCCCCCGAAGAGCTGGAACCGCTGTTCGAGATCATCGAGAACACAGTGCGGCGGCTCTGCAACGAAGGGCGGCGGGTCAACCCCATGGGCGCCCTCGACCTGCTGCCCGCCTCCACAGCCCAGGTGATGAAGGAAGCGGGGACCACCACCGAGCGCAACCCCGGGCTGCTCGTCAACGTCGCCGTGGGATACGGCGGGCGCCGCGAGATCGCCGACGCGGTCCGCTCGCTGCTGCTCGAAGAGGCCGCGAAAGGCACCACGCTGGAGGAGCTGGCTGAGCGGCTCGACCTCGACGACATCGCCAAGCACCTCTACACCCGCGGTCAGCCCGACCCCGACCTCCTCATCCGCACCTCCGGGGAGCAGCGGCTCTCCGGCTTTCTGCTGTGGCAGAGCGCCCACTCGGAGTTCTACTTCTGCGAAGTCTTCTGGCCCGCGTTCCGCAAGATCGACTTTCTGCGCGCGCTGCGCTCCTACAGTGTGCGCCAGCGGCGTTTCGGCTGCTGACAGCCTGTTCTCCCAAGGGTCGACCGGGTTAAGGTAACGACTTATTCACGAATTGGTCGAATAAAGGTCTTGCTCTTTCGGATGAGCGGGGTACCGTCAATAGCGGTGGTGGGGTGCGCATACCCACCACGCGGGAGGCCCCGACTCATTGATGCTCCTGGCGAGACAGGAAACCATCACGAAGGGGGCCGGTCCCGGCCCTCATGGGGCTGGTCCCGGTCCTTGGATTCCCGTGAGTCTAGGGCGCTTGACCGCGCCCAGGGGGAGAACGAGTGGCTAGTTCCTCGACCGTTCACCGTGACCCTGTCCGCCCTAGCCCCGCCGCAGGAGACAGCAGCCGGCGCACCTACGTCCTCGATACGAGTGTCCTGCTGGCGGACCCCCTGTCGATCACCCGTTTCGCCGAGCACGAGGTGGTCCTGCCGATCGTCGTCATCTCTGAACTGGAAAGCAAGCGACACCATCCTGAACTGGGCTATTTCGCCCGGGAGGCGCTGCGCAAGCTCGACGATCTGAGGGTCGCTTACGGTGCTCTCGACACTCCGGTAACGGTCAACGACCAGGGCGGCACGCTTCGGGTGGAACTGAACCACAGCAACCCCGAGGTCCTCCCGGCCGGGTTCCGGCAGGACGACAACGATACGCGCATCCTCACCGTGGCGCGCAACCTCGCCGCCGAGAACAACAACGTGGTCCTGGTCAGCAAGGACCTTCCGCTGCGGATCAAAGCCTCGTCGGTGGGTCTGGCCGCAGACGAGTACCGCGCGGAACTGGCCATCGAGCACGGATGGACCGGAATGGCGGAGCTCGAGGTTCCTGCCCACAAGATCGAGGAGCTCTTCGCTCACGGAACCACCGATATCGAGGAGGCGCGGGACCTGCCGTGCCACACGGGCCTGGTGCTGGTCTCCGAACGGGGCAAGGCCCTGGGCCGGGTGCTGCCTGACAAGTCGGTCAAGGTGGTGCGCGGCGACCGTGACGTGTTCGGCCTGCATGGGCGCAGCGCGGAGCAGCGCATCGCCCTTGACCTGCTCACCGACCCGGAGGTCGGCATCGTCTCGCTGGGCGGTCGGGCCGGTACGGGCAAGTCGGCGCTGGCGCTGTGCGCCGGGCTGGAGGCGGTCCTGGAACGCCAGCAGCACCGCAAGGTGGTGGTGTTCCGGCCGTTGTACGCGGTGGGCGGTCAGGACTTGGGGTACTTGCCGGGCACCGAGTACGAGAAGATGTCGCCGTGGTCGCAGGCGGTGCACGACACTCTCTCGGTGCTGACCACGCAGGACGTCATCGACGAGGTCGTGGACCGCGGCATGCTCGAGGTGCTGCCGCTCACCCACATCCGGGGGCGTTCCCTGCACGACTCGTTCGTGATCGTGGACGAGGCGCAGTCGTTGGAGCGCGGCGTGCTGCTGACCGTGCTGTCGCGGCTCGGGGAGAACTCGCGGGTGGTGCTCACCCATGACGTCGCCCAGCGGGACAACCTCCGGGTGGGCCGCTACGACGGGGTGGTCGCGGTGATCGAAAAGCTCAAAGGGCATCCGCTGTTCGCCCACATTACGCTGACCCGGTCGGAGCGCTCTCCGATTGCTGCGCTCGTCACGGAGATGCTGGAGGGCTGACCGCCGCAGACATGGGCGTTTGTCCGGTTTTCTGGGCAGGCGCCCTTATTTTTAGACGGGGGCGCTATGGAATTGGTTGTCAAAAAAGCCCCAATATGTAATGTGGTCTATGTCACCCATGGGTGTAGCGTGACGATGCCGAGATCTTGCGGCAAGGTTGTTTCTGTTCCGTTCAGACCCCGAGAGCGCGCATTCCGCAGTCGTCTGTGGTGACTCCCCAAAACCACCCCTGCGCGCGGTGATCTTCGGCGACACGGCAGCCGGTGGTGTCCGTTGATTCGCCTGTCGCCCACCCAGTCCCTTGTCAAGATCCGGGGTGTATTCGAGCGCATGGGAAGCCACCGGACATGCGACCGTTGAAAGGCCAATCCTTGCTGAAGAACCGAATTTCGTTGCGGCTCGCTACCGCGGCTGGAACGGCGGCGCTCACTGTCGCCGGTGCAACGTTCGGCTTCTCCGCTTTCGCCGCCGATACCGGCGCCGCGCCGGACCAGGCTGCCTCAGCCGCAATCCTGCCCGACGAAGCGGACACAGAGTCCTTCTTCCCCGACGACTCCCAGGGAGTCCCGGCGGGTCAGCTCGAACAGGCCAGCACTGAGCGGGAGCAGGCTCTTGCGCAGTCCCTCGCCACCGCCAGCGGCACCCTGGAAGAGGAAAAGGAAGAAGAGGAAGAACCGGAACCCGTATCCATCCCCAGCGGCGACCCTCGGGCGATCGCCCAGGCCATGCTCGCCGACTACGGCTGGGGATCCGACCAGTTCAGTTGCCTCGACTCCCTGTGGCAGCGGGAGAGCAACTGGAACCCCCAGGCCCGCAACCCCTACTCCGGCGCCTACGGCATCCCGCAGGCGCTGCCCGGCGAGAAAATGGCCAGCGCCGGATCCGACTGGCAGACCAACCCCGCCACCCAGATCAAGTGGGGACTGGGCTACATCAAGGACCGCTACGGCAGCCCGTGTGCGGCCTGGGAGCACTCGCAGAGCGTCGGCTGGTACTAACCACGCCCGCGCAAACGCCGCGGGCCTGGCAGGAGGCCAGGCCCGCACCACGCGCACCACGGCGGTGGCCTTCCGCGGCCACCGCCGTTACTGGTTCCGCTGCTACTTCTGCGAGTTGGTCATCGCCAGCACGTCGAGCGCCTCATCCAACTGGGCCTCGGTCAGCTTGCCCTGGGCGATGTACCCGCGTTCGATCACCACCTGGCGGATCGTCTTCCGCTCCGCGAGCGCCTGCTTGGCGACCTTGGCGGCCTCCTCGTAGCCGATGTAGCGGTTGAGCGGGGTGACGATCGACGGCGACGATTCCGCGTACTCGCGGCACCGCTCCTCGTTAGCGGTGATCCCGGCCACGCACCGGTCCGCGAACACCCGGGAAATGTTGGCCAGCAGCCGGATCGACTCCAGCACGTTGCGGGCGATCAGCGGCAGTTGCACGTTCAGCTCGAAGTTGCCGGTCGACCCGCCGAACGCCACCGCGGCATCGTTCCCCACCACCTGCGAGGCCACCTGGAGCATCGACTCGCACAGCACCGGGTTGACCTTGCCCGGCATGATCGACGACCCCGGCTGCAGGTCCGGCAGGAAGATCTCGCTGAGACCGGTCCGCGGACCCGAACCCATCCACCGGATGTCGTTGGCGATCTTGCAGAAGCTCACCGCGATCGTGCGCAGCTGACCGGACAGCTCCACCAGAGCGTCCCGCGCCCCCTGGGCCTCGAAGTGGTTGCGCGCCTTGGTCAGCGGCAGCCCCGTAGCCCGCGCAATCTCCGCGATCACCTTCGCGGAGAAGCCCTCCGGCGTGTTGATCCCGGTCCCCACGGCCGTACCGCCCAGCGGAAGCTCCGCGACCCGCGGCAGGGACGCTTCGATCCGCTCAATGCCGTACCGCACCTGCGCGGCGTACCCGTCGAACTCCTGGCCCAAGGTCACCGGAGTCGCGTCCATCAAATGGGTGCGGCCGCTCTTCACCACGGTGGCGAACTCCGACGCCTTCGCCGACAGCGTCTCCTCCAAGTGCTTCAGCGCCGGAATCAGCTCGTTGATCAGCGCGGAGGTCGCCGCGATGTGAATCGAGGACGGGAACACGTCATTGGACGACTGGGACGCGTTGACGTGGTCGTTGGGGTGGACCGGCTGGCCCAGCCGCTCCGTGGCCAGCGTCGCGATGACCTCGTTCGCGTTCATGTTGCTGGACGTGCCCGACCCGGTCTGGAACACGTCCACGGGGAACTGGTCGTTCCACTTGCCCGCGGCGACCTCCAGCGCGGCCTCGCGGATCGCCTCGGCCATGTCCTCCTTGATCACACCGAGCTCAGCGTTGACCTTCGCCGCCGCAGCCTTGATGTGGCCCAGTGCCGCGATGTGCGCGGCCTCCAGGCCCTGCCCCGAGATAGGGAAGTTCTCGACCGCGCGCTGGGTCTGCGCCCGCCACTTGGCCTCGACAGGAACCTTGACCTCGCCCATCGAGTCCCGCTCGATGCGGTATTCAGTCATCTGAAAGACCTCCAGGACAAACCTCGTTGCATGTGCCGGTCAGGCTCACAGGGAGGGCGGTGCTGCGGGGACGCGCCCCGTGGCAGCAGGAGACCAGTCCGGGCGCAGCACCCGCCGCCGGCAGCCCGGCCAGCCGCGGAAAACCACTCCCACTACGGTCCACCTTTCCGCACACCCACGGTGCGCCCCGTCCCGGGGCCCCGTCGGCGACCATCCATCCCCTACGGCTGTGGAGGCGCGAGCAGACCCGGTGCCCGGGGCACTGCGGCTGCCCGCCCGGGACACTGACCCCGAAGGCGTGCGCGGACCGCACCCCTTGATCCCGGTTGCACACCTGCCACAACTCCCCACTCAAGCCTCAGCCAGACCACAGACTGCCAGACCGGTCCCAGCCTGCCGTGCGCAGCCCTCCCGCAACGGCAGGCAGGCCACGCGCCCCGCTCACCTCAGTTCACGCCGCGGCCGGCCACGCCCCAGCCGCCGCTTCCGGGACGTGCTGACCCGCACCGAACCGAACAGGCTGACCCCGTCAACCTCCAGCACGGGGGCGTGACGCAGCGGCGAGGGGTGGACTGCGGCCCGCCTACCGAACAAGGAGCGGCGCCGGATCCGCACCTCCATGCCTTCCGGCACGCGGATCACCACGCGGCCGAAGAACGCGGAAGCGGCCACCGCCACCCGGTCCCGGGCGAGCAGCGCGTCCCGCAAGTCCAGCTCGGCACTACCGAACAGGGAGAACACCCACTGCTGGCTGGGGACCACCCAGCGTCCGCCCCGCCGCTTCGCACCGAACAGCGCGGCCACCGGCCCGGAGTCCAACCGCAGCGGCTGCGCCTCCGGCGGCACCAGGTCGGTGGTGAGCCCCACCAGGTCGCCGAGGCGGCGTGCTGCGGCAGCCCGGTCGCTGCGCTCCTGGAATTCTTCGAAGTCCAAACGGCCGTCCGCCACTGCCTCGCGGAGCACCGCCAGTACACGCTCCCGGTCCGCGTCGGATGCCCGCAGCCGTTCCGGGGAAGTTCCCTCCATCACACCCGTCAACAGTACTTCCCGACACCGTGGCCGCAGAAAAAATCATTAGGACCACATCCGACCGCCGATTACGGTGAACCCCATGACTTCGTCGTCGCAGCCCGCAAGGCCAGAACCTTCCCCGGACCCGTCAGCGGACTCGCCACCGGCGATCTCGCTCCGCGGGGTCGTGAAACGCTTCGGCGACATCACCGCCGTCAACGGCCTCGACCTGGACGTCCCCCAAGGTGTCGTGCTCGGACTGCTCGGCCCCAACGGGGCAGGCAAGTCCACCACCATGCGCATCCTCACCGCGCAGAGCACCGTGGACGAAGGACACGTCAGCGTCCTCGGCCATCCCATCCCCCAAAAGTCGAAGTGGGCGCGCTCCCTCATGGGAGTGGTGCCCCAGCACGACAATCTCGACGAGGAACTCACCGTCGAAGAGAACCTGCGCAGCTTCACCTACCTGTACCGGGTGCCGCGCCGCGAACGCGACGCCGCCGTGGAGCGGGCACTGCGCATCGCCCACTTGGAGCATCGGCGACACGAGTTCACCGAGAAGCTTTCCGGGGGGATGCGCCGCCGACTGCTCATCGCCCGCGGCCTCGTCCACCGCCCCCGCGTGCTCCTCCTCGACGAGCCCACTGTCGGCCTCGACCCGCAAGTCCGCCAAGAACTGTGGGGGCTCATCTCCGCCCTCCGGGACGAGGGGGTCACGGTCCTCATGTCCACCCACTACATCGAAGAAGCGGAGCGGCTCTCCGACGAAGTGGCGCTCATGGCCAAGGGACGCATCGTCGAACGCGGCGAACCCGCCGACCTGATCGCCAAATACGCCGGGAAAACCGTCGAGGAGTACCAGATCGGGGCGGAAGGTGTCGAAGAACTAGAGAAAGTCATCCACCACGCCGGGTTCACTACGCGGCGCACCGGCTCCACCCTTTCCGTGCTCCGCGCCGAAGAACTCCCCGATTCGCTGCGGGACCGGCTCGGCACGGGAATGCGCCGCGCCAGCAACCTGGAAGACGTGTTCGTCACCCTGACCGGGGAGACCGTAGAGTGACCGCAACCGAGAACACCACCGTAGACCGCCCACGCCCCGGAGGATTCGAGTTCGCCCCCGTCCTCGGCATCCTCGCCCGCGAGTGGGCGCTGTACCGGCGCACGTGGGCGCCCATCACCTTCTCGTCGATCGTCGAACCCGTGCTGTACCTGCTGGCTTTCGGCATGGGCATGGGGGCGCTCGTCGGCAGCATCGGCGGCTACGACTACATCGAATTCCTCGGCACGGGGATCGTGGCGATATCCGCGCTGTTCACGTCCATGTTTCCGGGGCTGATCAACACGTTCGTGCGCCGCCGCTTCCAGCACACGTACGAAGGGGTGCTGGCTGCCCCCGTGGACGTGCGGGAACTGGTCACCGGTGAAGCGCTGTGGCTGGGGTTGAAAGCCGGCGTCTACGGCTGCGCCCCGCTGCTCGTCGCTTTCGGGTTCGGCCTCGACCCGGTCTGGCCGATGCTGTTCGTCCCGGTCATCGCGGCCGCCACCGGGTTCGGGTTCGCGCTCTTCGGCATCCTGCTGTCCGCGATCATCCCGTCGATCCGGATGGCGGACTATGTCATCTCCGGGGTCATCACCCCGATCTTCCTGGTCGCGGGAACGTTCTTCCCCATCGACCAGTTGCCGGAGTGGGCGCAGACAGCGGCCATGGCCAACCCGCTCTACCACTGTGTGGAACTGATCCGCGGCTGCGCTTTCGGTATCGAAGCCCTGACTGCCCTCGGCCATGTGGCAGTGCTCGTGGGGTTTGCCGTGGTCGTCTGGGTCCTCGCTGTCCACCAGATGCAGCGCCGCCTCATCGACTGACCCGTTCCACCGGCGAGAACACAGCAAGGGTGGGGTGCAGCGGACCGTCCGCCGCGCCCCACCCTTAGCGGTTGGTGCGGGATCACTCAGGGCTGGGAACCCAGCGCAGGTTGAGCGTCGCCGAGCCGTTCTCCTGGAACTGCAGGGCGCCGCCCAGGCCACCCCACTGGTTCGGACGCGCGTCCTCCCACATTTCGGCTGCGGCCCGCAGGTCCATGTAGAGCGCCAGGTGGGCTTTCTCCAACCCGCTCATCGTCTCCTGGAAGACCGGGTCGTCACCGAGCCGCCCCGTTCCGGCGCTGCCCATGGAGATCACCGTGGTGTCGCCGTCGGTGGTCACCGAAGGCGAAGGGCCGAACCCGGTGCTCATGGGGGAGACCAGCTCGTCCCACAGAGCGCTGTCTGCGCCTGTCAGCCGCAGTTCGAAGGGGATGTCGCTGTACCCGAAGTAGTCTAGGCCCTCCAAGTCGGTCATGCCGAAGGCCGTCTTGGTGCCCAGAAGCTTGTGGAAGTCAGCGGGCAGGCGCACGCCCAGCTCCCGCATCGCGCTGTCGAACTCCTCGTAGTCCTCGGACGATTCGATGCTCCCCTGGTTGGCTTCCCAGAAAGCCTGGGCGACAGCGTCCAGCCCGTCCCCGCCGAGCGCGATCACCGAGTTGTCGGGCAGGTCGTGCAGCGCGGTGATGCCCCCGGTAGGCACCGACTCGGCGAAGATAGTGTTGCCGTCAAGCGCCGCGTTGACCAGGTTGGCCTGGAATTCCAGGTACTTGCTCTCCATCCGCACGACCGCGACGAGCCGGCCGGTGACTTGGCCGAGCTCAGCCAGGTCTTCCAGGTCGGCGTCTGCGGCAAGCACCTCGTTGTGGACGATCGCGCCGTAGTCGATCCACGCCGTGGCGATTCCCCGGCCGATGTCGGAGATGTCGTCGGCGAAGTCCTCGTTGTCCTCCAGCGTGCCTTCGTTCTCGACGAGGAAGCGCCGGTCGTTGAGCGCGTCCTGGGAGTCGGTGAGGATCGCGAACCCGTCGACGACTTCGAAGAAGAGCGTGTCGTCCTCGCTCTGGATCCGGGTCAGGGTCTCCTCTGCGAGCTCCTCGTCCTCCACGGCGAGGGCGATCGCGTACAGGGGCTCCTCGTTGCCTGCCCAGACGGCAACACCGAAACGCTGCCCCAGCCACGGTTCGACCTCGGACGCGTAGTCGAGCTCGACGTTGGGGAACAGCTCTTCGAACAGCTCCTCACCGAAGTCGTCTTCGGCGCTTTCGAACTCGTCTTTCAGCGTGTCAGGGAGCCGTTCGTAGAACTGGGCGTAGGACGCCCACTGCTGGCCCGTGGGCTTCAGGTCGAGCTTGGCGAACACTGCCGAGGAGCGGGGGAGGACCGACTCGGGCTGCGCCCCGCCGAACAGGTTGTTCACCAGGGCCACGGACGCCCACACCCCACCGCCGATCAGGGCCACGGCCAGCACGATCGACAGCGGAATGAGCCAGACCGGCTTCTTGCGGGGCGGCGGGCCGCCCGGGCCGCTGTGCATCGGCTGCCCCGAGGGCGGAAAACCCGGACCGCCCGGACCGTGCGGGGCCGCTAGCGCCGCCCCAGAGGGTGCTCCCTGCGGCTGCCCAGACGGTACGCCCTGGGGCTGTCCCGGGGGTGCTCCCTGAGGCTGTCCAGGCGGAGCCCCCTGGGGCTGCCCCGGGGGTGGCCCCTGGGGCTGTCCGTGGGACGGTGGCGGGCCGGCAGGGTGTCCGGGAGGCATTCCCTGCGGCTGTCCCTGGGGCGGATATCCCGGACCGGTCGGCGGTCCCGGTGGCGGCTGCTGCTGGCCCCACTGGGGAGACTGATCAGATGGGTCAGGGTAGGACATGGGACCTCCGGACACGAGGTTTCTCAACGTTCGTTCCAGGCGCTTTTGACCTCCCGTGGAACTTTCTGGTTTCTCGCTATACCGGTTCGTGGCCGAAAAGTGACCGGGCCCGGCGAGCAGCGCCGAGCCCGGTGATCAGCGTGGCGATGCCTCAGCGGGCACCAGAAACGTCCACTCCGCGGTAGGACGACAGCTTGCGCAGCCGGTGCTCGCTGCTGATCCGGCGGATCGTGCCGCTGCGCCCCCGCATGACCAGCGAATCAGTGAACGCCCCGCCGTCCACGTACTTCACTCCGCTGAGCAGCTCCCCGCCGGTGATCCCGGTGGCCGCGAAGAACACATCCTCTGACGAGACCAGGTCGTCAGTGGTCAGCACCCGGGACAGGTCGTGTCCTGCGGCCTCAGCCTTGCGCCGCTCCTCGTCGTCGCGCGGCCACAGCTTCCCCTGGATCACCCCGCCCAGGCACTTGATGGCGCACGCCGCGATGATCCCCTCCGGGGTGCCGCCGATCCCCAGCAGCAGGTCGACACCGGTACCGGCGCGTGCCGCCATGATCGCCCCGGCCACGTCACCGTCGGAGATGAACTTGATGCGGGCCCCGGTCTCCCGCACCTCGTGGACCAGCCGCTCGTGCCGCGGCCGGTCGAGGATGACCACGGTGATGTCCCGCGGGTCGCCGCCCTTGGCTTTAGCGACCGCGCGAATGTTGTCGGCCACCGGCGCGTTGATGTCGACCACGTTCGCCGCATCCGGCCCGGTGACCAGCTTCTCCATGTAGAACACGGCAGACGGGTCGAACATGGAACCGCGCGGGCTCACCGCGATCACCGAGATCGCGTTGGGCATACCCATCGCGGTCAACCGGGTACCGTCGATCGGGTCCACCGCGACATCGCATTCGGCGCCGTTGCCGTCACCGACCTGCTCGCCGTTGTACAGCATGGGGGCGTTGTCTTTTTCGCCCTCCCCGATCACCACCGTGCCTTTCATGGACACGGTGCTGATCAGGTGGCGCATGCCGCGCACGGCTGCGTCGTCCGCGCCGTTCTTGTCGCCGCGCCCCACCCAGCGCGCAGCGGCCAGGGCGGCAGCCTCAGTGACCCGTACCAGTTCCAGGGCCAGGTTGCGGTCGGGAGCATCGTGCGGGATCGGTACCGGAGCGTTCGCAGTGGTCATGGCCAGCCCTTTCCGAATCAGCTCTTCCGCCCTCACGGTGCGGAGAGCGCGCTGAATTCTTTCAGCCTCCAGCACAGCGGGGTCGTGCGGGATCCCGCTGGCGTACTCTCTTCAACACTAGGTGAGCCTTTCGCAGGCGGTAAGGAACGATTGGGTTGACAGTGGAGAAGGTGGAAAAGCCGGTGCGGGCCTCGGCCCGAGGAGCGGCCACACGCAGCGCGCTGTTGGAAGCGGCGTCGTACGTGTTCCGCACATCCGGTTTCGATAAAGCTGGGGTCAGCGAGGTTGTCGCCCAGGCCGGAGCTAGCGTCGGGAGCCTCTACCACCACTTCACCGGGAAGGCGGACCTCTACCTGGCGCTCTACCAGGAGTTCCAGCAGCGCCAGCAGGAGCGGACCCACCAGGCGGTGGTCGACGCCCGGGCGGAAGGAGAGAACGACCCCCGCAAGCTCATGACCATCGCTGCACGCGCCTACCTGGAAGGGTGTATTGAGGAGCGGGAACTCACGCGGATCTTCTACAGCGGGGACAGCCCTCCCGGGTTCGAAGCGCTCATGCGCCAGCAGTTGCGGGAGTGGACCGGCCGTAACGCCGCCCTGTTCCGCAAGGCGGACGAACCCGTGGACGAAGCGCTGCTGATGATCGTCACCGGTTCGATCTCCCTGGCCGCGACCGAGGTCATCGAACGGGACCCGGACGAGGCCCGGAAACTCGCCGACGCCGTGGTGGAACGGCTCAGTTCTCTGACACCCCGGAAAGAGTGACCCCTGACCATCGGGCAAGCTGGGAAGCAGCAGAACCGAGAGACGGGGTGGAGAAGAACCACATGAGCAGCGGTAGCCGTCGGAGCGACAACACCTTCCTGGGCTACGCGATCGTGCTGGGCGCACTGATCGCCCTGGTCGTCCTGATCACGGTGGTGGTGGACTCGGGACGGTCGGAGCAGATCCCTACCGTCGACTACACCCCCGACGCGTTGACCCTCAGCGAGATCGCGCCCTACCAGGCGTACGCGCCTGACCAGGACCAACTGCCCGAGGGGTGGACCCCCACGAGTTCGCGGCTGAACGACGGCGGCGCGCTGACCGAAGAGGAGCCGACCGAACCGGTCCGCTGGTCGGTGGGGTTCGCTACCCCCGAGGACCGGCATGCCGCGTTCCACATCAGCGACGCTGACCCGGACGCGTTCATCGCCGAAGTCACGATGAGGGGCGAACCCGACGGGGAGTCGACGATCAACGGCCAAGTCTGGGAACGCCGGTACAACGAAGTCGAGGACGAACGCTCCCTCGTGCTGCGGACCGACGACGCCACGCTCATCGTCAGCGGGGGTGCCTCCTACGAGGAACTGGAGACCCTTGCGGGGGCGCTGGAACCGCAGACCCCCGCACAGGAGTGACTGCGGTCTACCCGGTCTAAGGGCTCGCTCCGCTAGCGGCACCGGTGGCCCGGTGCGCGTCCCAGCCCTGACAGCACGCCCTCTTTAGGCAGGACATTTCCGCGCGCGCTCCAGCCACGGCGGGGCGGCAGCGCCCCGACAGCGCGGCGCGGGACTGTTCCACGAGCAGACAGAACACGGTGCGGCGGCACAGCCCTACGACGTGACGTGGCGGGACACCGCCGTGCCGGGGAAGTGCCGCCCCGTCCTTTTCCGGCCCGCGTGGCCCGGCTGCGCGGAAGCAGTCCCGCTGCTGGTCCACGGCGGCGCCCCTGGACGGCCGCCGTCAGAACGGGGCGCCCTCCTCGGGCTCCGGGGTGTCTTCGGCCAACGCAGCAGCCAGTTTGGCGCGGGCGCCTTCCAGCCACGCCTCGCACGTTTTCGCTAGCTCTTCGCCGCGCTCCCACAACGCCAGCGACTCTTTGAGTGTCAACCCGCCCGACTCCAAGCGGCGCACCACCGCCACCAGCTCTTCGCGGGCCTCCTCGTAGCTCAGTTCCGGTTCAGCCGGCGGGTTCTCTTCGGCTGTCACAGCTCGTCCTCCTCTCGGTTTTGAGCGATCGCGACCAGCCCGTCCTCGGCGAACCGCAACCGCAGCTCCTCCCCGGGGGCCACCTCAGCGGCGGAACGCACCACCGTGCCGTCGGCACGCCGCACGATCGCGTACCCCCGTGCCAGCGTGGTGGCGGGGGACAGGGCATGCAACCGGGCACGGATGTGAGCGAGGTTGTCTCCGGCCCGGTCGAGGGCAGCGGTGAGCGCCCGGCGTCCCCGGTCCCGCAAGTCGAATACCTGCTCGATCTTCCGTTCCACTTCCTGGACCGGGTTGGCCAGGACAGGGCGGGACCGCATGCTCGCCAGCCACGCTTCTTCCCGCGCGATTCCGCCTTCCAGCACCCGGCGCGCCCGGTCCCGCAGCTGGCGGATGAGCTCCCACTGCTCTCCCACGTCAGGGACGACTTTCTTGGCGGCATCCGTGGGCGTGGAGGCCCGCAGGTCCGCCACATAGTCCAGCAGCGGCGTGTCCTGTTCGTGCCCGATCGCGCTGACCACGGGGGTGCGGGCAGCCGCGACCGCACGCACCAGGGCCTCGTCGGAGAACGGCAGCAGGTCTTCCAGGGAGCCGCCGCCCCGCGCGATGATGATGACATCAACCTCGGGGTGCGCGTCCAGTTCCTCCAGCGCGGCCATGACCTCGGGCACGGCACGATCGCCTTGGACTGCGACTTCGCGCACTTCGAACCGGACGGCGGGCCACCGCCGCCGCGCATTCTCCAGCACGTCCCGTTCCGCGGCGGAGTCGCGTCCGCAGATCAGCCCCACCACCCCGGGCAGGAACGGCAGTTTCCGCTTCCGGGACTCCGCGAACAACCCCTCGGCGGCCAGGGCTTGCCGCAGCCGCTCCAACCGGGCGAGCAGCTCGCCCAGGCCGACATGGCGGATCTCCAACGCTTGGAACGAGAACGTGCCGCGCGGCACATAGAAGTCGGGTTTGGCGTACACCACCACCCGGGCTCCCTGCTCGGGGGGTGGGTCAGCGGCCCGCAGCACCCGGATCGAACAGGTCACCCGGGCGGACACGTTCGCCACCGGGTCACGCAGCGTGATGTAAGCCATGCCGCCGCGGCGGTGCAGCTCCGCGACCTGCCCCTCGATCCAGATCCGGCCGAGCCGTCCAATCCAGCCGCCCACGGCTTGCAAGACCACACGTACCGGCTGCGGGGACTCGGGGGAACTCTCCATGCCCATACGAGGAGCCTAGACGCGACCGGTGACAGGGGAAGGGGAATGCCCGGTCACACGCCCCACGTGCGGGCGACCCGGACCGCCACTTCCGCGGCCTGGTCCCGCCCGGCCCGGGCGGCTGCGGCACGCCGCGCCGGGTTGAACAAGTCCCGGCCGAACGCGGCACGCGATTCCGGGCTGGGGGTGACCCACGTGCATTGCGTGCCTTCCGGGAACGGGACCGTGACCGGTTGCCGCCACAGCAGGGGACCGCGCGGGGAAGGCGCGACGACGACAACGCGTTCATGCCCGGCAACCAGGTCCGCGTTGGTCGCGGACCGCACCCCGCCGTCGATGTACCACCGCCCGTCGACCGCCACCGGCGGCCACAGTCCCGGTACTGCGCTGCTCGCAGCGACCGCGTGCAGCAGGTCGACCCCGTCGGTGCGGGAGAAGGCCCGCACGGCTCCGGATCGGGCATCGACCGCGGTGACCACCAGGTGGGTGGACTCCGGCCAGTCCCGGGCTGGCAGGTGGGCGGCGAGCAGCGGCTCCCGCACGGCTTGGGAGAACCGGGCAGAGGACGCTGCGATCAGCCCTACCCGGGCCCGCCCCAGCCTGGGGGAGCGCGCGGTCAGCAGTGTCCCGGCGACCCGCGCCCGCACCCACCAGTGCGGGCGCGCCGCAGCTTCGGCGCCCGCCGGGGCAAGTTGGCGTTCGTAGAGTTCGTCGAGCGCAACCCCGGAAACGATCTGGGCGGCCGCGATCGCGCCTGTCGACGTGCCCAGGATTACGTCGGCGTCGCGCAGGTCCACGCCCGCGTCCCGCAGCCCTGTCAGGACGCCGATCTCCCAGGCGAGTCCGACGATGCCGCCGCCGCCCAGCACCAGCGCCTTGCCCATGGGGGAGTACTCCTTCGCCTCCGAGTCACGCTCGCGTTGCTCCAACGATACGAGCCAGGACTCACCCCGGGGAGTGGCTGACGGCCGGCGGACCCGTATCGTCTCCGAGCTGGAACAGGACCGGGGCTGGACCGTGTCTGTCCAGCCCCGGTGGTCATGCCGTCACCCCCGTAGCGAACCGTTTATTCGGCAGACTGCTGCTCCTCGAGTTTCTTGATCCGGTTGTCGAACATGCGCACGAACTCGGGACGGTTGGCGTGCGCGGCTTCGTAGGCACGCAGTTGGCGGACCTGGTCGACGGTGAGCTTGCGGAGCCGGGCCCGGACCGACGGCAGGGTCAGAGAGTCGTAGTTGGGGAGAGGGGCTTCTGCGGGGGCCTGCTCTGCGTCCGCGGCGGGCTCGGCCTTCTCCTCGGACGCGGCTGCGGGCTGCTCCGCCGCCTTCTCCTCGGCGGGCGACGACTGAGCGTCGGACGGCTCCGTGGACGACGACTCCGCTTTGGCCGTGGCCTCCGCCGGCTTCTCCTCCTCCCTCTTCTTCTCTGCCAGAGGCTCTTCGGGAGCCTGCTGGGGTGCTGCCGCAGCTTCGGGAGCTTTCGACGTCTCCAACGGCTTGATCGGCTCCGGCGGCTCGGTGGGACGCTGCTCGTCGGAGGAGACCGCCTCCGTGGCGAACTCCGCCGCGGCGTCCGCGTCCGCGGTCTGCGCCGGAATCGTTTCGCTGACCGCGCCCTCGGCCCGCTTCGCTGGGACGTCAGCGGCGGCCATGTCCTCGGGCTTGCTGGACACCACGGGACGGGTCGACCTACCGAACAGACGCTTGAACGCGTCACCGATTCTGTTGATCAGGGAGGGCTTCGACATGGGACTCGGAGGCTCCTGAGTGGTCACGGTCACAACGGTGTGAGCACATCCGACGGTGTTGCGGGGACACGTCGGGACGGCGACGATGTGCTGTATTGCGCAGATAGCCAGAATAGGGGAGTTTTACGCATCACCGCAGGAGAGCGAAACGGAATTCACCAGTTCGGGACCGATACGGGACCAAAGCGGCGCTTACGCCCCTTCGCGTGCCCAAAAGCCCGCGCTAGCGGGTATGGACCGTAGGATGGGGGCATGACTGCGACGAATCGCCGCCGTGTTCTCCTCGCCAAACCCCGCGGTTACTGCGCCGGGGTGGACCGCGCCATCCACACCGTCGAAAAGGCCCTCGAACAGTACGGGCCCCCCATCTACGTGCGTAAGCAGATCGTGCACAACACGCATGTGGTGCGCACCCTCGAGGAGCGCGGTGTCATCTTCGTCGAGGAGACCTCCGAAGTGCCGGAAGGCGCCACCGTGGTCTTCTCCGCCCACGGCGTCTCCCCCCAGGTGCACAAGGAGGCGGCGGAACGCAAGCTGCGGACTATCGACGCGGCCTGCCCGCTTGTCACTAAAGTCCACAAGGAAGCCCAGCGGTTCGCCGCCGAGGACCTCGACATCATTCTCATTGGGCACGAGGGGCACGAAGAGGTCGAGGGCACGAGCGGCCACGCTCCCGAGCACATCCAGATCGTCGACAGCCCGGAAGAGGTCGCCAACATCAAGGTCCGCGACCCCAACCGGGTGGCGTGGCTGTCGCAGACCACCCTGTCGGTGGATGAGACTAACGCCACAGTTCAGGCGCTGCGGGAACGCTTCCCCAACCTCATCGACCCGCCCAGCGACGACATCTGCTACGCCACGTCGAACCGTCAGGCCGCGGTCAAGGCGATCGCTCCGCAGTGCGACCTGTTCATCGTGGTGGGCTCGTCCAACTCCTCCAACTCGGTCCGCCTGGTGGAAGTGGCCCGCGACGCGGGCGCCCGCGCCTCCTACCTGGTGGACAACGCCACCTATCTGAAGGAGGAGTGGCTGGAAGGCGTGACCACTATCGGGGTCAGCAGCGGCGCGTCGGTGCCGGAGATCCTGGTGCGGGAGCTGCTGGAGCGGCTCGCCACCTACGGTTTCACCGACGTGGAGGAAGTGGAGACCGAGCGGGAGAAGATAACGTTCGCTCTGCCCCGGGAACTGCGGACCCGGCGGTCGAAGAACGACAAGTCCCTGGTCGGCAAGCCGCTCCCCGTCTCCCCGGCCTGAGCGGTCACGACAGACGGCGGGAACCGCGGCGGTGTCGGGTGGTGAGTTCCGCGCGCAACTCCCGCACGTTCTGCGGCAGTCCGCGCAGCAGGGCGATCACCAGCAGCAGCGCGGTCCCGCCGAAGAGCCACGGGGCAGCGTCGGTGAGCCGGAGCCCGACCCCGATGGCCACGCTGCGCAGCACACTGTCGGCTCCTACGCTCAGCACGCATTCAGCGAGGAGTACCCCGCAGAAGTAGGCCAGCGGCGGGCTCACGCTCAACGTCAGCAGGTCTTGGGGACGCACGGTCAGCACGGCCAGCCCGCAGGCGAGCACAAAACCGGCGCCGTTGACCGGCGGGTAGGCGACAGCGGTGGCGAGCAGCGCGGAGACCAGGCTGGCGAGCACGATGCAGAGCACCGCGCCGCGGGCTGTGAGCCGAACCCGTCCACGGGGTGGTGAAGGCGAAGCACCGGCGCGGTGCCGGGGTGCGGACGCGGACCGCCGCGGTGCGGCAGCAGACCGCCGCGGCACCCGGACTTCCCACGTGTCCCGCCGTGTCGTCACCGTTCCTCCCCTCGTGATGGCTCATAGTGGCCAGTGTCTCACTTCGGGTGAGGTGTCCGGTTCTCCGGTGTGTTTCGTGTCGCCCTAGGAGGGATCGGATTCCGGTCGATCATCGGGACGACGGGGATTACTGCTGGCACTGACCGCTCATAACGGGTGTCTAGACTCGAGAGTCGTGAGTCTGTCTATCGGGATCGTCGGCCTGCCGAACGTCGGCAAGTCCACACTGTTCAACGCGCTGACCAAGAACGACGCCTTGGCGGCGAACTATCCTTTCGCCACGATCGAACCCAACATCGGAGTGGTCGGTGTCCCCGACCCGCGGCTGGACACTCTCGCCGAGATCTTCGGCTCGGCCAGGACTGTTCCGGCCACGGTCACTTTTGTGGACATCGCGGGGATTGTCCGAGGGGCTTCCGAAGGGGAAGGGCTAGGCAACCAGTTCCTCGCCCACATTCGGGAGACCGACGCGATCTGCCAGGTCATCCGGGTGTTTGAGGACCCCGACGTGACCCACGTCGACGGGGTTGTGGACGCCGCGCGCGACATCGAGACCATCAACACCGAGCTCATCCTGGCCGACCTGCAAACCTTGGACAAAGCGCTGACCCGGCTGGCCCGGGAAGCCAGAGCCAACGCCAAGGACAAGGAGAAGCAGGAGACGCTTGCCGCAGCGGAGAAGGCGCGCACAGTCCTCGACTCCGGAAAAACCCTGTTCTCGGGGGCCGCTGAGGCCGGCGTGGACGTCGGACTGCTGCGCGAACTGAACCTGCTCACCACCAAGCCGTTCCTCTACGTGTTCAACGGCAACCTGGAAGCGTTCGCCGACGAGGCGTTCCGCGCCAAACTGTCCGGACTCGTGGCCCCGGCCGAAGCGATCTTCTTGGACGCCAAGCTCGAAGCGGAGCTGAGCGAGCTCGACGAGGACGAGGCAGCCGAACTCTTGGAGTCGATGGGGCAGACCGAGTCCGGCCTGGCACAACTGGCCCGGGTCGGTTTCGACACTCTCGGGTTGCAGACGTTCCTCACCGCGGGGCCGAAGGAGGCGCGCGCCTGGACGATCCGGAAGGGCGCTACTGCCCCCGAGGCGGCCGGGGTGATCCACAGCGACTTCCAGCGCGGTTTCATCAAAGCCGAAGTGGTCTCCTTCGACGACCTTGTGGCAGCGGGCTCGCTGCAGGAAGCCCGGGCCGCGGGCAAGGTCCGCATGGAAGGCAAGGACTACGTGATGGCTGACGGGGACGTGGTGGAGTTCCGGTTCAACGTCTAACGGGCGCCGCGGCGGAGCAGTCTCCGCCCAGCGGCTCTGCTGACGGTGCGGGGTGCCCTGTTCCCACTGGGGAGCGCACCCCCGCGCTTGCGTGACGCGGCCGCGCTGGCCTCGACCGTGGAGGCGCGGCCCCGCGTTTCCGCTGCCGCTGCCCGCACCCGGCCCGGTACGAGGGGTGTGCGGACGGCAGCGCAGGCTCCCTCTCCGCAGCGTGGAGCGCGGATGCCGTGTTGCCTGGGAGGGACGTTCCGCATGCGTGCTGTGTCCGCTGCTGTGGGGGGAGTTCCTCCGCAGCTCCGCTGAGAAGATCAGCTTCCTGCGCTATCCACCCGCCTTTTCCGTTTTTCGGATCACCCGTAAATATCCGCAAGGGGTGGCCGTTTTCTGATACCGCAGAGAAAATTGACGTGACTGTATCGTGCTGTTGCCCGATCAGTCCAGGTCAGGTATTGAGAGCGGGAAAGAAACACGTTCCGGTAATCCGCGTGTAGATCCCGGATCATGCCGCACTATGGAAGATGGGATAAACAACAGACGGATGGCGGAACCGGCGGCCCCGCGGCGGGGCGCGCCCGTGTGTGGATGGAGGCGCAATGGCTGGCAGGTCAGCCGCTGGGCGCGGGAGCGTCATTGACGAGGATGCTCCCGCCGAAGCGGACGAGACCTTCGACGCCGCCCCGCAGCCCGGTGGGGGACGGCGTCCCCGGGCCGGTGCGGGGGGCCGTTGGTGGCTCTGGGTCGGCCGCGCCGTGCTGTGGGCATTCATCATCGTGGTGATCGTCAACGGCGTGTGGCTGCCGATACGCGAGAACTTCTTTCCCCAGTCCACGCAGCAGCCGGTTGGCGAAGACACCGTGGAATTCCCGGAAACCGCCGCAGCCTCTCTCGCCGTGCGGTTCGCCGACGCCTATCTCAACGCCGATCCGGAAAAAGCGAGTGAACGCGCTGAAGCCCTCGCCCAGTTCGTCCCGGAAGGCCGTGTCACCGCTTTCGACCTGCCCGGGGCCCAACTGTCCGCTACCGGCATTGAAGTCATCACCGTCGAGGTGAAAGACGAGCACAACGCGCTCGTGCGGCTCGCCGTCAACGTCAACGGCGAACCCATGACGCTCGACGTGCCCGTCTACGCCGCCGACAGCGAAGGAACCGCCCTGGTCGTCTCCGGCCGCCCCGCCCTCCTCGCCGCCCCCGAGAAAGCCAGCCTGCCCGACACTTCGTTCGCCACCGACTCTGAGGCGCGGGCAGAACTCGAACCGATCCTCAAAGGCTTCTTCGAAGCCTACGCGCACAACCACGAGCACCTGGACCGCTACCTCGAACCGGGCGCCGAGGTCACCGCACTCCCCGGCGACTTCCTCCGGTTCGGCAAGATCACCGACACCAAAGTGCCTCCCGCGGTCCCCGGAGCCACCCAAGACGTGCGCGTCGCCCAAGTCACCGTGGTGTGGCTGATCCCGGACGGAAGCGGCGGGGACACCACCGCGGAACTCACCCAAAGCTACGACGTCACCGTTGTCGGAGATGACGGGTCCTGGTACGTACGCGACATCCGCGGCGCGCTCAACTCGTTTGACTGACGGGCGCGCCACAATGGTCGCGATTAGGCCAGCCATTGTGCAAAGAGAGGCAAGGACCATGCAGGACAGTACCCAGGAAAGGGAGGGGGTCGGCTAAATGCTCTCCCTCCTCACCGGCTTTGCAGCCGACCTGGCCGCCGCGGCATCCACAACGTTGCATCTGGCCGCCGAGGTTACGGACAGCCCCAACACCACAGGGCTAGCGGACTGGCTCCGCGGATTTTTCGGGCCCCTGTTCCTGGTGATCGTGTCGATCGTCGCGATCTTTTTCCTGTTCACCAGGGAAATCACGCGATTCGCGCAGTTCATCATCCTGGCGATCTTTATTGGGATCGTCTTCTATGTGCCCGGGATCATCGAGGTCCTCGCCGTTGCTATCGCGCGAGCCATGGGCGTGAGCACCGAGTAGGAGGCCGGGGACGTGGATCTGCCCACATACACCAGGATCTGGCGTATCGAGAAACGGCTGTACAAGCTGTACGACTTCCGGCTGCCGGTCCCGGTCTCGCTCGTCACCATCGGTGTGTTCGTGGGCACGTCCGTCGTCTGGTGCCTGCTGATGGGGCTGCTCGGGGTCCCCTTCCACACCCCCTGGCACGTGGTGTGGCTTGTCCCGCCCGGCGTGATCACGTTCCTGGCCACCCGCCCCGTCATCGAAGGCAAGAGCCTCACCGAACTGCTGCGCTCCCAACTCGTCTACGCCACCGAGGCGCGGGTCTACACCCGGCTCGTCCCCCAGTACGAGCCGGACCGCATCATCGTCACGGCCCGAGTGTGGCGCCGTGACCCGGCTGCGGGACCCCTCCCCGGACTCGGCAGGACCACTATTCGACACACCGAACCGGAAACCGAGGTTCTTGAAGCCTCGGCCCGCGAAGACCACTCCGAGCCCGCTGCGACACCCGACGGTGCACCGGCGGCCTCCCCCACCCCTACACCCGCCCACCACGAACCCGAGGAGCGGCGGTCCGCCCAGCCGCCGCTGTTCCGGCGCGTCCTCAACTACTTCGGTTTCGCCCTCCCCGAGAACCCTCCTGCCCGCCAGGAGGAGCCCGCTCCCGCACCCCTCACCTCCTCGACTGCTGCCGCTCGCCGGGCAGAACTGGCCCCCCGCAAGAACCGGGACGACGCCCCGGCGTTCCGGACGGGACGCGACACAGGGGACACCGCCACCGGCAACGACGACCACCCGTCCACCGCGGCCGAGACGGTCGCGGTCCCCGCTGGGGACACCCAGCCCGAGCCGCAGGACACTGACGCGCACGCCCGTGAACCGGACGCCGCGGCGACACGGGACGAGGAGGAACGCAGAGCGGCTGAGGAGCGTGCCGCAACACGCCGCCGAGCCGAGGAGATCATGGCAGCACCCGAACCGGAGCCGACACTCGCCGCGGAATCCGCGCCCGCCCCCAACACGGAACCGGACGCGGAGCCCACCTCCACTGCTGACGTTCCCACCCAGCCGTCCCGAGCCGACGACTTCGCCGACGACGCTGCCGAGAAAGCACACCGGAAAGCGAAACGCCGCCTGCGCGGCCGCGCCCAAAGCCACGTGATCGCCCGGCGCATGCAGCGGGCCCGCGCCCGTGCTGAAGCCCACGAAGCGCAGGCTGCAGCACACCCCACGCCCACCGAAGAACCCCAGACCCGGTCCGAGGACATTCGGGCCGCAGCCGAACCGGTCGTCCGCGGCACCGCGGAACCGGCCCTCCAGACCGGCCAGGGCACTGCCCTGCCCGCCCCCGCGGAGGAGCCGCGGCCGCAGCGCCGCTCCAACCGGCCGCGCCCGCACGCCGCCCCCTGGGACCTTCCGCCGGTGGCCCGGACCAGCGACACCGGTGTGCCTGCCCCGAAACCGTCGCCTGCGCCTTCCCCGTGGGAGGAGCCTCGCGACACCGCGGACGTCTCCGCGGCAGAGGACGCGGCTGTTGTCCCCGCCGAACCAGCCGTCCCGGCCGAACCTGACCCGCAGGCCGATTCCGGGACGCCGGAGGACACCGGCCCCGAACCCGCCCCCGCCGCACCGTCCCCCACTGCCGCGGACAGCGACGAACCCGCAGCATGGGAGGAAGACGTCTCCGCCACCCTGCCTTCCCTCGCCGAGCAGATCCGCGCCGCCGGATCCGGGAAACCACGCTTGGAGATCGACCACGGCACCGGGGAGCTGGACAGTTTCGTTGATGCGGTGCGTCCGCGTCGCGGTGAGGAGGAGTCGGCTGCGTCCCGTGGGGGTGAGCAGCCGGAGTCGGTGCAGCAGGCTGGTGAGCGGTCTGCGGGCCGTTCCGCGTCTGGCAAGCCGCGGTTGGAGATCGACCACGGCACCGGGGAATTGGACAGTTTCGTTGATGCGGTGCGTCCGCGTCGCGGTGAGGAGGAGTCGGCTGCGTCCCGTGGGGGTGAGCAGCCGGAGCCGGTGCAGCAGGCTGGTGAGCGGTCTGCGGGCCGTTCCGCGTCTGGCAAGCCGCGGTTGGAGATCGACCACGGCACCGGGGAGCTGGACAGTTTCGTGGACGCGGTCCGCCCTCGCCGCACCGAAGAAGAACTCGCCGCCATCGAACAGGCCGCGCTGCGCAGCCGCGGCTTCACCGACCCTGCCGAACGCACCACCCCGGCCGACGGGGACAACCGCGACCCGCTGCCCCGACGCCACTCCAACCGGCTCGCCCGCGGAGTCCGCTCCGCAGGCCAAGCCCCCCAGCGCACCCCGGACACCGAACCCGAGCCGACCACCACCGGCTCGGACACGGACCGCGGCCTCTTCACCCGGTTCGTGGACAACGCGCGCAAAGTCGGCGGCATCCTCACCCCCGCCCGAGGCACCAGCACCCCGGACCAGCACACCGACGAAGCAGAGAAACGCCCCGCACCCAGCAAACCCGACCTGCAGCTCGACCACGGCACCGGGGAACAGCAGCACTTCACCGGCGCCACCCCGCCCCGCGGCGGCACCTCCGCGGGCACCAAACCCGCCTCCCTCAAAGACGCCTCCGGCACGCGCGGCTGGCGCCGACTGGCTCGCGTCGTCACCGGCGGACACTCCGCCAACGCCAAACCCCAACTGTCGCCCGCCGAAATGGAACGGCTCCGCAAACCCTTGGCGGGCTCCCGCGGCGTGGTCGTCCTCGGCTGCACTGGCGGCGCGGGACAGACCATCACCACCCTCATGCTCGGCCATACCCTGGCCGCCTACCGCGACGACCATGTCGTCGCCGTCGACATCAACCCGGGACCGGAGAGCCTGTCGCGGCGCATCCGCACCGAAACCCCGGAAACCCTCACCTCACTGCTGGCCAACACCGACGCCCTGCACGCCTACTCCACCCTGCGCGACTACACGTCACGCACCCCCAGCGGACTGGAAGTCGTCGCCACCCTCGACGACCCGTACGTGCAAACCCTCGACGACCGCGACTACGTCACCCTGACCGGCACCCTGCGGCGGCACTACCAGATCATCCTGCTCGACCCGGCCGCCACCGGTGTGGCCCGGGCCCTGCCCGTCGTCGACGGACTCGTCCTCGTCGCCCCCGCCAGCGCGGACGCGGCCCGCTCAGTCGCGTTGACTTTCGAATGGCTCGACGGCCACGGCTACACCGACTTGCGGTCCCGGTCGATCGTCGTCATCAACGGGGTCAGCCGTCGCAGCCTCACCGACGTGGACGCCGCTGAGCAAGTCGCCCGCGGCAACTGCCGCGCCATTGTCCGCATCCCGTGGGACGACCACATCGCTTCGGCCCAGTCCGTCATCGAAGTCCGGTCCCTGCGGCACACCACCCGCCGCGCCTACGCCGCACTCGCGGCGGTCGTCGCCGACCACCTTAGCCACACCGGGCACCAACGAAGTGAAACGGCCGCCCCGACGCCGCTTCGCCGCCCCACATCAGCGCAGGAGGAGAGCCGATGAAGTTCAGCAGACGCGCCAGCAGGCTGGCGGTCCGCTACTTCGACGATCGCGTGCTGCTCAGCGACACCGAAGCATGGGCTTACTTCCGCCTGCCCACCTTCTCCTACGAGTTCTCCACACCGGAGGAGCGCGAAGCTTTCGCCACCAACATCACGATCGCGCTCGCCGCGATCCGGATGAACGACGCGGAAGTGCACCTGCGGATCGCCCACCGCACCTATCCGGCGGTGGAATGGGCGACCCGGCTCGATGAAACATCCGACTCGGGGCCCGGCTGGTACGAGTACCTCGACGAAATGTACCGGCACGTGTGGGCGAAAGACTTCTGGACCAAAGAGGTCTACCTGGGGGTGCGCCTGGGGCAGCGCGGGGTGCGCGCCCAACTCTCCCAAGGCGTGTTCGCGCAACTGCTCGGCATCTACCAGCGCACTGAGCGCACCCTCGGCTTGGAAGACGACGCGGTCGACGACCGGGAGATCGCCCGCTGGACCGCCCAAGCCGAACGCCTTGGCCGGGCACTCGCCGCCAGCTCGCTGCATGCCCGCCACGCCCGGGCCAGCGAACTCGCGTGGCTGCTCCGCCACTCCGTCACCGCCACCATTGAAGAACCCCGAGAGTCGGCTGCGGGACGCCGCCGCTGGGGCCGCGGCGAAATCGAAGCGCTCGTCGACGGAGTCATCCACAACGGCCGCTCCTACCTGCGCCTGGAACAGCCCGGCGGGGAAGCCTACGTCTCCTACCTGTCGTTCTCCCGCTTCCCTGACCTGATGCCGTTCCCGGACGGCGAACCGTGGCTGCACTACGCGGACGCGCTCCCGTTCCCCGTGGAAGCGTCGCTGCGCATGAAACTGGTGCCGCCCGCCAAGGCCAGTAAGGACGTGTCGCGCCGTCTCGCGCATGCCCGCGACATGCAGGCGCACATGAGCGAAGCCGGGGCCGAACCCGACATCGCCCTGGTGGAGCAGATCAACGCCGCCCGCATGCTGGAGCACGGCATCACGAAAGAGCGGCTGCCGTTCGTGTACGGCTGGTATCGGCTCATCGTGGCCGCCCCCACCTACGACCTGCTCGTGCAACGGGTCGAAGCGGTCACCGAACACTACCGGGACATCGGTATCGACCTCACCCAATCCACCGGCGACCAGTTCTCCCTGTTCTGCGAATCGCTGCCGGGGGACCGGCTGCGCCTGGAAGCGTACGTGCAGCGCCAGCCGCTGCGCACGATCGCGGGCGGCATGCCCACCGCCACCGTGGAGCTCGGCGACCGCAAAGACTCCAGTGGCGCGGGCTGGATCGGCCCGTACATCGGGGAGACTATCGGCCGGGCACGGTCCATCGTGCACTTCGACCCGCTGGTTGCGGCTGCCCGCAACCGTCCCACCGCTATCGCCATCACCGGGGAGCCCGGCGGCGGTAAAACTACACTGGCGCTGCTGCTCATCTACCAGTTGGCGCTGCGCGGGGTCACGGTTGCCGCGATCGACCCGAAGGGCGACGCCGCATCCCTGGTGAAACTGCTGCAGCGGCGCGGCCGCAAAGCGCGCATCATGGCGCTGGAGTCGGCACAGGCCGGGCTGCTCGACCCGTTCGGGTTCGGCGATGACCTGCCGACGAAGAAGACGATGGCCACGGAAACCCTGCGGCTGCTGCTGCCCCGCATGAGCGAGGAACGCGAATCCGCGATGATCCAGGCGGTGGCAGCGGTCGCCGACCAGCCGCAGCCCAGCCTCGGCAAGGTCGTCACCTACCTGGAGTCCGCAGACGACGCCGCATCCCGCAACCTGGGCGCGGTCCTGCGGTCCATGTCCGAGATGCGGTTGGCCCGGCTTTGTTTCCACCCGCAGGGTGATACCCAGGTCGACACGGAGGGATGGACGACCGTGTTCACCCTCGGCGGTCTCACCCTGCCGGACTCGACGGTCCACCGTGACGACTACAGCTACGAGCAGCGGCTCAGCGTGGCCTTGCTCTACCTGGTTAGCCAGTTCGCCCGCCGGTTGATGAACGGTTTGGACTGGCGGGTGCCCAAGGCGATCTTCCTCGACGAGGCATGGGCGGTCACTTCGACACCGGAAGGCGCCAAATTGGTGCCTGAAGTGTCTCGTATGGGGCGCTCCCGCAATACGGCGCTCATTCTGGTCAGCCAAAACGCCGGTGACTTGCTGAACGAACAGGTCACCAACTGCATCTCCAGTGTTTTCGCTTTCCGCTCCACAGAGCGGGTCGAGGTGCGTAACGTGATGTCGCTACTTGGAATCGAGCCTTCCGAAGAACACATTGCTGCGTTGCGCAACCTCGGAAATGGGGAATGCATTTTCCGGGATCTCGACGGGCGAGCCGGACGTATCGCCGTCGACCTCGTTTCGGAAGAGCTGCTCCGGTGGCTTGACACCAACCCGACACGGCGAAAGCCCCAGGTTGAGGAGGACGGCGCTTTGGTGGGCAACACCACGCGGGACATTCGGGAGCCGCTGCCATGACACTGCTGGGCCGGGTTCGGCGGTTCGACCTGCGAAGGGTCGCTTTTTTGGCCGCGTTAATGTTGGCTTTTCTACTCGTCCCGATCGGCTCAGTGCAAGCCGCCGTTCCGGGTTGTGAAGGGGAGCCAGCACCCCAACCTGAAGCAGCAGGCTCGGGTGTAGACGGATTGTTGGTGCCACCTCAAGCAGCGGATGCAGCAGCCGCTTCGCCCGACGGCCTTCCTCCGGACGCCAGCATTTACGGCCAGTACGGAACTGCCGGACAGCAGTGGCACACCATTCGTGAGTCCTGCGTGGACAAACTGAGTTCCAGTGCGATGGCTACTCTGAGCAATACCGCCTGGGACTTGTCTAAGACGATCAACCAGTCGACGATCACCGTCTATCAGGCGGCTACCTCGGACGGCCTGCTGGACAACTTTAACCGTCTGGTTGAAAACGTTATCGGTGAACTCCGGGAAGGAATCTGGCGCCCGCTCCTGCCCACAGTGATCATCCTTGGCGCAGTGTGGCTGGGCTGGTACGGGCTCATCCGCAAGCGAGTCACCCTCACCATCGAGAGCGCCGTATGGATGGTGGTCGCTACCACCCTGGGTATCTGGATACTCGTTAACCCCGGGCAGATCCTGGGATATGCGGGAACGATAGTTAATTCTGGAGGTCAGCTAATCAACTCTTCCCTTTCTAAGGTTAATGTTCCTGGGGGCACAGTTACCTGTCCTGCCGGAGCTCCTGATATGGAGAAAGCGGAATGGGAGAGTGCAAACGATTTTGCTGTCCGACAGAATTCTCAAATGCTTTGGTCCGGCCTTGTTTGTAGGCCGTGGATTGCTGGCGAGTTTGGTACGGGGCCAGTGGCGAACGTTGCGGCAAGATATCACGCTATGGATCTCCTGGAAGCTCAGGGAGTTAGCCGCCTGGAACAGTACCAAATAGCTAATGGAGAAATAGACGCTGCAGAGCTGTATTCTGAAAAGCAAGCTTCCTACGAAGAGATATCCGCCAATATTAAGAATGCATATCCAGAAGTTTATCCAATCTTCGAAGGGAGTCAGCAAGGAATTCGTCTTGGAGTAGCCTCCCTCGCGCTATTCGCTTCCATCTTTGCTGGCGGAGTCATTCTTGTAGGCTCTGTAGCCTTGATCGTCCTCAAGATAGGTTTTCTTCTCCTCCTGCTGCTTGCTCCTATATTCCTCCTCATTGGCGTTCACCCTGGGTATGGGCGTACAGTTCTAGTCCGCTGGTTTGAACTTCTGCTCGGCTTGTTGCTCAAGCAGATATTCGTCGTCCTTCTCATCGCGCTTCTGGTCATGTGCTACGGCCTGGTGATGGCCACTGACCTTGGCTGGGGCCTTCAGATGATTCTGCTGGCTCTGTTCACCGTGGCGCTGTTCATCTACCGCAAGCCTTTCGCGAACCTCTTCGCTTCGGTGAACGCCAATACCTTCACCTCGCGCATGGTCAACGATGCGCTCAACAGCCGGGTGCTGG
The DNA here is from genome assembly GCF_000012405.1 of Thermobifida fusca YX. Lineage (NCBI taxonomy): Bacteria > Bacillati > Actinomycetota > Actinomycetes > Streptosporangiales > Nocardiopsidaceae > Thermobifida > Thermobifida fusca. The sequence continues at coordinate 544,746 of NC_007333.1, forward strand.
CCGCCAGCGCGAATGTCCTGCCGCCCGTGGCCTACATGAAAGCGCAGAAGTGGGGCCTTGATCGGGCACCACAGCTTGCGGCTGGGGCCGCTGCTCTTCCGGCTGGTGCGGCAGCGACAGCAGGAGCGGCAGCCGGTGCCGATGCAGCAGAAGCCGAGGGCGTTGCCACCGCGACGGAAGGCGACAACGAGGGCGCGACCGCTACCGAGAGCGGCGGTCGCGCGCGGGCCCGGGGAGTGGCGGGTTACGGCCGGACCCCGGGTAAAGCGGCTCCGCCTCCGCTGAACCTCGACGGCAGTTCCAAATCCGGCGGTGCCTCAAGGGCTGGCGTCGCACCGCAACGGGACTCCTCCCAAGCACCCCGACTCAGCACGGCATCATCCGCCAGCAGCAGTCTTTTCGAAGGAACCGGCGGTGGCGGGGCCATTCCGCCGCGCCCGGCCGGCGGCTACACCGGGGTCGGAGACACCGGATGGAGCTCAGTGTTCGGGACAGGTTCCTCCGGTAACGCGCATCGCGCCGAAGCGGCACCGCGTGCCAGTAAAGACGCCGCGCCTCCACGAGCGGACTCCTCTGCCTCAGGGACCGGCTTGTTCGGAGGCCGCACGGAGACCCCGCCCCAGGGCAGCACACTGCCTCGCCCCTCCCGGTGGGCTGGGCCTGGCACCCGGGGTGAAAAACGGACTCCGCCGCCTGCCCGACCCGCGCCAGCACCGAGCTCCAGTGAGCAGAGCAGCGGCGAAGGCGGTACCTGGCTGAGCGGGTCCCGCAAGGACAAGGACGCTCCGATCAGCCCGTTCTGGGCCGAGGGTGCTGGGCGTCGCGACCGTACGCGGGAGGTGCCCTTCTGGTTGGACAGCGATGACTGACCCCGCCAGCTCAAAGGTGCAGGCCGCATAGCGGTCCTGCACCTTGACCCCACCCCTGTAACCACCTCACCAGCAGGAAAGCCCCCATGTCCAAGCCACTTTCCGACGGCGCACAGCGCCTTGTCTTCGGTGTCCTGATCGTGGCCCTCGTCTCCTTCGGCATCTATTGGAGCCTGGGAGGTGGTTCTGACACGTCAGACCCGGAGCAGCAGGAGCAGGTGGCCGAAGGCGGCAGGACTGAGACCCTGGAGGAAGGGGGAGAGGACCAGCCTGTCGAGCCGCTGCCCACCGTGGCGGCTGAAGATATGGCGCTCGCCGACTGGCTGCCCTTCAGCGAAGAAGAGTTCATTGCTGCAGCGGCTGTGGCCCAGGAGTTCGCCACCGACTACGGCACCATCGACTATTCGAAATCCCCCCAGGAGTATTACGACAGGCTCGGCGAGCACGCCACCAAGGAGTATGCCCGGACTCTCGCGCAGAGCTCTGGTGCTGAAGCGCTGTGGGGAGAACGCGCTGAACAGAAGGCGACCTCCACTGGGCGGGCGGTCGTCAAGTCGATCCGCGGCTTCGACGATGAGTCGATCGTCTTCATCCTCAAAGTGCAGTCCATTACGGAAAGCGATGACGGTAAAGCCCAGAATCTCGGAGACTTCGCCGTCACCATGGTCAAAGAAGGCGGGAGCTGGCGGGTCTACGACTTCCAACCGGCTGATGCAGGCAACCTGGGAGGCGGGTGATGCTCCGGCTGTTCGTCCGCGTACCTCCGTCTGACGACGGCAACTGCGCGACCCAATTTGCGATCGGTGTCGGCCTGTTCATCGCGGGCGTGGTGACCATCGCAATGGTCGTCATTCCGTTGGCCACGGTCAATCAAAGCGTCGCCAACCTCACCTCTGGGGCACTGAAATGCACCAGTGAGACCGAACAGGTGGAAGCCTCCGGGTACGCCGAGAACTCCATCCCGGAAAACTACCTGGAGATCTACCAGAGGGTCGGGGAGGAAAAAGGGATCCCGTGGAACGTGCTGGCTGGGATCGGCCAGGTGGAAAGCCACCACGGTCGTTGGGACGGACCGGGTATCACGGAAGGACACAACGACTGGGGTGCGGCCGGACCGATGCAGTTCGGTGCTCTGGACGGGTCTGCGGCAGGCAATAGCTGGGGTGGAGAACCGATCATGCCTGTCGAGGACCGTCCAGAGGAAGGCTACGGCCAGGACGGTAACGGCGACGGCATCGTGAACGTGTACGACCCAGAGGATGCCATTCCCGCCGCAGCCGACTATCTGCTCGACCACGGTGCCAAGGAGGACATCCGCCAGGCGATCTACGCCTACAACCACGCCTGGTGGTATGTCGACGAGGTTTTGGAGTGGGCGGAGAAGTACGCGGAAGGCTCGTACACGGCGAGCGCGTCCATCGCTACCGCGGTGAACTGCACGCTGACCGCTGACGGTAACTTCATCGGCAGCGCTCCGGACGATCTGGTCCAAGCGGTGGTGGATTGGGCACTGGCCCAGCGAGGCAAACCCTATGTGTGGGGTGGTACAGGGCCGAACGGTTTTGACTGCTCGGGGCTAGTCATGCGGGCCTACGAGAGCATCGGAGTCACGATTCCCCGCATCTCTCAGGACCAATGGAATTTCGGCCCTCGCATTCCCAAGGGACAGGAACAGCCAGGAGACCTGGTCTTCTTCGACGTGCAGCGGCCAGGAGAACCCCCAGGGCCAGGACATGTCGGCATGGTGATCGGGGACGGCCTGATGGTTGAAGCCTGGTGCACCAACTGTGGGCCGATCGCGGTACGCGAATACGACAGCCCTAACCGAGCGCCGATCATGGGATTCACTAGGCCGTTGGAGGCTCCGGAAGCGAAGGCACAGTTGGCTCAGTTGGAGAACCGTGGGTAAGAAGCAAGGACTTCACGGATTTAAAGCTTTTATTTCTATAGTTGTCTCTGGTTTAATTGCGGGACTTCTGGTTGTATGGGTCATATCGAGTAGCATTAAAATGTTTGTTTCCTCTATTTCTAATGGAATGGGGAGTGTTTCTGAAGGTTCTAGCAGTGTGACCCCAACGAGGGGACCTATTACATACTTGGAGGCTGGATCTTTTGATTTGTGTAGAGATCTTGAAGATATGCAGTCTTTTAATTCTGTCTATCAAGCCAGGTTGGATGATGGAGAAAATTTTCTTGATACAGCGATAGAGAATCCAAGTTCAGAAGTTCGCGAAATTTCTAATAAGTGTTCGTGGGATATTTTTATTGGTGGAGCTGTTGAATCTGATGTAGTTCTATCATATAAATCTTTAGTGGGGGGGCCTTCGGTTGCTTTGGAGGATGCGTTAAAGGAGGCGGAATTTCCTGTAGAAAGTGTGTTGGGTGAAGGTGAGGTTGAAGGAGTTCCTGGGGGAAGTCGCTACATCTACGGAAAGTGGAAGGAGGAAGAAGTTTTTATTTTTGCGGGTGTGGTAAAAAATTCTCTGTTTTGCTTTTCGTTTAAAAATAAGGCGAGTCAAGGATCTTCTATTGAAGATGATTACTTGATTTTTGTTAGGAAGCTGGTTCCAGAAATTAGAGAGACTTTAGATCGAGTTGTTCCAGACTGATTTTTACGGGATAATTTTGGAAAATATGTGCAACCGCTATCGAAGAGCGGTCATGCAGACCGTTGAGTTGCAGTGTTGCTTCTCTGAAGGAAATTCTGAAGGCAATGTTGTGTGTTATGGTCGGGAGCGCTCAGACTGGCGTACCGGCGTCCTGTGAACAGTCTTTTAACTCCTCGGAAAGTTGAGTCGTAGAAAAGATCGGCGTGCTCGAGCTTCCTAGGGCGGGCTAGCAACGTTCCTTCTCTTGCCTCATTGGGTCGGATGTGTTCAGGCCCACTCGGCTTTTTCGGCTAACTCGCAGACGCCTGGACGGGCACCGTAGCTGCTCACGGAGATCAGCCAACCATCGTTGAAGTCGCGTATGGCATAGCCGAAGGTGTGGCCTACGGCGTGCTTCCTGTCCCGTAGCAGACCGAAGCTGTACGCGCTCCCGTATCCGCGGTCAGTCCATACCCCGTACCTGTAGCCAGGCGCAAAACGGGCCCGCTAGCTCCAGGAGAGGCGGAGAGCTAAAACGGGCCCTGGTGGGAGGGAAGAAGGCTTACCGCAGCGACTTACTCACGCTTCCACGGGGTGGGAAGCGCGCGACCCGCACGCAGCCAGTCGTCGAGGTGCTCGAAAGCGTCCGCTAGTTCCGGGTCGTCCAGACGCTCGCGGACCGCTTCGCTCAGCCGGTCATAAATGGCGTCAGCCTTGGCAAGGTCGGACATCAGAAACCTCCCGAGAGCGGCTTGACGTTCATGCGCCACGAAGTAGGGACGGATCAAAGCGGCTTGCGGATTGACGTTGTCCGGGTCGACTACCGGAACCGGGCCGCGGCGGCTCGCGGTGGTGTTTTGCTTGGCGGTCGGTGCGGGGTGAGAATGCGGCTCCCGTGCTTTGCGGGAGCGGACGGACGGGGCTTCCAGAGTGGCGACAACCGACTTCGGGGCTGCGTGCACCCCAGTCACGGGCCTGAGCAGGCGGAAACCCACGCCCAACCAGTTGAGCAGTAGACTGACCACGTCAGCGCTCCCATGCAGCGTTGACCATGCTCCCGGGTCGTGGCCGCGACCGCGGGAGCTTTTTCGTGTTCCTTAGACGTTCCCCTAGCCTACCCACACCTACCCACTCATACACAAGGATTCAAAGACTTTGGCTTGCCAACCGGTGGGTAACCATGAGTCCCCATGCCTACACCAGAAGACGTACGGTGAAAAGTGGTAACGCAAGCTATGGACATGGAAGATCTAGGACCCTTGTCCCGGGAGTACGGACCAGACAGTGAGATTGACCCGGTGTGCATCGATCCGGTGTGGAAGCAGATTGCGGCCATCCTGCTTTCGCGGATAAGAGCAGGCTGGTACCAGCCTGGTAAGCCCATCCCGAGCGTGAAACAGCTCCACCAGGAATTCGGCATTGCCAAGGGAACCGCCGAGCGTGCGGTTAACTGGCTCAAGGAACAAGGCTTGGTTCGGTCAGTGGTCGGTCGAGGTGTGTTCGTGCTCCCGGAGCACATGCGGCCTAAAAACGAATGAGAGACCGCTCCTGGCTCGTGTTCGCACGATCAGGGAACAGCCCTAGGCGTGTGCCGGAGCTCTTCCCACCTCGGCAGATACGTCCGCATCCCCGTAACCGCCTACGTCGTTGAGCCGATCATCGTCGGAGCAGTGTGGACCTCGCCGTCACCAACTGTGTGCCTCCCGGGACTTGCGCGGGTCCTCCACGAACCACCAGTGGCCCCTAGAGATGTTGAGAGGGAAGCCACGATGCCGTCACTCTCGCGAGCGGCTTCCCGGAGACAACGCAGGGCATGGCTCTGCGGCGATCAGGACATGGTGAGGGCGACTCTCTTCAGCGAGGCATTCCTCATCACCAGGCACACCTCTTAGACCGCCCGCAGCCCGCATACCACAGCGCTAGCGGGCCACTCTGACATCCAGCTCCGCTACGCGTTGGTGTCCTTGCCCACCATGGCAGACAGGAGGGTGCGGACAGGCCCTCACGCGATTCACACTGTCCGTCTATGCCATGCCTGACTGGGCAGCCGCGGGATGCCCGGCTCTCCACTGCCTGGCATGGTCGGGCAGTGCACGAGACCTACCGTGACGCGGGCCATGCCGCCGTGGGTGTTCTGGGAGGCGCAACCCTGGTCTACATCGTCGACATCCGCGGGGGTACGAGTAGGACAGGCAGCGGGAACGCCTCCGCAGGACACGTCGCCCACCGTGTGTGGAGTCAGTGGGGGGTAGGAGTGGTGGTGCGGCGGGACAGCACCAGGGTGGCGACGACACGCCAGCCGATGAGGCCTGCGGCGAGGAACAGCGACGCTACGACGATGAACGACACGGCGATTCCACCGCCGGAGAGGGCACGCAGCGCCATGCCTGCGGCGACGGTGATCGCCCACACTCCCACGCCGGTGCGCAAGGGGGCGACAGGCATCTGCCAGGCTCGGGCGACGATCCACCCCAAGGCGAGGGAAGCAGCAAACGGCCACAGGGTGGTGACCACGTCGATCAGGGTGTTGGGCTCACCGTGGCTGGACCGTCCGATGAGCACGAAGAGGACGACTACGGCAGCGTCGACAACGGCGGCCGAAACAGAACGCATAGCTCCAGCCTAACGGTGGGTGACTGGTCAGACGTGTGGGCCCACCGCCGCGGCGGCCCGAGGACCGCCGCGACAGGGGAACCCGGGGCCGAGAAGACCGGCTCAGCCGGTGACCAGTTGCAGTCCGAAGTAGGACAGCAGCGGGTTGATGGGCTGGAAGAACGTGATGCCGCCGGACCGGCAGTCACCGGTGCCGCCCGAGGTCACCCCTTGGGCTTGGGAACCGGTGAGCCACGGGCCGCCGGAGTCGCCGCCTTCAGCGCAGGCAGTGGTGCGGGTCAGGCCGGTGACGGTTCCTTCCGCGTAGCGGACGGTCTGGTTCTTCGACTGGATGGTGCCGCAGCGCCACCCGGTGGTCGCTCCGGAGCGGCACACCGAAGAGCCGGTGGCGGCCTCCTGCGAACCGGTGACGGTCACCGTTCCGCCGTTGTAGCGGTTGACGAGCGGGGTGACGGTGTCAGCGCTGGTGATACGCACCCAGCCCATGTCACGGCCGGGGAAGTACGATCCGGCGACAGTGCCTGAGGGGGAGCTGACTCGCGTGCCTGTCGAACCGCAGTGGCCCGCGGTGGCGAAGCCGGTCTGGCTGCCCTGGCGGACCGAGAATCCGATAGAGCAGCGGTAGTTCCCGAAATAGTAGGGGTTGCCGCCGATGATGGCGGCAAGGGACTGCGGCTCTTCGTCCTCTTCGACAATGCGCACGGCCCGCTCGTCCAGACCAGCCCGCTCGGCGAGCTCTTCGGCTGCCGGAGTGCCGCCCCGGAGCGTGGTGATGACTACCGCATCGGACTCCAGGTCGGTGTACCAGCCGGTGACCTTTGGGTCAGCGGTGTCAGCGATCGCGTTGAGGGACGCCACGAAGTCGTTGAGGGCGGTTTCCCCGAAATCAACAACGTCCACGGTGACGTCGTCCGCGTCGACACGGGACACGGCGGCGGGGTCGGTGACGGCGACCGTGATCTCTGTGGTGTCCGCGTCCAAGTAGACGCCGCCGAAATCGGAGCCGAGGGAGTCGCGCAGCTCCTCTTCCAGCTCGACTGCTTCGGCTTTGGCGGCGCGCAGTTCCGCGACTTCAGCGTCGCTCAACCCGAGGTCGCGTTTGAGGGCGAGCTCTTGGGCGGAGGCGGGGGTGGTGGCGGCGACCAGTGCAGTGGCGGCCAGCGCGGCAGTGAAAAGGAGGGAGGTGGTTCTTCGGGAGGAATGGTTCACGACCCGTTCCTTTCTGGGTTGTCGGAGTCAGGCGGAGCGGGGGACTCCGATCAGCCCACCGGGTGGAGTGTCTCGGACAGTCAGTCCGAGGAAGGGACACTATCCACCTAACGGACAATCGGTGACACACTATGTACCCTGGGTGGCCAAAAACCATGCCGGGCGGTCCAAAAAACACGGCCCCGGCGGGACGAAAACCGGTCCGATCCCGCCGAGGCCGAGAACCCGCGGTCACTCAGGTGAGGTGCAGTGCGTCACGGAGGAATTCCACCTGCACGAGCAGCAAGTTCTCCGACACGGTCGGATCGTTGGCCATGTGGGTGGCTCCGGACAGCGGCAGCACCGTGTGCGGACGTCCCGCCGCGAGCAGCGCCGACGACAGCCGCTGCGTGTGGGCGAACACCACATTGTCGTCAGCGAGCCCGTGGATCAGCAGCAGCGGGCGCTGCAGCTTCGGCGCGTCCACCAGCAGCGACTCCCGCTCGTAGCATTCCGGATCGTCGTCCGGATGCCCCAGGTAGCGCTCGGTGTAATGCGTGTCGTACAGCCGCCAGTCGGTGACGGGAGCACCCGCCACGGCCGCGTGGAACACGTCCGGGCGGCGGAGCACTGCCAGCGCCGCCAAGTATCCGCCGAACGACCACCCGCGGATCCCCACCTTGGTCAAGTCCAGGCGCACCCCGAACGCCTCCGGCGCCGCGTGGAGTGCCGCCACCTGGTCCTCCAGCACGGTTTCCGCCATGTTCCGGTGGATGGCCTGCTCCCACGCCAGGCCGATGCCCGGAGTGCCGCGCCCGTCAGCGATCAGCACCGCGAACCCTTGCTCCGCGAACCACTGCGCGGTCAGGTAGGCGCTCTGGGCGCAGAGCACCCGCTGGGCGTGCGGGCCGCCGTAGGGGTCCAGGAGGACCGGCAGCGGATCAGAATCCGGCGTATACCACGACGGCAGCACGAGCGCGGCAGGGATCTCCCGTTCGCCCAACCGCTGGAGCTGCACGTGCACACCGGGCAGGTCGGGGCGCTCCGCCCGGCTCTCCACCTCGGTCACGGACTGCTCCTCGTGCACACCCCGCACGATCGCGGTGCGCACCCCCGGACTGGACAGGTCGCGCCGCTGGATCACCAAGGTGTCGCCGCGCAGCAGCCCAGAATGCACCCCGGAAGGACCGTCCGCCCCGGGGAAGCTCATCTCAGTGCGCGTGTCTGTCCGACTGTCGTACAGCCACAGCCGGACGATGTGCGGCTCCCCGAGAGGGGACGCCGAATACAGCACGCAGCACCCGTCCACGTCCAGTACGGCCCGCACGTACTGCCCGGGGGAGTTCACCATCCGGTCGCCCAGGTACAGCGCCCGCTCCCCGGAAGAGTCCACCCCGAAACGCAGTGCCGCGCCTGAAGCGTCGAACTCCGGCACCCCCGGCATGATCTCCACCCAGGTGTCGGAGGTCTCCGTCCACAGCTCGTGGAGGTGCCCGGTGAGCGGGTCCGCGGTGCACGCCCGCAGCGTGCGCTGGGCCCGGTCCTGCACGGTGAACACGATGGTCGACGTGCCCTTCAACCGCTGGGTCCACCCCGCGGTGACCAGGTACGGGAAGGCATCCCGGTCCCATTCCACCCACACCGGCTCCCCGGTGTTGTCGGCCCGCAGCACCGCCAACCGCACCTCGGCGTTGTCGGTGCCCGCCGCCGGGTAGGCGACCGTCTGCGGCACGGCTTCGGGGTTCCCCGGGTCGCTGATGTGCCAGCGCCGCACCGGGGTCGTGTCCACACGGGTGGCGAGCAGGAAAGTCCCGTCCGGAGACCACCACATGCCGCGGTGGCGTCCCATCTCCTCGGCGGCGATGAACTCGGCCAGACCCCAGGTGATGTTCTTCCCGTCCGGGGCGGCCACCACGCGGTCCAAGCCGTCGGCGAGGTCAAGCACGTGGATGGCGCCCTTGTGGACGTAGGCCACTAGCCGTCCCGTGGGGTCCAGCACCGGGTCGATGGCCGGGGAGGCCGCGGGCAGCTCCCGGGGAGTGCCGGAGCCGTCCAACTCCACGCTGTAGAGCCTGCCGGACAAGGAGAACACGGCGCGGGTGAACGCCTTGTCCACGCTGTAGGAGACGATGCCACTTCCTGACTCACGCAGCCGCTCCCGGCGGGCCCGCTCCTCCGGCGGCAGATCCTCCCCCGTGTCACCGATCGTGCGCGGGTCCGCGATGATCCGCTCCGTGCCGTCCGGTTCCGCAACCCACAGGCAGGTCGCGGTGTCGGTACCGTCCCGGCTTCTCAAGAACGCGACACGCTGGCCGTCCGGGGAGATCTGGAACGAGCGGGGAACACCGATGCTGAAGCGCTGGGTCCGAGCGTACTGTCGTGGGAAGCTCATGCCACGCATTCTGACAGCCGTAGACCGCAGTCCGGCGGTGCGCCATCCCGCAGGCGTTTCACTGAGGCGCCGGGAGAAGAGTTCACCGGCGCGGGTATCGTCACCGGCATGAACGACCGTCGCCTGCTGCTGGTGCACGCCCATCCTGACGACGAAACCATCGTCACCGGGGCGACCATGGCCCGATACGCGGCCGAGGGAGCCCACATCACGCTTGTGACCTGCACCCTCGGTGAAGAAGGGGAAGTGATCCCCCCGGAACTGGCCCATTTGGCGAGTGACCGGGAAGGCGGACTAGGCGAGTACCGTGTGACGGAACTCGAACGCGCCTGCGCCGCATTGGGTGTCCACGACCAGCGGTTTCTGGGCGGCAAGGGGCGCTACCGCGACTCAGGCATGATGGGTGCCCCCACGAACAGCCACCCCGCGTGCTTCTGGCAGGCCGACGTGGACACGGCCGCCCACGAACTCGCCGCGATCATCCGGGAAGTGCGCCCCCAAGTCATCGTCACCTACGACGACAACGGCGGCTACGGGCACCCCGACCACATCCAAGCGCACCGGGTGACCATGCGCGCCTTCGCTCAAGCCGCGGACCCCTCCCTGCCGGGCACCCCCTGGCAAGCCCGCAAGCTGTATGCGATCGCCCAGCCCAGGAAGCTGCTGGAAGAGTCAGTGGCACGCATGCAAGCCGACCCGGGCCCGTTCACCGCGCCCACCGCGGTGGAGGACATCGCCCCCGGCACCCCGGACGACCTGGTGACCACCCGCATCGACGGCTCCGCCTACTGGGAGAAGAAGCGGGACGCTCTGCAGGCGCACGCCACCCAGGTCGCTGTGGCGGGCACCCGGTTCGCGCTCTCCAACGGCATCGCCCAGGAGATCCACGCCGTGGAGTACTTCACCCTGCTGCACGGCCCGGAACCCCGCCGCGGCCCCGATGGCTACGAAACCGACCTGTTCGCCTGACCAGGAGCACGGCAGCAGCGTGCAAGACAAGCCACCCCGCGCCCTGGCCCGGCTGGGGCGCGGAAAGCGGTTAGGCTGCTCACTGTGACTTCCTCGGCAGAGCACACCGGTGAGCGCGCAGAGCCCGGTGCGGAAGCCACCGCCGGGCTGGACCGCCGCCTGATGGGCATGCTGGCCGCGCTCAACATCGTCTTCCTCGCAGCACTGGGCCTGGTCGGCGGAATCGTGGCGGGACTGTGCGCCGGGTGGGCGTCGTGGCTGTGGCTGACCGGCACGATCGGCCAACTGCTCAGCGTGGCAACCGTCCTGCTGTTCCTCCTCGTCCTCTTCTCCGGGGCCCGGGTGATCGGCTGGGCGGTCGGCGCCAAATGGGGGCCGGGAGCGTTCGCCGCCGGGTGGATTCTCGCCGGTGTCCTCCTGACCGGGTACGTGGCCGGCGGCGACGTGGTCATGACCTCCACCGTCCCCACCTACCTGTTCCTCTACGGCGGGGTAGGCGCGGTGATTGTGGCGACCGTGCTGACCCCCGAAACCGGGGACAAGGTCACCACGGACGGAGGAACGTCTGCCCCCACTCGAGGTACAGCGACTCCACCCCAATCAGACTGAACAGGGAGAACAGCCTCTCCAAGAACACGGCGTGGATCGGCGGGCACCACACGGCAGCGAACAGCAGCACCGTGCCGAAGATCGCCGCGTTGCGGCTGGGCCGCCACCGGTTGACCGCCTCGGTGAGGATGTCGTAGCCCACCGTGCCCGGCACCGGCAGCAGGGCGAGCAGGGCCGCGCTGACGTTGAGGAAGCACAGGAACATCACCGCGCCGATCGCCCAGTTGTTCGTGACCTGGCCTGCGGGGACGAGCAGGGCCACCGTGACCGCCAGCACCGCGGCCAGCACGACGTTGGTGGCCAGCCCGCCCAAAGCAGCGAGCACCCGGAAAGGACGGGTGACCGCGGACCGGTCCACGTGCACGGCGGGGCCGTTGAGCCCGAACGTGCCGAGCAGCAGGAACGCGACCGGGAGCACCACTTGGGCGCCGAGCTCCCGGAAAGCGAACGGGTTGAGTTTCAGGTAGCCGCTGCCGCGCAGCGCCCGGTCCCCGCCCCGGTAGGCCAGTAGCGACCGCACGTACTGGTGCAGGGTCAGACAGATGAGCCAGCCGCCGAGGAGCAGCAGGAACGGCGCGTAGGCGGTGCGCCAGCCGAGCACGGTCTCTTCGGCGCGGGTCCACGACAGCCACCCGGCTAGCGCGGTCACCCCCACCAGCAACAGGAACATCGGGCTGGGCAGGAAGTCCAGCCAACCGGGCGAGGCAGACTCGGTCTTAGCGGTGGTCGACGGGCCGGTGGGCGGCTCCTCAGCCGCCGACCGGGGTGCCGGATCAGACGTGGACATGCTGCTCCTGCTGGTCACACGGGTGAAACACGGTGTGGAAGAACTACCCACAGGCTAGAGGGCAGCAGAGCATGCCGCGTGCCGGGGTCGCCCCACCGACTACAGTGACGCGGCCGGGGCCGTCGCCGACAAGTGGAGCGCGGTGAGCGCAAAAGCCCGCCCCACCTTCGTCAACTGGGGGGTGGGGCCGTCGCCGAGCAGGTCGGGGCCGGTGATGCACCCCAGGATCTCCAGCAGCCACACCACGCTGATGAGGACGGAGCGCACCTGGTCGGTGCGGGGCCGCCCGCCGATGACGTCATCCTCCCAGCCGGACTGGATGAGCAGCCGGCACGCCTCGTCGGCGACGTCGATGTCGGCGTCACCGTATGGGGCGGACGCTGACTGCGGGGAGCGGAGCAGCAGCACACCCAGCAGGGTTTCGATCGCGGCCTGCTCGAAACCGTCGGTGGCCAGCACACTTTCCGCGACCGCGCGCCACAGTTCGTTGAGGTCGCTGTGGAGCTGCCGCCCGTGCCGGGTCAGCACCAGCCGACGGCCGGAGCGTCGCACCGCCCGCATAGCCCGCAGCAGTTTGTGCAGCACGATGAGCTGCATGACATCGGTTTCGCTGCGCGGCGGCGACGGCGATGTCCACCAGCCGAATTCGTCGCACAGCGCCCGCACCACGGCAGGAGATATGTAGCCGATCTGGGTGAGCGCGATCCCGTCGGCGGCATAGTCGAGCAGCCGCTGCACGGGGGCGAGCGCGTCAGCCGCGTTGCGCGGCATGTCCACGCCGGCGGTGAGCTGGCCGCGCAGGGGCAGCAGGTGCTCCCGGTGCGGGTGGGAGCGGGACGCCAGCCACTCCGCGACCCGTTCCTGGCGGATCTTGTCCAGATAGCTGAGGCCGTGGTGGTCGGGCTGGGTGAGGAAGCTGCGGGCGCGCTCCTCTTGGGCTGCCCGCCAGCCGCGCGTGCCTGGACGTACTTCACCTGCGGCGATCGCCAGCTCCAGTACCGCGGACGTCTCCCGGTAGGCTTCGATCTCGGCGTTGCCGAGCGCGGTCCCCCACGTCAATTCGGGCAGGTCGGGCGGGATCACCCCGGAGGAGCGCATGCTGCGCTCGTAGGCTGCCAGGCCCTGGTCGTGGGAGGTCGCATAGGCGCGCAGCACTTCGCGGGTGCGTTCCGATACGCAGATGTCGGCGTAGCGGTCTAAATCGAGGAGGCGGAAGAGGGAGCTGAGCGAGTCGGTGACGAACTGCCACTCGCTGGGCTCGGAGGAGAACCGCACCGGGAGGACGTGCCAGCAGAACTCTTGGACGGCGTGCTGGGTCAGGGTTTCCAATCGCCGGCCGGAGAGCAGAGTGTCCAAGGCGCTCTGCGCTACGTGGGCGGCGACCGGATCCGTGCGCGTCAGGTGAGCGAGGGCAGCGGCCACGGTTTCCTGCACGGCGGGATTCCCACCTCCTGCCTCGTCTCACCTCCGATGGCCCGGCCCGTGGGTTACGCGGAACCCGGTGCGCCGGAACGCCGGGGCGGCTGCGGCGGCACGACCTTGCTGGCCACGATCTCCGCGGCGGTCACGTGCGCGAGCGACCCGTCGCGGCGGCGCAACACGAGCACATCGTCGTGCCATGACTCCAATACACCGACGATATCCCGGAATCTCCCGTCTGGCAGCCGGAAACGCACAGTGACTCGCTGGCCGACATCGTCTTTGGTTATGGCGTGGGTGAAGCGGGCAACGTATCCCACAGTCACGACCCCCCGATTGTGATCCAGGCTTCGTGCAACGCAATACTAGGGACAGCGGTACCCGTGTCCTCTGGCCGTAAGACCCGTTTGAGGGCGCCTGCCGGTCTTCCGCGCAGACCGTCCCGCAAGCGCACCAAGCCCCGGGAGGCCACTCGGTGGTGGTCGGTCAGAAGTATCGCGACGTAGCAGCCACTTACGCGGTCCACGTGGCGAGACCGAGGAGGAATACGACGTGACTTACGTCATCGCGCAGCCGTGTGTCGATGTGCTCGACAAGGCATGCATTGAAGAATGCCCCGTCGACTGCATCTACGAGGGCGGGCGCATGCTCTACATCCACCCCGATGAGTGCGTCGACTGCGGTGCCTGCGAGCCGGTATGCCCGGTGGAGGCCATCTACTACGAGGACGACCTGCCCAGCGAATGGTCGGACTTCTACAAGGTTAATGTCGAGTTCTTCGAGGAGCTGGGCTCTCCCGGAGGTGCCTCCAAGGTCGGCAAGATCGACCGGGACCACCCGCTGGTCGCTGCCCTTCCACCGCAGGGCGAGTAGGACGAAGAAAGCGGATACGGGTCCGGCCATCGCTGGTGCGGTGGCCTGAGGAATGTGACGATCACGCCGTTGCCTGGCCCCGGCTGGGGAAGGCGGCGGCGTGATCGAGTCGTGCCCCGGCGGGGCGGACACGGTACAACAGAACAGGGCCCGCGCCCGCCGACCGGGACGGTGCGGGAAGTGACGTGATGAGGGGACGTGGCGACCATGGCCGAGCGGCGCCCGGTGGCTGACCGGCTACCGACCTTCCCGTGGGACCGGTTGGCACCGTACAAAGAGACCGCAGCGCAGCATCCCGACGGGATCGTCGACTTGTCGGTGGGCACCCCGGTGGACCCGGTGCCCCCGCGGCTGCGCGCGGCACTAGCCGAGGCCGCGGACACCCCCGGATACCCGCAGACGTACGGCACGCGGGCGCTGCGGGAGTCCATCAGCGGCTGGTTGGCGCGCCGCCACCAGGTGCAGGTGGACCCGGACGCCACCCTGCCCACCATCGGCTCTAAGGAACTGGTGGCCTGGCTGCCCACCCTGCTGGGACTGGGCCCGGGCGACACCGTGGTTTTCCCGGAACTGGCCTACCCCACCTATGACGTCGGGGCTCGTATCGCGGGGGCCACGCCGGTCGCGGCCGACTCGCTCACCCAGTTAGGGCCGGTCCGCCCCGGACTGCTGTGGATCAACTCTCCGGCTAACCCCACCGGCCGGGTCCTCGGACTCGAGCACTTGCGGAAAGTCGTGTCCTGGGCGCGGGAACGCGGGGTAGTGGTCGCCTCCGACGAGTGCTACCTGGAACTGGGCTGGGAAGGGGAGCGGCCCCTGTCGATCCTCCACCCCGAGGTGTGCGGCGGCTCCCACGAAGGGCTGCTCGCCGTGCACTCCCTGTCGAAGCGTTCCAACCTGGCCGGGTACCGGGCGGGTTTCGTGGCCGGCGACCCGGCCCTCGTCCAGCAGCTGCTCCAGGCCCGCAAGCACGCCGGGATGATGGTGCCCGCCCCCGTGCAGGCGGCGATGCGGGCGGCGCTCGACGACGACGAGCACGCTGAAGAGCAGAAGCAGCGCTATGCGGCCCGCCGCACCCAGTTGCGCGACGCATTGGAGAAAGCCGGCTGGCAGATCACGCATTCGGAAGCCGGGCTGTACCTGTGGGCGAGCCACCCCGACTATGACGCGTGGGGCTCGGTGCGGGTGCTGGCCGAGCAGGGCATCCTGGTCGCTCCGGGCGAGTTCTACGGCCCGGCGGGGGCCCGGCACGTCCGGGTGGCGTTCACCGCCACCGACGAGCGGGTGGCGGCCGCGGTCAAACGGCTCGCGGAACTGTAGGCAGCACCCCCGGCACGTGCCGGCGCCGCGGACTACTCCAAGACAAGCTGCTGGGTGGTGGTGGGCAGCGACTGCCACCCGGCGAGACCGGACTCAGCGGTCCACTGCTGGTCGAGGTAGGTCACCGAGGTAAGACCGTAGGCGGCGGCGTGGGCGACCGCCCATTGGGCCATGGCCCAGCCGAGGTCACCGGTCTGGCGCTCGACGGTTCCCAGCTCTTCGGGGCCGACCCCGAAGACGCGCCGCATCTCCTCGACCGCGGCAGCCACGTCGGTGGGACCCGCTTCCTCGTCCGGGAACCAGCAGGTCACTACGGCCCCTTCCACACCGGTGAAGGCGTTGGCCATGACCTGGGCGCGCTCCGTGTGCTGGTCGTAAGCGAACCCGTCGGCGCTGCGCTGCACCGCCTGGGCCGCTTCGTACACGGGGATCTCCAGGTAGTTTTCGACTTTCACCAGTTCTTCGTAGAACTTGGTGCTGGCGTAGACGGGGTCGATGATCTCTTCGGGAGTGCCCCAGTCCATAGAGGGGCGCTGCTGGAACAGTCCCAGCGAGTCGCGGTCACCGTACTCGATGTTGAAGAACTGCGACTCCTGCCACACCGTGGCATAGGAGATGACCACGGAGCGCGGGGGAAGGTCCATGGCGAAGGCCACGCCCGCGATCGTTGCCGCGTTGGCGGCCTGCTCCACTTCGAGCGTGTCAGTGTCCTCCTCGGTGGCGAGGCGGCAGCCGTCTTTCGGCGGCGGTGGAGTCAGGTCAAGAGGTTTGATGGAGCGTATGGCATAGATACCCGCGGCAACGAGAAGACCACAGGCCAGGGTCAAGGCGAACAGGATCTTGACGAACGCGGAAATCCTTCGACGCTTTCTGGGCACGAGCTGACCATATAGATGTCGGGAGAAACTACGCTATGAGATGACAAATCCTCATGATGCGGCATAAGGGTAGGCCAGGTGGCCTGCCCGTACGGAGTGCGGTCCGGACTACGCCGCCCAAATAAGGTTCTCGTAGTTGATGGTACGGGCCGTCCAGCGTAGTCCCTGGCAGACACCCGTGACCGACACCACGAGAGTGCCCGGTTTTTCCCGGCCCGGGAGGAACCCAGTAGGCTCCCAGCCATGACCACCTCGTACACCAGTCCGCTCCCGGAGAGCATCGACGAGCTGTGGGAGCGCCGCTCCGAACTCACTCCCGACGACGCTGAGGCCCGTGAGATCATCGTGGGCGCGGTCGACCAGATCGACGCCGGCAAGGCGCGCGTCGCCCACGTGGACCCTGAGACCGACGAGGTCGTCGTGGACCAGCGGGCCAAGCGCGCGATCCTGTTGAGCTTCCGCGTGCTGGGGATGGAAGAGTCCACGGTGGGCGGCTTCCACTACCACGACCGCATCCCGCTGAAGACCCGGTTGGACGGGGTGCGCGTGGTGCCGGGCGCGATCGCCCGGTGGGGTTCCTACATCGCCCCGGGGACGGTGCTGATGCCGTCCTTCACCAACATCGGCGCCTACGTCGACTCCGGCACCATGGTGGACACGTGGGCCACGGTCGGCTCCTGCGCCCAGGTCGGCAAGAACGTGCACCTGTCCGGCGGGGTCGGGGTCGGCGGTGTGCTGGAGCCGCCGCAGGCGTCCCCGGTCATCATCGAGGACGACGCGTTCCTGGGCTCGCGCAGCATGGTGGTCGAGGGGGCGCGGGTGCGCCGCGGCGCCAAGCTCGGCGCGGGCACGATCCTCACTGCCTCGACCCGCGTGTTCGACGCCGAGACCGGTGAAGAGCTCAAGCGCGGTGAAGCTCCGGCCTGGTCGGTGTGCGTGACCGCCAACCGGGTGAAGAGCTTCCCGGGCGGCGACTTCGGCCTGCCCTGCCTGCTCGTGCTCAAGCGCCTGGAGGAGGGGCAGGAGCACGACAAGCTCGCGCTCAACGAACTGCTCCGCGAGCACGGCGTCAACGGCTGACCCTCGCTTCTTCCCACCGGTCCCGGTCGGCTCGAAGGAGCAGGCCGGGACCGGTAGCGTGTCCCCGTCCCGTCTCACCACGAAAGCGCAGCCATGTTGGATCTCACCGCGGATGTCCGTGACCTCACTGCACGCCTCATCGACATCGCGTCGGTGAGCGGGGAAGAGGAGCCGCTCGCTGACGCGGTAGAGCAGGCGCTGCGGTCCTATGCGCATTTGACTGTGCTGCGGGACGGCAACGCGGTCGTGGCCCGCACCGACCTGGGGCGGGAGCGGCGCGTGATCCTCGCCGGGCATCTGGACACGGTGCCGATCGCCGACAACGTGCCTTCCCGCGTCGTGGACGGCAGGCTCTACGGCTGCGGGGCCTCCGACATGAAGAGCGGGGTGGCGGTCCAGCTCAAGCTGGCCGCGACCCTGACCGACCCGGTCTACGACCTCACGTTCGTCTTCTACGACTGCGAGGAGGTCGAAGCGGAGCGCAACGGGCTGCGACGGCTCGTCGCCCGGCATCCCGACTGGCTGCGCGGGGACTTCGCGGTGCTGCTGGAGCCCACGGGGGGCCAGATCGAAGGCGGCTGCCAGGGCACCATGCGGGTGGAGGTGACCGCGCAGGGGGTGCGCGCGCACAGCGCCCGCTCGTGGATGGGCCGCAACGCCATCCACGAAGCCGGCCGGATCCTCGACGTGCTGCGCGCCTACACGCCGCGCCAGCCCGAAGTGGACGGACTGCGCTACCACGAAGGGCTCAACGCGGTGGGGATCACCGGCGGGGTGGCGGGCAACGTCATCCCCGACCAGTGCGTCGTCACCGTCAACTACCGGTTCGCCCCCGACCGCACCCCGCAGGAAGCCGAAGCCCACCTGCGGGAAGTGTTCGACGGGTTCGACGTGCGGGTGACCGACGTGGCGGCAGGGGCCCGCCCAGGGCTGGACCATCCCACGGCGGCCGCGTTCGTGGCCTCGGTCGGCGGCGGGCAGGCACGCGCGAAACTCGGGTGGACCGATGTGGCGCGCATGGCCGAGCTGGGGATTCCCGCGGTCAACTACGGTCCCGGGGATCCCACCCTCGCGCACACGAAAGACGAGTGGGTGGACTTGGCGGAGATCGCCACCGCGGAGCAGCGGATGGCCGCCTGGCTGACCGGGGCAGGGTAACGCGGCGCTTGCCGCGGTGGTTGTCGCCGCTCAGACCGCTTGCGGACACCGTCGCTTGGCCTGAAAGTCGATGCGAGAAACCTCAGAGTGGGTAACGTTGCGACATGACGGATTCTCGATCGATCGAACGGCAGGCAGGTCCCCTCACCTACCGGGGAAGAGAGATCCCTAAGAGCACCACTGACCAGCGGCTGCTGGACCGTCGCGGCCCGACGGACTGGGTGCACACCGATCCCTGGCGGGTGCTGCGCATCCAGTCGGAGTTCGTTGAGGGCTTCGGCATGCTCTCCGAGGTGGGCAGGGCCGTGTGCGTGTTCGGCTCGGCCCGGATCAAACCGGAGACCCCCTACTACGAGCTGGGGGAGGAGATCGGCCGCAAGCTCGTGGAGGCCGGGTACACGGTCATCACCGGCGGCGGTCCGGGGTTGATGGAGGCCGCCAACAAGGGGGCCGCCGACGTCGGCGGGACCTCGATCGGCCTCGGTATCGAGCTGCCGTTCGAGCAGTCGCTCAACGACTACGTCAACCTGGGGGTCGTCTTCCGGTACTTCTTCGTCCGCAAGACGATGTTCGTGAAGTACTCCCAGGCGTTCGTCGTGCTGCCGGGCGGCTTCGGCACGCTCGACGAGCTGTTCGAAGCGCTCACCCTGGTGCAGACCGGCAAGATCACCCGCTTCCCGGTGATCCTGGTGGGCACGGACTTCTGGGGCGGCCTGGTGGAGTGGATCAACGACCGGCTGCTCGCTGAAGGCTTGATCTCTCCGAGCGACCCCGATCTGATCCACCTCACCGACGACCCGGACGACGTCATCGAGACGATCCAACGGGCCCACGCAGAGTGGGAGCGGGCCCTGGAAGAGGAGGAGGCGGTCACAGAGCTGGAGGAGGCCCTGCGGGAAGCCGAGCACTCCTGAGCCGTGGATTGTGCCGCGTCACATTCTGTGGCGGGGATGTGGCACGATCGACAGTGTGATAGCCATCCTGATCCTGACAGCACTGGCTGCCTTCGCGGTGCTCGTCACCGTGGCGGTTCTGGTCATGGGGCATGGCGGGCAACTGGCGCGGTTCGAAGCTGATCACCCTCCGCTGGACCTGCCCGTTGACCGTCTGGTGACCGGCCGTGACGTGGCGCGAATCCGGCTTCCCCTCGCGCTGTGGGGATACCATGTGCGCGCCGTTGACGAGGTGCTGGACCGGATGGCCGCCGACATCGAGGAGCGGGACGCGCGTATCGCCCAGTTGGAAGCGCGGTTGCACAGCCCCGCCTCCTCTGCAGCACGGCCACAGGTGTGGTATCCGCGTTCCCCCCGGGAAACTTCAGCGGAGGGGGGAGAGCAGCACGCTCCCGAGAGTGAAGGATCTGATACCGACCCCTGGCCGGACGCGGCCGCACCCCCCGGGGTCGAGTACGCCAACCAGCATTCCGGGATAGGAGACCGTCGAGAATGAGCGTGGAGAGTCCGCCCCAGGAGTCGTCCGGGGCGGACTTCCCTTCACAAGGGGCACGCCGCGGCGCCGACGGGCGGTTCCGCTGCCCGTGGGCGTTGGGCGCCGCCGATTTGATGCGCTACCACGACCTGGAATGGGGCGTCGTGGTCCGCGACGATCGGGGACTGTTCGAACGGGTCAGCCTGGAAGCGTTCCAGGCCGGGCTGTCGTGGCTGACCGTGCTGCGGAAACGCGCGGCGCTCCGGGAGGTGTTCTGCGGTTTCGACATGGCCCGGGTTGCGGCGTTCACGGAGCGGGACGTGCAGCGGCTGCTCGCGGACGCGCGAATCATCCGCAGCCGCGCCAAGATCGAAGCGGTCATCAGCAATGCGCGTGCGGCTTTGGCACTGCCGGAAGGGCTGGCGGAGTTCGTGTGGCGGTATGCGCCTGAGTCGCCGCCGCCCGCACCGAAGACGGCCGCGGACGTGCCCGCGTCCACCCCGGAGAGCGCCGCGTTGGCGCGGGCGTTGAAGCAGCGCGGGTTCCGTTTCGTCGGCCCGACGACCGTCTACGCGATGATGCAGGCGGTGGGGATGGTGGACGACCACCTCGTCGACTGCCACTGCCGTGGGAGCGGCACTGCCCGCGGGTATCCCGCGGAATCCCCAGCCTGAGCGGGGCGCGCCAGCGGTCGGGTGTCCGTGCCGCGGCTGCTTCTTTTCCGCACGCGGGTGGGCAATACTTTCCTTTTGCCGGTTTCCTTGGGATTGGAGAATTCGACCTAAGGAAATCCGCGAACAGTACCCCCCGAAACCCCCGCGTGCCGCGGAAAACACCACCATTATTCATGTGATTTTCGTCACATTGCTTGCCGGTGTGGGGGTAGTTCGCGTGGCTTATCCTGTTTCGCTGTATTGCGAACGTCCCCTCCATGCACGTTCGCACCGTTGGAGGAAGCGATGATCGATTCGCGCCAGAGTCCTCGCTCCACACCCCCCGTTAGGGAACAGCGGTGACCGCGCCCCCCGAATCGGAGCGGAGCGCGCGCCCGTCAGCGGCATCCCCGATCCGAGCGATGTCGCTGTGGCCCCCGCCCCGATCCGCCCGACACAACAACCGGCGCCCCAAACTGCCCCTCATCCTCGGTGTAGGCGTCGGCGTCGTCGTGCTGGCCGTCATGGTCGGCAGCCTGCTGTGGGGAGAAGAAGAGCCAGAACCCGAAGAACCCCCTGCTGTCGTCACCGACGGCATCCCCGAAGAGTACGCGGGAAGCTGGAGCGGGGAGATGTCCCAGCACGACGAGGAAGGCAACCTGGTCGCCGACTGGGTGGTCCAGCTCAAACTCGACGCGGGGACTGACCGAGGCAGTGCAGAACTGCTTCCCTTCCACTGCCGGGGCAGCATCGTCCTCACCGAGCAGACCGCGGAATCTCTCGTGTTCGACTACGCGGAAACCTACGATCCGGAGGACCGCTGTATCGACACGAGCATGCTCACCCTGACCCAACGCGTCCCCGGAACACTCGAGGCCACGTGGGAGGGTATCTCCCGAGAAGGAACCGTCATGACCTCCACGGGTACCCTCAAGTAGGTTCGCCCCATGCCCGCCGCCAGCCAGGACAACGACGGCGGGCCCAGCCAATCGGGAGGACCGATGGCCGATCCGGCCCCCTTGATCGACACCGACCCCGCGCGCATCGGGGAGTACACGCTACTTGGACGGCTCGGACAGGGCGGTCAGGGAGTCGTCTACCTCGGAAGCGCCCCTGACGGGGCACGGGTGGCGGTCAAGACGCTGCACCGGGACGCCCTCGACCTGCCGGGCCTGCGCGAACAGCTCGCCGAAGAAGTCGAGATGGCCCGCCGGGTTGCGCGGTTCTGCACCGCGCAAGTGCTCGCCGCCGACCTCGACGCCGACCCGCCCTACGTGGTCAGCGAGTACGTGGAAGGCCCCTCGCTGCAGGCCGTGGTCCGCGAGCGAGGGCCGCTGCGCGGAGCCAGCCTGGAACGGCTCGCAGTCGGCACCCTCACCGCCCTCGCCGCCATCCACCAGGCCGGAATCGTGCACCGCGACTTCAAACCGGCCAACGTGCTCATGGCCCCCGGGGGCCCGCGCGTCATCGACTTCGGCATCGCCCGGGCCCTCGAAGGAACCGCGATCCTCACCAGCAGGATCGCCGGGACCCCCGCCTACATGGCCCCGGAGCAGATCACCGGTGGGCCGCTCGGACCGGCCGTCGACATGTTCGCCTGGGGTGCCACCCTCGTCTACGCGGCCAACGGGCGCGGCCCGTTCGGCCACGGCTCCCTGAAAGCCGTAGTCCAGCGAGTCATCAACGACGAACCGGACTTCGGGGAGCTCAGCGGCACCCTGCGCGAAATCGCGGAACGCTGCCTGAACAAAGACGCCGCCCAGCGGCCGACCGCGGCCGAAACCCTCATGCTGGTGCTCGGCATCGAAGGGCCGCCCCCGACTGAGGAGCCCAGCACGGACACGGCCATCCCCGTCACCCACCAGACCCTCGTGGCCGGGGCGATCGCCGCTGCCGACACGGGAGAGCAGGAGAGCGCCGCGGAACTCTACCGCTCCTACCCGCCGGCCCCTCCGCCACCGCACTCCAACGTCGCGGCCCAGCCGTCTCCGACGCCCCCGCCACACCCGCAGACCGCCAGCGGCCCCCAGCCTTCCCTGCCCTCGACTGGTGCACAGCACTCCGGATACGGGTATGCGACCGGGCCGCACCAGTCCGGATACGGGTATGCGACCGGTCCCCAGCAGGGCGGGTACGCGCCCCCGCCCGGACCGCACCAGCACGCCTATCCCACCCCCCATTCCGGGAATGCGGCCATCCCGCCCCACGGGGGGCCGAGCGGCCCCTACGCCCCCGCCCAGCCGTGGATGCCGTCCACCGGGGGCTACCCCCAGACCAGCCAGCCCTATAGCGGGCAGCAGTACCAGCAGCAGGCCGAGGGGACCAGCACCGCGTTCGTGCTCGGCGTCGTCAGCATCGCCGTCATCGCCGGGGTCCTGCTCTTCATCCTGCTGTTCCTGCTGATCGGCAGCCTCGGCTGACCGTGCCGCGCTGCCGGTCAGCATCCGCGGAAGGCGGGCTGCCGCTGCTCGAGGAAAGCCAGCGCGGCCTGCAGGTGGTCGGCGGTCTCCACGCACTGGTCTTGGAGGCTGGCTTCGATCTCCAAAGCACCTGCCAGGTCCAGCGCCGCGCCGCACCCCACCTCCGCCTTGATCGCGGAATAGGCCACGGTCGGCCCGGAAGCCAGGCGCAGGGCGAGACTGCGCGCGGCGTGTGCCAGCTCCTCCGGTGCGACAACCCGGGCGACCAGCCCGATATCGAGGGCGCGTTCTGCCGTCACCGGCTCGGCGAGCAGCAGCATCTCCATCGCCCGCGCCTGGCCCACCAGCCGCGGCAGCGTCCAGGAGACCCCGGAATCCGCGCCCAGCCCCAGACTGGCGAACGCGAGGACGAACGACGCGCCGGCGGCAGCGATCCGCAAGTCCGCGGCGAACGCCAGCCCGGCGCCCGCGCCCGCCGCCACGCCGTTGACCGCGGCGACCACCGGCTTAGGCATCCGGGCCATGGTCAACACGATGGGGTTGGTGTAGGCGCGCACCGTGTCCCCGAAGCCTTTGCCTTCGCTGAGCCGCCGACCGTGCTCCACCATGTCCCAGCCAGCGCAGAACGCTTCGCCCGCCCCGGTGAGCAGCACCGCGCGGACCGCGGCGTCCCCGCGCGCCCGCTCCAAAGCCTCGAGCAGCAGCTGCTGCGTTTCCACGGTGAGCGTGTTGCGCATTTCCGGCCGGTTCAGCGTGATCGTGGCGACCCCGTCGGCAGCCTCGTAGCGGACGCTCTCTTTATCGGACATTGACTCTCCCTGACACAGCGGGTCCGTAATTCGCGGAGCGCAGTCCTCGCCCGAGACTGTCCTGGCTGGTGGAATAAGGAATACCACGGGGGTAGCAGAGTCTTCGGACGGCACCGCCAGCACCGTTGCCGTCCCACGATCGTCGAGTTTCGTCCGGCTCACAACCTCCCGGTCGTTTCCAACCCGGGGCCAAAACCGAGATAATGACAGATCAGTGATTCGTTCACTGAGTCACGCGGATTCGGCCCGCTCCGCACTCCGGACTCGTTGAGACGATCCGGGACGCCGATGGACCGACTCACACACGCGCGACCATCGTCTAGGAAAGGGGATACGGCATGGCGGCGATGAAGCCGAGGACCGGAGATGGACCGCTGGAGGTCACCAAGGAGGGTCGCGGCATCATCATGCGGGTTCCGCTGGAGGGCGGTGGGCGTCTGGTGGTCGAGCTGACCCCGGCCGAGGCCGGTGAACTCGCCAACGCACTCAACGAAGTCGTCAGTTAACGGTTTTCCCACCGTTGTCCCATCGTGGTGCCGGGCGACCAGACCTGACTGCGTCTTCACCCCCGCCCACACGGTCAGCGAGAGTGATCGTCCGGCCACGCGATATCCGAATCCACGAGGAATGTGAGTGCCCGTGCCGCTCGCTACGGAGATCCACCCGACTGACGGCGTCCTCGCCGAATCCACCGCTGACCGCCTCGCGATCATCGTCCGCGCTGGAACGGACGGGCCGCAGCCGGTAGCGGACGGCGTAGGACTGAGCCTGACCAACCTCGACGCCCGGCTTCCCGCGTCGGTGGCGCAATTGTTCGACACCTACGAATTCCGCGGGAAAGCAGGGCAGATCGTCGAGTTCCCGGTGGATCTCGGTCGAGGGCTGATCCGCCTGTCGTTCCTCGGGGTCGGCGACGCCACCCCCGAGGAGATGCGCAAGGCGGGCGCGGCGTTCGCACGCTCGGTGAGAGGAAGCTCCCGAGCCGCGGTCAACGCTGCTGTCTCGGGTCACGACCCGGAAGCGCTGACCGCCTTCGTGGAAGGGGCGTTGCTGGCCTCCTACACGTTCACGCTGACTGAGACAGCCGAGGGCACCGCGCCCGCGGCAGCGATCGACCTGGTTGGTTCGGCAGCCTCCGAGGCCGCCGAACCAACCAGGCGGGGCACGGTCCTGGCCCGGGCTACCGCCATGGCCCGGGACCTCATCAACACTCCCGCAGCGGAGAAAAGCCCCGCGTGGCTCGCGTCTCGAGCCGAAGCCATCGGCGCAGAAGCGGGACTGTCGGTCCGGGTCTGGGACGAGGAAGCCCTGTACCACGACGGGTTCGGCGCGATCCTGACCGTCGGCCAAGGATCGCCCCGGCCGCCGCGACTGGTGGAACTCTCCTACCGCCCAGCCGGCGCCACCGAGCACATCGTCCTCGTCGGCAAAGGCATCACCTTCGACACCGGCGGACTGTCGTTGAAACCCAACGACAACATGAAGCTCATGAAGACCGACATGAGCGGCGCCGGAATCATCCTCGCGGTCCTCTCGGCCGTGCAGGAACTCGGCGTCCGGGTCTCGGTCACCGGGCTGCTCGCGATCGCGGAGAACGCCTTCTCCGGTTCGGCCATGCGGCTAGGCGATGTGCTGACCACCTACAGCGGGCGCACCGTCGAAGTGCTCAACAGCGACGCGGAAGGCCGCCTCGTGCTCGCCGACGCGATCGGCTACGCCGTCACCAAGCTGGCCCCCGACACCCTGGTGGACGTGGCTACGCTCACCGGGGCAGCCAGGGTCGCCCTGGGCAGCGGGATCGGCGCCCTCTTCGCCACCGACGACACGCTGGCCGCCGCACTCGTCGACGCGGGGAAGCGGTCCGGCGAGACCCTGTGGCGGATGCCGCTGCACGAGGAGTACCGCGACGCCCTCGACTCTCCCGTCGCCGACCTGGCGAACACGAGCGTCAAAGACGACTACGGGCACCCCGGAGCCATCGAGGCTGCGCTCTTCCTCCGCGAATTCGTCGGCTCCGTGCCCTGGGCGCACCTGGACATCGCCGGCCCGGGCCGGTCCATGAGCGACGAGGGAATCCTCAGCAAGGGCGGTACCGCGTTCGGCACCCGGCTGCTGCTGCGCTGGCTCGCCGAACGGTAAACTCCCGCACCCCCTGAACCGGGCAGCAGCCTCGGACCTGCCGCTGTCCGGAACCGCAGCAGCGCCCACCCCCGGTTCGGCAGGCCCAAAGTCCTCTCGTGTGTGCGGTGCGGAACTTAATCGTTCCCCGCGGTGTTAATGAAAAGCAGGAGTATCGACGCCCCGCCACGTGGACCGAGCGCCGAACGAAGGGAGTGCTAGTGGCAGACCCAGCCCCTGCCGCCGACTTCGGCCATTGGGAGCCGCCAAGCTGGGAAGAGGTGGTACGCACCCACTCGGCTCGGGTCTACCGGCTCGCCTACCGGCTGACCGGCAACCAGCACGACGCTGAAGACCTCACCCAGGAGGTCTTCATCCGCGTCTTCCGGTCGCTGGCCAACTACACTCCCGGAACCTTCGAGGGGTGGCTGCACCGCATCACCACCAACCTGTTCCTCGACATGGCGCGGCGCCGTTCCCGCATCCGCTTCGAAGGACTCGCGGAAACCGCCAACGACCGTCTCGAGGGTCGGGAACCCTCCCCCGCGCAGGCTTACGACGACCGCCACTTCGACGCCGACGTGCAGGCCGCACTCGACGCACTCTCCCCCGAGTTCCGCGCCGCCGTTGTGCTGTGTGACATCGAAGGGCTCTCCTACGAGGAGATCGCCGCCACTCTGGGAGTGAAGCTGGGCACGGTGCGCAGCCGAATCCACCGCGGCCGAGCCCAACTCCGCGCCGCGCTGCAGCACCGCCGCCAGGCAGCCGAACGGGTCGGGGAGGTCACGGAAGCATGAGCCACCTAGAGGAGCAGCTCTCCGCCTTCATCGACGGCGAGTTGGGGCACAGCGAGCGGGAACGGGTGCTCAGCCACCTCGCCCGCTGCGAACCATGCCGGTTCGAAGCCGCCATGCTGCGCCAGTTGAAACAGCGGCTGTGCACCCTGCGGCCCCCAGAACCCGCCTCCGAGTTCCTCACCCGGCTCCTCGCCCTTCCCGAGGCCACCACCGGGGACCCGCCCGCACCCCCCAGCGGGTTCGGTGCGTCCCCGCCCCTGGGAGCAGGCCAACCGCTCGGCGGACTCCCCCTGCCGCGCCCGGAACGGCGCCCCGCCCCGGCCCGCGGACTCTTCCGGTTCCGCGGCGAGTGGGGGCGCGCCCGCTACGCGGTCGCGGGAGTCTCCATGCTCGCCGCCGCCCTCGGCACCGCGTTCCTCGCCGGTGGAGACCCCGCGGAACCCCCCGTGGTCACCCCGGCGCTCACCGACTACGCGATCGAACACGCGGCCGTCTCCGGGCAGTCCCCTCTGGGGGACCCCGCCACGGTCCCAGTGGTCACCCGTCCCCTGTCCCCGCACGATGCACCAACAGTGCAGGTTGTCCAGACGGTCAACCGCGGGGTGATGCGGTCGGACACCCCTGAGCACCGGTGAGCGGGGGCCGTGACACGGCCGGTCCCCGATGGCGTGCACCGGCCACGGCAGCTGTGCTGTGCCTGCTGCTGTGCCTGGTATCCGTCGCCGTTGTCGGCGACTCTGCCGACCGTCCCGCGGGACGGCGCGGCGGGGACGGCATGGCGGTCCTGCGGCGCGCCGCAGAGACCAGCGTCCGCCTCTCCTACCAGGGGGTCCGCGTGGTGTCCTGGGTCGACAGCACGGGCCGCACGGAAACCGCCCGGCTGAACATCCTCCACCAGCCCGGCGTGGGCACGCTGGTCAGTCCACTCCACGACACCGGGGAAGGCACCAACCTGCTGGTCGGATCAACCCCCTGGGGCAGGGTGGGCAAAGACGTGCTCGACGTGCTGGAAACCAACTTCTGGGTCCGCACCGAAGGGGAAACCCAGATTGGGCAGCGCTCCGCCGTGGGTGTGGTCGCCCAACGGGACAACGGGCAGGTCGCGGCCCGCTTCTGGACCGATGAGCACACCGGGCTGCTGCTGCGTCGCGAAGTGTACGACATCAGCGGGGAAGTCGCGCAGACCAGCGTGTTCGAATCCATCCAGTTCGGTGTGGACGCGGCCGCGCTTGCCGAGGAGACACGACAGCCCGACGTCGTCAGCCGACCCTGGGGCGACGAACTCGACCCGCAGGAACTCCGCCAGTTGCGAGACGAAGGCTGGGTGCTGCCGGAACGGCTGCTGTGGGGCTTCGAACTGGTTGAGGCCCGCGCCACCGGCGAAGGAGACGAGCGGATCACCCACCTGACCTACTCCGACGGGATCAGCGTGATCTCCGTGTTCACCCAGCGCGGCAGCCTCGGCGGGGCAGCGGTCACCGGGCTGCGCCGGACCGAAGAGGACGGCGCCCTCGTCCACGTCGCCGACGAAGGCGGCCAGCACCAGCGGATCTGGGAAGCGGACGGGTTCGTGCACACGGTGCTCGCCGACGCGCCAGCGGGTCTCGTCGCCGACGTCCTCCACGCGCTGCCCCCGCCCGACCGCCACGGTTTCTGGGAGCGAGTCGGTCGAGGTTTCGAACGCGTGGGAACGTGGCTCGACTAATGTGCATCCCAGAGAAGGGGCATGCGGAACCCCGTGGTCACGGACGAGTGTGGCCTCCTTAACCAGCGTTGATCTTGTGCGCGCCAGGATGGATCGGGCAGTAACAGACGGAGATCACATGACCGACGAGACCGGACGCCGCGACATACACGGAGAGGCGGAAGACCCGGTGACGGGACCGGCAAAGCCCCCGTCCGGGCCGTACACCGGTTCCGCGTCAGGCCCCGCCACAGCACCGCCGGCCAGCCCGGGCGGGATGAGCCCCGGGCCAGCGTGGTCGCCCATCGGAGAGCAGCCCGCCGCATCCGGATGGAATCCTTCCGCGGGGCCGGGACCGGTCAGGCAGACTCCGTCATCGCACACCCAGACCTGGGCGGTTCCTCCCGGACTGCGAAATCCGGGGCCCCCGCCCGACGCAGTCCACTCCACCGGGCAGTGGCCGGTCTTCACCCCCGGCATCCCCGCGGAAGAACCGCAGCAGCGGCCCCGCCGGAACGGCATGCCGCTGTGGGCGGTGCTGCTCCTCGTCATGGTTGTAGCCGCAGGATCGGCAGGTGTCGGCGGCATGGTGGGCGCCTCCCTCGTCGCCCCAGAAGAATCCCCGCCCCCGCAGAGCAGCGGCGCGCTCAACAACGAAGTGCCCAGCGACGTGCCGAGCCGCGCCCCCGACACTATTGCCGGGGTCGCCCAGCGGGTCAGCCCCAGCGTGGTATCGATCCGCAGCACCAGCCCGCAGCTCAGCGGCAACGGCTCCGGGTTCGTCATCGAAGGCAACTACGTGGTGACCAACAACCACGTGGTCGACGCGGTGCGCCGCGGCGGGATCGAAGTCGTCTACAGCGACGGCCACGTCAGCCGGGCTGAAGTGGTGGGCGCGGCAGCCTCCTCCGACTTGGCGGTGCTCAAACTAGCGGACCCGTTGGATGTGGAACCGCTGGAATTCGGCGACTCTGATGAGGTAGCCGTCGGCGACACCGTGATCGCGATCGGCGCCCCGCTCGGACTGGACGGCACGGTCACCTCGGGGATCGTCAGCGCCCTCAACCGCCCGGTGACCGTGGGGGAGGACGGCCAAGAGGCCTACCTCAGCGCGATCCAGACCGACGCGGCCATCAACCCAGGCAACTCGGGGGGCCCGCTCGTCAACGAGCAGGGCCTGGTGATCGGGGTCAACTCGGCGATCGCCACCATGAGCGGGTCGAGCGGGGAGCAGAGCGGCAGCATCGGCCTCGGATTCGCGATCCCCTCCAACCAGGCCTCGCGGGTGGTGGAACAGCTCATCGAAACCGGTGAAGCACCGCATGCCGTCATCGGCGCCATCCTCGACCTGCGCTATCCGGAGCAGGGCGCGCTGATCATGGAAGCGGGCCGGGGCGCGGAGACCGTGATGCGGGGCGGCCCCGCGGACCAGGCCGGCCTGCGGCCCGGCGACGTCATCGTGGAGTTCGACGGCACCACGGTGCGGGACGCCACCCAGCTCATCACCCTGATCCACACCAAAGCCCCCGGCGACCGGGTGGAGGTCCGCTACCTGCGGAACGGGAGAGAACACACCACGACCCTGGTGCTGGGGTCGTCCAACGACTAGGCCGTACACGCATCGAGGTCCCGGTCCTCCTGGTGAGGGCCGGGACCTCGCACGTCTTCCAGTTCCTTGAGTCGGTGTTCGATCAGCGGCGGGTGGGGCTCAACCCCAGCATCATGCCGGCCAGGCCGCGCGGCTTGCCGAGCAGCTCCTCGGCGATCGACCGCAGCACCTTGCCTGCCTCACTGTCCGGGGCGTCGAGCACCAGCGGAACACCGCGGTCGCCGCCTTCCCGAAGCGCCACGTCCAACGGCACTTGGCCCAGCAGCGGGACCTTGGTGCCCAAGGTCCGCGACAGCCCGTCGCAGACCGCCTGGCCCCCGCCTTCACCGAAGATGTAGACCCGCTCGTCGCTGCCCGGGGCCTGGTAGTAGGACATGTTCTCGATCACGCCAGCGACCCGCTGGTGGGTCTGCGCGGAGATCGACCCGGCGCGTTCGGCAACCTCGGCCGCAGCCTGCTGCGGGGTGGTCACCACGAGGATCTCGGCGTTCGGCAGGAGCTGCGCCACCGAGATTGCGACGTCACCGGTGCCCGGGGGAAGGTCCATCAGCAAGACGTCCAGGTCACCCCAGTAGACGTCGGCGAGGAACTGCTGCAGTGCGCGGTGCAGCATCGGGCCGCGCCAGACGACCGCCTGGTTGCCCTGGGTGAACATGCCGATCGAAATCACTTTGATCCCGTGCGCGGTCGGCGGCAGGATCATGTCCTCAACCTTGGTGGGGCGGTCGCTGACACCCAGCATCCGCGGCACGGAGTGTCCGTAGATGTCGGCGTCCACAACCCCCACCTTGTGGCCCTGGGCCGCCATGGCAGCAGCCAGGTTCACCGTGATCGAGGACTTGCCGACCCCACCCTTGCCAGAGGCGACAGCAAACACCTTGGTGAGTGAGTTCGGCTTGGCGAACGGGATCTCCTTCTCTGCGTGGCCACCGCGCAGTTTGGCCTGCAGCGCCTTGCGCTGCTCGTCGCTCATGACGTCGAGCGTGACCTTGACTCCGGTCACCCCCGGCACTTTGCTGACTGCGTCGGCGACATCCTTTTCGATGCGGCCACGCATGGGACAGCCGGCCACCGTGAGGTAGATACCGACGGAGACCGTGCCGTCGTCGTGGATCTCGACGCTTTTAACCATGTCGAGTTCGGTGATGGGGCGGTGGATCTCCGGGTCCTTGACGGTGGCCAGAGCCGCGTTCACCTGCTCGGTGGTGGGTGTGGTGGACATGTCATCAATGGTACGAAAGCCCAGGTGCCCCACGCGCAGGTGACCTTGCCCACCTGCCGTAGCCGAAGTGGGACGTTCTTAACACCGGTAATACACGTTTCACTAGTAGTGTCGGACGGACGATGGGAAACGTGCCACCACCTTGGCCGTCCGGACCCGACCCTCGGGAACGGGCGGTTCCACAGCATTCTCAGGTATGGGCATCGCCCGGCCAGGCAGCGCATCCGGGGGGACCGGATGCGGTATGGGCGTGGCCGCCGCCCGTAAAACCACCCCGGCCGCGGGTCGACACGCCGCCGCCCGGTGTTCCTTATCACAGAATGGGCCGCACCGAACGGCACCGCTGGTGGAAACCACCACTGGCCATCGGCTGCGCGATCCCGCTCTCCTTCGGCTTGGGCCTGTTCTTCGTGCTCGTGCTGGAACTGGTGAAAGCCATCCGGCACATCCCTGCCGACGTGGCGGAGCTCGGCCACCCGGTCGCCGACCTCGCCGTGGAACTGGTGCTGGTGATCGTGCTGCTTCCCGCGGTGCTGATCGCGGTGCGGGTCGTCCAGCGGCGACGGGCCGGCACGCTGTCCTCTGTGGAGGGGCGGCTGCGTTGGCGGTGGCTGCTGCGCTGCACTGCCGTGGCCGTCGGATGCGTCGTCGTCTCCTTCGGCGGGCTGATGGCGCTCCTGGTGATCACGAAACCGGGAGAACCGCTGTTCGGCGAGTTCGCGGGAATGGAGACGTTCCTCGCCGCACTGGCGGTCATCTTCCTGCTGGTGCCCTTCCAGGCCGCGGCTGAGGAGTACGCGCTGCGCGGCTTCCTCATGCAGCTTGTCGGCGGCTACGGGGACCCGACACGGCCGGGGCGTTCCGCGCCGGGCCGTCTCTTCCACCGGTTCCTCGCCTCCCCAGTGCCCGCGATCCTGGTCAGCGGCCTGATCTTCACCCTGCTGCACGACTACTACGACTGGGCGCTGCTCGACGTCGCAGTGTTCGGCCTGGGCATGGCGTGGCTCACCTGGTACACCGGGGGACTGGAAGCGGCGATCGCCCTGCACGTCGTCCACAACCTCGTGGCGTTCGTGCTGGCTGCCTACGAAGGAGATTTCGACAGTTCCGGCGACACCGGCAGTTGGCAGTCACTCCTCGCCACGATCGTCGAAGTGAGCGTGTTCTGCCTGGTGGTGGCGTGGATGCGGCGCAAACAGGCGATACGCCACACTACGCCGGAAGCAGAGGCCACCCCACCGGCACGGCCGCAGTCTCCCCCACCGTCCCCCCAGTGGTCGTAAAGAACGTTTCTTCCATGGTCCTTCGGGTAGCTCCCGAAGGACCATGAAGACTGCGCCTACGTGTCCCCGCTGCGGACGCGCCGTCCACGAACCTGATCTCTGGTCGAGCGCGTGGCGGTGTGACGCGCACGGACCGGTGACCCCGTTGCGGGCCGTACGGGACCCCAGTCCCACGTCTTTGGAAGTCGTACTCGACGAAGCGAAGGTGCCGGTCTGGCTGCCGTGGCCGCTGCCAGACAACTGGGTGATCACCGGGTTCGCCGACGTCGGCGAAGAACGCACGGGGACGCTCGCTGCAGCGGTCGCCCTGTCCGGCCCCGCCCCGCTAGGCGGGCTCGGGGAACTGGTGATCGTCTCCGAAGAACCCGGCATCGGGCTCGCCGCCCGCATCGCGCGCCTCGACGGCCCCGATCCAGGAAACAGCTTCGACCGGAACCCGCCCGCAGCCAAAGTCCGCAACGACGGACACGAAATCGCCCTGTGGTCCCTTGACGGGGGACCGGAGCGCGCCATCTACGTCGGCGAGGCGATGGCCCAGTGGCTGTGGTTCATCTTCAGCCCCGCCGACAGCGGGGTGCTCATGTGCGAAATCGACGCCATCCACGACTTGCGCGACGCCCGCGATGTCGGCCCCTTCCCCACACTCCCGTTCGGTGCGCCCTCCCCGTTCCTCACCGAGTCGCTGAAACCCGCCGGGTGAGGTTCCCCGCGCTGACCTATGATCGGGGCGATGCGCATCGATCTGCACTCCCACAGCTCTGTTTCTGACGGCACCGGCACTCCCGCCGAGGTCGTCGCCCACGCGGCCGCGGCCGGGCTCGACGTGCTGGCCCTCACCGACCACGACACCACGGCGGGAATCCTGGAGGCCGCCCAACACCTCCCCCGCGGGCTCACCCTGGTTCCCGGCATCGAACTGTCCTGCGCCTACCAGGGGTCCAGCGTGCACCTGCTGGGCTACCTCTTCGACCCGGACCACCCCGAACTCACCGCGGAACTGCAGCGCATCCGCGACGACCGCGTCATCCGCGCCAAGACCATGGTGGAGCGGCTGCAAGCCCACGGGGTGCCGGTCACCTGGGAACGTGTCCGCGCCCTCGCCGGGGAAGAGGACGGCCGCAACGTGGTCGGCCGTCCGCACGTCGCCCAAGCCCTCGTCGAAGCCGGTGCCGCCGAGGACGTGCAGGACGCGTTCGACCGGTGGATCGGCTCCGGCAAACCCGCCCACGTGACCCGGTATGCGCTGGACCCGGTGCGGGCTGTCCGACTGATCCGTGCTGCCGGCGGCGTGTGCGTGCTGGCTCACCCGGCCCGCAGCGAAGGCGCGTTGACGCACGCCGTCCCCGACGACCTGGTGGAACGCATGGCCGAGGCGGGGCTCAACGGGATCGAAGCCGACCACCCGTCGCACGACGACGAAGAGCGCGCCTCCTGGCGGCGCCGGGCCGAAGAGCTCGGCCTGGTCGTTACCGGGTCCAGCGACGACCACGGTGAGCTGACCGGACGCCGTCTGGGCTGCTGCACGACAGAGCCCGACGCCTACGCTGCGCTTGCCGCCCAGGCAAGCGGGGCCGAGCCGTACGTGGGCTGATCCTGCCGCACCGACTCTTGAGTACTTTTAACCATTCCGGTCGATACTGGCTGTGAACTGGTTGGATACGGGCCACAACGAGGCGGGGCGCCCACGCAGAGTCCTGGTGTGGCCTCGTCGAATACCGATCAGTGACCTCCGGCCGTAACAATAGGCCCGCACCAGTGATCAGTCGTAAGCAAACCGAAGGGGCGGCACGTGTTCTGGAAACGGAAGGCCAAGAAGAAGAGTGAGGCCGAGGCGGACGCCGCCGTGACCACCGTCGAAGACGCGGAGGAGGCTGCGGACGCCAGCTCCGACGAGGAATCCGCGCAGGCCGACACGGGCAGCAGTGCGGATGCGTCCGACGGTGCGGAGAAGGCGTCCGAGGCCGGGGACGGCAGCTCCGACAGCAGCGACCTGTCCATCGAGCGGGTCGAAATGGCAGGAACCCTCGAGGTCGACGGCGAAGAGTACGAGGTCGTCACCAACACCTGGATCGTCCAGATCGACGAGGACGGTGTCGTCGTCGTCAACCCGGGGGAGGACGCCAAAGCCATCCTCGAAAAAGTCGGCGACCGCGAGATCTACCTGGTTGCCTGCACCAACGGCTACCGGCCGCACATCGCTGGCGCGGTGGAAGTCGCCGAGAGGGACGAAGCGCCGATCGCCCTGCACCCCAAGGAGCTGCGCCGCTGGCGCAAAGTCCACGGTGTCGAGCACAGCCCCGAGATCGAGGCGGAGGGCGGCGGCAAGCTGACCATCGGCGATGTGGAAGTGGAG
Source organism: Thermobifida fusca YX (assembly GCF_000012405.1). Lineage (NCBI taxonomy): Bacteria > Bacillati > Actinomycetota > Actinomycetes > Streptosporangiales > Nocardiopsidaceae > Thermobifida > Thermobifida fusca. The sequence goes on from NC_007333.1 coordinate 579,865, forward strand.
ATCCTGCCCACTCCCGGCACCGCTCCCGGCTCGCTGTCCTACTACTTCCCTCACATCAAGGCGGTGTGCAGCGGCGACACGCTGCTCGCCGGAAAACTCGGCACGGTCGGCGACGGCTACATGGACTACACGTCCCAGCTCGCCTCGGTCGGCGAGGTCCTGCTGGCGCTCCCGGAGGAGACCCGGGTCCTGCCGTCCACGGGCGAGGAGACCACCATCGCCGAGGAGTCCAAGAACTTCGACTCCTGGGTGCTCGGGGAGTGACGGCCCGGCCACCGTGGTGTCGGCACTCAGCGGCACAGCCCTGCCGGTGCCACGGTGGCCGCGTCAACGGGACTCTGCCTGGTCCCAGAAGGCGGTGAGGGCGGCAGCGGTGGCTTCGGGGGCTTCCACGTTAGGCGAGTGGGCGGCCCCGGAGATCACCACGCACCGGGCGTTTAGGACGGCAGCCATCGCGGACTGGGTCGCCGGGGACCAGGCGTCGTCGTCCTCCCCGTAGAGCACCAGAGTGGGCAGCCCGGCCGCGGCCAGTTCCGCGGTGCGGTCCGGGGCGGAAGTCACCTCCTGCGCCATGCGGAGCAGGCCCAGGGGATGGTTGGCCAGCATCCGCTCCCGCATGAAGACATGGATCTCCTCGGGCAGCCCGCTGGCCCGGTACTGGTCTTCCAAGTGCTCCCACCAGATCCGGTGAACGATCTCCCGGGTGGGGGAGGGGCCGAGCGCGGCGATCAGCCGCAGGGCGTCCTCCCGGCGCGACCCTTCGACCCCGGACGGGCCGGACCCCAGCAACGCGTGGGAGAGCAGCGGGACCGCTGTGGAGAGCACGGTCTCCCGGGTGACCAGTCCGCCGAACGAGTGCCCCAGCAGGTGGACCGGCCCCTGCTCGAGGGCGGCGATGACCTCGGCAACCGCCCGGCCCAGCGCCGCACACGAGTAGGCGTCCAGCGTGTCGCTGCCGGGAGACTGGTACTGGCCCGGCAGGTCGATCGCATACACTCGGCGCCCCGCCTGGGCCAGCGGTCCCAGCAGCGCAATGAAGTCTTCTTTGCTTCCGGTGAACCCGGGCACCAGCACTGCGGTGTGCCGGTCAGGGGCCCCGCCGACCGGGCCGGCGGCGAGGGCCGCGATCGGACCGGACGGGGTGGGGATGGTGGTGCGGTGGGCACCGGGAGGAAGGGTCAGGATCCGAGGAGTGCTCACGAGCGCTCACCCTAGAGGACCGCGGTGCGGGCGCGGAAACCGGCACGGCACCGGGCGGGCCGTTGCGTAGCAGGCCCTGGGCTCCGCGGGGTTAGGCGCGGTCGCTGTTCGTCCCGGCGTTCCGGCGACTGCGGCGGCGTGTGCGCCGACGGGTGCGGGCAGACGAGTCCGCGTCGCTTTTCGCTGCGGTCTCACCGGTGGGCTCCGCAGCTGAGCGGGTCGTGGGGACGCCACGCCGGGTGCGTTTCCGGGGCCGGGACCGGCGCTGCCGCGAACGCTCCCGGTCCTTGGTGCGGGAGGCCCGCCCGGTCTCCCCGATGTCCTCTACTTCTTCCGCTGCCAGACCGGCCCGGTCCTGCTCCTCCTTGGCGAGCACTCCCTTGGCGTCCCGCGGAATGTCGAGAGCGTCGAAGAAGTGCGGCGACGTGGAGTAGGTCTCCGGCGGGTCAGCGAAAGGCAGCCCCAACGCCCGGTTGATCAGCTTCCACCGCAGGAGTTCCTGCCAGTCGATGAACGTGACAGCGGTCCCGGACCGTCCCGCCCGGCCGGTCCGGCCGATGCGGTGCGTGTAGGTCTTCTCGTCGTCGGGGCACTCGTAGTTGACCACGTGCGTCACGTCGTCCACGTCGATGCCCCGGGCGGCCACGTCGGTGGCAACCAGCACGTCGACTTTGCCGTTGCGGAACGCGCGCAGCGCCCGCTCCCGCTGGCCTTGCCCCAGGTCGCCGTGGACGGCTGCGGCAGCGAACCCGCGGCGGCACAGCTCCGTGGAGACGTGGTGGCATTCCCGTTTGGTCTGGCAGAACACCATGGTCAGGCCCCGGTTGCGCGCCTGGAGCAGGCGGGCCAGCATTTCCAGCTTGTCCAGCGGATGGGTGCGGAAGACATGCTGGGTGACCTGGCCGGAACCGGTGTCGAGGGGATCGTCTTCAGCGCGGATGTGGGTGGGGCGGCGCAGGTATTTGCGGGACAGCGCCACGATTTCGCTCGGCATTGTCGCCGAGAACAGCATGGTCTGCCGCTGGTCAGGGGTTTTCGCGAGGATCCGTTCAATGTCGGGCAGGAAGCCGAGGTCGAGCATCTTGTCGGCTTCGTCCAGGACGAGCGCGGTCACCTCGGACAGGATCAGGTGGCGCTGCTTCACCAAGTCCAGGAGGCGCCCCGGGGTGCCCACGACGATGTCGACACCCTTGCGCAGGGCAGAGATCTGCGGCTCGTAGGCGCGTCCCCCGTACACGGTGGCGATCCGCACGTCGATGCGTTTGCTTGCCGTGGCCAGGTCCGCGGCCACCTGGATCGCGAGTTCCCGGGTCGGCACCACCACGAGCGCGCGGGGGCGCTTGGCTGATCCGGGCTGTGTGTGGACCCGCTGAAGCAGCGGGAGCCCGAAAGCGAACGTCTTACCGGTTCCGGTGCGCGCCTGTCCGATGATGTCGGCGCCGGTCAGTGCCAAGGGCAGGGCCATGGACTGGATGGGGAAGGGGGCGACGATGCCCTCGGCTTCCAAGGCGTCGGCGATGTCGTCGATGACGCCGAGATCGCGAAAAGTGGTCTGATCTGAACTGTGCGTACTTCTGACAGTGGTCAGGGTCGATGCCTCCATCTAGGCGGGCCGCGTACGCGGCGGGTCGGACGAGCCCGGCTGCGGGACCGGCGCGGCTCAGCAAAGCGAGGAGCTCGCGCGGCGCCCCGGTACGCCGAGACGAGGACGTCGGTCGTGACAGGTAGCGGGCCCAGGGCCTCCGTTGGTGGATACTCGCGGATCGCGGAGGCCACAGCGGGCGGGAGCGGTCGCGGCCGTAGGAGGCTGCGGCCTGTCTCCTACCGCGAGTCCGTGACTCGTCTTGGGACGCGGTGCCGCTGCCGGACAGGCCAGTGGTCTCATGACGGGGCCTCCGTAGCGGGGCGACGCGACCGGCCGCGACGGGGCATTGGATGTGTGACCGGTGGGATCCGATCACGGTTACGAGTCTATCCCGCGTCATCCGCGCTGGATAGGGCATGGCTTTCCTGCCTTGTTCACTTGTGAGAAAACACGGAAAGAATCGTGAATAGTCCCGAGCCGTCCCGTGACGGGAGGGACACCGGTGCTGGGGCGATAGGCTGGAAGGCATGAGTTCCGCAGTCGCTCCCGACCCCAGCCGGGTGACCACTCCTGTTGACCGCGGAGTCATCGACCTGCTGGGACTGCTGGCCTACGCCGAGCTGGTGTCGTTCTTCCGGTTGGCTTCCGACGCTGAACTCGCCCCCACGTTGACGGACAAAGCCGAACTGGCGGCGTTCGCGGCCACCGAGCAGGCCCACCACCAGGTCCTGCGGCGCAAGCTCGTCGAACTGGGAGTGGATCCCGAGGAGGCGATGCAGCCGTTCATTGCCCCCCTGGACGCCTGGCATGCCCACACCACCCCGCAAACCTGGCTGGAAAGCCTGGTCAAGGCGTATGTGGGGGACGGGATCGCGGCCGATTTCTACCGGCAGGTCGCCGAAGTGACCGACCCGGAGATCCGGGAACTGGTGGTCGACGTCCTCTCCGAGGAGGGGCGGGCCGAGTTCATTGCCGCCAAGGTCAAGCAGGCGGTTGCCGAGGAGCCCACGCTGGCGGGCCGACTCGCGCTGTGGGCGCGCCGCCTGGTCGGGGAGGCGCTCAGCCAAGCCCAGCGGGTGGCACTCGACCGGCCGCAACTCGCGGAACTACTGGCGAAAGGGGACAGCAGCGAGGAGCGGAACGGCGACCTGGCCGCGGTCAGCCGCATCTTTGCGCGGTTGACCGAGTCCCACAACGCGCGGCTCCAGGCGATGGGGCTGGCAGGCTGACGACGCGTCCGGCACGGCGGGCCGCGGACCCGGCCTGCCGCTGAGGGCGGTGCACCGGGCACGGCACCGGGACGCGGGCTACGCCGAGGACCCGATGTCACGAATTGTCCTGGACGTTGCGTCCCGTGCGGGGAAGTTCACTGCGAGGATCCGCAAACCGGGCACAAAGCCCTGCGCGGCGGGCGTACGCTAAGCCCTGGGCTACGCGGCCGCGTACCCCTCCCGCGCGGGAATGGGGCAAGCGGCGCGAACAGGACGATGGGCTCCACCATTACGTGCTGGGATGCCCGGCTCGACAACGACGAAGCGGCGGCCAACGCGCCGCGAGAAAGGACAGTCAATGGGGAGCGGTCGGCACGGAGCAGCGCGTCCACCGATCGGAGTCCTGATTCACCGGGATCGAGTCGACTTCTCCATCTACGGCCTGCAAGCAGCAGTCACACTGGTGATCATGGTTCTCACGGGACCGGCGAGCCCGGTCTTCTGGCTGTGCTTCCTGCTGCTGTTCGGCGGGGTCGTCCTCTTCTTCCGGCGGATCGACCGGCTGGCCCGCGAAGAGCTCGCCGAAAGCGACCTGCTCTGATGGGCCGCTCGCCCAGCGCAGCGCAGACAGCCGCACGCCGACAGGCGTGTGCCTCGCCCACGGACCACGACTGCGGGCGAGGCTAGGGATTCAGGTGTCAGGGGCGTCGGTGACGGCGTCGACGCTCCCCGGACGAGGCAAGCGGCTCTCCCGGAGCAGACTCCTGCCGCGGCGGGGCCACTGTCTCCGTGGAGCGGGAACCCGCCGTGGCCGGGCCACGGTCACCTGCCCCTTGGGCGCGGAAGTTTTTCGTCTCAGACTCGGCCCGGTCCAGCCAACCCTCCCACCGCTGCTGCATCGGGCGGATCAGACCGCCGCCGACACCGACGATGAGAATGCCCGCCACCGCAGCCAGCACAGCGATGAGGATCGGCAAGGTCACCGCGGCAGCCACCCCGATCTGGTTGAGGGCGGCGATAATACCGAGGCCGACGATGAAAACCCCTGCCGTATTGGCCAGCACCTTGCCGTAGCTCAGCCCGCCGAGCGCTTCCGAAGCCAGCTCGCGCACGGCCCGGGCGATCAGCGCCGCCACCACGACGATGATCAACGCCACGGCGAGGTGCGGCAGCCACGCCACCACGCTGTTGAGCATCTGGGTGATCGGGTTGTTGGGGCCGAATACGCTGAACGCGAGCTGAAGGACGATCAGCACCCCCGCGTAGTAGACGAACTTCCCCGCGATATCGCTCGCGTTGAACCGGCTGCGCTGGAAGTAGCTTCCCAGCCCGCCGCGTTCCAGTGCCCGGTCCAAGCCGACTTTGGCCAGTGCTTTGGCGACCAGGCGGCCGATGAGCTTGGCAAGAAGCCAGCCCAGGATCAGGACAACGAGGAAGACAGCGAGCCGGGGGATGAAAGCCACCAGGGATCCCCAGACACTGCCGATGCCCTGTCCGATATCAGTGACGGCCAGTGGTGTGAACATCTCGTCTCCTCCCCTGAGGGGATGCCGGGGTCGCGTCGGCGTGCCGAAAGACCCCGACTGAACTCGGAGAATGCCTCCGCCCAGCGCGACTACCCAAGAAGGAGGGAGCCAACCATCGGGGTAGGGGAGGAGAGGAGAAGTAGAGGGCTAGTGGCGCGTGAGATCCCAGCCGCTGATCCCACGCCAAGCGAGGCGGGCGATGAGCTGCTCGGCAGCATCCTTGGGGATCGTGCCCCGGCTCAGCCAGTAGCGGGCGCTGGTCTCCGCCATGCCGACCAGGCCGATGCTGAGCAGGTGCGCCTCTTCGTCGGAAACGCTCGTGTCCTGCCGGATCACTTCGCCGATGAGTTCCGCGCAGCGGAGCGTGGTCTGTTCTGTGATTTCCCGCACTGCCGGGAGGTTGCGGAGGTCGGATTCGAAGACGAGGCGGAACGCTCCGCCTTCCCCGGACACGAAGTCGAAATACGCTTTGAAGCTCGCGACCACGCGCTGCCAGTTGTCGTCGGTGGATTGCAGCGCAGCCCGCTGCTTTTCCACCAGTGCCTCAGAGTGCTGTTCCAGCAGAGCCAGGTAGAGCTCCAGCTTTCCGGGGAAATGCTGGTACAGCACGGGTTTGGAGACCCCGGCGCGTTCGGCGATCTCATCCATCGCCGCTGCGTGGTATCCCCGTTCCACGAAGACCTGCTGAGCCGCGGCGAGCAACTGCCGCCGTCGGGCTATCCGAGGGAGCCTGGTCCCCCGTGGTTGGGCTTCTGAAGGAGCCGTCACAGCCACACTCCCCGAACCTTCGCGGCGCCGGAGGCCGCGTTCTTGATCGGCCGCTCCGGCAGGCTCCCCGCTCCGAGCCTGCTGCGACCGAAGTGCGTACCGAGCTATCTTACTCGTCCGTAAGGGGACGCAGATGATCCGCGCACGTCATCGCGGACAACCGGCCCTCAGTCACCGGTAGTCGTCCTCGTCCTCCGGGACCTCCAGGGCCTGCTCCACCGCGTCGGCCTCCGGGACCTCCCAGCCGCGGTCCAGTTCGAGCTCCAGGGGCGTCTCTTCCTCGTCGTCGGAGATGCGCTGGTCAGCGACATCCGCCTCAGGGGCTTCGAGGGGGTGGTCGTCATCGTCCGGTGCGACGTGCGGGCGCTTCGGTTCAGGTGCCATGGGACCTCCAGTCGGTGGCGCCGTTCTCCGCCGCATGGCCTCGCTGCCTCGTGGGCGTGGCGGAGTCCACAAGATCAGTACTGACCTGCGAAAAAACGGTAGGGCGGATATCGCTTCCGTTCCCGTATCCCTGCCGGGGAATGATAAACCCTACTCCGTGGGTTGGGATAATGAGCAAGCCCGCGGCGTGTAAAGGCAGTCAAGATCCGCGCTTGCTGTGTCTACGCTGCGTTACCGATTGTTTGAGGAGCTGCTGTGTCGCTTCCGCCGCTGGTCGAACCAGCCGACGAGCTCACTATCGACGAGGTACAACGGTACTCGCGCCATCTGATCATCCCCGACGTCGGCATGGACGGTCAGAAGCGTCTGAAGAACGCTAAAGTCCTGGTCGTGGGGGCGGGCGGGCTCGGCTCTCCCACGCTGATGTATCTGGCCGCCGCCGGTGTGGGAACCCTGGGCATCATCGACTTCGACGTCGTGGACGAGTCCAACCTGCAGCGCCAGGTGATCCACGGCCAGAGTGACATCGGCAAGCCCAAGGCCGAATCCGCCCGGGAGACGATCGAAGAGATCAACCCGTTCGTCAAGGTCGTCCTGCACAAGGAGCGCCTGGACTCCAGCAACGCGCTGGAGATCTTCGCGGACTACGACCTGATCCTGGACGGGACGGACAACTTCGCCACCCGCTACCTGGTCAACGACGCCGCCGTCCTGCTGAACAAGCCGTACGTGTGGGGGTCGATCTTCCGGTTCGACGGCCAGGTCAGCGTGTTCTGGAACGAGTACGGGCCCAACTACCGCGACCTGTACCCGGAACCGCCGCCGCCCGGCATGGTCCCCTCCTGCGCGGAAGGCGGTGTCCTGGGCGTCCTGTGCGCCACGATCGGCTCGGTCATGGCCAACGAGGCGATCAAGCTGATCACCGGCATCGGCGACCCCCTCGTCGGCCGGCTGCTGATCTACGACGCCCTGGAGATGACCTGGCGGACCGTCAAGATCCGCAAGGACCCGAACGCCGAGCCGATCACCGAGCTGATCGACTACGAGGCGTTCTGCGGCACGATCCCGGAAGAGGCCCAGGAGGCCGCCCGGGGATCCACGATCACCGCCAAGGAGCTCAAGGAGAAGATGGACCGGGGCGAGGACTTCTTCCTCGTCGACGTCCGGGAGAAGAACGAGTACGAGATCGTCAACATCCCCGGCGCGGTCCTCATCCCCAAGGGAGAGTTCCTGACCGGCGAGGCGTTCGCCAAACTGCCGCAGGACAAGCAGATCATCCTGCACTGCAAGTCCGGCGGACGGTCCGCCGAGGCGCTGGCCGCGGTCAAGAAGGCAGGCTTCTCCGACGCCGTGCACGTGGGCGGCGGAATCCTCTCCTGGATCGAAACAGTCGATCCGAGTCTCCCCAAGTACTGACCTGGGCGTCCTGCGGGGCCGCCGCACACCGCGGCGGCCCCGCGCATTTGCGTCGGGAACGTGAGTTCCGCGCCGCCTCGGGTAGCGGTGTTCCACAGCGGAAGCGCGATCGGAGGTGTGTGATGGGCGGACAGTGGGACAACTGGGTGGCGCTGGCAGCAGGGATCGTGGTGGGGCTCAGCTGGGTCTGGCACGGCCTGTTTGGTTTGGGCATGGTCGTCCTGTTCCTCCTCGGCTTGGCCACCGTGCTCACCGCGGTCCTGTCCCTCACCCGGCCGGGCATGCTCTCCAGTGAAGCGGTCCTCATCGGCATCGGGGTGCTGCTGGTCCTCACCCCGTGGCTGTTCGGCTTCACGGGAAACCTTGCTGCGGCGTGGACCGCGTGGGTTGCGGGCGTGGTCATCGCGGTGACCGGAGCGGTGGGACTGGTGCGCAGTTGGCGGAGCCACGGCACCCAGGAGCCGCGCGGCCCTTCGGGGTCGGCGACGCGTTCGCCGACGATGCGCGCCCTCACCTGAGCCGGACCGTACCGGGGGTGCACCTGGCCTGCCGCGGTTAGAGTGGCGGGCATGCCGCTTCCGGACGACTACGTCGAACGTGTCCTCCACGTAGTGGAGTCCATTCCGCCGGGGAAGGTCATGTCCTACGGGGATGTGGCCGAATACCTCGGCGAGGGCGGACCCCGCCAGGTCGGATCGGTCCTGGCGACCTGGGGCGGGGCGGTCCCCTGGTGGCGGGTGGTGCGTGCCGACGGATCGCCGCCCAAAGGACACGAGGTGGCCGCTCTCGCCCACTACGCGGCCGAGGGGACTCCGCTGCGGCGCGGCGTCGCCCGGGTGGACATGGCTCAGGCCCGCTGGGACGGGAAGCACGCGGCCGAGCAGGTCGACCCATAGCGCGGCGCCCAGGGACGTGGGCCCAAACCCGGGGCGGTGCCTGATGGGCGCGGCAGCAGCCGACTGCCGAGCCCGCCGCGGCGGGCGCCGACCACCGCGCAGCCATGGACGCTGGCGCCCGTCCCCCGCCGAGTCTGCCTGCCAGCAGTGCCCAGCCGACCCCGCAGGGCGCTGTCCTCGGTGGGCAGCGCGGACGGTTTCCTGTGCCTGGCCTGTGCCGTGCCCCGCATACTGCGCGCTGCAGCCGGACCGCGGCCGCCGGCTTTCCGGCCCTGCCGCAGAGACACCGCCGCAGCACCCAGTGAACGAGGACACAGGGCCCGACCCGCAGTGGCCACCCGTGGTCCGAAAAGTGCGGGATCCCACAGAAAACCCGGACAGCGGATGAGATGAAGGCCAACGAAGCGGCCTGCGCCTCCCCGGAAGAGATCAAAGTCTGCTGAACTAGATCGAGTGGACAACCCCCCGTACCGTCTTGTACGCCGCATCCGGCACCGTGCGCCCGCACCCGAGCTCGACGACGACCAGCGCCGGGTCGTCGACCACGAAGGCGGCCCGCTGCTCGTGCTCGCCGGTCCAGGAACCGGGAAGACCACGACGATCGTCGAAGCGATCGTCGACCGGGTCGAGAACCGGGGCGTGGACCCCGCGCACGTGCTCGTCCTCACCTTCAGCCGCAAAGCGGCCCAAGAACTCCGGGAACGCATCACCGCCCGGCTGCGGCGCACCGTCCGCGAACCGCTCGCCCTCACCTTCCACAGCTACGCCTACGCGCTGATCCGCCGCGAATTCCAGCGGGTCGGCGACCACGCGCCCCGCCTCCTGTCCGGCCCGGAGCAGCTGATGGAAGTGCGGGAACTCCTCAAAGGCGAACTCGCTGACGGCGCCCCCGGGTGGCCCGAACAGCTCCGCCCCATGCTGCACACCCGCGGCTTCGCCGAGGAGCTCCGCGACTTCCTCATGCGGGTGCAAGAACGCGGACTCCACGCCGACGACGTCCGGGAGCTCGGCCGCCGCCACGGGCGAGAAGACTGGGTGGCCGCCGGGGGATTCCTGGAACGCTACACCGGCCGCTTCGACATCGCCCCCGTGCCCACCTTCAACTACGCGGAACTCGTGCGGGTCGCCGCCAACCTGCTCAACGACCCGGACATCCAGGCGCGGGAGCGTGCCGCCCGCAAAGTCGTGTTCGTCGACGAATACCAGGACACCGACCCCGCCCAGGAGGAACTGCTTCACGCCCTGGCCGGAGACGGCCGCGACCTGGTCGTGGTCGGCGACCCCGACCAGTCCATCTACGGTTTCCGGGGAGCTGAAGTCCGCAACATCCTCAACTTCCCCGACCGGTTCCGCACCCCCACAGGAGACCCCGCGCCCGTGGTGGCGCTGCACACCTGCCGCCGCAGCGGCGCGGAACTGCTGCGGGTCTCCCGGGCCCTCGCCCAGCGGCTGCCCGCCGTCCCCGGGCCCGGCGGCGAAGGGGTCAACGCGCACCGCAACCTCGTGCCCGCCGAAGGGACACCCCCGGGACGGGCTCGAATGCTCCTCGCGGAAAGCCCGGTCCACGAAGCCGCTGTCATCGCGGACCTGCTGCGCCGCGCCCACCTCATCGACGGAGTGCCCTGGTCGCGCATGGCAGTCCTTGTCCGCTCCGTGACCCGACACGTCCCCGTACTGCGCCGCGCACTCATCGCCGCCGACGTCCCCGTGACCGTCGACGGCGACGATCTGCCGCTGGCGTCCGAACCCCTTGTGCGGTCCATGCTGCTGCTCCTCCGCTGCGCATTCCACCCGGAGCGGTTGGACGAGGAAGCCGCCCACAACCTGTTGACGAGCGCGTTCGGAGAAGCCGACGCGCTCGGACTGCGGCGGCTCGGGCGCGCCTTGCGACAACTGGAACTGGACGCCGGCGGCCGCCGCCCCGCCGCGGCCCTGCTCGCTGAGATCCTCCACGACCCCCGCGACCTGGTGATGGTCGACCCGGAGGTGCGGGCCCCTGCGGAGCGGATCGCCACCCTGCTGCGCCTGGTCCGCGACAGCATCGCCGAAGGCGCCAACGCAGAAGAAGTGCTGTGGCGGATGTGGCACCACTCCGGGCTCGCCGACACCCTGCTGCGCGCCAGCCAAGCGGGCGGCCGCCACGGTGCGGCCGCAGACCGGGAACTGGACTCGGTGATGGCGCTTTTCGAGCGGGCCGCCCGCTACTGCGACCGGCTGCCGCCGGGTTCCCCGGAAGGCTTCCTGGAAGACCTGGAAGCCCAGGAGATCCCCGGGGACACGCTCGCCGAACAGGCCCCCCAAGGAGAGACGGTGCGGATTCTCACCGCCCACCGCTCCAAAGGACTGGAGTGGGATCTGGTCGTGGTTGCCGGCGTCCAAGAAGGCACCTGGCCGGACCTGCGGCTGCGCGGTTCCCTGCTCGGCGTGGAACAGCTTCTCGACACGGTGGGCGGTTTTGCGGAGACTTCCCCGGCCGCCGTGGTGTCCAAGCAGCTCGACGAAGAACGGCGGCTGTTCTACGTCGCGCTCACCCGGGCCCGGCGGGAACTCGTGGTGACCGCGGTCGGCGGGGAGGACGTCGAAGAACGGCCTTCCCGGTTCCTCACCGAACTCGGCCTCGGCGAACCGGAACGCCTGGCCACCGGATACCGCTGGCTGTCGCTGCCCGCCCTGGTCGCCGACCTGCGCGCCACGCTCCTCGACCCGCACACCGACGAGCCGGTGCGCCGCGCCGCAGCCGCCCATCTGGCCCGCCTCGCCGATGCGGGAGTGCGCGGCGCCGACCCCGCGGAGTGGTACGCCCTCACCGAACTCTCCGACAGCTCACCCCTCGTCCTCGAAGGGGAGCAGATCCGTATCTCCCCTTCCCAAGTGGAGAAGTTCACCACCTGTGAACTGCGCTGGCTGCTGGAGACCGCCGCGGGGGCGGAAAAACGCCGGGCCGCGTCCGGGATCGGCAGCATCGTCCACGCGCTGGCCCGCATCGCCGCGGAGAACCCGGACCTTCCGGAACTCCTGCGGCGCATGGACCAGATCTGGTCCGACCTTGACTTCGGCGGCCCGTGGTACGCCGAAAAACAGCGGGAGCGCGCCGAGGAGATGCTGCAGCGGTTCCTGGACTGGCAGAAGGAGAACCCGCGGGAACTCGTCGCCACCGAGAAAAAGTTCCGGGTCGAAGTCGGCAACATCGAAATCTCCGGCCAAGTGGACCGGCTGGAACGCGACGCGGAAGGACGCGGTGTCATCGTCGACATCAAGACCGGGACCGCGGTACCGGACCGGGAGATCAGCCGCCACCCCCAGCTCGGCGTCTACCAGTTGGCGCTGCTGATGGCGGCGTTCGAACACTACGGCCTGGTCGAGCCGGGCGGCGCAGCACTGCTGCAGATCGGCGACCGGAAAACCGCGAAAGAGCAGACCCAGCCGGCCCTCGCCGACGACGCGGACCCTGAATGGCCGCAGCGGCTGGTGCAGAAGGTGGCCGCGGGCATGGCGGGGGCCCGGTTCCGCGCGAAAGCCACGCCGTCGTGCCGGCACTGTTCAGTCCGGGCAAGCTGCCCAGTGCAGAGCGAAGGCGACCACGTCTGACCTGTGCTGCGGGGATGAGGGAAGCGACCTGGGCCCGCGGTCGACGGCACTCCGCGGCCCAGCCGGGTCTGCGACAATGCCTGGGGTCTAGCCGCATCCCACAGACAGGACGCCATGACAGACGTCTACGGACCCGCACAGCTCGCGCGCCTGCTCGGACTGCCTGAACCCACTCCTGAGCAGGCAGCGGTCATCGCCGCACCCTTACGCCCCGGCCTCGTCGTCGCCGGGGCCGGTTCCGGGAAGAGCGAGACGATGGCTGCCCGGGTGGTGTGGCTGGTCGCCAACGGCCACGTACGCCCCGAACAGGTCCTCGGCCTCACCTTCACCCGGAAAGCCGCTGCCGAGCTCGCGGAACGCGTGCGGAAACGGCTCGATCAACTGCGGGGCGCGGGCGTCGTCCCCGACGACGTCCTCGACGGGGAGCCCACCGTTGCGACCTACAACGCGTATGCGACCCGCCTGGTCGGCGACCACGCGCTGCGGGAAGCGATCGAACCGACGACCCGCATCATCACCCCGGCGATCGCCTGGCAGTTCGTCCACCGGGTGGTCAGCACCTATGACGGGCCGATGGACGCGGTCACCTCTGCTCCCGCCACCGTGGTGCATGACGTCCTCGCCCTCGCCCAGGAACTCGCCGAGCACCTGTGCACCCCCGACGACGTACGCGCCTACGGGGACTGGCTCCGCGAACGCGCCGCCCAGTTGAAGAAAACCCCTGCCCTGGTGCGCGACCTGCTGGCTGTCCAACGCCACCGCGAGCAGCTCCTGCCGCTGCTGGAGCAGTTCGCCCAGCTCAAAGCGGAACGCGAAGTGATGGACTACAGCGACCAGGTCGCGCTGGCCGCGCGTATCGCGCAACGCCACCCCGAGGTGGGCCGGATCGAACGCGAACGCTACGCCGTGGTCCTGCTCGACGAATACCAGGACACCAGCCACGCCCAACTGGTGCTGCTGCAGTCCCTGTTCGGCAACGGCCACCCGGTCACCGCGGTCGGCGACCCCTGCCAGTCCATCTACGGGTGGCGGGGCGCCAGCGCCGGCAACCTGTCGCGTTTCCCCGTCGACTTTCCGGAGAAGCCGGACCGGCCGGCGCCCGTCCGCCAGCTGTCCACCAGCTTCCGCAACGGCGAACGCATCCTGGAGGTCGCGAAACGTATCGCGGAGCCTTTGCGTGCCGCAGCCCGGGATGTGCCTGTGCTCTACCCGGGGCCTGCCCGGGCCGGGCGCGGCCGGGTGACGTGCGCCCTGCTGCGCACCGAAACCGAGGAAGCGGAGTGGATCGCCGAGCAGATCGACCGGGCGCTGCGCGAATCCGCGGAACACCACACGGCGCCCGACGGCCTGCCCTGGCCGGAACAGGAGCATCGGGGGCCGCTCAGCTACGGGGACATCGCCGTCCTGTGCCGGAAACGCGCCCAGTTCCCCGTGATCCGGCGCGCCCTAGAAGAACGCGGCATCCCCGTCGAAGTCGTCGGACTGGGCGGGCTGATCGAAGTGCCGGAAGTCCGGGACATCGTCGCTACGCTGCGGGTGCTCCACGACCCCACCGCCGCGAACGAGCTCGCCCGGATCCTCACCGGGCCGCGCTGGCGGCTGGGCCCGCGCGACCTGGTCGCACTCAACCAGCGCGCTAAAGAACTCGCCGAGGAAGCCCGCCGGGACCTGCGCGGGGAGGCCGCGGAAGCCCGCGTGGACGAGGAGGACCCGCTGCGGCAGACCGTGCTCGACCTGACAGCGGAGGCCGGCAGTCTCCTTGACGCCCTCGACGATCTCGGCCCGCCGGAACGCTACTCCGCGACGGGGTACCAGCGGTTGCAGGCTCTCTCCGAAGAGCTCCGCACGCTGCGCACCCGCATCAGCCAGCCGCTGCCCGACCTGATCATGGAAGTGGAGCGGGTGCTGGGGCTGGACATCGAGGTGGGGGCGCGGCCGGGCCGCGACCAGAGTGCGGCCCGGGCCGACCTGGACGCGTTCGTGGACGCCGCGGTGCGGTTCAGCGGTTCCACCGATACGCCCACGCTGAGCGCGTTCCTCGCCTACCTCACCTCTGCGGAGGACACCGAACACGGCTTGGAACCGGGGGAGCGCGTCGGGTCCAGCAACACGGTCAAGCTCATGACGGTGCACGCCGCGAAAGGCCTGCAGTGGCCCATGGTGGTCATCCCCGGGCTGAGCCGCGGCCAGTTCCCCGGGGTTCCGAAGACCGTGAAGGGCTGGACCGGCAAGGCGGCGAGCCTGCCGTTCGCGTTGCGCGGGGACCGGGACAGCCTGCCCGAACTGGCCGACGTGACGGTTCAGGAGATCAAGCAGTTCACCGCGGCAGAACGCGCCCGGGAACTGATGGAGCAGCGGCGGCTCGCCTACGTTGCGGTGACCCGGGCCGCGTTCTCCTTGGTGTGCACCGGGCACTGGTGGGGGCAGGAGACCCAGCGGAGCCGCGGACCGTCAGAGTTCCTCGAAGAGATCCGCGAAGTGTGCGAGACGGGCGTGGGACAGGTCGCGCTGTGGACTGATCCGCCCGACGAGGGGGAGCCCAACCCGCAGTTGGTGGCGGACAACTCCGTGGTGTGGCCGCCCCAGACCGACGAGCGCCGCGACGCTGCCGAGCGTGCCGCCGCCTTGGTCGCCCGGTACCGGAACGGGGAGTGGGAGCGGGAGCTCGCCCTGATGAACCGCGCTCTCCTGCGGCCCGCAGCGAACCGCAGGATCCGCGACTGGGCGCGGGACGTGGAGCTCCTGTTGCGCCACCGCGACCAGGAGGAAGGCGCCCCCCGCGTTATCGAGGTGGAACTCCCCGACCACCTGACGGTCTCCGCGCTAGTGTCGCTGGCCCGCGATCCGGCCGCGCTCGCCCAGCAGATCCGCCGCCCGCTGCCGCGCCCGCCCGCCCCGCACGCCCGCCGAGGAACCGCTTTCCACACCTGGTTGGAGCGGCGTTTCGGCCAGGAGACGCTGATCGACCCGCACGAGCTTCCCGGGGCTGCGGACGAGACCGCAACGGGCGACGCTGACCTGGACGAACTCCAGCGCCAGTTTGAACAGAGCGTGTGGGCGGACCGGGTGCCGCTGGAAGTGGAGGTCCCCTTCGAGACCATCATCGGCGACCGGTTGGTGCGGGGCCGGATGGACGCGGTCTTCCACGACCCTGAAGACGACGTCTACGAGGTAGTGGACTGGAAGACCGGGCGGCTGCCCGCCACGGAGCGGGAACGCCGTGCGGCGGCCGTGCAGTTGGCGGCCTACCGGGTGGCCTGGGCGCGGATCGCGGACATACCGCTGGAGCGGGTGCGCGCCGCGTTCCACTACGTCCGCGCCAATGTGACGGTCTATCCCGAAGACCTGCTGGACGCGGACGGCCTAGCCGCGCTCATCGCCGCGGTCCCGCAGCCGAGCGTCCCAGGGGAGGCCGCTGAGGGGGCAACGGGCGACCGGTGAGAGCCGGTCTGCGGCGGGTCGCGGCGCCGCACCGGTGGCCGCGGCCCGCCGGGCAGGGCGCAATTCGACCAGCGTCCCGTATTCTCCGCCCCGTCATTCGAGTGAGGAAAGCCTTACCTTTTTACCGTGCTGTCCTGGAACTGCGGTGCGGAAACCACCGCCTGCTTTCCTGTGCCGAAAATCTCTCCGCGGCGGTTTTTCGGGGGTCGGGGAAGAGAAAGAAAAACCGGCCGCCGGTCTAAGGTGGCGGCGAGGAAATAAGGTGTTCTCGAAAAGGGGTTCGCCGGAAGTGATCCGGTTTTCTCTGTGAGCATCTGCTCGTTCACAGAGCGCGGCAGTGGTGGTCCGGGGTGCTGCGGAGGCGGGAGACGCCAAGGGATAAAGAGCTTCGGCCAGCCTTTCCTAACTTTGGTTTGGCTGGCCTAAAAACCCTTAACAAAGGCTTTCCTTAGTGGTTTCGCCCACTTCTTGAAAACTTGTTTTCTTTTTAAGAAATGGTACTTTATAAGTACGTTTCTCGGGGTTTTGTGGCTTTAGTCCTGTGGGGCCACCGGAGAAACTTCGGGAGCGTGCTCTGCGCGCTCGACGGCAGAAAGGACACAGCGCAGCAATGAAGGGGACCGTCCAGCTCGACGAACGTCCAGACACGGCACAGCGCACCAGCGACCGCAAGATCCGCAGCGGAGGGCTCGCCCAGCGGCTCAACGCCCTGCGCGCGGGAGTGCTCGGCGCGAACGACGGCATCGTGTCCACCGCGGCCGTCGTCGTCGGCGTCGCCGGGGCCACCACGGATGCGGGGCCGATCCTCATGGCGGGCCTTGCCGCCGCCGTCGGTGGAGCCGTGTCCATGGCACTCGGCGAGTACGTCTCCGTCAGCAGCCAGCGCGACAGTGAACGCCATCTCATCGAGCAGCAGAGCCAGGCCCTCCGCAACGACCCGGAAGGGGAGCTCCTCGCCCTGGCCCGCAGCTACGAGGAGCGCGGCATCTCCGCGGCCACGGCGCGGCGCGCCGCGGAAGAACTCTTCGCCAGCAACGCGCTCGAAGCCCAGATGCGCGAGCGGCACAACATCGACCCGGACGAGGTCACCAGCCCGTGGCATGCCGCAATCGCCTCGTTCCTCGCGTTCGCGGTCGGCGCGCTGCTGCCGCTGCTCGCGATCCTCCTGCCCTCCCCCGAGCTGCGGGTGCCGGTCGCGTTCGGCGCGACCCTCCTTAGCCTGGCCCTCACCGGCGCGATCGCAGCCGGGATCGGTGGCGGCTCCCAACTGCGCGCGGCAGCTCGGGTGACCCTCGGCGGTGCCCTGGCCCTCGCCGTCACCTACGCGATCGGCTCCCTCATCGGCACCACCGGTCTCGTCTAAGGGCCAGCCCGGCGCCTGCCGCACGGGGACGCGCTCCGCGGAAGGCTCGCACGATCGTAAGCTCAGTACGGCATCGGAGCCGTAGTGAGAGGAGAGGGGAGACGATGGACGTGCGAGCCCACATCGAGGCGCACCGGGACGAGTTTGTCGCCACACTCAGCCAGTGGCTCGCCATCCCGTCGATCTCCGCCGACCCTGCCCACCACGATGACGTGCGCCGCTCCGCCCAATGGCTGGCCGACCACTTCACCCAGACCGGTTTCCCGACCGTAGAAATCTGGGAGACCCCCGGAATGCCCGCGGTCTTCGCCGAATGGCCCGCCGCCGACCCGGAGGCCCCCACCGTCCTCGTCTACGGTCACCACGACGTCCAACCGGTCGACCCAGTCGACGCGTGGCACACCGACCCGTTCACCCCCACCGTGCGCGGAGACCAGCTCGTCGGCCGCGGCGCTTCCGACGACAAAGGACAAATCCTCTTCCACACCCTGGGACTCCGCGCCAACCTGGCCGTCTCCGGTGCCGACGCCCCGCCGGTCACCCTCAAATTCCTGATCGAAGGCGAGGAAGAATCCGGCTCCCCGCACTTCGCGGACCTGCTCACCCGCCACCGCGCCCGGCTGGCCTGCGATGTCATCGTCATCTCCGACACCACCATGTGGAGTGCGGACACCCCGTCGATGTGCATGGGCATGCGCGGCCTCACCGACTGCCAGATCGACGTCTACGGCCCCCGCACCGACCTGCACAGCGGCTCCTTCGGCGGCGCCGTCCCCAACCCGGCGCGCGCCCTCGCCGCCCTGCTCGCCGGACTCCACGACGCCCACGGCCGAGTCGCCATCCCCGGCTTCTACGACGACGTCGTCGAAGCGTCCCAAGCCGAACGCGACACCATCGCCCAACTGCCCTTCGACGAAGCAGCCTGGCTCGCCAACGCCGGCAGCGACGCCACGGTCGGCGAAGCCGGGTACAGCATCCTCGAACGGGTCTGGCTGCGGCCCACCGCCGAAATCAACGGCATGTGGAGCGGATACACCGGGGAAGGCAGCAAGACGATCGTGCCGCGGTCTGCCCACGCCAAACTCAGCTTCCGCCTCGTCCCCAACCAGGAACCGGCGCGCATCCAAGAACTCGTCCGCCGCTACGTCCACGACAACCTTCCCCCCGGAGTGCGGGCGGACGTCCGCTTCAGCGGTGCCGGAGTGCGGCCCTGCGCCTCCGACCTGGACTCGGTGGCGGTGCGCGCTGCCCGCGACGCGATGGCCAAGGCGTTCGGAACCAAGGTCTACTCCACCCGGGAAGGTGGCAGCGGCCCCGAAGCGGACCTCGCCGACATCCTCGGCGCCCCCCTGGTCTTCGTCGCGGTGGGCCTCAACTCCGACCGCATCCACGCTCCCAACGAGAAAGTCGAGATCCCGCTGCTGCTCAAAGGCGCCGAAACCGTCGCCTACCTGTGGGACTCGTATGCCACCGTGCTCCGCAGCGGGGACCGGGCATGACCGGGCGGCCCTTTACTCCCGCCCTCGCCCGCAGCACCCTCGACCGGGCCGCAGACCGGCGCCGCGACGAACGGTGGCTGGCCGACGCCTGGGCCGACGCCCGCACCCGGGTCCTGCTGCTCGACCACGGGGACCCGCAGCGGCACGGCAGGCGGAACCCGGGCGGCATTCCCCTCCGCTTCCTCGTCACCGCGTCCACTCCCACCCCGGAACTGGTGTTCTGCAGCCCCGAGCAGGCACCGGAAGGGGAACGCTACCTGCTCGGCGAGGACTCGGACGGCACCGTCTACTTCGCGGTCCGCCTCAAACCCGGGAAAGAACTGCCCGCCGCGCCCGGCACGCAACCGGTCTCCCTCCGCCGGGTGGGCGCGCTGTTGAACGCCCGCGACGCGGGCCTGGCCACCCACGCCGCGGCACTCGCCCACTGGCACGCCGAACACGGGTTCTGCCCCCGCTGCGGCTCACCCACCCGGATCGAATCGGCCGGACACGTGCGGGTCTGCGACAACGACGGCAGCGAGCACTTCCCGCGCATCGACCCGGCTGTGATCATGCTGGTGCACCGGGAGACCGATGCGGGCGAACAGTGCCTGCTCGCCCACAACCCGGCCTGGCCGGAAGGCCGCTACTCCGTCCTGGCCGGGTTCGTCGAACCCGGGGAATCCTTGGAACACGCGGTAGTCCGCGAAGTCGCCGAAGAAGTAGGCATCCTCGTCACCGACCCCGTCTACCTGGGATCACAGCCGTGGCCGTTCCCGCGCAGCCTCATGGTCGGCTACCTCGCGCGGGCCGTCGGCAGCGCGCCGCGCACCGACCACGAGGAGATCGCCGACATCCGCTGGCTGACCCGCCACGAACTAGGGGAAGCCGTCACCCGAGGCGAAATCCTCCTGCCCGGACCAGTCTCCATCGCCCACCAGCTCATCGAGCACTGGTACGGGCAGCCTCTGCCGCCCGGCAGGTGGGCCAGCCGGTAGCGGCACCGGAAACGGCCTGCGGCCGCTCAACTAGCGCGCTTCGGGGGCCACGCCTGCACCGCTGAACCCTCCCGAGCCAGTTCTTCGGGGAGCGCCACCAACGGATTCCGGGTGCTCTCCACCACCTCGTGCGCGAGCGCGGCGACCTTCTTCCCCCGGCAGCGCGCGGCACGGCGCAACCGTTCGAACGCCGTGCGCGGGGCGATCCGATGCCGTTCCGCGAGCACCCCGATCGCCTGCTCGACCACGACCCGGGTGCGCAGCGCATGCTCCAACTGCTGCACGGTCACCCGGAGCCGCTCGGTCTCCGACGAGTCAGGGGTGGCGCGGGGCGGAGTGGGGAGGTCAGTCGGCGGGGTGCCACCGGCGAGCAGATCGGCGAGGATCATGGCGTTGAGCAGGTCAGGAAGCTGCTCTTCGGTGCCGTCGACCCGCCAGCCCTGCGGCGCCCGACGGATCAGGGTGCCCCGGTTGTGCCCTTCACAGTCGTGTCCACGGCGAACCGATGTGTGTACTCCCACGCCTTTTCTCCCCCGTCCCTCTTACGGTGCGGGGTTGCCGTCCCCCGCACGGGGGACGGCAACCCTCCCTCACGACTGGGCTGCGAGTTTCTGCTTGACCTCGGCCAGCGACGGGTTAGTCAAGGCCGTGCCGTCGGCGAAAACCACGGTCGGAACCGTCTGGTTGCCGCCGTTGACCTGCATCACGAACTCCGCTGCCTTCGGGTCGCGTTCAATATCGACCTCCACGACAGGGATGCCTTCCCGGTCAAGCTGGCTCTTCAGTCTTTTGCAGAAGCCGCACCAGGGGGTCGTGTACATGGTGATCTGCGCGCCAGTGGAGGTCGCCATAACGATGCAGCTCTCCTTTACTCTCCATTGGTCGTGTCGAGGGCTTCGATTGCCCCAACACAGATCACCATGTTTCGCTTCCCTGAGCGGTCCGTATGCCCTCTCTGACGCCGCCAGCCGCGCCGAAGTTCCGGCAAAGTGCAGCCGAACATCTGCGGCCTCCCCGGACCGCATCCCGTGAGGAGGGGGAAGGCACGGGGATACTGGAGAGGCTGACCAGCCGGGTGAGCACACCGCAGGACGCCGGGAGGCCCGGGACCCGGCCGGAGGAAGGGAGAGGCGTTCATGGGGCCAGCAGAGTCCGGCGAACCATGGGGGAGAATGCCGTCCGCCGAGGAGATCCTGCGTGGTCTCGACCCTGAACAAGAGGAAGCGGTCCGAGCCGTGCGCGGCCCGGTGTGCATCCTCGCCGGGGCAGGAACCGGGAAGACCCGCGCAATCACCCACCGCATCGCCTACGCCGTCGCCACCGGGGTCGTCCCGGAACAGCAGATCCTCGCCGTCACGTTCACCACGCGAGCCGCCGGGGAGATGCGCGGGCGACTGCGTGCCCTCGGAGCGCCCCGCGTGCAAGCCCGCACCTTCCACGCCGCGGCCCTGCGCCAACTCTCCTACTTCTGGGCGGATGCGGTCGGCGGCCCCAAACCCACCCTCATCGACAGCAAGATCAAAACCGTGGCCGCGGCCGCACACTCCTGCGGCTTCCAAGTGGACCGGACCGAGCTGCGCGACCTCGCCGCCGAAATCGAATGGGCGAAAGTCACCCAGACCCGGCCCACCGACTACGAGACCGCCGTGGCCAAAGAGGGCCGCACCCCCCCGATGCCGCCCCGCGACGTCGCCCGCGTCTACGAGGCGTACGAGGAGCTCCGCAGCGAACACAACCTGCTCGACTTCGAGTCGATGCTGGAGCTCACCGTGGCGATGATCCACGAACGGCCGGACATCGCGGAACGCATCCGCAGCCAGTACCGCTACTTCGTGGTCGACGAGTTCCAGGACGTCAACCCGCTGCAGAAACTCCTCTTGGACGCCTGGCTGGGGGACCGCGACGACATCTGCGTGGTCGGCGACCCCAACCAGACCATCTACACCTTCGCCGGGGCCACCCCCAGCTATCTCACGGGTTTCCCCGAGGTCTACCCCCACGCCACTGTCGTCCGACTCGTCCGCGACTACCGGTCCACACCCCAAGTGGTGCGGGTCGCCAACGCCGTGCTCCGATCAGGCGGCGCCGCGGCGCTCTCCCCCGACTACCGGATGGAGCTTGTCGCCCAGCGGCCGGACGGCCCCGAACCTACCTACACCGAGTACGACGACGACCTCGCGGAAGCCACTGCGGTCGCCGAGAAGATCACCGGGCTCATCAACGCGGGCACCCCCGCCCGGGAGATCGCGGTCCTGTTCCGCACCAACTCCCAGTCCGCCACCTACGAGCAGGCGCTCGCCGACGCCGGAGTGCCCTACACCGTGCGCGGCGCCGCCCAGTTCTTCGACCGCCCCGAAATCCGCGCGGCCCTGCACACCCTGCGCGGCGCCTCCCGGGCCGATGACGGGGAATCGCTGGTCACCACGGTCCGCCACCTGCTCCAGCCGCTTGGCCTTACCGAACAACCGCCCGAAGGCCGCCAAGCCCGCGAAAAATGGGAGTCGCTGGCGGCGCTCGCCCAGCTCGCCGAGACCATCGCGGCCCAGCGCCCAGAGGCGCGTCTCGCAGACTTCGTCGCGGAACTCCACACCCGCGCCGCCACCGAACACGCGCCCGGATTCGACGGGGTCACCCTCGCCTCCCTGCACGCGGCCAAAGGCTTGGAATGGGACGCGGTGTTCCTGGTCGGGCTCACCGAAGGCCTGCTGCCGATCATCTACGCCGAAACCCCGGAACAGGTGGAAGAGGAACGCCGCCTCTTCTACGTAGGGGTGACCCGAGCCAGGGAGCACCTCCACCTGTCGTGGGCGCTGGCCCGGTCCCCGGGAGGCCGCCGCACCCGCACGCCCTCCCATTTCCTCGACGGGTTGCGGCCCGCCGCTGCGGCACCGGCGCGGCAGCACCGGGAACGGCACCGGAAGAAAGACCGCATGGTGCGCTGCAGGGTCTGCGGCGCCACCCTGCTGGAAGCCGTGGAGCGCACCCTGGGACGCTGCCAGGACTGCCCGGCCAGCGTCAACGAGGAGCTGCTGGAACGGCTGCGGCACTGGCGGCGTGAGGCGGCCGCACTGCAGAAAGTGCCCGCCTTCGTCATCTTCACCGACGCCACGCTGCAGGCGATCGCGGAACAGGAGCCGTCCACCGCCGCGCAACTCGCCCGCATATCCGGTGTGGGGGAGCGAAAACTGAGGCGCTACGGTGAAGCAATCTTGACGCTCTGTGCGGGTGGCACACCCGAGCAGGCCATCAGTGGACTCAGAGAGGAGACACCGTGAGCGGACCACCGGACCACGAGGGCAGCCCAGCGATAGGGGCCGGGGAAGAAGGCCTCCGGGAACTGCTCGACATCCTCGACTTGGAGCAGATCGAGGTGAACATTTTCCGCGGCCGCAGTCCTGCCGAAGGGCCGCAGCGGATCTTCGGTGGACAGGTCGCCGGCCAGGCGCTGGTCGCCGCGGGACGCACGGTGGCCGAAGACCGATTCGTCCACTCGCTGCACGCCTACTTCATCCGCCCCGGGGACCCTTCCGTGCCGGTGATCTACGAGGTGGACCGGGTGCGGGACGGAAAGTCCTTCACCACGCGGCGCGTCACCGCCATCCAGCACGGCAAAGCGATCTTCACCCTGTCCGCGTCGTTCCACCGGACTGAGCCGGGCCTGTCCCACCAGGTCCCGATGCCGCAGGTGCCGCCCCCCGAAGAGCTGCCCACCATGCAGGAACGCCTCATCCACGTCCTCGGACGTGTGCCCCGGTCAGCGGAATGGCACCCGTTTGAACGGCGTCCCGTCGGGCCGCTCTCCTACGAAGTGCAGCAAGACCCGTCCCTCATCCGCACCGAGAACCCGATCTGGATCAAAGTCAACGGGAAAGTGCCAGACGACCCGCTGCTCCAGGTCTGCCTGATGACCTACGCCTCGGACATGACCCTGCTGGACACGGTCCTCCTGGCGCACGGCCGCACGTTCTCCGGGGTCTTCATGGCGAGTCTCGACCACGCCATGTGGTTCCACCGGCCGTTCCGCACCGACGAGTGGCTGCTGTACGCCCAGGAGACCCCGGTAGCGAGCGGGGCGCGCGGCCTGGCCCGCGGACTGGTCTTCACCCGCACAGGAGAACTGGTCTGCTCGGTCGTGCAGGAAGGGCTGATCCGAATCGTGGACGACGCATAGCCCGCACCGCAGGAAAAGACAGGGCATTGACGGCCTAAACCGGACACTATCCCAGGTCAAAAATAGGTTGCTGATTTTCGGTAGCCCGTTCTAGTCTGAAGGCATCGTTCAGCGTCCGTCACGGGAGGAATCCTCGTGACCACACTGCGAAGGAGGTGCTCCGATCTCATGGCATCGCTGACCGCCGGCCTCGAACTGCCGTTGCGCGACGCCTGGGGCATCGCCGATAGCAGTGATACGCGCGCGAATGTGTGGAATGCGTCCGGCCGGATCTCGACCATCGGAGAACCGACAGAGTCGGGAGCGCTTTTGATCAAGCACCGCCGAGGTACGCAGCAATTCGCAGAAGCCCGGCGCCCCGGGGGCGCGGTGGGGAAGTGTCCACTGATGAGACGTCCGGTCTGAGTATTCAGGCCGGGTAGTCCTCCCAGTGGCCGCGGATCCCCACACACGGGGCCGCGGCCTTTTTCGTGTTCCGAGCTCTCCCAGAAGAAAACCGCAGAGCTTGCGGAACTGTGCAGGTCAAGGCCCCGAGAGTGCTGGGCCACAAGCCCAGTCTCCTGTCGCCTACCGCGTTGAAAACCAAAAAGAGAATTTCAGGGAGGACGCCGATGCTCGCGTCGGTCCTTGGGTCCCCGTGGTTGGAGGGAGTCGAGATCCCCTGCCGCTCCCAGCCCGATCTTTTCTTCGCTGAGTCCCCGGCTGAAGTGGAGGCAGCCAAGGCGCTGTGTGTGGACTGCCCGGTGCGGGAGCAGTGCCTTGCCGGTGCGCTCGAACGCCGGGAGCCCTGGGGGGTGTGGGGCGGTCAGTTGCTGGTGAGCGGCAAGGTGGTCGCCCGCAAGCGTCCGCGTGGCCGTCCGCGGAAGAACCAGACCGAGCCGATCGCCGCATAATCTCGACCCTTCTCCCTGTACCACGACACCCCTGAGTCAACCGCGAAAGAGGACCACCATGGCGCTGTACCGACGTGACCAGGCATTGCAGGCAGGCACCGACCCCCGGCAGCGACGGCAGAGCTATCTCCTCGGGGCACGCCAGCTCCGTGCCCGACTGCGGGAGCAGCGCCGCCGGGAAAGGCCAGCCTCACGAATACCGGAGTCGCGCCGGTGTTGACACCACCGGTGTGAGCTGATGAAACGGGGGTGGCCGTGCGCCGCCCCCGCCCTTTTCCCCGCGGATTCAGAAAAAGGAATTTCCGGCGCATCCGAAATGTGGCCGGAAGTGGCCGCTGGAGAAGGGAACGGAAAACGCCTGATGAGGCGTACCTCGTGATCGTGTGCGCAGGTCTGCCGCAGTGCAGAGCACCAGTCCAAGGGGGCAGCTTGACCTCCCCTGTGACGTCAGACACTGCTGGGCTACCGTCGCAACTGTGCCACGAGAACCGCAAATTGAGGTGCGTCGAAGTTCCCGCCGCAGGCGGATCGTCTCGGCCTACCGCAGCGGGAACCGGACAGTCGTGCTGCTTCCCACAGGGCTCTCCCACACTGAGGAACAGAAGTGGGTGGACCTCATCCTGCAGCGGTTGCGGAGCAGAGAAGCATACCGCCACCCCAGCAACCTGGCATTGCACACCCGAGCAGTGGAGCTCGCTGAACGCTACCTAGACGGGAAAGTCCGCCCTTCAAGCGTCCGCTGGGCGGACGACCCGAGGATCCGGTGGGGCGCCTGCAAGCCGGCCGAGAAGACGATCCGGATCGCGCACCGCCTGGCAGGCATGCCCGGCTGGGTCCTCGACTACGTGCTCATGCACGAACTCGTCCACCTCATCGTCCCCGGCCACGGACCAGAGTTCTGGAGACTCGTCAACCGCTACCCGCACAGCGAACGGGCCCGCGGCTACCTGGAAGGATTCACGGACGCTCCGCGGCTGCTCACCGCAGAACACTCCCACACCACCGAACCCGACGAGCACCCCGCACACGACTGACCCCGCACAGACCCCGGCGGCACCCAGGACCCGCACCCTGCCCGCCAGCGACGAAGAACGCACCCCTTTTCCGGGACAGAGCTGACCTGATTTCTCACCGCAGCCAAGAAACCCCGACATGCCGCTGCACGTGGCCGCGCACAGGATCATCCGGCCGTACCCAGACCGGTGAAAAGGATTGGGCGGCCGGATACCCAGCGGGCGCACCACCGGAGTGTCCGAAGCTGCGCTACCGCAGCGGCGGCGGATAGCCGCCCGGACGCGGCACCGGAGGATGGTGGACCGCGCTCCCGGAAATGCTGCGTAACTCCGGAACGAAACGGCGCACATAGTCGCCGCTGGGGTCGTAGCGCTCCGCCTGCCGGTACAGATTGATCCGGCGCGCTGGCCGCGGCACGCCCCCGGTGCCCGCGATCTGCTGCCAGTTGCCGTAGTTGTTCGCGACATCCCCGTCCACCAGCAGGGAGTAGAAGTGGTCCGCGCCCCGCTTCCAGTGGATGCGCAGCACCTGGGTGAGATAGGTGGCGGTCAGCATCCGGATCCGCCCCGGCACGTACCCCTCCCACAGCAATTGGCGCATTCCCGCATCCACGATGGGAACACCCGTCCTGCCCGAACACCACGCCGCAAACGCGGAATCGTCATCCCGCCACTGGATGGGCCGCGGCCGATAGTCGGCCCGGGGCAACCGCGGGAAAGCCTGCAGCACCTGGTGGTGGAAGTCGCGGAGCGCCAACTGCCGCAGGAGCAGCGCACCCCGAGGGTGCTCCCGCGCCACGAGCGCCACCTCCAACGGGGAAAGACAACCGAAATGCAGATGGCAGCCGAACCGGGAATCCTGGTTGGGCTGGGCAAGCCACGCGCGGATCCGCTCCCGCGCGGTACGAGGTCCGCCCTGCTCCCGCTGCGGGGCGAGCACCCCCGTCCCCAGCCGGATCAGTTCAGCGCCGGGCAGCGGCCCCGGCACCAGACCCTCCGGCAGCCTCACCCGCTCCGGGGCGGGCCGCGGGGACCGCCACTGCGCGGCACGCCACGCGTTCAGATACGGGGTGAAGATCTGGTAGTGGTCGCCGTGCGCGGGGCGCAGCGCTCCCGGCGGCACCACGGTCACCCCCGGGAAAGTCCGCACGTGGGCCCCCGCAGCCCTCACCGCCTCCGTCAACTGCCGGGCCCGCCGCACCGCGGCCGCGCTCACATCCGCGCTGAGATACACCGCTTGTGCCCCGGCCTCCGCCACGATACGGACGGTTTCGGCGACCGTGTCCCCCTGGCGGACGACAAGCTCGCCGCCGCGCTCCCGCAGCAGCCCGCGGAGCTCGGCCAGCGCCTCGAGCAGATAGGCGATCCGATTGCGTGCCGAGACCCGCACCAGCGCCGGGTCGACGACGAACAGCGGCACCACCCGGTCCGCTTCGGTGACTGCGGCGTGCAGTGCGGGATGGTCGGACACCCGAAGGTCACGGGTGAACAGCACGACGGTGGTGGACACGATCCCTCCCCGGAGAGCGGCATCCCAATGCGCTCACCCAGTGAAGGCCAATCCCCACCGTCGGAATCAAGGCTCTATCACGGACTGTGGATAATCCGCCGCTGAACGTAGTCGGAGCCTACCCCGCTGCTGCCGCGGCGCGGACCCGCTGGACCGCCGCGGCCACCAGAGCGCGGCAGGCGTCATCAGACGGCTCCGGAAGCGCGGTCACCTCGAACCAGGCCAGACCATCCGACTCAGCCGGATCCACCACGGGCTCAGCGCCGGGCGGTGCGACCGCCGCATACTGCACGTCCAGGTGCCACGACCCGCCGCCGCACGGCACCGCATGCCGGTCCAACCGCACCGGCGTGGGCAGCAGGCGGAGACCCGCGATCCCCGACTCCTCCGTCGCCTCCCGCAGCGCTGCCGCAGCTAGCGAAGAGTCCCCAGGCTCGCAATGTCCCCCCAACTGCAGCCACAGCCGTATCTTGCGGTGCAAGGTGAGCAGCACCCGCTGCCCGGTAGCGTCCACGACCGCGGCGCTCGCCGTCAGATGACCGGGCAGGCACGACCGCCACATGGCGTCCGGGTAGCGGTCGAGATGGTCCAGGTAGGCGCGGCGCAGCCGCTCTTGGTCCGCATCCGGGGCGGTCCAGGACGCCAACACCGCGCGAGCGTCAGCGTGCAGGCTCAACGCTCGCCCTTGTCCTCGTCGTCTCCGTCCCGCCGCTCCTCGGACGGCTCCTCGGTCAACTGGGACAGGTCCAGGTCAGGAGAGGACGCGGAGCCGCGGACGAAATCGTCGGGCGCGTCCAAATCCTCCCCGGACGGCATGAGGTCGGGGTGCTCCCACACGGCGTCGCGGCCGTCGATCCCCCGCGCCTCGGTGAGGGCCTGCCACAGCTTCGCGGCGTCGCGCAGCCGGCGGGGCCGCAGCTCCAAGCCCACCAAGGTGGCGAACGTGTGCTCCGCGGGACCGCCCGAGGCCCGGCGCCGCCGCAGCGCCTCACCCAGCGCGGCAGCCTGCGGCAGCCGCTGCGACACCGCCGCATCCACCACGGTGGACACCCAGCCCTCGATCAGCGCCAGCGCAGTCTCCAAACGGGCCAGCGACGCCTTCTGCCTGGGAGTGTCCTCGGTCTGGAACAGCCCTTGGCCTTCCAGGCTGGACAGCGCCTCCTGCAACGACTCGGGGTTGGTGAGGTCGATGTGGCCCAGCTGCTTCTCGAAGCCGCTGATATCGAACGACATCCCGGCCGCATACTCCTCGACCAGGGCGAACAGGTGCGAGCGCAGCCACGGCACGTGCCGGAACAGCCGGTGGTGGGCAGCCTCCCGGGCCGCCAGGTACAAGCGGACCTCGTCCAGCGGGACGCCCAGCCCTTCACCGAACTCCCGGACCCCCTCGGGCAGCAGGACCGCGCGGCCTTCACCCGCCAGCGGCAGCCCCACATCGGTCGACCCCACGACTTCGCGGGCCAACTCCCCGATCGCCTGCCCCACCTGCTGGCCGACCAGCGCCCCGCCGATCTGCCGGAACATGCCCAGCAGCGGACCAGCGACCGCCGCCATCTCCTGCGGCAGGTTCTGCCCCATGGTCTCCACGACCCGGCCGGTCAGCGGTTCGCACAGCTTCGTCCAGGTCGGCACCGTCTTCTCGACCCACTCGGACCGGCTCCACGCCTCCATCGTGTGCAGGCCCGACGGCAGTGCGGTGACCTCGTTCAACCAGAGGTCCGCCAGCCGCAGCGCCTCCTGGACGCGCGCGTAGTCGACCGGGCCGATGCTCGGATCGCCGTGCTGGGAGACGACGTGCCGGGCAATATTTGTGGCAGCAGCCCAGTTGATCCCGCTCGCGCCGGAATCCTGCCCCGATCCAGAAGTCGGCTGCGCGGCGGACATCATGTCGGCGAACTGACGGAGCATCTGGGCGAACTGCTGGGGGTCCCCGAACGGGAAACCGCCCGGCGGCATGTGAGGGAAACCACCGCCGGAACCGCCTTGACCGGCTCCCGAACCGGAATCGTTAGGGCCACGACCGGATTCGTCGTCCGGGCCGTTCGACATGCTGAAACCGAAAGGTAGGTCGTTCACGATCAGACCTCGGGCAGGATAGGAACGTCTCCACTGTCACGTTAGCTGGGAGCCGCCCGGAGTGAATACTCAATCTGGCCAGGTTCGCCCACAGCACAGCCAAATGTCCGAAGGCCTGGTCGTCGCAGTGACAGGCGCGGCCTCCGGCGTTGGCCGTCTACTGGTAGAACGTCTGCTCACCGGGGAGGGTTCCAGAAAAATCTCCCGAATTATCGGCATCGACTCGCGCCGGGGAGACATTCCAGGAGTGTCCTGGCACGTCGCGGACGTGTGCGATCCGCGGCTCGCCACCCTGCTTGCGGGGGTGGACGTCCTCGTCCACACCGCCGACGACCGCTCCCTGGAGACTCCGCGACGGCAGCGCCGCACCCACAACATCCGCTCCGCACAGACTGTGCTGACTGCCGCCGCCGCGCAGCGGGTCCCCCGAGTCATCCTCATCACCAGCACCATGGTCTACGGGGCCGACCCCAACAACGAGGTTCCCCTCGACGAGACCCTGCCGTTCCGCAGCGAAGTCGACACCGGCCTCGTCGGCGACTTCGTCGAAATCGAAGAACTGGCCGCGCTGGCCCGCAGAGCCCACCCCGGACTGTCCGTGACCGTGCTGCGCCCCGCACCGCTCGTCGGCCCCGGCATGGACACCCTGCTCAGCCGGCACTTCTCCGCCCCCCGGCTGCTCACCGTCAAAGGGTGCACCCCCAAATGGCAGTTCTGCCACATCGAAGACCTCGCCAGCGCCCTGGACTTCGTGGTGCGTGCGGAGACCGAAGGCAAAGGCGGCGCCCTCGCCGTGGGCTGCGACGGCTACCTCGACCACGCCGAAGTCGAAGAGATCGCCCAACTGCGCTCCTTCGAACTCCCCGCCAACCTGGCGTTCGGCACCACCCAGCGGCTGCACCGGCTGGGCATCACCCCTGCCCCCGCCAGCGAACTGAAATTCCTCGTCTACCCGTGCGTCGTGGACTGCGCCACCCTGCGGAACGCGGGATGGCGCCCGGCCTACGACAATGTCGCGGCGCTGCGGGCCCTCCTGGAGTCCCGGTCCGGCACCCCCGCACTCGTCGGACGCAACCTCGGCCGCAAGGAGGTCACCATCACCGCAGCAGGAGCCGCCGGCGCGGTCGCCGCGATCGGCACCGCCGTCGCCGCCCACCACCTCCGCAAACGGCGCAAGAACTGAGCGGCACGACTGCGCCGCCGGTTCCGGGAGGGCACGGAAACGCGGCCCGTTGGTACTGTCTGGAGCGTGGAAGCCATCGCGCTCGCGGAGATCCGTACCACTCCGCTGTCCGTCGACGAAGTCCTCGCGGCCGTCAAAGACGACCGGGCAGGAGGGACCGCCTTCTTCGTGGGGACCGTCCGCAACCATGACCACGGCCGCGACGTGGCCGCGCTGTCCTACTCGGCGCATCCCACCGCCGAGCAGCGGATGCGCGACGTCATGGAGAAGATCGTGGCCGATACGGCCGACGGCACCGTGCACCGGGTCGCGGCCGTGCACCGGGTCGGCGACCTCACCGTAGGCGACCTGGCAGTGGTTGTCGCCGCGGCAGCCTCCCACCGGGAGGAAGCGTTCACGGTCTGCCGACGGCTCATCGACGACATCAAAGCAGAAGTGCCGATCTGGAAGCACCAAACATTCACCGAGGGCGACAGCGAGTGGGTGGGCGCTTACTAACCCCTGATCCAGCACCAGAGTCACAGCGGAAGGCTGAGCCGCATAGGCTTTCCGCCATGGTCCGTCGTGCGATGACTCTGCTCACGTCCGCCGTCCTGCTCGTCGGATTGACGGTGGCGGCGCTCGCGATCCCCGTCCCCTACGTGGTGGCCTCTCCCGGCCTGGCATTGAACACGCTCGGGGAAATCGACGGGGAACAAGTCATCCGGATCGAAGGGCAGCCGGTCTACGAGCACGACGGGGCGCTGTCCATGGTCACCGTCCAGTACTCGGGCGGACCGGACTCGCGGATGAACCTGTTCACCACCTTGAGCGCCTGGCTCTCCCCGACCCAGGCGGTGCTGCCGGAAGAGGCGATCTTCCCGCCCAACACCAGTGCCGAAGAGGTCAGCCAGACCCAGGCGGCCCAGATGGACAACTCCCAGGACGCGGCTGTTGCCGCGGCCCTCAACGAGCTGGGGATCGACTACGAGACCACCGCGACCGTGCACGCGGTCAACGAAGGCTACCCGGCCGAAGGCGTCCTGCAGTCAGGCGACGTCATCGTGGAGGTCGACGGCAAGCCCGTCGCCGACAAGAACGAGGTGGTGGCAGCGGTCAAAGACCGCTCGCCCGGGGATACGGTCCGCTTCCTCATCGAACGCGACGGCCAGCGGGAAGAAGTCGAAGTCGGCACGGTCGCTTCCGACAGCGGAGACCCCATCGTCGGCATCACCGTCGAAGACACGATGGTCTTCCCGTTCGAAGTGCAGATCAGTGTCGGCCGGGTGGGCGGCCCCAGCGCGGGAATGATGTTCGCGCTGGGAGTGATGGACCGCCTCGACCCGGAAGGGCTCACCGGCGGGCACCGGATCGCCGGGACCGGCACCATCGACCCGGAAGGCAACGTGGGCGGGGTCAGCGGAGTCCAGCAGAAGATGATCAGCGCCAAGCGGGAAGGCGCCGAATACTTCCTCGTCGCCGCGGAAAGCTGCGACCAGACTTTCGACTCGCCGGTCACCGGCCAGATCGAAGTGGTCAAAGTGGAGACACTCAAAGACGCAGTGGCAGCGCTGGAAAACATCCGCGAAGGCAACCTCGACGACCTGCCCCGTTGCTGAGCCGGGCCCCGCACCCGACTCAGCGCGCGCCGCAGGGCTCTGGGCTCAGTGGTCCTCTTCGAACGTCAACGTGAGGGCCGACGTGAGCCCGGGAATGAGGTCTTCCCCGTTGAGGACCTGGTCGTCAGAGTCGTAGCTGCGCATCCGCAGCGCCGAGTACCGGCTGCCGTCCCGCAGCACGCCCGCCACCATGCGGACCTCCTCGGCCCCCGGCTGCGCCTGGGCCCAGGCCGCGGTGTCCCCGTCCCGCGGCGGGTCCAGGGTCTCATCCGAGCCTCGGACGACCAGGCGCTCCATGACCAGCGCGCAGCCCGCCACAGTCTCGGGCCACATGATCCTGCCCAGCACCTCTTCCAAGGGCATGTCGCTCGGCAGCGGCTCCTGCTCCACGGGGGTGAGCCCGGAAGGGTCCGCCTCTTCGCTGATCCCCAGCAGTTCGGCAAGGTGGGGTTCCCGTTGCACCAGTTCTGCCGTGGGCACCAGGGCGTACATCCGGACGGGCTGGTCCCAGCCCTGCTTGGCGGCGTGGCGCTCCAGGCCCAGCACGGCTTCCCGAAGGTTGAAAGACACGATTTCTCCTGCCCTTGGAACGGTCTTGTGGGGAAAAGGATCGGCACGCACGCCCCCGCAACGCAAAGTAAGGTTCGGGGTGAAGGTTGTCCCAGGGAACCCGGTTTTCCTCGCGGGCGGGGTGTCGAAGCCGTCTCGGTGAGGTTTCGACGCAGTGAAGCGGGAACCCAACGAGATCCCGATAAGTTGCCACTGTAGTAGGGGACACCATGTCCGCATATTCGATCAGCACCAAGTCACCCGGAGTACAGGGACGGCCCTACGTTCTGTCCCGTCCCCTGCCGTGTCCGGGGACCCGTGCCACGATAGCCAGTAGGAACGAGGGGGAGGCGTGAGCTTCCGATCGCCAGGCGCGCCCACTGCGCGCATGCCCCGACGGTCCCGGTTGCTCGCGCCGGTCGGCGCAGCCGTGGTCGTCATCATCGCGGGCATCATGTTCGCCGCGAATTTCTGGACCGAGTACCGGTGGTTCGGTTCGGTCGGCTACACCACGGTCTTCTGGACGGAGCTGCGCACCCGGGCACTGCTTTTTGCCGGGGGAGCGCTGCTGATGGCCCTCGCCGTCGGCCTCAGCGTCTACTTCGCTTACCGGACCAGACCCGCCTACCGGCCGTTCAGCCTGGAACAGCAAGGGCTTGACCGCTACCGGTCCTCTATCGACCCTCACCGCAAAGTCTTCTTCTGGGGGCTTGTCGGCGGGCTTGCACTGCTCACCGGGGCCTCTGCGACCGCGGAGTGGCAGACTTTCCTGCAGTTCGCCAACGCCACGAAGTTCGGAGCCCAAGACGCCCAGTTCGGGCTGGACATCTCGTTCTACACCTTCACGTACCCGTTCCTCCAGGTGATCATCGGCTACCTGTACACGGCCGTGGTCATCGCGTTCATCGCGGGTGTGGTGGTGCACTACCTGTACGGCGGGGTGCGGCTGCAAGCCCAAGGGCAGCGCGTCACCCCGGCAGCGCGCGTGCACCTGTCCGTCCTGCTGGGCGTCTTCCTGCTGCTGCGGGCTGCCGACTACTGGCTGGAGCAGTACGGGCTGGTCTTCTCTAACCGCGGCTACACCTTCGGCGCGTCCTACACCGACGTCAACGCGGTCCTGTACGCCAAGATCATCCTGTTCTTCATCGCGCTGGTGTGCGCGGTGCTGTTCTTCGCCAACATCTACTTCAAGAACGCCAGGGTGCCGCTGGTCAGCCTGGGATTGATGGTGCTCTCGGCGATCCTCATCGGCGGGGTCTACCCGGCGATCGTCCAGCAGGTCACCGTCTCCCCCAACGAGCAGCGGCTGGAACGGCCCTACATCCAGCGCAACATCGAGGCCACCCGGGCCGCGTACGGTATCGACGGCGCCGAGGTGATCGACTACGACGCGCAGACCGAGCTGACCACCGCGGAGCTGGCAGCGGAGGCCGAGACCATTCCCAGCGTGCGCCTGGTGGACCCGGCCGTGGTCTCGCAGACTTTCCAGCAGCTCCAGCAGGTCCGCGGCTTCTACCAGTTCCCCCAGGTCCTGGAGGTCGACCGGTACACCACCTCGGACGGCGAGACGGTGGACACGATCGTGGCAGCCCGGGAACTCGACGGTCCCCCCAGCCAGGAGGACCGGTGGCTGACCCGCCACCTGGTCTACACCCACGGTTTCGGCATGGTCGCCGCCGCGGGCAACCAGGTGGACTCCGAGGGGCGTCCAGTGTTCCTGGAGTACAACATTCCGCCGACCGGTGAACTGTCCCAGGTGGGGGAGGGCTACGAGCCGCGCATCTACTTCGGCCGCGAAGGCGCCGAGTACGTGATCGTCAACGCCGAAGCCGAGTACGACTACCCGGTGGACCCCGACACGCCGGAGGTTCCCACCACCGAAGACGCGGTCGTTCCGACCCCTTCCCCGTCGCCGGAGGCGGACGAAGCTCCAGCACCTGCCGACAGCCGCGAGGAAGGCTCCGCGCAAGAGCAGCAGGACCAGGAAGGCCAGGACGGCGGGGAGGACGCCCAGGGCACTGAGGAGGAGCAGTCCGGCCAGGGCAGCGGCCAGGCCAACAACTACTACGACGGTAAAGGCGGCGTGCAGCTCAAGAGCTTCTTCGACAAGCTCATGTACGCGCTCAAGTACCAGGAGATCAACATCCTCCTCAACAACGCGATCAGCAACGAGTCGCAGATCATCTACGTCCGCGACCCTGCTGAGCGGGTGGAGAAGGTCGCTCCTTTCCTCACCGTGGACGGCAAGGCGTACCCGGCGGTGGTGGACGGCCGGATCGTGTGGATCGTCGACGCCTACACCACTTCGGACCGGTACCCCTACTCCACGCCGATCGACCTGGCCCAAGCCACGACGGACACCTTCACCGAGAGCACCACGGCGGTCAACGCGCTGCCGGGCAACCGGGTGAACTACATCCGCAACTCGGTCAAGGCCACCGTGGACGCCTACGACGGGACCGTGACCCTGTACGGCTGGGACGAGGAAGACCCGGTCCTGCAGACCTGGTCCAAGGCGTTCCCTGGAGTGGTCACCAGCAAGGACGAGATCAGCGACACGCTGCTGTCCCACCTGCGCTACCCGGACGACCTGTACAAGGTGCAGCGGGAGATCCTGGAGCGCTACCACATCACCAACGCCGACGCCTTCTACGGCGGCCAGGACTTCTGGACCGTGCCCAACGACCCGAAGCCGCAGGCGGGCAACAACCCGGAGCCGCCCTACCGCCAGACCATCCGCTTCCCGGGCGACGACACGCCGACGTACTCGCTGACGTCGACCTTCGTGCCCCGGGGCCGGGAGAACCTGGCGGCGTTCATGGCCGTGAACAGCGACGCGTCGTCGGAGGACTACGGCCAGATGCGCATCCTGGAGCTGCCGCGGAGCACCGCGGTCCAAGGGCCGGGGCAGATCCAGAACACCTTCCAGTCCTCGGCTGAGGTGCGTGAAGTGCTGCTCCCCTTGGAGCAGAGCTCGGCCCAGGTCACCTACGGCAACCTGCTCACCTTGCCTTTCGCTGGCGGTCTGCTCTATGTGGAACCGCTCTACGTGCAGGCCGGGGGCAGCGACGCCTCCTATCCGCTGCTGCAGCAGGTCCTGGTCGGCTTCGGCGACCAGGTCGCTATCGGCAGCAACCTCCAGGAGGCGCTGAACAACCTCTTCGACGGGGACGAGGCCCCCTTGGAGGAGCCCACCACAGACGGAGAGGCCCGGGAGGAAGAGGAGCAGCCGCAGGCGAGCAGCGACCTCGCCCAGGCGCTGGAGGACGCCGCGGAAGCGTACGAAGAGGGTCAGGCAGCGCTGCGGGAAGGCGACTTCGCCGCCTACGGCGAGGCCAACGAGCGGTTGAAGGAGGCCCTCGACCGCGCGAAGGCCGCATCCGGAAGCAACGAGGAGAAGGACGAGTAGCCGGCTGCCGCGCTGCTGAAGCCGGGGTGCCGCGGGAATACGTGCGGCACCCCGGCTGTTGTCATCAACGACAGCAGAAAGCGGTGTGACACAGACGGCACGGCGCCGATTTGGCGCTGCTGGGAGATCACGCTAGCCTGTAAAGCGACAGCGACGCGGGGTGGAGCAGTTCGGTAGCTCGCTGGGCTCATAACCCAGAGGTCGCAGGTTCAAATCCTGCCCCCGCTACTAGATGCGCTAGGCATAGCCGTGGTCCCCACCGAGTGTGGGGACCACGGCGTTTCCGGGTCCACCTACCGGGTCCGTGGGCAGGACACGGCAGTGGGCCCGGGCCACACCGGTCGCACGTCCCCCAGCCGGAAGGGGTCAGCACGGCAGGGGATGCCGCAGCCGGAACCCAAGGCCCCGGCGCGCGGTCGTCGCAGACCGATGACACCGGGATTCTGATTTGCTTTCCCTAGCAACCGTGTCTAGGGTTAAGAACAGACCGACGCGGGGTGGAGCAGTTCGGTAGCTCGCTGGGCTCATAACCCAGAGGTCGCAGGTTCAAATCCTGTCCCCGCTACTACGCCATGAGGCCAACTGTGGAAACACAGTTGGCCTCACGCGTTTCTGGGGCCCCTCACCAGTGCCGCCGCTGTCTGAACCCTGCTGCGGCTGCGGGCTCACGTCCGGCGCAGCGGAATGGGGCCGCCGTTGAGCTGGGTGAGCACGGCATCGTGCAGCAGCCCGTTGCTGCACACCAGCGCTCCTCCGTCGGTGAACGGGCCGCCGTTCAGGCTCGTGGCCCGACCGCCCGCCTCCTCCAGGATGAGCGGCAGCGGGGCCGCGTCCCACAGCGACAGCTCCGGTTCCATCGACAAGTCCACGGCGCCTTCCGCGACCATCACGTGGGACCAGAAGTCGCCGTAGGCGCGCGTCCGCCACACGGAGCGGGTCAGGTCCAGGAAATAGTCGAGGCGCCCCTGCTCTTCCCAACCGGTCAGCGAAGAGAAGGACAGGGAAGCGTCCTCCAAACGGGACACGGCAGATACCCGGCAGCGCGTGGCCTTGGCGAGGCTGCGGCCGCTCCACGCGCCACCGCCCTTCGACGCCCACCAGCGGCGGTTCAGCGCGGGCGCCGACACCACACCCACCACGGGCTGGTCGCCTTCCAGCAGCGCAATCAGCGTGGCCCACACGGGCACGCCCCGCACATAGTTCTTGGTGCCGTCAATCGGGTCCACCACCCAGCGACGGGCGCTGTTCCCGCTCGTGCCGTACTCCTCCCCGACAACGGCGTCCCGGGGCCGGGCCCGGGAGAGGATGGAGCGCACCGTCTCCTCCACCGCACGGTCGGCTTCGGTGACCGGCGTCAGGTCAGGCTTAGTGTCGACCTTGAGGTCGAGGGAGCGGAAAAGCCGCAGGGAGATGTCGTCTGCCGCGTCAGCGAGCACATGCGCGAGACGCAGGTCATCATCAAAGGCCGCCATGGCCGGTAACGCTACCGTTCTTTCCTGAGTGGAGGCTATGTTCGCTCCGCGTGGCGCGGCGGGAACTCAGCGTTCAAGCTCGCCTTCGCGGCTGGCGAGCAGGCGGCGGAACGAGGTGACCCGGGCCGGGTTGAGCTCTCCCCGAGCCAGCCATTCATCGAGGGCGCAGCCGTCGCCCAGATGGGAGCAGTGGTCCGGGCAGTCAGCCACGGCGTCGTCCAGGTCGGGGAAGGCCGCGAGCAGGTCGTCCGGGGTGACGTGTGCCAGCCCGAAGCTGCGCACCCCCGGCGTGTCGATGATCCAGCCGTAGTCCAGTTCACTGCGGTCGATGCGGCCTTCCCGCGCCGCGTGCAGTCGCTCCACGCTTTCGGCGCTCGCCGGAGCGCCGATGGGGAGCGCCACCGCCGACGTCGACGTGTGCCGTCCCCGACCCGTGACCACGTTGACGTCGCCGACCGCGCGACGCGCCTCCGGCACGAGCAGGTTCACCAGAGTCGACTTCCCCACCCCTGAGGGGCCGACGAGCACGCTGATCCGCCCCATGAGCTGTTCGCGCAGCGCAGAGAGGTCGCCGTCCCGGCGGGTCACCACCCAGCGCAGCCCGAGGGGAGCATAAATGTCCAGCAGGGCATCGGGGGAAGCCAGATCGGACTTGGTGAGGCACAGCAGCGGATCCAGCCCGGCCTCATAGGCCGCCACCAGGCAGCGGTCGATGAACCGCGGCTGCGGGTCCGGGTCGGCCAGGGCTGTCACGATGACCATCTGGTCCGCGTTGGCGACAATGACCCGCTCCACCGGGTCCGTATCGTCAGCGGTCCGGCGCAGGACAGAGGAGCGCTTCTCTACCCGGACGATCCGGGCCAGGGTGCCCGGCCGTCCGGAAAGGTCACCGACCAGGGCGACGATGTCGCCGACGACAATGCTGCCCCGACCGAGTTCGCGGGCCTTCATCGCCACCACGGAGAGGTCGCCGACCAGGCACTGGTAGCGGCCGCGGTTCACCGCGGTCACGAATCCCAGTCGCGCGTTCTCGTGCTTGGGGCGTTTCCGGGTACGCGGCCGGGAGCCTCCGCGGGCGCGTACCCGGACGTCGTCCTCGTCGATGTCGAGATAGCGGCCGTCTCTCAAGAGAGAACCTCGCTCCACAGACGGGGAAAGTCCGGAAGGGTCTTGCCTGTCGTAGCGATGTTTTCCACCTCCACTCCAGGCACCACGAGTCCGATGACCGCCCCGGAAGTGGCCATCCGGTGGTCGTCGTAGGAGTGGAAGACACCGCCGTGCAGGGGGCGCGGGCGGATGACCAGCCCGTCGGGAAGCTCTTCTGCGTCCCCGCCTAGGCGGTTGATCTCGCGGACCAACGCTGCGATCCGGTCGGTTTCGTGCCTGCGGAGGTGCGCGATACCGGTGAGACGGGACGGGGTGGACGCGAGTGCGGCCACGGCCGCGATGGTCGGGGTGAGCTCTCCGACGTCGCGCAGGTCAGCGGTGAGTCCACGGATTTCCCCGGTGCCGTGCAGGGTCAGCCCTTCGTCGGTGAACTCGACACGGCCGCCCATCTCGGCGAACAGGGTGCGCAATGCGTCCCCCGGCTGGGTGGTGTGCCGCGGCCAGCCGCGGACCGTGACCCGCCCACCGGTGACCAGGGCGGCAGCCAGGAAAGGGGCAGCGTTGGACAGGTCGGGTTCGACCGTGATCTCGGTGACCCGGATCGGTCCCGGCGCGACCCGCCACACGTCGGGGGTGTCCGTGTCCACTTCCACCCCGGCGTCGCGCAGCATCTGCACGGTCATGTTCAGGTGGGGCTGGGAAGGAACCGGGGGCCCCACGTGCCGCACCTCCACGCCCTTGCTGAACCGGGCTCCGCTGAGCAGGAGGGCGGAGACGAACTGGGACGAGCCGGAAGCGTCCAGGGTGACCGTACCGCCGGGGAGTTCACCTCGGCCGCGGATCACCATGGGAAGGGCGCCGCGACCCCCGTCGTCGATCTCCGCGCCCAGGGTGCGCAGCGCGGCGAGGAGGGGACCGACGGGCCGCTCCCGGGCGCGCGGGTCGCCGTCGAAGGACACCTCGCCACGGGCCATGGCGGCCAGCGGCGGCACGAACCGCATCACTGTCCCGGCGTTGCCCACGTCGATGGCTGCGGGGCCCTGCGGCGGTGTCGGAGTCACCTCCCAGTCCCCGTCTGCTTCGTGCACGCCGATACCGAGCGCCCGCAGCGCGCCCACCATCAACGTGGTGTCGCGGCTGTACAGGGGGGCGCGCACCACGCTGGGAGTCTCCGACAGCGCGGCCAGGATCAGCGCGCGGTTGGTCATCGATTTGGAGCCGGGCAGGCTGACCGTGGCGTCCACAGGACGGGACACGGTCGGGGCAGGCCAGTGCGACGCGGTTTCAGCCATGCTTGAAGGGTATCCAGGAATACGGTGTGCCGGGGAAACGCGGACGTCACGCTGCGGATACGGAACGTTGCCGTGCCCGCGGGGCCGCGAGCGGCATGCCGCCGGCGAGGGGCGTTGGCTGCCCGTCCCACAGCTCCTCACCGGACGGGTCCTGGCCAGGCCCCTGCTGGCCGGGCAGTCAGGTCCCGTCCGGCCAGCAGCGGGAGGCGCCCCGTGCGGCACAGCCGAGGGTCAGCGCCGCGGACGCGGGATCGGCACGGGAAGCGGACTGGCCTGTCTGCGGCCGCGCGGGCGCTGAGGCATGGCGCGGAGGTGCTGGACCATTCCGGTGGTCTGCTGGCGGTGCTTGCGGGAACACCGTTTCCGTTTCGGTTCGGTGGCCGACAGGACGAGCGCCCCCAGCAGGCTGAGGTCTTTAGCCGTGGCAGCCCGGTGCCCGCCGAGGTCGTCGGGGCGCCCTTCGCGGAAGGTCCGCAGCTCGGTGAGCACGGTCGGCACCGACTGCACTGCCAGCAGCGCGCAGGCGGTGCGGGGCGCGCGGCCGAAGCACAGGAGCGCGCCGCCGAGTACGCCGATGATGCCGTGGAGACGGGCCAGGGCCTCCGGGGCGTTCGGCACGCTCGGGTAGCGCAGGGCCAGGTTGCGGATGAGCGGCGCGAGCTGCTGGGCCCGCGGGGTCGGGTCGCGCAGGACGCTGACTCCGTCCATGATGAACGGGACGCCGAGGAGGCGTCGGGCCTGGGTGCGTAGTATTCCCACGATGTCTCTCCTTGACAGGGGCAGGACAGGATCCTGGAATGCCCACCGGGGTGGTGGATACCGCTCTACCCGCCTCTGTCGGGAACATCCGCATCCAATCGCCGGGTCATGACAGAGATTGCCTGGGTTTTGACCCAATGTCACCGGCCAGCCCTAAGCTGGGAGTATGTGCGGTCGGTACGCGTTGGGACGCAAAAAAGAAGAGATCCGGCGGGTTTTCGGCCTGCCTGAGTCGGAGGTCGACGCGCCCGGCGCGGACGAAGCCCGGCGTTGGCCGCCGCGGGAGGAGCTCGCCCCCGACTACAACATCGCCCCCGGCAAGCACGCCTATGCGGTACTCGGCCGTGCCCCGGGCGAGCCGGTCTCCGGGGCGGCCGGGCCCCGTCATCTCGTCACACTGCGGTGGGGGCTGGTGCCGTCGTGGGCGAAGGACAGCAACGTCGGCTACCGGATGATCAACGCCCGTGCGGAGACGGTGACGGACCGGCCGGCGTTCCGCGCCGCGTTTGCGCGCCGCCGCTGCCTGCTGCCGGCCGACGCCTACTACGAATGGCAGTTGCTGCATACCTCCGGCGAAGCCCAGCCGGGCACGTCCCCGGTGACCGACCCGGAGCACCGGTCGCGTAAAGCGAAGACCCGCAAACGCCCGTTCGCGGTCCGCTACGCCGACGACCGGCCGCTCGCCCTGGCAGGCATCTTCGAGCGGTGGCGGGACCCGGCCGTCCCCGAAGAAGACCCGGCCGCGTGGCTGTGGAGTTTCGCGATCATCACGACCGAGGCTGCACCGGAGCTCGCCCACATCCACGAGCGGATGCCGGTGGTCGTGGGGGAGGAGGACTGGGCCACGTGGCTAGACCCGGAGGCAGACCGGGATGACTTGCTGTCTGTGCTTGACGCCACACCGGTGGAGGATTTCACGGTCTACCCGGTGGGAACCGAGGTGAACGCGGTGCGGAACAACGGTCCGCACCTGCTCGTTCCGGTGTCCGCGGAATCCGAAGGAACTTCGGAGACGCTGTTCTGAACCTGGTCTTGGTGAGCTTTTTACCAGGATTTTTCCTTCCGTGGTGAGCTGTGGAAACCGTGGCCACGGAATGCTTTCGGCGGCGTGGAAACGGTGGAATCCCGTGCAGAGGACCAGTAGGGTTGCCCACGCCTGAAGAAGTGGCGCCGGGCACTGGTGCACCCAGGTACGGAACCGGTATCCGGGTGCCGCCTCAGGCGGAACGCGCGGCCGGTTCCGGTCTTTCAGCGGTAGACCGGAACCGGCTACGGCGCGGCACTCACTCGGGTTTGCGGGCGCTGGCCACCAGGTGCATGCTGACGTCCTCCCCGGACTCTGCAGCTTTCAGCTCCATTTCCACCAGCCGGTTCAGGGCCCGGGGACGCTCGGCGAGCACTTTCTCCACGGTGGACGCCGACAGGACGGTGCGGGGCCTGATCCATTCGACGTCCAGTCCGGCCTCGGTGAGGAGTTCCCGGAGCTGTTCACTGGTGAAGCACCGGGTGATGGTGCCGTCCGGCCAGGGGACGAGGAGGACGTCGGCGTTGGGCGCGTAGCTGAGTTCGGGCCAGCAGTCCTGTTCCGCGAGGACCGACATGCCGAGCACGACCGAGTCCACGCACAGCAGGACGCGGCCTCCCGGACGCAGGACCCGCGCAATCTCCGCCAGGCACGCCTCGGTGGCGAGCTGGTGGGAGAGCATCCGGTTGTCGGCGATGACGCCGTCGAAGACCGCGGAGGCCACGCCGGACAGGAGAGCGGTGTCTCCCACGACCTGGCTCAGCCGTCCGGGACGGCGCTCGGAACGGACCGGGGCATGGCCGTTGACGAGGGACAGGGTCCGTTTTGGGGTGGAGTCTGCCGTGGGGAGCAGGACGAGAACGTCGTGCCCGGCAGCGACCGCACGTGACGTGGCCCGATACCCGGGGCCGGAAAGGTCGAGGAGACGTCCTGGTTCTCGGGGCAGCCAGCGGGAGAGCTGGGCGGCGGCGACCGCCCAGTAGAACCTCCAGTAAGCCGATGGAGAGCCAGCCGTGACGAGATGGCTCGCGGTGAGTCGGGAGATACTCCGGTCTGCCGGGGAGTCGGCTGGCAGCGGCGATGTCGCAGGCTGGGGTGCGGAACCGGTGAGACGCACGCACACTCCTCTCCTGTCCGGTGGGCATGGGTGCCCGACCCCAGGCGACCGCGCCCTGCTTTCCGGGCTGGCCCG
This sequence comes from Thermobifida fusca YX, assembly GCF_000012405.1. Classification (NCBI taxonomy): domain Bacteria; kingdom Bacillati; phylum Actinomycetota; class Actinomycetes; order Streptosporangiales; family Nocardiopsidaceae; genus Thermobifida; species Thermobifida fusca. Next base: position 622,967 of record NC_007333.1, read on the forward strand.
CTGAGCGGACCGTGGCGGACGTCGTCTGGGGACTAACCCCACTTTCGCACGATGTATCCGTCAATGCAGCTCACAACGGGAGATTCCTGGAGATTGCGTTGCGGTTGCGGGCTCTCGGGTGGACCGCAACTGTTCAGGAATCAGTCCGTCGTTGATGTTGTTCCTATTCATGTGATCGGGAAACGTCCCTATCTGCATGAGCGAGGTAGGGCACACAGTGGGAGTGGTTGATGCCGGCCTCCGTGGGAACCCTGCTCCGGGAGCGGTCCGTGACTGCGACGGGGATGGCACGTGTGCGGTTCGAACCGCTCCAGCCATATGGTGAGGTTGCGGTTGCCACCGGGGAGAACCGTGCAAGGAGGCCGACGGGGTTGAGTCAGAGTCAGGAGACCATTGAGGACCGGGCGGCTCGGTTCGAGCGAGACGCCATGCCGCTCCTGGACCAGTTGTACTCGGCGGCGTTGCGGATGACCCGCAATCCGACGGACGCGGAGGACCTCGTCCAGGAGACGTTCACCAAAGCCTTCGGATCGTTCCACCAGTTCAAGGAGGGGACGAACCTCAAGGCGTGGCTCTACCGGATCCTCACCAACACCTTCATCAACTCCTACCGCAAGAAGCAGCGCGAGCCGCGGCAGGCCGGTACGGAGGACATTGAGGACTGGCAGCTTGCCCGGGCGGCCTCCCATACCTCCAGTGGCCTGAAGTCTGCTGAGGCCGAGGCACTAGAGCACCTCCCGGACACCGATGTCAAACGGGCGCTGCAGGAGTTGCCGGAGGATTTCCGTATCGCGGTCTACCTCGTGGATGTCGAGGGCTTCGCCTACAAGGAGGCCGCTGAGATCATGGACACTCCAATCGGCACCGTGATGTCCCGACTGCATCGTGGCAGACGTCAACTGCGCTCTTTGTTGGAGGAGTACGCGTTGGAGCGCGGTTTCCTCTCTGTTGCGGAGAGGGAGTCCGTGGGCGCGGTGAATGGTGGGAAGGACCAGCGATGAGCGGTGAGGAACCGTACGCCACTCCGTGCAGCGAGGTGCTAGACAAGGTCTACGCCTATCTTGACGGTGAGCTCGAGGAGGCCAATTGCGCTGAGATCCGGCGGCATTTGGACGAGTGCGCCCCCTGCCTGCGCGAGTACGGCCTGGAGGAGGCGGTGAAGAAGATCGTGGCCAAGTGCTGCGGGTGCGATCCGGCGCCGGCCCAGTTGCGGGCCCGGCTGATGGAGCAGTTGGCTCAGGCTCGGGCTGCCATGAGAGGGCGGGAAGCCGTGGCTGAATGATCGCTGATCTTTCCGGAGTGACGGGAAGAAAAGCTGGGGGGTCACACGGAATTTCCGTGTGACCCCCCAGCTTTTGTTATTTTATGGCTGCTTTGTGGTGATTTCTGCAATGGCTCCGTTGATGACCATTTTGGGGGATATTGTCCGATGTTGCGGAGCGTGTTTTCTCTCTTTGCTTGAGGGTGCTGAGGCGTGGCGCAAACGATCCAATGATCTTTGACCTAAAAGTTACATTTGATTACTCATAGTGATTGTCCATGGTGGTGCTGGGAGTAGTCGGCGTGCCGGGATGGCGTACTGGAGGGAGTTTGGTTCGCTTGTTTTCGGCCTCTCTGTGATTGCAGAGAGTTACATTGCGAATTACTAATCAGATTAGTAATTCCGCATTTTGGAAAAGAAACGCGCTTCTCTGCTGTCGAAGGGGATGAGTTCGTGATGATTGAATGTATCGCGCCGTGATTAGCGTTAAACTGGCCGCCACATCCCCTTCAGGCAGGAAATTTCATGCCTTCGTTTACAGTGCGAAAGCATGGGGGAACGAGAAAGGCGGGGATAGGTATGTTCTGGTTGTTCAACGGTGTCATGATGCACTTGGCTGCCCTAGCCATGTTTGTTACCACGGTTACCGGATGGACCTGGTGGTAGATCCGGATCTCTGCAACCATGGCGGAATGGTCGGCTGCAGAACGACGAGAAGGAGCGGGAATTGCGTGCCCTACCCGTGGCTGCGCGGTTGTACGTGGGTCTTGTCGCGCTCGGTGCCGCCACCGCCATACTCCTGGGAGTGTTCCTCGGACCTATCACCGAGGTTGACCTAGGAACCCTCCTGCTTCTCGCGATCCTGTTCGTGATCGCGGAATCCATTGCCACGATGGTCGACAGCGGCAAGACGGGGATTTCGCCGGCCTCGGCGGCCTCGCTTGCCGCTGTTGTCCTGGTGGGGCCGGTGGGCGCCGCCATCGTCGGTATCGCCTCAGGGCTGGTCATCCGAAGACAGAACCTCGTCAAGCGGCTCTTCAACGGAGCACAGTTCGTCATCGCCGGATACGCCTCGGGAACAGTGTTCCAACTGCTGGGCGGAAGGATGGGCGTCCCGGAACCGGAGATGTTCCCGTGGATCCTCCTGCCCTTCACCGGTGCGGTACTGACGTTCTCGCTATGCAACACCCTGCTGATGGCCGGGCTGATGTGGTCGCTGGGGGAGCTGCGGCTGAAGCGCCCCCGCCACATGCGGTGGCGGCCGCTGGCCACCCTGGAGCTCTCCTCGATCGGCTACGCCATGCTCGGCCTGTTCATCGCCGCGATCTGGGGAGCGGTCGGCCCCTTCGCCGTGCTCCTCGTCCTGCTCCCGTTGTTCATCGCCCGCTGGGCGTTCGACCAGTACGTCTTCCAACAGCGCGCCCATGAAGCCACCCTGGCCACGCTCTGCCAGGCCGTGGAGACGAAGGACTACTACACCCGCGGACACTGCATGCGCGTGGCGAAGGCCGCCGCCATGATCGCGGAGGAGCTCGGCATGTCGGCCGAGCGCGTCCAGACGATGCGCTACGCAGGCATGCTCCACGACATCGGCAAACTCGGCGTCCCCACCAAAATCCTGCAGAAGGCCGGAAAACTCACCGAGGAGGAGTACGCGGCGATCCAATTGCACCCCATGCGCGGCTACGAGATCGTGCGCGAGATCGACTTCCTCGACGAGGCGCTCGCCGGCATCCTGCACCACCATGAACGCATAGACGGCGGAGGCTACCCCAAAGGCCTGGCGGGCGAGGACATCCCCGAGGCGGCCCGACTGGTCTCGGTGGCCGACGTCTTCGACTGTTTGACGTCCACCCGCTCGTACCGGAAGGCGTGGAGCACGGAAGCCGCCATCGCAGAGCTGCGCCGGTGCGCCGGCACCCAGTTCGACCCCCGGATGGTGGAGGCACTGGTCCGCGCCGTGGAACGCGAAGGCTGGGAGGTTCCCGACCTGGTCGAGCCGGTCGAGGACGCGTGCGAACCCTGCACCGCCCAGCCGGTCGGCGCCTCCGAAGCCGCCCCTGAAACAGTCCCGACAGGGGCTGCGCAAACCGCCGCAGACGGTGATACTCAGACCGACACTAACCTCACGGTCGGAGTCGTGGAAGAGACAACCGGATGATGAACAGCGCGCCGACCGTCGCGTCGCACATCCCCCAGCGTGCCCGCCATGGCAGACAGTGGCGGGCGGTCGGCTGGACCCGGCCGCTGCTGATCGGAGCGGCACTGGTCAGCACAGCGGTCTCCCTGCTGTGGACTGCGGTGAGCGGTTTCGAGCAGCCGCGGGTCGCCCTGGCTTTCGGGGTGCTGGTCGCGCTCGGTGAGTTCGCACGGATCACCCTGCCCGGAGGCCGGGAAGCCGCGCCTATCGCCACCGCCTCCGCCATGTCGTACGCCTTCCTCTTCACCATCATCGGTGACCCGGTCTCGCTGCCGAGTCCGCAGGTCGTCGCGGTGGTCGCGGTCGGCATGGGCTTGGGCGAGCTGCCGCACATCCTGGTGGGCCGCCACCCTCAGTGGGGCGACCTCGCCCGCAGGTTCCTCAACATCGCGGTGACCACCCTGCTGTTCCGGCCCCTTATCGGGCACATCGACCTGGACGGTCCGCTGTGGTGGCTGAGCCTGCTCCTCATGGCCGCGATCGTGGTGGTGGTGTGGCTGGCCGACTCGGTGGCCGCCGCGGCGATCCGTGCCGACCGGATGCGGACCCGCTTCGGGGTCACCCTGCGCGACGAGATGCGCGCCCAGGTCGCCATCGGTATGGCCGTGGGAGCCTCGGCCATCCTGATGGCGCTCTCCGTCCACGTCATGGGGTTGACCACCTTGCTGGTGTTCACGGCCCCGCTGCTCGTCACCCAGGTGGCTTTCCGGAGGTTCGCGCAGATCCGACGCACCTACCTGCAGACGGTGCGGGCCCTGTCCCGGGTGACCGAGGTCGGCGGCTACGTGGAGGCCGGGCACTCCCGCCGGGTCAGCCGGCTGGCGCAGGGGATCGGCCGCGAGCTGGGCATGTCGGAGTCCACGCTGCTGGAGCTGGAGTATGCGGCGCTCATGCACGACATCGGTCAGCTGTCCCTCCGCGACCCCATCCCCAGCGGCGCCACCGTGCTGGCTTCCCCCCGGGAACAGCGCAGCATCGCCGAACTAGGCGCGGCGATCATCCGGGAGACCGGGGTGCTCGACGGTGTAGCGGAGCTGGTGCGCCGCCAGTGCGAGCCCTACCTCGGCGACGGCGAGGCTGGACCGCCCCCGCTGGGCAGCCGGATCATCAAAGTAGCCAACGCGTTCGACGACCTGGTCGGAGGTTCTACCGACCAGGAGCGTGTCGACGCGGTGCTGCAGCGGCTGCGCATGGACACCGGGCACGAATACGACCCGGTGGTGGTGGAAGCGCTGGCAACGGTGCTGCAACGTCCAGACTTCGACTGGCGGTCCGGCTGACAGCCCGCCGCCCAGACAAGGCGGGCTGGGAAGCAGCCTCGCCCCGCTGATCCGACGGGAGCGGGGTGCCCAGGGCGGGCCGCTGCGGGAAGCACTATCCTCAGCGCCGAAGCCGAGCCCTACCGGCAGGGACGGCAACAGACCACGAGAAAGGCAGGCCATGGCGATCGACCCCGGACTCACCGGTACCGCGGAACTGACGGTCACCACGGCGGACACCGCCGAGGCACTGGGCAGTGGAGACGTCCCCGTCTTGGGCACTCCGCGCGTGCTGGCGCTGGCCGAAGCCGCCACGGTCGCCGCACTCGACGGCCGCCTCGAGGCCGGCCACACGTCGGTGGGGGCCGAGGTGCACCTCAAGCACACCGCTCCCACCCCGGTGGGAGCGCAGGTGGTGGCCACGGCCCGCCTGGTCCGGGCCGAAGGGAGACGGCTGGTCTTCGAGGTCTCCGTCACCCAGGAGGGCCGGCAGGTGGCCGTGGGAACCGTGGAACGGGTCGTGGTTCCCCGGGAGCGCTTCCTGTCCGGGCTGCGCCCCGGGGAGTGACTCCGGCGGGGCCTAGACCCCCATGGTCTTGCGCGGGTAGACGTTCTCCGGGTCGGTGACGATGTTGACGAGATAGGGCACGCCGGAGTCGAAGGCCCGACGCAGCGCCGGACCGATCTCCGCGGGGTCGGTGACGAGCTCCCCGCCGCCGCCCAGCGCGGTCACCACCTGGTCGTAGCGGGTCTGCGGCGCCAGGTCGGCGAGCACGTCGTAGCCGTAGACCAGTTGCATCGGCGCTTTCTCCAGGCCCCAGATGCCGTTGTTGCCGCACACCATGACCACGGGCAGGTTGTGCCGGACGAGAGTGTCCACGTCCGCGAGCGAGAAGCCCAGCGCCCCGTCGCCGAACAGCGCCACCACCTGGGAGGAGGGGCGGACCAGTCGGGCGGCGATCGCATACCCCATGCCGGTGCCCAGGCAGCCGAACGGTCCCGGGTCCAGCCAGTTGCCGGGGCGGCGCGGCTGGATGTACTTGCCCGCGTAGGAGACGAAGTCGCCGCCGTCGCCGATCACGACCGCGTCGTCGTCGAGGATCCGGTTGAGCTCCCCGTAGATCCGTGCAGGGTGGATCGGGGAGGCGTCGCTGTCGAGGACTTCGCGGTCTTTGGCCGCGGTCGCCGCAGCGGCTTCGGCCACTTCTGTCCGCCACTGGGCGACCTCGCGCTTGGGCTTCGCCTGCTCGGCGAGGGCGCGCAGGATGGCCGACAGGTCGCCGGAGACCGCTCCCGCCAAAGTGAGGTGCGTGGCGAGCTGTGCGGGCGAGTCGGTGATGTGCACGGTCCGGGCCAGGGGAGCGCCGTCACGGCCGCCGAACAGGCCGTGGTTGAGCCGGAAGTCCAGCGGGGTGCCTACGACGATGACCAGGTCAGCGCGGCCCAAGGCGAGCCCGCGGGCCCGGGTGGCCAGCAGCGGGTGGCCGGCGGGGAGCACACCGCGGCCCTGGCCGTTGGTGACGACCGGGACGCCCAACTCCTCGGCTGCCTCCAAGGCGGCCTGCTCGGCGTGGTCCAGCCACACGTCAGAGCCGTACACCAGGACCGGCCGTTCTGCTTCGCTGAGCAGTCGGGCTACCGCGGCCACCGCGTCAGGGTCGGGGGAGCGGTCTTCCGCAGCGGCCTGTCCGGTGACGGTGATCTCGGCCTGGTCGTAGAGGCGGTCCATCGGGATGTCCAGGAACACCGGGCCCCGGTGCGCCGTGTTGGCGAGGGTGAACGCCTCGTCGAGCGCGGGGCCGATCTGGGCGGTGTCGTGGACCGTCCACGCGCGTTTGGTGATGGTGGTGAACAGCGGGGACTGGTCCAGTTCTTGCAGGAGGCCCTGCCCCCAGCGGTTGTCGGGCGCCCGGCCGCCGACGACCACCAGGGGGGAGCCGTTGAAGTGCGCGGTGGCTATGCCGCTCACCCCGTTGGTCACCCCTGGGCCGGCGGTGAGGGCCGCCCAGCCAGCCCGCCGCGTGAGTTTGCCGACGGCTTCGGCCGCGAAGACCGCGGTCTGCTCGTGGCGGACGTCGAGCAGGCGCATCGGAGGGTCAGCTTTGACCGCACCGTCGTAGATCGGGAAGATGTGCCCGCCGGAGAGCGTGAAGAGGGTGTCTACGCCGTGGTGGCGGGCGACCTCCACGGCGTGGTTGCCGCCGTGGCCGGTGAGTTTCCCGGAGAACGAGGGGGAGCCCATGGGCCGTCACGCTCCTTGGTTGTATCGCTGGTTAGGGCAGGGGGAGCCGCCCCACCCACTAAATTACCAACGAGTAGCACGAGTGGGTGAGGTGGTTCACACGTGCCGGTCCATGGGGAAGTGCGGGTCAGGCCCCTACGTCCGCTCCTTCGGCGGGCGGAGCCGGGTGACGAACTTGTACCGGTCGCCGCGATAGAGCGACCGTACCCACTCCACTGGATTGCCCTCGTCGTCAAAACTGTGCTGGCAGTGCAGGACCAGCGGCAGGCCGACGTCCACGCCGAGCAACTGCGCTTCTTTCGGGGTAGCCAGCACCGTCTCGATAGTCGCTTCCGCTTCCGCGAGGTGCACGTTGTAGACGGTCGCCAGCGCTTCGTAGAGCGAAGCATGCCGGTCCAGGCGGCGGCGTAGCCCGGGAAACCGGCGTGCGGGCAGGTGCGCGGTTTCCACAGCCATCGGCTCGCCGTTGGCCAGCCGCAGTCGTTCGATGCGCAGTACCCGGCCGCCGAGCCGGATCGCCAGCAGCCCGGCCAGCTCCTCATCCGCGTTGATGTAGCCCACGTCGAGAATCCGGGTGTCTGGCTGGAGGCCGTGCGAACGCATCTCCTGGGTGTAGCTGGTCAACTGCAGGACCTGGGTCACCTTCGGCTTGGCGACAAAGGTGCCCTTGCCCTGGATGCGCAGCAGCCGTCCCTCCACCACCATTTCGCTGAGCGCCTGTCGCACCGTCGTGCGGGACGTGCCGAATTGGGTCGCCAGCGTCCGCTCCGGGGGGACCGGGTTGCCCGCGGGCATCGTCTCGATCAACTGCAACAGCTGTTTTTTGACCTGGTAGTACTTCGGAACCCGGGGACTGTCCTCAACAGTTCGTTGACCCGTCACGTTGTTTTCCTCCACCACTCCCCGCCAGTTCGCCATTGGACGCATCTTCGCAGTGCCGGCGGTCCGGCACTGCGCCGGGCCGCCCCAACAGCGGCGACTGGTCTAGTCCAATGGTAGAAAAGTGCACCTCTTGAGTATGCCCTCACTCATGGGATGATTTGTGAGTGCCTCACCTCAGCGATCTCATCCGACGGTATACGGCGCTCAGCACCGCAGACCTGGAGTGGCTCCACGCCCTGGTTTCCGACTGGCAGTTGCTCGCTGACCTGTCGTTCGCAGACCTGCTGCTGTGGACGCGGCTGCGCGAAGACAACGGGTGGATCGCAGTCGCCCAGATGCGGCCGACCACCGGTCCGACCGCATACCAGGACGACCTGGTGGAGACGATCCTGTACGACGCGCCCGCTACTCCGGGCGAGGAGGACCCCGTGCCCCCTCCGATGCGGAGTAAGCGTGCGCTGATCGACCGGGCCTGGCGGGAGGGCCGGGTCTGCCGGGAAGGCGACCCGGACTGGTCAGGCGGAGTCCCGGTCCGGGAAGAGACGATCCCGGTGCGCCGGGAGGGGACCATGGTGGCGGTGATCCAGCGGAGCACCAACCTCAGCGCCGCGCGGACTCCCAGCCGTCTCGAACTCACCTATCTGCAGAGCGCGAGCGACCTCGCGCAGATGATCGCTGAGGGCAGCTTCCCGTTCAGCGACCAGGGCCCGCTCATGGTCCGCTCACCCCGGGTCGGGGACGGCCTGCTCCGCCTGGACCGTGAGGGCCGGGTCATCTACGCCAGCCCCAACGCCCTGTCCGCCTACCGCCGCCTCGGGCTCGCCACCGACCTCGTCGGCACGTCGCTGGCCCGGACCACCGTGGAACTGGCAGACGATCCCGACCCTCGGGACGAGTCCTTGAGCTGGACTGCGGGCGGCCGGGTCCCGCTCGAAGCCGAAGTGGAGGCCCGCGGCACCACCGTGCAGCTGCGCGCCATCCCGCTGATCGTCGGCGGGGAGCGGATCGGAGCCCTGGTCATGGTGCGGGACGTGACCGAGCTGCGGCGCCGGGAACGCGAACTGATGACCAAGGACGCGACGATCCGCGAGATCCACCACCGGGTGAAGAACAACCTGCAGACGGTTGCGGCCCTGCTGCGGCTTCAGGCCCGACGGCTGCAGAACCCGGAAGGGCGGGCAGCGCTCGAGGAGGCGGTGCGCCGGGTCGGCTCCATCGCGATCGTGCACGAGATGCTCTCCCACACCCCGGACGAGACGGTGGACTTCGACGACATCGCCGACCGGGTGATCGAAATGGCGGCGGAGGTGTCGTCCACCGACAAGGCGGTTGTGGGGCTGCGCCGGGTCGGCAACTTCGGCATGCTGTCCGCGCTGGTGGCGACCCCGCTCTCCATGGTCTTGGCAGAACTGGTGCAGAACGCGGTCGAGCACGGGTTGGAGTATGGTCCCGGCACTATCGAGGTGCGGGTACGCCGTCAGGCGCCAGCGCCGGGACCAGACGACGGTCGTCGAAGTACCGGACGACTCATCATCGAAGTCGTCGACAACGGAACGGGGCTACCCGCGGACTTCGACCTGGAAACCAGTAGTAGCCTTGGACTGCAGATCGTTCGGACCCTGGTGACGGGCGAACTCGCGGGCCGGATGGAAATGACTCCCCAAGAGGGCGGCGGCACCAAGGTCCTGTTGGATCTGCCGGTAGACCATGAAGTGCAGTACTACAACTGAGACAAGGGGGCAGATCAGACCGCGGTGCTCAACCGGGCAGCGGGACGCAGGGCGCGGCGGCGCTTGAGCGCGCGGCGCTCGTCCTCGCTCATGCCGCCCCAGACACCGCCGTCCTGGCCGGTTTCCAAGGCCCACTCAAGGCAGGCGGTGCTTACGGAGCAGCGACGGCATACTTCCTTGGCTTCTTCAATCTGAATCAGTGCCGGGCCAGAATTGCCGATGGGGAAGAAGAGCTCGGGGTCTTCGTCACGGCAGGCAGCGTGGTGGCGCCAGTCCATGCGGGTCACTCCTCACGGTGAGGCGGTCGGGGCGTCGGACTTGTGAAATACTTCACGAAGTAGGGTGCTCGGATCCGTCGCAAGTGGCGTATTGGACGGGTCCCGCTACCTTCTTCGTGCGCCCCACACGGGCGGCTGCCGTTGGTTCCGGCAGTCGCTGGGCGCGGACATCCCTGAAACACGACAGCCGGGCCTGGGCACCAACGGTTAACACGCCCGTAACGTGCGGCGGTACTTTGAGCGTGGCAGGGTTAAGAGAAGCTTTCAAGAGAGATGGAGCACTAAAGCGCGATCAAGGGTGTCGCGTACGTCACAAGTGCCCTGAACTGGGCTTTTATGTCGCCTTAAGCTACGATTCGTAACGCCTTCGGAACCGATCGGAAATTGACCTGTTGTCGGTGTCCGAGGTATTCTCCGTCGATTTGGAATGGTCTGGGGTGTTGTGACCGGATTGTGAACTCTGCGCAGTTGTGCCAGGTGCGGTAGCCGCGGCCCCGCGGCGGCACCCCTTTCGCGGAGAACATCATCCGCAGCACGTTGGCGGTCGTGATCGTGTCCACCCTGGTCAACGCGAACACGTCCAGGTCCAATTCGAAACGCGACCGAGGAGTCGGCTGCACCGGCGACGGCCCCGCATACGTCCACGGCGTCGTATTCGTCACCAGCACGAAAAACAGGTTCCGCACCGGAGGACGCCCCGGCACCTCCACGCTCAGCGAAGGATCCCCGCCCATCCCTCCGCGCAGGAACAGGCTCAACGCGATGGCGGTGTACAGGGCGGGGGTGGCCCGTCGCCCGCGCTGCCGCTGCCGCTCCACCTCATGGACCACCTCCGCGTCCCAGCCGAACCCCGCACAGAACGTGAAGTAGCGTCCGCCATCCGGTCCGTCGATGTGCCCCAGATTCACCGTGCGGCGTGACCCGCTGTGCAGCGCCTCCAAGACCGCGCCGGTGGCCTCCACGGGGTTGGCGGGAAGGCCCAGGGCACGGACGAACACGTTCGCGCTGCCCCCAGGCAAGGCAGCGTAGAGCGGGCGCTGCTTCGCAGGAAGCGCGAGAATCCCGTTGACCACCTCGTTCACGGTCCCGTCACCGCCGAAGCTGACCACCAGGTCATAGCCCTCTTCAGCGGCCCGCTGCACCAGTTCCCGCGCATGGCCCCGATACTCCGTCAACACCGTGTCCACCGCCATGTCGCTGGCGAGCGCACGGACAATGACGTCGCGCGAGCGGGGGGTAGCCGTTGTGGCCTGAGGATTCCCGATGAACAACGCGCGCACGCCGCCAGTCTATTGACCCTGCCGTCCAGCACGGTAGTGGACCGGAGACCGGTGCTGCGCGCCGAAGGTCCCGCAGAACAGGGGACCAAAGAGGCAGGTTACAGTGAAGCCGTGTCTCGACGACCGATCACCCTTCTCCTCGCGGCAGTGTGCGAAGGACTCCTCGGAGTGCTGCTGTTCATCCTCGGCGGCTACGTCCTGGTCAACACACTGCTCGGCAACGCGACCGACGTGAACTTCGCGCTCCCTCTCGCCGTGTTCGCCTTCGGCGGCAGCGCTGCGCTCTGCTATGTCGCCTGGGGCCTGTTCCACCTCAAGGAGTGGGCGCGCACCCCCATCGTGCTCACCCAGCTCTTCGCACTGGTGATCGCCTACTACCTGTGGACCAGCGACCAAGTCCACCTGAGCCTCGGGCTGGGGGCGTTTGCGGTCCTCACCCTGCTCTTCGTGCTCGCCCCGCCGACGACCGCCACGCTCTTCCCCCCGGAGGGCGCGGCGAAGAAGCAGAGATGACGAACCCGCGTCACAGCGGTGACGCGGGTAGGTCGTAGGCAAGGTCAGTCGTCAGCGGTGAGCGCCTGACGTAGCTGGGCGAGGGTGCGCGCCAGCAACCGGGACACGTGCATCTGCGAGATGCCGAGCTCCGCGGCGATCTGCGACTGGGTCATGTTGCCGAAGAAGCGGAGGAGCAGGATCTTCTTCTCCCGCGGCGGCAGACGCTCCAGGAGCGGCTTGAGGGACTCCCGGTACTCCACGCCCTCGAGGGACTCGTCCATGATCCCCAACGAGTCAGCGACCGCGGGAGCGTCCTCATCACCGTTGTCTGGCGCGTCGAGCGAGACCGTGGAGTAGGCGTTGGCCGACTCCAACCCTTCGAGCACCTCTTCCTCGGACATCTTGAGGTACTCGGCGAGCTCGGCAACCGTGGGCGCCCGGCCGTGCCGCTGGGACAGTTCGCTGACGGCCTTGGTCAGCGAGAGCTTGAGCTCCTGGAGACGGCGCGGAACCCGTACCGCCCACCCCTTGTCCCGGAAGTGCCGCTTGATCTCGCCGACAATGGTGGGAGTGGCGTAGGTGGAAAACTCCACCCCGCGGCTCAGGTCGAAACGGTCGATGGACTTGATGAGCCCGATCGTGGCCACCTGGGTGAGATCGTCGAGCCACTCACCCCGATTACGGAATCGCCGGGCGAGGTACTCCACGAGAGGGAGGTGCAGTTCGACGAGTTCATCCCGGATGCGCTGGCGCTCCGGCGAGTCTGGGTCGAGTTCTCCCAGACGTTCGAATAGCTCCCGCGCACGGGCCCGGTCAGGCGTCGAGTGTTCTGTTTGCGCCGTCAGAGCGGGCCCCCTTTCACTCACACCGACTCCACCGGGTTGCGGCGCTTGTACAGGACGATCGATACTCGGTCATCAGAACCGACGACAGCGTCCACGTCACCGGCCAGCGCCGAGAGTACGGTCCACGCGAACGTGTCGCGTGCCGGTAGTCGCCCGTCTGAGGTGAGCACCGAGACACTGATGCGCATCCCGTCCCCGGTGAGTTCGAACTCCGTGGTCAGATCTGTACCGGGTAGCGCCTGGGTGAGGAGCATCGCGCACGCCTCATCCACACCGATGCGCAAGTCCTCGATCTCATCCAGGGTGAAATCGAGGCGGGCGGCGAGTCCAGCCGTGGCTGTGCGGAGCACGGAGAGATAGGCGCTGTCCGCGGGCATGCGGACGGTCACCGTGTCTCTTACACCCATGGCGTCCGCCGTCGGTACAGCGGTGTCGTTGGTCACGTCCCTCCTTAAGGGAAGCGAGATTGCCGCTTGTAAGCAATCTATCTTGTTCCCCCCTGGTCCGTGCCAGGTGCACACTGATCTGTGGCGACCACGGACGGTGACAATCGGGAGGGTACTGCCGAAACCGCACGGGAAAGCGAAAATTTTTGCGATATCAGTGTCCGGACGTCCGTGAGCGGGGAATTGCTGCTCCGGGCGCGGCCGGGACAGCGGCAGCAACCCCCCGCAGACAGCGGAAGCCTGCCGGGTGCTTCCCGCTGGGTCACTGCTGGCCGAGGGCGGTCAGCGCCTCCCCGGTGAGCCGGTAGACCGTCCACCCGTCCATCGGCACCGCGCCAAGCGACTTGTAGAACTCGATCGCGGGCGTATTCCAGTCGAGCACCGACCACTCCAGCCGACGGTAGCCGCGGGCTACGCAGATCCGCGCCAGTTCGGTCAGCAGCGCCTTGCCGTAGCCGCGCCCCCGGAACTCAGGGCGTACGTACAGGTCTTCCAAGTAGATGCCGTGGCGTCCGGTCCACGTGGAGAAGTTGAGGAACCACAGGGCCATGCCCACGACCATCGGGGAACCGTCCTCGGCGGTGTGCTCGGCGACGTGCGCGAAGACCGCCGGGTTCGGGCCGAACAGCGCGGCAGCGAAGTCCTCTTCGGTGGCTGTCGCGGACTGGGGCTCCTTCTCATACTCCGCTAGTTCGCGGACCAGCGCGGTGATGACGGGAACGTCGTCAGGCCGGGCCGGACGGATCACAATAGACCTCGCAGCGGATACTCGGGAAGGACGATCTGACCACGCGGCCCCGCACCAGGGGTGATGCGGAGGGCGGCCGCGGGACGCGCGGACCCCGCACGACGGGGCGGGCGGCGCGGCACAAGAAAATCACGCTGGGACACGATACCCGAGCGTTCTCCCGCAGAATGCCCCGATGCCCTTGCCACCAGGCGGTTCCGGGGCGGACGCGGACCTAAGGTGCACCCGGTGCAAAGCCCACTTGTGGGGTGAGAGATATCAATGGTCCCCTCCTGGCATAGGTCTCCGGGACACCGTTGTGAGATGATGAAGCCACGGGCCACCCCCCGTACCGCTGGCAGCGCTTCCGCACAACCGTTGCGGAGAGTCTGACCGCCGCAACCGATCAAGCCGATCGGTGTGGACGTGTCCCACAAACCGCATCTTCGACCCTCTCCGCTCGCTGCTTCCCATCGCACACTGTCCCCGTCAACGTGGATGGGGACGCGCACGGATTCATTGAGGGGTTTCTACGTGACCAGCGACCGCAGTTCCCGGCTTGACGACGATCCCGCATTTGCTCTCCACCGCGGGGGCAAGCTGGAAGTCCGCTCCACCGTTGAGGTCAACGACCAAAAGAGCCTGTCCCTGGCCTACACCCCGGGTGTGGCGCGTGTCTGCACCGCCATCGCGGACACCCCAGAGCTGGCGGATACCTACACCTGGAAGAACAACGTTGTCGCCGTCGTCACCGACGGTACGGCCGTGCTCGGCTTGGGGGACATCGGCCCGGAGGCTTCCCTGCCCGTCATGGAGGGCAAGTCGCTGCTGTTCAAGCAGTTCGCCGGGATCGACTCGGTGCCTATCGCGCTCGCGTGCACTGACGTCGACGAGATTGTCGAGACGGTGGTCCGCATGGCCCCGTCCTTCGGCGGCATCAACCTGGAGGACATCTCCGCGCCCCGCTGCTTCGAGATCGAACAGAGGCTGCGGGAGCGACTCGACATCCCGGTCTTCCACGACGACCAGCACGGTACGGCCATCGTGGCGCTGGCCGCGATCCGCAACGCGGCCCGGGTCACCGGCCGCGAACTCAGCGACCTGCGCGCGGTTGTCTCCGGCGCAGGGGCGTCCGGGATCGCGGTCTCCCGCATGCTGATCCGGGGCGGGATCGGCGACATCGCGGTGGCCGACAGCAAGGGCCTGATCTACGAGGGGCGGCCCGGGCTCAACAAGTACAAGGCGGAACTGGCGGCCATCAGCAACAAGGCCGGTCTGCAGGGTTCCATCGAGTCCGCGCTGGCCGGAGCAGACGTGTTCGTGGGCCTGTCCGCGGGCGAAGTGCCCGAGGAGGTCGTCGCCACCATGGCCGACAACGCCATCATCTGCGCGATGGCCAACCCCAACCCTGAGGTCCACCCCGATGTGGCCCGCAAGTACGCGGCGGTCGTGGCGACCGGGCGCAGCGACTTCCCGAACCAGATCAACAACGTGCTCGCCTTCCCGGGTGTCTTCCGCGGGGCCCTGGACGTGCGGGCCACGCAGATCACCGAGAACATGAAGCTCGCGGCGGCCACCGCGCTGGCCGACTTGGTGGGCGACGATCTCGCCCCCGACTACATCATCCCCAAGCCGTTCGACGAGCGGGTCGTCCCGGCGGTGGCTGCCGCAGTGGCCGACCAGGCCCGCAAGGACGGCGTGGCCCGGGCCTAACCGGAGGGCCGGAGGAGAGAGCGTGCGGCCCTGAGGCAATCCCTCAGGGCCGTTCCCGCGCCGGCGCGGCTCACTCCGTGCTGCGCGGTGTCTGCTCCTTGTCCGCGTTGTCTGTGGCGCGCGACGCAGAGTCCGTCGGCGGGGGTCCCCAGCGGGCAGCGTCGCGGCGGATGATGTCGAGCGTCTCGTCCAGGATGCGGCGCAGGTCCGCGATCGCGGCCTCGCTGATCCCGCCGGTTTCGCGGATGATGTCGCGGACCCGGTGGGTGAAGTCGTGCAGGATCCGTTCGAACCCGCTGCCTGCGGCGCGGTCCTTAGGCCCTTTGGGCCAGACCCAGCCGAAGGTGTGGGCGAACTTCTCCCACTCGCGGTTCCACGCAAACCCGTGCTCGCGCTCCCTGTCCCGGCGCTCCTCCTGCTCGTCAGCGGCCCGGCTCCAGACGTCGTCGGCACCGGTCTTCGCGCTCTCCTGCCGCTCCGAGCGGCTCCGCCGCGTGTGCTGGGCGGTGGCCTTCAGCTCTTCGCGCAGGTGGCTGATGGTGTCGCGGACGTCGCGCTGGACCGCCTGGGCGATGTCCCGCACCGATTCGGTGATCTGCCGTTCCAGGTCTTCGAGGTCCCGTTCCCGTTCCCGCAGTTCTGCGCGGCCCTTGTCGGTGAGCCGGTAGACCTTGCGCCCGTTGACCTCTTCGTGGGTCACGAGCCCTTCCTCTTCGAGGCGGGCCAGGCGCGGGTAGATGGTTCCGGGCGACGGCGAGTAGATCCCCAGGAACCGGTCCCGCAGCAGGCTGATGATCTCGTAGCCGTGCCGGGGGCTTTCGTCCAGCAGTTTCAACAGGTACAGGCGGAGTCGGCCGTGGCCGAAGATGGTGGTCATGCGTCCCCCTTCGGGATCGCGGCTGGCGTGTCGGCAGCCCGGCGCAGCAGCGAGGTGGCGCCGGAGACAGTGGTCGTGGTGATCGTGGCGGGGTCGATCCCCGGGCCGA
Source organism: Thermobifida fusca YX (assembly GCF_000012405.1). Lineage (NCBI taxonomy): Bacteria > Bacillati > Actinomycetota > Actinomycetes > Streptosporangiales > Nocardiopsidaceae > Thermobifida > Thermobifida fusca. The sequence goes on from NC_007333.1 coordinate 639,311, forward strand.
TCGTTCCGCTGAGCCGGGTGAATCCGCGCGTGCTCTGCCGGTCCAGGCCGAACGCGGAGTCCAGGCGCCCGGTGGCGGAGCGCAGCTCGACCGTGGCCGAGGTGTCGGCCGGCACCCGGAGCGCGATCTCACCGGAGATGCTTCCCAGAGTGACCCGGGCTGCAGGAGCCAGGTCGATGTCGGCGAGGAGTTCCCCCGAAGCGGTTTTGGCAGACAGTTCGGAAAGCTGGCCGCCCGCGATCTCCAGGTCGCCGCTGACGCTCTTGTAGCCGAGCCGGCCAGTGAGGTTGCGGGCCTCCACATCTCCGGAGACCGTGTTGATCTCCGTGTCCCCGCCTACCCCGTCCAGGGTGATGTCTCCGGAACCGTTGCGGATCTGGGTTTTCGCGGTCAGTTGGGCCACCACGATCGAGGCGGTGGCCGCGGTGACCTCGACCGGGCAGTCGCGGGGAATGCGGAGGTTGATGGTGGCGCTGCGCCGCGGCAGGCCACGGTAGCTGCCCAACTGGATGGGGCGCAGCCGTTCCAGGAGCCCGTCCCGGGTCAGGTCGGCGTAGGTGATGGTGAGGATCCCGGCTTCGTGCGAGACGAGGAGCGGCTCCCCGGAGATTTCGGAGATCTCGAAGGTCGCCGGGTCGTCGGTGGGCAGGATGTTGACGTGGCCGCCGACGACGCGTACCCGCAGGGCCACGATCCCGTCCAAGGTATGTGTGGTTGGTCGGTCGATGGTCCACCGTGCCATCGCGGTCCCCTTCTCATCGGCGTCTCTGAAAACACGATATGTCGCGATGGCGGTGCTCTCAAGATATGTCGTGAAATACCAGGGGGTTCCCTGACCCGCCCTCAGGGAGCTCCCTACCCCGGCTTCGGAACTACCCGCATGAGCCCGGGAACACGTAAGGCCCCGGCCGAGTCGGTCCGGGGCCTTACGTCGACGATGTCGCGCTACTCGTCGTCTTCGTCGCTGCGGGCCAGCCACGTGGCCAGCCGGTCAACAGCGGTCTCGAACTCCGGGTTCAAGTCGGTGAAGATGCGCAGTTGCTCGGCGAGCCACGCCAACGTGACTTCCTCCTCACCGCGGCGCTTCTCCAACTCCTCGATACCGCGATCGGTGAAGTACATCGGTACCTCGCCTCTACTCGGTCGGCGGGAAGACCGTGTTCACCAGGGCCTGCTGCTCCACCTCGTGCCGCTTGGCGGAACCCGTGGCAGGAGAGGAGCTCGCCGAACGCGAGATCCGGGTGAACGGACGGTCGAGCTGCTCGGCGAAGACCAGCGCCACAAACGGCCACGGCCCCATGTTCGCCGGCTCCTCCTGCACCCACAGCACCTCGCCCGCGTTGGGGAACGACCGGAGCTGCTGGCGGATCTCGTCGATCGGCAGCGGGTAGAGCCGCTCCACCCGGATGATCGCGGTGTGCTGGTCACCGGTCCGCTTCCGGGCCGCGTCCAGCTCGTAGTAGATCTTGCCCGCGCACAGGATCACCCGCCGCACGTCCTCCGGAGCGATGCCGCTGGTGTCCGGGATGAGCGGACGGAACGATCCGGAGGTGAACTCCGACACCGCCGACACGGCCGCCTTGTGCCGCAGCATCGACTTGGGCGTGAACACGATCAGCGGGCGCCGGTACGGCGACTTCACCTGCCAGCGCAGCAAGTGGAAGTAGTTCGCCGGCGTGGTCGGGATGGTGACCGTCATGTTCTCCTGCGCGCACAGTTGCAGGAAACGCTCGATGCGCGCCGAGGAGTGGTCCGGCCCCTGGCCCTCGTAGCCGTGCGGCAGCAGCAGGGTCACGCTCGACTTCTGGCCCCACTTCTGCTCGCCCGAGCTGATGTACTCGTCGATGACGGTCTGGGCGCCGTTGACGAAGTCACCGAACTGGGCCTCCCAGGCCACCAGGGCGTCCGGACGCTCCAAGGAGTAGCCGTACTCGAAGCCCAGGGCCGCGTACTCGCTCAGCAGCGAGTCGTGCACGTGGAACTTGGCGGTGCCCCGGTCGAAGACCTTGAGCGGGGTGTACTCCTCGCCCGTCTTGCGGTCCACGAGGACGGCGTGCCGCTGGCCGAACGTACCGCGGCGGCTGTCCTGGCCGACCAGGCGCACCGGGTGGCCGTCGATCAGCAGCGAACCGAACGCCAGCGTCTCGGCCATCGCCCAGTCGATCGCGTTCTCCTCGACCATGCGGACCCGCCGCTGCAGTTGCGGCAGCAGCCGCGGATGCACGGTGAAGCCCTCGGGGAACGTGACCTGGGTCTCTGCCACCCGCTTGATGACCTCTTCGCTGACCGCGGTCGGGGTCGCGGAGTGGTCGATCGGGGCCTCGGTGAACACCTCGGGCTTGATGACCGAACCCGGTTCGATCGGCTTCTTGGCGGCCTCGCGGGTCTCGGCGAAAGCGCGCTCCAACTGCTCCTGGTAGTCGCGCAGCGCCTCCTCGGCCTCCTCCAGCGTGATGTCGCCGCGGCCGATCAGCGCCTCGGTGTACAGCTTCCGGGTGGACCGCTTGGCGTCGATGATGTCGTACATCAGCGGCTGGGTGAACGAGGGGTTGTCCGCCTCGTTGTGCCCGCGCCGCCGGTAGCAGACCAGGTCGATGACGACATCCTTGTTGAACTCCTGGCGGTAGGCGAACGCCAGCCGTGCCACCCGCACCACAGCCTCCGGGTCGTCCCCGTTGACGTGGAAGATCGGCGCCTGCACCATGCGGGCCACGTCCGTCGCGTACACGCTGGAGCGGCTGTCCTTGGGCGAGGTCGTGAACCCGACCTGGTTGTTGACGATGATGTGGATGGTGCCGCCGGTGCGGTAGCCGCGGAGCTGCGACAGGTTGAGGGTCTCGGCGACCACACCCTGGCCCGCGAACGCGGCGTCGCCGTGGATCAGGATCGGCAGGACCGTGAAGCCCGTGGCCCCCTTGTTGAGGATGTCCTGCTTGGCCCGCACGATACCTTCGGCGACCGGGTTGACCGTCTCCAGGTGGCTCGGGTTGGCCGCCAGGCTGATCGCGATCTTCTCGCCGGTGATCGTGGTGAAGGTGCCCTCGGTACCGAGGTGGTACTTGACGTCACCCGAACCGTGGGCGCTGCGCGGGTCGAGGTTGCCTTCGAACTCGCCGAAGATCTGCGCGTAGGACTTGCCGCAGATGTTGGCCAGCACGTTGAGGCGGCCGCGGTGGGCCATACCGATGACGACCTCGTCCAACTGGGCTCGAGCCGCCTTGGTGATCACCCCGTCCAGCAGCGGGATCAGCGATTCTCCGCCCTCCAGGGAGAAGCGCTTCTGGCCCACGTACTTGGTCTGCAGGAAGGTCTCGAACGCCTCAGCGCTGTTGAGCAGCTTCAGGATGTGCAGTTGCTCTTCCCGGCTGAGCTTCTCCGGCTCCCGCTCCACCCGGGCCTGGATCCACTCCCGCTCCTCAGGGCTTTGGATGTGCATGTACTCAATGCCCACGGTGCGGCAGTAGCTGTCCCGCAGGATCCCCAGGATCTCGCGGAGCTTCATCACCGGCTTGCCGCCGAAGCCTCCGGTGGGGAACTCGCGGTCCAGGTCCCACAGGGTGAGGCCGTGCTCGAGGACGTCCAGGTCGGGGTGGCGGCGCTGCTTGTACTCCAGCGGGTCCGTGTCGGCCATCAGGTGGCCGCGCACCCGGTAGGCGTGGATGAGCTCCTGGACGCGGGTGGCCTTGTCAAGCTGGTTGTCCCGGTTAACCGAGATGTCCTGCACCCAGCGGACCGGCTCGTAGGGGATGCGCAGCGACTCGAAGATCTCGTCGTAGAAGCCGTCCTCGCCGAGCAGCAGCTGGTGGATCCGCCGCAGGAACTCTCCGGACTCCGCCCCCTGGATGATGCGGTGGTCGTAGGTGGAGGTCAGAGTCATGACCTTGCTGACGGCGAGCTCGTTCAAGGTCGCCGGAGAAGCGCCCTGGAACTCGGCCGGGTACTCCATAGCACCCACGCCCAGGATGGTGCCCTGGCCCGGCATCAGCCGCGGCACCGAGTGCACCGTGCCGATACCGCCCGGGTTGGTCAGGGTGATAGTGGTGCCCTGGAAGTCGGCCACGGTCAGCTTGTTGCTGCGCGCCTTGCGGACAAGCTCCTCGCAGGCGGACCAGAACTCCTTGAAGTTCATGGTGTCGGCAGCTTTGATGTTCGGCACCACAAGCTGCCGGGAGCCGTCCGGTTTGGCGAGGTCGATCGCCAGCCCGAAGTTGACGTGCTTGGGCTTGGCCACGGCGGGCTTGCCGTCGATCTCGGTGTAGGAGTAGTTCATCACCGGGACCGACTCCAGCGCCTTGACCATGGCGTAGCCGATCAGGTGGGTGAAGGAGACTTTGCCTCCCCGTGCGCGCCGCAGGTGGTTGTTGATCACGATGCGGTTGTCGAACAGGAGTTTCACCGGCACCGCGCGCACGCTTGTGGCGGTAGGCAGGGTGAGGCTGGACTCCATGTTCGCGGCGGTACGGGCCGATGCACCACGCAGCCGTTCCTGGGACACCGCGAGTGCATCGTCAGAGCCGTCGGGGGTGGTGGCTGTGGCGGGCCGGGCGGCCGCCTTCGATGCCGCGGCTCTGACCGCGCCGCCAGCACCGTTGCCGGCTACGGTGCTCTTAGCAGGGGAGGTTGACCCGTCGGCGGCGGTTCCGGACTTGTAGTCCGCGAAGAAATTCCACCATGCCTTATCAACTGAGTTGGGATCGGCGAGGTACTTTCGGTGAAGCTCGTCGACCAGCCACTCGTTGGGGCCGAAATCTGTCAGGGGTTGAGACGCCTCAGACGACACGGCGGAGATCGCCCTCTTCCGCAGCTCGTTTGTGTATGGGTGGTGAGACGGGTGTCCAGTCAGAGGGATGTGGCTGTACTCCGTATGACTGCACTAGGGCATGCCCAGCAGACCGTCTCGTGGTAACAGGCTACTTTGCCAGAGGCGCCTACGGCACCTCTAGCAGGGTGCCACGCTGGGATATACCTAACATTTATTCACAAATCAAGGGTAGCCCCAGATGGACAGGTCAGCAGCCACGTGCGGGGAGCGGATTCGGGCGGCGTTGTGTCCAGGATCCCCGCCTCTAATGGCGGCTAATCTGTGATCTGATTCACATTTTTGCACAGGGTGGAAGAGCTGGTCGGATCAGCCTCTGCGCGAGCCCGCCTCCGCTGCCAGAAGAGTGTCCTCGCCGGCCGGGAAACCCTGGATTCGGGACGGAGCCGGGCAGCAGAAGCATCCGGGAAACCCGGATAAAGACCCTCTTTCTCGGATGCGCTGCCCGACAGCGCATGCCGGACCGCGGACAGTGCGCTGCCCGCCCTATCGAGCCGCGACGATCGTCCCACAATCCGCATCCCGCAAACAACGGCGGAACATCGCGCGGTGGTTCATCCCCGACGCGACACCATCGGCCCTGCGCCCCGCCCACGTCTGCGGTGCAGCCCGCACCACCCCGGCAGCGCAGTCGTCGCCCTGGCCCGGCGGTCCACCACCTCCACCTTGCGGAGACGACGAAAACGGGTTGCTCGGTCACGAAAACACCGGAGAGATCCCGGCAGCACGGTGAAAACGGCAGTGGTGCCCGAAAGAAAAGCACGGATCGGTGTGTTTCGCTGCGTTTCCCCCTACTTGAGAGGGCTCCGCTCTTAGCATGCTGCCACGGAGGTGGGGGCATGAAGATACGAGAATTCGGTGAGTTGGAATCCGCCATTATGGACGCCCTGTGGAAAGCGGACCGTCCGCTTTCCGTGCGCGAAATACGCGAAACCATGACCTACCGGAGGAATATCGCCTACACGACCGTCATGACCGTCGCGAACATCCTCGTCAACAAGGGGATCCTGGACCGCGAGAAAGTGGGGAGAGCATGGCGGTACCAGCCCCGGGAAAGCCGTGAGGAGCACACAGCGCGCATCATGAGCGAAGTACTGCACTCCGGAGGAGACCGCGGGGCCACCATGATCCGTCTCATCGAACAGTTCAGCGACGAAGAGATGACCCGCCTGCACGAAGCGCTCTCAGAAATGCGAATACGGCGGGGGATCGCCTCATAAACTCCCGTGCGGGATAGCAGAAAACCTCACGGTCCTCTCCGGAAACGGAGGAAAGCGGATTAAGGTAAGGCCGTGAGTGAACCCCTAGTAGCGCGGATGGCCGCATTCGGCGAGACCATCTTCGCTGAGATGACGCGGCTTGCAGAGCACACCGGCGCGATCAACCTGGGGCAGGGCTTCCCGGACACGGACGGGCCGCCCTTCCTCCTCGCGGAAGCCGCCCGGTACCTCACCGAAGGCGTCAACCAGTATCCCCCCGGGTACGGGCGGGAAGAACTCCGCACCGCCATCGCCGCGGACCGGCAAGAGCGCTACGGCCTTGCCTACGACCCCGCAACCGAGGTGTACATCACTGTTGGAGCCACCGCGGGCATTGCGGCGAGCATCCTCGCCCTCGTCGAACCGGGCGACGAAGTGGTGCTGTTCGAGCCCATGTACGACTCCTACTCCGCGGTGATCGCGCTCGCCCACGGAGTGCGCCGCCCGGTTACGCTCCGGCCGTCCCCCGACAACGGCAGGTACACCTTCGACCCGGACGAACTGGCCGCCGCGATCACCCCCCGCACTCGGGCGATCATCGTCAACACCCCGCACAACCCCACCGGCACCGTGTTCACCGCCGACGAGCTGGCGTGGATCGCCCGGCTGTGCCGAGAGAACGACCTCGTCGCCGTCACCGACGAGGTCTACGAGCACCTGACCTTCGACGGGACACCCCACCTGCCGCTCGCCGCCCTCCCCGGCATGGCCGAGCGCACCCTGAGCGTCTCCTCAGCAGGGAAGACCTTCTCCGTCACCGGGTGGAAGATCGGCTGGGTCACCGGACCCGAACCCCTGGTGCGTGCCGTGGCCACGGTCAACCAGTACCTCACCTTCACCGCCAACGGCGCCCAACAGCTCGCGGTCGCCACCGCGCTGCGCCACGGCATGGACTGGGTCTCCGAGCAGCGCGACGCACTCCACGCCAAACGCGACCGGTTAGTGGCCGGATTGGCTGCCGCAGGATTCCAGGTGCACCCGCCCCAGGGCACCTATTTCGTGATGGCGGACATCCGCCCGCTCGGCTACGACGACGGCCTCACCTTCGTCCGCACCCTTGCCCGCCGCGCCGGGGTCGTGGCCATACCGGCTCAGGTCTTCTACGCCGACGAACGCCACGGCCGCCACCTGGTCCGGTTTGCTTTCTGCAAACGCGACGACGTGCTGGACGAGGCAGCCGCTCGGCTCCGCGCATGGGGCGACCGGTAGCGTACCCGCTCAAAGGAGCACCAGCAGTGCTCCCCGGGAACGGTTGACAACAACGGGAGGATCGCCGTGACCACACCCATGCCCGACCACCTCCTGCGCGTGGCCGAGAACACCAAAGGCTTCATGCCCACCGATGAAGGACTGGTCCTGTACGAGACCGCGCTCGCCTACGCGCCCCTAGGACCCGTGCTGGAAATCGGCACCTACTGCGGGAAGTCCACCGTGTTCCTCGGCGCAGCCGTCCAACAGGTCGGCGGGGTCGTGATCACCGTGGATCACCACCACGGCTCCGAGGAACACCAGGTCGGCTGGGAATACCACGACCCCTCCCTCGTGAACCCCACGACCGGCAAACTGGACACGCTGGGCGCCTTCCGGGAAACCATGGCCGCGGCTGACCTGGAAGACCACGTGATCGCGATCGTGGGCCACTCCGCTGCGGTCGCGCGCCTGTGGAACACCCCGCTCGGCATGGTCTTCATCGACGGGAGCCACACGGAAGAAGCCGCCCAAGCCGACTACACCGGCTGGAGTCCGCACGTATGCGTCGGCGGAGCCCTAGTCATCCACGACGTGTTCCCTAACCCTGCAGACGGGGGACGGCCGCCCTATCACATCTACCGGCGGGCGCTGGAGTCGGGAGAGTTCGTCGAAGAACGAGCCCACGGTTCCTTGCGCGTCCTGCGCCGCAAACGGTGACAGGCGTCCCAGCGGGAAGAAACCGGGCACGGCACTCCGCCCCGGAATGGATTTCTGCAAGATTTCTCCCGCAACTGGGGGAGTCTGCGGTGGTATACACAAAAGTGCACCAGGCGCACGTCTCGTCCGTGCGTGCGGCGCTGGGAAGAAGAAGCCGCGTGGCCGGGACACGGGCCGCGCTGAGGGCGCTGACGCTAAGACCGTGGCGGGGACGAGAACGGCTGACCACCTCCACCGTGCTTCGTCCTAGGGTTTACGTACCATCCGGGTGAGACCTTCCGCAGCAGCACCTGTTCACTGCGCCGGACCAGCACGCTGCTCACGGACGGGTGAGGGAAACCGTTGAACGCTTGGGCTGGTGGGCCAATGAGAACAGAGCACGGTGACTTCGTGCACTTGCCGACGATGCACTGTATGAGAGGTGAGGTGTCGCTTCCTGTCCTACAGGAGCCCGGATTTTCTTCGACCTGACCATAAGCACATCCCCGGAAGTCCGCAGGAGCGGACGGGGGGCGGGTCCGTCAGTAAGGGCCGGTATCGTAAGGCGTGAGGGAGCAGGCGGCCCCCAGTAACGCCTGTCTCAAAACGACCCTTTCGTGAACCCATCGCCCCCGTCTGCGCGTCAAACCGTTAGCGCTTGCAATGTGTGGGAGCGACGATGCCAGGGGGCGACGAACTGAGCGAGAGCAGTAGAGGCGACACCACTCCGCGCCCTGAGACCGAGGAAGCGACTGTCGCCGATTCTTCCGTAACGAACGACGATGTGAGCGTCGACGAGTCTGGCGTTGACGCTCGTGCTGACGATGTCGACGACGGGAGCGAACCCGAATGGTTCGCTTCCGCTGGGGAATCCCCTTACCTCGAGGCCAGCGCGTTCAAAGACAGCGGCAGTTTCTTTAGAGACAAGGTTGCCCGCAGCCTGGCCGAAGAGTACGGGATCGATCTCGACGACGCCGGAGACCAGACCGCGGACTCCGCAGCCAGTAGCGGAGCAGACGGCCAGCAGGCCCAGGACGCAGACACGCATGCCGGGACCGCGTCTCCCGCCGAGGACACCGACCAGGCTGCAGCGGCTGCGGCTGGTGCAGAGGAGGACGAGGAGGCGACGGAGCAGCTCCGCCCGGCTGATGCTGTGGGCGGCGATTCTGGTGGTCTTGATGAGGCCACGGTGCAGATAACCCCGACAGATGCGGCGGATGCGTCTGCGGTGGACGAGGAAGGGACCACTGAACGGCTCAGCCCGCCGTCCTCCTCCGGCCCCGGGGCAGACGACGAAGCCACCGAACAGATCAACCTGCCGTCGTCGGCCGCGGCGGACGACGAAGAGACCACGGAGCGGCTCAGTCCGTCTGCTGCACGAGCGGGAGACGACGAGGCCACGGAACGGCTTGATGTGCCAGCCTCCTCTACCGCGGTGGATGCGGAGGAGGCGACGGAGCAGCTCCGCCCGGCTGATGCTGTGGGCGGCGATTCTGGTGGTCTTGATGAGGCCACGGTGCAGATAGCCCCGGTAGGTGCGGTGGATGCGGAGGAGACCACCGAACGGCTCAGTCCGTCTGCTGCACGAGCGGGAGACGACGAGGCCACGGAACGGCTTGATGTGCCAGCCTCCTCTGCCACGGTGGATGCGGAGGAGACCACCGAACGGATCAGCCCCGTCACCCCCACCGGTCACGGCAGCGGCGAAGAGACCACGGTCCAGCTCTCCCCGGTAGAGGCAGCGCAGAGCCAGGCCGCACCCTCCACGACCGACCCCTCCGAGAGCACCAAGCTCGAAACCACCGCGGTCCTCCGCGAGAACCTGAAATCGCGGCTCCGGAAGCGCCCCCTCCGTCCGCGGTTCCGGAAGTCGGCTGCTGCCGCAGGCGGTGTGGGACCCGCCAGTCCGCCTCCCCCCACCGCCCCGTCGGGAACCTCGCACTCCAGCGGCCCCGCGGAGAAGAAGGCACCAGCGAAGAAAACCAAGCGGAAGAAACCGTTGTGGTGGCGGATCACCCGCGCCGGACTGATCGTCATCGTGCTGCTCGTGGGGCTGGTGACCGGCGCATTCGCCTACGCCTACTCGATGTTCGAGGTCCCCGACGCAGCCCAGGCCGACGCGACTGCGCAGGGCTCCATCTTCTACTACGCCGACGGATCAGTCCTCACCGAACGCGGCGTCAACCGTAAACCGGTCTCCCTCGACGAGGTTCCCGAGCACGTCCAGAACGCCATCCTCTCCGCGGAGAACCGCGGGTTCTGGGACGAGCCGGGCGTGTCCATCACCGGTACGGCGCGTGCGGTGTGGTCCACCGTCACTGGAAAGCAGCTCCAGGGCGGATCCACCATCACCCAGCAGTTCGTCCGCAACTACTACGAAGGGCTCAGCCAGGAGCAGACCATCGAGCGCAAACTCAAGGAGATCATCATCGCGCTCAAGGTCGACCGCTCCCAGAGCAAGGAGTGGATCCTGGAGCAGTACCTCAACACCATCTACTTCGGACGGAACGCCTACGGCATCCAGGCGGCCGCGGAAGCCTACTACGACAAGGATGTCGGCGACCTCACGCCGGATGAGGCGGCGTTCCTCGCCGCAGCCATCCAGCAGCCCACCAAGTTCGGCTTCGCGGACAGCGACACCACTCCTGAGATGGAGAGCCGCTGGCAGTACGTGGTCAACGGCCTGGTGGACATGGGGTCGATCACTGAAGCCGAGGCGGCAGAGTACAAGTTCCCCAAACCCCTGCCGGAACGGCCGCAGGACAACATCGACCTCAGCGGCTACAAGGGCTACATGTTCCAGCAGGCCATGAAGGAGCTGGAGGAGCTCGGCTACACCGAGGACAACATCAACCGGGGTGGCTACGAGATCCACACCACCTTCGACCCCAAGCTGATGGAGCTGGCCTACGAAGCCGTGCAGGAGACCGTGCCCATCGACGACCTCCCCGAAGGGGTGCGGGTCGGGCTCAGCGTGGTCGATCCGAAGACCGGCGGGGTGCTGGCCTTCTATGGCGGAGAGGACTACTTCGAGAACCAGTACGACAGCGCGTTCCTCGGCACCGCGCAGGCAGGGTCGGCGATGAAGCCGTACGTGCTGGCCGCAGCCCTCAAGGAAGGGTTGAGCCTGCACACGGTGGTGGACGGCCGCGGCCCCCGGTACATCAACGGCACGCGGATCCAGAACGCGGGCAACGCCCCCGGTGGTCCGATGAACCTCATCCAGGCCACCGCGGTCTCCAACAACCTCGGCTACATCGACCTCGCTCAGCGGGTCGGACTGGAGAAGGTCGCGGAAACCGCCTACGCCATGGGGCTGCCCGAAGGAAGCATCGACCTGGTGCCGGTGCTGCCGTTGGGCGCCAACAGTGTGAGCCCCACCGACCAGGCGGGCGGCTACGCGACTTTCGCCAACGGCGGCGAACACATCGAGACCCACGTGGTCGCTTCCATCATCAACAAGGAAGGTGAAGAGGAACGCCCCGAGCCGAAACGCAACCGGGTGCTCACCAAGGAGCAGGCAGCAGACGCCACCTACGCAATGCGCCAGGTGATCACCTCCGGTACCGGAACGGCCGCCAACATTGGGCGTCCGGCAGCGGGCAAGACCGGGACCACCGACGGAAGCGTGGCCGCCTGGTTCGTCGGCTACACCCCGCAATTGTCTGCCGCGGTGGGCATCTACAGCGGCGACAACCAGAGGTTCTACGTGCCGGGCTGGGGCACCCTGTCCGGCGGTACGCTCCCGGCGACCGTGTGGCGCACGTTCATGCAGAAGGCGCTGGCGGACAAGCCGGTGGAGGACTTCCCGTCGCCCTCGTTCGGCGGATCCGCGCAGAACTGGGCGCCCCAGCCGGAGCCGAGCACGCCTGCGGACACCCCGCAGGACCAGGGCCCGAACCAGGACGGCCTGAACCCGGCGCCCGAGCCTGAAGTACCGCAACCGGCTCCCGAACCTGTGGTGCCTGAGCCTGTGGTGCCCGAACCGGTTGTTCCGGAACCCGTGGTGCCCGAGCCGGGAGGCCCGGATCCTGGTTTCCCAGGAGGGGGGCTACCTCCGTCAGGCTGATCAGGGGTGGGGGCCGTCTCGACAGTGGGGCGGCCCCCACCCTTTCACGTCAGGTCAGCGGCTAGGCGAGACCGGCTTCCGCGGGGAGCACGACCGGCTGGTCGCAGCACCCTTCGGCGCTCTGCTCCGCAGCCCTGGGGATACGGGTGAAGACCTGGGAGCCCGGCGTGGCCCCGCACAAGGCGTCCACCGCCAGGATGACCGCCGCCGTCGTCCACGTGCTGCGTTCCACCGGCCACCGCACGTCTTCGACGAACTGGTAGCCCGTCCAGTAGGCGCCGTCGTCCGGGTCGCGGAGGTGCTGGATCGAGGCGAGCAGTTCAGCACCGCGGTCCCGGCTGCCGATCGCTGCCAGGGCGAGCACCAGTTCGGATGTTTCAGCCCCTGTCACCCACGGCTGGTCGCTGACACAGCGGATGCCGAGGCCGGGGACGACGAACGTGTCCCAGCGCTCCGCGATACGTTTCTCCGCTCGGGCGCCGCGCATCGCCCCGCCGAGGATCGGGTAGTACCAGTCCATGGAATAGCGGCTGCGGTCAGCGAACACGGTTTCGTGTTCGCAGATCAGGTGGGCGAGGCGGGCAGCAGCCAGCTCCCAGTCCGGCTGGGGGTGGTCCAAGTGGTCGGCGAGCGCGATTGCGCAGCGCAGCGCATGGTGGATGCTCGCGCAAGCGGTGAGCAGCGCGTGGTCGCCGGGGGACCCGTCGGCGTCCCGCGCCCAGAGGATCTCGCCGCGTTCGGTGCGCAGGCCGAGCACGAAACCGATCCCGGCACGCACGGTGGGCCAGAGCCGTTCGAGGAACGCGTCATCCCCGGTGACCAGGAAGTGGTGCCAGACGCCGACGGCCAGGTAGGAGGCGTGGTTGGCTTCCCGCAGCGGGTTGACGACAGTGCCTTGCCGCAGTTTTGCGGGCCAGGACCCGTCCGGGTGCTGCACTGCCGCCAACCAGTCGTAGGCGCGCACCGCTGCCGTGTAGTGGCCGACGGTGGACAGCGCCATGGCGCATTCGATGTGGTCCCACACGTCGAGGTGCCCGCCGGGGAACCACGGGATCGCCCCCGAAGGCTCCTGGGCGTGGAGCAGGTAGGCGGCGCTGCGCGCGATCTCGTCGGCCCGGAGGACACCCGGCAGCTCGGGAAGGTCGTGCCGGTTCATCCGGTGTCCCCATCATTCCGGGGTTTACGCAGGTAGACCACGACGCTTTTGCCGATCAGCGGGTTGAGGAGGCGTTCGGTGACCCGGGTGATGCGGGGGGCTTTGAGCATGTCCCACACCAGAAGGTTGTGGTAGGCGCGGACGAGCGGGTGGGAGTCGTTGGTGGTGCCCACCGCGCATTTGAGCCACCAGTAGGGGGAGTGCAGGGCGTGCGCGTGGTGGTGCGGGCCGATGATGAACCCCGTGGCTTTGAGTTTGGCTTCCAGTTCCGCACGCGTGTAGATGCGGATGTGGCCGCCTTCGACGGTGTGGTACTCCTCGGACAGCGCCCAGCAGATCCGCTCCGGGAACCAGCTCGGCACGGTGACGACGGCGATCCCCCCGGGGCGGAGGACCCGGTACATCTCGGCCATGGCAGCGGTGTCGTGCGGGATGTGCTCCATGATCTCGGCCGCGATGACCCGGTCGAACGTGTTGTCGTCGAAGGGCATGGCGAGCGCGTCCCCGCGCACCGTCTCGGCGGTGGCCTCAGCGGGGGCTTCTCCTTCGGCGCGCATGGCGGCGAACATGGCGGAGACCGCAGCCAGGTCTTCCGCGTTCTGGTCGAAAGCCACCACGTCGGCGCCCCGGCGGTAGACCTCGAACGCGTGCCGGCCGCCACCGCAGCCCAGGTCCAGAACCCGGTGACCGGGGCCGACAGGAAACAGGGTGAAGTCGATGGTGATCAGGGAAGGCTCCTTCGGGTTGGTGTACCTGCGGTGTTCTGCGTCACACGCGTCTGGGGTGCGTTCCCCGGCCCCGGCTACGAGGCCGCGGCGGAGCGGTCTGCCCGGCCGCGCTGCGCAGCGTCGAGCGCGGCGGCGTAGTGGCGGGCCGTGTTCTCCGCCACGGTGCGCCACGTGAACTTTTCCTGGACGCGCCGCCAGGCGGCCTCGCTCATGCGGGCGCGTGCCGCGTCGTTGTCCAGCAGTTCGGCGATGGCCGCGGCGAGCGCTTCCGCGTCACCAGGCGGGACGAGGCGGCCTGCCCCGTCGTCTCCCACCACTTCGGGCAGGGCGCCCGCTCGGCTGGCGACGAGCGGCGTCGCCGTGGCCATGGCTTCCACTGCGGGCAGGGAGAAGCCTTCGTACAGCGAGGGGATCACCGCGATCTGGGCGCTGGAGAGAAGGCAGGCGAGCTCGGTCTCGTCGATCCCGCTGACGAAGGTGACACGGTCGTGCAGCGACAGTTCGTCGACGAGCTGTTCGGTGGGGCCGCCCGGCTGGGGTTTGCTGACGACCGTCAGTTCGATGTCCCGTTCGGTGGCGAGTTTGGCGACGGCCCGCAGCAGGACGGCGACGCCTTTGAGTGGACTGTCGGCGCTGGCCACGCAGACGATCCGGCCGGGTACGCGGGTGATGTCGGGGCGCGGGTGGAAGACTCTGGTGTCCACCCCGAGCGGGACCACGTTGATCACCGAGGGGCGGACCCGGAATTCGCGGGCCACGTCGTCCGCAGAGGACTGGGAGGGCACCAGGATGGACCGCAGCCGCCGGGCGACCCGGCCCTGCATGGTGACGAAGCTGTACCAGCGGCGTTTGGACCAGCGCTGCCAGCCGGTGGCGGACTCCAGTTCGATGCGGCGGTCCACGGTGATCGGGTGGTGGATGGTGGTGACGGTGGGCAGGATCGCCTGAATGCCGAGGAGGCCGTATCCCAGTGTCTGGTTGTCGTGGACCACGTCGAATTCGTGGCGGCGGGCCCGCAGTTCCCGGAAGGCGCGCAGGGAGAAGGTGAGCGGTTCCGGGAAGCCCGCGGTCCACATGGTCGCGACTTCCAGCGCGTCGATCCAGTCCCGCCATTCGCGCATCGGCGGCGCCTGGAAGGGGTGCTCGTCGTTGTACAGGTCCAGGCTGGGGACCGGGTCGAGGGTGACACCGTCGTCGAGCACGGGGTAGGGCTGGCCGGACAGGACGCGCACATGGTGTCCGAGCGCGGCGAGTTCGCGGGAGAGGTGCCGGACGTAGACACCTTGGCCGCCGCAGTGGGGCTTGCTGCGGTAGGAGAGCAGGGCAATGCGCAGAGGACGGTCAAGAGGCATGGGAACCCATCACAGGCGAGGAGGCGCGGGTCAACCCGCGGGTAGCGGGCTGGTCCGCGTACTCACGATGGCGGTGGAGTCGCTCAGGGCAGCGGGGACGTCGGGCGGTTTCGGGATGCGGTGCGGTTGCTTCTCGTTCCGACATTGTTGATAACCCACCTGTCCGTCACCCGCCTCGCATATTACCCACCAGTTCGCTTGCGGATCTTTTCCGGGGGTACGGGACCACCGGCCGCCGCAGGGGCGAGCGTATTCATTCGATCACACAGAGCGACGACTGTCGGGGATTTTCCGGGAGGAACCCCGCACATGCCACACGGGGGCGGCCTGGACCTCCAGGCCGCCCCCGTGGAGATGCGGGCGCGTCAGCGGTTGCCGTGCAAGCCGAGGAGCCCCAGGACTCCTTCGAGGAGCGAGATCACGCCGCTTCCCGGGCGGCGCGGCGGCGGGTCTTCCTGGGCGGGCTGGGCGGGAGCCGGTGCCGGCGCGGGGGCGGCAGGCGCCGTGGGAGCAGGCTGGGGCTGACTGGCCGGTTCCTCGCGCGGTGCCGGGGCAGGCTGCTGCGGAGCAGGCGCGGGAGGGTCGACCGTTGCCGCGTCTTCGCTGGCAGGAGGCGCTGGGTCGGGCTCTGCTGGCGGGGCGGCGGGTTCGGCAGTGTCGTCCTCGACGCTGTCCGGTGCCACCGGTTCGACGGGTTCTTCCGGTGTGGGCTCCAGTGTCGGCTCGGTGAGTTCGATGGAAGGCACCTTGCCCGTGTCCGGGGCGGCGCTCGCGGGGACGTGATCGGACATGGGGGCGACACTCACCCCGTCCACCGGGGGCGGGGTCCCGGCCGCGGTTCCGTTCCCGGGCCGGTTCGTGAACGCGCCCAGGCCCCACAGGCTGAATGCGACCAGCGCGGTGACGAGACCGGCGGTGGCGGGAACCAGCCAGCCGGAGAGCCGGTGCGGCTCCCCCGCAATAGCGCTGTCCGTGGTTTCGGGCTCGGCGGCAGCCGGGGAGGCGTCCGCCTCAGATGCGGAGGCCGCGGGGACGGCCGCGTCGGCCTGGACGGGCTCGGCTGCCTCCGCTTCCGCGCCGCGCGCCCCCGGCAGCGGGAAGCCGTTGGCTCCGAGCGGGCAGAGCAGGGCAGCAGCCTGCTCCCGCCGCGTGATTGCGGTGGCGTCCGAACAGTCGGCGATGACTCGGGCGCGCAGGGAACGCGGCGGGCCGGGCAGCGCGATAGAGCTCACGACCAGGGGAATGTCCGCGATGAACCACCGGGATCCTGGACTGCCGCCGGGCTGCTGCTCGGTGAGTAGGTCTGCGGCCTGCTGGGCTGCGGAGCGGCAGAGGTCGCTCACCGTTTCAGGGTCGAGGCCCAGGACGGCAGCGATCTGGGTGTGGGTCAGCCCGTGCCGCAGGGAGAGCTCCAGCAGTTCCCGCTGGCTGGGGAGGAGGGCGCTCAGCGCGGCAACGAAAGGCTGCTGCTCACTGTGGACGGTGAGGTGCGCATACGCGGGCTGCGCGGCGAATCCGTGCCGCTCGCAGGCGGCCCGGGCGAGCGCGAACAGCCAGGCCCGGAACAGGTCAGGATCGGACAGGCGGGGGAGGAGTTCGACGGCAGCCAGGAAGGTTTCGTAGACGGCTTCCGCCGCAGCATCCTCCTGCTCGGCGCCGAGCAGGGTCCAGCAGTAGCGGTAGAGCGCGGGTGCGAAAGCGTCGTAGCACCGTTCGTACCCTTCGCCCTGCCGCAGCAGCAGGGCGAACGCGTGGTCTTCGCTGATCTGCTGACGCTCCGGTCTCTGCGGCGCTGTCAAGGCCCCTCCGCTTGGATCGTTTCCCCTCACGCCTTCAGGTGTTACGGTCCGGCTCTAACCGCGGAAACTGAAGGTTGTTTGAGACGGTAGCGGACAAGGGCGGCATTGTCTTGGTTCCGTGGAATATTTGCCCAAAAAGGATGATGTGGGGGAGTGCTGCGGAAAAGCCAGTGGGATCCGGACGATTTCCACCGGATCCCACGTGGCTGGAGGGTTTTATTCGCCGCCGCGCGACGGTGAACCGATCGCGATCATGCGCTCCACCGAGGCGCGGGCCCGGGCTGCCACATCCTCGGGAACGGTGATTTCCGTGGTCCCGTCCCGCAGGGACGCCAACAGCTTTTCCGCGGTGATCATCTTCATGTAGTGGCACTCGGCGCGCGAGTTCACCGGTTCGAACACGGTCGACGGGTTGGCGGCGCGCAACTGGTGCAGCATGCCGGTCTCGGTCGCGATGAGGACCTTGCGTGCGGTGGTCTTCTCAGCGGCGCGCAGCATGCCTCCGGTGGAGAGCACTTTGACCCGCTCTTCAGGCACCATGCCGGAGGAAGCCAGGTAGAGCGCCGAGGTCGCGCAGCCGCATTCGGGGTGCACGTAGAGTTCGGCGTCGGGCTCGGCTTCGACCCGCTGCCGCAGGGTGTGGCCGTCGATCCCGGCGTGCACGTGGCATTCGCCCATCCACACGTGGATGTTGTCCCGGCCGGTGACCCGTTTGACGTGGGCGCCGAGGAACTGGTCGGGCAGGAAGAGGATCTCCCGGTCTTCGGGGATGGACCGGATGACGTCAGCCGCGTTGGAGGAGGTGCAGCAGATGTCGACCTCGGCTTTGACCGCGGCGGTGGTGTTGACGTAGGCGACCGCGACGGCGTCGGGGTGCTCGGCGCGCCACGCCCGGACGTCTTCGGCGGTGATCGTGTCCGCCAGGGAGCACCCGGCCGCGGGGTCGGGGAGCAGGACGGTTTTCTCCGGGGAGAGCAGTTTGGCGGTTTCCGCCATGAAGTGCACGCCGCAGAAAACGATGGTGCTCGCCTCAACGGTGGCTGCCAGGCGGGAGAGGGCCAGGGAGTCACCGGTGTAGTCGGCGACGTCCTGGATTTCGGGGCGCTGGTAGTTGTGCGCGAGGATGACCGCGTCGCGTTCCTTCGCTAGGCGGCGGACCTCGGCGGCCCACTCCTGTCGGGTCATCGTGTCCGCGGAGGTGGTGACCGTTGCCATGTCGGTGCTTCTTCCTTCAGATGGACCGGGGAACTGCCCGTTCGGGCAGGTGGGGTTCCGGTGGGTCGGCTAGTTTTTGTCTCATAGGCAAAAACTCAAGGCAGCCTAACATGATTCCCAATGGACAAAAGGAAGCGGGGGTGGAGTATGGACGGGGTCGGAGCAGATCCCGCGAATCTCGCCCAGGTGCGGCACCCAACTGAGAACACGTCCGGGACCGCCCACGAGGTGCTCGCTGTTGTCTTCCAGATCCGCCAGGACCGCCTCTGCGTCCTCATCTGGCAGCGCGGCCGTCCCCCCTACGAAGGGCTGTGGGCACTGCCCGGCGGCAGGCTCGGCGCCACCGAAGGCCTCGGCGAGTCGATCCGCCGCCAGCTCGCGCAAAAAGTCGACGTGCGGGAACTCGCCCACTTGGAACAGCTGCAAACCTGGGGCGACCCGAACCGCCACCCCCTCGGCCGCGTGGTGGCCACCGCTTATCTAGGGCTCGTACCCGCCGGGATCGACCCGCTCATTCCAGACGACACCCAGTGGTTCCCGGTGACCGACCTGCCGCCTATGGCCTTCGACCATGCGGCCATGGTGGGCGCGGCCCGGCAGCGGCTGCGCGCCAAACTCTCCTACACCAACATCGGATTCGCGCTCGCCCCACCGGAATTCACGATATCCGAGCTCTCCCGCTACTACCGGGCTGCCTTGGGGCACGACGTCACAGCCACCAACCTGCGGCGGATCCTGCTCCGCCGGGGGCAGATCGAAGAGACCGGGAGAAGCGTGCCCTCGGGACGGCTCGGAGGCCGCCCAGCCGCACTCTTCCGCTTCCGCACCCGCACGCTGGAGATCACCGACGCTTTCGCGGTGCTCCGCCCGCCGACGTGACCCCGCCACGCCTCGCCCCCACCAAGCGTGGGAAAAGCGTTGTGTTAGCGTCCCCTTTGTGATGATTCGCAGCGTGGTTTTCGACGTCGGCGAGACCCTCATCGACGAGACCCGGATCTTCGGCCGCTGGGCTGACCGGCTCGGAGTCCCCCGCCTCGCCTTCTTCGGCACCCTGGGCGGGGTGCTTGCCGAAGGCCGCCCGATGCTTGACGCCTTCCGGCTCGTCAAACCCGATTTCGACCTGGAAGCCGAACTCGAGGCGTGGCAGCGGGACGAACCCCACTCGCTGCGAGAGAACTTCGACGAGGCCGACCTCTACCCTGATGCCCGCCCCACCCTGGAACGCCTGCGCGGACTCGGTCTGCGGGTGATCATCGCGGGCAACCAGCCTCCCCAAGCCGCAGACGCGCTGCGTGCCATGGACCTGCCGGCGGAAGGCATCTACGTCTCCGCCCAATGGGGAGTGGCGAAACCGGAACGGGAGTTCTTCACCCGCGTGATCGACGTAGCCGGGGTGCCCGCCGAGGAGATCCTCTACGTGGGCGACCGCGTCGACAACGACGTGATCCCGGCCCGGGCGTCCGGGCTGCGCACCGCCCTGGTGCGCCGCGGCCCCTGGGGCTACCTGCACGCGGAACGCCCCGAAGCCGCCCAAGCCGACGTGATCGTGTCCAGCCTGACCGAACTCACCGAGTGGCTGACCGCGCGGCTCGCCCGCCCCTAGCAGCAGGGACGCCTGCCGCGGGTCCCGGCGCACCGGCCGAGCCGGGACAAGCGGGGACGCCCGCCCCGGCTGATAGCCAGCGGCCAGTGCGCCGCCCTCAGCCCAACGTCCGGTAGCGGCTGGTGTAGCGGATCAGCGGGCCGTCCACCCCGCCCGTCACCGGGGGAAGAGCCAGCACCGAGGCGAGGTAGATCGTGTGGTCCCCGGCCACGACCCGCTGGCTCACCTCGCACTCCAACGCGGCAACCGCGGTGGTCAGCACGAGCGCGCCGGTGTGCTCCCCCCGCTGGTGCGGTTCAGCGGCCAGCAGCAGGCGCGCACTGGGGCGCCCCGCAGCAGCGAACCGGCCCGCAAGAGCTTTCTGCCGGGCGCTCAGCACATTCACCGCGAACCGGCCGCGGCGGTCGATCACCTCGGCCAGATAGCTGGTCGACGTGATGCTCACCATGACGAGCGGCGGCTCCACGGAGATCGACGCGAACGCGGTGATCGTGCTGCCGATGTCGTCCCGGCCGTCCGCCACCGTCACCACCGTCACCCCGGTGGCGAAATGGGCCAGCGCCTCGGTGAACTCCCCGGCACTGATCACCGGATCTCCCACGTGCCCGGCATCACCAGCGGCCCCGCCGCCGGCAGGCCCAGACGTGCCGACAGTTCCGCCAGCGGCCCCCACCCGCTCAACCGCAACTGTGCCTGAGCGGTCCGGTCCTCACTGGACTCCGCCGGAATCAGACGCTCGAGCGGACCCAGCTGGGGGAAGTGCCGCACCGGAGCGGACGGAGGCAGCCCACCCCGGTCCCGTGCGATGCGGATCGCGGTCTCCAATCCGCCGACCTCGTCCACCAGGCCCCGCTCGCACGCGTCCTGACCAGTCCAGATCCGGCCCTTGGCCACCTCGTGGACCTGGTCGCGGGTCATCTTCCGGCCCTCAGCGACCTTGCCCACGAAGTCGTCGTAGATGTGGTCGAGCATCGTGTTGACGCGCTCCCACTCGGACTCGCTGAACGGGCGGTTCGGGCTGAACATGCCCGCGTGGTTGCCACTGTCGATCCAGTCGCTGGTGACCCCGAGCTTGGCGAGCATGGTCGACAGCACGGCCTTGCCGACCACCACACCGATCGACCCGGTGATCGTCCCCGGCTGCGCGATGATGACGTCAGCACCCGCGGCAATGAAGTAGCCGCCCGACCCGGCGACGTCGCCCATCGACACCACGACCGGGGTACCCGCCTGGCTGGTCAGCACCACTTCGCGCCAGATCACATCGGACGCGGTGTAGGAGCCGCCCGGGCTGTTCACCCGGAACACTACGGCGCGGACGTTCGGGTCCTTGCGGGCCGCGCGGAACGCTGCGGCCACCGTGTCCGAACCCATGACTGCGCCCCCGCCCAGCGGTGAGCGGCGGCTCCGCCCAGTGACGATCTGCCCCACCCCGGAGATGAGGGCCACATATCCGCTGCGCTGCGCGACCGGCACGCGGTCGGCCAGGGACCGGGTCCGCTGGTAGCGGGAGACGTACTGCAAGTGGGCGGGAGTGCCGTCGGCGGAGTAGCGGTCCAGCAGGTCGGAGTAGATCTCGTCCCGGTAGGCGACCTTGTCGACGAGGCCCGCTTCCACCGCCTCGGTGGCGAGGAACGGCCCCTGGTCGATGAGCTCGCGCACCCGCTCCTCGGACAAGTCACGGCCGCTGCTGATCCCCGCCACCAACTGCTCGGTGAGGGATTCCACGATGCGGCCGCTCGCCTCCCGGTGCGCGTCGGTGAAACCGCGCTCCGTGAACATGTTGAGCGCGGTCTTGTACTCGTGCCGGGCGCCGCCCTGGTAGTCGACACCGAGCTTCTCCAGGGCCTCGGCGAAGAACAGGTTCTCCACCCGCAGCCCGGTCAGCCCCACCGAACCGGAAGGCAGCAGCGCGATCTCGTCGAACGCGGTGGCCAGATAGTAGGGGAGCGAACCGGGGCCGAACTCTCCGAACGACTCGCTCCACGCCACCGTGTGCTTGCCTGCCCGGCGGAACATGGCTACGGCCTGGCGCAGCTCCTGCACCAGGGCCATGCCCAGCGACTGGGAGCCGATCTTGACGATCAAGGCTTTGACCCGGGGGTCGTGGGCCCCGCGCCGAATGCCTTCGACGATGTCGAACAGCCGTTGCCGCCGCATCGCCATGATCTGGCTGAGGGGGTCACCCGGCGGTTCGTCAATCATCCCCTCCGTCAGGTCCAATTCCAGGACCAGCGGGGCAGTGCGCCGACGCCGGATTGTGGTCAGAGGGTCGAACAGCTTTGCGGCATCCACCATGCCCCTCAGCCTAGACGAGCATTTCCCCTCAGGGATTCCCGCGCACAAAACGGAAATCCCGCCTGTCCGTTACCGGTCACCCGTGCATGGCGCGGACCAGGGAGCCTCGGGAGTCGTCGTTGTCCAGCGACCACAGGCTCAACCCGCCCAGCCCCAGGTCTTTGGCGTAGGCGGCTTTCATCCGGATGATTTCCGGGTCGTCGTAGCTCCAGAACTCGTTCCCGTCGTACAGCCACAGCGCCCCGTACTCCCGGTCGCGGAACCGCCGCCCGGGGCGGCGCGCCAAGGTCTTGTAGTCTTCGTCCCCCGGCTCCCAGGTGCCGGGGGCGACTTCCCGGGCTCGTTGGTAGAGGCCGTTGCGGCGGCCGCGGGGCACCCCGCGCCAGCCCCGACCGAAGCCGGGCACGCTGATCACCAGCTTCTCCGGGGGAACCCCCATTTCCAGGTAGGTAACTACGCCGACGTCCAGGCTGAGTTTGCGGGGCGAAGGGTCATCCGGGGGCGTGTACAACTGGGACGCGTGGTTCGTGGTCAGGTCCCAGTCGCCGTTGAAGTCGTAGCCCTGGACGATCCCGAAATCCAGGTAGTCGAAGAGCTCCGGTTCGATCCCTGCCGCGGCCCGCTCCGGGTCGGCGGGCAGGTAGGCGCTGATCTCCACGGGGCGGCCAGTCCGGGCCGTGAACGCGTCCAACTGGCGGCGGGTCTCGGCGACGAGCAGCGTGTAGTTGCGCCGGTCTTCTGCCCGGACCACGTTGTGCTCGTGGCCCGGGGACCCTGGCCACTCCCAGTCGAAGTCGACATAGTCGAAGATTCCCGCCGCCACCCCGGGGCCGCCCTGGGGCTCGCCCGGCAGGATGGGGAGATTGCCGTCGAAGTAGAGGGAGACCAGGGAAGAAGCGAACGCGGCCCGTGACGCGGGGGTGCGTGCGGCGTTGGAAAAGTAGCGGGAGGCGTTCCAGCCGCCGAAGGAGATCCCCACCTTGAGGTGCCGGTGCCGTTTCTTCAGTTTCCGGAGCTGGTTAAAGTTTCCGGCCAGGGGCTGTTCATAGGAATCGCCCCGGCCGTCTACGCTTTGCGCAGTGCTGAACCGACATTGGTAGTCCGCCCAGGCGTCCCCGGTCGCCTCGTCGGTCATGACACAGACGCCTTTCTCGTCCAGCTCGCCGAAAGCGTAGGTGAGGTGGGTGAGTTTGGCTGCCTGTCCGCTGGAGTGGACGTCACGGAGAAAGTAGTGACGGTCGTAGATACCCCATTGGGGAAAGTAGCCGATGATACGCACCGGGGGTCCTCTCGCATCTGGGCGGTCGGTGTCACAGAGTGTGGCGCAGAACGTCAGATTCGCCCGCTATCGTCGTTGAGGTCAAGCGTGTAGAGAAGGGAATCGCATGTCCGGCATCCCCAGCCGATCGCGGTTCGAAGCCCCTCGGAGACGTCTCCCCGTCCGCCTGATGGCGGCTTTGGCCGCCGGAGCCCTGGCAATGACGGGGTGCAGCGACGACTCCGACTCGGCCTCGTCGGAGCGTCCCCCCGTTCCCGAACCGGAGGCCACCTACGGCGGTGTCCTCGAAGCTGCCGAGGCGCCCGCACCCGCGGGGTTCACCCAGCTCAACATTGAGGGCGTCAAGATCAACGCGCCCCAGGGGTGGGAGGTCGACCAGGGGGAGGGAATGCTGTGCATGCGGCCCCCCGGTCAGGACACGTGCGGCTACGGCGCGGTCGAGGTACGGCCCAAAGCCGCCCAGCGGCACCCCGACAACTGGCCGAAACGAGACAGTTCCTTCCACAAGGACGACGGGTGGGCCGCGGATCCCACGACCTGCCGCAGCCTCACCACCGCCGAGGCAGGCAACGTCGGCATCAAAGAGTCCACGCTGCACCTGATCGGCGACGGGCTGACCACCCACGCCGACGGGCTGAAGTCGCACTACTCCACCTGGAAGGTGACGTGCGAGAACGACGACACCTTCGAGGTGCGGCTGTGGTTCCTCCCGGAAAGCGACGTCCTCGTCTACGTCTGGTCGGTGGACCAGCGCTACGACAGCCTCTACCTCACCATCGCCGAGTCGATGGACGTCACCGAGTACAAGCAGCGCATCAGAGAAGAAGAGGAACGGCGCAACAGAGACCGGGACCGGGACAACGACCGGGACCAGGACCAGGGTGACAACCAGGACGACGACTGACGGGCATGCCACCGCTGGAGGTCTCCGGGACGGGAGGCGGCGGGCAGCCCGGACGCGGACAAGGGACGCGCCCGGGGCTCACGTCCCGTCGAACACCAGCCAGGACACCCCCAGCGGCGGGTAGGTCACCAGAGCGGAAGCGGGCTGGCCCTGCCACGGCGTCTCCTCGGAGGCCTCGATGATCCCCGGCTGCGAGACGCCGCTGCCGCCGTAAAGCACGGCGTCCGTGTTGAGGATCTCCCGCCACCGGCCCGCATAGGGCAGGCCGACCCGGCGCTCCGGGTGCGGGCGGCCGCTGAAGTTCACGAGGCAGGCCAGGACCGACCCGTCGTCTCCCCACCGCAGAAACGACAGCGTGTTGCCGCTCGCGTCACCGCCGTCCAACCAGGTGAACCCCTCCGGGACCGTGTCTTGGCTCCACAGCGCCCGCGTGTTCCGGTACAGCCGGTTGAGGTCGGCGACGAGCCGGCGCATCCCGGCATGGTGGGGGTAGCGCAGCAGCCACCACTGCACCCCGGCGTCGTGCGACCACTCGTCGCCTTGGGCGATCTCGTTGCCCATGAACAGGAGCTGTTTGCCTGGGTGCGCCCACATGTAGGCCAGGAGCGCCCGCAGGTTCGCGCAGCGCTGCCACTCGTTCCCCGGCATCTTGTACAGCAGCGACCTCTTGCCGTGCACGACTTCGTCGTGGGAGAGCGGCAGCACATAGTTCTCGCTGTAGGCGTACACCATGGAGAAGGTGACTTCGTTGTGGTGGTACTGCCGGTGGACGGGGTCGTGCTGCAGGTAGGACAGGGTGTCGTGCATCCACCCCATGTTCCACTTGAACCCGAAGCCGAGCCCTCCCGTATCGGTGCTGCGGGTCACCCCGGGCCAGGCGGTGGATTCCTCGGCGATCATCGCGATTCCGGGGTTGCGGCGGTAGGCGGTGGCGTTGAGCTCCCGCAGGAAGTCGATGGCATCCAGGTTCTCCCGCCCGCCGTAGGCGTTGGGCTCCCACTGGCCGGACTCCCGGGAGTAGTCCAGGTAGAGCATGGAAGCCACCGCGTCCACGCGCAGCCCGTCGATGTGGAACTCTTCCAGCCAGAACAGTGCGTTGGCGACCAGAAAGTTGCGGACCTCGGTGCGGCCGTAGTTGAAGATCAGCGTGTCCCAGTCGGGGTGGATGCCGCGGCGCGGGTCCGGGTGCTCGTACAGGGCGGTGCCGTCGAAGCGGGATAGCGCCCAGTCGTCTTTCGGGAAGTGCGCGGGCACCCAGTCCAGGAACACCCCGATCCCCGCCTGGTGGAGGCGGTCGACCAGGTACCGGAAGTCGTCGGGGGAGCCGAACCGGGCGGTGGGCGCGTAATAGGAGGTGACCTGGTAGCCCCACGAGCCGCCGAACGGGTGCTCCGCGACCGGCAGGAATTCCACGTGCGTGAACCCCAGCTCGCGGACGTAGTCCACGAGCTGGTCGGCAAGCTCCCGGTAGGACAGGCCGGGCCGCCACGAACCGAGGTGCACCTCGTAGATGCTCATCGGCTTGCGGTGCAGGTCAGCGGCGGCGCGCTGCGTCAGCCACTCGTCGTCCTGCCAGGTGTAGCGGGAGGTGAACACCACGGACGCGGTCTCTGGCGGCGCCTGGGTGGCGAACGCCACCGGGTCGGCTTTCTCCCGCCACACTCCGTCGGCGCCGAGCACCTGGTACTTGTACCGGGTACCGTCGCCGACCCCGGGGATGAACAGCTCCCACACCCCGCAGGAGCCGAGCGAACGCATGGGGTGCCCAGTGCCGTCCCAGTGGTTGAAGTCCCCAATCACCCGTACCCCGCGGGCGTTGGGCGCCCACACGGTGAACGCGGTCCCTTCCGTGTCGCCCAGGACAGAAGGGAAGCGTTTGGTGTGCGCGCCGAGCACGCGCCACAGTTCTTCGTGCCGCCCTTCCTGGATGAGGTGGATGTCGAGCTCTCCGAGAGTGGGCAGGTGCCGGTAGGGGTCGTCCACGGTGAGCTCGGTGCCGTCGTCGTAGCGCACCACCAGCCGGTAGTCGGGGACTTCGGCACCCGGAACCACCCCGGCGAACACGCCTTTGTGCAGGTGGGGAAGTTCGACCCGGCTGCCGTTGGCGAGGAGCACGTGCACGGAGCGGGCGAGCGGGCGCAAGGCACGCACCCACACCCCTTCCGGGCCGGGATGCGCGCCGAGCAGGGCGTGCGGGTTGTGGTGGGTGCCAGCGACCAGGGCGTCGATTTCAGCGAGGAGTGCGTTGGTCATCGGATATCCGTACCGGTTGCAGGGTTGCGGGCAGGGCAGGCCAGCGGGTTGGCGGACTGCAGGCCGGGCGGTCACCCGGTCAGCGCCGTGATCGAGTCCAGCGGAATACTGATCCAGTGCGGCCGGTGGCGGGCCTCGTACAGGACTTCGTAGACCGCCTTGTCGTATTCGAACGCGCGCAGCACCACCTGGTGCAGGTCCGGATCGATCCCGCCGCCGCGGGTGTATCCCGCGCAGAACGCTTCCCGGTTGCGCTGCGCCCACGCCCGTGCCGCGGTGACCAGGGCGGGGTTGTCGGTGCGGCCGACGAGCTGGTACCGGGCCGCGTAGTCGAAGGACCGCAGCATGCCGGCGACGTCCCGCAGCGGGCTGCTGAGCTTCTGCCGTTCGCTGACCGGCACCGCGGGTTCGCCTTCGAAGTCCAACAGCACCCATCCCGCGTCGGTGCGGACCACCTGGCCCAGGTGGTAGTCCCCGTGGATGCGTTGGACCGGCAGGTCGGTGCTGGTGTTGCCCAAGGCTTCGAACGCCGAGTACAGCGTCTCCGCGTACGGGGCAAGCTCCGGGACTTCGTCCACCGCGGTGTGTAGCCGCGCCATCATGGTGGCGGCCAGGTGGGCTTGGCCTTCCGGGCTGAGCACGCCCGTGGGCAGGACCCGGGCCAGGTCTCGGTGGACGGCAGCGGTCGCCGCCCCCAGCCGTTGGGCTTCCCCGGCGAAGTCGCCGCCCGCCTCGCTGGGCGCCAGCTCCGGGGAAGCGTAGAGGTCGCGCACGCTGGTGGCGGCCAGCACCCACCCGTCGGTGGCGCTGCGCAGATACGTCTGCAGCATCGCCAGCGTCGTCGGCACGGTGCGCCCGCTGGCCGGGTCGACCAGGTCGACGTCGATCCAGCCGTGCGGCCGCGCAATGTGCGGCGAGTCCACTGTGGCCAGCGCAGACGTCAACTCCAGGTCGGGGTTGGTCCCGGGCCACAGCCGCCGGAACATTTTCAGCACGTACTCTTCGCCGTAGACGAGGCTGGTGTTGGACTGCTCCCCGGTGATGACGAGGCTGCGCAGCCCGGTGCGCACCTCGGTTCCGGGGGCAGCGCGGAAACGCACCGCGCCGACGTCCCGGTTCTCCGCGATCCAGCTCAGCAGGTGCCCGGTCATGGCCGCGTCGTGCGCGGCGTCGTAGACGACCACGGGTGCCGGACTGTCCAGGTCGGCGGGGGCCGGGCAGGTGCCGATGACAGCGTGGACGAGTTCGTCCGGGACCGCTCCAACGGCTCTCATCCCGAGAAGTACCTGGTAGCGGTCGGTTCTGCTGCCTTGGACGACCTCGGCTACGAGCAGGCGCAGCCCGGGAAGGCCGGGCAGCAGGATGTGGTCGGAGTCGATTCGCAGCGTGTCGATAGCCGTCCCCTTGCCCGCGAACCAGCGCTGGGCGGGCAGCCACGTAGCCAGG
Organism: Thermobifida fusca YX; assembly: GCF_000012405.1. NCBI lineage: Bacteria > Bacillati > Actinomycetota > Actinomycetes > Streptosporangiales > Nocardiopsidaceae > Thermobifida > Thermobifida fusca. The sequence continues at coordinate 667,378 of NC_007333.1, forward strand.
AGCTCCTCGAGCTGAGTCATGACAGATCGATCCATTTCCCCTCAGGACCGCTGGGTCGGGTCGGACGCGGGACGGTCTGCCGGAGCAGGAGGCTGCGGGGCTGCGGGGACGGTGGTGACGGGCTGGGCGAGCGGCTGCTCTTCGGCGACGGGCGGAAGCTGGAACCAGTAGAAGCCGTGCCCGGGGAGAGTCAGCAGGTAGGGCAGTTCCCCGATGGGCGGGAAGTGCACTCCCCCCGTGCATTCGATCGGGGTGATCCCTTCGAAGCGGCGGAGGTCCAGTTCCACCGGTTGGGGAAACCGGGACAGGTTGTTGACGCACAGCATCCGGTCGTCGCCGTATTCGCGCACGAACGCGAACACGCTGGGGTTGCTCGCGTGGAGTTCGGTGAAGTCCCCCGTCCCGAACACCGGGTGCTGCTTGCGGATCTGGATCATGTTGCGGGTCCAGTTCAGCAGCGAGTTCGGGTTGTTCTGCTGTGCTTCGACGTTGATCGCCTGGTACCCGTAGATCGGGTCCATGATCACCGGCAGGTAGAGGCGGCCCGGGTCGCAGCGGGAGAATCCGGCGTTGCGGTCCGGGGTCCACTGCATGGGGGTGCGCACGCTGTCGCGGTCCCCCAGCCAGATGTTGTCGCCCATCCCGATCTCGTCGCCGTAGTAGAGCACCGGGGAGCCGGGCAGCGACAGCAGCAGCGCGGTGAACAGTTTGATCTGGTTGAGGTCGTTTTCCAGGAGGGGTGCCAGCCGGCGGCGGATCCCCATGTTGGCGCGCATCCGCGGGTCTTTGGCGTATTCGGAGTACATGTAGTCCCGCTCTTCATCGCTGACCATCTCCAAGGTCAGCTCGTCGTGGTTGCGCAGGAAGATCGCCCACTGGCAGTTGCGCGGAATAGGCGGGGTCTGCGCGAGGATTTCCGAGATGGGGTAGCGCTGTTCGCGCCGGACCGCCATGAACATGCGCGGCATCAGCGGGAAGTGGAAGTTCATGTGGCATTCGTCGCCGCCGGATTCGTAGTCGCCGAAGTAGTCGACGACGTCGGCGGGCCACTGGTTGGCTTCGCTGAGCAGGACCCGGTCGGGGTAGAGCCGGTCGACTTCGGCGCGGATGCGTTTGAGGAACTCGTGGGTCTCCTTGAGGTTCTCGCAGTTCGTGCCTTCCCGCTCGTACAGGTAGGGCACGGCGTCCAAGCGGAAACCGTCGATGCCAAGGTCCAGCCAGAACCGCATCACTTCGAGGATGGCGTCCTGGACGTCCGGGTTCTCGAAGTTGAGGTCGGGCTGGTGGGAGAAGAAGCGGTGCCAGTAGTACTGTCCGCGCACTTCGTCGTAGGTCCAGTTGGACTGCTCGGTGTCGATGAAGATGATGCGCGCGTCGCTGTAGCGTTCCGTGGTGTCCGACCAGACGTAGAAGTTGCCGTACGGTCCGTCGGGGTCGTGCCGGGAGGCTTGGAACCACGGGTGCTGGTCGCTGGTGTGGTTCATGACCAGGTCGGTGATGACCCGGATGCCCCGCTGGTGGGCTTTTTCGACGAGTTCCACGAAGTCGGAGATCCGGCCGAACTCGGGCAGGATCTTCATGTAGTCGGAGACGTCGTAGCCGCCGTCGCGGAGCGGGGACTCGTAGATCGGCAGCAGCCAGAGGCAGTCGATGCCGAGCCACTGCAGGTAGTCCAGTTTTTCGATGAGGCCCCGCAAGTCGCCGGTGCCGTCCCCGTTGGAGTCGTAGAAGCCGCGGACGAGGACTTCGTAGAACACCGCGTGCTTGTACCAGTAGGGGTCGCGCGGCTTTGCGTGGGTGAACGTGTCGGGAACGGACCCGGTCGGCGTCGGGCGCGCACCAGGAGCCGGCTGTGTGGTCATCGACTTCTCCACCAGGGTTGGCTGTCCACTGTGTTCTCGCAGGACCCCGGGTGCGGGGCCGGGGTCTTAGGCCGGGGCGACGGTGAATATGTGAGCGGTCTGCACGTGCGGGTCGAGCCGGACGTAGTTGGCCTCTACCCAGTGATACGAGTGCCCCGACAACTGGTCTGTGACGGTGATGTGGTCGCCGGGGGCGAAGCCGAGCGCAGGCATGTCCAGCCACACTGTCGCCTCCCGTGTGTGGTGGGGGTCGAGGTTCGCGACGACCAGGATGGTGTCGTCAGCTCCGTGGTTGGCTCCGGCCAGCCGTTTGGAGTAGCAGATGATTTCCGGCTGGTCGGCGTAGTGGAACCGCAGGTTGCGCAGCTCTTGGAGCGCGGGATGGCTGCGCCGCAGGGAGTTGAGTTTGCGGATCAGCGGGGTGATGGTGATCCCGGCGGCCTCCGCTGCCTCCCAGTCGCGGGGCTTGTACTGGTACTTCTCCGAGTCGAGGTACTCTTCGCTGCCGGGTTTGAGCGCGCGGTTCTCGCACAGCTCGTACCCGGAGTACATGCCCCACGTGGGGGAGAGCGTGGCGGCGAGGATCGCCCGGACTTCGAAGGCCGGACGTCCCCCGTGCTGCAGGTAGGCGTGGAGGATGTCGGGCGTGTTGACGAAGAAGTTCGGGCGCATGTACGCGGCCGCTTCGCCGGTGAGCTCGGTGAGGTACTCCTCCAGCTCCTGCTTGGTGTTGCGCCAGGTGAAGTACGTGTAGGACTGGTGGAATCCGATCTTGGCGAGGGTGTGCATCATCGCGGGCCGGGTGAACGCTTCGGATAGGAAGATGACATCGGGGTCGGTTGCGGCGATGTCGGCCAGGAGCCGTTCCCAGAACGCCACCGGTTTGGTGTGCGGGTTGTCGACGCGGAAGATGCGCACCCCGTGGGACATCCAGTACCGCACGATGCGGCGCACTTCGGTGAAGATGCCCTCCGGGTCCTTGTCGAAGTTGATCGGGTAGATGTCCTGGTACTTCTTGGGCGGGTTCTCCGCATACGCGATCGACCCGTCGGCGCGGACCGTGAACCATTCGGGGTGTTCTTTGACCCACGGGTGGTCGGGCGACGCTTGGAGGGCCAGGTCCATGGCGATCTCCAAGCCGAGTTCGCGGGCGCGGGCCACGAAGGCGTCGAAGTCGTCGATGGTGCCCAGGTCCGGGTGGATCGCGTCGTGCCCGCCTTCGTGGGAGCCGATGGCCCACACGGATCCGGGGTCGCCCGGCTGGGCCACGGTCGAGTTGTTCCGTCCTTTGCGGAACGAGTAGCCGACCGGGTGGATGGGCGGAATGTAGACGACGTCGAACCCCATGTCGGCGATGGCGGGCAGCCGGCGGGCGGCGGTGGCGAAGGTCCCGGAGCGGGGTTCGCCGTCCTCGGTGTCGAGCACCGCGCCTTCGGACCGTGGGAAGAACTCGTACCAGGAGCCGAAGAGTGCGCGTCGGCGGCTCACCATGACGGGGAAGCGCTGCGACCGGGTGACGAGTTCCCGCAGTGGACGTTCAGCGAGCTCGTCGCGGACCAGGTCGGACAGGGCGAGGTCGAGGCGCTCGTGGGCGGAGCGGGACCCGTCGCGCATGGCTGCGGCGATCTCGGCGAGCGCGGGGCGTCGGGGCACCCGCCGGGCGGCGCGCTCGAGGAGACGCGCACCTTCTTCCAGCATCAGCTCGACGTCTTGGCCGGCAGGGATTTTGATGCGGGCGTCGTGGCACCAGGTCGCGTACGGGTCGCTCCACGCTTCGATAGCGAAGTGCCAGAGTCCTTCCGAGGTGACGGTGACCTCGGCTTCGTAGCGGTCCGTGCCCGGGGCGATCTCGCGGAGCGGGACGAGGGGCTGGCGCTGGCCTTCGGGAGTATAGAGGACGACACCTGCGCCGAGCGCCTCATGCCCTTCACGGAACACGGTTGCGCGCACGGGAAAGGTCTCGCCGACGACGGCTTTGGCGGTGCCGATGTCGACGACCGGTGAGACGTCAAGGATGGGAAATCGTCCGATCACGGGTACACCATCGAAAGGTTGAGGTATGGGTGTTTTCTGTGGATTGGCATAGATGGTGAGGGACAACGGTGAATCGTGAATAGTGGAAGAGAGTAAAAATCTCTAAAAGGAGTATTTTGTGAGGAATCTGGATGAGTTGTCCCGATCGTTGCTGTCGGACTGAATTCCCCGTTCTCCGGCAGTCCGCAGCGAGGTATTTCTGTGAGGCTAGTCACAGGGCGATCGGGTGGACAAGAGGGACACTCGGAGGCGAGAGAAACAAAGACCAGGGAAGGGGCAAGAGGGGCACGGTGCTCGAAGTGCCCCACGCCACCTGCAGGTTTGGTGCAAACTAGGCGGGACAGTCGCGAGGAGATGAGAAACTCCTCGTCGCGGATACCAAGATCAGACTTGGAATTCTCGAAGGATTAAACCGCTTCTCCCAATGCGCCCCAATCCGCAGGGAAACCTTTGGCAAAAAATCCTTTTTCGGGGATTGGTTCACGGGGGAGGAAATGAAGACTACGCGTCTGCGGTGCGGCGGCGTGGAAGGCTCGCATACAGCCGTTCTGTTCGTTAGCCTCCCGATTCGTGAAGGCTATTCGTAGGTTTACCGTCCGTACCGTTCTGCCTGACGAGCTCGCTGCATTGTGCACCCTGGCCGCCAACCTGCGGTGGACGTGGCACGCCCCTACGCGCGCCGTATTCGCTGCGGTGGAGCCCCGCCTCTGGGAAGCCGTGGGCCGGGACCCCATCCGGCTGCTCGGAGAAGTCACCCCGGAACGGCTCCGGGAGCTCGCCGCCGACGCAGAGTTCCGCGCCCGGCTCGACGCAGCCGCCGCCGACCTCGACCGCTACCTCACCGCTCCACTGTGGTACCAGCAGCTCACGGACAGCTCCGACACCCCGCCGCCGGCAGCGATCGCCTACTTCTCCGCCGAATACGGGCTCGACGCCACCCTGCCCCAGTACTCCGGCGGTCTGGGCATCCTCGCGGGAGACCACCTGAAAAGCGCCAGCGACCTGGGCATCCCCGTGATCGGCGTGGGACTGCTCTACCGGCACGGCTACTTCTCCCAGACCCTGTCGCCCGACGGATGGCAACTGGAGCGCTACCCCGAGATCGACCCGCACTGCCTGCCGATGACCCGCCTGGAGGACCGCGGCACCCCGGTGCGCATCACCGTCGACCTTCCCGAGAACCGCACGCTGACCGCGCACGTCTGGATCGTGCGGGTGGGCCGCGTGCCGCTGCTGCTGCTCGACACCTACCACGACGACAACGACCTCGACCTGCGCGGTGTCACCGACCGCCTCTACGGCGGCGGCACCGAGCAGCGGCTCCGCCAAGAACTGCTGCTCGGCATCGGCGGACTGCGCGCGGTCCGCGCCTACTGCCTGCGCACCGGGTATCCCGAGCCCGAGGTCTTCCACATGAACGAAGGGCACGCGGGATTCCTCGGCCTGGAACGGCTGCGCGAATACATCGAGACCGCAGGACTCGACTTCGACCAGGCGCTGGAAGCCACCCGGTCCGGAACCGTGTTCACCACCCACACCCCGGTGCCCGCCGGAATCGACCGGTTCCCCAAGGAACTCGTGGAACGCCACTTCAGCGGCCCGGTGGCGCTGCCCGGGCTCCCCGTGGAACGGGTGATGGCGCTCGGCGCCGAAACCTATCCGGGCGGCGACCCCAACGTGTTCAACATGGCTGTCATGGGTATGCGCCTCGCCCAGCGGGTCAACGGCGTCAGCGCCCTGCACGGCGCGGTCAGCCGGGAGATGTTCGGTGGACTGTGGCCGGGATTCGACGTCGACGAAGTGCCCATCACCTCCATCACCAACGGCGTGCACGCTGCGACCTGGATGGCAGAAGAAGCGTGGGACGCGGCACAGGCCATGGGCCTCGGCCTGGAAGAGCTCGAAACCCCCGCAGGCTGGCAGCGGCTGGTGGAACGGGACGCAGAAGAGCTCTGGCGGATGCGCCGCGCCCTGCGCGAACGGCTGATCATCGAGGCCCGCAAACGGCTCCGCGCCTCCTGGCGGCAGCGGGGGGCCACCGACGCGGAACTCGCCTGGATCGACGAGGCACTCGACCCGGAGGTGCTCACCGTCGGTTTCGCCCGCCGCGTGCCCTCCTACAAACGGCTCACCTTGATGCTGCGCGACCCGGAACGCCTCACCGCGCTCCTGCGCCACCCGGAACGCCCCATCCAGATCATCATCGCGGGCAAAGCCCACCCCGCTGATGAAGGCGGCAAACGGCTCATCCAGGAGATGGTGCGGTTCAGCGACGATCCTCGGGTGCGGGACCGCATCGTCTTCCTGCCCGACTACGACATGGCGCTGGCCGCGCTCCTCGTGCAGGGCTGCGACGTGTGGCTGAACAACCCGCTGCGTCCCCTGGAAGCGTGCGGCACCTCAGGCATGAAGTCCGCGCTCAACGGCGGACTCAACCTGTCGATCCGCGACGGCTGGTGGGACGAGTGGTTCGACGGCTCCAACGGGTGGGCGATCCCCACCGCGGACGGCGTCGACGACCCGGACCGGCGGGACGACATCGAAGCGGCAGCCCTCTACGAGCTGTTCGAGGAGCAGGTCGCCCCCTTGTTCTACGAGCGGGACGACCACGGACTGCCCCGGCGGTGGCTGGAGACGGTCAAGCACACCATGGTCTCCCTGGGACCGAAAGTGCAGGCCACCCGCATGGTCCGCGAATACGTCGACCAGCTCTACCAGCCAGCCGCGCTCGCCATGCGGCGGCTCGCCGCAGACAACTACCGCGGAGCCCGGGAGCTCGCCGCCTGGAAACAGCGGGTGCAGCACGCCTGGCCGGGGGTGCGCATCGAACACGTCGAAACGTCGATGAACGGGGACACCCCGCAGGTCGGCGGGGAACTGGAGGTGCGCGCCACCCTGGTCCTGGGCGGGCTCGACCCGGACGACGTGTGCGTGGAGGTCGTCCTGGGACTCGTCAACGACGACGACGAACTGATCAACCCGACCACGACCGAACTCGTGCCGCTGCCCGCCTCGGACGTGGTCTACCCGCTGGTGCGCTTCGGCGGGACCGTCCCACTGGACCGCGCGGGCACGTGCGGGTACACGGTCCGCATCCGCCCACGGCACCGGCTCCTCACCCATCCCGCAGAAGCGGGGATGGCCGTGGTAGCCGAACCCACGATGGGTATCGGCACCCTCGTGCCGCACTGACCAGGACACCCGCACCGCAGCGGCAGGCCGGGTACGGCGACCCTGGTGCGGTACCCGGCGGTTGTCCCCGGGGCAGCGGCAGCCGCGGCCGCCGTCTCGGGGAGACCGCCTGGCGGCGGGCACCATCGCAGCCGAAAAAGGGAAGGGAAGCGGCCGCAACCGGCCACCGCGGCCGGAGAAGAGCTGCGTCGACCCGTGGTACGGCGGGGAGCGGCGCACCCCGGATCCGGGGCGGGTTGACGCGCGCCGCCGTCCTGCGGCCATAATGAGGCCCGACAGCACAACCAAACGACAGGGGAGCGCCTCTAGCGCTGAGAGTGCGGCACAGCCGCAGACCCTTACTACCTGATCTGGGTAATGCCAGCGAAGGAAGTCGTGGGAACCGCCACCGGTGGCGTGGTCTCGCGCACCGGTGCTTCTGGTGCGTGTCATAGCGGCCGGTGTGCGCTCTTGGCCAAGAGCCCTCCGTGACTCCGCGAAGGGACGTGACCAATCATGAGCCCGGCCGAGCCGCAACCCGGCCAGGATCGTCAATCCCTCCTCCACTGGCGCACCGTGGACATCGTGGTGGCTGCCGTCATCGGTGTCGCCGTGGGGATCGTCTTCTGGGTGTGGAGTGTCCTGTGGAACGCCACCACGGGACTGTTCGCGTTCTTCCCTCCGGCCCAGGCCATTCTCTACGGCATGTGGATGGTCCCCGGTGTCCTCGGCGGACTCATCATCCGCAAACCCGGGGCCGCCGTGCTGACGTCGATCGCCGCCGCCTCCCTGGAGATGCTGCTGGGCACCGGGTGGGGCGTCTCGGTCCTCATCTCCGGCGCCCTGCAAGGACTGCTCAGTGAACTGGTCTTCCTCGCCTTCCGCTACCGCAGCTGGGGCATGGGGGTGGCAGTCCTCGCGGGAGTGGCCGGCGGGATCTCCCCCGCGATCCGGGACAACCTCACCTACCATGTCACCTGGCCCCTCAGCTACCAGGTCGTCTACGGGGTACTCGTCCTGATCAGCGCCGGCCTCATCGCCGGGGCGGGCTCGCGTGTGCTCACCACGCGCTTGGCCGCCGCCGGAGCGCTGTCCCCCTTCGCCTCGGCGCGGGGATAGGCCGATGGGTACCGGAAACCGCGACGGTCACGGCGCGCGGGTGGAACTGTCCGGCTGGGGCTGGCGGCACGCCGGCCGCGCCGACTACGCCCTGCGCGGCGTCGACCTGGTGATCGAACCAGGGGAACGCGTCCTGCTGCTGGGCGCTTCCGGGGCAGGGAAGAGCACCCTGCTGCACGCGCTGGCGGGACTCACCGGGCCCAACGGCGCCATCACCGGCGAAGAGGAAGGCCGGCTCCTCGTCGACGGGAAACCCGCGACGAGCCAGCGCGGCCGGATCGGCCTGGTGGCGCAGGACCCGGAGAGCCAGCTCGTCATGGCCCGCGCCGGGGACGACGTCGCGTTCGGCTTGGAGAACCTCGGCGTGCCCCGCGAACAGATCTGGGCACGGGTAGACGAAGCCCTCGCCCGGGTCGGCTTCCCCTATGGGCGCGCCCATCCCACCGCGGCCCTCTCCGGCGGGGAGAAGCAGCGCCTGGTGATCGCCGGGGTGCTCGCCATGAGCCCCCGGCTGCTGCTGCTCGACGAACCCACCGCCAACCTCGACCCGCCCGGGGCACGCCTGATCCGCGACGTGCTGGCCCGGCTGCTCGCCGACACCGGGGCCACCCTGGTACTCGTCGAACACCGGGTCGCCGACGTCGTCGACCTGGTTGACCGGGTCGTAGTCGTCGAACCGGGCGGGGGAGTCATCGCCGACGGTGCTCCCCGCACGGTGTTCGCCCGGCACGGGACTGCCCTGGCCGAGCGGGGCGTGTGGGTCCCCCACGCAGACCCCGTCCCCTGCACCACGCCGGCCCCGGGAGGCCCCGTCCTCATCGAAGCGGCGGACTGCACTCTGGGCACTCCGCGCACCCCGGGGCGAAGACGGCCGAAAACCGTCCTCAATGCGGTGGACGTCACCGTGGCTGCGGGGACCGCGACCGCGCTCACCGGAGCCAACGGCGCCGGAAAATCCACCCTGCTCACCGCGCTAGCGGGACTGGCGAAACCGCAGTCAGGACAGATCCGCCCTTGCGGGCCGCTCGCCGCAGCCGACCCGCGTCCGCTGGTGAAATGGCCGGCGCGGCAACTCGCCCGGCACGTCGGTACCGTGTTCCAGCACGCCGAAGACCAGTTCGTGACCGCCACCGTGCGCGACGAGCTCCGGTTCGCGCCGCTGCGCCTGGGCATGGGCGAGGCAGAGACCGCGGCCTGGGTGGACGAACTGCTGGAACGGCTGCGGTTGACCCACCTGGCCGACAAGCACCCCTACACCCTCTCCGGCGGGGAGAAACGGCGGCTGTCCGTGGCAACCGCGCTCAGCTCCGGCCCGGCCCACGCCCCCGACGTGCTGGTGCTCGACGAGCCCACGTTCGGCCAAGACACCCGCACCTGGGTGGAACTGGTGGAACTGCTGGATGCGCTGCGCGGCCAAGGCCGGGCGATCGTGCTCGCCACCCACGACACGCTGCTGCTGCGCCACCTCGCCGACGTGGAACTGCGGGTGGCGGACGGCTCGGTCACGGAGACAGCGCGCACCGGGATGGAGGAGAGCCGGTGAACCTCACCTCTGCCCCTGCGGGCCGCGCCGCACCCGGCAACGGACAGCCGGGCGTCCGGTCCTGGCTGCTCGGCATCAACCCGGCCGCCAAACTGATCGCGGCCTGTGTCATCTCCTTCGGCCTCATCCCCGCCGTGGACCCGGTCACCGGCGGGATCGTCCTCGCCGTCACAGCCCTGCTGCTGCCGTTCAGCGGGATCAACCGGGCCACCCTGCTGGTGCTCAGCGTCCCGTTCTGCCTCATGGGGCTCTCCACATGGGTGGTCAACCTGCTCTACGGCGAAGAAGGCCTGTGGGGGGCGTCCGGCGCGGCAGTGCGCATCCTCGCGATCGCCCTGCCGGGGATGCTGGCCGCGGTCAGCAGCGACGCCACTGACCTTGCGGACGCGCTCGTGCAGCGCCTCAAAGTCCCGGAGCGGCCTGCGATGGGGGTGCTTGCCGCGCTCCGGCTGGTCCCGCTGCTGGCCGACCAGTGGCGTACCGTCACCCTCGCCCGGAGGGCCCGCGGTCTGGAAGCCGGGCGCAACCCGCTGGCCGCGCTCTCCATCTTCTTCGGGAAGCTGTTCGCGCTGCTGGTCCGTGCGGTGCGCACCGGCACGCTGCTGGCGACAGCAATGGACGCCCGCGCGTTCGGCACGGGGCCGCGGTCGCACGCCCGGGTCAGCCGGTGGCGTCTCGCTGACACGGTGCTCGTCGCGGCCAGTCTGCTGCTGCTTGCCGCCGCCTACACGGTCTCCGCCCAGCTCGGCACGCTGCGGCTGCTGTTCACCTGACACAGGCAAGGATGCCCTGGGGTCACCGACCAGGGCATCCTCCTGTGCCGTGCATTCTGCCCGGGGCCTGCCCGCGGGAGGAGGCCGCCGTGCCCCAGATGGTCTTTTTTGGGGCACCTCAGGGCGAGCGTTGACGTTCCCGCTGAGAAGCGCCCGGATGGGAAGCGGCAAGGGCGGGGCGCTGCCCAAGCCGGGCACGGCGGGGTGATAGGGAGAGGGACAGACAACAGTCCACATCGGGAAGTGGAGAGGGAGAACCCATGGGGGAGTTTGTTCGGGTCGAAACGGATGCGGACCATCCAGCCGTCGCCGTCATCCGGCTGGACCGGCCGAAGATGAACGCGCTCAACACCCAAGTTCAGCGGGAACTCGCGGAAGCCGCCGCCCAGGTCAGCGAAGACTCGGCGGTCGCCGCCGCCGTCATCTACGGGGGAGAGCGCGTGTTCGCCGCCGGAGCCGACATCAAGGAGATGGCGGACATGGACTACGCGGCAATGGCCGCGCACTCCCGCACCCTTCAGGACTGCTTCACCGCGGTGGCCCGCATCCCCAAGCCCGTGATCGCCGCCATCACCGGGTACGCCCTGGGCGGCGGATGCGAGCTCGCGCTGTGCGCCGACTTCCGGGTCGCCGCGGACAACGCCAAACTCGGCCAGCCTGAGATCCAGCTCGGCATTATTCCTGGCGCGGGCGGCACCCAGCGGCTGCCGCGCCTCATCGGCCCGGCGAAGGCCAAGGACCTGATCTTCACCGGCCGGCACGTGGATGCAGCGGAGGCCTTGGAGATCGGTCTCGTGGACAAGGTGGTGCCCGCCGAAGAGGTGTACGCGACAGCGGTGGCCATGGCAGCCCGCTACGCGAACGGTCCGGCGCTCGCGCTGCGCGCCGCCAAACAGGCCATTGACGCCGGGCTCGAAGTCGACCTGGACACCGGGCTGGAGATCGAACGGCTGCAGTTCTCCGCGCTTTTCGCTACGGAAGACCAGAAGACCGGGATGCGGAGCTTCATGGAGCACGGTCCCGGCAAGGCCACGTTCTCTGGGAGGTAGGCCACTGATGTGGCAACTGACCGAGTATCCCGCCGCGGAGCGGACCGACCTGCTCGCCGCCCCGGTTGCCGCCGCGGTGACCGAGTGGAAGCACGACACCCCGGTGGACCGGCTCCGGGTCGCCGCTATCGACCCGGAACTGGCTGACACCGCGAACTTCTGCGCGGCCTACGGGGTGCCGCTGGACGCGTCGGCCAACTGCGTCATCGTCGCGGCCCGGCGCGGCGGGGAGACCCGGTTGGCGGCCTGTGTGGTCCTTGCCACGACCCGCGCCGACATCAACGGGGTGGTCCGCCGCCACTTGGGGGCGCGCAAAGCGAGTTTCGCCCCCCAAGAGGAGGCGGTGCAGCAGACCGGGATGGAGTACGGCGGGATCACCCCGGTGGGACTGCCCCCGGAGTGGCCGATCCTCATCGACTCCGCCGTGGTCGCCCAGCCCGAGGTTGTGGTGGGCAGCGGGCTGCGCCGCTCTAAGCTCATCCTTCCGGGAGCGGCCCTCGCCGAACTGCCGGGCGCGGAAGTCCTCGACGGTCTCGCCCGACCGGCGTGACAGGGAGGCGGGATCCTCCCGCCTCCCTGTCACTCAGAATAAGAATCCTTCTACTGTGCGTACTGTGTGCAGGCTAGAAGCGGGGGACGGCAGCATGGTGGTTCAACCGTAACCTTGACCGGAACCTCACTTCGACTTTTTCCGTCATACTCATTGAGTCGCTTCACCAAAGACGTGGGGTCAGCACGAACGCCCCGTTTGCGGCCGTGCGTGATCCGACTAGCGTGAGAAAACTGCGGTGGTACCGCTCTCCGTCAGTCTGGTGTCACCGAGAAGCTGTGTCGTCGGGCCTGTGCGGTCACGGCTCCGAAGCGGTCGGGTCAACACCGCACAGTCCGGTGGATCCCGGCCGAATAGGCTGCACCAAACGGTGTTCGAGGGGATGAGATCACTATGGCAATGGCGGCAGGTTTCCCCGATGGTGAGGAGCTGCCGGAGTACATCGGCCCGTACAAGATCCGCCGGCGCATCGGCCAAGGCGGTATGGGCGTTGTGTATCAAGCCGTAGACCCTCAGGACCGTCTGGTCGCGGTCAAGGTGCTGCGTGCAGAGGTGGCGGGGGATGATATCGCCCGTGCCCGGCTGGCCCGCGAGGTCATGACCATGCGGCGGGTACGCAGCCGCAACGTGGCCGAGGTCATCGACGCCGACACCACCGCGCCGCTGCCCTGGGTCGTCACCGAGTACATTCCGGGCCCCACGCTGGACTCCACGGTGACCAACCACGGCCCGCTGCGCGGACGGGCCCTCACCCGTGTCGTCACCGGGTTAGCGCGCGCCCTGCGGGACATCCACGCGGCCGAGATCATCCACCGCGACCTCAAGCCCGGCAACGTGATCATCTGCAACGGCGAGCCGATCATCATCGACTTCGGTATCGCGTACGCGGTGGACGGCTCCAAACTCACCCAGACCGGCACGTTCGTCGGCACGCCCAGCTACCTGTCCCCCGAGGTGATCGAAGGCTCGGACCTGAGCCCGGCCACGGACATCCACGCCTGGGGTGCGACGGTCGCGTTCGCCGCCACCGGCAACCCGCCGTACGGCGCGGGCGCGTTCGAAGTGATCTTCTTCCGCATCCTCAACGGAGAGATCAACCTCGACGGGGTTCCGGAGCCGCTACGCCCGATCGTTCAGGACGCGGTCCAGCGCGACCCGCGGAAGCGTCCCACCGCTGAAGAGCTGGTGGCCCGGACCGAGCAGCTCAACCTCGACTTGCCGTGGATGGAGGACGAGTACCGCTCGTCGGGGATGACGGGCCTGCACACGGTCTCCGCTGACCTGCCGACGAGCACCCCCCAGCCTGCCCCGCCGGAGCCCGAAGAGAACCAGGCCACTGCGGTAGCGGAGGCTGCCGCCCCGGACCGCACCATGGTCGCCCCCGAAGGCTTCGGTGACGACGAGGAGGAGCAGGACAGCGGGCGCCGCTACGACCACTACTACGACGCCACGCTGCGCCCCGAAGAGTTCCGCGACATCCTGACCCCCGTCGACTACGAAGGGCGGAATCGGGACTCTGCCGACTACGACGACGAGCCGCCCAGTCTGCTGGAGCGGTTCCGTGCCTACCGCAGGGGCGAGGACCGGCTCTCCGACTACTTCTCGGACGACGAGGACGACTACTACGACGAGTACGAGGCAAAGCGCCTGCCGTGGGTGATGGTGGTCCCGGTGGCGTTGGGGATCGTCGGGCTCACGCTCATGATGCCGACGATCGGTCTCATCCTGGGGACTCTCGCTGTCACCGTGCTCGGCGGTCTCGACCTAGCCCGCCGCGAGCATGCCCGCCGACTGCACGAACGCGGGCCGCGCAGCTCCGACAACGTGGTGATCGCGTTGAGCATGCCGTGGGCGCTGCTCCGCACGCTGGGCCACGCCGCGCTCTACGGCCTTGGCTACTTGCTGGCCGGAATCGTGGTGGGTATCGCGATCGGAATGGTCAGCGGCAATAGTTCCGCCAACGTCGTGGGCTCGTGGGCACTCGGCGTCGTGGTGTTGATGAATTTCTTGTTCGGCCCGCATGCCCGGGGTGCGCAGCGCCAGTCGCGGTGGCTGGTCAGCAAGATCACGATCCGCAACCCTTACGTCTACTGGGGCACCATCATCGCGATCAGCCTGCTCGCCCTGTTCCTGGTGGTATTTGGTGTCCAGTTGGTGCCAGCATGGGACCCCATTCCCGGACCTTCGGAGTGGTTTGGCTCCTGACCTGGTCATAGCCTTCCCAATAAGGGTGCCTGTTCGCGGTCGCGCCTCATGCTACTAGCCAGTAACATTTGGTGGGGAGACAAGAACACCACACGCCGCGGCAGCGGTCGGTGCTAACACCGACCCGGCTCCGAATTCTGTTCGGCTGTTTGGCACTCTTGGGGAGAAACCACGGACGCGCCCGCGTCCCGACCGTTCACCAGAACGGTGCAGACAAGGGCAGGGAGGTCGACCACCGACATGAATATTGTCGTCTTGGTCAAGCAGGTCCCGGATACCGAGACCGAACGCAAGCTCGACCCTGCGGACAGCACGGTAGACCGTGCTGCCTCCGACGGTGTGATCAACGAGCTCGACGAGTACGCCATCGAGGAGGCGCTCCGGCTCAAGGAGAAGCACGGCGGCGAGGTCACCATCCTCACCGTCGGCCCGGAGCAGGCCACCGACTCGATCCGCAAGGCGCTCTCCATGGGAGCGGACAAGGCGGTCCACGTCTGCGACGACGCCCTGGCCGGCTCTGACGCGCTGCAGACCGCCTACGCGATCGCGCAGACCCTGGGCACCCTCGAATACGACCTGGTCATCCTGGGCTCGGAGTCCACCGACGCCCGAACCGGTGTGGTGGGTGCCGCCCTGGCCGAGTACCTCGGCCTGCCGCAGCTCACCCTCGCGAACAAGGTCGACGTCGACGGCACGTCGGTGAAGATCCAGCGTCAGACCGACGACGGCTACCAGGTGGTCGAGGCCACCCTTCCGGCCGTCATCTCGGTGGTCGAGAAGATCAACGAGCCGCGCTACCCGTCGTTCAAGCTGATCATGGCCGCCAAGAAGAAGCCGGTCACCAAGCTCAGCATTGCCGAGGCGGGGATCGACGCGGACAAGGTCGGCCTGGCCAACGCCACCACTCAGGTTGTCGACTTCGCACCGGCTCCGCCGCGCACCGCGGGCACTGTCGTCAAGGACGAAGGCAACGGCGGCGTCCTGATCGCCGACTTCTTGGCCAGCAAGAAGTTCGTGTAGCGGCGAGACGAGAGAGGGGAAGAGAACATGGCTGAGGTCCTCGTCCTCGTCGACCACGTCGACGGGCAGGTCAAGAAGGTCACTCTGGAGCTGCTGACCGCGGCTCGCCGGATCGGGGAGCCCGCGGCGGTGGTCGTGGGAGAGCCCACCGACGAGCTGAAGGCGAAGCTCGGCGAGTACGGCGCGGAGAAGATCTACACGGCTCCCGCTGAGCTCGACGACTACGTGGTGGCGCCCAAGGCCGAGCTGCTGGCCAAGCTCGCCAACGACAAGTCCGCTGCCGCCGTCCTGGTCTCGGCTACGCCGGAGAACAAGGAGATCGCCGGCCGCACCGCGGTCAAGCTGGGCTCCGGTGTCCTCACCGACGTGGTGGACATCAACTCCGAGCTGGTGGCTGAGCACTCCATCTTCGGTGGCTCCATCATCACCCACGCGAAGGTCACCAAGGGCGTTCCCGTGGTCGCCGTGCGGCCCAACGCCATCCCGGCCGAGCCGTCGGCTGGTGCCGCCGCGGTGGAAGCCGTCGAGATCGAGCTGTCCGACGCCGCCAAGGCCGCCCGGATCACCGACCGGGTCAAGCAAGAGAAGGGTGCCCGCCCCGAGCTCACCGAGGCCGCGATCGTAGTCTCCGGCGGCCGCGGTGTGGGTGAGGACTTCTCCGTGGTGGAGAACCTCGCGGACGCGCTCGGCGCCGCCGTAGGTGCCTCCCGGGCCGCGGTTGACGCCGGGTGGTACCCGCACGCCTTCCAGGTCGGCCAGACCGGTAAGACCGTCTCGCCCAACCTGTACATCGCTCTGGGCATCTCCGGCGCGATCCAGCACCGGGCTGGTATGCAGACCTCCAAGACGATCGTCGCGGTCAACAAGGACCCCGAGGCTCCGATCTTGGAGATCTCCGACTTCGCGGTCATCGGTGACCTGCACAAGGTCGCCCCGCAGTTGACCGAGGAGATCAACAAGCGCAAGTAAGCGCACCGCACTGATCGCGGTGGCCCCTACCGGAGTTCCGGTGGGGGCCACGCTGCTGGAGCGGGCAGTCGAGGCGGGTGAGGCACGCTTCCGTCCGCAGCACCGGGGAAGGCCGGGAAGCAGACCCCTGCGCCGGGTTGACCGCCCCGGACCTGTCCGGGCATCCCGGCCGTATCCTGAAAACGCCATGGTTTATCTCGATCACGCCGCCACGACCCCGGTACGTCCCGAGGTGCTCGCCGACCTCACGGACGCGTTCGGCCTCCTCGGCAACGCGTCCTCGCTGCACGAAGCCGGACGGCATGCCCGGCGAGTGGTGGAAGAAGCCCGGGAGACCCTTGCCGAAGCGATGGGCTGCACCCCGCACGAGGTCGTGTTCACCAGTGGCGGCACCGAGGCCAACAACCTCGCGCTCAAAGGCCTCTACTGGGCGCGGAACGCCCAAGATCCGACGCGGCAGCGCATCCTCGTCAGCGCGGTCGAACACCACGCGGTCCTCGACCCGGCGCGGTGGCTGGCCGACCACCAGGGGGCCGTCGTGGAAGAACTGCCCGTGGACTCCTACGGGCGGCTCCACCCGGACACCCTGCGGGAAGCGATCGAACGCGACCCCGCGAGCGTGGCACTGGTCTCCGTGATGTGGGCCAACAACGAGGTCGGCACCCTCCAGCCGATCCCGGAGCTCGCCGCGATCGCCGCCGAGCACGGCATCTGGTTCCACACTGACGCGGTCCAAGCCGTGGGCCTCGAAGACATCGACTTCGCGGCGAGCGGCGTGTCCGCGCTGACCCTCACCGGGCACAAGCTGGGCGGGCCTGTGGGGGTGGGGGCGCTACTGCTCGCCCGCGGCGTCGACCCGGTCCCGGTGCTCCACGGCGGCGGCCAGGAGCGCGACGTCCGCTCCGGGACCCTGGCCACCCCTCTGATCCGCGGGTTCGCTACCGCGGTGCGGCTCGCGGTAGCCGAGCGGGAAGAGCACGCAGCTCACCTGGCGGACCTGCGTGACGAGCTTGTCGCCGCGGTACGCGGAGTCGTGCCCGACATCCGGGTCAACGGGCATCCCACCGAGCGGCTCCCCGGCCACGCCAATATCGGTTTCCCCGGCTGCGAAGGGGACGCGCTGCTCATGCTGCTGGACGCCCAAGGCATCTACTGCTCTACCGGGTCAGCGTGTTCCGCTGGCGTCTCCCAGGCCAGCCACGTGCTCCTGGCGATGGGCGCCGACCCGGACACAGCGCGGGAATCGCTGCGCTTCTCCCTGGGCCGCGGCTCTACTTCAGCCGACATCAAAGCCCTCGCGGACGCGATCGGCCCGGCCGTGGCGCGCGCCCGGCAGGCGCGGGCCCGCCGCCGCGCCTAACCGCAGCGCGTCCTTCTCCTCGGCTGCTTCCGCGACTGGCGGGGCGCACGCGTCCGGCACGCGTGCACCCCGCCAGGGCGGGCATCAGCGCCCCAACTGCTTGCGGATGGGTTTGAGGAGCTGCTCGATAATGCGCCACTCAGGGTCCAGTTCACTGGTGACGGAGGCCTGGCCTTCCGACCACTCCCGGGCAGCCTTCTCGAACTCGGGGAAGATGCCCGACTCCGGGTCGAGGTAGAAGTGGAAGACCCGCTGACCGCCGAGAGTCTGCACCGCGAACAGGGCACCGTTGGCGCCGAGCATTTCCCGCAGCCGCAAGGCGTAGGACTCCAAGGCCGCCGCTGAGGAGCCCGTGGGCAGGCGGTCCTTGTCTGCCTCCGTGTAGGAGGCCACCACTTGGACGTACAAGGTGAGCGCGGGATAGTCGCGGCGGTGCAGGGGATGGCGTGCCGACAACTGCATGGCGCCCCGCAGCGGAATCCGCCCCTGCAAGGTGACCCATCCGCCTCCCCCGCTCATCCCGGAGAGCTGCCGGACCACGGCAGGCACCGACGTCGGGGGGAGCGGGTCGAGGGGTTTCTCCACGAGCGGCTTGACCGAGTCGACCCAGCGCACCATGTCGTCTTCGCCGACAGCCAGCAGCATCACATGCTCGGCGACCTCGCGCTGGGTCTCCTCCGGGAGGAACATGAAGTCAGGGTGGTAGACGCCCGCCTCGATCTTCCCGGTGGCGTGGTTCACCCGCATCGACACCGAGACGTGCGACAGGTCGAGCTCGTGGTCGTGCCACGTGATCGTGCGGGACAGCTGGGCGTGGTCGGCGGGACGGGCCGGGAAGAACGTCCACTCGGCGTCCTCCGGCGCGGCGCGGTACCAGCGTTCCGCGAGCACGCGGGCCTCGTCGTCGTCCCCGGCCCGCAAGGTTAGCGCATATGAGGCGCGTGCGGAGGCCGGTTCGGCGTCCAGGCTGGCCAAGAGCGCTTCCGGGCTGTCCAGGGACTCGAACGGGGAGGAGGCGAGGTTGGTGGGCGCGGGTTCAGGTGCGCGCGACACCTCCCAGGTGAGGGAGGGGTGGATACGCTGCACCCTCTCATCGAGCTGCTGGGCGACCTCGGCGGGAACCGGGGCCCCTTCGTCGATGGACGCGGCCAAAGCGCTGCGGAGCTCACCCCACCCGGACCAGAAGTCGTCGATGGCGACAGCGGACTCGTCGGAGCGGCGGCGACGGAACAGAGCCATACCCTGATTTTCGCAGAGTCTCGCGGTGTTCTCGCCGGGAACACCGCGCTGCCGCCCCTGGTTTCCTTTTCCGGTAAGAGGGGTGGGAAAGAACGTTTAGGCTGGAAGATGTTATGACTCTGCGAGTATTGGCCGCCATGTCGGGCGGCGTGGATTCCGCCGTGGCCGCCGCACGGGCCGTCGAGGCCGGGTACGACGTCACCGGCGTGCACCTGGCGTTGTCGTCCAACCCCCAGTCGTATCGGACGGGGGCACGTGGCTGCTGCACGATCGAGGACTCTCGGGACGCCCGCCGGGCTGCCGACGTGATCGGTATCCCGTTCTACATCTGGGACATGGCCGAAGAGTTCGACCGCGACGTGGTGCAGGACTTCGTCGCCGAGTACGCGGCCGGCCGCACCCCCAACCCCTGCCTGCGCTGCAACGAGAAGATCAAGTTCCAGGCGGTGTTGGAGCGGGCTCTGGCTCTCGGCTTCGACGCGGTGTGCACGGGGCACCACGTGCGTTTGGAGAACGGCCGGCTGCGGCGGAGTGTCGACGCGGTCAAGGACCAGTCGTACGTGCTGGCGGTGCTCACCCGCGAGCAGCTCGCCCACGCCATATTCCCGTTGGGTGACTGCACGAAGGAGGAGGTGCGGGCCGAGGCTGCGCGACGCGGGCTCACCGTGGCGGACAAGCCGGACAGCCACGACATCTGCTTTATCGCGGACGGGGACACGAGCGGTTTCCTGGAACGCCGGCTCGGCAGCAACCCGGGTCCCATCGTGGACGAGACCGGCCAGGTGGTCGGCGAGCACCGGGGAGCGCACGCGTTCACTGTCGGCCAGCGCCGCGGGCTCAACCTGAGCGGTGCCCCCCACCGCCGGTATGTCCTGTCGATCGAACCGGTGAGCAACACAGTGCGGGTGGGGCCGCGCGAGGCGCTCCAGGTGGACCGTATCGTCGGGGAGCGTCCCGTGTGGTCGGGGTGTGAGCCGCCGGAGGAGTGGACGCCGTTCCTCGTCCAGCTGCGGGCCCATGGCGAGGTGTACTCCTGCCGGGCACGGCAGTACGAGGGGCGGGTCGAGATCCTGCTGGACGAGCCAGCGCTCGGCGTGGCGAAGGGGCAGGCAGCGGTGTTGTACGACGGCGACGTAGTGATGGGCTCGTCGACGATCGCTGAAACCTCCCGGGTGGAGCAGGCGGCAGCGAACCACGCCGAATGAGCGGGGCGAAAGTCCTAAAAGTTCTTTTCGTCCGACTCTGTCGCTTTAAGTTAGGTAAGGCATAGCATAGTTCTCCCTGGGAGTGTTGGGAGGGCTTTGCATGCCGTACGAGTTCCTGGAGGGCCGTCCCTTCTGGGTGGTCTACCTCTCCCTGCTCGGCATCGTCTTCGCGAGGGCACAGGCCACCTATTGGCTCGGTCGCGGGCTCGGCGCCGGAGTGCACCGCTCCCGCCTCGGCCAGCGCATCGGACCCCGTCTGGAGCATGCCGAAAACCTCATCAACCGGTACGGCCCTCCCGCGGTCACCCTCTCCTTCCTCACCATAGGAATCCAGACCGCGGTCAACCTCACCTCCGGGGCGATGCGCATGCGCTTCGTCCGCTACCTGATCGCGATGTTCGTGGGCTGCCTGGCCTGGGCCGCGATCTACAGCCTCGGCGGAATGGCAGTCCTCGCTGCCTGGTGGGGACTGTTCCTCCACTCGCCGTGGGCGGCCACAGCGGCGGCAGCAGCCGTCATCGCCGCGGTAGTGGGCGTGAAAACCTGGCGGAAGCGGCGCAGCGCGGCGGCGTTAAAAGAAGCCCTAGCGGCTCCCGTGGCGGACCGGAAGCGCGCCACCAGTCCGACTCTGGCTGTGGACAGGGAAGCGGATGTGTAGAGCTTGCCGCCATGTCCTTAATGTCCCATAGATTTCTCTATGGGAAGAAAAGTTCCGCGAGTTGTGCCTCATTCGTAGGTAAAAGTTCTCAAAACCGGGAATACTGATTCCGTAGGTCAGTGACAAAGGCACGACCCGGTCCTACGGTGACACCCTGCCGTATGTGTCCGTGGGGCCGACTCCTCACACCGAGGCTTTCCGTAACGGTTTCCGCATCACTGGAAGGGGTCGCACCACCCATGCAGGGTTTGACCTACGGCGTCGACATCGTCCTGTGCATTGATGCCACCGGAAGCATGAGCCCCATCATCGACCGGGTAAAAGAAAGTGCCTTGCGCTTTCATGAAGACTTGCGCAAGGTTATGGCGGCTAAGAGCAAGAACATTGACTCCCTACGGGTCCGCGTCATCGCCTACCGCGACTACTACTGCGACGCTCCAGAAGAGGCGATGGTCACGTCAGAGTTCTTCTCTCTTCCCCAGCAGGCCGCGGAATTTTCCCGGTTTGTTAACGGCATCGAAGCTAGAGGTGGCGGAGACGAACCGGAGACCGGTTTGGAAGCTCTCGCGTTGGCGATGCGGTCAGACTGGGATACCAAGAGTCGCAAACGCCGCCAGATCATTGTGGTCTGGACCGATGCGAGCGTCCACCCGCTTGAGAAGAACGCCGGAGACAAACCGGATGGCTATCCCCAGGATATCCCGGAGGACTTCGATGAACTGACCGACATGTGGGAAGGACAGGAGTACATGGATGCCAGCGCCAAGCGGCTCATCCTCTACGCCCCCGATGCTCTGGGATGGACTGAAATCGCTAATCACTGGGAAAACGTCATTCACTTCCCTTCTCAAGGCGGTAATGGGCTGGAAGAAGTGGACTACTCAACGATCCTCGACACCATTGCCAACAGCATCTGAGGTACGACCTGCACCAATGAAGACACCCCGGCTCTACTTGTCGTTTCAGATCGACAAAGAAGGGTCGGCCGAGGATGCGCCGCCGCTATGCGAGACTGTCGGAGAAATATCGTGCCTTGGTGTTTTCGATGGTCTCGGGGGTTCGGGTGCGGCGAGCTATCAGACACCCAACGGCAGGGTCAGTGGGGCTTACCTGGCGTCGCGGAAGGTCCGACAGGTCGTCCGGGACTGGATGCGACAGAACTGCACGACAGGTCTTCCAGCCGAGGGCAAGACTGTTGATCTCGAACAATACATCAAGAAAGAGCTGAGCGATTACGCTCACTCATTGTCCTCCTCTGGCGGTCGACTGCGTAGTTCCATGCTGCGTACGCTGCCCACCACGCTGGCGGTGCTCGCTGTGTC
Organism: Thermobifida fusca YX; assembly: GCF_000012405.1. NCBI lineage: Bacteria > Bacillati > Actinomycetota > Actinomycetes > Streptosporangiales > Nocardiopsidaceae > Thermobifida > Thermobifida fusca. The sequence continues at coordinate 689,457 of NC_007333.1, forward strand.
CGTGCGGGAAGAACCGCCGCTGCCAGATGGGACCCCCTCCAACTTAAAGCTCTCCTGCCGGTACTACTGGGCGGGTGACTCCCGGTGTTATCTGCTGACTCCAGAAAATGGGGTTCAGCAGTTGACGCGCGATAACCTCAAGGGCTCCCCGGACGCCCTGGAGAACCTCTCTACAGACGCACCCGTATCAAACTGCATCAGTGCCAATAAGCCTTTCCAAATTTTCAGCTCCGTGGTCAACGGGGTTGCCCCTGCGGTGTTCTTCACCGCGACCGATGGCTGTTTCGGCTACCTACCCAGCCCTCTCTTCTTCGAAGAAATGCTTCTGGAGACCATGGCTCAGGCCGCCACGGAGCAAGAGTGGGAAAGCCTGCTGCGAGACAGGGTGAAGCAGGTGACAGGCGATGATGCCACTTTTGCTGCGGTCTGCGTGGGGTTCGATGGATTCCTGCACATGCGGGAGAGATTCGCTTATCGACGGAAATTTATCGCGGACCTCGTCGCTCCGCTGCGCGCCTACCAGAACCGCTGCGAACAGCTGCGGAAAGAATTGGAAAAAGCAGAACAGGACTATGCTGCAAAACTCCACAGCTCATGGAGTTTCTACAAGACGGGATATGAGAGGATCCTTCCTCATCTTCCAGGGGGCGGGGCGTGAGCGAATTTATCGGGAAATACCGTATTATTACTGATTTCACCACGTCTGGTGGGGGGCAGTGCCGCTGGGCGTTCGCTGTTCATGGCGGAAAAGAGTATTTCATCAAGGAATTTCTCTCCCCTACCTATCCGCTGCCTGACTCGCCCGGTTCTAAAGCAACGAAAGAGCGTAAGCTCCGTAAATGTGAACAGTTTGAAAAACACCACCGAGAAATTACTAAGACCCTGAAGAGGCTCTCCAAGCCGGGGGGGAACCTGGTGATCACCCAGGACTTCTTCCGGCATGGCGCCAAGTATTACAAGGTGACGGAGAAGATCGACACCAGTGCGCTTAGCCTAGAAGAGATCGCCGCAGAGCCGATGGAGCGCCGTCTCCTGATGCTGATCACCGTCACCCACTCCCTGAAGATCCTGCACCAGGCGGGACTGGTTCACGGGGATATCAAACCTGAGAATATCCTCATCAAGGGCACAGTCAAAAACTACCACACCGCTAAACTCATCGACTTCGACAACGCCTTTTTTTCTGGAAAACCGGTACCCCCGGACGATATGGTGGGTGATCTCAACTATTACTCTCCCGAAACATTCGGTTACCTCAACGGAACAGTTATGGGAGAGCAGCTCACCACAGCCTCTGACATCTTTGCGCTCGGCCTTGTCGCCGTCCAGTTCCTCACCGGATCACTGGTGTCTTTCATTCCAGTGGAAGGAGCAGGACGTTATCCAGGAGAGTTGTGTGCGGCAGGAGCGTCCTACACCACTGGCTTGGAAGAAATATTCCCTCAAGCAGATTCCTTTGTCCGTAAAATGCTCTCGGCGGAACCAAGTAAAAGGCCGACTGTAGACCAAGTTTTCGATCATGTTAAAGAGCTGCGTTCGGAGGTGAAAAAGAGAGAAGACTTCATAACTACAACGATTGTCCCGAGGGCCTCGAGTGCGAAAAAATCTCGCTTGAAAGGCACTCTTCTCAAGAAGAGTGCCTCAACTTCTCGGGAAGCGGAACCTACCCCACGGAATGAGAAAAGAAGTCGACTGCGTGGCACACTTCTCGAGAAACGGGATTCGCCGCCAGCATGAGCACACTCTGCCCAGTCTGTGAAACGGTTAATGAACCGGGAGCTCAGCGCTGCATAGTCTGTGACGAATCGATAGAGCCGGTAGTGCAGAGGAGTGCAGAGCCTCCCTCTTCCGTGTTCGAGTTCTCCAAGAATACAGGGAAGGCGGTCGATTACGAGCCTCAGATTCGAGAGCGTGCCGCTCAGATCCTGGTCGGGATCAAAACGATTGCAACATTCTTGCGACAGACGTTGCAATTTCTTTATAAATTCTGGATGTGGATTTCTGTTTTATTTCTTATATTGTATGTGATTGCCTTTTTTATTGAGTTGCTGGGCATAGTGGCCAGTTTCCTCTTCTAGTGAGGCAGGACTCGGTGAGCAATCCTGCGGCTGAACTGCGACGGCGGGCAGCGCTTGACCCCAAAGACACGAAGCGAGTCGTCTACTCTGATGCCTCGTGAATGAGGAGCAGCGCCATCCCTGGCAACCGGAGGCCTACACCGGTATCGGATCCTGGCCCGGCACCGATCCGGGCGAAGCCATACGCACCATCCTCGGAGAGCTTCCCCACCTGCCGCACCTCCCGGAACTCCCGGGACGCGGCCCGGGAGCCGACATGATCGGCCGCACCGGGGCCCTGCTGGTGGAACTGCCGATCGAGGTGCAGCCCTCAGGGTGGCGGGTCACCCAGCGGGCAGGCCGCGACCTGACACGGGCCCGCAGCTTCCTCTCCTGGGACCTCGACGCCCTCGAAGAGCACACCTCCGGCTATACGGGTCCGCTGAAAATCCAGGCGACCGGGCCGTGGACCATGGCGGCCTCGGTAGAGCTCCGCAACGGCGAGAAGATGATCGCCGACCTCGGAGCAGTCGCGGACCTGTGCGAATCCTTCCGCGAAGGACTGCTCGCCCACCTTGCCGAAGTGCGCAAACGGGTCCCTGAAGCGACAATCCTGGTCCAGGTCGACGAACCGTCGCTGCCCGCCGTGCTCACCGGCTCAGTACCCACCGCGAGCGGATACGGGCGGCTGCGCGCCGTGGACCGAGTCCTCGTGGAAGAGCGGCTGCGCGCCCTGTTCTCCGCGATCGACACCGCCGGAGGGTATCCCCTCGTGCACTGCTGCGCCCCCCGAGTCCCCGTCGACCTGCTGCGCCGGTGCGGGGCCCGCGCCCTCAGCCTCGACGCCACCCGGCTCACCCGCGAATCCGATGAGGCCATCGGCACGGCAGTGGAGTCCGGGGTGGGACTCCTCCTCGGCGTAGTACCCGCGGTCGACAGCCGGATGTCACCCCCGGTCGATACGGTCGAACCAGTACGTGAACTGTGGCACCGCATCGGTTTCGACCCCGAACACGCGACCCGTGACGTGGTCATCACCCCCGTGTGCGGGCTTGCCGGAGCATCCCCCCGGCATGCCCGAGCCGCACTCGACCTGTGCCGCGAGGCCGCTCGGGTGCTGCGTGAGGAACCACGGCCCCGGCAGTGAACGAAAGGACGCGTGCGTGAGCGCACCAGACCCGACCTTCTCTGACGACGTCCCCGCTGACGTGCGGGAAAGGCACGCCCGGCTGAGCCAGGATCTCGACGACTACAGCTACCGCTACTACCTCGGCTCGCCGATCATCTCCGATGCCGAGTACGACCAGTTGATGGCGGAGCTGCGGGACCTGGAAGCCCAGTACCCGTCCCTGGTGACCCCTGATTCGCCCACCCAGAAGGTGGGCGCGCCCATCAGCAACGAGTTCGCTCCCGTAGAGCACCTGGAGCGGATGCAGAGCCTCGACAACGCGTTCAGCGACGCGCAGTTGGAGGCGTGGGCGCACCGGGTCAGCGCGGAAGTCCCGGTTGACGCGTTCCTGTGCGAGCTCAAAATCGACGGTCTCGCCGTGGCCTTGGTGTATGAGAAGGGGCGCCTGGTGCGTGCCGCCACCCGGGGAGACGGCCGGATCGGGGAGGACATCACCCTCAACATCCGCACCATCGACACGGTGCCGCTCCGCCTGGACGAGTCCCGCTATCCCGCGCCCGAACTGCTTGAGGTGCGCGGTGAAGTGTTCCTGCCGGTCAAGGCATTCGAACAGCTCAACTCCCGGCTCGCTGACGAAGGCAAGCCCCCGTTCGCCAACCCCCGCAACGCCGCGGCCGGGTCCCTGCGGCAGAAGGACCCGCGGGTCACCGCGTCCCGGCCGTTGAGCATGCTGGTGCACGGGATCGGCGCGCACCGCGGGGTGACCATCACCCACCAGTCGCAGTCCTACGAGCTGCTGGCCGCATGGGGACTGCCGGTCAGCGACCGGATCCGGGTGGTCTCCACCCTGGACGAGGTGCGCGAATATATCGCCTACTACGCGGAGCACCGCCACGACCCCGAATACGAGATCGACGGGGTCGTCGTCAAAGTCGACGATGTCTCCCTGCAGCGCCGCCTCGGCTCCACCAGCCGGGCCCCGCGGTGGGCGATCGCCTACAAGTACCCGCCCGAGGAAGTGACCACCAAGCTGCTCGACATCAAAACCAGTGTGGGCCGCACCGGGCGGGTGACCCCCTATGCGGTGCTGGAGCCGGTGAAGGTCGCCGGATCCGAAGTCGAGTTCGCCACCCTGCACAACGCCCAGGAAGTGGCCCGCAAAGGCGTGCTGATCGGCGACACCGTGGTGGTCCGCAAAGCCGGGGACATCATCCCGGAGGTCGTGGGCCCGGTGGTGGAGAAGCGCACCGGCACCGAGCGGCCGTTCGTGATGCCCACCGAGTGCCCCGAGTGCGGCAGCCCGCTCGGCCAGCAGAAGGAAGGCGACGTCGACCTGCGCTGCCCCAACACCCGCTACTGCAAAGGGCAGTTGCGGGAGCGGCTCGCGTTCATCGCCGGACGCAAAGCCCTCGACATTGAAGCCCTGGGCTACGTGGCGGCCACCGCCCTCACCCAGCCGTTGGAGCCGGCCGAACCGCCGCTGCGGGACGAAGGCGACCTGTTCAGCCTGACGGTTGAGCAGTTGCTGCCGATCCGCACGCTTGTCCTCGACCCGGACACCGCCGAGCCGAAGATCGACCCGAAGACCGGCAAACCCAAGGTGGTGAGCTTCTTCGCTAACCAGAAGGGCGAGCCGAAGAAGATCGTCGAGAAGCTGTTCCAGCAGCTGGAGGAAGCGAAGAAGCGTCCGCTGTGGCGCGTGCTGGTCGCCCTGTCCATCCGGCATGTGGGCCCGCGCGCTGCCGAGGACCTTGCCCGCCACTTCCGCTCCTTGGATGCTATTGCTCAGGCCAGTGAGGAGGAGCTGGAGGCAGTCGAGGGGATCGGTCCGACCATTGCCCGGTCCATCGTCGACTGGTTCTCCGTGGACTGGCACCGTGAGATCGTGGAGAAGTGGCGGGCCGCAGGGGTCCGCATGGAGGAGGAGGGCGCCGACGATGGTCCCCGCCTGCTGGACGGCATTACCACGGTGATCACCGGCACACTGGAGAAGTACAGCCGGGACGGAGCGAAGGAGGCGGTGCAGAAGCTCGGTGGCAGGGTCACCGGGTCGGTGTCCAGGAAGACTGACTTCGTCGTGGTCGGAGCAAACCCCGGTTCGAAGTACGACAAAGCTGTGAAGCTGGGGGTGCCGATCCTTGACGAGGCAGGGTTCGAGGTGTTGCTCACTCAAGGTCCGGAAGCGGCCAGGGCAGCCCGTCTCTCCGAGGATGAATCCGTCCTGAGCTGAGCATTCCCGGCCAAAAAGTCGGTCTGATCACCACCAGGACCTGATGTCAGTCTGCTAGGGGAGTAATACGATACGCGATCGAAAGGTCACCGCTGCGGTGTCGTTTGAAGCGGAAAGGGACACCCGCCACAACCATCGGTTTACTGAAAGTCTGCAATCAGCGACACTTGGTGACGAAACGGCGTAAGCTGACCAGCAGCGGTCCAAGCCGTTCGCGACCGTTTTCCGGGTCCGGACATGTCCGGAAAACCGTCGTGTCAGAACCCGTGCGGGGCGCGAAGGGCGGAGGGGAATTCGGCCGTCCGCGCGTTCCACGAACCATCCCGAGGACGTCATGAAAGATCCCACCAGCACCCGGGATGTCGGCCCCCGGGTCGGGACGCCGCTGTGGCTGTACTTCGCCAGTACCACGGTGGCCGGTTGCGTTCTCCTCGTCGTGTCCCTGATCTGGCTGAGGGCTGACCGACTCCAGGTGTTCGCTACCGAGCCGCTCGTGTGGGTCCTGCTGTGCATGGTGATCATCGGAGAGTTGCGTCCTATCGCCGCGCAGCGGCCCACGGGCGGGAACGCCCCTACGTCCCTGCCGTTCTCCTTCGCCCTCGTCATCTACCACGGCCTGCCGATCGCCGGGCTGGTCCAGGCCGTGGGCTCCCTCCTGGCAGGGGTCACGCGCGGACAGGAGCCGCACCGCATCGCGTTCAACATCGCCCAGTACACGCTGAGCTTCGGGGTCGCGGACGCTGTCATCCAACTGGCCTACCCCCGCACCCCCCTCGTGCCGTGGGTGCCGCAGGGGTCGGGGCTGGTGATGGTCGTCCTGGCCGCGGGCGCCTATTTCGTCACCAACCTGCTGCTGGTCGAGTGCGCGGTCGCCATGCACGAGCGCATCCCGCTGCACCGGGTGCTGATGAAGGACCTCGGCTACCGCCTCTTCGTCGCCGGGGTCCTCCTCAGCTTGGCGCCGCTCGTCGTCATCGCCATGGCGCACTCGATCTGGCTGGTGCCGCTGTTCTTCTTCCCGCTTGCCGCGCTGTACAGCAGCGCCTCCCTGTCGGTGAAGCGCGAATACCAGGCCAACCACGACGAACTCACCGGCCTGGCCAACCGCAAGCTGCTGATTCTGCGCACCCAGGAGGCGCTCAGCGAAGCCCAGGAGCGCCGGCAGTGCGTCGGACTCCTCCTGCTGGACCTCGACCGTTTCAAAGAAGTCAACGACACCCTGGGCCACCCCACCGGCGACCGGCTGCTGCAGACCGTCGCCTACCGCCTCACCCACAGCGTGCGCCCCGGAGACCTGGTGGCCCGGCTCGGCGGGGACGAGTTCGCGGTGCTGCTGCCCCAGGTGCGGGACGCGGCTTCGGCCCGCGAAGTCGCGGCGCGGCTGCGGGTCGCTTTGGCGGAACCCCTGCGCCTGGACGGGATGGACTTCGACCTGGAAGCCAGCATCGGCATCGCGCTCTACCCCGACCACGCCCCCGACTTCGAACTGCTGATGCAGCGCGCCGACGTGGCCATGTACGTGGCCAAGGAACAGCGCACCGGGGTGGAGCTGTACGCTCCGCACAAGGACCGGAACTCCGCGGCCCGGTTGAGCCTGTTCGGGGAACTGCGCCGCGCCCTCATCGAAAACGAGCTGGAGATGTTCTACCAGCCGATCGTCGCGCTGGCCGATGAGCGCGTGGTCGCGCTGGAAGCCTTGGTGCGCTGGCGGCACCGCCGGAGGGGGATCCTCCCGCCGGAGGAGTTCGTCCCCATGGTGGAACAGTCCTATCTGATGCGGAGCTTCACCCACGAGGTCATCGAGCAGACGTGCGCGCAGGCTGCCCGCTGGTGGAGCGAGGGCATCACCCTGCCCGTGGCGATCAACCTGTCTGCCCGGGAGCTGCTGGACCCGACCCTGCCGGAGAGCATCGAATCCGGGCTGCGGCGGTACCGGCTCCAGCCGAAGGCCCTGCGGCTGGAGATCAGCGAACGCGCCCTGGTCTCGGACGCGGAAGCGATCATTCCCGCCATCATGTCCCTTGCGGAGCTGGGAGTCACGGTCGCGTTGGACGACTTCGGCACCGGCTATTTCACCTTGGCCCGCCTCAACGGCCTGCCCGTCGGGGAAGTCAAGGTGGACGGGTCGTTCGTCCGCCACGTGATCGATGATTCCGACAGCAAGGTGGTCGTAGAAGCCGCTGTGGACCTGATGAACACGCTGGGACTGCGGGCTATCGCCGAAGGGGTGGAGAATGCGGAGCAGGTCGAAGCGGTCCGCGCCCTCGGCTGCTATGCGGCCCAGGGCCGGTACTTCACCCCGCCGCTGGATGCGGGTGCGGTCACCGGATGGCTGCTGGAGCATGGTGACTTGGCGATCTCGCCGTCGGCGAGCAGCACCGGGACATCCTGGCCGCACAGCGGAATGAGACCACCGACCACCCCGCAGCAGCCATAGGATTGACCTGTCCGAATCTGCCGAAGGAACGGTTTGCAATCCATGTCCGCCATCACCCGTGATGAGGTCGCGCACCTCGCCCGGTTGGCGCGGCTGGCGCTGCCCGAGGACGAGCTCGACCAGCTCGCTGCCCAGCTTGATGTGATCATTTCCGCTGTGGCCAAGGTGCAGGAGGTCGCCAAGGGCGACATCCCACCGACCTCGCACGCTCTGCCGTTGACCAACGTCTACCGTCCTGACGAGGTCAAGCCCGGCCTCACCCCCGACCAGGCGCTGGCGGAGGCTCCAGCGGTGGAGGACGGCCGGTTCCGGGTCCCGCAGATCCTGGGGGAGGAAGGATGACCGAGCTGCTCAAGCTGAGCGCTGCTGAACTCGGCGCGGCCATCGCTTCAGGGGAGACCTCCGCGGTCGAAGCCACCCAGGCCTACTTGGACCGGATCGCGGAAGTCGACGGCCAGATCCACGCGTTCCTCCACGTCGCCGCCGACAAAGCGCTGGAACAGGCCCGCGCGGTGGACGCCCGGCGCGCCGCAGGGGAGAAACTCGGCCCGCTGGCCGGGGTGCCCGTGGCGCACAAGGACGTGTTCACCACCAAGGACATGCCTACCACCGCGGCGTCGAAGATCCTCGAGGGCTGGCAGTCGCCCTACGACGCCACGGTCACGGAACGTCTCCGGGACGCCGGGCTCGTCATTCTCGGCAAGACCAACCTGGACGAGTTCGCCATGGGGTCCTCGACGGAGAACTCCGCCTACGGTCCCACCCGCAACCCGTGGGACACCGACCGGGTGCCCGGCGGGTCGTCCGGAGGCTCCTCTGCCGCAGTAGCCGCTTTCGAAGCCCCGCTGGCGACCGGAACCGACACCGGCGGCTCCATCCGGCAGCCCGCGGCTGTGTGCGGCCTCGTCGGCGCCAAACCCACCTATGGCACGTCGTCGCGCTACGGTCTGATCGCTTTCGCGTCCTCGCTCGACACGCCCGGGCCGATCGCCCGCAATGTCCTGGACGCGGCTCTGCTGCACGAGGCGTTCTCCGGGCACGACCCGCGCGACTCTACGTCGGTGAACGAGCCGGTGCCCCCGGTGGTGGAAGCGGCCCGACGCGCCGACGTTTCCGGAATGCGCATCGGCGTGGTCAAGGAGCTGTCCGGCGAGGGCTACCAGCCGGGTGTGATGCAGCGTTTCACCGAGGCTGTGGAGCTCTTCGAGTCGCTGGGCGCCAAGATCGTCGAAGTGTCCTGCCCGAGCTTCACCGCCGCGCTCGCGGCGTACTACCTCATCGCGCCCAGCGAGTGCTCGTCCAACCTGGCCCGCTTCGACGCCATGCGCTACGGCCTGCGGGTCGGCGACGACGGGACGCGGAGCGCCGACGAGGTGATGGCGCTGACCCGCGCCCAAGGGTTCGGTCCCGAGGTGAAGCGCCGCATCATCCTGGGCACCTACGCGCTGTCGAGCGGCTACTACGACGCCTACTACGGGTCGGCGCAGAAGGTGCGCACACTCATCAAACGGGACTTTGAAGCCGCGTTCCAGCAGGCTGACGTGCTGGTTTCGCCGACGACGCCGACTACGGCGTTCCGGCTGGGCGAGCGCATCGACGATCCGATGGCGATGTACCTGGCCGACCTGTGCACGATCCCGACGAACCTGGCGGGGAACGCTGCGCTGTCGGTGCCGTGCGGGCTCGCTCCGGAAGACAACATGCCGGTGGGCCTGCACATCATGGCGCCGACGCTGGCCGACGACCGCGCCTACCAGGCGGGTGCGGCCGTGGAGGCGGCCCTGCGGGACAAGTGGGGCGGCGACCTGCTGTCGCAGTGCGCCTACGCGGTCTAAACACGTCCTGAAGCCGCTGCAGCGCCTCCGGGAGCCTCCCGGAGGCGCTGTGTGTTGTGTGCGGGGCACGGCACCCCGCACACAGGAGGAAGGCCCCCGCCGCGGCTGCGGCAGGGGCCTTCGCGTCAGGTAGCGTCTCTCAGCAGAGTGGAGACGGATCAGGCGTCGTCAGCGTTGCTCTTGCGCTTGCGGGCCAGGTACATTGCGGCACCGCCACCGCCGACGGCGACGACCGCAGCGGCGATCAGACCGCCGAGCGCAGCACCGGTCACGGGCAGGCCGGGCTTGTCGTCAGCCGGAGGAGTGGGCTTCGGCGACTCCGTGGCAGGCGGGGTCTCGTCGTCGCCCGGGGTCGGGGTCTCGTCGTCACCCGGGGTCTCGTCATCGCCCGGGGTCTCGTCGTCACCCGGGGTCTCGTCATCGCCCGGGGTCTCGTCGTCCGAGGGGGCGGGAGCGGTCCAGGTGACCTTGACCTCAGCGCTGGCGGTGGTCTCGGCCTTGTCTGCGGTGATCAGGGTCTGGGTGGGCGGGTCGCCCTGCAGGCCCTTGAACAGGCGGCCGATCTCCACGGTCGCGGAGACGGAAGCGCTGACGGTGGCCTCGCCGTCCGCAGTGCCTTCCGGCACCAGCACGCTGAACTTGTCCTCGTTGCCGACCTCGGTGACCGGGTTGCCCTCGAGGTCAACGGTCTGGACGCCCTCCGGGCCGTTCAGGGTCAGCGGCACCGAGCTGGCGGTGGTGGAGACCGTGAACTCACCGATAAGGCCGCCGGACTCACCCGAAGCCTCGTTGGGGCTGATGGTCAGCGAGGCCGGAGCCTGCTGGATCTCGGTGGCGTTCTCGATGAGGTAGTTGTAGAGCTTCCAGACCTTCTTCGGGGTGCCCTTCTCCTTCAGGTTGACACCGTTGCTGAAGTGCCAGATCGCGGCCTGGGTGGCGGAGAGGGCGTCCTTGGCGGTGAGGTCCTTGATCCCGGTCCGCTCGCTGAGCTGGTCCGCGGAGAGCTCGGGGTAGGAGTTCTGGAGGATCCAGAGGACCTTGCCCGGCTGGGAGTTGGCGAACTCGCCCTCACCGGGGTATTCGCTCCAGTCCCCCTCCTCGTACTTCGCCTTGGACCGGATGGGGGTCTCGAAGTCGATGCAGTAGGCGGGGATCTTGGTGCCGTCGCTGAGGGTCAGCTGGAAGAGGACGGTGCCGACCGAACCGCGGTCGAACGACAGGGTGTGACCGCTCGCGACGTTGCCCGTGTACTGGGCGTCGGCACCACCGGAGTAGTGGTCAGCGAACGCGGGTGCGGCCGACATGCCGAAGGCGAGGAACGCGGCGGTCGCCGTACCGGCGACAGTGACCAGCGCGCGCCGCACACCGCGGGGTGTACGGGAGGAAGAGTCTGTGGTCAACAAGTCGTATCCCAGAGTTGTTGAGGGGGTGGACAGGCGATCCGACCGTGCGGGACGCCGCGTGCGGCCAGGGGTCGCACGGGGACCGCGTTTGAGGAAAGCAACTCGATCGTTGGTGCTTCGATGCGGGTGCCCGGTCGCAGCAGAGAGTGGACGTGTGGCGTCAGGCCGCTCACCAGACCACCGGCACCAAAGCCGCGGGGCGGTGGGTATCACCGCACGGCAGATAATAGCCGTCTTTATCCGATCTTTCTACGGTAGGAGAAAACCCCGGAAGTGCTTTTGGTTCTTGAGGTATCAACCATGAGGTGATATATGCACACAACCTTCCGCGGGTTTTTCTTTTCCCGCGGCGACCTGCGGTAATAGGAGTAATGAACCGGACATCTCCGGCGTGGGTCATCAATTTTTATGATGCCGGATAGTCTCCAGGGGAAGAGGACGCGCAGAACAGGTGTCCGGATTACCTAAAGTTGATGATTTTTCTGGGGAAAGCGGAAAGCTCTGGTCGGTCTCGGTCACCTCACTGTGTGTGCCGTCTCACGTGCGGGAAACGTCAGCGCCGCCTACGCCAGGTCACCAGGATCAGTACTGCGCCGAGGCCCAGCAGTGCCAGCGCGCCGGCCAGGACAGCACCCAGCCAGGTGCCGGTGAGGGGCAGGTCCGCTTCGATGCGCTTGTCCTCGGCGACGATCGGCGCGGCAGGCTCAGCAGGCGGCGTAGGGGCAGGCGCTGAGGCGGACTGCTCGGGGGCGGGGGCATCCGAGGGCGATCCGGAAGGAGACGCGGAGGCGGCGGAATCAGGCGCGTTCCAGCTCACGCGCGCCGCGACAGTCAGGGCAATGGTCGCCGTATCAGCGACGACCAAAGGCTGGGTCTGCACCCCGTCCTTACCCGTGTAGACCAGGCCGGGCAGGATTTCTGCCTGGTCGGTGCGCGCATACACGGTGGCCGTGCCCTCCTCGACGTCTGCGGGGAGCGCGAGGAGGATTTCATCGCCGTCACGGGCTTCAAAGACCGGGGAGCCGTCGGCGTCGACCAGCGCGGCTTCTCCAATCCCGTTCACGGTCAGCCGTACCGGTGCGTCACCCGTGGTGTGCACGGTCAGCGGGCCCAGCGAGGACGACGTCTCCCCGACGACCTCGGTCGGGACGAGCCCTAGCGGGGCGTCGGGTTCGGCTACGGGAGTCGCATGGTCCAGCAGGTACCGGTAGAGCGCGTGCACGTGTGCGGCACCGGAGTCCCCGAAACCAGGCGGACGCAACTGGATGCCGTTGCTGAAGTGCCAGATCGCCGCCTGGGTGCCCGCGATCGCCTGTTCGGCGCTCAGCCCGTCGATGCCGCTGTGCTCCGCCACTTCCTCCAACGGCAGCACAGGGTAGGAGTTGCGCACGATCCAGACGATCTTGCCGGCGTGGGCGGCCCCCGGAAGCTGCGGCCACTCCGCCATGGTGTAGGCAGCCGTGTAGTCGACGTTGCGGCTGACGTCCACGCAGTAGGCGGCCACCGTCGTGTCGTCGTCCACTCGGAGTTCGAACAGCGTGGTGGTGGCGGATTCCCCGTTGGTGAAGTGGACGTTCTCGCCAGGGGTCCCGTTGCGGTCGACACGTGCAATAGACGTGGACTCCGCGGCCGCGGGAAGCGAAGGCCCCCAGCAGGCGAGGAGGATGGCTGCGGTGGCGGCGCACAGTCCGGATCGCACGCGGGACAGCAGACTCGGCACGATGTCTTCCAGGCGAAAACAGCGGGTGGCGGGGAAGTGGCTCCCGGCGCGAGCTCAGGGCTGGCTGGCGCGGGGTCGGAACGGTCGAAGGAAAGCCTAACCTCTGGGGCGGGACCCGCTGGCGGTCCCGGCGAAACCGCTGAACAATCGTACGCTTCCCGTAATATCCCAGAAGCCTTCGCCGATGCGGCCCTAAAAAGTCATCCCTGTGTTCGGCCCTCGGTAGGCTCGGAAGGTGCCCGTCGGTGCGCTGCCCGGACGGCGGGCCACGAGGTGCTCAACGACAAGTGACCTGTTCGGTGGGGCAGCACCGGACGGGAACGGTTCGAAACGAAAAACAACGGAAGCGGGTTGTGCGGCGATGGGTAGCGCGGTGACGAGTGACCACTCCGCCAAGGGCGGTGCTACGGCGCTGATGCCCTACGACGAGGTACTGCGCGGGTACGAGCCGGTACTGGGATTGGAGACCCACGTCGAGCTGGGTACCCGCTCGAAGATGTTCTGCTCCTGCGCCACTACTTTCGGCGCCGAACCGAACACCCAGGTGTGCCCGGTGTGCCTGGCGCTGCCGGGTGCGCTGCCGGTGGTCAACAGCGCGGCAGTGGAGAGCGCGATCCGGCTCGGTCTTGCGCTGAACTGCTCTATCGCCGAGTGGTGCCGGTTTGCCCGGAAGAACTACTTCTATCCGGACATGCCGAAGAACTACCAGATCTCGCAGTACGACGAGCCGCTCTGCTACGACGGGTACCTCGACGTCACGGTGGACACCCCGGAAGGGCCGCGCGAGTTCCGGATCGGTATCGAGCGCGTCCACATGGAGGAGGACACCGGTAAGACGTCGCACGTGGGCGGGGCTGACGGCCGGATCCACGGCGCCGAGTACTCCACCGTCGACTACAACCGCGCGGGGATTCCGCTGCTGGAGATCGTCACCAAGCCGATCGAGGACGCCGGGGAGTGGGCTCCCCAGGTGGCCCGCGCCTATGTACGGGAGCTGCGTGACCTGATCCGCGCCCTGGGGATCTCCGACGTGCGCATGGAGGAGGGTTCGCTCCGCTGCGACGTCAACGTTTCGCTGAAGCCGCGCGGGAGCACGGAGTGGGGCACCCGGACTGAGACGAAGAACGTCAACTCGCTGCGTTCGATCGAGCGGGCGGTCCGCCACGAGATCGAACGGCAGGGCGGGGTCCTGTCCGCGGGCGGCCGCGTCGTGCAGGAGACCCGGCACTTCCAGGAGAGCACGGGAACCACTGTGGCGGGGCGCAGCAAGGAGGAGGCGCAGGACTACCGCTACTTCCCCGACCCTGACCTGGTGCCGGTCGCGCCCGACCGCGAATGGGTGGAGCAGCTCCGCGCCACCCTGCCGGAACTGCCTTCCGCGAAGCGGCGCCGGCTCAAGGCCGAATGGAACCTGACCGACAAGGAGCTGCAGGACCTCGTCAATGCGAACGCGGTCGACCTGGTCGAGCAGACTGTTGCCGCGGGCGCTCCCCCGGCTGAGGCGCGCAAGTGGTGGTTGAACGACCTGTCGCGGCGGGCCACGGAGACCGGTGTGGAGCTGAGCGAGCTGCCGATCACCCCGGCCCAGGTCGCCCGGGTCGTGGAGCTGGTTGCCGAGGGGTCGCTCACCAACAAGCTGGCCCGGCAGGTGGTCGACGGGGTGCTCGCAGGAGAAGGCGAGCCGGACGAGGTGGTGGAAGCCCGCGGGCTGCGGGTGGTCAGCGACGACGCTGCCCTGGGCGCGATCGTCGACCAGGCGATCGCGAACAACGCGGACGCCGCCGAGAAGGTCCGCAACGGCAAGATCGCCGCGGTGGGCGCCCTGGTCGGTGCGGTCATGCGGGAGACCAAGGGCCAGGCGGACGCGGGACGGGCACGGCAGCTCATCCTGGAGCGGCTGGGGGTCTCGGGCTGACGGAGGAGTGCTACGGCACGGGCCTCCACCGGGGATGACAGACATGTTGATCACCAAGAGTGATCAACATGTCACATATTCTCGCTATGCTCTCAACCTCCCCGTGACCTTGGTTGACTAGCGTGAGACAACCTGAAGAAGCCGTGAGAAGACCTCGCACCCCTATCGGGAGCGTGGTCTGCCTGGCCCCGCGGCCTTCGGGTGCGCAAGGTCGGGAGAGAGCGACGCAAGCCCGGCAGACCACCTGGACGTAGGTCCTGTCAGTGCACCGGGGCGCATCCCGGGACGTGAGCCCGAAGGACTCCACTGCCGTCAACGGAGGGGTGCCCATGGCTGCGGTCAACACCACCAGGAAAAGCCTCCGCAGAAGCGGAAGCGCCCTTCAGGGAGCCCTCCAGGCGAGGAGGGCGCCATGAAGGGCGGGACACGGGTATGGCTGAGCGCGATCCTGGGCTTGTTCATGAGCTACGTGTTGGGCACCCTCGTCCGTGTCGGTGAGGTGCCCTTGACTGTATGGGCGGGGACGTGGCCCACAGCGGTGGCGGCCGCAGGAGCGGCAGCTGCACTGCTCTACGCTGCCCGCGCCCGGATGCGCGTCGAGGGTGCGGACGGCGACGTCCCGGACAGTGCCGGGGCGCTGCGGCTGTTCGGGTTCGCTGCCCTGGCCTGGTGTGCGGGGTCAATCACTTACGGGGTCACCGGCCTCCTCAACGCGGGCGCGTTCTCACTGACCTTCGGCGACCTGTTCTCCCTGGTGGCGCTGCCCCTGTTCACGGTGGGCTTCCTGCGGTTCGCGCCGCTGCCGCGACGCCCCCGGGCCCTGGTCCGGCATGTCACAGACAGCTACGTGTGCGCCGCCGCGGTGTTCAGCACCGTGTGGCTGGTGCTCTTCCAACCGCTCTACCAGGAGCTGGGCGGCAATGCGGGGGCCATGGCGTTCGCGCTGGTCTATCCGGTCACGGACATCGCCGTGGTGTGCCTGCTGGCGCCCCTGGTCCTCACCTCACCGCACAGCACCCGGCGCGCGGTGCTGCTCGCGATGGGCGCGTTCGTCACCATCTGCGCTGCCGACCTCATCGGGGCGGTGGGCCGACTGTCCGGGGAGGCGGTCGCGGGAGGAATCGAGTACCCGGTGCGGCTGCTGGGCTTCCTGCTGCTGGGCGCGATCCCGGCAGTGGTGAAGCGGAAGCCGGGAACGGCGCCCCGGCGGATCACCGGACGCGGCCTCTACCGGGTCGCCCCGGAGATCGCCGCGGTCACCGCGTTGAGCACGGCGGCCGTGGTCATCACCATTGCCGGGCTGCGCGCGGAAGGCATCGCCCCGGTGCTCCCGCTCACCGCGGGATCCGCGGTCCTCGTCCTCCTGGTGCGCATGGTCGGCTTGATGGACGAGACCACCGTCTTGGCGCGAATCGTGCAGACCCGGGAGCGACACCTGCACGATCTGGCGGAGCACAGCGGCGACATCATCGTGATCCTGGAAGAGGACTGCCGGATCTGCTACATGAGCCCGGGGGCGGGCGCCATGTTCGGGTACCGCGACGGCGATCCGCTGCTCGCGGAGCCGGTCACGTCGCTCGTCCACCCCGAGGACCTGCCCGACTTGGCCGCTGCCGCCGCCGAGCTGCGGAACGGGGCGGAGAGCGCGCGGGTGCGCGCCCGGGTGCGTGCCGCCGACGGCACCTGGCGGCACACCACGTCCACCGTCTCGGTATACGAACGCCCCGGTGAGCCGGTCCGGTTCCTGTTGACCACGCGCGACATCAGCGCCCAGGTGGAGCTGCAGAAGCAGGTCGACCACCTGACTTTCCACGACGGGGTGACCGGGCTGCCGAACCGCGCCTACCTCGAAGAGCGGGTCCGGGAGGTGCTGAGCGGGCACGCTGAAGCGGAGGGCGGCCGGGAACAGCCGGAGGTCGCCGTCATTTTCCTGGACCTGGACGGGTTCACCGCGGTCAACGACTCTGCGGGGCACGCGTTCGGCGACTACCTGCTCGCCCAGGTCGGACACCGGCTGCGCGCAGTTTTGGACACGGGTGACACGCTGGCCCGGTGGGGCAGCGACGAGTTCGTGGCGCTGGTGGAGGACCGTCCGCGGGCCGACAGCGTGGTCGACTTGGCCGAGCGGATGATCCAGGTGATCGAGGGCGAGCCTTTCCCGGTGGCGGACCGCGACGTGATCGTGACCGCCAGCGTGGGGGTCGCGTTCGCGGAGCCGGGGATCGACGGGGCGGAGCTGCTGCGCAACGCGGACATGGCGATGGCGCGGGCCAAGGAGCACGGCGGCGGCCGCGTCGAGGTGTACGCGGCGCACATGCACGCCCAGGTGGTGGAGCGGCTCGAACTGCAGACCGAGCTGCGGCAGGCGCTCGCGGAGCACGCGTTTGTCCTGGAGTACCAGCCGGTCGTCAGCTTGGAGACTTCCCAGGTGACCGCGGTGGAGGCGCTCGTGCGGTGGCGGCGGGCGGACGGGTCGCTCGTGCCCCCGGAGGAGTTCCTCGGCCCTGCTGAGGAGTCGGGGCTCATCGTCCCGCTGGGCGAGTGGATCCTGCGGGAGGCCTGCCAGAAGGTCGCGGTGTGGCGCGCCACGACAGGGTTGGACATCGGCTTGTCAGTGAACGTGTCGGCCCGGCAGGTGCTCTCCGCGGGGTTCGTGCAGAGCGTGGAGGAAGTGCTCGCGGAGAGCGGGCTCAACGCGGAAGCGCTGACCGTGGAGGTCGACGAGGAGGTCCTGCTGGAGAACCCGGTGGTCGCGGCGGAGCACCTCACCAAGCTGCGCGAGCTGGGGGTCCGGCTGGCCGTGGACGACTTCGGGATGGGCCACGCGTCCCTGTCCCATTTGCGGCGGCTGCGCGTGGACGAGATCAAGATCGACCCGTCGTTCGTCCGAGACTTGGACGCCGATGAGACGGTGACCCTGTTGACGCGGACTCTCATCCGCCTGGGCCAGGACCTGGGGGTGCAGGTGGTCGCTGAGGGGATCGAACACCCGTGGCAGTTGCGGCGGCTGCGGGAGATGGGGTGCGCCTACGGCCAGGGGTTCCTGGTGGGACGGCCGATGGACGCTGCCGGGGTGGAAGCCTTGGTGGGCGGCGAAACGAACGCCGCCGCGCTGTGAGATTCCCGGCACAGTCCGTCCACGGCGGCCGGAGAATGCCGGCGCTTACCCCAAGAAAGTCCAGGTCAGACGGGTGTGGGGGAGAGGGTGCCCATCAGGCGCCCCCGGTTCGAATAGCGGAGTGTGTATCTCACATTGTGAGACGAATGGGCGTTCTGTTTGACGTGACACCCTCAGCTCGGTCATTGTTGTTGACGTGCAGAGCAACTTTCTGATTCTCGTACTTGGTCAGCGCGCAGCCCGCTGACCGAGTCGACGCTGCGCGCTCCCCTCAACCGCTACGCGGTGGGGGTTTTTTTGTTGCCAGTCACGCGTTACCCGCCCTCTCCGAAGGATCTAGTGATGACCGAGCAGATGACCGGAGCCCAATCGCTCATCAGGGCGCTGGAGCATGTCGGCGTCGATGTCGTGTTCGGAATCCCTGGGGGGGCGATCCTCCCCGCCTACGACCCGCTGTACGACTCCACCAAGGTGCGCCACATCCTCATGCGCCACGAGCAGGGGGCCGGGCACGCAGCCGAAGGATATGCCTACGCCACGGGACGACCAGGGGTGTGTATCGCCACCAGTGGCCCCGGCGCGACCAACCTGGTGACCCCGCTTGCAGACGCCTACATGGACTCGGTCCCCGTGGTCGCGATCACCGGGCAGGTGGCCAGCCCGGCGATCGGCACCGACGCGTTCCAGGAAGCCGACATCTGCGGCATCACCATGCCGATCACCAAGCACAACTTCCTGGTCCGGGACCCCTCCAAGATCGCCAGCACCATCGCCGAGGCCTTCCACATCGCCTCCACCGGCCGTCCTGGCCCGGTCCTCGTGGACATCGCCAAGGACGCGCTGCAAGCACAGACCCGCTTCGAATGGCCGCAACGGCCCGAACTGCCCGGCTACCGCCCCGTCACCAAACCGCACGGTAAGCAGGTGCGGGAGGCGGCACGGCTGATCGCCGAAGCCAAACGCCCCGTGCTCTACGTCGGCGGCGGAGTGTTCAAATCGGGTGCGTCCAAAGAACTGCGTGTACTGGCTGAACTGACAGGGATTCCGGTCGTCACCACCCTCATGGCACTGGGCACCTTCCCCAGCAGCCATCCCCAGAACCTCGGCATGCCGGGAATGCACGGCACCGTCGCCGCGGTCGGCGCCCTGCAGCGCGCCGACCTGATCGTGGCGCTGGGCGCCCGGTTCGATGACCGGGTCACCGGCAAGCTCAGCTCGTTCGCCCCCCACGCCACCATCGTGCACGCCGACATCGACCCGGCCGAGATCTCCAAGAACCGGTACGCCGACGTGCCGATCGTGGGCGACTGCCGGGAGGTCATCGCGGATCTGATCGTGGCGGTCCGTGCCGACCAAGCCGCCGGACGCCAGGGCGACTACACCGCGTGGTGGGAGCAGCTCAACCGAATGCGCGAGACCTACCCGCTGGGCTACACCGAGCCGGAGGACGGTTCGCTCGCCCCCCAGTACGTGATCAAGCGCATCGGCCAGATCGTCGGCCCCGACGCCACCTACGTCGCCGGAGTGGGCCAGCACCAGATGTGGGCTGCCCAGTTCATCGACCACCAGCGTCCCGGCTCCTTCGTCAACTCGGGCGGCGCCGGAACGATGGGCTTCGCCATCCCCGCGGCCCTCGGCGCCAAGGTCGGCGACCCCGATCGGGTCATCTGGGCGATCGACGGCGACGGCTGCTTCCAGATGACCAACCAGGAGCTGGCCACCTGCGCGATCGAAGGCATCCCGATCAAGGTTGCGGTGATCAACAACGGCAACCTCGGTATGGTCCGCCAGTGGCAGACCCTGTTCTACGACGGCCGCTACTCCAACACCAACCTGCACACCGCGCCCACCCCCGAAGACGGGAAGGTGCGCATTCCGGACTTCGTCCGCCTCGCAGAGGCGTACGGTTGTGTCGGGCTGCGTTGCGACCGCGCAGAAGACGTGGACGCCACCATCGAGAAAGCCATGGCCATCAACGACGTGCCCGTGGTGATCGATTTCACGGTCCACCACGACGCAATGGTCTGGCCGATGGTCCCGGCTGGAGTCAGCAACGACGACATCCAGTACGCGCGCGACATGGCGCCTGAATGGGACGACGAGGAAGAATAGGAGAGGTTGACGAATGAGTCTGCACACGCTGTCCGTCCTGGTGGAGGACACGCCTGGAGTGCTCGCTCGCGTAGCCTCCCTGTTCTCCCGTCGCGGCTTCAACATCCACTCCCTCACGGTGGGACCCACCGAATATGAGGGGCTGTCCCGCATGACAATCGTGGTCAACTGCGACCGCCATCCCCTGGAGCAGGTGACCAAGCAGCTCAACAAGCTGGTCAACGTCATCAAAATCGTCGAGATGGACCCCGAGGCGTCGGTGCGTCGGGAACTGCTGCTCATCAAGGTCAAAGCCGATTCGAGCAACCGTTCCCACGTGCTGGAGACGGCCCAGTTGTTCCGCGCCAACGTCGTCGACGTGAACCCGGACGTGGTGGTCATCGAGGCCACCGGGCAACCGGAGAAGCTCCAAGCGCTGATCCGTAACCTGGAGCCGTTCGGGATCAAGGAACTAGTGAAGTCGGGAGTGGTGGCTCTCGGCCGCGGTCCCAGGTCCATCACTGACCGGTCGCTGCGCGTGGTCGAGCGCAGCGCCTGACCCTGTATCCCGGGGATTCCCGCCGGGGATTCCACAAGTCCCGGCGCGGCGGCGTCCGGCCCGGTTCCGCCCGTCGCGTCGTACGGACGACAGATCTCTCAGCAAGGAGTTAAGCCGAAGTGGCAGCACAGATGTACTACGACGACGACGCAGACCTGAATATCATCCAGGGGCGTACCGTCGCCGTCATCGGCTATGGCAGCCAGGGGCACGCGCACGCGCTGTCGTTGCGGGATTCCGGCGTCGACGTGCGGGTCGGGCTCCCCGAGAGCTCGAAGAGCCGGGCCAAGGCCGAAGAGGACGGCCTGCGGGTCGTCACACCGGCGGAGGCGGCCCAGGAAGCCGACCTCATCATGATCCTGGTGCCCGACCACATCCACCGCGACCTGTACGCCAACGAGATCGCCCCGCACCTCAACGAGGGCGACGCGCTGTTCTTCGGGCACGGTTTCAGCATCCGCTACGGCCTCATCACCCCGCCGGAGGGTGTGGACGTGGCGATGGTCGCCCCCAAGGGCCCGGGCCACCTGGTGCGCCGCCAGTTCGAGGCCGGCCGCGGCGTTCCCGTGCTGGTCGCCGTGGAGAAGGACGCCTCCGGTTCGGCCTGGGACCTGGCCCTCTCCTACGCCAAGGCCATCGGCGGCACCCGCGCCGGTGCGCTGAAGACCACCTTCAAGGAAGAGACCGAGACCGACCTGTTCGGCGAGCAGGCCGTGCTCTGCGGCGGCGTTTCCGAGCTGATCAAGGCCGGCTTCGCCACCCTGGTCGAGGCGGGCTACCAGCCTGAGGTGGCCTACTTCGAGTGCCTGCACGAGATGAAGCTCATCGTCGACCTCATGTACGAGGGCGGCATCTCCAAGATGTACTGGTCGGTGTCGGACAACGCCGAGTACGGCGGCTACACCCGGGGTCCGCGCGTCATCACCGAGTCCACCCGCGAGGAGATGCGCAAGATCCTCCAGGAGGTCCAGGACGGCACCTACGCCAAGGAGCTGGTGGAGGAGTTCGACAAGGGCCGTCCGAACTTCCTCAAGCGGCGTGAGGCCGAGCAGGGCGAGCAGATCGAGAAGGTCGGCACTGAGCTGCGCTCGCTGATGAGCTGGCTGAAGAACTGATCCGGCTACGGCAGTCGCTCACGGGTCCCGGGTGTGTGACACTCCGGGACCCTCCTCGCGTGGAGGGGTGGTCCACACCAATCCCGGGACAGGGGGTCGGTTAAGCTGGATTCCTGTCACGGTAGAGCCACCCAGCGCTAGACTTCTCCTCGTTCTGGCGCCTGGCCGGAGCCGACGCCGGCAATGTCGTGGCTGCGACCGCAGTCGAACCCACACGCACTCCCTCTAAGGAATTCGTTGTGCCCAAGCCAGTCGTCCTGGTCGCGGAAGAACTTTCGCCCGCAGGAATCGCGCTGTTGGAAGAGGACTTTGAAGTCCGCCACGTCAACGGCGCCGACCGTTCCCAGCTCCTTCCCGCGCTCGCCGGAGTCGACGCGCTGATCGTGCGCAGCGCCACCAAAGTGGACGCTGAGGTGCTGGCCGCGGCGCCCTCCCTCAAGGTTGTGGCGCGTGCGGGCGTCGGACTGGACAACGTGGATGTCGAGGCCGCCACCAAGGCGGGCGTGCTCGTCGTCAACGCGCCCACCTCCAACATCATCAGTGCAGCGGAACAGGCCATCAACCTGCTCTTGGCCACGGCCCGCAACACTGCTGCTGCCCACGCGGCCCTCGTGCGCGGCGAGTGGAAGCGTTCCAAGTACACCGGCGTCGAACTGTACGACAAAACCGTCGGCATCGTGGGCCTGGGACGGATCGGCGTGCTCGTCGCCCAGCGGCTCCAGGCGTTCGGCACCAAGCTGATCGCCTACGACCCCTTCGTGCAGCCTGCCCGGGCCGCGCAGCTGGGGGTGGAGCTCGTCGAGCTCGACGAGCTGCTGGAGCGCAGCGACTTCATCACGATCCACCTGCCCAAGACGAAGGACACGATCGGCCTGATCGGCGAGGAAGAGCTGCGCAAGGTCAAGCCGACGGTCCGGATCATCAACGCTGCGCGCGGCGGGATCGTGGACGAGACGGCCCTCTACCACGCGCTCAAGGAAGGTCGTGTGGCCGGCGCTGGGCTGGACGTGTTCGCCAAGGAGCCTTGCACGGACAGCCCGCTGTTCGAGCTGGAGAACGTGGTGGTGGCTCCGCACCTGGGGGCCAGCACGCACGAGGCGCAGGAGAAGGCCGGGACCCAGGTGGCCCGGTCCGTCAAGCTTGCGCTCGCCGGCGAGTTCGTGCCGGACGCGGTCAACATCCAGGGCAAGGGCGTGGCCGAGGACATCAAGCCGGGGCTGCCGCTGACGGAGAAGCTCGGCCGTATCCTCGCCGCGCTCGCCGACGGTGCGATCACCCGGGTCGAGGTGGAGGTCCGGGGCGAGATCGTCGCCCACGACGTCAAGGTGATCGAGCTGGCCGCGCTCAAGGGCCTCTTCACGGACATCGTGGAAGAGGCTGTGACCTACGTGAACGCGCCTCTGGTAGCCAAGGAGCGCGGTATCGAGGTGAGCCTGACCACCGAGGAGGAGAGCCCCGACTGGCGCAACGTCATCACGGTGCGGGCCATCCTCTCCGACGGCCAGCGCGTGTCGGTCTCGGGCACGCTGACCGGGCCGCGCCAGTTGGAGAAGCTTGTCGAGGTCAACGGCTACACCATGGAGATCGCGCCCAGCGAGCACATGGCGTTCTTCTCCTACCACGACCGTCCCGGTGTGGTCGGCGTAGTCGGCCAACTGCTCGGACAGGCGCAGGTGAACATCGCCGGCATGCAGGTCAGCCGGGACAAGGAGGGCGGTGCGGCGCTGATCGCGCTGACCGTGGACTCGGCGATCCCCGACGAGACCCTCGAGACGATCTCCAAGGAGATCGGCGCCGAGATCAGCCGCGTGGACTTGGTTGACTGACCGGCAGCAGCGTGCCAGGGCCCGCTCCTTCGGAGGGGCCCTTTTCTTATGCCGGGCATCAGGGTGCTTTGTCCGGTATGGCGCTATTTTCCGGGCCCTGGACCGCCCTTTTAGTTGGGCGTCCGATATTCTGTCTTCCTAGCAGATAGCGTTGCGTGCCTGCTGGGCGACGGACCACGAGAACCGCCCGCGGCGCGAACGGTGTGCCACTACCTCACCCAGGACGTTGGCACTGCGGACCGGTCAGGTGATCCCACCGGAGGCGTTGTCACGCCGGACCCGTCCCCACTCCTCAAGCCCGGGAGTCCGGCTTCTCCACGCTCACCCATCGGGGCGTATGCCTGAACCCGATGGGTTCCCGGATCAGGAATCGAGGACTGACCATGGACGAAACCACGACTGCTGAAGCCAACGAGGCACGCGAAGCCGTGCAGCGCGCCCTGGACCGTCGGGACAACGGCGGCCCCACCGGCCACTGAGGGCCCGGTCCGTGCGCGGCCGACTCCCACTGGGCGGCGCGCCCTCCACCTGGGGGAAGGGTGCTGACCTCACCGACAACCCGCCTGCTTCGGTACTCTTGTCTCATCCCTGTTGTCGCTCGTCTCAACTCATGAGACACCGGGTCGCGTGTCCGCCGCTGGGAACCCGGCGTGTCGGCCGCACCGTGAAGACACCATCAGACTGAAGGCAGGCAAGGCTCCCTATGTCCGCTCGTACTGTGAAGCTGGCCGTGATCCCCGGTGACGGCATCGGGCCCGAAGTCGTTGCCGAAGGGCTCAAGGTCCTCTCCGCCGTCGCCCCCCGGCACGGACTCACCCTCGACACCACCGAGTACGAGTTGGGTGCCCAACGGTGGCATGCCACCGGTGAGGTCCTGCCGGACGCGGTCGAGGAGGAGCTGCGCCAGCACGACGCCATCCTCCTTGGAGCGGTCGGCGACCCCACGGTGCCCAGTGGAGTCCTGGAGCGTGGCCTGTTGCTGCGGTTGCGCTTCAACTTCTCGCACTACGTCAACCTGCGGCCGGTCCGGCTCTACCCGGGGGTGACCACCCCGCTGGCCGGTGTCGCACCCGAAGACATCGACATGCTGGTCGTGCGCGAGGGAACTGAGGGCCCCTACGCCGGCATGGGAGGCGTGCTGCGCAAGGGCACCCCCCACGAGATCGCCACCCAGGACAGCGTCAACACTCGTCTCGGTGTGGAACGCGTCGTCCGCTACGCCTTCGCCAAAGCCGCTGAGCGTCCCTGTCACAAGCTCACCCTGGTCCACAAGGACAACGTGCTGACCTACGCCGGCGAACTGTGGCAGCGCGTGGTCCGCGAGGTCGGCGCCGAATACCCCCAGGTCGAAGTCGACTACCTGCACGTCGACGCAGCCACCATG
The DNA here is from genome assembly GCF_000012405.1 of Thermobifida fusca YX. Classification (NCBI taxonomy): domain Bacteria; kingdom Bacillati; phylum Actinomycetota; class Actinomycetes; order Streptosporangiales; family Nocardiopsidaceae; genus Thermobifida; species Thermobifida fusca. The sequence goes on from NC_007333.1 coordinate 714,276, forward strand.
TTCTTCGTGACCCAGCCGCGGCGCTTTGACGTGGTGGTCACCGACAACCTCTTCGGCGACATCATCACCGACCTCGGCGCGGCCGTGGCCGGCGGTATCGGCCTGGCCGCTAGTGGCAACATCAACCCCGAGGGCGACTTCCCCAGCATGTTCGAGCCGGTGCACGGATCCGCACCCGACATCGCAGGACAGGGCAAGGCTGACCCCACGGCGACTATCCTGTCTGTCTCCCTCATGCTGGAACACCTGGGCTACGCCGACGCAGCAGCACAAATCGACCAGGCGGTAGCCGAGGACCTGCAGGAACGTGCTAAGAACGGTGGAGTCCGCTCCACCACCCAGATTGGCGACGACATCGCTCAGCGAGTAGCGGAGCAGGGCTAGGCGGACACCACCGCTCATGCCCTGCTGTTCACGCGCGGCGCGGCTGAGCACCAGTACCCCTTGATGCGACGGGCGCGCCCATGGCGCGCCCGTCGCCGTGTCCACGGTTTTGGGTCTGGCTCTGGCTCCGGGTGCGTCGTTTCCGTCACACTAGAGTCCTCGGGACGGCAGCGTCGCCGTTCCGACGTATCCGAGAGGATCGGCAGCACATGAGCAACGGCACCACCACAAGCGGGTTGACGTTCGATATTCGACTCTCCACCGAGCGGAAGACCCCGCAGGAGCGAGAGGCGATCCTGGAAAACCCCGGGTTCGGCAAAGTGTTCACCGACCACATGGTGACCATCCGCTACACCGCAGACCGCGGCTGGCACGATGCCCGACTCGAGCCCTACGGGCCGCTGTCGCTGGACCCGGCCACCTCAGTCCTGCACTACGCCCAGGAGATCTTCGAAGGGCTCAAAGCGTACCGCCACCCCGACGGCAGCATCGCCTGCTTCCGGCCGGAAGCCAACGCCGCACGGTTCAACTCCAGTGCGAAGCGCATGGCGATGCCGGAACTTCCCGAAGAACTGTTCCTGGGGGCGATCGACACCCTGCTCACCTACGACGGCGACTGGGTCCCCACCCAGGCTGACACCAGCCTGTACCTGCGCCCCTTCATGATCTCCACCGACGTCGGCCTGGGCGTCAACAGCCCGTCCAGCAGCTACCTGTTCGTGCTGATCGCTTCCCCGTCCGGCGGCTACTTCGCCAACGGGGTCAAACCGGTCACCGTGTGGCTGTGCGAGGACTACACGCGGGCTGCGCCCGGCGGAACCGGTGCGGCCAAGTTCGGCGGCAACTACGCGGCCAGCTTCCTGGCCCAGGCCCAAGCCGTCGAACAGGGCTGCGACCAGGTCGTCTGGCTGGACGCAGTGGAACACCGCTGGGTGGAGGAGATGGGCGGCATGAACCTCTTCTTCGTCTTCGGTTCCGGAGAGAACGCCCGCCTCCTCACCCCTGAACTGACCGGCACCCTCCTGCCCGGCATCACCCGTGACTCGCTGCTGAAGCTCGCCCCCGACCTCGGCTACCCGGTGGAAGAGGGGCGGATTTCTACCGACGAGTGGCGGGAGGCCGCGGCCAGTGGAGAGCTCACCGAGGTGTTCGCCTGCGGTACTGCCGCCGTCATTACCCCCGTCTCGCACGTGAAGAGTCGGCAGGGCGAGTTCCAGATCGGTGACGGCACCCCCGGCCCCATCACCATGCGCCTGCGGGAGGAGCTCGTCGGCCTGCAGTACGGCACCCGCCCCGACTCCCACGGCTGGATCCGCAAGTTCGGCCGCTAATGGGCGCGGGTGAGCGAACCGGCCATAAGCCCAGCACACCGGTGTGACGATCCTGGGGTTTCCCGAGCTACCCCCGCTCGGGAAACCCCAGGTGCATGTGGGGCCTGGGTGCACCCAGAGAACAAGATGTGGCACACTTGGTGCTATGCCGCCTCAGGCGATCATTATCGTGAGGCGCGCTGGCTGAAACGGACCCCGCCAGCGCGCAGACCTCTCGTGTCCACGAGAGGTCTTTTTTGTTGGCGGGAGCGGGTCGGCCACCAGGTGACACAGACCAGACCCGGGAGTTCCCACATGCTGGACGACAGTTTCCACGTATTCGACACGACCCTGCGTGACGGCGCTCAGCGCGAAGGCATCAACTTCACCGTCGCCGACAAACTTGCGGTCGCGAAGCTGCTCGACGAGTTCGGTGTGGGTTTCATCGAGGGCGGCTGGCCCGGCGCGAATCCGAAGGACACAGAATTCTTCCGACGGGCCCAAACAGAACTGTCCCTCAAACATGCGCAGCTCACCGCGTTCGGCTCGACCCGGCGGGCGGGAACCACGGCTGCGAAGGACCCCCAGGTGCTCGCGTTGCGCGACTCCGGGGCGCCCGTCGTCACCCTCGTGGCGAAGAGCGACGACCGGCACGTCGAACTGGCGCTGCGCACCACGCTCGAGGAGAACCTCGAGATGATCGCGGACACGGTCTCCTTCCTGCTGGGCCAGGGACAGCGCGTCTTCGTTGACTGCGAGCACTTCTTTGACGGGTACCGGCACAACCCCGAATACGCACTCCGTGTGGTGCGCACCGCGGCCGAGGCGGGGGCCTCCGTGGTGGTGCTGTGCGACACCAACGGCGGCATGCTGCCGTCCGACGTCTTCCAGATCGTCAGCGAAGTCCGCGAAGCCACCGGGGCCCGGCTGGGCATCCACGCCCAGGACGACTCGGGGTGCGCCGTGGCCAACACGCTGGCCGCGGTCGACGCGGGCGCCACCCACGTCCAGTGCACCGCCAACGGGTACGGGGAGCGGGTCGGCAACGCCAACCTGTTCTCGGTCGTCCCCGCCTTGGTGCTCAAACGCGGCCGCAATGTGCTGCCCGAAGGCTGCCTGCGCGAGATGACCCGGGTGTCCCAGGCTATCGCCGAGATCGCGAACATCGCTCCAGCCACCCACCAGCCCTACGTCGGCATCTCCGCCTTCGCCCACAAGGCCGGGCTGCACGCTTCTGCGATCAAGGTGGACCCGGACCTCTACCAGCACATCGACCCGGCGCTGGTCGGCAACGACATGCGCATGCTGGTCTCCGACATGGCCGGGCGGGCCTCGGTGGAGCTGAAGGCGAAAGAGCTCGGCGTGGACTTGTCCGGCGACCGCGAGACCCTGGGCCGGATCGTGGAGCGGGTCAAGGACATGGAGATGGCCGGGTACAGCTTCGAAGCGGCCGACGCCTCCTTGGAGCTGCTGCTGCGCGAAGAGATCGGCCAGCCGGTGCGGTACTTCGAAGTGGAGTCGTGGCGCACTATCTCCGAGCGGCGCCCCGACGGGTCCAGCGCCAGCGAGGCCACGGTGAAGCTCTACGTCAAGGGTGAGCGGGTGGTGGCAACCGGGGAAGGCAACGGTCCGGTCAACGCCCTGGACCGGGCACTGCGCTCGGCGCTGGAGAGCGTCTACCCCGACCTGGCCACGATGGAACTAGTCGACTACAAGGTCCGCATCCTGGAGGGCACGTCCGGAACGGACGCGGTCACCCGGGTGCTCATCGACTGCAGTGACGGGCAGGGCGAGTGGACGACGGTCGGAGTGGGTGAGAACGTCATCGAGGCGTCGTGGACGGCGCTGGAGCAGGCCCTCACCTACGGGCTGCTGCGCCGCGGCTACACCCAGCAGTGACGTGGCGGGCAGCCGGGACAGGGCGCTGCCCGGCTGCCCTTGCCGCGCGGGCGGCCCCTGACCCTGGTCAGGGGCTCACCCACCCGTTCTTCTCACACCCCTGCAGCCCGAACGTCTGCTGCTGCATGACTGGCGCGGGTTCCCCGGGGGCAGGGCAGTCCACGTGGCCGTAGCCGAGCGCGTGGCCGACTTCGTGGTTGATGACGTAGGCGCGGTAGGTCTCCAGGTCGCCGTCGAAGTGCGGCACGCCGGACACCCAGCGGTTCTGGTTGATCATCGCGCGTTCCCCGGAGAAGCAGGAGACGTAGCCGTTGGTCTGCAGTGGCGCGCACTGCTGGTCTACGGTCTCGGGGGAGGCGAGGGTGACCCGGAAGTCCACTGGTTCTTCGTCGACCCGCTGGAAGGCCAGCGTGCCGTCGTGGGTCCAGCTTCGGGGGTCGCTGAGCACGTGCTCGACCGCTGCAGCGAAGTCGGCGGGGTCTCCGGGAAGCCCTTCTTCGACCTCCACCAGGTAGCGCAGGAGCGTGCCTTCGCCGACGACCTCCCCGTCACCTTCGACGACCCGCAGTTCTCCGCTTGCGCTGGGCACCTCTTCGACCACGGAGCGCAGCAGTGGGGGTACCGGGGACGGCGAGGGCTCCGGCGTCATGGGAGAACTGCTGCCCTGCGAGGTGGCGGGGACCACGGATGCCGGGTCCGACGGTTCCCACGGGAGCACGTTGGCCGAGACCATCCCCACGCCTGACAGCGCGACAATCAGCCCCGCGATAGTCCCCACTGGCAGTTGACGCCGTCGATGTCGACCGGTACGGCGTGGTCGTCCTGCCTTCTGCGCAGTCATGGACACGATCGGCCTTTCTCAAGAATCGCAAATTCCATCATTGCAGATCAAAAGGGGTGCGGGGGAGAAGAAAAGGGATGAAGGGGGTGGGCGGCCCCCGGTAAAGAACCGAGGGCCGCACCGGGATCAGTCCTGGGCCTGGACGTGCTGGACGACTTCGAAGGACCAGAGTTCACTCGCGGACGCGGCCGGGCCGCCCTGGCTGCTGCGGCGGGAGTCTTCAGAGGCCTGGGCGTGTCCGCGCTGGAAGGCCTCGCTGTTCAGCCAGTTCTGGTAGTCCTCTTCGGAGCGCCAGCGCGTGTAGACGATGTACTTGTCGGTCCCGTCGACGGGACGCAGCAGTTGGAACTCCTCAAAGCCGGGCTGGTTCTCCACGAGGCCTGCGCGCTTGGCGAAACGCTCCTCCAGGGTGGCGCCGGCACCGGGAGGAACCGTCAGCACATTGAATTTCACCACACTGGCCATGGTGATACCTCTCGTTGATGGTGGGTTGGGTTCCGGCCCACGAAGCCATAGGCCGGACTGCGGCCCAACCTAATGCAGGGATGGGAGAGGACCGTTTCGGGGCAGTCTTTCTCGGCGTTTCCGGGTGCTAGGGCGACGTGACCGACATCGCCGGAATAGGCCGACCCGTGCCCCTTGCGGCTGGGGCACGGGTCGGCATAAAAGCGGCGCCCGCCCACGGGGAGTGGACGGGCGCCGTCTCCGGCTAGGAGGTGCTGATCAGTTCCTCGTTGAGGCTGTCAGCCGTTGCCTCACTCCGCTTTACAGAGGCGGGTAGGCGTTGGCCAGCAGCTCGCGGAACTGGGCAGAGAACCAGTGGCCGGAGATGGGGGCGTTGGGCAGCGCACCCGAGGGGTTGTTGCCGTTGCGGGCGTTGCCCTGGTAGGTCGGGTCGCACATGCGGTCGAAGCCCTTGCCCTCGTCGTTCGGGATCTCCTCGCTGGCGCCGTCGGACTCACCCGGGGGCTTCACCCAGACGTAGGCGTCAACACCGGGAGCCGGGTTGACCGTGGGCCGCTCGCCGAGGCCCGCACCGGCCTGGTTGCACCAGTTACCGGGGTGGATACGGCGGTCGATACGGCTCTCGTCAACGTAGGTGTTGAGGTCGGTGGAGGAGCTCGGTCCGGTCGGACGGTTCGGGCCACCCCAGCCGTTGCGGGAGGTGTCGATGAGCATACCGATGTCGGACCGGAAGCCCTTGGCGATCAGGGCCTGACGCAGGTCCTGGACGAAGGAGAGCTCGTCGACGTACTGGTTCCAGTCAACCCACTTGGACTGGCGGATGAGCTGGCCGTTAACGGTGCCGTTGACGTCCAGGTACGGCTCCACAGTGGCCGAGTAGTTGGCCGTGTTGGAGATGAAGCCGTGCACGTAGTCCACGGTGGAGCCGGAGGCGTTGGCGGCCTCGTAGAAGATGTCCACCGAGGGGCCGAAGTTGGAGTCCCAGCCGATCCAGCCGTGGTGGGCGGCGTCGATGTAGTTGTAGACGTTCGGGATCTCGCCCAGCTTGCGGAGGGCGTAGCCGACACCGTTGACGTAGCCGCCGTTCTGCTTCATGTAGGCGCAGAGCTCGGTGCCGCCGTTCCCGCCCACGTTGGTGACGAGGTTGGGCAGGGAGTCGATCTCGATGATGGCGACGATCCGCAGGTTCTCGTAGTCTGCGAAGTCCCACATGATGTCGGCGATCGGGTCGATGTACTCGCTCTTGTAGCGGTCGAGTTCATCGGGACCCAGCTCACCGTTGGAGGCCAGCGCGGCGCAGTCGCGGCCGGGCAGGTTGTAGATGACGACCTGGATGGTCAGCGGGTCGCCACCGGACTGGCGGACGGCCTCCTCCAGGTGGTCGCGCAGACCCATGGAGCCGGTGGTCGGGCTGTCGTTGCCCTCGATGGCGCCGATACGGTCCAGCCAGACAGCGGTGGACTCGTTGGCGACCGCGGAACCGCCCGGCTCAGCGGCGGCCTTGGCCGACCAGACCGGGTTCACGTACAGCTTGGCGCCCTCGAACGGGTTGTCGACCTTCTCGCCGGGGTTGGTGGGCGGGTTGGTCGGGCCGCCCGGCTCATCCGGGTCTGTGGGGCTGGGGGAAGGGCTGGGGGAGGGGCTGGGCTCGGGGTCGGGGTCGTCCGAGCCGTCGCAGGTAACCCCGTTCAGCTTGAAGGAGGAGGGGATGTCGTTGCTGCCCGAGTAGGAGCCGTTGAACCCGAACTCAACCGTTCCGTTGGCCGGGATGGAGGCGTTGTACGGGGCGTTGCTGACCGACACGTGCTGCCCGGACTGGGTGTAGGTCCCGTTCCACAGGTTGGTCACCTGCTGGTTGCCGGGGAAGTCCCACTCCAGGGTCCAGCCGTTGATCGCACTGCCGAGGTTGGTGATGGTGACGTTGGCGGTGAACCCGGTACCCCAGGAGTTGACCGTGTAGTCCACCGAGCAGCCGGCGGCGTTGGCCGGAGCAGCGAACGCCACCATGGAGGCGCCAAGCGCCAGTCCAGAGGCGGCTGCCAGGCCGCGCCGCATCCACGAACGTCTGTTCGTGGCACGAACTTTACTCATATCGGTGTCTTCCTTGGTTGGAGGATGTTCTCTCGCAAGGGGATGGTCGAGAACCGGACGCTGCAGTGTTCAGCCGACCGGTCGGCGTGGTTGCGCGGACGACGGCCGGGCGCCCCGGAGGGGAGCGGGGGATGGTGAACACTGCTGCCTCCGTTTGAGCGCTGGGAGAGTGGCGTCGGACGGTTGGTTGTGTGGGAGTTCTCCCGAAGGCTGGGAGCGCTCCCACTTAGGGACTTAAAGCAGGGTCGAAAATGCGTGTCACACGACGAGCCCTACCGTGACGCCATTCACGTCCCAGTGTGACTAGCGGCACGGGAGCGCTCCCAAAAGAGAGTAGCCACTTCATGACCGGTTGTAAATACCGCGTTAAATGGGCTTTTGTGACGGGGGTCGGAAACAGGCCGTGGCGGAGCCATCTCGCGGGGTGCTTTCCCCCCTCCGACGGGACGCGCAAGGATGGTGACGGAACGGAACAGGAAACGGTCTCAGGGCTCGCGCAAGAAAAACGGACCGAAATTCGGTTCTCGGTAGCCTGGGGGAACTAACCGCACCTGAAATGATGAGGGGGAATCCCGTGCGTATCGCGAGATTCTCGGCCGGTGATGACGTAGGTTTCGGCTTGGTCGATACCGACGATGAGGGCAACCAGTTCGTCACCCGGATGAAGAGCCACCCGTTGGTGGGGCCGATCCAGCTCACCGGAGAACGCACCAAACTCGAAGACGTGCGGCTGCTCTCCCCGATCCTGCCCACCAAGATCGTGTGCATCGGCAAAAACTACGCCGACCACATCGCGGAGATGGGAGGCAGCGCTGAGGACGAACGGGACCCCAAGGAGCCGGTCGTCTTCCTCAAGCCCTCCACCGCCGTGGTCGGGCCCAACGACCCCGTCTTCCACCCGAAACTCTCCTCGCGGGTGGACTACGAGGGAGAACTGGCTGTGATCATCGGCCGGCTCTGCCGGGAGGTGCCGGCCGAACGCGCCAAGGACGTCATCTTCGGCTACACCATCGGCAACGACGTCACCGCCCGCGACCTGCAGCAGGCCGACCACCAGTGGACCCGCGCCAAGGGGTTCGACTCGTTCTGCCCGCTCGGACCGTGGATTGAGACCGGGCTCAGCGTTGAGGAAGCCTCGCAGCTGCGCATCACCACCACCGTGGACGGGGAGGTCCGCCAGGACGGCAACACCGGGCAGATGATCCACAGCATTCCCGAGATCATCTCCTACGTGAGCTCTTTCATGACGCTCCTGCCGGGGGATGTGATCCTCACCGGCACCCCCGCAGGGGTCGGACCGGTCCGGGTAGGCCAGCGGATGACCGTGGCGATCGACCGGATCGGGGAACTGAGCAACCCGGTGGTGGCCCGCGACTGAGCCGCTGCCGGCCCGCAGCACTGCGGGGAGGCGCACCGTCGTGCGGTGTGCAGGAAGCCCGCACCGACACACCGCATCCGCAGGAGCAGCCGGGGCCGCGCTGTCCGTGGATGCCCCTCGCCGCCGCAGGCCTCACACGCGTCGGACCCGTGGCCCCATCGTGCCTTGCGGAGGCACCCGTCTGGGCCACGGGTCCAGGGCGACGACGCCGACTAGCTGTAGGAGGCGCGGTAGGAAAGCCGCCGGAGCAGGACCTCCGCGGGACCGCGCTGGCCAGCCCGTTCCTGCAGGTAGGAGAGGAGCACCGTGACCAGCCACACCCCGGTGGCGAACAAGGCCATGGTGGCGCTGTGCAAGTGGGCGCCCAACCCCAGGCCCCAGGCCGTCAGGACGGGGGCGCAGAGCACCGACTGGGCGAGGTAGCACGACAGAGAGCGTTTGCCCACCGCGGTGAGAGCCGTGAGCACGGGGCCGCGGCTGGTGCGGCGGCTGAGACGGTGCGCGATGAGGCCGAACAGGGCGACGTAGCCTAGCCCGGTAGCGATCCCCGTCGTCGAAGCGATCGAGGCCACTGCGACGCTCTCCTCCGCAGACAGGGACAGGATGCCGACGTGGTCCAGAGCGTGCAGCAGTCCGGTGAGCCAGCCCAGCGGGATGCCCACGGCAGCGGTGATGCGCAGCAGGCGCAGGTGGTTGCCGGGCTCCTCCAGGATGCGGCGGCGGGCAGCCCAGAAGCCCAGCAGGATCGCGATCGGGACACTGATGGTCAGCAGTCCTTGGCCGACCACCAGGAAGGCCCAGACCTGGATCCGGAGCACCATGGAGGCGAGGTAGTTCTCTTCGGCGTTGAGCTCACTGGACGGGAACCACGAGGGGGAGCCGGACTCTGCGGGCTCTGCGGGCGCGGCGCCTTCCGGCGCGACGATGAAGGCCAGCACGGACAGCGCGGTCAAGGCCGCGAGGAGCCCGGTGAAGATGCCGGACCAGACGAGCAGGGTCCGGTCGGTGCGGCGGAGGAAGAGCCAGCCGAAGATGAGACCGGCGAAGCCGTAGGCGCCGAGGACGTCCCCCAGCCACAGCAGTGCGGCGTGGACGAAGCCGAACACCAGGAGCCACAGGTTGCGACGGCGTAGCAGGGCGCGTACGTCCCGCTCCGTAGCTCCAGCGGCCCGCTGCCGGAGCCACAGTTGCACCATGCCGTAGCCGAATAGGAAGGCGAATATGGGGTAGGTACGAGCGTCCACCGCGGTGATGAGCACGCCTTGCACGATCCGGTCGAGGAGCGAGCCGTCGGAGGGGTGGATGCTCAGCTCGCCGGGGCTCGCGGCCCACAGGTACCAGGTCGAGTTGGCGAGCACGATGAGCAGCAGCATGAAGCCGCGTGCCAGGTCGGGCGCCAAGGCGCGCTCCCCGGGGCGGACCGGGCCTCTCAGCGACGGGGGAGCAGGCTGGGCGGGAGCGGTCGACTCCCGGGGCTCGTGGGTACCCGCGTCGTCGGATGTCGGTGGTCCGGTGGGGTCGTGTCCGGTCATGATTCCCCTTCCCCCGTCGGTCAGACGGCAGCTATTGTCTCCGAGCTAAACGGACATAGCGGGCGCACGTTCAGAAATCCATTTTTATATAGATTGCGGCGGCGTGTCCCGGTCTAGGGAAGCCTTCGCGGAGGACAGCGGCCGCTTGGAGCGCTATCGATGCTGGTCACAGCGGTGCAGTGGGACGCTGGCGCAGTTCTGATTGCGGAGGAGAGAAAACAGGGAAACCGAGGAGAAAACGATTCTGTTGCGCCTGCGGATAACCGAGAGGCCGCAGCGTTTTCTTGATGTTTTCTGACAATTTCCGTTCCGGTGCCCCGCTGGCACCACGTGTCACCTACTCCGAGACAGGAGCGGTGGCCAACGACCGCGGCCGCGGCATCCCGACGCTGAGGACAGGCCCAGCCCTGGCTTGCGGGCCGCCGCACCGCCCGGAGGCGGGACACCGCGGGCAGTTCGTTGCATACCGGCGCGGGCGACGCCCCTCGATAGGCTGAACTCCGTGACTGACAAGGCTATTCGTACCCGCTTCGCGCCCTCTCCGACAGGGATGTTCCACGTGGGCGGCGCGCGTTCGGCGCTGTTCAACTGGGCGCTCGCCCTGCAGCAGCCGGAAGGCAAGTTCGTGCTCCGGATCGAGGACACCGACGCCGCGCGCAACCGCCCCGAATGGACCGAGGGCATCCTGCGCGCCCTGTCCGCGCTGGGAATCGACGAACGCGACCCGCACTTCGAAGGGCCCTACTTCCAGTCGGCCTACGCCGACAAGCACCGGGAGGTCGCAGAGGAGCTCTACCGCAAGGGCCGCGCCTACTACTGCGACTGCACCCGGGAACAGATCCAAGAGCGGCGGGGCAACCCCCACCTCGGCTACGACGGGTACTGCCGGGACCGAGGGCTGGAGCCGGGGCCGGGCCGGGCCCTGCGCTTCCGGGTACCCGAGGGCGGGCCCACCGTCGTGGACGACAAGATCCGCGGCCGGGTGGAGTTCGACCACAGCGCGATCGAAGACTTCGTGATCGCGCGCTCGGACGGCTCCCCGCTGTTCGTCCTGGCGAACGTGGTGGATGACGTGGAAATGGCCATCACCCACGTGGTCCGCGGCGAAGAGCACCTGTCCAACACGCCCAAGCAGCAACTGCTTTGGGAGGCGCTGGGCCAGACTCCGCCGGTCTGGGCCCACCTGCCGGTGATCGTCAACGAGAAACGGCAGAAGCTGTCGAAGCGCCGCGACAAGGTAGCGCTCGAGGACTACCTCGCCGAAGGCTACTTGCCCGAGGCGATGGTCAACTACTTGATGCTGCTGGGCTGGGGCCCGGGCGACGACCGGGAGATCATGCCGTTCTCCGAAATGGTGCCGCTGTTCCGGCTGGAGGACGTCAACAGTTCGAGCGCGTTCTTCGACGAGAAGAAGCTGCGCGCGTTCAACGGCGAGTACATCCGCGCGCTCGACACGACCGAGTTCGTGGAGCGGTGTGCGCCCTGGCTGGGATCGGAGAAGGCGCCCTGGCCGGCGGAGAACTTCGACGCCCAGGTGTTCGAGGCCGTGGCGCCGCTGGCGCAGACCCGGATCTCGGTCCTCAGCGAGATCGTCTCCTACGTGGACTTCCTCTTCCTGGACCGCCCCGTGGAGGACGAGAAGAGCTGGGCCAAGGCCATGAAGCCGGGGGTGGGTGAGGAGATGCTCACCGCGGCCTTGGAGCGGTTCTCCGACCCGAACCTGGAGTGGCGGGCCGAGCCGCTCAAGGCTGCCTTGGAGGAGGTTGCCGCGGCACAGGGGCTCAAGCTGGGCAAGGCCCAGGCGCCGGTCCGTGTCGCCGTCACTGGACGCACGGTGGGGCTCCCCCTGTTCGAGTCGCTGGAACTGCTGGGCCGGAGCCGGGTCCAGGAGCGTCTCCGCGCGGCGTTGGAGAAGCTCAAAGCTGCTGGTGAGTGAGCCCGGGGTGGGGCGGTGGAGCGCCGCCCCACCGGCTTTGCCGGGTATCCGTTCGCACCTGCGCAAAATGTTCGCTAGAGTTATGCATGGCCGCGGGGAGCGGATCCAAAGGAACCGGTCCCTCGTGAGCACTGGGGTATGGTGTAATTGGCAGCACGACTGATTCTGGTTCAGTTAGTCTAGGTTCGAGTCCTGGTACCCCAGCGGTGGTCCTCCTCGGAAGATTTTCCGCGTTGAACCTCCACCACGGCTTTGAGTTGTCCACGGCCCCCGTCGTCTAGCGGCCTAGGACGCCGCCCTCTCAAGGCGGTAACGCCGGTTCAAATCCGGTCGGGGGTACTCGACAGAAGAGACTCTCACGCGGAGTGGGAGTTTTTTTCTGCGATGGGGACCTCGAGTCCCGCGGAACACTGCCCCGGCAAGACCGACGGTGCCGTTCCAGGACGCTCTCAGCCCGCAGCCCCCGTCGTCTAGCGGCCTAGGACGCCGCCCTCTCAAGGCGGTAACGCCGGTTCAAATCCGGTCGGGGGTACCACACGGGGAAGCCCCGCCTCACGTGAGGCGGGGCTTCCCCGTTTTCTCCCTCCCTGCCTCTCAGGTGGCGCAGGAAGCCGCACCTGTGCCGCGCAGCCGGGTCTCGGGACGTGTGAGGGCGCGTCCACCGGGCACAGGCCCGAAGAGCGCAGCGCGACACTGGAGAGGGCACAGCCATGGGGAGACGAGTGTGGGCAGCAGCGGCCGTGCTCCTACTGGCCGCGGGATGCACCACGGATACGGGGCAGGCCCCAGGCCCTGCGACCCCGTCCGCCGCACAGTCCACGGAAGGCCACGCCAGCGTGGGGGAGGCGACCACGGTCGCCTCCGGGCTGCACGTGCCCTGGGCGGTGGCGTTCCTCCCCGACGGCGCGGCACTGGTTTCAGAGCGCGATTCGGGGCGCGTCCTCCGAGTTGCTCCGGACGGCGCCGTCGCCGAGGCGGGGACCGTACCGGGAGTCGTCCCGCAGGGGGAGGGCGGTCTGCTCGGGCTCGCGGTCTCCCCGGACTTCGCCACAGACTCGCTGGTCTACGCCTACCTCACCACCGAATCAGACAACCGGATCATCCGCATGCCCTACGACCCGGAACGCGGATTCGGCACGGCAGAGGTCGTCGTGGACGGTATCCCCAAAGCCGACCTGCACAACGGCGGGCGGATCGCGTTCGGCCCCGACGGGACGCTGTACGCGGGAACCGGTGACGCGGGCCGCCCCGAGCTGGCCCAGGACACGGACTCCCTGGCCGGGAAGATCCTGCGGATGACCCCGGACGGCGCGCCCGTTGCCGACGCCCCTTTCGGCAACCTCGTGCACAGCTACGGGCACCGCAATGTGCAAGGACTGGCCTGGGATGAGGACGGCACCCTGTACGCCACCGAGTTCGGGCAGAACACGGTCGACGAGGTGAACGTGATCGTCAAGGGCGGCAACTACGGGTGGCCGGAGGTGGAGGGGATCGGCGGTGCTCCCGAGTACACCGACCCGGTGGTCACCTGGAGCACCGAGGAGGCGTCCCCCAGCGGGGCAGCGATCGCGGGCGGGGCGCTCTGGGTGGCCGCACTGCGCGGCGAACGCCTGTGGCGGGTACCGCTCACCGGGGACGCCGCAGAGCCGGTCCGGGCCCCGGAAGCGCTCCTCGTCGGCGACTACGGCCGGCTGCGCGCGGTCGAAGCTGAACCGGGCGGGCAGGCGATCTGGGTGACGACCAGCAACCGGGACGGCCGGGGAGACCCGGACGCCGACGACGACCGGATCCTGCGCCTTCCGCTGGACACCGGGTCGTAGTCCTTGGCCGCGGCCGGTCCAGGCAACCCGGGTCAGGTGTGGCGCAGCGCTTCGCTGATCTTGTTTGCGGCCGCGAGTACAGCGGGGGCGTGCAGCCGGCCTGGGGAGCGGGTCAGCCGTTCCAGCGGACCGGAGACGGAGACCGCGGCGATGATGCGCCCGCTCGGCGCGAAGACCGGCGCGGACACGGAGGCGACCCCCGGCTCCCGTTCGCCTACACTCTCTGCCCACCGGCGGCGGCGCACCTGGGCCAGGGTCGCCGCGGTGAAGTGCGCGCCGCGCAGCGTGCGGCGGATCCGCTCAGAGTCCTCCCAGGCCAGCAGGACCTGGGCGGCTGAGCCCGCGGTCATGGGAAGCTCACTGCCCACCGGGACCGTGTCGCGCAGTCCGCTCATGCGTTCCGCGGCGGCCACGCACACCCGGACGTCCCCTTGACGGCGGTACAGTTGCGCGCTTTCCCCCGTGTGGTCGCGCAACTGGGCGAGGATCGGGGTGGCGACGGCCAGCAGCCGGTCCTCCCCGGTGGCGATGGACAACTCGGTGATCCGGGGCCCCAGGATGAAGCGCCCTTGGCTGTCCCGAGCGACCATGCGGTGTCGCTCCAAGGCGACCGCCAGCCGGTGCGCTGTAGGCCGTGACAGTCCCGTGAGCCGTACGAGCTGGGCGAGGGACGCGGGACCGGATTCCAGGGCGGTGAGGACGGACATGGTCTTGTCCAGCACACCTACCCCGCTGGATGGGCTAGAGTTGTCCATGGCTTGATATTGCCGTCTCGCTATTTGGAATGCAAATCCGCCAGCCCGTACGTGCGGACCGCGCGGGGAGGATGTCCGCGCCGGTCGCCGAGGGGATCGGCGTACGGCGGCGAGAACCCCACGACAATCATCGAGACGCGAGGAGGCGTCCATGGCCCGCACGATGGCCGAAAAAGTCTGGGAGGAGCACGTCGTCAGGCGAGCCGAGGGTGAACCCGACCTGCTCTACATCGACCTGCACCTCATCCACGAGGTGACCAGCCCTCAGGCGTTCGAAGGGCTCCGCCTGGCCAACCGGAAGCTGCGCCGCCCGGACCTCACCATCGCCACCGAGGACCACAACGTCCCCACCGAGAACATCTTCCTGCCGATCGCTGACCCGGTGTCGCGCACCCAGGTCGAAACCCTGCGCAAGAACGCCGCGGAGTTCGGGGTGCGCCTCCACCCGATGGGCGACATCGACCAGGGCATCGTGCACGTCATCGGCCCGCAGCTGGGCCTCACCCAGCCGGGGATGACCATCGTCTGCGGCGACAGCCACACCAGCACGCACGGCGCGTTCGGCGCGCTGGCCTTCGGCATCGGTACCAGCCAGGTCGAGCACGTCATGGCCACCCAGACGCTGCCGATGACGCCGTTCAAGACCATGGCGGTCAACGTCGAGGGCAAGCTCAAGCCGGGGGTGACCGCCAAGGACATCATCCTCGCCGTGATCGCTCAGATCGGCACCGGCGGCGGCCAGGGCCACGTGATCGAGTACCGGGGCGAGGCCATCCGGTCGCTGTCCATGGAAGCCCGCATGACCATCTGCAACATGTCGATCGAGGCGGGCGCCCGGGCCGGCATGATCGCCCCCGACCAGACCACTTTCGACTACCTCAAGGGCCGTCCGCACGCCCCCAAGGGCGAACTGTGGGACCAGGCCGTCGAATACTGGAAGACCCTGCCCACCGACGAAGGCGCAGTGTTCGACAAGGAGGTCTTCCTCAACGCCGACGAGCTCAGCCCGTTCGTCACCTGGGGCACCAACCCCGGACAGGGCGTCCCCCTGGACTCGGTCGTCCCCGACCCCGAGTCCTTCACCGACCCGGTCGAGCGTGCCGCCGCCGAGAAGGCCCTGGCCTACATGGACCTGAAGCCCGGCACCCGGATGCGGGACATCAAGATCGACACGGTCTTCCTGGGCTCCTGCACCAACGGTCGGATCGAGGACCTGCGCGCCGCCGCCGAGGTCCTCAAGGGCCGCAAGGTGGCCGACGGGGTGCGGATGCTGGTCGTCCCCGGCTCCCAGCGGGTCAAGCAGCAGGCCGCGGCCGAGGGCCTCGACGAGATCTTCAAGGCTGCTGGCGCCGAGTGGCGTGAAGCGGGATGCTCGATGTGCCTGGGCATGAACCCCGACACGCTCAAGCCCGGGGAGCGCAGCGCCTCCACCTCCAACCGCAACTTCGAGGGCCGGCAGGGCAAGGGCGGCCGCACCCACCTGGTGTCGCCGCTGGTCGCCGCCGCCACCGCGGTGCGCGGCACGCTGTCCTCTCCCGCCGACCTGTAGCCCGCCCGCGACTGTCGAGGAAACGTCACCATGGAGAAGTTCACTGTCCACACCGGCCGTGCGGTTCCGCTGCGCTACAGCAACGTGGACACCGACCAGATCATCCCCGCCGTCTACCTCAAGCGGGTGACCCGCACCGGGTTCGAAGACGGCCTGTTCGCCGCTTGGCGTACTGACCCCGACTTCGTCCTGAACAAGCCGGAGTACAAGGACGGCACCATCCTCATCGCCGGACCCGACTTCGGCACCGGCTCGTCGCGTGAGCACGCCGTGTGGGCGCTGCAGAACTACGGGTTCAAGGCCGTGCTCTCCTCACGGTTCGCCGACATCTTCCGCGGCAACTCCCTCAAAGGCGGTCTGCTGACCGTGGTGCTCCCGCAGCCGGTCATCGAGCAGTTGTGGGAGATGGTCGAGGCCGACCCCGCTACCGAGATCACCGTGGACCTGGTGAATCGCGAGGTGCGCGCCAAGGACATCGTCGAGCCGTTCGAACTGGACGACTACACCCGGTGGCGCCTCATGGAAGGGCTCGACGACATCGACCTGACCTTGCGTCACGTCGACGCGATCGCCGAGTACGAGAAGCGCCGCAAGCCATGGCTTCCGGTCACCCAATAGGACCTGATGCGACCGACGATGACCCGGAATTCGCGGCGGAGTGGGAATTTTACCGAGATTTGGCAAAGCGGCTTAAAGATGCCCATCGCAAAGCCAATGCTCTTCCGGAATCCGTCCGAATTCCGGTGATTCGTAAGCTTTTAATGGTGACAGAGCGGGTCAAAAGAGACCCAGTTCAAGCTTCAGAACGCCTAGATCGCATGCTGGCTGAGCTGGGTCAGACGGCGAAAGAAACCCCGACACGCTGATCAGATCGGCGTTGAGTGTTTGTACCCGGCCACGGTTTCCCCTAGTTTCAAGCGAGCAAGGGGGAACCGGAGGAACTATGAACAAACGTGATCTGATCGACGCAATCTCGGGGCGGTTGGGGGACAAGAAGACCGCCACCGAAGCCGTCAACGCCGTGCTGGAGACCATCCAGCAGACTGTCGCCAAGGGTGACAAGGTGGCCATCACCGGGTTCGGGGTCTTTGAGAAAGCCCAGCGGGCGGCCCGGACCGCGCGAAACCCTTCCACCGGCGCCACCATCCACGTTCCGGCGAGCTACGTTCCGAAGTTCCGTCCCGGAGCTGACTTCAAAGCCTTGGTGAACAACGGCAAGAAGTAACCACCACGACACTCGGCCACAGCCGTTGCCCGGGAGCCCGTCAAGGCCCCGGGCAGCGGCGTCTTTCTGCCCGGATCAGCCGCCGGTCCGCGCCAGACCCAGCGAGTCCAGCAGGGCAGCCGTGTGCGGGCCCACACCGAGCCGTGCCGCAGCCCACAGGTCCTCCGGAGTGTCCACGTCGTGCCGGACCGTGGGCACCCCCGCCAGTTCGAGCTCCACCGCACCGCTCTGCCGGTGCCGGAGCCGCGACCACCCCTCGAACGCGGGAGCGAACACCGCCCGCGGCAGAGCGCTGTACACCGTGGTCCCCACCCCGTGGGCGTCCGCGAGAAAAGCGTTGGGGTAGGTTGCCGCTGCGGCCAGCACCTGGGAGAGTTCCGCTGGGCGCAGTGCCGGAAGGTCAGCGGAGAGCGCGCACACCCCCGCGTCCGGATAGGCCAGGCGGGCCCGGGCCGCACCGTGCCGCAGCGCGGCGTTGAGCCCCGTGCCCGGCTCCCCGGTCACCACGTGCGCCCCGAACCGTTCCAGTGCCGCGGCTGCCGTGGCATCCTCGGTGACCACGAAGATCGCCGCCACTTCGGGGGTGGCCGTGACCGCGCGTACCGTGTCGCAGGCCACGGCCAAGGCCATCTCCGGTCGGCGTTCGCCGGCGAACTCGGCGAGTCGGGACTTGGCCATGGACAACCGCTTCACCGGTATCACCACCGACCAGCGCTGACGTGTGTCCACAGCGTCACCATCCCCCCGCCCGGTCGATCGGAACCGGTAGAAGAGAGTATGTCCCAGCCAGAAAACGGGGGAACGGGCCCTTCCCATAGCCCGGACAATGGAGTGCTGGAAGATGACGCGGACACCCGCGACGGGGCGGGCGCCCAACATCAACCGATCGGAGGAGTCCACATGAAACGCCGCGAGTCGCGCTGGCTGAAAGCGGTCGCCGTCACCGTCGTGCGCCCCCTCATCGCCGCGGTCACCAAACCCACCTGGCGCGGCCAAGAGCACATCCCCCGGGAAGGCGGGGTGATCATCGCGGCCAACCACCTGTCCGTGGCGGACCCGCTGACCGTGGCGCACTTCCTCTACGTGGCCGGGCGCCGCTGGCCGACGTTCACCGCGAAGGAAGGGGTCTTCCGCATCCCCATCGTGGGACCGGCGGTGCGCAAGCTCGGCCAGATCCCCGTGCACCGCGGCACCACTGACGCGGCTAAAGCACTGCACGAAGCGGAGGAGGCGCTCACCCAGCACGGTGCTGCGGTGATCTTCTACCCGGAAGGCACCTGCACCCGGGACCCCAACCTGTGGCCCATGGTCGCCAAGACCGGGGTGGCGCGGCTCGCGTTGCGTACCGGTGCCCCGGTGATCCCCGTCGCCCACTGGGGGGAGCAGCACCTCCTGCCCTACGGCACCGCAAAGCTGCGGCTCTTTCCCCGCACCCCCGTCGAAGTAGTGGCTGGGCCGCCGGTGGACTTGTCCCGCTACCGGGAGCAGCCGTTGACCGCGACCACGCTGCGTGAGGCGACCGCGGAGATCATGACCGCCATCACGCGGCTCCAGGCCGAGATCCGCGGCGAAGAGCCGCCGCTCGAACCGTACGATCCCAAGAAGGCGCGCGGACAGAACCTGGGACCCAACAACAGCGAGGGCGCGAAGTGACCAAAGTGGCGGTGCTCGGCAGCGGTTCGTGGGGAACAGCCTTCGCGAACGTGGTGGCCGATGCGGGAATCGCGGAGACAGTCCTGTGGGGCCGACGGCCCGAAATCGTCGAGGCGATCAACACGAAACACGAGAACCCCGACTACCTGCCAGGGATCACCCTCAACCCCCGGCTGACCGCTACGACCGACGTGGCCGAGGCGATGGCGGGCGCCGACTTCACGGTGATCGCCGTCCCGGCGCAGACGCTCCGCACGAACCTGGCCGCCTGGTCTGAGGCACTGGACCCCGGCACGGTTGTCGTCAGCCTGATGAAGGGGATCGAGGTCGGCACCTGCCTCCGGATGAGCGAAGTCATCGCGGAGGTGCTGGAACTCCCCGACCACCGCATCGCGGTGCTGTCCGGCCCCAACCTGGCGCGGGAGATCGCGGAACGGCAGCCCGCCACCGCCGTGGTCGCCTGCACGGACGAGCAGACTGCTGTCCGTTTGCAGCACCTGTGCAAGTCCCCCTACTTCCGCCCCTACACCAACACCGACGTCATCGGCGTGGAGCTGGGGGGAGCGGTCAAGAACGTCATTGCGCTGGCGGTGGGCGTGGCCGTGGGCATGGGTTTCGGGGACAACGCCAAGGCTGCGCTGATCACCCGGGGCCTGGCGGAGACGGTGCGGCTCGCGGTGGCGCTCGGCGCCGACGAGCACACGCTTGCCGGGCTGGCCGGCCTGGGGGACCTGGTGGCCACGTGCAGCTCTCCGCTGTCCCGCAACCGCACATTCGGGGAGAAGCTGGGCTCCGGGATGACCGTGGACGAGGTGATCGCGGAGACGAAGCAGACCGCGGAAGGCGTCAAGTCCTCCACGTCGATCCTGGAGCTGGCGCGCGCCCACGGCGTAGAGATGCCGATCACCGAGGCGGTGGTAGCGATGATGTACCACGGCCTGCCGCCCGCTGAGGCGCTGCTGGCGTTCATGTCCCGCAGCGCCAAACCGGAACGCTACGGGGTCTGAGCCGGGCATAGGCTGCACCTTCGCGGAGGCAGGCGGTGCCTGCGGTGCGGGGCTGCCGGGCTTCACGCAGGGCCGTGCCCGCGGCCTGTCCCCCTCCTCCCTGCAACCTTCGCTGTCGTTATCCGGTTTTATGTCATGGGGGCGTATTCGGGAGCAGCGTTCCAAGGAGGCGACATGGCACAGCACTACGGCGAACACACCAGGGCGGTCCGCGCGGCTGCCGCAGCCCCGGCACCGGGCACTCCGATGCGCATCCCGGTATACCGCGCCTCCACCTACGCTTTTGCGACCTCCCGCGACTATGCCGCGAGCCTGACCGGCGATGGGCAGTACGCCTATGCGCGCATCGACTCCCCCAACAGCGACGCGTTCGCCGCGGCAGTCGCCGCCCTCGAAGGAGCACACCTGGAGGGTGAAGTCCACGGGCAGGGGTTCGCCTCCGGCATGGCCGCGATCAGCATCACCCTGCTGGCCCTCACCCATGCCGGAGCCCACGTTGTAGCCTCCCGCGCCCTCTACGGCAACACCTACAAACTGCTGGACGTCGTGTTGCGCCGGTTCGGGGTGGCCGTGGACTTCGTGGACATCACCGATCCGGCCGCGGTGCGCGCTGCGTTCCGCCCCGAGACGGTGCTCGTCTACACCGAGACGCTGGCCAATCCGACCATGACCGTGTCGGACCTGCCCGTGCTCGCCGCGCTCGCCCACGAGGCGGGGGCGCTGCTCGTGGTGGACTCCACTTTCGCCTCCCCCGTGGTGTGCCGTCCCCTGGAGCACGGCGCCGACATCGTGCTGCATTCGGCCACCAAATACCTTGGCGGGCACTCGGACGCGACCGGGGGAGTGGCGGTGGGCCGCCCCGACCTGCTGGCCCGTATCCGTGAAGCCCGCATCGACTTGGGGCCGCACCTGGCCGCCGATGAGGCGTTCCTGCTCCACCGCGGTTTGGAGACCCTGCCGCTGCGCATGGCCCGCCAGTGCGCGACCGCAGCCGAGTTCGCCGCTGCTCTCGCCGAGCACCCGGCCGTGGCCCGCGTCGACCATCCGAGCCTGCCCACCCACCAGGGGCACGTACTGGCCCGGAAACTCTTCGACACCGGGCCTGAAGGCCCCCGCTACGGCGCGGTCGTCACGGTCACCCCGCGCGGGGGCCGGGAAGCGGGCATCGCGTTCGCGGACCGGCTCCGCCTGGCGACGATCGCCCCCTCCCTGGGCGGGACCCACACCGTCGTCAGCCACGTCGCCTCCACTACCCACCGGCAGATGAGCGACGAGGCCCTGCACGCAGCCGGGATCGACCCGGGAGCAGTGCGGTTCTCCATCGGCGTGGAAGACCCTGCCGACCTGATCGCCGATGCCCGGCAGGCCCTCGACGGACTGCCGGTCAAAAAGTGACAAATCCCGTGTTTCCGTGGGCCGCGACCATTGTCACGGGTGGGGTGGAGCGGGATAAGGTCAAGCATCATGGGTGAGCAGCGAAAGATCCGGGTTGCCGTCATCTTCGGCGGACGCAGTTCCGAACACGAGATCTCCTGCGTGACCGCGGGAAGCGTGATGTCCGCCATCGATACCGACCGCTACGACATCCTGCCCATCGGAATCACGCGGGACGGTGACTGGAGGCTGGTCACCGCGGATCCCAGCGAGTTGGCAATCGTTGACGGCAAGCTTCCGGCCGTGCCCGACAGCGGCGCGCGACTGGCCCTGGCCCTCGACACGCCCGGCGCTTTCCTGGAGGTCGCCCCGGACAGCCTGCCGCGGCTCGTCGGCCAGGTCGACGTGGTGCTGCCGCTGCTGCACGGCCCCTTCGGGGAGGACGGCACCATCCAAGGGCTGCTGGAACTCGCCGGAGTCCGCTACGTGGGTGCCGGAGTGTTCGCCAGCGCCGCTTCCATGGACAAGGTCTTCATGAAGGCGCTGCTCACCGCGCAGGGCCTGAAGACCGGCCCGTATCTTGCGGTCAGTGACCGGGCGTGGACCCGCCACCGCAAACGCGTGCTGGACAACATCGCCGCGCTCGGCGGGGTGGTGTTCGTCAAGCCTGCCCGCGCCGGGTCCAGCATCGGCATCAGCCGGGTGCCCGACGCCACCGACACCGCCGCGGTCACCGAAGCCATCGAGGCCGCACGCGCCCACGACCCGAAGGTCATCGTGGAAGCCGGGATCCAGGGCCGGGAGATCGAATGCGGCGTGTTGGAGAGCCTGGACGGCGGGGAGCCTGACGTGTCGCTGCCCGCGGAAATCCACGTGGCCGAGGGGTACGACTTCTACGACTTCGAGGCCAAGTACCTCTCCAACAGCGGTCTGAGCATCCCCGCGGACCTGCCTGACGAGGTGACCCAGCGGGTGCGGAAACTCGCCGCGGAAGCGTTCGACGCGCTGGGCTGCGAAGGACTGGCCCGCGTGGACTTCTTCTACGGCGACGACGGGGAGATCTACATCAACGAGATCAACACCATGCCGGGCTTCACGCCGGCTTCGGCGTTCCCGCAGATGTGGGCGGCGAGCGGTCTGGACTACCCGGCGCTGGTGGACCGGCTGATCCGCACCGCGCTCGTGCGTCGCACCGGCCTGCGTTAGTCCTGCCGCAGCGCAAAGAGCCCCGGGACACCGCTGTCGTGCCGCCGGGGCCCGCGCCTCACTCCGCCCTCACGGGCGGGAAACACCGTTCGGGTGGCGGGAAGGTTCCGTTTCCGCCTGCGGTGTGAGTGAGGGCGGAAGCAGACTGCGGGCCAGGATGGTGCCGCCCGCCGTGGCCGCCGGGAACACCAGGACTGCCACGAACGGGATGGACAGCAGCAGGAAGGCGGGCACAGCAAAACCGAGGGACAGCAGCCGGCGCCGCCGCAGTCCCGCGAACCGGTCCCGGAGCCGGACCAGGCCGCGCCGGTCGAACGCCGAGCCGATGAGTTCCGCGCCCAGCAGCCAGCCGCCGACCAGGGTGGAGAGCACCGGCACGACCGTCTGGCCCACGACGGGAATGAACCCGGCGAAGAACAGCGGGATCGCCGCGGCCACGGAGAGGGAGATCAGGGCCAGCGAGATCCGCAGCGCGCGCAGGAGTGACCGCAGCAGCGGTTCGTCTGGTGCCTTGGGGGCGTTGCCCAGCTCCTCCTCGACCTCTTCGGCGATCATGTCGTAGAGCGGGGAGCCGAGGGCGAGCGTGACCGTGGTGAACCCGATGACCATGAGCAGCACGGACGCGGCCACGACGACGATGCCGAGGATGACGCGCACCGTCGTGGCCCAGCCGGGCGCCCAGTCCGCGGCGAACGGTGTCATCCAGGTGGTGAGGTCGTCGAGGCGCACCAGCAGCGCGATCAGCGCGATGACGAACAGGATGGACGTGAGGAAAGGCGGCAGCGCTCCCAGGAAGAACAGTTTGGGCCGCCGCAGGATCATGCTGAACCCGCGGAGGAGCGTGCCGATGCCGGTGAAGATTTCGCGCAGCAGAGTCACGGGGCGACAATAACGGGGGACGACAGTTCAGCCACCAGCGGGGCTCGCAGACACCCATCAACCCCGGCACGGTGGGCATGACGGTCTCAACCGTAGCGGGACCGGCCTTGGGGTGCGAACCCTGTCCCCGCGGACCCGCCCGGCCGTACCGGGCAGCCCACCGCGGCCGCCCCGGGTCAGCGCACAGCCCGCAGTCCGCCGCGCGGCGGGTCGCCCAAGCCGTGGGCGTTGCGGTACCAGCCTTTCTCCGCCAGCAGTTCGTCGTGGGAGCCGCGCTGCACCACCCGGCCGTCGACGATCACATAGATCTCGTCCATCTCCTCCAGCCGCGCCAGGTCGTGGGTGATGAGGAGCGTGGCATAGCCCGCGGACGCCGCCAGCAGGTCGTCGAGGACCGCATCCCGGGTGTCCGGGTCCAGATGCGCGGTGGGCTCGTCCAGCACCAGGATGCGGGGCTGCGCCAGCAGTGCCCGGGCCAGGGCCAGCCGCTGCCGCATGCCCCCGCTGAGCCGGGCCCCGTGCGCGCCGACCTCGGTGTCCAACCCGTCAGGCATGGTCGCGCGGATGTCGTCGGCCAGCCGGGCCCGCTCAAGGGCCGCCCACAGTTCCGCATCGTCCGCGCCGGGCCGGGCCAACCGCAGGTTCTCGCGCAGCGTGCTCGCGAAAATGTGCGGGTCCTGGGGCACCCCGCTGATGAGGCGGCGCACCTCGTCCACGGGGTAGTCGGTGATGTCGGCACCGTCGAGGGTCACCGTGCCCGCATCCGGGTCGCGGAACCGGAACAGCACCGAAGCCAGAGTGCTCTTTCCTGATCCGCTCGGCCCCAGCACCGCGATCCGCTTGCCCGGAGCAAGGTCGAGGTCCACGCCGTCCAGTGCCCACGGCTCGTCGGGACCGTAGCGGACGCGCAGGTCCCGCACCCGGAGGGTGGCCGCCTGGTCGGGCAGCCCAGACTGTTCGGGAGCGGCCGCGGCTTTCACTTCGGGTTCGGTGTCGAGCACGTCGAACAGGCGGGCGCCTGCCGTGCGGATCGCCTCGAGTTTCGCGGCGACTGCGGGCAGGGGCGCGACGATTTCGAAAGCAGCCAGCGCGGTCAGCACCACGACCGCGAACGCGATCGCGTCCAGGGTGCCTCCCGCGACCGCTGCGACGCCCAGCAGCAGAGTGGCCCACACTGTCAGCCCTGCCACGAGCGCGCTGGCACCCGTGCCGAGGCCCAGCACCGCGGCGTCCCGCCGCGCCAGGCGGGTGAGTTCGGCGTCGGCCCGCTCCACGCGGCGCACCGCCTGCTCCATAGCCCCATAGGCCACCAGGTCCGGGGCCCCGTAGAGCGTGTCGACGAGGGCGCTGGAGAGTTCTCCCCGCGCTGCGGCCTGGTGGCGCCCCGACGTGCGGCCCAGCGCGGCCGCGAACAGCGGCACCGCCAGCCCGCCGAGGAGCAGCCCGGCAGCGAGCAGCAGTCCGCCGGGCACGAACAGCACAGTGCTCAACAGGACGACTGCGCTGCCGACGGCGAGGGCGGACAGCGGCGGGGTGAGGCCGCGCACCAGCAGGTCCTGGGTGGCGTCGGTGTCGTTGACGAGCCGCGACACCAGGTCACCGGAGCGGAAGCGGCGCACGGGTTCGCTGCGGGCCAGCCGCTCGTAGACCCGCACACGCACCTCGGCGAGCGTGCGGAACGCCGCATCGTGGGTGACGAGGCGTTCCAAGTAGCGGGCCACCCCCCGGGTCACGCCCAGGGCCCGGGTGGCGACCACGGCGACCCCGAGCGCGGTGATCGGCGGGTGCGTGGCCGCGGTGGCCAGCAGCCACGCGGACACGCTCAACAGGCCGACGCCCGCACCGGTGGCCAGCGCCCCCAGCAGCACTCCCAGCACGAACCGGGTGGTGCGCGGGCGGGCCAGCGCGATCATCCGCAGCAGTGGCCGACAGGCAGGTTTCGGTGCGGGAAGGTTCATAGTGGGGCTCCGATCCGACCGCCAGCAAGGTGCACGGTCTCGTCCACCAGTTCCGACCATCCGGTGTCGTGCGCGACGATGACTCCGGTGCGGCCCTCCAGGAGGCGGGCGACCGCGCGGCGGACCGCAGCGGCATGGTCCGGGTCGAGGTGGGCGGTGGGCTCGTCCAGCAGCACGATCGGCGCGTCGCGCAGGAAAGCGCGGGCCAAGGCGATCCGCTGGCGTTGTCCCGCGGACAGGCGCGTGCCACGCTCTCCGAGCCGGGTGCCGTAGCCCAACGGCAAGGTGGAGATGAAGTCGTGTGCTTCCGCGAGTTCCGCGGCGCGCCGCACTTCGGCGACGCTCGCCTCGGGTTTGCCGAGCCGGATGTTCTCGAGGACCGTGGTGTCGAACAGGTAGGGGTGCTGGGGCACCCAGGCGATGAGCTGCCGCCACAGGTCGGCGGGGATGTGGCTGAGCGGCGCACTCCCCGTCCCGCCGGGGCGTTCCACGAGGATGGCGCCTTCCGTGGGTTCGACGAAGCGGAGCAGCAGCGCCAGCAGGGAGCTCTTCCCGGACCCGCTGGGACCGGTGAGCAGGAGCCGCTGCCCGGGGCGGATGACCAGGGAGACCTGGGAGAGCGCGGGCAGGTTGCGCCCCGGGTAGGTGAGGGAGACGTTGGCGAACCGGATCTGCGGGGCGGTGCAGCCGTTGTCGAGGCAGGGGCGCACCAGGGCGCGGGAGGCGGTTTCCCGGGCCGGGGCGGAGTCCGCTTCGGGTTGCGTCCTGGCCTGGTCGGCGCGTTCGTCCAGCACGGCGAAGACCTGTTCCGCCGCGGCCACCCCTTCCATGCTGGCGTGGAAGCGGGCCCCCACTTCCCGCAGCGGCAGGTACGCCTCGGGGGCGAGGATGAGGACGAGCAGCGCGGTCTGGTAGTCGAGCAGCCCGTACATGAGACGCAGGCCGATCTCCACGGCCACCAGGGCGACCGCGATCGTGGACAGCAGTTCCAAGACCAGCGCGGACAGGAACGCGATCCGCAGGGTGCCCATCGTGGCGTGCCGGTGCTCGTCGGTGATCCGGCGGATGATCGCGGCCTGGGCTTTGGCGCGCCGGAACACGGCGAGAGTGGGCAGCCCTTCGACCACGTCGAGGAAGTGGCCGCCCAAGCGGTTGAGGAGCCGCCACTGGCGCTGGGTGCGGGCCTGGGTGTGCCAGCCGACCAGCGCCATGAAGATCGGGATGAGGGGCAGGGTGAGGGCGATGACGAGCGCGGAGATCCAGTCGGCTTGGGCGACGACGGCGAGGACAGCGAGGGGGACGAGGACCGCGAGCACCAGTTGGGGAAGGTACCGGGCGAAGTAGTCGTCCAGTGCATCGAGGCCACGGGTGGCGAGTGTGGCCAGTTCCCCGGCCCGCGGGGTGCCCGTCCCCTCGCCGTCGGCGGGACCGCTGGCCCCTGACAACCAGACCGGTCCCGGTGCCGGCCCTCCCCGGGGCGGTTCGGGAGAGCCGGGGACCGCGACGCCGGTGACGTGGGCGATGAGGCGTCGGCGGAGCTGGGATTTGGCGCGGGCCGCCGAGTGCAGGGCGGCGGCTTCGGTGCCGTAGGACACCGCTGCCCTGCCCAGGGCGATCGCGGCGACGGCAGCGATCGCCCAGGACAGTTCGGTGAGCCCCTCGCCCGCGGCCGCGCCGGAGATGACACGGGCGATCAGCCAGGCTTGGGCGAGGACGAGCCCGGTCGTGGCGACCCCGCACAGCACGGTGACGGCGAGGTGGACCCGGACCGCGCTAGCGGTGCGCACCAGCCGAGGGTCGAGGGGTTTCATACAGCGGCTTCCTCACGGAGTGATCAGGCGTCGCCGGGGCGTCCGGCGGGGACAAGGGTCGGCTCAATGTGTTCCCGGGTGATGCGCTTGCGGAACACCCAGTAGCTCCAGCTCTGGTAGCCGAGCACCACGGGGAGGAAGATCACCGCCACCCAGGTCATGACGGACAGCGTGTAGTCGGCCGACGCCGCGTTCTCCACGGTCAGGCTGTACGCCGGGTTGGTGGTGGAGGGCAGCACGTTCGGGAACAGCGAGCCGAACAGCACTACCGTAGCGACGGCGATGGTGGTGGCGGTTGCGGTGAACGACCAGCCTTCCCGGCCCCGCAGGGCGAGCGCCACGGCCGCAACCAGGGTGAGAGCGGCGATAGCGACGAGCGGGAGCGTCCACGTCGTCCCGTAGGAGACCTGGGTCCACAGCAGGAATCCGGCCGCAGCGGGCACCGCGACCAGCGCGATCATCGGCACGGCGCGGCGCGCCTGGAGCCGCACTTCACCGCCGGTCTTGAGGCTGAGGAACATGGCGCCGTGCAGGGTGAACAGGGACAGCGTGGTCAGTCCGCCGAGCAGCGCGTACGGGTTGAGCAGGTCGAGCAGGTTGGCGGTGACGATGTGGTCGGCGTCCATCGGCACACCGCGCACGATGTTGGCGAAGGCCACCCCCCACAGCAGGGCGGGGATGGCGCTGCCCCAGAAGATCGCCTGGTCCCAGCGGGCCCGCCACTGCACGCTGTCGACCTTGCCGCGGTATTCGAAGGCCACGCCGCGGACGATCAGGGCGAGGAGCACGAGGAACAGGGGCAGGTAGAAGCCGCTGAACAGGGAGGCGTACCAGGCGGGGAAGGCGGCGAACATCGCGCCTCCCGCGGTGAGGACC
Organism: Thermobifida fusca YX; assembly: GCF_000012405.1. Classification (NCBI taxonomy): domain Bacteria; kingdom Bacillati; phylum Actinomycetota; class Actinomycetes; order Streptosporangiales; family Nocardiopsidaceae; genus Thermobifida; species Thermobifida fusca. The sequence goes on from NC_007333.1 coordinate 742,225, forward strand.
CACACCTCGTTGCCGTCCCACACCGGGCCGATCGCGTTGATCATGACGCGGCGGTCGGTGTTGGTCTTGCCGAGGAAGGGCAGCAGGATGCCGACGCCGAAGTCGAATCCTTCGAGGACGAAGTAGCCGATCCACAGCACCGCGATGGCGGCGAACCAGAGAGTTGGAAGATCCATGCCGGGCTCCTAGTAGACGAACGCGGGGACAGGGGCGTCGCGGTCTTCATCCGAGTCGTCGTCCTGCGGGGGCACCACGTGGGTGGGCCCTGCCTTGACGTAGCGCCACAGCAGCCCGGCCTCGATGACGGCGAGCACGCCGTAGACGAGCGTGAACAGGGCCAGGGAGAGCGCCACCTCGGTCAAGGAGACACCGGGTGAGACGCTGGCCGCGGTGAGGAGCTCCCCGACGACGGTCCACGGCTGGCGGCCCATCTCGGTGAGGATCCAGCCGCAGATGTTGGCGGCGAGAGCCGCGGGCAGGCCGAGGATGGCGGCCCAGTACATCCAGCGGTGCTTGGGCAGCCGGCCGCGGCGGGTGAGCCACAGGCCGATGAAGCCTACGGCGACTCCGGCCAGGCCGAAGCCCATCATGAGCCGGAACGACCAGTAGATGACCGGGACGTTCGGCACGTACGATCCGGGACCGAACTGGGCTTCGTAGCGTTCCTGCACGTCGTTGATGCCCTGGACGTTGCCGTCGAGGCTGTTGGTGGCGAGGATGCTCAGCAGGTGCGGGATCTGGATGTTGATGTGGTTGCGTCCGTCGACGACGTCGCCGACCGCGAAGATCGAGAAGCCCGCGCCGTCTTCGTCTTCCCACAGCGCTTCCGCGCTGGCCAGCTTCATGGGTTCGTCTTGTGCCATGAGCTGAGCCTGGTGGTGGCCGGAGAAGGCGACGAGGATGCCCGCGAGAGCGGTGACGGCCAGGCCGGCGCGCAGGGTCTTGCGGAACAGTCCGTGTTCGCTGGGGTGCGGGGCCTGTCCGGGGGTGCCGGTGTCACCGTGGAAGCGGGCGCGCATGAGTTTGAAGGCGCTGACCGCGACCACGAACAGGCCTGCGGCGATGAACGACCCGGCGACGGTGTGGAGGTAGGTGGACCAGGCCTGGTCGTTGGCGAGCACCGCCCAGATGTCGGTGAGTTCCGCGCGTCCGGTTTCGGGGTTGACCTGGTAGCCCACCGGGTGCCGCATCCAGGCGTTGGCGGCGAGGATGAAGTAGGCGGACAGGTTGGTGCCGATGGCCGCTGCCCAGATGGTGGCGAGGTGGATCTTGCGGGGCAGCTTGTCCCAGCCGAAGATCCACAGGCCGATGAAGGTGGACTCCAGGAAGAAGGCGAGGAGGGCTTCCATCGCCAGCGGGGCGCCGAACACGTCACCGACGAATCGGGAGTATTCGCTCCAGTTCATGCCGAACTGGAACTCTTGGACGATGCCGGTGACCACGCCCATGGCGAAGTTGATGAGGAAGAGCTTCCCGAAGAATTTGGTCGCCTGCAGGTATTCGTGCTTGCCGGTGCGGTACCAGGCCGTCTGCAGGCTGGCGACGATGACGGAGAGTCCGATCGTCAGCGGGACGAATAGGAAGTGGTAGACGGTGGTGATGCCGAATTGCCACCGAGCAAGGTCTAGTGCGTCCATACCGCCTCTCCGAAAGCCGGAACGGCCCCGTGGCCCGTACTACCTCGCAGTCTACTACTACAAGTTGTAGTTCTACGATGTGTAGTAGATCGCAAAACCCTGCAACGACCGGGGAAAACAGCAATCCGGCCCTGCCCGGCAGACCGTGCCGTCCGCCAGACAGGGCCGGATGACGCGAGGCGCGCGGCCGCTATTCGAGCGGCTCAGCGCCCCTTTCCACCAGCATCTCGTTCATCAGGTCGATCTCGCTCTCCTGGGCGTCGATCATGCCCTGAGCCAGCGAGATCACCTTCTCGTCAGTGGCGAATCTCACCGCCGCCTCGGCCATGTCCACCCCGCCGCGGTGGTGTTCGATCATCAGCTCCAAGAACAGGACCTCCGCCTCCAGGCCGGTCGCCTCCCGCAGCTGCGCCATCTGCTCGTCCGTGGCCAGCCCGGGCATCCGGTCCGGGACTTCGCCGCTGCCCCCGCCGCCGTGGTCGTGCCCGGCCATCCAGGCCATGGGCGGCTGGTTGCTGCGCATCGGCAGATCCCACGCGGCCAGCCACCCGTCCATCCGCCCGATCTGCCCCTGCTGGGTGACGGCCATGTCGTAGGCGACCGTCTTCAGCTTGGGGTCCTCAGTCTTGTCGTAGATGATCAGCGCCATCTCCACCGCCTGGGCGTGGTGTGCGCTCATGTCGCGCAGGAAGCCCACGTCAGCGGAGGTGTCCAACGGCCTGTCGGACCGGTTGGTGAACAGGAAAGTCGCCGCTGCGGTCAGCACGACCAGAAAGAGGACGACCGGCAGCGGAACACGTCGCGATACCCACGGTAGTGGGCCTGTTACGGCTCTGGCATCGCCTTCGTTACCCAACGGAACCATCCTGGGGGGAAATTGCGTTAAGGGTGCGTATGTTCCCTAGTGGAGCATAAGTGACAAAATTTACAGTCCTCATCGAGGACAACCACGAGGAGTAACGGGTGGGCAAGAGTTCAGCGGAACGGCGCCGCCAGGTAGCCCTAGAAATGCGTGCACGGCGGGAGCGCGAAGCCCGGAACCGCAAGATCACCAAGATCGCCGCGATCATCGCGACGGTCAGCCTGGTGGCGGGAGGAATCGGCTACCTCTTCTACCTCGACTACCGCGACCGCAACATCGAAGGGCTCAAGGAGTACACCGGACTGACCCGGAAGCACGTCACCGAAGACGTCGACTACGAGCAGAGCCCGCCCGTGGGCGGCGACCACCACGCGGCCTGGCAGAACTGCGGCGTCTACGACGCCCCGCTGCGCGACCTCCACGCCGTCCACTCTCTGGAACACGGCGCGGTCTGGATCACCTACCGGCCCGACCTGCCCGAAGACGAAGTCAAGAAACTCGCGGAGTTCTACACCCCAGGCAGCTACGTCCTGGTCAGCCCGTACGAGGGCGACATGCCCGCGCCCATCGTGGCCTCCGCCTGGGGCCTGCAACTGGGCGTGGAGAGCGCCGACGACCCCCGACTGCCCCGCTTCCTGCGTGCCTACGAGCGCGGCCCCCAGACCCCGGAACCCGGGGCTGCCTGCCACGGCGCGGTCGGTCTGACCACCGCCGACTCGGACGAAGAGTGGGAAGCCCTGCTCGGAGAAGTCCAGACCATGGAGCAGAGCGAAGACCAGTAGCTCCCCAGCCGTGTCCCACGGTACGGCGGCGGTCAAGCGGGGCGCCAAGGCGCCCCGCTCACAGTTCTCCCGGGGGTAGGGCCGGAATCTCCTGGTCGATCAGTGCGCTGAGCGTCGTCAGCGCTTCGGCGGCAGGGGAGTATGTCGCCGGCAGGGTCAGCTCCACGTACGCTTCGCGGCCCACCGCAGTGAACAGGGTCGGCGCATCCGCGGGCTCGGGAAGCCACGCGATGTCGTTGACCGACAGCAGTTGCGAGTCGGGACGCAGCCCCGCGGGACGCTCCACCCCGCACCGCACCGCGATGGTCGGCGACCCCCAGGCCGCCACCAACTCGGAGTCAGGCTCGACTCGGATGCGTTCCTGCTCATAAAGCGTGTCGGGCAGCCGTGCCATCATCGATCGGCACAGTTTCGCGGTGTGCGCATCCGGAGTGGGGGGCTCCATCCGGACCACACCGCACCCGGTGGCCGCAGCCAACAGCACGACCAGCAGCGAAACGCCGCGGACCGCACGAGACGCAGGGTGCATCAGAGATCGACTCCACACACGGGACTAGGACTCCACATTCACAACCGGGCACGTCAAAGTGCGGGTGATGCCGTCGAGCCGCTGGATGCGCGCGATCACCAGGCGCCCCAGGGCATCGATGTCTTCGGCCTGTGCGCGCACGATCACATCGTAGGGTCCGGTGACGTCGTCCACCTGGGTGACTCCTTCTACCGTGGAGATCGCCGACGCTACCTGGGCTGCCCTGCCGACCTCGGTCTGGATCAAAATGTACGCCTGCACCATGGGTGAGCCTCCGCGACTCTGCGTTGGAGCGTCTGTCGTGTGGGGACCCGCACGGACCGCACCGCCGGCAATCCCGCGTCCGGAACGGGGCACGGGTCTAGACCACTGTGACCGGAAGGGTCACCGTACCCTGGAGACCGTGTCAAGCACTATCGGAAATCTCGGTGAATTCGGGTTGATTGCTCGGGTCACCGCCCGTTTCCCCGCCACCGAGAACGTTTTGCTCGGCCCCGGCGACGACGCAGCCGTCGTCCGGGCCGCTGACGGCCGCGTCGTTGCCACCACCGACCTGCTCGTGGAGGGAAGGCACTTCCGCCGGGACTGGTCCAGTGCGCGCGACGTCGGCCACAAAGCCGCCGCGCAGAACCTCGCCGACATCGCCGCCATGGGGGCCTACCCTACCGCGCTCCTCGTCGGCTTCGCAGCCCCCGCCGACCTCCCCACCGCCTGGGCCGACGAGTTCAGCGTCGGGCTGCGCGACGAGTGCGCCGCTGCCGGAGCCGCGGTCGTGGGAGGGGACGTCGTCAGCTCCGACACCCTCACCATCGCCATCACCGCGCTCGGCGACCTGCGCGGCGCTGCCCCCGTCCGCCGGGACGGGGCCCGGCCTGGCGACCTCGTCGCCGTCACCGGTAATCTCGGACTCGCCGCAGCAGGCCTCGCCCTTCTCCACGCCGGTCAGGCTGAAGGGCACCCTGACTGCCTGACCGCACACCGCCGCCCTGCACCCCCCTATCCAGCGGGGCCGGAAGCGGCGCGGCTGGGCGCCACCGCCATGATCGACATCAGCGATGGACTGCTCCAAGACCTCGGCCATATCGCTGCGGCCTCCGGGGTGGGAATCGCGGTACGCAGCGCTGACCTGCACCCGCCTGCCGGGCTGGTCGAGGCGGTTGAGACACTGATCCGCGGCGGAAACGCCGTACGCTCGCCGCTCGACTACATGCTCGCTGGCGGAGAGGACCACGCGCTCGCCGCCACCTTCCCTCCCCGCACGTCACTGCCCCGCCAGTGGACCGTGATCGGCACCGTGGTCGACGGCGACGGGGTCACGGTCGATGGGGCAATCCCGAAACTTTCCGGATGGGACCATTTCCGAAGAACGCCAGACAACAGTGATCGGTCATGAGTAAGTCACCCAGAGGCAAGATTCCGGTTTTGGGTGACTGGCCGCGCTAAGCTCTGGCGACCGACGGCTTGTCCGTTACCGGAAACGCCCAGGGCACGGATCCGGTCGACAGGAGTGCGGAAAGGCGCGGAAGCTATGCGGAGGCACGGACGGGGACGGGGGCGACGCGGCGCCCACCGCGCAGAGCCCACCGGCAGCGGCCCACTGGCCACAGTGGGCCATGTGCTGGGCAGCACCGTTCCCAAACGCGTATCCCCACCGCGGCCGCTGCGCGTCGCGGTGGTCTCCGGAGCGATCGTCGGCGCGTTGCTGTTCAGCTACAGCACCACCCAGATCTACCTGCGTTTTACCGAACCTGACCAGACGCCGCCGGCACCGAGCGTCACCACGTCGGCAGCCCCGCCGACGGACGGACACGGCAGCCCGCAGGCAGCGATCTCCACGCAAGTGGAGATCACCGTGGGGGCCGAGGAGAGCAGCGCCCCCTCCCCGTCACAGGACGCACCCGACGGAACGGAGCGCACGGCACCGGTTCCAGATCCCGGAGAAACGGCCCCGCCCGGCGGACACCAGTCTTTCCCCGTCCCGCAGAGCGCGCCCGGAACCCCGCGGGTTTCCTACCAGAAAATCGCCTACGACGAGACCCATTTCATGGGGCATGTGACGATCACCAATGCCAGCGATGCCGTGGTGGAGAACTGGGAACTGCGAGTGAAGTTCAGCGACGCCCGCATCGTCTCCGCCTGGGGCACCGAATGGGAACCGGTCCCCGGCGGGTTCATCGCCCGCCAGCCGCACTGGTCCAACGGTATTCCCCCGGGGCAGTCCATCACCATCAGCTTCACGGCGCGGGGCACCAGTCACACCCCGGAAAGCTGCTCGTTCAACGGCGTGCCCTGCTCCCTGTGAGCGGCAAGCCGTCTGTCTCCCGGCCCGGGGAACTCCCTTGCCGCACACTGCCCAGAAAAACGATCGAGCGCCACGACAGTTCGTCTGTGACGCTCGACGATGGTGCGCACGCGGAGTGCGCGCTGAAAGGGCATTCAGAAACGATCGACTTTGCCCGCCTTGATGCAGGAGGTGCACACGTTCAGCCGCTTCGGCGTACCCCCCACCCGGGTACGGACAGTCTGGATGTTCGGGTTCCAGCGGCGGCGGGTACGGCGGTGCGAGTGCGAGATACGGTTCCCGAACCCCGGTCCCTTGCTGCAGATGTCACAGACGGAAGCCACGGTAACTCCATTCACGCGCTCGGGCCGGCTGTGCTCGCACGCACGTCGATGACCCGAGAAAGGTCTGATGGGCAAGCAGGTCGACGCGGAACGCCAACCGTGGAAGCGTACCCGAAGACAGGACAAGACCCCACACCAGGGATCCATGTCTCCGGACGAGCGCCGGATCACCAACCGGAAGGGAGAATCCGGCTCAGGAAGTCCCCCGCTGAGGAGCCGTCCCAAGACACAACGCTTCCCCAAGTATAGCCCTGCGACGATCCGTAAGATGCCACAGTGGCGGGCCGCACGGCCAGGGAACGAGGCTGGGAAGGCGGGGGACCATGACCGACTTGACCGAGTCGCTGCGCGTCGTCGGGGACCGCACCGCGAAGGTCCTGGCTTCCGCACTGGGCTTGCACACCGTGGGAGACCTGCTGCGCCACTACCCCCGGCGCTACGACCGCCGCGGCGAGCTCACCGACCTGGACGGGCTGGTCGAAGGGGAACAGGTCACTGTCCTTGCCGAAGTCCTCACCTGCACGGTCCGCCCGATGCGCCAGCGGCGCGGCTCCATCCTCGAAGTCGTCGTCACCGACGGCCGCGGCCGGCTCTCCCTGCTCTTCTTCCACCGGGTCGGCTGGCACCGCGACCGGCTCCTGCCGGGCCGGCGCGGGCTGTTCGCCGGAAAAGTCTCCGTCTACCGGGGGCGCCGCCAACTCGCCCACCCCGAATACGAGCTGTTCGAGTCCGACGACGCGATCCAGGAACGGGCCCGCACCTACGCGGACACGCTCATCCCCATCTATCCGGCGACCGAAAAGATCACTTCGTGGAAGATCGCCAAAGCCGTGGCCACGGTCCTCGACATCCTGGGGGACCTCCCCGACCCGCTGCCCGCCGACCTCCGCGCCCGGCACGGCCTGGTGAGCCTGTCCGAGGCCTACCGGCTCATCCACACCCCGAAAGACTGGGATGATGTGCGCGCGGCACGGAAGCGGCTGAAATGGGACGAGGCGTTCGTCATCCAGGTGGCGCTCGCCCAGCGGCGGCGTACCGCCCAGCGGCAGCCCGCCCAGCCCCGCCCCCGCATCTCCGGCGGGATCCTCGACGCCTTCGACGCGAACCTGCCGTTCACGCTCACCGACGGACAGCGCGAGGTGGGCGAGGTGATCTCCGCCGACCTCGCTTCCGACCACCCCATGCACCGCCTGCTCCAAGGCGATGTCGGCGCAGGCAAGACCCTGGTCGCCCTGCGCGCCATGCTCCAAGTGGTGGATGCGGGCGGGCAGGCGGCTCTCCTCGCCCCCACCGAGGTGCTGGCCCAGCAGCACCACCGCTCGATCACTGAGATGCTCGGCCCCCTGGCCCGGGCTGGCCAGCTCGACGGCGCGGAACAGGCGACCCGCGTCGCCCTGCTCACCGGCTCGCTCGGCGCGGCCGCCCGCCGGGAAGCGCTGCTGGACGCAGCCTCCGGCCGGGCCGGCATCGTCATCGGCACCCACGCCCTGCTCCAAGAACAGGTCACGTTTGCCGACCTCGGCCTGGTCGTGATCGACGAGCAGCACCGTTTCGGCGTAGAACAGCGCGACGCGCTGCGCGACAAGTCCACCCGTGGCCGGCCGCACGTGCTCGTCATGACCGCGACCCCGATTCCGCGCACCGTGGCGATGACGGTCTACGGCGACCTCGACGTGGTGGCGCTCCGGCAGCTCCCCGCCGGGCGGTCCCCGATCGCTACCCACGTGGTCCCGTCCCGCGACAAACCGCACTACCTGGCCCGGGCCTGGGAGCGCATCCGCGAAGAAGTCGCGCAGGGCCGCCAGGCCTATATCGTCTGCCCCCGGATCGGCGGGGAAGCCGAAGACCCCGAGGAGAACGGACGGCTCTTCGCCGAACCGGACGGCGGGGAGACCGCGGGGCGGCGCGCCCCGCTCGCCGTTGTCGACCTGCTCGCCGAAGTCGAGCAGGGGCCGCTTGCAGGCCTGCGGCTGGCCGCGCTGCACGGCCGGCTGGCCCCTGACGAGAAGGACAAGGTCATGCGGGCCTTCGCCGCGGGCGAAATCGACGTGCTCGTGGCGACCACCGTGGTCGAAGTCGGCGTGAATGTGCCCAACGCCACTGTGATGATGATCATGGACGCGGACCGGTTCGGGGTCTCCCAACTGCACCAGTTGCGCGGCCGGGTCGGCCGGGGCAGCCTGCCCGGACTGTGTCTGCTGGTCACCGAGGCTGAAGAGGGCAGCCCGGCCCGGCGGCGCCTGGACGCGGTGGCGTCCACCACCGACGGGTTCGCCCTGTCCCGGCTGGACTTGGAGCAGCGCCGCGAAGGCGACATCCTCGGCGTGGCCCAGTCCGGCCGCAGCGGCACCCTGCGGCTGCTCACCATCACCCACGAGCAGGACGAGGAGCTGATCGGCCAGGCCCGTGCGGAGGCCACCGCCCTGGTGGACGCCGACCCGGAGCTGTCCGACCACCCCGTGCTGGCCCAGGCCCTCACCGAACTGCTCGGCGACGACCGCGCAGAGTACCTAGAGAAAGCCTGAGGGGAGCCGCCGCAGTGCGGCACCGCGCTGCGGCCCGTCCCGGCGCCTGCGGGACCCGGTCTAGGGTGGGCGGAAAACAGCGCACAGACGAGGGAGCACACCACCGATGACCCGCATCATCGCCGGTACTGCGGGAGGCCGTCGCCTGGCTGTCCCCCGAGGCCGGACCACCCGGCCCACCAGCGACCGGGTACGCGAAGCCCTGTTCGCCTCGGTGCTGTCGGAACTGGGCACGCTCGCGGGACTGCGGGTGCTCGACCTCTATGCGGGCTCCGGCGCAATCGGGCTGGAAGCGCTCTCCCGGGGAGCCGCGCACGCCCTGCTCGTGGAGGCCGACCGGCGCGCGGCCGCGGTCATTGACCGCAATATCGCCCAGCTCGGACTGCCCGGGGCGCGGCTGGTCGTCGACCGGGTGGAACGCGTCCTGTCCCGCGGCCCGGACGGCGGCCCCTACGACTTCGTGTTCGCTGACCCGCCCTACGCGATTGAAGACCGCGAGGTCACCGCGGTATTGGAGGCACTCCGCGACCACGGCTGGCTGACCGCGGGCACTCTCATCGTTGTGGAACGCTCATCTCGAAAGGAACCCATGGGATGGCCTGACGGTTACCAAAAAGGCAAGGTCCGTCAATACGGCGAAACGTCCCTTTGGTACGGTCACGCCGCGAGCCTCCCTGATCGGGACTGACCTGGTGGGCAGAATCCTGTGATACCGGCTCGCTGATCCGCAAACCAGTCAGAGAGGAGCGGTCCCGTGCGCCGTGTCGTCTGCCCTGGATCTTTCGATCCCGTCACCAATGGCCATATCGACATCATCCGCCGAGCGGCGAAACAGAACGAAGAAGTCATTGTCGCGGTGCTGGTGAACGTCAATAAACGTGGGCTTTTCACGGCGGACGAGAAGCTCGAGATGCTCCGGGAAGCGACCAAGGAGTTCGACAACGTCACCGTCGCCAAGTTCGACGGGCTGCTCGTCGACTTCTGCCGGGCCCACGACGTCTCCGCGATCGTGCGGAGCCTCCGCTCGGTCAGCGACTTCGACTACGAGCTGCAGATCGCCCAAATGAACTACCAGCTCTCGGGGATCGACACGCTGTTTTTGACCGCGAATCCCAAGTATTCGTTCCTCAGCTCCAGCCTGGTGCGGGAGATCGCCCAGTACAACGGGGACGTGAGCGCGCTGGTCCCGCCCTATGTGGAGGAGCGCCTGCGCGCCAAGTACGCCGAGCTGGCCAAGAAGAACGGCTAGGGCTAGAGTCCTCAGGTTCCGCGGTTTGGGACGGAAGGACCCCGCAGGTAGAATCGGTGACTGGCTGGTTCCGGGGCAAAGTGTGCCCGCGGGACAGCCATCCGGCGCCGGTCTCCGGCTGCCGGTCCGGTTAGTCCCTGTTCCCACCGCGTGTGGGACCCGTCTCAACCGAAAGCGCGATCACTCTGTCTCGTCTAGACTCCGAATCTCCGCTTGTGGTCGACACCCGACCGCTCGGCAGGCAGCCCGGTTCGATGCGGAAGGAAACCCGTGTCGTCCCCGCGCCTCCGCCGATGGCTGTCGGCATGGCCGAGGTGCCCGCGGGCAGCGACATCGAGCTGGATCTGCGGCTCGAAGCTGTCATGGAGGGCGTGCTCGTGACGGGTGAGGCGCGGACCCGGTACGCCGCCGAGTGCGCGCGCTGCCTGGATCCGCTGTCCAGGGAGCTGGAGGTCGACTTCCAGGAGCTGTTCCGCTATCCGCTCGACGACGACCACCCTCTCGTAGACGAGGTGGACGTCGTCGATGAGGATGAGGACTACTATCTTGAGGACGATCTGCTCGACCTCGAACCGGTGATCCGCGATGCGGTAGTGCTTGCACTGCCGCAGTCGCCGCTGTGTCGGGACGACTGCCCTGGCCTGTGCGTGGAGTGCGGCGTCAAACTAGCTGACGTTGGCCCGGAGCACAGCCACGGCGAGAGTTTCGACCCCCGGTGGGAGGCGTTGCGTCAACTGCGCGAGGAGTCCGGAGGGAGCTGAGCGTGCCACCGACGGGCGCCGGGCGGGTTGGCCGGCGAAGCCCGGTAACTCCGTGCTCTTCGTACCGGGACCTCTCCTGCGCCGCGGGCGGGCAGGTCATCGAGGAGCACACGCACCCCCGCGAAAGCGGGCCATGACCCAGGAGGATTGAAGTGGCCGTCCCGAAGCGGAAGATGTCGCGGAGCAACACGCGTGTCCGCCGTTCTCAGTGGAAGGCAGCGCGCCCGCTGCTGACCAGTTGCCCGCGCTGCCGTGACCCGAAGCTCCCGCACGTCGCCTGCCCTACGTGCGGTACCTACAGCAACCGCCAGGTCATCAACCCGGCGTGACAGCACGAAGGCGGGTCCGCAGATGGTCGGGCCCGCCGTTCCGTACCTCCGCCAGCGCGCTGCCGGTGCGTGCTGTCTTTTTCCGACATGGTTCGGGAATCCCCGAAGCCGTGGTGGTTGCCGTGCGCGCCCCACGACGTCCACCTCGTCTTCGAGCGTTCTCGACCGGATCGGAGTCTCCCGGTCCTGCAGCCGGTGCCAACGGTCAGTTCATCCTGCGGCGGTTCCTGCCTCAGGCGGGAGCTCCGCATGATCCGTAAGGATGTGAAGGTCGATGGGAACGCAGCTTTCCCCTGCCGAAGTCCGTGAGTTCCAGGAGACTGTCGGGGTCGAGATCGCTCCCGACATTCTCACCCGCGCCCTCACCCACCGCTCCTACGCCTACGAGAACGGCGGTCTTCCCACCAACGAGCGGTTGGAGTTCCTGGGCGACTCAGTGCTCGGCCTCGTGGTCACCGACACCCTCTACCGCACCCACCCGGACCTGTCCGAAGGGCAACTGGCCAAGCTGCGCGCCGCGGTGGTCAACATGCGGGCGCTGGCCGATGTGGCCCGCGAACTGGGGATCGGCCGCTATGTGCGACTGGGACGCGGCGAGGAGGCCACGGGCGGCCGCGACAAGTCGTCGATCCTCGCCGACACGTTGGAAGCCTTGATCGGGGCCGTCTACCTGGACCGCGGACTGGACGAGGCGTCTGAGCTGGTCCACCGGCTGTTCGACCCGCTGATCGCCCGGGCTTCCGGCTTGGGCGCGGGACTGGACTGGAAGACGTCCCTGCAGGAGCTCACCGCGGCTGAACTGCTCGGTGTTCCCGAATACGTGGTGGAAGAGAGCGGCCCGGACCACCAGAAGACGTTCCGCGCCACGGTGCGGGTCGCCGGGCAGACCTACGGCTCGGGAGAGGGCCGCAGCAAGAAGGAAGCAGAGCAGCAGGCCGCGGAATCCGCGTGGAAGGCGATCCGCGCCGCCACCGAGAAAGCCAAGCAGGAGAGCTGAGGGCATGCCGGAGCTGCCTGAAGTCGAGGTGGTGCGGCGCGGCCTGGAAAAGTGGGTGGTCGGCGCGTCGTTCGGCGAGGTCGAGGTCCTGCATCCGCGTGCGGTCCGGCGCCACGCGCCGGGTGCGGCGGATTTCGCCGCGCGCGTCAGCGGGTGCGGGGTCACGGAGGCGCGCCGCCGCGGCAAGTACCTCTGGTTGACCTTGGACTCCGGGGAGGCGCTCCTCGCCCACCTGGGGATGAGCGGCCAATTGCTGGTCCAGCCGCGCCATGCCGCAGCCGAACGGCATCTGCGGGTCCGCCTGCCCCTGACGGCGCGTCAAGGCCACGACCCGGAGGCCCCGCAAGAGCTGCGTTTCGTCGACCAGCGCACGTTCGGCCACCTGCTCGTGGACCGGCTGGTGGATGACGGCACCGGTACCGGGCTGCCTTCGGTGATCTCCCACATTGCGCGCGACCCCCTGGACCCTGCTTTCGACGAGGACGCGTTCGCCGCGGCGCTGTGCCGCAAACGCACTGAGCTGAAACGCGCCCTCCTCGACCAGTCCCTCATCAGCGGGATCGGCAACATCTACGCCGATGAAGCGCTGTGGATGTCCCAACTGCACTGGGCGACCCCTACCGAGGCCCTGTCGCGCTCCCAGGTCGCCACGCTGCTGGCCGCGGTCCGCGAGGTGATGGTCGCGGCCCTGGCCCAGGGCGGGACCTCGTTCGACAGCCTTTATGTGAACGTCAACGGGGAGAGCGGCTATTTTGCGCGCAGTCTCAACGCCTACGGCCGGAACGACCAGCCGTGTGCACGCTGCGGCACGCCGATCCAACGGGAGACGTTCATGAACCGCTCGTCGTACAGTTGTCCGCGGTGCCAGCCGAGACCGCGGCACGCGCGAGCGTGAGCGCTTGTTTTCCCGGGTAAGCGCACCGAGAGTCACCAGGGGAGTCATGGAGAAGGTTCGTCTGACCGCATGGGTGCGCGGGCACGTCCAGGGCGTAGGTTTCCGGTGGTGGACGCGAGCACGCGCATTGGAGCTCGGACTTACCGGAGCCGCGACCAATCTGGATGACGGCAGAGTGGAAGTGGTCGCGGAAGGGGATCGCACGGCCTGTGAACGGCTCCTCGAGTTGCTGCGCAGCGGCCAGACACCGGGGCGTGTGGATTCCGTCGTTGAGCGTTGGACAAACCATAGGGGTTCTTTCACCGGATTCGAGGAGCGGTGAGTATCCTGGATATGGGGACGCGATTCGTGTGAGAACCCGGAACGCGACACGGGACTGCTGAGAGGGCTCTCACCCCGCCCCGGGGATAGAGCACCACCCACCCGGGGGATCACCGACGAATCGCGTGACCTCGCATGCCCAATAACGGTGTACAGACACAGTTGTCGCCGGCTTTTTCGTCCAATTCTTGACCGACGGCGCGCACGGTGAGACGCTGGAAGGTACATAATGCGCTTATCCACCTTCACGCCAGGCTGACTCAGGCATTTCTCCTACCTGGCCGTGGCGTCATTTCCGTGTGCGATTCCCGTTGGTCACTCAGTGTGGAGGACCCGTAATCATGGCAAAAGCTCTGTTTGGTCACGTCGGAGGTCCGGACCCTCGTATGGTCCAGGAACTGCGGCGTTTGCAGAAGCGCGTACGCGACCTCGAAAACGAGGTCATGAGGCTCCAGGCCCAAAACGACCGGCTTTCCGAGACGATCACGGATCTCACCGTCTCCACCTCCGATCGCGAGCCGGCTCTGGCCTGATCCAACCCCACCAGCGCTGCGCGGATCCCAGTCGACGAAGGGCGCCTGCACCTCAAATCTCCTGGCGCCCTCGAAAACGCGGGAAACCGCAGAGCACTGTGAAGATCTTTCTTTCCCTTGGAATTAACCAGGTTTTACCCGGAAATCCTTTTCCGTAATCCTGAAAGATCATATTCCTCCCGACGTTGCCAACACACCAGGTCCGGGCAGCGCTCCGTATGATCCCAGTGGCGGCCATCCCGGTGTGTCGCAGCGGGAGAAGAGGCCGTTTCCGGTCGCCTCTTCGTCTTCCGACCCGGTTCTGACGCCCCGCACCGCGCCGCGTTATAGGGGCCAGAACAGACTTTCCGCCACGCAGGGTTCTCCGCTGTCGTGGGTCGACCGACATCCTGTCGCATACCGCGCCCTGCCCCATGAAAGGCAAGGCCACAGCGTCCCGAAAGCGTGCCATGCACTCGCCAAGGCATGGCACGCTTGACAGCGACAAAGTCGGGAGACCGCGGAGGTGAACGCGCAACCGTGTACTTGAAGACCCTCACCTTGCGCGGATTCAAATCCTTCGCGTCGGCCACCACACTCCGCTTCGAACCCGGGATCACCTGTGTGGTCGGACCTAACGGGTCGGGAAAGTCCAATGTGGTTGACGCCCTGGCGTGGGTCATGGGGGAACAGGGCGCGAAGACGCTGCGCGGCGGCAAGATGGAGGACGTGATCTTCGCGGGAACGTCGTCCCGCCCTCCGCTCGGCCGAGCCGAAGTCAGCCTCACTATCGACAACACCGACGGTGCGCTGCCCATCGACTACTCCGAAGTCACCATCAAGCGGACCATGTTCCGCAACGGCGGCTCAGAGTACGCCATCAACGGCGACCCCTGCCGCCTCCTCGACATCCAAGAACTGCTCAGCGACTCCGGTATCGGCCGGGAGATGCACGTCATCGTCGGCCAAGGGCAGCTCGACACGGTGCTGCACGCCGGACCGGAGGAGCGCCGTGCGCTCATTGAAGAAGCCGCGGGCATCCTCAAACACCGCAAACGCAAAGAGAAAGCGCTGCGGAAACTCTCCGCGATGCAGAGCAACCTCGACCGGGTGAGTGACCTGGTCGCGGAGCTGCGCCGCCAGCTCAAACCGCTCGGCCGCCAAGCGGAACTGGCCCGCCGCGCCACGGTCATCCAAGCGGAACTGCGGGACGCCCGGCTCCGGCTGCTCGCCGACGACATCGTCACCCTGCGGGAAGCCCTCGCCAAGGAGGAAGCCGACGAGGCCGAGGTCCGCGCCCGCCGCGCCGCTGTCGAAGCAGAGCTCACCCAAGCCCAGGAGCGCGAAAACCAGTTGGAGCAGGCCGCAGCCGAAGCCGCTCCGCTGCTCGCCCGCGCCCAAGAGGCCTACCACGCCCTGCAGCGGCTCAAAGAGCGGCTCAGCGCGGTCGCCAGCCTCGCCACGGAACGCCACCGCAACCTCAGCGCCGCCAGCAGGGAAGAGCACCGCGGCCGCGACCCGGAAGAGCTGGAAGCGGAAGCCGCGGAGATCCGCGCCGAGGAGGAAGAGCTCCGCGCCCAACTGGAAGAGGCGCGCCTCCGGCTGGAAGAGGTCGTCGTGGAGCGGGCCGAAGCCGAGGCGGCGCTGCGCGACGAAGAGCAGCGGGTGGCCGCGGCCGTGCGTGCCGCCGCCGACCGCCGGGAAGGCCTGGCCCGGCTCCACGAACGCGCCGCAGCGCTGCGCCGCACCCTGGAAGCGCAGGACGCTGAGATTGAACGCCTCACCCAGGCTGCCGCGGAAGCCCGGGAACGCGCCGCCCAAGCCCAAGAGGAGTTCGCGGACGCCCGCGCCGACGCGGAAAGCCTGGACCTCGGGGACAGCGAACTCGACGAAGCCTACGAGCAGGCCCGCGAAGAGCTCGCCGCCGCGGAGGCCCGCCTGGCTGAGCTGCGCGACGCAGAACGGAACGCGGAGCGGGAACGTGCCGCCTTGGAGGCCCGGCGGGACGCCCTGCAGATGGGGCTGGAGCGCCGGGACGGTGCTGCCGCCCTCCTCACCGCGGACGGGGACGCGCTCGGCCTGATCGGCGCCCTCACCTCCCTCATCGACGTGGCCGCGGGCGACGAGAGCGCGATCGCCGCGGCGTTGGGCGCGGCCGCGGACGCAGTGGTCGTCGGCACGCACGACGCCGCCCGCAGCGCCCTGGACCTCCTCAAACAGCGTGACGCCGGCCGAGCCGGGATCGTGGTCGCCGACAGCGCTGAGGTCCAGCCGCGGGAGCAGTGGCCCGACCCGCCCGCGGGCGCCCGCTACGCGGTGGACTCCGTCACCGTCCCCCCGCGGCTCCGCTCCGCCGTCACTGCGCTGCTCGCCGATACCGTGCTGGTCCCCGACATGGCGACGGCTGCCCGTGTCATCGCGGAACGTCCCGCCCTGCGCGCTGTCACCCCGGAAGGGGACGTGTTCACTTCCGCGTTTGTGCACGGCGGCGCCGCCACCGGGCCCAGTCAACTGGAAGTGCGCGCTGCCATCGACGAAACAGCCAGCCAGTTGGCCGCGGCCGAGGAGGTCTGCAAGCGGATCACCGAGGACCTCGGTGACGCCCAGCTCGAACGGGAGCGGGCGGCGGCAGCCGTGGACGCGATCACCGCCCGCCGCCGGGAGGCGGACCGGCGCCGCAGCGAGATTGCGCAGCGCGTGGGCCGTCTCGGCGCTCAAGTCCGCTCAGCCACCCAGGAAGCCGAACGGTACACCGCTGCCGTGGAGAAGGCCGTCCGTGAACGCGAAGCCACCCGGGCAGCCCTTGCGGAACTCGAGGAACGGGTCGCCCAGGCGGAGAGCGAACCCGTGGACGAAAGCGAGCCGGACACGGCCCGCCGTGACCAGTGGGCCGCGGAAGCCGCTCGGCTGCGGTCCGTGGAAATGGAGGCGCGCCTGGCCGTGCGCACCGCTGAAGAGCGGGTCCGCGCGATCACTGGGCGGGCAGAAGGGCTCCTGCGGGCCGCAGCCGCGGAACGCCGGGCCCGGGAGGAGGCGGCCCGTCGCCGACAGCGCCGCGCCGCCCAAGCCAAGGTCGCCCAGGCGGTCGCGGAAGGCGCCTCCCAGGCGCTGGCACGGATCACCGTCTCCCTCGCCGAAGCCGACGGGGAGCGTCGGCTCGCCGAGGAGCAGCGCGACGCCCGGGAAGCCGAACTCAAAACGGTTCGGGTGCGGATCCGGGAACTTTCCACGGAACTGGAGAAGCTGCGCTCCGCCGTGCACAGCGGGGAGATGGCCCGCGCCGAGCGCCGCCTGCGGCTGGAACAGTTGGAGACGCGCGCCCGTGAAGAGTGGGGCATGGAAGTGGAGACGCTCGTGGCCGAGTACGGCCCGCACGTGCCCGTGCCCCCGCCCCCCGGCACCCCGGAGGACGAGGCTGTCCCGGTGCCGTATGTGCGCGCAGTGCAGGAGAAGCGCGCGAAGACCGCGGAACGCCAGCTCAACCAGCTCGGCAAGATCAACCCGCTGGCGTTGGAAGAGTTCGCTGCCCTGGAGGAGCGGCACAACTTCCTCAACGCCCAGTTGGAGGACTTGAAGAAGACCCGCCGCGACCTGATGACCGTGGTCAAAGAGGTCGACGACCGGGTTCAGGAGATCTTCTCCGCCGCCTACGCCGACGTGGCACGGGAGTTCTCCCGCGTCTTCGCGCGCCTCTTCCCCGGAGGGGAGGGGCGGCTCGTCCTCACCGACCCCGACGACATGCTCACCACCGGGGTCGAAGTGGAGGCCCGCCCGCCCGGGAAGAAGGTGAAGCGCCTCTCCCTGCTCTCCGGTGGGGAGCGGTCACTGACCGCGGTCGCTTTCCTCGTCGCGATCTTCAAAGCCCGGCCGTCCCCGTTCTACGTGATGGACGAGGTGGAGGCCGCGCTGGACGACATCAACCTGCAGCGGCTGCTCGTGGTCTTCGAAGAGCTGCGGGCCACGTCCCAGCTCATCGTCATCACCCACCAGAAGCGCACCATGGAGATCGCTGACGCCCTGTACGGCGTGACGATGCAGGGCGACGGGATCTCCCAGGTGATCAGCCAGAAGCTGGAGCGGAAAGCGAGCTGACCTGGCCTGCATTGCTTCGGGGCGACAGCGAGGAGACCACGGCAGACCCCAGGGGAAAGCCCTTTTTGCCCTTTTGGTCCACCCTTCCTGGCGGACAAGATCAGCGGCGGCCTAAGATGGCCTGGTCGCGTCGTACTACGGCGGAAACGCACAGGTACGAGGCGATGGCACCACGTAAGCGAAGTCCGGTCTGAAACCGGCGCTGTCCCCGCAACTGTGACACTCCGCTCCCGCCCCGGCGGGAACGGAGTGGAGCCAGGTCGCCTTGCGTGGTCGCCGACGTTCACTGTTCTCGTGGGAAGAGCGGTCCGTCATTGCTGCGGGCTCTATTCCCCTGACGTGTGCCTAAGGAGCCCCAAGTGCGTGTTGCACGTCGCTTCACCGCGCTGTCGCTTCCTCTCCTGCTTGCCCTCGCCGCCTGCGGCTCCCCCGCTGAAGAACCCGCCGCGGACCAGTCGTCCAGCACAGGAGAGTTCCCCGTGACCGTCGCCGACGCGCGCGGTGACGTCACCATCGAAGAAAAGCCCACCCGCATCATCTCGCTGTCCCCGTCCCTGACCGAGATCCTGTTCGAGGTGGGAGCCGGCGACCAGGTCGTCGCCGTCGACGAATACTCCAACTACCCGCCGGAAGCCCCCACCACCGACCTGTCCGGGTTCACCCCCAACGTGGAGGCGATCGCCGACTACGAACCCGATTTGGTGGTGCTCTCCGACGACAGCAGCGACATCACCGAACAGTTGGAGAAGCTCCACATCCCGGTCCTGCTGCTGCCCGCCGCCGAGAAACTGGAAGACACCTTCGCCCAGATGGAACTGCTGGGCGAAGCCACCGGCAACGCCGACGAAGGCATCGACGCAGCCGAAGAACTGCGGGAACGCATGGACGCCATCGTCGCGGAGGTCGTCGACGACGGCGCAGCCGGGCTGAGCTACTACCACGAGATCGACGCCCAACTGTACTCGGTGACCTCCGACACCTTCATCGGGCAGATCTACGACCTGTTCGGCCTGGTCAACATCGCCGACGAAGCAGAAGACCCCGCGGGCGGCTACCCGCAACTGTCCGCGGAGTTCATCGTCGAACAAGACCCCGACCTCATCTTCGTCTCCTACCCGGGCGGCGTGGACGACGTCCTGGGCCGTCCCGCGTTCGCCACGGTGACCGCGGTGCAGCAGAAGAACGTGGTCGAAGTGGACGCCGACATCTCCTCCCGGTGGGGGCCGCGGGTCGCCGACTTCGTCGAGGAAGTGGCTGAGGCCATCGAAACGGCGCGCAGCGAATGATCAGTGAGCCCTTCCGAGCTGGCCCCCAGGCAGGGCTTCGGATGGGCGTCGGACGCCGGGACCTACTCGGCCCGCTCTGGCTCGGGGTGGGGCTGGTCGCCCTGTGCAGCGCGATGGTCCTGGGGATCAGCGCGGGCGCGGCCTCCCTCACCCCGGCCGAGATCGTCCGGGAGTTCCTGAGCCGCATCCCGTTCCTCGACGTGGAGTCCACGCTCAACGACCGGCAGCGGGCCGTGCTCGACCAACTGCGGGTGCCCCGGGTCGTCCTCGGTGCCCTGGTGGGCGGGCTGCTGGCCAGCGCCGGCGCCGCCTATCAGGGAGTGTTCCGTAACCCGCTGGCCGACCCCTACCTGCTGGGCGCGGCCAGCGGGGCCGGGCTAGGCGCGACCCTGGTCATCGTGGGCGGCGGATTCCTGCCGAGCGGGCCGCAGCTCATCCCGGTCGCCGCGTTCCTCGGGGCCCTGGTCGGGGTGATGTCCGCCTACCTGCTGGGACGCACGGCAGGGGGCGGAGGCACGGCATCCCTGCTGCTCGCCGGGGTCGCAGTGTCGTCCTTCCTCACCGCCACCCAGACGTTCATCCAGCAGGCGCGGATCGACGAGCTGCGGCGCGTCTACGCCTGGATGCTCGGCGGTCTGGGATACAGCGGCTGGGAAGGCCTGGGGCTGGTCGTGCCGTATGCGGCCGTGGCCATAGCGGTCCTGCTCGGCAGCGGATTCCTCCTCGACCTGCTCGCCCTCGGCGACGAGAAAGCCGTCAGCCTGGGAGTGCGGCCCGGCCTCGTCCGGATTGTCGTGATCTTCGCGGCGTCCCTGGCCACCGCCTCAGCCGTCGCGGTCAGCGGCCTGATCGGCTTCGTGGGCCTCGTCGTCCCGCACATCGTGCGCCGCCTGGCCGGCCCCGGCTACCGGCGCATCCTCCCAGTGTCGCTGCTGTTCGGCGGAGCCTTCCTCGTCGTCGCGGACATCGCGGCCCGTACCCTGCTCGCCCCGGCCGAGCTTCCCCTCGGCGTGGTGACCGCGTTCGTCGGCGCCCCCTTCTTCGTGCTCGTCCTGCGCGCCACCCGGTCGCGGGCCAGGTAGCTGCCCCGCAGCACCGCGAAGACGCCACGACGAGGGGATACCGGCACATGACCCGCGGTCTGGAAGACTGAAGGCGCTATGGACTACACGATTGTTGTCATCGCGATCGCCATCGTGGCACTGGTGGCGGTCGGGGGCGCGCTGCTGATCGTTCCGCGCCGCCGGGTGGGGAAAGCGGAGCAGAAACCCGAACTCGACCAGCCGGAAGGCCGTTCGGGTGCGGGGGCCACCGCGGTGCTCGAACCGGAAGAGACCGAGGGGGCCACCGCGGTCGCCGAACCCGAAGCCCCTCCGGTGCCGGCACCTCCCCCGGCACCGGAGATCGAACTCCCGCCGCCCTCGGCCGGGCGGATGGTGCGGCTGCGCGCCCGTCTCGCCAAGTCGCAGAACGTCTTCGGCCGCGGCCTGCTGAACCTGCTGGCCAGCGACAAACTGGACGAGGACACCTGGGAGGAGATCGAGGACACCCTCATCACCGCCGACGTCGGTGTCACCTCGGCCACGCAGATCACCGAAGGGCTGCGCACCCGGGTGCGTGTGCTCGGCACCCGCAGTGTCGACGAAGTCCGTGCCCTGCTGCGAGAAGAACTGCTCGCCCA
Organism: Thermobifida fusca YX; assembly: GCF_000012405.1. Classification (NCBI taxonomy): domain Bacteria; kingdom Bacillati; phylum Actinomycetota; class Actinomycetes; order Streptosporangiales; family Nocardiopsidaceae; genus Thermobifida; species Thermobifida fusca. Next base: position 763,308 of record NC_007333.1, read on the forward strand.
CATCAACCCGAAGCTGGACCGTACCGTCCGCACCAAAGGGCCGGGGGAGCGTCCCGCCGTGATCATGGTGGTGGGCGTGAACGGGGTCGGTAAGACCACCACCGCGGGCAAACTGGCTCGGGTCGTGATCGGCGACGGCGGCAGCGTCGTCCTGGGCGCTGCGGACACGTTCCGGGCAGCCGCCGCAGACCAGTTGCAGACCTGGGGAGAGCGCGTCGGCGCAACCGTGGTGCGCAAACACGAAGGCGCGGACCCGGCCAGCGTGGCCTTCGACGCGGTCTCTCAAGGCATCGAGCAGGGGGCCGACACCGTCATCATCGACACCGCGGGACGGTTGCACACCAAGACCGGCCTCATGGACGAGCTGGGCAAAGTCAAACGCGTCGTGGAGAAGAAAGCCCAGGTCGACGAGGTCCTGCTGGTGCTGGACGCCACCACTGGGCAGAACGGCCTGCGGCAGGCGCGCGTGTTCGCCGAGGTCGTCAACGTCACCGGCATCGTGCTGACCAAAATGGACGGCACGGCCAAGGGCGGCATCATCATCCAAGTGCAGCGGGAGCTCGGGGTGCCGGTCAAACTCGTCGGGCTCGGTGAAGGCCCCGACGACCTGGCGCCGTTCGACCCGGAAACCTTCGTCGACGCCATCTTGGAGACCTCCTGAACCACCGCGGCGCGGGGCGACCCGCGCCGCGCCGAACAGCCCCACGGGCACACCGCGGGCAGCCAGCAGACAGCAGACCGGTGGGAGCCGCATCCCGCACGGTCTTTTTCTTTATCCCGTCCCGCTCCCGCCCGTCCCCACCCCACACTGGCCGCAGCCGGCGGAAGCCCGGCAGGGTCCAGCACGTTTCACACGCCTGTAACGCACCGCTTCAGGTCTTCACGTGCGCGCAACAGTCCGCAGCACACCGTGTAACACGCCCGGCGGAAGCTTTCAGGGCAAGGGCGGAACGCGCTTGAGGGCACACCCGAGCGAAAACCCAAGCCCTGGACCCCAACCATCCCCGCGCGCACCATCATGGAGGCAACGTGCTCGATACCGGTACCACTGCCTGGCTGTTAATGAGCGCCGCACTCGTCATGCTCATGACCCCCGGCCTCGCCTTCTTCTACGGGGGCATGGCGCGGGCCAAGAGCGTCCTCAACATGATGCTGATGAGCTTCACCAGCATCGCCATCGTGAGCGTCCTGTGGGTGCTGGTCGGCTACTCGCTGACCTACAGCCCGGGCTACGGCCCGCTCACCCACCTCATCGGCGGTCTCGGTGACTTCGGCTCCAGCGGTTTCGTCAACGCTGTCGACGAGGAAGGCGGCTACCCGCTCCTGGTCGACGTCGGCTTCCAGATGATGTTCGCCATCATCACCGTCGCCCTGATCAGCGGTGCCATCGCCGACCGCGCCAAGTTCGGCGCCTGGCTCCTCTTCGTCCCGCTCTGGTCCCTGTTCGTGTACTTCCCTGTGGCCCGCTGGGTGTGGGGCGGCGGCTGGTTCGACCAGTTGGCTGACTGGTTCGGTGCCAGCGTCGTCGACTTCGCTGGCGGGACCGCGGTGCACATCAACGCGGGTGCTGCCGCGCTCGCCCTCACCTTCGTCCTCGGCCGCCGCAAAGGGTTCGGCTCCGAGTCCATGCGCCCGCACAACCTGCCGTTCGTTCTGCTCGGCGCGGCACTGCTGTGGTTTGGCTGGTTCGGATTCAACGCCGGATCCGCCTACGGCGCCAACGAGACCGCCAGCCTGGCCCTGGTCAACACCCAGGTGTGCACCGCCGCAGCGACCGCCGCGTGGATGCTGGTGGAACGCGTCCGCTACGGCAAGGTGACCGCGCTCGGATTCGCCTCGGGGGCCGTCGCCGGGCTGGTCGCGATCACCCCGGCCGCCGCCAACCTCACTCCTGTCTGGGCAGTGGTGCTGGGCCTGGTCGCCGGAGCGGTCTGCGCCTACGCGATCAGCTGGAAGTTCAAGTTCAAGTACGACGACGCCCTCGACGTGGTGGGCATCCACATGGTCGGCGGCATCATCGGTTCGCTGGCGCTGGGCGTGTTCGCCTCCGCCACCGTGGGGGAGGGCGCACCCGACGGCATCCTCTTCGGCGGCAGCCCGATGTTCCTCCTCGTGCAGTTCATCGCCGTGGCGGCCACGACCCTCTACTCTTTCGCGGTCACGTGGCTCATCGCCAAGGCCATCGACATGGCGATGGGCTTCCGCCTGCCGGAGCACGTGGAGACCAACGGGCTGGACACCGAGCTTCACGCTCAGTCCGCCTACGCCTTCGACGAACTCGACACCGTGGAACTCTCCTCGTCGCTGCCTCCGGGCGAGGAGAAGCCCTCAGCGCAGGTGCGGGTCTAGCGTCCCCAACGGAGAGGACGCAGCCTAAGCCGTAGGCGATGGGGACGGCAGGCCGGTGAGGAAAACCCTCACCGGCCTCGCTGTCGTCTGCGACCATAATTCTTCGGCCGGGACGCGACCGGGGGTCGTCCAACCGCTGCGAGAACCCTGGTGAGGTTGGATAGGCTCAGAACCCGACTCGACGCCGTGCCGGTCGGAACTTAGTCCCCGCGCGTGGTGGACGGGAGGCACACGGCACGATCGCGATCCTCCGGGTTTCTCGGTTCCCGCAGAACCAGAGCAGACCCCGGTACGTCCAAAAACTTCGAGTACACCCCCATCCCCCTTCAGTGAAGGCCAGGAGGCACTATGGCGCGGGCGATTCGCATGCCTTGGCGATCAGTGAGAACGACAATCCCCGTCGCGGGGGTCGCGGTGTTCGCACTCAGCACCACCGGATGTGGGTTGCTCGGCATGGGACCAGGAGAAGGGCCGGAGCCGTCGCCCTCCCCGACTCCGGTGAGCGCGGGGCCGCTCTTCGAAGAGGCGGTGGCCGCGTTAGAAGAAGCCGCCGCGATCCAGATCCAGGGACAGTTCTCCGACCCCGACGACACCAGTGACGTGGTGAGCACTTCGGTGACGGTCACCAACACCGGGGCGGCACTCGGCACTTTCCAGGCCCGTTCGGGCAGTGAAGCCGACTACTTCGAAGCCGACGGCAAGCTCTTCCTCAAAGCCGACTCCGACTACTGGCTGACCCACGACGTGTTCAACCCGGACGGGGACGCCTACCCCGACCACTGGGTGCGGGTCACCCAAGAACAGTTCGGGCTCGACCCGGGAGGCGTGCTGGCACCGCCGAAGCTCGCCGAGAGCCTGCGCGCCCAGGCCCCCAGCGACAACGCCGAAGCCGTCGAGGAGAAGCTGGACGGGGTTGTCGTCTACCGCGTCGACTTGGCGGGCGGCACGGCGTGGATCACCTCGGAAGCCCCGCACACGCTGGTCCGCATGCAGATCGAGGAGCTCGCCCCGGCAGACGGGGAAGGGGTGGCCAGCCGGATCGACGCGAGCTTCGCCGAGGTGGACACCGCCACCGTGGAACAGCTCTACGACGATCTCGTCGCCTACGCCGAAGAGGAGCTGGGATCTGCGCGGGATGCCCGTTTGGAGGTAGCCTGGGCAGAAGAGGAGCTCGGTGGTGACTGCCAGACCGGCGGCGCGTGCACCATGATCGGCAAGGTCAAGGAGATCAGCGGGGCAACCGAGGGCTCCATCCTGGTGCGCATGGACGGCTCCTTCACCAACGACGAGCTGGGAGAGAAGACGTGCAACACGACCGGCAGCCTGAAGGCCGGCGGCACGCTCGAACTCTCGTGCTCGATCGACTACGCGTTGGCGCCGAGCCCGGACCCGGTCACCTACCAGATCGAGTTCAAAGCCAAACTGTCCACCCGTGCACTCTCTGGGGATGCCCGCGAGGAGCTGGTCGCCGCGCTCAAGGAGCAGCGGGAGGCCACCCTGTCCGGTGACGCCGGGGAGGACGCGGACGAGGGGGAGGAAGCCTGACCCGGCACGGCTGGCGCCACTGCAAGGGCTTCTCACACCGTCACCACAGCCGGCGCGGCCCTCGCCCCCCGGCGGGTACCCTGAGGGTCTAACCCGAGAGACGAAGGACAGAGCTCACCCGTGTTCGAGACGCTTTCCGACCGCCTGACCACGGTCTTCTCCTCGCTGCGCGGCAAAGGCCGTCTCTCTGAGGAGGACATCAACACCACCGCACGCGAGATCCGTGTCGCCTTGCTGGAGGCCGACGTCGCGCTGCCCGTCGTGCGCGAGTTCATCGCACGGGTCAAGGAGCGGGCCCGCGGTGCGGAGGTTTCCAAGGCGCTGAACCCGGCCCAGCAGGTCATCAAGATCGTCCACGAGGAGCTCATCGAGGTCCTCGGCGGGGAGACGCGGACGATCCGGTTCGCGAAGACCCCGCCGACGGTCATCATGCTGGCGGGTCTGCAAGGTGCCGGTAAGACGACCTTGGCCGGCAAGCTCGCCAAGTGGCTGGCCGACCAGCGCAACACTCCGCTGCTGGTCGCAGCCGACTTGCAGCGCCCCAACGCGGTCACCCAGCTCCAGGTGCTGGGGGAGCGGGCGAATGTCGCGGTGTACGCGCCTGAACCGGGCAACGGCGTGGGCGACCCGGTCGAGGTGGCCCGTTCGTCGATCGACTATGCGCGGCGCAACAACTACAACGTCGTCATCATCGACACCGCGGGCCGCCTGGGCATCGACGAGGAGATGATGCAGCAGGCCGCCGACATCCGCGACGCGGTCTCCCCGGACGAGATCCTCTTCGTCGTCGACGCGATGATCGGTCAGGACGCGGTGACGACGGCGCAGGCGTTCCTGGAAGGTGTCGGCTACGACGCGGTCGCGCTGACCAAGTTGGACGGCGACGCGCGGGGCGGTGCCGCGCTGTCGATCCGGCACCTCACCGGTCGGCCGATCATGTTCGCGTCCACGGGGGAGAAGCTCGAGGACTTCGACCTTTTCCACCCCGACCGCATGGCGTCGCGCATCCTCGACATGGGTGACGTGCTCACCCTGATCGAGCAGGCGCAGCGGACGTTCGAGGAAGAAGAAGTCGCGAAGATGGCCAGCACGCTGGCCTCGGACGAGGACTTCACTCTGGAAGACTTCCTCGAGCAGATGATGATGATCCGCAAGCTCGGCCCCATCGGCAAACTGCTGCAGATGATGCCGGGGATGGGGCAGATGCGGGAGCAGATCGAGAACATCGACGAGCGCGAGCTGGACCGGGTGGCGGCCATCATCCGGTCGATGACCCCGGAAGAGCGAGCCAACCCCAAGATCATCAACGGCTCCCGCCGCCTGCGGATCGCCAAGGGTTCGGGAACCCAGGTCAGCGACGTCAGCGGCCTGGTCACGCGCTTCTTCGAAGCGCAGAAGATGCTCCGCCAGCTCAAGCAGGGCGGGCTCCCGGGCATGCCCGGGATGCCCGGCTTCCCCGGCATGCCCGGCATGGGGCCCGGCCGGAAGAAGGCGGCCAAGGCAGCGGGGAAGAAGGGCAAGAAGAACAAGCAGCGCAGCGGCAACCCGCTGAAAGCCCGGCAGCAGGAGGCCGAGCGCGCCGCACAGCGCGAACGGAAGCGGGCCGAGGAGCCCGCTCCCCCCACCCTGCCGCCGGGGCTGGGCGCCGGAATGCCCCAGTTGCCTCCCGCGTTCGGGGGCGGGCTTCCGGACCTGTCCGCTCTCAAACCGCCGAAGAAGAAAAAGTAGGACCGAACACCCTGGCTGCCGGAGTGGCAGCGTTGTGCCGCTCCGGGCCGCGGAAACGGCCGCGCCACGGTTTGGGAGCCTGCACAACCCGCGTCCGATTATCTGGCACAATTGGGTGGTGACTAACGGCGTGCGGAGTCAGCCCTCTATCTCACTCCTCACGCCCACGTCCCACCCGACGCGGCACCGCAGCCCCACGCGGTGTGTCGGCCAGGGTGTTTCCGCTTAACCGGGAGAGACCACACCAGTGGCTGTCAAGATCAAGCTCAAGCGTATGGGGAAGGTCCGTACGCCCCAGTACCGGATCGTCGTGGCCGACGCGCGTGCCAAGCGTGACGGGAAGGCGATCGAGGAGATCGGCAAGTACCACCCGAAAGAGGAGCCGAGCCTCATCGAGGTGAACTCCGAGCGGGTGCAGTACTGGTTGTCCGTGGGGGCTCAGCCCACCGACCCGGTGCGGCACATCCTCAAGCTCACCGGTGACTGGCAGAAGTTCAAAGGGCTGCCCGCACCGACCAAGCCGCTCAAGGTCGCCGAGCCCAAGGACAAGGAGGCTCAGGAGGCCGCCTTCCAGGCTGTGCTGAAGGAGCTCGTCCTGCCGGGCAGCGAGAACAAGGGCGGAAAGTCCAAGAAGGCCGAGGAGAAGTCGGCCGAGAAGACCGCGGAGAAGTCCGAGGGCGAGGCCTGACGTGCTGGAAGAGGCGCTTGAGCACCTCGTCAAGGGGATCGTAGAGAATCCCGACGACGTTCACGTGCGGTCCCGCAGGATTCGTAAGGGCAAGGTACTCGAAGTCCGGGTCCACCCTGACGATCTCGGGAAGGTCATTGGTCGCAACGGCCGTACCGCCAAGTCGCTGCGGACCGTTATTGGTTCTCTGGCAGGCAACCGGTACGTCCGGGTCGACCTGCTCGACCTGAACGAGGTGCACTGACTCGCGCCCACGACGCCGGAACGAGCGGCGTCCCCATACTTGTGATGCGAGCGCGAGGACAGGGGACTGCTCTGTCCGCGCGCTCGCTTTGCCGTCTGTTCCTCCACTGGCGTGTTCTGCGGCATCGGCTGTGACGCGCAACCACACGTTGCCCGGGAGACAAGAGAGTGCGTCTCGTCGTTGGACGAATCGGCCGCCCGCACGGGGTCAAAGGCGAAGTGACCGTTGAGGTGCGGACCGACTCACCCGAGGAACGCTTCGTGGTGGGCAAGGCACTGGAGACCGACCCCGCTGACGTCGGACCGTTGACGATCACCGCGCAGCGGTGGCACAAGGACCGGCTGCTGGTGCGTTTCGAGGAAGTTCCCGACCGCACCGCGGCTGAACAGTTGCGCGGCGTCTTCCTGGTCGTGGACTCTGCCGAGCTGCCCCCGTTGGACGACCCCGACGAGTTCCACGACCACGAGCTCATCGGCTTGCGGGTGGAGACGGTCGACGGCGAAGCGGTCGGAGAAGTCGTGGACGTCCTGCACCACGCCCAGGACATGCTGGTGGTCAGCGGGGAGAAAGGCTCGGAGGTCCTCGTGCCGTTCGTCCGCGAGCTGGTCCCCGACGTCGACACCGCGGCAGGCCGTGTCGTCATCGACCCGCCCCCCGGCCTGCTGGAACTCGGTCGCTGACCGTGCCCTGCGGGCCTTCCGCCGGGGAGCGTTGCTGTCTGCTGCCCGGGGAGCAGTGTCGGGACGCAGAGCCCGGCCGGGGGCGAGAGAGATTAGGATGCGGGCCTGGTCCGCGTGTGCTGCCGCAGCGCGCTACCGGATCGGCCCGGGAGCCGGAAAGGCCGCCCTGAGCCTATGCGCATCGATATCATCACGATCTTCCCCGACTACTTCACCCCGCTCGACCTGTCCCTGATCGGCAAGGCACGCCGTTCCGGGCTGATCGACGTGCGCCTCCACGACCTGCGGCGGTGGACCTACGACCGGCACCACACCGTGGACGACACCCCGTACGGGGGCGGGCCCGGCATGGTGATGAAACCGGAGCCGTGGGGGGAGGCGCTGGATGAGATCACCGCTGACGCGGACGCGGGGACTCCCCGGCTGATCCTGCCGACGCCGAGCGGACTGCCTTTCACCCAGCAGGACGCGGTCCGGTTGGCGAAGGAGCCTTGGCTGATTTTCGCGTGCGGGCGCTACGAGGGTATTGACGCGCGGGTGGCGGTGGATGCGGCCCAGCGCATGCCGGTCGAGGAGCTCAGCATCGGCGACTATGTGCTCAACGGGGGCGAGGTCGCGACGCTGGTGATCGTGGAGGCGATCTCCCGGCTGCTGCCCGGCGTCCTCGGCAATGTGGAGTCCATCACGCAGGACTCGTTCGCGCCGGGGACGATGGACAATCTGGTAGAGGGACCGGTCTACACTAAGCCTCCGGTCTGGCGCGGCCACGAGGTGCCGCCGATACTGCTGTCCGGGCACCACGCGGCGATCGACCGCTGGCGGCGCGACGAGGCCCTGCGTAAGACCGCCCGCAACCGTCCCGACCTGATCAGGCGCCTGGACCCGGAGAGCCTTGACAAGCGGGACCGCGAGGTCCTTGCAGAGGTGGGGTTACAGGAGACCTCGGAACCTGTGGCAGACTAGGAAGGGTTGTCCCTGACAGCCGATCTGTGTCGGCGTTCCGTGAGCCCTAGGGTTTCCTCACAGGGATCGGGCTCGGGTAGCAGGGGCGACATTTCCACCCAGCAATCCGCCCGCGCGAGCGCAACCCGTCGGCGCGGCGCGCTGTCGATGAGGAACCGCTGAGATGCACACCGCCATTCAGGAGCTTGAGAAAGCCCAGTTGCGCTCCGACGTGCCCGACTTCCGTCCGGGCGACACGCTGAACGTCCACGTTCGGGTCACTGAGGGCAACCGGACTCGGATCCAGGTCTTCAAGGGTGTGGTGATCCGGCGGCAGGGGTCGGGGATCCGCGAGACCTTTACCGTCCGCAAGATCAGCTACGCCGTGGGCGTGGAGCGGACGTTCCCGGTGCACAGCCCGGTGATTGAGAAGATCGAGGTTGTCTCCCGCGGCCGGGTCCGCCGTGCCAAGCTCTACTACCTGCGCAACCTGCGCGGTAAGGCCGCCCGGATCCGCGAGCGCCGCTAGTCGGTCCGTGCGGTGCCGCGACAGCGGCGGGGTGGTGCCCGCGAGTCACGGCATCGCTAGCGGCGGAAGTCGTTGCGCTCGGCTAGGCTTCAGATTCGATGAGCAACGACGAACGGTCTGGCCCAGCCAGGAACGACGACACAAACGACGCTGTCGGCCGTCCCGCTGCAGGTGATCCGGTCGACACCCCGGGCTCCCCCGTGCCTGCGCACGGGGGAGCCGACGTGCTTTCCGAAAGGGCAGCCGCAGGGCGCGACGACACCGCAAAGAATTCGGATGACACCATGAACGCGAAAAAGAAGGGCGAAGAGAACCAGGGATCCTTCTGGAAGGAACTCCCCATCTTGATCGTGATCGCCCTAGTGTTGGCGTTCGTCATCCAAAGGTGGGTAGTCCAGCCCTTCCACATCCCGTCCCGGTCGATGGAAGAGACGCTCATGGTGGGCGACCGGGTGCTGGTGAACAAGCTGGTCTACCAGTTCCGCGACATCGAGCGCGGCGACGTCATTGTCTTCAACGGCGGTGGAAGCTGGGACGAGGGCAGCGACGTTGTCGTTCCTTCAGGCGGCAACCCGATTTCGCGGTTCTTCACCTGGGTCGGCCAGCAGATGGGGGCCGCTCCCACCGGCAAGGACTACATCAAACGGGTGATCGGTCTGCCCGGCGACACCGTGGAATGCTGCGATGAGCAGAACCGGCTCATGGTCAACGGGGTGCCGCTGGACGAGGACTACCTCTACCCGGACAGTCTCGCTACGCACCAGGAGTTCGGCCCGGTCACGGTTCCGGAAGGCCACCTGTGGGTGATGGGCGACCACCGCGCCATCTCCTACGACTCCCGTATGCACCAGAGCGACAACGGGGGCGGCAGCATCCCCGAGGAGTCGGTGGTCGGCCACGCGTTCGTCATCGTCTGGCCGCCGGAGAACATCGGGCTGCTTTCGTCGCCGGACACGTTCGCTGAGCTCAACGAGAACAGCAAAGTCGCAGACCAGGCTGCAGCAGCGCTCCCCTTGGCACTGGGGCTCGCCGGTGCAGTCCCCGTGCACCTGCTGGGACGGGGTGTGATCCGCAGGTGGCGGAGCGGCGGAGCAGACGGGCATTGCCAGAACTAGCTGCGGGTAGTTGACATGTGCCTCACTATGGTGCTGTGGGTGTATTTCCGTTCACCGCAGTGATGAGGCATATGCGTCCCGCGGCGTGACCGATAAGGGGGTCGGGTCACCGTACCGGAACGGCACAACGAAAGCGAGCTGTGTGATGAGTTCTGAGGACCTGGAAAAATACGAAGCCGAGATGGAGCTCCAGCTCTACCGCGAGTACCGGGACGTCGTCGGACTGTTCAGCTACGTGGTGGAGACTGAGCGCCGCTTCTACCTGACCAACCACGTGGACCTGCAGCCGCGTTCCGCCGAGAACGGCGAAATGTACTTTGAGGTCACCATGCGGGACGCCTGGGTTTGGGACATGTATCGGCCGGCCAGGTTCGTCAAGAACGTCCGGGTGGTGACCTTCAAGGACGTCAACATCGAAGAGATCACCAAGACCGACTTGGAGATCCCGCCGCACCATCCCGGGGACTGAGCTGGCGTTCGCGGTTGCCCCCCCTCTTCCGCGAAACCGTGGACATGACCGCCGTCGTGCGGCCTCCTGGGCAGGCAGCAAGGACGCATCACCTCGGAATTGCTCCGATGATGGGAAGACCCCCTCACCAGGTCGGGAACGGCGACACCCCGTGAGGACCTGCAGCGGGGCTGTGCGGCGCACGGCACGCCTACCCCGCCTGGTCACTGGTACGTGACGGTTGTCCACAGCTGAAGAAAGCTCACGCTACGCCCCGTGCTCGTCCACCACCGTAGCTGGGGGAGGTGGTGCGGGTGCGCACACGAGCACGGTTGGCGGACCAACGCCGTACATTGGGCCAGCGCGGCGAGGAGCTTGCCGCGCGCTATCTGACCCGGCACGGGATGCGCGTCCTCCAGCGCAACTGGCGGTGCCGTGACGGCGAGATCGACATTCTCGCCCGCCAGGACCGCACTCTCGTGGTGGTGGAAGTGAAGACCCGGGCGGGGAGACGCTTCGGTACCCCGCTCGAAGCAGTGGACGAGACGAAACGCGCCCGGCTGCGCGCTCTGGGATACCGCTGGGCGCGGGACCACGGCTGCTCCGCCCGGATCCGGGTGGACGTGGTGGGGATCCTCGTACTCCCCGGCAACCAGTGGTTCCTCCGCCACCAGCGGGGGGTGGCGTAGCGATGGCGCTCGCCCGCACCCGTTCTGTAGCCCTGCTCGGGGTGGAAGGCTACGGCATCGACGTTGAAGCCCACATTGGGACCGGCAAACCCGGGCTGACACTCGTGGGCCTGCCGGATGCCGCGCTACGGGAGGCCCGCGACCGGATCAGGGCCGCGATCGTCAACAGCGGCGAGCACTGGCCGGAAACCCACATCACGGTCAGCCTGTCCCCCGCCAGCCTGCCGAAACGCGGCAGCGGCTTCGATTTGAGCATCGCGGTGGCGATCCTCGCGGCCAGCGGCGTCGTCCCCGCAGCAAAGGTCCAAAAGACCGTGTTCCTGGCGGAGTTGAGCCTGGACGGGCGGACCCGCCCTATCCACGGGATCCTCCCCATGGTGCTGGCCGAGACCGTGCACGGCTGCCGCACGTTCGTGGTGGCGCGGGCCAACGCAGCGGAGGCCCGGCTAGTAGGTGAAGCCGACGTCCACGCCCTGGGGTCGCTCGCCGAAGTCGTCCAGTGGCTCCGAGGCGAACCCGTCGAGGCCACCGAGCCAGCCGACACCGAGGAGCAGGCCAGTGCCCTACCAGAGTCCCGGGAGGGCACGGCCGGGCCGCGCCCCGACCTCGCCGACGTGCTAGGCCAGCCCGTGGCCCGCAAAGCAGCGGAGATCGCCGCGGCCGGGGGACACAACCTTTTCCTGCTGGGGCCGCCGGGCAGCGGCAAAAGCCTGCTCGCGGAACGCATTCCCACGATCATGCCCCGTTTGGAACGCGAGGAGGCGCTCGAAGTCACCGCGATCCACTCGGTAGCGGGCAGCCTGCCCCCGGACAAGCCGCTGATCACCCGGCCGCCGTTCTGCGCCCCGCACCACACGGCGACCCGCGCCGCCATCATCGGCGGCGGCAGCAGCATGCTGCGGCCGGGCGCGGTGAGCCTCGCCCATCGTGGACTGCTGTTCTTGGACGAGGCCCCCGAATTCGCCCGGGGAGTGTTGGACTGCCTGCGCCAGCCGTTGGAGAACGGGGAGGTGACGGTGGCGCGCGCCGCCGCCACCGCCCGGTTTCCCGCCCGTTTTCTGCTGGTCATGGCGGCGAATCCGTGCCCGTGCGGCACGTCGGGCCCCCGGTGCGTGTGCCCGTCGGCGGCCCGTCGCCGCTATCTCGGCCGCCTGTCGGGGCCGCTGCTGGACCGGGTCGATCTCAAAGTGGAGCTGCACCCGGTGTCCCGCGCCGAGCTGCTCGCCGACCAGGCGTTCGTGGAGTCTTCCGCCATGGTTGCCGAGCGGGTCGCCCAAGCCCGGGAGCGGGCAGCGTCCCGCCTGCAGGGAACCCCGTGGTCGTGCAACGCGGTAGTGCCGGGGACGGAACTGCGCCGCCGCTTCCCGCCGCAGCCGGAAGCGCTGCGCGTGCTCGGCGAAGCCATGGACCGGGGCACGTTGAGCGCCCGCGGCGCCGACCGGGTCCTCAAACTGGCGTGGACGATCGCCGACCTGGCAGACAAAGACCGGCCCACTGCCGAAGAGGTCGGGTATGCGCTCGCCTTGTGGACGGGGAGCGCCCAGTGACCCCGGCGGAACAGCCGCAAGCAGCATGCTCGGCGGGGGAGGCGGCAGCCCGGGCCGGGTGGAGCGCAGTCGCTGAACCGGGGGATCCGGTGCTTGACGCGCTGCTGCGCACGTATTCTGCCGCACAGGCATGGGAGGCGGTGTGTGCAGGAACACCGCTCCCGCTGCCCGGCACGGCGGTGAGCACGACGGCCTACCGCCGATGGGAACGGTGGCAGGCCTGCGCCCGTGACACCGACGTCGATGGGATGCTCACCCGCGCCGGGGAGCTCGGTATCCGCCTGGTCGTGCCGGGGGATCCCGAGTGGCCGAGCCAGCTCGACTTGCTCGCGGAACGCCGCCCGTACGCGCTGTGGGTTCGCGGTACGCACGACTTGCGGAACGCGTGCCTGCGCTCGGTGTCCATCGTAGGGTCGCGGGCCGCGTCCGCCTACGGGCTCCACGTGGCGGTGGAGATGGCTGCGACACTGGCCCACCACGGCTGGTGTGTGGTGTCGGGCGGAGCGTACGGCATTGACGGGGCAGCCCACCGGGGCGCGCTGAGCGGGGACGCGGCCACGGTGGCTGTCTTAGCGTGCGGGGTGGACCTGGCCTATCCGAAAGGGCACGAGCAGCTTTTCGCGGAGGTCGTCAACCACGGGGTGGTGGTGAGCGAGTATCCCCCGGGTACTGCGCCGACCCGTCACGCTTTCCTGGTGCGTAACCGGCTGATTGCCGCGCTCACCCCGGGAACGGTGGTGGTCGAGGCCGGGCAGCGCAGCGGGGCGATGAACACGGCCGCGCACGCCCAGGAGCTGGGCCGCACGCTGATGGCGGTGCCCGGACCGGTCACTTCGGCGCTGTCAGCGGGATGCCACCGCCTGCTCCGCGACTACCAGGCGGTGTGCGTGACCGGTGCCCGCGACGTCATGGAACAGCTCAGTCCGCTGGGCGCAGCGGAGGGCGACAGCAGCGGGGGAGTCCAGGTGAGTGCCGACCTGCTTGACGACACTGCACAACGCGTGCTGGGCGCGTTGCCGGAGCGGGGCAGCGCGGGCGTGGCGCGGATCGCGGCAGCCAGCGGGCTGGGCCCGGACGCGGCGCTGCGGCAGCTCGGCCTGCTCGCCGCCGCGGGGCATGTGGAACGTACCCCCACAGGGTGGCGGCGACGAATCCCCGGTGCACGTCGGCCCCGCGGATAGCGCACCGGGGCAGCCAGGAATCTCCGCGTACCTTTCTCCCCCTGGTGCTGCTCTCCTGTTGTTCCGCCATTCCGCAGCGGCCTGTCTTCGGGTTATTTCCTCAGCGGGAGGGGAGCCGGGTGAGTAAAAGCCGGGAAAGGTGAGGATATGCGCTCGGCATGCAGGTATTCTCTGGAGCTTTTGTTCTGCCCTATGGCAAAATTTCAGTCATGTCGTGGAAGCAGATCAGAAAACGCCAAGAGACCGAACGTCTCGGGCCGCTCAGAATCTACCGGGATGACCTGGAAGCTATCGCTAAGACATTGGATGAATTCGGTGACTTGGAGATCACCGTCAACGGAGAAGTGCGGTGCAGCGATCCCGGGGGATTCGCTGAACTCGGCAACCAGCTCCCCGAACGGCTCGAGAGCGTGGTGATGGAGGCCGCTGCAGGTGAGGCCATGGTCAGAGTCGAGCTGGGCCAAGGGGCAAAGATAGAGGTCATCGAGCCTGGGCTGGCAGCTCGAGGGGCGCAGGCAAGGATCAAGGAGATCTGTGCTCCTCGTGTTGTCCGGCGCGGGTGGAGGATTTTCCTCTATTTCTTGCTCTTCGTGGTATTCGCCTTGTTGAGTCCTCTGCTTAAAGAGCAGCTAAGCTCTTCTCAGTGGACCGTGCTGTTTTCTGTTGTTCTCGCTATTTTTGCGTTTTTCTCTCTGGCTGATATAGCCATCATGGAGAAGAACAAGCTTGAGGACGTCATCCTCAATGTGCCCAGATCGGAACGCCCTCCCTTCATAGAGCGGCTTTTCGCTGACCGCGGCGTGTCTGCTTTCTGGACGCTGGTCGGCGGGGTGATCGGCTACCTCGCCAATCAGATTCCGGGATGGGGATAGGGCACGCGACGGGTGTTCTTTCCCACGGCAGAATTCCCTCGCCTGACCGCGGCTGCTGTGCCGCGCACGTTGGCTTTCCACTGGCCCAGCCTGCGCAGCCACGGGCGGTTCTCCGGCTTTGCTGCCGCACCCTCTCCACGGTCGAGGCTTACTCCACCACCGAAGAACAGGCGCCCTGCTGACGGAATCCCCGGTTGGCGCCGTCCTCGTGGGTAGGGTGCTGAGCGTGAGCAGGTATTCCAGTCCCGTCCGGCTCGCCGAAGGACCGCTGATTTTCGTCTCCGGGCAGGTGCCCGAGGCTGCGGACGGCAGTGTGGCCGAAGGCGATGCGATCGCGCAGACCCGGCAAGTCTTCGCGAACCTCAAAGCCGCCTTGGCCCCGTACGGCGCGGACCTGCGCCACGTCGTCAAACTCACCTACTATCTGCGCCACATCGCCGACTTGCCCGCGCTGCACCTCGTTTTAGACGAAGAACTGGTCTACGAACCCCGCCCCGCGGGAACCCTGGTGGAGAGCAGCGGACTGGTGGATCCCCGCTACCTGGTGGAAATCGACGCGGTGGCGGTCCAACCGGCCCCGTCCACGGACACCGCGTCCTAACGCCCCTGGCCGCGCAACAGACCGGCGAAGACCCGGTTTCCTCCCGCAGTGCAGCCGGAAAGCTGGTGGTGATGACCGACTCTCCCACGACAGCGGACACCGCGCGCATCCTCGCCGAATTCGACCGGCATCTGCGCGTGGAACGCGGCTGTTCGCCACACACGGTGCGCGCCTATCTCACCGACGTGCGCAGCCTGCTGGACTATCTCGCGGACACGGGCGCAGGCGGCCTGGAGGACCTCGATCTGGCAACGCTCCGCGGCTGGCTAGGGACACTCCACGACGCGGGGGCGAGCCGGGCCACGATGGCGCGGCGCACCGCCGCGGCACGGGTCTTCACCGCCTACCTGCACCGCAGTGGACGGCTCGCCACCGACCCAGGGCTGCGGCTGGCCACGCCGCGGCGGCACCGCCGCCTGCCCGCCGTCCTCGACGAGGACCAAGCCGCCCGCGTGTGCGCAGCCGCCCGTGACGGGGAGGAATCACCGCTCGTGCTGCGCCGCAGCGCCGTGGTGGAAGTCCTCTACAGCACTGCGATCCGGGTTGCGGAACTGTGCGGGCTGGACCTTGACGACGTGGACTGGGAACGGCACACCCTGCGGGTGCTCGGCAAAGGCGGCCGGGAACGAGTGGTGCCCATCGGGGTTCCCGCGCTCGACGCTGTCGACCGGTGGCTGCGGGACGGCCGCCCCCAGTGGGCGACCGCGCACAGCGGTCGCGCCCTTTTTCTGGGGGCCCGCGGCGGCAGGCTGGGGGAGCGCACCGCCCGCCGCGACGTCTACGCCGCCACCGCGGCGGTGGCGCGCACCGGTCCGCACGGGCTGCGGCACAGCGCCGCCACCCATCTGCTCAACGGGGGTGCTGACCTGCGCAGCGTGCAGGAGATCCTCGGCCATGCGTCGCTGGCGAGCACCCAGATCTACACGCACGTCTCTATCGGGCGGCTGGCCAGCGTCTACCAGCAGGCCCATCCGCGGGCGTGATAGGTCGCCGGTGAGGGGGAGCAGCCGCACAGCCGCTTCCCCGAGCAGGGAGAGCGGGTCCATGTAGTCGCGGCCGAGCAGCAGCCCCCAGTGCAGGCAGGGCCGCGGAGCGCAGTGGCGGGGATGCTCGGCCAGGTGTCCGATCGGCTGCCCGGCGTGGACTTCCTCACCTTTGCGGACGAGTGGCGCCACCGGAAGATACGTGGTGCGCAGCGTGCCGTGGACGACGGTCACTACCGGGACCCCGCCCACGGTTCCGGCGAAACCCACCCGGCCCGCTCCCGCGGCGAGCACGGGATCCCCCGGCTCCGCGGCGAGGTCGACCCCGCGGTGGCCAGCAAGCCAGCGCTGCGCGGGCGGGTCGAAGGCTCGCAGCACTACGGGGGTGCCGGACAGCGGCCACGTCCACGGGCCGGTGTCGGCCGCGGCATGGCGAGCCGGGACGGCTGCGACCGCTAGAGGCAGCAGAACAGTGGGCACGAGCACGCGGAGCAGTACAGACATGGCTCCAGCGTGGGGGATCGTTTCGGGACGGCGAGCAGTGGACTGCGCGCCTGTGGACAGACGCGGAGGCGCGCCATGCAGCAACGCGCCCGGCCCGACGGAGGGCTAGAATCCGTTAAGTGGCCCGTTCACGGGCCGCCTATCACGCACGTCCTTTAACCTCCCCTAGGTGGAGGGATCGGACTTACGGTCCGTGTCCTACCTCAGGGTGGCGCGGCGGTCCGGTCGGGGCGTCAGGAGTAACCGGAGGCGGACGGCATGTCCGCCGCACAAGAAAGGGCCGAAGCTCATGGCCACAGTGGTGACCATTCGCCAGTTGCTGGAGAGCGGCGTTCACTTCGGGCACCAGACCCGGCGCTGGAACCCGAAGATGAAGCGCTTCATCTTCACTGAGCGCAACGGCATCTACATCATCGACCTGCAGAAGTCGCTGTCCTACATCGACCGCGCCTACGAGTTTGTCAAGGAGACGGTCGCGCACGGCGGCACCATCCTGTTCGTCGGTACCAAGAAGCAGGCTCAGGAAGCCATCTACGAGCAGGCGCGCCGCGTCGGCATGCCGTATGTGAACCAGCGCTGGCTGGGCGGCATGCTCACCAACTTCTCCACCGTGCACAAGCGCCTGCAGCGCCTCAAGGAGCTGGAGGAGATCGACTTCGACGACGTCGCTTCCTCCGGCCTGACGAAGAAGGAGCTCCTCGGGCTGCGCCGGGAGAAGGAGAAGCTGGAGCGCACCCTGGGCGGTATCCGCGACATGAACCGCGTGCCGAGCGCGGTGTGGATCGTGGACACCAAGAAGGAGCACATCGCGATCAGCGAGGCCCGCAAGCTCAACATCCCGGTGGTGGCGATCCTCGACACCAACTGCGACCCGGACGAGGTCGACTACCCGATTCCGGGCAACGACGACGCGATCCGCAGCGTCAGCCTGCTGACCCGCGTGGTCGCGGACGCTGTCGCCGAGGGTCTGATGATCCGCTCCGGCGGTGCCCCGGGTTCGGAGAAGGGCGCTGGGGAGCCGCTGGCCGAGTGGGAACGCGAGCTCCTGGAAGGCAAGACCGAGGCTGCGGGCGAGGAAGCGACTCCCGCCGCTGAGGCTCCGGCTAAGGAAGAGAAGGCCCAGGCCCCGGAGGAAAAAAAAGAAGCCGGGAGCGGCGAGGAAGCCTAGGATCCTCCACAGTCCTTTCCCGATCCACACCTAGCGGATAGAGAAACGAAGCTATGGCGAACTACACCGCCGCCGATGTGAAGAGGCTGCGCGAGCTGACTGGCGCTGGCATGATGGCCTGCAAGAAGGCCCTGGAGGAGTCCGGCGGCGACTTCGACAAGGCGATCGAGGCCCTGCGGATCAAGGGCGCCAAGGACGTCGGCAAGCGCGCCGAGCGTACTGCGGCCAACGGTCTGATCGCGCTGGCCCAGGACGGCGACACCTCCGCCGTGCTGCTGGAGCTGAACTGCGAGACCGACTTTGTCGCGAAGAACGACAAGTTCCAGGAACTCGCCGCCGAGCTGGCCGGGTTCGTGGCGCGCACCAGCCCGAGCGACGTGCCGTCGCTGCTCAGCGCCGACTACGCCGACGGCAAGACGGTCTCCCAGGTGATCGAGGAGCTCAGCGCGGTCATCGGGGAGAAGATCGAGCTCCGGCGCTTTGCCAAGGTCGAGGGCGCCTACGTGGCCAGCTACATGCACAAGTCCGACCCTGACCTGCCGCCCACGCTCGGTGTGCTGGTCGAGCTGGACAAGCCGAACGCCGAGGTCGCCAAGGACCTGGCGCAGCAGATCGCCGCGCTGGCGCCGAAGTACATCAGCCGGGACGACGTGCCGGCCGACGTCGTCGAGAACGAGCGCCGTATCGCCAAGGCCACCGCGCGCGAGGAGGGCAAGCCGGAGCAGGCACTGCCCAAGATCGTGGAGGGCCGGCTCAACGGCTTCTTCAAGGACGCGACGCTGCTCGGTCAGCCGTTCGTCAAGGACAACAAGAAGACAATCCAGCAGGTTGTCGACGAAGCGGGCGTAACCGTGCGCCGCTTTGTCCGCTTCAAGGTCGGTCAGGCCTAAAGCTTCTGCGATGATGGAGGTGCCGGGATGAATTTCTCCGGCACCTCCATCAAATCTGGACGGTGTGTGAGCCTCCTGGAAACCCAGCGGGTTCGCGCAGCACAACCACCGGGGAACCAGAAGGGGGCCGATCTCCGTGCCGGACAACGAGGGACAGCACAGTGTGGCCAGGCGCGACGGTGGATGGAAGCGCGTGGTGCTCAAGCTGTCGGGGGAGGCGTTCGCAGGCGAAGAACAACTGGGCATCTCTCCCAAGGTTGTCGGCTATATCGCCCAAGCGATCGCTGAAGCTGTCGCCAAGGGCATTCAGGTAGCTGTCGTCATCGGCGGCGGCAACATGTTCCGAGGTGCCGAACTGTCCCAGGGCGGTATGGAACGCAGCCGTGCCGACTACATGGGCATGCTGGGCACCGTGATCAACTGTCTCGCGCTCCAGGACTTCTTGGAGCGGCTGGGGATTGAGACTCGGGTCCAGACCGCGATCCACATGAGCCAGGTCGCCGAGGCTTACATCCCGCGTCGCGCGATCCGACACTTGGAGAAGGGCCGCGTCGTTATTTTCGGGGCGGGACTTGGAGCGCCCTTCTTCTCCACTGACACCGCCGCCGCACAGCGGGCGTTGGAGATTGGCGCGCAGGCCGTGCTCAAGGGCACCCAGGTCGACGGCGTCTACGACTCTGATCCGCGCAAGAACCCTGCGGCGGTCCGATTCGACCGTCTTGACTACAACGAAGTGCTCACCCGCGGATTGAAGGTCATGGATGCCACAGCGGTGAGTCTCTGCATGGACAACGGTCTGCCGATCGTGGTCTTTGACCTCATGGGCAAGGGCAATATCCTCCGCGCGGTGCAGGGGGAGAAGATCGGCACGATCGTGTGTCCCCCGGATGTCTGACAGGTCTGCCCAGTCCTCGTATTACTCCGGCAAAGCGACACACGGGAGTCCCGAAATGATCGAAGAAACACTCCTCGAAGCAGAGGAGAAAATGGAGAAGGCCGTCCTCGTCACCAAGGAAGACTTCGCCTCGATCCGTACCGGGCGTCCCAGCCCAGCCACGTTCAGCCGGATCACCGTGGAGTACTACGGGGCGATGACCCCGGTCAACCAGTTGGCGTCGTTCCAGGTGCCCGAGCCGCGCATGGTGATCATCTCCCCGTACGACAAAGCGGCGATGCCTGCGATCGAGAAGGCGATCCGGGAAAGCGACCTGGGGGTGAACCCCAGCAACGACGGCAACATCATCCGGGTGGTCTTCCCGGAGCTGTCGGAGGAGCGCCGCAAAGAGTACGTCAAGGTCGCGCGGAACAAGGCTGAGGACGGCAGGACGTCGGTCCGGAACGTGCGCAGGCAGGCCAAGGACGCCATCGACAAGGCGGTCAAGGCCGGCGAGATCGGCGAGGACGAGGGGCACCGCGCCCAGAAGGAGCTGGACGCGCTCACCCAGAAGTACGTCGGCGAGATCGACGAACTGTTGAAGCACAAGGAATCAGAGCTGCTCGAGGTCTGATCCTTGTCCGATTCTGATTCCTTCGAGGGTGCGATGCCGGCGCGGGGCGACTCCCAGGCGCTTCCGTCCCAGGAGGCCGGGACGGGAACGGACCACGCTGCTGACTCCCCGAAGCGTTTCACCCTGCACAAGCCCGGTGGCAAGCCCGTGCGCACCGGACGCAACCTGCCCGTAGCGATCGCGAGCGGGTTGGCGTTGGGCGCGCTCGCTTACGTCACGATCGTGCCGTACCCGCCCCTGTTCGTGATCGTCACCTCGCTCGCGGTGGTGCTGGGGGTGCGGGAGCTGCGGCGGGCGTTCGCTTCGCGGGGCGTGCACCTGGCCGTGGTCCCCCTCCTCGCCGGGGGCGTGGCCATGCAGGTGGCGGCGTTCTTCGGCGGGCCGCTGTGGCTGGTGGGAACGCTGGCAGTGGCAGCGATCCTCAGCCTGGTGTGGCGGCTGCGCGGCGGGGCTGAAGGGTATGTCCAGGATTCCACGGCAACCCTGTTCACACTGGTGTACCTCCCGCTGCTGCTGGGCACGTGGCTGCTGCTGCTCGCCCAGCCGGAAGGCCATCTGCGGATCATCGCGTTCATCGTGGTGACGATCAGCAGCGACATCGGCGGCTATTTCGCGGGCATCCTGTTCGGCCGCCACAAGATGGCACCGGTGATCAGCCCCAACAAGACATGGGAGGGGTTTGCCGGGTCCGTGCTGAGCTGCATGGTCGCCGGAGTGCTCACGGTCTCTCTCATGCTGGACGGCCCGTTGTGGGTCGGGGCGGTGCTCGGGGTTGCGGTGGTGCTTGCCGCAACCGTGGGCGATCTGATCGAGTCGCTGATCAAACGCGACTTCGGCCTCAAAGACATGGGGTCTTTCATGCCAGGTCACGGCGGTGTGCTGGACCGGGTCGATTCGCTGCTGATCGCGGGGCCGGTGGCCTGGATTGTGCTGAGTCTGCTCGTTCCGGTCACGGGCTGACCGTAGAGTTTTGGGGCCGCGGCGTCTCTTGTCGCGGCCCCGCGCATGGAGGCGGGCGCAAGCCCGCTTGTCACGTTTCCGGGGGAAGTTCGTCGAGGAGGCGCTGCCCGCAGATCCGGCAGCGCAGGGCGTGCTTGGGGTTGGGGGCCCGGCATGCGCTGCAGGACACGGTGCCGAGGCCTTCGTCGATAGCGCGGGCCACCGTGCCCAAAGGTTCGTCGGCGAGTGCTGCGTGGGCCGCGCAGAGCCCTTCGCAGAACGGGACGACCTGGTCGGGGGTGAGGGTGAGGGTGCGTCCCGCCCGAGTGGTGATCCGGTAGACGTCGCGTCCTTGATCCTCGTGGAAGGTCAGCAGCCCCTCCTGTTGGGCGAGCCGGAGCAGAGTGCTGAGGTAGGCGTGTGTGCCGCGTTCGAGCAAGGGAAACACCCGATCTTCCTTCCGTCCACGTAGGTCAGGCAGAGACCAGGCTAGACCGCGAGGTCAGCCGAGGATCCAGCTACGTCCCTCCGCGGCGAGTTTGGCGATGAGGGTTTCCGCGTCGTGTTCTTTAGCGAACAGGTGCTCGGGGCGGGTGATGGGGATGACCCAGAGCCAGTTCACCGGATCGCCGTGGAAGGTCAGTCCGGACAGGTCGGGCGGGGGCGGTCCGGCGAGGACACCGGGGTCGGAGACGAGCAGGACCGCGGTGTGGTTGCCGCGGAGCGGGGAGTCTTCGCCGTTGTCCAGCCATTTGACGCTGTGGCCGGGGCCGAACCAGGTGACGGCCCGCCAGGGGAACGTGCCCAGCCAGCGGAAGATCCGCGCCGCCAAGTGGGCGGGGGCCGTGGTGGCGAGGGCGAGTTCGATCCGCGCATAAGCGGACGTGTCCGCCATGTAGCGGTCGAGGGTGGGCATGCGCTGGCCGCACATGCCGACGGTGCTGAGGATCGTGTACGGCCTGGTCGGGGTGGGGGGCCGTTCGGAGACGCGGATGAGCGGGTCGTAGCCGTCGGAGACGTCCCAGTAGTGTCCGGCGGGGCCGAGCGTGCGGAGGTGGTTGAACACGGAACGCTGCACGCTGCGCCAGGCCCCGGGGGCGCACCGCCACGACCAGTATGCTTCGGCGTGGACGACGCGGGGCCACAGTTGGGCGGCGACGTCGTCGAGCGCCCACGCGTAGGCGCTGCGGCCGATCGCGTCACGCGAGTAGCCGGGCAGGCCGCGGTCGGCTTCGGCCCAGCCGGGGATGACGGCGAGCAGCCCTTCCTCGTCGAGCAAGGCTACGCCGTCGCCTTCTTCGAACCACACGGCCCGCAGGGTGGCGGGGTCGAACGGGGCGCGGCCCTGGGGGTGCTTGGTGTGGGCGGCGGGCATCAGCGGGGCTCGGCCTTCGTAGAGTCCCGAGGCGTCACTGGTTTCCGGGGCGATTTCGTGGTTGGCCAGCCACACGGGGACCCGTACTTGGCCGCGCGGGTCTAGGAGATAGGCAGCGGTGGTGCGGGTGTCGTACTCGACGATGACCCGGCGACTGCGGTAGGGACTGGTCTCGTCGAGGAGAACCTGGGTCGGGGCCACACACTCCTCCTCGTCTCTTGTTCACCGCGCGCGGGCCTCCCCGCGCCGCATAGTATGGACGACAGTGCCGGTTGGGGGAACACGCCACCTTTCCCGGGAAAGCGTTGTAGTCGGCTCCAAATTACCGCGCACTGCCCAACCTTCACCGTTGTCGCCGACGACAGACACCCTTTCTCGACTTGGACCTGAATCCATGCCTGCTGAGCTCACGTTTGTAGCGCCGCGCCGGACGCCGCCACCCCGCCACCTCGCTGACTTGGACCCTCAGGAGCGGCGGGACGCGGTTGCGGAACTGGGGGAGAAACCGTTCCGGGCCCGGCAGTTGGCCCAGCACTATTTCGGTCGTCTGGAGGCGGACACGGCCCGGATGACGGACCTGCCGGCCGCGTCCCGGGAACGGCTGGGCGAAGCGCTTCTGCCGCAACTGCTCACCCCGGTCAAGCACGTCACGTGCGACAACGGGATGACCCGCAAGACGCTGTGGCGGGCGTTCGACGGGGTGCTGGTGGAGTCGGTGCTGATGCGCTACCCGGACCGGGTCACCTTGTGCGTGTCCTCCCAAGCCGGGTGCGGTATGAACTGCCCGTTCTGCGCTACCGGCCAGGCGGGGCTGACCCGTAACCTGTCGACCGCGGAGATCGTCGACCAGGTGGTGTCCAGTGCCCGAGACCTGGCGCGCGGCACGGTCGCGGGCGGCCCGGGGCGGATCTCCAACATCGTGTTCATGGGCATGGGGGAGCCGCTGGCCAACTACAAGCGGGTGCTGGCGGCGATCCGACGGATCACCGACCCGGTGCCGGACGGGCTGGGGATTTCCCAGCGCGGGATCACCGTGTCCACGGTGGGCCTGGTTCCGGCGATTGAGAAGCTCACCGCGGAGCGGATGCAGGTGCGGCTCGCCGTGTCGTTGCACGCGCCCGACGACGAGCTGCGCGACGAGCTGGTGCCGGTCAACCACCGGTGGAAGGTTGCCGAGGTGCTGGACGCTGCCTGGCGGTACGCGGACACGACAGGGCGTCGAGTGTCGATCGAGTACGCCCTGATCCGGGACATCAACGACCAGGCGTGGCGGGCGGACCTGCTGGGCCGGCTGGTGGCGGGCCGGCTGGCGCACGTGAACCTGATCCCGTTGAACCCCACGCCGGGGTCCAAGTGGACGGCGTCGCGGCCCGAGGTGGAACGGGAGTTCGTGCGCCGGCTGCGGTCGCACGGGGTTTCTGTGACGGTCCGGGACACCCGGGGGCGGGAGATCGACGGGGCCTGCGGCCAGCTCGCCGCGTCAGGGGCGTAGCGGCGTGAACAGCCCCGGTAGGGAAGCGGTCCCGCCGGCGTCGCACTGGTGTCCGCGGTGCTGCCGTGCCGCACCTCCGAGGCCTCCTCGGCGAGGCGGGCCGCTGGGGTTGTCGCGGTGCGGGGCAGGCCCGGGGGAAGACCGCCTACTCTCCGGCGGGGACGTTCGCGGTTTCCCAGGTGCGGCGCGCCTCCGAGGGGCCAGGACACTGGCGGGCGCGGAGCCCGGGAGCACGACAGGGCCGAGGGGCATCCGGCGTGGCGAGCCGGACTGGTCGCGGTGAGGGCGTCGACCAGTGTTCCCCTGTTCCTGGCGGGCCCGGTGCGGGCGGGGACGGTCCGGATGCCCTTGGCCGTCTGCGTCGCGGTAACCATGGTGACCTGTACACCCGTGTCGCGGTGCTGGTGGGGGCTGCGACCGCGGTGACGGCTCTGCGGTGCGCGGCGGGCCTGACCGGGTCTGCTAGCGGGTGCCCCACGCGTAGGTCTGCTTGCGGAGCTTCAGGTAGAGGAAGATCTCGGTGGAGATGACCGTGGGCACCGAGCGGATCCGGGTGAGGATGTTGAGGAGCTGCTCGTCGTCGGCGGCGACGACTTCCGCCAGGATGTCCAGGGAGCCCGCGGTGATGACGACGTATTCGACGCCGTCGATGTCCGCGATCGCGTCGGCCGCTTCGTTGAGGTCGCCGTTGCAGCGGATCCCAATCATCGCTTGGCGTTTGAAGCCCAGCATCATGGGGTCGGTGACGCCCACGACTTGGACGACACCGTTTTCGAGGAGGCGTTGGACGCGTTGGCGTACCGCGGCTTCCGACAGGCCGACGGCTTTGCCGATCGCGGCATAGGAGCGTCGCCCGTCCTGTTGGAGCTGTTCGATGATCCGCTTGGCGGTGTCGTCGAGGACCACTCCGCCACTGTTGCGGCGCTGCGTGGGCGTGGACTCCGAACCCCCAGTCACCTGTCCCTCCGCTATCAGTGAGTTTTTCTCGTGAAATTTCACGAATTGGTTGTTAAGGATAGACCCTGCAACGGAATCAAAAGGTTCCGTCGGGATGGGAAAGCCGTGGAAACCTTACCGAGAGATTCGGTCGCGTACGGACTCCAGCGCTAAAAGCGCGACGTGGAGAGACAGACAGGTCTCGACCGAGTCCAGATCCGCGCCGAGGATACGGGCAATGCGGTGCAGGCGGCCGTAGAAAGCGGGACGGGACAGGTGGGCACGGGACGCGGCCAGCGCCTTGTTCCGCCCCGCGTCCAAATAGTGCCGCAGGATCGACGTGAGGTCTTCGCCGTGCTGGGCGTCGTAGGCGAGCAGCGGGCCCAGCTCCCGCTCCACATAGGTCTGCAGCCGCTCGTCGTCCCGCAGCAGGTGCAGCAGGCCGCGCAGCCGCAGGTCGAACAGCCGGTGGTAGGGGCGGTCCGCGGCCTGGTGCACGGCAACGTCCGCCACCTGCCGGGCTTCCAGGAACGAGGACCGCACCCGCCGGATGTCGTCAACCGGTGACCCCACGGCGACCACCACTCTGCTGCCGGCGTGCTCGTGGATGAGCGGGGCGAGCCGGTCCAGGCAGCGCTCCACCCGCTGGGTGGCGGGCAGCGCCAGCAGGACGCCTACGCGCAGGTCGTCAAGCGACCCCACCAGGGCGGACAGCCGCAGCTCCCGGCACACCCGGGCCACGTTCTCAGCTGCTTCGGCGAGCCGGGCCTGCGTGGCGAGCCCGGTACCCGCGTCGCGGAGCCGCAGCACCACGACCACCAGGGTGCGGCCGGCCAGCGGCACGCCCACAGCCCGGGCCCGGACCAGTGCTTCTTCCGGGTCCGAGTAGGAGCGGTCGATGATCCCCGCGATGATCGTGCGATGCGTTTGGCGTTCCAGGCTCTCCTGCTGCCGTTCCAGCAGACGGCCCAGCGCGAGCGTGGTCGCCGCCCGCTCCACCAGTGTGGTCTGCGACGGGGTGGGGGAGGCCCCGCAGACGAGGATGAGCCGCCCCCAGTCCTGGCCGCGCGCCCCCACCGTGGTGACCAGCCAGCCGGTCACCGGGTCGTGGAAGGTCCGCCGCGTGGAAGCCACCGACCTGGACCGGTTCTCCCAGGACGCGAGCACCACTCCCGGGTCTTCGCCGTTGAGGTCGTAGGCCAGCACCTGGTGGGCGAGGTTCTCCACCACCACGGGACAACCGGACAGCCGCGCCACCTCCCGCAGGACCCGGTCCCGGGGCGCCCCTTCCAGCGACAGCTCCGTGAACACGGTGTGCATCCGCTCGGAGGCGCGCAACTCCTCTAACTGCTCGGTGAGCACCCGGCTGTGCACGGCCTCGGTGATCTCCACGAACCGGGTCTCCCGTTCCAGACAGATCACGGGAACCCCCGCCCCCCGGGCCGCGTCCACGAGCGCATCCGGCAGCCTCCGCCGGTATTTGCGGCCCAGCTCGACGGCGATCCCGCTGACCCCGGCCTCGGCCAGGTCGGTGACGTACCGGCGCAGCGCTGCTGCGGCGTCGGGAAGCGCGATCCCCGTGGTCAGCACGAGTTCACCGCCGCGCAGCAGATGCGCCAGGTCGGTGACTTCGGCGACGTGCGCCCAGCGCACGGGCGTGTCGAGACGGTCCGCGCCCACCACGACCCGGGGCCGGGCCCGCCGCACCACGGGCAAGTCGAGGACATCAGCGAGGGAGAGCACCACGGCCTGAGTGTACGCCGCACTACCAGGCACGATTGACACCATGTCAAGCAAAGCAGCGAAAGGCGACCACTCTGTCGCTAGTCAAGGGGGCGGCGAGCGGTGAGACTAAAACCATGTCGGATCTGCTCGCCCGCCACCGCGCGGTCATGCCCGCGTGGATGCCCCTGTACTACGAGACGCCTATCGAGATCGTCAGCGGCAAAGGAAACCGGGTCGTCGACGCTGACGGCAACACCTACCTGGACTTTTTCGCTGGAATCGTCACCAACATGATCGGCTACGACGTGGCCGAAGTCCGGGAGGCCGTCGAAGCCCAGCTCGCCCGCGGAGTCGTCCACACCTCGACCCTCTACCTGCTGCGCGGCCAGGTGGAGCTGGCCGAGAAGATCGCCCGCCTCTCCGGGATCCCCGATGCCAAGGTGTTCTTCACCAACTCCGGCACCGAAGCCAACGAGACCGCGCTGCTGCTGGCCACCTATGCGCGCCGCAGCGACGAAGTGCTCGCGCTGCGCAACAGCTACCACGGCCGCTCCTACGGCACGATCGCGGTCACCGGCAACCGCGGGTGGAAGAACTCGTCGCTCTCCCCGCTCACCGTGCACTACCTGCACGGCACCGACCGCTCCCACCCGGCGTTCGCGCACCTGTCGGACCGCGAGTACATCGACGTGTGCGTGGCCGACCTGCGCGACGTGCTCAGCACCACCGCACCGAACGTGGCCTGCCTGATCGCGGAACCCATCCAAGGCGTCGGCGGGTTCGTGATGCCCCCGGACGGCCTGTTCGCCGCCTACAAGGAAGTCCTGGACGAGCAGGGCATCCTGTTCATCTCCGACGAAGTGCAGACCGGCTGGGGCCGTACCGGCACCAGCTTCTGGGGGATCGGCAACCACGGCGTCACCCCCGACATGATGACGTTCGCGAAAGGCCTGGGGAACGGGTTCGCGATCGGCGGGGTGGTGGCCCGCGGAGACCTGATGGACGCCCTCCCGGCCAACGGGGTCTCCACGTTCGGCGGCAATCCGATCTCCACTGCCGCGGCCAACGCCACCCTCGACTACGTCCTCGACCACGACCTGCAAGCCAACGCGGCACGCCTGGGCCCGCTGGTGCTGGAACGGCTTCAACCGTTGGAGCAGCTGCCCACGGTCAGCGCGGTACGCGGCCGGGGCCTCATGTTCGCGATCGACATGGCCGACCCGGCCACGGGCGCGCCCTCCGCGGAACTCGCAGTCGCTGTACTGGAGGAGACCCGCAAGCGCGGCCTCCTCATCGGCAAGGGCGGCTTGCACGGCCAGACCCTGCGCATGGCGCCGCCGCTCACCCTCACCGAGGAGGAAGCAGAAGAAGGGGCGGCCATCCTCGTCGACGCGGTCACCGCGGTCAACGACGCCGTCGCGTAACCAGTTGAACGGGCGCACCCTCACGCCGCACCCGGGGGTGCGCCCCCCACTTGCCCGCACACTCTCGTCACCCGAAGAGGTTGTCCGTTGTCTGTCACGCACGTTTCCCACTGGATCGATGGCAAGCCCTGGCAGGGCCCGGCCGAGCGCCGCGGCGACATCTACAACCCGGCCACCGGGCGCGTGTCGGGAACCGTCGACTTCGCCGGACCGGCTGAAGTCGACGCCGCAGTTGCCGCCGCGAAGCGGGCATTCCCCGCCTGGCGGGACACTTCCCTGTCCCGGCGCACCGAGATCCTGTTCGCGTTCCGGGAACTGGTCCGCGCCCACCGCGACGAACTGGCCCGCATCATCAGCGCCGAGCACGGCAAGGTGGTCTCCGATGCGCTCGGCGAAGTCTCCCGCGGACTGGAGGTCGTCGAGTTCGC
This sequence comes from Thermobifida fusca YX, assembly GCF_000012405.1. Taxonomy (NCBI): domain Bacteria; kingdom Bacillati; phylum Actinomycetota; class Actinomycetes; order Streptosporangiales; family Nocardiopsidaceae; genus Thermobifida; species Thermobifida fusca. The sequence continues at coordinate 791,838 of NC_007333.1, forward strand.
CTGCGGGATCCCGCACCTGCTCAAAGGCGGCTATTCGGAGAACGTCTCCACCCGCGTGGACGCCTACTCCATCCTGCAGCCGCTGGGCGTGGTCACCGGGATCACCCCGTTCAACTTTCCCGCGATGGTGCCGATGTGGATGTTCCCCATCGCGATCGCCTGCGGGAACACGTTCGTGCTCAAACCGAGCGAGAAGGACCCGTCCGCCCCGATGCGTCTCGCCGAGCTGTGGGCCGAAGCCGGACTGCCTGACGGCGTGTTCAACGTGGTGCACGGCGGCAAGGAAGCGGTGGACGCGCTGCTCACCCACGAGGACGTCAAAGCGGTCAGTTTTGTCGGCTCCACTCCGATCGCCCGCTACGTCTACGCGACCGCGGCCGCCCACGGCAAACGCGTGCAGGCGCTGGGCGGCGCCAAGAACCACATGGTGGTGCTGCCCGATGCGGACCTGGACTTGGCTGCGGACGCCGCCGTCTCCGCGGGCTTCGGCTCGGCGGGGGAGCGGTGCATGGCGATTTCCGCGGTGGTGGCGGTGGGCGGCATCGCCGACGACCTGGTGGCGCGGATCAAGCAGCGGGTGGCGCAACTGCGTGTCGGCCCCGGCGATGACGAACGCAGCGAAATGGGGCCCTTGGTCACCCGGGAGCACCGCGATCGGGTCGCCTCCTACCTGGAGTCCGGGGTGCGCGAAGGCGCGACCCTGGTCGTGGACGGCCGGATCCACCCGGTGATCGGCGGGGAACGCGACGGTTTCTGGCTGGGTCCGTCGGTGCTCGACCACGTCACCCCCGACATGGCCTGCTACCGCGACGAGATTTTCGGCCCGGTGCTGTCGATCCTGCGCGTCGACACCTACGAGGAGGCGATCGACCTCATCAACGCCAACCCCTACGGCAACGGGACCGCGATTTTCACGAACGACGGCGGGGCGGCACGCCGCTTCCAGAACGAGGTGGAAGTGGGCATGGTCGGTATCAACGTGCCGATTCCGGTGCCGATGGCCTACTACTCGTTCGGCGGGTGGAAGAATTCCCTGTTCGGCGACTCGCACGCACACGGAACCGAAGGCGTGCATTTCTACACCCGCACGAAAGCGGTCACCGTGCGCTGGCAGGACCCCAGCCACGGCGGAGTCAACCTCGGTTTCCCCACCACGAAGTAAGGGCCGATTCCAACGAAACGGTTGTCTCGCGCACGAATTGACAGCGGATTGCCCTACTGATGATCAGTTGCCCACTGTGCGGAGTATCGTGGTTGCCGGTTCGCCACCTCGGGGATGCTGGCCGGTTCACACCCCCCGTCGACGGTGGAAACCGTGAGGATATGCGTCCAATTCCCCTCCCCCCTCCGGAATCGGGCGCACGGTGAAGGGGTACTCCGGACCGTCTCTCCCCCCAGTCCGGAGTACTCCCTACACCTACCCACCCCGCTCAGTGGGTGACCAGCAAGTCGAAATCCGCGGGGGCGCCCATGGCCAGTTGCGCGCACTCGGAGCAGCCGTAGAGACGGGTCCCGTCGGGGAGTACGCCCAGTTGGCGGCGTGGCCTCGGCCAGCGGGCATGGCAGACGACGCAGGCCTCCCCCATGACCTGGGCGTCGCTGAGTCCTTCCGGTGCGACGACGTAGTCGTCGTCATGGTCCGCGGGCGCCCCGCGTTCGCACATAGTGCTCATACCGCTCAACGTCCCTACTCCCCCCGTGGCACAGGACAGTCGCGGATTGATGCAGACAGACAGGTAGATGCCGGTGATTGGATTCAATCAGACCGGATGTGTTCGCTGAATAAAGCAGAATCAAAACTGTGACCTGGAGCTTAGTGTCGTTAACTCTGAGTAGTCAAAACCGGAATTGCATACCGCAATTTTTGGTGTGAAAAAGGGGAGCGCACCGGGAGGCGGGATCACACGGGGTATTTCGGCGCCACGGTGAAACGCCGAAGCTCCAGCACCGGGTTGAGTGCGCGGACTTCCGCGACCCGGGCCGGGTCCACTGCGGCGACCGCGACCCCCTCGTCGTCGGCGAGGGACGCCACCACCACTCCCATGGGGTCGGCCACCATGCTGTGCCCGGACCCCATCGGCGCGGTCTGCCCGGCGGCAGCAACGTAGAGGGTGTTCTCCACGGCCCGGGCGCGCACCAGCAGCTTCCAGTGCTCTTTCTTCTCCGGGCCCGGCACCCATTCCGCGCCGAGCACGACAGCGTGGGCGCCCGCGTCGGCCAGCCTGCGGGTGACTTCGGGGAACCGCAGGTCGTAACAGGTCTGCACGCCGAAGGTGAGCCCGTCGACGGTGAACACCGCAGGATCGGTGATCTCCCCGGGCCGGACCACCGCGGACTCGGTGAAGCCGAAAGCGTCGTACAAGTGCAGTTTGCGGTAGCAGACGAGGAGCGCCCCGTCCGGGCCTACAGCCACGGTCGTGTTGGCGAACCGTTCCGGATCGTCTACCGCCTCGTTGACCCCGGCCACGAGGTACACGCCGCAGTCGCGCGCCAGGTCCCGCAGCCCGGACACGTAGCGGCCGTCCAAGGGTTCCGCAGCGGCCACGAACCGGTGGTCGGTGGCGGGGGCGGTGAACATCGCATACTCGGGGAGCACGACGAGACGCGCCCCCTGGTCGACGGCGGCGCGGACCAGTTCGACAGCCCGGCGCAGGTTCGCCTGCTTGTCCATTCCCGGTGCGAACTGTGCGACGGCCACCCCGACCATGCCTGCTCCCCACTGGTGTGTGCTTCTGGGCTGCGCAGCGCTCCGGCTGCGGACGCACACCACAGTAAAGGGCCGGGACGGGACGAGACGATCCCCCCAGCGTCTGCCCGTACCCGGCCCGGCTTGGAAAGCTCCGCTACAGTTGCGCGAACGCTTCTTCGATGATGGTCAGGCCTTCGTCCAGCAGCGCGTCGCTGATGACGAGCGGCGGCAGCAGCCGGATCACGTTGCCGTAGGTGCCCGCGGTCAGCAGGATCAGGCCTTTGGCGTGGCAGTACTTGACGACGGAGGCGAGCGCTTCAGGGTTGGGGGTCTTGTCGCCCGCACCCGCCACCAGTTCCATGGCGACCATGGCGCCGCGTCCCCGCACGTCGCCGATGATGTCGTAGCGTTCCGCCAGCGCGCGCAGCCGGGACAGCAGCACGTCCCCGATAGCGCGGGCGCGCTCCACCAGGTTGTCCTGTTCGATCGTCTCCAAGGCGGCGAGCGCGGCCGCGCAGGCCACCGGGTTGCCGCCGTAGGTGCCGCCCAAGCCTCCGCCGTGCACGGCGTCCATGAGCTCGGCGCGGCCGGTCACTGCGGCCAGCGGCAGACCGCCGGCGATGCCCTTGGCCGTGGTGATGAGGTCCGGCACGATCCCTTCGTGCTCGCAAGCGAACAGGCGGCCGGTGCGCGCAAACCCGGTCTGGATCTCGTCGGCGATGAACACGATGCCGTGCTTGCGGCAGAACTCGACGAGCGCGGGCAGGAACCCTTCACCGGGCACGATGAAACCACCCTCGCCTTGGATCGGCTCGATGAGCACTGCGGCCACGTTCTCCGGGCCGATCTGGGTGGTGATCAGGTCGATGGCCTGGGCGGCGGCTTCCGGACCGCAGTTGTCCGGCCCGGTCGGCCAGCGGAAGGGGTAGGCCATCGGCATCCGGTACACCTCGCCGGCGAACGGGCCGAAGCCCTGCTTGTACGGCATGTTCCGGGCGGTGAGCGCCATCGTCAGGTTGGTGCGGCCGTGGTAGGCGTGGTCAAACACGACCACTGCCTGGCGTCCGGTGGCGTGCCGCGCGATCTTGACCGCGTTCTCCACCGCCTCAGCACCCGAGTTCACGAGGATGGAGCGTTTCTCGTGGTCGCCGGGGGTGATCCGGTTGAGCGCCTCGCACACGTCCACGTACCCCTCGTAGGGGTTGATCATGAAGCAGGTGTGGGTGAAGCGGGCGAGCTGTTCGCTGGCGCGGGCCACCACCCGGGGGTTGGCGTTACCCACGTTGGTGACGGCGATACCGGAACCGAAGTCGATGAGCCGGTTGCCGTCCACGTCTTCAACGATGCCGCCGCTGGCCCGCACCACGTAGACCGGCAGGGAGCTGCCTACTCCTTGAGCGACGGCCGCGGTCCGGCGCTCCTGCAGCGCACGCGACCGGGGACCGGGGATCTCGGTGACGAGCCGACGTTCCTGGGGGAGATCCGCGTGCTCGCTAGCCATGGTTCCCTGCCCTCCTCCGTGGGTGTGGTTGGCGATCCGTGGTTACCGGATCGACAGTAAGCGAATAACCTCCGAATTTCCTCGCCGGTATGGATAGGCTTTCGGAAGGTTCTTAGACTTTTTGTCGGAAACGTCGTGGTGTGGGCCTGGCCTGGAGCAAGCGAGGAGTGAGCGTGCCGCCTTCTCTCGGAGCAATCCTGCGCACTCCCCGGCTGCAGTTACGGCTGCTCCACGGCACCGACAAACTCGACACCCCGGTGCGCTGGGTGGCGGTCAGCGAACTCACCGACCCCACCCCCTACTTGGAGGGCGGAGAGCTCCTGCTGACCACGGGGATGCGGTGGACGCACGAGATGGTGGACGCCCGCGCCTACGTCCAACGCCTCGTGGACCGCGGGGTCGCGGGCCTGGGGTTCGGAATCGGGGTGGTCCACGAGCAGGTGCCGTCGACCCTGGTGGACGCGGTCGCCGAATACGGGCTGCCGCTGATCGCGGTGCCCCGCCCCACCCCGTTCATCGCCATCGGCAAAGAGGTCTCCCGCATGCTGGCGCGGGAAGAGTACGAAGGGCTGACGAAGGCGTTCGCCGCGCAGCGCCAGTTGACGCGGGCCGCTCTGCAGGGCGCAGAAGCGGTGGTGGACCGGCTCGGCGCGGAGCTGCCCGAAGGGTGGGTGCTGCTGTTGGCCCCGGACGGCTCCCCCCTGCACGCCCGGCCCGCGCAGGCCGCGTCCCATGCGGCCGGACTCGCCGGGGAGCTGCGCCGCCTGCAGGAGCTGCGCCAACCCGCCAGCGTCTCCCTGTCCGCGGATTCCCGGCACATCACTGTCCAACCGCTGGGCGTGGCGGGACGGGTCCGCGGGTTCCTGGCCGTGGGGGCGCCCCGCGCACTCGGCACTGAGGAGCGCACCCTGCTCAACGCGGCCAGCTCCCTGCTGTCGCTGGAATTGGAGCGCGGCGATTCCGCGGTCACCGACCGGCTGCGCGGCGGCCTGCTGCACGCGCTGGTGCGCGGGGCGGTGACCGTGACCGGGCCGGAGGCGGAGGCGTTGCGGGCGGCTCTGCCCGCCGAACCGGTGGTGGTCGTCGCCGCAGACCCGAGCCCGGCCGCCGTGTCGTGGGGGCGCGGCGCCGAGGAAGGCCTGGCCGCTGTGGTGGACGGCCGGTTCACGTTCCTGGGCAGTGCCCGCTCGGATCCGGCGGGCAGCCTGGCCGCGTTCACCGGGGGCCCGGTGGGCGTGAGCGAGGAGGTCGGCTACGACGCGCTTCCCGAAGCGCTGGCCCAGGCGGAGCGGGCCTTGGAGGTCGCGCAGCGCGACGCTGCCGCCCTGGTCCGCCACACCGACCTGCCAGGCGGTTTCCTGGGACTGTTGGACACCCCGGCCGGGACAGGCATGGCCCAGCGGCTGCTCGCCCCGCTGCGCGAGCACCGGGCTAGCGCGGACTTGCTGGCGTCACTGCGCGCCTATCTCGCCGCATCGGGCCGGTGGGATGCCGCAGCCGAGTCGCTGGGGGTCCACCGGCACACGCTGCGCTACCGGATCGCGCGGATCCGCGAACTGCTTCCTGGGGATTTGGACGACCCCGACTACCGGGCAGAGCTGTGGCTGGCGCTGCGGATGACGGAACGGGACTAGGCCGGTTCGGTGCGCCCCGCCGGTTGGTGGATCTTTTGCCGCATCCTGTGCCGAAACTAGCGGGTTCTTCAGGAACAGGCGGGTGGCCTCGTGTTGGGGTGGTGTTTCGACCCCGATGGCGGAATGTCGGATTCGGGGCGCGGGTGCGAGGCCACCCCAGGGCTGTGGGTGGGGACGCGAGGAGCCGAAGCCAGGGGAACGATGGTCAGGCGTGCGCTACGGGCAGTGGCGGCAGGGGTGGGCCTACTGGCGGTGCTGCTGGCGGGCGCCCCGGCGGGGGCGGCAGCGGTCCCGGCGGTGCCGTTGTCCGGTGGTGGCGACTGTTCCTGCCTTGAGGAGGTCCGCAGTGCCTGGGAGCAGTCGGATGTGTACGTCCACCACCGGATCACCGCCATGTTTCCCGAGGTCACTGCGGAAGCTGTGGCGGAGGCGTTGGGGGAGGAGACCGCGGCGCGGGTGGCGGTGGTCCTCCAGCCGCAGACCCCTCCGCCCGAACTTGCCTCCCAGCTTCACGTGGCGCAGGGACGGCAGCCGGTGGCCCTCTACACCTGGCAGGGGGACGCGTTCCGCGCCGATGTGGTGACGGGTGCGGAAGTCCCGCGGACCAAGCGGACTTTGGCGGGGCCGAGCCGCCGGGTCGCCCCCGACGACCTGCTCGTCCACGTGGCAGCCGTGGCGGTGATCCTGCGGGGGGAGGTGCTGTCTACGGCCGCGCAGCAGCTCGCGGAGACGTCGCTGTACGTGTCCCCGGGACTGTCCACGGATCTCACCGACCAGCGGATTCGCGACCTGGCGCAGCGGTTCGCTGGACTGCCGGAGCCGGTGCGGGTGGCGCTCCTGCCCCGGGACGCGGTCGAGTACGAGGGTGGGGTGGTGCGTCGCGGGGCGGGCAATATCGCGGAGCTGGTGCAGGGGCAGCGGGATGTGCCTGCCGTGGTCTACCTGGTGGACGAGAACGGGCGGGTGACCGCGGGGTCGGCGAGCAGCACGGCGGTGGGGCTGCGGTCCCAACTGGACCAGGGCAGCCTGTCCCAGATCGTGACGGGGGCCCGGGACAGCGACAGTGCCACGGCCACGCTCACCGCGCTGGCGGCGCGGCTGGAGGACGCGTCGGAGGGGAACAGTGCCGTCGAACGCCTTATCGACGTCCTGCTGTATGCGCTGCCTTTTCTCATCGTGCTGGGGGTGGGGGCACTGCTCATGATCCCGGTCCGCCAGGAGAAGGAGATCCCGTGGCCGGCCCCGCCGGTGGAGGACGGTGCCGATGCGGCGCAGCCGCACCCGCGGGGCGAGTAAACCGGATGCCATGGGCAGGAACATCATCCGGAAAACCTGTCCCCAGAGCGGGGGAAGGTCCGGCACGCTGGTGGCGGGATTCCTGGAGTGCGGGGCACGGAAATTCGAGAACCGGTGCCCCCGCAAAAATCCCATCAGGGAAATAAGGGAGAAAGTTCGCGATTTGTTCTGAGGTGTCCCCTGCAACGGAGCACAAGAGATTCCCCCGTCGATACCGGTGTAAAGGACGCTAAGTCCACGTCTTTCCTGAAGGAATAAAAACGGCATACCGTGCATTCCTGTCATGAGGTAAATTCGTCAAAGCGGCATACCGGTAATACTGGAAAATCTGACGGGCAGTGGATGTGGAGCACAAACCGCAGCGCACACCTTCCTGAACACGGTCAGACCCGATCTGACCAGGAAAGACGATCCAGAAATAAGGAAATCACCCCTGTGTCGGGGAGTACCGTGAAAGCCCGCGGAGAGGCGAGAATCAAAAGCAGCACACCGCACACTGGCACACCCAGGAGCGGAGACACGGTACGGTGTCGGACACACCCAGAATCGGAACACGGTATGAGATGACTCTGGCCCAGGCGGCGCGAATGCTCCCTACCCGGGATTACCGTTGTGCACGCGTGGTGGTACACCCCGGTTCGGAGAATCCGTCCGGATATTTTTCGCATACGTACCACACATGGGACTATCGATCGCGAGAATGCGATAAGTCGCTTTGAGTGACTCATTCGTCACCTGACAGTCCGGTTTTGGTCGGTCAGTGGGAACAGAGGTGTCACGTGCGGTTATTCCACACATTTCCTCCACCGTTCACGCCGGGGACGGGGCACGGAACGGGACGGCGATGAGGCCTCGGACACGCAGGGCGCTCCTCATCGCAGCCACCGCCCACGGCGACAGGCCCGGGTACGAGGCCACGATCCGGCTGGGCGTGGAAGCGCTGGGCTCGGCACTCACCGACATCGCGTTCGACGAAGTCCGCGCCTTGGACGACCCGGGACGCACCCGCATGGTGGAGGAGCTGCGCTCCTTCTTCTCGGCAGCGGAACCCACCGACGTGCTCCTGCTCTCGCTGCACGGCGTCGTGGTGCGGGACAGCGACGGCCGCCTGTGCTTCCCCGCCGCCCGGGGACGCCGGTTCGTCTCGGGGGCCGTGCTCTTGGACACGGTGAGCGAAGTGATCCAGACCGCCCCGGTCCGGAGCACAGTCATCCTGCTCGACTGCGGCTACAGTGGCTGGTTCGACGACGGGCCGGACGGTTTCACCGCGACAGTCCCCCAACTCGACCTGCGGCGAGCATTCCCCCGCGAAGGCTGCACCGTGCTCGCCGCCCCAGGAGTCGGCTATCCCACGGCCACACCGCTCAGCCTGCACGTGGCCCGCGCCCTGCGCGGGGCCGCACCCGACCGGGACGGCGACGGCTGGATCGACACCGGAGACCTGAGTGAATACCTGAACCGGGCGACGAGCGGGGACGCCCGGCCCGTGCTCATCACCGACGCACCCCCCGTGCCACTGGCCCGCCAGCCCGGCGGCCCGCCCACCCCGAGGCAACAACCCCACGCCAACGGCCAGCACCCCGACCCGCGGTCGCTGCTGACCGACCTGGCCGTGGTCGAAGGCTTGGACGTGGCCCGGTTCGGCGACACCGCGCTCGCCAGCCTCGCCCACGTCCCCGAACCGGGGAGAAGAGGGGACCCCGCGATCCCGATCAGCGCCGCCCCGGTCAGCGAATCCCACCACCGCGCCGTGGAGTCGGCGATGACCCGCCGCCTCACCGTGGTGGCGGCCCCGCCCGGCAACGGCGCACACACCCTGGCGACCGCGGTCGCGCACACCGCTGTCGCCTCCGGGCAGAGCGTGCTCTTCGTCGCCTCCGACACCGCGTCCGCTGACGCGTTCACCGTCGAAGTCCGCACCGAACTGGAAACAGCGCACCTGGTCGCGGGCGGACCAGCAGCGGTGCGCGGCCGCGGCTCGGGGCACGGCACCCTCCAAGAGTGCCGCACCCGTGCCGAGGAGGAGACGGAGGCGCGCACCGCCCTCTACCGAGACTGGGCCGCGGTGTGCGTGGCCCGCGCAGCTATCGATGCGATCGCTCGCATCGAACGCGACCTAGCTCTCCTCGCAGAAGCGCGCGGGCAGATCATCGCGGCCGGCTGGGATCCCAAGGCCTTGTTCCGCACCACCAGTCCACGCGAGTGGCTGCGCTGGGCGGAACAGGCCTCCCAGCGCTTCCCTTTCCGCTCCCGGCAGCGGACCGCGTCGCGGCGGATGGCGGCCGGAACCGATCCGGCCGTGCTCGCCCGGATCAGCCAGATCGCCCGCGTGGAACAGGAGTGGCGTGCCGCTTTGGACGCGCGCCGCCGCGCCACCGCTCTTGACGAGCTGTACGCGGACCTGGTCGCGGCCCTCGAAGCCCACCGCAGGTCCAGCGCCGCCTACCTCGCCGTGCACGCCCGGGCCCGCCACACCCGCAGCAGCAACGGCGCGGAACGGCCCGAGCCCACCACTCCGGTGTGGGCGGTCGCCGTGGGGCAGGACCACGAACTGCCGCCCCGCGCCGGCATGTTCGACCTGGTGATCGTGGACCGGGCGGAACGGTGCGGCATCCGCGAAGTGCTGCCGCTGCTGTACCGGGCCCGCCGCGCCCTCATCATCGGCGACCCGGCAGCAGCCGGGAGCACGCCCCTGCTCGGCAGGCGGGGCCCGGAAACCGTCTCCGCCTACCAGGCGCTGGCCCGCATCCGCACGGAAACCGGGGGCCGGGTGCTGTGGCTGGACGAGCACGACCGGGCCCAGCCTGCGATCGCTGCGCTCGCGGACCGGTGCTGCTACGGCGGCAAGTCCACGGTGCTTACCGACCCGTGGAGCCTGCCCGGGGACCCGGCCCGGCCCGTGCAGTGGCACGACGTGACCGGGGAGTATGAGACGGACGAGGACGGCTCGTATGTGAACCGCGCGGAGGCCCACCGGGTCGCAGCGGTCCTCACCGCGCTCGACCTCCGCCTCCCCGACGAAGCCACTCTCGGCGTGACCAGCCCGTTCGCGGGGCAGCGCGCGCTGCTGCGGCAGTTGACCGGCCGCCGCCGCTATTCGCGGGAGATCCGCGTGGACTCCCCGCAGGCGTTCGGCGCCCAGCCGTGCGACGCGCTCGTGGTCTCCCCCGTGCTGAGCCAGAACACCCCGCACCGCACGGTGGCGCGCACCCTCGCCACCGCCCAGTGGTGGCATCCCATCCTCACCGGCACGATCGCCCAGCTTGTCGTGGTCGGGGACCGCGCCCTGTGGGCAGCGGGCGGCGGAGTGCCCGCCGCAGTCGTGGAAGCCGCGGAGACCGGCACCGGGGAGGCCGCGGACAGCGAAGTGCCGCGCCCTCTGCTGCACGCGCTCAGCGACCTGGCCGCCCAAGTGGAGACGAATGTGGCTGTGGCCGGCTACCGCGTGGACTTGTGCGTGACCACCCCGCTCGGGCAGATGCTGATTCTCGTGGACCGCACCCGGGACGGCCGCGGCCTGCGCCGCCTGCTCGACCGGCAGCAGCGGCTGCGGGAGGTCACCGACCTGCCCGTGCTGCGCGTCCCCTTGTGGCGCTGCCTCCACAACCCCGTGGACTTGGCGAAGGAGATCCTGCTCGGCAAGGCCTGAACCTCCCCACCCCCGCACACCACGCGGATGCCGCACAACGGTCAAGTAGGGTGCAATCGCCAGCACAATCGCGTGAGGTGGCTGCGAGGAGTGGAGGAGGCGACACCACCGTGCCCGAAGGCCACACGCTGCACCGACTAGCGATCCACTTCACGAAGACGTTCGGGGGACAACGGGTACGCGCCGCCAGCCCGCAGGGGCGGTTCGCGGAAGGGGCGCAGCGGATCGACGGCCGGGTGCTGGGGGAGGCGGAAGCCCACGGCAAGCACCTGTTCTTAGGGTTTGACTCCGGCGAATGGGTGCGCGTGCACTTGGGCTTGTACGGGGCGTGGACGTTCGGGGACGCCACTGGGGAGCGCAGCCTGGGCGCGCCGCGCACCGAAGCGGGCACGGAACGGGCCTTGCAGCGGGACGCGGACGGGTTCGTGGTCCCGCCGCCCCCGACCGGGGCGGTGCGGCTGCGGCTGGTCAGCGCGGACGCGTGGGCGGACCTGCGCGGCCCGTCCGCGTGCGAGGTGATCGACCCGGCAGGCAAACAGGCGGTGCAGGCCAGGCTCGGCCCGGACCCGCTGCGCGCGGACGCCGACCCGGCCGCGGCGTGGCAGAAGATCCGCCGGTCCCGCACCGCGATCGCGGTGCTGCTCATGCGCCAGGACGTGATCGCCGGGGTAGGCAACATCTACCGGGCCGAGTCCCTGTTCCGCGCGGGCATCGACCCCTACCGACCGGGCCGCGACCTTACGGAACCCCAGTGGGAGGCGCTGTGGGCGGACCTGGTCCACCTGCTGCGCGACGGGGTGCGCGACGGCCGGATCATCACCACCCGCCCCGAGCACCGCACCCATCCCGGACCGGACATCCCCCGCGAAGAAGCCCACTATGTGGCCTACCGGACCGGGCAGCCGTGCCGGGTCTGCAGCACCCCGATCCGCTCCGCCGAGCTGGCGGGACGCTCCCTCTACTGGTGTCCGGGCTGCCAGACCGGGTGAGCAGACCGCTTAGTAGGGGGAGACTTCGCTGGTGATTTCCCAGGCGATCTCTTCGGCGAGCTCGTCGGTGAGTTCAGCGCCCGCGAGGCGTTCGGCGAGCTTCCGCGCGTGGTAGACGGTGCGCATGCCTTTGACGAGGGCTTCGCCCGCGCTCATCACCGCGTAGTCGTCCCACACGTCCGGGTCGATCGCCAGCACCGCGATGTCGTCGTTGTACGGGATCGCATCCATGTCGTGTGCCTCGTACAGTTCGCGGATGTGGTCGGCCTCCACCACGGGCACGTCCCGTTCCGCGAGGTAGACCTCGGATAACGCGTCGGCCTGCTCCGGTTCCAATGCGGCCGGGTTGTAGCCGAACTCTGCCGCGTACCGGGTCAGCCGTTGGGCGATCGCCACGGTTTGCCGTTTCACCGCTTCCGGGCTGGCCGGACCGTAGCTTGAGTTGCGGATGCGGGCTGCCAGGGTACGGACATCCACCGCTGTGCCCCTCCTTCGAAAGCCGTGCCACCAGGGGCGAAACAAGGCAGTCAGACGCTCATTATTCCTGGCTTCCGCCCGGGCGTTGCGCGTGCCGCCCGCTGCCGTACTGGGGCCCGCGGGGCCGGTCCCGGGCCGCCGCTCCCCGCAACGGGGGACGGCGGCCACGGCGCGGCCCACGGCTGTTCATGGCCTGCTGCGCGCGGCTTCCGAGCCGAGTTTCGCGGGCAGGTCGGTGATGGGCAGGGACAGGTCGGGTTCGGGGACGACCACGACCCCTTCGTCGTTTATGTCCGCGGGACCGGGGATGGTGGTGCCGGGCAGGGCCACTGCTGCGCTGCCCCACGACACGGCGCGCCGCAGCCGTTCTTCCGGGGCACCGTCGTCGAACAGGAAGCCCGCGAGCGTGCTGTCGCCCGCGCCCACGGTGCTGCGCGGCACGATCGGCGGTCCGCCCGCCCACCAGAAGCGGTCCGGTTCCACGAGCAGCGCCCCGTAGCTGCCCAGGGTGACGAGGGCCGCGTCGTTGCCCCAGGACAGCACTTCCCGGGTGGCGTCCACCACGTCGCCGAGGGTGGTGAGTTCCCGGTCGAGGAGTTCCGCGAGCTCGTGGTGGTTGGGTTTGAGCAGGTTGGCTGCCCCGGCCCGCGCAGTCACGGCGAGCGGCTCCCCGGAGGTGTCCACGGCGATCGGCACCCCGTAGCGGCGGGCCAGCACGGACAGCCGCACATAGAAGTCGGTGGGGGTGCCTTGCGGCAGGCTGCCGCCCGCCACGAGCCACTTGGGGTGGTGCCGCAACTGGGATTCGACGGCACGCAGCAGGGCCGCGACTTCGGCTTCGCTCAGCGATGCGCCGGGCACGTTGAGCTGGGTGGTGGTGCCGTCGGTTTCCGCGGTGGTGATGTTGCACCGGGTGACCGCGGCCACGGGAACAGTCACCGCGGCGATACCGTGCTCGCCGAGCAGGGCGGTGAGCTGGGCTCCTTCCGCACCGCCGACGGGAAGCACGGCAACCGTCTGGACACCGTGGTTGCGCAGGGCACGGGAGACGTTGACGCCTTTGCCTCCGGCGTGCGCCATCGCGTTGTGGATGCGAATGACCGCACCGCGCACGTAGGTGTCAATCTCCAGGGTGCGGTCGACACTGGGATTGGGAGTAACTGTGAGGATCATGCGCCCTCTCTTCAGGGTCGGCGGTGGTCGATCCCGGACGCCGCTCTCGCCCGGGAGTCGCGTGCTCCTCACACCTGGGAGCGCTCTCATCGTAGACAAAAAGGTCTAAACCAATCTGGGAGCGGGGATGAACGGTCGGTGCCGTCCCCCCTTTTCCTGCTGCAGGGGTGCGTCAACAGGGGCGCGGCAGGGTAGAGGCGCGCCCGGGGTTGCGTACCGTCACCGTACTGTTACCGGTGTGCGCGCGAAAGTGCGGGGGTGTTCTAGGCCCCTGCCGTACCGCAATCCCCAGAGGATCAGGAATGATCGTTTCCGGTGCATCCGCGGGTGCGCCGGGCCGGGAGTACCGCGCCCCCGGTCGAACAGCCACGTTGGAATACGACAACAGAGATTCAGGAGTCTGCCATGGCGCTCGTCTCTCACGCCCACACTGTGTGGGAGGGGACCCTGTTCGAGGGCAGCGGAACGGTCTTCTTCGACTCGTCCAACCTGCCCCAGCAGAAGGTCACCTGGAAGGCCCGTGCCGAGGAGCACGGCGGCCTCACCAGCCCCGAGGAGCTGATCGCGGCCGCCCACTCGTCCTGCTTCTCCATGGCGTTGAGCAACGCCCTGGCCAAGGCGGGCACCCCGGCGAAGTCGCTGCACACCGAAGCCCAGGTCACCTTCCAGCCGGGTGAGGGCATCAAGGGCATCCACATCGTGGTCCGCGGCGAGGTCCCGGGGATTTCCGCCGACGACTTCGTCAAGGCGGCCGAGGGCGCCAAGGAGAACTGCCCGGTGAGCAAGGCGCTGGCGGCCACTCCCATCACCTTGGACGCGGCCCTGAAGTAACCCGCTTCCCGTTGCGGGGCGGGTGGTCCTTGCCCGTCCCGCAACGCAGCCGCAGCGTTTCAGGCTAGGTGTCTCGGCCCGGTACTGCCCCCGCAGCCGGGCTGGCGCGGCACGGCATTCCGGCCGCGGGCACGAAAAAAGCGGCGCTGCCGCCGCACACACGGGATGGATACCGGCTCCGGCTGGCAGCGCCTGCCCGCGCTGCCGACCGGAGCCGTGTCGACGCCCTGCCCGGAATCGCGGGCAGCGGGGTCAGTTCAACAGCCGGGGCGGGATGACTTCTTTGCGGAGAGCGTGCAGCACGTCGTCCAAGTCCCCCAGGTGGCCGACGTGCTCAGTGCGGTTCCGCACCTCAGCGCGGATCGCTTCGAGCACGGTCGGGCTCTGCAGCGCCTCGGCGAGCGGCGCACCCAGCAGCGCCTTCCGCCATTTGAGCAGCGTGTCCAGCCGTCCGCTCACCACTCCGGCGCGGCTGATGTGGAACAGCGCGTCCACTTTGGCCTTGGGGTCGGCGTCGCCGAGCAGGTCCACCTCGAGGATCCGCATGGGGGAGTCCTCAGCGGTCTCCGCGTAGTAGACCTCCCAGTTGCGGCCGTTGGTGAGCACCAGCCATTGGACGCCTTCCTCCGCAGCGCTGAGCCGGGCGGGGCGCAGGCTGCGCGCGTTGAGGTCTTGGCCGCAGCGTTTCACTTCGACGAGGGCGAAGACGTCGTCCCCCACCTTCAGCCCGTAGTCGACGGACTCGTTCTTGGTGCGGTATTCGGTGGTGACCTCGTCGTACTTGTTGTAGCCCAGCCCGTCGCTGAAGAAGTCGGTGACCAGCAGCCGGGTGTCGCCTTCGTTGGCGTCCCGGTCGATGAGGTCCTGCAAGGGCCCGGTGAACCGCTCCAACGCTGCGTGGAGTTGGCCGCGGACGTCGGCTTCCCACTGCGGGAGAGGGGCTTCGGGGCTGGCGAATTCTCCGGTCCAGGTCAGTACCTGAGTCGCGTCCGGGTCCATTGACGTCTGAAATCCCATTCCGTGCGTTGTCGGGCAGAACGTTAACCGTCGGACCATTATCGGCCACCCCTGCCGCATTCCTCTGCGGGAACGGGGAACCGGGAACCTCACCGGTCACACCAGCCCCAAAGAGTGATGTACATCACAGTAAATGGGGGTGGTGGGGAACGCCATTACCGGAAACGCGCAGAAAAACACCGGGAAAGCAAGCTCGTGCCAGTGGTGCGGCCGACGAGCAGCGGAACGGTCACCGCGACGCGAATTCCAGCGGGTCGCTTTCCCCGATCGCACCCAGGTCGTCGGAGCCGACAGAGAACTCCCGGTCCGGGTACAAGGCGATGAGGCCGATCCAGTCCCGCACCGTCGCCCCCGGCGGCAGCTCCACCGGCGTGCTGCCGGGACGCCGGGACGCACTGATCACCTGGGCGAACACCCCCGTGGTGATAGTGGCGACCACGACGGGACGCCCATAGGCGCGCAACCGGGCGAACACGTCCGCGGCCAGGTGCTCCGGCGAGCACACCACGACCGTGGAGCGGCCGCGGGCATCCCGCACCTGGGGATGCCGCAGCAGGTATTCGATGAACCGGGGAGTCATGCGGGCGTGCTCCACCAGGAGCGCGGCGATGCGCTGCGTGTCCTCCCGCCCAGGCAGCACATCGAAGTCCACGTCGACGTTGACGTGTACCGGCGGCACCCCGTGCCGGAGCAGCCAGTTGATCTCGGTGGCCTCGTCCCGCGTGGGCCGGTCCTCCCCGTCGTCCAAGCCGATACCGCGCAGCCAGGCGTTGACGTCTGACCACAGCCACACCAGGGACCGGCCGACCGTGCCTTCCGGGGCGGGGAAGGGGACACCGTCGCGGCGCTGCCCGTGGATCCACTGGGTGACGTTCTGCCTGCTGCGGCCGGTGCGTTCCGCGATGTCGGACACGCCGACCAGGTCGGGGTCGAGCCGCAGGATCCGCATGCCGGGCACAAGGGCGCGCGCCCGCGCCACTACGGACCCGGCCGCAGTCACCGCGTCGGGCCCGCTGCCCGACACCGTCATGCGGTGCACGCCGTGCGAGCAGGACAGCACGGCGTCGAGTTCGTCAGTGAGAGCGTTGACGGCGGCGTGGTCGTCGAGAGTGATCCCGTCGACCACGAAAATGAATTCGTAGTCGGGCAACAGCGGTCCCTTTCCGAAGGGTGGGCGCAACGGGCGGGGGAAGGCAGACGCCCAGCCATGGTCCAGTCTCGCATCGCTGTTGACAAACGTCAACGCGACGAGGTGGGGGAGCTGTCCGACCGGGGCCGGAGCCGACGCGGATCGTCCTGCGGCAGCGGGCAGCGCCGCGCCTCCCGCAGGATGCGCCGGGCCGCCTGACCCGGATTGCGGGGCGTGCCCGGCACTTGGATAGCGGAACACCCGCACGGGCAGTGCAACCGCCCCCAGTGACCTTCCCCGCGGAGCGTCCACCCGTCCGCCACCAGGGCACGCAGCACGTTGCGGACCTCGCTCTTCTGGTGCGCGGAGGGGCTGAGCTCCTTACCGGTCACCTGTGGGACTCCCGACCTGTCGAAGGGGGTGCGGCCCAGCGGGCGCCGCACCGGTGCAGTTCCCCGTGAAACATCTCGGCCACGGACAGAGTACGGGGAAACCCAGTATTCCAGGAGAAACCCCCTAGAGCCGCACCTAGCGGCCGTACCCGGCAAACCGGCCCCGCATACCTCTAACGACCTGGGGTGACACCGCTGAATGGCTCCGAACCCCACCATTCCCGCCGACACATGGCAATGACCCGAAAATTCCGTTTTCGCTCTCATTAAGGGGGAGAAAGGCGTACGATCCTCGGGGCAGGCCATTCCCCGGAGGTTTTCTATGGTTTTCCACTACGGCCGTCTCACCAGGGACGGAGGAACGGATCCCCGCACACTGGTTTTCGCCTGCCTCGCCGTGCAGACCACCGGCTTGGACGTGACGTGGGGAGCACGACTGTGCGAGGTGGCCGTGGTGCGGATGCGCGGCGACGGCACCGTGCTCGACGAATACGCCACCCTCGTCAACCCGGGAACGCCGCTGGGAAACACGGAACTCCACGGCATCACCGACGCCTGGATGGCGGGCGTGCCCGGATTCGAGCAGATCGCCGGGGACCTGGTCCGCTACCTCAACGACGCGGTCGTCGTCGGCTACGACCTGCCCGCCATCGACAAATTCCTCGCCGCCGAGTTCGACCTGCTCGGCATCCCCGTCACCGGGCTCCCCGGCCTGTGCGCACTGCAGACGTGCCGCACCCACCTGGAACACGCCGACTACCGGTTCGACTCGCTGTGCCGGGCCTTGACCGGCCAGTGGCCGATCGCGGAACGCTACGCCCTCGAGGACGCCCGCCTGCTCGCCGCCATGGTGGCGAGACTCGTCGACACCGCCCCGGAACCGCTCGGCTGGGAAGGACCCGTGTCCGCGGTGCCGCCGATGCTGGCATGCGGGGGCGACATCGCGCCGCGCGCCGCAACTCCGCGCCGCGGCACCCTCGACCACGTGGACCTGCTCGTGGACCGCCTTCCCGCCATGCAGGACGCGCCGCCGCCCCGCGCCGACGGGCTCGCCAACTACCGCATGGCCGTGGAACGGTATGCCGCTCAAGGCACGGTCACCGCGGAAGACGCGGAACATTTAGCGATGCTGGCGGCCCGCGCCGGGCTCACCCAGCACACCGCCCGCGAAGTCCACCAGGAGCTCCGCCACCTGGTCCCCCAGCATGCCGGAGCGGCCGCGGGCATCCCCGCCAGCCCGGTCGCGGCATCACCCGGCAGCGGGCCGAGCGGGATCACGGTGCCGGAGACGCGCGACCTGTGGCGGCTGCGCGAACTCACCCCGGAGGAGTACCGCGCCCGCTACACCGACCTGCACGGGGACATCCCCGAGGACTTGGTCATCGAAGCGTCGGAAGCCGCCGTCCGCAAAAAAGAGGCGAAACCGCGGCGGGGGACGGCAACCGCCCTGTTCGTGGCCGTTCTCGTCGTGCTGGCCGTGGTCTGGCAGGTCATGGTGTGGTCGGTGTAACCGCACCCGCCCGGCGCGGGACGCACCGCACCCCTGCCCCGCCCCACTGTGCGCGGCAGGGCACCGAGGGCTTTGCCGCAGTCCCCGGCACGCATGCGGCCGCACAGCACGACACGACGGCCGTTGCCCCCAGGCTGTGGACGACCCCGAGGTGCCTGCCCACTTCTCTTCCCGGTTGTCCGCTTCGTCTGGGAAACCGTCTGTGCAGGTCGCTATCCTTCGCCAATAACTGGGTCCGTATCAGGGAAGGGCGTCGATGACCGACCGGTGGTGGGGGGAACGCTCCGAACATCCATGGGAGCAGGAAGCTCTCGAACACATCAAAGCGCTCATGCCGCAGCGCGACCCCTACCGGGCCTGGCAGTGCTTCTCGTTCACCGCCGCGTCCGGGCAGATCCGCGAATGCGACCTGTTCATCGTCACCCCAGCCGGGGCGTTCCTCGTCGAAATCAAAAGCCAGCCGGGACGGGCCATCAACCGCGGCAGCACGTGGACGTTCTACGGGGACCGGGTCCGCACCATCGACAACCCGCTCTACCTCACCGACAAGAAAGCCAAAGAGCTCAAAAGCCAACTGGAGTGGGCCGCTAAAAAGCTCGGCATCCGCGACTACCGGTTGCCGTACTTCACCCCCGCCGTCTTCCTCTCCGCCCCCGACCTGCGCTGCGACTTCGACGAAATCCAGCGGCAGCACGTCTACGGCCGCGAAGGACTGGACAAGCAGACCGGGCTGCCCGGGATTTGGAGCGGCCTGCTGAACCGGCGGACCCACCGCAGCCCCGACCCCGTGTTCTTCCGCTCCATCACCCGGCTCATGGAAACGATCGGGGCGAAAGCGATCCGCCGCGACCTGACGGCCGGCTCCTACACTCTCCAGCGCCGGGCGTTCGACAGCGGACCCACGTGGACCGACTACCTGGGCAAGCACACGGTTATCACCAACAAGCACTCCCGGGTGCGGATCTACCACTACCGTCCGGACGCCGACGAGCAGACGAAGAAATCAGTGCTGCGAGCCGCGGAACGCGAATACCGCTCCCTGGTCGGGGTCGCCCACGAAGGCATAGTCAAAGCCGAAGACTTCGTCGAAGTCGAGGGCTACCGTCCCGCGGTCGTGTTCGAACACCGCGAAAGCTGGCAGCGTCTCGACCACTTCATGCAGGAGAAAGGCGCCGACCTCGACGTCTACACCCGCGTGGAGATGGTCCGCCAGCTCGCCGAAGCAGTCAACCACGCCCACCGCAACCGGCTGTTCCACCGGGCGCTCGCGGCCCGCAGCGTCTGGGTGGAACTCGACGGCCACTATCCGCGGCTGCGGATCGCCGACTGGCAGACCGCGGCCCGGCAGGGGATCGGCAGCCTCGGACACACCCAGCACGTCGGGCAGACCACGGTGCACGCCCTCGTCGAACACATTGAGGCCGCCGCCCAGGCCTACCTCGCCCCCGAAGTCAACGCTCCCAACAGCGACCCGCGTGCCTTGGACATGTTCGGCCTGGGGGCGCTCACCTTCCTCATCCTGACAGGGCAGCCGCCGGGCAACGACCGCCGAGAGTTCAACGAACACATCCGGGAGCACGGCGAACTCTCCCCTGCCGCGGTGAGCGACGACATCCACCCGCTGATGGACACCCTGGTGCGGGAAGCGACCCGGCTCATCCCCACCGAACGCACCTCATCCCCCCGCGAGTTCCTGCGCCGTCTCGAAGAAATCGAGGAGCTGCTCACCCGGCCCGAGGTCGTCACCAGCCCGTTGGAGGCCACCAAAGGCCAGGAGATCATCGACGGCTGGAAGGTGGAGAGCGTCCTCGGCAAGGGCGCCACGTCCCGCGCCCTGCTCGTGTCCCGCAACGGCGAACAGCGGGTTTTCAAAGTGGCGGTGAACGACAGTGCCGCCGCCAAGCTCCGCCGGGAAGCGGAACAGCTCCGCAGGCTCCGCGACCGCCGTATTGTCGCGGTGATCGGCGACGACCCGGTCATGACGATCGGCGAGCACACCGTGCTGCAACTGGAACTGGCCGGGGAGGTCACGCTCGCCGACTACCTGCGCCAGGAAGGCAACCTCGGTATCGAGGAGCTGCGCCGATTCGGCATCGACCTGTTCGAGATCGCCGACTATTTGGAAGACCAGAAGGTTTTCCACCGCGACATCAAACCCGCCAACCTGGGCGTGCGGGAACGCACCA
Source organism: Thermobifida fusca YX (assembly GCF_000012405.1). Classification (NCBI taxonomy): domain Bacteria; kingdom Bacillati; phylum Actinomycetota; class Actinomycetes; order Streptosporangiales; family Nocardiopsidaceae; genus Thermobifida; species Thermobifida fusca. The sequence continues at coordinate 812,311 of NC_007333.1, forward strand.
AGAAGAGCCGCGAACTGGTGCTGTTCGACTTCTCTCTCGCGGGCACCAGCACCCGGGAAACCCAGGCCGGCACCCCCGGATACCTGGACCCGTTCCTCGCAGAAGGCAACCGCAGCTACGACAGCGCCGCGGAACGCTACGCCATCGCCGTGACCTTGCACGAGATGGCGTCCGGCGACCTGCCGGTGTGGAACGAGGAGGGGGTCGAACCCCACCTGCTGCCGGACAGTGTCGAATACCCGCGACTCAGCGAAGAGGACTTCCCCGACCAGGTGCGCGCCTCACTCACCGAGTTCTTCCGGCGTGCCCTGCACCGCAGACCCGAGCAGCGGTTCGCCACGCTCGCCGACATGCGCGAAGCGTGGGAGCAGGCGTTCCAGAACATCGAAGCCTCCCCGGTCACCACCCCGGACAGCCTGGAGCTGGCTGAGGTGGACGACGAGGCCACGCGGCGGCGCAACGCAGAGAACGCCACCGCGGACACGCCGCTGGTCGTGGCCGGGCTGAGCCCGGACGCGCTGGACGCCGCAACCCGCCTGCTGCGCTGTGAAACCGTCGGCGACCTGTTGAAGAAACCGGTTGCGGAGATCCGCCGCCTGCGCGGCGTGCCGCTGCGGGCCCGCAACGAACTGGCCCGCCAAGCCAACCGGTGGCGCAGGAAGCTGGCGCACGCCGAACCGCTGCCGAAGGTCAGCGCAAAACTGTCCGTGGACGGTGCCAGCGAGGAAGAGAAGGAGCTCGCTCTCGAGAACGCGAGCCTCGACAAGATCATTCGCCAGTTCCTGCCGAAGACCACGGAACGGAACCGCGACTGGGTGCGCACTGTCCGGGAGCTGCTTGGCCTCCCCGAGGACGCTCTCGCCGAACCGGTGTGGCGCACCCAGAAAGAGGTGGCCAGGCGGCTCGGCTTGCAGCAGGCCACCGTGTCCCGGCATTTGGCGGAGGCCCGCCAGTACTGGGTGAAGAACACTCCTTCCCAGCTGCGTACCGCGGTCCGCGACGACATCGTGGAGATCCTGGAACGCCACGGCCGGGTCCGCGAGGTGCGGCAGATCGCAGACGAGCTGCTGAGTAAACGGGGGACGAGCGCAGAAATCCCGGAGACCCGGAAAGCGTATGCGCTGGCCGCGATCCGCGTGGTGACCGAATGCGAAGAGCGAAAGCAAAAAGAGTCGCCCGTGTTTGTGCTGCGCCGCCTCTACACGCACAGCGACACCCCGAAGGTGCTGGTCGCCCAGGTCATCGAGAACGACCCGACCGTTCCCGTCGAGGCCGACCTGCTCGACTATGCGGCGGCCTTGGGTCGGGAAGCCGACCGGATTGTCCGGTTCGACGATGACGCGCCGCTGCCTTCCCCCGCCGAGGTGCGGCAGCGGCTGCGCGGGGTGCCCACCAAACCGGGCATGGCCCCGCTGTCCGACGTGGACTTGGTGACGCTGGCCGCGGCAGCCTCGGAGAACGCGCAGGCCACCGCGCGCCTGGAGTTGTATCCGCGGTCGTTGAGCCTGAAACGGGTGCTGGACATCGTCCAGGTCGCCAGCTATCTCGGCGAGCCCGGCATCACCCCGCAGCAGATCGTCGACCGGGTGCGGGCCCGTTTCCCGCACATGGACCCGCCTGGCGTGCACGTGATCCGTCGGCAGCTGCGCGAAGACTTCCCCAACCTGGAGTCCCGGACGGCCTCGGACGGCACCGAGTACTGGTATCTGCCACGCACCGCGATCACCAGGTCCATCACCTATTCGGCGATCAGTGCGGGCGGCGGATACGAGCCGCCGAGCGAGCATGAGAGTGCCCGCCGCCGCCTCGACCAGGCGGTGGCCCGCGGCGGCTACCTTGCCGTGAAGACGTGGATGTCAGAGGCCGAACGGGTGGCAGAGCTGTTGGCTGCCCGGCCGGATGTGGCGGCGTTCGACGCGTCTGCGGAGTTCGTGCGGGTCGTCACCGAGATGATCAACCAGTACGGCGGCCCGCCATGGGATGTGGTGGTCGCCGCTGACGTGCCCGGCGGCCCGCCCGAGTTCGGGAACATGGTTGCCGAGGCGTGCATGATTCTCGGCGACCGGATCCGCGCCGCGGGACAGGACCGGCCTGTGTTCGTGTACGGGGCGACCCCGCTGGCCCGCTACCCGGCAGGCCGAGACTTGCTGCGCACGCTAGCCCAGCAGGCCCGGGAGAGCGGCACCGCCCCGTACGGCCTGTGGCTGCTGTGCCCGATGGGCAACCCGTACCGTCCGGCCCGGCTCGACGACGAACCGGCGGGCGCGATCACGGATGCGGAACAGTTGCGGCTGCCCCGCGGTTTCGGCGCAGAAGAACCGGTTTTGGTGGGGTGACAGCGGACGCACCCTGGCATGGGGGAGGCCACCGGATGCAGCCGGTGGCCTTTTCCCTGTCTCCGAAACGCGGGGGGAAGCACGGTACGCGGAGTTCCACGGTGTTGGAGCGGCTGTCCGCGCACCACCCTGTAAGCAGGATGCCCACCGGTGTGCCGGCTGGGCGTGGGGAGAGGCTGGTCTAGCGCGGTGTGCTGCGTGCCGAGGCCCACGGGGAGGGGAGCTGGGCGCGGCCCTTCAAGTGGTTGTCCAACGCTATGCACGCCTCCCGGAGCTCCGGCGGGTCCGCCAGGTGATCGCGCAGGCGCTCGACCATGCGGTCGTATATCAGGTCGATCTCCGGGGCGATCACGGTGTGGCTCCTTTCGAAAGCGATCAGGTAGGGGCGGATCAGCGCGGGCGGGTCAACGTTCAGCTCCGGTTCGCGATGCGTGGGAGCAGCGGGCTCGCGGCGCGGGTGAGCGGCTGGGTGTGGCGTGGCCTGGTTTGGGGGAGCGGATTTGGTGCTTCGGCGGGAAGCACAGCAGTTTTCATCGTTCTTCTGGCGCGGAGACCCCGGGCTTCAGCCCTGGGGAGGAAGCGCCATCCTCCCATCGCAGATCGTTCTTAACTGATCTTCTAGTAAAATGTGAGACATGGCGCAGATCGTGAAGCGGGCGTACAAGTACCGCTTCTACCCGACCCCCGAGCAGGCCGAAGAACTGCTCCGGACGTTCGGCTGCGTCCGCTTCGTCTACAACAAGGCGTTGGAGGAGCGGACACGCGCCTACACCCAAGAGGGCCGCCGGGTCTCCTACGTGGAGACCTCCGCGATGCTCACCCAGTGGAAGCGCACTGAGGAGCTGGCGTTCCTCAACGAGGTGTCCTCGGTTCCGCTCCAGCAAGCATTGCGGCACCTGCAAGCGGCGTTCGCGAACTTCTTCGCCAAGCGGGCCAAGTACCCCACGTTCAAGAGCAAGAAGAAGTCCCGGGCGTCGGCCGAATACACCCGCAGCGCGTTCCGCTGGAAGGACGGGCGGCTGTTCCTGGCGAAGATGCGCGAGCCTTTGCGCATCGTGTGGTCGCGGCCCCTTCCCGAGGGTGCGCAGCCGTCCACGGTCACCGTGAGCAGGGACGCGGCCGGGCGGTGGTTCGTGTCCATCCTCGTGGAGGAGAAGATCCGCCCGCTTCCCCCGGTGGAGTCCTCGGTAGGGGTGGACGCTGGTATCAGCGCTTTGGTGACCCTCTCCACCGGGGAGAAGATCACCAACCCCGGGCACGAACGCCGCGACCGGCGCAAGCTCGCCAAGGCGCAGCGAGCCCTGGCCCGCAAGCAGAAGGGCTCGAAAAACCGCGAAAAGGCCCGATTGAAGGTCGCCCGCATCTACGCCCGGATCACCGATCGCCGCCGCGACTTCCTGCACAAGCTGACCACTCGGCTCGTCCGTGAGAACCAAACGGTCGTGATCGAGGACCTGACCGTCCGCAACATGCTCCGCAACCACTCCCTGGCCCGCGCCATCTCGGACGCGAGCTGGCGGGAATTCCGCTCGATGCTGGAGTACAAGTGCGCCTGGTATGGCCGGGAACTGCTGGTCGTGGACCGCTGGTTCCCTTCCTCCAAGTTGTGCTCGGCGTGCGGCACCCTGCAAGAGAAGATGCCGCTGAACGTCCGTACCTGGCAGTGCGCCTGCGGCGCGGCCCATGACCGCGACGTGAACGCCGCACGCAATATCCTCGCCGCCGGGCTGGCGGAGAGGTAAAACGCCTGCGGAGGGCCGGTAAGACCGGCCCCGGAGTCTTCCGGGGAGGCGCGGCCCGATGAAACAGGAAGCCCGACCCAGTGACGGGTTGGAATCCCCCGGCTTCAGCCGTGGGGAGGAAGTCAACAGATATTCCTGGGCGGCGGCGGTAGATGCTCTTGCAGAGCGCTTCCGGGACGGCGCCGAGCCTGGCACCACTCGCGTTCGTTCGCGCGAGGTAAACAGCGCGGGGAGACACGGCTTCCGAGTGCCTGTGTTGCGCTGTTCTCCGCCTCCGTTGTCCTTTGATGAGACGCCCCTCCCACGTCTCTGTGCTGGAGTGCTTGTGGAACGTTGACGAGCATGGAAGCTCCCGTGGTGGGGTGGCTGGAAACAGTTTCGGGTGTGTGGGGCCACCGGCCACGGACCGGTGGCTTTGTTCTGTGCCGTGGTGTGGGCGAGGGGGCGGCACAGCAGCTTGAAGTCCTTGGGGTGGGGATCGGGATCAGAGGTTAGATCCGGGGAGGGGAGGATCGGGTAGTCGGGTGGCTCCCGGCGGGGCGAATAGCGCCCAGACGGTGTAGCCGCCGCTGTCGATGTTCCAATGGCCCCAGTCAGCGGCGAGAGCAGCTACCAGATGCAGCCCACGTCCCCCGAGGGAAAGAAGGCCGGTGTCGGTGCGGGTGTGCGGGATGCTCGGCAGGCGGGTGTGCGGGTCTGCTTTGGGCCCCTGGTCGGCGACGGTGACGAGCACGAGGCCAGTGCGGAGGGCGGAGAGCGTCACCGAGATTTTGCCGCCATCGCCGCTGACGCTGTGGTGGCAGGCGTTGGCGAACAGTTCAGCTACCACCAGTTCGGCGTCGTCAACCGCGTGCGGGTAGTCGGCGAGACTGCGGCGGATGCGGTGCCGCAGCTCGGGACAGAACGCAGGGTCTCCGGGCAGTTCCCAGAACTCCGAGACGGTGAGCCGGCCGGGACCAGAACCAGGTGCGGACAGGTCGGGTTCCTGGTCGTTGGGGTTGGGAGGAGTGTCCATCAAGCTGCCTCCCGCAACGCGGCGCGCCGCGCAGCAACCGGGTTCACCCGGGAACGGGTGACCGCTCGGTCGAGGCCGCACAGTGCGGCAGCGGCGTGGTTGACCTGGGAGACGTGCGCGGTACCGGTGCGGCCCCAGATGAACCACTGGTTACCGACAAGGTCCTCCACCACGACAACGGGGACCAGCCGCGTGCGTGTGCGGACGTAGAGCACCGGGTGACTTGTGGCCGACAGGGCGATGAGGGCAGTGACGCCGAGGGAGCGGATGGCGTCAGCGAGCCGGGAGAGGTGGGCGGTGCGGTCGCTGGTCTGCTCTGTTAAGGGGAAGTGGCCGATTTCAGACATGGGAGAGCTCTTCACGCAGTGGAAGACTCCTGATGCCTTCCGTGAACACAGAGCACTATAGAACCGTTTCGATTGGTGTTTCTTATGTTTCTAGAAACATTTCTTGAGTGGTTGACAGGTTGGGACGGGAGCAACCCGAGCGACTAGGCTCTGTCCCAGCCCTAGACATGAGGAGGTTGCCATGACAGTCAGGCGGCCCACCGTGGCAGGCCGCGACCTCGGAAGCGAGTTGCGTGAGATCCGAGAAGAACGCGGACTGTCCATGCGGGAGGTCGCCCGGCGGCTCGACTGGCCCGCCTCCAAGCTCTCCAAGATCGAAACAGGGAAACAAGGGACGAAACGGGAGGATGTGGCTTCCCTGTTAGCGATCTACGGGATCACCGGGCAGAGACGGGACTACCTGGTGAACAAGGCGGGAAAGGTAGATAAGCCCGGGCACTGGGAGAAATCCGGGCTTGATGGCGGCCTCTCCAGAAAACCAGAACCCTCATACGTCTGGAACGAGACGCAATCCAGATCCAGAGCGTCGAGCCGCTGCTCATACCAGGCCTGCTCCAGCTCCCCGAGTACACCCGCGCCCTTATGAAGGCATGCGGAGTACCGGAGCAAGATATCGAGGTTCGTGTTGCTGCTCGGCTAAGCAGACAGGCGATTCTGAGCCGGGAACCAGGCCCTGCCTTTCAGGCTTTCCTTGATGAGAGTGCCCTCCGACGTCCTGTACTCCCTCCCAAACTGATGGCGCGGCAGTTGCGCCACCTCGTGGAGACAGCCGAACGTCCCAACGTGACTCTTCGCGCTCTTCCATTCTCTTTAGGAGCACACAACGGCTTGGATGGCTCCTTCATGCTTCTCGACCTGCCCGAACAGAAATCCGTAGTGCTCCTGGAACATAAAATCTGTGCTCTCTTCCTGGAAGACGAGGAAGAAATCAAGTTCTTTAGAAAAGAAGTAGAGCGCTTGAACGAAGTAGCTCTCACCCACGTTGATTCCATCAACCTCATTGCACAGATCGCAAAGGAGCTGGAGGAATGAACACCGCAGGTAAGACGCTCGAGTGGCGTAAGAGCAGCTACAGCGGCCGGGACTACAACTGCGTCGAGGTCGCTGACCTCCCCGGTGCCACTGCTGTCCGCGACTCCAAGAACCCGGACGCCGCAGTGCTGGCTTTCCCCACAGCTGAATGGGTCGCGTTCCTGCAGGCAGCCCGGAGCAAGCACCTCTAGAACACCTGGTGAACAGGGTGGAGGAGGGCATGGAGACGCCCCGATCACAGCCCTGTTCGTCGGATAGCCGTTAGCTGCCTTTCCAGTGGTCTGCCGCAGGCCACGCCTACAAAGGCTTCCTGTGCTGAAACCTCAGGCATCCGGTTAGTAAGAGCTGTGATATCGAGGTTTTTCTTTGGAGTCGAAAGATTCATTGTAAACGAATCGGGGAAACCTACATCTAGCTCTCTGGGATGGATAAGTTTCTAGCTCTTTGAAGTAATATAGAGAGGTTTGAGTTTCACCTGTGGCTGTTGTGAAATAAGGAAAGAATCTCTCTTTGTGGGAATGTTTGACCGCGTCACACAGGATGTTCAAAGGTCTAGTGCATGGGCGCAACAGACAAGAAATTGAGGTGGCGTAAAAGCAGCTACAGTGGAATTAATGCGGATTGTGTTGAGGCCGCTGAGCTCCCTGGTGCTATTGCTGTCCGTGACTCTAAGCACCCTGAGGCTGGTGTGTTGTGCTTCTCTTCCGCTGAGTGGGTGGCGTTCCTCCGTATGGCGCAAGAAGAGCGTCACTGAAAGGCGGAATCTGGGCTTAGCAGCAGCCCTCTGAACCACATCGAGAGGTCCGGGTATATCTAGCTCCCGGTGTGGCTAGGAGGCTGGTGTTGCCAGACGTCGCTCAGGAGCCGCGGGACGTGGTGAGAGTCTCGAAGTGCTCTCGAGCAGCTGCTCTCTGAATCATTGACAGACTTCACCAATATGGATAACGCGAGAGAGCCATGGTCACCGACAACATCAGCGTGTCTGTTCAGGCCTGGCACATGTCGACCCTGATCTTGCGTTCAACGGCTTGACGAACACGGCTGGGCGACGATCGGGACAAAATGACTCCGCTGCTGGTCGGGCTGGCTGAACTGCGCCCCTGGGTGCACCAGTAGCACACCACCCCGGATGAGTACGGGCAAAGCCCTGCTGACTACCTGGATGAAGACCTCGCCGAGCTCAAAGACCGCACCGACATCACCGACAGCGACATGCAAGCATGGCGACCTAAAACCACCACCCGCAGCCGTAAGCGAAGAAGAAGTAACGTCCATTGAATGCGGCGTCGAGGGCTGGAGTTAGGCGCTAGCCCTCGACGCCGCTGCTGTTCACGGCCCCGATCTGGCAGACAGGGCGCCCCGTCCGGACTGTTTTCGAGGGCTGAACGTCCTTGGACTCATCTGGAAACGGCAGATGGGCTTTTGAAAAGGCATAAAGCACCGGAAAAGATGGTGTTTCCGCTCTAGGGTCTAGATGACAGTCCACGCAGGAACGGATGGTCTGGGAGACGACTGTTCACATAGTGGGATACTCGCGGGCTCCCACCGGGACAGAGCTCGCAGCTATTGCGTCTCTGGTCCCTGGGGGCAACTTCCGAATTGCCCAGAAGCCGCTGGGTCCGTGTCTCTTGCAGGTACCAGTGTTTGCCGGAACCTCGTGACCGGAGCACCGCCAACAGAGCTATTGATGAAATCGTCGTTAACACATAAACTGGGGTGCGTTTCCGCTTTCGGACTTGTTGACACGGCCACGACAGACCGCGGACACCGCCACCAGTGACAGTCGTACCCTTGAGAGAAGTGCTGAACGGGGTCGGCGGCTCCCACCGGTCACCTGCGGCATACATCCCCTGAAATGCGAGAAGGGTTTCATACGGCGATGACGACATCCCACCCTGCCGCCAGCGGCAAGCGGTTCATCGGCGACCTCATCGAAATCCCCGAAGCGATCCACGACGGCGACCTCGTCTTCAAGGTCTCCGAAGGGACCGGGGGGGTCGACGAGGAGAAACAAGCCCAAGCGATCCGCGACTACGTCGTCACCCCACAGCTCGCCCGCAACTTCGACGAAGCCCTCACCACCATCAAAGGTGCGCTCGCCAAAGGCCAGTCCCGCGCCACCTACCTCAACGGGTCCTTCGGCTCCGGTAAAAGCCACTTCATGGCGGTCCTCCACGCCATCCTCCGCCACGACCCTGTCGCCCGCGGCCTGCCGCGGATGCCCGACATCCTCGCCAAACACGACGACTGGCTGGCAGGCAAGAAATTCCTGCTCGTCGCCAGCCACCTCGTCGACGCCGAATCCATCGAAGCCGCCATCCTCGGCGGATACGTGCGCACCGTGCGCCGCCTCCACCCAGATGCCTCCGTCCCACCCGTCTACCGGGCCGACGGACTGCTCGCCGACGCACGGGAACTCCGCGCCCGACTCGGCGACGAAAAATTCATCGCAGACCTGCCGAACCCTAGAGGAGCCACGGCATCCAGTGGATGGGGCAACACGCCCTGGGCTGCTCACTCGTGGACTTCTGAAAAACTCGACGAAGCCTTCAACGTTCCCGCCGGAACCACCGACCCTGAACAGGCCCGGCTCCGCAACAACCTGATCAGCGCCCTCCTCGGCAGCCACTTCAAACGCTACGCCGACGTCGTCCACGGCAAAGGCGAAGCCTTCGTCACCCTCGACGAAGGCCTGTCCCTCATCAGCCGCCACGCTAAAGAAGAACTCGGCTACGACGCTGTCGTCCTCCTGCTTGACGAGCTGATCCTGCGCTTCACCCGATTCCTCGGCGGCGACGAGGCACGCATCAACGCCGAAGCGCAGAAAATGTCCAAGCTGGTGGAATCCTCCGAGTCCTACCGGCCCGCCCCCATCATCAGCTTCGTGCCCCGCCAGCGTGACCTGCGCGACCTCGTCGGCACCAACGTCACCGGCGCCACCGGCGGCCTGTTCGACACCCTCAAATACTGGGACGGCCGCTTCGGCCACATCAAACTCGACGACAGCAACCTCAGCGAAGTCGTACGGCACCGGCTGCTGCGCCCCAAGAACTCTGAGGCTGCCGCGGAAATCAGCGCCGCCTTCGAGCGCATGGTCAACACCCGCCCCGAAGTGCGCGACACCCTCCTCGACTCGTCCGGCGGGGAAGCCGACACCTGGGACGACTTCCGCGCCCTCTACCCGTTCAGCCCGGCACTGCTGCACGTCATGGTCGACCTGTCCGCGGCCCTGCAACGCCAGCGCAGCGCCCTCAAACTCATGCAGCAGCTGCTCATCGACCACCGCACCACCCTGCCCGTCGGCCAGCTCGTGCCGCTCGGCGCCATCCTCGACGTGCTCGTTGCGGGGGAAGACAAACCCTTCCACGACCGGCTCAGCGTCGAATACGAGAAAATCCGCAACTTCTACCGCGACAAGGTGCGGCCCTGGCTGCTCAGCCGCCACAAACTCACCGAAGAAACCGCAGCCAACCTCGACGTGCGCAACCCGTTCCGCGCCGAAGACCTGCTGGTCAAAACCATGCTGCTGGCGGCCCTCGTGCCCAACGTGCCCGCGCTCAAAGAAATCACCGTCAGCCGGATGATCGCCCTCAACCACGGCATCATCCCCGCGCGACGCACCGGACAAGACATCGCGCGGACCGCCGCGTTCTTCCGGGAACTCAGCGCCCAATTCGGTGAAGTCCGCGTCGGCCCCGGCGACAACCCCACCATCAGCCTCAACCTGCTGCGCGTCGACACCGAATCCCTCATGCGCAGCAGCTACCACGCCGCCAGCGACCAGGCCATGCGGCGGCTGTTCAAACGCCTCCTGTGGGAAGAACTGGGCCTCGAACCGGACGCCACCCGCACCCACATCCTGTGGCGCGGCACCCTGCGCACCGTGGAACTCGACTTCGGCAACGTCAGGTCCGAAGACTCCCTCATGCGTCAGCGGTTCGAACCGGAAGACCCCGCGGCGATCCGGATCGTCATCGACTACCCCTTCGACGAAGGCACCCACAGCCCGGCCGAAGACCGGCAGCGCGTCCAGGTGCTCCGCGAAGAATTCGACAACCCGCCCGCCACCCTCGTCTGGCTGCCGCACTTCCTCTCCGAAAGCCGGCAACAGGACGCGCGACGGCTCCTCATGATGGAATACCTGCTCCAAGACGGCGTTATTGAAGAAAAAGCGCCCGACTGGAGCTCCGACGACCGCCGCGAGGCCTACAACCAGATCGACAACCAGGCCACCCAGCTTCGGGAACGGCTCCGCGGCCTGCTGCGCAGCCTCTACGGGGCCACCGAACCCGACGACACCGAAGTCGGCGAACGGGTCACCCAACACGTTGAAGCGTTCCTGCCCAACGTGGACATCGCCATCGAAGCGGGTAGCCAGCTCCGCGACGCCCTCCAACGCCTCGCCGGGAAACTCCTCGACCACCTCTACCCCGAACACCCCGACTTCACTGCGACCAGCGGGGCCCGGCGGGAAGTGCGCCGCAGCGACCTCAACGCGGTCCTCCACGCTGTGGAGAAAGCCAAAGCCGACAGGTTGCAGCGCTACGAGCCGGAAAACAAAAACGAGATCCAGGCGCTGCGGCGCGTCGCGCAACCGCTGAACCTCGCCACAGTCAGCGAAGTATTCGTGCTCCGCGATACGTGGCTGACCGCGCTCGACGACGCGGCGCGCACCGAATACGCCGACATCACCGACATCAAAGTCCGCGACCTGAAGAAGTGGATCCGCGAACGCGGCGACGGCAAAGGACTCCCCGACGACATCGTCGACCTGCTCGTCCTCGTCTACGCGATCCAATCCGACCGGGCATGGATCCGTGCGGGCAGACGCTACACCCAGGTCGCGATCGGCAGCCTGGAAGGCGACATTGTGCTGCGCCGCCAGCCCTTGCCCTCGGAAGAGGACTTCGCGATCGCCAACCAGCGGGCCAAACTGCTGTTCGGCCTGGAACCCCAGCCTGTCCGCAACGCGCGGGCCGTGCAGCGGCTTGCTGAACAGCTCAAAGAAAAAAGCGTTGACTGGTTTGCCGCTACCGAGAGTCTGCTGAGCCAGCTCCAGCGGCACACCGAGATGCTCGAACTTGACGAAGAAGCCCCGCGGCTGCGCACCGCGAACATCACCTACGACCTGCTAGGACAGATCCGCGGCCAAACCGAAGACAGCACGCTGATCACCGCACTCGCCCGCGCCGACCTGCCCGGAGACGCTGCTGTCTACAAGGTCAGCATGGAAACCGCTGCCAACGTGGCGGCAGCACTCGACGGCGCGCACTGGAAGTTCCTTCGCACCCTGGAGAAAATCGCCAAAGGCGCAGGCGAGCACGCCCCGGAGGCTAGGAGACTACTGCAAGAGCTCAGAACAGTAGCGCGCCACAACGAGCAGCAAAAGAAGCTCGCCACCGCGCTCGACCAGATCACCGGCGAGGCGATCGCGCTTATCGAAAAAAGCGTTGACCCCTCCACTCCCGGCGGTGAAAAGAAGGACGACTTCTCTGGCCCCAGACCGGTCACGCCTCCTCCGCCGCCTTCCTACACCAACGCCGAAACCACCATCCGGGTGTCACCCGGCGAGGACCCGGCCGCGGCCGTCGCTAACCTGCGCAGCAGGCTCAACATCCCTGAAGACACCGAACTTGAGATCATCGTGCGGGTGGTGCGCCGATGACCACTGCCACGACAACCGTTCCGCCCGTCACCGTTGACGCGGTCCGCGGCGCGCTCCGGCGCGCCCTCAAACGCCAGCAGCGGCGCGCAGAACGCGACCCCGCCGCGGCCCACGCCCGCGCGGTCGCCCTGCGTGCCGCCCCCCAATGGGCGGGACCCGACGAAATCACCGTGGACCACGACGGGCGCCACGTGAACGCCCGCGTCGTCCCCGCACCCACCGTGCTGGCGCTGCTCGCCGAACTCAGCCGGCCCCGAGACGCCGAATACCTGGTGCTCCTCACCCCATGCACCACCCAAGAACTCGGCAACACCCTGCTCTCCCGGCTCGTCGGGCAAGAAGTCTTCACCGTCAACAACTGGGAACTAGTCCTCGACCAGCTCGACCTGCGCCACCTCGACCCGCGCCTCTACTCCCGGGAATGGGCGTGGCTCGCCAACGCCCTCTACGACATCAGCCTCGGAACCGAGTGGCGGAAAAGCAGCACCATCCTCAAACTCGACGACGCCCTCCACCGGGTCGCTGCGGCCCGCTTCGGCTACGAGGACGCTGACCGGCTTGACGCGGCCGCACTCCTCGACTGGACCCGCGACCCTGCCCGCATCACCCAATACACGTCCCTGCCCGAAGAAGAACGCGTCGGGCTCCGCCACGCCCTTGAACAGCACATCGGCGCGGTCGCCACCGTCGTCTTCCGCCTCCTCGACCGGCAGCAGATCTCCGACACGCTGCCGCTCGGACTCGTCTTCCGCGAACTCCTCGACCCCGCCAACAGCAGCCTGCCCGGTGTGACCGAGACACGCATCCGCATCGAAGAACGCTTCCTCGGCGCACCCCCGCCCAGCCTCGACGAACTGCGCCGATTCGCAGACAACTGCGAAGCCGCGCTGCTCCGCCTCATGGACGGTGCGGAACACGACACCGCCATCAGCGCCAGCAGGCGGGCCGAAGAAATCCTCGCCGCCGTCGGCGCGGACGCGGTCGCCAACAACAGCCAACTCCTCGCCAGCGGACTCCACGCCCGGCTCGCCACGCTCGGCGAACACATCAGCGAACTCCTCCACCCCGGCAAAGACGATCCGCAACCCCGCGACCTGGGGCACGTCGAAGAAGCATTCACCCGAGTCCGCGACCACCGGCGCTGCGACCCCACCGCCCCCGAATTCGTGGGCGCGCTCAACGCGGTCCGCCTGCTCCGCTGGCTCGCCACCGACCCAGCACCCCCCACCACCGTCGCCGACGGGGTCGCCTCCCACATGGCCGTCACCGCGTGGGTGGACCGTGCCGCCAGCGCCCTATACACCTCCGCCACCGACAACCCGGCGCTCAGCGAGGCCTACCAGCGGCTCTACACGCGCGTCCGGGAACGGCGCGCCCGCATCGACGAAGCATTCGCCCGCCGTGTCGCCGCGTGGACCGAAGTGTCCTCGCACACCGACGAACTGCTCCTCGCCGAAAACCTCCTCAAACGGATCGCTGTCCCCGTCGCGAAACAGCAAGCCCCGCTCATCATCCTGCTCGACGGGATGAGCGCCGAAGTCGCCGTGCAACTCGGGGAAGACATCGCCGCCAGCGGACAATTCATCGAAGTCGCCCGCAGCGACCGGGGACGGGAAGGAGCACTCGCCACCCTGCCGTCCATCACCACCTGCTCGCGGGCCTCCCTGCTGTGCGGCACCCTCACCACCGGCGGGCAGAGCGACGAACGCGCCGGATTCGCCGCCTTCTGGCGGAAAGCCGCCGCCGGAGCCCGCCCCAGCGCCCTCTTCTACCAGCGGGAACTCGCCACCGGCCCCGGGGACCGGCTGCCCGCCGACGTCGAGGCGGCCATCGACGACACCGAACAGGTCGTCGCCGTCGTCCTCAACATCGTCGACGACTCCCTCGCCACCGGCCGGGAAAGCGACACCGCGACCTGGCGGGTCCACCGCATCGGGAAACTCCGCACCCTCCTCGACACCGCGCACCGCGCCCACCGGCCCGTCATCCTCGTCTCCGACCACGGCCACGTGTGGGACCGCGACGAAAACCGCAAAACCAGTGACGGGGAAGCCGCCCGCTACCGCACCGGCACCCCCCACGACGGGGAAATCCTCGTCACCGGCGACCGAGTGCTCGCCGGAGGCGGCAGCATCGTCGTCCCCTGGGACGAACGCATCCGCTACACCTCCCGCCGGGCCGGATACCACGGCGGCATCTCCACCGCCGAAATGGTCATCCCCGTGCTCGTGTTCCTCCCCGACAAAGAACTCCTCCCCGACAGGTGGGAAACCCTGCGGCCCACCCAGCACGAACCCGCCTGGTGGAACCAGTCCATCGCCACCCGCCTTCCCGACGACACCACACCCACCCCGAGACGGGCTACACGCGCCCCCGCCGTCGACGACGACAACGCGCTCATCAGCCGCGCCGAAGTCGTGCGCAGCCTCGGCCAGCGGATCGTCGACACGGCCGTGTTCGCCGACGTCCACCAGCAAATCCCCAAGAGTCCGCCCAAGGAAGAAATCGCGGCCGTCATCGACACACTCGCCGAAGTCGGAGGCGACCGGCCCCGCCTGCCCGTCGAACGCGTCGCTGAAGCCGCTGGGAAAGAACCCTTCCGCGCGGCACGATTCCTGAAAATGGTGGCCAAAGTCCTCAACGTGGAAATGTTCCCGGTGCTCGTCCTCACCGACGCCGACCGAGCCGTGGAACTCAACATCCCGCTGCTTAAAGAACAATTCCCGGAAGGTGCCTCCTAGGTGAAAACCGTCAGCGCCGCCCGCCGCCGCGAAGTCCTCGACGCGCTCCGCCGCGGAACCGTGCCCCAAAACGGCCTCGACCTGTTCGCCGTCGGACTCGACCGGTACGAAACCGTGCTCGACGAGGAACTCGCCGCCGTAGGCGCGGGCAGCGCAAGCTTCAAAGCCGTCCGCGGCGAATACGGTTCCGGAAAAACCTTCTTCTCCCGCTGGCTCGCCGAACGCGCCAAACGCGCCGGCTTCGCCGTCACCGAAATCCAAATCTCCGAAACCGAAACCCCGCTGCACCGGCTCGAAACCGTCTACCGGCGGCTCACCGAACGCCTCGCCACCGCCACCCAGCCGCCCAGCGCCCTCCGAGAAATCGTCGACAACTGGGTCTACACCCTCGAAGAAGACGTCCTCGACCACGGCACTGTGCCCAGCGGCGACGAACACGCCCTCACCCAAGCCGTCGCGGAACTCCTCGAACAACGCCTCGCCGGAGTCGCCCGCAGCAGCCCCGCCGTGGCCCTTGCCCTCCGCGGCTACCACCGCGCCCAAGCCGAAGGGCAGCACGCCATCGCAGACGCGCTCGTCGCCTGGCTCGGCGGACAACCCAACGTGGCCGCCGCCGCGAAACGCTACGCCGGAATCAAAGGCGACCTCGACCACTCCGGGGCCCTCGCTGCCCTCCAAGGCCTCCTCACCCTGCTCCGCGACTGCGGCCACCCTGGGCTCCTCATCGTCCTCGACGAACTCGAAACCCTGCAACGCGCCCGCTCCGACACCCGCGACAAAGCCCTCAACGCGCTCCGCCAACTCATCGACGAAATCACCGCCGGCCGCTTCCCCGGCCTCTACCTCGTCATCACCGGCACCCCCGCCTTCTACGACGGGCCGCAAGGCGTGCAACGCCTCGCCCCCCTCGCCCAACGGCTCGCCACCGACTTCATGCCCGACCCGCGCCACGACAACCTGCGGGCCGTCCAAATCCGCCTCCCCAGCTTCGACCTCGACCGGCTCCACCAGCTCGGCACCACCGTCCGCGACCTGTACGCCAACGGAGCCGAAGCCCCCGACCGGATCCGCGCCCGCGTCGACAACACCTACATCCGCGACCTCGCCCAAGCCGTCGCCGGAGAACTCGGCGGCCGTGTCGGAGTAGCCCCCCGCCTCTTCCTCCGCAAACTCGTCGACGTCATCGACCGGGTCAACGACATCCCCGACTTCGACCCGCGCATCCACTACCAGCTGACCGTGCGCGCCAGCGACCTCACCGAAACCGAACGCAACACCTGGACCCCGCGCGCCGCATCCGCCGATGAGGTAGAACTCAGCCTGTGACCGCCCCCACCAGCTTCGACCTGCTCCACCCCACCCTCGCCTACCACGTCGCCAACACCCTCGGCTGGCCCACGCTGCGCCCCCTCCAGCGGGAAGCCCTCGCCCCCCTCATCAACGGCGACGACGCGGTCCTGCTCGCCCCCACCGCGGGCGGCAAAACCGAAGCCGCTGTGTTCCCCCTGCTCACCGCCATGGCCAACCAGCAGTGGGACCGCGTCTCCGTGCTCTACGTGTGCCCGCTCAAAGCCCTCCTCAACAACCTGCTGCCCCGCCTCCAGGGCTACACCGGCTGGCTCGGCCGCACCGCCGCCCTCTGGCACGGCGACGTCACCGCCGCGGCCCGGCAGCGCATCCTCCGCACCCCGCCCGACGTGCTGCTCACCACCCCCGAATCCATCGAAGCCATGCTGGTGAGCACCACCGTCGACCACCGCGCCCTCCTCGGCAACGTCCGCGCCGTCATCGTCGACGAAGTCCACGCATTCGCCTCCGACGACCGCGGCTGGCACCTGCTCGCCGTCCTCGAACGCCTCACCCGGCTGTCCCAACGGCCCCTGCAACGCGTCGGCCTCTCCGCCACCGTCGGCAACCCGCACGACCTCCTCACCTGGCTGCAAGGCAGCAACGCGGGCAACCGCCCCGGCCGCGTCATCGCCCCCGGTGTGCCCCGGGTCAGCCCAGCCGCAGCGAAAAACGGGCCACCACCCGGCGAAGTCGAACTCGACTACGTGGGCTCCCCCGAGAACGCCGCCACTGTCATCGCCGCCCTCCACCGCGGCGAAAAACGCCTCGTCTTCTGCGACTCGCGGCAACTCGTCGAACGCATCGGCGCGGCCCTCCGCGCCAAAGGCGTCACCGTGTTCCTCTCCCACGCCTCCCTGTCCGTCGACGAACGCCGCCGCGCCGAACAAGCCTTCGCGGAAGCCCGCGACTGCGTCATCGTCGCCACCAGCACCCTCGAACTCGGCATCGACGTCGGCGACCTCGACCGGGTCATCCAAATCAACGCGCCCGCCACCGTCGCATCCTTCCTGCAACGCATCGGCCGCACCGGGCGCCGCCCCGACACCACCCGCAACTGCCTGTTCCTCGCCCTCAACGACATGGGCTTGCTCGGCGCGGCCGGGCTCCTCCACCTGTGGGGACAGCATTGGGTGGAACCCGTGCACCCCACCCCCGAACCCCGGCACATCGTCGCCCAACAACTCCTCGCCCTCAGCCTCCAAGAACCCAAAGTCGGAGAACGGCTGTGGACGGAATGGTGGAACGGGCTCGCACCCTTCACTGAAGGGGAGCCGATCCTCGCCCACCTGCTCCGCGAAGGATTCCTCACCAGCGACAACGGCATGCTCATCGTCGGCCCCGAAGCGGAACGCCGCTTCGGGCACCGGCACTTCGCGGAACTCACCAGCGTGTTTACGGCCCCGCCCGAATTCACCGTGCTGCACGGCCGCACCGAAATCGGCCGCACCAACCCGGCGCTGCTGTCCGCAGCCGAACCCGGGGAAGGGCCGCGGCTGCTCCTGCTCGCCGGCCGCAGCTGGGCTGTGACCGGAGTCGACTGGAAACGGCGCCGCTGCTACGTGGAACCCGCAGACAGCGGGGAAGGACGAGCCCGCTGGGACTCTGGGACTGTGCTCGGCTGGTCGTTCGAACTAGCGCGGGCCGTGCGCGACGTGCTTCTCGGCACGGATCCACCCGTGAAACTGACCCGACGTGCCGTCGACGCTTTAACGCACGCCCGAGACCGGCACGCCGACCACGTGCACCCCGACGGCACCGTCATCACCCGCAGCAACGGGGAACTGCGCTGGTGGACGTGGGCGGGCACGCGCGCCAACCTCACCCTGCGCGCCACCCTCAGCGGGATTGTTGACCCGGGCCAGCAGGTCCGCGACACCCACCTGCGGTTGAGCGGGGACGTGGACCGGACCCGGTGGCGGGCCATCCGCACGGCTGCCGCCGAGCGCATCGTGCTGCCCGAAGTCGACGACAAAGCCCTGCACGGGCTGAAATTCACCGCAGCGCTCCCTCGCCACCTCGCCGAACGCACGCTGGCCGCCCGGCTCGCCGACGTTGCAGGGGCACGGACTGCGCTCACCGAACCCACTCGGTTCGTCGTGGGGGAGTAGGCCCTCAGGCTGTGCGATGGGTCCGTTCTTCGCCCGGCGCGACCAGGGGAGCGAGGGGCCTGCGGCTGTGCTCCTTTTCTCGAGCGTGGGTGGCTGCTGCGGAAGGCGAAGGCCGCAGCGAACCCCGCTGGTCTGGTACCGCGTTGGGGTGATCACTCTTCCTGAGTGAGAAGCTGCGCTGTTTCCGGAGGCCCGTAACGTCCCGTACCGGGATGGAAGACGACGTCGTCGCGGAAACAGTAGTAGAGCTGGTGCCAGTTTTCCAGCTCCCGAGCGTGCTTCTCCCTGTTCTTATGCAAATAGTTTTTTCTTAGCACTACAAAAGCTACGAGAGAGGCTCCTGCCAAGAAGGTGGTGACGCCGTAGAAGGATCCCGCGAAAAGGAACATGATGGCAAGGCCGGAGAGAATGCTGGAGATCCATCCTTTGAGGCTAAAGAGGCTCTTCAAGATGCCTCTTTCCCACTCTTTGGCCATAATAAATATGCATACAACAAGAACGACGGGTACCCCTGTCAAGAATCGGATGAAATCCGGTCCGAAAGCTGCGAGGGCGTAGATGGCCCCTATGAATATGAGGCATCCGGGGGGATCCCAGGGGTGCTCGTAAGAAAGCTGGGAAGCAAGACTGTTCTGAGAGAAATGCCTCACAGAATAGGAGCTGTCCCCCACCCACCCGGTGGTGTACCCCGTCGTGCTTCCTGACCCTACAATCGACGACACTTTTCTTATCTGGTCGTTGTTCAAGCAGACCGGGCATTGGATCACGGCGGTCCTCCGCTGATCACTGCAGGTTGACTCGCGCTCGCAGACTTCTCTCAGAGCACATGATTCACCGCGGGTTTACAGCACCCGGACTCTGCGGATCAGTCCGGAAGGCGAAATAGAACTGAGGGCGCGGAAAATCAAAGAATCAAGCCGCGTATGAGTACTGAGCACGCGTCGACCATGCGAGACCCCCTCATCGCCGAGAGCGGACTGTCCCCCTGTGTCCTGCTGTCGCAGTGCTACCTGCTTTTTACCACACCGAAGACAAGAAATGCACGAGGAGAAAGAGATTGTAGGCCTATGGAAAAGGAAGCTAATGCCAAGTTGCCAACTTTTCTTTTCTGCTTTTCGTGGTGATCGGTAGAGGCCCTCGTGCCGCTGCCGCTGTTCAGGTCAGGGAAATATCCGCTTCGACGGGTTGCGTTCTTTTGTTTCTGGAAAATCCTTTCCTGGCGGGCTGTATGGTGGACACAGAAGGAGCATCCGCTTCGGTGTGCGGCGGGACCGGTGGCGTCTTCCCGCAGCCAGCAGAAGTACGCAGACACTGTCCGCTACGCCACCGCGGGCCCGGCATCCCGCAGGGGCACTCCCAGAGCAGTCAAGCCCGCCTCGAGCGCCAGGAGGAGACGGCCACTTGGGGGAGCAGGCTCGAACAGCGGGCAGCCAGTCGAAGCCTCACGCCACAGACAGCGCAACCAGAAGAAGCGAGGATCGAGGGCGAGTGCACACAGGGGGAAAGGCCGCAAACCCGTCATGGAAACCGGTTAGTCACCCACGACCGCTGCGTTTGATCAACGACTCTCAACAGCGGTGGAAACCCCTGTTCGGAATATAAGAAAAAGCGCAACAACCGTTCCCTGATTCAGTGCGAATTCAGGCCCGAATGCTATCGGGCGCTGCAATCACCGTCCGAAGGCAGAACAGATAATCCGTCATTATTACGCGCCCAGGAAAACAGGAGAAGAACCCCCTATCCCAGGACCTTGCCTGAATCCACAGCCAGCACCCGCTCAAGACCTCGTCCAGCAAACAAGACGAACAGTATCCTGACCGACTCTGCTGCCAGTACTGAAAGCTCACGCTACTGCACGCAGCGCAAAAGGAACAGGCGTTCGGGAATCAAATGCCCGCTCCACAAAATTAGGGAATTTCCGGCACTTCTCTTCAAAAATTCTGCGGTGTGGGACATCGTAGCAAAGGCATACAGTTCTCCGGAGGTTCCCCATGGTGTTCCACTACGGGCGACTCACCCGACGCGGCGGACTCGACCCCCGCACGCTCACCTACGCGGTCCTCGACCTCGAAACCACCGGCCTCAACCCCAAGCGAGGAGCCCGCGTCTGCGAAATCGCCGTCGTACGCATGCGCGGCGACGGCACCGTCCTCGACGAATACTCCACCCTCGTTAACCCTGGATCCTCGATCCGCAACTCGGCATTCCACGGCATCACCGACACCTGGGTGAAAACCGCGCCCAGCTTCGACCAAGTCGCCGGCGACCTCCTCGCCTACCTCGACGGCGCCATCGTTGTCGGCCACAAACTCGACTTCGAAGAAAAATTCCTCGCCGCCGAATTCGCCCGCCTCGGTGTTCCCCTCACCGGCATCCCCGGACTCTGCACCCTCGTCGCCGCCCGCTACCAACTCGACCGCTATGGCTACCGCCTCGCCCACCTCCACCACCTCCTCACCGGCCGGTGGCCCACCGCGGAACACAGCGCACTCGGCGACGCCCGGTCCCTCGCCGCTGTCCTCACCGAACTCATCAACGCCGCTCCCCAACCCCTCCACTGGGACGGACCAACCCCCGCGCCCCTCCCGCAACTACCCCGCACCCGCATCATCGCCCCCCGCGCCGCCGCACTCCGCAAAGGCAGCGAAGGCTGGCTCGCCACCCTCACCGCACGGCTCCCCCTCATGGTCGACTCGCCTCCGCCCCGGTCCGAGGCTCTCGACGACTACCAGGCGATGCTCGCCCACGCCCTCTCCGACGGCCGCGTCGTCGGCGAAGAAGCCGAACAACTCGCCCTGCTCGCCTCCCGCGCCGGACTCACCCAAGAAACCGCGCGCGGCGTCCACGGAGAATTCCTGCTCCGCGCCCGCGACCGGGCTGAAGCCGACGGCGTCGTCACCGCAGCAGAACTCCGCGAACTCCAACGCGCCGCGAAAAACCTCGCAGTCAGCCACCTCATCAGCGACCTCGAAGAAGCCGCTGCAGCCGAAAAAGCACGCCGCAACGGGCCCCTGAAAGGCTGGCGGATCCTCCCCGTCGGCGAAGGCAAAGAACTCACCGACGTCATGGACTACGCGGTTGACCACGGCGCGAAAGTCGCCGCGAACGTCACCAAGACCGTCCGGCTCGTCATCGCCCCCGACGGCGTAGAAACCACCAAAACCGCGCAGGCCAGGGAACGAGGAGTCCCCATCCTCACCCCCAAAGAAGCCTGGACCCTGCTCAGCGCCGAAGTCGAACAGAAGCAGCGCGGGGCAGCACTCGTCGCCGACACGCGGGCTGGGGACGTGGCTGCGCGCATCGCCGCCGAGCAAGCCCACGAACAGGCCGGGGAAACCACCAACGAATGGCACCAGTTCTGGCGCCCCCGCGAACTGACCGACGCCGAATACCGGGTCAAGTTCGTCGACCGGTTCGCCGACGAAACAGCACCGGTCTTCACCTCGAGCAAAACCACGCAAAACGGAGGATGCGCCGGGGCGATCCTGCTCCTCGCAACCCTCGCCGGTGCTGCGGGCACGGTGCCGGGCCTGGTCGGTTGAGCCTGGCTTCACACGTCCTCGCTGGCCGCACGTGGACGGCGTATGCGGCCAGCGAGGACCGCATAGCCGGGGGAGTCAGCGGTTCCGCTCACCGGAACAGCAGCATCAACCAGGCTGCTGGCCCTCCCACAGTGAAGGGAAAACGGCATGTCTCTGGTGGGAGCTATGTTCTCGCTGACATGGCTAGGACCACATTGGCGGAGTAAGCGGATGGGAGGGCGGTTCCGTGCCAGTCTCCGATCCTCAACAGGAACGCTCCCATCGAACCGCTATGCAGCAACGTGAAGAACGGGCCGCCCTGTTCGCTCTGCTCCTCGCCAAGCGCACCGCGTGGTCGAAGATCGTGGAGGAGATCCTCGACGCGGACAGCGTACGGGCCGTCCTAGAGAAGACTTTCCGGACGCGGAACATGCCCTGCGGCACCGAAGACAGTCCACTTGAGCGTGCGATCGCCAAAGCCCGAGCTTTGCTGGACCAGTGTGCCTCGCACGGAGTCGGTGTCCACGCCTTTTGGGAGGACCACTATCCAGCGGCGCTCCGCGAAATCCACGAAATGCCTCCAGTGGTCTTCACCAAAGGCGCAGTCGCCCATGACCGTCGTGCCGTCGCCGTTGTCGGACCGCGCAGACCGTCCCCGCGAGGCCGAGCAATCGTGAGCGGCGTCGCCGAAGCGCTCGTCGAGCGGAACATCACAGTCGTCAGCGGACTGACAGCGGGGGTCGACACGGTGGCGCACACTGCTGTCCTCCGCCGAGGAGGCAGGACTGTGACTGTGCTTGGAACTGGGATCAACCACTACCGCCCGCGGGGCAGCCGGAAGCTCCAGCAGGAAACCGCTGAGCGGGGGATGGTACTCAGCCCATTCCTCCCCGACACCCCTGCCGCACGGGAAAACCTCACACTGCGAACCGCGGTGATGAGCGGTTACGCGGCCGCCACCATTGTTGTAGAGGCTGGAGAACACAGCAGTGCGCGCGCCCAAGCGCACATCGCACTCCGCCACGGGAGGCCGGTGATCTTCACCCAGGAACTCCTGGCCAACCAGTGGGCCCGGGAGCACAGCGAACGTCCCGGAGTGTACGTGGCATCGGGGATAGCGGAACTGGTCGAAGTCGTGGACAGCATCCTCGCAGAGGCCACGATGACCGCCGATGAATTCATCGCTGCGCTGGAGACGTCGACATTTGACTGGTGAAGCTCGGTAATTCCAGATCTCATATGCAACAGGCCAGTTAAAGAAATGTGCATCAGAGTGGATAGAACTCTCTGTAACCTGTTGTCAAAAATCATTTGGATGTTCGGAGCGGGCTACTCCGCTGATCCATGATGCTTGAGAGCACGTGGCAGACTGGAGGCCGTATTTTTGAAGAAGGACATCCTGGACTTGCAGGATCATTAGAGTGCAAGATTTATTCGAAAGTTCTGGGTCGCGAGGTGGCTTTCCAGTTCTTGTGCTCTGATTCAAATATCTGGAACTAGGCCTCTCTCCTGGCGTCATGAGCCGGGGCTCGGAATTAACGAGAGCGAGAACCTTGTTCGCTCTCCTTGTTCCCGAAGGAAAGCACATGACAAACGCCAGGAAGACTTCTGTGCTCCAGAACTTCCCCTTAATTGGTCAATTGTGAGAACCATTCCTCGGGTAACCATCAATAGTAATCATTGGATTGATTCTAGATGAAGGGAGATGGGCCAGTGTACTGGCTTGCCAGGGTGCCCTGCTTCTCCTAAATGCCAAATAGGGCAAACCTATGGCAGCGGTCATAGTGCGCTTGGTAAAAAGGAGCGACAAACTCAGCAAGGCAGAAGTAGAGGACAGCGGTGGAGTCTTGGCAACGGTTTCTCGTGAGACCGATGGTGCGAGCAAAACTCAGCGAACTGCACGGCCAAGAGTTCGAGTCCTTTTTCCATGACTTGATGCAGCTTCGCTATCCCGACTTCGTGCCGGTTCGTACCCAGGGCCGTCTGGGAGACCGCAGCGCAGACGGGCTCACCATCAACGATCGGAAGCTCTACGCGTGCTACGCGCCGGAGACCTACAACGCGTCCGAGATCAGCAGGAAGTTCACCAAGGACCTCACCGGTGCTTTAGAGAAGCGCAGGGACGAGTTCGACACTTTCGTTTTCGTCCACAATGACCTCCGCGGCGTCGGGCCGGTGATCAGCTCAGAGATCAGCAAAGCCCGGAAGGACCACCCTTACCTCAAGTTCGAAGTGTTTGGAGCATGCCGTTTCATCCAGGAGGTCTGCAAACTCGACGTTTCGGACGTAGAGGACTTGCTTGGGCAGAGCCTTCCGGCGAAAGAGGTAGTCGTCGGCGTCGAGATGGAAGACCTCGCCCCGCTTCTCGCTGAACTAGGAAAACGGCGGATACAAGCAAGGCCGTCAGATGTGATCCTTCCCCCGCCGCGCAACAAGCTCGAATACAACGGATTCTCTCCGGACCTGCGGGACGAATTGATAAGCCGGATGAAGTACGTCCCCCTCGTCGAGGCCTACTACCAGCAACGGAACGACCCGTTTGAACGAGACAACACCGCTGCCGCCTTCCACGCCGAGTACCAGCGGATAAGCCAGGAATACTCGGATCCCGACGAGATCCTCTACCAGATGCAACAGTATGTTCTCGGCAATAAAGCTCCGACAAGAGAGGGGTACGTCAACGCACAGGTCATCTTGATGTACTTCTTCGGAGAGTGTGAGATCTTCGAAATCCCGCCGGAGGACTGGCAGCCGTCGAACGAGTACGCGGAGGTAGCAGGGTGATCACCCCGACAAAGGGCATCGCACCACAACGCGCTCTGCTTGCAGTCGGCGCGCAGATCCTGCTAGCCACGGAACACCAGCCCGTCACCGTCACCCAGGCGTGGCGGCGGCTCAAGAAGTGGCGAGCCGAGAACCGGCACACCTCCCCCATTCCCTTCTGGTGGTTCGTCCTGGCCCTCGACGTCCTCTACGCGTTGGGAGTGGTCGAACTCCGCAACGACATCCTTGTGTTCCGGGAGCGCCCCCATGCTGCGTGAACTCGGATCGGACGATCCCCGCTTCCGTACAGTCCGCTTCCGACCAGGGCTCAACCTGATCGTCGCGGATCGGACAGCAACCTCCACCCCTGACCAGAGCCGCAACGCCGTCGGCAAGACGAGCGTGGTGGAACTGCTGCACTTCTTGCTGGGGGCAGACAAAACCGGGATCAAGCTGATGGACGACAAAACCATCAGCCAAGCAACCTTCCGGCTCGACATGGACTGGCCGGGACAGGAAGACCCGATCCGAATCAGGCGGAGCGGCCGCAGCCCGAACGAGATCCTGCTGAACCCGGACATCACACAGGAGTCACACACCCTCTTCGAGGACGAAAAGCCCGTCACACTCAAAGAGTGGCGTGCTGCCATTGAACGAGACCTGTTCGGCATACGTCCCGAGGACAAAGGACTCAGCGGACGCATCCTGCTCAACCTCTACATGCGCCGTGAGGAGAAAGGTGGGTTCAAAGACGCCCTCAAACCTGCAGAGCGGACCTCCGCTCACCTGGTCACCACTAACCTGTCCTACTTGCTCGGAATGGACTGGAGGTTGGCCCGGCGTTACGTTGACCTTTCCGAGCGGGAGGCAACCAGAAGGAAACTCGTCGCTGCGCAGAAAGACCCTGTATGGGGCAAGATTGTCGGTTCGTCAGCGGAGCTGCGAGGACAGATTCGTACAGTCCAGCAGCGGGTCAACGAGCTGGAACAGCAGATCAACGAATTCAAGGTGGTTCCCGAATACGAAGAAATCCAACGGGAAGCCGACGAGGTCAACAGACGCATCCGCAAGCTCCGCAACGAGGAAGCCGTCCACCGCCGCAACCTGGAAGAACTGGAACAGGCCGTCACCGATGTCTACGAACCTGATGATCGCTACCTGGAGAGGGCCTACGCCGAACTCAACGTCATCCTCGGTGACCAGGTACGGGCACGCTTCGACCAGGTTAGGGAATTCCACCAAGCGGTAGTGCGTAACCGTCGGCACTACCTGCAAGAGGAGATCACCCAGCTCCGGGAGCGAATCAGGGCCAGTGAACAGGAGCGCGAAGAATTAGGTCGGCGACAGGCTGAACTCATGAGAATCCTGAACGAGGGCGGTGCTCTGGACACGCTCACCGTTTTGCAGAACGCTCTCGGCCAGGAACGCGCACGTCTTGAAGCGCTGCAACACCGGCTCGCCGCGGCGCAGGCCCTCGAGCAGAGCAAACGAGAGATCGACCGAGAAAAAGACCGGCTCGAAGAGGAGATGCAGATTGACATCGAAGAACGAGCCGAGGTCGAACAGCAGGCCCACGCCCTGTTCAGCTCATTCGTCCAAGAGCTCTACGGGAACGACCGCACGCCCTATCTCGCTTTCAAAGCACGCAAGAGCTCGCTGGACATCATCCTCCAGCTCGACAGTGACAGCAGCAGCGGCATCTCCAACATGAAGACCTTCTGCTTCGACCTGACCTGTGCGATCATCGCGCACCGAGAAGGACGCGGCCCAGACTTCTTGGTCCACGACAGTAAGCTCTACGACGGAGTCGATGAACGCCAGGTGTACCGGGCGTTGACGCTAGCCGCACGACTCATGGAAGACGAAGGCATGCAGTACGTCGTCACCATCAACTCCGACGACCTTGCCAAGGCCGAGAACCTCGGATTTGATCCGGATCCCTACGTCATCAAACCTCGCCTCAATGACACGCCCAGCGGTGGCCTCTTCGGTTTCCGGTTCTAGGGGATCTCCAAGCGGTCGCGGACCTACGACGGAGATCGATACCGCGGTGCATACGGCTGCTCTCTGCCGGGCGGGGCGATCGGACCGGACTCACCTCTGCTATCCGGGGAGCTGGTGTGCGTATCCATGCACGCCCTGCCTTTTGACCACGGACAACCGGTGATCTTCACCCGGGGGTTCCTGGCCAACCAGCGGGTCCGCGACTACAGCAAACTTCCCGAAGTGTTGTGGCATCATCGTGGCCAGCATTCCTGCGGTCCGATGAACGCCGCCGAGTTCATCCTCGTGGGTCAAACCCCCTCAGCGAGCAAAGCGCAATTCCTGCAGCTCCGGGCTCAAACAGGCAGAGTGGTTGATTCCCTGGGTTAGCACTCGGCGAGTGCCGCAGCACAGAAAAACGGGTCGTTGATCTACCGTGCTGTTCTTCCCTGCCGGGGCGGGAGAGCGGCTTCCCGATGCTGTAGCCGATACGACACGCACCGAGTCCGAAAAGTCCCCAAAAGTGATGATTTTTCACCGTTTCTGCTTATTTGGGGCGGTGTCTCGTTACTCTCACCCGACGGAACACACCACGAAACAAACGTGACAGGGTGAGGAGTCTGCATGGGCGCGGAGACTGCGCGACAGGACACCGAAATCGCACGCCGCATCTTCCGTTTCCTCGCGGAAGCAGAACAGACACGGCTCCGTCCGATCAGGACGCTCAGCTCCGCCCATCGAAAACTCTGGTTCAGCGAACTTCCCACAGGCAGCGACTACGTGGCCTCTGGCCTGCTCGATCCAGACCAGAAGGCGTGGCTCCGCATCAAGAGGATCCACCAGCAAGAACCACCAGCAGTCCCTGAGGTGCTCGAACCCTGGATTACCCTCAGTGACCTGTACTGCTACCAGAACACCGAACCGCCGAAACTGCGGGAACGGATCACCGACATCGACCTCGTCGACGACATCGACGACATCGACCTCGAAGCGCCTCGAGAAATCTTCCTTGACGACCACGAGGACCGCGACCAGATCCGGAAAGCCTACGCCTCGTGGAGCGCCCAGTGGATGAAATGGGCGGAACGTGAACGCGAAACCGCGGAAGCCGTCCGGCACTACGAGACTCTCTACCGCATGCGCGAGGAGATGGAAGACCTCGGAGAGTCGTACGAACTCGTGCTCGGCTTCGGCTACCTGACCTGGAAGTCCGACGGGAAACCAGTCGGCCGCCACCTGGTGACCCGGAAAATGGTCATCACCCTCGACGACACCGGCGCCCTCACCCTCGCACCCGACCCGGAAACCCCCGGACTCGTCCTCGAAGAAGACATGCTCGACCCCGACCAGCGGGTCAGCGAAGAAGTCCGGGAAAGCATCACCGCAGAACTCGACCAGGGCGCCGCCTACGAAGGGGTGGAAGGCCTCGAACACCTCCACACCGCCCTCCAAAAATGGAGCATCGAAGCGGCAGCGGACGCCCACTACAGCGACAGCCTCACCCGCCACGCCGACCAAGGCACCGAAGCTCCGCGCATCAGCTTCGCACCCGCCCTCATCCTGCGGGAACGCCCCCGGGACAACCAGCTCAAAGCCCTGCGGGAAATCACCAAGCGCCTAGAAACGTGCGAAGACCTCACCCCGCTGCTGCGGTTCCTCACCGGAGCTGACGACGACCGCAGCAGCCACTCCCTCGCAGACGTCGACGACGAAGACAAGCGCGCTACCCCGGCCCGCGAACCCTACTTCGCGCTTCCCTCCAACCAGGAGCAGCGCTCCATCGCGGAACGACTCGACCAGAGCCACCTCGTCGTCGTCCAAGGACCGCCCGGCACCGGGAAGACCCACACCATCGCCAACCTGGTCACTGACCTGCTCGCCCAGGGAAAGAAAGTGCTGATCACCAGCCACACCGCCCGGGCCCTGCGCGTCCTCAAAGAAAAACTCCCCGAAGAAATCCAAGCCCTGTGCGTGAGCAGGACCGGTGACGGGGTCGAAGCCCAGGAAGAACTCGAAAAATCCGTTCGCGCCATCCTGGAGCGGCGCTCCGACTTCTCCCCGAAACAGTCGAAGAAAGAAATCCGCCGCCTCGAAGAACACTTGGACAAGACACGCCGCGAACGGGCAGAAGTACTGCGGCGGCTCCGCGAAATCCGGGAACAAGAGACCTACCACTTCTCCCCGGAAATCGGCGACTACCAGGGCTCACTCCAAGACATCGCGGAGCGTCTCGCCGCAGAAGAACCCCGATACCGGTGGATCGGCACCGTCAGCCAACCGCAGCCCGCCCTGACCGCCGCCGACGCCCTCGCCCTGCTGCGCGCCGCCCGCAACTACACCCCCGAACAGCGGAAGCGGGCTGCTGACGTGCCTGCAGCCGACCAGCTTCCCACCCCCACCGAATTCCGCGACGCCGTCCACAAGATCACCGAAGCGGAGAAGGCCGCTCAGGCTGCCGAAGGCCTGTGGGAAGGCGAAGCCGACGCCGCCATCCGCAGCCTGTCCCCGGAACGCTGCGCGGACATTACTGCGGCAGTGGAAGCCTTCGTAGCATCCCGCGACATCACGGCACGGCTCAGCGACCGCTGGCAGCAGGCCAGAAACGACGTGCTTGCCGGTCGGGACCGCAGAATCCGGGAACAGCACGCGCAGATCGAACAAGCGATTGCAGCCGCGGAACAGAAAACCGCGGAAGTCGGCGACGCACGCATCACCGGCCTCGACACCTTCCCCCTCGACAAAGCCGCAGAATATGCGGTCCGCCTCCACGACGGGCTCGCCGCAGGCGAGCAATTGCGCGGCCTGTTCGGCATGCGCACCCGGCTCGGCAAAGAAGTCCGGGAATTCGTGGAAACCGTGCGCGTCGACGGCAAAGAACCCACCACCGCTGACACAGCGGCCCTCGTCCGCGCCCGCGTCGAAGCCGAACAACTCCTGGCGGAAACCGAAGAAGAATGGTTGCCCCAGCAGGCGGCCGGCAACGCGTGGAAGAACCCCCGCTCCCGGATCGCGGCCCTCCGCGACGACCTCGACGGGCTCGCCCAGCTCGTGCACCTGGCAGACACCCGCGCACGCGTCGCCACCGAGACCGCGACCGTTCCCGGACTCGCTGTGCTCGACTGGGCTGATCCCACCGCAGTCGACACTGTGCGCCTGCTGCTCACCGCAGCCACCGCGGAACACGCCTCCAGCCCTGCCCGCCAGCTCGTCGACCGCGCCCTCACGGAAATCCAGCACTGGGAAGAACGCGGAGTGGTGTCCGACGACCTCCGGCAGGCCCAGCTCGCCTTGGAAAAACTCGACCCGGACGCCTACGAACACGCCTGCGCGTCCCTCGCCGAGACCCGCGCTGCGGCACAAGCCCGCCAGGCCTACCAGGATGCGTACGCGACCGTTGACGAAGCCCACCCCACGCTGGCACGGGCCATCGCCGAAACCTACGACGACACCGTCTGGGACGAACGGCTCCCCGAACTAGAGAAAGCGTGGGCGTGGTCGGCGTGGAACACACGGCTCGCTGAACTCACCGACCCGGAAGCGGAAGACCGCTGCCGCGCCAAACTCAGCGAAGCCGACAGCGAGATCCGCACCACCATGCGGAGGCTCGCCGCTGCTCTCGCCTGGGACTCGTGCCTGCGGCGCCTCACCCAAGGCCAAGAAGTCGCGCTCCGCTCCTACCAGCAGAGCGTCCGCAAAATCGGCAAAGGAACCGGGAAATACGCTCCCCGCTACCAGCGGCAAGCCCAAGAAAGCCTCCGCGAATGCCGCCCCGCTGTCCCGGCCTGGATCATGCCCATGTACCAGGTCGTCGCCACCATCCCCATGGACACGCCCCGCATCTTCGATGTGGTGATCATCGACGAGGCGAGCCAGTCCGGGCCGGAGGCGATGCTGCTCGCCTGGATCGCCGACCGGATCGTCGTCGTCGGTGACGACAAGCAGGTCAGCCCGGCCAATGTGGGACTCGACCGGGAACAGTTGTTCCGGCTGCAGGAACGGCTGCTCGCCGACTTGTCGCCCTCGCGGCGCAACCTGTTCTCCCCCGACCGGAGCTTCTTCGACATCACCTCCGGGCTTGCGGGCGGCCCCGGGCAGCTCATGCTCAAAGAGCACTTCCGCTGCATGCCCGAAATCATCGGCTTCTCCAACGAACTGTGCTACCAGGGCCAGTTGCAGCCGCTGCGGCAATACGGCGCGGACCGTCTCCCCCCGCTCAAAACCGTCTACGTGCCGGGCGTCGTGGAAGGAAGCGGGCAGCGCCAGATCAACCGGCTCGAAGCGGAACGCCTCGTGGGGCAGATCATCGCCTGCTGCAACGACCCCGCCTACGAGGGGCGCAGCATGGGCGTCATCACCCTGCTCGGTCACGCCCAGCAGACCCTGATCGAAGACCTGCTCGCCGAACGGCTCCCCTTCGACGAACGCAGTGAACGGCGTATCCGCGTCGGCAGCCCGGCCGCGTTCCAAGGCGACGAACGAGACGTGATCTTCATCAGCATGGTCGTCAGCCGGGAAGGCACCGACGGGCCGCGCCGCCTGAGCCACTTCAGCGCGGAAGGGAACAAGCAGGCCATTAACGTCGCGGCGTCGCGGGCCCGAGACCAAGTGTGGGTGTTCCACAGTGTTTCCATCTCCGACCTGGGACAGAACGACCTGCGCCGCGCCTACCTGGAATACCTGAACCGTCCGCTCCACCTGCACGACGGCACCGGGATCGGGGACGTGTCCCCCGACGTCCGCCAAGAACCGTTCGACAGCCTCTTCGAACAGCGCGTGTTCCTCGCCCTGCGCGACCGGGGCTACCGCGTTTACCCCCAATACCAGGTCGGCCGCTACCGCATCGACTTGGTCGTTGAAGGCGGCAGCCGCCGCCTCGCGGTGGAATGCGACGGGGACGCCTACCACAACGAAGAAAACGCGGCTGAAGACGCCGCCCGGCAGCGGGAACTCGAAAGAGTCGGCTGGACTTTCGTGCGGATCCGCGGCAGCCGGTTCTTCCGCGACCCTGAAGCCGCGCTGCAACCCCTGTGGCAGCGGTTGGCGGAACTGGACATCCGGCCCATGACCCTGCCCGCGGAGACAGGCAGCGGAATGTAGCGGCCAGCGATTCTCGAAGCGGAATGTTGGTGGGGGTCGTGGCAGCCGAACACTGCCCGATCCCCACCAAAGATCGTTTTCTGTGTGAAGGTTTTGGGCCGGCTGCTCATGCCAAGAGTGGCACCTAGGCTGCGTTCCGCGTTGATGCAGAAGTCGCTTCTGAGGAATTGAGCCCTCTAGGGCGGGGATAGGGGGCACAAGGTTGGCCCGGGATGTGCACCGGAGATCAATCCCCTTCCGAGAGGTTGTTGCTGCGGTTCCTGGAAGAAGAGCAGAAGAACACTTCTAGGAAAGAACAGATCAGATGCACCGCTGAAAGTTGACCACAGCAATCAGCACCCGCTGCCCAGGTCCCCTTGCCTAAGAGAGAGGACGAGAAATGGGAAAAGTCTGGCAGCAGCCTCTGTGGTCCTACTACCGCTGTCGTGGTCGCAGAATGGTGGCAAGCGGCGCAAGAGCATACTCCGAAGCGTAGTGGTGAGACCTCATAAAGGCGGCTACCTGCGGCGACGTCTCGGTTTGGTCTTGGTGGAGAGGACCAGAGCCCTCCACTCTCCAGGTCTTAATCCTGGTCGACAATGCACTTTCGAGTAAAGATCAGGAATTGGGGTTGAAGATGTAATGATGTATGAAAAGAGGATAGATGAAACTATCGAATTAGATATCTCTTTATATGGAATCTCCTATACTTTGAGTATTTGAAACCGTTGGTTGTGTGATAGGTGGTGATCAAGTGAAGGAAGTTCGGAGGTTGGGGAAACCCCCGAAAGAACTCGGCAACACCATTGGTGTGAGCGGTTCGCCAGATATCTTGGAGCTTGACGACGGGAGCTTTGCGGTTATCGGTGTGGATGTGACCGAGGAGCTCGGCGAAATACCGCTGCCTGACGCCAGGTGTGCGTCAAATGAGCGTATTGTCCGCATACCGCGTAACACCCTACTAGCGGCACGGAACGATATCCCGGAGGAATAGGTGCACCCACCCGGTTGGGCAGTGGACCACGGAGAACGACTCGACCTCGACGCTTTCGCCGCAGCGTTCTCTCAAGCATGGACTCGGCTAGAGAAGAGATTCCTCAGGGTCGAGTGCTGGCAGTCCTACCGGGAAAACGTCAACAGCGCCTCCCAACACGCCTACGAGCGGGGCGAATACGAGCAAACTGTGCGGCTCTTGCGCGAAGAAGCCGAAGCCGATCGCGCGCTGTACGAAGATGTGCGCTCGCGGGGAATCGACTTCGCGCGTATCCGGGTAGTGCGAGAGCCGTGGACCGACTATCTCCGCTACGAGCTCCTGGCCTACCAGATCCGCGCCGACATGGGGGAGACCATCGAAGTGGTCCAGGTTACGCGAGATACCCCGCTCCCCAGCAACGACTACTTCGATTTCCTGCTCTTCGACCGAACTATCGCCCTCGTCCACGACTACGGGTCGGGACCGGTTGGCGAGCAGACCGGTGGGTGGCTGGTCCGCGACGCCGAGCCCCTGCGCCGGTTGGAGGCCAAAGCCCTAGAGCTGCGCAGCAGAGCAGTATCTTTGCGTAGTTTCCTCGCAGAGGCGGGGTTTTGAGTAAGAACTGCAGATGCTATGAAGTTTTCAACGGGAAGTTCGGGTGAAGCGGGAATTTCCGCGAGCTGTCTCGTTGGGCGCCACTAGTCATTCTCCGGACTGCTGCAGAACAAGCAATTTCCGATCTTCCCCGGCTGGTCATCAGCATCAAGGCAAAACAGTTGCCTGAAAGGGATCCCTCTCAGGTTAGCGCGATGCCCTGTTTTTCAGAAGACAAGAGAGAAGGCTTATAGCTCTGCGTTACCGATGTTCATTATCACTGATAGTCAGGATGAGGGATGGGGATGAGGATCTTTTCTTGATCTCGGCGGAAAAGAACTGAGATCGTTACCTCCCCTGTCTAAAGTTCTCTTCGGTTTCCTTGGACTGGTATCCACTCTTTCTAAGGAATAGAAATATTCCAGGATAGAGAGGTCCATTTGTGTTGGGCGAGTTTCAAGGAATTCTTTGAAATATGACTTTGCAAGACAGGGGTTCTTCGGTGAATGAAAAGGTTGGATGTGCCGCTGCAGGATTAGTCTTCTTAGTCATCGTCGCTAGCTGCTTCCCATCGAAGGAAGACAAGGGGGAGCCCTGGGCGGAACCCACGCCTACCGTCACCGTTACCGCAACCGAAACCGTCGAGGTGGAGGCCACCGAGACCGTGGAGGTAGAAGTCACCGTAACCGCCACGGAGACAGTCCAGGAAACGGTCTCTTCAGGGTCAGGCTCCACCAACCGGGAACCTGCTCCGCCTGCGCCGCAGCCCGCACCAGCCGCCGAATACTACGAGAACTGCGCCGCTGCACGGGCCGCTGGAGCTACACCGATCTATGAAGGCCAGCCGGGCTATGGCCGCCACTTGGACCGCGACGGCGACGGTGTGGGATGCGAGTGGGGCTAACCCTCAGATAACTCCGAGAGCGCCGCGGCAATCCGTTCCCCGCGATCCCTGCCATGCTGCGGCGCTCCCACAACGATTCCACTGCGACAGCCAGGAGAGAGGCTGCCGGATCACGTGCAGTGGCGGGATCCTTTGCCCGGCGGCGGGTCGAGAACCGTCTGATAAGGATCATCGGCCTCGATGGCCTTCGCCATCGCGTCGTAAACCTCGAGGATCGTGTCCTTCGTGCGGTAAAAACCGTGCTGCTTGAGGTCCTTCCGCTTCACAAGAGGGAACATTTCCATGATGTAGGAAACGTCGTCGCGCGCGATCCCGTACAGGTGGAAGAAAGCGGCGTCGATCTCGCAGCGGAGGAGAAACCTGCGTTCCTCGTCCCAAACGAAAGGCGCTCCGAAGTCCCCGAGGTCACGCGCGAACAACTCCATGTCCCAGGTGGTGTAGCTGAGCTCCAGGACACGGGGGGTCAACCATTCATGCACGGTGAACCCGAAATCCCACGCTGCTTTCCTGCTGAAATCCTCCGGACTGATGACGGGGAGCTGTTCAAACTGGAAGAAGTTGAGGTTTGTTCCCCCGAGCTTCTGGCGCAGCGTGTAGTCGAGAATAAATGAAGTGATGTTCGCGTAGAGCGAAGACTTCTCTTCCTTGTCGGTGAGGAGGATGTTTCCTGAATCTGCCAGGGCGCGCAGCGGAAAAGCGAAAGAAACCAGCGTCCGCTCGTTGGTCACGTTGGAGATCTTTCGGAAGCCGATCAGCCAGCCGTTCTCCCGCCCTACCCGCTTCTCGACTTCCTGCCGGGGAACCCAGTACCGGGGAAGAGCGAACCCGTGGGGGTTGTTCTTCTCCTCCAGCGGGATGTCCCGGGCCGATCTGCCGGTTTTTCCGTACGTCGCCCACCTGTGGTCGTAGTGGTGCAGCATTTTCGCCTCGTACAAGGGGAGCATCTGCTCCTCCCCGCGGACGAAAATGTTGCCTTCCAGCCGCCAGCCGTCAGAAGCGAGCTCCGCATAGCTTCGGAAAAGCTGGGCGTCGTTCGACATGTCGAACATTCTCGTGAACGACACACCCCACGGATTCTCCGCTTCTTCGCCGTGGGTGACGAGGACAGGAGCCCTGTCGTAGATCTGCAGTGTGATCTCCGCGTCACGGCGGGAACGGAACACGGGGCAGGTCCCGGTGTTCGGGTTGAGTTTCAGGATCTCCTTCGTGCTCAACGTGAACACTTTGTCCGGCTCGTTCAGTTCAGCAGCGCTGTGCAGGAAGAAAGCGAACCTTGCGTGCTCGACAGTGTCCGCGTGGCCGGTCAACGTCACCAAAGAGAACTTGAGGCGGCTGTCAACGTCAGGAAACAGCCTTCTCCGGTTCTCGAAATCGAACACAGAGGCCAGCACCTGGCGTCCCACGACATCTTTGAAGAAATGCTGAGTCGTGGCGTCAGTGATGATGCCCGTCGGAACAATGACACCGAGCCTGCCGTGAGGATGCAGCAGGTCCTTCCCCTGCTCGGTGAACACGGAATACGTGTTGACGTCGCCGCGCCCGTTCAGCGGATACTTCCCTGACTCACGCAGGAAGAGGCTGAGCCCTTCCGACGTGTGCTTAGCCTCCTGGAACTCGCGCAGCAAGTGCGCGCCTTCTTCGCTCCCCGCCAACTCGCTGATCAGCGCCTTGCGTTGAGCTTTGTTCGCCGCTCCAGCGACTTCTGAATGCCGGGATTCGAAAAACTCCCTCTCTTGGAGCTTCACCCGCTCCCACGGCGGATTGCCGAGCACACACGTGAACCCGCCCCGCCAACCGGTCACCGGGTTGAAGTCCTCCGCTGGATCCCCGTCGCACCCGCGAAAAACCTCGGGAAACTCCACATGCCAATGGAAGAACCGGTACTTCCGGGCCAGCCGGTCGATCATCTCCTGCTGGTCTGGCGGCAGAGCCTGCCCCTGGCTGATGCGGAGAAGAGTGGCCGTCGTCACCCCGTCGGGAGCGCCGGGACGTTGCGGCCACACAAACGCGGCACACCACGCGTCAGCGGCACGCTTGCACCGCTGCTTGTCTAGGGGCGCGTCAAAAACCCGCACCTCCTGGGCTTGCCCGCGAACCTCTCTTCCCCTCTCCCGGTGGAGGGCCCGCACCTCCCGCCGGTTCCGGGCTCGCAGCCCCGCCGCGACCTTCCGGTCGTCACCTTTCAACGCTGTGAAAGCCCCGTCCGGGATCCCGGCCTCGAGCAGTCTCGGCGTGGCTCCGAACAGTGCGTTGCCCACTTTGATGTGGTCGTCGAGGAACGCCAGCGGCTTCCCCGGCTCCACAGACGCAAGCCACAGCGACACTTTGGTCAGCTCCACAGCCAGCGGGTTGAGGTCCACCCCGTAGATGCAGTGGCGCACCACCTTCGGCATCGCCCGGCTAATAGCGTCCGGAGTAGGCTCCTCGTCCCCGGCTTCCAAGACCGCGTAGGCGCGGGCGATACGACGGGCCGCAGCAACCAGGAAATGCCCGGAGCCGCACGCCGGATCGCACACCGTGATCTTCAACAGGTCGTCTGGGACCCCACGCTTGGCGTGCTCCTCGATAACCGGGTCGAGTGTGCTGTCCAACAGCGTCTCCACCAGAGAAGACGGTGTGTAATAGGAGCCGGTCGTCTTCCGGTCGTTCCCGGCAGCGCTCCGCAACTCGAAAACCCGGACAGCAGGGTCGGTGTAGGGCACCAAGTTCAGCAGCGACTCGTACACCAAACCCAACTCTTCGGCGTCAAGATGCTGGTAGTCGACCTGCTGCCAGCACCCGCCCTCGTCTTCGACCCGGGTGAGGTGACGCACCGCGGCCAGCAGACGCCGGTTGGACAAAGTGACGTCCCGGCCCCGCAACAGCCCCGGGTGCGAGCCGTCCCCTTCCACCGCGTTGGCCGGGACAAACAAGCCTCCTAAGGCAGGGAGCGCCAGCTCCGGGCAGCCCTCATCCGAGCCGAGCGCGTTGAGCACGATCAGCAGTGTCCGCCACAGGTCGTCGTGGCGGTCGCCTACCCGCTGCACAGCGATACGGCGCAGCCGCTGCGTAGAAAAATAGGTGCGGTACCGGTCCTGGGCAGCCTGGTCCGCATCCGGGGCGAGCAGCGCACCCTTGTCTTCGGCCACAAACAAGAACAGCAACTGGTAGGCCAGCCGGAGCAGCTCGTCACGGAATTCCCGGCGGGACACGTCCCCGCGGCGCAGCTTCTCCCTCAGCTCCGCGTTGCCTTCCAGAAACCCCGTGCCCAGTTCCTCTAGCGCCGCTTTCAACCCGTCGCGGAGCTTCGCGCGGAACCGGATTCCCGCACGGTCGCCCTCAACCCGCCAGCGTTCAATCCAACAGTTCGCCACGCTCGGCTGCTCCGCACTGTTCCCCGGCTTGTCGGAGGTCCGTGCCTCAAACCGGGAAGAATGGGCGAGCGCGAACAGCAGCACAAAGTCGGCGTACAGGGCGCCGTCGAACATCGACTCCAAGTCGAACTCGATGAACGCGGCCTCTGAGAGTGATGCGGCGTCACGCAGCAGGCGGAGCTTCTGCCCGTTGCTGAGCATCCCCCACACATGCTCGTCGCTCGAGTTCAAGAAGTCCTGGAGCATCGACTGGGGGGCACGTTCCCCGTTGGACCGCCGGTCGAGGTCGCGCCCCCACGCCACAAGGTGGATAGGCACATTGCGCCCCAGATGGCTGACCGGAAACGTGCGCCCGGCCACCGTCAACCCTTCGCGCTGGGGGTGGAGCCGACCGAAACCGAGCGCATCGAACAGCGGCAGCAGCCAGCGTTCCCGAGTGAGCGCTGCCCGCGACTCGCCAGAGCTGGCCTGGGTGAGTTGTTGCTGGAACTCCCGGTAGACGCCGAGCAGCTCCTCCCAGTGGCGGCTCGCAAACTCGCCTAGCCGCCGCCCCGGGGCAAGGCCGTAGTCTTCGGAGCGAAGCCCTGGCAACTGCGGGTCGCCGGAACCGATCCGGCCTATGAGGGCAGCGGTGAGCAGCGAGCCCGCTACGCGCACCGACGAGTAGCCGCGCGGGGCGGCAAAAACCGTCGACGATGCAGGTGGAGAAGACACGGCGGTCACGGGGCGTCCCCCAGCGGAAGGTAGACGTACACGCCAACCACGTCGGCACGGCCATGGGGGACGAGTGCCAGTCCTTGGCCACGGGACCCAGCAGACGCGCGGATGCCGTAGTGGGCGTGGCGGAGCTGTTCGGCGCGCACCACCCCCCACTCGGCGAGGTCGCCGCGGATTTCGTCAAGCTCCGCAACGGCGCGCCGAGCGTGGCACTGCACTAGTTCCGGTGGCAGATCAGCGTCAGGGGGAGTGTCTACGAGTGCCGCAGTCTCAGCGTCGGTAAGCCACTCGCGTCCGTGGGCCCCCGCCCGGTAGCCGCGAATACGAGCCTCCTCCACCACCACAGTGCGCGGCCCGTCCACCCCAGGCAGGGTGAGCAGAAACCGGTAGCGCACCAGCAGCAGCACGGTGCGGACAGTTACGCGGCCGGTCCACGTCACCCCGCAGCGTTGCACGACAGGACGCGTTCCCGGATCCGGTTCGAACGCGGTCTCCACCACGTAGCGGGCTAACGCGCGCACCGCTGGATCAGTGCGCACCAGCACGTGCTCGTGCGGCCCGGCAGGCAGGTCACGCCGGAACACCAGATCCTGGTGGGCGGTGTCAGCGACCCCCAGGGCAGCGCGCACCCCCGGCGGCAGCGACTGAGGGGGCACGGTGAGCTTCCCGGCATCGGCGTGGACTGGCACTCCCAGCCTCGTGAACACGCGTGCCACAAAGGAAGCGATATCGCGGGGACGGCCCAGTTCGTCGTCGATGGCGGGGATGAGACGCTCCAGATGTTCCACCACATCCGGGACGTCCCCGGTGGAGGGCGCGAACGTTGCGCCCTGGTGCGGTGCAGGCTCCGACACCAGTTCCCTTTCGCGGTGCAGCACAGCGCTGGCCTCAGCAAGACCGGGGGTGCGGCCGAGCTGGGGGTGTGGACCGCACAGCAGGAGGCTTTCCGCGAGCGCCTGCAGCACCGATTCGCTGGACGTCGGCACCGGGACCGCACCCCCCGCCTGCGCCGTGATTGTGCGGTGCTTCCGGAGCAGCACGTCCCGCACAGGGCCGTCGATACCGTTGTCAGCCCCGTAAAGCGTGACGACGCGCACCCGTTTCGCCCGCTGCCCGAACCGGTCTACCCGGCCTTCCCGCTGCTCGTGCCGGACCGGATTCCACGCCATGTCGTAGTGGACGACCGCGGGGAAAAGCTCGTGCAGGTTGACACCCTCGGACAGGCAGTCCGTGGCCACCAGCACGCGTCGGCGGTCCGTTGCCGCGAGGTGTGCGACACGGTCCTCCCGCTCGCGTGGGGGAAGCTCACTGGTGACCGCCTCCACTGCGCAGTTCTTCGGCAACGCCTGCCGCAACTCTTCAGCGACATAGTGGGCGGTGGGAATGTACCGGCAGAACACGACCGGGTCGCAGCCGTCGGCGAGCAGACCTTTGACCGTGGCGATCAGCGCCCGCAGCTTAGCGTCGTGCTCCACGCCCTGGAGTTTCTCGGCCCGTTCCGCTAGCGCGCGCAGGCGTCTCCGGGTGCTCTCCGGCAAGGTGTCGGGGTCGAC
The DNA here is from genome assembly GCF_000012405.1 of Thermobifida fusca YX. Taxonomy (NCBI): domain Bacteria; kingdom Bacillati; phylum Actinomycetota; class Actinomycetes; order Streptosporangiales; family Nocardiopsidaceae; genus Thermobifida; species Thermobifida fusca. The sequence goes on from NC_007333.1 coordinate 852,084, forward strand.
TGCCGCGCCGGGGACCGCGTCCCCGCCCTCTGTGGCGGCACTGTCTGCGTCATACACCGACTCGCGGGCGAGCGCGTCGACGTCAGCCGCACTGCGCGCCGCCGAGAATGTTGTCGACCGGGTGCGGAGCGCTGCGGCTGCGGCCGCCGGGGACGAAACCACCGACCGGAGCAGCGCCAACGCCGACCACCAGCGCACCCGCTGCTGCAGCTTGGTGCCGCTGGGGTCAGCAGCCGCTTCCCGCGCATACGCCAGCACTTCGGCGTTGAACTCAGCGTAGGCCGGGCTCCACTCGTACTTTTCGTCCCGGAACTCGCGTCCTTGCGGGAAAACTGTCTCCTGGTCGAGGAACCGCTGGATGTCGCGGCGGTGACGCCGCACACAATGACGGGCCAGGAGTGCCCGCCCTCGCCGGCTTCGACAATCCGCCTCGGCGAGTTCTGGGGTGAGCATGCCCAGCAGGTCGTGGAACGCGTTCTCCCTCCCGCTGTGCGGGGTGGCGGTAACCAGGATCAGATGGCGGTCCTGCTGTGCGGCCACGTTCCGTAGCAGTTCCTGACGCTGCTGGCGCAGCCTCGTGGGCGAAGCATTCACCCACGTGTGCGCCTCGTCCACGATCACCAGGTCAGGGCAGTGGGTGAGGAACTGGGCGCGACGCTGCTCAGAGGTGATGAAGTCGGTGGAGACGATCGTGTACGGGTACGTCTTGAACACCGATTGGTCGGCGCGCAGCGGACGTTCCAGGCAGCGCACAGTCGAGGGGAGAACCAGTTCGGCTTCGATACCGAACTTGTCCCGCAACTCTGCCTGCCACTGTTCGGCCAGCGCCGGGGGACACACCACCGCCATACGCCGTGCCTCCCCCCGCTCCACTAGTTCTTTAGCGATCAGCGCGGCCTCAACCGTTTTCCCGGTCCCGACATCGTCCGCGATGAGCAGCCGAACCGTCTCCATGCGCAACGCCAACAGCAGCGGCACGAACTGGTAGCGGCGCGGCTGCACGCGGATCGACCCTAAACACCGGAGCGGAAGCGCGGGGGACGTGCACCCCACCCGCATCGCGGTGCGCAGCAGAGACGCGGAAACATGGTCCCCGATCTGGGACAGTTCCGTGGACGGGGCGGGAAACTCTGCGGGCGTCACCTCGTCTCGGTACAGCAGCGTGGTGAAAGCCTCGTCCCCGTTGAGGGGACGGACCAGCACAAAGTCCTCCTCGGTAGAGGGCAGCACCACCCATTCCCGTCCGCGTCCTGCCACGAGAGAACCGGGTGCAAAAGCCGCGGCAGCGGCAGGACTCATGCAGCACCACCTCGCAGGGCAGCAGACACACCACACCTCGCAGGGACGGGAACACCACGCCAGCTTAGAAAAATCAGGGCAGCAAGGAGCCGTCCTTGCCCGGCGGGCGGATGGAGCTGGAGCGGAAGGAACGCTAGCCTTCAGCAGCACTATCCACGTGGGAAACAGCAGCCCTGTCGGAACCGAACACTTTCGGGCGGTTCACGGATCCGGTCTCGGAGTTTCTCCTCCTCTTCCTGTTTTCAGAGAGTCCACGGTGGTGGAACACGGATGCGGCTAAACGAACTCGTGCACCCGCGGTGATGGTGGATGAGTCCGCAGTGCACAGAGGAGGCGCCCACCGCCTCAAACCTTGGTGAACCAGGCCGGAAGCCCGTTGTGACCTCGGACAATGTGGGGAAGCCCGGGGAAGCGCAACGGGACAGCAAAAAGAAAAACAGTGCGCAAGTGTTTGCAAAAGGAAAACGTTCGGACAGGGGTCAAGAATTGTTGGTCCGGGCAGTGCCGAGACAGTTGCTACTGTTTCCCGTGGCTGTTTCGGAGATCAGCGGGCGCAGGGAGCGAATTCCGTGTTGCGGGACAGGGAAGCACTCGAAGAGTTCAAAGACCTGAAGAAGCGGCTGAACATCGAATTCGCCGCTCTCGACCAGCGGCTCACCGAGATCTCCCAGCAGATCAGCGAGTATTCGACGCAGATCAGCGACGACCTGGACGACTTCCACTACCCCAGACTCAAACGGTGCATCGGCGGCCTCGCCACCACCGTTCACTGCCTCGACGAAGCTCCGCTGCGGGTCTATGCGGCCCTGTCCCGGGTCGCCAAAGACGTGCTGCTCGACGACCGGGGCACCGACTTTTGGGCAATCCCCGGAAAAATCGGCTACACCCCTAGCGGAGAAATCCCGCGGTGGCAGGAAGAAGGACAAGACCCGCTCACAGCCGAAGACGACCTGGACGACCCCGCGGTCGATGAAGAGGAGGCAGAGGAAGAGCACGCGGCGGAGCTCCTCGACCAGATCTCCCGTACCGCCGACTACATCCGGGCCCTGTGCAGCAGCCTCGCGGAGATCTGGACTGCGGCCCGCTCGGCGGCAGAAATCGGCGACGACTCCGCGCTCACTTTCGAACTCGCTAAACTCCGCGCACTTCCCGCAGCACTCGATTCGGCTCTCGACGAGTGGGCGTACCAAGTCGACCTGCTCTACGAGGTCTCCCCGGAAAGCCTCGGCTACGTCAGAGCTGTGGTGCCACTCACCCCGGGACAATTGGAGCTTTTCTGAGCCTGGCGGCACCCGCCAGCTCAGCAGCAAGCCCATGAGAATCACCGAATCGCCTCGGGGCCCGCTCCGGAGTGCAGGCCCCGAGGCATGTGCCTGGAAAGAGCCGCCCACGGCAATGCGACGGCCAGCAGCACTCGCCGTCTGCTTCCTCACCGGGGCATGGCCCAGCCTTTAAGGGCATGGAGAGCACGGACTATCGGCCCGCTGCGTCTTTCCCGGCCGCCGAAGCACGGCACGCCGACAAGCCTTCCCTGCTTGTCGGGCAGCCCTCGGCTTGGGGAAGCCGATCCGGGTCTCGCGCAGACCATGACCGGTGCGCGAGACCCGGACGCAGGATCACCAGTAGCCGTCGCGCGTGTACGGCTGGGACCACAGCGCGATCTGCATGGTGACCGACTTGAACCAGGCCTGGTACATGGCTTCCACCTGGTCGGCGCTGTGCCCCTTCTTCGCGAGGAAAGGCCGCAGCGTTGCTGTCACCGGATAGATGAACGCGATGACGTAGCGCAGCGGGATGTTGTCCACCGAGTTCGCGTTGTCGGTGACGTTCTTCTTCTCCGGCGTGTGGCGCAGCGCGATCTCCTGCTGGTAGTCGAGCCACTCCTGGTTGTAGGGGCGGCGGCAGGTGTCGAGGATCCACTGGCCGAACCGTTCCCGCACCCGGTCCAGGTACTCCTGGATCGGGTGCCCGTCGGGAGTGGAGAAGTAGGCCAGCAGGTGGGGATGGTCGGCCACGAACCCGTACCACACGTCGAGCACGTCCTCGACCTGGTCTTCAAGAACGTCCCCGGCCATCCGCAGCGCTTCCTCATCGGCGCTGGTGAACATCACCGTGGTTTTGAGCTTGTTCAGGTCTTCCAGCCCGATCGGTGACTTGGCGACCTGTTCGGTGCCGTACGTGTAGCCGGGAATCAGCGTCTTCGTCGCCATTCCTACCCTCCGTGCGGTTGAGGACTGCGCGAGCTGCACCGTACGACTGCCCGAAAAAGCCGGGAGAAGACATGCGCAAGGTCATTGAAAGGTCGATTTCTCCTGGTGGGAGGGGTAAGGACGGGGCTGGGTGCGCTCGGTCCGGGAACTCGTCAGGGCACTGCCTGGCCTCGTCTGCTTCCGTTCCGGTGGTTCGTCGAACGGTTGCGCCGCGGGGAGAGATCCCGCCGGAGGCTGGGGTTGAACGGGTGCCGGGGAAGCACAGTGCCGGGTCGGGAGACCTGGTTGTGCACGCCGCTGCTGGGCTGGTAGCAGCCCACGGGGGCGTACTCCCGGAGATGAAGGGGACAGCGGGCGGCCCAGCAGGGCAGCGAAGGACAGCCCGAGAGGACCGAGGCCGTCCACTAGCGGTGGCTGCGCACCGGTTGAACCTCTGGAATAGAAGCATGCCGTGGAGCGGTCTGCGCCTGGATGCTGCCCTGGAAAGGGAGGCTCGGCACTGTCCGGCAGAAGAAGCGGGAGTAAGGACGGGACCGGTGACACCATTACTAAAAACGTAATCAGTATTCCGGTTCGAAGTGTCGTTTCCTCTTGGTGCTAACAGCAAGCGGAAGGTCGAGCGCCGCAGACAAGGAAATCTGAACACCTTGAGTTTTTATTCGCCTTTGTGGTGTGCCGTGTCAAGAGTGCAAAGAGAATCCGGAAAACGCTCCGGGTAGCGGCACGAAGCATGAGAAACGGCGATGTGTGCAGGTCGCAGGGTGGTCTGTGCTCCCTGATCCCGTCGAGAGGGGATCGTGCAACTCCCATCCACTCAGCTCGGAGTGAAAAGGGAAACCATTGTCTTCTCGCTGGGAAGAAAAGCCGGAAAAGGGGATTTTTGGGACGTTTCCTGTTGTCTGTTGGGTGAGGCAAAGGGAAACTTTCTGGTTTCCGACCCCTTTGAGAGAAGTCTTCGGAAAAATGGCTCCTGTTCCAACTGCCCCTCGCAGAGACAAAAGACCCGGACAACCCGAGGCCGGGGGGTTTGGGTGTCCGGCGCTGGGAGGAGCCCTTCATGCCACTTGTCTTCGTCAACTACCGCAACAATGACGAAGAAGCCACAGCCACCCTGCTCGACCAGCATCTCTCCAAACGGTTCGGCAGCAACGCGGTCTTCAGAGCCAGCAAGTCCATCCAGCCTGGAGACGACTACCGCGAACGCCTGCTCAACGCGGTACGGCGCAGCGAAGTGCTGCTCGCCGTCATCGGCTCCCGCTGGCTGGACGCCACAGCCGAACGAGGCGGACGCAAACTCGACGACCCGCACGACTGGGTCCGCCAAGAGATTCTCGAAGCCCTCGCCTACCAGGTGCGGGTCATCCCCGTACTGGTCGGTGACGTGCGGCCCTTGTCTCCTGCGAGCTTGCCTCAGCCGTTGGAGCCCCTCGCCCACTGCCAGTACCTGAGGTTCAGTCACCGCAACGCGGACGCGGATCTGGCACGCGTTGCTGAGGAGGTCGCCAAAGTGACGGGAAATGCGGCGCAGGCTCAATGGGATTCCCGCTCGCATGGGGATCAGGTGAACAGCACGGTCAGAGACGTGCACCAAGGCAATGTCGTCCAAGGGCGTGACCGGTTCACGCACAACCCCGGCGGGGTGGGGGACGTCGTCGGCGGTGCAGGGACGGTCATCGGTACCGCGTACGGGCCGCTGCACACCGGAAGCGGAGCCCAGTACAACGCGCCCCAGTTCCACGGGGATGCCGTGAACTACGTCGCCGGAGACAACCACGGGAGCCAGCACCAGCGCCACGGCAGCGTTCCGCGGGAGGACGACTCGTGACTGTGGAACTTCCACTGGATGGGGGGAGAAGCGGGAGGAGCGAGTGGGACGAACCGCCCGCTCCTCCCGCGGTAGACGAGCCCGACGCAGTCCTCGACGAGCCTGCTGCCACGGGGGGAGACAGTGTGGACGGGGATTCAGCGGCCCCCGTCCACACCCCTCCCGCCGCTGACACTCCCCGTGAAGAAGACCGCGACCTTCCGGACACGCCCCGCTCCCACACGGAGCTGGGAACCGTTTACGGACTCATCCACACCGGGGACGGGGACCAGCACATCTACCTGTCCAGCGCCGCGTTCACGATCGACGACCGAGGCCGGCTCCACCACCGCGTCCCCCTTCTCGTCGGTGAAGACCAGGTAGCACACCTCCGGAAATGTTTCTTCGCCCCCGACGGCTACCGGGACGCCCTGCAAATGCTCGCCGAACGGCGGACGGTGATCATCACGGGGGAAGCAGGGAGCGGACGGACGACCGCGGCGAAAATCCTGCTCGCTACAGCCGGCGGTGGTGAGATCCGGCTACGGGAGCTTCCCGAGGACGACTATGACGTGGGGGACGGGCCGACCGGCATGCTCCTCCCGGAGCGGTTGAGCCGCGGGGAACAGCTCCTGCTCGACCTGTCCGGCCCCAACCGGGAGCTGCTCGCTCCAGCCCAGGCGGTGCTGGAGGGCTACCGGAACGCGGTACGCGCACACGACTCCTACCTGGTCGTCGTCATCGACCCGGACCAGCGGATCGAGCTGCGCGACGAGTTCCGGGACCTGATCGTCCCGCTCGGCCGCCCCGATGGGGAACAGGTGCTGCGGCGCCACCTCGCAGCACAAGGCATCGCCTGGGAAGGCGAGTTCCCCGACCAGATCAAAGCCTGGATCCCCAAGGCGCGGATGGGGGAGATCGCTGAGCTGGTCCGGATCGCTGGGGAGGGACGCCGCAGCGCCCCCGAGGCAGGACCAGCGGAATGGCTCGCCCAGGCATTGGACGCCCTCACCGCGTACGGGGCCGAGGTCGAAAAACAAGTCGAGGGACTGGACAGTTGGCAGCGGGCACTGCTGTTGACGGTCGCCATGTTCGAAGGGGCCCGCTCCAATGTGGTGGCTGCGGCCGCCGGGATGCTCGCGGAGCAGGTGAAGACACCGGAGCCCGAAGAGCCGCGGCTCCAACGTCCCACGTTCACCTCCCGTCTGAAGGACATTGAGGCACGGCTGGAGCCAGACCACAGTGTCCGGTTCGGACGGGTGGGCTACGCTGCCGCGGTCCGCAACTGGTTCTGGGACAACTATCCCGAGCTGGGCAGGGACCTGTGCGTCTGGATCGACCAGTGTGTGCGGCTGCGCGGGCTGACTGGCCGCGACCGGGACCAGGCTGTTGCGCACTTCACCCGCGAGATGCTGCGGGTCGGCCGGATTGAAGAGCTGTTCGTCTACATCACCCACTGGGCTCGGGGAAGACTCGATCTTTCCGCCCAGATCGCCTATGCCCTGAGCGAAGCCCTAGCCCACGATGGCTTTTCCCGCAAGGTGCGTCGCCAGGTTCTTCTCTGGGCGCGCAACCACAATCTGTCCCCTCGCCTTGCCCGAGTGCTCGTCACCGTGTCCGCCCAGGTCATCGCGGACGCCTGGCCGGATGAGGCGATGGTCCGCCTCCACCAGTTGACCCGTCACACCGCGAGGAAGGTGCAGGAAGAGGCGACGGAGGCGCTGCTTGCGCTGGTGGAGCAGCCGCAGTTGTGCCTCAGGCTGATGCTGCGGATCGCCGACGCGCTGAGCCAGCGGTACAGGGCCACCGATGTGGAGCTGTTGGAGCGGCTCGCCGCCACGGAACCCGGAGCGTCCCTTGTCGACGATCCGCAGGTGCGTCCCGTCCTAGTGCAGGCGTTGGCCACGGTTTGTGCGCAGGAGACCGTGCTCGTCCAGTACGCCTACCGTTGGGCGCTCGCCACGGGGGCGGCGTCATCCTTGGTGGATCTCCTTGTCGAGGCAGCGGAACGCGCCGGGCAGGGGGTGGTGCTCTACGCGGCGGCGCTGCGGTGGGCCATGGGCACGCAGCACGGCGGTTCCGCGGAGAGAGCGCGGCGGGTGCGCGCTGCCAGGTTGGTCACCCGACGGATCGATGAACTCCACGAAGCGTGGCGGCAGCGGCCGGGGCAGGAGGAAGAGGCGTGAAATTCTTCGAGGAGAAGAAAAAGGCCAAGGCCATCCTTGGCGCGGTTGGGGCGGGAACGTTCCTCTGGGTGCTGATTCTCTACCCCGGCCTGTGGTGGGTCCTCGTGCTGCTGGTAGGCGCAGCGCTGGGCCTGGGGTTTTTCCTGGGTGAGGGGTTCCTCCGCCGTGGACTCGCTGAAATCCCGCAGCCCAGCGTCCCAGAGCCCCCTGTCGCGCTGATCCAGAGCGCTGAAGTGGTAGGGGTGGAACTGCCCAGCGCGGAAGAAGGGTATTTGTTCCGTTTCTCCGCGAACGTGCGCTACCAGGGCACGCCGACCGGGCAGCACGGGAACCCCGCCCAGGTGGCGGCGCTCGCGCTCCTGGAACGTGCTCGGGAGCTCACTAGGGACTACCGTCCGGAAGAGCACACGATCGCCCAATACCGGCTCGCTGCTGTCCTCGGGGAACCCGTGGTTGACGCCGCCACAGGGTTGACCGTGTGGGCGAACAACGTCGTCTTGACACTGGTGGAAGAGGACATTCAGCGGCTGCAGCGGCTCTCCTCGTTCCGCAAGGACTTGCGGATATGGGAGCGGGAGCAGGAGGTGGAGCAGGTCCGGCGGGATGCTCTCGGGACGACGCTCTCCTCCCCCGCACAGGCCTTGCTGTGGTGGCTGGCCCGGGACAGCAAGGCACGTCCTCGACCAGAGGAACTGCGGGAGGCCGCCCGGCTGGTGGAGGCTTTCAGCCGCATGTCGGAGACGATCTCCGGACGTGAAGAGGCAGCGTTCTCCCCGTGGTGGATCGGCTCGGACTGGCAGGACCGTGCGGACCGGCCGGATGCGGTCACCGGATCGATCTCCTACCAGCAGGCGTGCGCGCTCGTCGACAGCCTGCCGGAAGGACGCCACGTGTTCGCGGACCGGCTCGCGAACCTGCTCGAATGGCAGGGGCACGAAGACACCGCGCGGTATTTGCGGGAGCGCTACCTTCTTCCGGAACAGGACTGGGACGAGCCGGTTGCCGAGAAAAGGGACGGCTCGGACCCCCAGGAAACGGTGAGCATGTCCGAGCCGTCTCGGCTCAACGGCGCCTCACCGTTCACACCGGGGCCCGACGCAGCGCCAGGACCAGCCGGGGGTTGAGGTTCCGGACTGCCGGGTCGTTGTGCCAGCGGGAGAGGGTGCGCGCGAGTTGGCGGACGTCGTGGGCGACGGTCGCGGAGTCCACGGCGGCGAACTTCTCCAACAGGCCGTGTGCGAGGGTGCAGGCGCGTTCCAGGTTGCCTGCGGCGGCGTGCGCGAGCGCACGCCGCATCCCGAACCGGACCCGGGCGCGCACCGCGGTGTGGGGGATCGCGGAAAGCTCCCGGTCAAGGATCTCGGCCGCCTCAGCAGGGCGGCCGAGATCGTACATGCACCATCCCGTGACGACAGCGAGCCGGTTCGGCACTGTCGAACTCCCCAGAAGGGGACGGTCTGACGGTTCCGCGGTCTCGTGCGCTGCTTCCTTCTCGGCCCGGTCCAGGGCACGGCGGCATTGGTCGTAGTCGCCGGTCAGGGCGTGTCCTTGGGCTTCGCGTTCGCTTGCCATAGCGCGGAGCCGGGGCGAGGGAGCGATCGCGTACGCCTGCTGGGCCAAGGCGACGGTGTGCAGGCCGTCGTGGGCGTACATGGCTACACAGGCCCGGCGGATCAGAGCCTGGGCCCGCATTTCCTGGTCCCCGGCCTGGGCAGCAAGGTCCACGGCGTGTTTGGTCCACCACAGGGCGCCGTGGCTGTTGCCTGCTTCTTGGGCAAGCCAGCCGCCGTATTCGGCGAACCGGGAAGCGAGGAGGAGCGCGGGAACCGCTAGTTTCGGTTTGGCGCCACGGGCCAGCCGGGTGAGTGCGTGGGCTTGCGCGGCCACGGTCGGCAGGACCAGGGTGGGGCCGGTGCGCTGGCCGAGGACCCGAGCCTGGTCGAACATCGAGCGGAACGCGGTGAGCACGTCCGCGGACCCCAGGAAAGCGGGCGGTTCTTTACCGGAAGGCCCTAAACCGAGCAGTGCCCCCGCTCCGAGGGCGAACGCGTGGGGCGGCGACAGGGGAGGGCCTGCGGCGGGCAGCGGCGGCCCCGAGGCACCGGATCGGGTGGTGGGCCGACGTCCGCGGACCAGCGCAGCAAGGCGGCCTTCGGCGCCGAGCGCGGTGTCGCAGGCACGGGCTAGGTCAGCGGAGGGGGATTTGCGGCCCGTCTCCACTTTGGACAGGTGGCTTTTGCTGTAGTGCACTGCTTCCGCGAGGTCCGCGAGGCTCCATCCGGCTTCCGTGCGCAGCCGGCGGAGTTCAGCCCCGAACGAAACGTTCTCCTCGCCCATTCCACTCCTTTTCTGTCAGGAGAACAGCGTTTTTCGGCGCGTCCGAAACAGGGAGTATTGCGTGGGAAATGGAAAGAATGCCCCCTAGTGCGTGAGAAGGGAAAGGGTGCGGGACGCTGCGCCTTCCGTGCCGGACACGGCGGATTCGGTGATCTGGTGAGAAGCCCGGCGCGGTCAGACATCGAGCACTGACCATAATTAATGGTTCGAAAAAACGCCATGGAACGGCTGTTGTCTCCTCGTTGCCTCTTGGGACTGACGTGGGTGAAAGGCTGGGGGAGGACTGTCGAGGAAAAATTTTCCCGACAGGGGAGTCCGTCCGGAGAGAACCGCAACACCCAGGAAAACACGTTTTCCCGGAGGACGGAACACTACGGGCCTAGGAAACGAGAACTCTGAAGAATCCCGTCCTGAACTGGGCGGATTTCGAGGAAACGGCGCGTTGGACCGAGAGAAGTGTGCGGAAAAGGATTTCCGTACCGTTATGTATTGATTGCTCAGAGTTTTCGGGCCTGCCATCCGACCGGGAGCACACCACCGAAACCCCACTTCGGAGGAGGTCCCGTGCGTTCCGCAGCACGTCGCCGTCTCGGGCAGTGCGCGCTCGTCGTAGCCGCAACAGCCGCACCGCTGCTCTCCACCCTCACGGTCGGCACCGCGTCCGCCCACGGCCCCACCATCAACCCGCTCTCCCGCCCCTACAGCTGCTGGGAACAGTGAAGACCCCGTGTGCTGGCAAGCATGGCAAGCCGACACCACCGCCAGGGGAACTGGAACGGGTGATACCGGGGAGCACCTCGCAGACAACCACCAGGCGGCAATCCCGACAGGCAACTGTGCAGCGCGGGCCGCACCGGAAACAGCCGCTACGCCGCCATGGACGTCCCCGGTGAAGGGCACGCCACCGAAGTCAACCACCACTCCACCGTCCACGACCGAGCCCACCACGGAGCCGACGACATCCGCATCGACGCCACCACACAGGACTACAACCCGGTCACCGACCCGCTCCGGTCCGACCTGGAACTCGTCGCCGACACCGGAGTCCTCACCGCCGGTGAAGACCGACCCGACAACCAGTACCCCCTCAACGGAGTGTCCATCGACATCGACGTGCACGCCCCGGACGCCCGGGACGCCACATCGTCTCCATGAACTGGAAGGCCAGCCACGACGACCGGACGTTCTACGCCTGCAGCGACGTGGTCTTCCCCGGCTGATCCAGCAGACCCCGCGCGGTTCCGTTCGGATCCCATCCCCATGGCGAATGGGACCGCGCGGCCTCCCACTCCACAACCATGGCGTCCCGAGCCACGACCATGCTGACAGCCCACGCGGCCGTCAGCGGCTAGCCCTTTGCAAGGCTGCACCTACGGTTCCTGCCTGGCCAGACAGGAAGGCCCGCTGCGCTGCGCTGGATCCGGCACCGCCAACGATTCCGCCACCAGCTCGTCGAGAAGCGCGTGCAGATCAGGGCAGGTGAGGAAGTCGTCAGCAGTGCACTTCAACGTGTGCTCCACCAAGGCCCGAGCCCGCTGCAACTGGGCGATCTTGGCGTCAAGCGCAGCCAAATGGTCGGTCAACAGTGCGCGCCGCGTCTCCCCGTCCGGCGCGACGAGCAAATCCCGCATCTGTTCCAAGCTGAACCCGGCGTCCTTGCCGCGCAAGATCAACGCGACCAGCCCTACATGCTCGGCGGTGTAGCGGCGGCGCCCGTTGACTCGGCGCGCGGGGCGCAGCAGCCCTATCGACTCCCAGTGGCGCAGCACGTGCGGGGCAAGCCCGAACCGAGCGGCGAGCTCCCCGATAGACAATTCCACGGAGCTTGACTTCATGTTGACATTAACTTTCACACTGGGGGCAGAGGTCAACTACGGGTCTACCAACCGCAGGGCGAACAATGAACACACAGATCAGCAGGGAACGCCAAGATCGCGCCGTCGCCCACACCCGACAGATCTGGGACCGCAGGGCCCCCAGATACGACGACGGGGCGTGGCTGGAACGGAAGATCCTCAAAGACACCCGGCAGCGGCTGTGCGCTCAAGCATCCGGCCGGGTCCTCGACGTGGCCGTAGGAACCGGCCGCAACCTTGCCCACTATTCCGCCGACGTGACCGAGGTGGTCGGCATCGACCTGAGCCCCGGCATGCTGAGCCAAGCCCGCACCGCAGCCAGCCGGGCCAGCTTCCCCGTCGAACTGCACGAAGGGGACGCCCGCCACCTGCCGTTCTCCGACGCCGACTTCGACACGGTCGTGTGCTTCCTCGCCTTGTGCGAAATCCCCGGGCAGGCCGCCGCACTCAACGAAATGCGCCGCGTCCTCCGCACCGGCGGCCGACTGCTCCTCCTCGACCACGTCGAATACACGCGCGCACCGATGCGCTGGATCGAACCGCTGCGAGCCCGACGGCGCGGCACCGCACCCCGCCGCCGCCCCGTAGACGTCGCCCGGGACCAAGGATTCGTGATCGACCAGCACCACTCGCTCGCCTGGGGATTCTTCGACGGGGCCGTCGCCCACCGGCCGCACTCTTGACCCACAGTCCCCTCTTCCCCCGCACAGCAGCCCAGAAGAAGGAGACGTCGTACGAAGCCCTTCGGTGCTCCTGCGATATCGCGCACTGCCCGAGCCTTTCACCCCGCACATTACGCCGCAGCCGAAACCGCACCACGCGCGCCCCGCACAGCCATGCACGCAGACAACTGCCGTGTTCGTGGGCGTGGCATCCCGCTATTCGTCGGTGTTCGCTGCTTCACTAAGGGCGGCCCTGGCCTGGTATCGACAGGAATACGATCTATGAGCTTCTACGAACACCTCACCGACTTTGCTGGGCTGCCCGTCGTGGAGTTCCTCTCTCCCGCGATCGAACAGCAGAAGCTCCTCGACGCCCAATGGCGCGCCCGCCGTGCCGAGCAGCCGGTCCCCGACCGCTGGGAGCCGGGGGACATCTACGCGGAGGCGCTCGCCCAGCCGGGCACCGCGGCGTGGCGGCTCCGCGTCGTCGCGGACTCAGACGAGACTTTCGAAGACCACTTCACCCGGTTTATTTCCAGCGTGGACACCACACAGGTCACCGCGCTGATCATCGGCTGCTGGGGTGAAAGCTACGAAATCGCGGGGGACATGCCCCGCGACCTGCTCACCGCCCACGCCGACCGGTTCCCCGCACTGCGCTCCCTGTTTTTCGGCGAATTCATCGTGGAGGAAGCGGAAATCTCCTGGATTGAGCAGACTGACCTGGCGCCGCTGCTCGCCGCCTTCCCCGGTATGGAGGAGCTCGTGGTGCGCGGCGGGAACGGCCTGAGGTTGTCCGCCACCCAACACCGGTCGCTGCGCAAACTCACCGCGCAGACGGGGGGACTGCCGCGGCAGGCCACCGCAGGGATTCTGGCTTCCGAGCTTCCCGCGCTGGAACACCTGGAACTGTGGTTCGGGGTGGAAGGCTACGGCGGCACCACCACCCTGGACGACCTGACCCCGCTGCTCGCTGGGGAACTGTTCCCCTCTTTGCGTTCCCTGGGATTGCGGAACTCAGAGTGGGGCGACGACTTGGTGCGTGCTCTCGCTGAGGCGCCCGTCCTGGAACGGGTGCGTGTCCTCAACCTGTCGGATCATGTGCTGACCGACGCGGGCGGCGAGGTGCTCGCCACCGCCCCCACGTTCCGGACTTTGGAGCGGCTGGTGATCCGCCACCACTTCCTCACCGAGGGGATGCAGGAGCGGGTGCGTGCAGCCCTGGCCGGGGTGGACCTCGAGCTGAGCGACGCCCGCAAACCCGAGGTGTACCAGGGGAAGACCTACTACTACCCGTCTGTCACCGAGTAGCCGTAACAGCAGAGACAGGCTCCCGGCCCCGGGCAGCTCACCTCCCCGGGGCCGCTATCGAAGATTCCTTGGGCGCTGATGCAGGGGGTCGTCCCCGCATGCGCGGGGAGTACGCAGCCTGTCTGTGACCCGAGGGACCACCCAGAGGACCATCCCCGCATACGCGGAAAGCACACTAAACGACCTGCGAGTTTACCAGCGGGTGGCGCTGATTTCATTCACTTCCCAAAAGCGGAAAAGGACTCGTGGGTGGGTCTGGTCCTCGTGTGGGCACTATCGGTGGCTGCCACGCTCTGCGTGGAGCGGATAGGGCAATGCCTCTGACCGGGGTATAGCGCATCCAGCTCTGCTGGGCCATTCTCTTCACCCGTGGTGAGCGCGACCGTTGATGCGACAGCGCTGTTGTGCTCGAGCGGGGAAGGGGAGTTTGCGACCTCTTCGTCTCATGCACAGCAAACTGCAAGGCTTCCCGTGGCCGCATGCCGCGGAGCTGTCTTGACGCGAGGTCGACCACTGTGCCGCCGAACCCGAGGCTGCATCGCGGTCACTGCCCGCTTGTAAGGTCGCCGAGTGGACGTCTCTCCTCTTGCTGTCGTCGCTGTCCCCGGCAGTCGCAGGCTGCACCTGTTCACCCAGGCGGCCCGCGCCGCCGGGCTTCCCGACCCGGTTGTCCTGCCCTGGGCGGAATTAGCTGCCGGGCGGGTGCGGGTGCCGCCCGGGGCCCTGGTCCGGGTTGACTCCCCCGGGGAAGACGCTGAGACAGCACGGCTGCTCCGCGGACTCAGCCGTGCTCCGGACCTCCACCGGGTGGAAGGCAGCGCGGCCTTCCACACGGGTTTGTGTTCTGCGCTAGAGCGGCTCGCCGCGGCTGTGGGCGCTGCTCCCGGGGCCCGGCTGCTCCAAGACCCCGCTGATCTTGTCGTCATGTGCGACAAACGGCGCTGCCATGCCCGCTTGAGTGCCGCCGGAGTCCCGGTTCCGCCTGCCTTGGACCGTCGAGTCACCAGTTACGCGGACCTGCGCGCGCAGCTAGCGGAGCGCGGCTGGGCTCGGGTGTTCGTCAAACCCGTGCACGGCTCCTCCGCGTCCGGGGTGGTGGCGTTGACCGTGCACCGCGACCGGGTCCACGCGGTCACCTCCGCTGACCTGGTGCACGCCAGCACCGGGGTCGCGCTCTACAACAGTCTGCGTATCCGCACCTACACCGATGAGGCCGAAGTGGCGGCCCTCATCGACACGCTGTGCGCTGACGGGGTGCACGTGGAACGCTGGCTGCCGAAAGCGGGACTCCACGGTCGCACTATCGACCTGCGGGTGCTGGTCGTGGCGGGCCGCGCCACCCACGTGGTGGTGCGCTCATCGACCTCGCCCATGACCAACCTGCATTTGGGGAACGCGCGCGGGGACCTGGCCGCGTTGCGCGCCCGGATGGGGGAAGCCGCCTGGCACACCGCGATGCAGACCGCGGAGGCCGCTGCCGCGTGTTTTCCCCGCACGCTGCACGCCGGTGTCGACCTGCTGCTGGCACCCGGCTGGCACCGCAGCGTCGTGTGCGAGGTCAACGCGTTCGGGGACCTCCTCCCCGGGGTCCTGCATGAAGGGCGCGACACCTACGCCGAACAGTTGCACGCTGTGCGCACCGGACGGTTCACCCCGCTGCCGCCCCGGACAGTGCGGGAGCAGTCCAGTGGAAGCGCGGGAAAGGAAACGGTGGTGGCCGCGGACTGAGCCGTGCCTGCGACCCGACACGCCCCAACCGAGACCGGACTTGCCTGGACCCCTCTCTAACGGAGCCGCCGATGGACACCCGCCCCAACATGAACGACGTGGTCGGCACCCACGACATCCTGCTGATCACCTTGGACACGCTGCGCTACGACGTGGCGGACCGTCTCGCCCGGGAGGGACGCACCCCGAACCTCGCTGCCGTGCTCCCCGACGGGAGGTGGGAGCGGCGGCACGCCCCCGCGAGTTTCACCTACGCCTCCCACCTGGCCATGCTCGCCGGGTTCCTGCCCACCCCCGCCGCGCCTGGCCCGCATCCCCGACTGTTTGCTGCCGCTTTTCCCGGGAGTGCCACCACAGACGAGTACACGTGGACTTTTACGGCCCCGGACCTGCCGACCGCGTTAGCTGAAGTCGGCTACCACACGGCGTGCGTGGGCGGCACAGGGTTCTTCAACCGGCGTTCCGCGCTCGGCTCAGTCCTGCCGGACCTGTTCGCGGAAAGCCGCTGGGAGCCGTCGTTCGGGGTGACCGAGCCTGCCTCTTTTGAACACCAGGTGGCGTGCGCGACCGGCATCATCGCGGCCACCCCGGCGCAGCAGCCCCTGTTTCTGCTGGTGAACGTGGCCGCGCTCCACCAGCCCAACTGGTTCTACCTGCCTGGGGCGACCCGAGAGGACGGGGACTCGCCTGCCAGCCACGCCGCCGCCCTTGAATACGTCGACCGGCACATTCCCGCGCTGTTCGAAGCGGCTGCGTCCCGGCGCCCGTGCTTCACCATCATCTGCTCCGACCACGGCACCGCCTACGGCGAGGACGGTTACACCGGGCACAGGATCGGCCACGAAACAGTGTGGACGGTCCCCTACGCCCACTTTGTCCTCGGCCACTGACTCGTGGCGGGCCTGCCCGTATCCGACACCGCAGAAAGACTGGCATCCCTGTGACCACACTGCACAGCTATCCCGTTGCCGCGCCCCCCGCGGACACGCCGTACCGCACCTACGTCTACGGCTATCCGCACAAGACCGCCTACCGTCCGCTCATCCCGGCCCCGCGGCTGGCCGACGTGTGGCGGGACGAGCCCACCGATGCCCTGTTCCTGTACTTCCACATTCCGTTCTGTGAAGTGCGCTGCGGGTTCTGCAACCTGTTCACCCGCGCGGTACCGCCTGCCGAGCAGGTCACTGCCTACCTGGATGCGCTTGCCCGGCAGGCTGAGGCGGTCGCGGACGCGCTCGGCGGCACAGCGCGGTTCGCCCGTGCTGCTTTCGGCGGCGGCACTCCCACCTATCTGACCGCTGACGAACTCCACCGGCTCTACGACCTGGCCGACCGGGTTCTTGGCGTGGATTTGGCGGCCATTCCCACGTCGGTGGAGACTTCTCCGGCAACCGCCACCCCGGAGCGTCTCGATGTGGTGGCGGCCCGCGGGGCCAGCCGGATCAGTATCGGGGTGCAGAGTTTCCTGGACGCCGAGGCGCACGCGGTGGGGCGGCCGCAGCGCCGCGCCGACGTGGACCGGGCGCTTGCCGCGATCCGCAGCCACGCCCCGCGCGCCCGGCTCAACATCGACCTCATCTACGGCATTGCCGGGCAGACCCCGGACAGTTGGCGCTATTCGCTGGACGCTGCCGTGGCGTACCGGCCGGAGGAGATCTACCTGTACCCGCTGTATGTGCGCCCGCTGACCGGGTTGGGGAAGCGCGGCCGGGCGTGGGACGACCAGCGCCGCACCCTCTACCAGCAGGGCCGCGACTATCTGCTGGAGCGCGGCTATCGGCAGGTGTCGATGCGCATGTTCGAGCGGGTTGATGCGCCGTCGGAGACGGGGCCCGCCTACTGCTGTCAGACTGACGGCATGGTCGGTTTGGGCTGCGGGGCCCGCTCCTACACCCGCGGGCTGCACTATTCCTTCGATTACGCGGTCGGTGTGCGTCAGGTGCGGGCGATCCTCGACGACTACATTTCCCGTGGTCCGGGCGGGTTCGACTGTGCCGAAGTGGGGTTCCGGCTTGACGAGGACGAGCGGCGGCGGCGCCACCTGCTGCAGTCGCTGCTGCAAGCCGACGGTCTCGACCTTGACTGGTACCGGTCGCGGTTCGCTTCTGATCCGCGCACCGACTTTCCCGCGGAGTTCGCGGTTTTGACCCAGCGTGGCTGGGTGACGGAAACCTCCCGGGTGGTGCGGCTCACCGACGAAGGGCTCGCCTACTCCGACACGGTGGGTCCGCTGTTCTTCTCACCCAGGGTGACCAGGCTGATGGCGGAGTACGACGCGCGATGACTCTTCCCCACGACATAACCATCTTGTATCGGGGGCCGCTGGCCAGTTGCGACTACGACTGCTCGTACTGTCCGTTCGCTAAGCGGCGCGACACCCCGGAGCAGTTGCGCGCCGACCGTGCCGCCGTGGAACGGTTCGTGGACTGGGTGGCCAGCCAGGCTACGCAAAGCCCGGGAAAACGTATCTCCGTCCTGTTCACCCCGTGGGGGGAAGGACTTGTCCGGTCGTGGTACCGCGCCGCGATGGTGCGGCTCAGCCACCTGCCGCATGTGGAGCGGGTCGCTATCCAGACCAATTTGAGCTGTCGTGTTGAATGGTTGGCCGAATGCGACCGGGAGACCGCGGCGTTGTGGGCGACTTTCCATCCCTCGCAGACCCGGTATGAGCGGTTCCTCGCCAAATGCTTCCGGTTGCGGGAGCTCGGGGTGCGGTTCAGTGTGGGCATTGTCGGGCTGCCGGAGCATTTGGCTGCGGCCTGCCGCCTCCGCGCTGACCTGCCGGACGACGTCTACCTGTGGGTGAATGCTGTGGGAGGCCGCTCGTACACGGATGCCGAGGCAGCACCCTGGCAGGAGATTGATCCGCTGTTCCCCTACAGCCGGGATCCGCATCCCAGTCGGGGGCGGCTGTGCCGGACAGGGAACACGGTGGTCTCCGTGTTCGGGGACGGCACGGTGCGCCGCTGCCATTTCCTGCCCACGGAACTCGGCAACTTGTACGACGGGTCTTTCGTGGCGCGGCTCCGTCCCCGCCCGTGCCCGGCAGCCAGTTGCGACTGCCATATCGGCTACGTCCACTTGGAGTCCCTCGACTTGTATGACGTGTTCCGCGGCGGCGTGCTGGAACGGATTCCCGCGGGTTGGGGGCGCGGGGAGCTCAGCCCGCAGTCGTCGCGGTGCCGGTGAGGCCGGTCGCACTCTGAAAAACGAAGGGGCGGGGACCCCGTGGGGTAGGTCCCCGCCGGTCGTGGAACCCTTCAGGTCAGAGCTTTCCGGCGCCGGTGCGCACGATGCTTGGAGTGCTGCTGGGGGTGTCGAGGGCGGAGGGGAGGGCGCCCACTGCCGTTGGGGCGCTCACTACCAGGGTGCGGACCGCGGTGGTCGCGGCGTCTGCCAGCGCTCCGGGGGTCGTCGAGCCGGAGCGGCCGCTGGGTGCGCTCGCATAGGCAGCCTTTCGTCGGGTGTGCTGCCGGCACCGATGGCGGCCGAGGGGCGGTCCGCCGTGGGGATATCGGTGACGACGGCAGGACGTGAAGGGAAGGCACGGCTTGGGCCGTGCCTTCGATCGGTGGAGGAGCCACCTTGACGGACACCGCGCTGTTAAGAAAGCGCTTTCCGTAAAGGAATTGTTACGGAGGGAATGCGATCGTGTCAATAGTTGACGTTGATTCACGGGTTTCCGCAGGACACGAAGGCTGCCCGTGGTCTGCGAGCAACGCTACGACGCGGCCGCAGGGGAACGCTCCACCCCCAGCATCGCGATCACAGCCAAAAGCCGGTCCCGCAGTACCTGCCCGCGTTCGCTGAACTCCCGCTGCGCCGCGGTGAACTCCGCCTTGCCCTCCGGGGTTTCAATGCACACCGGGGCATACCCGTGGTCGGACAGGTCGTAGGGGGAGGCGCGCATGTCCAGCTCCCGGATGTCCCGCGCCAACGCGAAGCAGTCCAACAGCAGCTCGCCGGGGACCGCGGGGGAGAGCTTGTACGCCCACTTGTAGCAGTCCATGGTGGCGTGCAGGCAGCCCGGCTGGTCGAGGGCGATCTGGCTTTCCCGGGTGGGCTGCAACTGGTTGAGCGGACGCGCCTCGGCCGTGAAGAACCGGAACGCGTCAAAATGCGAGCAGCGGATCCGATGCGACTCCACGACCCGGTCGGTGCCCTCGGCACCGAGCCGCAACGGCAGCGCATGCCGCCGCTCCTCAGGGGACTGCCGGTAGACCATCGCCCACTCGTGCAGGGCGAAACAGCTGAAGTTCGCGCTGCGCGCCCGAACCGCGGACAGCAGGTCGGCGATGAACCGCACCGCTTTGCCCCGGTCGGCGAGGAAAGCCGCGACGTCCAACTCCACACCCGTCACCGGGTCGCCGGAAGGCCCCGGGACCGTGGTCGTGCGGTACCAGCGGCGGAACACGTTCCGCGCGGACTCGCCGAGCAGCACCACTCCCGGTCCGGGATGCCAGCGACGCAATTGGGCGGGACGGTAGCTGTAGTAGGTGAACAGGAAGCTCTCCACCGGCCGCGCCTCCGGGCGCTGGGCGCTGCGGATGAACTCTTCGGCACGCGCGGCATGCCGGGCGGCGCGTTCCTGCCATTCCCGCTCGGTGAGAACGGTGCGGGGGTGAGCTGTCGCGAAAGGGGAAGAGCTGTCCATGACCACTCCAGGGTAGGACGTCGGGCAGGTCGGATGTATCCCGCTTCGTGGCGACGTTACCCGCCTCACAGGCAGAGTGATCTGCGTCACTTATTTCGCGGGAAGTTTTCAGCGGAGAAGTCGGACACGCCTGCCGCGCCCAACCGGGCAAATGGTGAGAAAACCGCGGCTCTGCATCCTGGGAAAGGCGTCGGGAAACCCTTTGCTGTCCTGCACTGAATCCCGTCCTGGACTGGGGTTTTCTACTCTCAGTCGCGTGACGGAACGACACTATGGGCAATGGCGGATCGCAGCGGTCCGGAACACGAGGACCGTGGGCTGGGCTCGAGAGCCACGGAAAGGACCGTGGTCCGGCTACGTCACCCTCCCCCTTGTCGGTGTCCTCGCCCTCGGCTTGTTCGCGTTCTCGGCCGTCCTGTTCCCGCCGGCAGCGCCTGAACAAGACACGATTGCTGTGGACACGCCAGAAGAGTCCGCGAACCCCGCAACGCCCCCGACCACCGCGGAGCCGCAGGAGCGGACCGCGGACGCCGACGTCTCCCCGCCCCAGGAAGACGCGGCACCCCTCCCCGAAGACCACCGGGCGCAGGCAGACGAGAACCACGAGCCCCAGGCAGACCCGCCCCGCACCATTACCGCGGTCGTCCACTTCTCCCACAACGGCACCGAACTCACCTACGAGGGGATCGTGGAACTGCAGCGCTTCGCGGAGGAAGCTGCCGCAGCCGACGCCTCCTGGGTGCGGATCGACGGGTACGGGGACGACACCGGCACCCCGGAAGCCAACCTGCAGGTGTCCTTGCAGCGCTCGGAAGAAGCCGCGGCATTCCTCCAAGAGATGATGCCGGTCGACGGGGTCGCCTTCATCACCGCCGGGCATGGCGCCGCCAACCCGATCGCCGACAACAGCACCGTGGAAGGCCGGGCCCGCAATCGGCGGATCGAGGCGGTCGCGGGCACCGACGCCGACTTCGCCCGCCTCTTCGATG
This sequence comes from Thermobifida fusca YX, assembly GCF_000012405.1. NCBI lineage: Bacteria > Bacillati > Actinomycetota > Actinomycetes > Streptosporangiales > Nocardiopsidaceae > Thermobifida > Thermobifida fusca. Next base: position 873,120 of record NC_007333.1, read on the forward strand.
CGGGCAGCACGCCCGCTATGCGGATGACCGAACCCGACAGCGACCCCGAACACGAGCCTGCGGCCGAACAGTCGCCGTTGCATCCAGGCCCCTAACCTGGTTTTCTCCGGGTGCGGCGGCCATGCCAGGCGCCGACAGCGGGCAGTAGAGTGCAGCGCGTGCCGATGCAGTCTTCGGGCCGCGGGCGTCGACCCGCCACGAGAGGCGGCAGCAAAAACAGGCACGGGCCACCGGCCTGTCCCGCGGCCCGAAGACCGGCCCGGCACGCTCCCGTCAATTCGTGCTGTGCACGGGCAGGTGACGGCCGAGATACCCGATGTAGATCCGGTTGGTCCGCCCGGGACCCAAGTCCGGGTAGTAGTACAGGCGCGGGCAGACCCCGTACTCGGTGTCCAGTTTGATGTGCGCGAACATGGGGACCACCCCGTCCGGGTGCACTTCGGTAGGCACCCGGAAGATGCGTTTGCCGCTGAACTTCGCCCGGTTCTGCACGGTGTCGCTCTCGTGGGCGGCCATCCGCTTCACCGGGATGGTGAAGAAGCCGTCAGGCTGGTCCCGCAGATAGTCGTGGAGCGGTTTGCTGTTCTCCGGGTGGGTCAACTGGTAGCGCACGTAGTCGTTGAGGGCCCGCAGCGCCTCCCACGCTTTCGTCACCCACAGCCGTTCTTTCTTGTGGCCGCTGAGCTCCCGCATGTCGTCGAGCGCGTCGTCGATCGTCACCCGCAGATAGGGGAAGGAGGTCTCATCGGTCATCCGCTCCCACAGTTCTTCGAAGTCCTCGGGCGGGACTTCGCTCGGCGGGATCGGAGGGTGGGTGGCAGCCGTCTCGTAGTGGCCGAAGTTGCGGAGCTGGTCGCGCAGCCACGTGTTCTCGTAGCGGGCTTTGCGTAACTGCTCCCGGTACTGGTTGCGTTCCCGCACCGTCTCCCTAAGTTCGGAGCGCAACTGCTCGTAGTCCCGTTCCAGCTCGGCGAGGCGCGCATTGCGCCGTTTCAGTTCGGCGGCCAACGCCAGGGTGCGTTCCCGTTCCGCGTCCGTGGGGTCGGGGGCGGGGGAGCGTGCCGCGGTCGCAGACTCGGTGCGGTAGACGACAGTCGCTTTGGAGACGCGCGGCGCCACAGGGGAGGCGGGAAGGTCCGCTTCCTCCTCGTCCAGCAGCGCGTCCACGTGGAGCAGCGCGTCAGGCAGCGCAAGGTTCAGTGCGGTGGTGTGCAGTGCGGGCATGAGTTTTCTGCCGACCCGGGCGCGGATCATCCTGCCGGTGCGGGACTCGTCCATGCTGCGCGCGCTGAGCATGGGGTGGCGCAGGTGGTCGGTGAGGTCGGTCAACTGCACCCCGGGCAGGAAGGTGCGGACCCCGCCCATGGGGATGCTGAAGTCTTTGGGGAGGCGGGCAGCCACCCGCTGCTGGGCTGCCCGGTCGAGCACATAGCCGGAGTACATGCCGCACGCGAGCTTGAGCACTTGCCCTATCGCGTTCTGCCAGGTGAGGACGGTGAGGTCTGCGGGGACCCCGGTGGCGACCAGCGCGAGCCTGCGGGAGCTGTCGCAGATCGCGGTCAGCAGCGCCTCGACGGCCTGCTCGTCGCGGCCGCGGACGATGACCGGGGTTTCGGTGAGCATGGCCGCGCCGTCGAAGCACCGTGCCGAGTTCAGAAACGACCGCACGAGTTTGGGCCGGACCACTTCGAAGACCCCTTCACCGCCCACACCGATCCTCTCCCGGGGGGATGTCGCGGTCATCTCGATCCAGACGGTGCGATCGGCTTCGCGCCCCGGGTCGGACACGGCAGTCAGCACGGTCTGCCAGACGGTTCCGCTGCGCTCGTGCAAGGACTCGGTTTTGAGCCGGACAAAACGCAGGTTTTCGTCGGGGTTGTCGTGCCGGATGACTTTCACGGTGTAGCGGTGGTCCACCACGTAGTGCCCGGACCGGCTCATGTCCGGGGTCCAGCCGTCGGACTTCTGCGCAAGCCAGGCCGAAAACGTGTCGAGGCTCAGGTCGACGACGTCGCACGGCGGTGGAACGGTGAAAAGAGTGCGGTAAACGAGTGGCAAGCGGTGATCTCCAAATAACGGTTCTCGTCGCGGTCTCCTTGATGCAAGGCTCGGGCAGAAGGATTCCTACCCTGAACACGCGGAACAGCGGGGGAGGACCGTCGCGCGCTCTGACACCAGAGTGGCTGACCGGCATCGGCTGCGCCACCGAATGGAGACAACTGTGCACAACACTCGCACAGGCCCGCGGGAAAGGCGCGGGAACAGTGCAGAAATCGCCAGGATGGAGTGAAGGCCTGCGTTGTTGGGCCCGAATGGATGAGGAAGACGACACTGCGAAGCAGTAGCGTCACGAACATGTCTCAACGTCCGTTCTGGCTGGCCGGGTCAGCAACTACCGGCGACAACGAACTCACTGTCACCAACCCCTACACGGGGCAGACCGTGGCAACGGTCGCCGTCCCCTCCCCGGAACAGGTCGACCAGGCTGTGGCTGCCGCGCACGGTGCCCTCGACGCCACCGCGGCGCTCCCCGCCCACGTGCGCGCTACGGCCCTCGCCCACGTGGCACGGCGGCTCCAGGAGCGCTCCGAAGAGATCGCCCAGCTCATCACTGCGGAGAGCGGGAAGCCGATCTTGTGGGCGCGTGCCGAGGTGGGGCGGGCTGTCTCCGTGTTCACCTGGGCTGCAGAAGAGGTCCGCCGCGACAGCGGGCGGGTGCAGCGCTTGGACACCGACAGTGCGGGGGAGGGTCGGATCGCGTTGATCCGCCGCGTCCCCAAGGGTGCAGTGCTGGCAATCTCCCCGTTCAATTTCCCCCTCAACTTGGTCGCGCACAAGGTCGCTCCGGCGATCGCGGTGGGCGCGCCTATCGTGGTTAAGCCCGCTCCCGCGACGCCTCTTTCTGCATTGGTGCTCGGCGAGATCCTCGCTGAAACCGATCTGCCGGCCGGGGCGTTCTCCGTGCTGCCGATGCCGAACGAACTGGCGCAGCCGCTCATCACCGACGAACGGCTGCCGGTTATCTCGTTCACCGGCGGCCAGTTCGGCTGGGAGCTGCGCAAGATGGCCCCGAACAAGCACGTCACCCTCGAACTGGGTGGGAATGCTGCGGCCGTGGTGCTGGCCGACGCCGACTTGGACTGGGCGGCCCGGCGGATCGCCCTGTTCGGCAACAACCAGGCCGGCCAGGTCTGTATCGGCGTGCAGCGGGTCATCGTGGAGGACGCCGTCTACGACGAGTTCGCCGCGAAGCTGGTCCAGCGGGTCGAAGAGCTGGTGACCGGGGACCCCGCCGACGAGGCCACCCAGGTGGGGCCGCTCATCAACGAGGCTGCCGCGGCCCGCGTCGAGCAGTGGGTGAACGAGGCGGTGGCGGGTGGGGCCACGGTTCTCACCGGCGGCACCCGGGACGGGGTGACCATGGCTCCGACCGTGCTGGCGGACGTCCCCGACGACGCGAAGGTGGTGTGCGAGGAGGTCTTCGGCCCGGTGATGGTGCTGCGCCGGGTCAGCGGCGTGGATGAGGCGTTCGCCGAGGTCAACAACAGCAAGTACGGCTTGCAGGCGGGGGTGTTCACCCGGGATCTGGCGACGGCGTTCCGGGCGCACCGCGAGCTGAAGGTGGGCGGGGTCATCATCGGTGACGTGCCCACGTACCGCGCCGACCAGATGCCCTACGGCGGCGTGAAGAAGTCCGGGGTCGGCAAGGAGGGGGTGCGTTCCGCGATGGACGACCTGACCGACGAACGGGTGATGGTGCTCACCGGGGTGCTGTAACCCGCATGCGAAGCGCGGCCTCGGAGCTGGTCTTCCGGTCCCGGCTCCGGGGCTGCGGGTGGTGCCGCCCGACGCGTGCCCGGGCGGCCGGGGCCGGGCTGGACGCCGCCTCCACGTTACTCGTCCGGCTCGGCCCTTCCCTTGTCTCTACGGGTGGTGGGTGCGGGGCTGTGCTGCGAGTGGGCGGCAGCCGCACGGTCTGCGGCATGCCTGTGTGCCCGGCGGACCCTGCGGGTGGGCCCGCCGGGCGGTGTGTGCAGCCGGCACTCGGGTGCCGGTGGTCCGGTTACAGGATCTGCGCGGCCTCGTAGACGCGCCGGGCTTCGTCGCCGAGCCGGGGACCGTATTGGACAGCGGCGTTGTCGGTGTACTTGAAGCTGGTCAGCGAGGTGATGGTTCCGGTTCCGGTGGTGGTGTCGAAGTCGGCGAACCACGGTCCGCCGCTGGAGCCTTGGGTCATGGCGCAGTCCATGCCAGAGCCTAGGGTGCCCTGCCGGTCGGCGTGGGTGGCGCCCGCGCAGTAGTACAGGTGGCGTCCCGAATAGGGCGGGGACGACGGGTAGCCGAAGGCGTGCACGTAGGGGGCGATGCGTCCGCTGAAGGAGACTTTCTGGGCCCCGGTGCGGTCGGCGACGTGCCGTCCCCGAAGGTCGGTGTTGAGGACGACGAAACCGAAGTCGTAGCTGTCGTCCCCTTGCCGGGACCACTTGGGGGAGACGAGCATGTCGCGGGCGGTGTACCGGCCGTAGGGGGCGCGACCGTCCGCGTAACCGGGGACGAAGATCCAGTTCTCCGCCCACGAGCCGGTCTTGTTCTTCAGGCAGTGCCCTGCGGTGAGGACAGTGTCGCGGTTCTGCGCGTTGATCACCGAGGCAGTGCAGGTGTAGTCCACGCCGTCCAAGGTGAGGTACACCCGTCCGGTGGTGGCGGCGACCAGGCCTCCCCCGGTCCAGCGGCGGACCGAGGAGTCGGACAGGCTAGTCGTGTCGGTGTCGGTGTCGGTGTCGGTGTCGGAGGCGCGGCGGCCGCCGAGGAGGGACAGGGAGACGGGCAGGTCGTCGAGGGCGGAGGGAAGGGGGAGGGCGGCAGCCATGCGGTCGGGGGTCCAGTAGGCCGCGACGGCGCGCTGCTGCTCGGGGGTGGTCGCCGCGGACTGGTGCACCACCTCTGGGGCCGGGTCCAGGGGGACCGGGTGGGAGGGTTCAACAGCCGAGGCGGGGGCTATCCCGGCTGCGACAAGCGTGAGTGAGGCGAGGAACGCATACATGATTGACCGGTTCATGTCCCCGAAGCATGCCACACTCTCCGTGTTCAAGTGACTTCTTTTAGTTATCTTTGCTGGCTGTGCGGGGACGAACCGCGGAAAAGGCACGGCCTCCCCGGCGCGGAGGGAGGCCGTGGTCCAGGGGTCAGCCGTTAGGCCGTGGGAATGCGCAGCCAGGACGGGTCGCCGGCGGGGGAGCTCACCGTGACGGTGCTGCCCACGCCGTTCTCGCTGCCGTAACGCAGGTCCTGGCCGTCGATGACGAGGGCGAGGCGGTGTCCGGAGGGGACGCGCCATACCACGGGTTCCAGGGCGATCTCCACGGTCTGCGCCTGGCCGGGGGTGGCTCCGCGCAGGGTGTAGGGCTTGTGCGTGATGAGCGCTCCCGTGCCCGAGGAGTTCACCGCGTACAGGTAGACGAACAGGCTGGCCTCAGACCGGTTGGGGGTGACCGTCAACCGCAGGCGCGGGGTGCCGCTGACGGTGACGTTGGTGAGGGCCGGACCGGTCCACACCCCCGCGTAGACCCGGCTGACCAGGGGCAGCGCCACCCCGGTGGGGATCTGGGCGAGCTGCTGGATTGCGCCGCTGAGCATGAGGGCTCCGCTGTTGGCGGTGGTGCCCAGCGCGGTGCGGATCTGGTAGTTCCAGCCGGTGGCGGGGTCGGGGGAGAGGCCGCCCGTGCTGAGCCAGTTGGTCCAACTGGCCGCGGGCTTGGTCAGGTGGTAGACGAGCTCCCCGGAGGAGACCGACTCCCAGTCGGGGTATCCGGTCCACGGTCCGCTGCCGCTGTTCGGCTTCACCTGGACGGGGGGTTCGGTGTTGATGCCGTTGTCGATGCCGCGCAGGTGGTGGTCGAACCAGCGGTTCAGCGACTCCCACGTCTCGTTGGGCAGGCCGAACGCGCCGAACGCCTCTTGGGTGGCGTGGTCGCCTGGGGCCAGCATCAGCCGCTTGGGGGTGGTCAGCGCGCTGTAGAAGTCGATGATCTGGCCGGGCGGGAAGATGCCGTCGTTCCAGGCGTGCGCGATCATGACCGCGGTGCCGTGCGCGTTGATGGCGTCGACTTTGGTCGCGGGGGAGCGCACGGGGGCGGCGTCCAGGGCGGGCTGCACGTCGCCTCGGCGGTAGCCCTGCTCCATCTCCTGGAGGGTGGTGCCGGGCCGCCCGGTCAGGTGGGCGGAGGAGAGCAGGAGTTCGACGGCCTGGGTGCTGAAGGTTTCGTTGGGGTAGATGGAGGCGGTGAGGTCAGCCCAGCCGCTCATGGCGCCGACGGCTTTGATCCGCGCGTCTTCGGCGGCGGTGAGCAGGCTGATGCCTGCGCCGTAGGAGATGCCGGCCATGCCGATACGGTCCGGGTCGGCGTCGGTGTTGGCGAGCGCCCAGTCGATGATGGCGCGGGCGTCGGCGACGTCCCGTGGTCCGGCGACTTCGATCCGGCCCCCGGATTCGTGGAAGCCGCGGGAGGTGTAGCTGATCACCTGGTAGCCGGATTCGCGGGCGAGTTTCCAGGCCGCGCCCACGTAGAGCAGTTTGTTCGTGGACCAGGCCGAAGGCATGACGAGGAGGGGGTGGGGGCCTTCGGTGCCGGTCGGGGTGATGACGAGTGCGCTGAGTTCCGTCCCGTCGTCGACGGGGATGCGGACTTTCTGGGTGGTGGACCCGACAGTAGCGTGAGCGGGGGGTGACAGTACTGCTGCGCTGAGTAGCGCAGCAAGGGTGACGCTGATGACTGCGGACAGTCGTTTCATAAGACCTCGTTCCGGAATGAGCGGGAGATACCGACGGCCGCGCCTGCCGTCGCATCCCGGGTGGGCCGTAGGGGGCCTTTGGGGAGGCCCCCGCTACTGTGAAGTAAGTTACTTCGTCGTTAAGTTAAAGCCGGGATAAGTCTTTTGTAAAGGCCTTCTTGTGAAGGCACTCACTCTTCCTGGTGGGGAAGGCCACTGGGCTGCGTGTCTCCTGGCTTCACCGGTACCGCGCCCTCGAAGCCGCCGATCCAGGACAAACGAAGCGGACGCTACGCCACAATGGGGGTGTGACCACTGCTGTTCCACCCCAAGAGGTGTTCGACCCGACCCCCGCACCGGCTGCCCGCATGCCACGCAGAGTCGTCATCCTCGGCTCCACCGGATCGATCGGCACCCAAGCCATCGAGGTGGTCCGGCAAGAACCCCACCGCTTCGACGTAGTCGGACTCGCCGCTGGCGGCGGACGCCTCGACCTGCTCGCCGACCAAGCCTGCGCCCTCGACGTCCAAGCCGTCGCGGTCGCCGACGCCGTCAAAGCCGCTGAACTGCGCGACAAGCTCTCCGCACGGGGCAGTGCCGCCAAAGTCCTAGCCGGACCCGAAGGAGTCGCGGAGCTCGCCGCCTGGGACTGCGACGTGGTGCTCAACGGCATCACCGGGGCGCTCGGCCTGGAATCCACCCTCGCTGCGCTGCGCGCCGGACGGCTGCTCGCCCTTGCCAACAAAGAATCGCTGATCATCGGCGGCCCGCTCGTCCGGGAGCTCGCCGTCCCCGGACAGATCGTGCCCGTGGACTCCGAGCACTACGCGATCGCCCAGTGCTTCCCCCGCCTGCCCGCCGACCAGCTCACCAGCCTGGCGCAAGGCAACCTCGCCGCCCGCCGCGACCACGTGCGCCGCCTCGTCATCACCGCCAGCGGCGGACCGTTCCGCGGCCGCTCCTCCGCCGAGCTCGCCGACGTCACCCCCGAGCAGGCGCTCGCCCACCCCACGTGGCGCATGGGCCCGGTCATCACCATCAACTCCGCGACCCTGGTCAACAAAGGGCTGGAAGTCATCGAAGCGCACCTGCTCTTCGACATCCCCTTCGAACAGATCGAGGTCGTCGTCCACCCGCAGTCGGTCATCCACTCGATGGTGGAGTACGTCGACGGCTCCACCATCGCCCAGGCGAGCCCGCCCAGCATGCGCATCCCCATCGCCTACGGCATCGCCTGGCCGGACCGGGTCCCGGAAGCCGCTCCCGCCATCGACTGGACCCGGGCCCACCAGTGGACCTTCGAACCCCTCGACCACGAGGCGTTCCCCGCCGTGCGGCTGGCCTGCGAAGTCGGATCTGTGGGCGGGACCGCGCCGGCCGTGTACAACGCCGCCAACGAGGAGGCCGTCGCCGCTTTCCTCGCCGGGCGTCTGGCATTTCCGGCGATCCTGGACACCGTGGCGCGGGTAGTCTCAGAACACCGGGGAGAGAGCCGAGGGACTGTGCCGCGGCTCGAAGACGTCTACGAAGCCGACGACTGGGCCCGACAACGGGCCAAGGAGCTCATCTCCCGGCAGGGATGAGGAGACGTACATGGTGGCGTTGCTGACCGTGCTGGGGATCGTCCTCATGATCCTCGGCCTGCTGTTCTCAATCGCCTGGCATGAGCTGGGACACCTGGTACCGGCCAAGCTGTTCGGTATCCGCTGCACCCAGTACATGGTCGGCTTCGGAAAAACGCTGTGGTCGGTCAAACGCGGCGACACCGAGTACGGCCTCAAAGCGATCCCGCTCGGCGGATACGTGCGCATGGTCGGGATGATCCCGCCCGCCGCGCCCGCCGACCCCGACAAGCCCATGTCGCGGTGGCGCGCCATGATCGAGGACGCGCGTGAAGCGTCCTACGTGGAAGTCGAACCCGGCGACGAAGACCGGCAGTTCTACCAGCGGCCGCCGTGGAAACGGCTCATCGTCATGTTCGGCGGGCCGTTCATGAACCTCGTCCTGGCCGTGGTCCTGTTCGCGGTCCTGCTCATGGGGATCGGCGTCTACCAGCCCACCACCGTGGTCGGCGCCGTCCACGAATGCGTGGTGCCCGCCACCGCGGCGACCAGCGAATGCCCGGAGGACGCCGACCCGTCCCCCGCTGCCGCGGCCGGGCTGCAAGTCGGCGACCGGATCGTCGCGGTCAACGGCCAGCCCACCCCCGACTGGGAGGCCGTGCAGTCCGCGATCCGCGCGCACATCGGTCCCGGCACGGTCGACGTGATCCGGGACGGCGAGAAGATCACCCTGCACGCCGACTTCATCGAAAACCAGGTGGTGAAACGGGACGAGGACGGCAACACGGTCGTCCGCCGGGACGCCGACGGCGATCCGATCCTCGACGAGGAAGGACGGCAGATCCCGGAGACGGTCACCGCCGGCTTCCTCGGTTTCGCGCCGCAAGAGCAGCGGCAGACGCTCAGCGCCGCAGAGACCGCTGCGTTCTTCGGTGACACCGTGGTCTCCGTCGGCAAGGCGATCATCACGCTGCCGTCGAAGATCCCCGACGTGTTCGCGGCGGCGTTCCTCGGCGCGGAACGCACCCCCGACTCCCCCGTCGGCGTGGTCGGCGCCTCCCGCATCAGCGGCGAGATCCTCGCGATGCCCGCCCCCGTCCTGGACCGGGTCGCGATGCTGATCAACCTGCTGGCCGGGATCAACCTGTTCCTCTTCGCCTTCAACATGCTGCCGATCCTGCCGCTGGACGGCGGGCATATCGTCGGCGCGCTGTGGGAGTCGGTCCGCCGCTGGACCGCCCGGATCTTCAAACGCCCCGACCCCGGACCTTTCGATGTGGCCCAGCTCATGCCCGTGGCCTACATCATGGTCGCCTGCTTCGTGGGCTTCAGTCTGATGCTGCTGGTCGCCGACATCGTCAACCCGGTCCGCCTGATCTACTAGCAGCCCGGGGAGTACCTTCGGTGATACGTCGGCAACACACAGGTGAACCAGCGGGAATGCCTGGGCGAAGTCCGAGGCGTTCCCAGCCCGACCATGGCAGGGAACGGTGCCCGATCCGGGTAGCCTTGTGACACATCGACTCACGGCGAGGTCTCCATCCCCCGTGCCCTGCCGCGACGCAGGTCTGCGCCGCGGCGACGTTCCCCGGTAACCAAGTAAGTCGAGCGATGCCGTCGGCCACCCCGGCGGCCAGCGAGGTGAAATCGCGTGTCCGTCGATCTCGGAATGCCCGTTGCTCCTCCGCAGCCGCTGGCGCCGCGCCGCAAAACGCGGCAGGTCATGGTCGGCAACGTCCCCGTGGGCGGCGACGCTCCTATCTCGGTGCAGTCGATGACCACCACGGTCACCGCGGACATCAACGCCACGCTGCAGCAGATCGCCGAGCTGACCGCGGCGGGGTGCCAGATCGTGCGGGTCGCGGTGCCGAGCGCCGACGACGCTGAAGCGCTGCCGATCATCGCGAAGAAATCGCAGATCCCGGTGATCGCCGACATCCACTTCCAGCCCAAGTACGTGTTCGCCGCGATCGACGCGGGCTGCGCGGCGGTACGCGTCAACCCGGGCAACATCAAGAAGTTCGACGACAAGGTCGGGGAGATCGCCAAGGCCGCCTCTGAAGCGGGGATCCCGATCCGGATCGGCGTCAACGCCGGGTCGCTGGACAAGCGGCTGCTCGCCAAGTACGGCAAGGCCACGGCCGAAGCGCTCGTGGAATCAGCCCTGTGGGAGTGCTCCCTGTTCGAAGAGCACGGCTTCCACGACATCAAGATCTCGGTCAAGCACCACGACCCGGTCGTCATGATCCGCGCCTACCGGATGCTCGCCGAACGCTGCGACTACCCGCTGCACCTGGGGGTCACCGAAGCGGGCCCGGCCTTCCAAGGCACGATCAAGTCCGCGGTGGCTTTCGGTGCACTGCTGGCCGAAGGTATCGGCGACACGATCCGGGTCTCCCTGTCGGCTCCCCCCGCGGAAGAGGTCAAGGTCGGCATCCAGATCCTGGAGTCGCTCGGGCTGCGGCAGCGCGGCCTGGAGATCGTCTCCTGCCCGAGCTGCGGACGGGCCCAAGTCGACGTCTACACCCTCGCCAACCGGGTCACCGCGGGCCTGGAAGGGCTGGACGTGCCGCTGCGCGTGGCGGTCATGGGATGCGTGGTCAACGGCCCCGGTGAGGCCCGTGAAGCGGACCTGGGCGTGGCCTCCGGCAACGGCAAGGGCCAGATCTTCGTCAAGGGCAAGGTCATCAAGACGGTGCCGGAGTCGCAGATCGTGGAAACCCTGATCGAGGAGGCTCTGCGGATCGCTGAGGAGATGCGCGCCGAAGGCGTGCCCTCGGGCCAGCCCAGCGTGGACGTGGCGGGCTAGACCGCACAGTCTTCGCGCGGGGGCCGGACCGGCCCCCCTTTTTTTGGTGGGACACCGGTCCTGAAACACCGGAGACCCCAGCCCTGCCCGCGGGGAGGGGAGTGTCGTTTCCTGACTCTGCGGCCCCGCCTCGGCAGAATGCCCCCGGAACTGCTGTCACTCACAGAGGCGGGATCAATGCGGTACGTGGTGGCGAAGCTGGTCGGGGCTGTGGTGGCGGGCGTGCTGGCCGCCTCCGGGACGGCTGTGCCCGCGGCAGCGGACGACATCCTGGACTGGTCTGAGTGCGCCGACCTGGAACCCCCCGACGACGAGATCCTGCTGGAGTGCGCGGAACTCAGCGTCCCCCTCGACCACGGGCGCGGCCCGTCCGCTGGCGAGACCGTGGTGCTCGCCCTCTCCCGGGTGCCGGCGAGCGGGCAGCGGCGCGGGGTGCTGGTCGTCAACCCGGGAGGCCCAGGCAGTCCCGGCCGTGCCTGGGCGGGCATTGTCGCTATGCGGCTCCCTGACGACCTGCGCGCCGCCTACGACGTCGTGGGCTTCGACCCGCGGGGGACAGGCGCGTCCCGGCCCGCTGTCGTCTGCGATCCCGCCTACTTCGCCCCGGTGCGCCCCGACACGGTTCCCGCGGACGAGCAGGCCGAGCAAGAGCTCGTGGACCGGGCCGCCGCCTATGCGCGCGCCTGCGCGGAGCATTCAGGGCCCCTCCTGCACCACATGACCACCGTGGACCACGCCACCGACCTGGACGCTCTCCGGCGGGCGCTCGGCGTGGCGCAGATCGACTACCTCGGCTACTCGTACGGCACCTACCTGGGCGCGGTCTATGCCACCCGCTACCCCGAGCGGGTGCGCCGCCTCGTGCTGGACAGCATCGTCCACCCTGGTCGGCCCTGGTATGAGGGGAACGTGGCGCAGAGCCGCTCCCTGGACGCCACTGCCCGCCACTTCTTCGCCTGGGCTGCCCGCCACCACGACACCTACGGGCTGGGAACCACGGGGGACCAGGTCGCCGACCGCTACTTTGCGCTGCGGGACGAACTGGCCCGGCAGCCGCTCGCCGGTCTCCTCGGCCCCACCGAGCTGGAGACCCTCGTCCTCTACGTCGCCTACACCAGCGCGGCCTGGCCGCCGATCGCCCAAGCCCTGTCCGCGCAGGTCGTCCACGACGACAGCACCCTGCTGCTGGACCTCCACGAGAGGTTGGGGGAAGACGCCGCCAGCCACCCCGAGTACGGGGCCTACCTGGCCACCGAGTGCACGGATGCGCCGTGGCCTGCCGACTGGGGGAGGTGGCGGGAGGACGCGGTGAAAACCCACCGCGACGCACCCTTCATCGCGTGGAACAACGTCTGGTACAACGCGCCGTGTCGATTCTGGTCCGCCCCGGCCCGTCCCTGGTTCGACGTGGACGGCACCGCGGTGGACAGCGCCCTGCTCCTGCACGCCACCGCGGACGGGCCGACCCCGGTGGACGGGGCCTATGCGATGCGGGCCCGGTTCCCGCACGGGCGGTTCGTCATCGAAGACGGGGGAGTGGACCACGGTATTTCGCTCAGCGGCAACCCGTGCATCGACGACACGCTCACCGCCTATCTGCGCGACGGTACCCTGCCCGCCGCGCAGGGCGGAGCTGACGGCGCCGACCTGACCTGCGCGGCCCGGCCCTTGCCGGAACCGTCCCCTGTACAGAAGGACAGTGAAGACGCCCGGACAGTCCTCCGATACGCCCAAGAAAGGTGATCTTGCGGTAAATCATGGTCGGCAAACCGTCAAACCGGTAAGAAAAGAGCGCAGCAGTGCGTTTCCCGTACCGGTACCGCGGCTACGATTGCCCTGAGGCGGAAGCCGATCCCGCCCTGGAAACGCGCAGGTGAGGTGATACGGATGCTACGGACCTCGCCGATCCGGGTGCTTGGGGAACGGGACTATCCCGAGGTGTGCGCGCTGCTTGACCGGGATCCGGTCGGGAACGTGTTCGTCGCCTCCCGGCTGCGCGTCGCGGGCCTGGATCCTGCGCGGCTCGGCGCGGAAGTGTGGGGGTACATCGAAGACGAAGCCATTACCGCGCTGTGCTACGCGGGTGCGAACCTGATCCCCGTCAACGCGGGTCCCGAAGCGATCCGACACTTCGCCAACCGCGCTCGCTGGCAGGGGCGGCGCTGCTCGTCGATCGTGGGGCCGATCCCGGCCGTGACCGACCTGTGGCGCAGGCTGCGGCCCTACTGGGGGCCTGCCCGGGCAATCCGGGCCCGGCAACCGGTGATGGCCACCTCCCAGGAGCCTGCGGTGCCCGCCGACCCGCTCGTGCGGCGGGTCCGGCTCGACGAGCTGGGCATCCTGCTGCCTGCCAGTATCGCCATGTTCACCGAAGAAGTCGGGCTGCCCCCGGATGTCGGGGACGGCGGCCTGCTGTATCGGGCCCGGGTGGAGGAACTGATCCGGATGGGCCGCGCATTCGCCCGGATCGAGGACGGCCGGGTGGTGTTCAAAGCGGAGATCGGCGCGGTCACCCCGCGGGCCTGCCAAATACAGGGGGTCTGGGTGCATCCGGAGCTGCGGGGCCGCGGCCACGCGGTGGCCGGGATGGCTGCCGTGGTGCGGTATGCGCTCGCGGAATTCGCCCCTGTCGTCACCCTCTACGTCAACGACTTCAACGCTCCGGCCCGCGCCGTCTACCGCAAAGTGGGTTTTGAAGAGATCGGCGAAGTCATGTCGATCCTGTTCTAGCCGGCCGCCGCCCCCTCGACCGGGGGGCTTTCTGCCACCGCGAATCTCCGTAGACCGGGGTGGAGGCGTGCCCGCGCTCCACTGGCAGGCTGCTGCACGGAATTCGTTCCGATCTGATGAGCGGAATGATTACGACCCATGGTGACGGAATAGCGGTTCTGTATTACGCATCGGAATTCCGTGAAAACAGAGCGTGGTCGAGTGTTTTGGTGGGTCGCGACGACGTTGGAAAATGTCGCGAAAGGTGAAGAGGGTTATGTATGGCCACGTCACGGGTAAAGTCTGACCAATTGGAGCAACCACACATAGGGTGGAAAATGTGATTGACGACGCATATCCTGGAGTGCCTAAAGGAGGTGGCGTAGGCGGTCCCGGCCAGTCACCTTTGTGGCTTTGGAGTCCGCCCTGACATGACCCAGACCGACCAGCGCGGTACGACAAAAAAGTCCAAATCTTTCATATTCGTCGCCGCCACAGTTCTCTCCTCGTTCTTCATCGCCCTGTGGCAGGAGTTCTTGGGGCAGACCCTCGGCGCGCTGCTGGGAGACCTCCTCTGGGTCGGCTCGCTCCTCCTCTTCTCCGGGTCCCTCATCTTGCTCCTCGCGCACGCACAGCGGGACAGCCCGCACGAAGGACTCCGCCTCGTCGCTAAAACGCTGCCTGACTCGCCCGTCACCGGATACGTCCTCACCGTGCTGGCCGGGATCGCCGCGGCCGCTTTCCTCGCCCCCTGGATCTGGCCGATACTGCGGCCCGCGTGCCCGATCCCCACCCAGATCGTCGTCGCCACCGCGACAGACAGTGAAGCGGTGCTGCGAGCCGCCGCCGACAAATACGAGATCATGCGCCGTGACGAAAACGGCGGATGCCGACCGGCAGACGTGGTGGTCTACTCGGCGGGAACGACAGAAGTCGTCCAGAAGACTTTGCAGAACAACTGGCAGCTTCCCACCACCGCGGAACCCGGATCCGGATCAACAGGGCCTAGTTATCTCATCGACCGCTCTTTAGGAGCCAAACCCCATTACTGGATTCCTGAATCCACTGTTGAATACCTCGATTTAGTGAACCCGGTTGATAAGCGGATCATCAAGAGCGCGGAACTCGACCACAACGAAGAGGCAGGAGGGCTCGAATACCTGGGGGCCACGCGGCTGACCCCGCTGGTCTGGGCGGTTCCCACGACATTTCCCCACGACGTGGAACCGGGAATTCCCTACGACGACCCGGACGTGAACTGGGCGCGCCCCGGACTGCGGTGGACCTCGGTGGGACGGCTGCACGGCGCCCACCAGACCCGCCTGCTGGTGGAAGACGACCGGATACTCGACGTGGAAGAAGCCGAGGCCCGTTTCGTTGGGGACGAGGGGGCGGACAGCAGCGCGGCGCTTCTATGCCGCCTCGGCACAGGGTCCGACACGGTCGCGCTGGTCAGTGAAGCGGCCCTGTACCGGGCCTACCACGCCAGCGACAGCGTCTCCCCTGACTGCCCGGAGGGGATCAGAACCGACCTGGTCCCCCGCTACAGTCCGGACCTTCCCTTCCTCGACCATCCGCTCATCCGGGTGAACTGGGAGACGGTAGAGCCCGACGACATCACCAAGGAACGCCGGAAGTTCGAAGACTTCCTCCTCGACCTCGCCGACGACGAGGAGGCGTACCGCAGCTCCGGCGTCTACGCCGGATACCGGTCGGTGACCGGGCAGGGTGCTGCGGCCGCCGAGCTGGCGGCCGGCCACGGCGTCTCGCGGGAAGGGGAAATCCCCCAGTGGGCGGCCCAGTTCGACGCCGTGGAATGGTTCTCCTGGGCGACCCGGGCGAAGACCGCGCACGAGAAAGCCGCCGAACCCGCGACCGTGCTGCTCGCCTTCGACCGTTCCACGTCGATGGCTTCGCTCCCGCAGCAGTTCGACGCTGCCCGCACCGCTGCGACCACGATCATCCGGGACCTGCGGGAACAGGACCGCTTCGGACTGTGGTCCTATCCGGCGGGCGACACCGGGGCAGCCGCGACCACCGCCGCCACCCTCGTGGACATGGTGCACCGCGACGAACTCCCTCAAGGGTTGATCTCCGCAGTGGAAGGGCTCACCCCCATCTACCGGCCCACCCCGCTGCGCGAAGTGATCCGCGACGGGGTGCTCGCCCTGGAAAAAGAGCAGGCCCCCCAAGCGGTCCTCGTGGTCATCACCGACGGGGTGCGCATCCAGGACGACCCCGGGCTGGGCCAGGAGGAACTGGAGCGGGTGCTCGACGAGAGCGACGTACGCGTGCGGATCATCGCGGTCGGCGGGGGAGCCCAGCAGGCCGAGGAGCAGAACGCGTGCGAGGTGGGACTCCTGCCCCAGCTCACCGAGCACCCGAATGTCGAATGCCGCGCCGCTGACGAGGGCAGGGCGGACGAGAGTGCGCGCGGCGTAGCCGAGGAAGCACGTGGCGGGAGGTAGTGCGGGAAGTGCGGAGGATAGCGGCCGCGGCGGCAGCGCTGGCCGTACTGGCGGCGGCCGCATGCGAGGTGGAGGAGGACCGGATCATCTACCTGGCGACCGGCCGGGACGTCAGCGGCAACAACCTCTACCTCAGTCTCATCCAGGAGTGGAACAGAGCCCACCAGAAGGAGGGCTACCGCGCCTACCTCGTGGAACTGCCGGGGAGCGCCGATGAGCAGTACGCGGAGATGGTCCGCGACGCCCAGAGCGGCAGCCCCGAGTACGACATCATCAACATTGACAACCAGTTCATCGCCATGTTCGCCGAGGCCGGGTGGATCAAAGAGATCGGCCCTGGCTGGGCAGAGGCCAACGGGTTCCCTGACGCGGACGGCACCGCCCTGCTGGAAGGGACGTTCCGGGAGAAGCTGATCCGGTCGGTGACCTACGAGGATGAGGCCTACGCGGTCCCCTTCACCGCGGACGTGGGCATGCTCTACTACCGCCGGGACCTGGTCGGCCAGGGGTCGCTGACCGCGGGGCGCACGTTCCACGAGATCCTCGCAGAGCTCGCGGACGCCGCGGAAGGCACCGACGTCGACCACCTCTACATCGGGCAGTTCGCCCAGTACGAGGGGTTCATGGTCAACACGATGGAGATCGTCGCCGGGGAGCAGGGGAGGCTCATCGTCCCCGGTGAGCAGCGCCTCGCCGACATCCACCGCAACGGGGCGGAACACCAGGCGCTCAACCTCATCGCAGCCAGTTTCGAGGACGGCACCTTCCACCCTGCCGCGTTGGACAGCAACGAAGAGGAGGCATACGTCCGCTTCCTCAGCGGGGAGACGGTGGCGATGCGCAACTGGCCGATCTGGTACCGCCGACTGCTCATCGCGTCCACGGAGAACGACTCCGGGCATGCCTCCGAGTACGCGGTGGAGGCCCTGCCCGGAGCGGTCCTAGGCGGGCAGAGTCTCGCGCTGGCAGCGGAAACCCCCCACGAGGAAGCCGCGCTCGACCTCATCCGCTTCCTCACCGGGGAGGAACAGCAGCAGCTTCTGTTCTACTGCGGCGGGTACGCCCCCACCCGCCAGGACATCTACGTGAACAAGCTGTCCCCGGAACAGGCCGCGCAGTTGTGCGCCTCCTACGAGATCACAGGGGAGGACGCCTGGCACAACCAGGCCAACCAGCTCTTGGACACGATCCGACTGGCGATCGACGACGCCCAGCTCCGGCCGGTCACCCCCTACTATTCGCAGTTCAGCGAGGAGGTCTTCTCCGGTCTGCACCCGATGTTCGCGGACGCGCTCCACGGCGCGGTCCCGCTCGATGCCAAGCGGTTGGCGCAGGTGTATACGGCGGCGGACAGGGCGCTTGACGGGAGCTGATCAGCACCACTGCCGGGACGCGGCCAGCGCCTCAGGCCCCATGGTGAACTCGGGGTCCACCTGGGCGGCCAGGTCGACCCCGGTTGCGGCGTTGGCCCATTTCTCAGCGTTGCGCAGGTGGAACTCGACGGTCTGGCGGGTGAACTTCTCCCAGTCCTGTTCGGCCGCGTCCACGAGGTCGCGCATGCGGGCGAGCGCTTTGAGGTTGTCCTCTTCCAGTTCGGCGAGGTCGAGGAACCGTCCTTTCTCCATGGCGCGCACGAAGCCGGAGTGGGTGAGGCAGACGGTGAGGGCGTCGCCGACGTGGTCGCGGAGGAACTCCACGTCGTCCGGTCCGTGCACTTTGTTGCCGATGACGTGCACGGTCACGTCGTAGTCGCGGGCGTAGTCGACGTACTGGCGGTAGACGCCGACTCCGCGCACCGTGGGCTCAGCGACGAGGAAGGTGACGTCGAAGCGGGTGAACAGGCCTGAGGCGAAGGAGTCCGCTCCGGCGGTCATGTCCACGACGACGTACTCGCCGGGGCCGTCCACCAGGTGGTTGAGGTACATCTCGACCGCGCCCACTTTGGAGTGGTAGCAGGAGACGCCCAGGTCGTCTTCGCTGAACGGTCCGGTGAGCATGAGGAGCACTCCGCCGATGTCGCGGCCGAAGCGCTGGTGCACCGGGTTGTCTGCGGAGAGGTCGAGGAGCCGGGAACCCCGCCCGGGCGGGGTGGTTTTCACCATCTGCTCCGCGGAGGCGATCCGCGGGTTGCGGCCGCGGAGGATCTCTTTGAGGTCGGTGAGGTGGCTGCCGAGCGGGGGGATCGTGCTGAGCTCGGCGGGTGAGGCGCCCAGCGCGGTGCCGAGGTGTTGGTTGATGTCGGCGTCGATCGCGACCACGGGGACGCCGCAGTGCGCGAGATAGCGGGAGAAGAGGGCGGACAGGGTGGTTTTCCCGCTGCCGCCTTTGCCGACGAATGCGATCTTCATGCGGACTCCCTCTGCTGGTCTTGAGATGGTGGCGTACCGGCCATCGGTGGTCACCGTGCGTGTCCACCATGCTATTGGAAACGATTATCGTTTTCTTTCCAGAGTAGAGAAAGGATTGAATAACGATTCAGTCGCTTATTGAATAAGGGGTGGTATCGAATCTGTGGAGGGGGTCGCTGTTGCCGGAACGTTGCCGCGCGAAAGGGATATCCATGCCCCTGACGTGGAATTCTTTGTGCTACCTCTGCGGGACACGTGACCGTGTTTTGCGGGGCTGCTGTATCCGGAAAACCGTTGGTGTGCTGTCCTGTTATTGAGTTCCGCCATGACGGCTTCGCGGGCGTGCGATCCTGGCGGTCCCACCGAAGAGCGATGGGAGTGACATGGGGACGACCGATTCACAGGAGGTGCGCACCTTCGCTTCCGCTGATACCTCCAGTGCGCCCGTGGTCGACCCCGTGGAGTACACCGGTTCGACCACTGACCACACGGTGTGGAGCTGCGTCGGCAACCTCACCGCGGTCCGCTCCATCCGATCCCGGGTCCGCGAGTTCCTCGGCCGCACCGGATGCGCTGAGCACGTCCGGGACGACGCCGAGCTCGCGGTCAGTGAACTGGCTACGAACGCCCTGCTGCACTCCCGGTCAGGTCAGATCGGCGGAGTGATGACCCTGTTCATCAGGGTCGATTCCCGGACCGTGCGCGTGGCAGTCGCCGACCAGGGCCGCAAAGACCCCCACGTGAGCGACGTGATCAGTCGGGAAGACCAGAACGAGTACGGGCGGGGCAAGCTCATCGTCGAGAACTGCTCCTCCCGCAGCGGCGAGTACTGGACTGAGGCCACCCATGTCGCCTGGTTCGAGATCGACCTGCGATGAGTGCGGGGACACGGCCGGGGCCGCGGCCAGCCCAACGCGGCCCCGGCCGTGTCATGCGGGGCGGAGGCTCATGCGAGACGGCAGCGGGACTCCCCGGACCACGGCCTGGTGAGCGCGGAGAGCCGTAGCTGCGACCGTCGCGTTCTCATCCGCCAAGGAAAGCACCGAGGCGCCGTTCCACAGCGCGACCGCAGCCAGGATGTACCGGTCGCACTCGGTCATCCCGTTCTCCAGCACCACGGTATCCCCCCGAGAAAGACGCAACCCGGTATTCAGACGCAGGAAGTGGGCGATCAGCTCCCAAGGGGAGTGGCAGACCGTGCGAGGAGAAGCGTCCGGAAGCACCGTGTAGTCCATGAGACCGCTGCCGTGCGGACCGGGCACGGTCCCAGAGCTGCTGTGCCGCGGACCCGGGCGGAGCAGGTCAGCGAAGGGTGTCGTCTCCGGGGCGCCGCCGAACGAGACCACCTGGCGCACCCGGGAGCAGTCCGCCAGCCTGACCGCCAGGGGAGCGAGTTCCCCCGTGGCCAGGATCATCCGGGCATCCGTGTCGACCAGCACCTTGATGAGAATGTCAACGTCTGAGGACGGCTGCAAGGGGAGGGCCACGCACCCCACCGCCAGGGCAGTGCAGACGGAGACGAGCCGGGCGGTGGACACCGGGGCGAGTACGGCAACCACATCTTCCGGGTGGAGCCCGCGACTGCGCAACCCCGCGGCAGCGCGGTAGACCACGCCGGCGAACTCGGCGCCGCTCATCCGCATCCCCTTGTGGTCGGCGACCATGCCGGAGTCCACGCAGTAGCGCAACCGGTCCAGCAGGCCGTGGATGAGCGACCCGTTCTGGAGTCCTCCGCGCGACGGGTGCACGGAGGACTCGCTGCCGGTGCAGGGCCGTCGCTCGACCCTCATGTGCCTCCCCCGGTTTCCCAGTGCTCCTCCCCGGTGGACGCGCCCCGGGTTCGCCACGCCCCCTCCACGTGGCGAACCCGGGGAGTCCCGCGGTCAATGCCGCGGGTCGCTTCCCCTCACAGCAACCCGCGGCGGTCGACGCCCTCAGTAGAGCCACGGCCGTCCTCCCACCGCGTGCCGTGGTCTCCGTAGCGTGCCCAAGGGCGTGATGAGGTGACCGGGGACACCGTGACGGGTGCGCCCCAACGGCGTGCGGGCCGACCGCGGTACTCTGCGCGTCACAACCGCACGGAAGAAAGACTACCCCCACAGAAATCGTCTGCACATGCATTTTCCCGTGCATATGCATATGTAGATTCCGGGTTTGGGGGTATGTAGACAGCTTTTCCGCAGTTCAAAGAAGGGGCCACCGGTGAAGGCATAGCGTACCCGCTGCAGCCGTGCCGCAAAAGAACGCACTCCCTCCGCAGGCCACTCTTCACAAAACGGACATCAACGGTTGATCCACGCAGCGATCTGGTTTCGGGAGGTGAACCCCAGTTTCGTGTTGATATTGGCCACGTGCCGGGCCACTGTTGCCGGACTGATGAACAGCCGTTCCGCAATCGACCGGTTGCTCATCCCCTGGCCAATCAGCTCGGCCACCTCGCGCTCCCGCGGGGTGAGCACCGCCTCGTCCGCGTCGAGCAGCGGAGCAGCATCCGACGCCGCCCCCGCTTCCGCCACCTGCACAGCGGCACAGACCGCCTCGTCAGAGTCCATGCGGCGGCCCTCCTCCCACCGCAGCGTGAACGTCCCGCCCTGCAGCGGCCACTTCTTCCGCGGGGCGGGATGCCCAGAACGCTCCCGGAGCGCATCCGCCGCCCCCGCCAACCGGGTGGCCTCGTCCGCACGCCCCTCGGCCAGCGCCACCTTGGCGATCGCAAGCAGTCCGCGGGCCGTCCCCAGCCGCTGCCCGGTGTTGTGGCAGAGCGTCAGACTCTCCTGCAGGCAGCGGTAGGCTTCCGCGACCTTGCCCTGACTGGCCAAGACCCGGCCCACCCCGGCCAGGCAGCGGGCCAGCTCCGGGGGACCGCCGATCATCCGCTGAATGTCCAAAGCCTCCCGGAAGCACCGCTCTGCCCCGCGGAGATCCCCGCTCGCTTCCGCGACCCGGCCCCGGCCGATGAGCGTGATCCCCACCCCCCACCAGTGGTCGATCGTGCGCAGCAGGGTCAGCGCCTCCTCGTAGCGGTCCCGGGCCTCCTCCCACCGGCCCTGCCGGGCCGCCAACGCCCCCTGGGTGCTGCGGGCAATCCCCTCGTTCCACGGGTCGTCGGTGGCGCGCGTCAACGTGACCGACTCGGCAAGCCGCTGCTCAGCCCGGTCAAACCGTCCCGCGCGGATATCGCTCATCGCCAGAATGTTCAACCCCAGCGCCACCGACCCGTGGTCCCCCGCCTGCTGGCAGAGCCGGAGCCCTTCCTCGCCGATCGTGACCGCGTGAGACGGGTCAGCGCGGTCCCACGCCAGTTCAGCCCGGCGCACCATCGCCTGCCCGCGCAGCGTCTCATCGGCGCAGTCCATGGCCAAGAAACGGTCGGTCCAATAGGCCCCCTCCGCGAGCAGACCGTTGACCATCCAATACGGGCGCAGCGCCACACACAGCCGCAGCCCTTCAACAACGTCCCCGCGCTCCGCCGACCAGGTGAGCGCGGTCCGCACATTGTCGCGCTCCGCGCACACCCGCTGGAACGCGGAGAACCGCTGCTCCCACGAGACGCCGTACCCGGCGACGGCATAGTGCGCCAGCTCTTCAGCGAGCGCCAGGACCTGCTCCCGGTGGCGCAGCCGCAGCCGCGTCTCCTCCCCGCTCTCCGCCAGCCGGGCTAACGCGTACTGCCGGATCGTGTCCAGCATCCGGTACCGCATCCGGCCCTGGACTTCCCCGACCACGGTGACTAAGGAACGGTCCACCAGCGAGACCATCAAGTCCAACAGGCAGTGCGCGGGCAGGCTCTCATCCGCGCAGACCCGTTCAGCCAAGTCCAGATCCCAGTCGGAGAACACGGACAGCCGGCGCAACAGCCGCCGCTCCGGCTCGTCCAGCATGTCGTAGCTCCAGTCGAGGACCGCACGCAGCGTCCGCTGGCGCACCGGAGCATTCCGGTCGCCGTACGTCAGCATGGTGAACCGGTCGCGGAGCCGTTCGGCGATCTGCGCGACCGACAGCAGCCGCACCCGGGCGGCAGCCAGTTCGATCCCCAAGGGGATGCCGTCGAGGCGGCGGCAGATCGTCGCGATCGCCTCCAACCGCTCGGGTGTCACGGTGAAATCGTGGGCATGCGCGCGGGCCCGGTCCACGAACAACTGGACGGATTCCGCTTCGAGCGGGTCCCCGTGGCCGGGGTCAGGCACGGTCAACGGCGGGACCCGCCACAGCGCCTCCCCTTCGATATGCAGCGGTTCCCGGCTGGTCACCAGGAAAGAGACGTTCGGGCAGCGGGGCAGCAGCTGCTCGATCACGGAAGCGACGTGCTGGACCGCGTGCTCGCAGTTGTCCAACACCAGCAGCAGGCGGCGGGAACGCAGCAGGTCGACGAGGACCTGGTCGGGAGCGCACTCGTGGTCGCTCCGCACCCCGAGGACGCACGCAATCCGCGCCGCCACCGCCTCGCGGGTCGTGGTCTCGGACATTTCGCACAGCCACACGCCGTCGGAGAACCGGTCCACTGCCTGCGCCGCGGCCCGCAGAGCCAGCCGAGTCTTTCCGATCCCTCCCATCCCGCACAGGGTGACGACCCGGTGGACCCCCAGCAGACGGAGGATGGCATCGAGGTCGCGGGCACGGCCGACGAAACTGTCGAGTTCCAGGGGAAGGTTCTGCTGCACCTGCGTCGTATTCGTTGCCATGGACTCCGGTGAGATCAGGCGGTGGGGAAACGCGACATTATGCTCAGTCGAGGACGGGTGGGGGGAATGACAGACTGAAACGGAAGAAACGAACGTCACATTCTGTCTTAGTGGTTATTGACTCCCAGTGCAACCAAAACAGATATTTTCACTGTTCGGAATGGTTGTTTTGACAATACGGGTGGAAGATCACGACCGGCACGGGGAAGTGTCCGCCGATTGCGGGTGTCCGTCTGTCTGAGTTTTCCGGAGTGCGGCAAGCCGAGCGGGCAATTCAGCGCGTTTGGAGATGTTCAGTTTGGCGAAGATGTTGGCGATATGCCGCGCCACGGTTGCCTGGCTGATCACCAGCCGGGCTGCGATCTCCCGGTTGGACAGTCCCGAACCCGCGAGTCGGGCGATCTGACGCTCCCGCGGGGTGAGTGTGCGCACATCTCCGAAATGGGGGGCGGCGAGCGCGGCATCCAGCGCTTCTTCGAGGGGCAGGGTGCGGGCCCGGGTCCAGGCTGCGGCTGCGGACGCGTCCCCCCACTGTCGGGCAACGTGCTCGCGCAACCGCTGACTGCCTGGGGAAGGGGCGTGGGCCCACTGGCGCAGCATTTCCGCCTGCGCGCCGAGGAGCACAACCCGGTCGGTCATGTTCTTTGAGGCCGCGAACCAGGCCAGGTCCTCCATTGCGCGGGCCAGAGTCAGCCGCCGCCCCGACAGCCTGCTGCGGCGGACAGCCCCGCTCAAGTGCTCCCAGGCGGTCTGCGACTGCCCGCGCTGCGCGGCGAGACGGCCCAGCGCTGAGAGGCACCGCGCAGCACCCAGCGCCGATCCCAGCTCGGAGAACAGGGTGAGGGCACGGTGCAGGTGCTCTTCAGCCTGCTGAGAGGCGCCTTCCCGGAGCGCCTGGGCGCTCAGCGACTCGTGGCAGTAGGCCAGGGCCCAGCCGCAGCCGGTCTGCTCGCTCAACGCCAAGGTCCGCGACAGCCACTGCTGGGCGTCGTCGACATCGCCTGCCGCCTCAGCCAGGCGGCTCCGCACCCCCATGACGTGGACTTCGAGGAGCCGGTCGCCGAGGCGTCGCGCCAACTCCAGGGATTCCGTGGCGTGGGCGATGCCCGTCGAGAACTCTTCCTGGCGGAGCGCGAGGACCGCCAGGGCAGCCAGGGCGTGGGCGCGGGCAGTGTCGTCGCCGAGCGACTCCGCCAAGCGGAGCCCGGTGGTGAGCCGTTCGTGGACGATCTGGTCGCCGTCGAGGTCCAAGGTCAGTTCGCCGTACAGGACCAGGGCGCGGGTCCGGAGCGGCGTGGGCAGCTGGTCGGGGGCCGCGGCCAGCAGGGCGGACAGGAAGGCGGCGCCTTCCGCGCACCGGTCGAATGCGAGCCAGTAGGACCGCAGGAGGACGCAGACCTGCAGTCCGGGCTCTACGAGGTCGCCAGTGGCGGCCCGGTGCAGGAAGGAGCGCATGTTGTCCAGGTTGCGCTCCACCCGGTTCAGGAGTTTCAGCCGCTCCTGCCAGGGCAGGTCTTCGCCCATCGCGGACGCGAACTCCCCGGCCCAGTGCACCCCCTGTTCGAGGGCGCGCCGCAGATAGTGCTCGGTTTCCCCCGCGGCCTGCAGTTTCTCGGCGGCGTAGACGCGGACGCTGTCGAGGATGCGGTAGTAGGCGATGCCCTCTACCTCGTCTTCCAGCACGATCAGCGACTTGTCCAGCAGCGAGGCGTGCAGTTGCAGCAGGTTGTCCCCGAAGTCGGCGGTAAAGAGGGCCTCCGCCATGTCGAGCGACCAGTTCGTGAAGATCGACAGGCGGCGGAGCAGGGCTTTCTCCGCGTCGGTGAGCAGGGCGTGGCTCCACTCCACCACGGCCCGCATGGTGCGCTGCCGTTCCGGGAGCTGCTGGTCCGTGCTGTTGAGCAGGGTGAAACGGTCGTCGAGGCGTTGCAGGATCTGTTCGACTGACAGCACCTGGACGCGGGCCGCGGCCAGTTCGATAGCGAGGGGCACCCCGTCGAGGATGCGGCAGATCTGCACGACTGTGTCGACGGTTTCGGGGGTGATGGTGAACCCCGGGCGTGCCTGGTGGGCACGCGCGGCGAACAAGCGGACCGCTGGGGAGCGCATCGCTTCGTGGACGCTCAACCGTCCCGGGGAAGGGGGGGACCAAGGGACGCTGACCGGTGCTTTTGGGGGAGCGGGGGGAAGGTCGAGCGGAGGAACCCGCCAGACGTTCTCCCCGGGGATGCGCAGCGGCTCCCGGCTGGTGGCGAGCAGCCGCAGCCGGGGGCAGGTGCGCAGGAGGCTGCGGCAGAGGTCAGCCAGCGGGGCCACGATGCGGTCGCAGGTGTCCAAGACCAGCAGCAGTTCACAGGAGCGGAGGGCCAGCAGCACGGCTTCGTGGAGTGACTGGCCGCGAGCGGTCTCGATGCCCAGAGCCTGGGCGATCGAGTACAGCACGTGGTCGCCGGCGGTGGCCGCACTCAGGTCGACGAAGAGCATTCCGTCGGCGAACCGGCTGCGCTCCTGTTCGGCGACGCGTAGCGCCAGGCGGGTCTTGCCGATACCGCCGGAGCCGGTGAGCGTCACCATGCGCACGGTGTGCAGCAGGCTGATCAGATCGGCGACGTCGCGTTCTCGGCCGATGAACGGGGTGCGGGGAGCGGGCAGGTGCTGTCGTGGCGCTGGCATGGTCTTGTCTCTGCAACCGTGGTGTCGCCCCCTTCCGTCTCCTTCCCCCGACGGATATGTGAGAGATCCGGCGATCCGGGAGAAAACGAGAGGTCGCGGCCTGAGACGCGGCCACCCGCACGGCGTGGGATTGCACCGAGGCCTGCCTTGGCCGGGGCAATCCCACGCCTCGGAGGCTCATCCGTTCCAGGAAGCGGGATCGGCTTCCACCTGCTCCCCAGTGGCCAGGTTCTTGACCTCATGGGGCCGACCGTCGTCGAAGGGCGGGAACCACACGAAGGGAATGTCCTTCTTCACGGCGTATTGGATCTGCTTACCGATTTTGGCTGCCTGGTGGTAGACCTCGGTGTTGAAGCCGCGTTCGCGCAGCTGCGCCGCGACGGCCAAGGCGGCGCTGCGCCGCTCGTCGCTGGGGAGGACGACGAGCACATCGGTGGGGCAGAAGCGGCCGCCGGTGATGCGGCCTTCGGACACGAGTTTGGCGAAGATCCGGGTCAGCCCGATGGAGATCCCCACGCCAGGCAGGGAGCGGCGGATGAACTGTCCGGCAAGGTTCTCGTAGCGGCCTCCCGCGCAGATGCTTCCGTAGCCGGGATCGTCGTTGAACGTCGCCTCGTAGACGGTTCCCGTGTAGTAGTCCAGGCCGCGCGCGATGGACAGGTCCGCGACGACGCTTCCGGAGGGCAGGTCCGACAGTTCGTCCAACACCTCGCCCAGTTCGTCCAGACCGGCGGTGAGCGTGGGGTGGGAGACACCCAGTTTGGCGACCGCGTCGACCACCGTGGTGTCGGAGCCGCGGATTTCCGCCAGCTCCAGGCAGGCCGCTGCCTGGTCGGAGCTGAGGCCGGCCTGGTCGATGAGGATCTCGCGGACCGCGTCAGCGCCGATCTTGTGCAGCTTGTCCACCGCGCGGATCACCGCGAGCGGGTCGGTGATGCCGAGGCCCTCGTAGAAGCCCTGGAGCACCTTGCGGTTGTTGATGTTGAGGGTCCACGCAGGGATGTCCAGGCCGGTGAGGACTTCGTGCACGATGCGCGGCAGTTCGGCGTCGAAGTGCAGCGGGATGCGGTCGACGTTGATGACGTCGATGTCGCACTGGGTGAACTCGCGGAACCGGCCTTCCTGGGGGCGCTCACCGCGCCAGACCCGCTGGATCTGGTAGCGCTTGAACGGGAAGACCAGGTCGTTGAAGTGCTGGGCCACATACCGGGCGAACGGCACGGTCAAGTCGAAGTGCAGGCCGAGCCGTGCGTCACTGCTGTCGTCGGCGTCCGCTTGGAGCCGCTGCAGCGTGTAGATCTCCTGGGAGGTCTCGCCCTTGGACAGCAGGACGTCGAGCACCTCCACCGACGGGGTCTCCACCGAGGAGAACCCGTACCGTTCGAAACCGCGGCGGATATGGTCCAGCCAGCGCAGCTCCACGGACCGGATGCGGGGCGTCCACTCGGGGAATCCGCTGATGGGCGTGGGTCGGATGATGCGCTGTTCGGACATGGGTGCGGTTGGCTCCTTAGCCAGGGACCGTTCGGGTACGGCCTAATCGTAGGCCCTGAAGCGGGGAAGGGCTCACACCTGGGCTCTCGCCGGCCCGGCCGGGCGGGCACGCTGCTGCTGTCCGGTCGGTTGCACGGGCAGCGGGGAGGTGGCCCGGTGCAGCGGTGGCCGTGGACCGGGAGCTGCCGGGTGCGAGCAGGAAAGAAGGAAGAAATACGGGGTGCGGACTGAATTCAGTGATGGATAAGGAGAATTCGGAAAAATCCCCCGCAGGATCGAGAGTTTTGGCATTTTCTTGACCTCGGGTGGTAGAAAGCCTAAGCTTGGTTTTGGAGATGACGAGAGGCGGTGACTGTCCCCCCTCGTGAGGTTTCTCTCCAAAACCCACGGTGTTACCGCCCTTGTCTTCCTGCCCCCGGAGCAGCCGTTCCGGGGGTTTCTTTGTGGCCAGTCCCCGACAGAAAAACGGCAGCGTTTTCTCTGGAGAAAACGCTTCGCATAAATTCTTGAGGAGGTGCCTGGAACGGTGGTGGCGGATCTGTTGCTGCCGATCCAGTCCGCCGTGGAGAAAGGACGAAAACCGCGACGGTTGCGCACTGCGCCGTGCCGAAACAAAGGACTTTCTTCCCTTGCAAACTGGACGGATGTGGGCTAGAAGCTGACCGGTGGCGGCCCGGCGCTGCCCCGGACGCGGAGAATACGCATCCGGGCCCTTCCAGGGAACAGCTCACTTGTCCGGCTGAGACCCCTATACCCCGCGATAGGCGGGCACCGCGGCACGCTACACGGAGCGCCCGCTCCGCCTTCGCCTGCAGAATCGGTGGAGAACGCCGCGGCTACCCCGAGACGGTGCTAGGTTCACCTGTGATGATCATGTCCGTCGGCCGCTCCCACCCCCAGCGGACCTTCCGGAGCGGGGCCGCGCACGCGCTCCCTCAGTGTCTCGAGGTAACGAACCCGTGAACGATTCCCCGAAACTCACCACGAAGATCATCGTCGCCGGGGGCTTCGGCGTCGGAAAGACCACGTTCATCGGCTCGATTTCCGAAATCCCTCCCGTGCGCACCGAGGCGGCGATCACGAATGCCAGTGCCGGGGTGGACGACCTGTCCATGACCCCGGAGAAGCGGAGCACCACGGTGGCCATGGACTTCGGCCGGATCTCCCTCCCCACCGACCTGGTGCTCTACCTGTTCGGCACCCCCGGCCAGCAGCGGTTCTGGTTCATGTGGGATGACCTGGTGCGAGGCGCCCTGGGTGCGGTCATCCTCGTGGACACCCGGCGGCTGGAGGACTGCTTTCCTGCCATCGAGTACTTCGAACAGCAGCACCCCATACCGTTCATCATCGCGGTGAACTCCTTTGAAACCGAGGAGGAGTACTACCACTACCCGGAGGACGAGCTGCGCGAGGCGCTCGCGCTCCCGCCCGACGTGCCGATCGTGACGACGGACGCCCGCAAGCGGGAAGCGGTGCGGGAGACACTGATCAGCCTGGTCAAGCACGCGATGGTGGTGGAGGAGCGGCGGAGCCGCCAGCTCGTCCACTAACCCCCATGGTCGGTACCGCAAGCAGCGGCGCAGCCCCGGCCTGCCGGAGGAACCGCGGTCCACAATCCGTGGTGGACGAGTAACAGCAGGTCAGAAGAGAGGTTCCGGTAGCAGGGTGCCGCGGAGCCGGTCCTACGGCGTGATCTCGCACTTTACGCAGGGAACTCGGACGGTGTGAACAGCGTTACTCTGCTGTGGTGTTCGCACGAATGGCAGAGGGCGTACGACGCCTCCTGGGGAAACCGGGATCGGTGTCACTCCAGCCCTACATCAAGCTGCTCAAGACGATTGAGGAACGCGAAGAGGCGCTGCGTAAGCTGAGCGACGCCGAGCTGACCGAGGTCGCGACCGAACTCGGGAACGCAGAACTGCCCTACGACCGCGACGACCTCGCCGAGCTGTGCGCGCTGGGCCGGGAAGCCGCCCGCCGTACGCTGGGGGAACGCCCCTTCGACACCCAGCTCATCGGCATGATGGCGCTGCTGGACGGGCACGTCGCGGAGATGGCTACAGGTGAGGGCAAGACCCTCACCGGTGCACTTGCCGCTGTCGGATTCGCCTTGCGCGGACAGCGGGTGCATGTGCTCAGCGTCAACGACTACCTGGCTCGACGCGACGCCGAGTGGATGCGGCCGCTGTACACGCTGCTCGGTGTCGAAGTCGGCTGGATCAGCCAGGAGTCCACGACGGAGGAACGGCGCGCCGCTTACGCCGCTGACATCACCTACGCTTCCGTGAGCGAGCTCGGTTTCGACGTGCTGCGGGACCGGCTCGCCACCGACGTGTCCGAACTGGTGGTTCCCGAACCGAACGTGGCGATCATCGACGAGGCCGACTCCGTGCTCGTCGATGAAGCCCGGGTCCCCCTCGTGCTGGCGGGAGCCGCCGAACCGGCCGAATCCGACGCGGCCATGGCCGAGCTGGTGCGCCGGCTGCGTCCCGGCATCGACTACAAGGTCGACGACGACGGGCGCAACGTCCACCTCACCGACACCGGGATCAACGTGGTGGAGAAGGCCCTGGGCGGGGTCGACCTGTTCTCCGCGGAGGACACGACGCTGCTCTCCCGGGTCAACCTGGCGCTCCACGCCCACGCCCTGCTCCACCGCGACGTGCACTACGTGGTGCGGGACGGCAAGGTGCGGCTCATCAACGAGTCGCGCGGCCGTATCGCGCTGCTCCAGCGCTGGCCCGACGGCCTGCAGGCCGCGGTGGAAGCCAAGGAGCACCTGACGCCCAGTGAGACCGGCGAGGTGCTGGACTCCATCACGGTGCAGTCGCTGGTGCTGCGCTATCCGATCCGCTGCGGGATGACCGGTACCGCGATGGCCGTCGCCGAACAGCTCCGCGAGTTCTACGAACTCGAGGTCGCGGTCATCGCGCCCAACAAGCCCAACATCCGCATCGATGAGGAGGACCGGCTCTACGCCACGGCAGAGGAGAAGGAAGAGGCCGTGGTGGAGAAGGTCAAGGAAGTGCACGCCACGGGTCGGCCGATCCTCATCGGCACGCAGGACGTTGCGGAGTCCGAGCGGCTCGCGAAGCGCCTCCGGCGGGCCGGGCTCGAGTGCGTCGTCCTCAACGCGAAGAACGACGCCGAAGAGGCCGCGGTGATCGCGGAGGCCGGAACCTACGGCCGGATCACCGTGTCCACCCAGATGGCGGGCCGGGGCACCGACATCCGCCTGGGCGGCAGCGACATGCGGGACCGGGACCGGGTGGTGAAGACCGGCGGCCTCTATGTCATCGGCTACGGCCGCTACCCCAGCAGCCGGCTCGACGACCAGTTGCGCGGCCGTGCCGGACGCCAAGGGGACCCCGGCGGCTCGGTGTTCTACGTCAGCGTGGAAGACGACCTGATCACCACCAACCTTCCCGAGGCGAAGGGCTACCGGGTCTCCTCGGCTGACGGGGAGATCACCGACCCGGCCTGGAAGGAGATGGTCAACCACGCGCAGCGCATCGCGGAAGGGCAGCTGCTGGAACTCCACCGCAACACCTGGCGGTACAACCAGATCATCGACGTCCAGCGTTCGGTGGTGCTCGAGCAGCGCCGGGCTGTGCTCCACGAGGACCTGGGCAGCCGCCAGCTCGCCGTGGACTGCCCCGAAACCTACCAGCGGCTGGTGGAAGAGGTAGGCGAGGAGGAGGTCGCCCGGGCGGCGCGCCTCGTCACCCTCTACCACCTGGACCGGGGGTGGGCTGACCACAACGCCTTCCTCGCCGACCTGCGTGAGGGCATCCACCTGCGCTTCCTGGGCCGCCGCGACCCGTTGGACGAGTTCAACCGCGACGCGGTCCCCGCGTTCAAGGGCTTCCTGGACGAGGCCCGGGCCCGTGCCGCGGAGATGTTCGAGAAGTTGGAGGTGGTGGACGGTCGGCTCGACGTGGCCGCAGCCGGGGTCAAACGGCCTTCCACCACGTGGACCTACATGGTGCAAGACCAGCCGTTCAGCACGGATTTGGAGAACATTGTCGGCCGGGTGAAGAACCTCATGGGCCGAGACTGACCGACTGGAGCATTCCAGTATCCCCTCCGTGGGCCCGGTGATCTCCCTCACCGGGCCCACCTATTTTTCCGGAATGACGGTTAAAGGGCTTTACGCCTCATGTGGGAACTCTGAGAAGCGAGATAAGGTCACGGAGAATCCCCGCTCACAGCGTGAAAACCGTTGTCGCGTGTGCTATCCGAAAAAGTTTCGCATCAGAGAGGACGTACTACCGTGCCCCACGAAGTCGGCGCTCAAGAGAAGATCACCTACGGCCGCAACGACCGTTTCGCCGGAGGTCCTGTCGGGGGAGGCGCGTTCTGGATTGACGACGAGGGAAGACCCGTAGCCAAACTCGGCGGCCCAGCACAATGGGGAGGGCTCCTCGAAGTCCGGGTCGGAGAAACGTTCACCGTCGACGACCAGGTGTGGCGGGTCGACGAGATCGTCAACCCGGAAACCCCGGACGCCTACCTGCTCGCCACCCGTATCGGCTGACCCCTGCTTCCCCCGGGAGCAACGAGCCCGCACCGGGCACTAGGTTGCTCCGTATGGGAATTCGGCATATCGCACTGTTCCGCTGGAACGACACTGTCACCCCTGACCAGGTCGAGCAGGTCATAACGGCCCTGAGCAAGCTGCCCGCGGCAATCCCGGAGCTGAAAAACTACGCCTTCGGTGCAGACCTCGGGCTTGCAGCAGGGAACTACGACTTCGCAGTCGTCGCCGACCTCGACGGGGAAGACGGCTTCCGGGCCTACCAGGACCATCCTGACCACCGGGCGGCGCTGGCGATCATCGCTCCGATGCTGGCAGACCGCGTCGCGGTGCAGTTCGCCCTCTGACCCGGTTCAGCACGCGCGCTGCCTTACGGAAACGCGGCCCGCCCCGCGAAGCCCGCACGGGGCGGGCCTGCCGCGGCACAGCGATCCCACCCTCATGTGTCAAGAGTGATTCTCTGGTTACATAGGGTAGTGTTTCGTTGATCTGGCGAGACACATCGTCGGCGCAACCTCCCCGCACGGCAGGGCGGACGAGGGCCGGGTGCGCACGCCGAGCAGGGACCACCAGTCGGGACAGTGACATGGCGCGAACACACTCTTCGGTGACCGACTACCGCCGCAGCGCCGCCAGCCGACGACAACGCTGGTACGGGACGAAGAAGCACATCAAAAAAGTGCTGGGCTGGCGGCTGCCCCACGTGGCGATGCGTGCCGCCGTGCGGGTCCTCGCCCCGCAGATCCGCGCCACGGGACGGCTGCCCGCCCCCGCTGCCCTCCCCGAAGTCGTCGGCCGAGTAGACGGCGTCGAATACGTGATGCGGGACCCGGCCCGCTGCGTGATCGCCAAAGAACTGTACTGGGGTGGAGGCCGCCGCCCGCAGCCCGCAGACGACCTCGCGGTCCGCGTCTTCGCCGCCGCGGCCCGCCAGGCCACCACCCTGTTCGACATCGGGGCCTACACCGGCCTGTTCACCCTGGTCGGCACCGCGGTCAACCCGATGCTCCGGGCCCACGCCTTCGAAATCGTGCCCGACGTCTACCAGGCCCTCGTGGACAACTGCGTGCGCAACCGCGTCCTGCACCGCGTCACCCTCCACCACACCGGGGTCGGCGACCCGGCGGCCACCGTCATGATGCCCGCACGCACGGCAGACTCCGCCCTCCCCTGCTTCTACTCCAGCAGGCTCGGCTTCCCCGACGGGGTGCCGGTGGAGATCGTCGCCTTGGACACGTTCACCGACCAGATCCCGCCGAATAGCTCCGTGCTGCTCAAAGTCGACGTGGAAGGCACCGAAACCGCGGTCTTCGAACACGGCCAGAAATTCCTGGCCGCCCACCGCCCCGACATCCTGTGCGAAGTGCTGGCCGACGCCGACACAGAACGACTGGCGGACCTGCTCGACCCGCACGGCTACCGCTACCACCTGGTCGGGGAGCAGGCTCTTGCACCCGCGTCCCGGCTCGTCGCCCATCCGCGGTTCCGGGACTGGTTCTTCACCACCCGCAGCCCCGCGGAACTCGCCGCGCTCGGCATCCCCGTGGGCTAGCAGCGCCGGGACGGCCGTGCATGCCTCCGCGCAGCACAGACTGCGGGCCGCCCCGGTCCGGGACGGCCCGCAGTGGAGAGTGGCGACCACTCCGCGAGAGGAGAAGAACAGGTCAGCAGCTACCGCCGCACGAGCAAGGGCCCCCGTTTTGGCAGCCGCAGCCGCAATTGGGACCGCAACTGCAGCCTCCCCTGGCCTCGGTCCTGAGATCACCCATGGGATCCCTCCTCCGTTTGGCTCGGTGTCCCGGTATCGGGATGTCTTCCGGCAACCACTCTTCCCGGGAAGCCCTGCAGCTCAACCCGTGTGGCCAGTTTCGGCAAATCCCCGCCCAGCAGGTTTAAAAACCGGCAACCGGTGCCATTCCCCTGTTACGCGAAAAATCCCGAACCGACTATCGGGCGGCGCGAAATTCGGTACAGCCACACCTGGCCCGCAACCATGACCGGAACCAGCGGGCCCGCCGCCGCGACCAGCAGCAGCAAAGAGTTCCGCTCGACAGCGGGCGCGGGAAGTTCGGCTCCGACCGCGAGCACCACCGGCAGCACGGCCATGCCCAGCGCCGACAGCACGCGCGCCCACCCTCGACCCGCGTCCACCGCGGCTGCGGCAAGCACCACCTCGGCTCCGGCCACCACGACCGCCGGCGCCGCCCCCGCCGACACCCAGAGCACGCCGGCGGCCACCGGAACCACCACCAGCCCGGCCCGCACGAGCACCCGGAAGGCCCGGGCCGCCCGCTCTCCCGGCTCAGCACCCCCGACACCTTCCGCGGCAGCGAGCCGCTCCGCCCCGAACGCGGCCCCCCGTACCGCAAACAAGAGCACGACCAGTGCCACGCACACGAGGGTGACCCCGGGCCGCAGCGTTCCCCCGCCCAACAGGGCAGCGACGACGAATCCCCACGCCACCGCGAGCAGCCAGCTGCCTGCCGCCACTGCCCCGTCCCACACGGCACGCCACCTCGCGGCGGGCAGCCGCCCGCGCAGCCACAGCCCCGCATCGCGTCCCAGCCACGCGGCGAGCAGGAGCACGAAGACCGGCCACTGCGCGGTCACCACCGCGGCCTCCCACACCGGGACCAGGCCCGCCACCACACCGATGGTGGCCACCAGCCACACTTCGCTCCCCAGAAAGTAGGGGGCGATCACGGCGATGAGACGGCGGCGCTCCGCCGGGGAACGCGCCGCATACGGCAGCAGCATGCCCAGCCCGATGTCGCTGCCCGCGAAGACGAAATAGCCTCCCAGCAGGACGAGCAGCAAGACGACAGCCACGGATTCCACAACGACTCCCTCACCTGGAAACGCCGACAGCTAGTAGGTGTGGACGGGGACGGCGGGCGCGTCGTCCCCCGACGGGGCAGGGGCCAGCGGACCCCCGTGCGGGCCGCGGCGCGCATAGCGGACCAGCAGCCACCATGTGATCCCCGCCAGCACTGCGAACGCCCCGGTGAACACCACGAACGAGGCCACTGCGTGCGGTACTGACAGCGGAGTGATCGCCTCCGCGGTCGTCATGTGGTGCCAAACCGCCCACGGTTGGCGTCCCAGCTCCCGGTAGAGCCAGCCAGCGACCCCGGCGAGCAGCGCCAGCACCGGCATCACCGAGAGCAGCCAATGCAGCCAGCGCCAGCGGTCCAACCTGCGCACCAGCCAGGCCAGCAAGGCCACGGGGAGAACGAGGAAGAACACCGTCCAGCACAGGGTCATCACGCCGTTGCCTACCTCGGCAAGCACCATGGTGGACTCCGGCCGCGCCGCTTCGATCTCTGCGATCTCGGCTGAGCTGAGCGTCAGCCCGCTCGTCGGGGGCGCGCCCGCCAAGGAGTATTGGGCACCCCCGGCCGCCGGGGTCGGGAACAAGGCGAGCGACGCCACCACCACCCCGCGCCGCACCCCGCGGCGGAACATCCCGTCCGGATCGTTGCCGCGGCGCAGGTGGTAGGCGCTCACCCCGGCCATCACCAGGCCGCCCACCAGCAGCGCGCTCGTGGCCACGTGCGCGAAAGCCAGCAGCGCCGCCGGATTGGTGACCAGGGCCACAGGGTCGGTGAGCACGGCCACACCGTCGCGCAGCGCAAAACCCACCGGGTTCTTCAGGAAGCCGTTCGCGACCAGCACCCAGAACGCCGACAGGTAGGCGGTCAAAGTCACCACGCCGAAGCACGCCAAGTGCAGCCAGCGGTTCATGCGGTCCCAGCCGAAGATCCACAGCCCCAAGAACGTGGACTCGGTGAAGAACGCGGCGACCGTCTCCACCGCGAGCGGAGCGCTGAACACGTGGCCGAACACGTCGTTCAACCCGCTCCAGTTCAGCGCCAACTGCAGCTCCATCACCAGGCCGGACAGCACTCCCATGCCGTAGTTCACGACGTAGAGGCCGCCCCAGAACCGCACCGCGGCCAGCCGCGCCTCGTCCCGGCGCAGCAGCGCGCTGCCCTGGGCGACGAGGATGAGCGGCGCCATGCCCAAGGTGAAGGCCACGAACATGTAGTGGACACCTGAGGTCAGCGCGAACTGCAGCCGTGCCCACAGCAACGGATCAGTGAACATGGGAAGGCGAGCTCCTCGACCGGATCGTCCTCGGAACACTCTGATGCTCTCCGGTTGCCAGGGCACGCCACATCCCCCACAGGGAGGCAGTTGCGCTACGCCGTAGCGTGCGGATCAGCGCGGTCAGCCACCACCCCAGGACTACGGGGGTCGTCTGCGGGGAGTACAGGACAACCCTGAGCCGCCGTCGGGGGAAAACCCTTACCCGAAAAGCGGGGCCCTATCCGCCCGTCACTGCATCCACCCCGGAGCCACCAGGCCGGTCTCGTAGGCGACCACCACCAGTTGGGCCCGGTCACGGACCCGCAGTTTGGCCATGGCCCGGCTGACATGGGTTTTCACCGTGGCTGGGCTCAGCACCAGGCGGGCAGCGATCTCCTCGTTGGACAGCCCTTCCCCCACCAGGGCCACCACTTCGCGTTCCCGGTCGGTCAGGTCGCGCAGCCGCCGGTCCGGGGCGGGGCGGCGCGGCCGTCCCGCGTACTCGGCGATGACGCGGCGGGTGACGCTCGGAGACAGCAGCGCCTCGCCCCGGGCCACGACCCGCACCCCGTTGATCAAGTCCTCCGGCTCGGTGTCTTTGACAAGGAATCCGCTCGCCCCCAGGCGGAGCGCCTCAAAGATGTACTCGTCGAGGTCGAACGTGGTGAGGATGACCACCCGGGTCGACGACAGCCGGGGGTCGGCGAGGATGCGTTCCGCGGCAGCCAACCCGTCCAGCTCCGGCATGCGGATGTCCAGCAGGGCGATATCGGGGCGCTCCGCCACGGCCAACCGGACTGCTTCGGCCCCCGTCGCAGCCTCAGCTACCACGCTGATGTCCGGGGCACTGTCGAGCAGGGCCCGGAACCCTGCCCGCACGAGCGCCTGGTCGTCGGCGAGGAGTACGCGGATCACAGATCCTCCCAAGAAGTCGCACCTGAACGGGACGGCCGGTCAGCCGGGCAGCCACGCCTCCACCGTGAACCCGCCCTCCGGATCGGGCCCTGCCCGTAGTTCGCCGCCCAGCGCGGCAGCGCGGTCCCGCATGCCGGCAATTCCGTGCCCGGCTGCCCAATCCGCAGCGGCGCCCTGGCCGTCGTCCGACACCCGGAGGGACACCCCGTCGGGGGTGTATCTGACAGACACGGTGACCGTATCCGCCTGCGCGTGCCGTACCACGTTCGTCAGCGACTCCTGCACGATCCGGTAAGCGGCCGAGTCCACGGCGGCCGACAGGGGACGGGGGCGTCCGGCGACGTCGACGTGCACGTCGACCCCCGAGGACCGCACCCCGGCGACCAGTTCGTCCAAGCGGTCCAGCCCGGGGGCGGGAGAGCGGGGCGCTGTCTCGTCGACCGCGCGGAGCACCCCGAGGATCGCCCGCAGCTCCTGCAGGGTCTCCCGGCTGGCCTGCTTGATCGCGGCAAGCGCCTCGGCGGCCCGCTCCGGTTGGGTGTCGATGAGGTAGAGGGCACTCCCCGCCTGCACGTTAATCAACGAAATATTGTGGGCGATCACATCGTGCACTTCGCGAGCGAACTTCAACCGCTCCTCGGAGATCCGGCGGCGAGTCTCCTCCTCCCGGGTGCGTTCCGCCTCCGCGGAATGCTTGCGCGCCATGTCCAGGTACGCGCGATGCTTGCGTACCACCTCTCCGCTGATGAACACCACGAGCACCCAGGCGAGCATGCCCAGCGCATACACCGTGCGTGGTGCCCCGAAGTACAGCGTCTCCGCGACGTGGACGACAAGGTACTGGGAGAACCCGAGCAGCCAGCCGGTCAGCCGGAACCCGCGGGCGACCAGGGTGAACAGTGCTACCGCACCCGCCAGGATGACGAAGTTGTCGGGATAGCCCAGCGGATAGTAGGCGGTGGTGGCCAGCACGGTCACCACGGCCACGGGAATGGGGAACGCGCTCAGCCACAGCAGCGGCACCACCGCCACCACCAGCAGCGCCAGCCCCCACGGCAGCAGCACCTGCAGGGAGGCGAGGCCGCCAGGGGAGTCCACTGCGGGAAGCACCGTGGACACCGCGGTGATCCCCGCCACGGCCAAGGTAATTCCCGCGTCGAGGAAAGTGATCCGCCACAGCCGTTCTCTCACAGGTCGACCGTACGGCGCAACGACGTCCAGCTCCATAAGCCGCAGGGAGGATCTCTTCGGTCGCGCCTCCACCGTACGGAGCAGGCGAGGGCCCTGGTCACCGGCGGGGCGGGCGGACGTATTCCAGCAGGATCGCCCCGAACAGTAGGACCGCTCCCACCGTTCCCGTCGGGGTGAGCACCTCCCCGAGGAGGAGCAGCGACAGCACGGTCGCAGTCAACGGTTCCAAGATCACGGCGAGGGCCGCGACCGGAGCCGGGGTGGTGCGCATCCCCCCGAAATAGGCCAGGTAGGCCAAGGCTGTGGGCGCCAGACCCAGGTACAGCAGCACCCCCACCGCGGGAAGCGTCGGCGTGAACGTCATCCCCGTGGCCGCGGCGAGTGGCACGAGCAGGGTGCCGCCGAGCAGGCACCCCAAAGCAGTCACCCGCAGCGGGTCCAGGCCCGGAACGGGACGGCGGTTGACCAGCGTCAGCGCAGCGAACGCCGCGCCCGCCCCCAGGGCACAGCCCACGCCGAGCGCCACCCGCCCCGGCGGCACGTCCCCGCCCGGGTCGCCGCTGAGCAGCACCAGGCCCAGCACCCCGCAGCAGACCGCGGCCAGCAGCGTAGGCCGGGGCAGCCGCCGCTCCAGCACCGCCGCGGCGCATGTGACGAACACGGGAACACTGCCGATCGCGATCAGGGTGGCGAGGCTCACCGACGAGACCGCGATCGCCGCAAAATAGCAGGCTTGGAACGCGGCCAGCAGCACCCCCGCCGCTGCGACCCGCCGCAGGACCGCCGGACTGCGGGGCAGCCCGCGCAGCTGCCCGCTGACCCCCAGCGCCACGATCGCCAGTACCCCGCCTGCGAGCAGCCGGTAGCAGGCGGTGGCGATGGGGTGGATTCCTGTCAACTGCTGCAGGAAAGCGCCGGCGAACCCTCCGGTTCCCCACAGCACTCCCGCCAGGGCGAGCAGCAGCGGCCCCCGCCAGCGGGGCAGGGCAGACGGAGGGGAAGAACGGGGCAGAGACACGGTGGAACTCCACACACGGGCAGGGGGCACGCCAGGGGAGCGGAGAACAGGCGTCCGCTGTCCCCTGTATGGGAGGAATCTAGCCCAGCGGCACGGCGGGGCAGCCGCCGCGGGCTGTCAGCGGCCAGCGATACCGTACAGAAGCAGCAGAGACCCGTAGACCGTGGACAAGACCACAAGGAAATACCAGACCCCATGCACTTTCCCCACCCCGGACGCTACTCCACCCCCCAGGACAACCTGCACGAAGAGCTGCTGCGCGTCCCCTTCGACGTGGCGGCCCCGTGGCTGCGCGTCCTGATGATCGGGGACCCTGCCGCGGCAGGTCCCTACGACAAGCTCGCCTACTCCATCAACCCTGAGCTGACGGCGCTCCTGGTGTACCGGACCGACCCCGGCAACTACAGCGGCGTAGTCCTCGACAAACGCCACACCCAGGCCTGGGGGCGCACCAAACAGGACCTGTGGTTCACCGCCTTGGGCAACATGGCCTACGACCAGTACCAGGAGTACACGGTGTCGTCCGGGGGCGACACCGACGTGCACGTGGTGCAGGGGATCGGCTGGGCCGGGTCCGCCCACGTGATGCGGCTCTCCGACGTCATGCAGCAGCCCGCCCCCTACGGCGCCCTGGTGATGCTCCCCGACACCAACGTCCTGGCCTATACGGTGCTGCGGAGCCGCCGCTCCCTCCCGGCGATCTCCACCCTCTACTCCGTGTTCCAGCAGCTCAACGAAGGGAACGCGGTCACCGACCAGATGCTGTGGTGGCGGGACGGCCGCCTCCAGGGCATGGCCACCCGGCCTGCCGGCAACGGCGGAGTTCAGGTCAGGCACTCCCCGGAGTTCGACGCGGTGATCGACCGGGAACTTCCCGCCTGACACCGCGGGACGGGTTAAAACAGGCTCTCCGGCGGTGCGGGGGAGTCCTGCGCTTCGGCGTCGTGCACCACGGCCGCACCCGCAGCCCACCGGCGGAGCTCGTCCCCGGCCAGGACCCGCGCCATCGCCGGATCCCGGTGGGCCCGCCTGGCCAGCTCGTCCACGGGCAGTGCCTCGTGCCCAGCCACCAGCACCAGGTTCCCGAACCGCCGCCCGCGCAGCACTCCCGGCTCCGCGACCAGCGCCACATGCTGGAAGACCTGGGCCACCGTCGCAACCTGGGAGCGGGTGTAGCGCAGCCCGCGGCCGTCGCTCACATTCACCGCGTACATGCCGCTGAGCCGCACCACCCGGGCCGCCTCCGCGGCGAACTCCACGGACGTGAGATGGGCAGGTGTGCGCGCCCCCACGAAAACGTCGCAGATGACGAGGTCGGCACTGGCTGCGCGGCGCGCCGCCAGCCAGGCCCGGGCATCCCCGGTAGCGACCCGCAGATCCGCCCGACGGTCCCAGGGGAGCTGCTGGCGGACCAGCGCCACCAGGTCCGGGTCGATGTCCACGGCCCGCTGCCGGGACCGGGGCCGGGTCGCCGCCACGTAGCGGGCCAGGGTGAGCGCCCCCGCCCCCAGGTGGTAGGCGTCGATCGGGGCGCGCTCCGGTGCGACCAGGTCCACGACGTGGCCGAGGCGGCGCACATATTCGAAGTCGAGATAGGTGGGGTCGGCGAGGTCCACGTGCGACTGCGGGATGCCGTCGACCAGCAGCATCCACGAGTCGGGACGGTCCGCGTCCCGCAGCAGCTCCATCCGCTCCCGTTTCGCCGTCGTCGCCCCGCGCCTGCCCATCCGTCCTCATCTCCTCACGTCACGGTCGTGCCGGTCCTACGGTAGGCGCCCGGAGCCGGGACGGCACACCGCGCCTGGGGTGGAAACCGGGAAGCAGCGCTGTGCAGGAGTCCACGGCGCCCGCCCAATACCGCTAGCCTGGAAACCCCTTCCGGGCGAGGCCACCGACCCGCCCAGTCCAGTGTCCAAAAGTCCCAGCGGAATACCTCCGCGCTCTCACCGAGGAGTGGTGGTCGTGCTACTGCGGATGTCGAACCTGTTCCTGCGCACCCTGCGTGAGGACCCGGCGGACGCCGAGGTACCGAGTCACAAGCTTCTGGTGCGCGGCGGGTTCGTACGCCGTACCGCGCCCGGCGTCTACTCCTGGTTGCCCCTCGGCAAGATCGTGTTAGAGAACGTCGCCGCGGTGGTCCGCGAGGAGATGAACCGCATCGGCGCGCAGGAAGTGCTGCTGCCCGCGCTGCTGCCCCGCGAATACTACGAGGCCACCGGGCGGTGGACCGAGTACGGCGACACCCTGTTCCGACTCAAGGACCGTAAGGGCGCCGACTATCTGCTGGGCCCCACCCACGAAGAACTGTTCACCCTGCTCGTCAAGGGCGAGTACACCTCGTACAAGGACTACCCGGTCATCCTCTACCAGATCCAGGAGAAGTTCCGCGACGAGGCGCGGCCGCGCGCCGGGATCCTGCGGGGCCGGGAGTTCCACATGAAGGACTCCTACTCCTTCGACCTCGACGACGAAGGGCTGCAGCGCTCCTATGAGGCGCACCGCCAGGCCTACATCCGCATCTTCGACCGGCTCGGCCTGGAGTACGTGATCGTCAAGGCCACGTCCGGCGCGATGGGCGGCTCCGCTTCCGAAGAGTTCCTGGCGATCGCCCCCACCGGGGAAGACACGTTCGTGCGCAGCACCGGCTCCGACTACGCCGCCAACGTGGAAGCCGTGGTCACCCCGGCGCCGCCCGAGCGGCCCATCGACGGCCTGCCGGAGGCGCGGGTGCACCACACCCCGAACACCCCCACCATCGAGTCCTTGGTGGAGTTCCTCAACAACGCAGGCCTGGGCCGTACGTTCACCGCCGCCGACACCCTCAAGAACGTCATGGTCAAGACGCGGGCCCCGGGTGAAAAGGAGTGGGAGCTCCTCGGGATCGGCGTTCCCGGCGACCGCGAAGTGGACATGAAGCGCCTGGAAGCCTCGCTGGCCCCGGCGGAAGTGGCCCTGCTGGACGAGGAGGACTTCGCCAAGCACCCCTTCCTGGTGCGGGGCTACATCGGCCCGGGCGCGCTGCAGGCCAACAAGGTCCGCTACCTGGTCGATCCCCGCGTCGTGACTGGCACCGCCTGGGTCACCGGTGCGGACAAGGCCGACCACCACGTGGTGGACCTCGTCTGCGGTCGTGACTTCACCCCCGACGGCACAATCGAGGCCGCGGAGGTCCGCGACGGAGACCCCGCCCCCGACGGCAAGG
The DNA here is from genome assembly GCF_000012405.1 of Thermobifida fusca YX. NCBI lineage: Bacteria > Bacillati > Actinomycetota > Actinomycetes > Streptosporangiales > Nocardiopsidaceae > Thermobifida > Thermobifida fusca. The sequence goes on from NC_007333.1 coordinate 915,588, forward strand.
GCACCCTCTACACGGCGCGCGGTATCGAGATCGGGCACGTCTTCCAGCTCGGCCGCAAGTACACGGACGCGTTCTCCCTGGACGCGCTCGGCCCCGACGGCAAGCCGGTGCGCATCACCATGGGCTCCTACGGCATCGGGGTGTCCCGCGTGGTCGCCGCGATCGTCGAGCAGTCGCACGACGAGCGGGGCATCATCTGGCCGCGGGAAGTCGCCCCCGCGGACGTGCACGTGGTCGGCACCGGCAAGGGCGACCAGGTCGAGGTGGCGCTGCGGATCAGCCAGGAGCTGGTGGACCGCGGGGTGCGGGTGCTCGTGGACGACCGCAAAGGGGTCTCCCCGGGCGTGAAGTTCACCGACGCGGAACTGCTCGGCGTGCCCACCGTGCTCATCGTGGGCCGTGGCCTGGCCAACGGGGTCGTGGAGTTGCGCGACCGTGCCAGCGGGGACCGCAGCGAAGTCTCCGTGGACACCGTGGTCGACACGATCGTCAACCTGGTGCGGGGCTAGTGCCACCCGGTAGGGGCGTTCCGTACGGAATGCCCCTACCGGTTTCGGTGCTAGAGCTCTCCGCCGGGGAAGCCGGGGAACGCGCTCAACTGGCCGCCCAGCGCCAGCATCCGCAGGGTGGCCTCGCCCAGGGCACGGCCCGCCAGGTCGCGCAGCCCCGCATCGGGGACGGCAGCCAACTCCAGGTAGGCCTGCGCGGTAGTCTCCTCAAGCCCTGCGGCGAAGCTCCGCAGCTCTTCAGGCCCGGTGTGCTCCGGCAGCTGGTAGGCGTCCTCCCCGCCCGGCGGCACCGCGTCCCGGGCCACGAGCGCGCTGTGCAGCGTGTCCCGCCACGCGCGGTGCTTTTCCAGATGGGACAGGCACAGGCTGCGCAGGTCCGCGTCAGTGTGGGCAGCGGCGAAACTGTACCCGTACACGGCCGCATGCTCGGCCAGCAGCGCGTCCCGCAGCGCGGCGGTTGCGGCTCCTGCCTCCCCGCTGGGGGTGGGGTCAAGAGTCCCGGTCAACTATGCCTCCGAAAGTAGGTGGACGTGTCCCGCCTCACAGGCGCCGACGCTGGCGAGGAGCTGGGCCAGCGCCGGGTCGGTGACCTCGCTGAGCTGGCGGAGCCGGTTGGCGACGGCCCCTTCCTCCGCCATCCGGAGCCCTGCCCGGTCGGTGGCCGCGGGGGGAGGCGTCTCAGGGAGGGCGGAGACCTCCGGTTCTGGGCCGTCCCGTTCCGGAAGCCGGTCCCGCAGCACCGCCAGGTGGCGTTCGTGGTGGCCGCGCAGCTCCTCGTAGAGCCCGGGGTCGTCGGCGGTGCCGCTGTTGAGCGTCGCCGTGTAGCGCGCCACCAGCCGCTCCTTTTCCGCGATGACCGAGCGCAGCAGATACTCGTCGGGGGTGACTTCGCTGGGGTACCAGTCGGACCCCCGGCAGCCGCTCAGCCCCATCACGGCCGCAGCCAGCGCGCCGCCCGCCAAGACCGCGCGGCGGGAGGGAGCGTGGTGGCGCAACGGTACCTCCTGAAAACGTGACGGAAGGGGAACCGAACGCGCCCTATCTTCGCACGCCGCAGCCGGTCTGCAGAGCCTGGTGCTGCCCGCGTTGACGGGCGGGGAGTAGCGTGCTGCTGGCGCACGCAATGGTCAAACGATGCCGGAGAGGCACAGACTGCGGATACCCTTGAACCTGAAATGGTCGCCGTAAAGGCGATCAGTAACCGAGTGGACAACTGGACCGCCCCGCGACCGTCGGACCGGGACGGGAATCGCCGAGGAGGATCATGATGGGCGCGCAGGCCCGCCGCGAGCGTCTCGCGCAGCTAGTGGCCCCCATTCTGGCCGAGGCGGGACTCGACTTGGAGGGACTGGACATCACCCCGGTGGGGAAGCGCCGTCTGGTCCGGGTGGTGGTGGACTCCGATGACGGTGTCGACCTGGAGCGGATCGGCGAGGTCAGCCAGAAGATTTCCACCGCGCTTGACGAGGTCGACGTCATGGGGCAGTCTCCGTACGTACTGGAGGTGACCTCGCCTGGCGTGGACCGGCCACTCACCGAGCCACGGCACTGGAGGCGCGCCCGGGGACGCCTGGTGCACGCGCCGCTGGTCGCCGGCGGCCAGGTGAAGGGGCGTGTCATTGACGCTGACGAGACGGGCGTCACCTTTGATGTTGACGGTCAAAGCCAGGTGTACGCCTTCTCCGACCTGGGACGAGGCAAGGTCCAGGTGGAATTCCGCCACGACGACGCGGCGGATTAGAGGGGGAGCCCCGTGGATATCGACATGAGTGTCCTGCGCAGTCTGGAACGCGAGAAGGACATCTCGGTGGACCTCGTCGTCAAAGCCATCGAGGACGCGCTCCTGATTGCGTACCGCCGCCAGGAGGGGCCCGACACCAACGCCAGGGTGGAATTGGACCGCGCTACGGGACACGTCACGGTGTGGGCCGAAGAGCGCGACGAAGAGGGGCGGCTGATCCGGGAATACGACGCCACCCCCTCCGGGTTCGGGCGGATCGCCGCGTCCACGGCGAAGCAGGTCATCCTGCAGCGGCTGCGGGACGCCGAGGACGAGATCACCCTGGGCGAGTTCGCCGGGCGGGAGTCCCAGATCGTCTCCGGTGTCGTCCAGCAGGGCAAGGACCCGCGCAACGTGCTGGTCGACCTGGGACGGGTCGAGGCGATCCTGCCGCCGCAAGAGCAGGTACCCACCGAGACCTACACCCACGGTGAGCGGCTGCGGGCCTATGTCGTGCAGGTCCGCCGGGGGCACCGCGGCCCTTCGATCACCCTGTCGCGCACCCATCCCAACTTGGTGCGCAAGCTCTTCGAGCTCGAGGTTCCCGAGATCGCCGACGGCACGGTCGAGATCGCAGCGATCGCGCGGGAAGCGGGCCACCGCACCAAGATGGCGGTCAAGTCCAACAAGCCCGGCGTCAACGCGAAGGGCGCGTGCATCGGACCGCTTGGCAGCCGTGTCCGCAATGTGATGAACGAGCTGCGCGGGGAGAAGATCGACATTGTCGACTACTCGGACGACCCGGCGCAGTTCGTCGCGAACGCCCTGTCGCCGGCCCAGGTGACGCACGTGGAAGTGCTTGACGCTGCGGCGCGGGTGGCGCGGGTCATCGTGCCCGACTACCAGCAGTCGCTGGCGATCGGCAAAGAGGGGCAGAACGCGCGGCTGGCTGCCCGCCTGACCGGGTGGCGCATCGACATCCGCTCGGACACGGAGATGGCCGAACAGCACGGCGAGGAATAGCACGAGCGGAAGAACGGTTCGCATAGGTCGATGAGCCCACGGGGTAGAATGGGTGACAACTCAGCGGCTCCCGTGCGCACGTGCGTGGGCTGCAAGTCAAAAGCAGCCCAGTCAGACCTCATTAGGCTGGCGCTGGACGGAGATGCGGTCGTTTGCGACCACGCCCGGCGGCTGCCGGGGCGGGGAGCCTATCTCCACCCCGACCGACGGTGTTGGGAGGCCGCGCAGCGGCGCCAGGTCTGGCCGCGGGTGTTCCGCGTCAAGCGGGCCCTCGATATCTCACCCGCTGCCGAGTGGTTTGCCGCGGTCTGATTTCGAGTTGGCCGAGGTTCTGGATTAGGGTTGGAATGATCACGCCGCCCGCTCGGTTGTACTAACCGGGTACGCGGCGGGTCTTGTCATGCCGGAAGATCCGGCGTCACCCACCCATTGTTGTGTAGCAAACGAGTCGGAAGCGGGTCGAGATTGCGATGAGCGCTCGATGAGTACGCAGCGATGAGTACGTCAAGCTAGCGACGGTCCGGCACAGGCTCATGTCCCGGACCGAGATAAAGGAGAGCAGTGGCGAAGGTCCGGGTATACGAGCTCGCTAAAGAGTTTGGTGTGGAGAGCAAGGCTGTCCTGGCCAAACTCCAGGAGATGGGCGAATTCGTACGTTCGGCGTCCTCGACGGTAGAGGCGCCTGTGGTACGTCGACTCAAGGAAGCTTTCAGCCAGAGCAGCGAGAGCACTGAGGGCGCGAAGGGCGGACAGGAGAAGAAGAAGCCCAGCCCCAAACCGCAGCCCAGCCCGCAGCAGCAGACTAAGGCCTCGGCCCCGTCGGCCGGTGGTGAGACGCCACGTCCGGCGGTGCCTAAGCCCGGCCCCGGCCTCAAGCCGGGACCGCGTCCGGTGCCCAAGCCGGGACCGCGCCCCGGTCCCCGGCCTGAGGGCGGTGCGGGCAAGGCCGGTCAGCAGCCTTCCGGTGCCCAAGGTCCCGCACGTCCTGAATCTGGGAAGACGCCGCGTCCGGTGCCCAAGCCGGGACCGCGTCCGGGCAACAACCCCTTCAGTTCGACCGCCAGCGGTATGGGCACGCGGCCTACGCCGCGTCCGCCGGCGTCCGGCGGTACGGGTGCGCCTCGTCCGGGGCCGCGTCCGCACCCCGGCATGATGCCGCCCCGCCCCGGTGCGAGTGCAGGCGGGCCGCCGCGTCCCCAGGCACCGCGCCCCCAGGCGCCGCGTCCTGGTCCTGGCACGGCTGGCGGACGTCCCGGCTCGAGCGCAGGCGGGCCGCCGCGCCCTGTCCCGCGTCCCGGTCCGCGGCCCAGCCCGATGAACATGCCTGCGTCGCGGCCCACCCCGCCTGGTGGGGCCCGTCCGAGCACGTCGAGCCGTAGCGGCGGCGGTCGCGGCCGCGGTGGTGGCGGCGGCGCTGGACCGCGCGGTGGCGGAGCGGGCGGCGGCGCGCCGCGCACCGGTTTCGGCGGCCGCCCCGGTGGTGGTCGCGGTCGCGGCGGAACCGCTGGAGCGTTCGGCCGTCCCGGTGGCCGTCCGAGCCGTTCCCGCAAGTCGAAGAAGCAGCGGCGTCAAGAACTCAAGGACATGCAGGCGCCGTCGTTCGGCGGTGTCAAGATCCCCAGCGGTAACGGCAAGGTGATCCGGCTGTCCCGTGGGGCGTCGCTGGCCGACTTCGGTGAGCGCATCGACGTCAACCCGGCCTCGCTGGTGCAGGTCGTCATGACGCAACTGGGCGAGATGGTCACGGCCACCCAGTCGCTGCCGGACGAGACCCTGCAACTGCTGGGCGAGGAGCTCAACTACACGGTTGAGGTCGTCAGCCCCGAGGACGAGGACCGCGAGCTGCTGGAGTCGTTCTCCATCGAGTTCGGTGAGGACATCGGCAGCGAGGAGGACCTCAAGCCGCGTGCGCCCGTGGTGACCGTCATGGGTCACGTCGACCACGGTAAGACCCGGCTGCTTGACGCGATCCGCAACACCAACGTGGCCAGCGGTGAGGCCGGCGGCATCACCCAGCACATCGGCGCCTACCAGGTCACCACCACGGTGGACGGGGAAGAGCGCAAGATCACCTTCATTGACACCCCGGGTCACGAGGCGTTCACCGCGATGCGTGCCCGCGGTGCGCAGGCCACCGACATCGCGGTGCTGGTGGTCGCGGCCGACGACGGTGTCAAGCCGCAGACGGCGGAGGCGATCGACCACGCCAAGGCGGCCGACGTGCCGATCGTGGTGGCGGTCAACAAGATCGACCTGCCTACCGCTGACCCGCAGAAGGTGCGCGCCCAGCTCACCGAGTACGGCCTGGTGGCTGAGGAGTACGGCGGTAACGTCCAGTTCGTGGACATCTCCGCGAAGGAGAACCTCAACATCGACCAGCTCCTCGAGGCCATCATCCTGACGGCGGACGCCGAGCTGGACCTGAAGGCCAACCCGGACATGCCGGCCCAGGGCCTGGCGATCGAGGCCTACCTGGACCGCGGTCGGGGCTCCATGGCCACCGTGCTGGTCCAGCGCGGCACGCTGCGCGTCGGCGACTCGATCGTCTGCGGTGACGCCTACGGCCGGGTCCGCGCGATGCTTGACGAGAACGGCAACCGGGTCAAGGAAGCCGAGCCGTCCCGTCCGGTCCAGGTGCTGGGTCTCACCAACGTGCCCAGCGCGGGCGACAGCTTCCTGGTGGTCAAGGACGACCGGGTGGCGCGCCAGATCGCGCAGCAGCGCGAGGCCCGCGAGCGGTTCGCCCAGCAGGCCAAGGCCAGCCGCCGGGTCACCCTCGACAACTGGCAGAAGACCCTGGAGGAGGGCCAGCGCGAAGAGCTGCTCCTCATCATCAAGGGCGACATGTCTGGTTCTGTCGAGGCGCTTGAGGAGTCCCTCCTCAAGATCGACCCGGGCACCGATGAGGTCGCGATTCGGGTGATCGGCCGCGGTGTCGGTGCGATCACGCAGAACGACATCAACCTGGCTGCCTCGTCCGGCGCGGTCATCATCGGCTTCAACGTCCGGCCCGAGGGCAAGAACAGCGAGCTGGCCGAGCGCATGGGCGTGGACATCCGCTACTACTCGGTCATCTACCAGGCCATCGAAGAGGTCGAGGCTGCCCTCAAGGGCATGCTCAAGCCCGAGTACGAGGAAGTCCAGCTCGGTACCGCGGAGATCCGCGAGATCTTCAAGGTGCCGCGGGTCGGCAACGTCGCCGGTGCGGTGGTCCGCAGCGGTGTCATCAAGCGGAACGCCAAGGCCCGGCTTATCCGCGACGGGGTGGTCGTCTCCGACAACCTCACCGTCGAGTCGCTGCGCCGGTTCAAGGACGACGTCACCGAGGTCCGCGAGGGCTTCGAGTGCGGTATCGGAATCGGCTACAACGACATCCGCGTCGAGGACATCATCGAGACGTTCGAGATGCGGGAGAAGCCGCGCGACTGACCTTCCAGGGCTGCTTTCGGGCCCCGACGCCCTCCGTCGGGGCCCGAAGCCCGGTGGCCACGGTGGGTCGCACCGGGAAATCGGCACCCATAACTCCAAATCCTTCCCCGGGGTGAGTGCGTGTACGTCGGAGCCCTGACGCTGGACCTGCTGTTGGGCGACGTCCGTTCATTGAAGCAGAAGCGTTCCGTTATTCGACCCATCGTGGCCGAACTCCAGCGCAAATACAGCGTCTCGGTTGCGGAGACCGGCAACCACGACCTGTACCGGCGGTGCGAGATCGGAATCGCGGTGGCCGCGTCCACGGCAGCGCACTGCACCGCGTTGATGAACTCCTGTGAACGCCTAGTCGCCGACCGCCCCGAAGTCGAGCTGCTGTCTGCCCGGCAGCGGCTCTTCAACGATGAGGAATAGACCGATGGTTGACGCCGCACGTGCGAGCAAACTCGCCGACCGCATCCAGCGGATCGTGGCCGAGATGCTGGAACGCCGGATCAAGGATCCGCGCCTGGGTTTTGTGACCGTCACCGATGCGCGGCTCACCAATGACCTGCGTGACGCCACCGTCTACTACACGGTGTTCGGCAGTGATGCGGAGAAAGCCGCGACGGCGGCTGCGTTGGAGAGCGCGAAAGGCTTGATCCGCTCCGAGGTCGGCCGCCGCACCGGGCTCCGGCACACTCCCACCATCACGTTCGTCATCGACGAGGTTCCCGACAACGCCCGGCACATCGAAGAGCTGCTCGCCAAAGCCAAGCAGGCCGACGCGGAGGTGGCTCGGGCCGCGGCCAACGCCCGTCCGGCCGGGGACCCCGACCCTTACCGGGAGCCGCGTCCGGCCGATGACGACGACGAGGACGACGAGGACGAGTGATTCATGGCCGACGGCGTTGTCATCGTCGACAAGCCCGCAGGCTGGACTTCCCACGACGTGGTGGCCCGGGTGCGGCGCCTTGCCGGCACTCGTCGGGTCGGCCACGCCGGCACCCTTGACCCGATGGCGACGGGGGTGCTGGTCGTCGGAGTCGGCAAAGCGACCCGGCTGCTGGGGTATCTCGCGTTGACGGAGAAGGTCTACGAGGCGACAATCCGCCTCGGCCAGTCCACCACCACCGACGACGCGGAGGGAGAGCTGCTGGAGCGCCGCCCCGCCGACCACATCGACGAGGCCGCGGTCCACGCGGGGACCCGCGCGCTCACCGGCGTGATCCACCAGGTTCCGCCGCAGGTCAGTGCGGTCAAAGTGCGGGGGCAGCGCGCCTACCGCCGTGCCCGGGCAGGCGAGACGGTGGAACTGAAAGCGCGCGAGGTGACCGTGCACGAGTTCACCGTCACCGGGTTCCGCCGCGTCGACAGCCCGGACGGCGCCTTCGTCGACGTTGACGCCCGCGTGACCTGCTCCAGCGGCACCTACATCCGTTCCCTGGCACGCGACCTGGGGGCGGACCTCGGCGTGGGCGGGCACCTGACCGCGCTGCGCCGCACCCGGGTAGGGCCCTACACCGTGGAGCAGGCCGCCACCCTGGACGAGCTGGCCGCCGAGTTCACCGTGATGCCGCTGGCGGAAGCGGTGGCTGCGGCGTTCCCGGTCCGTCGGCTCAGCGCGGGCGAAGCCCGCCGTGTGGTCCACGGCCACCGGATCTCCCCGAGCGGGCATTCCGGTCCGGTGGGGTTGTTCGCCCCCGACGGCCGGGTGCTGGCCCTGGCGGAGAACCGGTCGGGCAGCAGCCAGCCCGTGGTGGTCTTCGCGGGAAGCTGAGGCGGGCGGGCTCCGCGGCGTGCTGCAGAGGGCTGCGGACCGTCCTTCCCGGAAGCGGAACCGCGGCGAGTACCATGACGCGGGGCGGCCGCTCGGCTGCCGTCCCGTGCTGGTGAGCATGGCGGATGGGAGAACGGTGAGCGTGCGGCTTTGGCGCGGACTCGGCGAGGTACCCGCGGACTGTAAGCGTTCCGCGGTGATAGTCGGCACTTTCGACGGGGTCCACCGCGGCCACCAGAGGCTCCTCCACCAGGCACGGGAGCACGCTGACCGGCTTGGCCTGCCTCTCGTGGCCGTCACCTTCGACCCGCCCCTCGGTCTGGTGGCGGGCACGCTCGACCCCCCTGTGGTGCTCACCGGTGCGGAGTACCGGGCCGGACTGCTCGCCCAGCACGGGGTGGACGCGGTGTGCGTCCTCGAAGCCACCCCGGACCTTGCCGCCCTGCCCAGCCGGGACCTCGCCCACCGCATCCTGGTCGACGGGGTGCCTGCGGCGGTAGCGCTCCTTGCTGAGGAGGACGACGACGGCGTGGTTTTCGACCTCGCGGCCGTGCACGCCCTCGGCAAAGAGCACGACTTCTCCGTGGTGGGCCTGGCTGCGGGCAGCGGCCCCGAGGCGGTGACCGCAGCGCAGGTGCGTTCCCTGGTGCTGGCCGGGGATGTCGCCGGCGCGCACACGGCACTGGGCCGCCCGCACCGGGTCGAAGGGGTCGTGGTCCACGGCGCGGCGCGGGGACGGGAACTGCTGGGTTTTCCCACCGCGAACCTGGACTGCCCGCCGCGCAGCGCGGTGCCCGCCGACGGGGTGTATGCGGGCTGGCTGCTCCGGCTCGACACCCCGCCAGAAGGGACGGAGGCCCGTTGGCCGGCTGCGGTGTCCGTAGGCACCAATCCGACGTTCGACGGCCAGGTGCGCACGGTGGAGGCCTACGCGCTCGACCGGGACGACCTCGAACTCTACGGGCTGCCGATGGCGGTGGAGTTCACCCACCACATCCGACCCATGCTGCGTTTCGACAGCATCGACGAGCTGATCGAGGCGATGCAGCGCGACGTCGACCGGTGCCGGGAACTGCTGGCAGGCCGCTGACCGGGGCGGCTCTGGTCCTGGACGGTGCGCATCGGTAGTAAGCTTTGTTTTCTGGGAGCCGTTCGTGTCTGCTCTGCTGCGCTAGTGATTCCGCGACACGTCCGGCTGGGTATTCCCCTCCGACGACTGTGGGCGCGCACGGTTGTCGGCTTTCGACGGCCCGCTCGGGCCACTGTCTTCGAAAGAATCCCGCAGTACGGTTCGCGCGCCACGTATGGGAAAAGGAGCGTCGTGCCGATCGACACCGCTACCAAGCAGAAGATCATTGCCGAGTACGCCACGAAGGAAGGCGACACCGGTTCTCCCGAGGTGCAGGTCGCGCTGCTGACGCACCGCATCAACCAGCTCACGGAGCACCTCAAGGAGCACAAGCACGACCACCACAGCCGTCGTGGTCTGCTGCTGCTGGTCGGTCGTCGGCGCCGTCTTCTGCAGTACGTCGCGAAGAAGGACATCAACCGCTACCGTCGGCTGATCGAACGCCTCGGTCTGCGGCGCTAGCGGCGTGCTCGAAAAAGGGAGTGGCCTCCGCCGCTCCCTTTTTCTTAGTAGTGTGGACTCGTTACCGGCCGCCGAGACAGGGTAGATACTCTGCCGCGGTGTGTCGGATGACAACTGAACAGTCAGGCATTCCCGCGCTCCCACCCTCGGCCGTCTCTAGCCACGGTGGCATCTTCCGGTAGGCGAGGAGAACACCCTCGCCACGGTGTCGAGAAAGGCCGGTCTTCGGTAGTGGTTCTCCGACACGCCCGCACCAGGGGTCTCGGGGAACTTCGATCGATGGCCGGCCGTCGGGGCCATCGCGGTACGGCTGCGGCGGTCCGCCCGGCCTACCGCGGAGTCCTCACGACTCTCGAGACGGACACCTACGGGGCACGGACGCGGGATCTTCGTTATCCGTGTAGGAGGTCGCCCATGGAGGGCGTGTATTCTGCCGAGGCCGTCATCGACAACGGCCGTTTCGGCACCCGTACGATCCGCTTCGAGACCGGTCGCCTGGCCCGCCAGGCCACAGGGTCGGCTACGGCCTACCTTGACGACGAGACGATGGTCCTGTCGGCGACGACCGTGTCGAAGCGCCCCAAGGAGGCCCTGGACTTCTTCCCGCTCACGGTCGACGTTGAAGAACGCATGTACGCCGCGGGGCGCATCCCCGGCTCGTTCTTCCGCAGGGAGGGGCGTCCCTCGGAGGACGCGATCCTCACCTGCCGGCTCATCGACCGGCCGCTGCGTCCGTCCTTCCAGAAAGGGCTGCGCAACGAGATCCAAATCGTTGCGACCGTGCTGGCCCTGCACCCGGACCATCTCTACGACGTCATCGCGATCAACGCCGCGTCGATGTCCACCCAGCTTGCCGGACTGCCGTTCTCCGGCCCGATCGGCGGCGTGCGGGTGGCCCTGGTCGAAGGCCAGTGGGTGGCGTTTCCCACGCACTCGGAGCTGGCCAACGCCACGTTCGACATGGTCGTGGCCGGCCGGGTGCTGGACAACGGCGACGTCGCGATCATGATGGTGGAGGCCGAGTCCACCCCGCACACCCTGCGACTGGTGGCGGAGGGAGCGATCGGCCCCAACGAGCAGACCGTCGCGGAAGGCTTGGAAGCCGCCAAGCCGTTCATCAAGGTGCTGTGCCGCGCCCAGCAGACCGTGGCTGAGGCCGCGGGCAAGCCGCCCGGCGAGTACCCGATCTTCATCGACTACCAGGACGACGCGTACGCCGCCGTCGAGGAAGCGATCCATGACGAGCTCGCCGCGGCGCTCACGATCGCGGACAAGCAGGAGCGGGAAGCCGAACTCGACCGGGTCAAGGCGCTGGTCGCCGAGAAGCTCGCCGAGGACTTCGAAGGCCGCGAAAAGGAGCTGGCCGCAGCGTTCCGCGCGCTCACCCGGAAGCTGGTGCGGGAGCGGATCGTCAAGGACGGGGTCCGTATCGACGGCCGCGGTGTGAAGGACATCCGGTCTCTCACCGCCGAAGTCAACGTCATTCCGCGCGTGCACGGGTCGGCCTTGTTCGAGCGCGGGGAAACCCAGATCCTGGGGATCACCACGCTGAACATGCTCCGCATGGAGCAGACCATCGACACGCTCAACCCGGAGCGCACCAAGCGCTACATGCACAACTACAACTTCCCGCCGTACTCCACGGGGGAGACCGGGCGGGTCGGCGCGCCGAAGCGCCGCGAGATCGGGCACGGGGCGCTCGCCGAACGCGCTCTCGTCCCGGTGCTGCCGTCGCGGGAAGAGTTCCCCTACGCGATCCGGCAGGTGTCGGAGGCGATCGGCTCCAACGGCTCCACGTCGATGGGGTCGGTGTGCGCCTCCACCATGTCGCTGATGGCGGCGGGTGTGCCGCTCAAGGACATGGTGGCCGGTATCGCCATGGGCTTGATCTACGAGGACGGCAAGTACGTCACCCTTACCGACATCCTCGGTGCGGAAGACGCCTACGGTGACATGGACTTCAAGGTCGCGGGCACGCGCGACCTCATCACCGCGCTGCAGTTGGACACCAAGCTCGACGGGATCCCCGCCGAGGTGCTGGCGTCCGCGCTGCAGCAGGCCCGCGGGGCGCGGCTGGCCATCCTCGACGTCATGTCGGAGGCCATCAACCGGCCCGCTGAGATCAGTCCGCACGCGCCGCGTATCCTTACGGTCAAGGTGCCGATCGACAAGATCGGCGAGGTCATCGGCCCCAAGGGCAAGATGATCAACTCGATCCAGGACGAGACCGGCGCCGAAATCACCATCGAGGACGACGGCACCATCTACATCGGCGCCACCGACGGGCCGTCCGCGGAGGCCGCCCGCGACGCCATCAACAGCATCGCCAACCCGACCATGCCCGAGGTCGGGGAACGCTACCTCGGCACGGTCGTGAAGACCACCGCGTTCGGGGCCTTCGTGTCGCTGCTGCCCGGCAAGGACGGGCTGCTGCACATCTCGCAGATCCGCAAGATGCACGGCGGCCAGCGGATTGAGAACGTCGAAGATGTCATCAGCATCGGGGAGAAAATCCACGTCGAAGTCCGGGACATCGACGAACGGGGCAAGCTCTCCCTGGTGCCCGTCGAAGTCATCGAAGCTGAAGCTGTTGCCGCCCCCAACGGCGGGGAGAGCCCGAACGGGGCGAAGAAGACCGACGCCAGCGGCAACGGCGCCAAGCAGCCGCGCCGCCGTCGCCGCACCCGGTCGTCCAGCCGTTCCAGTGAGAACACCTGACCGGCTCTCCCACCCCGTCTGAGGGCTCCTCGGGAGGGGTGAGAAAACCGTCGGGCGGCCGTACCGTGAAGGGACGGCCGCCCTCCGTTATGTGCTGGGGGGAGGACCCGCAATCGTTTTCGCTTTCGCTGAAGAAGGACCCATGACGACAGTTCCGATCGCGGCCGAGCAGGAAGTCGGCACCACTGTCACCCTCCTCGAACCCGGGGACGGCACTGGCCTGGTGCGCCGTACCGTACTGCCGGGTGGTCTGCGGGTAGTGACCGAGACCATGCAGGGGGTGCGTTCCGTAGCTTTTGGGATTTCGGCGACCACCGGGTCCCGCGATGAGGACGCGGAGCACGCGGGGGCCGCGCACTTCCTGGAACACCTGCTGTTCAAGGGGACGGAACGGCGGAGCGCTCTGGACATCTCCGCGCTGCTCGACGGGGTGGGCGCCGACTACAACGCCTACACCACCAAGGAGCAGACCACGTACTATGCCAAGGTCCTCGACCGCGACCTGCCGTTGGCGATCGACGTCATCAGCGACATGGTCGCCAATTCGGTCCTCGACCCTGCCGAAGTGGAAACTGAGCGCGGGGTGATCCTCGAAGAGATCGCCATGTATGAGGACGAGCCTGCCGACGTGGTCGACGACGTGTTCGCCGCGCACTTTTTCAAAGGCTCGCCCCTGGGCCGCCCCATCCTGGGCACCAACGACACGATCCGCGCGTTGACCCGCGAGCGGATCCTCGAACAGTACCGGAGCGCCTACGTGCCCTCCGAGCTCATCGTCGCCGCCGCGGGCAACCTGGACCATGACACGGTGGTGCGCCAGGTCGCGGAAGCGTTCCGGGACAAGCTCGACGCGGCCGGGGACGCCCGCCCTGCTGCGCCGCGGATCGGCACCGAGCCTCCCGCCACCAATCCGGGAACGGTCCTCGTCAGCCGGGACAGTGAGCAGGCCCACCTGATCCTGGGGCGTGAAGGGGTCAAACGCACCGACCCGCGCTGGTATGCGCTGCGGGTGCTCAGCGCCATCCTCGGCGGGGGCATGTCGTCCCGCCTCTTCCAGGAGGTGCGGGAGAAACGCGGGCTGGCTTACGCCGTCCACGGCTACACGTGCAGCTATTCCGACACGGGACTGTTCCAGGTGTACGTGGGCTGCCTGCCCGACAAGATCGACGAAGTCCTCGACGTCTGCCGCACCGAACTGGAGCGGGCAGCGGCTCACGGGGTGGACGCTGCGGAACTGGCCCGAGCCAAGGGGCAGATCCGCGGCTCCTGGGTGCTGGGTACCGAGGGGACCAATGCGCGGATGAGCCGGCTGACCAGCCACGAACTCGGCTACCGCCGCCACCTGTCACTGAGCGAGGACCTCGCCCTCTTCGACGCGGTCACTTCTGAGGACGTCAGCGAGGTCGCCGCGGAGATCCTCACCCGCCCTGAAGCGCTGGCGGTGGTCGGCCCGTACGAGGAGGGGCGTTCGTTCGTCTGAGCTGTTGAACCAGCCCGGCGTGCTGCGGGGAGGGCCGGCCGGACGCGCCGGTCTCCCGCAGCCGCCGCGCCCTCGGGTGCCGCACGCTTTCCGGTACGGTGAGACCCGTGATTAAGGTAGGAGTGTTCGGCGCTCTCGGGCGCATGGGATCAGAAGTCGTCAAGGCCGTGGAAGCGGCCGACGACACCGAACTGGTAGCCGGAATCGACGTCGGGGACGACCGCGGCAAGGTGCTCGGCGCCGACGTGGTCGTCGATTTCACCCACCCCGATGCGGTGATGGACAACCTGCGCTGGCTCATCGAGCACGGGATCCACGCCGTGGTGGGCACCACCGGGTTCGACGACGCCAGACTCGCCGAAGTCCGCCGCATGCTGGACGCGAAGCCGGGCGTCAACGTGCTCATCGCCCCCAACTTCGGGATCGCCGCCGTACTCATGATGCACTTTGCGGCGAAGGCGGCCCCCTACTTCGAGTCGGCGGAGATCATCGAACTGCACCACCCGAACAAGGCTGACGCGCCCAGCGGAACCGCCTACCGCACCGCCGAACTGATCGGCGCGGCCCGCGCCCACGCTGGTTTGGGCGACGCCCCGGACGCCACCACGTCGGAGCTGCCTGGTGCGCGCGGCGCCCAGGTGGACGGGGTGCGGGTCCACGCGCTGCGGATCACCGGCATGATCGCCCACCAGGAGGTCGTGTTCGGCACCCACGGGGAGACGCTGCGGATCCGCCACGATTCGATGAACCGCGAATCGTTCATGCCGGGCGTGCTCTTGGGGGTCCGCAAGGTCGCGTCCCTGCCGGATCGGCTCACCGTGGGTTTGGAGTCCCTGCTCGGCCTGTAGGAAGGCAGCGGTCGCTGTCCCGCTGCGGCGTACGTGGCGGGAGCCCCGGGCCGAGGAACGCCGGAAGGCCGCGGACGCTGCCGGATGTGCAGCGGGGAGCCGCCCGCGGCCTGTCGGCCAGCCCGCGTCAGGGCCCCGGCCCGGTCCACCGGTCCAGGGCAGGCTGCCGCCGGGGAGGGCCGGGCCCAAGGCAACCGGAAGCCGCAGAAGCGCCGTACCCGCGGCACCGGCTGCGCTCCCGGCGGCCATGCCGGGGCACGCGTCAGGACGCGTCCTCCTCGGATTCCACCCAGCCGAAGGTGCGGCGTACCGCTTTCGTCCAGTTGCGGTATTCGCGGTCCCGCACCTGCGCGTCGATCTGCGGCGTCCACGTGGCGTCGTGCTGCCAGTTGGCGCGCAGACTGTCCAAGTCCGGCCAGTAGCCCACGGCGAGGCCCGCCGCGTAGGCAGCCCCGAGGCAGGTCGTCTCCGCCACTTTGGGCCGCACCACTTCCACGTCCAGCACGTCGGCGAGGATCTGGTTCAGTAGCCGGTTGGCGACCATGCCGCCGTCCACTTTCAGCGAGGCTAGCGGGATCCCTGAGTCGCTGTTCATCGCGTCCACCACTTCGCGGGTCTGCCACGCTGTCGCTTCCAGCACTGCGCGGGCCAGGTGCGCTTTGGTCACATAGGAGGTCAGGCCGGCGATGATGCCGCGGGCGTCGCTCCGCCAGTGCGGCGCGAACAGCCCGGAGAACGCGGGCACGATGTAGCAGCCGCCGTTGTCTGCGACCTGCGAAGCGAGTTCTTCGATCTCCGCGGCGTGCGTGATCATCCCCAGGTTGTCGCGGAGCCACTGCACGAGCGAGCCCGCCATCGCGATCGACCCTTCGAGCGCGTACACCGCGGGCTGGCCGCCGATCTGGTAGCCCACCGTGGTGAGCAGCCCGTTGGTGGAGACGACCGGCTCGGTACCCGTGTTGAGCACCAGGAACGCCCCCGTCCCGTAGGTGCCTTTCACATCGCCGGGGTCGAAGCAGGTCTGCCCGAACAAGGCGGCATGCTGGTCGCCCAGAGCTGCGGCCACGGGCACTCCCGCCAAGGGGCCGGTGGCTGTGCCGTACACCTCCGCACTGGACCGGATCTCCGGGAGCATCGCTGCGGGGATCCCCATCGCGTCCAGGGTTTCGGCATCCCAGTCCAGGGTGCGCAGGTTCATCAGCATGGTACGGCTGGCATTGGTGACGTCGGTGACGTGCCGCCCGGTGAGCTGCCACACCAGCCAGGTGTCCATGGTGCCGAACAGCACTTCGCCGCGCTGCGCCCGCTCCCGCAGCCCGGGGATTTCGTCGAGCAGCCAGCGCAGTTTCGGCCCGGAGAAGTAGGTGGCGAGCGGGAGTCCGCACCGCTGCCGGAACCGGTCCTGGCCTTCCGTCCCGCCCAGGACTCGCAGCAGGCGGTCGGTGCGGGTGTCCTGCCACACGATCGCGTGGTGGACGGGTTGACCGGTCTGCCGGTCCCACACCACGGTCGTCTCCCGCTGGTTGGTGATCCCGACCGCGGCCAACTGGTGGCGGCGCAGCCCGCCCGCGGCGAGCGCCTCCTCCACGACGGCGACGACGTTCGCCCAGATCTCTTCCGCGTCGTGCTCGACCCAGCCCGGGCGGGGGAAGATCTGGCGGTGCTCCCGCTGCCCGAGGGCGACCACGTCGCCGTGGCGGTTGAAGATGATGCAGCGACTCGACGTGGTGCCCTGGTCAATTGCCGCTACGTACTGTTCGGTCACCGGCCCTGCTCCTCTTCGTGTGCCGCGTCTACCGATTTTTCCTGACGTTAGCGGCCCATCCCCCTGTCGTGGGGAGAACAGGAAACCGGTGCCTCCCGCCCCGCCCCGGCGTCTGAAGGCGATTATCCCAGGGCCAGGCCCGCGGTGAACAGGATCCCGAACGCCAACTGCAGCTGCCCGGTCTCCGCCAGTCCGCGGATCAGGCCGGGACCGGTGTCGCCGCCCAGCACCCGGCGGCAGGGGCGCACCGCAAGCGGCGCGGCCAGCAGCACGAGCAGCACCCACCACGACCACGCCACGGCCGCCAGGGCGGCCACGAACGCGCCCGCCACACATCCGGTGAACAGCAGCCGCGCCCCCCGGTCGCCGAGCACCACGGCCAGCGTCCGCTTCCCACTCGCCGCATCAGTGGGCAGGTCGCGCAGATTGTTGATGACCAGCATCGAACACGACAGCAGCCCCACGGCCACGGCTGCCGCCCACCCCTGCCACGGCACCGAACCGGCTTGGACGAACACGGTGCCGGCCACCGCCACCAGGCCGAAGAACACGAACACCGACACTTCGCCGAGCGCCCGGTAGCCGTACGGGTTCTTCCCCCCGGTGTAGAACCAGGCGGCGGCGATCGCCGCCGCACCCACGAGCAGCAGCCACCACGAGGACGTCGCTACCAGCACGAGACCGACGAGCGCAGCCGCCGCAAAGCACACCCACGCGGCGGTGAACACCTGCCGGGGCGCGGCCAACCGGGTCGCGGTCAACCGCACCGGCCCCACCCGGTTGTCGTCGGTGCCGCGGATCCCGTCGCTGTAGTCGTTGGCGTAGTTCACTCCCACCTGCAGCGCTACCGCCACGAGTAGCGCAAGCAGTGCCTTCCACCACACGGCGGCGCCCAGGCCGAAGGCGAGCCCGGTGCCTACCGCCACTGGAACCACCGAATTCGGCAGGGTCCGCGGCCGGGCCCCCGCCACCCACTGGCTCACCGTGGCCACGTGTCGGCCTCACTTCCTCCGTCCCGCCTGCGCGGGCGGGACACGCCTGTCCGGATTCTCCGCTTTTCCACGGTAGCGCTGTCTGCGACCAGCACGGTCAGCGGATCGCTGCGTGCAGCCGCACCATGGGCACGACAGTGCCCGGGTCCAGTTCCCGGCGCGCCCCGTCCGGGGCCCACCCTGCCTGTTCCAGGAACGAGCGCACCGGGTTCGCCTGCTCCAGCGTCCACACGTACACGGCGTGGAAACCGTCGTCGACGAGGTGGTCGACGACGGCGTGCAGGAGGCGGCTGCCGTGCCCCCGCCGGGTCAGCCCTGGGGCGATGTGGAACGCGAAGATCTCCGCGTCCGTGCCGGGCCACCGGTCCGGGTCCTGGGCCGGGCCGAACGCCGCGAACCCTGCCACTGCCCCCTCGTCCACGGCGACCAGCAGCCGGTGCCGGGATGTGGGCGGGGAGGACACCGCGGAACGCCACTGGGCGGTGAACGCTGCCCGGGCCTCAGCGCCCGCCATTTCCGCCAGCACGGGCTCCGGGAGGAGCGCGTGGTACATCTCCTGCCACGCCGCGACTTGCACGTCCACGATCGCTTCGACGTCCTCGGCCCGGGCAGGACGGACAAAACGCTGTGTCGACACGGCAGGGCCCCTCACTCGTTCACCGGCTCCAGATACCGTGCCCATCGTCCCAGGAACACCCGGGCACCGGGAAACCGCGGGTGCGGCCGAACCCCGAAAAACCCCTGAATCGTCCATTGGGGACTGCAAAGAGACCGCTGCGGCGTGGGAGTATCAAGGTGTGAGCATCATTCTGAGAGTCATCGTCAACGCTATCGCGCTCTGGGCCGCGGTGCTCCTCGTTGACGGGATCGAGGTGTCCGCCGACACCACGGTCTCCACGATCGCCACCTACCTCGGTATCGGAGCACTGTTCGGTATCGTCAACGCTGTCATCAAACCGATCGTCAAGACGGTCGGCTGCATCTTCTACTACGTCACCCTGGGGCTTGTCGCTCTCGTCGTCAACGCTCTTCTGCTGTGGCTCACCGCCTGGCTGGCTGGGGTGCTGGGCATCCCCTTCGAGATCGACGGCTTCTGGGCGGCGTTCTGGGGAGCCATCATCGTGGCGATCGTGAGCTGGCTCCTGAGCCTGTTCGTCGGCAAGGACGACGACTGACCGACCGTCCTCGTGCGGATCGGAGCGCGCCACAGACCTTCCCAAACGGGGAGGTTGGCGCGCTCTGTCCAGCTTTCGCGGTACCGTTTGCAACATGGTAGGCAGTACGACGCCGAACGCGCCCTTCGGCCAGATGTTGACCGCGATGATCACCCCCATGCTCGACAATGGGGAGGTGGACTACGACGGGGTGGCCCGCCTCGCGACCTACCTCGTCGATGAGCAGCGCAACGACGGCCTCATCGTCAACGGAACCACCGGAGAGTCCGCCACCACCAGCGATGAGGAGAAGGAGCGCATCCTCCGCACCGTGATCGACGCGGTCGGCGACCGCGCCACCATCGTTGCCGGAGCGGGCAGCAACGACACCAGGCACAGTATTGAACTCGCGCGGACCGCGGAACGCGCCGGAGCAGACGGCCTGCTGCTCGTCACCCCCTACTACAACCGGCCGCCCCAAGAAGGCCTGCTGCGGCACTTCACGGCCATTGCCGACGCCACAGGGCTGCCGATCATGCTCTACGACATTCCTGGCCGCACAGGCACGCCGATCGACTCCGAAACCCTGGTCCGGCTCGCCGAGCACCCCCGCATCGTCGCCAACAAGGACGCCAAAGACGACCTCGGCGCCAGCTCGTGGGTGATGTCCCGCACCGACCTCGCCTACTACAGCGGCAGCGACATGCTCAACCTGCCGCTGCTGTCCATCGGCGCCGCGGGCTTCGTCAGCGTGGTCGGCCATGTCGTCGGCTCCGAACTGCACGACATGATCGACGCCTACCGGGCCGGGGACGTGGCCCGGGCTTTGGACATCCACCGCCGCCTGATCCCCGTCTACCGGGGCATGTTCCGCACCCAGGGAGTCATCACCACTAAGGCGGTGCTCGCCATGTTCGGGCTGCCCGCCGGAGTGGTCCGCGCCCCCCTGCTCGACGCGTCCCCCGAACTCAAAGAGCTGCTCCGCGAAGACCTCGCCATGGCCGGGGTGAAGGGCCCCACTGGCCTTGCCTCCGCTCACGAGGACGCGGCCAGCGGGAGGGAAGCGGAACGACTCACGGAGGGGACCGCATGAGCCACCCGCACCCCGAGCTCGGGCCCCCGCCGCCACTGCCCCGCAACACCCTGCGGATCATCCCCTTGGGCGGGCTGGGTGAGATCGGCCGCAACATGGCCGTCCTCGAATACGAGGGGAAAATGCTCATCATCGACTGCGGTGTGCTCTTTCCCGCGGAAGAGCAGCCCGGAGTCGACCTGATCCTCCCCGACTTCGAATACCTGCGGGGGCGCCTCGACGACGTCGAGGCGATCGTGCTCACGCACGGCCACGAAGACCACATTGGCGGCGTCCCCTTCCTGCTGCGGGAACGCACCGATATCCCGCTGGTAGGCTCCCGCCTCACCCTGGCCCTGCTCACCGCCAAACTCGGGGAACACCGCATCAAACCGACCCTGATCCAGGTCGCCGAAGGCGAACAGCACACCTTCGGCTCCTTCAACCTCGAGTTCTTCGCGGTCAACCACTCCATCCCGGATGCGCTCGCGGTCGGTGTGCGCACCCCGGCCGGCAACGTGCTGCACACCGGCGACTTCAAAATGGACCAGTTGCCGCTGGACAACCGCATCACCGACCTCGGCGGGTTCGCGCGGTTCGGCGCGGAAGGCGTCGACCTGCTGATGTCGGACTCCACCAACGCGGAAGTCCCCGGCTTCGTCACCAGCGAACGCGACATCGCCGGCGTCCTCGACACGGTCTTCGCGAAAGCCGAGAAGCGCATCATCGTCGCCTGTTTTGCGTCCCACATCCACCGGGTCCAGCAGGTCCTCGACGCGTCCCAGGCCCACGGCCGCAAAGTCGCCTTCGTGGGCCGCACCATGATCCGCAACATGAACATCGCCCGGGAGCTCGGCTACCTCAAAGTCCCCGGCGACCTGCTCGTGGACGCGCGCGACCTCGAGGCGCTGCCCTCCGACGAAGTCGTCCTGGTGTGCACCGGCTCCCAGGGCGAGCCCATGGCCGCCCTGAGCCGCATGGCCAACCGGGACCACCAGATCCACATCGAACCCGGGGACACGGTCATCCTGGCTTCCTCGCTCATCCCCGGAAACGAGAACTCCGTCAACCGGGTCATCAACGGCCTGACCCGCTGGGGCGCCAAAGTCGTCCACAAGGGCAACGCCCTGGTCCACGTCTCCGGGCACGCACCCGCGGGAGAGCTGCTGTACGTGCTCAACATGGTGCGGCCGCGGAACTTCATGCCGATCCACGGGGAATGGCGGCACCTGCGCGCCCATGCCCAGCTCGCCATGCTCAGCGGGATCCCCGAGGACCGGGTCGTCATCGCCGAGGACGGCGTCGTCGTCGACCTCCACGACGGCAAGGCCCGCATCAGCGGCGTGGTCCAGGCCGGCTACGTGTACGTGGACGGCACCTCGGTCGGCGACGTCACCGAGGCCGCGCTCAAGGACCGCCGCATCCTCGGGGAGGAAGGCTTCATCTCCGTGGTCATCGTGGTGGAGTCCACCACCGGCAAACTCATCGGGGAACCGCAGATCCACACCCGGGGCGCGGGGATCGACCTGGAAGCCTACGACGACGTCATCCCCAAGATCCAAGAAGTCTTGGAGCAGGCCGCAGCCGAGGGTGTCAACGACCCGGCGCAACTCCGGCAACTGGTCCGGCGCAGCATCGGCCGGTGGGTCAACGAAAGCTACCGGCGACGGCCCATGCTGGTCCCCGTCGTCATCGAGATCTGACCGCACAGGCACCGACCGCGACACACCCGGCCGGTGCCTGAAACCGTTCCGCCACCCTTAGTAGGCTGCTGGGCATGGCCACCCGTGCGCCCAAGTCCTCCCAGCGTTCGGGCGGTGGAACCGGCAGGAAGTCCCCGGCCCGCCGTCCTACCTCTGCGCAGTCTCGCCCCCGCCGCCCCACCGCGAAGCGGAGTCCTCGGCCGCACACTGCTTCCGAAGGGCCGATCGCACTGCTGTTCGTGTGGCTCGGACGCGCGCTGCTGCTGGTGTGGCGGCTGCTCGCGCACACGGTAGGGTTCCTGGTCCGCGCGGCCGGCCGCAGCGCACGCGACCTCGACCCGGACCTGCGCCGCGACGGGTTGGGCATGATCCTGCTCGCCGTGGGCCTCCTCATCGCCGCGGCCGTGTGGTGGGACAGTGAAGGCCCGCTGCTGGACCTCACCCGTACCGTCGTCGTCGGCGCTGTGGGCACCTTCTCCCCGGTCATCCCCCTGCTGTGCCTACCGTTCGCGTGGCGGCTCATGCGTACTCCCGCGGACCGGCCCACCGACAACGGCCGGATCGTCATCGGTTCGGCCGCGCTGCTGACCGGGCTTCTCGGCCTTATCCACATCAGCCACGGCATCCCCTGGCCGGCCGAGGGGATGGAGAAGGTCCAGAAAGCCGGCGGACTCGTCGGGTTCGCCGCTTCCGGTCCGCTCAGCCTGCTCATCACCCCCTGGCTCACCGGGGTCCTGCTGTTCCTCCTCATGGTGTTCGGCCTGCTCGTTGTCACCGCGACCCCGATCAGCCGCATCCCCGACCGGCTCCGGCAGCTCTGGGACAACGTCGTGGTCTCCGAGAACAGCCCGTCGGTCGGCCTCGACATCCTCGACCAGGCCGAGGAGAAGACCCCCCGCCCCAAGCGGCGCACCACCAAGCCCAAACCCAAGCCTGCCCCCGAACCCGAGCCCAAGACCACCCACGCAGGAGACCACGAACGCCCCTACGACACGCCGGTCGTGGACGCTGCGCCGCCGCCCGCAGCAGTCGAACCGGAGCCGGAGCCCGCTCCCGAGCCGGCCCCCACCCTCACCGTGGAGCAGTTGTCCATCCCCACTCGCGTGGTCGACGGCGACTACGAGCTGCCGCCTCCCACCCTCCTCAAACCCGGCACCCCGCCCAAGCAGCGCACCAAAGCCAACGAGGAAGTGGTGCAGGCGCTCACCGGCGTCCTCGACCAGTTCTCCGTGGACGCCCGGGTCACCGGGTTCACCCGCGGGCCCACAGTCACCCGCTACGAGATCGAACTCGGCCCTGCCGTCAAAGTGGAGAAGGTCACCGCACTGACCAAGAACATCTCCCTGGCCGTGAAAAGCGCCGACGTGCGCATCCTTTCGCCGATCCCCGGCAAGTCCGCGATCGGCGTGGAGATCCCTAACACGGACAAAGACCTGGTCAGCCTCGGTGACGTGCTGCGCTCCCCGGCCGCCACCTCAGACGACCACCCCATGCTGGTCGGCCTCGGCAAGGATGTGGAGGGGAACGACGTCGTCGCCAACCTCGCCCGCATGCCGCACGTCCTCATCGCCGGAGCCACCGGCGCGGGCAAGTCCACCTGCATCAACGGGCTCATCACGTCGATCATGATGCGGGCCCTGCCCGACGAGGTCCGCCTCATCCTCATCGACCCGAAACGGGTCGAGCTCACCATGTACGAGGGCATCCCGCACCTCATCACCCCCATCATCACCGACCCCAAGAAGGCCGCGGACGCCCTGCAGTGGGTCGTGGGGGAGATGGACCGCCGGTACGACGACCTGGCCGCCTCCGGGTTCCGGCACATTGACGACTTCAACGCTGCAGTGCGGTCCGGGGAGCTCACCGCGCCCCCGGGCAGCGACCGCAGCTACGAGCCCTACCCCTACCTGCTCGTCGTCGTCGACGAGCTCGCCGACCTCATGATGGTCGCTCCCCGCGACGTGGAGGACGCTATCGTCCGCATCACCCAACTGGCCCGCGCCGCCGGGATCCACCTGGTGCTGGCGACCCAGCGTCCCAGCGTGGACGTGGTCACCGGCCTCATCAAAGCCAACGTGCCCTCCCGGCTCGCTTTCGCCACGTCCAGCCTCTCCGACAGCCGGGTCATCCTCGACCAGCCCGGGGCGGAGAAACTGGTCGGCAAAGGGGACGCCCTGTTCCTGCCCATGGGCTCTTCCAAGCCCATCCGCCTGCAGAACGCGTGGGTGTCGGAGAAGGAGATCCGCGCCGTCGTCGACCACTGCAAGAAGCAGGCCAAGCCCGCCTACCGGGACGACGTGGGGGTGGCGGAAACCAAGAAGAAGCAGATCGACGAGGAGATCGGCGACGACCTCGACCTGCTCCTGCAAGCCGTCGAGCTCGTGGTCACCACCCAGTTCGGCTCCACGTCCATGCTGCAACGCAAGCTCCGCGTCGGCTTCGCTAAGGCGGGGCGTCTCATGGACCTCATGGAAAGTCGCGGCATCGTCGGGCCCAGCGAAGGCTCGAAAGCCCGCGAAGTCCTTGTCAAACCCGACGAGCTGCCCGAGGTCCTTGCCGCGCTGCGTGCCGCGTGAACCATGCCGGACACCCCCTTAAGAGGGCGAGCCACCGTTTTCTGACCTTTTCTTGACACCGGCACAGGCGCGTCTCCGCCCGGTGCGGGGCGCGGCAAGGTCACAGTAGGCAGAGTGCGACAGGAATGCTCCAACGAGGAACAGGACCAGTCGGCGGCCCCCGTCGGGCGGGAGCTCGCGGCCGCCCGGGCCCGCCGCGGTTACACCCTGCGCCAGCTCAGCGAGCTCACCCGCATCCCCGAAAGCGTGCTGCATGCCTGGGAGCACGGCGACACCGCGTGCGGACCTGCCGAGCGGTACCGGGCCCAGGTGCGGACCCTCTGCGCGGTGCTGGACCTCGACCCGGCCGCTCTGCTGTGCCGTGGAGACCCCGGTCAGGCCCCTGTACGGAGGAGAACCGCCCCCAGCCGTGGGGGACAGTGGGGGTGGGCGGCCGTGGTGATCGCTGCCGCCCTCACCCTGGCCGTCCTCGCGTGGCCGGGACGCCCGTTCACCCCCGACCATCCGGAAGCATTTCCCGCCGCCGGGCAGAGCCCTGCTGGCTCACCGAGTGCGCCCGACCCCGCCTCGTCCGCCGCCCCGGCCGTCCCGCCCACGGCCGGGCAGGTCACGCTCCGCGTCACCGCGCACCGCCCCACCTGGGTGAGTGTGACCGACGGCACGGACATGCTCTTCACCGGGGTCCTCGCCGCGGGCCAGACCCGTGATTGGACCGCTGACGAGGTGATCCACCTGCGGCTCGCCGACGCCGGCGGCGTCCACCTGTGGGTCAACGGCCACGCGTACGGCGTCCCCGGAGCAGACGGAGAAGTGACTCATCTCACCTACACTGCGCAGAGCGGTTCTCCGCGCTGACCCGATGCCCGGGCCACCCCGGAGACGACCTACTCTGGGAGCGGACGAAACCACCGCACTCACAAATTCCCCTAACCTTGGAAGCTATGTCACCGCGCCGTACTGTCTCGCTGATCACCCTCGGGTGTGCGCGTAACGAGGTCGACTCCGAAGAGCTCGCCGGACGGCTCGCCGCCGACGGCTGGACCCTCGTCGACGCAGACGACGGAGAGAAAGCCGACGTCGTCATCGTCAACACGTGCGGCTTCATCCAAGCAGCCAAAGAGGACTCCATCGAGACCCTGCTGAACGCGGCCGAGGGCGGCGCCAGAGTGGTCGCTGCGGGCTGCCTCGCGGAACGGTACGGGGCGGAACTGGCCGAGGCTATGCCGGAAGCCCAGGTCATCAGCTTCGACGACTATGCGCACATCAGCGAGCGTCTCGAGGATGTTCTCGCGGGACGCCCCCTCACCCCGCACACCCCGCGGGACCGTCGCACCCTGCTGCCCATCACCCCGGTCGACCGCTCCCAAGCGGCCAAGAACCACGTGCCCGGACACCTCACCTTCGGGGAGGAGATCACCCCGCTGCCGGACGGGGTCGCCCCCGCTTCCGGGCCCACGATTCCGCGCCTGCGGCTCACCGGCGGTCCCGTCGCCAACCTCAAAATCGCCTCGGGGTGCGACCGCCGCTGCTCGTTCTGCGCCATCCCCTCCTTCCGGGGCGCCTACCTCTCCCGCAAGCCTGAGGACGTCCTCCGCGAAGCCGAATGGCTCGCTGGACAGGGCGTCCGCGAACTCTTCCTGGTCAGCGAAAACTCCACCTCCTACGGCAAGGACCTGGGTGATGTGCGGGCATTGGAGAAGCTCCTGCCCCGGCTCGCCGCAATCCCCGGGATCGAACGGGTCCGTGTCAGCTACCTGCAGCCCGCGGAAGTCCGCCCCGGACTCATCGACGTCCTCACCGGCACCCCCGGCGTGGTGCCCTACTTCGACTTGTCCTTCCAGCACGCCAGCGGCCCCCTGCTGCGCCGCATGCGCCGCTTCGGCGACCGCGAACGCTTCCTGGAGCTCGTGGCACGCATCCGCGCCAAAGCCCCCGAAGCGGGCATCCGTTCGAACTTCATCGTGGGATTCCCCGGCGAGACCGACGAGGACTTCGCGGAACTCGTCGCCTTCCTCGAACAGGCCCGCCTGGATGCCATCGGGATCTTCGGCTACTCCGACGAGGACGGCACCGAAGCCGCCGGATTCGATGGCAAACTCCCTGAAGAGACCATCAAGGAGCGGGTTGACCAGCTCAACCAGCTCGCCGAGGAGCTGATGGCCCAGCGGGCCGAAGAGCGCATCGGATCCACGATCGACGTCCTCGTCGAAGACGTGCTGGACGACGGCGCCTACGAAGGACGCGCCGCACACCAGGCTCCCGAAGTGGACGGCAGCACCATCCTCTACGCCGACACCGCGCTGCACGTGGGCGACATTGTGCCCGCTACGGTGCTGACTGCCATGGGAGTCGACCTCGTCGCCGAACACCAGGAAGACGCTGATACCACGTGAGCACCCCGGATCCTGCCGCACCCACCGGTTCCGTTCCGGTGCTGAACATCGCCAACATCCTGACGGTCAGCCGGATCGTCATGGTGCCCCTCTTCATCGTCCTGCTCCTCCAGGACGGCTTCTGGTGGCGCCTGGCGGCCTTCGCGGTCTTTGTCGGCGCCGCAATCACCGACCGGGTCGACGGGGAGCTGGCCCGCCGCCACAACCTCGTCACCGACTTCGGTAAGATCGCGGACCCTATCGCCGACAAGGCCCTGACCGGTGCTGCCCTCATCCTGCTGTCGTGGATCGGGGAACTGTGGTGGTGGGTCACCGCAGTCATCCTCATCCGCGAATGGGGGGTCACCGCGCTGCGGTTCGCCGTCATCAAGTACGGCGTGATCCCCGCCAGCCCGGGCGGCAAACTCAAAACCGCGTTGCAGATCGTGGCCATCTGCGTCTACCTGTTCCCGCTGCCGAGCGAGTGGTATCTGCAACTGCCCGCGCACACCATCATGGCGGCCGCGGTCGCCGTCACCCTGTGGACCGGGGTCGACTACGTGTTCAAAGCGTTCCGGCTCTACCAGCGGGCCCGGCACAAGCAGCCCAGCCGCGAAGGGGGGAGGGACTAGCGCGTGCCCAGTACTGCTGAGCTGGTAGCCCGCGTCCACGCGCTGCTCGCGGAGCGCGGTGCGACGCTCGCTGTGGCCGAGTCCCTCACCGGCGGCATGATCGGTGCTGCTTTCACCGCGCTGCCCGGGGCTTCCGCGGTTTTCCGCGGGGGAGCTGTCGCCTACGCCACAGAGACCAAAAACACGGTTCTGGGCGTTCCCCAGTCCCTGCTCGCCGAGCACGGGGCCGTCCATCCGGAAGTCGCCGTGGCGATGGCCCGCGGCGCCCGCCGGATTTTTGCGGCCACTTTCGGTCTCGCGGTCACCGGGGTCGCCGGACCCCGGCCGCAGGACGGACAGCCCGTCGGAACCGTCTACGCCGCTGTGTCCTGCCCGGAAAACCGTGATAACCTGCGAAAACTTCAGCTCGCGGGGGATCGGGCAGCGATTAGGGAGCAGACTGTCGCCGCGGCGGCGGCCCTCCTGCGCGATACCCTCGTAG
This sequence comes from Thermobifida fusca YX, assembly GCF_000012405.1. Taxonomy (NCBI): domain Bacteria; kingdom Bacillati; phylum Actinomycetota; class Actinomycetes; order Streptosporangiales; family Nocardiopsidaceae; genus Thermobifida; species Thermobifida fusca. The sequence goes on from NC_007333.1 coordinate 943,412, forward strand.
ACGACGTGGCACAAAACACCGTGAAATAACGTCCGAGGACCCGTTCAAGACCCCGGAGTCGGGGAACAAAACCTCACCAAGATCGTGTTATCCCTCCAGCGAACAAGGAAGCTATGAGGTGCGACGATCGGGCTTCGGGCGGGTACGGTGTTTTTATGAAGGTCGCTACCGGTAGGAGGGAGCGCGAATGATGGTCCTGCTTCGTCACCTGCTCGGTGACGTGCTACGGCAGCTTCGTCAGCGGCAGGGCCGCACTCTCCGCGAGGTGTCGGCCGATGCCCGAGTGTCGTTGGGGTACCTGTCAGAGGTCGAACGCGGACAGAAGGAGGCTTCCTCTGAACTGCTCGCCTCGATCTGTGGCGCGCTGGGAGTCCCCCTCTCCCAGGTTCTTCGAGAGGTTTCCGACCAGCTCGCTCTCGCTGAACTCCAGGAGGCGGCGCTCAGCGGTTCGGTCCCGGCGGATTCCGCTGCCGGTCCCGACAGGCTCGGCATCGACTCCACCATCCCCGATCGCGTTCCGGAGGTTGTCGACATGGTGGGGGTGTAGGCCCGCCCCCGCGAAGCCGAACGGGTCGACCGCGGTGCACACGGTCGACCCGTTCGCGCTCCCTCCCCGGAGTGCTTTTCCTGGGTTTTCCCCGGCAGGTCTGGGGTAGTGGACTCCCCGTTGTCACTGCTATCGCACATCGGGGGTTGAACCATGGCCAAGATCCACAGCGCGCTGAGCGAAGAAGCCCGCAAGTCTGTCGGACAGACGCTCCAAGCCGCGATCGTCGATCTGATCGACCTCACGCTGCTGGGCAAGCAGGCGCACTGGAACGTGATCGGCCGCAACTTCCGTTCCATCCACCTGCAGCTCGACGAGCTCGTGGAAGCGGCACGCAAGCACACGGACACTCTCGCGGAGCGCGCCATCGCGCTCGGGGTGAACCCGGACGGGCGGGTGAGCCGGATCGCCCAGGACACCCGTCTTCCCCAGCTCGACCCCGGCTACATCCAGGACGACAAGGTGGTCGCGTTCGTGGTGGAAGCGCTCAGCGGCGCAGTCGACCGCTTCCGGGAGCACGTCAAAGCCACGGAGGAAACCGACCCGATCACGCAGGACCTGCTCATCGCGGCAGCCCAGGACCTTGAACAGCAGCACTGGATGTTCCAGGCCATGAGCTAGCCCTGGTCGGGCGGCGCTGACTTCCTGTGCTGCAGGGGCCGCAGCGCGGCCGGGGGATGAGGGGTCAGCTCGTCCAGGCCTCGGGGTTCTCGGCCAGTGAGCGGACGGATTCCGGAAGCTGCGAGGTGGCCACGTGCTCGAGGGTCACCGATTCGAGGATGGCCCGCTCACTGGCCCGCAGGGCGATCCACACCTGTTGCAGGCTGCGCGCCGCACCGTCGTATTCGAGGTGCTCGGGGCGTTCTCCACGCACGTTTGCCAGCGGGCCGTCCACGGCGCGGATGATGTCGGCCAGCGAGATCTCCGAGGCCGGGCGTGCCAGCCAGTATCCGCCGACCGGCCCACGCTGACTGCGCACCAGGCCGGCACGGCGCAGTTGCGTCAGGATGTTCTCCAGGAACTTGCCAGGAATGGCTTGGGCACGTGCGAGCTGCTCGGCCGTGACGGGACCGCCACCGACGGCCGCAAGTTCGGCAGCGGCACGGAGTGCGTAATCAACCCGGGCGGAAAGGCGCATGCTGCGATTATGCCTTGGAATCCGAAGAGGTCCGGCCAGTGGGGCGGCCGAGGAGCAGTCGAGGAATGCTGCCGTAGTGTCTCATCCGCTGGTTCTCCTCCAGGGACTGTCCGGTGGGCGCGCCTGCTCCCCGCTGCCGGGAAGTCCCGGCGGGCAAGGCCGCACGTCACACTTGTCCCTTCCAGGCTACCTACCGGTCGCGGTGGTGCGGTCCGGAGTGAGACGGCGCCGCATCACGACGCGGGGGAGGACCGCGATTCCGGCTGCAATCTCTTCGCGCCACTGCCGGGCTAACTGCGGTCCCCACTCCGGTTCCGGGAGCACCGTGAAACCGTGCCGTGCGTACCAGGGCGCGTTCCAGGGCAGGTCGCGGAAGGTCGTCAGGGTAATCCACGGGGAGCCGTGCTCTTGCGCGTACGCGCAGGCTGCCGTGAGCAGGGCGGTTCCGATGCCGCGGCGCCCGTAGTCGGGGTGGACGGAGAGCTGCTCCAGATGGGCGGCGCCGTCGAGGACGGTCAGCGCGGCGAAGCCTACGGGCGGCCTGCCGGCCACGAGCACGGCAGCAGCCTGGTCGAAGAGGTCGTCCGGGTCGTCGTCCGGCAGGTGCACTCCGGCGCGGGCGAACAGTGTGTCGGCGGCCCGGCTCACTTCGACGAGTCGCGGCCGGTCCGCTGCGGTCATGGGGCGTATCGTGTGGTCCATTGCTGTGGATGGGCGCGGTTCTCAGACGGGACGCCGGATGCGGCAGGTGTTCCGGGGCCGTGCGCCAACCTATCCGTTTCAGAAGCGTCGGTGTGCCCGGGGCAGTATCGGCTGGACGGTCTGGAGGATTGTGCAGCGCACCCGTCAGCATTGAATGTGATCTAGTTCATAGAAGCCGGGTGGTGGGGTGGATTCTTCCGGTACCGGGCGGGCGCCCCTGCCAGCACACTCCGCGGCCGTGCGGGGAGCGTTCGCCAGCGGGGCGCGCAGACCGCCCCGCGCCTCCCCGGAGCGCTGGGGGACATGCCGCGGCATGCCGGAGTGGCAGAGCGGAACGGGGCCGATACTGGAGGAGAGATGAGACTGTCCCACTTCTGGCAACGCATGGAAGAACACTTCGGCGCCGCCTACGCCGAAAGCCTCTCCCGCGACTACGTGTTCGAAGAACTCGGCTCCCGGACCATCCGCCAGGCCCTCGACGACGGGTTCGACGCCAAAGAGGTCTGGCACGCCGTCTGTCAGGCTTTCGACCTGCCCGCACACGTCTACTGAGGCGGGCCGCGAGCACCAGTCAATCGAACAAAGGTTCGGGTAGGATGGGGCGCGCCTGAGCCTAGAGTGGCTTCAGAGTGGCCCGCCTTTGGGCGCCGCAGCCGACCGGGGGACGGCCCGGAGGTTGTCCACAGCGGGGGAGCACACGTCGCGGGATGTCACTGGCGCGGCGTAGCGTCACCCCCATCATGAAGAAGAAGGCATCGACCCAACAGGGGTTTCCCGTGGCAGCTTCTGATCGAGACAAGGCTCTTGAAACCGCACTCGCGCAGATCGAGCGCCAGTTCGGCAAGGGCACCATCATGCGCCTCGGCGACGACAACCGCCCGCCCATCGAGTCGATCCCCACCGGGTCTATCTCCCTGGACGTGGCGTTGGGAATCGGGGGCATCCCACGCGGCCGGATCGTCGAGATCTACGGTCCGGAGTCGTCAGGGAAGTGCCTTACCGCAGACACCTACGTCTGGACCGACCGCGGTCTGGAGACGGTGGCCGAGGTCTTCGGCCGAGCCGGGCTGCCGCTCTCCAGCACCAGCCGTGTCACCGACGTCCGGGACCGGGACATCCGGGTCGTCAACGAGAAAGGCGAGCTCGAACAGGTCGCCGCGCTCACCCACAACGGCCGCCAGCCGGTGGTGCGGATCACGGTTGCTTCGGGACGCCAGGTCACGGTCACCCGCAACCACCCGCTGCGCGTCATGAACGACGACGGGTTCATCGTCTGGCGCGAAGCGGGACAGCTCCGCGAAGGAGACGTGCTCGTCTCTGCGGCGTTCGGCGCGGTGCAGGCCGCCAGTGGTGGGGGCCTCAGCGAGGATGAGGCCGTCCTCCTCGGCTACCTGACTGCGGCGGGCTCCCTCGACCCTGCGGGGCACGTCTGCTTCACCACCACCGACATCGAGACCGGTGCGGAGTTCGCTGCTCTCGCCGAATGGCTGCTCGACACCACGGTCACCGCTGTCCCCGGCGACGGCCAGGTTGCCTACGTGCTGTCCGACCCGGCGGCCCGGCACACCCTCGCCGAACGGTACGGCGTCGACTACGCCGCTGCCGCCCGGATCCCGCAGTGCGTGCGGACCGCGGGCGACAAGATGCAGCGTGCATTCCTCGCCGCCCTCTACACGGCCGCTGGCTGGACCGACACCTCGGCGGCTGTCGGACTGCGCACTGCCTCCGCGCCACTGGCCCGTGAAGTCCAGTACCTGCTCTACGGTTTGGGAATCCCCGCCGATCTCGACCGCAGCCACGGGAATGGGCAGCACCCGTGGGCCGTCACCATCAGCCCTGCCGCAGCACCCCGCTTCCACACCGAGGTCGGTTTCCGCACCGCCCAGCAGAGCCCCCAGACTGGGCTGCACGAGCCCACCCCGCAGGTGGAAGCCATCCCGAACCTCACCGGGCTGATCCACGCGCTGCGGGACAGCATCGGCGACCGCGCGGAGAGCACCGACGACCCGTTCCCCGCGGCCAGCGGCGGAGCCTACGACCGGGACCAGGTGCGCCGCGTCATCGACTGGGCGAAGCGCCGCACAGACGAGGCCCCGGCGACTGCCAACGCGATCCTCGGCTACCTCACACAACTGACGGACGCCCGCTACACCTACGAGCCGATCACCGCCGTCGAGGACGCGGGGCAGCAGCCCACCTTCGACCTCATGGTGCCGCGCACCCACAGCTTCCTCGCCAACGGCATCCTGTCGCACAACACCACGGTCGCCCTGCACGCCGTCGCCAACGCGCAGCGGGCCGGCGGGATCGCCGCCTTCATCGACGCCGAACACGCGCTCGACCCCTCGTATGCGGAGAAGATCGGCGTCAACATCGACGACTTGCTGCTGTCCCAGCCGGACACGGGAGAACAGGCGCTGGAGATCGTCGACATGCTCGTCCGCTCCGGCGCGATCTCCATCATCGTCATCGACTCGGTGGCCGCCCTCGTGCCGCGCGCCGAGATCGAAGGCGAGATGGGCGACAGCCACGTCGGCCTGCAGGCCCGCCTCATGTCCCAGGCCCTGCGCAAGATCGCCGGAGCCCTCAACCAGACGAAGACCACCGCGATCTTCATCAACCAGCTCCGCGAGAAGGTCGGCGTGATGTTCGGCTGCATGCACTACGACACCCTGGTCACACTGGCCGACGGTACACAGGAGAAGATCGGCACTATCGTCGACCGCAAACTGGACGTCGAAGTCCTCTCCTACGACCCGGAGACGGACCGGATCGTCCCCCGGCGGGTCGTCAACTGGTTCGACAACGGGGCCGCCGACCACTTCCTGCAGTTCACGGTCGGCCGATCCGGCAAGCCCGGCGGGGCGCAGTTCACGGCCACCCCCAACCACCTGATCCGCACCCCGGGAGGCTGGCGGGAAGCCGGTGAGCTGATCGCCGGGGACCGGGTCCTCGTGCACGAACCGCACTACCTGAACGAGCAGCAGCGCCAGGTTGTCTACGGCTCCCTGATGGGTCGCGGCACCCTCGTGCCGGACCGGCACGGCGGCCCTGGCGTGCACTTCTGCATGGCGCACACCGCCGAGCAGGCGGCCTACCTCGACTGGAAGGTCTCCCTGCTGGGGAACATCGCCCACTCCCGGACCGCCGAGGCGTCGGCCACGGTGGGCGTCGAGTTCACCCCGATGCCGGAACTGAGCGAACTGCACCGGGTCGTCGACTTCGGCGACGGGCACACCCACCTCACCTGGGAGTTCCTCAAGCAGCTCACCCCGCTGGCGCTGGCCGTGTGGTACCTGGACGCCGGCACTCTCACCATCCCGCAGTCCGGGACGGACGACGACGCCCGGGTCCAGATCGACGTTGAGACGCTCAGCCCCGGCTCCCGGCAGCGGCTGGTGGAGTACCTGCGCGACACCCACGAACTGGACGCTGCGGTGGTCCAGCAGGGCGCGGACGCGCGGAGCCTCCTCGAGTTCACGCCTGCGGCCACGGTGCGATTCCTGGAATTGGTCGCCCCCTACGTGCCCGAGTCCATGAGCAGCATGCTGCTCGCCCAGTTCCGCGGACGCTGCTCCGTCACCCCGGAGTACAGCGACCCGGTGCAGCGTCTCGTGGCCGCCCCGGTGCTGGACATCCAGGTCAAGCCCGGAAGCACGCGCAAGTTCGACATCGAAGTCGAGGGGAACCACAACTACTTTGTGGACGGGGTCATGGTGCACAACAGCCCGGAGACTACGTCGGGTGGCCGGGCGTTGAAGTTCTACGCCTCCGTCCGCATGGACGTGCGCCGGATCGAGACCTTGAAGGACGGCACGGAAGCCGTCGGAAACCGGACCCGGGTCAAGGTCGTCAAGAACAAGCTGGCTCCGCCGTTCAAGCAGGCCGAGTTCGACATCCTCTACGGGGTCGGCATCTCTCGGGAAGGCGGCCTGCTCGACCTCGGCGTGGAGCACGGGATCGTGCGCAAGTCGGGAGCCTGGTACACCTACGAAGGCACCCAGCTCGGCCAAGGCAAGGAGAACGCCCGGAACTTCCTGCGGGCCAACCCGGACATGGCCGACGAGATCGAAAAGCGCATCAAGCAGAAGCTGGGCATCCCCACGGGCGACGACAGCGCCCCCGCCGAGGAGGCTGCCAAGGACGAGGCGAAGGCCGCGTCCACGACCAAGCGCACCACCCGCAAGACCACGGCGTCGACCTCCGCGTCGAAGTCGGCGGCGCCGAGCACGGATGCCTGACCGCGCCGCAGACGGCAGGGACGGTCCTCCGGGCGGCTCCGCCGCCCCGGAGGACCTCTACGCCCGGGCCCGTGCCATCTGCTTGCGGCTGCTCACCCGTGCCCCGCGCACCCGGGCGCAGCTCACCGACGCGCTGCGGCGGCGGGAGATCCCCGACGAGGTCATCGAAGCGGTGCTGGACCGGTTCGGGGAAGTCGGGATCGTCGACGACGCGGTTTTCGCTGAAGCGTGGGTGGACTCCCGGCACGCGGGACGCGGGCTGGCGCGTCGGGCGCTCGCCGCGGAGCTCCGGCAGCGCGGCGTGGACGAGGACACGGTGCGCGCGGCGGTCGATGGGCTCAGCCCGGCACAGGAGGAGGCCACGGCACGCCAGTTGGTGCGCCGCAGACTCGCCGCGACCCGGGGGAAACCCACTGAGGTGCGGGTGCGGCGGCTCATGGGCATGCTGGCGCGCCGCGGATACTCCGCTGGTCTGGCCTATCGGCTCGTCCGCGAAGAGCTGGAAGCGGAAGGCGTCGAAGTGGACTTCCCGTCCCCTGAGGAGGGATGAGCCCGCTGCGACGCGTATCGGTGTGATGTCCCCAGGGTCACTGTTCTCTTTAATCTCGTTTGAGCAAGCATTAACCCGAGAGTCCGCGGGGTAACCCCTATCCCGACAGAGGACGCGCACGAGCGCGCGGCAGAACCGTCCAGCCAGCCACGCACAGTGGTCGGACCAGGGCGGAGTGCGGTGGGGGGAGCTCCATGGACGGAGTGGCCGACCTTGTGGTCATCGCACTTCTCGGAGCGTTGACGCTGCTGACCGCGGGTCATGTGCTTGCGCTCCGCTCGCGCAGCCGAGCCGTCGCCGCGCAGGCGCAGCAGTGGGCCGACCGCATCCGGGCCGACGCGGAGAACGCCGCCCGCAGCCACCAGGACCGCCTGCTCGCGGAAGCCGCCGCATACCGGGCAGAACTCGACCGGCGGGAGCAGCGGATCGCCGCCCAGGAGCAGCGCATCGAGAGGGAGCTGCGCCGGTTGGATGCGGCGCGCCGCCAGCTTGACGAGCGGACCGCCCAGCTCGACCAGCGCGCAGCCGAACTGGCCCGCCTAGCAGAAGAACGGCGGGCTGTTTTAGAGCAGGCTGCGGCGCTCACCGCGGAGGAGGCGAAAGCCGCGCTCGTTGCAGACATCGTGGACCAGGCGAAACGGGAAGCCGCTGTCCTCGTCCGCGCGATCGAGCGGGACGCCCGCACGAACGGGGAGGCCCGGGCCCGCAGAATCATCTCCCTGGCGATCCAGCGGCTGGCGGGCGAGCAGACCAGTGAATCGGTGGTCCGCGCCGTGCCCCTGCCCGAGGAGGCGATGAAGGGGCGAATCATCGGCAGGGAAGGGCGGAATATCCGGGCGTTCGAAACAGTGACGGGGGTCGATCTCATCGTCGACGACACCCCGGGGGTGGTGCTGCTGTCGTGCTTTCACCCGCTGCGGCGGGAAACAGCGCGGCTCACCTTGGAGAAACTCGTGGCCGACGGCCGGATCAACCCCCACCGGATCGAAGAAGCCTACGAAGCCAGCCGGCGCGAAGTGGAGCAGCAGTGCGTGCGCGCCGGAGAAGACGCCCTCCTTGAAGTGGGGATCTCCGACATGCACCCGGAGTTGGTGGCGCTGCTCGGACAGTTGCGGTACCGCACCTCGTATGGGCAGAACGTGCTCGCCCACCTTGTGGAAAGCGCCCACTTGGCGGGGATGATGGCCGCTGAACTGGGCGCGGACGTGCCTCTCGCGAAACGGTGCGCGCTCCTCCACGACATCGGCAAGGCGCTCACCCACGAAGTGGAGGGCAGCCACGCGGTGATCGGCGCGCAGCTCGCCCGCCGCTACGGGGAGTGCGAGGAAGTGGCGCACGCGATCGAAGCCCACCACAACGAGGTGGAAGCGCGCACGGTCGAAGCGGTGCTGACCCAGGCCGCGGACGCAATCAGCGGGGGACGGCCGGGGGCGCGGCGCGCCTCCATGGAGTCGTATGTGAAACGGCTGCAGCGGATGGAGGAGATCGCCTACGCCGTCAGTGACGGGGTGGAGAAGGTGTTCGTGATGCAGGCGGGGCGGGAGATCCGGGTGATGGTTCAACCGGAGGCGGTGGACGACGTGCAGGCCCAGGTGATCGCCCGGGACATCGCGAAACGGGTGGAGGAGGAGCTCACCTATCCGGGACAGGTCCGGGTGACGGTGATTCGGGAGTCCCGCGCGGTGGAAACCGCCCGCTGAACGAGGGCGGCCCCGGCCGTCGACCGGCCGGGGCCCGAGAGGCTATTCGGTGGGGGCGGACAGGTCGAGGTCGATCGGGGGCACCCCCGGCGGTGTGAACCCGAAGAACACTTTGCAGTAGAAGGCAAGCTCCTTCTCCAACGCGGTGGCGACAGTGTCGGGCTTGCGGAAACCGTGGCTTTCGTTCTCGAACTCCACGAGGACGTGGGGGACACCGCGTTCCTTGAGGACAGCGGCGAATTCCCGGGCCTGCTCCGGTGGGACGACAGGGTCGTCCGCGCCTTGCAGGAGCAGCACGGGAACGTTGATCTCCGCGACCCGGTTGATCGGGGAGCGCTCCTGGTAGGTGGCGCTGTAACCGGAGAGGACACCGATGAGGGTGTCGAGGTAGCGGGATTCGAAGTCGTGGGTTTCCTGCACGAGCCGAAGCAGGTCGGTGACGCCGTAGTAGGAGACGCCGCAGGCGAACACGTCTTGGGTGAGTGCGAGCAGAGTGGTGAACCCTCCTGCGCTTCCCCCGCGGATCGCCAGCCGGTCGGGGTCGGCGAGGCCCTGGTCGACGAGGCTCTGGGCTGCGGCGACCACGTCTTCCACGTCGACGACCCCCCACTGGCCGTCGAGGCGTTCCCGGTAGGCGCGGCCGTACCCGGTGGATCCGCCGTAGTTGACGTCGATGATGCCGATCCCGCGGCTGGTGAAGTAGGCCTTGTGCAGGTCGAGCCCGGTGGTGGCAGCTCCGGTGGGGCCGCCGTGCACCCAGACGACGTAGGGGGCGGGCCCTTCCCCTTCCATTTCGGGGTTGGTGGGCGGGTAGACGTTGGCGTGCACGGTGGTGCCGTAGCGGCCGGACAGGGACGTGGTACGGGGTTTGGGCAGGTACCCGATGGTGGGGGTTTCGGTGAGCGAGCGGCGGAGCACGGTCGTCGCCCCGTTCTCCGGGTTGAGCCGCACGAGACTGGTCGGCTCGGTGGGGGAGGCGGCGATACCGACCACGGTTTTCCCGTCACTGGCCAGGGTGTGCCAGCTTGTGAACGACGAAGCGAGCGGGGTGAGGTCGGCGGTGTGGGGATCGTAGCGGCCGACCCCCAGGTCCGCGTGGCCGTAGAGCGTGATGAGCTGCCCGTCGTCGAGCACGCAGTAGGGGGTGATCCCCAACTGCCATGGCGGCGGCGTGAACTCGGCTTCGTCCGGGAAGAGCGCCATCGCCTGCCCGTAGAGCCGCGTCTCGTACAGGTTCCACCAGCCGGACCAGTCGGACACGAAGCAGAGGGTCTCGTTGTCCCGCCACTGCGGGTGCAGCACGGACTCTTTCAACCCGCCGCGCAGCGGATGCGAAGTAGTGATCGGCCCGGTCTCCGGAATGTCGGCGACCCGCAACTGGGTGCCCTGCCACGGCATGCGTGGGTGGCTCCAGGAGATCCAGGCGAGTTTGGTCCCGTCCGGTGACGGCACCGGGGAGGCGAAGAAGTCGGCCCCGGTCACCAGGACGCGGACCGCCGACGGGTTGGTGGCGGCCCGCCCCGACAGGGGCACGGAGACGATGGCGCGGGTGACGGTGGTGCCGTCGTGGCTTTCCCGCACACAGATGAGGTGCTTGCGGTCGGGGGAGAGCACGAAGTCGGCGTAGCGGAGCGCACCCGGGCTCTCCGGTTCCGGGGTGAGCGGGCGGGGCTCGCGGGAGCCTTTCTCCAACAGGTAGAGGCGCTGGTCGGAGAAGTTGGCGAAGACGATGCCCCAGCGGGTGATCGCCTTGTCGTCGCGGCGGGGCACAGGCAGGTAGGAGCGGCCTCCATACTCGTGGACCCGGGTCCGCGCATTCCACGGGGCGGGCAGGAGTTCGGTAACGGTGCCGTCAGCAGCGCGGTGCATGACGGTGGTGCGGCCGCCTTCCTCGGGTCGGGATTCCTCCCACCACATCTCATCGGCGACGACAGAGGGGAAACCGAGACGGAGAGCACCTTTGGCGATGTCGGCCGCGGTGATGGGTGAGGACCAGCTCCCGTAGGGCAGGATCACGCGTTCGTTCATAATGCGCTTTCCCTGGCATTGAGTGGGGTGGTGAGGATCAAGAGAGACATTAGCCGCTGGTGAGACGGAATGGGGGAGCCTCACCGCCTGTGCCGGAAGGTGAGGCTCCCCCAGGGGAGTCATGCCAGGTGGGTTACGTGGTTGATCCGGGTGCCCCGAACGTGCCGGAGGCGGCCGTGGTGGGAAGGGCCGTGCCTTTGGTGCCGCCCTTGCTGCTGCGGGCGTTGCGCTTCTCCAGCCAGATCGCCAGACGGCTCAGGGAGATGTTGATGGCGATGTAGATGACCGCGCAGATGAGGGCCGCGGGAATGACGTTGCCGTAGCGGGTGCCGATCAGGGAGAAGCTGCGGAGCAGCTCGGGGAAGGCGATGATGTAGCCGAGCGCGGTGTCCTTGAGCAGGATCACGAGCTGGGCGACGATCGCGGGCATCATGGACCGGACCGCCTGGGGGATGAGGATCCACCACATGACCTGGACCTTGTTCATACCCAGCGAGTAGGCGGCTTCGGACTGGCCTTTGGGCACGGCGTTGATCCCGGCACGGAACACTTCAGCCAGCACCGAGCCGTTGTAGAGGGTGAGCCCGATGACAACGGCGGCGAGCGCGGAGACTTGGAAAGTGCCGGGCTGCAGCGGGGGCAGGCCGAGGAGCGGGCGCACCTGGTTGACGGCCAGCGGCAGCGCCATCGCGAAGAAGATCAGCATGAGCAGCGGGATGCCGCGGAAGAACTCGACGACTGCTCCCGCCGGGATGCGGATCCACGCGTGGTCGGAGAGCCGGGCGATCCCGAACACCAGGCCGAACACGAGGGCGAGCACGGCAGCCCACAGCGCTGCGGTCAGCGTGTTGAGCAGACCCGGGATGACGTAGTCGGTCCACGTGGCCGGGTCGATGAACGGCTGCCAGCGGACTGCCGCCCACTGGCCGTTGGGGTTGACCGCCCACGCCTCAGCGCTGAACAGGGGCGGCGCGCCCTCGCCGAGCGACCGGTTGAACCCCAGGTAGATGATGGCCAGGACGACGAAGAAGCCCACGAGGGTGAGCACAGTGTAGACGGCGTGGCGGATCCGGGCTTTGGGCCCGGGAATGTCGAAGAGAACCTGCTGTGCGCTCACCGGACCACCGCCATTCGCTTGCTCAGCCAGCTAAAGAAGTACCCCACCGGCAGGGTCAGGACGAGGAAACCGATCGCGAAGCCGACGAAGGTCGGCAGGACGGGAGCGATCCCCTGGTCGAACATGAGCTTCATCTGCCGGGATGCTTCTTGGACGCCGAGCCCGGCGACCGACGCGACCGTGGTGTTCTTGATCAGGGCGATGAGGACGCTGCCGAGCGGGCCGATGACGGTGCGCAGTGCCTGCGGGATGATGATGAGGCGCAGGATCTGGGTGAAGGTGAGTCCTAGGGAGCGGGCCGCTTCGGCCTGGCCGACGGGGATGGTGTTGATCCCGGAGCGCAGGGTTTCGGAGACGAAGCACGCCGTGTAGGCGGACAGGCCGATCACCGCCCACCAGAACACGTCCCAGGCCACGCTGTCCGCAAGGCTCAACCCGAGGGCGCTGTTGAGGCCCAGGCCGCAGAAGAGCAGTACCAGGGTGAGGGGGGAGTTGCGGACCGTCTCCACGTAGACGGTGGACACGCCGCGTAGCAGGCCGATGGGGGAGACCCGCATCGCGGTGAGGATGACGCCCAGGATGAAGGAGAACAGGGCGCTGAACAAGGCGAGCCGGACGGTCCAGGAGAAACCGTCGATGACCTTGTCGATGTTGGTGAAGAAGGCTTCCATCAGTCCCAGTCGATAGGAGTGGCCGACGGGGCGGGGCGCCCCGCCGGCCTTGGACGGGTAGCGGGGCTACGCGCAGCCTTCGAGCGGCGGCTGCTCCGTGGCGTACTCAAATCCGGTCTCACCGAAGGCCGCTTCGAGGAATTCGAGGGCCTTGCCCTCCTCCCACATCTTGGTGATGGCCTCGTTGACCTTCTCGCACATCTCCGTGGAGCCCTTCGGCAGGCCGACGCCGTACTTCTCTTCCCCGAAGGGGTTGTTCACCATCCGGTAGGCGTCGGGGTTCTGTGCGGCGAACCCGGCGAGGATGGTGTTGTCGGTGGTGACAGCGTCCACCGTGCCGTTGGCGAGCAGCTCCATGCATTCGGAGTAGTTGCCGGCTTCCCGGAGCTCCGCGCCGATGCCCAGGCCGCCGTTTTCTTCGCTGTCGACGATGTTGTTGGCGGAACGCGACCCGGAAGCAGAGCAGAGCACCTTGCCTTCGAGGTCTTCCGGACCTTGGATGTCCGTGTTGTCGGCGGAGACGATGATGTCCTGCTGGGCGATGTAGTAGGGGCCGGCGAAGTCGACGACGTTCTTGCGTTCGTCGGTGATGGAGTAGGTGGCGACGATCATGTCGACGGTGCCCTGCTGGAGGAACGTCTCCCGGTTGGCGGAGGCGGCTTCCGTCCACTCGATCTGGTCAGGCGAGTAGCCGAGTTCGCCGGCGATGTAGGTGGCGACGTCCACGTCGAAGCCGACCGGCTTGTTGCCTTCGAGGAGGCCGAGGCCGGGCTGGTCGTATTTGACCCCGATGGTGATGGTGTCACCGTTGCCGCTGTCCCCTCCGTTGCCTCCGCCGCCGACTTCGGCGGTACCGCAGGAGGCGAGAGTCAGGGCGAGTGCGGACGCCCCGGCCAGGGCGGCGCTGGTACGGCGGATGCGCATAGTAGTCAACCTTGTCCTCTCTCGTGGTGCGGAGAATCTGGGATGGTGGGTTAGTGGGTGAGGATCTTGGAGAGGAAGTCGCGGGCGCGGTCGGTGCGGGGGTTGGTGAAGAACTCGTTCGGGGTGTTCTCCTCGACGATCTGGCCGTCAGCCATGAACACGACCCTGTCGGCGGCGCGCCGCGCGAAGCCCATCTCGTGGGTGACCACGATCATGGTCATTCCCTCGCGCGCCAGGTCGGTCATGACGTCGAGGACTTCCTGCACCATCTCGGGGTCGAGGGCAGAGGTGGGCTCGTCGAAGAGGAGGACTTTGGGGTTCATCGCCAGGGCACGGGCGATGGCAACCCGCTGCTGCTGACCGCCGGAAAGCTGGGCCGGGTACTTGTGGGCCTGGTCGGCGATGCGGACGCGTTCCAGGAGTTCCAGGCCGCGCAGGGTGGCTTGGGCCCGCGGGATTTTGAGGACTTTGGTGGGCCCGAGCGTGATGTTCTCCAGCACGGTCATGTGGGAGAACAGGTTGAACGACTGGAACACCATGCCGACGTCGCTCCGCAGCCGGGCCAGGGCACGCCCTTCCGCGGGCAAGGGCTGGCCGTTGACCAGGATGCGGCCGCTGTCGATGGTCTCCAGCCGGTTGATCGTGCGGCACAGGGTGGATTTTCCCGATCCCGAGGGGCCGATGATGACGACCACCTCGCCGGCGTTGACGGAGAGGTTGATGTCGCGGAGGACGTGAAGCTCCCCGAAGTGCTTGTTGACGTTCTCCAGGACGACGAGTGGAGTGGCGGTCATGGGATCGGAAACTAGCTTGTGCCGGGGCGTTTGTCACCAGGGGTAGTGCCGTGAATCAGGCAAAGTGGCAGACTTGTTATTCCTAGATTTGTAGAATTGTTAAGTTTGAACCGGAAAAACTAGTCGCTCTGTCTCGTTGAGCGGGGGGTCGACCACCGAAGATGGCCGATTCTGGCCGTTGAGGGGAGAACCGCGGTTCAGAAGGGTAAGAGAAACGTTTAGCCTGGATGGGTGAGCCAGAGTCGTACCTACCAAGTGCGGACCTACGGCTGCCAGATGAACGTCCACGACTCCGAACGGCTCTCCGGACTGCTGGAGGCCGCGGGGTACCAGCGGGCAGCCGAAGGCACCACGCCGGATGTCGTTGTTTTCAACACCTGTGCGGTGCGTGAGAACGCGGATAACCGCCTCTACGGCAACCTAGGCCAGTTGCGGCCGGTCAAGGATGCCAACCCGGACATGCAGATCGCGGTGGGCGGGTGCCTGGCGCAGAAGGACCGCGGGGAGATCATTCGCCGCGCCCCCTGGGTCGACGTGGTCTTCGGGACGCACAACATCGGCTCGCTGCCCGCATTGCTGGAACGCGCCCGCGTGCAGCGGGAAGCCCAAGTGGAGATCGTCGAGTCGTTGGAGCGGTTCCCCTCCACGCTGCCCACCCGGCGCGAGTCGGTGTACGCGGCGTGGGTGGCGATCTCGGTGGGCTGCAACAACACGTGCACGTTCTGTATCGTTCCGGCGCTGCGCGGCAAGGAGAAGGACCGCCGCCCCGGCGACATTTTGGCGGAGATCCGCGCGGTCGTGGCCGAAGGGGCGATCGAGGTCACCCTGCTGGGGCAGAACGTCAACGCCTACGGTTCGGAGTTCGGCGACCGGCAGGCGTTCTCCAAACTGCTGCGGGCCTGCGGTGAGATCGAAGGATTGGAGCGGGTGCGGTTCACCTCCCCCCACCCGCGTGATTTCACCGACGACGTGATTGCAGCGATGGCGGAGACCCCCAATGTGATGCCGCAGTTGCACATGCCGCTGCAGTCGGGTTCTGACCGGATTCTGCGGGCGATGCGCCGCTCCTACCGGGCCGAGCGGTTCCTGCGGATCGTGGAGAAGGTGCGGGAAGCGATCCCGGACGCGGCGATCACCACCGACGTGATCGTCGGGTTCCCCGGGGAGACCGAGGAGGACTTCGCCGAGACCTTGCGGGTGATGGAGGAGGTGCGGTTCGCGCACGCCTTCACCTTCCAGTACTCCAAGCGCCCGGGCACTCCGGCGGCGTCGATGGACAACCAGGTGCCCCGAGAAGTGGTGAAAGAGCGCTACCAGCGGCTCTTGGAGCTGCAGGAGCGTATCTCCGAGGAGGAGAACGCCAAGTTCGTGGGCCGCGAAGTGGAGGTTCTGGTCGCCGAGGGCGAGGGCCGCAAGGACGATGTGCACCGTCGCATGTCGGGCCGGGCCCGTGACAACCGCCTCGTGCATTTCGCGGTGGACGAGGGTGTGACGGTACGCCCCGGCGACATGGTCACGGTGGAGGTGACGTACGCGGCGCCCCACCACCTGGTGGCGGATTCGGGGATTCGGAACCTGCGGCGCACCCGCGCCGGCGACGCGTGGGAGGCGCGCAACGCCCCAGAGCGGCGGCCTACCGGGGTGCTGCTGGGCATGCCGAAGGTGGGGGCGCCGGAGCCGCAGCCGAGCGTGGTGGGCGGCTGCTGCGATTCTTGACGCGGATTCGTTGTGTTGCGGGGACGGGCCCGGTGACGCCGGACCGTCCCCGTCTGCTTCGGTCACAGTTCCCGCTGTTCGTGGACGTCGAAGACGAGGTCGCAGGCGTCGCGCACACCGTCGTTGTGGGTGGCGATGACGACCGCGCAGCCTTGTTCGCTCATCTCACGGAGCACGTTCACCACCATTGCGCTGTTGGCGCTGTCTAGGGCCCCGGTGGGTTCGTCGGCTAGCACCAGGGTGGGCTGTTTGACCATGAGTCGGGCGAGAGCGACGCGCTGCTGTTCTCCACCGGATAGGTAGTGCACTTTCTCGTTTTCGCGTCCTGCGAGGCCGACGCGTTCGAGGATGCGCGCGTAGTCGGGGCGGGTGCCGCGTCTGCGAGCAACATCAAGGTTGGCTTTGACGGTGGCGTTGTCGATGAGCGCGTAGTCCTGGAAGAGGTAGCCGAGTTTGTCGCGGCGGAATCGGCGTCGTCCGCCGGGGCCGAGCCGGGTCAGGTCGGTGTTGTCGAACAGGATGTGGCCGCTGCTCGGCCGTTCGAGGAGGCCGATGCAGTTGAGCAGCGTGGTTTTTCCTGACCCGCTGGCGCCGACGAGGGCGAGCATCCGTCCTGCGGGGACGGTGAGGTTGAGGTTGCGCCAGAGGGTGCGTGTGCCGAAGGACTTGGTGAGGTTTTTGACGGTGATCATGGGCTTTCTGGGTGGTTAGGCCTGTGAGGCGCCTTCGCGGACGATTCGGCGGTGGAAAAGGGCCAGCGCTGCGACGGTGATGGCCAGGGAGGCGGCGGCGATCCCGAGAGCGTAGAACGGTTCGATGCCGCTGACCTCTGTTCTTCCCAGGGTTCCGAGAAGAGGATCGTTTTGGGCAGCCAATTGCATCTGCAAGGTGTCAAGGGTGTCCCAGGTGATCCAGCCGACGAACCCTGCGGCGATGGCGAGTTCGGCGGCGAGGAGGCGCCGGTGGGTGGCGAGGAAGGTCCAGCCGCTGATGTGGCGGGCGAAGATGGTTTGGGCCCGGGCTCGCGCATAGACCACGCAGGCGGCCACCGCGGTCAGTAGGAGCACAGCGCTCACACCGGCAAGGTTGAAGAGCTGACTGCGGAGAGCGATCAAGGTAGTTGCGTGGTCCTGTGCGGCATTCGCGGTAAGGGTTTCGACCATGGAGATATACCGCGCAGCTTCTGGATTGGTCTCGCGGAACGCGGTGACGACGTCCGGGTCAGGGAAGATCGTCGACCCTCTGGTCATGTAGGTGACATAGGCCCTTTCCGACAGGACTTTCCCGTTGGGGAGCACAACGACGATCGGCTCATACACCAAGGGGAGGTAGGAGGGGGCCGCAGAGTTCTGGACGCCGTAGGTGAACAGGGTCTGGCCATTGGCAGCAGGAAGCACTTCGACCGTCCCCTCCGCCTCGGGCGTCTGATGGGGTGCGAGCCACCGCTCCAATCCCGCGACGAGCCGGTCGGTGGAGATGCCGGAGGATTCCGGAACGATCACGCGAATGGTTTCATTCGGACCGTAGCGTTCCCCGCTGGGGGAGAGGAGTTCCTGCTCAGCGAGATAGGTGTCGTTGACGAGCAGGACGGAAGCGTCCTCAGCGGGCTGATCAGTGCCGGTGGACGGGTCGAAGAGGAGTTGGGAGAGAGGGATGTGGATTGTCAGCACCATGGAGCCTTCGGCATCCATCTGCTGCAGCCATGGACCGAGGAGGCTGTCGACGGCCTGTTCGTCTTCCTCTGTTGCCCAGCCGTAGTCGGAGCTCAACGAGATCAGTGAGGTATCGCCCTGCTGTTCGTACAACTGCAGGCCTACCTGCTGGTCCCGGGCCTCCTGGGCGTGGAGCACCACCGCGCTAAGGATCACGAAGGCCATCGCTAGGACGGGGATACGCACCAGGTAGATAGCGACAGTGGTGCTGCGCACCGGCAGCCGGCCTTTGAGTGCGGGCAGGATCTCGGTGGTGTGGACGAGGCCGAGGACCGCGGCGTGGGCGATGAGGCAGGAAAGCGCGAGGACCGCCAGGAATGTCAGTGCGAAGAGCGTGTAGTGGCCGAGCTGGTTCCACCCGTTGTAGAAGCCGAGGAACGCCAGGGTGACGCCAGCCACCGAGGGGAGGGCAATAGCCCAAAGCCGGACGACTTTGCCGAGGTCGCTGAGGAGGATGCGGGTATAGGAGTGCCCTTGCAGGCGCATGACGGCGTAGTCACGCGCGGACAGCAGGACCCCGGCACCGACCGCGGTGACGGTGGCGAGCAGGGAAACAGCGAGGAGATTGAAGAGGTGGCCCCCCAGGAAGTAGTGCCAGATCTGAGAAACCTGCATCCCGGAGGATTCGTGCAGGCCGTGGTCGGCGAGCGCCTCGAGGAGAGCAGGACGGGCTTCCGGGGCGCCGAAGATGTGGTAAGAGCCGTTGGGGCCGACATCCCGGAATTCGGTGATGGGATGGGTTTCCAGGGTGTAATTGCGGCTGAAGGCAGGGTACCCGTCGGCTAACCAGCGGGCGTAGCGGGAATCTGGGTCAGAGACCGCCAGGTACATGTGGGCCCGTGTCCCGGGCTCGTGCACGTCGGGGACGGTGTAGCCGATCGCGGCATCGTAGTCGTCGGCAACCTGCTGCACCGTACGCGCGACTTCGTCAATGTCATGGATCCCCTCATTCTCGGTGATCCATACCAGTTCGAAGCTTTCGAGGGTGATAAAAGTCCGTTCGGCTGTGACCGCGAGGAGAAAAGCGATGAGCGCGGCAAGAGCAGCGCACGCGGTGTAGGCGAAGGAGAGTGTTCGGTTCGGCACCTGGTGGTCCTGTCAACAATGGCTGCGGCGGGCCCGCCGATGCAGGGTGTTCCGGCGGGCCCGCACGATGAAGAGAAGAGAGGTCAGCAGGTGGTCCGCCAGTACGCCTGGTTGTTGGCGATGGCGCGCGGAGCGTCCGCCAGAGACCAGTAGCCGGCAGGGGCGGAAGCGCGGACCGTCTTCGTGCCGACGGCGGTGGAGCCGTGGCAGACGGAGCCGTGGTAGTAGTCCGAGTAGACGATGCTGCTGGTGAGACCGTGGTCCCAGATGCCGCCCCCGACGTACTCCACTGCCGCCGCAGCGACGCCGACGGCTCCTGCGGTGAGACCAGCGGAGATGAGGAGGGTGGCGCAGGTGCGCTTGAGTGCGTTCATGGAAACTCCTCGTGACCGGAAATTGCGCGGTAGTGAATGGAAAGTCCATGGACCATGAGGTCCGTTCGGCGGCTATTTCCCTGATGCTCTGTACTAGGGATGCGGCATTTCGGGGAGATGCCGATGGTGCACGTGTCCCCAGGGGTGAAACCGTGGTGGAGGTTGTGCGGCTGCCGTCCGAGTGGCCGCGGACACTCGGAATCCCTCGATTCCGCCGGCCGCCGATCGTTCGATCACAACGGAAACGGTTTCTGCGGTCCGAATGTGAAACCAGAGGTGATCATTGAGGGAGTTTTAGTGTGGTTTCCCTATCCGATAATCCGTCCTCCTTGAAGGGGTTTTGGAAAGATTTCTTTGGATTGTGCGGCCACACAGTAGGCGAGACTAACAGCCCAGGTTTGGGGATTTCAATGGTTTTCTCTTGGTGATTTTTCGAATCTCATCCCCCTTGTGGATGGTTCCTGAGCTGGGGTTTCCCTGTGTGTGTCCGCGGTGTCGGTAAAAGTGTGCAGCTCAGAGCCGTGGATGCGCAATAAAGAAGGAATAGAGTGTGATGGATGACACATTTCGTGTGATGGGATAGTTCCTGTAGGGGAGAGTGTGAAGACTGAAACTGTGCTCATATTTTTAATTGACTGAAAGGTTGGCAATGTGTGGATTTGTCCCTAAAGTGGCAAATGGATGAAAGTTGAATTTTGTCGAAATAATGTGAAGGATAATTCTCTGTATTTCAGAAAAGAAGGCGTCCTGCTGTAGCGTCCGGGGCAGCGGTTCTCCGCCGATGCGGGAAGCAGGCGCCGCAGCTCAAGTCGCGGAGTGCAAGCGGCGGGTCGCGGGAATCCACGCCAGGCGTGCCCCGCGGGCCTGGTACGGGATCGCCTAGCCGCCGCCCGCCGAGGCCCGGCCACACTTGCGAGCGTGGAGAAAACGCGGGTGCCGGGAAGCTCGTCTCAGGACTGCTCGTCGCGCGTGGCTGACCGGAAGCAGAGGTCAGAGTGCTCGCAGACCAGCGCGAACGCCCGATCCACCAGGTCGGGGGCGTCGTAGGGCAGCCAGTGCACCCGCGGATCACGGCGGAACCACGATTCCTGGCGGCGGGCGAACCGCCGGGTAGCCCGTACGGTCTCCTCCTTGGCCTCCTCTTCCGTGCACTCCCCGGCCAGGAAGCGGAGAATCTGGGCGTAGCCCAGGGCCCGGGAGGCGGTGAACCCGTCGCGCAGCCCCGCCTTCTCCAGGGCACGCACCTCGTCCACCAGGCCCGCCTCCCACATGCGGTCCACGCGGAGTGCGATCCGCTCGTCCAGTTCCGGGCGGGGCGCAGTCAACCCGATCTGCACGCACGGGTAGCGGGAGACGTGGTCGGGCAAGGTCGCGGTGAACGGTCCCCCGGTGATCTCGATGACTTCCAGGGCGCGCACGATACGCCGTCCGTTGGTGGGCAGGATCGCCCGGGCCGCCTCAGGGTCGAGGCGCGCCAGCCGGGCATGCAGGGCGAGCGGCCCCTGTTCGGCGAGTTCAGCCTCCAAACGGGCCCGGACCTTCGGGTCGGTGCCGGGGAAGTCGAGTTCGTCCAAGGCGGCCCGCACGTACAGTCCAGAGCCGCCCACGAGGACGGGCACCCGGCCTGCGGCGTGGAGGTCGTCGATGACCGCGCGGGCCATGCGCTGGTAGTCGGCCACGTTCGCGGTCTGGGTCACCTCCCAGACGTCGAGCAAGTGGTGGGGGACGCCGCGCCGTTCCTCCGGGGTGAGCTTGGCCGTGCCGATGTCCATGCCCTGGTAGAGCTGCATGGAGTCGGCGTTGATGATTTCGGCGGGGAGGCCGTGCTCGGTCAGGCGCAGCGCCAGGGCGACGCTGAGGTCAGACTTGCCCACTGCGGTCGGTCCGACGACCGCGATCACTGTGCTCATGCCTTAAGTGTGGCAGTGGACGGCGTGTGGCGGGCGGGTTCGCAGCGGGAAACGCGGACGCGGCGTGAGCCAGGAATCTAGGATGAACCCATGCGTTTCGCCAAGGGCCACGGCACAGAGAACGATTTCGTCATTCTTCCCGACCCGGACGGGGAGCTCGACCTCGATGCAGCGACGGTTGCCGCACTGTGCGACCGGCGCGCCGGTCTGGGAGCGGACGGGGTGCTGCGAGTGGTCCGGACCAAAGCATTGGACGAGCCGTTGACGGGGGAGGCGGCGACCGCGCAGCGCTGCGAGTGGTTCATGGACTACCGCAACGCTGACGGCAGTGTGGCGGAGATGTGCGGCAACGGGGTGCGGGTGTTCGCCCGCTATCTTCAGGAGGCCGGCCTGGTCGGCGCCGCAGCCTTCGAAGTGGGCACGCGGGCCGGGGCACGCCACGTGGTGCTGGAGCCCGACGGGAACATCACCGTCGACATGGGGCCGGTGCGGATCCTGGGGCCGGGGAGTGCCCGGTTGGCCGACGGCCCGGTGCACGGGACGCGGATCTCGGTGGGGAACCCGCATTTGGCGTGCCGGGTGGCGCGGCCTGTCGCCGAAGTCGACTTGAGCGCTCCTCCGCTGCTGCGGGCTGAGGAGTTCCCGCAGGGCGCCAACGTGGAAGTGTTCCGCGAAGTCGCCTCGGGCGTATTGGAGATGCGCGTCTACGAGCGCGGGGCCGCTGAGACCCGGTCCTGCGGTACGGGGATTGTGGCTGCCGCGGCCGCCGCGACTCCCCCGGGCGAGGATGCCCGGTGGACGGTGCGGGTGCCGGGCGGGGAGTGCACGGTGGTGCTCGAGTCTGGAGCAGCTCGGCTGAGCGGCCCCGCGGTGATCGTCGCCGAGGGGGACGTCCGGCTGTCTGCGCTCCGGTGAGCGGTAGCGCGGTGGGCCGCCGGGTCGTGGTCCCGCTGCTGCGGCGGGTGGTGCGGCGGGCGGTGCTGCTGTTCACCGCGGTGAGCTGTGTCTACCTTCTGGCGGCCGCCACGCTGCATCCCCGGGAGAACTTCGAGGCGCAGCGGCCGCCCCCGCCTCCTGCCGCGGTGGATGCCGCTTTGGACGCCGCTAATCTCAACGACCGCACGCCCCTGTTCCAGCGGTATGCGGTGTGGATTTCGGGGATAGCGGTCGGCGACTTCGGACGCACGTGGGACGGGGCTTCGGTCAACGAGG
This sequence comes from Thermobifida fusca YX, assembly GCF_000012405.1. Lineage (NCBI taxonomy): Bacteria > Bacillati > Actinomycetota > Actinomycetes > Streptosporangiales > Nocardiopsidaceae > Thermobifida > Thermobifida fusca. Next base: position 965,834 of record NC_007333.1, read on the forward strand.
AGCTGTCCCGGCGGATCGGGGTGAGTGTGCGGCTGCTGGCGGCCGGGGCCGTGCTCGGCTGTATCGGCGGGGTGGCGCTGGGCACGTGGACGGGCAGCCGGGTGCGGGGGAGCGCAGACCGGGCCGTGACTGCGCTGTCGCTGCTGGTGATCTCCGTGCCGGTAGTGGTGCTCGCCGTGGCGCTCCAGCACGTGGGGGTGTGGGCCAACCAGGTGGCGGGGATGGATCTGGTGCGGGTCACCGGGGAGGCTACGCCCGGGTTCTCCGGCGGGGTGGGGGAGCAGGCGCTCGACCGGCTGCGCCACCTGGTACTGCCGACACTGGCGGTGGCGCTCCCGCAGATCGCCTTGTACAGCCGGTACCAGCGTTCGCTGATCGCCGATCAGGTGGGCGCCGAGTATCTGCGCACGGCGCGGGCTAAGGGGATGACCCGGTCGCAGGCGGTGGTGCGGCACGCGCTGCGGGTCACGCTGATTCCGGCGGCCGCGTATTTCAGCTATTCCCTGGCTGTGCTACTGACCAGTACGGTTTTCACCGAGCAAGTGTTCGGATGGCACGGGGTCGGCGAGTACCTGTTCGAAGCGGTAGGGCAGGGGGATGTGAACGCGGTTGCGGCGGTCTGCTGTTTCGGGGCGGTGTGCGTGACCGCGGCAGGAGTGGTCTCTGATCTGGTGCGTGCGGTGGTGGATCCGCGGAGCCAGGCGGGATAACGCCTGGGAAATACCGGGTTCCCCGTTCCCAAGCGGAGTACTATTTTCCCCAATTGTTCCATTGGTGCCTTTTGTCAAGGCGATCATGGCGCGTCGGCCCGGCGGAGCACCGGAGTCTGCCCCGGACTCCGCAGCGGAACGGCCCAGGGCATTTGGGGGACAAGTGCGAACAGGGAAACGGCGTGCGATTTCGGTGGGAGCATTCGTGCTCACCCTGACCGCCGCGCTGGCAGGCTGCCAGGCGGAAGTGGACCACAGGCAGGCAGCCCCGGAACCCGCAACAGCCGCAATCAACGCCGTAGACCGCGCGCTCGTAGCCGACGGCGGCACCTTGACCTGGGGGATCAACGAGTTCCCCACCCAGTGGAACCCCCACCATCAGGCCGGAAACCTCGCCGCCGTGCACACGGTCCTCGAAGCGCTGCTGCCCATCCCGTTCCGGGTCGATGAACGGGGTGAAGCCCACCCCAACCCCGACTATGTGATCGACGTGTCGGTCACCACCGAACCCGAACAGGTCGTCACCCTCACCCTCAACCCGGAGGCTGCCTGGTCCACCGGGGACCCCATCACCTGGCGCGACTACGCGGCCATGGCCGAAGCCTTGTCGGGAAGCAACCCGGAGTATCAGGCGCTCGGCACTGTCGGCTACGACCGGATCGCTGAAGTACGCAAGGGGAAGAACAAGTACCAGGTCGTCATCGTCTTCGAACAGCCGTTCTCCGAGTATCCGGCGCTGTTCTCGCCCCTGCTCCCCGAGGAGTACACCGCGGACCCGGAATCCTTCAACACCGGATACCTCGAGCAGATCCCGGTCACCGCGGGACCGTTCGACGTGGCGGAGCTCGACCTCGTCGCCCAGACCATCACCCTGGAGCGCAACGCGGACTGGTGGGGTGACCCGGCCCGGCTCGAGGCGATCATCTTCCGCACGCTGGCCCCCGACGCGCTGGACGCGGCCTTCCTCGACGGCAGCATCGACCTGTACGCGCTCTCCCTCGACTCCGGGTCCTATGAGCGGATCCGCTCCGCACCGGGCACGGAGATCCGGGCTGCACTGGGCGCCGACTACCGGCACATCACCCTCAACGGGCAGACCCCGATCCTCAAGGACGTGGACGTCCGCCACGCGATCTTCCTGGGGATCAACCGCGAAGTGCTCGCCACAGCGGCGCTGGGCACCCTGGGATGGGAGCCGCGGGTGCTCAACAACCGGTTCCTCATGCCCGAACAGCCCGGCTATGCCGACAACAGCGGCGAGTGGGGGAAGTACGACCCCGACCGGGCCGCGCAACTGCTGGAGGAAGCAGGCTGGACCGCGGCCCAGCCCGGCGAGGTGCGCACTCGTGACGGCAAGCCGCTGACGCTGCGGTTCATCGTCCCGCAGGGGTATGCGCCGGCGTGGGAGGAAGCCGAACTGGTGCAGTCGATGCTCGCCGAGATCGGGGTGGACATCAAGATCACGAGTGTGCCGGGCAACCAGTTGTTCAGCAAATACGTCCAGCCCGGCAACTACGACCTGGTCGCTTTCGTCAACAGCGGCAGGGGGTTCCCGGTCTTCGACTCGCTGCACCAGTGGCTCGACGCGGTCGACGACGCCGACGGGAAGCCGCAGTGGCGGACCAATGTCGGCCGGATCGGCTCCCCCGAGGTGGACCAGGCCCTGTACGGCGCGCTCGAGGCCCTCGACCGCGGCACCGCAATCGAACAGCTCAACAAAGCCGACCGGCTGCTGTGGGAGCTCGGCCACACCCTGCCCCTCTACCAGCGGCCGCAGATCTACGCGGTCCGCGACACCCTGGCCAATGTGGGGGCTCCCGGGCTGGGCACGCTGGACTACGCCGACATCGGCTACGTGGTGCAGGAATGAGCAGGCGCCCCTGCACCGCGGCCGAGCCGGGTGGGGGCGCCGAGGCGATGCGGCCGAGTGTTACGGCATCCGCTCGTAGGCCGGAAGCGTGAGGAACTCCGCGTAGTCCTCGGCCAGGGCGACCTCCTTGAACAGCGCAGTGGCGCGGTCCAGCAGGTCGGCGTCGAGGGACGTGGTCTCGCGGATCGTCGCCAGCTCCTCGGAGATGAGGCGCTCCACGAGCTCGGTGGTGACCTTGGCGCCGTCGTCCAAGGTGACGTCGTTGTGGAGCCACTGCCAGATCTGGGAGCGGGAGATCTCCGCGGTCGCGGCGTCCTCCATCAGGTTGTGGATGGCCACCGCGCCGCTGCCGCCCAGCCACGCGGCCAGGTACTGGATGGCGACGTTGATGTTGTTGCGCAGGCCCGCCTCGGTGATGCCGCCTTCGGCGCTGGAGATGTCCAGCAGGTCAGCGGCGGTCACCGACACGTCGTCGCGCTGCCGGTCGATCTGGTTGGGGCGGTCGCCCAGCACACCGTCGAAGACCTCCATAGCGACGGGGACCAGGTCGGGGTGGGCCACCCACGAGCCGTCGAAGCCGTCGTTGGCTTCGCGGGTCTTGTCGTCACGGACCTTGGCCAACGCCACCTTGTTGATCTCGGGGTCGCGCCGGTTGGGGATGAACGCGGACATGCCGCCGATAGCATGCGCGCCGCGCTTGTGGCAGGTCTTGACCAGCAGCTCGGTGTAGGCGCGCATGAACGGCGCGGTCATGGTCACCGCGTTGCGCTCAGGCATGAGGAACTGGCGGCCGCGCGTGCGGTGCGTCTTGATGATGCTGAACAGGTAGTCCCACCGGCCGGCATTGAGCCCTGCGGAGTGCTCCCGCAGCTCGTAGAGGATCTCCTCCATTTCGAAGGCGGCGGGGATGGTCTCGATGAGCACGGTGGCGCGGATGGTGCCCCGTTCGATGCCCAGCGCCTCCTGGGCCCGGATGAAGATGTCGTTCCACAGCCGGGCTTCCAGGTGGCTCTGCATCTTCGGCAGGTAGAAGTAGGGGCCTTTGCCCTTGGCGATCTGGCGGCGGGCGCAGTGGAAGAAGTACAGCGCGAAGTCGACGATGCCGCCGGAGGTGCGCTGTCCGTCGACGAGGATGTGCTTCTCGTCCAGGTGCCAGCCGCGCGGGCGGACCACGATGGTGGCCAGCTCGGAGTCGTCCTTGAGCGCGTAGCGCTTGCCTTCCGGGCTGGTGAAGTCGATGGTGCGGTCGAGGGCGTCCCGCAGGTTGAGCTGGCCTTCGATCATGTTCTCCCATAGGGGGGTGTTGGCGTCTTCAAAGTCGGCCAGCCACACTTTCGCACCCGAGTTGAGCGCGTTGATGGTCATCTTGCGGTCGGTGGGGCCAGTGATCTCGACACGGCGGTCGACCAGCCCCGGGGCAGGCGGGGCGACGCGCCAGTCCGGATCTTCGCGGATGGCCTTGGTCTCCGGCAGGAAGTCCAGGTTGGCGCCCGCGGAGATCTCTTCCTGACGGCGCTTGCGTGCGGCAAGGAGCTCCTGACGGCGCGGCTCGAACCGGCGGTGCAGGTCAGCGAGGAATTCGAGCGCTTCCGTGGTCAGGATCTCGTCGTACCTGTCCTTCATCGGACCGGTGATCTCGACTCCGTGGGGAGTACCCATGGCACCAAACCTTCCGCATGGCGAAACTTGCTTTTGTTATGTGGAATTGACGCTACTCTGCCCGTCCTGGCAGGTCAACGCAGTCTCCGTGCTACGAGGCGCAAATTTTTCGCTCATGCGGAAATATTGAAGTTTTTTCTGGGTTAAACATGGGTAAAGAACACCTGTTCTTTGCTTAAGGGGGATGTTCTGGGGCTGCTGGGACGGCGGAGCGCCTCAAAAACCACCTGACTTCTGGCGGTACCCGTGGGACGATCGGGGAAGGAACCACGGTGACGCCGTGTTAGCACTCACCAGATGGATATGACGCGTACTTCTCTCAACCTCAACGACCACACACTCCGCACCGGATCAAGCGTCGACACGGAAGACTCTGTGCCAGCCCATTTCGACGGAATCGACACGACCACCCCGGGAGAGGCCGAGCTGCAGGACCGCCTCGCGCTGCGCCGGGTCAACGGACTGTCCACCGAACTCCACGACATCACCGAAGTCGAGTACCGGTCGCTGCGGTTGGAGCGCGTGGTACTCATCGGCGTGTGGACCAGCGGCACTCAGGAGGATGCCGACAACTCCCTGTTCGAACTCAAACAGCTTGCGGAAACCGCGGGCGCCGTGGTTCTCGCCGGACTCACCCAGCGCCGGTCCAAACCGGACCCGGCTACCTACATCGGCAGCGGCAAGGCCGCTGAACTCCGCGACATCGTGGAGGCCACCGGAGCTGACACCGTCATCTGCGACGGGGAGCTCACCCCCGGCCAGCTGCGCCAACTGGAAGAAGCGGTCAAGGTCAAGGTGATCGACCGGACCGCGCTCATCCTCGACATCTTCGCCCAGCACGCCCGCAGCCGCGAAGGTAAAGCCCAAGTGGAACTGGCGCAGCTCACCTACCTGCTGCCGCGGCTCCGCGGATGGGGTGAGGCCCTGTCCCGCCAGACGGGCACGTCCGGCGGCGGCAACGGCGGAGTGGGGCTGCGCGGTCCCGGTGAGACCAAGCTGGAAACCGACCGGCGCCGCATCCACCGGCGGATGGCCAAGCTCCGTCGCGAACTGGCGCACATGGCGGTGGCCCGCGAAGTGAAACGCGACCGGCGCCGCAGCCGCAAAGTGCCTGCCGTCGCCATCGCCGGGTACACCAACGCGGGCAAGTCCAGCCTGCTCAACCGGATCACCGGTGCCGGGGTCCTCGTGGAGGACGCGCTGTTCGCCACCCTGGACCCGACCGTGCGCCGGGCACGCACCCCGGACGGTCGCCTCTTCACCCTGAGCGACACCGTCGGATTCGTGCGGCACCTGCCGCACCAGCTCGTGGAAGCGTTCCGCTCCACCTTGGAGGAGGTCACCGAAGCCGACCTCATCCTCCACGTCGTGGACGGCTCCCACCCTGACCCCGAGCAGCAGATCGCCTCGGTACGGCAGGTTTTCGCGGAGATCGACGCCACGGACATCCCCGAGCTGATCGTCATCAACAAGATCGACGCCGCCGACGAGACACAGCTCAGGCAGTTGCGCACCAAGTACCCCGGCATGGTCGAAGTCTCCGCACGCACCGGGGAAGGCATCGGCGAGCTGCTCCAAGCGATCGCCGAAGCCCTGCCCGAATCGGAGCACGAGGTCACCGTGCTGCTGCCCTACGAGCGGGGCGACCTGGTCTCCCGCATCCACCAGGAAGGCCGGATCCTTAGCGAGGAGCACACCGCCTCCGGCACGGTCCTCCACGCCTGGGTGTCCCCGGAACTCGCCGGTCAACTGGACCGATACGCCACCGTGGCCTCATAGCTAGAGCCTAACCGAACAAAAACGGCGGAACCTCTTGTGAGGTTCCGCCGTTTACTGTTCAGCCGCAAAGGTGTACATCTCAGCGCTCTATGAACTACGGTTGCCTTCACCCGAAGTTGACGGATGCTGCTGCCCGGCCTCGTTCCGGCCGCGTTGACCCCCAGCTACGGCAAGGCATCGATATGAAGTCGTGTGAAGACTGTTCGTGTGACGTGGTCGTCTTCCGGGTCCGGGGGACGGCCGTGGCAGCGCGGACGGGCGAGCGGTGAAACAATGACGGTACGGCTGTTGACGAACATCGGACGACTATGGACCGGCGTCGAACTGATCAGCAACGCCGCCATCGTCATGCGCGATGGGATCATTGCCTGGGTTGGCCCAGCCGCCAGCCTGCCCCAGAGCATTCCCGGAGTGATTGACCACATCGCCGACGCCCAGATCGACAACGCGGGCGGCGCGCTCGTCACCCCCGGGCTCATCGACGCCCACGCCCACCCCGTCTACGCGGGGAACCGGTACGCCGAAATCTCCGCGCGCAGCGAGGGAGCCTCCCAGAGCGACATCGTCGCCGCGGGCGGCGGTGTCTCCTCCACCGTCACCGTGACCCGGGGCACCGACCCGTGGACCCTCTGCAACGACGTGCGAGACCGGCTCCGCCACTGGCTGCTGTGGGGCACCACCACCGTAGAAGCGAAAACCGGCTACCACCTGACCCGCGACGGGGAGCTCGCCGATGTGCGCCTGCTGCGCTCCCTCGAAGAAGAACCCGGAATGCCGCGGCTGCACGTCACCTTCTTCGCTGCGCACGCGATACCGCCCGAATACTTCGGCCGCCACCGCGACTACGTGCAGGCGGTCGGCTCCTGGCTGGGGGACGCCGCCCAGGCCGGGGCGGACGGGGTCGACGTCTACTGCGACAACCGCCAGTTCACCACAGAAGACGCGCGCTGGATCCTCACCCTAGGGCGCGCTGCCGGCCTCAAAACACGGATCCACGCCTGCTCCAAACCCCGGCACGGCGCGGTGCGCATGGCCGCGGAAATGCAGTGCAACTCGGTGGACCTGCTCCACGAGACCGACGAGGAAGACCTGGTGGCGCTCGCCCGGACGAAGACACCGGTCGTGGTCTGCCCCACCGCGTCCCTCAACGAGTGCCGCACCCCGCCGGTCCGCGCCCTCCTCGACCACGGAGTCCCTGTAGCACTGGGCACCGACCACAACCCGGCGCACTGCGGTACCACCATGATGTCGCTGGTCGTGTGCATGGCGATCGGGCTGTACGGGCTCAGCGTGCAAGAAGCCCTGCGCGCCGCCACCGTCGGCGGGGCCCAGGCACTGGGCACGCTGGACCGCGGCGTGATCGCCGTGGGGAAGGTCGCGGACGTCGTCCAGTGGGACGCCGAGCACGAAGGCGCTTTCGCCTGGTCCTACGGGCTCAAAGCGATGCGGGTGTGGCGCGGCGGAGAGCCCCTCCGCTGACCCTGCGGCACACGCCACGGTGCGGGCCGGAGCCGATGCCCACGATCAGCCCCGAAGCGCCGCGGCATGGGCGCGCAGGTAGGCGAGGTCCGTGCGGTAGATGGCGTCGTGCCCCTCGGCACAATGCCGGGCGAACGCTGCATCCCCTGCCGCTGCCCGCTCCCTCATGAACTCCACCAAGGCCACCAAGCGTTCCTGAGCGACTGCGAGGAGCATCGCACGGTCCGCCGCGCTCGTGAGCCCGTAGGCGGCCGTGAACAGTTCCAACCGCCGTGCCTGCTCCGCCACAGGCACGTCCTCACCGATCGTGCCGGGCGCGCTCAACGGCACGAACCGGTAGGCGGCCAACGCGAGATCCCAGAGACGCGGCCCCGGATGCGCCGCGTCGAAGTCGATGAACGCCACCGGCAGCCCGGTGCGGAACACGGTGTTGTAGGGCGCCACGTCACCGTGGCAGATCACCTCGCGGGGAGCGCGTTCCGGCAACTGCCACACCGCGTCGCGCGGCGGAACGAACCCCACGGTCGCGTCGTGGTAGCGTCGCAGCAGCCAGCCGCCCCGCAGCGGCCAGGGCCGCATCCCGGCGCGCATACGCGGGCACCGGATCGGTGGCCACTGCCCCCGCCACAAAGTCGAGAATCTCCCGCCCCTGATCGTCGACACCGTGCACGCGGGGCGCCCCGGAAAACCCTGCCGCCGCCACATGCCGCAGCAGTGCGTGCACCGCAGGAGTCCACGGGCCGGTAGGGCGGAGTACGACGGCCCCGACCCGGACCACCTGGTTGACCCCGCCGCGGAATACCTCGCTGTCCACAGGACGACGACCCTAAGCCACCCGCGGCACGGCCGCCGCTCCGGACCGTCTACCGCCGGCCACGGGCCGCCACGATTTCGATCACCGCCCGCTCCAGGGCATAGGCCGGGTCCCGGCCCGCGCCTTTCACGAGGGCGTCGGTTTCCGCCACCACCCGCATCGCCTGCGCCACCCCCCGCGGAGTCCAGCCGCGCGCCTGCTGGCGAAGCGTACGCAGCTTCCACGGCGGCACCTTGGCCTGTTTCGCGAGTTCCGACTCGGACAGGCCGCGCGAGGACTGCACCACCACCGCGAGACCGCGCACCGCGCTCGCCAACGCGCTGGTGATCAGCACCGGTGCCATGCCCACCGCCAACGACCAGCGCAACTGCTCCAACGCTTCAGCGAGCCGCCCCTCCACGGCACGGTCCGCCACGGTGAACCCGGACGCTTCCGCCTTCCCCCGGTGGTAGCGGGCCACCGCCTCGGCGTCGACCCGACCCTCGGTGTCGGCGATGAGCTGGGTGCAGGCCGCCGCGATCTCCCGCAGGTCCGTGCCGACCGCGTCCAAGAGCGCCTGCGCGGCGTCCGCGGTGATCTTCCGTCCCGCGCGGTCGAACTCGCCTTTGATGAACGCGATCCGCTCCGACGCCTTCGTTGGCTTGGCGCAGTCGATCCGGTGGGCTCCGGCCTGCAGCGCAGCCTGCAGCAGCGCCTTGCCTTTCGCGCCGCCCGCATGGACGAGCACCAGCACCACGTCGTCGACGGGATCTTTCACGTAGTCGGTGATCACCCCGGCGGGCTCCTTGGTGAGGTCCTGCGCTGAGCGCAACACCACCACCCGGCGGTCCCCGAACAGCGACGGCGAGGTGACTTCGACCAATTTCCCGGCGCTCACCTGGGACGGCATCAGGTCGTGCACGTCGACTTCCGGATCGGTGGCGCGCACCGCGGCCACCACTTCAGCGACGGCGCGGTCGACGAGCAGCTCCTCGTCGCCGACGATGACGGTCAGCGGCGGAACGGAGGTGGAGTCCATGGACGTCAGCATGCCATGCTGCGGTGACCTCCGGGCCTCCCCTGCGGGTGGGCCCGGAGGGGAGGCCGTCAAGAACGCTGCCGGGCCCGCGCCGCGGCGGCAGGCCGCCGCCCGCGGGGACGGTGGTACAACCGGTTCTGCGCCGCCCGGCGGCGGATATCCCACAGGAAACCGTCCCGCACCGCGGTGCGGAGCCGGAGCGGAAGCCGCGGATACACCGCCCGCACCACCGTGCACAACCGGTGGAAGCGGCGGTGGCGGCGCGCATCCCAGGCCAGGCCGAACTCGTCGCGCAGTCGGGACGGCAGCAGCCCGGCAGCCACAAACCCTTGGAAGCGGGCCGCGGGACGCAGCAGACGAGCAGAAGGGTGCAGCAGGTCGCGGGCCACGGCCCGGGCTGCTGGGGTGACCCGCAGCGTAGCGAGCGTCTCCTCCCAGTAGCGGGCGAACTCGGCGCGGGAGGCCGGCCAGTACTCCTCCGGACATCCCAAGGCCGTGGCGAACACTGCCGAACGCGCATACACCTCGTCTTTCTCCGCGTCCGTGAGGTTCCCCACGAACCGCTCGTAGGCGGTCTCCGCGGACTGGTACAAGGTGGCGGCCACCCAGCGGAGCAGTTCCGGGTCGAGCGCCCGGTATCCGGGACCGGTGACCTTGGTGTGCATTGCGCGCACGATCGCGCTGATCCGCTCCGCTTCGTCCGGGGAGCCGAACATGACCCCGTAGACGAAGGTGAGAGTGCCGTGGAGCCGACTGAGCGGCCGGTGCGCGAAATCGCTGTAGTCGTGCACGCCCTGCCCCACCGCGGGGTGGGCGATCTGCAGCAGGATCGCGTACCCGGCCCCGGCCAGCAGGGCAGCCTCGCGGAAGACACGGTCGAGGACAGGAGCATCAGAGGGGGAGGAGGGGACCATAACTTTCAGCTTACGTTCCGGCTGGACCGAGGGCTGGGGCCGTCGGTCCTGGGATTAGCGCACGTCAGGGCCGCGCCAGTACACCACGGGGCCGTCCCCGGTCGGCACCACCGCCACATCGCCGTGCTGGTCTGTGCGGTACGAGGCGGAGGTCAGCGCGGTCAACTGCGCCCACGTGTCCGCAGCCGGGTGCCCGTAGGGGTTGCCGGCGCCCACCGAGGTGAGCGTCACCCGGGGCCGGGTGGCTTCGAGGAACACGGCCTCCTGCGTGCCCGCCCCATGGTGCGGGGTCTTGAGCACGTCAACACCGCGGATCCCCGGATGGGTGAGGAGAGCGCGCTGGGCCGACTCTTCGATATCCCCGGTGAGCAGCACCGACAACCCGCCTTCGGCGGGCGGGGCAGCGGACCGGTGGGCGAGCACGACCACGCTGCCCTCATTGGCGTCCCCGCCCGCGAAGTCGGCGGGCGGCCACAGCACGGACAGTCGCCAGCGTCCCACAGCCAGCTCCTCCCCGGCATGCACGGTGCGCAGCCGCGCCCCGGCCCGCTCCAAGGCTGCGGCAGCGTCCGGTGCGTCGAACCCCGGAGGCACCACCGCCTCCGCCACGGTCCGGCCCCGCAGCACCCCGCTTGTGCCGCCCGCATGGTCCAGGTCGTGGTGGGTGAGCACCAGCAGCGCAACCCGGCGCACCCGCAGCCGGTCCAAGCAGCGGTCCACTGCCCCTGGACGCGGCCCGGTGTCGACCACCACCGCCTCCCCGCGGTCCACCGCCAACACGAGCGCGTCCCCTTGGCCGACGTCGCAGGCGACCACCGCCCACCTCGGCGGGGGCCAGCTAGGAGCCAGGCAGGCGAGAGCCAGCGCCGCCACCGCGGACGCGGCAATCCCCGCAGCCACCACCCTCCGTGCCCAGCCCCGCAGCACCAGCAGCGCGGCGAGCAGGACAGCCAGCAGCAACGCCCCCACCACGTCGGACCGCCACGGCACCGCGCCGTGCGGCACGCGGGCACCCCATTCCGCGATGCGGTGGATCCAGGCCACGGCGACCCCCGGAACCCACACCGCCACCTGTGCCGCGGGAGGCGCCACCAGTCCCAGGGCGGCGACCACGAAACCGCCGACGGTGGCGACCGGCACGAACGGCCCAGCCGCCACGTTCGTCGGCACGGACACCCAACTGACCTCGGCGGACAGCACCACGAGCAGCGGCGCACACGCCACTTGGGCGGCGAGCGTGACCGCGACCGGCTCCGCCAGCCACGCCGGCACCCGGCGTGCCCATGCGTCCCGCCACGGGGGCGCGAGCACCATGATGCCGCCGGTAGCCAGCACGGACAGGGCGAACCCGAACGAGGCAGCCAGCGCCGGATGGAACAGCAGCAGCCCGATCACTGCGGCAGCTAGCGCTGCCACCCCGATCCGGGGACGCCCCACGACCAGGGAGACGAGGGCGACCGCGCCCATGAAAGCCGCACGCAGCACACTCGGTTCCGGCCGTGCCAACAGCACAAACCCGGCGATTGTGGCCGCACCGGTGAGTGCGGAAGCCCACACAGGCAGCCGGAGCCAGCGGGTGACCGCCAGCACCGCGCCGGTCATCACCGCGAGATTCGCCCCGGAGACGGTCAACAGGTGCGTCATGCCGGTGGCGCGGAAGATCTCCGCGGTCTCCGCGTCCAACAGGGACGTGTCCCCCACGACCAGCGCGGGCAGCAGACCCCGCTCCGGCTGGGGCAGGACCGCGCACGCCCGCCGCAGCCCGCCGCGGACCCGGTCCGCCCACGCATGGGCGGCCGACGGCGGGCCCACGTGACGGGGCGGACCGCGGACCAAGAGCAGCGCAGCATCCAGGCGGGTGCCCGCGGGCACCGCGGTGCCCGCTACGCGCACCGGCTGGCTGGGCACCAGGTGCCGCCACTGTTCGCCGTGGACGAGGAGGACCACCGGGACCCGGCTCCGGACCCGGGTCCCGTCCGGCAGCGTCACCCACTCGGTGTGGGCCGTCACCACGAACTCGGCCCGCCCCGGGACCGCGGGGTTCTCCCGAGGCCGCGGGTCCAAGGCGAGCACCACGCTCGCCTCCGTGAACTGCTGGGCCGCGGCCAGCTCAGCCATCGGACTGGCCGCTACCGCGGCGGTGCGCCCGGCCACCGCCACCGCCCCGCCCGCAGCGCAGACCAGGGTCGCACCGCACAGGGCGGCTACGGTCCCCCAGCGCGGGTGGCGCAGCAGGAGCAGCCCTGCCCACGCGGCCGTGCCGAGCACCGCCGCGGTGAGGAACGCGGTGCGTGGCGCAGCGTGGAGCAGTGCGAGGACCGTCAGCCACAGTCCCACGGCCGGGACCGCCAGGCTCACGTCGAGCCGGACACCTGCCCCGGGCAGGGGACCGGAACCTGCCGCAGTCACGGGGCACCGCCGACGTAGACCAGGTCGCGCAGCTCCGCGAACCGGCGGTCCCCGATACCGGTGACGTCGTGGAGCTGCTCCACCGAGGTGAAACCGCCGATGGACGCGCGGTGGTCGATGATGCGCTGGGCCAGCACCGGGCCGATTCCCGGCAGGGTCTGCAACTGGTCGGCGGTAGCGGTGTTGAGGTCGATCCGCCCGTCCCCGGCGGGCAGGCCCGGACCCTCGCCTTCCCCGGCCATGGGCGACGGGGTGACCCCAACGAGGATCTGCTCGCCGTCGACGAGGGGACGGGCCAGGTTGAGGAACCCTAGATCCGCATCCGGGCGCGGGCCGCCCGCCGCGTCGAGAGCATCGGCCACCCGGGACCCGGCGGGCAGGGTCACGATCCCCGGGGAGACCACGTCACCGCCCACGTGGACCACGACCGTGCCGGCAGGACTCGCTTCCGCCGCCGGGGACGGATGAGGACCGGACGGGACGGCCTCCTGCGGCGGCGCGGGCGCGGACGCGGGACGGGCGTTGAGCATGAACCAGCCGGTGACCCCCGCGGCCAGCAGGCACACGAGGGCGAGCGCCGCCACCCCGGACAGGGTCACGCGGGGCCGCAGCTCCACTGAGACACCCCTCCAGCGGTCCACAAGGGCCGCCAGCGGGGCAGGCAGCCGCCGCTCCGCCGGGTCGGGGAGCGGCGGGATGCGCACATACCCGGGCGGGGGAGCGGGAGCCGAACCGTCGTTCCGACCCGTGCCGCGGTCCGGCTGAGGTGCGGCGGGCGGGGCCGGACGGGCACCGCGGCCCGCCCGGGCAGGGCGCTCTGCCGCATCCTCGTCCCTCCCCACCTCGGGAGCCGGGGGACGCCGTGGCGCGGGAAGCACGGGCACCGGGGAGCGGACCGTGTCGGCTACGGCATAGGGCGGGGGAGGAACAGTGAAGTCCAGTGGGGTCGGGTCCCCGTCGTCCGCTGCCCGCCACTCGGCAGGCAAGGCGGCCTCAGACGACGGCAGGGGAGACGGCTGCTGCGCTGCCGGGGCAGCGGGCTCAGGAGCAGTGTGTCGTGCCATACCGGGGACGGTAGGTCCCCGCCACGGGAGCGCTAGAGAGGAAGGTTCCGCCTGTGGACAACTGCGCGGAGCGCTCACCGGTACGGCCCGCAACCGGCAGCGGACCGGCCCCGACAACGCGAAAGGCCAGACACCGTCACGATGCCTGGCCGTGGGCGCGTGTCAGGAACGAACCTGCTGCAGACGCTTAGGCAGCCTGAGACTGCTGCAGCTGGTGGAGCCGCTTGGCGATCGCGCTCTTGCGGTTCGCAGCCTGGTTCTTGTGGATCACGCCCTTGCTGACGGCCTTGTCCAGCTGGCGTGCCGCGGCGCGCTGGAGAATGATGGCCTCTTCGACGTTCCCGGCCTCGGCAGCTTCACGGAACTTGCGGATAGCGGTCTTCAGCGACGACTTGACCGCCTTGTTGCGCAGACGAGCCTTCTCGTTCTGCCGGATGCGCTTCTTCTGCGACTTGATGTTCGCCATGCGAAACCCTGCTCCAGTTACGTCAGGATGTGCGTCGTCACCACCCGGACCGCGCCTGTGGGCAGCCGCGCCACGAGGAGATCCGCGGAGATCGACGCGAGGATTGAGACCAAGGGCTCAAAAGTGAACGTGGAACGTCTGAGACACGGACTTCCATTATGCCCTGGGAAGGGGAATGCTCGCACCGCGGCACCGCTTTACCGCTGGATGTGCAGCCAATCTTCCTCGAGCTCCGTCCACGCGTCGTCGGCCAGCTCCTCCGGGGCGTGGACCGCGATCCCGAAACTGTCCCGCTGGCCGTGCGCGGTCAACGCGATCCGCACCGCCTCCACCGCGGTCGCTGCCGCGGCAGGGTCGTCCGCCGCCGGCGGCACCCCGATCCGCAGCCCGATCGTCTCCGGCACGGTCCGCAGCGCCAGCGTCGTCTGCCGGGCCATGAAACCGCCGTACAGGGAGCCGCTGGGCATCCCCGTGCCGCTGCCGGACACGACGACCACGTCCGACAGTTCCGCGACCCGGAGGAGGAAATTGGTCGACCAGTAGCGTTCGCCCCCCTGGACGGCGAACACGGGAAGCCGCACCCCGGGAAGCGGCTCGAGGGGGAGGGCGAGTACGGACAGCACGGCCTCCGCGCCGATCGCGTCGCGAGTACGCTCCAGCAGGTCCACGAAGCCCGGGTCGTTCACGGTGACCGGGGTGATGGCGTAGTGCACGCCGTCGAACCCCGCGTCCACGACAGCGCTGGCCGCCTCCACCAGGCGGGCTCGCGCCTCCTTGGGCACGCGGTCCTCCAGCAGCGAAGAACTCTCCGCGGTGCTGCTGAGCCACCCCACCACTGCCACGTCCGGAAGCTCGCGGCCCATCCAGCCGAGGAAGGCGTCCGCTGCCGCGTACCCGGCGGGGTCAACCGTGCCGTCCTCCGCGATCTCCCCCACGTGCACATACACTTCGGTGAAGGCGCGCAGCCGGGGCAGCGCCGCGGCGAAGTCGGACTCGTCTTTGCTCCCGTCCACCCACGACCCGTCCAGCCACGCCGCGTCTGCGCCGGTCGAGGCCGCCCACTCCGCTTTCTCCCCGGAGAACTGTGCGGCTAGCACCACGCCCGCGCCTACCGCTACTACCAGTACTGCGGCCAGGCCCGCGAGAAGGCGTGTGAGAAGCCAGCGCACGTTGCTCTCCCGGTTCTGTCCGTCGCATAGCCTGATAGGGATCGTGTGCCCCATTGTGGCCCGCGGTACCGCCCGCTGTCGCGTCCGTGGGACCATGGGGGCACTGCCCGATCACGGCCGCGTGTGCGCTCCCGCCACGCAGTGCCCTATCCGACCTCGACGAATGTGAACGGACCACGGTGCCACAGCCAACTCGGACCGATCCCGCGCTGATTCGGAACTTCTGCATCATCGCGCACATCGACCATGGCAAGTCGACACTGGCCGACCGCATGCTGCAACTGACCGGCGTGGTTGAGGAACGCCAGATGCGGGCCCAGTACCTCGACCGCATGGACATCGAACGCGAGCGTGGCATCACCATCAAGTCGCAGGCGGTGCGACTGCCTTTTACCGCGCTCGACGATGTGACCTACATCCTCAACCTCATCGACACCCCGGGGCACGTGGACTTCAGCTATGAGGTCTCCCGGTCGCTGGCGGCCTGTGAAGGCGCGATCCTGCTGGTCGATGCGGCCCAGGGCATCGAGGCCCAGACTCTGGCCAACCTGTACATGGCGCTGGAGCACGATCTCACGATCATCCCGGTCCTCAACAAGATCGACCTGCCCGCGGCCCAGCCGGAGAAGTACGCCGCGGAGCTCGCCGGGATCATCGGCTGCGAGCCGTCGGACGTGCTGCGGGTGAGCGCCAAGACCGGTGAGGGTGTCGAGGAGCTGCTCAACGAGATCGTGGCTCGCATCCCCCCGCCGGTGGGCAATGCGGACGGGCCCGCCCGCGCGCTGATCTTCGACTCCGTCTACGACACCTACCGGGGTGTGGTCACCTACGTGCGGGTGGTCGACGGGCAGATCACCAACCGGGAACGCATCCAGATGATGTCGACCGGGGCCACCCACGAAATGCTGGAGGTCGGGGTGATCTCCCCCGAGCCCACCAAGGTGGACTCCCTCGGGGTGGGCGAGGTCGGCTACCTCATCACCGGGGTGAAGGATGTGCGCCAGTCCCGGGTCGGGGACACGATCACGTCGGCGGCCGCTCCCGCCGCGGAGGTCCTGCCCGGCTACCGCGACCCCAAGCCGATGGTGTTCTCCGGGCTGTACCCGATCGACGGCACCGACTACCCTGTGCTGCGGGACGCGTTGGAGAAGCTCCAGCTCAACGACGCCGCGCTGGTGTTCGAACCGGAGACGTCCGCCGCGCTCGGCTTCGGGTTCCGCTGCGGTTTCCTGGGGCTGCTGCACTTGGAGATCACCCGGGACCGGTTGGAGCGGGAGTTCGATCTGGCGCTCATCTCGACCGCCCCCAACGTGGTCTACCGCGTCCGTATGGAGGACGGCACCGAGCACACGGTGACCAACCCCAGCGAGTTCCCGTCGGGCAAGATCGCGGAGATCCGCGAGCCGGTGGTGAAGGCGACCGTGCTGACCCCCTCCGACTATGTCGGCCCGATCATGGAGCTGTGCCAGGGGCGGCGCGGCGTCTTGGACGGGATGGAGTACCTGTCCGAGGACCGGGTGGAGATGCGGTACACGCTGCCGCTCGCCGAGATCGTCTTCGACTTCTTCGACCAGCTCAAGTCCCGCACCAAGGGGTACGCCTCCTTGGACTACGAGCCGTCCGGGGAGCAGGCCGCCGACCTGGTGAAGGTGGACATCCTGCTGCAGGGGCAGGTGGTGGACGCGTTCTCCGCGATCGTGCACCGCGACAACGCCTACTCCTACGGTGCGGAGATGACGAAGAAGCTGCGGGAACTCATCCCCCGGCAGCAGTTCGAGGTGCCGATCCAGGCCGCGATCGGTTCCCGGGTCATCGCCCGGGAGAATATCCGCGCGCTCCGCAAGGACGTGCTCGCCAAGTGCTACGGCGGTGACATCAGCCGGAAGCGCAAGCTGCTGGAGAAGCAGAAGGAAGGCAAGAAGCGCATGAAGATGGTGGGCCGCGTCGAAGTGCCGCAGGAGGCGTTCATTTCGGCACTGTCCACCGAGAGCAGCGGCGAAGGCAAGGACGGCAAGAAGAAGTAAAGCGCTTCCCGGCCCGCACGCCGGGAAGCGCGTGGGAAGGGGCCGGTGCGGTCTGGGGAGGGGCCGCCGCACCGGCCCGATGGCTTTCAGCCTTTGACCGCCCCCGAGGTCAGCCCTTCGACGATGTAGCGCTGCAGGAACCAGAAGACCGCCATGGTCGGCAGGGCGATCAGCAGCGTGCCCACCGCGAACAGGCCGAAGTTCGCGTTGCGTTCGTCGGCGACCAGCGAGTACAGGCCGAGCGCCACCGTCTTAGCCTCCGGGTCGCGCAGGAACACGGTGGCGAGCAGGAACTCGTTGATGGTGTTGATGAACACCAGCAGGCCGACGATCGCCAGCACCGGGGTGACCAGAGGCAGCATGATGCGGAAGAACGCCTGGGCGTGGGTGGCGCCGTCGACTTTGGCGGATTCGTCGAGCTCCATGGGGATGGTGTCGAAGAACCCTTTCATCAGCCAGGTGTTCACGCTCAGCGCCCCGCCCAGGTAGACCAACAGCAGGCCCCAGCGGGTGTCGAAGCCGATCGGGGGCCAGTAGTCGGTGACCGTGGCGAACATCAGGTAGATCGCCACGATCGCCAGGAACTGCGGGAACATCTGGATCAGCAGGATGCCGAGCAGGCCGATGCGGCGCCCAGTGAACCGGAACCGGCTGAAAGCGTAGGCGGCCAGCGCGGACAGGAACACGGTCACTGCGGCGTTGCACACCGCCAGCACGATCGAGTTGACGTACCACGCACCGAACGGGGTGGTGGCGAACAGTTCCCGGGCGTTGTCCAGGCTGGCCCCGGTCGGCACCAGGTGGCTGGAGCTGAGCGTGCCCAGCGGGTTGAGCGCGGCCGAGATGACGAACAGGATCGGGAACAGGGCGAAGGCCACCGCACACCACAGCAGCAGGTGCCGCCAGGAGTTGTCGCGCAGCCAGCGGAGGAAGGGGCGGTCGCGGTAGACGGGGGCGGTCACCGGTTCACCTCCTCCAGGGAACGGCTCTGTCTGAGGCTGATCAGCGACAGCAGGGCCACGATCAGGAAGATCAGCACGGAGACCGCTGAGGCGAACCCGTACTGGGCGCCTTGGCCGCCGAACGCCAACCGGAAGGTGTAGGTGATCAGCAGGTCGGTGGCTCCGGCCAGCGGGTTGTCCGGGCTGAACGGGCCGCCTGCCGTGGTCAGCCAGATCGCGTTGAAGTTGTTGAAGTTGAACGCGAAGGTCGAGACCAGGATGGGGGTCATCGCGATCATCAGCAGCGGCAGGGTGACGTGGCGGAACGCCTGCCAGGCGCCCGCGCCGTCGATTCGGGCTGCTTGTTCCAGTTCCCGGGGGATGGACTGGAGGGCTCCCGTGGCGACGAGGAACATGTAGGGGAAGCCGAGCCAGGTGTTGACCAGCAGGATCGAGCCGCGCGCGGTCCACGCGTTGCCCAACCAGTTCACGTCCAGTCCCAGCACCCGGTTGATCAGCCCGAAGTCGGTGTTGAACATGTCCCGCCACAGCAGCAGCATCGCGAAGGACGGCATGGCGTACGGCAGGACCAAGAGGATCCGGTACAGGGTGCGGCCGCGCAGCGGGGTGCGGGTGTGCATGAGCAGCGCCAGGCCCAGGCCGACCACGAAGACCAGCAGGGTGGTGCCGGCAGCGAATCCGATGTTCCAGGCGAGGATGGACAGGAAGGACGCGCCGGTGGCCGGGTCGGTCACGAACCGGAGGAAGTTGTCGAAGCCGACGTTGACCCGCCAGCCTTGGAGGAGCCGCTGCCCGTCGTCGGAGACGAAGGAGCCGTTGACGTTGTCGGCGGTGTACGTCACCCCGGTGACGGAGTCCACGATGCAGTCGCAGTCCTCCTGGTAGGTCCGGGTGGCTTGGCCTTCGTAGGCCATGGACAGGCCGCTGGAGCGGATCCCGGTCCCGTCGCCGGTGGGCACCGCGAAGTCGGCGATCTCGTCGCTGCGCTCGTTGATCTGGGCGGTGGTGAGCACGGTGTACCCCTCGGCGTCGACGATCTTCCCGGAAGCCTCTCGGGTGAGGTCGTCGGGGTCGAGGGGGGTGAGGCCGTCGGCGTCGCCGGCGTAGACGGTGCCGTCGGCCGCGGTGAGCAGGAAGACGAGGTCGCCGGTGTCCGGGGCGCCGTCGGCGGCGACGGTGAGGGTGTACTGGGGGGAGTCGGGGGTGCGCACCACGGAGTAGGCCTCGATCGCGGCGATGGCCTGCTCCTTGTCCCCGCGGTGCCCGTCGCCGAAGTTGGTGACCGAGGTGCTGACGGTGTACAGCACCGGCAGGATCTGGAAGGCGATGAGCAACAGCGTCCCGGGCAGCAGGTATTTCAGCGGGACGTGGCGGGGGGACAGGTAGACGTAGAAGATCAGGGCGGTGACTGCGGCGACGATGCCGACCCCGACCCAGTTGGCCGCTTCGATGAGCGGGAACGCGGCCCAGACTGCTAGGGCAGCGGCCAGCCCCAGCGCACCGATTTTGACGACCAGTCCGAGCAGTGAGGTCGTGGGCTCACCGCGGACGTGGGATGTGGGGGCGGGCGCCCCCGAGCGGGCGCCCGTGACGGTGTTGCGAGCCACCGTGGATCAACCGCCGATCTGCTCGGAGATGGCCTCACCCGCGGCCTTGACGGCCTCGGCGACGTCCTCACCGGCGATCACCGCGGCCTCGGCCTGCCCGAACGGGCCCCAGATCGCGGCCATTTCGGGGATGGCGGGCAGCGGGTCGCCGTTGGCGCCGGCCTCGACGATCTTGAGCAGGTCGGGGTCGTCGGCGGAGACCTTTTCCAGGGCGGCGGTCAGCGCCGGGGGACGGGGGTCGGCCTCGTACAGGGCGACGGCCAGTTCGGTCTCGGTCACGAAGTTGGTGGCGAACTCCTGGGCGAAGACCTTGTTGGCGCCGCCGGAAGCCACGAAGAACGCTTGGACGCCGATGAACGGGCGCGCTTTGTCTCCGTTCGCGAAGCCGGGAACCGGGCTGATCTCGTAGGGGATGCCCGCTTCCTTCATGTCTGCGATCGCCCACGGGCCGGAGATGAGGAAGGCGGTCTTCGCTTCGTTGAACAGGGGGCCGGCGTTCTGGCTGTCGATGGAGCGCTTGAGCGCGCCTTCGCCCTTCTCGCCGAGTTCCGCGATCTTCTCGAACGCCTTGATGGAGGATTCCGAGCCCACACCCATGTCGGAGGGGTCGAGGTTGCCTTCGTCGTCCTTGCCGAACAGGTAGCCGCCCGCGGAGGTGTACAGCGGGTAGATGTGGTAGGCGTCGCCTTCCGAGCCCACCTGGAGGCTCATGATCTCTTCGACCTTGCCGCTCTCTTTGAGCTTCTTGCCTTCCTTGATGAGCTCTTCAATGGTGTCGGGGGCTTCGGGGGCAAGGTCGGTGTTGCGGAAGAGCACCAGGTTCTCCATGGCGTAGGGCACGCCGTAGAGCTGGCCTTCGAACGTCACCGCGTCGAGGGCGACTTGTTCGAATCCGTCGGCAACCTCCTGGGGGAGCTGGACGGGGTCGATGGCGCCGTTGCGGACGAGGTTGCCGGTCCAGTCGTGGGCGCCCACGACCAGGTCGGGCGGGGATCCTGCCTGGTGTGCGGTGACGAAGTTGTCTTGGAGGTCTTCGTTCGGGATGGATTCGACTTTCACGGTGATGCCGTGGGCCTCACCGAATCGTTCCGCGTAGGGGATCAGCACATCGGTGCGGTTGGGGTCAGCCCAGATGACCATGGCACCGTCGGTGGACTGCTCGGAGGACGCGCTGTCGTCGCCTCCGCCGCCACACGCGGTGGCAAGCAGTGTCAGGACTGCTATGCCCGACAACACGCTGAAGCTACGGAACTTCATGGATTCTCCTTCGAGTAGGCCGCGGCAGCGTCCCCCTGCACGGCGCGGCTTCCGGGTGCGGTGGCGTGGACGTTAGCAACTTTTTGCAAAAGTTGGAAGAGTTTTCTCTTTCTTGCAACGAAATGAGTAATCCAAGTGAAATCTCCGGTTGACATAGAGGGGTCCGAACGCCCCCGAAAAGTCCGGACCCCTCTGTCGGTGTCAGCGCGCCACGCGCCGACTCACCCCGCTACTGCCGCAGCCACACCGCGGTGTCCCCAGGCAGCACGAGGTGCGTGCCGTCCTGCTCCACCGGACCGCTGGACAGCACCACTTCGCCCTCGAACGGCAGCGTGACCGGGTCAGCGCCGAAGTTCACCGCGCAGGTGAAACCCGGTTCCCGGCGGAAAGCCAGCACGTTCTGCGGGGCGTCCGCCCAGTGCAGCGCGTCCTCTGCGGGGAGCAGCAGTTCGCGGCGGAGCCGCAGCGCCTTCTTGTACAGCGACAGGGTCGAGTCCGGGTCGCGCTCCTGGACCTCCCGGGTCAGCGACCGCCACTCCGCGGGCACCGGCAGCCAACTGCGCTCCGCCGAGCAGCCGAAGCCGAACGGGGGCTCGTCGCCTTCCCAAGGCAGCGGCACCCGGCATCCGTCGCGGCCCCGCTCGGTGTATCCGGAGCGCTTCCACGTGGGGTCCTGCAGGGCCTCCTCCGGCAGATCGGTGACCTCGGGAAGTCCCAGCTCCTCACCCTGGTAGAGGTAGACCGATCCCGGCAGGGCCAGCATCAGCAGGAGCGCGGCGCGTGCCCGCGCCAGCCCTTGCGCGCCCCCGCCGAACCGGGTGACGTGCCGGGTGACGTCGTGGTTGGAGAGCACCCATGTGGTCGGCGCCCCCACCGCGTTGTTCGCGGCCAGGGAGCGGTCCACCACGGCGCGCAGCGTTGCAGCGTCCCAGTCTGCGGTGAGGTACTCGAAGTTGAACGCCTGGTGCAGCTCGTCGGGGCGGAGGTAGCGGGCCACGCGTTCCGCGTTCTCCACCCACGCCTCGGCCACCAGCGCGCGCTCCCCGGGGTAGCTGTCGACGATGGCGCGCCACTCCCGGTAGATCTCGTGGACCCCGTCCTGGTCGAAGTAGGGCAGCCGCGTGTGGCCGTCGAGCATGTCCGCCTTCTGGCCTTCGGCGATGTCGGGCAGCGCGGGGTCCTTGATCATGCCGTGGGCCACGTCGATGCGGAAGCCGTCCACCCCGCGGTCCAGCCAGAACCGCAGAATGTCGGCGAATTCGGCCCGGACCTCCGGGTTCTCCCAGTTCAGGTCGGGCTGCTCTACGTCGAACAGGTGCAGGTACCACTCGCCGGGCGTCCCGTCCGGCTCCGTCACCCGGGTCCAGGCGGGCCCGCCGAAGATCGACTGCCAGTTGTTCGGCGGCAGCTCCCCGTTCTCCCCGCGCCCCGGGCGGAAGACGTACCGGTCGCGCTCCGGGCTGCCCGGTCCGGCGGCCAGCGCGTCGCGGAACCAGCGGTGGGCGGAGGAGGTGTGGTTGGGAACGATGTCGATGATGACCCGGAGGCCCAGGTCGTGGGCGGTGGCCAGGAGGGCGTCGAAGTCGGCCAGCGTTCCGAACCGCGGGTCGACGTCACGGTAGTCGGCGACGTCGTAGCCGCCGTCGGCGAGGGGGGAGACGTAGAAGGGGGTCAGCCAGATCGCGTCCACGCCGAGCGAGACCAGGGCGGGCAGGCGCTCCCGGATGCCGTTGAGGTCGCCTTCGCCGTCGCCGTTGGAGTCTGCGAAGCTGCGGACGTAGATCTGGTAGATGACCGCGTGGCGCCACCAGTGGGTATGGGCGGTGGGCGCGGTCAAGTGAACGCTGTCGGGAACTTGCTGCATGGATGCGTCTCCATCGCACGAGTGGAACCCACGATTGCAATTACTTGCGCAAGATTACCTACTTCTTGCGTACATGGAAGAGGGGTTTTCGATAGAGTTCTGCCATGGGTCCACCACGATTGGCCGACATCGCCCGCCACGCGGGCGTAAGCGAGGCGACAGTTTCCCGGGTACTCAACGACAAGCCAGGGGTCGGCCCAGCCACGCGCGAAGCTGTACTGACCGCCTTGGACGTGCTCGGATACGAGCGTCCAGCCCGGCTGCGGCAGCGCTCCGCCGGGCTGGTCGGCATGGTCGTCCCGGAGCTAGAGAATCCGATATTCCCGATGTTCGCCCAGGCCGCAGAGCGGGTGCTCGCCCAGCACGGCTACACCCCGGTGCTGTGCACCCAGACCCCTGGCGGGATCGTGGAGGACGAGTACGTGGAGATGCTGCTGGAACGTAACGTCTCCGGCATCATCTTCGTTTCCGGCCTGCACGCCGACACCACCGCCAACCACGACCGCTACCGGGCGCTCCTCCAGCGCCGCCTGCCTATCGTCCTGGTCAACGGCTACGTCGAAGGACTGCCCGCGACCTTTATCTCCCCGGACGACCGGGCTGCGGCCCGACTCGCGGTCAACCACCTCGCGGCTCTCGGCCACACCCGGATCGGGTTCGCCAGCGGCCCCCACCGCTACGTGCCCGTCCAGCGCAAGCTGGACGGCTTCAAGGCCGCGATGCTGGAGAACGGCCTCGACTTCCACGACGACCTGGTCGAACTCTCCCTGTTCGGGGTGGAAGGCGGCCACGCGGCGGCCAGCAGACTGCTGGACCGCGGGGTCACCGCCATCGTCTGCGGCTCCGACCTCATGGCGTTGGGGGCGATCCGCGCGGCCCGCCAGCGGAACCTCACCGTCCCCGGTGACCTGTCAGTGGTCGGCTACGACGACTCCCCGCTCATCGCGTTCACCGACCCGCCACTGACCACGGTCCGCCAGCCGATACAGGCCATGGCACTCGCCGCGGTCCGCGCGCTCTGCGACGAGATCTCCGGGCATGCCCCGGCACGCACCGAGTACATGTTCGAACCGGAGCTCGTCGTGCGCGGCTCCACCGGCGTGCACCGGGCCTCCCTGGGAGAACAGGTCGCTCCGGCCGGGAACTAGCCGACGTTGTGCTCCGCGGACCGCACGGTCCCACCAGGCCAGCCCACTCGCCCCCACCGAGTGGGCAGGGCCGCGGCACGGCAGCCATGCTGGCCCGCGGCGGCCGGAGCGAGGACTGCCTCGCATCGCCGACACTGAAGACATGCCTTCAGCTCCACTCGACGGTACGCCTGTTCCCCCGGACGGCTCCCTGCCTGCCGATGCGCTCGCCGAGCTCGGCACCCGGCCGTTC
Organism: Thermobifida fusca YX; assembly: GCF_000012405.1. NCBI lineage: Bacteria > Bacillati > Actinomycetota > Actinomycetes > Streptosporangiales > Nocardiopsidaceae > Thermobifida > Thermobifida fusca. The sequence continues at coordinate 990,279 of NC_007333.1, forward strand.
GGGTTCTACGTGCACGTGCCGTTCTGCGCGACCCGCTGCGGCTACTGCGACTTCAACACCTACACCGCCGCGGAGCTGCGCTCGCGGGACGGAACAGCAGTCGCCTCCCCGCGCACCTACGCGGACCAGGCGATCGCTGAAATAGCGCTCGCCCGGCGGGTGCTCGGCGACCGCGAACTCCCGGTGCGTACCGTCTTCATGGGCGGCGGCACCCCCACCCTGCTCTCCCCGGAGGAACTCGGCCGCATCCTCGACGCGATCGACGCGCAGTTCGGGCTCGCCCCCGACGCCGAGATCACCACCGAAGCCAACCCGGAAACCGTGGACGCGGGCATCCTCGCCCGGTTGCGCGAAGCAGGGTTCACCCGGATCTCCTTCGGGATGCAGAGCGCCAAAGCGCACGTGCTCGCGGTCTTGGAACGCACCCACACCCCGGGACGGCCCGAACAGTGCGTGGCCTGGGCCCGCCAGGCCGGGTTCGCGCACGTCAACCTGGACCTCATCTACGGGACCCCCGGGGAGAGCGACGCCGACTGGAAAGAGTCCCTCACCGCCGCGATCGCGGCCGGCCCGGACCACATCTCCGCCTACTCGCTCATCGTGGAAGAAGGCACCCGGCTCGCCGCCCGGGTGCGCCGCGGCGAGCTGACCCCGTTCGACGACGACGTGCTGGCCGACCGCTACATCATGGCCGACGAACTGCTCTCCGCCGCGGGACTGCAGTGGTACGAGGTGTCGAACTGGGCAGCCGACCCTACCGCGCGCAGCGCGCACAACCTGCTGTACTGGACCGGCGGCCACTGGTGGGGGGTCGGCCCCGGTGCGCACAGCCACATCGGCGGGGTGCGGTGGTGGAACGTCAAACACCCCGCTGCCTACGCGGCCCGCCTGGCCGCGGGCCGCACCCCGGCGCACGCCCGGGAGATCCTCTCCGCAGCGGACCGCCGTTTCGAACGGATCCTCTTGGAGCTGCGGATCGCCCAAGGCTGCCCCCTCGACCTGCTCGACGACGCGGGGCGTGCCGCGGCTGCCCGCGCCGTCGCCGACGGGCTGCTGGACGCCGCCGCCCACGCGCGGGGACGCGCCGTCCTCACCCTGCGCGGCCGGCTGCTCGCCGATGCGCTGGTGCTCGACCTTGCCTGAGCAGGAGCCCGACAAAGTTCAGGGGGATCCCGGTGGGATCCCCCGTGCCGCAGGCCGAGACTACTTGACCATGCGGATGCTGATCGGGTAGCGGTACCACTCGCCCCGGTTCGCGGCGACCGCGGCGAGGATGGCGAAGATGATCCCGCAGACCAGGGCGGCTATCCAGGTGAGCGCGCCGATGACGATGAAGGTCAGGAACCAGGACACCACGTAGGCGATGAGGAGCGTGAGCTGGAAGTTCAGCGCTTCCGTCAAGTGGTGCCGCAGGTAAGGGGAGGCCGTGTCCTTCTGGATCAAGAACAGGATGAGCGGCCCCACGAACCCGGTGAGCAGACCGAGCACGTGGGTGAGCACGCTGAACGTCTTCTCGTCAGAGTTGCTCGGTCCCGGCTGCCCGTAGCCGTACTGCCCGTAGCCGGGGTGCGGGACGGGGGCGCCGTAGCCGGGGGGAGGTGTGGGCGCGCCGTAGCCGGGCGGAGTCCCGTAGCCGGGCTGGCCTCCCATAGCGGAAGGATCGGGGCTGTAACCGCCGGTGCCGTACTCCTCAGGACCGGGGGGCGGATAGGGGTTATTCATGCGTCGTCCTCAGTAGTTCGTCAATCGAGGATGGGGGAGATGGATGCTCCGCAGTAGCGATGCAGTGGCACCGCAACGGTTCGCTGCAGCCCTAGCCGTGCGGTCGTGAACAGCCGGGGCGTCCTCGGCGGCAGCGGCCGTCCACCAATCTTTAGATGGCTTCACCGTAGAGGAGGTTCCGCTACTTGACCAGATGGATGGCGATCGGGTAGCGGTACCAGGCATCCCGGGCCGCGGCCATCGCGGCCATAGTCCCGAACACGAGGCAGTCCAGCCACACGACGACGATGACTACCGCGCCGATCCACGCCAAATCCGGGGTGAAGAACCCGAATCCCACAAAAAGCCCGGCTCCCACCACGTAGGGAATGAACAGGGTCAACTGGAAGTTCAACGCTTCAGCGGCGTGATGCCGGGTCCACGGAGAACGGTTTTTCACTGCCAGGTAGACGAGGAGCGCGGGCAGCCACCCGACACAGGCGAACACGATACCCACCAGGTGCGCGATCATCGCCCACGTACTGCCGTCCGGTGCGGGCGGCCAGGCGGCGGGGGGAACCCCCGGAGCGGTCCCGTACGGGCCGGGGGGAGGATAGCTGCCTTCCTGGTGGGGCTGCGGTGCGGGATACGCGGGATAAGGTCCTGCCTCGGGTGCGGGGGGAGTCGGCGGGGCGAACTGCGGAGGATGGTGCGGCGGGTGCGGGCCGGACTGGGGAGCGGCCCCAGAAGGTCCGGACCCCGGCTGCGCCCCCGGAGAAGGGACAGCCGGGTCGTGGTCGGGGGAGGGAGAAGACGGTGTCTCGTGCATATCTTCCCTTGGCTGGCTGGGGCACTGCCGTGGATACGCATCGCGGATCCACACAGGCAGCTTAATCAGGACGGGCTGCGGAGCGATTACAAGGAGCTTTCAGTCGTCGACCGATTCCAGCCGAGCCGCAGCAGGCCGCGACTGAAGATTTCGAGTCTGGTTGGCCCTGTGCCAGGCGCGGCCCCGCGGCGGCTTTCCGCCCTTGGGCGGAGAACGCCTCATCTGCACACCTGTGCCGCGACGCGCCACGGGTGTGCCGGGACGCCCGGCCTGCAGCCGACGCGGATAGCCTCATGCCCCGCTCCTGTTCCCACGGGCAGCGGCGGTGGGAATGGTGCTGCGGACGAGGCTGGCGGGAACAGGGCGACCGGCCCCGAAACGGCAGGGCCTGCGGCGTGGGAAATCTGGTGATGGGGAGTGAATACAGGTCCGAAGCGGGGCAAAATTCGGTTGATACCGTGCTTGGACAGACATAACGCCGCTCGGCGCCGCCGCATAGAATTAGCACTTAAGACCACGGAGTGCCAGGAGGTGAGCGCGTGCTCGACGACCGTAACGTGCTCGACGACCGTAAACTCGCGGTGCTGCGTGCCATCGTCGAAGACTACGTGTCCACGAATGAGCCCGTGGGGTCGAAAGCACTGGCCGAGCGGCACAAGCTGGGGGTTTCTCCGGCGACTATCCGCAACGACATGGTTGCGCTGGAGGAGCTGGGGTACATCGCCCAGCCGCACACCAGCGCGGGCCGGGTGCCGACGGACAAGGGCTACCGTCTGTTCGTGGACCGGCTCTCCAAGGTCAAGCCTCTGTCCAAGGCTGAGCGTCGGGCTATCGAGACGTTTCTGAGCGGGGCGCTCGACCTCGACGAGATCGTCTCCCGCACGGTGCGGCTGTTGGCGCACCTGACCCGGCAAGTGGCGATCATGCAGTACCCGTCCCTCACCCGGTCGAGCGTGCAGCACCTGGAGCTCGTGCCGCTGGGACCGCAGCGTCTTATGCTGGTGCTGATCACCAACACCGGTCGTGTCGAGCAGCGCGTCATCGACGGTCTTGCAGAGGTCTCCGACGACGTGGTCGAGAACCTGCGCGGGGCGCTGAACCGGGCTCTCGTGGGCAAGTGGCTGACCGAGGCACCGAAAGAGTTCCCGACGGTCCTCGCCCAGCTTCCGCTGGAGGAGCGGCCGATCGCCGAGTCGGTGATGTCGGTCTTGACGGAGAGCCTCGTCGAGAAGCACGAGGGGAAGGTCGTCTTCGGGGGGACCGCGAACCTCGCGGCGATGGGGTTCTCTGCCGGGCTCCGAGACGTCCTTGAAGCGCTGGAAGAAAACGTCGTCCTCATCCGTTTGCTGGGTGAGATGGGCGACGCATCGATGCTGACCGTGCGTATCGGTGCGGAGAACAACCACGAGGGCCTGCAGTCCACCTCGATTGTCGCCGCAGGGTACGGGATCGGCGATCAAACGTTGGCCAAGCTCGGGGTCGTCGGTCCAACCCGGATGGACTACCCAGGAACGATGGGAGCGGTGCGCGCAGTGGCAAGGTACGTCGGTCAGATCTTGGCGGGACAGTAAGTGGCCAGAGACTATTACGAGATCCTTGGTGTTCGCCGCGACGCGACCCAGGACGAGATCAAAAAGGCATACCGCCGGCTCGCACGTGAACTGCATCCCGACGTCAACCCCGACCCAGAGACCCAGGAGCGGTTCAAGGAAGTCGCCCAAGCCTACGAGGTGCTCTCCAACCCGGAGAAGCGCCGCATGTACGACATGGGCGTCGACCCGTTCGCGCGCGGCGGGGCAGCGGGCGGCGGAGCCACCGGCTTCGGAGCGGGCTTCCCGTTCGACGACTTGATGAACGCGTTCTTCGGGGGGAGCACGGGAACCCGCGCGGCACGCGAGCGGATGCGCCGGGGCCGGAGCATCAAGGTGCGGGTCGAGCTCGACCTCGAAGAGACCGCGTTCGGCGTCACCAAGGACATCACGTTCCCCACCGCGGTCGTGTGCAACACCTGCCAGGGTGAGGGCACGGCGCAGGGAACCCACCCCGAGACCTGCGACATGTGCGGTGGCCGCGGTGAAGTCTCCCAGGTCACTCGCTCGTTCCTCGGCCAAGTCATGACGACTCGGCCGTGCCCGCAGTGCGCGGGCCAGGGCACGATCATCCGCAACCCCTGCCCGGACTGCGCCGGGGAAGGCCGGGTCCGGGAGCGCGTCACCCGCAAAGTGCAGATCCCCGCGGGTGTCGAGGACGGGACCCAGATCCAGCTGGCGGGCGAAGGCGAGGTCGGCCCGAACGGCGGACCGCGCGGCGACATCTTCCTGGAGATCGTGGAACGCCCGCACCCGATCTTCGAACGGCGCGGCGACGACCTGCACTGCACGGTCACCGTTCCGATGACCGCGGCCGCGCTGGGGGCGACGCTGACCATCGACACCCTCGACGGCCCGGAGGAGATCGACCTGCGCCCCGGCACCAATTCCGGGCAGGTCATCACCCTGCAGTCGAAGGGCTGCCACCACCTCAACGCGCCGGGCCGCGGCGACCTGCACATCCACGTCACGGTGGAGACCCCCACCCGACTGGACGAAGAGCAGGAAGCGCTGCTGCGCAAGCTCGCGGAACTCCGCGGCGAGGACCGGCCGCCGGGCAAGTTCAGCCCGGGGCAGGGCAATTTCTTCTCCCGCATCCGTGACGCGTTCGGCGCGCGGTGACCGCCCCGGTTTTCCTGGTCGAGCCCGCGGCCCTCGACTCTGACCCCGTCGTGGTGGACGGCGCTGAGGGGCGGCACGCCGCCACGGTGCGCCGCATCGCCGTGGGTGAACCCGTGGACCTGGTCGACGGCGCGGGCCACCGGGCCCGCTGCGTGGTGACCGCGGTCGGCCGCGACACGATCACCTGCGCCGTCCAAGAGCGGGTGTTCGAGGCTGAACCGCGGCCGCGGATCACGGTCGTCCAAGCCTTGCCGAAAGGGGACCGCGGTGAGCTCGCCGTGGAAGTCATGACGGAAGCGGGCGTCGACGCCGTGGTGCCCTGGCAGGCAGAGCGCTGCATCACCCGCTGGCGGGGGGACCGTGTCGCCAGGTCGCTCACGAAATGGCGTTCCGCGGCCCGGGCTGCCGCTAAGCAGTCCCGGCGCAGCCGCATCCCCGAGGTCGCCGAACCGGTGGGGAAGGCGGGTGTCGTCGCGCTGCTGGAAAGCGCAACGCTGGGCATCGTGCTGCATGAAGAAGGCGCGGTCCGGCTTTCACAGCTGCCGCTGCCGGAAGAACTGTTCGGCCCTGCCGGGCACGCCGTCCTCGTCGTGGGGCCGGAAGGCGGGTTCAGCGACGCGGAGCTCGCAGCTTTCGAGGACGCCGGGGCGCTGCGGGCGCTGCTGGGGCCGACCGTGCTCCGCACGTCCACGGCCGGCGTGGCTGCTCTCGCGGTCCTCCAGGCCCGGTGCGGCCGCTGGTAGCCGGACGACTCTTGGCGCGCGGCCGGCACCGGGAAGCGGTTTACTGCGGGTCGCCGCCGGACGGCGGGGGCGGGGAGGCGGTCGGCGTCTTCTCCGCTCCCGGGGAGCCAGGGGATGAGGAGCCGTTCGAGCCGTCGTCCTCGGAGGGGGACGGCGACGGCTCAGGCTCGTCCGGGACAGCCGGCGACTCCGACGGGCACGGGCGTTCCGTGGCGCGGGGGTCTGCTGCGGCACCGCTGTCTGCCCGCTCCCCCGGACTGGGGGACGCGCACGCAGAGCTTCCGAAGACGGTGGGCGGTGCTTCAGCTTCCGGAGCGGACGGCGACGCTTCCGGGGCGGCCGACGGCAGTGTGGAGGGAGCCCCGTGCACCGGAGGCGGCACGACGCCTTCGGGATCGGCCGGCGCCTGCGGTGACTGCGACGGTGTCTCTTCGGCCCGCTGGGTGTCTGAAGCGGAGACGAACGACCCTGGCAGCACCTGGTTGCGGAGCTGCGGGGTCCCGAGCAGCACTGATCCGGCGATCAGCACCGCGGCGCCCACGGCGACGACCGGACGGAACCATGCCAGTCCTGTCCAGGGGAACAGGCTCCGGCGCTCGGTGCGGGCCCGGATCCGTTCCAGCGCGTCGTGGGAGATGGGAATGTCGTCGGCCGCGGCGTGCAAGGCAGCCCTGAGCCGCTTTTCGAAGTCGTCGAATTCTTCGGTCATTTCGTCTGCTCCAGGAGCTTGCGGAGCGTGGAGATACCGCGTGCCGTGTGGCTCTTCACCGCGCCACGGCTGATGCCCATGGCGTCGGCGATCTGAGCTTCGGAGAGGTCTCCGTAGTACCGCAGGACGATGGCCTCCCGCTGCCGCGTCGGTAACGCGCGCAGCGCGTTGACCACCTCGGCGCGCTCCAGTTCGTTAAGTGCACCGTGCTCAGCACTGGGGGCGTCGGGAAGCGCCTTGGGTGCGTGCTTCTCGACAACGGCTCGGTGCCGCAGGACCGACCGGGCTTTGTTGACCACCGCTTGCCGCAGATAGGAAAGCGCTTTGTTGGGGTCGCGGAGCCGCCGCCACGCCCCGTGCATGGCGACGAACGCGTCCTGTACGACTTCTTCGGCAGTGGCGACATCGCGAACGAGGAGGGCAGCGAGTCGCACCAAAGGGCGGTAGTGGTCCGAGTAGAGCTGTGTCACCGCTTGGTCGGCATCCCACCGGGCCGACACCGTAGCCGCGGGCGCTTCCACCACCATGGTTTCGCTCACGTGATGAGGACGCGGCCCCTTCTCGCCGGGTTTACGAAAGGCCATGCCGTTCTTCTCGCTTGGTCGGAGACTGCTGCTGACGGGAAAAGCGTCGATGACCTCCTTCGGCGTTGGGAGCGGGGGAGTCGGGGCCGGACAGGAGCGCGGCCGGCGCGCCGAGAACCAGGATAGTGGCGGTCATAGTGCCTCAGGTGCGGTTATGCGAGGACACGGGATCCCCGGACGCTGCCTAGTCGCGGTTTCCGGCATGATGGGACCCTGGGGCAGCACCCCCGCATTCGGCAACGGAGGGAGAAGCGGTGACCGATCGTCGGTCCGACTGCCTGTTCTGCAAGATCGTCGCCGGGGAAGTGCCCGCCGATATCGTGCGGGAGGGCGAGCGCACGATCGCCTTCCGCGACATCAACCCGCAGGCGCCCACGCACGTGCTGATCATTCCGCGGGACCACTATCCCGACATGGCCAGCGCGGGCGCTGCCGGGATCGGCCTCCTCGACGAGATCGCCCGGGAAGCCGGGGAGATCGCCCGGGCCGAGGGCATTGCGGACAGCGGGTACCGGATGGTCTTCAACACCGGTCCCGGAGCCGGGCAGACCATTTTCCACGTGCACGGCCATCTGCTCGGCGGCCGCGGACTGGAGTGGCCCCCGGGGTGATCGATCGTCCCCGTCCCGGTCGGGAGCGGTCCGGCGGACAGCCCTGGCCGGGACGGGAAAACCTCTCGGGGGATTAAGCACCCGTTGGTAGAATTGCCGAAAAGAAATGAGGCCGCAGGGGCAGGTGAGACACGGCCTCCGGACACGCGAAAGGTAGGGGCGAGACGGCCGCAAGGCCACATCATGGTCGAGTCAACGTACGCGCACACCCAGGTTAAGGTCGTCGTCCCCGAAGAGCAGATGATGCTCCATCTGCTGGGCACCGAAGACGAACTGCTCCGCGTGGTCGAAGACTCTTTCGACAGCGACATCCACGTTCGGGGTAACGAGATCACCATCAGTGGGCGCCCCGAGGACAACGCTCTCGTGGTCCGGCTCATCGAGGAATTGCTGCGGTTCGTGGAGAACGGGACCCAGATCACCCCGGACACGATCGAACGGGTCCTGGCCATGCTCCGCTCCCCCGGACCTGAGCGTCCCGCCGACGTGCTGACGATGAACATCCTGTCGGCGCGGGGGCGCACGATCCGACCCAAGACGCTGAACCAGAAGCGTTACGTCGACGCGATCGACAAGCACACCATCGTCTTCGCGATCGGCCCCGCTGGGACCGGAAAGACCTATCTGGCGATGGCCAAGGCGGTCAAGGCCTTGCAGGCCAAGGAGGTCAACCGGATCATCCTGACGCGTCCCGCGGTCGAAGCGGGAGAGCGGCTGGGCTTCCTGCCGGGCACCCTGTACGAGAAGATTGACCCCTACCTGCGTCCCCTCTACGACGCGCTGCACGACATGCTCGACCCCGACTCCATCCCCAAGCTGATGGCGGCGGGGACGATCGAGGTCGCGCCGCTGGCCTACATGCGGGGCCGTACCCTCAACGACGCTTTCATCATCCTCGACGAGGCGCAGAACACCTCGCCCGAGCAGATGAAGATGTTCCTCACCCGCCTGGGTTTCGGCTCCAAGATCGTGGTTACCGGTGACATCACCCAGGTGGACCTTCCGGAGGGCCAGGAGAGCGGACTGAGGACGGTGGAGACCATCCTCGACGGCATCGAGGACATCAGCTTCTGCCGTCTGACCAGCAACGACGTCGTCCGACACAAGCTCGTCGGCAAGATCGTGGACGCCTATGGTCGGCACGAAGCTGCACAGCGTCGCAAGCAAGGCAACGGTGCTGTGGGACGGGAGACGCACCGTCCCCATGGGACCGATTCCAGTAGCAGGTGAGCCGCGGCGCAGACCGCATGCCGCAGTGTCCCCGACACCAATGGAACAAGGCCGGTAACAGCAATGAGTATCGACGTCGCGAACGAGTCCGGCGTCCCCGCCGACGAGGAACGGCTGGCCCGACTGGCGCGCTACATCTTGGACGCCCTGCGGGTGCACCCTCTCGCGGAACTGTCCGTGCTCCTCGTTGACGAGGAGCCGATGGCGGATCTGCACGTCCGGTGGATGAATGAACCGGGACCGACCGACGTGCTCTCCTTCCCCATGGACGAGCTCCGCCCGGGCGCTCCGGGGCGGACGTCCGAACCGGGGATCCTGGGGGATGTGGTCATCTGCCCGCAGGTTGCCGCCCGGCAGGCGGAGCGGGCCGGGCACAGCATGCAGGACGAGATCGACCTGCTGTGCACGCACGGGATCCTGCACTTGCTCGGCTACGACCACGCCGAGCCGGATGAGCACCGGGAGATGTTCAGCCTGCAGAACGAGCTGCTGGCGGGCTGGCGACGAAGTTTGGAAGAAGAGGAACGGTGAACGGGGCCGCCGGCACGGGGAGTGTCTTCGGACTGGCGGTCTTGCTGATCTGCGGCGCGGCTTTCTTCGTCGCGGCGGAGACCGCGTTCAGCCGCACGGTGCGGTTGGGGGGCAAGGCGCCGAGCCGCGACCATTCCGCGACCCGCCGCCTGCGTCGGGTCGCGGCGGACCCGGCCTACCATCTCAACACGGCGCTGCTGCTCCGGGTCTGCTGCGAGGTGGGGGCCACCCTGGCGTTGGCGGTGGGCTTCCTCACCTGGCTGGGGTTGACCTGGGGGGCGGTCGCCCTCACCGCGGTGGTGACGGTGCTGGTCGACTACGTGCTGGTTGGGGTGATTCCCCGGATTCTGGCGCGGAGGTTCCCCGGGCCTACCGCGGAGGTCGCCGCCGCCGTCGTCGGCCCGGCAACAGTGGTGCTGGGCCCGGTAGCCCGGCTCCTGGTGCGGGCCGGCCAGCTGCTCCTGCCGCGCGGCGGCACCGACCGGGAGGGGCCGTTTGCGACCGAGGAGGAGCTCCGCCACTTGGTGGACCTGGCCGAACGGGGGCACGTCATCGACCCCGAGGAGCGCCAGATGATCCACTCGGTGTTCCAGCTCGACGACACCACGGTGCGCGAGGTGATGATCCCGCGCCCCGACATTGTCTTCCTCGAAGGCAACGTCTCCATTGAGGAAGCCCTGGAAAAGGCGTTGAGCAGCGGATATTCGCGCATCCCGGTGATTGGGGAGAGCCTTGACGACGTCATCGGCATCGTCTACCTCAAGGACCTGGTGGCGCGCCTGTACGATGCGTGGCGCGCGAACGGCGGCGCTCCCGCCCCGGGGCGAACGATCCGCGACGTCATGCGCGAACCCACCTACGTGCCGGATTCCAAGCCCGTCGACGAACTGCTGCGGGAGATGCAGCAGCAGCGCATCCACTTGGCAGTGGTGATCGACGAGTACGGTGGCACCGCGGGAATCGTCACGATCGAGGACATTGTGGAGGAGATCGTCGGGGAGATCACCGACGAGTACGACGACGAAGTCCCCCCGATCGAATGGCTGGACGACAACCGTGCCCGGGTGACTGCGCGGCTGCCGCTGGGTGAGCTCGCGGAACTGTTCGGCGTGGAGATCGACGCGCCGGATGTGGATACGGTCGGCGGGCTGCTCGCCTACGCACTCGGCCGGGTGCCTGTGCCCGGATCCCAGGCAGAGTATGCAGGACTGCGGCTGGTCGCGGAGGATCCGGCGCGCCGCCGTCGCAAGACCGCCACGGTCTTAGTGGAACGGCTGCCCGCCGCCGTGGAATCCACTGATCCGGACCAGTCTTGACCGCAGAAAGGCTATTTCCGTGAGTAACACTGCCCACGAGCTTTCCAACCCCGAGGACACCAAGCTCATCACCCTGGCCCGCTCGTCCCGGGCCCGCAACAGCGCTGCCGAGGGCGCGGCCGTGCGGGACGAGACCGGCCGCACCTATGTGGCCACCACCGTGTCCCTGCCGTCGCTCCAGTTGAGCGCGGTGCAGGCTGCCGTGGCTGCCGCGGTGTCCAGCGGGGCCCAGCGTCTCGAAGCGGCCGTGGTCGTCACCGAAGCCGCGGAGTGGACCGAGGCGGACCGTGCAGTGGCAGCCGACCTCAACACCGAGACCCTGGTGGTGGCCGCGCCCGACGGTACCCCGGTCCGTGTGGAGCAGGGCGCAGCAGGCCGCGGGAACCGGTGAGACTGGAACCATGGACGATCTCGACACCACGACACCGCTTTCCGCACCGACGCAACAGGAGGGTTTCCGCAGCGGTTTCGTCTGCTTCATCGGGCGGCCCAACGTCGGCAAGTCGACGCTGATGAACGCTCTGGTCGGCCGGAAAGTAGCGATCACCAGCGACCGGCCGCAGACCACGCGGCGCACGATCCGCGGCATCGTGCACCGCGAGAACGCGCAGTTGATCATCGTGGACACGCCGGGCCTCCACAAGCCGCGCACCCTGCTCGGGGAGCGGCTGGACAGCCTGGTGCGCTCCACCCTGGTCGAGGTCGACGTGATCGGCTTCTGCATCCCCGCGGACGAGCCGATCGGCCGCGGCGACACCTATATCGCCAGGGAGCTCGCCCAGCAGAAGGAGACCCCGGTGGTGGCGATCGTCACCAAGACCGACAAGGCCCGGCGGGCCCAGATCGCCCAGCAACTGGTGGCGGTCTCCGAACTCGGGGACTGGGCCGACATCGTCCCAGTTTCCGCGGCGAGCGGCTTCCAGCTCGACGAGCTGGTCGACGTGCTCTGCAGCCACCTGCCGGAAGGGCCGCCGCTGTACCCGGACGGCGACCTCACCGACGAGCCCGAGGAGATCCTCGTGGCGGAGCTGGTCCGGGAGGCCGCACTGGCAGGGGTGCGGGAAGAGCTGCCGCATTCGATCGCGGTCGTGGTCGACGAGATGGTGCCGCGCGAAGACCGGGACCTCATCGAGATCTACGCTTCGCTCTACGTGGAGCGGCCCAGCCAGAAGGCGATCGTCATCGGTACGAAAGGCTCCCGGCTACGTGAGGTCGGCACCCGGGCACGCCGGCAGATCGAGGCGCTGCTGGGCAGCCGCGTGTACTTGGACTTGCGGGTGCGGGTCGCCAAAGACTGGCAGAGCGACCCCAAGCAGTTGCGCCGGCTCGGTTTCGACCAGCAGGTGTGACGCGGGCCTGGGCCGCAGGTCACCGCGCCTGGTTGTTGAGGTCGTCGGCGAGTTCGCGGGCGACCTCCCGGACCACGGGAGCGGCTTTGGCCACGAAATCCCAGGTCATCCTGGACTCGGGGCCGGAGATGGAGATGGCCATCATCGCCGGGCCGCCGACGACCGGCACGGCAAGGCAGCGCACGCCGACTTCCTGTTCGCCGTCGTCGATGGCGTAGCCGCGGCTGCGGATACGGGCCAGTTCGGCCGCGAACTCGTCCGGGGTGGTGATGGTGCGGTCGGTGGCCGCGGGCATCCCGGTGCGGCGGACGATGGCCAGGGCTTCGTCGTCGGGGAGCTGGGCGAGGAGCGCTTTGCCGACGCCCGCCGAGTGCGGCAGCACCCTGCGTCCCACTTCGGTGAACATGCGCATGGCGTGCGCGGAGGGCACTTGGGCGACGTAGACGACCTGGTCGCCGTCGAGCATGGCCAGGTTGGCGGTCTCGCCGAGCTCGTCGACGAGGCGAGCGAGGTGCGGGCGGGCCCAGGCGCCGAGCAGGCGGGACGCGCTCTCTCCGAGGCCGATGAGACGGGGGCCGAGAGCGTAGCGGCGGGACGGCAGTTGCCGCACGTAGCCGTTGCTGACCAGGGACCGCACGATGCGGTGGATGGTGGGCAGGGGCAGCCCGGACGACTGCGCGAGTTCGCTGAGCGAGGTCTCCCCGCCCGCCTCGGCCATGATTTCGAGCAGACAGAACGCGCGGTCAAGGGACTGCACGCCACCTGAGCGTTCCCGTTTGCCCGCGGTGACGGTGGTCCCGTTCATGCCGTCGAGTCCGGCGTCACCGGTCGCTGTCTGTGACGTGGTCATAGGAAGTCAGCTCCCATCGCCGTGACCGACTGCGCTGGCGGCCACATGAGTTCTCGGGACCCTTATTCTGCGGTATCCGGGCGGCCATCTGCGGGCATGGCGCCCGTGTTGCGTGGTACGGCAGCGCGGTTGCCGCCTCAAGGCTGAACGGCTTGTGGAGTGCGCGGGCAGCACAGACCGCACCACGTGCTTTCGAAGTGTAGAAGTCAGACTCCGGCATGCGGAAGTAGTGGCGGGCGGGGGGAACGGCCGACTCCGGCCACGGAGCTCGACCAGGCCGCGGTCGTTGCTGTGGGGCGTACCCCGGCGCCTGGGAGCGGGTACTGTCGATGGCCAGTGCGGTCCTGCGCGGCAGGGCTGCTGCCGTGTGCGGCCGGGGAGGGGGACCCAGGGGCCGCGGCGCGGCAGCCGGCGGGACCATCCGGACAGCATGCACCGGACCGAACCTGCCGGAGTCGATGCAGTTCACCGAGGGGAAAACCAGGCGTCGCAGACCCGCGGCACGCCCATGAGCAGTCTCACACTGCGGGCTCCCCGTCCCACTTCGCTCAGCAGTCTGCTAACGTGGCCTTTGTCATGCTGCGTGAGCTGCTCCTGCTTAGCGGCCGCGGCGGGGGCCGATAAGGGCCGGCTCCCTCGCCGCGGAGGTTCGACCTGTCTGCTGTCGGCCGCACGACCGCAAGAAAAAGTCTCACGGGAGCGTATTCACATGATTCCGCAGCAACAGCCGAGTGGCATGCCGTTCCACCGCTACCAGCCGTTCAAGCCGGTCGACCTGCCTGACCGAACCTGGCCCTCGAAGACCATCACCAAAGCTCCTCGCTGGCTCTCCACTGACCTGCGCGACGGCAACCAGGCGCTGATCGAGCCCATGGACACCGAGCGCAAGCGCGAGATCTTCGACCTGCTGGTCCGCATGGGCTACAAGGAGATCGAGGTCGGTTTCCCCGCAGCCAGCCAGACCGACTACGACTTCGTGCGGTACCTGATCGAAGAGGACCGCATCCCCGACGACGTGCAGATCTCGGTGCTGACGCAGGCACGCGAGGAGCTGATTGAACGCACCGTCCAGAGCCTGGTCGGCGCCAAGCGGGCCACCGTCCACCTGTACAACGCGACGTCGCCGGAGTTCCGCCGCATCGTCTTCGGCGTGAACCGCGAAGAGTGCAAGGGCATCGCGGTGGAAGGCACCCGCACCGTCCTGAAGTTCGCCGAGCAGTACCTCAAGGACACCGAGTACTTCGGCTACGAGTACTCGCCGGAGATCTTCATCGACACCGAGCTGGAGTTCGCACTCGAAGTGTGCGAAGCCGTCATGGACGTCTACCAGCCGGGTCCGGACCGGGAGATCATCCTCAACCTGCCCGCCACGGTCGAGCGCGCCACCCCGAACGTGTACGCCGACCAGATCGAGTGGATGAGCCGCAACCTGTCCCGCCGCGAGTACGTGTGCCTGTCCGTGCACCCGCACAACGACCGCGGCACCGCAGTGGCCGCCGCTGAGCTGGCGGTGATGGCGGGCGCCGACCGGGTCGAAGGCTGCCTGTTCGGCCACGGCGAGCGCACCGGCAACGTATGCCTGGTGACCCTGGGCCTGAACCTGTTCAGCCAGGGCATCGACCCGATGATCGACTTCTCCAACATCGACGAGATCCGCCGTACGGTCGAGCACTGCACCCAACTGCCGGTCAACCCCCGCCACCCCTACGGCGGCGACCTGGTGTACACCGCGTTCTCCGGCTCCCACCAGGACGCCATCAAGAAGGGCTTCCACGCCCTGGAGGCCGACGCTGCTGCGGCGGGCGTCCCTGTGGACGAGTACCGGTGGAACATGCCGTACCTGCCCATCGACCCCAAGGATGTGGGCCGCACCTACGAGGCGGTCATCCGGGTCAACAGCCAGTCCGGCAAGGGCGGGGTCTCCTACGTCCTGCAGCGCGACTACTCCATCGACCTGCCGCGCCGTCTGCAGATCGAGTTCTCCCGCGTGGTGCAGCAGTTCGCTGATGCCGAGGGCGGCGAGTTCAGCGGGGAGCGCATCTGGGAGATCTTCACCGACACCTACCTGTCCGAGGGCGTGGTCGGGGTCATGGCGTACCGCTCGGAGACGAGCGAGGACGGCGAGTACTGCATCAGCGCCGACGTCCGGCTGCGCGGCGAGATTCGTGAGATCACCGGCACCGGCAACGGCCCGATCTCCGCGTTCGTGGACGCGCTGGCCGGTGTGGGCTTCAAGCTGCGGGTCCTGGACTACAGCGAGCACGCGTTGAGCGAGGGCGGCGACGCCCGCGCCGCGGCCTACGTCGAAGCCGAAGTCGACGGAAACGTCCTGTGGGGTGTGGGGATCAGCAGCAACATCACGACAGCCTCGCTGAAGGCGGTGTGCAGCGCGGTCAACCGGGCCCAGCAGAGCTGACCTGAGCGCGGCGGATCGGTCGCGGTGCCGCCGCGGCGCGTCCGCCTGACTGTTCGAGAACAGGCACAGGCCCCGCCCGATACGGGCGGGGCCTGTTGGCGTGCTCGACTATTCGCGGCCGAACATCTGGGTCCAGGCGCCGTTGGACTCGCCCACCCCCAGCGCGCGGTTGCTGCAGTTGAGGATGTTTCTGCGGTGGCCCGGACTGTTCATCCAGTCGCGCATGACCTGTGCGGCGGTGCGCTGCCCTTTAGCGATGTTCTCCCCGGACCACGCGTGGTAGCCGTGTTCCCGGGCGCGGTCGTCGGGGGTGCGGCCGTCCAGACTGGTGTGCGACATGTAGTTGTTGCGGTCCATGTCCTCGCTGTGCGCCTGTGCGGCGGCGGTCAGCCGGTCGTCGGCCCGGACGGGGGGACAGCCCGCTGCGGCGCGCTCTTCGTTGACCAGCGCGAAAACTTGGGCGCTCAACGCGTTCATGCTTCCGGTGGACCCGCTCCGGGACGAAGGGGCGGACGAGGATCCCGAACCTCCGCCTCCGGAACCGCTTTGCCCACCCGATCCCGTACTGCTGCCAGAGGAGGCCTCCTCTTCGGCGCTGTTCTGCTCCTCAGCCTGGGTTTTCACCCCGTCACGCCGTTGCTCGGCCTGCACGTTGGGGGGAGGACTGGGGGAGGGGATGGGCGGTGCCGCTTCCGCTTCCGCGCTGGGGAAGAAGGGGGTGGGCACCGCGGCGTCGTTGGGAAGCAGTGACCCGGGTGCATAAGAGGACGGATCACTGCTGGGCATGCGCATCGACCCGAACACCAGCACCGCGGCCAGCACCAACCCTACGGGGAGGGCGAGGAGCGCGGTGAGCAGTGTGCCGCTTATCCGGCGCCGTCGTAGGGGAGGACGCCTGCGGCGGCGCCGGGAGGGCGGTGGGCGGCGCCGATGCGACCGGGAGCCGAGCGGGGATTGCTCGTCCTCGGACATTCGCCTGCCTCCGTTCGTGAGGGGACCTCGGACGGGGGATGCGGGATTTTCCGTTGGGGGATGATGGTAGACGACGAAAAACCCCAAAGTGTTATCCGTCCGAAATATGTCACAGGATTGCGGCGGGCGAAAAGTGGGAATGAGGACAGGCCGTTGCGGTCCGTCGCATCGGTGACAATGGGAGAGTGAGCCTCTACCGAGATGAAGGCATCGTCCTTCGTACTCAGGACCTAGGAGAGGCCGACCGGATCGTGACTCTGCTGACCCGGCGCACCGGGTTGGTCCGCGCGGTCGGCAAGGGGGTGCGCCGCACCCGGTCCCGCTTCGGGGCGCGCCTCGAACCGTTCACCCACATCGACGTGCAACTCCACGCCGGCAAGAGCCTTGACGTGGTCACGCAGGTCGACACCCTGCACGCGTACGGGAGTGTCCTGGTCACCGACTATCCACGCTACACCGCGGGGGTCGCGATGCTGGAGACCGCAGAAAAGGTCGTGAGCGTGGAGAAAGACCCGGCGCTGCGGCAGTTCCTGCTGCTGTGGGGCGGACTGCGGACCCTCGCCGAGGGCGCGCACGACCCCCGCCTGGTCCTCGACGCCTACCTGCTGCGCTCCCTCGCCGTCGCCGGCTATGCCCCCGCTCTGGAAGAATGTGCCCATTGCGGTGTGCCGGGACCGCACCGGGAGTTCGCGGTGCACGCCGGGGGTATGGTGTGCTCGCTGTGCCGTCCCGCGGGCTCGGTCAAGCCGTCCCCCGCAGCAGTGGCGCTGATGGTGGCGCTGCTGCGCGGTGACTGGGAGAGCGCCGATGCGAGCGCTGAGCGGGACCGCACCGAATGCAGCGGCCTGGTCGCCGCCTATCTCCAGTGGCACCTGGAGAACGGAGTCCGATCTTTGCGCCTTGTGGAGCGTGCGTGAGTCCCAAGACCGTCTTCTCGACCGACACCCACCGGGAGCCGATACCCCCGCAACCGCACCCCAGCGGGGCTCGGCCACCCCAGTTACCCCGAGAACTCATTCCCCGGCACGTGGCAATCGTCATGGACGGCAACGGCCGCTGGGCCAAGCAGCGCGGCCTGCCCCGTACTGAAGGGCACAAGGCGGGCGAGTCCTCCCTGTTCGACGTGATCGAGGGAGCGCTGGAGCTCGGCGTGCCCTACCTGTCCGCCTACGCGTTCTCCACGGAGAACTGGAAGCGCTCCCCGGACGAGGTGCGCTTCCTCATGGGGTTCAACCGCGACGTGATCCGACGCCGCCGTGACGAGCTGCACGCACGCGGGGTGCGGGTGCGCTGGGCGGGACGGCCGGGACGGCTGTGGAAGAGCGTCATCAAAGAGCTCACCGAAGCCGAAGAGCTGACCAAGCACAACACCAAGCTCACGCTGCAGTTCTGCGTGAACTACGGGGGCCGTGCCGAGATCGCGGACGCGGCCGCGGCCCTGGCCCGGGATGTGGCTGCCGGCCGCCTCTCCCCCAACCGGGTCACCGAGGCCACGCTCGCTCGCTACCTGTACCACCCGGACATCCCCGACGTGGACCTGTTCATCCGTTCCTCCGGGGAGCAGCGCCTCTCCAATTTCCTGCTCTGGCAGTCGTCGTACGCGGAATTCGTGTTCCTCGACACGCTCTGGCCCGACTTCGACCGGCGGCACTTCTGGCAGGCCTGCGAGATCTACGCCCGCCGGGACCGTCGCTACGGGGGAGCCGAACCCAACCCGGTGGGGCCGCCGCAGTCCGCTGCCGGAGCGCAGGGGCAGGACTGATGGGAGCGCTCGCCCCTGGGATGCCGGTGGACTACGTGGCCATCGGCGACAGTTTCACCGAAGGCGTGGGGGACTGGTACCCCGACGGCACCCCGCGCGGCTGGGCGGACCGGTTCGCCGACCGCCTGGCGGAGTACAGCGGACAGTTGCGTTACGCCAATCTCGCGGTGCGCGGCAGGCTGCTGCGCCAGGTCATGGAGGAGCAGCTGCCCCGCGCTTTGGAGTTGGCCCCCACCCTGGTGACGTTCAGCGCGGGCGGAAACGACCTGCTCCGCCCGAGCGGCGACCCGGACCGGCTGGCGCGGGCCCTGGAGATCGGGGTGCGTCAGCTCCGCGCGTCCGGCGCCGAGGTGGTGCTGTTCACCGGGGTCAACATCGCCACCGGGTACATGCGCGGGCTGATCGGCCGGTTCGCCCGCTACTACCTCAACATCCGCGCGATCGCGGACCGCTACGGCTGCTTCCTCGTCGACCAATGGTCTATGCCTGTGTTCCGGGACCCGCGGGCCTGGGACACCGACCGGCTGCACCTGTCGGCGGAGGGGCACCGCCGGTTGGCGCTGCGGGTGTGCGAAGTCGTGGGGGTGCCGGTCGACGAGGACTGGAACGCCCCGTGGCCGCCGGCCGCTCCAGTGTCGCGCGCGCAGGCGTGGCGGGAGGATGCGCGCTGGGTCCGCCAGTATCTGGTGCCGTGGATCCACCGGCGGCTGACCGGCCGTTCGTCCGGGGACACGGTGACCGCAAAGCGTCCGGTGTTGGAGAAGTACCCGCCGCAGGACTAGGGGCGGCGCCCCTGCCCGCACTACGCGCAGCGGGGGCAAAACCCCTGATCGGCAGGGGGAGCGCGGGTGTGAGGGCCGCGACAAAATCCGGTAATCCACAAACCTACTGTCGCGTAACCGTGGATTTACCGTGCATGATCCTCTAATATGAGCGGCTTTACTCTCGGGAAGGACATCCTCTCCTACGTGGCTGTCGGTGACAGCTTCACTGAAGGACTCGACGACCCCTACCCGGACAGCGCGCGCTTCCCCCAGGGCCGGTACCGCGGGTGGGCGGACCGCTTCGCCGAACACCTGGCCCGGCACGTGCGCGAGGTGCGCTACGCCAACCTCGCGGTGCGTGGCAAACTCCTGCGCCAGATCCTTACCGAACAGCTCCCCCGAGCCGTGGAACTCCGCCCCGACCTCGTCACGCTCTGCGCGGGCGGCAACGACATCCTCCGCCCCGGCTCCGACCCGGACACGCTGGCCGACGCGTTCGAGGGCGCGGTGCGCCAACTGCGCGACACCGGAGCGGACGTCGTGATCTTCACGGGGTTCGACACCGGGTTCCAACCGGTCATGCGGCACCTGCGGGGCAAGATCGCCACCTACAACATGCACCTGCGCGGCATCGCCGACCGCTACCACTGCCGTGTCGTGGACCTGTGGAGCATGAAGATCTTCCAGGACCGCCGCGCCTGGAGCGACGACCGGCTGCACCTGTCGGCGGAGGGGCACCGCCGCTTGGCGCTGCGGGTGTGCGAAGTGATGGGGGTGCCGGTCGACGAGGACTGGAACGCCCCGTGGCCGCAAGAACCGCCGGCGCCCTGGCACCAGGCCCGGCAGGAGGACCTGCGCTGGGCCCGCCAGCACCTGGTGCCGTGGATCCACCGGCGGTTGACGGGCCGCTCCTCCGGCGACGGAGTGCGGCCCAAACGCCCGAACCTGGAACCGCTGGTCCGGCGGTGACGTCCCGCGGAATCAGGTGCGGGGCTTGGCCGCGGCACAGTCGGAGCAGGTACCGAAGAGTTCCAATGTGTGGGTGAGGTCGACGAAGCCGTGCTGGGCGGCGAGTTCGTCCGCCCAGCTTTCCACTGCCGGGCCTTCAATCTCCACGGCTTTGCCGCAGTCCCGGCAGACCAAGTGGTGGTGGTGCGTGGGGGTACTGCAGGCCCGGTAGACGGCTTCACCTTCGTCCGTCATCAGGACATCCACTTCACCCGCATCGGTGAGTGCCTGCAGGGCGCGGTAGACAGTGGTCAGGCCGATCTTGGCGCCGTCAGCCCGCAAAGACGCGTAGAGGTCTTGAGCGCTGCGAAAGCCGTTGCTCTTGTGCAGGGCCTGGCGGACAGCCTCACGACGTGAGCTCATGGCGAAACACTCCCCGGATCAGTCCCGGAAATCGTACCCACCGCCGGAGGAGACTCCGCCTCAGGGACGGTTCGGAATCGCCTGCGGCGCAGCAGGATTCCGCCTCCTGCGGCGGTAACGAACAGTGCGATCGCGACCAGCACGATGGCGGCGCCCGGCGCGGTGTCGGTGTAGTACGCGGTGGAGAGACCGGTGAGTGCAGCGAGCACGCCGAGGAGCACCGCCAGTCGTACCGTGGCCCGAAAACTACGGGTGAGCTGCTGGGCCGCAGCCACCGGAACAACCATCAGCGCGCTGACGAGCAGCACCCCCACGACCCGCATCGCCAAGACCACGGTGACCGCGGCGACGACCGCGAGCACTGTGCTGAGGAAGCGGACCGGGATGCCGTGCACCCGGGCCAGCTCCTCGTCTTGGCAGAGGACGAAGAGCTCCCGTCCGAAGTAGCCCAGGACCGCGAGGACGGCGACGGCGAGCAGGGCGACCAGGACCACGTCCTGCGGGCTCACCGTGCTGACCGAGCCGAACAGGAAGGACGTAAGGTCGGCGCTGGTCGCTCCGGGGGCCAGCCCGGTGAGGAAGACGCCCCCGGCGATCCCGCCGTAGAACAGCAGCGCCAGGGCGAGGTCCCCGCTGGTCCGGGTGTGGGTGCGGACGAGTTCGATGAGCACTGCGCCGACCGCGGAGACGACGAGCGCGGTCAGCACGGGGGAGGTGTGGGTGAGGAACCCCAGCCCTACCCCGGTCAGCGCCACGTGTCCGATCCCGTCGCCGAGCAGGGCGAGCCGGCGCTGGACGAGGAACACCCCGATGACGGGGGCGGTCATGCCGACCAGGGCGGATGTGATGAAGGCGCGGACCATGAAGTCGAGCTGGAGTATCTCAGGCACGGCGTGAGACCTCAATGTACGAAAGGGTGGGCGGAGGACGTCCGGTGTCGGTGCGGGAGTGGTCGCGGCCCGAGCAGCAGCCGTGGTCCGAGTGCTGCGGCGCACCGTCACTGACCAGTGTGCCGTTCTCCAGGGTGAGGGCCCGGCCGATCAAAGGTTCGAGCGGTCCGAGTTCGTGGAGGACCAGCAGGATGGTGGCGCCCCGCGCGGCGAGGCTTTCGATCGTGCGGGCCAGGGCCTGCTGGTTGGCCGCGTCCACCCCGGCCATGGGCTCGTCCATGACGAAGATGTCGGGCTCCCCGGCAAGGGCACGGGCGATGAGGACGCGCTGCTGCTGGCCTCCGGACAGGTGGTAGACGGAGTCGTCGGCGCGGTCGAGCAGTCCTACCGCGGTCAGCGCCTCGGTGACCGCGTCCCGGTCGTGCGCGGTGAGGGGGCGGAATCGGCGGCGCCGGTTGATCCGCCCGGAAGCGACGATTTCGCGCACGGTCGCCGGGACACCGCCGCCGACGGAGAGGCGTTGCGGCACGTAGCCGATCTGCGCCCAGTCACGGAAGCGGCGGAGCGGGGTCCCGCCGATCCACACCTGTCCACCGGAGAGCGGCACCACGCCGAGCAGGGCGCGGACCAGGGTGGACTTGCCTGACCCGTTCGGTCCCATGACGGCGACGGTCTCTCCTCGGGCGATCTCGAAGGAGACGTCGCGCAGCACGGGCTTGCCGTCGTACGCTACGGCGACGTCGCGTGCGGTGAAGGCAGGCGCGGTGGGCAGGCTCGATGACGACACTTTTTCAGTGTCGCGAAAACGAAAATGATTGTCAAAATATCCCGGATTGGAGTACTCCGAGCCCGAGGAGCACCGCCACCACGACGCACCGCATCGCTCGCTCAGCCGACGACAGCCGCGGCCAGGCCAGGTAGCCCAGCCAGGCGAAGAACAGGGCCAGCAGGACGAGGAGCAGCGCGCCCACGATCCCGGTCAGCAGCAGGCCGGAGAAGAACACCCCGACCACGGCGACAGGCAGGACCCACCCGGGGGCGTGGTGCAGGACGAGCAGGGGGAGCGCGCTCCGCTCCTCCACGGCGCGGCGTAGTCGGGACACTTCAGCAGCGGCAGAGGGCTCCTCGTCCGGGAGACGGCGACCAGCGGGCTCAGTGTGGTGCTCTTTGGGGGACACCCGGCTTTCCTCCACAGCATTGGGGCGACGGTCTAAGCGTACTGAGTGACGGCCTCACCGCCGAGGGGTTGCAGCAGCGGGACGGGCGGTGCCCGGAGTACCGCGAGGACCGTGCGGCGCTTCTAGTCGAGGAGCGCCCGCACGGCACCGCACCCTCTGCCCGCTGTGGGCCGGGCGACGTCCGCTGCGGCTGGATCTGCGCCGCATCACCCGCTATGGCACCATGGCGTGGTGATCGTCATCACCAGACACACCGTCGCCACCGAAGACTCTGAGGAGTTCGTCGCCCACGCCAAAGCGGCGCTGGACGTGCTGTCGCAGAGGCCCGGCTACCGCCGGGGGTCCCTGGCACGCGCGGTCGACGACCCCACGCTGTGGACGGTGGTCACCGAATGGGACGGGCCGGGCTACTACCGCCGGGCGCTCTCCCACTACGACGTCAAGGTCACCGCGGTACCGCTGCTGTCCACCGCCCACGACGAGCCCAGTGCGTTCGAGACCCTGGCCCGCCAGGCGCCCGCGGCGGAGGACTGACGCACGGCACTGCGGGACCGCAGACACTCGGCAAAACAGACAAGTCGCTGAGCGGCATAAAGTCGGTGGTGAGTCCAATAGGCTTGAGGACCGTACCTATTTCGAGCGTCGCGCCTTTCCGCGATCCGCCGACCGCCAGCCGGATGGATGGAGTCAATCACTATGGCCGCTAAGTCAGAGGCAATGGACACCCTGGTCAGTCTTGCCAAGCGCCGGGGATTGGTCTACCCCTCGAGCGAGATCTACGGGGGTCTGCGCGCCTCGTGGGACTACGGCCCTCTGGGCGTGGAGCTGAAGAACAACGTCAAGCGCCAGTGGTGGCGCGCCATGGTCCAGGAGCGTGAGGACATCGTCGGCCTCGACTCCTGCGTCATCCTGGCCCGTGAGGTCTGGGAGGCGTCCGGCCACGTCGACGCCTTCGTCGACCCGCTCACCGAGTGCCAGTCCTGCCACAAGCGCTTCCGTGCCGACCACCTCACCGAGGCCTACGAGGCCAAGCACGGCAAGCCTCCGGCGAACGGACTGGCGGACCTCAACTGCCCTCACTGCGGCGCTAAGGGTGCGTTCACCGAGCCGCGGATGTTCAGCGGTCTGCTGCGCACCTACGTGGGACCGGTGCAGGACGAGAGCGGCCTGGCGTTCTTGCGCCCGGAGACCGCGCAGGGCATTTTCATCAACTACAAGAACGTCGAGCAGTCGTCGCGCCGGAAGATCCCGTTCGGAATCGCCCAGATCGGCAAGTCGTTCCGTAACGAGATCACCCCGGGCAACTTCATCTTCCGCACCCGCGAGTTCGAGCAGATGGAGGTGGAGTTCTTCGTCCGGCCGGGAACGGACGAGGAATGGCACCAGTACTGGATCGACACGCGGCTGCAGTGGTACATCGACCTGGGGATCAACAAGGACAACCTGCGGCTGTACGAGCACCCGAAGGAGAAGCTGTCCCACTACTCCAAGCGGACCGTGGATATCGAGTACCGGTTCAACTTCGCCGGGAGCGAGTGGGGCGAGCTGGAGGGCATCGCCAACCGCACTGACTACGACCTGTCCACGCACTCCAAGAGGTCGGGCACGGACTTGTCCTACTTCGACCAGGAGACCAACACACGGTTCATCCCTTACGTGATCGAGCCGTCGGCGGGTGTCGACCGGACGATGCTCACCTTCCTGCTCGACGCCTACACCGAGGACGAGGCGCCGAACGCCAAGGGCAAGATGGAGAAGCGCGTCGTCATGCGGCTGGACCCGCGGCTGGCCCCGGTCAAGGCGGCGGTGCTGCCGCTGTCGCGCAACGCGGACCTGTCGCCGAAGGCCCGGGACTTGGCCGCGAAGCTGCGCAAGCGGTGGAACGTGGAGTTCGACGACGCCGGGGCGATCGGCCGCCGCTACCGCCGCCAGGACGAGATCGGCACCCCGTTCTGCGTGACGATCGACTTCGACACGCTGGAAGACAACGCGGTGACGGTCCGCGAGCGCGACTCGATGGCTCAGGAACGCATCTCGATCGACCAGGTCGAGCAGTACCTCGCGGAGCGGCTCGCCGGGTGCTGACCCGTACGGCGGTCCGTTGACGTTGCGGCCCTGGACCGTTTTGGTCCGGGGCCGCAGTGGTTACTGCGCCGGTGCGGCGGCGGTGACGACGGCGAACACCGCGATGTACTGGCAGGCGAAGGCCGCAATGGTCAGCACGTGGAAGATTTCGTGGAAGCCGAACCAGCGCGGGAACGGGTCGGGGCGTTTCAGCGCGTACACCAGAGCGCCGAGGCTGTAAAGGATTCCTCCGGTGAGGACGAGCAGCAGGGGGACGGCTGCCACGCCGCGGATCAGGTCGGGCAGGAACAGGACGGCGATCCACCCCAGGGCCACGTACAGCGTGGTGGACAGCCAGCGCGGGGCGTGGAGCCACACCAGGGTGAACAGGACTCCGGCCGCGGCGCATCCCCAGATCAGGGCTAGCATCGCGGTGCGCTGGGTCCCGTCGAGGACGAGCAGGACGAACGGCGTGTAGGTGCCGGCGATGATCAGGTAGATGTTGGCGTGGTCGAGGCGGCGGAGTGCAGCCGCGGTCCGGGGGGACCAGCGGCCGATGTGGTAGGCCGCTGAGGTGCTGAACAGCAAGACCGCGCTGAGGCCGTAGATTGCGCTGGCGAGCCGGGCCGCAGTGGTGGGCGCAAACCCGATGAGGATGATGCCTGCGATGAGGGCCAGGGGGGCGGTGCCTAAATGCAGCCAGCCGCGTAGGCGAGGCTTGGCCGAGTGCAGGAGGTGGGCGGCGGCCGCCTCGACCCGGGTGAGCGGGGTCGGGGAGGGGTGCGGGCGTTCTGCTGGGGGGCGGTTTTCCGGCTGTGCAGCCACGTTCTTCTGTGCCACCTCTCCTTCGTGGGCGCCGAGCGGCATTGCTTCTGGAGCGTAACTTACGCATTCGTAGGTTACTTGGCGGTAGCGATGTGGCGCTGGGCACATTTCCGGGCTGATGTCGGGCGGAGTGGACCAATTTTCTCCCCCTCGGTCGGGTGAGTGGTCTAAATCTCTTTTGATCTCGTGTTTTGCAGGTCGTTCCCTGGTGCTCCTCGCGGAAATAGTGCCCTGAACTGGGACAAAACGGATGGACCATTGGTTTATACCATTCGAATGCCTATGACCTGCGAAAACACTCAAATAAGGGGTGTGCTGAACAAAGTTGCTCGACAGGGTCGGGTAGAGTCGCGCCATCTTTTAGGCCGCCCGACCGTAGCAAGGAGTTCCCGTGCCCAAGTACGTGTACGACTTCACCGAGGGGAACAAGGACCTCAAGGATCTCCTCGGAGGCAAGGGTGCCAACCTCGCGGAG
This sequence comes from Thermobifida fusca YX, assembly GCF_000012405.1. Classification (NCBI taxonomy): domain Bacteria; kingdom Bacillati; phylum Actinomycetota; class Actinomycetes; order Streptosporangiales; family Nocardiopsidaceae; genus Thermobifida; species Thermobifida fusca. Next base: position 1,016,160 of record NC_007333.1, read on the forward strand.
ATGACCAACCTTGGCCTTCCCGTGCCGCCCGGGTTCACCATCACCACTGAGGCGTGCCGGCACTACCTCGAGCACGGGACCATGCCCCCGGGGTTAGACGCCCAGATCGAAGAGAAGCTGGCCGCCCTTGAAGCGACCATGGGCAAGCGCCTCGGCCAGCCCGACAACCCGCTGCTGGTGAGCGTACGCTCGGGCGCCAAGTTCTCCATGCCCGGCATGATGGAGACCGTCCTCAACATCGGTCTCAACGACGAGTCGGTCAAAGGACTTGCCGCCCAGTCCGGCAACGAGCGGTTCGCCTGGGACTCCTACCGCCGCCTCATCCAGATGTTCGGCAAGACCGTACTGGGCATCGATGGCGACCTGTTCGAGGACGCCATCGACGACCTCAAGGCCCGCAAAGGCGTCACCAGCGACCTCGACCTAGACGCCGCCGACCTCGCCGGGCTCGTCGACACGTTCAAGACCATCGTCCGGGAAGCCACCGACGCGGAGTTCCCCACCGACCCGCGCGAACAGATGCGCCTGGCCATCGAAGCCGTCTTCAAGTCCTGGAACGCCCCCCGCGCCGTCCTCTACCGGCGCCAGGAGCGCATCCCCAGCGACCTGGGCACCGCGGTCAACATCTGCTCCATGGTCTTCGGCAACCTCGGCATGGACTCCGGCACCGGAGTGGCCTTCACCCGCGACCCCGCCACCGGCCAGCAGGGCGTCTACGGCGACTACCTGCAGAACGCGCAAGGTGAGGACGTCGTCGCGGGGATCCGCAACACCATCCCCCTCACCGAACTGGAGCGGATCGACCCCAAGAGCTACGCCGAACTGCTCGAGATCATGGAGAAACTCGAGCGGCACTACCGCGACCTGTGCGACATCGAGTTCACCATCGAGCGCGGCAAACTGTGGATGCTGCAGACCCGCGTGGGCAAGCGCACCGCTGCCGCAGCCTTCCGTATCGCCAACCAGCTCGTCGACCAGGGGCTCATCACCCTGGAAGAAGCGGTGAACCGGGTCAGCGGCGAGCAGCTCGCCCAGCTCATGTTCCCCCGCTTCGACGAGAAGGCCGAACGCGACCTGCTGGGCCGGGGCATGAACGCCTCCCCGGGCGCGGCCGTGGGGCGCGCGGTCTTCGACTCCGCCACCGCCGTCGCGTGGTCGCGCAACGGGGAGAAGGTCATCCTGTGCCGCCGGGAGACCAACCCCGACGACCTGGAAGGCATGCTCGCTGCCCAGGGCATCCTCACCAGCCGCGGCGGCAAGACCTCGCACGCCGCCGTCGTGGCCCGCGGCATGGGCAAGACCTGCGTCTGCGGTGCCGAAGAGCTCGACATCGACACCAAGAACCGCCAGTTGACCGCGCCGGACGGCCGGGTCATCAAGGAAGGCGACGTCATCTCCATCGACGGCACCACCGGTGAAGTGTTCCTCGGCGAAGTCCCCGTCGTGGCCTCCCCGATCGTGCGCTACTTCGAAGGCGAGCTCGACCCCTCCTCGGCGGAAGCCGACGACCTGGTCCGCGCCGTCGACCGGATCATGCGGTACGCCGACGCCAAGCGCCGCATGGCTGTGCGTGCCAACGCCGACACCCCCGAGGACGCGGCCCGCGCCCGGCGCATGGGCGCCCAGGGGATCGGCCTGTGCCGCACCGAGCACATGTTCCTCGGTGACCGCCGCGCCCTGGTGGAACGGCTGATCCTCGCCGACACCGACCAGGAGCGGGACGAGGCTCTCGCCGCCCTCCTGCCGCTGCAGCGCGAGGACTTCACCGGCATCTTCGAGGCGATGGACGACCTGCCCGTCACCGTGCGGCTGCTCGACCCGCCGCTGCACGAGTTCCTGCCCGACATCACTGAACTGTCGGTGCGTGTGGCCGTAGCGGAGGCGCGCGGTGAGAAGAACGAAGGGGACCTGCGGCTGCTCCAGGCCGTCCACCGGCTGCACGAGCAGAACCCGATGCTGGGCCTGCGCGGGGTCCGCCTCGGCCTCGTCGTACCGGGACTGTTCACCATGCAGGTACGGGCGATCGCCGAGGCTGCGGCCGCACGGATCAAGCAGGGCGGCCGTCCGCGCCCCGAGATCATGATCCCGCTGGTCGGCACCGTCCAGGAGCTGGAGATCATCCGCGAGGAGTCGGTGCAGGTCATCCGCGAGGTCGCCGCCGAGCACGGGGTGGAGCTCGACATCCCGATCGGCACCATGATCGAGCTGCCCCGCGCCGCGCTCACTGCCGGGCAGATCGCGGAGAGCGCCGAGTTCTTCTCCTTCGGCACCAACGACCTCACCCAGACCACCTGGGGCTTCTCCCGCGACGACGTGGAAGCCTCCTTCTTCTCCACCTACCTGGAGAAGGGAGTGTTCGGCGTCTCCCCGTTCGAGTCGCTGGACGTCGACGGGGTGGGACGGCTGGTCCGCATCGCCGCGGAGGAAGGCCGCGCCACTCGCCCCGGCCTCAAGCTCGGGGTCTGCGGTGAGCACGGCGGCGACCCAGCCTCGGTGCACTTCTTCCACGAGGTGGGCCTGGACTACGTCTCCTGCTCGCCGTTCCGCGTCCCCGTCGCCCGCCTCGAAGCGGGACGGGCCGCGCTCCGCTAACCTGCGCCAACGCCGATAAGCACGGTGGTCCCCGCCTTGCGACCCTGCTCCGAGGCGGGGACTTCATATATGACGAATACAAGACATTTGGGTGTTTCGGCTGTGACCTTCTCGTAGCATTGTCCCCGGGAAGCGGCCGTACCGGACAGGAATCCGGTGCCGCGCTCTCCCGACCAGGGTGCCGTCAGACCGCACACGCGGACGCGCCAGGGGTACTCCGGCCCACCGTCCGCAGGCCTGCACAGCACCGTTGGCACGGCCCGGGGTGCGGTACCGCACAACCGTGCTCGATCGGCTAGGGGGTGTGAAGGTGCGCACGACCGGTGACGGGCCTGAGAAGGCGGGCCACCACGGGGCCGACGAGGAGGCCACCCGGGTCTTCACACGGCTCTCCACCTTCGAGCCGGACGCCCGCGACCTCCGGGACGACGCGGACCACCCCGGCGACGACCACGCGCGGACGTTCCGCCGGATCAGTGGGGGAGCCGAAGCGGCCGCGCCGCCCGAGCCCGCGCCTACGCGCACGTTTACGCGGGACACCCTTTCCTTACCAGGCCGCGACGGGCCCCCTGACGAGCCTGACCGCCTCGAGGACCCCCGGACCCTGCGGCGCCCCGCCCGCACCCGCCGCCCGCGCAGCATCGGGCGGATAGTGCGGCGCACTGTGGCGCTGCTGGTGCTCACCGTGATCCTGCTGCCGTGCGCGACCTGGGCTTGGGTGTGGTACACCGCGCGGCAGGACGAACGCCCGCCCTCCGATGCGATCGTCGTGCTGGGCGCCAGCCAGTACAATGGCCGCCCTTCTCCGGTCTTCGAGGCCCGCCTCCGCCACGCCGCCCACCTGTACGAGGAAGGGGTGGCGCCCACCGTGGTCACCGTGGGCGGCAACCAGCCGGGCGACAACTTCACCGAGGGCGGCAGCGGTGCCCGCTGGCTGGTCGAACAGGGCGTGCCTGCAGACAGCGTCATCCCGATCGGCAAGGGCAGCGACACGTTGGAGAGCCTGGAGCTCGTGGCCCAGGTCTTCGAAGAGCGAGGCTGGCGCACCGCGGTCATCGTCAGCGACCCGTGGCATTCCCTGCGCTCCCGGGAGATCGCCGAAGATTTCGGGATCGAAGCCGCCACGTCCCCGGCCCGCTCCGGACCGGCTGTCCTCGAACGGGAAACCCAACTGTGGTACATCACCCGCGAGACCGCGTCGCTGTGGCACTACTGGATTTTCGGGGAGAGCGCCGCGGTCCGCGTCGACGCCCTGTGACCCCGACACCCCGGCATACCGCGGGAATCCCGGACTTCCTGCGCTAACGCTCCTAAAGTAGGGCGGAGAACACCAGCGCAGTGTTGTGGGGTGCCCATGGCTGGTAACCCGGGGGACGGCTACCGCGACCACGACCGGCAGCGGTGGGCTGCGGAGCCGCCGAAACGCCGGTCCCGCAGCGACTTCGCCCGCGACCGGGCCCGCGTGCTGCACAGTTTCGCGCTGCGCCGACTCGCCGCGAAAACCCAGGTGGCCCAGCCAGGGGTCAGCGACTTCCCCCGGACCCGGCTCACCCATTCGCTGGAGTGCGCCCAGATCGGGCGGGAGCTCAGCGGCACGCTCGGCTGCGACCCGGACCTGGTGGAAGCCGCCTGCCTCGCCCACGACCTGGGGCATCCGCCGTTCGGGCACAACGGGGAAGCCGCGCTGGACCGGGCCGCGCGCCCGTGCGGCGGATTTGAGAGCAACGCGCAGAGCCTGCGGCTGCTCACCCGCCTGGAAGGGAAGGTCTTCACCCCCGAGGGGCGGAGTGCCGGACTCAACCTGACCCGGGCGACGCTGGACGCCACCCTCAAATACCCCTGGCGGCGCGGGGAAGCCGGCGAGACCGCCAAGTTCAACGTCTATGCCGAGGACAGCGACGTGTTCGCGTGGATCCGCCAGGGGGCGGTGGGGCGGCGCACCTGTCTCGAAGCGCAGGTCATGGACTGGGCTGACGACGTGGCCTACTCGGTCCACGACTTGGAGGACGGACTGTACACGGGGCAGCTCTCCTTGGCCGCGCTCCACAGCCCCGCCGAGCGGAGCGAGGTGTGCCGGACCGCAGCCGCGCACTACTCCGACGCTGAGCCAGCGGAACTGGAGGAGGTGTTCGCCCGCCTGATGGCGCAGGAGTGCTGGCCGCGGTCGCTCAGCGGCGACCTGCCGTCGCTGGCGGCGTTGAAGAACCTCACCAGCGAGCTGATCGGACGGTTCTGCCGGGCCGCGGAGCGGGCCACGCTGGAGAAGTACGGTTCGGCACCGCTGACCCGCTACGCCGCGGAACTGGTGGTGCCCCGTGAGCAGCGCATGGAGTGCGCCCTGCTCAAAGCAGTGACCGCGCACTACGTGTTCCTGGTAGACGAAGAGGACCGCTATGCGCGGGAGCGGCAGGTGGTCACGGAGCTCGTCGAGGCGGTTGCCGCGGGCGCGCCCGCCACGTTGGAGCCGCAATTTCAGGCAGACTACGCGGCAGCCCAGGACGATGCCGCCGCGCTGCGCGTGGTGATCGACCAGGTGGCGTCGCTCACCGACCTTTCTGCCCTCTCCTGGCACGCTCGCCTCTGCTGACCGGGGCTGCGCTGCGGCCGCTAAGCCCCGCCCCAGAAATCTGTCATTGCAACCTTGCCCGAAGCAGCGACTGTGGGCGGGAGCCCTGCATGGCCCGCGCCCACAGCAGGGCTTCCACCCCCATCCCACCCGAGCCCGGCCGCAACGAATACCCTGGCTTCCGTGTCCGGTCGAATCAAAGATGAAGACGTCGCATTGGTACGGGAGCGTTCCCCTATCGCCGACGTGGTCGGCGAATACCTCCAGCTGCGCAACGCCGGCGGCGGCTCCCTCAAAGGCCTGTGCCCTTTCCACGACGAGAAGACCCCCTCGTTCAACGTCACCCCCGCACGCAACCTCTGGTACTGCTTCGGCTGCGGGGAAGGCGGCGACGTCATCTCCTTCATCCAGAAGATCGAACACCTGAGCTTCGTCGAAGCCGTCGAGCACCTGGCGCGGGCAGCGGGCATCCAGCTCCGCTACGAGCAGGGCGGCTACGTCCCCCGCAACGAGCAGGGGCAGCGCCAGCGGCTGGTCGACGCCCACCGGGTCGCCGCCGAGTTCTACGCCGAGCAGCTGCTGAGCCCGGAAGCGCAGGCGGGCCGCCGCTTCCTCGTCGAACGCGGCTTCACCCGGGCCGATGCGGAGCACTTCGGCGTGGGATACGCTCCCGCCTCCTGGAATGCGCTCCTGTCCCATCTGCGTGCCAAAGGTTTCACCGACCAGGAGATCGTGCTCGCCGGACTGGCCAGCCAGGGGCGGCGCGGCCCCTACGACCGGTTCCGCGGCCGCCTCGTCTGGCCGGTGCGGGACCTCAGCGGGGACGTCGTCGGCTTCGGGGCGCGCAAACTCGACCCCGAGGACACCGGGCCCAAATACCTCAACACCCCGGAAACCCCGCTGTTTAAGAAGTCCAGCCTCCTCTACGGGCTGGACTTGGCCAAGAAAGAGATCGCGCGCCAGCGCCAGGCCGTGATCGTGGAAGGCTACACCGACGTGATGGCCTGCCACCTGGCTGGCGTCACCACGGCGGTCGCCACCTGCGGCACCTCGTTCGGAGAAGAGCACCTCAAGATCCTGCGGCGCCTCCTGCTGGGCCGCTTCGAGTTCGGCGGCGAAGTCATCTTCACCTTCGACGGCGACCAGGCAGGGCGCAACGCGGCCCTGCGCGCCTTCGCTGAAGAGCACGGATTCGCCTCAGAGACGTTCGTCGCCGTGCAACCCGACGGGCTCGACCCCTGCGACCTGCGGGTCCAACGGGGCGATGCGGCGGTCCGCGACCTGATCGCCGCGAAGCAGCCCTTGTACGAGTTCATGATCCGCAGCAAGTTCGAGGGCTACAACCTGGACACCCCGGAGGGGCGGCTGGCTGCCTTGGACGCGGCCGCGCCGATCGTGGCGAGCATCCGCAACGCCGGGGTGCGCCGCCTCTACGGGGTCAGCCTGGACCGCTGGCTGGGCATCATGGACGAAGAATTCGTCCACCGGCGGATCCAGGAGCACATGCGCCGGGCCCGCGGCCGCCGGGTCCCGCCCAAACCGGCCACTGCCGCACCCGCGCCCCGCTACGACCTGCGCGACCCCGTGGTGCAGCGGGAGCGTCTCGCCCTCAAACTCGCGGTGCAACACCCCCTGCTCTGCTCCGGTTTCGACCACCTGGACGCTGACATGTTCACCGTGGAGCAGCACCGCGACGTGTTTCACCTCATCCAGAAAGCGGGCGGCACCCAGTCCGTCCAGGACCCGGCGCTCTGGGCCGGACAGTTGCGGGAGACGGCCCGTAACGAAGCGCAGCGGACTTTCCTCACCCAATTGGCGGTGGAGCCGATCGAGATTTACGGGGAACTCGACGAGTACCGCGCCCAAGAGATCATCAGCACAATCAGAATTCATTCCATCAACCGACAGATCACAAACCTCAAATCTCGCCTGTCCCGGCTCGACCCGGTCGCGGACGCCGAGGAATACCAGCGGATTTTCACCGAACTCATGACCGCTGAACAGCAGAAACGTATGATGCGAGAGCGTTTTGGGGGAGCTATGTGACATAAAGGTGACAAAATTCAATCCCTCTACTCCGGGAAAACGCAGGCACACTATAAGAGTGGTTTTTCCGGTGTCACCTAAGAGGGCGTCGTCGATGCGAGATACGGCGGCTGAGATCGTGGAAAGGAGAACGCCCGCTGGCCCCGCGGCCGCGGTGGAACGCAGTGGCGGTCCTCCTGTCGAGGCGGTCGGGGGAGAACCGGAGTACGTGGACCGCGACGATTTCGCGGAGCACCCCGAAACCCGCACCTCCTCGGGCGACATCGTCCACGCCTATCTGCGAGAAATCGGCCGAGTCCCCCTGCTCACGGCTGAAGAAGAAGTCGAACTCGCCAAAGCCATCGAAATCGGCCTCTACGCCGAGCAGAAACTGCGCGCCGCACGCACCGGTCCGGTCCCCGCACAGTACTCCCCTGAATGGTTTGAGGACCTCAACGAGCTCGTCCGCGAAGGAAAACTCGCCAAACGCCGCCTGATTGAATCTAACCTGCGCCTGGTGGTGTCGGTCGCCAAGCGCTACCTGGGCCGCGGTCTGGCCCTGCTCGACCTGATCCAGGAGGGCAACCTGGGGCTCATCCGCGCGGTGGAGAAGTTCGACTACACCCGCGGATACAAGTTCTCCACCTACGCCACCTGGTGGATCCGGCAGGCGATCACCCGCGCCATCGCGGACCAGGCCCGCACCATCCGGGTCCCCGTGCACATGGTGGAGAGCATCAACCGGCTGGCCCGCACCCGCCGCCGCCTGCACCAGGAGCTCGGCCGAGAACCGACCTTGCACGAGCTCTCCCGCGAACTCAACGTCGACCACGACCGGGTCGTGGAAATCCACCGCGTCTCCCAGGAGCCCATTTCCCTGCACACGCCGATCGGCGAGGAAGACTCCGCGTTCGGCGACTTCATCGAGGACACGGACGCAGTCCCGCCGGTGGAGGCCGCGGCGTTCGTCATGCTCCAGGACCAGTTGGCTCAGGTCCTGGGCGGGCTTTCAGAACGGGAGCAGCGGGTGATCACGCTCCGTTTCGGGTTGGAGGACGGAAAACCGCACACTCTTGAAGAGGTGGGACGGAAGTTCGGCGTGACCCGGGAACGCATCCGGCAGATCGAGTCCAAGACGCTCGCGAAACTCCGGCAGCCCTCCCGAGCGCGCATCCTCCGCGACTACCTGGGATAAGCGGTGGGAAGAAACAGGTAATGCGCCGCGACTAATAGTGGTATGTCGCGGACATTCCGTCACGGGGCGGGATACGTTGAAACCATGGCGGGTCGACACCGGATTCTTCCAGCACGGCGCCGTACCTTTGCACCCACCTGGGTCGTGCTGCTGGTCGCGGCCGGCGTGGTGGCCCTGTGCGGCGGGGTCGTCGTGCTCCTCGGCCCGCGCCTGGGGAACTGGTGGACCAGGCCCACGGCGGAGCGGATCGCCTACTTCGCTGACTGGAATACCGCCAACCGCGGCTACACGATCAAAGACGTGGACGAGAGCGGGGCTGCCGCACTCCTGGACCGGCTGATCTGGGCGTTCGGGGATGTGAGCGAAGACGGGCTGTGCCACATCCCCGCTGAGGCGGACCAGCCGTGGCAGATCTTCCAGCGCCGCTACGAGGCCGCGGAAAGCGTGGACGGCCAAGCCGACACCTACGAGCAGCCGCTCGCCGGGAGCCTCAACCAGTTGCGCAAACTCCAGCAGAAGTACCCGGACTTGCGCGCCAGCATCTCGCTGGGGGGATGGAACTGGTCCACGTACTTTTCCGAGGCGGTGCGGACTCAGGAGTCCCGGGAGCGTTTCGTCGCCTCCTGCATCGACCTGTGGCTGCGCGGCAACCTGCCCCGCCTCGAGGGGGAGCCGCAGGGAGGCGAAGGGGTCGCCGCAGGGATTTTCGACGGTATCGACCTCGACTGGGAGTGGCCGGGCGGCAACGGCCATCCCGACAACGTCGAGCACCCCGACGACAAGCGGAATTTCACCCTCGTCGTGCAGGAGTTCCGCGCCCAGTTGGACGCCTTGGAACGCGAGACCGGGCGGGAGTACACCCTGTCGGCGTCCCTGAGCCACGACCCGAAGATCATGCGGGACAGCTACGAGCCTGAGGTCTTCGACTACCTGGACTTCGCTACCGTCCAGGGCTACGACTTCACCGGGTCGTGGCGGGACATCACCGGCCACCACGCGCAGTTGTACGCGCCTGACCAGGATCCCGACCAGCCCAGCGTCGACCGGGCAGTCCGCCAGTACCTCGACTACGGGCTGCCCGCCGAGAAGCTCGTGCTCGGCATCCCCGGCTACGGTCGCGGCTGGCGCGGGGTGCCGCCGGGGCCCAACGGCGACGGGTGGCTGGTCGAAGCGGAACAGCCGGCGGAAGGCGGCTACGGGGAGGCGACACACGCCTACGAAACACTGGAGCAGCATCCCGGGGAGCGTTTCTTCGACCGCGAGACCGGGGCCGCGTGGATCTACGACGGCGACGAGTGGTGGTCCTACGACACCCCGGAAGTGGTGCGCCGCAAAGGCGCCTACGCCGTCCGCCACGGCCTGCGCGGCCTGGTGCTGTGGAACCTGGACATGGATCCGGAAGGGGAGCTGGTCGCCGCGATGGCGGAGTCGCTGCGCTGAACCCGCTTGGAGCTAGCGGCGCACGAACCGCTGCACCCCCGATCCGGCCCGCCACAGTTCGATGACGAGTTCGTCGCCGTCCACCGAGGTCAGCACGGCGTCGTGGAGGTCCAGCCGGAACAGGTGGAACGGCCCGGGCGGTACCCCGTGCTGGCGGAACGCGGCGATCTCTTCCGGGTCGGTCACCTCGATGGCGCGCCCGGACAGTTTGGCGTCGCCCGCGGCCATGGAGCCGTCGCCGGGGTTGGCGTGCAGGGCGAACCGGCCGTCCCGTTGCAGGTCGCGGGCTTTGACCGCGCCGGGCATGGAGCCCAGCATGAGGTCGGGGCCGTGGAACACCACTTCGGTACCGCTCACCCGGGGAGACCCGTCTTTGCGGAGGGTGGCGAGGACGTGGTGCCGGTGGGCGGTGAAGCGGGCGCGCACCGCGGCGGCGAGGCGCGGGGCTTCTGCGGCGAAGGATTCCCAAGTGGCCATGGATCTCCCTTCGGGAGCGGGGTTACACGCCGGTCTGCTCGCGGAGCCGGGCCAGGGCGCGCTGGGTGCGCTGGCGGATCTCGGGGGATTCCGGGTCCACGCCCTCGTCGTAGCGGAGCTGCCAGGTGATGTCGGTGCTCCCGGGGGCGCGTCGCGCAATGAACCGGACCCCGGGAGCGCCTTCGACGTCAGACAGCAACGGCACGTGGCGGGAGACCACGATGGTGGCGGTGACTCGTTCGTAGACGGCTTGGGCGAGGCGGCCCGGCCGGGGCAGGGGGATGACCTCTTCGGGTTCGTCTTCGGTGGTGAGCACCAGGCCGGTGTCGTCCCAGCGGGCCTGGTCGATGCGCTCCCACGGGATGCGCCGCCCCTCCGGCAGGTGCAGGGCGGCCGTGGTGGCGACGACCGCTGTCCCGTTCTCGGTCCACGCGTGGGCGATGATCCGCTCCCCGGGAGCGAGGTCGAGTCGGGCACGGATCTCGGAGGGCAGAGCGTGTCGGCGGAGCCAGCGCAGCATGGTCCTACCGTAGTCCGTGCCCGACGGTCAGCACACGGAGGCGCCTAGTCGCGTGCCGCGGTGCCGGAGGCGGCTTCGATCCGGTCGAGCTCGGCCTCCTCTTCCGGGGTAGGGCTGGCCAGGAAGTCGCGCACGGAGGTGACCGGGAGTTTCTCGGAGAGTTTGTCGTAGACGGTCTTGCTGGCGTCGGTCACCTGGGACCGCACCCGGTCGGCTGTCTCTCGCACCGTGGGGTTCTCGACGAGGCTGCGGGCCGCGCGGGCGATCTGCTCGTACCGTTCCCGTCCGGCTTTGGCGCCGAGGATGTAGCCGATAGCGAACCCGGCGATAAAGACGATCCGATAGCGCATGCGGTCCTCCCGAGACGATGAATTCGTGCCGTGATCCACGCTACCCGCAGTGGTTGCCGCAGGACAGGAGGCGACATTCGGGGCGGGGGAACTGCGGGGGAGGAAAATCTGTCACGAGCACTCTCCAGAGTGCGCTACGCTAGTGGTGTCACTGCGGGGAACACGAACCCCACAGCAACGCAATCCCGCGTAGCTCAATTGGCAGAGCAGCCGGCTGTTAACCGGCAGGTTATTGGTTCGAGTCCAATCGCGGGAGCAACGACAGTGAGGACGCGGTCCCGCGTCAGCGGTGGATAGCGTCATCTCCTGCAAGTTCCGCACGTCGAGGCTCTTGCCCTGAGGCGAGAGCCTTTATCGTGACTGCTGGTTCCCGATTCGGCCTTCGCGTGGGCGGGCACACTGGCGTGCCGCCGCGGGAATCCGGGCATCGGTTGCCGCTTTATCTCCGGCAGTGGGTCTCCAGCAGTGATTCCCGGTGGCAGGGGCCCGTGGCCTTGAGGACGCAGCCCAGGCACCGGGGAGCGCTGTAGCTGGGTGACCGCTCTGTCTTTCGCATTCTCTCGGGGAGTCGAGCGCTTTCTTCTGCGGCCTGTTCCCAGGTCCGGAGCCGGCGCTTTCCCGGGGAAGGGCGGCGTGCCGAGTCCGAGAGGCCCGCGGGACTCCGCGAGTCGAGCCCGGGGCTTGTGTCTCCGGGTGGGGCCAGCGCGGGGCAGGAGGCGGCGCGGCACTGGTGCACGACCGCTGGCCTTTTCTCGCTGCAGAACCGGTGGGACAGGGACCGACGGAGTGCGCTGCCGTGTCCCTGCTGCGAGCGGCTTCTGCTACCACGGGCGATCCCCTCAACGCAAGTGGCAGGAGTCACTTTCGTTCTTCTTGATTTGAAGAATTTTTCATGTTCATACATTCTTGATCCCGACATACCTCCCCACATCCCCTCAAAAGTGAAAAGAGAATCAAACGTGCCGGTACCGCTCTACCAGGCCAAGGCGGAGTTCTTCCGCACGCTTGGCCATCCGGTTCGGATCCGGGTGCTGGAGCTGCTGCAGGAGGGGCCCCGCCCGGTCCACGAACTCCTTGCCGACATCGGTGTTGAAGCGTCCAACCTTTCCCAGCAGTTGGCGGTGCTGCGCCGCACCGGTCTGGTGGTCTCCCACCGCGAAGGCAACGTCGTGCGCTACGAGCTGAGCGCCCCACAGGTCGGCGACCTGCTGCGCGCCGCGCGCACCATCCTCACCAGCATGCTGGTCGACCAGGGGGAACTGCTGGCCGAGCTCCGCGAAGCAGAACGGGAGGGGCAGCGGTGAACCTTCCCGTCCTCTCCCGGGACAGCGCCCTGCGCCCTGTCCTCGACCGTTTCCGCGTGATGATTCCGGCCCGCGCCGACCTCGCCCGGATGCGGCACGCACCGGGACGCAACCTGCTGGCCGGGGTGACCGTCGCCGTGGTTGCCCTGCCGCTCGCCCTGGGCTTCGGGATCTCCTCCGGGCTCGGAGCTCAGGCCGGGCTGGTCACCGCGATCGTCGCGGGTGCCCTCGCCGCGTTCTTCGGCGGCTCCAACCTGCAAGTCTCCGGCCCCACCGGGGCGATGACGGTGGTGCTGGTGCCCATCGTCGCCCAGCACGGACCCTCCGGAGTCCTCACCGTCGGGCTGATGGCGGGCCTCATGCTTGTCCTGCTGGCCCTGCTCCGCGCCGGCCGCTACGTCCGCTACATTCCCGCCTCCGTGGTGGAAGGCTTCACCATCGGCATCGCCGCGGTGATCGCCCTGCAGCAGGTGCCCGCTGCCCTGGGCGTGCCCGTTCCGGAAGGCGACAGGGTGCTCGTCGTGGCGTGGCAGGCGGTCCTCGACTTCGCGGCCCACCCGGAGTGGACCGCGGTCGCGATCGCCCTCGGCGTGGTCGTGGTGATGCTCGTCGGTGCCCGCTGGCGGCCCACAGTGCCGTTCTCCCTGATGGCTGTCGTGCTCGCCACGGTCCTCGTGGAAGTCACCCCGCTGCACGCGGAACGGATCGGGGACCTGCCCGCGGGCCTGCCCGCCCCCTCCCTTGGTTTTCTCGACCTCTCCCAGGTGGGCACACTCGTGGCCCCGGCCGCGGCGGTGGCGGCCCTGGCCGCGTTGGAGTCGCTGCTGTCGGCCACCGTCGCCGACGGGATGAGCGTCAACCAGCGCCACGACCCCGACCGGGAACTGTTCGGCCAGGGCGTGGCGAACATCGCCGCCCCCCTCTTCGGCGGGGTCCCCGCCACCGCGGCAATCGCCCGCACCGCAGTGAACGTGCGCTCCGGGGCGAGCTCGCGGCTGGCAGCGATCACCCACGCCCTCGTCCTCGCCGGAATCGTCTACCTGGCCGCGCCCCTCGTGGAGCGGATCCCGCTGGCGGCCCTGGCTGGAGTGCTGCTGGCCACAGCGGTGCGCATGGTCGAAGTGGGCTCGGTGCGCGCCATGGTCCGCGCCACCCGCTCCGACGGGGTCGTGCTGGTGCTCACCGCGGTCGTCACCCTCACCGTCGACCTCGTGGTCGCGGTGCTGGTCGGCATGCTCGTCGCCGGTGCGCTCGCCCTGGCGTCGCTGGCCCGCAACGCCAGCCTCGACCAGGAGGAGCTGGCCCGGCACCTGCCCCCGGGCGACCACACGGAAGAGGAGCGGGCCCTCCTGGCCAAGCACATCGTCGCCTACCGGATCGACGGTCCGCTGTTCTTCGCCGCCGCCCACCGGTTCCTGCTGGAACTTAGCGAGGTGGCCGACGTGCGGGTCGTCATCCTCCGCATGGCCCGGGTCAGCACGATCGACGCCACCGGGGCCCAGGTTCTCGGGGATGCCGTGGACCGGCTCCAAGCCCGCGGCATCACCGTCATGATGTCCGGTCTGCGCCCGGGACAGTTGCGTCCGCTGGAGTCCCTGGGCACCCTCCCCCGGCTGCGGGAGGCAGGCTGCGTCTTCGAGACCACCCCCGAAGCGATCCAAGCCGCCCTGACCATGCTCCACCACGCCGGGGTGATCCCCTCCTCACTGCGGTCCGCGGAGGCCGCACCGCAGGGCGCCGCGGTGCTGTCCTCGCCGGGACACCAGGCCCCCGCCCCGGGGAAGGCCTGACCGCCGGAGACCCAGGCGTTCAAGCGGGGCCCGAGCGGCACGCGCCGCTTCGGGCCCCGCGGTGTGCACCCCGTGCTTCAGGCAGCAGCGGACGACCGGCCGAAGTGGTCGAGGAGCAGTTCGTTGACGAAGGTCGCCTGCTCCCACGACGCCAGGTGGGCGGCGTCCGGGATGACCTCCATGCGGGCGTTGGGGATGCGCGACGCGATGAGCTCGGCGTGCTCCGGCGGGGAGGTGGGATCCAGTTTGCCCGCCACGACCAGGGTGGGCGCGGTGATCGAAGGCAGCCCCGGAAGCAGGTCCATGGTCTGGATGGCGTTGCAGCAGCCCACGTACCCCTCGTCGGGGGTGTTCGCGATCATGTCGATGAACAGGGACACCGTCTCAGGGTCGCGTTCCGCATAGGCGGGGGTGAACCAGCGGGATACCACGGTCGGCGCGATCGCGGCCGTGCCTTGAGTGCGCACTGTCCGGATGCGCTCCTCCCACGCTTCCGGCGTGCCGGGGGGTGTCGCCGACGTGCACAGCAGGGCCAGGCGGTCGATCCGTTCCGGGGCGTTCGCGGCCAGCCACATGCCGGTCATCCCGCCGATGGACAGGCCCGCGAAGTGGGCGCGCTCCACTTTCAGCCGGTCGAGGAGCCGCAGCACGTCAGAGCCGAGGTCCGCCATGGTGTAGGGCGCGGGGGGAACCGGGGAGGAGCCGTGGCCGCGGAGGTCGTAGCGGACGACGCGGAACTGTCCGGTGAGTCCCGCCATCTGCGGATCCCACATGTCGAGGCGGCTGCCCAGCGAACCGCTGAGCACGACGACGGGCCCGTCTTCGGGACCGTCCACGGTGTAGTGCACATCAACACTCATAGCCTTGACCTTTCTGTGCGGAACGGGTGTTCCTGGTGAGCGAGCCGGAAGGTCCCGCAGGGTCGAATATGGCGGTTGCCGCAGCGGGAAGGGACTGGCCGGGCATGGGAAACCTGTGGCCTTCCCCGCTCTTCCAACCCTTGGGGGATACCCGGGCAGGCCACCGTGCACAACCCCGACAGTGGGAAAGCGGACTGCTGTCTCGGATCCGGCAGGCGGGCGGGGAGACCAGGCTGCGGGGAGGCCCGCTGCTGTGCGGAGCGGCCGGGCCCGTCCCGGTCGACGGGCATGCGGGCCGCCGCGCGCCACGAAGACCGGGAAGTGG
This sequence comes from Thermobifida fusca YX, assembly GCF_000012405.1. Taxonomy (NCBI): domain Bacteria; kingdom Bacillati; phylum Actinomycetota; class Actinomycetes; order Streptosporangiales; family Nocardiopsidaceae; genus Thermobifida; species Thermobifida fusca. The sequence continues at coordinate 1,031,604 of NC_007333.1, forward strand.
GACATGATCGGCCTGCGGTGCCCCGCGGGCGCGGGTCGGGTCCGCCGTGGACGACGAACGGCGGGCCGCGGGGCACCGGGCGCAAGCCGCGCCACCACGACGACTACCCCCACGGAGCGGTCATGCCCGTGATGCCGGTCACAGTGCAGGCCTGGGGTGGTTGGCTGGTGCCGCTCCGCTCACGCACACTCTCATGGGCGCTCTCCTCCTGGCTGGGGCGGAAACAGTGCGGAGACTGCTCCGCCTACGGCACACATCCCCGGGAGGCCCCGGGGCGCGGGCGGTCTCGGCCCGTGCGCTGGCACGGCGCCGCCCTGCTCGCTCCGCCGCTACCCACGAGGAGCGCGGAGGGGACATGCCCGGGGCAGCATTCCGGAGAGTGCGGCGCGCCCGTGCCGAACGTGCCCGGTGGCGCTTAGCGGTGCAGCACTACGGCGAGGCCCTGGCCCACGCCGATGCAGATCGCGGCCAGCCCCCACCCGCCGCCGCGGCGGTGCAGTTCGTGGGCGAGCGTGCCGACGATCCGGGCACCGGACGCGCCCAGGGGGTGGCCGATGGCGATGGCGCCGCCGTTGGGGTTGACGATCTCCGGGTCCAGGTCCGGCCAGAGTTTCAGGCAGGCCAGGGACTGGGCGGCGAACGCTTCGTTGAGTTCCACCACCGACAGGTCGTCCCAGCCGATCCCGGCGCGGCGCAGCGCGATCTCGGCTGCCTGGACCGGGCCGATTCCGAAGACGTCGGGGTCGACTGCGGCGACCCCGCGGCTGACAATCCGGGCCAGCGGCTCGCGGCCGACCCGTTCAGCTGCTGCCGCGTCCCCGATGAGGAGCGCGGCCGCCCCGTCGTTGAGCGGGGAGGCGTTGCCCGCGGTGATCGTGCCGTCGGGGCGGAACGCGGGTTTGAGCGCGGCCAGTTTCTCCGCGGACGTCTCCCGGATGCTCTCGTCCCGTTCCAGTTCCGCGCCGGGGATTTGGGTGATCTCCGCGTCGAACACTCCTTCCGCCCAGGCGCGGGCTGCGCGCTCGTGACTGCGGAGCGCGAAAGCGTCCTGTTCGGCGCGGCTGATGCCGTACGTGGCGGCGACCTGCTCGGTGCTCTCTCCCAGGGAGACGGTCCACTGCTCCGGCATGGCCGGGTTGACCATCCGCCACCCCAGCGTGGTGGAGTACAGGGTTTCGTGGCCGGTGGGGAAGCCCTGAGCGGGTTTGGGGAGCACCCAGGGTGCCCGGCTCATCGACTCCACACCCCCGGCCACCGCCAGGGAGGCGTCGCCCACGGCGATCGCGCGGTTGGCGGCGATCACGGATTCCATGCCGGAACCGCACAACCGGTTCAAGGTCACGCCCGGCACCGAGGTGGGCCAGCCCGCGAGCAGCGCGGCCATGCGGGCCACGTTGCGGTTGTCCTCCCCAGCCCCGTTCGCGTCGCCGAAGAAGACGTCGTCGACCGCGGCGGGGTCCAGCCCGGGGGAGCGTTCCGCGAGCGCGCGCAGGACGTGCGCGGCCAGGTCGTCGGGGCGGATCCCGGACAGTGCGCCACCGTACCGTCCGAAGGGGGTACGTACCGCGTCGAGGATGTACACGTCGGTCATGGGCACTCCTGATGTACCGGCAACGAAAAACCACCAGTAACATACCGTCCGGTCAGTTTGTGGCGTGGGGTGAGTGGCTCCTCACCCCGGACAGGTGATCCAGGCTGCCGGTCCCGGGCCGTTATCCGCCCAGTCCACGGTGACGGCACGGGACCCCGCGGCCCGCAGCAGACGGGGGCGCACCCGCGGCCTGTGCCGCATTGCGCACCGTCCCCGCTAGCCTGGGCGGCATGGCAGGCGAACGCCCCCGGGTCATCCTCAGTTGCGCCATGTCGGTGGACGGCTATATCGACGACGCCTCCCCTGAGCGGCTGCGGCTCTCCACCGAAGCCGACTTCGATGAAGTCGATGAACTCCGCGCCTCCTGCGACGCGATTCTCGTCGGCGCCGGCACGATCCGCGCCGACAATCCGCGGCTGCTCGTGCGCTCCCCTGAACGGCAGCAGCGCCGCCTCGCCGCAGGACACCCCGCCCACCTGCGCAAAGTCGTGCTGAGCACCAGCGGGGACCTGGACCCCGCGGCGCGGGTCTTCACCACCGGCGACGCCGGCTGCCTGCTCTACGTTGCCGACCACGCAGCAGAAGCCGCCCGCCACCGGTTCGCCGGAACCGCGGGCGTGGAGGTCGTGGCCGCCGGAGCCCCCGACCTCGACCGCGTCCTTGCCGACCTGGCCCGCCGCGGCGTGCGCCGACTCCTCGTGGAAGGCGGCGGAGCCGTCCACACCGCCTTCCTCACCCGCAACCTCGCCGACGAACTGCGGCTGGCCATCGCCCCCTTCTTCGTCGGCGACGCCCGCGCACCCCGGTTCGTCCACCCCGCCGTATTCCCGCACCGCCCCGGCCAGCCCATGCGGCTGGTTTCTGCCCGGAACGTGGCCGGAATGGCGGTCCTCCACTACGTCCTGCGGGAGGAGCAGTGACCACACCCACCGAACGTGATCTGCGCCTGCTGCGCACCGCTGTCGACCTGTCCCGCTCCTGCCCGCCGTCGTCCACCGCGTTCTCCGTCGGCGCGCTGATCGTCGCCGCCGACGGCACCGTCCTCGCCGACGGCTACTCCCGCCGGGACGACCCCCACGACCACGCCGAAGAAGTGGCGCTGCGCGCGGTCGCCGCCGAGGATCCGCGCCTCGCCGCAGCCACCCTCTACAGTTCGCTGGAACCGTGCAGCACCCGGGCCTCCCGGCCCCGGTCGTGCACCAGCCTCATCCTGGACACGCCGATCCCCCGCATCGTGTTCGCCTGGCGGGAGCCCGAACTGTTCGTGGACTGCCGCGGCGCCGAACTGTTGCGCGCCGCGGGCCGGGAAGTCGTCGAAGTCCCCGAACTCGCGCCGCTGGTGCGGCAGGTCAACGCCCACCTGCTCCGCCGCGCATGACCGGGCACGGCCGTGCCCGGTGGGCGCTGCCGCGGTCTTAGAAGGAGTCCTTGCGGTCCACTGCGACCACGTGCACCACTGCGCGTCCTTCCTCGTCGGACGCGGTCAAGTCCACGTGCGCGGTGATCCCCCAGTCGTGGTGGCCTTCCGGGTCGTCGAAGATCTGCCGGACCTCCCAGTGGTCCTCGTGCTCGGTGATGAGCAGCAGGTGCGGGCCGCGCGCGTCCGGACCGGTCCCCAACGTCTCGTGCTCGGCGTAGTAGGCCTCCATCGCCTCTTCCCACGCCTCGGCGTCCCAGCCGTCTTCGCCGTCCAGTTCGCCCAGCTCCGCGTAGCGGCGGAGCGCTGCCAGCTCCACCCGGCGGAACATCTCGTTGCGCACCAGCACGCGGAAGGCGCGCTGGTTGGCGGTGACCGGCTTGGGCTTGGTCTCCACGGGGGCGTCCGTGTCCTGCTCCTGGCTCGGATTGGTGAGCTGCTCCCACTCGTCCAGCAGGCTGGAGTCGACCTGGCGCACCATTTCGCCCAGCCATTCGATCAGGTCCCGCAGCTCTTCTGTCTTGATGTCCTCGGGGACGGTCTGCGTCAGCGCCTTGTACGCGCTGGCGAGGTAGCGCAGGACCAGGCCTTCCGAACGGGCCAGCTCGTAGTAGCCGATGTAGTCGGTGAAGGTCATCGCGCGCTCGTACATGTCGCGCACCACCGACTTGACCTGCAGCGGATGGTCGCCCACCCACGGGTGGCCGCGCCGATAGGTCTCGTAGGCGTGCTCCAGCAGGTCCTCGAGCGGCTTGGGGTAGGTGACCTCCTCCAGCCGCGCCATCCGCTCCTCGTAGTCGAGCCCTTCGGCCTTCAGCCGCTGCAGCTCCTCGCTGCGCGCCTTGTTGAGCTGGGCGGCGAGGATCTGCCGGGGGTCGTCGAGGGTGGACTCGACTACGCTCACCACGTCCAGCGCGTAGTGGGGCGAATCCCGGTCCAGCAGTTCGAACGCGGCCAGCGCGAACGGGGACAGCGGCTGGTTGAGCGCGAAGTCGGGCTGCAGGTCGACGGTGAGCCGCGCGGTGCGGCCCTCCTCGTCCGGCTCTTCCAGCCGTTCTACGATCCCCGCGTCCAACAGGGACCGGTAGATCGCGATCGCTTCGCGGATGTGGCGGCGTTGCTTCTTGGGGTCGTCGTGGTTGTCGGTGAGCAGACGGCGCATGGCCGCGAAGCAGTCGCCGGGGCGCGCGATCACGCTGAGCAGCATCGCGTGCGAGACCTTGAACTGGGAGACGAGCGGCTCGGGCTGGGCGTTGATGAGCTTCTCGAAGACGGCCTCGTCCCAGCCGACGAACCCTTCCGGCGGCTTCTTGCGGACCACCTTGCGCCGCTTCTTCGGGTCGTTGCCCGCCTTAGCGAGGGCACGCTCGTTCTCCACCACGTGTTCGGGGGCCTGCACCACCACGTTGCCGACCGTGTCGAATCCGGCGCGGCCCGCGCGGCCCGCGATCTGGTGGAATTCGCGGGCGGTGAGCCGGCGGACCCGGGAACCGTCGTACTTGGACAGTGCGGTGAACAGGACGGTACGGATCGGCACGTTGACGCCCACGCCCAGCGTGTCGGTGCCGCAGATGACTTTGAGCAGGCCCCGCTGGGCGAGCCGCTCCACCAGCCTGCGGTACTTGGGCAGCATGCCCGCGTGGTGCACGCCGATTCCGTGCCGGACGTAGCGGGACAGGTTGCGGCCGAACCGGGTGGTGAACCGGAAGTTGCCGATCTCCTTGGCGATGGCGGCCTTCTCCGCTTTGGAGCACATGTTGATGCTCGTCAGCGACTGGGCGCGCTCCACCGCCGCGGCCTGCGTGAAGTGCACGATGTAGACGGGCGCCTGCTGGGATTCCAGCAGTTCTTCCAGCGTTTCGTGCAGCGGTGTGGTCCGGTACGAGTAGTACAGCGGCACCGGCCGTTCCGCGGAGGCGACGACGGTCGTGTCGCGTCCGGTGCGGCGGGTCAAGTCTTCTTCGAACCGGCTGACGTCCCCCAGGGTCGCCGACATGAGCAGGAACTGGGCCTGCGGCAGTTCCAGCAGCGGCACCTGCCAGGCCCACCCCCGGTCGGGGTCGGCGTAGAAGTGGAACTCGTCCATGATGACCGTGCCGATGTCGGCGTCGGCGCCGTCGCGCAGGGCGATGTTGGCGAGCACTTCAGCGGTGCAGCACACGATCGGCGCATCAGAGTTGACGCTGGCGTCGCCGGTCATCATGCCGACGTTCTCGGTGCCGAAGATTTCGCACAGGTCGAAGAACTTCTCCGAGACCAGGGCTTTGATGGGGGCGGTGTAGAAGCTGCATTCGTCGCGGGCCAGGGCAGCGAAGATCGCTCCGGTGGCCACCAGGCTCTTCCCGGAACCGGTGGGAGTGTTGAGGATCACATTGGATCCCGACACCACTTCGATGAGGGCTTCCTCCTGGTGGGGATAGAGGGTGAGCCCCCGTTCCTCAGCCCAGGACGCGAAGGCGTCGAACAGGGTGTCGGGATCAGCGGTGCCGTCAGGGAGATGATCGATGAGGCTCACACTTCCATACTGCCTGCTTTCCGCACCTGATCGTTCCGTATCGGCGGGGGAGTCCGGGAAAGAGGCGGGAATACCGCCGAGCGCCTTCGCTGGAGCGACAAGGGGGTGGGCCATCCAGGGGAAGGGACAGGCGGGGAGCAGCGTTGTCCCAGGTGAATCCGGGCTGTCGGGGTGTGTCCTGCGGGGCGCTAGGGCGGGTGCTGTCCCCCGTAGGGGAGACCGTGGGGAGACCCGTCGGACCGGAGGGGACGGGCCGTCGAGGACCGGTGCTTGAGCAGAGCGTCGGACGCGGCCGGGGCGGCAAGTCGGTTTTTTCCTGCCCGCAGCGCAAGGCACTCCCTGATAGAATCGCGGACATCCTGGCCGATCTGTCATCGGTTGGATGTGCGGAGCCCGCCTTCCCCGGGCCCGGTGTCTCGCGCGGGCCGGTAGCTCAGCTGGTCAGAGCAGGGGACTCATAATCCCTGGGTCGCGGGTTCAAGTCCCGCCCGGCCTACCCGTCTTTTCCGGCGGGATGCCCGCAAAACGTTCTTTTCTCGCACCCACCGATTCGTGTCACCGCTGCTTCCGGTGCTTTTCTGTGTCTTCGGCTGGGGCGTACCTGTCTGCGCACGGTAGCAGAGGAGCAGACGCTGGTGCTTAGGCGGGGCAGGGGCGCGGTCCCTGCCGTGGCCTCGGATGCGGTCAGCCGTCGCCGACGTGGCGAAGGACGCCGGAGCGGTCCAGGGCGTACCGGCAGCGGCCGCCGCCGCGGACCGGCAGGGTGATCCCTTCGCTGAGCCGCTCCACCGAGAGGGCGGACAGGTCGATGTGCTCCCCGTCGAGCGGCCCGCCGTACAGCTCTACTTTCTGCTGGCCGCGGCTGAACCGCGGCAGGTGGCGGGGGAGCAGGGTCAGGCCGAAGCCGAGGACCAGGACGAGGCCGGCGGCGACGGCCCACCACAGGTGGCCGAAGTACACCCAGCCGTACATGAGGCTGGGGACCGCGAGGAAGATGCCGAAGACCACCCCTTTGGGGATCGGTGTGGGGGCGGTGACGGTGTTGGGACGTCGGTGTGCCATGTTCTCGCCTCCCATTGGGCCCCTACCCGGCAGGGCGAAGGACCCAGCCAACTAAGGACTTAGTGACCAAATCGTTAGTGCACTAATTGATAGCGTGGATGTTATCCCGGGGGTGGACAGCGCAGACACCGGGTGGGCCGAAAGGAAGAGACCGGGGAGAGGGGATGGCGGGCTTAAGACTCGGCGTCAGTCAGATCGGCGCTCGTGGCGGCCGCATTGAGGCGGGAGAGCACGGCGTTGAGGTGGCGGAGTTCTTCCGGGTCCATGCCCAGCAGGCGCATCATCCGCTCCGGGATGTCCCGGGCCTTCTCCTGCATCTCGCGGCCGGCGGGCGTGAGTGTCACCATGAGCCGCCGTTCGTCGTCCGGGTTGCGCTCCCGGCGCACCAGCCCCGCTGCTTCCAGGCGTTTGAGCAGCGGGGAGAGGGTTGCGGAGTCCAGTTCCAGCAGGGTGGCCAGCTCCTTGACCGACACGGGGGCGTACTGCCACAGCGCGAGCATCACCAGGTACTGCGGATGGGTCAGGCCCAGGGGGGCCAGCACCGGACGGTAGAGCGCGACCACGTTGCGCGCCGCGATGGTCAGCGCAAAACAGACCTGGTTCTCCAGGGCGAGCGGATCGCCGAGGCTGGAATCGCTGCTGTTCACAATCCTCACCCCCACTGAGGGCCTCCCTAGACCCTGTGTAGCATCCTACAAGTAATTAGGACGCAAAGTATTTGTGCGTTAATTCTTTGTCTGTCATTGCCTGTCTGGAGCGTGGCGCGTCCCGGCAGAGCCCTGCCGGGCACCCCGGGACGAGGCGGGCGACCCGAAGGGGAGATGAATCGTGGCCACACAGGTTGCGACGGCACCGAAGCCGTCGGTCCGGGCCCGGCCCGGCTCAAAGATCATCAGCGTGATCACGACGACTGACCACAAGGTGATCGGGAACATGTACCTGATCACCTCGTTCGCGTTCTTCCTGCTCGCCGGAGTCATGGCGCTGCTGATCCGAGCCGAGTTGATGTACCCGGGCATGCAGCTGATGAACAACGAGACCTACAACCAGTTGTTCACCATGCACGGCACGATCATGCTGTTCCTGTTCGCGACCCCGCTGTTCGCGGGTTTTGCGAACGCGCTCGTGCCGCTGCAGATCGGCGCGCCTGACGTGGCTTTCCCCCGCCTCAACCAGCTCGGGTACTACCTGTACCTGTTCGGCGGGCTGATCACGATCGCCGGGTTCATCACGCCCGGCGGTGCGGCGAGCTTCGGCTGGTTCGCCTACGTGCCGCTCTCGGATGCGGTGCGGTCCCCCGGCATCGGCGGCGACTTGTGGATCCTCGGCCTGGCGCTGACCGGCCTGTCCTCGATCCTGGGTGCGGTCAACTTCATCACCACGGTCGTGTGCATGCGCGCCCCCGGCATGACCATGTTCCGCATGCCGATCTTCACGTGGAACGCGGCGCTGACCGGTGTGCTGATCCTGCTCACCTTCCCCGTGCTCACCGGTGCCTTCATCGCCCTGCTCGCCGACCGGATCGTCGGCACCCACGTGTTCGACCCCGAGCATGGCGGGCCGATCCTCTACCAGCACCTGCTGTGGTTCTTCGGCCACCCGGAGGTCTACATCTTGGCCTTGCCGTTCTTCGGCATCGTCACCGAGATCCTCCCGGTGTTCAGCCGCAAGCCGATCTTCGGCTACAAGAGCCTGATCGGCGCCACCATCGCGATCGCCGGGCTGTCGGGAACCGTGTGGGCGCACCACATGTTCCCCACCGGCGCGGTGCTGCTGCCGTTCTTCTCCTTCATGACCTTCCTCATCGCGGTGCCGACCGGCGTGAAGTTCTTCAACTGGATCGGCACCATGTGGGGCGGCCAGCTCACCTTCGAGTCGCCGATGCTGTTCTCCATCGGCTTCATGGTCACCTTCCTCTTCGGCGGGCTGACCGGCATCATGCTCGCGTCGCCGCCCATGGACTTCCACGTGACCGACTCGTACTTCGTGATCGCCCACTTCCACTACACGCTGTTCGGCACTGTGGTGTTCGCGATGTTCGCGGGCTTCTACTTCTGGTGGCCGAAGCTCACCGGCAAGATGCTCAACGAGACGCTGGCCAAGTGGCACTTCTGGACGCTGTTCTTCAGCTTCCACGGCACCTTCCTCGTCCAGCACTGGCTGGGTGCGGAAGGCATGCCGCGCCGCTACGCCGACTACCTGCCGTCGGACGGGTTCACCCTGCTCAACCAGATCTCGTCGGTGTCCTCGTTCGTCTTGGGCATCTCCACGCTGATCTTCTTCTGGAACGTCTGGGTGACCGCGAAGAAGGCGCCGAAGGTGACCGTGGACGACCCGTGGGGCTACGGCTGCTCGCTGGAGTGGGCGACCTCCTGCCCGCCGCCGCGGCACAACTTCGTCTCGCTGCCGCGGATCCGCTCTGAGCGGCCCGCCTTCGACCTGCACCACCCGTATGCCGCTGTCCCGGTTGAGGAGCAGGACACCGCATCGGACGCAGCGGCACGGAAATGACTAGACAGGAGGCGCGCTGACGGGAGGGCGGCGGCGCCTCCATGGCCCGGCGGTGGTCTGGCGGACATCGTCGGCGGCACCGAAGGCGTTCCCAGCTCTGGGAACGCCTTCTTCGTAGGTGCCGGCTTTCGCGGAACCGGGGATGCAGGCGCCTCTCCGCGCCAGGGGAGGCGCAGAAACGGCCGGTGGCGGCCACTGCAGTGGCCGCCACCGGGAAGGAGATCTTGCTGACTCGCTGCGGGACCCTACCGCCTAGAAGGGGCAGGTGGAGCGGTACTCTTCGACCTCGCCGAAGAGTCCGTCGCGCGGTCCGGGGCAGAGGAACTGGGTGTAGCGGGTGTCGTTGTCGACGAACCGCTTGAGCCAGGCGACGCTGTACTTGCCGATGATCTTGTTGGGGATGTTCGGGGCGAAGTGGGTTGCGCCGTCCAGCTCCAGGTAGGCCTTGCTGATCGAGGTCGGGAGGCTGTTGTAGAAGGGCCGGGCGTGGGTGAGGACCGGAGCGATGGTGTCCAGGTCAGCACCGATGATGAGGGTGGGAACCCGCACACTGCTCCAGTTCTTGTTGAGGTGCCACGGGGTGAGCGGGATGGCGGCCTTCAGGTCGGGACGCTGGGAGGCCAGACGCAGGGTGCCGCCGCCGCCCATGGAGTGGCCCATGACCGCCAGTCGGCTGCTGTCGATCCGGCTGCGCACCGCGGACGAGGCGTCGTTGATCATGTAGTCCAGCGCGGCGTTGAGCTGGCGGGCCCGGCTGTCCGGCTGGTCGAGGGTGGTGTTGGTGTCGATGGTGATGACGACGAAGCCGTGGGAGGCGATGCGCTCGCCCAGCCAGGCGACAGAGGCCTGGGTGCCGGTGTAGCCGGGGGAGATCGCCACGGCACCGTAGGTGTTGTTCTCCCGCGGGTAGTAGATGGTGCCGCCGCCGAAACCGTCAGCACCGAAGCGGGAGGCCCGTTCTTCACTCACGGAGAAGGGGCCGCTGCGGGCTTCGAGCAGGGCGTCGGTCGGGTTGGGGCCGCGCTCGTAGGGGTTGGCGGCATGAGCGGGGGCGGCCAGGCTGACCGCGGTCACAAGCGCTGTGGCAGCCGCGGCGGTGAAGCGCAGTGCCCGGGAGAGCAGGGAAGAGCGCTCCCGGCGGGGGGTAATCACAGCCATTGCACGTCCTCTTCGGTTCTGTGCAGGGCCGGGCCGCGCCGCATGCGGGGGCATGCATGGACGTGGACCCGGACTCCCGCCTCGCCACTGGAGGTGAGCGGCGCCGTTGGCGGTAGGCACGCGGCGCTTGCCTCCCGGACGCGGGGGTGCCATGGGTTCCGGGCCGTTCGCGTGGGGTCCGAACGGTCCAGCCCGCGAGCGCCGCGCCTTTCCGCCGCGGGGGTGGAGAAGGCACGGCGCGTGCGACCGGTAGGCGAAGCCGGTGTGCCCGGCCACGTGCGGTCAACGAGCCGCTCAGCAGGCGGAGGTAAGGAGGTTTGGGGTTTATGCGCTCCTTATCTCGACTGCGTTGCCACTATGGGGCAAGTCACAGTGATCATGCATCCGTAAAACCACCAGTGTTGTACCCGAACTTCGTTCGGTATCGGGGGTGCGATGGGGCAAAAAGGGTGGTTTGTCGCATTTTTCGAATGAAAAGGGGGGACAAAACGGCCGGTGGCGGCCACCGCAGTGACCGCCACCGAAAGAATGGGGAGGAAAGACTCGTCGTGTTCTCTTCCTAGAACGGGCAGGTGGAGCGGTACTCTTCGACCTCGCCGAAGAGTCCGTCGCGCGGTCCGGGGCAGAGGAACTGGGTGTAGCGGGTGTCGTTGTCGACGAACCGCTTGAGCCAGGCGACGCTGTACTTGCCGATGATCTTGTTGGGGATGTTCGGGGCGAAGTGGGTTGCGCCGTCCAGCTCCAGGTAGGCCTTGCTGATGGAGCTCGGCAGGCTGTTGTAGAACGGTTTCGCGTGCGTGGCGACCGGCGCGATCGTGTCGAGGTCGGCCCCGATGATCAGCGTCGGCACGGTGACGCTGCTCCAGTTCTTGTTGAGGTGCCACGGGGTGAGCGGGATGGCGGCCTTCAGGTCGGGACGCTGGGAGGCCAGACGCAGGGTGCCGCCGCCGCCCATGGAGTGGCCCATGACCGCCAGTCGGCTGCTATCGATCCGGCTGCGCACCGTGGAGGACGCCCGGTTGATCATGTGGTTCAGCGCGGCGTTGAGCTGCTCTGCCCGGCTGTCCGGCTGGTCGAGGGTGGTGATGGTGTCGATGGTGATGACGACGAAGCCGTGGGAGGCGATGCGCTCGCCCAGCCAGGCGATGGAAGCCTCAGTGCCGGTGTAGCCGGGGGAGATCGCCACCGCACCGTAGGTGTTGTTCTCCCGCGGGTAGTAGATGGTGCCGCCGCCGAAGCCGCTGGCGCTCAACCGGGAGACGTTCTCCTCGCTGACGGAGAAGGGGCCGCTGCTGGCTTCGAGCAGGGCGTCGGTCGGGTTGGGGCCGCGCTCGTAGGGGTTGGCGGCATGAGCGGGGGCGGCCAGGCTGACCGCGGTCACAAGCGCTGTGGCAGCCGCAGCCGTCACTTGCAGAGCTCGGGAGAGCAGGGAAGAGCGCTCCCGGCGGGGGGTCATCACAGCCATTGCACATCCTCTTCGTGTAAGGGCGAAAGCGGAGGGTCGCCCGTGGACGGAGGGAGGAGCGGCACTGGCCACGGCAGGGGCAGACCGGATGTGCGGGGGATGGTGGGCCGTTCACCGTGGGGACACTGAACGGTCCATGCCCACCGGGGCGCCGTCCCCGAGAGTCCGAAGCCGGGCGTGACCGTCGCAGCGGGGGGCCGATGCGGCAGGCACTGGTGGGCGAGGGTCTGCCTCGTCGTGGTCAGCCATTGCGGTAGGCCGCTCACAACGTTGCGGTAAGGAGATCCGGCGGTAACCGGTTCTGTGTCTTAACCGCAACGTCACTATTCGGCATGGGGGAGCCGGATGGCATCCGTGAAATCACCAGTGTCTCGCCAAACCACAGGTCAAATAGTGTGTTTTGCGAGGAAATGTCCATAAATGTGGGGGTGGGGTGGGACAGAGAAAAAGCCCGGAATCCTGACTCCGGGGCTGAAATAGGTAGCGAGAATACCCGCTCGGACTCATTCCGGAATGGACAGCGGGCTCCACGGCGGGAGGTACACCACCCACGACCACGGGTCGTCGGCGGGACCCACGGGCAGCGCGTCCCAGTCAGCGGCCCACTCGGGCGGACCGTCCTCCTTGGCGAGCAGCCCGAACGGTACGGTCCGGCTCACCGCGAGCAGCTCCTCCAGGGTGTGCGTGGTGTTGTTGCCGGACGCCGCCGCCGAGGCGCACCCCGCGTAGTAGGCGATGGGAATGGCCTCGTCCCCGGTGAGCACGCACGGCGGGCGTAGCCCGGCCGCATGCAGCTCCTCGGCGAGCCGGGCATAGTTCTCCCGGGCCGCCGTGTGGACGGTGACCCAGTGGGTGAGGATCGCCCCCTGGATGAGGAGATGTCCGAGGATCGCCACGGCCAACCCGGCACCCAGCACGGGACGCAGCCGGGGCCGGGTCGCCGTCCACGCATCGTGCAGTCCTGCCGCAGCGGGCAGCATGAGCAGCGCGTACGTGGGCTGGAGGAAACGCGGCGCCGTGTAGGAGACGAGGAACAGGTAGGTGAACGCGAGCGACCCGGCGACCACCACAGGCAGCCACCCCAGAGCGGGACGTCCCGCCCGGTGAGCGCCGACAATCCCGCCCACCACCAGTACGACCAAAGCGATCGGCCAGAGCAGGGCAGGCCAGCGCACCAGGTCCTCGGTGCAGGGGCGGCACAGCAGCGGCCCGTCCAACGCGGTGACCACGTACCCCACAGCCAGGGTCCACCCGGTCCCGCCCTGGATCTCGGAGGCCCGAGCCAGCCGGGAGAGCACGCCCCCGTAGGAGAGCTCCGCTTCCACCAGCCACGGTGCCACACCGGCCAGGCCGCCGCCGGCCACGGCCGCGAGCAGCGGTACCCGCCGCCACGACGGCACGACAAGTCCGGCCAGCCCCAAAGGCGCGGTCAACCAGAACGCGTCACTGGGCCGCATCAGCCCGGCCACCGCCAGCATGGCTGCAAGCCCGGCCAGCGCAGACCGGGACACGGGTTCGCGGACCGCGACCAGGAACCAGCCGACCGCGCCCACCGCGGCCATCGCCGTGAAATGGTTGGGCATCGCCGCGGCCGCGTAGAACAAGCTGACCCACAGGCTCGCATACCCGAAGGCTGCGAGCGGCACCACCCCGCTGCGCGGATACAGCCGCAGCCACGGCCAGAACGCCGCGCCCATGGCCACGGCCGCGGCCGCAGCCAGCCACACCCGAAGCGCCACCACCGAGTCGGTGACGAGCACCACCGGCGCGGCCAGCAGCGACACCCCGCGCGACCGGGGCGCGCTGAAGAACGCGGCGGGATTGCGGGGATCGTACTGGCTGACGTAGACGACCTCGTCCCATCCCAGGCCCAGCCACGGCGGGACCAGGGTGAGGCCCGCGACGGCGAACACCGTGCAGACCGCACCCACAACCCAGCCGGGCGCGGGGAGCACCCCGCCGCGTCCGGCCCGCGCCGGGGCCGGTGATGCGCTGGGAAGCGGGGATTGCAGTGCAGAGGACACGTTCCCTCCTCGGTTCACGAGACACAGGAGCAGGGGGGAACGTGGGCGGGCCCGGCGGTCCGCGGCAGTCGGGCCCCGGGACGCAAGTCACGGGTGGAACAGGGTTTTCACCATCCCGTTGTCCTTGTGCTGGAACGCCGCATAGGCGTACGGCGCTTCCGCGAGGGGGAGCCGGTGGGTGGCGAACGAGTCCACACCCAGCGGGTCGTCGTCGGTGAGCAGCGGCAGGATCTCGTCGACCCACCGCCGGACGTTGGCCTGCCCCATCCGGATCTGGACCTGCTTGTCGAACAGGGTGAGCATGGGCAGCGGGTCCGCGATCCCGCCGTAGACCCCGGACAGGGAGATCGTGCCGCCCCGCCGGACCAGGGTGATGGCCGTGTGCAGCGCGGTGAGCCGGTCCACTCCCGCGGTGGTGATGAGGGCGGCGCCCGCCTTGCTGGGCAGGAGCGCGGTCAGGCGCTGCGCGGTCCGCGTGATCGGTGACCCGTGCGCTTCCATGCCCACGGCGTCGATGACGGCGTCGGGGCCGCGCCCGTCGGTCAGGTCCCGGATCGCGTCGACCGTGTCTTCGTCGAAGTGGAAGGTGGTGACCCCGCGCCGCGCAGCCCGGGACAGCCGTTCGGGGACCACGTCGACGCCGAAGACCTGCCCGGCGCCGAGGTGCTGGGCGACCCGGCAGCACATGTCGCCGATGGGTCCCAGCCCTAGCACGGCGAGGCTGCCGCCTGGCGGGACCGCGGCGTAGCGCACCGCCTGCCACGCGGTGGCCAGCACGTCGGAAAGGTAGACGAACCGGTCGTCCGGCGGGCCTTTTGGGACTTTGATCGGGCCGTAGTCGGCGTGCGGGACACGGAGGTACTCCGCCTGCGCGCCGGGGACCGACCCGTAGAGGCTGCTGTAGCCGAAGAGGCGGCCGCCCATGCCGGTCTCCCTGACCTGTGTCGTCTCGCACTGGGCTTGGAGGCCTTGGACGCACATGAAGCAGTGGCCGCAGGCGATGTTGAACGGGACCACCACCCGGTCGCCGGGCCGGAGGGTGGTGACCGCGTCGCCCACCGCTTCCACCACCCCCATCGGCTCATGGCCGAGGATGTCGCCTTCCCGCATGAACGGCGCCATCACCTCGTACAAGTGCAGGTCGGATCCGCACAGCCCGCTGCTGGTGATGCGGATGATCGCGTCAGTGGGTTCCTCGATGGTCGGGTCGGGGACGGTTTCCACGCGCACGTCGCGCGGCCCCTGCCAGGTGAGCGCTCGCATGCTGGTTCCTCTTCTCCTGGTGATCCGGTCGGCCGTCGCGCATCACCACAGGTGACCGGGAACGGCGCCGCGAACCGTGCGGACGGCCGAACGTGCGGCGGCGGACCTCAGGAGTCCGGGCGGTGCAGCGGCGGAATCTTGAGGTTCCGCCGCTGGGCAGCGCCTAGTCGAAGGCGTCTTTGACTTTGTCGGTGAGGCCTTGCCGCGGCCCCGGGGCACGCTGGGCGCCTTTCTCCGAGCCTTGGCCGGGAGCACCCGCGAACGTCCCGTACAGCGAGTCGCGGGGCGGCGGGACGGAAGCCGGTCCGCCCAGCGGTTCGGGGTCTTCCAGGTAGCGCAGGCGGCGCTGGCCGTCCGGGGCGGTCCGCCGCATCCAGCCGCCTTGCGCGGCAGTGCTGCCAGCGGACAGGCCCCAGATCGTGTCGGCATGCTCCTGGTTTTCTTCGTCGAAGAGCGCGTTGGGGGCGATGGCGCCCTCCAACCCGTCTTCCTTGAGCTCTTCGATCGCGGCCAGCCACAGGTTCTGGTGCACGGTGTCCCGGGCGAGGTTGAATTTGAGCATTTCTTTGACACCCGGGTCGTCAGTCATGGCGTAGAGGCGTGCGGTCTGCACTCTGCCTTGCGCTTCGGCGGCGACGTTGGCGTAGAAGTCGGCGAGCAGGTTGCCGCTGGCCACGATGTACTTGCCGTTCCACGGGGTGCCTGAGGAGTCGGCGAGGGTCGCCCCGCCGCCGGACACGATCGCCTGCTGGACGTCCATGCCGCCGACGACGGCCGCGACCACCGGGTCGCGTACGGCTTCGGCCGTGGTGTCGGACGGGGCGCCTTCCAGGAGCCGCGCCACCATGGTGGCGAGCATTTCCACGTGGCCGATCTCCTCGGTGGCCACGTCCATGATGAGGTCCTTGTACTTGCCTTCGATCCGGCAGTTCCACCCCTGGAAGAGGTACTGCATGGTCACGGTCATCTCGCCGTAGGCCCCGCCGATGAGCTCTTGGAGCTTCTTCGCGAACAGCGGATCGGGTTTTTCGGGTTTGGCTTCGAACTGCAGGCGTTTGTCGTGACGGAACATCCTGCTCCCTTCCCCGGGCGGGCAGCCCTGGTCGCACGACGGTCGGATGGCGACGGCTACCCGTGGGGAGGGCAGGTGAACGTCACCGGGTTGGGATGACGGAAGTTTTCCGTCCCCGCCGCCTGGGGATGACCACCCGCTGGTGGCGGGACCGGGCAGGAGAGCAGCGGCGCGGCACTGGGCGTCCGCGCGGGACCGACGGGCCCCGCGCGTCGGCCTGGGAGCGGGGACAGGTCAGTGGTCCCCGACGAGTTGGCGCCGCAGCGTCGTCAGGATCGCGGCGAGCCGCCGTGAGACGTGCATCTGCGACAGTCCGACGATCTCGGCGATCTGCGCCTGGGTCTTGTCCCCGGCGAAGCGGAGCAGCAGGATACGACGGTCGCGGGGCGACAGGGCGGCCAAGGCGGGGCGCAGCGCCGCATGGTCGACGACACGTTCCAACGCGTCGTCGAGTCCGCCCAGGGTGTCGCCCAGGGTGGCGCCGTCATCGTCGGGCCCGAACGGCACGTCGAGGGAGAGCGTGCTGTAGGCGCGGGCCGCGTCGATGAGCTCCAAGGTCTGCTCCTCGTCCATCTCCAGCAGCTCCGCGAGCTCCCGGACCGTGGGCGAGCGGCCGTGCCGCTGGGTGAACTCTGCGGTGACCCGGTTGAGTTCGGCGCGCTTCTCCTGGTATTTGCGCGGGACCCGGATCGCCCAGGTGCGGTCTCTGAAGTGGCGTTTCACCTCGCCGGTCATCATCGGCAGCGCATAGGAGATGAACTCTTTGCCGTAGGCGGGGTCGAAGTTGCGGATGGCGTTGTACAGCCCCACCATCGCGACCTGGCGCAGGTCTTCTTCGGGCTCGCCGCGGTTGCGGTACTGGCGGGCGATGCGTCGGGCCACGGGAGCGTGCAGCTCGGTGAGTTTGAGGTAGATGCGTTCGCGAGCTTTCGGGTCGTCCCGGACCCGGTCGAGTTCGGCGAGTAGCTCGCGGGTCTCGCGAAGATACGCTTCGTCGGCGTGGCGTGGCGGCCGGCTGTTACGGCTGTGACTGCCGTTGGAGCTGTGGCCGCTGTGGGAAACCGAAACGGACATGGGCAACGTCCCCCGCAGGGTCATGGGTGTGGTCCGCGCACCTCGGATGGGTGTGGTGGCCCTGCTTCCGCCCGGCTCTGTCATGGTGCGGGGCGCCTAGCTGGTGTGCGGTGCCGTCGTTTTCGGCGAAAACGGGCCGAAGTATCGGATGTGATGTAGGTCCCCATTTGGACCCAGATTTCGCCACTCACTGTAAGCAAGAGATCACGAAAAGGGAACAGACGCGGCCGAAACCGGGAAGTTGTTTTGCCCGGGGACAACACAGCAGAGTTTGGGACCGGGGCAACCGGGTGAGTGAGTCCCCGCAGTGGTCACACCAACCATGGGGAGGCGCTATGCGGCAACGTCTGGCACTGCTGGGGCTCGCAGCGGCGGCCACCGGGTACGCGGTCCGGCGGGCCCGCCGCTACCCGCTCCGCGACCGGGTCGCGCTCATCACCGGAGGCTCCCGCGGCCTGGGCCTGCTGCTCGCCCGCGAACTGGGCGTGCGGGGCTGCCGGGTCGCGGTGTGCGCCCGCAACGGTGACGAACTGCGGCGGGCCGTCACCGACCTGCGCGCTTTGGGCATCACCGCCCACGGGATCACCTGCGACCTGCGCGACCGCGACCAGATCCGCGCCATGGTCGCGGAGACTGCCGACTACTTCGACGGGCTCGACATCGTCGTCAACAATGCGGGGATCATCCACAGCGCCCCGTTGGACGCGCTCGGGGAGACCGAGTTCGACGACGCGATGCGGATCATGTTCTGGGCGCCTCTGTGGGTGTTCCAGGAAGCCAGACCGCACCTGAAAGGCGGGGTGCTCGTCAACATCACCTCGGTGGGCGGCAAGATCAGCCCGCCCCACCTGCTGCCCTACGCCTGCGCCAAGTTCGCCCACGTGGGGCTCTCGGAAGGGCTTGACGCGGAACTCGTCCGCGACAACATCCGCGTGCTCACCGTCGTGCCCGGCCTGATGCGCACCGGGTCGACCCGCCGCGCCAACTACGCGGGCAACGCCGCCCTGGAGTACGCCTGGTTCTCCCTGCTCGCGGGCACCCCGCTGGTGTCGATGAGCGCGGCACGGGCAGCGCGCCGGATCGTCGACGCCATCGAGGACGGGCGGCACCATCTCACCCTCACCCCGCTGGCACGGGTCGCGACCGCCGCGCACGGGATCGCCCCCGGTTTCACCCAGGGCGTGCTGCGCACCGTGAACCGGATACTGCCGGGACCGGGCACGGAAGGCCCCACCGTCGGTTTTGAGGCCGCCTCCCGCGCCGACCAGTGGGGGATGCGGTTCCTCACCTGGTTCAACGACCGGGCTGGCCGGGACCTCAACCAGATGCCCGAAGCCGGCCGTGCCCCAGTGCCCAAGCCTCGGACGCGGCGCCGGACGCTGCGGCGCCGCACCCGCCGCTGACCGTCCGCACCGCCCGCCGGACACGGCCTGGGGGAAAGGGCCGCGTTACCGCGGGGATTCCGGGTAGCGGTGGAGACCACGCATCTGGCCTGACCGTTGCGCCCGAACCGCGGGGGAGGGCACGCCGATGGAGCATGAACCGCACGTCAAGGAGCTGCTCACCACGCTCAAACGTGCTGCGAGCGCGCTCAAAGCCCACGAGGTGCCGTTCGCGCTCAGCGGAGGGTTTGCGGCGTTCGCGCGGGGAGCGCCCCCGTCCCGCAAGGACGTGGACTTCGTGGTGCTGCCCGAAGACGCCGAACGGGCCCTCCGCGTGCTGATCGGGATCGGGTTCACCCCCGCCGACGCTCCCGAGGACTGGCTGCTCAAAGCCTACGACGGGGAGGTCGAAGTGGACCTCCTCCACACCCCGGCCAACGTGCCGATCACCCCCGCCACGCTGGCCCGCGCCACCCCGCTGGAAGTCGACTCGGTCCGGATGCCCGTCATGGACGCCACGGACCTGGTCCTGCTGCGGATGCGTGCGTTCGGGGAGCACGAATGCGATTTCTCCGGCCCGCTGCTCATCGCCCGCGCATTGCGCGAACAAGTGGACTGGGACCGGGTGCGCGCCGAAGTGGGGGACTCCCCGTACGCGGCTGCGTTCCTGGGCCTGCTCACCCGGCTCGGAGTGATCAGCGGCGGGGAGCAGGAGGGGCGCGTCCCGCCGCAATACCTGGCTGGCCGCCTCCAGCGGACCCTGGCGGAAGACCCGCGTACCGCGGAGCAGGAGATCCGGGTACGCGTGGTGGGAGACGACGTCTACCTGAGCGGACAGGTGTCCTGTCCCCGGCGCCGCGGCAGGGTGCTTGACGTGGCGCGGGAGCAGTTGCCGGGCTACCGCATCCACGACGAACTGTCCGTGGTCCGCTTCGACGGCCCCATCCGAGAGGAGCGACTGACATGATCACTGTCGCTGCCGTGGGCGACGTGCACATGGACCAGGAGATGCGGGGACGCTACCGGCCGCGGCTCGGTGGGCTGGCGGGCGACGCCGACGTGCTGCTCCTGGCCGGCGACTTGACCAAGCACGGCACGGTCGAGGAGGCGCAGGTGGTCGCCGACGAGTTCCGCGACCTGCCCGTGCCCGTGGTCGCGGTGCTCGGCAACCACGACTACCACTCCGATGCCCACGAGGAGATCGCCGCCTTGCTGCGGGCCGTGGGGATCACCGTGGTCGAAGGGGAGGGCACGGTCGTGGCCTGCCCGGGGGGACGACTCGGCGTGGCCGGGGTGAAAGGCTTCGCTTTAGGGTTTCCAGGCCAGTGCGCGTCCGAGTTCGGCGAACCGGAGATGAAGTGTTTCGCCAGGAGCTCGCGGGAAGCCGCCGAACGGCTCGGGGCAGCGCTGGCGTCGCTGGACGCGGACACTGTGGTCGCCCTCACCCACTATGCGCCGGTCCGGGACACGCTGGCGGGGGAGCCCGTGGAGATCTTCCCGTTCCTCGGCAGCTACCTGCTGGCGGAGGCGATTGATGCGGCGGGGGCGGCTCTCGCGGTGCACGGGCACGCCCACCGGGGCACCGAGGTGGGGATGACCGCGGGCGGGGTGCCGGTGCGCAACGTGGCTTTGCCGGTCCTCGGCCGCCCCTACGGGGTGTACCGACTCGACGAGCGCACGACACAGCCCACCCGCTGAGGGGCGCGGCTGCGCCCGGACACGGACGGCGGAGCCCTGCAGGGCGTCTGCGCCGCTAGCCGCTGAGCTCCGGGTCTTCCCCCGGCCGGGGCGAAGTGGGTTTCAACGGGTCGTGGCCCAAGGTCATCAGGGCGTGCCGCCACTCGTCGTCGTCCGGTCGGGGATTCTGCAGCAGCAACGACACCTCGTCCACCACGGTCTGCATGGTGTCCACGTCTTCATCAGTCAGGTCGGTGCGCCGCTTGGTCAGCACGTGGATGATTTTCCGGCCCTCCTCGTCGATGTTCAGCGAGGGGTGGGAGGTGAAGCCTTCCGGGTTCGACGCCTCGGTCAGCAGCCAGGAACGCAGTTCGTTGCCGTTCATGTTGACGAGTTCGTGGAACCGCGTCCACAGCCGGTCGAGAGCGTCCTCGCTGAGACGGTGCTGCGCCATATGTGCCTCCCCGTGACTGCTGCGGATCCGGACATCTCTTGCCGGTTTCGCTACCGAACCTGGTCCGCGGCAAACCCGCTGGCCCGGCAACGTTTGCCGACCGGTGTGCGCGGTACCCGCGAGGACAACCGTGGAATGGCACTGGGCGAGGGAGGAAGGAACCGTGGGCATCGTCCGCGCGGCAGCACAGGGGGCAGTGGCGGGGTTCGCGGCAACCGGGGCGATGAGCGGGCTCCTGGCCGCGGCCTACCGGCGGGGCAAGGATCCGCTGCTCCCCCCGAAACTGGTGACCCGGCGGCTGCTGCCGGGCGGGCGGGAGCGCACTCCGCGCCCGGGGGAGAACGCGGTAACCGTGCTCGCCCACGCCGGGTTCGGGGTGGCGGCGGGCGCCGTCTTCGGCGCCGCGACAGGGGAACGGTCCCCCGGCCTGGTCGCGGGGGCATGCTACGGGCTGCTGGTGTGGCTGCTCAGCTACGAGGGGTGGGTGCCGCGGCTCACCGTGCAGCCGCCCGCGCACCGCGACAACCCGAAACGCGCGGTCACCATGGTCGTGGCGCACCTGGTGTACGGGGCCGCGCTCGCCGCGGCGCTCCGCCGGATGCGCAGGTGATGTTTAGCTGCGAGGGCAGCGGTCAGGCGTGGGGGATAGGGAGGTAGCGCCGAGACGGCAGAGGAGTGACAGCCGATGCCCGCGAAAGATGAGTTGCCGAGCACGCTGCAGCGCTCGTCGGAGAAGGCGCAGCGCACCTGGATCAAAGCCCACGATTCAGCGGTGGAGACCTACGGGGAGGGGGAGCGTGCCCACCGTGTCGCGTACGCGGCGTTGAAGCACTCGTTCGAAAAGGTGGGGGACCACTGGGAGCCGAAGGAAGCCCAGGGGCCGTCGGATCCGCAGGCCGCCAACCCCCGTGCGGGCCGCGGCGCAGACGTGGACACCGCGGAAGGGGTGGACGTCACCGCTTCCAAGAAGCACTTGTACGAGCGCGCCCGCGACTTGGGGATTCCCGGCCGGTCCACGATGACGAAGGAGGAGCTGGTGGCGGCATTGCAGCGGGAGAACCGGGCCCGTACCCGCCAGGCCCGGCAGTGACCTGGACCGCGCCCGCGGGCCAGAGGGCTTGGCCGCGGGGGCCGGTCACCGGGGGAGGGAGGCGAGGAGGTCTGTACACGCTTCGAGTACTTCGTCGGTGGTGATGGCGGCAAGACCCGGGTCGACGCGGGTGGCGCGCGGGTCCCCAGTGGTGCCCGACCACAGGCAGCGGTGCCGTTCCCGGTCGATCCGCGGCCCCCAGGTCGCGGGTGAGGACGGGCCGAACAGGGTCACCGACGGGGTGCCGTAGGCGGTCGCCAGGTGCGCGACCCCGGTGTCCCCGCTGACCACGAGCCGGGCGTGCGCGATGAGGGAGGCGAGCTGGGACAGCCCGGTCCGGCCGGCGAGGTCGTCCTGCGGGGACAGGCCTGCCACGCGGGCAATGCGTTCCGCGAGGCGCTGTTCTGCCGGGGAGCCGGTGACCACCACCCGCATCCCTTGGTCGCGCAGGTGGCGGGCGATCTCCGCGAACCGCAGCTCCGGCCAGCGGCGGGCAGCGAAGGCCGCCCCCGGGTGGATGACCACGGTCGAAGAGGTGTCCTTCTCTTCCGGGGGTACAGGCCACCGCAGGTCTTCGGGGTCGGCGGTGATGCCGTAGTAGGCCAGCAGCCGGCACCACCGGTCGACTTCGTGCAGGTCGACGGTCCATGCCGGGCCGGGCACGATCGCGTCGTCGGGGTCGTAGTGGGCCCACAGCAGCCGCGGGTGGAGCGCGGCAAGGGCACGAGTGCTCTGCGGGCCGCGCCCGTGCAGGTTGACGGCGATGTCGGGTGGGCTGAGCCCGGACCACGGCGGGGTGACGGGACCGGTGACCGTGACGGTCTCCCACGGAAGCCCGGCGAGGGCGAGCAGTTCCGCGGTGGACTCGGGGCCCGCGAGGATAGGCCGGTGCTGGGAGAAGGTGCGGCTCAGCGCGCGCAAGGCGGGGACCGCGGTCACGAAGTCGCCGAGTCCGCGGGCGCGCAGGACGAGCAGGATCGGCCGCTCCCGTTCCCCAGGGGCCAGCGGGGGAAGGGGAAAGGCCGGCACGAAACCGTACTGTTCTTTCATAACCCACACCTACCAGAAAACGACCAGGACAAACGTTGACCCGGGGACGCGGATACCTGGGGTGAGCTTGGTGGGAAACAGGACTGGCGGGCGGTTCGACTGACCGCCCCGCGGGTAGCCGGGCCCGCATGAGACTTGGCGAACCCATTCGGAAGATTGAACGGAACGAGAGCCTGGACCAGATCGCGGCGTTCGCGGAGCGGCTGGTGGACCGGGTCGTCCCCCGGGGGAAGGCCCGCGACCTGCTGCACGGGGTGCCGCTCGGCCATCCGGTCCACCCGCTGCTGATCCAGGTGCCGATCGGCTCGTGGCTGTCAGCGTTCCTACTGGACTTGGTGCCGGGTGGCGGCCCTGGGCTGCGCCGCTCCGCGCACCTGCTGGTGAATATCGGTGTCCTCACCGCGATCCCCGCGGCGATTGCCGGGTGGGTGGACCTCTCCCAGCAGCACAAACGCCAGCAGCGCACCGGTGTGATCCACGCTCTGGCCAACGGCACGGGCATTCTGCTGTTCGGCCTGTCGTCGCTGGCGCGTTCCCGGGGACAGCATTCGACGGGGGCGATGCTCGGCGGCATGGGGTTGAGCGCGGTCGCGTTCGCCGGCATGCTCGGCGGCCACTTGTCCTACTACCGCGCGAGCGGGGCCAACCGCGCCGACTACCTGATCGACCGGATGCCGTCCGAGTGGCACAAGATCGGCATGCTCAAGGACTTCCCCGAGGGGAAACCCGCCCGGGCCCAGGTGGGCGAGGTGCCGCTGGCCGTGGTGCGGATCAAGGACAACGTGCACGCGCTGGTGGGGGTCTGCTCCCACTTGGGTGGCCCGCTCGAGAAGGGGAAGATCGAGGGGGACTGCATCCGCTGCCCGTGGCACGGCAGCATGTTCCGGCTTACCGACGGTGTCGTGGCGCACGGTCCCGCTACCGCGGCCCAGCCGATGATGGAGGTGTCGGTACGCGACGGCGCGGTGTGGGTGCGCCGCCCGCAGGACCGCCCCGCCACGGAGGTTCCCCGTCCCCGAGCCGAAACCGAAGCGGCGCAGCGCAAGGAGAAGGAGAAGAAGACCACCGCACGGTGACCGCTGCCCGGGGAGCCTAAGAGTTTCCCGCGGCCAGCATGCCCGCATCCGGGTGCGGGGCGTCGTCGAACGCCTCGCACCACCGGGCCCCGCCCGGCCTGTCGGCCGGGAGCACCCCTCTTCCGCCCCGCCTCGATCAGACTGCTCTTCCCGTCCCGGCCTGTCCGTCCCCTGCCGTAGGAGGCACGCGGCGGCACCGCTCGTCCCGGCACACCCCGAAATCCCCGGTTTGCCAGGGTTGACGACGTAGTGTTTAAGAAGCGTTTCTCTTGGTAGTCAATGGCCTGCTCCGAGGCGGGAGGGGACGACCTGATGCGGTTGATCGGTGTTGCTGCTGTTCGTCACAGCTCGGCCGCCGCGCATGCCAGCGGCACCACAGCCGGGCCGGGCACCCCGGCAGCACAGTGCCGCCGCGGGCCCCGCGCCACAGCCGCACCGCACCCCGCGTCCCGGGCGTCCAGCCCTGTCCCGCGGCGACGGCGGGCCCGCACCGCCGGATCACCCCACGCGGGGGCGGAGCCGTCCTGGAGGAAGCTGCGCGCGTGCTGACCGGGAGGGTGGAGATGCCGGAGCCGACGCATTCGGTGGTCGTGCCCACGGCGGGACACCCCCGCCCGCCCTTGGACCCGGTCCCCTGGCCGACGTCGGGACTCGACGCCGCACCGCCGACCGCGGCCGCCCTGGCCGACGCCGTGCGGCTGCCGTTCGCCACGCACCTATCCCGGAAGAGCGGAGGGACAAGTCTGGTGTCCGCCACGTGGTTGACCTCGTACCCGCACCGCCCTGCTGGCATCCAGCGGCGGCCAGAGAATTCGTTGACGGTGACCCGGGCCCGCCCTCCGTCCGCGCCGCCGGATCGGCGGCGGACCCCGCCGCAGGCACGCGGGCACACCCGTCCACCGTGCCCTGCCTTCCTGCCGCACAGCGTGGCAACGGCGTTCGAACCGACCCAGCGCCGTCCCACGGTGCTGGTCGCGTGTCTGGACAGCAGCGGCGAAGTGCTCCTGTCCGGTCCCGCGGTCAGAGCGGTGGCGGGGAGCGCGCAGCGGGTGGTCATGCTGACGGATCCGCGGGGCAGCGCCGCAGCCCGGATGCTGCCCGGCGTGGACAGGGTGATCGAGTGGCGTGCGCCGTGGACCAGGGACAGGGAACCCGGCGAGTACTGGCCGGAGCTGCTCGGGTTCTGCGCCGCGCTCGGCGAGGTCCGTCCGGATGCTGCACTGGTCTTCACCTCCGCCCACCAGTCCCCGCTGCCGCTGGCCCTGCTGCTCCGGCTGACCGGGGTGCCGTGGATCGGCGCGATCAGCATGGACGATCCGGGGAACCTGCTCGACCTGCACCACCAGGTTCCCGAGGGGATGCCGGAAGCGGAGCGTCTGCTGTCGCTCGTGGAAGCCGCCGGCTACCAGCTGCGGGCCAGTGACTCGGGTCGGCTCGCTGTGCGCCGCCCGCTCCCGGACACGACGGACTTGACCGGACCGGACGGCTATGTGGCCGTGCACGTGGGCGGGTCGGCGCCTGCCCGGCGGCTGCCGGTACGGCTTGCCGTGGAAGCCACCGCGAAACTGGCCGCTGAGGGGATCCGCGTGGTGGTGACCGGTGCGGCCGAAGACAAGGCGGAGGCCGCGGCCGTCGCGGAAGCGGGGGCGCTTGACCTGGCGGGGCGCACCAGCCTGCCGGAGCTCGCCGACGTGGTGGACCGTGCCGCGGTGCTCGTGGTCGGCAACACCGCCCCCGCCCACTTGGCCGCTGCCGTGCAGACCCCGGTGGTGTCCCTGTTCGCCCCGGTCGTTCCCGCCTCGGCGTGGGCGCCCTACGGCACCCGGCTGCGGCTGCTCGGCGACCAGAACGCCCGCTGCGCGGGGAGCCGGGCCCGCGCCTGCCCGGTTCCCGGCCACCCCTGCCTGAATTCGGTGACCGCCGACGAGGTGGTGCAGGCCGTCCACGAGTTCGTGGGGGCGCGATGACCCCGGCCGGGGCCCGCGTCCCGGCGCGCAGACGCCGCGGTGCGTGCGCGGCACCGCAGCACGTTCCGCGCAACCCAGGACTCACCCGGTTCCACGCCGACGGGAACCGGCTGTTCCAGGAGGTGACACGGTGAGGATCGCCATGGTCTCCGCGTCCGCTAGCCCGCTGGCTGTGCTCGGCGGGGCAGACGTGGGCGGACCGCACGTCTACATCGCGGAACTCTCCGCAGCACTGGCCCGGCTCGGGCACGAGGTGGTCGTCTACACCCGCCGCACTGCAGAAGGGATGTCCGGGGACGTGGTGCTGGGACCGGGGGTGCGGGTCCGGCCCTTGGCGGCGGGGCCCGCTGTCGCGCTCAGCGACGAGGACCTGCTGCCGCACCTGCCCGAGTTCGCGCAGGAGTTGCGGGCGGCGTGGGCTCGCGAGCTGCCTGAGGTGGTCCACGCCTACGGGTGGACGAGCGGTATGGCGGCGGTGGAGGCGGCCCGCGGCAGCGGTACCGCGGTGGTGCAGACTTTCCACGGTCTCGGCACCGCCTACCGCCGGTTCCGGGGAGCTGCGGATCCGCTGGCAGCCGGGCGGATCGCGCTGGAACGGTCGGTGGCCGCGCAGGCCACGCTGCTCATCGCCACGTCGACGGCGGAGCAGCGGGAGCTCCGCTCGTGGGGGGTGGCTGCTGCCCGAATCAGAGTGGTGCCGTGCGGGGTTGACGTGGCGCGTTTCACCCCGGAGGGGCCGCGGGCGCCCCGCGGGGAGCGGCCGCGGATCCTCACCCTGGGCCAGTTGCGGCCCCGGAAAGGGGTGGAGACAGCGATCCGGGCCCTGCCCGCCGTGCCCGACGCTGAACTGGTGGTTGTTGGGGGGCCAGAGGCGTCCGCGGTGCGCACCGATCCCGAGGCGGTACGCCTGCACCGGCTCGCCCGGCGCCTCGGTGTGGCGGATCGGGTGTGCTTCCTGGGCCGTGTCCCGCACGGGGAGGTCCCGGCCCTGCTGCGCTCCGCCGACGTGGTCGTCAACGTGCCGTGGGACGAACCGTGCGGGATGAGCACTGTGGAGGCGATGGCCTGCGGCATTCCCGTGGTCGCTTCGGATGCGGGGAGCCACCGCGACACGGTGGTGCACGAGATCACGGGGGTGCTCGTGCCGCCCCGGGATCCGCGCGCGCTCGGGGTCCGGTTGCGGTCGCTGCTGCACGATGTGGTGGCCGCGGAAAGCTACGGGATCGCCGGGGCGGACCGGGCCGCGGCCCGGTTTTCGTGGGAGACCGTGGCCCGCGAGGTCGACGCGTGCTGTGCGGCGGCATTGGACGCCGCGGGCCGCAGCCCGTGCCTTGCCACCGAGGCGCTGCCGTAGCCGCCTGCCCTGCGGGACCGTGTCCCCCGGTTATGCGGCCAGTCCCGGCGGGGCGGGTACTCCGTCCGGGTGGAGGGCTTCGGCGACGGGGGCGGCCACCTGGGGGTGGCGCAGGTATTCCTCGACGTCGTGGGGGCGCCGCCGCGAGTTGGCGGTGACGACTTCCACGAGCCCCGGCCCCCACACGGGGGTCAGCGGGCAGCCGATGGTGGTGGCGTCCGCCGGGGTCCACGCGTTGAGCCATGCCGTGACCCGGTCGGGGCGGCGCGGCGGCTGGAGGAGGACCCGGGTGTAGACAGCGTCGAGTCCGAGCGGGCTGCCCATGGTGACGAGCAGCGGCACGGTGATGTCGGGGCGGGCCCGGCTGAGCAGGTCGACCGCTACGACGGTGCCGAGGCTGTGGCTGACGATGACGGCCTGCCCGCTCTGCGGGAGGGCGGCGGCGACCTGGTCGAGGATCGCGGTTTTCACGTCCTGGTCGCCCAGGTAGGCGGCGACGTCCCGCAGGAAGAGGGCGATGAGGGTTTCGTCGAGGCCGCTGCGGGCTGCCACCCAGCTCAACTGCCGCTGCAGGCGGCTGGTGAGCGGGGAGAGCAGGCCGAGCGCGGAGCCGCCTTCATGGTCGGTGTTCCCGTGGACGAGTTCGGCGGGCATCCCGGAGCGGAGCGCGGCCTGTTCCAGGAGCGAGGTGTAGATCGCGTGGGGCTCGTCGAGGACGGGGGCGAGTGTTTCCGCGGTGGTGGTGGCTTCGGTGTCTGCCGCGTCCACGGTGAGTTCGGCGAGCAGGTCCCCGTAGTAGGGGAACCACACTGTTTCGGGGGAGATGGTGGGCAGTCGGGCGGCGAGCAGCCCTGAGTTGAGTGCGGCTGTCCACGTGGCGCGTAGCCGTGCGGGGTCTTCTCCGGCCAGACCGCGGCCGTGGAGGAAGACGAGGTGGATGTCGTCGGGGGCGCTGCTGCCGCGCAGCCCGGTTCCGGTGGGCCGGGAGGAGCGGTGGCGTTCCCAGTACGGTCCCGCGCTGGCTGCGGTCTCCCCGGCGAGACCGGATGCGGGGCCGAGGGTGGCGAGCAGTTCGCGCTGGGCCGGGGGCAGGTCGAGCGTGGCGAGGAAGTCCAGGATGGAGCTGACCCGGGTGCCTTCGTTGCCGAGCCAGGCGGCGACCGAGTCGGGGTCGCCGGGCCGCAGCGGGGTGCCGTCGATGCGCAGCCGCTGTCCGCGGGCGTCGCGCCGCGGCACAGCGGAGTGGTGGAGCGCCACGACTTCCCACTGGTCGTTGAAGACGGGCGACCCGGAGCTGCCGGGTTCGGTGTCCGCGGAGTACTGGAGGAAGTCGTCGGTCTGCTGGAGGAGTCGGCTGTCGCGGACCGCGATTTCTTTGAGGCGTCCGCGGGGGTGGCCGATGAGGTTGACCGGTTCTCCGGCCACGACTTTTCCTTGGGTGCGCAACAGCGGGTTCCAGCCGAAGACGTCGCCGGGTGGGCTGCCGTTGGGGCCGGGGTGGACGCGGACGAGCGCGAAGTCGAGTTCCCGGTCGGCGAGGAAGAGCGTGTCCGGGTCGAGGCGGTAGCGCACGGGGACGCGGGGCTGCAGGTCTGCGTCGACTTCGGCGGCGAATTCGGCGACGACCTGTTCTGCGGTCTCGGGGGCGGTGAGTACGTGGTGGTTGGTGAGGAGGAGTTCGGGGGCGACGAGGAATCCGGTGCCGTAGGGGAGTTCCCTGCCGTGGTGGAGCAGGATGAGCCGGGCGATTGAGGCCGCGGCGCGCGCCCCGCGGTAGAGAAAGGCGACGGACTGCAACTGGTTGGCGTCCCCGATGATGCGCTGGTAGATCCGGTGCCGTTGCGCGGGGTCGGCGGCGGTGGCGGGGGGTGCGGGGGCGCGGTGGAGTGCGGCGAGGCGTTCTGCCCGCGCTTTGATCTGGTCGAAGGTGTCGTGGATGAGGATGCCGGTGCGCTGTTGGAGCTGCTGGAGCCGGGCCCGGTTCCGGGCAGTGTCCGTGAACCGCTGTGCGGCGCGCTGTTCCTGCCACCGCCGTTCCACGGTGATCCGGTAAGGAACGTCCATCCGATTCCTTCCTCTCCTCCTCCGGAGGGTGATCCGCCGGCCTCCCTGTTCTCCATGGTCGCTTGCTGACCGGAGAAATGCTGGGAAACGGAGAAAACTGTCGGTTTCCCGGGTGTCATCCGCGGAAGTTTTGGTGTTTTCGCAGCTCACAGCGGGGGAAGAGAGAAATGGCGAAAAAAGATGATAAGAGATGGTTTGTGGCAATCTATCGGAATAAAAAACCGGTTCACCAGAAAACGGCTGAACCGGTTGTGTGAACTGGACCACTAGGGCTATTGTGGCGTCGGCGCCTCAGGAGGGAAAAGCAAGCGGGGCTGCGTAATCCACTCGTGTACATCCCTGCCTACCGGCAGAGTCCTGGATGAGGAAGACCATGAGAAAACGTCTCGCGGTCGCCGCAGCAACCGTCCTTGCGCTGCTGGCGTCCGTCTTTGCCCTCACGCAGCCGGCGAACGCGGCCACCGGGCTCCACGTCAAGAACGGCCGCCTGTATGAGGCCAACGGCCAGGAGTTCATCATCCGTGGCGTCAGCCACCCCCACAACTGGTACCCCCAGCACACCCAGGCGTTCGCCGACATCAAGTCGCACGGCGCCAACACCGTCCGGGTGGTGCTGAGCAACGGTGTCCGGTGGAGCAAGAACGGTCCTTCTGACGTCGCCAACGTCATCTCCCTGTGCAAGCAGAACCGCCTTATCTGCATGCTGGAGGTGCACGACACCACCGGCTACGGCGAGCAGAGCGGGGCCTCCACGCTCGACCAGGCCGTCGACTACTGGATCGAGCTGAAGAGCGTGCTCCAGGGCGAGGAGGACTATGTCCTCATCAACATCGGCAACGAGCCCTACGGCAACGACTCCGCGACCGTCGCCCGCTGGGCGTCGGACACCTCCGCCGCCATCCAGCGGCTGCGCGCCGCCGGATTCGAGCACACCCTCGTGGTGGACGCCCCCAACTGGGGCCAGGACTGGACGAACACCATGCGGAACAACGCCGACCAGGTGTACGCCAGCGACCCCACCGGCAACACCGTCTTCTCGATCCACATGTACGGCGTCTACTCCCAGGCGTCCACGATCACCAGCTACCTGGAGCACTTCGTCAACGCGGGCCTGCCGCTCATCATCGGCGAGTTCGGCCACGACCACTCCGACGGCAACCCCGACGAGGACACGATCATGGCCGAGGCCGAGCGGCTCAAGCTGGGCTACATCGGCTGGTCGTGGAGCGGCAACGGCGGCGGGGTCGAGTACCTCGACATGGTGTACAACTTCGACGGCGACAACCTGAGCCCGTGGGGCGAGCGGATCTTCTACGGCCCTAACGGTATTGCGAGCACGGCCAAGGAGGCCACGATCTTCGGCGGCTCCCAGCCGGGCCCGACCGAGGAGCCGACGGAAGAGCCGACCGAGGAGCCGACTCCGACTCCGCCTCCCGCGGAGGGCGACTGCACCGCCACCTACGCCACCATCGGCAGCTGGGGCGGCGGCTTCCAGGGCGAGGTGACGGTCACCGCGGGCGACTCCGCGATCTCCTCGTGGCAGGTGAGCTGGACCTTCCCCGGCGGCCAGAGCGTGGCCCACGGCTGGAACGCCAGCTTCAGCGGCACGAGCACGGTGACGGCCAGCAACCTGTCCTACAACGGCCAGCTGGGTGCGGGACAGTCCGCCACGTTCGGCTTCATCGGCTCGGGCGACGCGCCTAGCTCGCTGACGCTGAGCTGCACCGCTCGCTGATCCTCTCCGCTCATCCCCACGGGGGAGGAACCACGGAGAGAAGCGGCCCGCGGGGCTGAGCCTCGCGGGCCGCTTGCTGTGCTCAGGGGCGCGCAGCCACCGCGCTGCACATCAGGACTGGAGCTTGCTCCGCACCCACTGTCCGGACGCCTTCAGCGACGAACCGCTCCACGGGCCGCCGGACGCGCAGGTGCCCGGCTGGAAGACCGCGCCGGAACGGAAGTCGTCCGAGTAGTTCCACTTGGTCCACCCGATCTTCCGTTCCGCCATCAGGTCGATGTAGCGGTCGGCCATCTGGAAGTCGTTGGCGCCGTCACCGGTGTAGGTCTCGGTGCCGAACTCGGTGACGAAGACCGGGAACAGCTCGGAGGCCTCACGCAGCGCGTTGAGGTAGTTGTCGCGGTGCGAGGCCGCGTAGAAGTGGAAGGCGTACATGATGTTGGAGGCGTTGACCGGGTTGGCCGCGATCTCGGCGGGGCCGGAGCCTTCGGAGACGCCGAGCGACGACCAGCCGCGGGTGCCCACGATGATCACCGAGTCGGGGTCGCGCTGGCGGATCACCGGGATGACCTCTTCGGCGTAGCTCTTGATGGAGGCCCAGCTCACTCCGTTGGGTTCGTTGGCGATCTCGTAGAGCACGTTGGTCTTGCTGGCGTGGCGCTGGGCGATTTCCGCGAAGAAGGTCTTGGCCCGGTCCAGGTTGTAGTGGGGATCGCCCGGGGTGAGGATGTGCCAGTCCACGATCACGTACAGGCCGCGCGCCGTGGCCATGTCGATGAGCTGGTGCATCCGGTCGGTGAAGCCGCGCGGGTTGGTCTCGTAGCCGTCTTCCTGGATGTACATGGACAGGCGGATGATGTCGGCCTTCCAGTCGTAGGCCAGGGCGTCCAGCGAGCTGTCGGTCAGGCAGTGGTCGAACCACTGGATGCCGTGGGTGCTCATGCCGCGCAGTTGGACCGGGTTGCCGTGCTCGTCGCAGAGCTGGGTGCCGCAGACCTGGACTTTGCCGTACCGCTCGACCGGGGTGCCGGTGCCGGGCTGCGTGCCGGGGTCGGGGGAGGGGGTTCCGGGACCGCCGGGGCCGCCCGGCTCGGAGCCTTCGTCGCAGGGGGCGCCGTTGATGGTGCAGTGGGTGGGTTCGCCGCTGCCGGAAGCGATGAAGCCGAAGGAGGCGGTGCCTCCGGGCGGGATGGTGCTGTTCCAGGAAACCCCGGTGAAGGTGTGGGAGTTGCCGCTGCTGGTGTGCTGGGCGTTCCACACCTGGGCCACTGTAGTGCCGCCGGGCAGGGTGAGGACGACCTCCCACTGGGAGACGGTGCTCGAGGTGTCGTTGCGGACGGTGACGGACGCGGAGTAGCCGTTGTCCCACGAGGATTCTTTGGTGACTGTGGCGGTGAGACCGGCGGCCTGCGCGACTCCGGGGGAGAGGAGCGCGATCAGCAGGGCGAGGGCCGCGGTCACCGCGACAGCGACCGGAGGGCCGCCCTTCCGGGCGGCGGGGGATTTCGCCATGGTTCCTCCAAGGGGAGAGGGGAGGAAGAGCGCTATGGGAGCGCTCCCATATAGGGATGCGCATTCCGCGACAGAATCGGGGAAGGAGGAATGCGCCGTTCTCGTTATGTAGTGAGACCGTAGCACAAAGTCAAGAGCAATAAGTGATCTAGGTCACTCAAAGAAGGAGGGGTGCTGGATGAGGTGAAGTTCCGGGAGCATGGGAGGAACCCCGACGCCTGGCCAGTGCGGCCCAAGGGAGGACGACCGGCGATGCACGACACCTGGACCGCTATCGACTTCGAGACCGCCAACCGCAACCAGGGCAGCGTGTGCGCGGTGGGACTCGTGCGAGTCACCGACGGGCGGATCGTCGACCGCTACACCACCCTGGTCCGTCCCCCGGCCCCCGTCGACCACTTCGAGCAGGACAACATCGCGGTCCACGGGATCACCCCCGAGCACGTCGCCGACGCCCCCGCTTGGCCGCAGGTCCACACGACCATCCTGGAATTCGCCGCGGGCAGCCCGTTCGTCGCGCACAACGCAGTGTTCGACATGGGCGTGATCCGCGCTGCCTGCGCGCACGCCGGCCTCCCCGAGCCCTCGCTCCACTACGCGTGCTCCTTGGACATCGCCCGGCGGACGTGGCCCGCCCTGCGGAACCACCGGCTGCCCACGGTCTGCCGCACGATCGGCTACGACCTGCGCCGCCACCACACCGCGGACGCCGACGCGGAAGCCGCCGCCCACGTCGTGCTCGCCGCACTCCGGCACCACGGGGCCGCCACCCTGGTCGAACTGTGCCAGCGGCTCCGCCGTCCGCTGCGGCGCACCCCCGCGCGTCCGGCACCGCAGCACTGCGCCCCGCAACCGCTGTGGTCCGAGGCCGGATTCAGCGAATAACCGGCGAAGGCCAGGGACCGAGACCATGCCCACCCCACTGCCGCCGCACCCGGCCGGGGGAAGAGTGCCGTGGCGGACGGCGGTACTCCGGACAACGACGGACCGTGCTCCTGTGCGCTCAGTACCTCCGGAAAACGTCCCACCGTCCGCCGAACTGACACGGTGGCTTCGGGGATCTCATCGACGCGTGTCCACTTGCTGGTCAAGCGGCCTGCAGACCACACCCCGCCGCACGGTTGCCGCGGGCTACAGGTCGGACGGGCGGCAGCGGAACACCTGGAGCCGGCGTCCGTCGTAGTACTTGTCGGTTTCGCCGACCCACTCCATACCGATACGGCGTGCCGTGGCGATGGCGCGCTTGTTCTCCGCCCGGGCGACCGCAAACACTTCTTCCAGTCCTTGCTTGAACGCCCACCGGATCAGGGCTCGGCTCGCCTCCGTGGCGTAGCCCTGCCCCCACACGTCGGGGCGCAACTGCCAGTTGAGCTCGAAGTCTTCCTCGAACGGGGGCATCAGCCGCAAGGAGAGGCCCCCGATGACCTCCCCGTCTTCTGTGCGTACCACCGCCCACCGCCCAGCCGGAGGTACCAGGTTCGGCTGCGCCTCGACCCATGCTTCCAGGACCGAGCGCATCGCGGAGACGTCGTCGACCGCTCCCGTGCTGATCCACCGCGCTACTTCAGAGGAGCCGTAGATCTTGTAGGCGGCCTCGACATCGTCGAGGCTCCAGTCTCTGATCAGGAGACGCTCAGTGCGCAGGGGTGGTGTCATGGAACTCATAGGCAGCGATATACCCGATTGGTCCATACCTGTCACATAAGGTTTTCTCAGATTTGACAGGGCTATGGGCCTTTGTCCCGGGCGAACTCTGGCCAGCGCTCGTGGACGAGGGCCTGCACCTGCCGGTCGAGCGCGGGGGCGCCCCGGCGGTTGTCGACGGCCACGTGAGGCGCTGCGGGCGGCTCGGTGGGGCGGACCCGTGCGGTGAACGCGGCGAAGTCCGCGAGCTTTCCCGCATCCTGGGCCCGGCCGCGGGCGATGAGGCGTTCGCGCAGGGTCTCCGCGTCGCTGCGCACCCACACCACGTGCACGGGTGCTCCGCCCAGTTCCGCTACCCAGGCGCGCCACCGGGACAGGTCGCGGATCTGCTGGGTGAACGGGGCGTCCAACAGGACGGGGCAGCCCGCGGCGCGGATCTGCCGCGCCGCCGCGGTCATCCCCCCGTACTCGTGCGGTTTGATGTGCGCGTCGTACCAGGGGCCTTCGCGCTCCCCGTGGGGGCGGCCGTGCGCGCTGAGCAGCGCGGCCACACAGCCGCTGTACAGCGTGTCTTTGTCGAGCAGGGCGGGGACCGGGAAGAGGTGGCGCAGCAGCAGGTCCGCCACGGTGGACTTTCCTGCGCCAGGGGCTCCCGCCACGACCCACACGGGGGCCGGGCACTGCAGGGACGGTGATCGGCTCACCCGTCCAGTGTGGCGTGCCGCAGGCCGTCCTTCCCCGCGGGTCCCGCGCATGCGGCGCGGGGTTCTGGGAAAGTGTCCACCCCACACGGGACCGCCGCTGAAGAGGAGGCACATATGCGCGCCGCACGGTGGGCGGAACGCCGCCGACATTCCATGGACCGGCCGGGAACCTCTGAGGCGTCCTGGCGGGGATGGCCCGCCCTGCGGGAGTTTCCCGCGGTGCACCTGGCGGGGATCACGAGCGCGGTCGTCATCGCCGCGCACCCCGGGGATGCGGTCCTGTCGGTCGGGGGGACGATTTCCATGCTGGCTGCTTCCGGGGCCCGCGTCCGGATGGTCTCTGCCAGCACGGGGGACGTGGCAGACTCGGGAAAACGCGGCACCCCGTGGGAGTGGTGGGGCGAGGTGCGGCATGCCTTGCAGATGCTGGGCGCTGACGGGGTCGAGATCGTCCAGTTGCGGGACTCCGACGGTCACGGCGGTGGCGGGGGCGAACCGCAGGCGGAGACGCTGACCCGGCTGTGTGCGGGCTTCGACCTGTGCCTGGCCCCGTGGGAGGGGGACCGGAATCCCGCCACCGAGCCGGTGGCCCGGGCCGCCCGGCAGGCCGCCGCTGCCTTGGACATCCCGGTCCTGGGCTGCCCGGTCTGGTTGTGGCATTGGGCGCACCCCGAAGATCCCCGGGTGCCGTGGGAGCGGATGAACCGCATCGTCTTGTCCGAGGAGATCCGGCGGCTCAAAGTCGACGCGATTGCCTGCCTGAACGTGTGGGGCGGCACGAGCCGGGTCGCAGCTGACGGGATGACCCTGACCACGGAGAAGGTGGCGCACTTCATCCGGGATGCCGAGCTGGTCTTCCGGTAGCCCGCGGTGCGGCGCGGGCGGCAGTCCGGTTCAGCGGCGGGCGACGCCCAGCAGGTGGTGGAGGACGAGGTCCTCGTAGACGTCCCCGAGCTGCTGGGGGGTCATGCTGGAGGGGTCGTACCAGTTCAGGGTGGAATCCAGGGTGTCGAGGACGGTTGTCGCGGTCACGGGCTCCCCGGAGCCGTCTGCAGGGGTGTACACGCCGTCGGTCCGGCCCTGGTCGATGATGCGGGCGATCCGGTCGTGGTAGGCACGCAGTAGCAGGGAGAGCTCCCGGTAGCGGGGCGGGGAGATCGCCCGCAGGGTGCGCAGCAGGGACCTGCGCAGGGTCAGTTCGACCCGGTAGCGGCAACTGTGCTCGATGTGGCGGCGGACGAGGCGGCGCATCTGCTCTACCGGGGATGCGGGGGCCGTGTTGGCGGGCTCGGCTGCGGTGAGCAGGCGGACCCGGTCCACGACGAGCCGGTAGACCAGGTCGAGCCGCGTGGGGAAGACCCGGCGGAGGTCGTCCGGGTCGACGCCGGCTGCGGCGGCGACGGCGTCCAAGCTGACCCCGGTAGTGCCGTGGCGGGAGAAGAGCTGGACGGCGGTGTCGAGGACGTGGAGAACGAACGGTGCGTCCGGTGCGGCGAGATCAGTGGTCGTCATGATCGCTCACCCGGGCCCGGCGCAGGAGCGGGCTGCGTGGGCCAGTGTTGTGCGGGGGAACCTCCTGTGGGGAGGGGAGTTCGGGTGCAAACTGAGGAGAGGATAGCGCCGCCCGTGTGAGGAAGACGTGAGTTTTCCTCTCTCCCGGAGCAAGGGTGTTCCTCCTCACCCCTTCCGCCCGGGAGCGACCGGCGAATCGGTGGGATATCCCCCGGGGAGGCTTTTCACTCCCGACCCAATGTCCTGCTTTCCTGCCCCTTCCTCAGCGGACGCCTCCGGTGTGGCCGGGGGAACTGGGCGGGAGGGAGGGGCGTTGCCGGAAGAGAGAACTGCTAAGAAAGATATGCGCGTCCCACAGTGCACCCCCGCACCGAACAGAATCGAACGAGGCCAGAAGATGATCCCCGATCAGCGTCGCGAACACATCCTCAAACTGCTGCAGGAACGCAACGTCCTCAGCATCAGTGAGCTCACGTCGATGCTGTCCGTCTCCCACATGACGGTGCGCAGGGATATCCAGGCGCTGGAGAACGAGGGCAAGGTCCTCTCCGTGACCGGGGGCGTCCGCCTGGCCGCACGTCTGAAGAGCGAACCCTCCTATCTGGCCAAGGCCCAGCTCGAGGTCCCGGCCAAACGCGCCATCGCCCGAGCCGCCGCCGAGCTCGTCCGGGAGAATTTCACGATCTTCTTGGATGCGGGGACGACCACGCTCCAGATGGTGCCGCTGCTGACCGACAAGGCAGGGCTGACCGTGGTGACCAACGACTTCAACGTGGTCGGCCACCTGATGGAGTACCCCAATATTGAACTGATCCACACCGGGGGTGTGGTGTCGCACGCGGACCATTCCTCGGTCGGCCAGTTCACCGCCGAGTTCCTCCGCCGGGTCAACGTGGATATCGCGTTCATCGCGAGCAGCTCGTGGGATGTGGAACGCGGTTCCACGACGCCGTCGGAGGCCAAGGTGGTGGCCAAGCAGGAGCTGCTGCGGGTGGCGTCCAAGAGTGTGCTGACGGTGGACAGCACCAAGTACGGCAAGTTCGGTACGTTCACGGTCGCCCGGCTGGAAGAGTTCGACCTCATCATCACGGACGACCGCCTGCCCGCCAACGCGGTGCAGCAGATGCGGGAGCGGGATATCCGCCTGCAGCTCGTCCCGTTGAACTGAGCCGCCTGCGGGTTAGCCCGCGGGCGGGTCCGGGCAGCACAGCTCCAACTGGATGCCGTCGGGGTCTTCGAACATCAGCAGCGGCCCGTGGTCGCCGTGGAGGATCGGGGTGTGCTCCACTTCGAGCGCGTCCAGCCGCTTCTCCCACTCTTCGAGGTCGTCGGGGGAGGAGACGGCGAAGGCGAGGTGGTCCATCCCGGCGTGCCGGGGGTCGAAACGGGCGTTGAAGTGGTCGGTGTGCTGGGTGAGGCAGAGCACCAGGCCGTTGGGGTGGCGGCAGAAGGTGCGTCGCCAGTGCGGGCCGTCCTCGGTCTTGTAT
The DNA here is from genome assembly GCF_000012405.1 of Thermobifida fusca YX. Taxonomy (NCBI): domain Bacteria; kingdom Bacillati; phylum Actinomycetota; class Actinomycetes; order Streptosporangiales; family Nocardiopsidaceae; genus Thermobifida; species Thermobifida fusca. Next base: position 1,069,464 of record NC_007333.1, read on the forward strand.
TCGTGGAATCCGAGGACGTCGCGGTAGAACTCGACGCTGGTGTCGCGGTTGCGCACGGACAGGGTGATGTGCGCGATTCCCGCCAGACTCGACACGGGCACCCCTTTACGGCGGTGGAGTGGTCGCCGCGCAAGCGTGGAGAACAGGGTAGACACAAGCGTCCAGGGTACGCCTCTGCTTCGGGGAAACGGAACAGGACAGGGGCAATGGTGGAAAATGTGCCGCACCTGTGCTACCGGAACGTTTCTGAACACCAGGGGCGGCTGCTCCTGCCTGGCCAGAGGCATGGGGACGGCAGGAGGTCCCGGACGCGGGGGAACACTCCTCCGGTGACGGTAGAGACCTAGGGCCGTTGCTAACCTCACCTTTAGTGAACCGGTTCATTGAGCCAGCGCGGGGAGACAGGATGAGGCGTCCGACGATCGTGGATATCGCCAAGGCCGCAGGCGTTTCCAAAGGAGCGGTCTCCTACGCGCTGAATGGTCGGCCTGGAGTCTCGGACGCCACGCGGCGCCGCATCCTGGACATCGCCGAGCAGTTGGGCTGGGCGCCGAGCAGTGCGGCGCGTTCCCTGTCGGACGGTCGGGCCTGGGCGATCGGCATGGTGGTGGACCGTCCGGCCAAGACGCTGGCCGCCGAGCCGTTCTTCATGCAGTTGATCGGGGGGATCCAGCTCGAACTCGACGGCAGCCCGTTCTCTTTGTTGATGCGCTCTGCCGAGGACCGGGACGTGGAGACGGCCACGTACCAGCGCTGGCATGCGGAGCGCCGGGTCGACGGGGTGCTGCTGGTGGATTTGCGCCGTGACGACCCTCGACTGCCGTTTGTGAAGGAGCTGGGGCTGCCCGCGGTCGTGGTCGGCGGTCCCGAGCACACCCAGGGCCTGCCGTGCGCGTGGACGGACGACGCGGAAGCCATGGGGGAAGTGATCCGGTATTTGGCCGATTTGGGCCACCGGAGGATTGTCCGGGTGGCGGGTCCGGCGGAGTTCGTGCACACCGAAGTTCGGTCGCAGGCATTCGCCAAAGTGGCGCGCGAAGTGGGGTTGACTCGGGCAGAGATCGTTCACGCGGACTATGTGGAATCCCGCGCCGCGGATATTACTCGCGAGTTGCTTTCTGCGGAGAACCCGCCGAGCGCACTTGTTTTTGACAACGATTTGATGGCAGTGGCGGCGTTGGGCGCGGCGCAGGAGATGGGGGTCCCTGTTCCGGAGCGGCTGTCGATCGTGGCCTGGGACGATTCCCGGATCTGCCAGGTCATCCGCCCTGCGCTGACTGCGGTGGGGCGCGAGGTCACCCAGCACGGGAGAATTGCCGCGTCTTTGCTGATGGAAGTGATTGAAGGGCGTACTCCCCGTTCCCGGCAGACTCCGCCGAGCCGGCTCATCCCGCGGGCAAGTACGGGCCCCGCTGCATTCTGATCACTTCTTGACCTCCGCTTGACCAAGGTGAAGTAAGTTCGTTGTAATCCAGTCAGGTGTGTACGGTGCGGTGGGCGGGTTTGCTGTGCAAACAGCACGTCCCGCGTAAACCGGTTTAGTTTTCATAACACAGTCTTGACGCTAAACCGGTTTATTGATGTTCTTTCGTTCACTCCCGTCTGTGATCTGTGTGGCGGAACGGGCGGGAGGGGAGAGCAACAGCCGCATCTGCTGGCAAAAACCCGCGTGACCAGACGAAAGGCTACGGGGGGCCTTCGTTTGGGAACGCTCCCAAACAACTGTTGCCGGGCCACGCGTCGGTAACAGATGGAGGAGAGAAGAAGAACGATGCGAAACCGCTACAGGTTTCTGATCCCCCTCGCACTGGTCAGCTTGCTGGCCACATCCTGCGGGGGTGACACAGAGGGCGACGGTGGAGCGACAGGGGACTACCCCCGTGCGGAGACCCTCTACACCGGTGGTACCCAGTGGGGGCCGCCGAGCACGTGGAACCCGCTCGACACGGGTAACTACGCCACCGGAACGGTGGGTCTGGTCTACGAGACCCTGTTCCTCTACGAGCCGCAGACTGGAGAATACATCCCCTGGCTTGCGGAGAGCGGCGAGTGGGTCGACGACAAGACCTACGAGCTGAAGCTCCGCCAGGGCGTCAAGTGGAGCGACGGCGAAGACTTCACCGCCGACGACGTGGTCTTCACCGTCGAGATCGGCAAGTACGAGGGCTCCTCCTACCACTCGCTGTGGGAGTGGCTCGAGAGCGCTGAGGCCGTCGACGACTACACGGTCAAGTTCACCTTCTCCAAGGCCAACTACGCGCAGTGGGCCAACTGGCTGTACTTCAACGCCATTGTGCCCGAACACATCTGGTCGGAGCGCTCCGAGGAGGAGATCCTCACCGGCGCCAACGAGGACCCCGTCGGCACCGGCCCGTACCTCTACGAGACCCACGACCAGGACCGCCAGGTCTGGAAGAAGAACGAGGACTGGTGGGCCACTGAGGCGCTCGGCCACGAGGTCAAGCCCACGTACATCGTCGACGTGGTCAACACCAGCAACGAGGCCGCGCTGAGCCAGGTGCTCCAGGGCAACATCGACATCAACAACAACTTCCTGCCCGGTATCGCGCAGCTCGTCCAGGGCGGCTACCAGGTCCAGACCTACTTCCCTGAAGAGCCCTACATGCTCGCGGCCAACACCGCGTGGCTGGTGCCCAACACCACCAAGAAGCCGATGGACGACCCTGAGTTCCGCAAGGCGCTCTCGGCCTCCATCGACATGGACGAGATCGTCAACAACGTCTACGGCGGCCTGGTCACCGAGGCCGACCCCACCGGTCTGCTCCCTGTCTGGGACGACTACATCGACACCGAGGTGGTCGAGAAGCACGCCACCCCGCGTGACCCGAAGGTCGCCAAGAAGATCCTTGAGGAAGCCGGCTACGAGGACACCGACAACGACGGCTTCGTCGAGACCCCTGACGGTGAGCCGATCGATCTGACCCTCATCGTTCCCAGCGGCTGGACCGACTGGATGGAGGCCGCCCGGGTCATCAGCGAGAGCGCGAGCGAAGTCGGTATCAAGGTCACCACTGACTTCCCCGAGTTCAACGCCCTGGTGGACCAGCGCAACAGCGGCGAGTTCGACCTGGTGATCAACAACGAGCGCCAGATCAGCAACACGCCGTGGACCTACTACGACTACATCTTCCGCCTCCCGGTCCAGGACCAGCAGACTACGGTCAACTTCGGCCGCTACGAGAACGAAGAGGCCTGGGAGCTGGTGGGTGAACTCGACGGCATCCCGGTTGAGGACACCGAGAAGATCCGCGAGGTGGCGGGCAAGATCCAGAAGATCCAGCTCGAGGAGATGCCGGTCATCCCGCTCTGGTACAACGGCCTGTGGGCGCAGTACAACAACTCGGTGTGGACCAACTGGCCCTCCAGCGAGTCCGACAACAACTACCTGCCCTCGACCTGGCGCGGCTACTTCCAGCTCGGCAGCATCCTGATGCTGACCGAACTGGAGCCCGCCTCGGAGGAAGAGTAGGCAGCGAGTTTCGAGAAGTGGTCTTCCGGTGATTAGCCCCCGTCCCGCCGCCCGCTCCCGGGGAGTGGAGCGGCGAGACGGGGGCCCCGTATGGCCACCGAGCCCAGGAGGGCCCGTTGCGTAAATACTTCGGCCGCAAGATTTTTGTCTACGCGCTGACCTTCTTTGCAGCAGTCACCATCAACTGGATGATCCCGCGGCTGATGCCCGGTGACCCCATCAAGAGCCGGCTCGCCCGTGCTTCGCTCAACGACGCTGGCGCAGCGGAAGCGTTGTACGGGTACTTCAACAAGATGTTCGGCCTGGACCTGCCGCTCTGGCAGCAGTACCTCAACTTCTGGGTCTCGCTGTTCCAGGGCGACCTGGGGATTAGCATCTGGAACTTCCCCACGCCTGTTATTGACCTGATTTTGGGAGCGGTCCCATACAGTCTGGGACTCCTGCTGCCCTCGATTATCCTGAGCTGGCTCGTCGGCAACTGGTTCGGCGCCTACGCCGCGCGGAGCAAGTGGCTGGACAACACGATCCTGCCCATCGGCTACATCCTCACCGCTACTCCCTACATGTGGCTGGCGCTCCTGCTGGCCTGGAGCCTCGGCATCGTCGCGGGCCTGTTCCCCGCCGCAGGATCGTACGGCCTCTCCCTCCAGCCTGCGTTCACTTGGACGTTCATCTCCAGCCTGCTGGAGCACTGGTTCCTGCCGTTCCTGTCGCTGTTCCTGGTCGCCCTGGGCGGCTGGGCCATCGGCATGCGGAACATGATCATCTACGAGCTGGAGTCCGAGTACTCCAACTACCTGCAGGCGCTGGGCGCGCCGCGTCGCTTGATCCGCAAGTACGCTTTCCGTAACGCCATGCTGCCCCAGCTCACCGGCCTGGCCGTGCAGTTGGGCACGGTGGTCGCGGGCGCGCTGCTCACCGAAATCGTCTTCTCCTACCAGGGCCTGGGCTACCTGATCCTGCAGGCGATCCAGAACCAGGACTTCTTCCTGCTGCAGGGAACCTTCCTGTTCATCGTCATCGGCGTACTGATCGCTAACTTCATCATCGACATCGTCTACGCCCTGGTCGACCCGCGTGTCCGCGTCCAGATGCAGGGAGGAGCCAAATGACAGCCGCGCAGCCGCTGCCCGACCCGACCACGGCTCCGGAAGAGCCGGCGGTCGCCACACCGAAGGCGCCCCGGCTGGAAGCCCTCTACTTCGCACTGCGCAATCCCAAGCTGGTCGTCGGCCTGTCGATTGTGCTCCTGTTCCTGCTGGTGGGCCTGGTCGTCCCGCCGTTCTTGGAGCACACCCCCGGCGAGCGGTACGCGCCTCCGCTGCTGCCGCCGTCGGCAGAGCACTGGTTCGGGACGACGCAGTTCGGCCAGGACCTCTTCACCCAGTTCGTCTACGGCATCCGCTCGACGTTCCTCGTCGGCTTCCTCGGCGGCGGGATCGCAGCCGTCATCGGCATGACGATCGGCTTCGTCGCCGGATACAAGGGCGGCTGGATCGACGAGGTCCTCAACATGCTGACCAACGTCGTCCTGGTCCTGCCCACCCTGGCGGTGCTGTTCATCATCGCCGCCTACGTGGACTCCTATGGCGTGGTGACGCAGTCCTTCTTCATCGGCATGACCTCCTGGCCGTGGGCTGCGCGTGCGGTCCGCTCCCAGGCGCTGTCGCTGAGCTCGCGCGACTTCGTCGACCTGGCCCGCCTGAGCGGTGTCCGGCCATGGAAGATCATCGTCCGCGACATCGCGCCGAACATGAGTTCCTACCTGTTCATGACGTTCATCCTGCTCTTCGGCGGCGCTGTGCTGGCCGCCGCAGGACTGGACTTCGTGGGACTGGGCCCGAACGACGGCATGTCGCTGGGGCTGATCATGCACCAGGCCGTCAAGTGGGGCGCCCTGCAGTTGGGCGTGTGGTGGTGGTTCGTGCCTCCGGGCCTGGGCATCACCGCGATTGTCGGCTCGATGTACGTCATGAACGTGGGGCTGGACGAGGTCTTCAACCCCAAGCTGAGGGAGATGTAGCAGGTGACCCTCGAAGTCTCGGACCTGCGGGTCTACTATCGCACCTTGCGTGGTGACGTCCGCGCTCTCGACGGTCCCACGTTCACTGTCGCCGACGGCGAGATCATGGGACTGGCGGGAGAGTCAGGCAGCGGCAAGTCCACACTCAGCAAGAGCCTGATCCGGCTGGACGGGCGGATGCGCTACATCGGCGGCAGCGTCACCCTCGACGGCGACGAGATGCCGATCTGGGATGACCGGGCCATGGACGAGTTCCGCTACAAGCGGGTCTCGATCATCCCGCAGTACGCGATGAGCGCGATGAACCCGACCCGCAAGATCGGCAAGATGATCGCCGAGCTGCTGGAGTCGCGGGGGGTGCGGTTCCGGGACGTCCGCGACGAGCTGCACCGCCGTCTGGAGCTGGTGGAGCTGGAGCGGGACGTGCTGGACCGCTACCCGCTGGAGCTGTCGGGTGGGATGAAGCAGCGCACGGTCATGGTGATCTCGACGCTGCTCAACCCGTCGCTGCTGATCGCCGACGAGGTGACGTCGGCGCTGGACGTCTCCACCCAGCGGGCTGTCGCTGAAACCCTGGTGGAGTTCCGCGACCGCGAGTTCGTCAAGAGCATGATCGTCGTGACGCACGACATCTCGCTGGTGTACCAGATCGCGGACACCATCATGGTGATGTACAGCGGACGGCTTGCGGAGAAGGCGTCCGCCAAGACCATCATCGAGATGCCCAAGCATCCTTACACCAAGATGCTGCTGGACTCGCTTCCCGAGGTGGGCGTCAAGTACGAGGACAAGCGGTTGAGCGGTATTCCGGGGAGCCCGCCCGGTCTCCTCAATCCCCCGCAGGGGTGTCGCTTCCGGGATCGCTGCCCGCTGGCCGACAAGCAGTGTCTGGAGCAGCCGCCGTTCGTGGAAGTGGAAAGCGACCACCACGTCGCCTGTTGGAAGGCCGAGTGATCAGATGCTGAAATTCGACCGGGTCACCAAGGTCTACAAGGTGGGCGCCTTCGGCGGGGGAGAGTTCACTGCAGTCCGGGACGCCAGCTTCGAGGTGCGTCCCGGCGAGGTAGTGTCCCTGATCGGTGAGAGCGGCAGCGGCAAGAGCACTCTCGGCAAGATGGCGCTGCGGATCGCGTCGGTGAGCAAGGGGAAGATCACCTGCGACGGCATCGACGTGTCCACGCTGCGCGGGCACCGGGCGCTGAAGGACTACTACCGCAAGGTGCAGGGCGTCTTCCAGGACCCTTTCAGCAGCTACAACCCGATTTTCAAGGCCGACCGGGTCTTCTCGATGATCCGTGAGGAGTACTACCCGGAGGTCTCCCAGAGCGAGTGGCAGGACAGGGTGGCCGAGGCGCTGAAGGTGGTGCGGCTCGACCCGAACCAGGTGTTGGGCAAGTACCCGCACCAGCTCAGCGGCGGCCAGTTGCAGCGCATGCTCCTCGCCCGGGCGCTGCTGCTGGACATCGACTATCTGGTGGCCGACGAGGTGATCAGCATGTTGGACGCTTCGACGCGGATCGACGTGCTCAACCTGTTGGCCGACCTGAAGGCGCGGGGGATGGGCATCCTGTTCGTCACCCACGACTTGGCGCTGGGCAACTACATCAGCGACCAGACGGTCATCCTCTACAAGGGTGAGATCGTGGAGCGCGGGGTCACCGAGAAGGTGTTCAGCGATCCGCGCCACCCCTACACGAAGAAGCTGTTCGCCTCGGTGCCGCAGTTCCACAAGAAGTGGGAGGAGGTCGAGGCCGAGCTCCGTGCCAAGGAGGCCGCCGATACCTCCACGCATCCCTACCACCTTGAGGAGGGCCAGGAGGTCCCCAGCGAGCTGGTGCAGGTCTCCGAGGGGCACTACGTGCAGCCTTTCCACCGTCGGGCCGCGGTGTAGTCCCTAGTTCGCCGTCGAGCCGGCCAGCGGCTGGCTGAGAGTCGCTGACCGGCTCTTCGGCGTGCCTGAAAACGGGAGAACGGCTTTTATTGGCAATTTACTGAACCGCTTAATTTTCCTCTCAGCCTCTTGACACTGAACCGGTTTACTAGTCTCATGGGGAACGCGGCGGAACACCGACGACCGTCGTAAGAGTCGGGTGCGACCCGGCACCGGGTTACGCCCCCTCCCTCCTCCAGGCGCCCGGGTCGCACCCTTGAAGTGCAACACCGCTTCACCTGTGGAGACGCCATGGCAGTGCGCATCGAACTGCGCGAGAACTGGGTCCTCCGTGCGGACGATCCCGCCGAGGTTCCAGTGGAGATCGGCCCTGCGGGGATACCGGCGACCGTGCCGGGATGCGTGCACACCGACCTCATGGCGGCGAACCTCATTCCCGACCCTTACCAAGGTCGCAACGAGACCGAGCTCGGCTGGATCGGCCGCACCCAGTGGAGCTACACGACCACCTTCGACGCCACCGCACTGGCTGAGGCAGAACGGATCGACCTGGAATGCGCCGGACTGGACACCGTGGCCACGGTGTTCCTCAACGGTACGGAAGTCGGCCAGAGCCGCAATATGCACCGCTCCTACCGTTTCGACCTGCGCCGGGCGCTCCGAGACGGCACTAACGAACTGAGGGTCGAGTTCGCCTCCCCCTACAGCTACGCCACGGCGCTCCGCGACAAGCTCGGGGACCGGCCCAACGCCTACCCCGAGCCGTTCCAGTTCATCCGCAAGATGGCCTGCAACTTCGGCTGGGACTGGGGCCCCACCCTCGTCACCTCGGGGATCTGGCGGCCGATCCACGTGCACGCGTGGCACACGGCCCGCCTAGCCCAGGTCGTCCCCCTGATCACCGTGGCCCGCACCCACGACGGCAGCCTGGAGGGCCGCGTCCTGGTGCGGGTGGAGGTGGAGCGGAGCGAGCACGGGGAGGACACCGAGCTGGTCGTGCGCGTCCGGATCGCCGACCGGGAGCAGTCAATCGCCGTCCCCGCCGGGGTGTGCCGTACCGAACTGGAGGTCACCGTCCCCGACCCCGACCTCTGGTGGCCCCGCGGCTACGGTGACCAGCCGCTCTACGACCTGCGCGTCGATCTGGCCGCTCACGGGGAGGAACTGGACACCTGGCAGCGCCGGATCGGGTTCCGCACGGTCGAGCTCGACACCGGTGTCGACGAGGACGGCCGCCGGTTCACCATCGTCGTCAACGGGGTGCCCGTCCTCGTCAAGGGCGCCAACTGGATTCCCGACGACTGTTTTGTGAGCCGGGTGGGGCGCGACCGCTACGCCGCGCGGATCGACCAGGCGGTCGCGGCCAACATGAACCTGCTGCGGGTGTGGGGCGGCGGCCGCTACGAGAGCGAGGACTTCTACGAGCTGTGCGACGAGCGCGGCATCCTCGTCTGGCAGGACTTCCTGTTCGCCTGCGCCGCCTACCCCGAGGAGCCGCCGATCACTGAAGAGGTCGAGGCCGAGGCCCGCGAAGTGGTGGCCCGGCTCGCCCCCTACCCCAGCCTGGTGCTGTGGAACGGCAACAACGAGAACATCTGGGGCTACTGGGACTGGGGCTGGAAGGAGGAGCTGGCGGGCCGGAGCTGGGGCGAAGGCTACTACCTGGAGCTGCTGCCGCGGATCGTCGCCGAGGTCGACCCTACGCGCCCCTACTGGCCGGGCAGCCCGTACTCCGGGGTGCCGGACATCCACCCCAACGACCCGCGGTACGCCTCCATCCACATCTGGGACGTGTGGAACGAGGTGGACTACACCGCCTACCGCAACTACCGGCCCCGGTTCGTGGCCGAGTTCGGGTTCCAGGCCCCGCCCACCTACGCCACGCTGCGCTCCGCCCTGCCCGGAGAGGAGCTGCGACCGGATTCGCCGGGCATGCTGCACCACCAGAAGGCGGTCGACGGCAACGGCAAGCTCGCCCGCGGCCTGGCCCCGCACTTCGGCAACCCTGCCGACTTCGACGACTGGCACTATCTGACCCAGGTCAACCAGGCGCGCGCGATTACTCTGGGCATCGAGCACTTCCGCGCCCAGTGGCCCCGGTGCACGGGGAGCGTGGTCTGGCAGCTCAACGACTGCTGGCCGGTGACGTCGTGGTCGGCTGTGGACGGCGAAGGCCGGCGCAAACCGCTGTGGTACGCCCTGCGGGCGGTCTACGCCGAGCGGCTGGCCACGGTGCAGCCTGACGGCGACGGCCTGGTCCTCGTCGTGGCAAACGACAGCAACCGGGAGTGGACCGGGACCGCGCACCTGGCCCGGCGGGCCTTGGACGGCACGGTGCTGGCCGCGGCCGATGCCCCGTTCACTGTGCCTGCCCGCGGCGCCGTCCGGGTGCCGCTGCCCGCCGAGGTGGCGCGCCCCGGGGATGCGACCCGGGAATTGATTACCGCGGACACGGGGGCACGCCGAGCGTACTGGTTCTTCGCTGAGGACCGCGAGATCGCCTATCCGGCGCCGGAGTACGACACCCGTGTCGTGCCGCGTGGCGCGGACCTGTGCGTGACCGTGACGGCGCGGAGCCTGCTGCGCGACCTCTCCCTGTTCGCGGACCGCCTCGATCCGGGGGCCGAGGCGGATGACATGCTGGTCACCCTCCTGCCGGGAGAGTCGCACACGTTCACGGTGCGCGGCGGTGCCCACCTCGACCCTGCCCAGGTGGTCCAGCCGCCCGTGCTGCGCACCGTCAACGACGCGCTGCGCGCCGCGCAGGACAGCATCCCGGTCTGACCAGCCCAGACTCCGGTTCCGGATGGGGTGAGAAAGCGGGCTTTCCGGGACCGGACGGCGGTACGTGGTGGGGCAAGCACCGCGTGCCGCCACCCATGCTGGCCCGGCGGGTGAGGGGTTCGCCTCACCCGCCGGACTCGGCGAGGACGGCGTACACCACGAGGGAGTCGGAGTAGTGGCCGCTAGCCGGGTCGAAGTCCCCGGCGCAGGTCACCAGGCGCAGCTCCGGGCGGTCGCTCGGCCCGTAGACCTGGTCGGTGGGGAAGTCTTCCTTGGGCACCTGTTCGACCCGGTCCACCACGAACACGGGCTGGGAGCCGTCGGCGCGCGCCACGTGGACGAGGTCGTCGGGACGTAGTTCGTTGAGGCGGGCGAAGACCGACGGCCCGCTCCGGGTGTCGAGGTGCCCGGTGAGCACGGCGGGCCCGGCTTCGCCCGGGGAGGCACCGAGCGCGTACCAGCCGACCAGGTTGGGGTCGTCCAGCGGCGGGTCTTCCAGCGTGCCGTCGGGGTTGAGCCCCAGTTCGGCGACGGGCGCGTCCACCCCGATCGACTCGATGGTCAACCGGACAGGAACTGACCGCTTCAGTGGTGTTTCCGGGGTGGCGGGACCGCCGCTGGCGAACGCGGCTGCCACGCCGAGGAGGACGGCCAGCAGGACGCCGACGCTACTTCGCTGCTGGGCGGCCACGGCGCACCCCCTGCCGTAGCGCGACTACGGCGGTAGCACCGAGCAGGAGGAGACCGGCGGCGAGCACGTCGAAGGGCGGGGTCGTGGTGGACGCCGGGCGGGCCAGTCCGCCGCCTCCCGCGTTCGGCGCGCCGCTGGGCGTGGGTGCCGGGGAGGGCGTGGTGTGCTGCGGTGCCGGGACCGCGGACCCGTCCGGGGCGGGCACGGTGACGCTGGCGTACTGCACGTGGCTGGAGTCGGCCGCCCCGCATTCGCCGCGGACCTGGTAGTCGCCGGGTTCCAAGTCGTCGGACAGGACGAACTCCTGTTCGGCCGCGGTCTCCCCGGCCAAGTCGACCCGGGTGGGCGCCGCGAACGCGGGCGAAGAGTACTCCACCCACTCGGCGCTGTCCGGGCAGGAGACCCGCACGAAGACCGTGGAGCCCGGGGCCGCTTTGGGCGGGAACACCGTGATGGCTTCATCGGCGGCCGCGGTCCCGGCCCCTCCGACCAGGACCGCGGCCGCTGTCCAACCGAGCGCGGTGCGTACGCGCATAACCCTCCCCCTCATGTCGCCAGCGCTGCAAGACCCATTGGAAACATCGCAGAGCGTCCCGGGAACACGACGGCCGCCGCTGGCCGGTTGCGGAGTTTTTGCCCGAACTTTCTCCGATATCGGTGGCGCATGGCGGAACGCGCACTTCGGTTCGGGGTGGGGAGGGCCGGGCCGATCCCGCAGGGGCGGAGTGGTGCGCCGCACCCCCGGTCCGGGCGTGTGGCGCGCGGGACGCCCGGGCTCGGCGGATAGATTCGCAAGGGGACGTCTCCGGCACGCCCCGAGGAGGGGACACGCGGTGGGAGGAGGGGCGCCGATGGCCCGACTGTTGTTCGAGTTGGCCGGGGAGTGGAAGCGGCTGGCCGGACCGGGGAGGGAAGCCGCCGCGGTGGGTGCGGAACTCCTGGCCCGGTGGGCGGAGCCGCACCGCCGCTACCACACGCTCGACCACCTCAAAGCGGTGCTGGCTGCGGTGGAGGTGCTCGCGGACGCCGCCCGGGACAGCACCCTGGTCCGGTATGCCGCCTGGTTCCACGACGCGGTGTACCGGGGGGAGCCTGGGGCGGACGAGGAGAACAGCGCGCAGTTGGCGGAGCTACTGCTGCCGTCGTGCGGGTTGAGCACGGAGCAGGTCGCCGAAGTGGCCCGCCTGGTGCGGGTGACCGCCGACCATTCCCCAGAGCCGGGGGACGCCAACGCGGAAGTGCTGTGCGACGCCGACTTGGCGATCCTGGCCGCAGAGGACGCAGAGTACACCGCCTACGCCGCGGCGGTACGCCAGGAGTACGCGCACGTGGGCGACGTGGAGTTCGCGCGGGGGCGGATCGCGGTGCTGCGCGACCTGCTGGCCTCTCCCCGCCTGTACCGCACTGAGCAGGGGTATGCCTGGTGGGAGGAGCGGGCCCGCGCCAATGTGGCGGCGGAGATCGCCCGGTTAACGGAGCAGGCGGCGGGGTTTGCGCCGTCGTAGCCCTGCGGCGTGGAGCCGTGCGACGAGCGTCCGGCTGGAGACGGCGATCGCGCCGAGTTCCAGGGCTTTGGCGTACAGCGTTTCAGGCACGTCGTAGTGGTCCCGGTCGAAGGCGCGCTCCGGGATGCCGAGCGCGCGGGCGAACGCGTGCAGTTCCGCGTATGACGAGTCGCTGACGAGGTGGGACCAGAGCAGGCCGCGCGGTCCCGGCCAGGCAGGAGGGTCGATCAGGACACTCACCGCACCAAGGCTACCGCTCAGCCTGCGGGCGGCTGACGGCCCGCCACGGGATGGGGGAGGACAGCACCATCGTGGAGGAGGGGCGGCCGTGGTCGGCGAGATCGTCGATCAACTGCTCGAAGTGCGCCATCGACGGGACGCCGACGAGGAGCACGCAGCAGGCGTCGCCGGTGACCCGGTAGAGCCGCAGGATCTCCGGGCGGGCCAGCGCGGCCTCGTCGCGCAGCAGGCATAGCGGCCCGTAGCAGCCCATTTGGACGAGGGCGACCACCGACAGCCCTACCGCGTCCAGGTCGACGTGCGCGTGGTAGCCGGTGATCACGCCGCGTTCTTCGAGGCGGCGCACCCGTTCGGCGACGGCCGGGGGCGACAGCGCCACCCGGCGGGACAGTTCGTTGTAGGACAGGCGCCCGTCGGCTTGCAGCTCGGTGAGGATCCGCCAGTCCACCGCATCCAGCATGGTTGACGATCATAAACCATAAGCAGAAAACGGTTTGCGAATGGCAGGAAAAACGTCGTGATCGCCGTGGATTGCGCCTTCCTGGACGGGCGCGCGGCGGGCATCCTGGGAGCCCGGCAGGACAGGTGACGCGCAACCCTTCGGAGGTGATCCCCTCGTGTCCTCCTCCGCTGCCCTCGCCCGCGAGCAGCGCGCCGAGCGCAACCGCGGCCGCCCCACGCTCTCTTTCGACGGCGTCACCCCGTACGCCCACTACACCGCCGTCTCCACGCTGCTGTCGTTGCAGCGCCCCCGCACCGAGGAGCCCGCTGAGACCACGTTCCTCGTCGCCACACAGGTCATGGAGCTGCTGTTCGCGCTGATCCGGCACGAATGGGAGCAGGCCCGCGACGCGGTCGACGCCGATGACGTGCCCGCGGCCCTGGCCGCGCTGCGCCGCGGCCACAAGGCCCAGGACGTGCTGGCCGAGTCTTGGGAGCTGTTGGCTCCCATGACTCCCACCGAGTTCAACCGGTTTCGCGACCAGTTGGGTGAGGCGTCGGGCTTCCAGTCGTACGGCTACCGCCATCTGGAGTTCCTGCTCGGCAACAAGTCGGCGGCCATGATCCGCCCGCACCGTGCCGATCCGCACGTCAGCGCGGAGCTGGAGCGGGCCCTCGCCGAGCCGAGCCTGTACGACGCGGTGCTGCGCCTGCTGCACCGCCGCGGTTTCCCGGTGCCCGCCGAGCGGGTGGAACGCGACTGGACCCAGCCGGCGGAGCCCCATCCGCAGGTGGTGCGGGTCTGGGAGCTGGTCTACGCCGACGACAGGCCCGATAACGAGCTGCTCGCGTTGGCGGAGGCGCTGCTGGACACCGCGGAGCGGGTGACCCTGTGGCGGCACCGCCATGCGATGGCGGTGAAGCGCACGATGGGCGCCAAAGCGGGCACCGGCGGCTCGTCTGGTTTGCAATGGTTGATGAGAAATGTCCAAAAGGATGTGTTTCCGGAGCTCTGGCAGCTGCGGACCCAGCTCTAAGCCCGGGCCCATCCTTCGGTGAAGGTAAGGAGCCGACCACTGTGACCATCCCCCTCACCCGCGAGGACTGCGCTGCACGGGACGCCGCCGACCCCCTGGCCCCGTTCCGCGACGAGTTCGTGCTGCCGGACGGCGTCATCTACCTCGACGGCAATTCGCTGGGCGCCTTGCCCCGGGCCACGCCTGCCCGGGTCGCACGCCTGGTGGAGCACGAGTGGGGCCAGCGGCTCATCGCCAGTTGGAACGAGGCGGGCTGGTGGGACAAGCCCCGCACCCTCGGCGCTCTGCTTGCCCCGCTGCTGGGGGCGGAGGCCGACGAAGTGGTGGTGGGGGACGGCACCTCGGTCAACCTCTTCAAGACCGTGGCGGCGGCGCTGTGGCTGCGGCCGGACCGCCGTGTCGTGGTGGCGGAGGCCGGGAACTTCCCCACCGACGGGTACATCGCCCAGGGGGTGGTGGACCTGGTGGACGGGGCCAGCCTCCGCATGGTGGACGTGGACGACCCCGCCGCCTTGGCCGCGGCCTTGGAGCCCGGGGATGTGGCTGTGGTGCTGCTCAGCCACGTGGACTACCGCACCGGCATCCTGCGCGACATGGCGGCGGTCACCGAGATGGTCCACGCGCACGGCGCCCTGGTGGTGTGGGACGTGTGCCACAGTGTGGGCGCGGTGCCGCTCGCGCTCGCGCAGACGGGTGTGGACTTCGCCGTGGGCTGCACCTACAAGTACCTCAATGCCGGTCCGGGCGCGCCCGCGTTCACCTATGTGGCCCGCCGCCACCACGAGCGGGTCCGCCAGCCCATCAGCGGCTGGCACGGCCACGCCCGTCCGTTCGACTTCGCTCCGGAGTACGAGCCTGCGGCGGGGGCGAGCCGGTTTTTGAGCGGGTCGCAGTCGCTGATCGCTGCGGCCGCGCTGGAGGCGAGCCTGGAGTTGTGGCAGCGCGTGGACCTGGCGCAGGTGCGCGAGAAGAGCCTGGCGTTGACGGACCTGTTCGTGGCGGTGACCGCGGAGGCGGGCCTGGAGTGCGTGACCCCGGCAGAGCACGAGCGGCGGGGCAGCCAGGTGGCGCTGCGCCACCCGGACGACTACCCGATCGTGCAGGCGCTCATCGCCCGCGGGGTGGTGGGGGACTTCCGGTCCCCGGACATTCTGCGTTTCGGGTTCGCCCCGCTGTACTTGCGCTATGTGGACGTCTACGACGCGGCCCGGGCACTGGTCGAGGTCGTCACGTCGGGAGAGTGGCAAGACCCCCGGTTTGCGCAGCGTGCCCAGGTGACGTGAGCGCTGCGGAAGCGGCGTAACCGTGCGGGCGGTCCGGTGATGCGGGCCGCCCGCACGTCGTCTCTCGGGGAGTGTGGCAGAGAGGCCACGCTGGGTGATTTTACCTTTTTATTAACGTTTGGGGCGTTTTTCTCGCTTAGAGTCCTTGTATCCGGTTTGTAATCAGAGCTTGATCAAACCGGGTAAACCGATTGACCCCTTCGAGCGTCTATGGCGCTCGTTGGGTGGAGCCCGCACCTGGCGCGGAGTGCAGCCAGTGCTCCGCTGACCCCCTGACACCGCTGCCGGCGCAGCGGTCGCCCAGCGCGCCCACCCCCTCTGGTTGTGGCACTCCGCCTGTGTGACGCGGGTGCTGGGACGCGGTGTGCGGTTCCGTCACTGTCCTGCCGCCAACCCCTTGGTTCTCCTATGCCCTCTTCCCTGCCTACCGACGACGTGTTGCTGCACGGCAAGGTCAAAGCCTCGTACTTCTGGGACGACGGTTCCGGCATCAACGGCGACACGGGGCCGCCCGCCTCGGGCAAACCCATGCAGAAGGGCCTGTTCGCCGCCCCTAGCTGGCCGCTAGGCACCAAAGGCTACGTGGTCTACGAAGGCAAGACCGCCGAGTTCTTCATCGGCGACCGCGGCCCCGGCGACCCGTCGCAGGGATGCCACGTGATGCTCGACATCGACGGCAAGACCTTCGCCGAGCTCACCGGAGAGTCCTGGAACGAGACCACGTACACGGTCACCGGCGGGGCCGGACACATCAACGTCGAGTACTACATCACGGAGTGGGGTGACGGCCCCGGCACCCCGGGAGTGCCCCACCCCTTCCAGAACCCCTCCGAGCCCTGCCACAACGCGGTCTCCCCGATTCCGGAATCCCAGGAGTCCGCCCCGGAAGAGGCCAGCAGCGAAGAGACCCCTGAAGAGTCGGCCGAACAGCAGTCCGACACGGAGCAGGCCGCCCCCGCCGAGCAGGAGGAGGAGACAGCAGAGGCGCAGGCCGCCCCGCCGTCTCCCGGATCCGGCACCCCGTCCGACAGCCAGCAGGCGGACGCCCCCGCTCCGGCCGCGGACGACGCGGCAGCGGCCGAGCAGACCACCACGGCGACCGAAACCGGCCACGGTGCCTTCGACCTGATGTCCACCGAGGGCCCCATGACCTCGGCCGGGCTGACCATCGTCCTGCTCATCGCGGCCGGGGCCGCGGTCACCAAGCGGGTTGCCAGCCTGCTCCGCCCCACCGGACGCCACCACCGCGCCTCCTGAGAGGCGCAAAGCAGCATCCGCTGCCGAGGATGCGCAGCGAACCCTGCCGGTCCCGGCACCGGGCAGGCAGGGAGGAGACCGCGCCGCACGCCCCCACCCCGGGGCGCAGCGGCTGCCGGGAGCATCCCCGGAGCACACCGCGGGGCAGCGGAGCGGGAGCCGCCCCGACAGGGCGGCAAACCAGGACTAGAGTGCAAAAACCAGGAATTCCCGCCGTAAAACTGGCATGCTGTCCTCTGTTCTCACTTTCTGGACAAAGGACGGTCCCCCCATCGTGTGGCACAGTGAACCGCGTGACACGTACCGGTCACGGGTGCGCGGCTGCCTGCTCGGCGGTGCGCTAGGAGACGCGCTCGGCGCCCCCGTGGAGTTCAGCACACTCGCTCAGATCCGCGCCGCCCACGGTCCTGCCGGTGTGCGCTCCCACGTCGACCCCAGGGCGCTGGTCACCGACGACACCCAGATGACCCTGTGGACTGTGGACGGGCTGATCCGCGCCCGCGTCCGCCAGGCGGTCCACGGCGGAGAGTTCGACCCGACGCGGGCGGTGCACGACGCCTACCTGCGCTGGTACCACACCCAGTTCGTCTCGGCCCCCACCGGGGAGCACCCCGGGTGGCTGGCTGCCCGGAGCTGGCTGTACCACCAGCGCGCCCCCGGCCGCACCTGCCTGCAGGCGCTGCAGGACGCCGTCGGCGGCCGCCAGGAGCGGGGAGCGCCCGCCAGCAACGGCTCCAAAGGCTGCGGCGGGGTGATGCGCAGCGCCCCCTTCGGCCTGCTCCCCGACCACGTCGCCACCGACACCGCCGTCTTCGCCTGGGCGGACCGGGCCGCGGCGCTCACCCACGGCCACCCCACCGGACAACGAGCGTCCGGGGCGCTCGCCCTGCTGATCCGGCGGCTGCTGGCCGGGGACGACCTCGACACCGCGCTGGACGCGGTGCTCACCGAACTGCGCGGCTACACCGGGCACGAGGAGACTACACGGGCGCTGCTCGCCGCGCGGACCGTGGCTGCCGGGGGCGCCCCCAGCGCGGAGCACGTCGAATCGCTGGGCGAAGGGTGGATCGCCGAGGAAGCGCTCGCGATCGCGGTGTACGCGGCACTGGTCCACCGCACTCCCGCGGAGGTCACCGACGCCCTCGCCCTCGCGGTCAGCCACTCCGGGGACAGCGACTCCACCGGGGCGATCTGCGGCAACATTCTCGGCGCCCTGCACGGCGAGGCTGCGCTTCCCCCGGACCTCGCCGACCCAGTCGAAGGCCGCGCCGACCTGCTCCAGCTCGCCGACGACTTCATGCTGGCCTTCGCCTCCCCCGGCCCGCCGACCACCGCCGAGTGGCTGGCCCGCTACCCCGCGGACTGAGCCCGCGGCGCACGGACCGCCTAGAGCCCGCAACCGCACCGAAGGGTCACAGAGCAGAAAAAGTCCGCCAGCTTCGGGGATTCGCGGGCCAGATCCCGCGAATCCCCCTAGCATTCTGGGACGTGGCAACGGACCGTACGGGGGGAGCACATCATCATGTCGGCGGGCTACGGAGGACGGCACCAGCGGAATCGCACCCAGGCCAGCGGTGACCGCCACCGGCGCCGCGAAGTCGAACCGATCCGGGGGCGCCGCGACGAGCAGCGGCTCGCAGAGGAACTCCTCCGCTTGGACGGCGCCTCCTACGGCCGCTACCGGGCCCTCACCGGCGACTGGGACTTCGGCGACTTCACCCTCACCGTACAGAAGGTCCAGGCCGACCCTTTCGCCCCGCCGTCCCGCATCCTGGTCCGCATCCCCGCGGCGACCGCGGGAATGCCGGAGCACGCCTGGCGCGACCCGGTGCGGCGCCGCGCCACCGCCGACTACCTGGCCCGCCGGGCGCGGCAGGTGCTGCGCGGCACCCGGATCCGTATCGACGCGGGAGGCCAGCAGGTAGTGGAGCGCTCCTCCTGCCAGATCCGCGACGGCGCCGTCGAGCTGCGGCTCGGCCTGGAACTGCCCGGGCACGGGCGCCGCATCGACGGGCGCGCCGCGCGGCACGCGCTGTGCGACACCGTGCCCGACCTGGTCGACGCCCTGTGTTGGGAGGCGCTGGACACCGCGGACGCCACAGCGTTCGCGGACAGTGTCGCCGACACGGTGGCGCTCCGCGACCGCCTGTCCGAGCTGGGGCTCGTGGCTTTCGTGGGCGACGGCGCGATCCTGCCCCGCATCAGCGGGATCAGCGACCTGCCGCTGCGGGACGCGGTCCCCTTCACCTCCCCGGAGAGCCTGCGCGTCACCGTGGACCTGCCGCACCGGGGCACGGTGACCGGGATGGGCATCCCCGAGGGGATCACGCTCATCGTCGGCGGCGGGTTCCACGGCAAATCCACCCTGCTGCACGCGCTGGAGCGCGGCGTCTACGACCACATCCCCGGGGACGGCCGCGAACTCGTCGTCACCCGCGCCGACGCGGTGAAGATCCGTGCGGAAGAAGGGCGGAGCGTGGTCCGCACCGACATCAGCGCTTTCGTCCGCACCCTGCCCACCGGGGCCGACACCAGCGACTTCAGCACCGAGAACGCGTCCGGCTCCACGTCGCAGGCCGCGAATATCGCGGAAGCGCTGGAAGCGGGCACCTCGGTGCTGCTGATCGACGAGGACACGACAGCCACCAACCTGATGGTCCGCGACGAGCGCATGCAGCAACTGGTGCATGGCGACCGCGAGCCCCTCACCCCGTTCGTGGACCTTGTCCGGCCCCTCCACCGGGTCCACGGCGTGTCCACCGTCCTGGTCATGGGCGCCAGCGGCGACTACTTCGACGTCGCCGACCACGTGGTCATGCTGGACACCTACCGTGCCTACGACGTCACCAAGCAGGCTCAGTCGCTCGCCCGGCCGCGCCAGGACGCCCCGTTCACGGTCCCCGCGCGCCGCGTGCCTGACCCCGCGTCGATCAGCGCCGCGGCCCGCGGCCGCACCCGGATCAAACGGCGCGACATGGACGTGCTCACCTTCGGGGAATCCGACATCGACCTGCGGTTCCTCTCCCAACTGGTCGACCCCGCCCAGGTGATCGGTATCGGACTGGCGCTGCGCGCCCTGGTGGAAGAGGGGCTGGTCGACGGGAAACGGACGCTCAGCCAAGCCTTGGACGTGCTGGAAGAACGGCTCCGCGACCACGGCGTCACTTTTGTGGGGCGCGGCTACTATGGCGACTACGCGGCGGTCCGCCGCCAGGAGATCGCTGCGGCCCTCAACCGGCTACGAGGCCTCAAAATTCACCGACAGTGCTAAAACGGAAATAGGGCAGTAAGGTGCCTGGTTATTGCCGTTGAGGCATGTATGGCCAGTCAGTTGTGGATCGGTATCCTGAAGACCCGATCACACGGATGAGCGTGAGAACGGAGACCCGTCCAGGTGCGAGATCCCGCTGATCTCTACGAGCTTCGATCTGACCTTCCGGAACTGTCCGAGCCAGTCATGCTGGTGTCGCTGGACGGTTTCGTGGATGCAGGCGCGGCCGGAAAACAGGCGGTGGCGACCCTCCTCGACGGTCTGCAGCACACCGAGCTCGCCACTTTCGACATCGACGGGCTCCTGGACTACCGGTCCCGTCGACCGGTCATGATCTTCAACGAGACCACCTGGGTGAGCTACGCCGAGCCGAAGCTCTCCCTGACTCTGCTCCACGACCTGGAGGGCACCCCCTTCCTGCTGCTGCACGGCCTGGAGCCGGACCGCCGCTGGGAGGGCTTCACCGCGGCAGTGCGGCAACTGGTCGAGCGCCTGTCGGTCCGGTTGACCGTCTGCTTCTACGGCATCCCCATGGCGGTGCCGCACACCCGTCCCGTGACGGCGACACCCCACGCCACCCGCCCCGAGCTCGTCACCGAGCACACGCCGTGGGTCGGCCGGATCCAAGTGCCGGGCAACATCATGTCGCTGCTGGAGTACCGGCTGGGGCAGGCCGGGCACGACGTCATCGGCTACGCCGTGCACGTGCCGAGCTACCTCGCCCAGTCCGAGTACCCACGCGCCGGGCTCGCGGTCCTGGAGTACATCGCGCGCGTTACCGGGCTGGTGCTGCCCACCGAGAAGCTCGCTGAGGAGGCGACCCGGGTCGACGGCGAGATCAACCGGCAAGTGGAGGCATCCGAGGAAGTCCAGCGCGTGGTCCGCAACCTGGAGGCCCAGTACGACAACTTCATGGCCGTCCACAACGGGCTCGATGTCGATGCGCTCCTCGCCGGAGACGAGTCGCGGCTGCCCACCGCGGACGAGCTGGGGGCGGAACTGGAGCGTTTCCTCGCCGAGCACGGCCGCGGCTCCGCGGAACACGACCGCGGCTCTGAGGGATAGAGTCCCTTCGTGCTCTACCAGTTCATCTTCCACACCCTGCTTCGCCGTGTTGATGCAGAACGCGCCCATCGGGTGAGTTTCGCCGGGCTGCGCGCCCTCGCCGCGGTGCCCGGCACGACCCGTCTGATGCGCCGCGTGCTAGGGCCGCGCGAGCCCGAGCTGCGGGTGCGCGTGTTCGGCCGGGAATTCCCTGGACCGCTGGGGCTGGCCGCGGGGTTCGACAAGAACGCCCGCGGTGTGGCCGCGCTCACCGCACTGGGGTTCAGCCACGTCGAAATCGGGACGGTGACCGGCCAGCCGCAGCCGGGAAACCCCCGGCCCCGGCTGTTCCGCCTGGTCGCGGACCGCGCCATCGTGAACCGGATGGGCTTCAACAACGAGGGCTCGCAGGCGGTGTCGGAGCGGCTGCGCGCCCACCGCGCCCGCCGGGCCCGCGACCTCATCGTCGGGGTCAACATCGGCAAGACCAAGGTGGTCCCGGACAGTGACGCTGTCGCCGACTATGTGACGAGCGCACGCCGGTTCGCGGACCTCGCCGACTACCTGGTGGTGAATGTCAGTTCGCCGAACACGCCGGGCCTGCGGGACTTGCAGGCCACGGAACGGCTGCGGCCGCTGCTGAGCGCGGTGCGCCGCACCCTCGACGAGGCGGGACGCCCCGACCTGCCGCTCCTGGTCAAGATCGCCCCTGACCTGGCTGACGAGGACATCGACGCGGTGGCGGACCTGGCCGTGGAGCTGGGTTTGGACGGCATCATCGCCACCAACACCACGGTGTCCCGCGACGGCTTGGCCACTGACCCGGAGGAGGTGGCCGCGCTCGGCGCGGGCGGCCTGTCGGGGGCGCCGTTGAAGGAGCGTGCCCTGCAGGTGCTGCGCCGTCTGCGCGCCCGGGTGGGGGACCGGCTCGTCCTCATCGCGGTCGGCGGGATCGAGACCCCGGAGGACGCGTGGGCGCGGATCCGGGCCGGGGCCACGCTCGTCCAGGGCTACACCGGTCTCATCTACGGGGGGCCGCTGTGGCCGCGCCGCATCCACCGCGGGGTGGCCGCGTTGGCCCGCCGTGACGGTTTCGCGTCGATCGCTGAGGCGGTCGGCGTGGACGTGGACCCTAGCGCCAAACCGTCGACGGCCTCCTCCTAGCCGCCGGGCGCTGGCTGCGGTCTCCGCTGGCTGCCGTGCAGCACAGACCCCTGACGGGCGCTGCCGCGGGTCAGGGGTCTGTCCGTGTCCTGCGCGGGCAGCGGGCTAGAACTCGAGCGGGGGGAAGTCGAGTTCGCCGGGGTCTGCTCCCACGCGGCGGCAGGTGTGCGCGGCGACCCGGTGGGCGTGTGCCACGCACACGGTGAGCTGGGCGTCGGTGAGGGCGGCCAGCCGCTCGCGCCCGTCTGCCCCCAAGGCTCCGGCTTGGCCGAGGGCATCAAGCAGTCCGGCGCAGAACGCGTCCCCGGCGCCGATGCTGTCGACGACGTCGACCGGTTCCGGCGCCACGGACAGCGGCCGGTCCTCGCGGCCCCGCACCAGTACGAGCGTCTGGTCGCCGCCGCAGGTGATGGTGATCAGGCTCGGTCCGCGGCGCAACCACGACCGGCCGACCTCCACGAGCAGGTCAGCAGACCCGGTCGCGGGGTCCTGCTCGTACAGCCAGTACACGTCTTCGTCGCTGACTTTCACCAGGTCGGCGAGGGCGACTTGGCGTTCTACCCGTTCGCGGGCGCTCGCCGGGGTCCCGGCGAGGGCGGGGCGGATGTTGGGGTCGTAGCTGATCACCGCGCGGCCGCGCTGCCGGGCCACCCACTCTTCCACCACGGCCGCGCCCGGCGGCATCGCCATCGCCAGGGAGCCCACGTGGATGGCGGTCACGTCGTCGGCGAGCGGGTCGGGCAGCTCTTCGGGCCGCCACTGCCAGTCGACGGTGCCTTTGACGTAGAAGTCGTAGGTGGCGCGGCCGGTCTCGTCAAGGGTGGCGATAGCCAGGGTGGTGGGCTCGTCGGAGACGACGATGTCGCGGGTGCTGACCCCGCGGGATCCCACATAGGCGCGCAACTGCTGGCCGAAGCGGTCGGTGCTCATCCGGGCGAGTAGGGACGACGGCACGCCGAGCCGGGCCAGTGCCACCGCGGTGTTGGCGGGTGCCCCACCCGGGACGGAACGGTAGGTGCCGCTCTCCGAGCTGATGAGGTCGATGAGTGCTTCGCCTACGACGGTGATCAACGACAAGTCCTTCCGGGACAAGCGGGCTGGGGCACTGTGCGAGGGAGTAGTATCCCGCCCTTCCGGGGCGCTGACAACGCGGCAGCTCAGGAAAGAGAAACGGGAGCGCGGAGAGGGCCCGCGCTCCCGTGAGGGTGGGGAAGCTTTACAGGGAGTTCAGTGCTTCCTCCGCCGCCTTCTTCATGATCTCTTCCACATCGTCGAAGCTCTGCGGCGGCTCATTGGAGTTGAAGTTGCTGACGCTCCACTCCACGGAGATGTTGATGTTGTCCTGGCGGATCAGGACGGTGGTGCGGTTGCCGGGGGAGATGATCTCCTCGGAGGCGAAGATGAGCACCGACTCGCTGCCGTAGTTGAGCTCCTGCTCTTCGATGACTTCCAGGTCGAAGATGGAGCCTTCTTCGTCGGTGGCGTAGTCGTAGTTGAACGCGTAGTCGTCCTTGGCCGCCTCAACCGAGTCGGAGCCGCCGTAGGGGGTGGAGTATTCGACGGTCAGCGTGCCGTAGAGGCCGTCCACCTCGGTGCTCCAACTGCACGTGGCCGAGTTGTCGGTGATGTTCTTCCGGCTGCTGGAGGCACCGAACTCTTCGAGGGTGCCTTCGGAGAGGACCGAGCACGGGTCTTCCGGCGGGGAGTAGGGGGGACCGCCCGAGGGGCCGGTGTTGCCGCCAGTGTCGTCGCCCGTGTCGTCGTCCGGGGCGTCCGTCTGTCCCGTGTCTTCGGTCTGCTCGGTGGTCTGGGGAGTGTCGGCGACCGGGGCACGGTCGTTGCCGCCCCGGTTGAACAGTACGACGATCACCGCGATGACCAGCACGACGATGACGACACCGCCGGCGATGACGATCCACAGTCCCGCGTTGTTCTTCCGGGGTTGCTGGGGGGTCTGAGCGTGGTACTGCGGCGGGTAGGGAGGCTGGTTGGGGTATTGCGGCATGCCGCCCTGGCTGGGGTAGGGACCCGATCCGTACCCCATGGCCTGCTGTCCGCCGGAACCCCCGTCCCCGTAGGGGGCCTGGTAGGGGCCGCTGTGATAGCTGGGCTGTCCCCCGGTGTTGGGATCGGGCTGCCCGCCCTGGGGGCCGTAGGAGCCTCCGTACGGTCCGGGCTGTCCTCCTGGGTTGCCCTCGCCACCGGGGTACTGAGGTGGCTGGGTGTAGGGTCCGTTGTCGCTCATGACTCCCCTCGCGCCGGCTTGGTTATGTCAGGACTGAGACGCGTGTTGACTCTCTCATGGTTCCGATGCTGGTGGTCCCGGGACCGCTGGGACGGCTCGACCGGGGCGAAGTCCTGCGCTCATGACAAAGCGTTGAGATCTTATCCCTCCATAAGAATGAGGGCAGCGTCCCCCTTCCGGGGGGAAAGGAGGGGAATCGTCACCCTTTTGGAACACAGGACTGCTGCTCGGTACCGGATCGTTGCGCGATCGCTATCGACCTGAGGGGAGCGCGGATGGCCGGAAACGGCCAAAACGGCGGACCGGGGCCGGCCTGCGGCGGCGGAAACGGTGCGTGGTCCGGCTGCAACGTGGAGAAACGCAGGGTTCGTCGATGTGATCCGTAGTTGCCGGGGTCAAACCTGTTTGGCCGAACCAGGCTGTTTCATGGGAAGACTTGGGGTTTGAGACGTATGGTGAGGGCGCTGGGGGAGAGGGAGACTACAGGGGGCTAAGAATGCCGTCCCGCGGGGAGCCACCCGAACACGGGTTCTTCGAGTGGCTCGTCTTCCTCACCGCAATCGGGGTGATGCTGTCGATCTGTGTCGGGTGCACGGCGTGGCTGTACGCCCCCCTGTTCACCGGGTGACCTACGGGCCGGGGCGCGGCGCCCGCCTGCGGGAGCGGACACCGCACCCCAGGGGTGTGCGCTCAGAACATCGAGATGTGCACGTGGTCGTAGTGGTTCTCGGTGATGCTGCCGCGGTCGGCCATGCGGCGCCACCCGTCGTTGCGGCGGATGTCCCAGATCTCTTGCCGCCAGATGACGTACATGATGCCGAGGTCTTCGGCGTGCTCCACGGCCCAGTCAGCGATGGCTTGCCCGTGCGCCTGCTGTTCCGGGGTGGGCATCTGCCCGTGGGCGTTGACCATGAAGTCGCAGGCCCGCCCTTTGGGGTGTTCGCCGACGACCCAGCCGCCGTTCGGGCGGTAGCAGCCCACACCGCCGTTCTCGTCGTTGCGGCCGAATTTCTCGATGATGAGGTCGCGCATCTGGCGGGTGCGCGGCGTGAGGTTGTCCGGCGGGGTCATCTCCTGCACTGGGTATTTGGCGATGAGCCTGCGGACTTCCCACCGGCGTTCTTCGAGCTCTTCGAGGTCGGCTTCGGCCTCTTCCAGTTTCTCTTCGGCGTTGGCCTGCGCTTTTTCGTCCCGCTCCATCGCTTCGAGCAGGTAGGAGATCTTGTCGTTGTTGGTGTGGGACAGGTGGTCGACGATGGAGACGGTGTCGATGATCTCCTGCGGGTTGGGGTCGAGCAGGATGCTCAGCGCCGGGTCGAGGCCGTTGCTGGTGTAGGTGGCCACCGCGAGGTAGCGGACTTGTTCGCGGGCTTCGTCGACTTCTTTGCGCGTGGCGTCGGCGCGTTCTTTGGCTGCTTCGGCTTCTTCGAGGACGGCTTCCATGTCGCGGAGTTCGCCGCGGTACTCCTCGCTGAGCTTGTCGGCCCGCTCCAGCAGCGAGTCGAGGCTTTCTGCGGGCGCCACGGGAGCGGCGGGCGCTGCCTCCGCCCGGGGGGCGGTGTGCACGGACAGGAAGGCCGTGACGAGAATGAGGGAGAGCACCGCGGCCGCGAAGGAGAGCCGCTGCGGGCCGTTGACACGGGGGGCGAACAGTTCGGCGAGGTCAGCCAGGTGGTCGCGCCAGGTCCCGTCGGTGGGGTCGGGCGCCCAGAAATCGGCGTAGGGATCGGTGTGACCGTCGCCGCGTGAATGCTTGGACAGCATTTCTTCGCTCCTCGGTAGCCACAGAGGTCCCGCGTGCGGGGTTTACCGGGTGTGAGGGAAGCGGGTCCCCTGCTCCTGGGGTAAGGCCGGAGGCCGCTCGTGGGGTGTGTGGGGGAACAGGCGGCCGGACATTGCTCGGCTGAACTGAGTGTAGGCGGCTTTGCCGCGGAAAACAGACACCTGTCGCGATCTCCCAGTTTCGGGAGGTAAAGGAAAAATCGCTAATTTCTACCTGTATTATGGGTTTTAGGGGCGTCTGGAGGTCCCGGCGGGATACGGGGGGACAGCCTCCCCGGCCGCAACCGCGCCGACCGGAGGTGGTATTGGTGCGGGACTGTCATGTCGAAGCATGCGACTCCTTCGGGGGGAAACGTGATCAACGCTGTGGACCTCCATAAGGTCTACCAGCTCAAGGGGCGTGAGGTGGTCGCTTTACGCGGTGTCAGCCTCCACGTGCCGCAGGGGGAGATCTACGGCGTCGTCGGGCCGAGCGGTGCAGGGAAGAGCACGCTGCTCCGCTGCATCAACCTCCTGGAACGCCCGGATCGAGGCGAAATCTGGGTTGATGGGAGAAATCTCACTGCGCTGCCCCCACCCCAGTTGCGCGCGGCCCGACGCGGGATCGGCATGATCCACCAGCATTTCGCGCTGCTGTCCTCCCGCACGGTCGCGGGCAACGTCGCCTTTCCCCTGGAGATCGCGGGAGTGCCCCGGGCCGAGCGGCGCCGCCGGGTCGCTGAACTGCTGGAGCTGGTGGGCCTGGCCGACAAGGCCGCGGCGTACCCGGCCCAGCTCTCCGGCGGGCAGAAGCAGCGGGTGGGGATCGCCCGCGCGCTCGCCCCGCGCCCCACGGTGCTGCTCTCGGACGAGGCCACCTCGGCTTTGGACCCGGCGACCACGGCCTCCATCCTCGACCTGCTGCGCGACCTCAACCGCGAGCTGGGGCTGACCATCCTGCTGATCACCCACGAGATGGACGTGGTCAAACGGATCTGCGACGCCGTGGCGATCATGGACCGCGGCTCGGTGGTCGAAACGGGGCGGACCGTGGACCTGCTGCGCACCCCCGGGTCGCTGTTGGCGCGGTCGCTGTTCGCACCCCCGCCCGTCTCCGGGGACGGCGTGGTCACGCTGACCTGGGTGGACCAGGCCGAGGAACCGCTCATCTCCCAGCTCACCCGGCTCTTCGACGTGGACGTCAGCATCCTCGGCGGGGCGTTGGAGGAGGTTGCCGGGCATGCCGTGGGCCGGCTCACCGTCCGGATCACCGGGGAGCGCAGCGCGGAGGCGCTCACGTACCTGACCGACCGCAACGTGCTGGTTGAGGAGGTCCCATGACCGGATGGTTGGACGGGCTGGTGGAGCGCTGGCCGCAGATGGGGCCGAACCTGTGGTGGGGCACCCTGGACACCCTTTACATGGTGGGGTGGTCCACGTTCTTCACCGCACTGTTCGGACTGCCGCTCGGGGTGCTGCTGGTCACCACGGACGAGCGCGGCCTCACCCCTGCCCCGGCGGTGCGGGCCCTGCTCAGCGCGGTGGTCAACGTGGGGCGCTCCCTGCCGTTCATCGTGCTGATGGTGGCGGTGCTCTCCCTGACCAGGCTGCTCACCGGGACCACGCTGGGGCCGACCGCCGCCATCGTCCCGCTGAGCATCGGCGCCATCCCGTTCTACGCGCGGCTCGTGGAGACCGCGCTGCGTGAAGTGGGCCGCGACGTGGTCGACGCAGCGCAGGCGATGGGGGCGCGCCGGATCGTCATCGTCGGCAAGGTCCTGCTGCCCGAAGCGCTGCCCGGGCTGATCGCCGGACTGGTGATGACGGTGGTCACGCTCGTCTCGTACTCGGCCATGGCCGGGGCGATCGGCGGCGGCGGGCTCGGCGACCTCGCGATCCGCTACGGCTACCAGCGTTTCGACGACTACTACCTGTGGGCCACGGTCATCCTGCTGGTCCTCGTGGTCCAGGTGGTGCAGAGCGTCGGCGATGTGCTCGTCCGCCGGGTGTCCCACCGGTGAGGCGAGGGCTCGGTCCCCGCATGGGCCGAGCCGACCAGGAATGTTCCATCGAAAGGAGAGGGGCAGGGAATGCGCAAGGCGTTTGCGGCCCTGGGAGCAGTGGCACTGGCCGCGACACTGGCGGCGTGCGGGGCACCCAGCGAGACGGCGCGCAACGGGGGAGCCGACCAGGAGGGGCTGACCACGCTGCGGGTCGGGGTCAACCCGGTGCCGCACGGGGAGATCCTCCGGTACGTCCAGGAGAACCTCGCCGCGGATGCGGGGCTCAACCTGGAGATCGTGGAGATCGCCGACTACAACCAGCCCAACCAGCAACTGGCCCAGGGGGAGCTGAACGCCAACTACTTCCAGCACCGCACGTTCCTGGAAGAGTGGCAGAAGGCCAACCCGGGCGACGAGCTCGTCTACGTCAGCGACGTGCACGTGGAGCGGCTGGGGCTGTATTCGAGGAAGCACGAGAGCTCGGCGGACCTGCCGGAGGGCGCCGAGATCGCGGTGCCCAACGACGCGGCCAACCTGGACCGCGCGCTGCGGACGCTGGAAGCCGAAGGGCTGATCACGGTGGACCCGGAGGCCGGGGCGCTGGCGACCGAGTCCGACATCACCGACAACCCCCGCGGGATTACGGTCACGCCGTTGGAGGCGGCCCAGTTGCCGCGGTCGCTGGACGATGTGGACGCCGCAGTGGTCAACGGCAACTACGCGATCGAGGCGAACCTGACCGAGACCGCGAACGAGCTCGCCTGGGAGCCCAGCGACTCCCCGGACTACATCGAGAAGTACGCCAACGGGCTGGTGGTCCGGGCTGAGGACGTGGACGATCCGGCGATCCGCACGCTCAGCGAACTGCTGCGCAGCGACGAGGTGCGCGAGTACATCGAGCAGACGTGGCAGGGCGTGGTCTACCCGGTCGGCGACCGGGAGTGAGCCGCGGCTGACCGTGCAGCGTGGCGCAGTGCCGCCTGGTTTTTCTGGAAAACCAGGCGGTTTTTTCGTTTTCTGCGGGGGCGCAAGACTTTTCAGGTAACGGTTGTATTTCGCAGGCGCGGTCTGGGATTGACGGATCACAGTGGTGTGGGCCACGCTCTTGGGAGCGCTCCCATGCGGGGGATCACACGGGACGCGCAGTAAGACATTCCCACTTTGAGCGAGGGGTCGCACATGCGAACTTTTCACCGTCGGTACTGGAAGACGACCGCTGCGATGCTGGGCGTAGTGGCGCTTCTCGGCACCTCTGCGTGTAGCGGCGACGATGAAGCCGACAGCGACGGCAAGATCACTCTGACCGTCGACACGTTCGGGGTCTTCGGGTACGACGAGCTCTTCGAGCAGTACATGGAGGAGAACCCGAACATCATCATCAAGGAGAACAACGTCACCGACCTGCACGCCGACTACGTGCCCCAGCTCCAGCAGAACATTGCGGCAGGCAGCGGCGCCGGTGACATCGTCGCCATCGAGGAAGGTATCGTCCAGCAGTTCTTCCTCAGCCAGGGCGACAACTTCGTCGACCTCGCCGAGTACGGCGCGGAGGAGCTGAAGGACAACTTCCTGCCCTGGAAGTGGGAGATGGGCAAGGGCCCGAACGGGGAGATCCTCGGCCTCGGCACCGACATCGGTGGCATGAGCATGTGCTACAACAAGACGCTCTTCGAGGACGCGGGCCTGCCCACCGACCGGGAAGAGGTCAGCGCGAGCTGGGAGACCTGGGACGACTTCATCGAGGTCGGTAAGAAGTTCCAGGAAGCCCAGACCGGCGCCTCCTTCATCTCCACGACCGTCCCCTACTTCAGCGCCGTCAACGCCCAGGGCGGCACCCACACCTTCTTCGACGAGGACAACAACCTCGTCGCGGAGACCAACCCGGTCATCCTGGAGAGCTGGGACCTCATGGTGCAGATGGTCGAGGAAGGCCTCTCGGCCAACCTGCCGATGTGGTCTGACGAGTGGAACGCCGGTATCCAGAACAACGTCTTCGCCACCCTGCCCTGCCCGGCCTGGATGCTCGGCCACATCGAGAACACCGCGGGCGAGAGCGGCCGCGACCAGTGGGATGTCGCGAGCGTCCCTGGCAACGGTGGTAACTGGGGCGGCTCCTGGCTGGCAGTGACCACCCAGAGCAAGCACCCTGAGGAGGCCGCGAAGCTGGCCATGTTCCTCACCAGCCCCGAGGGCCAGATCTCCGCGTGGAACGCCGCCAACACCCTGCCG
Source organism: Thermobifida fusca YX (assembly GCF_000012405.1). Classification (NCBI taxonomy): domain Bacteria; kingdom Bacillati; phylum Actinomycetota; class Actinomycetes; order Streptosporangiales; family Nocardiopsidaceae; genus Thermobifida; species Thermobifida fusca. Next base: position 1,099,823 of record NC_007333.1, read on the forward strand.
TCCTCGCCGAAGGCCCTGGACGACCCGGCGGTCACCGAGTTCACCCGCGACTACTTCAACGAGGCCCCGGTCGGCAAGATCTACGCCGAGACCGCCAAGGAGCTGAAGCCCGTCTACTACGGCATCCACCACGCCCAGGTGAGCGAGGAGTTCCGTAAGGCCCTCGAAGCCATGGAGCAGGGCCAGCTCTCTCCGGAAGAGGCCTGGCAGCAGGCGATCGACGGCGCCAAGCGGGCCTCGGGCCAGTAAGCCGTCCCGGAACTCACACGAACCGCGAGTGATGACGCGGACCCGTCCCGTTGCCTAGTCCTCGACGGACGCCCGCAACAGGACGGGTCCGCACACCCCGTACACCACAAATCCCCTAGCTGACGGCCCGTCCCCCGGCTCCCCCTCCTCCCTCTCCCGAATGGCGCGGGCGGGCCGTCCTCTCTTCCATCTGACATCTGACCTCTCACGGTGAGGAGAGCTTGACGTGACTCTTCTTAGGCGTGGCGCCGCCCCGCCCGGGGACAAGGAGGCGACCAGCCTTCCCCGACCCGGGAACGACGCCGTGACGGAGAGGGAGCGCAGGCAGATCTTCTGGACCCGAATGGATCTGCGGGTCACCCCTTATCTGTTCATCGCCCCCTTCTTCATCCTGTTCGCGATCTTCGGCCTGTTTCCGCTGCTCTACACCGTCTGGGTGTCGCTCCACGACTGGACGCTGCTCGGCGGAAACCAGGGGTTCAACTGGTTCGCGCACTACACCAGGCTCGTCCAGGACGCCAAGTTCTGGAACTCGCTGTACAACACCTTCGGCATCTTCGTCGTCGCGGTTGTTCCGCAGCTGCTCCTGGCCATGTACCTGGCCGACACGCTGAGCCGGAGGATCCGCGCGGTCAACTTCTTCCGCATGGGGCTCCTGCTGCCCTACCTCACCTCGATCGCTGCCGTGGCGATCGTCTTCTCCCAGCTGTTCGGTACCCAGTTCGGTCTCATCAACTACGTGCTGGGCTTCTTCGGCATCGACCCGATCAACTGGCAGGCAGGCCGGTTCTCCTCGTGGGTCGCGATCGCGGTGATGATCGACTGGCGCTGGACCGGCTACAACGCGCTGATCTACCTGGCGGCGATGTCGGCCATCCCCCGGGAGATCTACGAGGCCGCTGCCATTGACGGGGCGTCGCGCATGCGGCAGTTCTGGCAGATCACCATCCCCATGCTGCGGCCCACCATCATCTTCACCGTCATCGTCTCCACGATCGGCCAGATGCAGCTCTTCACTGAGCCGGTCATCTTCGGCGACGTGGCGGGCGGTACTCAAGGACAGTTCCAGACCACGATGATGCTGATCTTCGAGGAGGCGTTCCGCTTCAACAACTACGGGTACGGCTCCGCGATCGCCTGGACGCTATTCATGATCATCGTGGTGCTCAGCGCGCTGAACGCGCTGCTCACCAGCAAGATCAAGGGGGCATGATGGCTGCGACTTCGACCCCGTCTTCTCCGTCTGTGTCGGCAGTCCCCCAGTCCGCGAAGAAGCGGAAGCGGAAAAACGGCGGCAGCATCGGTATGCGGGAGGCGACCCCGCTCACCTACATCGGGCTGTCCCTCACCATCCTGCTGTCGGTCTTCCCCCTATGGTGGATGTTCGTCGTGGCCAGCCGCGACACTGCTGCCGCCTCAGCCCGTCCACCCTACCTGTGGCCCGGCGGGAATTTCCTGGAAAATCTGGAACGCCTGTTCGCGAACACCACCGCCAACTTCACGCTCGGTCTGCTCAACTCGACGATTTCCGCTACCGCCGTGGCGCTCTCGGTGGTGTTCTTCTCCTCGCTCGCCGGGTTCTCCCTGGCCAAGCTGCGCTTCAAGGGCCGCAACGTGGCCGCGGTCGGCGTTGTGCTGACCATGGCCGTGCCTGTGCAGATGGGAATCATCCCGCTGCTGATGCTCATGGAGTGGTTCGGCTGGCGCGGCCAGATCACCGCGATCATCGTGCCCTTCATGGTCAGCGGCTTCGGCGTGTTCATGATGCGCCAGTACTGCATCCAGGCGATCCCTGACGAACTGCTGGAAGCGGCGCGTATGGACGGCTGCTCCACGTTCCGCATCTACTGGAACGTGGTCCTTCCTGCCCTCCGCCCTGCGATGGTGGTGCTCGGCCTGCTGACGTTCATGACGCAGTGGAACGAGTTCACCTGGGCGCTGGCGGTGCTGACTCCCGCCAACCCGACCGTCCAGATCGCCATCAACCAGCTCAACCAGTCGGCGTACTCGCGTGACTTCGCGCTCATGTTCACCGGGTCCGTCGTCGCAACCCTCCCCCTGCTCATCCTGTTCTTCGTCCTCGGCCGTCAACTCATCGGCCGGATCATGGAAGGTGCCATTAAGTGACCTCGCAATCGACGACTCCTCTGGGCAATCTCGAGGAGACTCCCAAACCGGATATCCGCTTCCCGTCCGATTTCGTGTGGGGAGTGGCGACCGCTTCGTTCCAGATCGAAGGCTCCACCACGGCCGACGGCCGCGGCCCCAGCATCTGGGACACCTTCTGCGCCACTCCGGGCAAGGTCGAGAACGGCGACACGGGCGACCCTGCCTGCGACCACTACAACCGGTACCGCGATGACGTGGCCTTGATGCGGGAGCTGGGCGTGGGCGCCTACCGCTTCTCCATCGCCTGGCCGCGGATCCAGCCCGAGGGCAAGGGCACGCCCGTGGAGGCCGGGCTGGACTTCTACGACCGGCTTGTGGACTGCCTGCTGGAGGCCGGCATCGAGCCGTGGCCGACCCTCTACCACTGGGACCTGCCGCAGGCGCTGGAGGACGCGGGCGGCTGGCCCAACCGGGACACGGCCAAGCGGTTCGCCGACTACGCGGAGATCGTCTACCGCCGGCTCGGCGACCGGATCACCAACTGGAACACGCTCAACGAGCCGTGGTGCTCCGCGTTCCTGGGCTACGCCTCCGGCGTGCACGCCCCGGGCCGCCAGGAGCCGGCTGCTGCGCTGGCCGCCGCCCACCACCTGATGCTGGGCCACGGGCTGGCCGCTGCCGTGATGCGGGACTTGGCGGGCCAGGCCGGACGTTCCGTGCGGATCGGTGTCGCGCACAACCAGACCACGGTCCGTCCCTACACTGACAGTGAGGCCGACCGGGACGCTGCGCGCCGGATTGACGCCCTGCGGAACCGCATCTTCACCGAGCCGCTGGTGAAGGGCCGCTACCCGGAGGACCTGATCGAGGACGTCGCCGCGGTCACCGACTACAGCTTCGTCCAGGACGGCGACCTGAAGACCATCTCCGCCAACCTGGACATGATGGGCGTCAACTTCTACAACCCGAGCTGGGTGTCAGGCAACCGGGAGAACGGGGGCTCCGACCGGCTGCCCGACGAGGGCTACTCGCCGTCGGTCGGCAGCGAGCATGTCGTGGAGGTGGACCCCGGCCTGCCGGTGACCGCCATGGGCTGGCCGATCGACCCGACCGGGCTGTACGACACGCTGACCCGGCTGGCCAACGACTACCCGGGCCTGCCGCTGTACATCACCGAGAACGGCGCCGCCTTCGAGGACAAGGTGGTCGACGGCGCGGTGCACGACACCGAGCGGATCGCCTACCTGGACTCGCACCTGCGGGCCGCGCACGCTGCCATTGAGGCGGGCGTGCCGCTCAAGGGCTACTTCGCCTGGTCGTTCATGGACAACTTCGAGTGGGCCCTCGGGTACGGGAAGCGGTTCGGCATCGTGCACGTGGACTACGAGAGCCAGACGCGCACGGTGAAGGACAGCGGCTGGTGGTACTCCCGGGTGATGCGCAACGGGGGAATCTTCGGACAGGAATAGTCCGCCAGACCGAGAATAGATAGGTCAAAATCTCGCCGTCCCGGCGGCTTCCACGGTACAAACAAGGAGGATGCCGGGACGGCGCGGTCGTGGGTTGGGGGAACAAGGATGGAGCGTCGGCGACGTCCGACACTAGAGATGGTGGCCGCGTTGGCCGGGGTCGGCCGAGGCACGGTGTCTCGGGTGATCAACGGCTCTGACCAGGTCAGTCCGGCCACGCGAGAGGCCGTGAAGCGGGCGATCAAAGAGCTGGGCTACGTGCCGAACCGCGCAGCCCGCACCCTGGTCACCCGACGTACCGACACCGTAGCCCTGGTGGTGTCGGAAAACAACCAGAAGCTCTTCGCCGAACCCTTCTATGCCGGGATCGTGCTCGGCGTGGGGGTTGCTCTGTCCGAACGGGGATTCCAGTTCGTCCTGGCCACGGGCCGCTCCGGGATAGAGCATGAGCGGCTGGGCGGCTACCTGGCCGGACAGCACGTCGACGGGGTCCTCCTGCTGTCGCTCCACCGCGACGACCCGCTGCCGCAGATGCTGGACGAGGCCGGGGTGCCGTACGTCTACGGCGGCCGTCCGCTCGGCGTCCCCGAAGAACAGGTGTCCTATGTCGATATCGACAACATCGGCGGGGGACGCCAGGCCACCCAGCGGCTGATCGAGACCGGGCACCGGCGGATCGCTACGATCGCGGGCCCGCAGGACATGGTCGCTGGTGTGGAACGCCTCCAGGGGTATCGCGAAGCACTGCTCGCCGCGGGGATGGAGTACGACGAGACGCTGGTGAGCTACGGTGACTTCACCTACGACAGCGGGGTGGCCGCGATGCGGGAGCTGCTGGATCGGGCCCCCGACGTGGACGCCGTGTTCGCGGCCTCCGACTTGATGGGGCTGGCCGCGCTGCGGGTGCTGCGTGCTTCGGGACGCCGCGTGCCCGAGGATGTGGCGGTGGTCGGCTACGACGACTCGACCGTAGCCGAGCACGCCGAACCGCCGATGACCAGCGTCAACCAGCCCACCGAGCTGATGGGCCGGGAGATGGCCCGGCTGCTCGTGGACCGGATCACCGGGGAGACCACCGAACCGGTGCGGCTGGTGCTGGAGACCCATTTGATGGTGCGGGAATCCGGGTGAGGTCCGCACGTCGCCCTGGATCCGCGCCCGCGGTGGACGACACCCGCTGACGCGAGGATAAAGAGGACAACGGGAGGCAGGCGGAAGCCGGTGGAGACGCTCCGAGCACGGTGCGAAGTGGACGACTGCGAGTGGTGCGCGCAGAGCGGTGTTCCGTGCCGCTGCTGCGGCGGGAGCGGCCAGTGGCGGCCGGAGCGGCCGAAACGCGACCCTGACGGGGTGATCGGCTGGATCCGGGTGGTGGAGATGTGCCGTATGTGCGGCGGCACCGGCAAAGAGCACAATCCGCTGTAACCGGCGGCCGGATGAGGGGCCCGCGCAAAGGGGACCGGTAGGTTTCCCCCGAGGACGGTGCCTGGGCGTGGGGCCCGGGACTGCGGACAGGGGGTGCACGATGCGCTGGGTTACCTATCTTTCCCCTAGCGGGGGCGAGCAGCGTCCCGGAGTAGTGGACGACGGCTGTGTGTTCGGCTATCCGGGGCCTGAGGATCTGCCCCAGCTGCTGGCGAAGGGCACTGCCGCGCTGCGGGAGGCCCACCGGCAGGCGTTGGCGGAGCCGGTGGAGATCATCGTGGAGTTCGAGACCCGGTTGTGCGCCCCGTTGGTCCCGGAGCGTCCGCTGACCGTGGTCCGCGTGGAGGCGGACCCGCTCGCCCTCCACCCGGCGCTGGTGCGCGGCACGGATGACGGCGTGCTGCTTCCCCCGGGGACCGGTGTGCTGGACGCCGAAGTGGGCGTGGCCGCGTTCGCCTCCAGCACGGGGGAGGTCGTCGGGTACACGCTCGCCTGCTTGTGGAGCACGCCGCAGCGGAAGACGGTCGCGGTGACGCTCGGTCCGGCACTGGTGACCGAGGAGGAGCTCGACGGTGCCGCGGTTTTCCCGTTCACGGTGAGCGTGGACGACGTGGCGGCCGCCCAGGGGACGGTGGAGCGCGGCCTGCTGGCCCGCCGGGCCGAAGCCGACAGGGGGCCGGTGGGGGTGCTGCCCGCGCGGGTCCGGTCGCTGGCCGCGGGCGCGGAGTTCTTTGTCGACGCGGGGCTGCTCGGCATGTTCGAACTGCGGGTCGGCTCCGGTACGGGCACCTGAGGAGCACGGGGCCGACCCCGCGTGGCGGGGACCGCAGCCTTGCGTGGCGTCCACCACGCTGCCAGGAGTTTTCCACAGACCTTATACGGACGTGCACAAAAAGTTATCCATGTGATGGAATGGGGCTGCGCCATCCTCACAGTACGGGAACTTCTGGCGGAAAAGGGCGCAAAAGACTAGACCAGTGAGACGTAACGGTATACACCGTTTGTAGGTAGTTCCGGTGATTAGGGACGATCGGGGTAGTGCGGGGCACCTGTCCCAATTGGTACGCTAGCGGCTCACGTACGCTGTTCCCGGTTCAGCGCTGCGCGACGCCACAGCCTCCCACTTTGAGGCTCCGCGGCGACAAGATCTCCCTTCTTGTTACCGGGTCCCCTACCCATGACACCTCCGACGGCGCACTGTGGTACGCACAGCGGGCCGGATGGTGCTTGTCCGGTACCCACCCCACGGGGCCTGTGAGTCCGAAAATGCCCCAGGCGGTGACACGAAAGGTTGCGAAGGTCCGTGTCGACACGAGCGACAAACAACGGCGCTGACGCCAAGGACGACGCGCCGGAGCAGGCCGAGAAGACAGAGACCACGGCCAAGCGCCCCGCCAGACGGTGGGACCCCAGGAACTGGCGCGTCCGTTCCCGGTTGGTGGCGCTCGTTGTCGTCCCCACCGCGGCCGCGCTGATTCTGGGAGTCGTCAGATTCTCCGAGAGCGCCCTGAACACGTTCCGGAACGAGCGCACCGAGGCGATGGTGACGCTCGCCGAGGACATCGTGCAGTTGGGCAACGAGCTCGGTAAGGAGCGCATGCTCGTTGCCGCCTACATCGCCGACAACCCCAACCCCACGCGGCGCTCCAACGATCGCGCGGTCGCGCTGCAAGAGCAGCAGAAGATCGTTGACCAAGAGCTCAACGACGTCCGTGCAGGAGCGAACGAACTAGGCACCCCCTCCGACCCGCTCGTCAAGGAGCGGCTCGACATCATGCTCGACTCCTTGGAGAAACTGAACGGGGTGCGGGAGGAGGTCACCAGCACCAGGGTCACGATGCTTCCGGCGGTCACCAAGTACCGCCAGATCATCTCCACGCTCACCGACTTTGTGGAGACGCTGGCCAACGCCACCAACACCTCTTCGGAGCTGCGGGAGAGCGTCCGTGCGCTCAGCGCGCTCGGCCGGGCCCGGGACGACCAGTCCTACGAGGCCGCGCTCATGGTGCACTCCCTGATCCGCGACTCGATGTCCGGCGGTGTGCAGGACTCGATTGAGAGCACCCAGGCGCGCTACAACAACGAGATCCGCAACTTCCGCAACAGCGCGACCCCCGCGCAGGAGGCGCTGCTCGACGAGAACTACGGAGGCTTGGACGTCAGCCGGCTGGGCACCATGCGGCTGCGTGCCCTGCTGCGGGCCGATGAAGGCCAGCCGCTGACGGGGATCACGGACGGGGACGACGCGGACAGCTACCAGCAGACGGCCCTCAGCGCTCTGGACACGCTGGCCAAGGTGGAGAGCTCCCTGGCCAGGATGGTGCGCGCCGAGGCGACCGCCCACAAGGAGCAGGGCCGCAGGCTGCTGCTCTTCGACAGCATCACGGTGCTCTTCGTCGTCGTCTTCGTCTTCTTGACGACCTCGTGGGTGGCGCGCAGCATGGTGATCCCGCTGCGGGTCCTGCGGGACGGCGCGATGCGGATCGCCGCGAAGGACCTGCCCGAAGCGATCGTCCGGATGCGCGAGACGAACGTGCGTCCAGAAGAGGTGAAGATTACCCCGCTCGAAGTCGACTCCTCCGACGAGTTCGGCGAGGTGGCCCGCTCCTTCGACGAGGTGCACCGCTCCGCGCTGCGGCTGGCTGCTGACGAGGCCGCCCTGCGGGCCAACGTCAACGCGATGTTCGTGAACCTATCGCGGCGGAGCCAGAGCCTGGTGGAGCGGCAGCTGCGCCTTATCGAGCACCTGGAGCAGAGCGAGCAGGACGAAGAGCGTCTGGCAGAGCTGTTCCAGCTCGACCACTTGGCCACCCGCATGCGCCGCAACAACGAGAACCTGCTGGTCCTCTCCGGGCAGGACAACACCCGCAAGTGGGCCCAGCCGGTTCCGCTGGTCGACGTGCTGCGGGCCGCGGTCTCCGAGGTGGAGCAGTACGCGCGGGTCAACGTGCGCGCCCCCTCCCACGTGTCGGTGCTGGGCCGCCCAGTCAACGACGTCATCCACCTCATCGCCGAGCTGGTGGAGAACGCCACCGTGTTCTCCGCGCACGACACCCAGGTGTCGGTGACCGCGCAGGCTGTCGACAACGGCGACATCATCATCGAGATCACCGACTCGGGTATCGGTATGTCGGCCGAGGAGCTGGAGAGCGCCAACCAGAAGCTCGCCGAGCCTCCGGTGATCGACGTTGCGGTCTCCCGCCGCATGGGTCTGTTCGTGGTGAGCCGCCTGGCCAACCGGCACGGTATCGAGGTGCGGCTGCGTCCGGCGCACAACGGCGGTATCACTGCCGCGGTGCGGCTGCCCAACGACCTGCTCATCACCCCGGTCGAGCCGACGCCTCCGGCGCTCACCTCGGGGCGTGGCACCACTGTTCCGGACACGTACGCCGAGGCGACCGCGGCGTTCGCGTCGTCGCCGGCTCCGGCGGATCCCGCGGACAGCGTGTGGGAGCCGCGTACCAGCAACGACCGCCCGGTGTGGGAGCCGCGCACAACCCCCTCGGGGCTGCCGAAGCGGCCCGACCCGGCGACCCGTGCCGCCCAGCAGGGCCAGCAGACCCCGCCGGAGCACCCGCCGAGCGGCGAGGACCTGTGGGACGCGGGATGGAAGCGGTCGGTGTCCCGCACCACTTCCCCCCAACCGGTGGCGGACCGTCCGGAGACGCCGCGCACGGAAACCCCGCGTCCGGAGACCCCGCGTCCGGAGACCCCGCGGACCGAGACTCCGCGCACGGAGAGCCCGGCGGACACCACGTCGACGTCGGCGATACCGACGGTGTCCGATTCGCGTCCGTCTGCTGCGGACACCGTGGGATCGTCCCGCACCGGCGGGCAGAGCGTCTACGGCTACTCCCTGGACCGGCCGGGACAGCGCTCCGCTCACCCGCTCGGGGACACGCGCAGCAGCACCTCGGAGCGGCAGGGCTGGCAGCAGAATCCGCTGTCGTCGTCCTACTCCAGCGGTAGCGGCCGCACCGAGCAGCCCGAGGTGCGGGAGGGCTACGGATCCACCGCCTACCTGTCCAAGCGGTACGGCCCGGGAAGCGGAAACCAGAACACGATCATTCCGCCGTCCCCGGAGCACGAGTCCAACGAGCCGCTGCCGATCTTCGACTCCATCGAGTCGAACTGGTTCCGTCGCCGCACAGTGCGTCCGGCGGTGACGACGACGGAAACCGGTCCGATCAGCGCCGTCAGCACGCCCGACGGGCTGGGCACCGAGCCTGCTGCTCCTGCTCAGCAGCAGAGCCAGCAGCCCCGCCCCGAGGACGAGTGGCGTTCGGCTGCGGACGCCGGTTGGAAGACCGCGGCGGAACGGGCCAGTGCACCGATTGCGGGTGGCATTACCGCCTCGGGCCTGCCGAAGCGGATTCCGCGCGCGAACCTGGTGCCGGGTGCTGCTCCGGCTCCGGAGAACTTCAAGCAGATCACGTCGCGCTCCGCGGAGCGGGTGCGCAGCCGGTTCTCCAGTTTCCAGCAGGGCATCCGTCAGGGACGCGACGCCCTGAACAAGCGCTCGTCCCAGGAGGAATAATGTCCGATTTGAAGGTCGGTGTCCCGTGACGTTGCAGCCGACCAGGCCTATGCCAGGGAGTGGATACCAGATGCCCAATGAATTAACATCATCTGCACTTCCCGGACATGGCATCGCAATCAAGTCATCCGCGAAAAACTCTCGGCTGTCGGCCGTTTACCCAATCGGTCGATGTGAAGGCTGGGACCGACAGGAGAGCAGATGAGTCAACCGGTTAATGAACTCAACTGGCTGATCACTGACTTCGCCAATCGTGTGCCCGATGTGGCTCACGCGATTGTGGTGTCGTCGGACGGTCTACCGTTGGCGGCTTCAGCCGGGTTCCCTGCTGACCGTGCCGACCAGTTGGCTGCGATCGCCTCCGGTCTCTCCAGCCTCACACAAGGTGCAGCCCGGGTCTTTGAAGGCGGAGCAGTCGCGCAGACCGTGGTTGAGATGGAGCGTGGGCTGCTCCTTATCATGGCCATCAGCGACGGATCATGCCTTGCGGTGCTCGCTGCCGCCGAATGTGACCTCGGTCTGGTCGGCTACGAGATGACACTGCTCGTAGAGCGGGCCGGCCGGGCACTGACTCCGGCAGCACGCACTCCGGGCGTCCACTGACCCACCACCGACAGGAGGAAGTGGTGGCACCACCTCACGGTAGAGACTCCGGGAGCGCCTCATGGTTTGGCGACCCGTCAGCCAGTGCCTCGAGGCCGCTGTCCGACCCGCTAGCCGGTGGAGAACCGCCTACCACCCCACAGGTCACCGGGCAGCAGTGGTCCATCGGTGAAAGCGCGCCGAGTTCGTTGGTACGGCCTTACGCGGTGACCCGTGGCCGGACCAAGCCGAAGACTCATCTGCCGTTGGAAGCACTGATTTCCACGACCGCGACGGCGCGTAGCGAGTTCGGGACGCTTACTCCCGAATGCCAGGCGATTACCGACCTGTGTCGGGAGTGGCGATCAGTGGCGGAGATCTCTGCCCTGTGCCGGATACCGCTCGGTGTCGCGCGAGTTCTGGTGGCGGATATGGCAGAACAGGGTCTTGTGCAGATCAGGTCGTCGCTGAACACCGACAGCCGGCCCAATGTCAACCTGCTTGAAAGGGTACTCAGTGGACTTCGCAAGCTCTAGCCCGGCCGACGAGGGCGGTGCTGTGGCGAATGCGATGACGTCGGTGAAGATCGTCGTCGCCGGGGGCTTCGGCGTCGGGAAGACGACGTTTGTGGGGTCGGTCTCTGAGATCGTTCCACTGACCACCGAAGCGGTGATGACTAGCGCCAGCGTCGGAGTCGACGACTTGGCGAAAACACCGGACAAGCAGACGACCACAGTCGCCATGGACTTCGGTCGGGTGTCCCTCGACTCCGACCTCATCCTCTACCTGTTCGGTACCCCCGGGCAGCACCGCTTCTGGTTCATGTGGGATGACTTGGTCAAAGGAGCCATCGGCGCGGTGGTCCTGGTGGACACCCGCCGCCTGGCGGACTGCTTCCCGGCCATCGACTACTTCGAAGAAGCGAAGCTGCCGTTCATCGTCGCAATCAACGGTTTCGACTCTTACTTCCCCCACTCGATCAGCGAGGTGCGGGACGCCTTGACGCTCAGCGAGGACATTCCGATCGTGCAGTGCGACGCCCGGGACCGGGCGTCCACCAAGGCGACGCTGATCCGCCTGGTGGAGCACGCGATCGCGGTCGGGGACGCCTCCGCGGAGCAGACTACCCCCACGGGCGGCCACCCCTCCTGGCGGTAGGGAAGATTACCGAGGATTCGGGTCCGGCACCTGGTGCCGGGCCCCCTTTTTTGCCGCGTCTCCCGGCGGTGGTGCTGGACCTGGGTTCGGTGACCAGGAATCATGCGGGCATGACTTTCCACGATGAACGCAGGGCTTTCTGGGAGGAGCGCCTCGACGCGGACTGGACGGAGACCGGGGTCGGCTACCGGGCTTTGGGTCGGTCGTTCAACGAGTGGATGTACCGGGTGCGCCAGGAGGTGTTCGCGGAGCGGGTGGGGGCGCTCGCCGTGGACTGGTCTCGGGCGCGGGTGTTGGACGTGGGCTCGGGGACCGGGTTCTATGTCCGCGCCTGGCAGCGGTTGGGCGCGGTCGCGGTCACTGGCTGCGATTTGACGGAGGCCGCGGTGGTGCGGCTGCGGGAGCGGTTTCCGGGGCTGCGGTTCGAACGGGTGGATATCGCCGACCCGCAGGGGGTGTTCGACGAGGCTGAGTTCGACGCGGTCTCCTGTATGGACGTGCTGTTCCATATCACGGACGACGAGCGTTACGCGGCCGCGGTGAAGTCGATCGCCCACCTGGTGCGGTCTGGCGGGTATTTCGTGTTCTCGGAGAATTTCCTGCACCGTCCGGCCCAGCGCGGCGTCAACCAGGTCAACCGTCCGTTGGAGTGGATCACTGCCCGGTTGGATGAGGCCGGGTTCGACGTGGTGCACCGGTCGCCGTTCCTCATGCTCATGAACGCGCAGGTGGATGCGGGGCCGGTGTGGCGCAAGCTGTGGGGCGGCCTGCTGCGCGCGGTGACGCTCACCGAGCCGACGGGGTGGCTGGCCGGGGCGGCGCTCTACCCGTTGGAGCGGCATTTGGTGCGCACGCGGATGGAGAGCCCGACCACGGAGATCATGATCTGCCGCCGCCGATGAATCTGTTTTGTGGATTTATGTGGTGTTTTGTCCGGTTCGTGGATGTGGTTCGGGCTGGTGGGTAGAAGCCCTCACAGTTCCCGTCCGCGCACAGACCAGCGGATTGTCGCGGGAACGGAACAAAGGGGGGAGAATCATGACCACAGCCAAGGACATCATGCACGAGGGTGTCCAGTGCATTGAGACGAACACGAACCTGGTGACCGCGGCGCGCATGATGCGGGACCTCGGAGTCGGTGCTCTGCCGATCTGCGGGGAGGACAACCGACTGAAGGGCATCATCACGGACCGCGACATCGTGGTGAAGTGCCTGGCGGAAGGCAAGGACCCGAACACCTGTAACGCGATCGAGCTCGCCGAGGGCACCCCGTTCTACGTGGACGCCTCCGACGACATTGAGACCTTGCTGCAGGAGATGACGCAGCACAAGGTCAAGCGGATGCCGGTGATCGAGAACAAGCAGCTCGTCGGCATTGTGAGCGAGGCGGACCTTGCCCAGCACTTGCCGGAGGAAGAGCTCGGCCGGTTCGTGGAGGCGATCAAGTCGGGCCCGCCCGACCACATCGTTTGAGCCGGGTGGCGTGATGACCGCGGGCGGTTCTCTGCCCGGCGGCGGGGGACCGCCCGCCGGTCCGCATGGCTGCCGGCCGCTAGGCGGGCAGTCCGAGTTCCCGGGCGATGACCATCCGCTGGATTTCTGAGGTGCCTTCGCCGATTTCGAGGATTTTGGCGTCGCGGTAGAAGCGTCCGACCGGGTATTCGTTCATGAACCCGTAGCCCCCGAAGATCTGGGTGGCGTCGCGGGCGTTGTCCATGGCCGCGTGGGACGCGACGAGTTTGGCGATGGCGGCTTCTTTTTTGAACGGCTGCCCGGCCAGCAGGCGTGCGGCCGCGTCGTAGTAGGCGAGCCGGGCGGTGTGCACGCGGGCGGCCATGTCCGCGATCTTGAATTGGATCGCCTGGTAGCGGCCGATTTCGCGGCCGAAGGCGACGCGCTGGCCGACGTAGCGCAGGCATTCGTCGACGCAGCCTTGGGCGAGTCCGACGGCGAGCGCGGCGATAGCGATGCGGCCTTCGTCGAGGATACTCAGGAATTGGGCGTAGCCGCGGCCGCGTTCGCCGAGGAGGTTGGCTTCAGGGACCCGGCAGTCGGTGAACACGAGTTCGTTGGTGTCGGAGGCGCACCAGCCGACTTTGGAGTACCGCTGGCCAATAGTGAAGCCGGGAGTGCCGGCGGGGACGATGATCGCGGAGATTTCGGGGCGTCCGTCGGGCCGTTGTCCGGTGACCGCGGTGACGGTGACGAGCGCGGTGATGTCGGTGCCGGAGTTGGTGATGAAGCTTTTGGTGCCGTTGATGACCCATTCTCCGGCATCGAGGCGGGCGGTGGTGCGGGTGGCGCCCGCATCGGAGCCGCCTTCGGGTTCGGTGAGGCCGAACGCGCCGAGGGCTTCTCCGGAGCAGAGCCGGGGCAGCCAGGTGGCTTGCTGTTCAGGGGTGCCGAACCGGTAGATCGGCATTGCGCCGAGGGAGACGGCGGCTTCCAGGGTGATGGCGACGGACGAGTCGACGCGGGCGAGTTCTTCCAGGGCGAGGCAGAGCGCCAGGTAGTCGCCGCCCATGCCGCCGACGTCTTCGGGGAACGGCAGGCCGAACAGGCCCATGCGCCCCATGGCGGCGACGATCTCGTAGGGGAAGGCGGCGCGTTCGTAGTAGTCGCCGATGACAGGCGCGACTTCGGTGCGGGCGAATTCGGCGACGGTGCGGCGCAGTTCTTCGTGTTCGTCGCTGAGACGGTAGGACATCAGCGCGGCTCCTCGGTAGCAGCAGTGGTCGACGGAACGTGGGTGGCGGCCGGGGCGGCCGCCGGGGTGACGACGGCGAGGAGGGCATCAAGGGGAACGGACTGTCCGGGACGGGCGTGCAGTTCGGTGACGGTGCCGTCGACGGGTGCGGCCACGGGGTGCTCCATTTTCATGGCTTCGACGACGGCGAGGGTCTGTCCGGCGCGGACGGTGTCGCCGACGGCGACGGGCACGTCGAGGACGGTGCCGGGCATGGGGCTGCGCACGGCGCCGTCGGCGTGCCCGCTGGTGCGGCGCAGCGGGGCGGTGCGGGGGGCGTCGCGGAAGCACCAGGCCGCGCCCGCATGGCCGAGCCACAGGTCGTGCCCGTCCGTGGCGCGGGTGTAGTGGCGGGCCTGGCCCGCGTAGGTGACGTGCAGGCTGCGCCCGTCTGGGGAGCGGACCGCGGTGGCTTCGTGCGGGTCGGCGTCGGCGACGCGCACGTGGAAGCGGTGCGGGTGGTCGTGGTCGGCGCGGACGCGCACGGTGACGGGGTCGCTGCCGGGCGAGTGGAGCCGCCACACGGTCCACGCAGGTTCGCCGAGCCGCCACCCGTCGGGGATGGTGAACCGGTTGGCGGGGTCGCTGGTCGCGACCAGGTCGAGGTGCCGGTCGAGGGCCGCGGCGGCGAGCACGTCGGGGCCTGCCTGGAGGGCGGGGGCGAGCTCGGGGTGGAGGTGTTCGACGAGCCCGGTGCTGAGCTGTCCGGCGGCGACGTCGGGGTGGGCGAGCAGGGCGCGGAGGAACGCGGTGTTGGTGCCGCAGCCGAGCAGTGTGGTGCGGGCGAGGGCCGCGTCGGCGCGGCGGAGCGCACTAGCGCGGTCGTGGTCCCAGACGACGAGTTTGGCGAGCAGCGGGTCGTAGGCGGAGGTGACGGTGGTGCCTTCGCTGATGCCGGAGTCGACGCGGATGCCGGGCCCGTGGGGTTCGGCGACGTGGAGGATGCGGCCGCCGGTGGGCAGGAAGTTCCGCGCCGGGTCTTCCGCATAGATGCGGCATTCGATCGCGTGCCCCTGCCAGGTGATGTCGTCTTGGGTGAACGGCAGGGCTTCGCCGAGGGCGATGCGGAGTTGCGCTTCCACCAGGTCGATGCCGCGGGTGCCGCGGATGGCGGTGACGGCTTCGGTGACGGGGTGTTCGACTTGGAGCCGCGTGTTCATTTCGAGGAAGAAGAAGCGGTCGGTGTCGTCCCCGGGCACGATGAATTCCACGGTGCCCGCCCCCACGTACCCGCAGGCGCGTGCCGCGGCCACAGCGGCCTGGCCCATGGCGTTCCGCTGCTCGGGGGTGAGCAGCGGGGAGGGGGCTTCTTCCACGATCTTCTGGTGGCGGCGCTGGAGGCTGCATTCGCGTTCCCCCAGGTGGACGATGGTGCCGTGCGTGTCGGCGAGGATTTGCACTTCGATGTGGCGGGGGCGGGCGACGTACCGTTCCGCGAGCAGGGTGGCGTCGCCGAAGGCGGCGCGGGCTTCGCGGCGGGCGGCGGCTGCGGCGTCCGCGAGCTCGTCCGGGCTGTGGACGAGCCGCATGCCTTTCCCGCCGCCGCCAGCGGAGGGTTTGAGGAGCAGGGGGTAGCCGATCTGTGCGGCTGCGGCGGTGAGGTCGGTTGCGGACAGGGGGTGGCCGGGGTCTTCCGCGAATCCGGGGAGGACGGGCACTCCGGCGGCGGCCACGGTCTGTTTGGCGCGGATTTTGTCGCCCATGGCGGCGATCGAGTCCGGGGTCGGGCCGACGAAGACGAGTCCGGCCGCAGTGCAGGCGCGGGCGAAGCCGGCGTTTTCGGCGAGGAACCCGTAGCCGGGGTGGATGAGGGCTGCTCCGCTGGCGTGTGCCGCGGCGATGATCGCGTCCCCGTCCAGGTAGTCGGGGATGCGTAGCGCGCTGTCGGCGGCGCGCACGTGGGGCGCGTCCGCGTCCTGGTCGGTGTAGACGGCGATGGCGGGCAGGGCGAGCTGCCGCAGGGTGCGGATGATCCGCACGGCGATTTCGCCCCGGTTGGCGACGAGGACGGCGGGGGCGGTGCGTAGCGGTGCGGGAAACGGTGTGGTCATCGCGGTGCTCCGTTCTGCTGCGGGCTACATGCGGAAGACGCCGTAGCCCACCGGGTCGAGCGGGGCGTGGCGGGCGGCGGAGAGGGCGAGGGCGAGGACGGTGCGGGTGTCGACGGGGTCGATGACGCCGTCGTCCCACAGGCGCGCCGTGGAGTAGTAGGGGTTGCCTTGCTCTTCGTAGCGCGCCCGGATGGGGGCTTTGAACGCTTCTTCCTCTTCAGCGGACCAGTCTTCGCCGCGTGCGGCTTTCTGGTCGCGGCGTACGGTGGCGAGCACGGAGGCGGCTTGTTCCCCGCCCATGACGGAGATGCGGGCGTTCGGCCACATCCACAGGAAGCGCGGCGAGTAGGCGCGCCCGCACATGCTGTAGTTTCCGGCGCCGAAGGAGCCGCCGATGATGACGGTGAATTTGGGGACGCGGGCGCAGGCGACGGCGGTGACCATTTTCGCGCCGTGTTTGGCGATGCCGCCGGCTTCGTAGTCGCGGCCCACCATGAACCCGGAGATGTTCTGCAGGAAGACGAGGGGGATGGCGCGCCGGTCGCACAGTTCGATGAAGTGGGCGCCTTTGAGCGCGGATTCGGAGAACAGGATGCCGTTGTTGGCGATGATGCCGACGGGGTGGCCGTGCAGGTGCGCGAACCCGGTGACGAGGGTGGGCCCGTAGTCGGCTTTGAATTCGGTGAATTCGCTGGCGTCGACGAGCCGTGCGATGACTTCCCGCACGTCGTAGGGGGTGCGGGTGTCGGTGGGGATGATGCCGTACAGTTCCGCGGGGTCGGCTGCGGGGGGCCGGGGTTCGCGCACGTCCCAGGCGGGTGCGGGCCGCGGGCCGAGGGTGGCGACGATGCGGCGGACGATGGCGAGGGCGTGTGCGTCGTCGTCGGCGATGTGGTCGACGACTCCGGAGACGCGGGCGTGGACGTCGCCGCCGCCGAGTTCTTCCGCGGTGACGACTTCGCCGGTGGCGGCTTTCACGAGCGGGGGCCCGCCGAGGAAAATGGTGCCTTGGTTGCGGACGATGACGGCTTCGTCGCTCATGGCGGGCACGTAGGCGCCGCCGGCAGTGCAGGAGCCGAGGACCGCGGCGATCTGCGGGATGCCGCGCTGCGACATGGTGGCCTGGTTGTAGAAGATGCGGCCGAAGTGGTCGCGGTCGGGGAAGACTTCGTCCTGCATGGGCAGGAACGCGCCGCCGGAGTCGACGAGGTAGATGCACGGCAGGTGGTTGTGCAGGGCGACTTCTTGGGCGCGGAGGTGTTTTTTGACGGTCATCGGATAGTAGCTGCCGCCTTTGACGGTGGCGTCGTTGGCGACGATGACGGTTTCGCGTCCGGAGACGCGTCCGATGCCGGTGATGATCCCTGCGGCGGGTGCGTCGTTCCCGTCGGGGCCGTACATGCCGTGGGCGGCGAGCGGGGAGAGTTCGAGGAAGGGCGTGCCCGGGTCGAGGAGGGCGTCGATCCGTTCGCGGGCGAGGAGTTTGCCGCGGGCTTTGTGGCGTTCGCGGGCGTGCGGGGGCCCGCCGCGGGCCGCGTCGGCCAGGCGGCGGCGGAGTTCCGCGGCGAGGGCGCGGTTGGTTTCGGCGTTGGCGTGGAAGGCGGGGCTGGTCGGGTCGATAGCGGAGGTGAGTGTGGCCGTCCCGCTCATGGTTCCTCCCCCTCCGATGTTAATGAGCATTAACAGGACCGATGTTAATACTTGCTAACATTGGCGTCCAGGATTTGGGGACCATTCGGGAGGTCACGCGTGCGTACCCGCGGGGGAGACCGTCGGGCAGCGATCCTGCGTGCGGCCGCTGAGCTGTTCGCCGCCCGTGGTTTTCGCAGCGTGTCCATCGAGGACTTGGGACGCGCTGTCGGCACGACCGGTCCCGCGCTCTACCGCCATTTCCCCGGCAAGGAAGCGCTGCTGGCGGAGGTGCTGCTCGACATCAGCGAACGGCTGCTGCGCCAGGGCACCGAGCACGTGGCCGCCCACCCGGATCCGAACGACGCGTTGGATGCGCTGCTCCGCGGCCATATCGCTTTCGCACTGGCCGAACCGGCGCTCATCACGGTGCACGACCGGGAACTGCTGCACGTGCCCGAAGAGCCGCGCCGGAAGATCCGCCGCCTCCAGCGCGCCTACCTGGAACAGTGGGTGGACGTCCTGGCCGCGGTGCGTCCCACCACCCCCACGCCGGTGCTGCGCACCGCGGTGCACGCCACGTTCGGCCTGCTCAACTCGACCCCGCACAGCGCGGGGGAACTGGACCGGGACCATCTGGCCGAGCTGCTGTTCACGATGGCCCGCACGGCACTGCTCGCCGCGGGGAAGTAGTCCGCGGGCGTGTTTGGCGCCCTAGTCCACGGGCAGCGGGAAGGGCGAGCAGACGCCTGACAGGGGAGGTCCGACGATGGCACGGCCGCGCATCGTCGTGGTCGGCGCGGGTTTTGCGGGTCTGACCGCGCTGCGCCGACTCGAACAGAGGATTCCGGAAGGCAAGGCCGAGATCGTACTCGTCGCACCCAACGACTACATGCTCTACCAGCCGCTGCTGCCCCAAGTGGCGTCCGGCCTGCTGACCCCGCAGTCGATCGCTGTCTCTCTGCACCGGCAACTGCACCGCACCCACATCATTCCGGGGATCGCCGTCGGCTTGGACACGGACCGGAACACGGTGGTGGTCCGCAAGATCTCCGGCGAGTACTCCTATGAGCGCTACGACCGGCTGATTCTGGCGCCCGGCAGCGTGACCCGGACGTTCAACATCCCCGGGCTGATCGAGCACGCCCGCGGCAACAAGAACCTGGCCGAGGCGGTGTACTTGCGCGACCACGTGCTGGCCCAGCTGGAGTTGGCGAACGCCAGCGACGACCCGGCGGAGCGCGACGAGCGGTGCACGTTCATCGTGGTGGGCGGCGGCTACACAGGGGTGGAGACCGCGGCGTCCTTGGAGCTGCTGTGCGAGGCAGCGTGCAAGCAGTATCCGAAGCTGCGCCCGCACATCCAGTGGCACGTAGTGGACATCGCCCCCCGCTTGATGCCGGAGCTGGGCGAGCATCTGGGGCAGAAGACGATGGAGCTGCTGCGCCAGCGCGGGATCGAAGTGTCGCTGGGGGTGTCGGTCCGCGAGGTGACCGAGGACAAGGTGACGTTGACCGACGACCGGGTGCTGCCGTGCCGCACGTTGATCTGGACGGCGGGCACTGCGCCGAGCCCGCTGATCGCGGCGACCGGGCTGCCCACGGAACGCGGGAAGCTCTCGGTGGGCGCGGACTTGTCGGTGCCCGGGCATCCGGAGATTTTCGGGATCGGTGATTCCGCCGCCGTCCCCGATTTGAGCAAGGGCGAGGACGGGGCGCTGTGCCCGCCTACCGCCCAGCACGCGTCCACCCAGGGGCCGGTGGCGGCCGACAACGTGATTGCTTCGCTGCTGGGCCGGTCGACGAAGCACTACTACTACCGGGACCGCGGCCTGCTCGTGGATTTGAGCGGCCGGGACGCGGTGGCCCGCCCCTTCGGGGTGGAGTTCAACGGGACCGCGGCCTTGGCGTTGACCCGGGCCTACCACTTGTATTCGCTGCCGTCGGGACCGGCCCGGATGCGGGTGGCCGCCAACTGGCTGATCCAGGCGCTGCTGGGCTGCGACGTGTCCCGCCTGGGGTTCCTCAACCGCAGCGTGGAGACGCTGGTGGACGTGGAGGAGTACTCCCGCTACCTCAAACCCGAGCAGGCCAAGGAGCGGGTGGGGCTGGCCGTGGGCGGATAGCCGCCCCACTGCCGTGGTCCGGTACGGCGGGGCACTCGGGTGTGCGGTGCCAGGTGCTGCGGCCGCCGTACCGGAGCGGGCCGGGGTCAGGCGACGACTTCGTAGCCTGCTTCCGCTACCGCGGCGCGGATCTGCTCGTCGCTGAGCGGGGCCGTGCTGTCGATTTCGACCCGCCCGCTCTCCAGGTCCACCCGCACGTCGGTCACCCCGGGCAGTTCGCTGATTTCTTCCTTCACCGAGCTCACGCAGTGCCCGCAGGTCATGCCGGTGACGGTGATGGTGGTACTGGCCATGGTGACCCTCGTCTCTTGGTCGGTGTCCACAAACGGTCAGGAGCGGACCAGTCGGGCGATCGCTTCGGACGCTTCGCGGACCTTCGTTTCGGCTTCGCGGCCGCCGTTGGCGAGGGCGTTGGCCACGCAGTGGTGGAGGTGCTCCTCGAGGAGCGACAGGGCAAAGGATTGGAGCGCCTTCGTTACCGCGGAGGTCTGGGTGAGGATGTCGATGCAGTAGGCGTCGTCCTCGACCATCCGCTGGAGGCCGCGTACTTGTCCTTCGATCCGGCGGAGCCGGTTGAGGTGCTGCCGCTTGTTGTCGTGGTAGCCGTAGGCGGCCATCGCGGTGTTCTCCTGTCGACTGGTCGCTTCCTCGAACAATGATACCCCCCACGGGTATTTCCGGGGTGGGGCGGACGGACCGGGAGCCCAGGCTTCCCGGCTCATTGCTGCTGGTTGTCGCGGTCGCTGGGAGCCGGGCGGGCCGGGCGCAGGCCGAGGCGGCGCAGCTCGAGGGCGGCGAGTTCCGCCACGACCCGCTCGTCTCCGGAGCGCCACGCCTCCGCCGGGTCGTCGTGGAGGCGGCACAGCGCGGGCACGGGCGCGGCGGTCAGGGCGCGCAGCGCGAGCAGGCGGGTCCCGGCCTCGCCGGGAAGCCGGGTGAGCTGCCGGGCCTGGCTGGCCTGCCGGATCCAGCGGAGCCGGACGGGCAGCCAGGCGCCGAGCGCGACCGCGACCGCCAGCACCGCGACAGCCACCGCGGTGAGCAGGGCGAATTCCGCCGCGGTCTGCTGGAGTCCTGTTCCGGCGGCGCTGAGGTCGTCCCCGGTCGCTTCCAGCCGGGCCAGGGGCGCGGCCAGGTCGTCGCCGACGAACGGCACGTTCCGCGCTGCTTCGGCTGCGCTGGCCATGTGGCTGGCGAGGCCGTCGCCCGCGTCGTGGAGGAGGACGCCGGGGCGGGCGAGCGCCGCCAGGGCCCGGTGCAGCGCGACCGCAGTCCACACTCCGAGCGCGATCCAGGCGAGCGCGAGCAGGTCGCCGCCGAGTTGCAGGGCACGGCGCAGGGGACGGTCAGCGTAGATCGTCATGGGGCTCCCAGAGAACAGCGATCAGGGGGTGTCGGACGATACAGGTGTGTCCGGCGTCGACAGTGGGTGTTCCCCCGCCCGCCGCAGCCAATCCGGCGTTCCGGGCATACCTCCGCATACCGTCAATGACCTGCAAAACGTGGCGTGGTGGGCTTGTATGCCGGAGCGCACGGGCTGAGCATGGGGGCATGAACGGACAGCACACTCGTGAAGAGGAGCTCATCCGGCAGATCGGGGAGCTGGTCACCGAGGAGCGTGCGCTGCGGCAGCAGCCCGGGCACCGGTTGAGCGCCGCCGAGTACGAGCGGATCAAACAGGTGGAGCGCGCGTTGGACCAGTGCTGGGATCTGCTGCGCCAACGGCGGGCGAAAGAGGAGTTCGGCGAAAATCCCGACGAAGCGCGCCCGCGCTCTATTTCCCAGGTCGAAGAGTACCAACAGTAATCTTCATGGAATTCGCGGTGTACGGGGAAAACCTCAGCAAAGTAATCCGCGTCTCATCGGCTGAAAGATCCCCTTACGTCTCCTCGCGAGGCGACGGAAGAAAAGGCACCGTGAGTGGAAATACTGACCGGAATTGGCCTGTCATCGTCGGCCGGCCTGAACGCTTACGTTCCTCTCCTGGTGGCGGGGCTGCTTTCCCGCTACACCGATCTACTGTCGCTTGGTCCTTCCTGGCAGTGGCTGGAAAGCCCGTGGACACTGGGAATTCTGGCTGTCCTGCTGATTGTTGAACTGTGCGCGGACAAGATCCCCGCGTTGGACCACATCAACGACATCATCCAGACCGTGGTGCGCCCCACTTCCGGCGGCATTGTCTTCGGTGCGAGCGGAAGCGCGGTACTGGGGGAGCCCGAGGTCGCGGGTGATGCGGCTGCGGCCAGTGTCGGGGGAGACGTCAGCGTGTGGCTGGCGGTTGTCGGTGCGGCGATCGCCCTCTTCTTCCATTTGATGAAGGCCGCGATCCGCCTGCTGGTCAACATGCTCAGCGTCGGAGTCGGCGCGCCGGTGCTCAGCACGATGGAGGACGCCGCCAGTGTGGCGATGGCGATCCTCGCCGTGCTGCTGCCGGTCCTGGTCGTCATCGCGGTCGTGGCCACGGCCGGGCTCGGGATCTGGCTGCTGGTGCGGTTGCGCCGTCGGCGCAAGCAGAAGAAGGCGGAGAAGGCGGCGCAGCAGGACCACCAGCAATGGCCGGAGGCGCAGCAGCCGCACGCCTAGCCCGGTGACAGCGGAAGCTTAGAGTACAGGTGTGGTAGAGCAATCCCTGAGTGTGCGCAACGGTATCCGACACATCGTCTGGGACTGGAACGGTACGCTTCTCGACGACAATCACGCCAATCTCGCCGCGGCCAACCACGTGTGCGAGATGTTCGGCGTGCCGCCGATGACGTTGGAGGACTGGCGGAAGATCTTCCGCCGCCCTCTGGTCCCGTTCTACGAGGAGCTGTTGGGCCGTCCGCTGAGCGATGAGGAATGGCAGCGGCTGGACGCCGCCTACAACAGCTACTATCAGCGGCTCCTGCCGTCCTGCCGGCTCGCTGACGGTGCGGTGGACACGTTGCACCAGTGGCGTCGCGCGGGCGGTACGCAGTCGCTGCTGTCCATGGCCGCCCACGACCACCTGGTTCCGGTGATCACCGAGTTCGGCCTGGTGTCGCACTTCACCCGGGTGGACGGGCGGCAGCGGACCACCGACGCCGATTCGAAGGCCGAGTACCTGGCTGCCCACTTGGACGCCCAGGGCATCGACCCGGCCACGGTGGTGCTCATCGGGGATATCGACGATGACGCGCACGCGGCCCGCATGGTGGGCGCCAAAGCGGTTCTGGTGGCCACGGGGCTGATGAGCAGGGAACGGCTGGAAGCCACCGGGCACCCGGTTGCTGATTCGCTCACCGAGGCGGTGCAGCTCGTGCACGGCTGAGGCGGGCGAGCATGGCAACGGGGCGGCACCCGTGGTGGGCGCCGCCCCGCAGCATGTGTGGCGACGTGGAACCGACTGGGGTCAGCCGAGGGCGACCTTGCGGGCGTCCTCGAACCGCTTGGCCACGTCGGCCCAGTTCACCACGTTCCAGAACGCCTTCACGTAGTCGGCCTTGACGTTCTTGTACTGCAGGTAGAAGGCGTGCTCCCACATGTCGAGCATGAGCAGCGGGTAGGAGCCGGCAGCCAGGTTGCCCTGGTGGTCGTAGAGCTGCTCGATGATGAGCCGCTGGCCGAGGATGTCCCAGGCGAGGATCGCCCAGCCCGAGCCCTGGATGCCGGTGGCGGCGGCACTGAAGTGGGCGCGGAAGGCGTCGAAGGATCCGAAGGCGTCGTCGATGGCAGCGCCGAGCTCGCCTTCCGGCTTGTCGCCGCCGTCCGGCGACAGGTTCGGCCAGAACACGGTGTGGTTGACGTGGCCGGCCAGGTTGAAGGCGAGGTTCTTCTGCAGCAGGTTGACCTTGCTCAGGTCGCCCTTCTCCCGGGCCTCCGCCAGCTGCTCCAGAGCGTCGTTGGCGCCCTTGACGTAGGCGGCGTGGTGCTTGTCGTGGTGCAGCTCCATGATCTCGCCCGAGATCCACGGCTCCAGAGCGGAGTAGTCGTAGGGCAGTTCAGGAAGCGTGTACGGCGCGGACATCTACGCACCTTTCAATCTCTAGAGATCTGACAGTTGACCCCTGCGAAAGCTCGCTGAACAGAAAACTATCAGCCCACGGGAGTTCTGTTCGGTATCGCCTCTGCCACAGGGGTTTTCGACGGTTGCGACCCGCCTTCGCCCTTCGCTACCCGCTGTGGTTTTCCTCATGCGTACGCCCGCGTTGAGCTGGCTTTTCCGGACGGCTGTCCGGTTGCGGCCAGGCGGCGGCCCGGGGAGTGTATCCCCGTGGTCGCCGGGGCGGCCGCAGGGGTGCGGCCACCCCCGGGGCCTGGCTAGGGGACGACGAGGCTGAGCGCTTCGGCGACGAGCGCGGGCCGGTCTTCCCCGTCGATTTCGACCTCGTGCCGCATGGTGAGCAGGATGCCTTTGGGGGTTTCTTTGGCTTCGGCGAGTTCGAGGCTGTCGCGGATGCGGGAGCCCACCCGCACCGGTTGGAGGAAGCGGACTTTGTTGAGCCCGTAGTTGATGGCCATGGCAGGGGATTTCTGCAGCCGGTAGATCTGCCAGGCGAACATGGGCAGCAGGGACAGGGTGAGGAAGCCGTGGGCGATGGTGCTGCCGAACGGTCCGGCAGCGGCGCGTTCCACGTCGACGTGGATCCACTGGTGGTCGCCGGTGGCGTCGGCGAAGGTGTTGATCTGGTCTTGGGTGACGGTGTGCCACGGGCTGTGTCCCAGGTGGCTGCCTTGCGCGGCGGCGAGCGCGTGGATGTCGGCGAATTCTCGCATGCGTGCTGCGCCCCTTTCTCAGTCCGGTCGGCACCCCACCACGAGGAACCGACTGGTTGGTATGGCTTGGGGATTACAGTACCGCCCCGCGAACGGGGACGGGCCGGACGCTCCCCGCTTGCGGGGCGGAGGGTGCCGCGGGCCCCGCAGCCTAGCCGTAGAGCAGCTCTTCCAGGCGGCGCTGGGGCACTTCCAGGTATTGGGCGATGTCGGGCAGGGACAGGCCCGCCTCGGTGAGGCCCTGCACGATCTCCCGCACTTTGACCGTGGCGATGCGGGTGGCTTCGTCAGCCATGTGCACCGCCCGCCGCGCCTCTACTGCGAGCTGGTCGAGATCCTTGTTCACCTGGGGCTGCAAGTCGATGTGGACGGTGCGCTCGTCCAAAGAGAGCTGGGCGCAGACGAACTCCTTGGCTCGTGCGGAGGCTTCGACCAAGGAGGGCGACCAGGTGACCCCCACATCGGCGACCTGGAGCTCCCAGCCGTTCTCCCATTTGCGGGCGTGCACCTCGTACAGAGCCACCGATCTTCCTTTCCGTGGATGCGTGGGTGTGGCTGTCACCCACGGGGTGTGCGGGCAGTGACGCCACCACGAAAGTGCAGCAGCGCGGCTCTCGGCACAAGAGCATTCATAAAGATCTCATCATCAGACGCCCGCCAGGGGATTGGGGCGGTTTTCCACAGCCTCGCGTTGTCCAGCGGGAAAGCTACTGGACAGTGGCCTCAACCGGCCACGCAGCCCACGGGGGAGAACCGGATTGCGTAATGTCCGTAATCTTTTTCTGGTCCTGCCGCGACCAACGCCCGCGCCGCAGTTTCCCACCAGGATCAACAGGGTGTGCCGCGGAGAGCGGCCCGCTGCTGTCCGCGGCGTGGCTGGGCCTGCGCCGCAGGGTTTCGGTCACGGCCCGGCAGGGCGGGCACCCGCTCAGGCGAGGGAGCCCACCGACGCCGAACGCACCGTCAACGTGTCCACGGTCCGCTGGTCCACTTCGTGGCCGAGCCCCGGCTGGGTGAGCGGCACCGCCACCACCCCGTCGTGGGAGCGCACCGTGGGGGAGACCAGGTCAGGCACGAACCGTTCCCCGGCAGGCGGCATCTCGCACGGCAGGGTGGTGCCGGGGAGGGTGGCCAGGGCGACGACCGCGGCCCTGCCCAACCCCGATTCCTGGTCGGAGCCGCACCACACCTGCCATCCCGCGTCCACGGCCCGGTCGTGGGCCCGCCGGGCCTGGGTGATCCCGCCCATGCGGACGATCCGCAGGTTCAGCGCGGACGCTGCTTCCATGCGGATCGCCTCGTCCAACCGTTCCAGGGAGTCCACCGAGTCGTCCAGCGCCACCGGGGTGCGCAGGCTGCGGTTCAACCGGGCGTGCGCGGCCAGGTCCCCGGCAGGGAAGGGCTGTTCGATCGCGAGCAGGCCGTAGTCGTCGAGGGAGCGCAACGCGTCCAAGTGCTCCGGGCTTTCGGTGTAGCGGCCGCCTCCGTCGACTTGCAGCACAAGCGACGGGTACGCCTCCCGGACGGCACGCACCGCCTCCACGTCCCAGCCGGGGCGGATGTGCAGCCGCACCCGCTTGTATCCCGCACCGACCTGCCGGTTCACTTCCTGGACCAGGAGTTCGAGGGAGGGCTGCGGTCCCAGGGTGACTCCGGCGGTGACTGCGGTGCGCACCCCGCCGAGCGCGTGCGCGAGCGGAATGCCGCGCTGCCGGCTCCACAAGTCCCAGCAGGCAGTGTCCAACGCGGCAGCCACGGCAGGCCGGGGAGCAAGGGGCTGCCAAGCGGCTGCAGCCTCAGTGGGACGCTGCCAGCGGTGCCCCACGAGAGCGGGGGCGTACTCGTCCACCAGGGCATCCCACAGGTCGCGGTCGGCGCGCGGAATCTCTCCCCAACCGCTCGCCCCGGTGTCGTCCCGCACCCGGACCAGGATGTGCCGCACGAAGCGGTCGGACTCGCCGGGGGACCGCTGCGGCCGGGGCCGCGTCAACGCCAGTCGGACGAGTCGGATTTCCACGGCCGCCACACGGGTAAGGGTCGTCGGCTCCGTGCGTGACACTGACCTGTCGCCTCCCACATACCGGGTCACGGCCGGGTGTCTGGCCGCTGTCCTGCACCATTGACGGTATCTGTTCTACCGGCCCGACCACTAGAGGAACGGCGGGGTGACGGAAAGACGGTGCCGCGGGGCAGGGGCTATCCCGCGGCCACGACTTCGGTGACGGTGCGCGCCGCCATCCCGTGGGCTTGGGCCACGGCCTCGTTGGTGAGTTCTCCCGCGAACGTGTTGAGGCCTGCGGCGAGCGCCGGGTCGTCGGCGAGCGCGTCCCGCCAGCCTTTGTTCGCCAGGGCCAGCGCGTAGCGCAGCGTGTCTTTGGTCAGCGCCTGCGTGGCCGTGGTGGGCACCGCGCCGGGCATGTTCGACACGCAGTAGAACACCGTGTTGTGCACCGGGTACGTGGGGTCGGAGTGGGTGGTGGGCCGCGAGTCGGCGAAGCAGCCGCCTTGGTCGACGGCGATGTCGACGAGCACGGTGCCGGGTTTCATCTGGGCGACCAGGTCGCTGCTGATCAGGGTGGGGGCTTTCGCGCCGGGGATGAGCACTGCTCCGATGATGAGGTCGGATTCCAGGGCGGTCCGTTCAATCTCGTAGGCGGTGGACGCCAGCGTCCGCACCCGGCCTTGGAACACGGCGTCCGCCCGGCGCAGTTTGGCGATGTCGATGTCGAGCAGGGTGACTTCCGCGCCCATGCCCGCCGCGACTTGGGCGGCGTTCATGCCGGAGACACCCGCGCCGAGCACCATGACTTTGGCGGGCCCCACACCGGGCACTCCGCCGAGCAGGACGCCGCGGCCGCCGTTGGAGCGCTGCAAGGCGGTCGCGCCGACTTGGGGGGCGAGCCGTCCCGCGATCTCCGACATGGGCGCCAACAGGGGCAGGGACCCGTCGGGAAGCTGCACGGTTTCGTAGGCAATCGCGGTGACTCCGTGCTTGAGGAGGGCTTCGGTGCAGTCCCGGGACGCCGCCAGGTGCAGGTAGGCGAAGAGCACTTGGCCGGGGCGGAGCCGGTGGTATTCCTCGGGGACGGGTTCTTTGACTTTGAGGACGAGGTCGGCCGCTCCCCACACTTCGTCGGCGCTGTCGATGATGCGGGCGCCCGCGGCCGCGTATTCGGCGTTGCTGATGGCCGAGCCGACACCGGCGTCGCGTTCGATGAGGACGTCGTGGCCGTGCCGGACGAGCTCCTGGACGCCGGCCGGGGTGATAGCTACTCGGTATTCATGGTCTTTGATTTCACGGGGCACGCCGACGCGCACGGTTCCTCCTCGGTGTCGAGCAGATGTGTTCCCCTACCGATCCCGGTGGCGCGTCCCACTTGTGGGGACGACGACCGGGGTCGCCGCCGCGCCGTGAGACTTCCGCGGTGCCCTTAGCGATAGGCGGACAGCAGGGGACCACCACGCGGCGAGGGGTCGTTGTCCGCGTCTGAAGGTACCGGGATACCGCACAGCCACGTACCGGTCACTCGGCCTTGCAGCCTCCTCCCCCGGTAGGGCCCTCCGTCGGATGCGGGCACCCGTTGGAAGGTGTCCGGTTCGAAAGCGACCAGGTCAGCGTCGTAGCCGACTTGGATGCGCCCTTTGGTGGCGAGTCCCATCAGCTCGGCGGGGCGTTGCGCGGTCCACTGGGTGAGTTCGGCGAGGCCGCAGCCGCGTTTCTGGGCTGCGGTCCACAGTGCGGGCAGGGTCCAGCGGATCGCGGAAATCCCGGTTCCCGGCCGGTTCCCGGAGCCGACCGAGTCGACGATGACGTCCCCGAAGGATTCCGCCCCGTGCAGGAGGGCGTTCCACAGTGCCTGGCGGTTGGCGTCGGACCGCAGCGGGGGACGGCACCGGTAGGAGGGGTCGGTGTCGGGTACGTGCTCGGCGGGCAGGCACAGGTAGTGCGGGCAGGTTTGGGCGCTGACGGGGATGCCGATGTCCCGGGCCGCGGCGAGGATGGCCGCGCATTCCGCGGCGACGAACGGGGAGATGTGGACGCGGGCCCCGCTGGAGCGGGCCGCGGCGAGCACCCGTTCCAGGCCGCGCCGTTCGGCGCGCGGCGGCCGCGCGGCAAGCAGCGCACTGTTGCCGGGGCCGACGACGGTGCCGAGTTCGTTGGCGTCTTCGGCGTGGACGACGATGGGCACGTCCATGGCGGCGACTTCCGCCATGCTCTTGCTGAGGTGGATGTCGTCGAGGGCGGGCAGGCCCATGAGTTCGTCGGACAGGGAGCAGGCGAAGCCGACGACCCCGTTGGCGCGCAGGTCGGCGAGTTCCGCGGAGCTGCTGCGCGGCGTGATCCCGCCGAGGAAGGCGACGTGGGTGGCGCTGTTGCTGGCTGAGGCGTGCAGGTGGGCGCGGAGCGCTTCGGTGGAGGTGATGGCGGGCTGGGCGGGCGCGGGGGCGACGACGAGGGTGGTGATGCCCCCGGCCGCGGCTGCCCGGGTCGTGCGGGCATACCCTTGCGACAGCAGTTGGCCGGGGGCTTGCACGGCAGCGTCGACGTCCACCATGCCGGGCAGGAGTGCGGTCTCACCGAGGTCGACTTCTTTCCGGCTGGGTAGGTCGTCGAAGTAGTCGGCGACGGCAGCGATGCGCCCGTCGGCGACGGCGACCGCTGCGGGACCCACACTCGTGGGAGTGACTGCGCGTCGGGATCGGATGACGAGATCGTATTGGCGCACTTGGCCCCCTTGTGTGGTTGTCGCCGACAGCCGCCCACGCCGGTGCCGCGGCCCGGCGTGGACGTCGGGTGGCGGCGTGGCCGGATGCCCCGCCCCCCTCCAGCAGGGCGCCGGCCAGGTGCCGCTCATGGCCATTGTCTCCACCAATCGGCTGTCGCGGGGGCTTTTCGCCATACTGAAGTTGAGTTTCTACGGTCCGTAATGGATTCTGAAAGTGGCGATACCGACACATACGGTACTTATGCGGGTGGATAACGACGGCGTGTAGTACTTCGTTTAGGCTTGTCGGCAAGGGTGGTGTCCGCACTGAAGGTGATGGCCTGGATTTTTGGTGACGCGGCCGAAATTGTTGTTCCGTGGCTGTGGGGAGCACTCGGAATCGTGGTCGGTGCGGGAATCGCCGCCGCGGTCATCCACCACCGCAAGACGTGAGGACAGAGCAAGTGACGACGGAGCGTGGGCGTGGCTTCCCCCAGTAATCAACGTGTGAGAACGAACGCGCTCGCCGCGGGCGAGACCCTCGTGCTGGTCGCTGCGGCTTCCGCAGCGGTCTGCCTGATCGCGCTGGTGCTCGCCATGCTGCTGGGCGGAGCCGGATACCCCCAGATCACGCCGGGGCTGCCGGATCCGGGAATGCTGACCCGCTGGGGGTTGCCGGTCGCGAAGACGGTGATGGACGTCTCCGCCGCGCTGACGTTCGGCCTGATCGTGCTCGCCGTGTTCCTGCTGCCGGTTGCGCGCAACGGCGAGCTGGGCGAGCAGGCGCAAGGCTATGTGCGCGCCGCCTCGTGGGCCGCCCTGGTGTGGGCGGGCGCGGCCGCAGCCACGCTGGTGTTCCAACTCTCCGACATTTTGGGCCGCCCGGTCGCGGAGATCGTCGGCAACGAGATCACCAGCTACGCGAGTTCGGTCCCGCAGGGGATCGGGCTGCTGTTGACGATCCTGGGCGCGCTGGGCGCCGCACTGATCGGCCGCGTGGTGGTGACCGCCACGGGCGCGGCACTGCTCAGCCTGCTGGTGCTGGTCGGCATGCTGCCGCCCCCGCTAACCGGGCACGCTTCTTCCGCGGGCAGCCATGAGATGGCGATCGTCGGCTTGTCGCTGCATGTGGCGTCGGTCGCCTTGTGGGTGGGCGGGCTGGCCGCCTTGTTCTTCCACGCGATGCGCGGCAGCGGCGAGCACGTGCCGACCGCGGTGCAGCGGTTCAGCACGATGGCGCTGTGGGCGTGGATCGGTGTGGCGCTGAGCGGCCTGGCGAGCGCGGCAAGCCGGCTGACGAGCGTGGCGAGCCTGTTCACCACCGCCTACGGCCAGGTGATGCTCGCCAAAGTGGCGGTCTTCGTCATCTTGGGTGCGCTGGGCTGGGTGCACCGCACCCGCACGGTCCCTCAGATCACCGAGGATTCGGGCCGCCGCCTGTTCCTGCGGTTCGCGGGCGTGGAAGTCGTGGTGATGGCGGCGGCGATGGGGTTGGCGGCCGCGTTGAGCCGCACCGCCCCGCCCCCGGACCTCAACCGGGCCACGGACGCGTTCCGCAACCTCACTGGGTTTTCCATGCCGCCGCCGATGAGCTTGCGGACCCTGCTCACCGAGTGGCGCCCCGACTTGTTCTTCATCCTGGTCATCGTGGCGCTGGGCGGCTTGTATGCGGCCGGGGTGATCCGGTTGCAGCGCCGCGGCGACTCCTGGCCGTGGGGGCGCACCGCCGCGTGGTTCGCGGGCCTGCTGGTGCTGGGCATCGCCTTGCTCACCGGTGTGGGCACCTACTCGTATGTGCTGTTCAGCATGCACATGGTGCAGCACATGGTGCTGTCGATGCTGGTGCCGATCCTGCTGGTGCTGGGCGCCCCGGCCACGCTGGCGCTGCGCGCGCTGCGCCCGGCGAAGCAGCGGGGGGACCGCGGCCCGCGGGAGTGGCTCACCGCGTTCCTGCACGGCTGGTATGCGCGCCTGGTGACGCACCCCGGGTTCGCCACCCCCATGTTCGTCATCAGCATCTACGCGCTGTATTTCACGCCGCTGTTCGGCACCCTGATGCAGGACCACTTGGGGCACGTGTTCATGAACGTGCACTTCCTGCTGTCGGGTTTCCTGTTCTACTGGATCATCATCGGGGTGGACCCGGCGCCGCGGAAGATCCCGTTCCTGCTGCGGATCGTGCTGCTGCTGGTGGCGATGGGCTTCCACGCGTTCTTCGGCGTGGCGATCATGATGAAGTCCGAGCCGCTCGGCATGGAGTACTACGGCCAGTTCGAGGTGCCGTGGCGGGACAGCCTCGCTGACGACCAGTACGCGGGCGGCGGCGTGGCGTGGGCGCTCGGCGAGATCCCGACGATGCTGGTGCTGATCGCGCTGGTGGTGCAGTGGGCGCGGGACGAGGAGCGCACGGAGCGCCGCCGCGAGCGGCACAGCCAGCGCGGCGGTTCGGAGGACGCCGACTTGGACGCGTACAACGCCTACCTGGCGTCGCTGCACCGCCGGACCAGCCAGCAGCAGGGCCAGCCGGGACCGGAGCAGCCGGAACAGGAACCGCAACCCTAGGAGGGGCGGGCCGCGGGCCTGCGTAAACGGGCAGACAGGCGAAGGGGGCCGCCCGCAGGGCGGCCCCCTTGGTGTGTGCGTGTCCCCGCATCCGGCGGGGACACCGGATGCGGGCGGAGTGCTGCGACGGCGAGGGGCGCGCCTGGCGGCGCAATAGCGCGGACCCACCCCCTCACCCAGGGTTGCCGCGCCCGGTGCCGCTCAGGACGCCTCAGGCCGTTTTCTCGGACGTGCCGGTGAGCCCGGGCGGTGCGGGAGCCCGGGTTAGACGAGGAGGAGTGCGGTGACGGCGCCGAGGACGCCGACGAGGACACAGGTGGCGAGCCCGCCCACGTAGAGGGTGGGCCCGGACAGTTGCGGGAGCGCTTTGGCTTGGGTGGCGCGCCGCGCCGCAATCGTGGAGAAGACGAGCGTGGAACCGAGGATGAGCAGGGCCGTGCACAGCGCCACGGTGAACGCGGACGCGAACCCGGCCTGGGGCACAGTGCTCAGCAGACGGCCCGCGGCCAGGGTGGGCAAGGCGAGAAGCAGCAGGGCGATGGCGATCCCGGAGACGAGACGCGGCCCGGTTTTGGTGGAACGGCCGATGAGGGTGAGCAGCAGTCCTTGCAGCGCAACGTTGAGTACGGCCCCGCCGAGGCCGAAGATCGCGATGGTGGTGAGCAGCGAAGTCATTGCATGATTGTCCCACTCTTGGACCGGATCTCTCCCGGGGCCGACACCGCTGTGGATAACTTTCGGCCCCGACGGGATTATGCCCCCGGGCTGCGGCGGGCCTCCGGCGGGGGTGGGATCGCCCGCGGCACCGCAACCGGGGTCTTCCGCGGCGGGGTGCGTGGTACGGGGACGGGACGCGCCGCGGGCACCACCCTGGAAGCAGCCCGGCCGGTGAAGTCGATCCGGTGGAGGCACGCGGCTTCGCCCCGGGTCACGAGGACGAGGGACCGTGCTTCGGGCACGGCCTGCTGCGGGTCGCGCGCTATGGCGCGGCGCAGCGCCAGCCACCGGCGCTGGTGGGTGCGGAAGCTGCGTTCGCTGACGCGGCGGCCGCGCATGTCTTGGCCGCGCCGCGCTTCCGCGGGGGTAGCGTCCACGAACAGCAGGTGGAGTTCCGCGCCGGTGATCCGGCAGTACAGCGCGAGCAGGCGGCGCACAGTCCGGCGCGTACCGGTTTCGTGGACGACGACGGGGGCGCGGCGCCGCAGGGCGGCGAAGACCCGCACGTAGTGCAGCAGGTGGGTGGCCCACCGCCACAGCGGGTAGGGGACGGCCCGCAGATAGGGGGTGAGCCGGTTGCGGGCGTGCAGCGAGTCGAGGACCCACACCCCGTCCCGGGTGCGCACGGGTGCGGTTTCCCGCCCGGACAGCCCGTAGAGGCGGGCCAGCAGGGTGCTTTTCCCCGCGCCGGGAAGCCCGCCGACGAGCAGCAGGCTGTGCCGCGGATAGCGGAGCACGAAGGCGTCGTGGAAGCAGGCGGAGGTGGG
The DNA here is from genome assembly GCF_000012405.1 of Thermobifida fusca YX. Classification (NCBI taxonomy): domain Bacteria; kingdom Bacillati; phylum Actinomycetota; class Actinomycetes; order Streptosporangiales; family Nocardiopsidaceae; genus Thermobifida; species Thermobifida fusca. Next base: position 1,133,389 of record NC_007333.1, read on the forward strand.
GTGGGTTGGGGAGGCGATCACACTGGGGACGTCTCCACCGCGGGTAAAGGGACGGTAAGGGCGGGGCCGCGCCCCGCCCTGCCGCCCTGGTGCGCGGGGGCTATCTGCGCCGCGCCAGGGTGAAGCCGTCGCCGATGGGGAGGATGACCAGGTCGACCCGCGTGTCGTCGCGGGCGTGCACGTTGAAGTCGCGGATGGCTTGCACGCGGGCCGCGGTCTGCGCGGGGTCGAGGACCCGGCTGTGCGAGAACACGTTGTCGGCGAGCAGCACCCCGCCGGGCCGCACCCGCGGCACGAGTTCTTCCCAGTAGGCGATGTAGGACTCTTTGTCGGCGTCGATGAACGCCAGGTCGAACTGGGGTTCTTCGGGGAGGGCGCGCAGCGTGTCGAGGGCGGGGGCGAGCCGCAGGTCGATCCGGTCGGCGACCCCGGCCCGCTGCCAGTAGCGGCGCGCCACCGCGGTCCATTCTTCGCTGACGTCGCAGGCGAGCAGGGTGCCGTCGTTGGGGAGGCCGCGGGCCAGGCAGATCGACGAATACCCGGTGAAGGTGCCGACTTCGACGATGTTGCGTGCCCCGATGAGCTGGGTGAGCAGGGTGAGGAACAGTCCTTGTTCGGGGGCGATCTGCATGCCGACGTGGTCGGGGAAGAGCCGTTCGGTTTCCGCGGCCAGGTCGGTCAGCACTTCGTCGACGGGGGTGCTGTGCGCGACCAGGTAGGCGTGCAGTTCCGGACTGAGGTTTTCTGAGGTGCGTGTCACAGGCCCAGCCTAGGAGACGAGGGGGTCACAGGTCGGGGATGAGTTCTTTCCACGGGAACAGGTAGATGGACATGAGCACGATGGAGATGGTGAGCATGGGGGTGATGACTTTGCGTTCCACGGGCCCGTCGGTTTTGAAGCCGATGTTCTGCCCGAACCGGTATTTCCAGAACGGCCACAGCAGCGGCACCCCCATCTGGGTGGCAATGTCTCCCAGGTAGTGCAGGAGGCACCCGTAGGCCACGGCCAGGCCGAGCCATGAATAGTCGACGCCCGAACTGTAGAGGGCGAGTGTGATTCCCGCGGTGGCGAGCGCGTTGATGAATTCGGCGGCGACCCGGTTTTTCTCCATGCCGTAGCCGAGCCCGTTGAACGCGATCCCGATGAGCAGGAAGACGAATATTTGGGCGGCGAGTTCGGACCAGAGGACGAGGAGTTGCGCGAATCCGCCGAGGAGTAGCGCGAACAGCAGTGAATGGGTGCCGTTGCGGTGCCCGCCGAACGCCCAGTTGAAGAACGCGCCGAGGGTTTCGGTGAACACCCCGTAGGTTTTGGTGATGGTTGCGCTCTTGTGGTCGAGGTCGGGGATGAGCGCGGCGCCCGCGCAGACGAGCCCGCCCGCGATGATTTCCCCGGATCCGAGTTCAAAGTTGATGCCGAGAACGTCCACCTTGTTGAGCAGGGGGACGACAGCCATCCATCCAACCACGCCGCTCAGCGCGTGAGAGTGCCCCATCATGGGCGGAACGGTAGCGGTTCGGAACGGTTTTTGGCGAGTCGGGGGTTGGGAAGCGTACCGGCACGACGACCCGGTGTGAGATTCAGCTCAATGATAGGCGGCAGAAGCCCTGGTCAATGGCCGGATACGGCCACCGTCCCGCACGCGGGCTGTTTTCTCCTCCTGTTTGTGCAGCGAAAACGCGTTTTTCCCGGATAATGCCGGGCACCGGGGGCGGGTGGAACGGCGGGGCAATTCCGCGTGGTTCGACATATGCTTTGGGTAGCCGCCCGTTCCGGCTAGGCCGTCGGGAATCGGCTTGTCGGTTCCCAGAGCTGGACGTGGTCGCCGTGGCCGGTCCGCGGTGCACCTCGGCTTCGGTGCGTTCGGCATGCTCGTGGGGATCATGTCGAGGTGTCATCGGAGCACGGGCGGCCTTTGCGTGCGCGGACGGCCCGGTTCCGCCTGGTGTGCGGGTAGGGGAGTGGTCGGGCGCGCCCCCGCTCAGCGGGCTTATCAGCCTGTGCCGCGGGGAATACTTCCCAGTGCAGCCGCGCGGAAGCGGTGGCATCCGCCGCCACGCACGCGGGGAAGCCACGGCGGCAGGCTCGGCCGCTGGTGTCTGCCGCCGTCGACTTCTTCTCCCAGTGCCTTGAGGACATCCTCCTGTCCCGGCATGCCCCGCGGGCAGCCCGGGTGTCAGGGGAGGGTGAGGATTTCTGCGCCGTCGTCGGTGATGACGAGGGTGTGTTCGAACTGGGCGGTGCGTTTGCGGTCTTTGGTGACCGCGGTCCACCCGTCGTCCCAGACTTCGTAGTCGATGGTGCCCAGGGTGATCATGGGTTCGATGGTGAAGGTCATCCCGGGAACCATGACCGTGTCGGCGCTCGGGTCGTCGTAGTGGGGGATGATCAGCCCGGAGTGGAATTCGGGCCCCACACCGTGCCCGGTGAAGTCGCGCACCACGCCGTAGCCGAAGCGTTTGGCGTAGGACTCGATGACCCGGCCGATGACGTTGATCTGCCGGCCTGGCTTGCACGCTTGGATGCCGCGCATGAGGGCTTCGCGGGTGCGTTCCACGAGCAGCCGGGATTCTTCGTCGACGTCGCCGACGAGGAAGGTGGCGTTGGTGTCGCCGTGCACCCCGTGGATGTAGGCGGTGACGTCGATGTTGATGATGTCACCGTCCTGGAGGACGGTGTCGTCGGGGATGCCGTGGCAGATGACTTCGTTGATGGACGTGCACAGCGACTTGGGGAAGCCCTTGTAGCCGAGCGGGCTGGGGTAGGCGCCGTGGTCGCACAGGAACTCGTGGCCGATCCGGTCGAGTTCGTCTGTGGTGACGCCGGGCTTCACGTGTTTGCCGACTTCTTGGAGTGCTTGCGCAGCGATCCGGCCGGCCACCCGCATGGCTTCGATGGTCTCCGGGGTCTGCACATCCCCAGCGACCCCTTTGACGGGATGTTTCTTACCGACGTATTCGGGCCGGGGGATGGACGGCGGGACCGTTCGTGGGGGCGAGATACGCCCGGGTACCAGCGGGGTAGTCATGGAATACGAGTGTAGTCAGCGACTGACGGGAGAAGTCCGTGTTCGGTAAACGGCGCCGGGATGTCCTTCCCACCCCGGAGGACGGGGAGGACAAGTGGTGGTATTCGCTGAAGACGGGGAAGGTGGAGCGCGGCCCGGGCAGTCCGACGAAGGACCGGCTCGGCCCATACCCGGACCGGGCGTCCGCTGAGGCGGCGTTGGAGCGGGCCCGCCAGCGCAACGAGCAGTGGGAGGAAGAGGACCGCGAGTGGAACGAGTGGTGACCGTGGGTAAACAGGGGGCGGTGTACCACGGCCGACACCCCTGTTGACATGATCATGATTATGGCATCGAAGAGTTCTCCGCACGATCTTCCTGACGTCTCTGGCCTGTCGATTGCCGTGCTGGGGGGCACGGGTGATCAGGGCCGCGGCTTGGCGCGCCGGTTCGCGATGGCCGGGCACGAGGTGATTCTCGGTTCGCGGAGCGCGGAGCGGGCCCAGGCGGTTGCCGCCGAGTTGGGCGAGGGCTTGCCGGTCCGCGGCATGGACAACGCGGGCGCGGCCGAGGCCGGGGACGTGGTGATCGTGGCGGTTCCGTGGGACGGTCACCGTGCCCTGCTGGAGTCGTTGAAGGATGTGCTGGCGGGCAAGATCGTCGTCGACTGTGTGAACCCGCTGGGTTTCGACAAGCGCGGCGCGTATGCGCTGCCGGTTGAGGAGGGGAGCGCTGCCGAGCAGGCTGCCGCGATCCTGCCGGACAGCCGCGTGGTGGCCGCGTTCCACCACGTGTCCGCCGTGCTTTTGCTGGACCCCGAGGTCGAGAAGGTGGATTTGGACGTGCTCGTGCTCGGGGACGACCGTGAAGCCACCGATGTTGTGCGCGCTTTGGCGGCCCGTATCCCCGGGGTGCGGGGAGTTTACGGCGGGCGCCTGCGCAACGCCCACCAGGTGGAGGCGTTCACCGCCAACCTGATTTCGATCAACCGCCGTTACAAGGCCCACGCGGGTATCCGCATCACCGACATCTAAAAAAAGAAGACCTGTACGGCAGTGGCCCTGTCCCGACCGCCACAGGAGGACAGGGCCACTGGGTTTATACCGGGTTAGCTTGCCTTTTTGCGACCACCTCGGCGGGTGGTTTTAGGCCGCCATGCTTGCATGTCGCTGTCGGTGATGCCGGTGCGGTCTTTGAGCTCGGCGAGGTCTTCATCCAGGTAGTCGGCAGGGCTTTGCCCGTACTCATCCGGGGTGGTGTGCCACTGGCGCACCCACGGCCGCAGTTCGACCAACCCGGCTAGCAGCGGGGTCATTTTGTCGCGGTCGTCGACCCAGCCGTGTTCGTCAAGCCGGTTGAACGCTAGATCAGTGAGGGCTTGGACTTGCTGGGCGTGATCCCATCCGGCCCAGCCGAGCACCAGGGAGCCGTCCTGGTCGGTTTCCGCACCCGGATAGGAGATGAAGCGTTCCTTGGGCACATCCAGCTTTCCGCGATTAGCCCAGTAGGAGGGCTTGCGGAAGTCCGCGGAGGTGTAACGCGGTGGCACCGGAATGTCGAGCCGCCGCTCAGGCTCGCCTTCAGCCCGCTCGGCGTTGAGAGCATCTTCTTGGCGCTGGAGGTGCCAGACTTCTTCCCACTGCTGGCGTTTACGCAGGCCGGATTCTTTGTAACGCCATGCCGCCAGGTAGGGCACATGCTCTGCTTCTACGATCTGGGCGATCACATCGGTGAAGTCAGCATCCGGATCATAAAGATCAGCCACAGCCACCGCTTCAGGACAGACATCCCGCAACCGGTTAGCCAACTCCACCACCGTACGCACTCGCGGGGCTTCCTCACCACTCTCAGTGGGGGCAAACCAGATCTGCCGGGTCTCGCACTTGTCCAGCAGCCAGGCTTTCAGCGCCGCCTTTTCCTTCTTCTCCCAAGGCTCGGCATGCCAGCGCCGCTTGTACTCGGGACGCTCCAGAAGAGCGAGGTCTTTGCGGGATTCGATGAACTCGATCCGACGAGCCACCACCCGCTTGTACGCCTCAGGCCAATGCGCAGGAATCTCCGTAATCGGGGTGGCACCATGCCGAGCGAACCATTCGGTCTTCACCTCGCCTGCGGCGAGTTTGCGGGCCAGCACGATCTCAAACGCCCGCTCCCCAAACGCAATCCCCGGCACCGCAGCCGTATCAGGTATCACCAACTCAGCACGCTCAGCATCGCTGATGAGGCCATAACGGTGATAGACATCCCAGTCCAACTCTTCTTGCAGCGCAATCATGCGGGATCGAATCCTGAAATACTCCGCACGCGCCTCATTCAACCCAGCACGGGACGGCGTGCCAGCCTCCACCACCGCTGACGGCTCCAGCAAGGAAAGCTGCTGAGCGAGAGCATCCAACTCCCGAGCACGCTCCAACGGCAAAGAGTCAGGAAGCGGAAACTCCTGAAGCTTCGTACCAGTGAACTCGTACCTTTCCCACTCTTTAAGCCCCTGGCTTCCTTTGTCATAACTGACCTGCTTGAGCCAGAAACAGGCCGTAGAAGAATTCAACACCCCCAAAAGCTCCAGATGCTGATCCTCCGTAGCCCCCTCGGGAAGCTTGATCACCGGAGCAGTACGGTTGAAGACCTTCCCACCCCGATCCAACACGAAGTGGTTGTGCGTGGCCACAAAAGCGAAAGCTATAGAAAGCGGAATCCTGTATCTCTCCGAAAAGAACATAGAGTATTCAAACCAGCTAAGTCCACGCTCTAGCTGAGTATTTCCATATGCAACTCGGTTTCTTAGAATGTTCCTGTATGGATAGAGGAATTTATTAATCGCGTCGTCAGAAAAAGCTTCTAGAGTCTCGCTTTGATAAGGCCAAAGAGAAACCAGTGAATTTCTGATATTCCAGTCTCTTATGGTATCGCCTTCGATGAGTGGGCGCTGATTCTCTTTAGATATTCCGTGGCGCAGGAGAGTGCCTCGACCTACCATATAAGCGCTGTCTTCTCGGGTTACTGCACCAAAACCAATTTCTTCAATTTTTGATTGAAGCTTCTCTTTGCTCCATTTTTGGAAAAATTGCATCAATTTATTAGCGCCGCCGCCGCTTAAACTCCACGGATGTTTCTTGAAGTGATCCCAGGGAAGATTAGAGACACTAATCCATTCGCTTTCGCTTCCTGGTTGTTCGATCTGGTTGGTTATGGCAGACCAGACCAAACCGTCGGCAGGGCTATCCGGCTGAGAAGGTTCCCCCTGAATGCCAAGAACCGCACGGATAGTCGTGGTATGGGTGTTGGGCATGTTACGACCAAACAGGATGACCGTCGGAGTCCCATGCCCAGGGATATAAGCTCCAGAAGTGTCGATGATGTGGGTGAGGCGTACCTGGTTACGGAAGAATTCGTTGATGAGTTTTTTGCCGAACTCGCGTTTCATGAACGAGTTTGCGGTAATCTGTCCAACGAATCCTGCGCCTGCTCCGTCACCACCGGCTCGCTTGGCGAGGTTAAAGAACCGTTCAGCAAACGGAACAGAAAGTGCGTATTCCCGATAGCAGGCTTGGTATCGTTCTCGATAATTCTGGTTTTCTTTCTTGTCTTTAACGGTGATGTAGGGCGGGTTGCCTACCACTGCGTGGTAGCTGTTGACCCCGAGCAGGTCATATTCGGCTTGGTAGTTATAGACATCCTCAGTGGCATAGTGGTGGACCTGCTCATCATCGAACAGAGTCTCCTTGCGCTGTGGGGCTCCTCGCCCGTGGATGAGGGAGTCTCCGGTGGCCACGACGATGGGCCAATCAGGGTTGCCTTGGGAGAGTGTGGTGATGCCTGCTTCTTTCATCGCCGCGATCAGCAGGCGAAAGCGGGCGATGGCGACGGCGTAGGGGTTTTTGTCCACACCGTGGATGCTTCTTAGGGTGCGGGCGATCAAATCCCAGTCAGAGGCCCCGGGGGCGGCTTCCCGCCAACGAGCAAGGATGCGGTGGAAGGCGCCGATGAGGAAGTGCCCCGACCCACACGTGGGGTCGATCAAACGGAAGCCTTGGCTGTTAGCCTGGTAGACACGGCCGCCTTGCCCATCCAGGCCGAATTCGTCGATAGCGGGCTCAAGGGTGTAGTCGAGGATGAACTCCTCAACAAACTCCGGAGTCTGAAAGAGCGCGTAGTTTTCGCGGATGTCTTCAGACAAATCTTGGTAGAGGTCGCCGAGGAAGCGGGTGTTCCAGTCGGGGTCGGTGAAGTCATGGCGGATGTGGCCGTCATCCCCGACCTCGCGCCAAAAAGCGATGAGGTTCTTAGCCGCCTGATGCGAAGGGGTGATAGTCCACATGGGGTTGTGGGCCCGATCAAACAACCCCCGCACAATCGGCGACACACTCATCGCCTCAAACGCGTGGATCAGCCAGTCACGGTCCGTGCGCGACCGGTCCTCAGCCACCCACGCATCCCGCAACTCCTGAGCAATGTCATAACGCCCACTCGCATCCCTGGGCCCAGAGATAAAGGGCTGCTCCAACAGCCGGTTGTCTTCGCAGAAGCGGACGAACACGGTGGCCAACACCCACGCCACCGCAGCCTGCGTCACCCGCTCATCGCGCCAGGCCCCATAGGTAGCAGCTGTGCGCCCAGCATCAAACGCCCGCTGATACTCCCGCTTCAACTCATGGGCAAACGGGATGCCGGTGTGTTCGTTGATCGCTTCCGGATCTTCGCTGCGCTCACGCAGGTCCTCTTCAAGGACGCGGACCTGCTTCTTCAAGTCGGCAAGCAGTAGAGCGTGGTCAACCACCAAGGCCTCCAGGCCACAACAAGGATGAAAAAGGGGGACAGTGTTGGATCATCCTATTGTGGCCCAGGAGGCTGACAACAGAGTCAACAAACCGAAAAAGACTTAGAGACGCTCCTCCCGCGCCGCGCGCAGGAACACCACCCACTCACCAGCAGGGAAGAACAGCGCACCCAGGTCACGGTTCTTGCTGTCACGCACCCCAGTCAGAGGCCCCTCGGAGACCTCCACACACGCGCCTCTCTCAGTGGTGTAGGTCGACGTATGCCAACCCTGAACAGACACGCTGATGTTGTCGGTGACCATGGCTCTCTCGCTATCTGTGTTGGTGAAGTCTGTCAATGGTTCAGGGAGCGGTTACTCGAGAGCGCTTCAGGGCTCTCACCATCTCGCGCGGCTCCTGAGCGACGTCTAGCAACCCCAGCCTCCTAACCGCACCGAGAGTTGGGTATACCCGGACCTCTCGATGCGGTTCAGGAGGCTGATGCTAGGCCCAGGTACCGCCTCTTAGTGGCGCTCTTCTTGTGCCATACGGAGGAACGCCACCCACTCAGCGGAGGGGAAGCGCAACACACCAGCCTCAGGGTGCTTAGAGTCACGGACAGCGGTAGCGCCGGGGAGGTCGGCAACCTCCACGCAATAGTTGTTAACTCCGCTGTAGCTGCTCTTACGCCACACTTGCTGCTCGGTCATTCACTCACCCTTCAATGACTAGGGAGCTTTCTTATGTGGTCAAGATTTGCTGTTCTCTGTAGCCAGTTGAGGAAGGGGAGACAGGGTTTCCTGTTGTGACTAGTCGGAGAAATAACGTCAATATTTCTGACAGGGTTAGATGTTCTTCTCCTTGAGAACCTGAAGGAAGGAGGTCCACTCTGTCGCGGGGAAGACCAGCACGACTGCCTCAGGGTGTTTAGAGTCACGCACAGCGGTGGCATTGGGGAGATCGGAGACCTCTACGCAGTTGTTGTTAACTCCGCTGTAGCTGCTCTTACGCCATACTTGATGCTCGGCCATCCGCAGCTTCCTTTGTCAAGAACCAAGAGGTTAACGGATGAGCCGCAGAAAGTTCGGCAATCTTAGAGAAAAGTTCAATCTCCAGGAAGATCGCGTTGAGCTTCGCTAGCCCTTCGCGCCCACAAAACATGCGCTGGAGACTGGTATCTCCAAGAACCGACACTTAGACTGAGCGGCTTCAGGAACCCATGATGGCAAAAATTTTTGTGGTTGGGAATGTGTCGGCAAAGGACACTTTCTAGTTTCCCTGAAGAGCAACGCAATGCGTCCGATGTCAAAAACACATTAGTGTTCGATGGTAACTCTCATCACGAGAAGAACACCAGTATGATCATCGGACGTTTGAGTGGATTTTTGACCGAAGGGGCTCTTATCTAGAAGTAAGGATGTCGCTTGAGAGATCCGAGAAAAAATTCGGTATGTTTGCCCTTCTGGTCACAATGGGGAAAAGGGGAGATTAGTTTCCCCATTGTGACCATCAGAGCGACAGCGGTGCCGACCCCTCCGGGGAAGTTAGACCTGCTCGCTTTTGGCTGCTCGCAGGAAGGCGGCCCACTCGGAAGCAGGGAAGGTCAGCACGGCTGCGTCGGGATGTTTGGAGTCGCGGATGGCGGTAGCGCCCGGGAGGTCAGCGACCTCAACGCAGTTCTCCAGACCTCCGCTGTAGCTGCTTTTACGCCATGTCTGTTGCTTGATCACTGGGCTCACTCTTCTAGTGACTTGATAACTTTTTTGACCAGGTCCATCGACAGTGTCGGGCTCAACGCCGCCGACTGGGTACGGCTGAACATCACGTTGAACTCCCTGACTTCCTCTTCATCTTCGATGTACAGGATAGAAGTCGGGGTGTCGACGTAGACGATGCTGTTGTCCATTGGGTCGGGGAAGTCCATGATCATGAAACTTCCGGTGGTTGCGGCATGCGCCCCCGCCTTGAACGGCAGCACGTAGATGTCGATGTTGTGCCGGGAAGCCATGTGAGTCAGATGACGAAGCTGGGTGCGCATGACCTCAACCGAACCGACGAGGCGATGGAGCGCTGCCTCATCGATGATGGTCATGAAGTGTGGCGGATCGACCCGGTTGAGGATGTTCTGCCGTTCCATGCGGGCCTTGACTAGACGATCGATCTCCTTGTCTTCGCGGAGTTTGTAGGCCCGGAAGATTGCGTCGGCATAGTCGGGTGTTTGGAGTATGCCGGGGATGACCTGACACTCATAGGAGCGGATGACGGAAGCTTCGCTCTCGAAGTCTGGAAGACCGCTAGGGAAAGCGTCCTTGTACCTGGTCCACCAACCGCGTTCCTTGGCAAGGCGGGCGCACTCGTGCAAGGACTCGCGTATCTGAGGGTCGGTGACACCGTAGACCTCTAGGAGAGCGTCGAGCTCGGCCGCTGGGATTCTCTTTTGTTCGCCGCTCTCGATCTTGGAGATCTTCTGCTGTGGCCAGCCCAGCTTCTCACCTACTGCGGCTGCCGAGAGTCCCTTCTGCTTGCGGAACTTCCGTAACTGTGCAGAGATCCGCCGTCGGCGGATGGTCGGACTGTAGCTCCGTTGCATGCGGCTCACTTTAACTCCCTGCGAGGTTTCGGGTAACACTGGAAAGTAACTTGAAAATCAGTGTTACCCGGAATACTCTCAGTGTCGTGCAAGACACACCCATCCTCTCGCATATGGGTCGGGTTCCGCAGGAGGTTTCCCAATGTCCTCAAGTAACCCCTTAGAAAGGCGTGTCCCTGCTCGCAACCGCACCACCCTCCTCACCGAGCTCGCTGACGAGGTCCGTGCGCTCGGTGGGACTGCGCTGGTCGCCCTGTCGGCGACCGCTCACCCCGTGCTCTACGTGCGCCGCATGGGTGGCCGTCTCATCCCGGTCGTGGTGGTGGAAGACGCCGCCGCCAACCGGTGGTTCATCTGGGGGCGCACCGGGTCGGAGCACGTCTCGCGGCCCAAACAGGCTGCTGCCGCACTCTGCGGTCTGGACCGTCTCCCGCCGCGCTCGTGGGTGAACCCAGTGGCCGCGCGCCGCGCCGCCGCGAAAGGAGCGGCCTGATGACCGACACCGCCAACACCAGCGACAACGACTCCGAACCCGGAGCCGGTCGGCTCCGCGCCGTCTCAGAATTCTGGGAACTGCCCGGCGACCCCGCGTTCTGCCCAGACCTGCGCGGCCGCATCCGACGCAGCCTCACCGGCTTCCCGCACGCCGCCGCGGACGCCGAACTCGTCGTCGCGGAACTCTTCGCCAACGCCTGCCGGCACAGCCTCAGCGGAGACGGCGGCAAAGTCACCGTCACCCTCGCCGGGCTCCGCACCGGCCTCGTACTCGTCACCGTCACCGACCAAGGACCGCGCCCCGACCCGGCCACGGGACGGCCCCGCATCCCCCAAACCCGTCCGCTCGACGGGACGCTCGCCACCGGGGGACGCGGACTGCGGCTCGTCGCCGCGCTCGCCACCGACTGGGGACACTGGCGCACCGACACCGGCGGACACGCCGTGTGGGCTGTCTTCGACCCCCGTCGCTGACCCGCCCGTCCCACCCTCACCCCTGATCCCCACCCCAAGGCCCAGGGCACGCTTCTGCCCGCCGCACCCGGCCACGCCACCCCCGTGGCGGCCACCACCCTGGCCTGCCCGGCACGTGCGGCAACTAAAAGAAAAGGGTGTCCCCGTGCACACCCACCGGGAACACCGTGGAAGCACGCCGGGCACAACCCCAGCCCTGGGAACACCCGAACCCCGCCCCTGTCCAGCAGAGACACGGGCAGGCTTCAGGACTTCCCCTATTGCGGCCTAAAAGGCTGACGCTAACCTCACCGCGGCCAGGCGAACTTTGTCACGCCCGCCCCGCCGCAGCCCGCGCGAAAGCCACCCAATCAGCAGCAGGAAAGCACAAACCGCCCTGCCCCGATGCGGGTGTTTCCACCACCCGTGGGTGGACCTTTCGAGACTTCCCCCCAAGCAGCCGCTTCATGTGTATAGCTAGAAGTGTGCCGCTCGGCGAACCCGAGTGGCGGCCTGGTGAACGGGGACTGTATCTCACCCATCGGCGTCTTCCAGCTCGGCCAGAACACGGCGGAGGTAACCGGGAGTCTCCTGCGGAGGCAACGCCGTGGCCTGCAACAACTCGAACCGCTGCGCATAGGCCGCGACCCTGTCGCCTCCGTCCACGAAACAACCGTGCGGGGGGACGCCGATGTACCCCACCTTCGCACCACCGTCGAGGCGCAACACCGTGAAGGTGGCGGGATGAGCCATGCCCTGCGACAAAGGGAGTACTTGAATGACGAGATTAGGATGCTTCACCAGCTCGAGAAGGTGCGTGAGCTGGGCGCGCATGACCTGCGGGCCGCCCACCGCGCAGCGCAGCGCCGACTCGTCGACCACCGACCAGAACCGCGGCGGATCGTCGCGCTCCAACACCGCGGCCTGCCGTTGGCGCAGCGCAGCACACAGCTTCTGGTACTCCGCGGACCCCGCGGGCACTCTGCGCCGCACCAGCGCGGCCCAGTAGTCCGGATGCTGCACCAGTTCCGGAACCAGGCCGACAGCATACTCCTCGATCAAGGTCGCCTCGTATTCCACGCTGTAAAAATCGTTTCCCGCACCCTCCTCAAACTGAGACCACCACGGTTTATGCCTGCGGGCAGCCTTAGCAATAGCGACCAATTCCTCAAATAACCCGTCATCCGCCCCATACAGGCGGCATAGCGCGGCAACCGATTCAGGATTAAGCCGGACGAAGCGGCCATTCTCAATCCGATAAAGCTTGCTGACATCCCAACCCATTTCTTCGGCGACCTGCTCTTGAGACAACCGCGCCTCCGCGCGCAACCGTTTGAGTTGGCTGACCAGGTAGTGCTTGCGCACTGGAGAGCCCCGGGACACGACCATCGCCTCCATACCGGCAATCTCGTTGCTGAACGATGTGGAACATCATCCCATCCGCGAAACCAGACAAAGTCCAACAATAAAGACCAGTTTTCTTACATGCGTTGCAAGTTACATGGCCTGCATTTAGCTTAAAGCTGTCAGATCACAGGATCTGAGCCGCAGTGACCGCATATCAGCGGTGTCATATGTGAGGAGAGCTATGTCCGCACATGCCGAAAAAGGCGTCCCCCGGCAGGTGTTACTCGCCCGCCTTCAAAAACAGATTCAGGAGCAGGGCGGTTCAGCCTTCCTCGCCCTGTCGGCGAGCTCACATCCGGTTCTCTGCGTCGGCGCCGGGGACTGTCGCACCTCGGTCGTGGTCGTGGAAGACAACGCCGGGGAGCAGTGGTTCATCTGGGGACGCACCGGCAGCGCGCACGTCTCACAGATCGACCACGCTGCCACCGTACTGTGCAACACAAACCCGCGGCCCGCCCGCCCCACGGCAGCAGCGCGCCGCACCGGGGGCAGGGGAGCCGCTTAATGATGGAACACCTCGACCACAGCTACGACGAACACCCGGACGACGTGCTGTCCCCCGCCACATCAGCCTCCCAGCGGGAGGAAGACGAAAAACCGCTCGTCTCCGACGAGTGGGAGATGCCCGCGGAATCCGCGCTCTGCTCGGAACTACGCCACCGGGTCCGCGACATCCTGGACGTCCACTATTCGGCGACTACCGTGGACGACATCGAACTCATCGCCTCAGAACTGTTCGCCAACTCCTGCCGGCACAGCCTCAGCGGAGACGGCGGCAAAGTCGGCATCATCCTCCGCGGCTGGTCCGAGTGGGTGTACCTCGCGGTCGACGACCAAGGCCCGAAAGGCGGTGCGCGCGTGCTCTGGGAGCCGGAGGTGATCGACCCCCTCGCACCCGACGGGCGCGGACTGCTCCTCGTGCACATGCTGACCGACGGGTGGGGCCAGCACTACCACGACGGAACCCACCGGGTCTTCGCCTGGTTCAGAATCGGCTGGGAGCACCCGGAACGCCTTCCGAACCTGAAAGAACTTCCGATCCGCCCCGGGATGCTGTCCGACTTCATCCCCGACGATCCGTCAGACCCTATCTTCAACCACTACTACTAATCGCCCGTCCCGGCAGTCGACTCCCCCAAGGACGAGCGGAACGCCACCCCCGACCTTCGCGCCGCCCGGGCGCGCATCTCCTCCCTGTGACGCTCCCACAATCCGTGCGGACGAGCTGCCCCGGTATTGCTGCAGCATGCCCCCAAACCCCCGCGTGGCGGGGGAGCAGTGCCGTGGACTCGGCCGGGCACCCGGCCGAAGCACACCCGGGCATACCCCCGGGCACACCCGGTGATAGTGCCGCTGACCTTGTGGTCGCTGCGGTACTGGACCCGGCACGGGCGTCGACCCGCCCGCGCCGGAACCAGTACAGCCCGGGTCGGGTCCGTGCCGATCACCAGCCCGCGGCACGGGCCCGACCCGCGGCACCCCAGGGGCCGGGACCGGTACGGGGAAGACCGTTCAACGGTGCTGCCGGTCCCAGCCCGCCCAGAAAAAGGAGAATTAAAGCCAGTTTTTGACCTTTTCGAGCAGTGCGACCGGGTCGCCGCCCACCGGGATCAGGTTCAGGTGGGTCACCCCGGCCTCCCGGAACGCTTCAATCCGTTCGCGCACATACGATTCGGGGCCCACCAGGTTCGTCAACTCGACCATCTCGTCGGGCACCGCCGCGGCAGCCTCCTCCTTCTTGCCTGCCAGGTAGAGGTCCTGGATCCGCTCCGCGGCCTCCTCGTAGCCGTAGCGGCGGGCCACCGAGTTGTAGAAGTTCTTGCCCTTCGCGCCCATGCCGCCCACGTACAGCGCGATCATCGGACGGGCCAAGTCCAGCAGCTTCTTCGTCTCCTCGCCCTCGCCGATCGCGAGCAGGCCGCCCGCGGCGATCTGCAGCTCCCCGAGCTCCGGGGACCGCTTCGCCTTGCCTGCGGCCAGCGCCTCACCCCACACCTGCGGCGCCTTCTCGGGGATGAACAAGTGGGGCAGCCAGCCGTCGGCGATCTCCGCGGTCATCTCCACGTTCTTCACGCCCAGCGAAGCCACGAAGATCGGGATGCGGTCCCGCACCGGGTGGTTGATGATCTTCAACGGCTTGCCCAGGCCCGTGCCCTGGTCCGGCGGCAGCGGCAGCTGGAACACGGAGCCTTCGTGGGTGAGCGGGCCCTGCCGCGCCCACACCTTGCGGCAGATCTCGATCACCTCGCGCGTCCGCGCGAGCGGCTTAGTGTAGGGGACGCCGTGCCAGCCTTCGATCACCTGCGGGCCGCTCGCACCCAAACCGAGAATGGCGCGGCCGTTCGACAAATAGTCCAACCCGGCGGCGGTCTGCGCAATCAGCGTGGGAGTCCGGGAATACAGCGGCAGAATCGCCGAACCGATCTGCACTCGCTCCGTGCGGGCCGCGATATAGCCCATCAGCGAAACCGAGTCGAAACCGTAGAGCTCCGCCACCCACACGGTGTCCAAGCCGACCTTTTCCAGCTCCACCACCTGGTCGACGGCCTGCTTGATATCCCCCGAATAGGTCAACGGCATGGAGATCTGCATGGAAAGCCTCCGCTGTCCGGTGCGCCACAGTCCCGACCATGCTACTACCGAGTACCGTTCTAGTCTCGGGGGAGAAAGAAACCCCGCGGCACGCGCCGCGGGGCCCACACTATGCGGAGCACGCCGACCTAGGCGTAGGAGTGCTGCTCGTCCGGGAACGTGCCCGCCACCACTTCCTCCGCGAAACTCGTGGCAGCGTCCCGCAACTGCTCCGCCAGATTCGCGTACGACTTGACGAACTTGGCGACCCGCGGCGACAACCCGGCCATGTCCTGCCACACCAGCACCTGGGCGTCCGTGTCCGGACCCGCGCCGATCCCGATCGTCGGCACCGTCAACTGCCGGGTGATCTCCGCGCCCACCCGCGCAGGCACGCACTCCAGCACCACCGAGAACACGCCCGCCCGCTCAAGCTCCTTCGCATCAGACAGCAGCGCCTCGGCCGCCTCCTCGCTGCGGCCCTGCACGCGGTAGCCGCCCAGCACATTCACCGACTGCGGCGTCAACCCGATGTGGCCCATCACCGGGATACCCGCCGACACCAAAGCCTCCACCTGGGCGATGACCCGGTGGCCGCCCTCCAGCTTGACCGCCTGGGCGCCGCCCTCCTTCATCAGCCGCGCCGCCGACTCCAAAGCCTGCTCCGGACCGGCCTGGTAGGAGCCGAACGGGAGGTCAGCCACCACCAGCGCCCGCTTCGTCGCCCGCGACACCGCGGCCGTCAACGGGATCATGTCGTCAAGGGTGACCGGGATCGTGGAGTCGTAGCCGAACACCACCATCGCAGCAGAGTCACCCACCAGCAGCACCGGAATGCCCGCCTCGTCGAAAATCCGGGCAGTCAGCGCGTCATAGGCGGTGAGCATCGGCCAGCGTTCGCCGCGCTCTTTCGCTGCGGCCAAGTCCTGAACCGTGACCCGGCGGTTTGCGGAGCCGCCATACAAAGCAGGAGCGGGGGTGTGAGAACTCATGGGTGCGTTTCCTCCGTTGTCTCGAAGCGCCGTTACGGCGTCCCCGGACGTTGTCGGTCGCGGCCGGCGCGGATACGCCGGACGATCTCATCATGTCACGCATGAATTGCGCGTCTCTACCGAAGAGAACCGATTTGTCACCCTATTTCCTCCCGGTGGGCAGCACCAAGCGCCGCAAGGCACGCTCCGTGGCCGCACAGAAACCGAACGCACAGCAAAGCGGGTGGCCTGGCGCGGCCACCCGCATCCGGAAACCGGAACGTTACAAAGTCGGCAGATAGCGTTCGAGCTCGTACGGGGTCACCTGGCGGCGGTAGTCCTCCCACTCCGCCTTCTTGTTGCGCAAGAAGAAATCGAACACGTGCTCGCCCAGCGCCTCTGCGACCAGCTCGCTGCGCTCCATCACCCGCAGCGCCTCATCCAGGCTCTGCGGCAGCGGCATGATCCCCAGCGCCCGGCGCTCCGCATCCGTGAGCGCCCACACGTCGTCCGACGCGCCCGGAGGAAGCTCGTAGCCCTCCTCGATCCCCTTCAACCCCGCGGCCAGAATCACCGTGAACGCGAGATAAGGGTTGCACGCCGAATCCAGCGCCCGGAACTCGATCCGCGCCGAATTGCTCTTGCGCGGCTTGTACATCGGCACCCGCACCAGCGCCGACCGGTTGTTGTGCCCCCAGCAGATGTACGCGGGCGCCTCACCGCCCGCCCCCGCGGACGCCGCGGCATTGCCCCACAGCCGCTTATACGAGTTCACGAACTGGTTGCACACCGCCGTGATCTCCGCGGCATGCCGCAGCAGCCCGGCAATGAACCCGCGGCCGATCTTCGACAACTGGTACTCCGCGCCCGCCTCGTAGAAGGCGTTGCGGTCCCCCTCGAACAGAGACATGTGGGTGTGCATGCCGGACCCGGGATGCTCGGTGAACGGCTTCGGCATGAACGTGGCATACACGCCCTGCTCGATAGCCACCTCCTTCATCACCATGCGGAACGTCATGATGTTGTCGGCGGTGGTCAACGCATCCGCATACCGCAGGTCGATCTCCTGCTGGCCGGGCCCGCCCTCGTGGTGGCTGAACTCCACCGAAATGCCCATCTCTTCCAGCATCATGATCGCGTTGCGGCGGAAATCCCGCGCCAGACTATGCGGCGTGTGGTCGAAATAGCCGCCCTCGTCGCTCGGCTCCGGCAGCTCCCCGCGCTCCGGCTTCTTCTTCAGCAGGTAGAACTCGATCTCCGGGTGCGTGTAGAACGTGAACCCCAGATCAGAAGCCCGGCTCAACTGCCGTTTCAGCACGTTGCGGGGGTCGGCGTAGCTGGGCGAGCCGTCCGGCAGCAGGATATTGCAGAACATGCGCGCCGCACCGTGCGGCTCGTTGCGCCACGGCAGCACCTGGAACGTCGTCGGGTCCGGCTGGGCCAGCATGTCCGACTCATAGACCCGCGCAAACCCTTCTATAGCGGAACCGTCGAACCCGATCCCTTCCGTAAAAGCGGCCTCCAGTTCGGCGGGAGCCACCGCAACCGACTTGAGGTAACCGAGCACGTCGGTGAACCACAGTCGCACGAAGCGGATATCGCGCTCCTCAAGAGTCCGGAGCACGAATTCCTGCTGTCGGTTCACGGTCCACCTTCCTCGTTTCGAACTCGCGGGACATCTGAGGCGTTCTTACCAGACTCCCACTGCCAGTGTGCCCTGCCCGAGTTACCAGCACGTTAAGCGGATTCTGTTCGTCCCTTACCCGGTGTGCCGGGCGGAACACCGAAGCCGGGGGACATGCGGCGATAAAACACCACGAGACGTTAGGCTCACTTCCGTGGCACAACTGCGATTGGCTATGGCCCAGGTCAATCCCACGGTGGGGGACCTCGAAGGCAACAGCGACCTCATCGTCGACTACACCCGTCGCGCCGCCGACGCCGGAGCGCACCTCGTCGTCTTCCCGGAAATGGTGCTCACCGGCTACCCAGTGGAAGACCTCGCCCTCCGCGGCGCCTTCGTCGACGCGTCCATCACCGCCCTGCACGCCCTAGCCCGGCGGCTCGCCGACACCGGGCTCGGCGACCTCCCCGTCGCCGTCGGCTACCTGGACCGGCACCGCAACACCGTGGCCCCCACCCGGGGACAGCCCGCCGGAGCCCCGCACAACGCGGTCGCGCTCCTCTACCAAGGGCAGCCGGTCTTCACCTCCGCCAAACACCACCTGCCCAACTACGGGGTGTTCGACGAAGCCCGCAACTTCGTGCCCGGCACCACGCTGCCCGTCGTCCGCCTCCACAGCATCGACGTCGCCTTCGTCATCTGCGAAGACCTGTGGCAGGACGGCGGACCCGTCGCCGCGGTCCGCGAAGCCGAAGCCGGGCTGCTCGTCGTCATCAACGGCTCCCCATACGAGCGCGGCAAACGCGACACGCGCCTCGAGCTGTGCACCCGGCGGGCCCGCGAAACCCAGGCCACCGTCGCCTACGTCAACCTCGTCGGCGGCCAAGACGAACTCGTCTTCGACGGCGACTCCCTCATCGTCCACCCCGACGGGCGCCTGCTCGCCCGCGCCCCCCAGTTCGAAGAACACCTGCTCGTCGCCGACCTGGAACTCCCGGACGCGGTCGGCGCCGGCATGTGGGGAGCCTCCGCGGACGCCCCGGGCATCACCATCCAGCGGCACCTCGTCTCCGCCGACCCCGTGCCCGCCTACGAGCCGCAGCCCGCCCCGCTCGCCCCGCGCAGAGACGAGATCGGCGAAGTCTACGCCGCCCTCGTGCTCGCCACCCGCGACTACGTGCACAAGAACCGGTTCCCGTCGGTGCTCCTCGGCCTGTCCGGCGGCATCGACTCCGCACTCGTCGCCACCATCGCCGTGGACGCGCTCGGCGCCGACCGGGTCCACGGCGTGCTCATGCCCAGCCGCTACTCCACCGACCACTCCGTCACCGACGCGGAAGAACTCGCCCGCCGCCAAGGCATCAACGCGCGCATCATCCCTGTCGCGCCGCTCGTGGAAGCGTTCGAGAACGCGGTGAAAGTCGACGGCCTCGCCGAAGAGAACCTGCAAGCCCGGGTCCGCGGCCAGCTCCTCATGACCCTGTCCAACCAGGAAGGCCACCTGGTGCTCACCACGGGCAACAAGAGCGAGCTCGCCGTCGGCTACTCCACCCTCTACGGCGACTCCGCGGGCGGATTCGCCCCCATCCGGGACGTGTGGAAGACCCTCGTGTGGGAACTGGCGCGGTGGCGCAACGCCGAAGCGGAACGGAACGGCCAAGTGCCGCCCATCCCCGAGCACTCCATCACCAAACCGCCCAGCGCTGAACTGCGGCCCGGACAGTTGGACACCGACAGCCTGCCCGAATACGACGTCCTCGACGCGCTGCTCGACGACTACGTGGGCACCGACCTGGGCCGGGACGAGCTCGTCGCCGCGGGCCACGACCCCGAGCTCGTCGACCGGGTCATCCGCATGGTGGACCGGGCCGAATACAAGCGCCGCCAATACCCGCCCGGACCCAAGATCAGCACCCGCAACTTCGGGCGGGACCGGCGAGTGCCCATCACCAGCCGGTGGACGGTCTAGACAGCACACGAGGCGGTGGCGAAAAACGGTCCACCGCCTCTTCGGTTTTCGGGCTTACCAGAACACCGCGACTGCGATGTTGAGCAGAGCGAGCAGGCCAGCGGCCAACGCGAGCTTCGGCGCGGGCTTCCGGACGTTGAGAATCGCCAGCACGATCACGATCAGGTTCACCGCAAGCTTGACGCCGATCTTGGCGTGATTAACGGAACCCCCGTTCATCTCGAGGAATCCCACCAAGAGCAGGCCGAGCACCAGTTGGGTGAGCGCGCTGTGCAGCAGCACCTTGGGGGCCTTGGCGTAAGCGCCGAGCTGCTGCATCAGCCATCCGGAGATGATCCCCGCCAGGGTCACGAAGTGAAGAAAAACAAGGAAGGAGTACAAGATTTCCATAACTCGCACACTACTACCCCGGGTAGTCGCTAACGTTATGTGTGCAAGCCCTGCGAAAGACACCGCCCCGGGAGGGGAGGGGCGGTGTCGCCCTGGAAGCGCGCCGGCGGGTGGGATCACGGGGGAAGAGAACACCCGCCGGCGCCTCGCAAACTGCCGCTACCTCCCCGGCGGGGGAGGAACGGGGAGGTAGCGGCCTCAGGGTCAGCGCCAGGAGTCGTAGAAGTTCTGGGAACAGCCGCCCCCGCTGTCATCCACGGTGGCGATGCGGTTGCCGCCCTGCTCCCACTCCACGGTGCCGTCCGGGTTGAGCTTCACGTACTTGTACTCGAAACCGACCCCGGCGGGCAGGTCCACCGCGCCCGACCAGACGGGATAGGTGCCCGAGTCCGTGCGCAGCCGCACCCCCTGGGCGGGCTGCCAGGAGCCCAGCTCGGGGATCGACCCCACCACGGCGACCTCCTGGCCGTACCAGGTGGTGACGGTCGCGTGGAACCGGGCCGTGACCGTGGTGCAGTCGTCCCCGCCACCAGGCGGCGTACCGCACCCGTCCGGGCCGCACGAGCCGGGCGCCTCCACGTGCAGCGCCACCGCGCCGTTCGCAGGCACCGTAGCGGTGAACTTCCCGCCGGACACCTGGTAGCTGGGGCCGTCGCACACCCCGTCGACGAAAGTGCCGTTCGCCACATCGCAGTAGACGCCGTCCGGCAGGGAAGTGGTGAACGTGCGCGTCCACGCGGTGTTCGTCGCGTTGAACGCGGCATACCCGGCGGAGCCGCGGGCGAACGCCAGGCGGCCGTTGCCGTCGGTCACCGCAGACCCGATGCCCTGCCCGGCCACCGCGTTGTGGAAGCCGACCATGCCCGCCACCGCGCGGTGCTCGCACAGCCAGCGGTCCGCCGAGCAGTCGGTGGGCCGGGTCGTGCCGTCGGAGTGCATCGGCGGCCCCGCCTTGTCGTCACCCGACCACGTGTAGCTGGACATCACCTTCGGTGTGCCGTACGGGTGGGCCAGCATGAACTTCTGCGCCAGGTCGTAGCGCGCCCCGTCGGTGTGGGTGAGGATCGGCTCGTAGCGCTGCGTGTCGTGGTTGACCACGAACACCACGGCCTTGTCGCTGGGGGTCAGCCCGCTGCCCAAGCCGGTCAAGTGGGCGATGTTCCCGTTGGCGAACGCGTGGCTGATGTCCCGGTGGTACTGGAACTCGGTGACCGACCCCAGGTGCGTGTAGGAGCCGGTGCTGATCGTGCTGTCCGCGATCACCTCCTGGAAGATGTACGGCTTGCCGCCGCCCCACGCCGGGTGGACGTTCTTCAGGCGGGAGAGGATCGCCTGCAGGTCGCCCTCGGGGATGTGCTTGGCGGCGTCGATGCGGAACCCGGCCACGCCGAGGTCGATCAGCTCGTTGAGGTAGGCCGCGATCCGGTCCTGGACGTAGGGGGAGGACGTCTTCAAGTCGGCGAGGCCGACCAGCTCGCAGTGCTGCACCTCCCACTTGTCGTTCCAGTTGGTGATGTCGCGGCGGCAGTCGTTGAAGTCCTGGCTCTGGTAGATGCCCGGGTAGTCGTACTTGCTGTAGCTGGAGCCCGCGCTGCCCGGACCGGCACCCGCGGACCCGGTGCCGGTCATGTGGTTGATGACCGCGTCGACGTAGATCTTGACGCCCGCCTCCCGGCAGGTGTTGACCATGTCGATGAAGTCGGCCCGGCTGCCGCGGCGGGTCTGGTCGAGCTTGTAGGACACCGGCTGGTAGTCCTGCCACCAGGGGTAGTCCTCAGCGGGCAGGACCACGTGCTCTTGCGGCGGGGAGACCTGGACTGCGCCGAAGCCGTGGGGGCCGAGCGTGGTCCGGCACTCGTCGGCGATCGACTTCCACCGCCATTGGAATAGGTGGACGATGACGTCCCGGTTGCCTGACGGCGCGGCATGAGCGGGGGAAGCCGCGACGGTCAGCGCAACCAGGGACGTGGCACAACCCAGCAGGGCCGCGAGCAGCGCGGCCAGGGATCTGCGCACTCCCATCGGTACTCCAAAAAAGTGAGGGGGGTTCCCGCCTGAAAAAGCGCTTGCGATTTGTGCAATCTTTGCAAGAACTTTCAGGCTGGGATGAAGATAACAACCGATGGGCGGTTTGTGAACCTCTGTTTGCGGATCAGTTTCCGATCACAAGGAGGCAATTTGTCTTAATTGTCGGTTTTATGGGTGTTTTTTGGTGGGGGAGTGGCAGGAGAGTATGCCGTTCCATGCCGGAAAATCCTGCAAAATACGCAATCTCTTGCAGAAGCGGGTGGGGGAGTGCGACACCAGACGACACACACCCGCACCACCCCGCCCGGCCGCACCACAGCCACGGGCAGGGCACAGCCCGACCATGTCAACTGTCGTAGAACACGCGCTCCATCACCGCGCGCGCCCGGCGCGTCGCCCGCCGATAGTCCTCCACCATCCGCTCACCCGGGCTCCCCCCGCCATTCTCCATGCGGTAGCCCAACGCGCTCGCAATCGCCGACCGATCCCGCCACCCCACCGGGATAGAGTCGCCGCCCCTGCCGCGCACCAGCGTGATCGCCCCGCGGATCCGCGACGCCAACCGCCACGCCACCTCCAGCGTCGCCCCGTCGTCCGGATCCAGCAGCCCGCACTGCACCGCCGCGTTCAACGCCTGCAACGTCCCCGTCGTCCGCAACTCCGGCACCCGGTAGGCGTGCCGCAACTGGAGCAGCTGCACCGTCCACTCCACATCCGACAGCCCGCCCCGGCCCAACTTCGTGTGCAACGCGGGATCCGCGCCCCGCGGCAGCCGCTCCGCCTCCATGCGCGCCTTCAACCGGCGGATCTCCCGCACCGCCTGGTCGCTCGGACCCCCCTCCGGATAGCGGACCGGGTCGATCACCGCCACAAACCGTCGGCCCAGCTCGGCGTCGCCCGCCACCGGCACCGCGCGCAACAGCGCCTGGCTCTCCCAATGCGACGCCCACCGCTGGTAGTAGGCGGCATACGCGTCCAATGAGCGGACCATCGGACCGTTCTTGCCCTCCGGCCGCAGCCCCGCATCCAACCGCACCGGCGGCTCCGACGACCCCGGAAACTCCAACAGCCGCATTAACTCCCGCACGATCGCCTCCGCGGTCGCGGCCGCCTCCCCCGCATCCGCCCCCGGCAGCGGATCGTGCACAAACATCACATCGGCGTCGCTCGTATAACTCAGCTCGCTGCCGCCGAACCGGCCCATCGCGATCACACACATGCGCGTGACCGGCTCCGTGCCGCGCTGGCGGGCCACCCGCTCCGTCGCCGCCCGCAACGCGGCATCCACCGTCACCGCCGCGATCGCCGTCAACGCGTCCCCGACCCCGTTGATGTCCGTGACCCCCAACAGGTCCGCGGCCGCCGTCCGCAGCAGCTCCCGGCGGCGCAGCGCCCGCACCGCCGCCACCTGGTTCTCCGCCGTGTCATGCCGCCGCAGCGCCGCATCCGCCTCCGTGGCCAGCTCCGCGTCACTGCGCTGCACCAGGTCGCGGTCGTCAGCGAGCAGCGCCACCGCCTCCGGGGCACGCAGCAGCAGCTCCGTGAAATAGCGGCTCGTCCCCAACAAGTGGGCCATCCGCTCCGCCACCCGCACATCGTCGCGCAACAGCCGCAAATACCACGGCGTCGTCCCCAACGCGTCGCTGACCTGCCGGAACCCCAGCAGCCCCGCATCCGGGTCCGGGGAATTCGCGAACCAGCCCAACATCACCGGCAGCAGCGTGCGCTGAATCGCCGCCCGCCGCGACACCCCGGCCGTGAGCGCCTCCAAATGGCGGAGCGCCCCTGCCGGGTCCACAAACCCCAATGCCTCTAATCGGATCCGCGCATGTTCCAGAGAAAGCTGCACCTCGTCCTCAGGCAAACGCGCGACCGCCTTCAACAGCGGCCGGTAGAACAACTTCTCGTGCAGCCGGCGCACCTCCGTGGCTCGCCGCCGCCACGTGTCCACCACGCCCCCCACCGGATCCGCGGTGAACCCCAAAGAGCGGCCCAGCCGACGCAACGCCCACTGGCCCTTGTCGGACTGCGCGTCCGGCAGCAAATGGGTGCGGCGCAGCCGGTACAACTGGAGCAGATGCTCCACCCGCCGCAAAAAGCGGTACGCATCCGCCAACGCCGCCGCATCCTGGCGGCCCACATACCCGCCCTGGGACAGCGCCGCCAACGCCTCCAACGTGTTCCCCGAACGCAGCGACTCGTCCCGCCGCCCGTGCACCAGTTGCAGCAACTGCACCGCAAACTCGATATCGCGGAGCCCGCCCCGGCCCAGCTTCACCTCCCGGTCCGCCTGGGCACGTGGCAGATGCGCCTCCACACGGCGGCGCATCGCCTGCACGTCCTCCACGAAATTCGGCCGCCCCGCCGCCTGCCACACCAGCGGGCTGATCGCCTTCATGTAGGCCGCGCCCAACTCCGCGTCCCCCGCGATCGGCCGGGCCTTCACCAGAGCCTGGAACTCCCACGTCTTCGCCCACCGCTCGTAGTAGGAGACGTGCCCGCCAAGCGACCGCACCAGCGGACCGTTCCGCCCGTCCGGGCGCAGCGCCGTGTCCACCTCCCACAGCGTGCCCTCAGCGTCCGTGGCCGTCGGCACCTCCAACAGCGCGGACGCCAACCGGGTCGCCGCCGCCAACGCCGCAGCCTCGTCCGGGCAGGCCTCGGTCGGCTCAGCCACGAACACGACGTCCACGTCGCTCACATAGTTGAGCTCCCGACCGCCGCACTTGCCCAACCCGATCACCGCGAGCCGGCAGCGCTCCGCCTCCTCCGGGAACCGGGCGCGAGCCAGCGCCAGCGCCCCCTCCAGCACGGCCGCCGCCAAATCGGCGAGCTCCGCGGCCACCTCCTTGAGATCCTGCACCCCGGTGAGATCCCGCCCGGCCAGCCGCAGCACCCGCCGCCGGTACGCCAACCGCAGCGCGTGCGCCGCCTCCGCCGCGTCCCGCCGCGACACATCCGCCACCGGGGCAGGGGAGTAGGGGTCGGCGCCCACCACCGCCAACAAGCCCGCACGCAGCTCCTCAGCGTCCGGCGGGCGGGCCGCGTCCGCGCCCCGCAGCTCCCGCCAATCCCCCGGATGCCGCACCAGGTGGTCGGCGAGCGCCCGGCTCGCCCCCACCACCTGGCACAACCGCTCCCGGAAATCCGCGTCCTCGTGCAACGCGGACAGCAACTCCCCCGGATCAGCCGACCGCTCCAGGATCCGCACCAGCCCGAACAAGGCCAGATCCGGGTCGGCCGCCCGGCACAGCGCGTCCACAATCACCTCGTGCGCGGCGTCCGCCAACCCGCTCTCCGCGAGCAGCCGTGCCGCGCGCGTCGCATCGCCGAACCCTCGACGGGCCAGCGCCCCCACACTCGTTCCCGTGCTGTCCCGACTCGCCACAGCACCACGGTAACTCTCAACGCGACCGCATAGGCGGTGCAACGGACGCCACCACAGGCGTCCCCCCACCGAATGCACCATGGCCACCCCAAAGAGACACTCTGGGGGAGTACTCACCAATTGCGGGCTTATGTGGGGGAATCATGCAGTGGCTGCTCCTCATCGGTGCGATCCTCACCGAAGTCACCGGAACCATCTCACTCCGGCTCTCCGACGGGTTCACCCGTCTCGTGCCGTCCCTCATCGCGCTCACCAGCTACGGGATCGCGTTCACCCTGCTCGCCCAAGTCCTCAAACTCGGCATGGGCGTCGGCGTGGCCTACGGCATCTGGTCGGCGCTGGGCGTCACCCTCGTCGCGGTCATCGGCGCCGTGTTCCTCGGCGACACCCTCACCTGGGTCCAGATCGTCGGCATCGTCCTCGTCATCGCGGGCGTCGCCGCCCTCGAACTCGGCGCGGCCCGCTAGCCGCGGCCCCCGCACCGCTGCCCTCCCCGCAACAGCCGGTGCGGGGCCTGCGGTACTACCGAGGCGACCCGGCGCGCGCCCATGCAGAACCGCCCCGGTGGGGCGCCCCACACCTGGGACACCCCACCACACCGGAGCCCTTCCCCCGGGTCTCCACCCTGCTGCGGCCCGCAGTGCGGAATACGGGCCGCGAGCAGGATCAGACGTCGTAGTAGAGCTCGAACTCGCGCGGGTGCGGACGCAGCCGGACCGAGTCGATCTCCACCGTGCGCTTGTAGTTGATGTACGTCTCGATCAAGTCCTCGGTGAAGACACCGCCCTCCACCAGGTACTCGTGGTCCTCCTCCAAGTGGTCCAGCGCCTCCTCCAGCGACGCCGGCACCTTCTCGATCTCCGCGGCCTCCTCCGGCGGCAGCTCGTAGAGGTCCTTGTCCAGCGGCTCCGGCGGCTCGATCTTGTTCTGGATCCCGTCGATCCCCGCCATCAGCATCGCGGAGAACGCCAGGTACGGGTTGGCCGACGGGTCCGGCACCCGGAACTCCAGCCGCTTCGCCTTCGGGTCAGACCCGGTCAGCGGGATACGGATGCACGCGGAACGGTTCCGCTGCGAGTACACCAGGTTGATCGGCGCCTCGTAGCCGGGCACCAGGCGGTGGTAGGAGTTGATCGTCGGGTTGGTGAACGCCAGCAGCGACGGGGCGTGCTTCAACAGGCCGCCGATGTAGTAGCGGGCGATGTCGGACAACTGCGCGTACCCGTTCTCGTCGAAGAACAGGGGAGCGCCGTCCTTCCACAGGCTCTGGTGGCAGTGCATCCCCGAGCCGTTGTCGCCGAACAGCGGCTTCGGCATGAACGTCACCGTCTTGCCCGCCGCGTTCGCCACGTTCTTGACGATGTACTTGTACAACTGGACCCGGTCAGCCTGCTGCAGCAGCGTGCCGAACTTGATGCCGATCTCCGACTGGCCCGCCGTGCCCACCTCGTGGTGGTGCAGCTCCACCGGCAGCCCCACCTCGATCATGGTGCGCACCATGCGGGACCGCAGGTCGCTGTAGTGGTCGCTCGGCTCCACCGGGAAGTAGCCACCCTTGTAGCGCGGCCGGTAGCCGAGGTTGCCGCCCTCCCGCTTGCTGCCGGTGTTCCACGCGCCCTCCACCGAGTCGATCGCGTAGAAACCGGTGTTCGGCGCGGTCGCGAACTGGACGTCGTCGAAAATGTAGAACTCGGCTTCCGGGCCGAAGTACGCGGTGTCCGCGATCCCCGTGCTCTTCAGATACGCCTCGGCCTTGCGGGCCACGTTCCGCGGGTCGCGGCTGTAGGACTCGCGGGTCAGCGGGTCGTGCACGAAGAACGTGATGTTCAGCGTCTTGTATTCGCGGAAGGGGTCGAGGACAGCGGTGCTCAGGTCCGGCAGGAGCAGCATGTCGGACTCGTGGATCGCCTGGAAGCCGCGGATCGACGAGCCGTCGAACATCTGCCCGTTCGTGAGGAAGTCCTCGTCAACCTTCTCGGCCGGAAGCGTCACGTGGTGGACACCACCGAACAGGTCGGTGAACCGGACGTCCACGAACTGAACGCCTTCGGTGCGGATATAGGCAAGAGCCTCGTCAGCGTTGCTGAACACGATTACCTCCGTGCAGGTTCACAGGACCGCGGGGATGGACGTCCGAGATGTCGCGAAGATCCTCCGCCACCTCCCAGCCACGTAAGTGACGCTAAGAGCAGCCGATTTCCTGGCCGTGTCCCGAATGTTTCGCCGATGTTACGGCCGCTTTTTTCCCCCCAAACCGGGACACCGGGCCCCGTCACGCCCACCGCGCACCCCCAGTACGGTGAAGACATGGGCGAATCGAAAGACCGCGACGGGCAGGCCGCGACCACCGACACCCCCACCGGGAACGAGGCGGAATTCCGCTACCGAGGCAGCCGGCTCGGCTTCCCCGAAACCGGCCCCGGATCCGTGCCCGGCTTCGGCCGCCGCCTCATCGCCGTGATCATCGACTGGATCCTCGCCAACTGCCTGGCGTCACTCCTGTTCGGCACCCCCGTGCTCGGCGGAAGCACCACCCCCGCCGCAGGGGTCACCCTATGGCTACCACTCTTCGTCTTCGCGGTGATGACCGCCGCCCTGCTCGTGCTCTTCGGCACCACGGTCGGTAAACGCCTCGTCGGCATCCGCATCACCGCCACCGGGGAACGGAACTGGCCCTGGCCCGTGGCCATGGTGGTCCGCACCCTTCTGCTGTGCCTGGCGCTCCCCGCCGTCGTCTACGACCGCGACCAGCGCGGCCTGCACGACCGGGCTGCGGGAACCGTCAACCAGCGCCTCTGAGGCCCGAAAACGACAACTGGCGCTGCCGGAACCCGGGACACCCGGTTCCACCAGCGCCAGAAAACCCTGGACGAAACAGGATCAACGCGGCCGGGGGCGCGGCATCTTCGGCATCTTGACCCCCTTAGGGATCGGGCCGCGCGGGGCCTGCATCGCCGGAGGCAGCGCCTTCAACCGGTAGCGCAGCTCCGACAACTGCGGCTTGTTCATGCTCGGCGGCAGCTTGAGGATCCGCTTGCGCAGCTCAGCAACCTTGACCTGGCCCTCACCGTTGCCGACCGTCATGTCGTAGATCGGCGTGTCGTAGGCCACCCGCATCACCCGCTTGCGCTCCGCGGCGATCAGCGACTTCAACCGGTTCGGGTCGCCCTCGCCGACCAGCACCACCCCGGGGGGACCCACCGCCCGGTGCACCACGTCCATGTTCCGGTTGGCGTTCACCCCGGCGTCCACCGTCCAGTTGCCGCGCAGACTCTGCAGAATCGCCAATCCGGCGCCCAACTGCCCGTCCAGCAGCTTGTACTGCACCCTCTGCGCGCTCTGCGAGAACGTGATGAGACCGGCAAGCAGCGCCAACGGGATACCGAGCACAAGCGGATACAGCCAGGAGCCCGTGAGGACGGCAACCAGGATCGCCACGGCCAGAACAGCCACCATCACCCCGAGTGCGATCGGGATGCTCTTCGGACTGTGCTGGTGCACGATCTTGGCGACCATGCCGAACTGTTTGAGCCTGCCGGGCTGTTTCGCGGCGGCACCCTGAGCCGTACCGGCCGGGGCGGTCTTGGAGTCCTTGGGCTTCTTGGCCATACCTCAAGGATAGGTCGGGAAAAAGGACATGTGGGACGGCGGCGGGCGACCACCGCCGCCCCAGGACAAACAACGTTACGATTTCGCGTCCGCCTTGCGACGCTCGATCGCCTGGCGGTACAACCGGCCCGCCCGGTACGACGACCGCACCAGCGGACCCGACATCACCCCGGCGAAACCGATCTCCTCGGCCTCCCGGCCCAGCTCCACGAACTCCTCCGGCTTCACCCACCGGTCCACCGGGTGGTGCAAGCGGGACGGCCGCAGGTACTGGGTGATCGTCAACAAGTCGCACCCGGCCTCGTACAGGTCCCGCATCGCCTGGCTGATCTCCTCCCGGGTCTCGCCCATGCCCAGGATCAGATTCGACTTGGTGACCAGCCCCGCCTCGCGGGCCCGGGTGATCACCTCCAAAGAACGCTCGTAGCGGAACCCGGGACGGATGCGCTTGAAGATCCGCGGCACCGTCTCAATGTTGTGCGCCAGCACCTCCGGCCGGGAGCTGAACACCTCGGCCAGCAGGTCCGGGTCGGCGTTGAAGTCGGGGATCAGCAGCTCCACGCCGGTGCCGGGGTTCAACTCGTGGATCTTGCGGACCGTTTCCGCGTACAGCCACGCGCCCCCGTCGTCCAAGTCGTCGCGGGCCACCCCGGTGACCGTCGCATACTTGAGACCCATCGTGCGCACCGACTCGGCGACCCGCAGCGGCTCCCCCCGGTCCAACGCCGCCGGCTTCCCGGTAGCGATCTGGCAGAAGTCGCAGCGTCGCGTGCACTGGTCGCCGCCGATGAGGAACGTGGCCTCCCGGTCCTCCCAGCACTCGTAGATGTTGGGGCACCCGGCCTCCTGGCACACCGTGTGCAGGCCCTCGCGTTTGACCAGGGCGTGCAGCTCGGTGTACTCCGAGCCCATCTTCGCCCTGATCTTGATCCACGGCGGCTTCTTCTCAATCGGGGTAGTGCTGTTGCGGGCTTCGATCCGCAACAGGCGGCGGCCCTCGGGAGCGATGCTCACAGCCGGCCTTCCTTTCGTTTCGCTTGTGGCGCGTGCCCGCCGACGTGGCTCATGCGTCGACGAACTCGGGGAGAACGGGCCATCCCGCGATCCTGCGGTAGCTGGATGCACCGAGAACAGCGGCCAGGTGGTGTTCGGTGGCCTCCAGGATGTCGCCCACCCCCACCGTGCGGTCCAGTTCGGCGGTCAGGGAGGTGACCCCGGCGTCCCTAATCCCGCACGGCACAATCCGGTCAAACCACGACAAGTCGTTGTTGCAGTTCAGCGCGAACCCGTGCATCGTCACGCCTTTGGCGATCCGGCACCCGATCGCGGCGATCTTGCGCTCCGGCAACCCTCGATCCGGGGCAGCGGCAAGCCACACCCCCGTGCGGCCCTCCACCCGCATCCCCGACAAGCCGAAATCACCGATCACCCGGATGATCGCCTCCTCCAGCATGCGGACATAGGCGACCACATCCAGCGGAGCCGGCAGTTTGACGATGGGGTAGGCGGTGAGCTGGCCGGGGCCGTGCCAGGTGATCTTGCCGCCCCGGTCGATGTCGATCACCGGGGCACCCGGGTCGGTCAGCGGACGGTCCCACGGGCCAGTCCGCTTTCCCGCGGTGTACACCGGTTCATGCTCCAACAGCAGCACCGTGTCCGGCACCTGGTCCGCGACGCGGCGCTTGTGGAGCTGCCGTTGCAGCTCCCAGCCCTCCATGTAGGGGACCGGGGACTCACCCAACCAGTGGTACAGGAGCTCACTCACACTCTTCACCTTATGCGCTGCCCCGCCCCAGCGGACGCGCGGAAGACGCCGCAGCCCTGCCGCCCCTGAAGAGCCGAGGAGACGGATTTCCAGGAAACAGCCCCATTCACAACTTTGAGTGATAGCCTGATTACATCAAGCTTGTCCGGCGGTTCGCCGCGACAGGCACGTCTCGGCACCGGGGCACGGAAGCCGGGCAACTGAAGACCTTGGTGGTGGGGATCACCAGGGGATGATGGTGGGGTATGCGGTGGGGCGGCACCACACGGTGCCGCCCCACCGTGCGTACGGTGATCGGCCACCCCCGGCCCACGCCGGAAGCGGCCGACCCCGCGGCTCCTACTTGAGCCCCACAGCGTCCTCGAACGCGCCCTCCTCCAACCGGCGCTTCACATCGGAGAGGAACCGGGCCGCATCCGCGCCGTCGATGAGCCGGTGGTCGAAGCTCAACGACAGGTACACCATGGACCGGACCGTGATCACCTCGCCCAGCTGCGGCTCCTCGACCACCACCGGACGCTTCACCACGGTGCCCGTGCTCAACACCGCCACCTGCGGCTGGTGGATGATCGGCGTCTCCACCAGCGCGCCGTACGCGCCGCTGTCCACCATGGTGAACGTGCCGCCGCTCAACTCGTCCGGCACCAGCCGCGCCGTGCGCGCCCGCGCCCCCAAGTCGTCGATCCGCCGGGCCAGCTCCCGCAGCGACAAGCGGCCCGCGTCCTTGACCACCGGGGCCAGCACACCCTGCTCGGTGTCGACCACCACCGCCAGGTTCTCGGTGTCGTGGTAGGTCACCTCGGTGCCGTCGATCACCGCGTTGAGCTTCGGGTGCCGCTGCAGCGCCTCCACCACGGCCAGCGCGAAGAACGGGAAGAAGCCCAACTCCACGCCGGTCTCGGCGGCGAACCGCTCGCCCACCTGCTCCCGCAGCCGGGCGATCGCGGTGACATCCACCTCCACCACCTGGGTGAGCTGCGCCGCCGTGTGCAGCGACTCGACGATCTGCTCGGCGAACGTCTGCCGCAGCCGCGACATCGTCTCCGTGCGGCCCCGCAGCGCCGTGTCCGCGGCCGCGGGCGCCGGTGCCGCAGCAGCACGCTGCCGCTGCTCCCGCATCCGCCGCGCTGCCTCCAACACGTCCTGCTTGCGGATCCGGCCACCCACCCCGGTGCCCTTCACCTGGGACAGGTCCACACCCTCCTGGGCGGCAAGCTTCCGCACCAGCGGGGTCACATACCCTTCACTGGTCGCGTCCGTGCCCAGCACCTGGCCGGTGCCGCTGATCGTCTCCAAGTCCACGGTCGGGGTCTCATCGTCCCGGGTGCGGCGCGGCTGCGGTGCGGGCTCCGTGCGGGCTGCAGCTTCCGGCTGCGCAGCAGGCTGCGGTGCGGGCTCGGGCCGTGCCTCCGGCTTCGGCTCGGGTGCGGGCTGCGGAGCCGCCGGGGCAGCAGGCGCAGCAGCCTGCCCGGCAGGACTGATCAGCGCGATCTGCGCGCCGACCTCAACAGTCTCGTCTTCGCCGACCAGGATCTTCGTCAAGACACCGGAGACGGGGGAGGGGATTTCGGTGTCAACCTTGTCTGTCGAGACTTCGAGCAGCGGCTCGTCGGCCTCGACCGTGTCGCCCTCCTGCTTCAGCCACTGGGTGACCGTGCCCTCGCTGACACTCTCCCCCAAGTTCGGCATGGTCACCGGGGTAGCGGCACCGGCGTCAGCCACCGGAGCAGCGGGCTCGGTGCGGGCCTCCGCGGCAGGCTGCGGAGCAGGCTCCGGCTCCGGTTCCGGCTGGGCCGCCGGCTCAGCCGCCGTCTCGGGAGCGGGCTGAGCCGGCGGCGCCTCCCCAGCCGGAGTGATGATCGCGATCTGCGCGCCGACCTCAACAGTCTCGTCTTCGCCGACCAGGATCTTCGTCAAGACACCGGAGACGGGGGAGGGGATTTCGGTGTCAACCTTGTCTGTCGAGACTTCGAGCAGCGGCTCGTCGACCTCGACCGTGTCGCCCTCCTGCTTGAGCCATTGGGTGACAGTGCCCTCGGTGACGCTTTCGCCCAGATCGGGCATGGTAACGGGAGTCGACATGGGTTCCTCTTGAGTGAGCGGTCACAAGAACGACAGAGAAAGATGATGGGCGGGCTCCCTCGGGCACCCGCCCATCTCCAAGAATCAGTCGTGGACGTGCAACGGCTTGCCCGCTAGCGCCAAGTGGGCCTCGCCCAACGCCTCGGACTGGGTCGGATGCGCGTGGATGAGCTGCGCCACCTCAGACGGCAGCGCCTCCCAGTTGTAGATCAGCTGGCCCTCGGTGATCAGCTCGCCGACGCGGCTGCCCACCATGTGCACACCCAGCACCGGGCCGTCCTTGGCCGCGATGACCTTGACCGCGCCCTGGGTCTGCAGGATCTGGCTCTTCCCGTTGCCCGCCAAGTTGTAGACGAACTCGGTGGTCTCGATCCCGCGTTCGGCCGCGGTCTTGGAGGTGATCCCCACGGACGCCACCTCCGGGTCGGAGTAGGTGACCCGCGGAATACCGTCGTAGTCGATGTTCACCGGGTTCAGCCCGGCAATGTGCTCGGCGACGAAAATACCCTCGGCAAAGCCGACGTGCGCCAACTGCGGCGTGGGGATCAAGTCGCCCACCGCGTAGATGTTGCCGACTCCGGTGTGCAGGTTCTCATCGACCTGGACGAAGCCGCGCTCCAGGCGGATGCCGACCTCCTCGTAGCCCAGCCCCTGGGAGACCGGACCGCGGCCCACCGCCACCAGCAGCAGCTCGCCTTCCACGGTCTTGCCGCTCGCCAGCGTCATGCTCACCCCGGTCTCGGTGAGCTTCACGCTCTCAAACGGGCTGCCCAGCTCGAACTTGATCCCGCGCTTGCGGAACGCCCGCTCCAGCAGCTTGGAGCTGGACTCCTCCTCCGCCGGGACCAGGTGCGGCAGCGCCTCGACAATCGTCACCTCGGCGCCGAACGAACGCCACACGCTGGCGAACTCGACGCCGATGACACCGCCGCCCAGGATGATCGCGGACTTGGGGACCCGGTCCAAGCGGAGCGCCTCGTAGCTGGTGATGATCCGCTCCCCGTCGATCTCCAGACCAGGGAGCGAACGCGCCTGGGACCCGGTGGCCAGGATGATGTGCCGACCCTTGTAGGCCACCCCGTTGACCGTGACCTCGTCGACACCGGTCAGCTTGCCCTCACCCTCGACCAGGGTGATGCCGCGGGCCTTGATCAGACCGGTCAGGCCGCGGTGCAGACCACTGACGACCTTGTCCTTGTACTCGTGGACACGGGCCATGTCGATTGTGTCGAACGAGGCCCGGACACCGAACTTCTCGCTGGCCCGCACCGTGTCGGCGACCTCACCCGCGTGCAGCAGGGCCTTGGTCGGAATACAGCCGTAGTGCAGGCAGGTGCCGCCGAGCTTGTCTTTCTCAATCAGGGCGACACGCATGCCGAGTTCGGAGGCGCGGATGGCGGCCGAGTAGCCACCGCTACCGCCGCCCAGGATGACGAGATCGAATGTGCCGCCGCTTTCACTCACGGGAAGGACACTCCTTTTCCTGCGGTGTGATCACACACCGGTGGCGAGCCCGGACGCGGCTCATAACGTCCGGTCATGGGTTATTCGGCTCTTTGAGCGAGAGACTCGGCGAGACGGACAAGGGTGCGTGTCGCTGCGCCGGTGCCTCCCTTAGGCGTGTAACCGTGGGGTTCACCCTGGTTGAACGCTGGCCCGGCGATGTCCAAGTGCGCCCACTTGACTCCGTCTGCGATGAACTCCTTGAGGAACACGCCGGCGCTGAGCATGCCGCCCCAGCGCTCACCCGCGACATTGGCGATATCGGCGACTGACGAGTCCAGTCCCTTGCGCAGCTCCTCGGGCAGCGGCATGGGCCAGGCCGCCTCACCCGCGGACGTGGCAGCAGCCACCACCTGGTCGCGCACCGCGTCGTCGTTGGCCATCACCGCGAACACGCGGGTCCCCAACGCGACGAGCTGCGCCCCGGTGAGCGTGGCCACGTCCACGATCAGATCAGGATTGTCCTCCTGGGCGCGCACCAGCGCGTCCGCCATCACCAGGCGGCCTTCCGCGTCCGTGTTGAGCACCTCCACGGTCTTCCCGCCGTAGATCCTCAACACGTCAGACGGACGCTGCGCGGTTCCGCTCGGCATGTTCTCGGCGATCGCGAGATAGCCGACCACATTCACCGGCACCCGCAGCTCGGCGATCGCGCGCATCGCGGCCAGCACCGCGGCCGCGCCGCCCATATCGGACTTCATCCACTCCATCGCGGAGCTGGGCTTCAGCGACAACCCACCGGAGTCGAAGGTCATGCCTTTGCCGACCAGCGCCAGCGTCGTCGTCGCCTCCGGGTGGCTGTAGGACAGGCGAACCAGACGCGGCGGGCTGGACGAC
This sequence comes from Thermobifida fusca YX, assembly GCF_000012405.1. NCBI lineage: Bacteria > Bacillati > Actinomycetota > Actinomycetes > Streptosporangiales > Nocardiopsidaceae > Thermobifida > Thermobifida fusca. Next base: position 1,168,833 of record NC_007333.1, read on the forward strand.
CCCTGGCCGACACCGATCAGACCACCGTAACCGCCCTCGGCCAGCGCCTTTTCGTCAAGGATCGTGATATCCAAGCCGTGGTCCCGGCTGACCTGCTCGGCGATCCCCGCGAAGTCGGCGGGACGCAGGTCCGCGGGCGCGGTGTTCACCAGGTCGCGGGCGAGACAGACCGCGGAAGCCACCACCGTGGCGCGCTGCACCGCCTCAGCCGCGTCCGCAGCCCCGCTGACCACAGTCACCGAGCTCACCGGCTCCTTCGTGGAACCCGTGCGGTAGCGGTCAAAGGAATAGCTGCCCAGCACAGCGCCGAGCGCCGCGGCAGCGGCCAGCTCACCGGTGTCCGCGGGCAGTGCGACCACCACCCGGGACTTGCCGCGCAGGGCACGCAGCGCGGCACCCGCGGCGCGCGCCACGACGTCAGCGGAGACCGATGCACCGTCCGCCGGGGCCGGTCCCAGCCCGACCGCGACCACCACGGGGGCCGCCACAGCGCCCAGGGACGGGACAGTACGCACCTCCTCCACCGCTCCGGTGGCACCCAGCAGGGCCAGGGCCGAGCCGAGTCCGCCAGAAAAAGCGGAATCGACCTCGGAAGCACCCGACGCCGGCACGAGGCCGTCGTCTCCCGAGTGGTAGCCGACGACGACCGCGTCAGCATCGAGCGAACGTGGGGATTCGGATTTGACTTCCAGCGACGTGCTCACGGTCCTGATGCTAGTCCTTGCGTTGTACGGGCCGACACACGCATAGCGGGCGCGCCCTGAATTCTGTGACGGACATGGGGGAACGCTTGGCCGCGCCGAAAAGACGTGTCGAATTCGCTGGCTGGGAGTTCACGTCGGAAACCCGGCGGTACCAAGACAACCCCGAGTGATTTTATGTGAATCGGTGTGATTCTGCTTACAGATGCTTACAGGGCTGCTGCGGTGACCAGTGCGGCCCCGGCGGCGCTCTCCACCAGCGCACCCAACACATCACCGGTGATCCCGCCCAACCGACGGCACACCCACACCAGCACTCCGCCCGCCACCACCAGACCCGCAGCCACTGCCGCACACCACGTCCACTCCACCAGGCCCACGGCCAGCACCACGCACGTGACCGCGGCGGCGGCGGGATAGGGCACAGTACCAGACACGAACGCGCCCAAACCCTCCGGCCGTGCCGCACCCACCAGCCGCGTGCACGCCCACGTGATCGCCAACCGCCCCGACACCAGCGCGGCAGCCAACCCGGCCACCGCCGCCCCCGTCCCCTCCTCCGCCAGCGCCGCCACCGCCGCCACCTGGAGCAGCACCACGAACACCAGGGTGATCACACCGAACGGGCCGATATCGGACCGCTTCATGACCGCGAGCGCCCGGTCCGCGTCCGCCCCGCTCCCCAACCCGTCGGCCACATCCGCCAGCCCGTCCCAGTGCAGACCGCGCGTCAGCAACGCCACCGCGCCCACCGCCGCCACCGCGGCCAGCAGCGGAGACACGCCCGCCCACAGCGCCCCCGCCAGCACGGCCCCGGACACGGCAGCCAACAGCACCCCCACCAACGGCGCCGCGGCCATCGCCCAGCCCGCCACCCGGCGATCCACCCGGGACACCGGCACCGGGATCGCCGTCAACGTGCCCAGCGCCATCCGCAGCCCGTCCGCACAGTCCCGCAGCATCCCGCTCACGACAGCGACAGCACCCGCCCGGCCGTGACCAGCACGACCTCCTCCGACTCGGCGGCCAGCCTCTGGTTCACCCGGCCCAGCCAGTCCCGGAACAGCCCCCCGCTCACCGTCGGCGGTACCACACCCGACCCCACTTCGTTCGTCACCGCCACCACGTAGGCCGCGCTCGTCCGCCACGCCGCCACCAGCGCGTCGATCCGCTCCTCCAGCCGCTGCTCCGCGTCCGCAGGCACCTCGTCCGCCCACATCCCGCACTCGCCCATGACGTGCGCCAGCCACGTGCCCACACAGTCGAACAGCACCGCGCCGTCCGCCTTCGCCAGCACCGCCGCGACATCCGTCGTCTCCACCGTGCGCCACCACGCCGGGCGGCGCGACCGGTGTGCGGCCACCCGCTGCGCCCACGCCGCATCCGCGTGCGGATCCGGGGCCGGGCCCGTCGCCACGTAGAGCACCTCCGGCTCCCCCAGCAGCCGCAGCTCCGCCTCCGACGACTTCCCAGACCGCGCCCCGCCCGTCACCAGCACCCGGTACGGGCCGTGCGGCCGCGACGGCGGCCACGCATCCGGCGGGCACCGCAGCTCCTGGCCGTCCAACGGGGCCAACGCCCCCCACAGCCGGGCCCGGCGGTCGAACTCGGCCGGAGAATGCACCCGGTGGTCGCCGCCCACCGCCACCACGACCGTGGTCAGCCCCACCACGCCTGCCCGCCGCAGCGCACCGATCGTCTCCGGCGACTCGCCCACATCCACCAGCACCAGGTCTGCCTGGTGGTCGGGACGCGGATCCTCCGGATCGCTGTCCGGCGGGGGAGTCGCCGGAGCGTCAGGCCGCGCAAACAGCAGCCGGCCGCCGTCCGCGCCGTCCACCCGCAGCCCGTAAGGCGTCTGCGCCGCCGAATAGCCGGCCGGAAGCAGGTTCGACACCAGCCCATCGGGGGAGGACAGGCTCAAGACATCGTCCACGGTGACCCGAAGCGGCAACCGACGGGACTGGACAGCGAGGTTGCAGGAGGCACAACGGCAGTGAGGGGCGGGCCACCCTGCCGCCCCGGCTGTTCCGGCGAGACGAATACGCACGTCCGTTAGTTAACCGTAGTGGACCGGTCAGGATGTCTGAGGACGGCTGGGATTCCCGTCTCACCAGACACTTTGCGTGACCGGAAAGAAGAAAAGTGAGGAGCATCCATGGCGTGGAGCTGGCGGTACGAGAAAGCCGATGGGACCGTGCTCAGCGGTGAAGACCTCCCCGACACCCTGTTCCCCTCCCGCGGCGACGCGGAAAGCTGGCTCGGAGAACACTGGCGGACCCTGCGCGAATCCGGAGCAGAACGGGTCGTCCTGCTCAACGAAGGCGTCGCCAAATACACGATGAGTCTGAACGACGAGATCTAGGCGGGACACCAGCCGCCCACCCCCGCAGCAGCGCCCCGGGCAGGACGCCCGGGGCGGCACCACGCGCACCCCCAAAGAGCGGGGGTGCGCAGCAGGACCGGGACGCTCACACGGTCACGCGTTCCGCGTGGGTGAACCGCGGCAAGCGGTGGACGTGCACCCGGTCCTCCGGCAGCACGTCGCGGGCCAGCTCAGCCAGGTGGGCGTGGTGGGTCAACACCACCGGCTGGACCCGGTCCGCCACCGACTCCAGCACCCGCAGCCCGGCCGCAGCCCGCTCGTCGTCGAACGTCATGAACACGTCGTCGAGCACGAACGGCATGGACTGGTGCTCGGCCGCATAGTGCTCCACGGTCGCCAACCGCAGCGCCAGATAGAGCTGGTGCCGGGTGCCCTCGCTCAACGCCCCCATGTCCACCAGCTTCCCCGTGGCGCGGCGGACCCGCAGCACGGTCGTGCCGTCGTCGGCTGTCTCCGTCTGCAACTCGCGGAACCGGCCCACGGTGAGCTGCCGGAACAGCTCCTCGGCCCGGCGCAGCAGCGGGCCCTGGTGGGCCTGCCGGTACTCCTCGATGCACCGCAGCAGCAGCGTGTGCGCGAGCACCAGCCGCGTATGGGTCTCCGCGTTCTGGGCGATCCGGGCCAGCACCTCCTCCCGCTCCTGGGCGGCCTGCGCGGCCAGCGCCGACCCGTCAGCCTCCCCCAGCTCCCGCTCCGCTTCAGCCAAGTCGCGCACCGCGGCGCGATGCTCCTCCTCCGCCGCGGCAATCTCCTGGCCCAGCTCTGCCAGACGGCCCGCCAGCTCCTCCCGGTCGACCCCGGCCGCAGCCTGCTCCGCCTCCGCGACCCCGCCCGGCCACGACTCGGCGAGCGACCGCTCCACCAGCGCCACATCGTGCCGCAGCTCCCGCACCTGCTGGGCGCGGTCGATCGCCGCCCGCAGCTCCGCAACCGAATCGACGCCCGTCTCCTGGCACATCTGCGCGCACTCGGCTTCCACCGCCTCCAACCGGGCCTGGGCGCTGCGCGCCTTCCCGCGGAGCGCCTCCACCTCCTCACTCAGCGCCTGGCGCCGCTGCTCCTGCGCGCTGTTCTCCGCCACCCGGTGCCGCAGCGCGTCCAGGGCAGCGTGCCGCTGGGCAGCACTGTCCGGCACGGGCAGGCCGCAGGCCTCGAGCACCGCGCCCACCCGGTCGTGGAAAGCAGCGATCTGCTCGCGCAGCTCCTCCGCCTCCGCGGCCCGCTGGTCGGCCTCGGCGAGCCGGGACGCCGCCTCCGCGCACTGGTCGAGGTCGTGCAGCACCTCCTTAGGCAGCCGGTCCCCGGACACGGGCACCGACGCCACAACCGTGCGCCACTCCTCCTCCCAGGCGCGCAACCGCTCGGTGACCGCGTCCAGCTTCGCCTCGGCCTCCACCAGGGACCGTTTCGCCTCCTGGACGGTCCGCTCCTGGTCGGCGCGCTCCTGCGCGGCCTGCTCGCGGCGGGCGCGTTCCGCGGCGGCCCGCTCCCGCAGCTCCCGCACCACCGCCTCCACGTCCGCGTCCTCCGCAGCCTCCGGAACCTCGGCCCCCGCGTCGCGGAGCGCCCGGCGCAACTGGTCGGCGTGGGCCGCGGCCCGCTCCCGGCGATCCGCCAGCTTGCGGCAGGCCGCCGTATGCTCCTCCTGGCGTCTGCGCAGCTCGGCGAGCCGGTCCAGCACCGTTTCTGCCGCATCCACGTCCGGGGCAGGCAGCAGCGGGTCAGGCCACAACGCCTGCCACTGCGCCGCGAGCTCCTCCCCGGCCGCACGCGCGGCCGCGGCCTCGCGCTCCGCCAGCGCCAAGCGGTGCTCCAACACGGTGATCTGCTGCCGGGCCTGCTGGCGTTCCGCGATCCGCTGCGCCCCGGCCAAAGCCCGATCAGCGAGCTCGTCCGCGTCGCGGACCGCGCGCTCGTAGGCGTCCGCCGCCTCCGCATCCGAGCCGTCGCGGACCCGCTGCCACAGCGCGTCCCGCTGCCGGCGGGCCTCCGCCAACGCCTCCTCGGTGGGAACCGTCTCGTCTTGGGTGAGCTCTGCCAACCGGAGCCGTTCCCGCGTCAGCTCCGCACGCACCTGGGCGCACTCCTCGTCGGCGCGCCGCTGTGTTTGCGCATGCTCGTCCGCGCGCCGCCGGTAGGCGACCACCTGGTCCCGCAGCGGGGCGTGCGCGGCAGCCAACGCGGCACAGTCCGCGGGATCCCAGCCCGCGTCCCGTGCGATGCGCTCCAAGGCAGCGGCGGTCTCATGCACCGTGTCGGCCGCGGCAGTCATCTCGTCGAACAGCGTGGCAGGCAGCGCATCCAACGCGGCAGCCAGCGCAGCGCTGTCGCCCGGGTCAGGCAGCGCGTCCAACCGCTCCTGCTCGGCGGTGTGGCGGCGGCGCTGCTGCGCCACCTCCCCGCGGGCCTCCTCCACGCGGGGAAGCAGGTCGGCATAAGCGTCCGCGAGCTCCCTCACCCGGTTCCGCGTGGCCTGGTCCACGGCAGGCACCGCGGGACCGTCCGCCCCGGCCGGGTCGGGGCGCACCTCCTGCAGGATCTCCCGCGCCTCCTCCCGCAGGCGCGCCGCCTGGCGTTCCAACGCAGCGAGCCGCTCTTCGTCGGCTTCGATCCGCTCCCGGGAACGGGCCAGCCGCTCCACCTCCGGGGCCGCGTCCAGCAGGCGCGCATCCACCACCAGCCGGTCCAGCTCCTCCTGCTTGGCCGCGAGCTCGGCCGTGCTGTCCGCGAGCGTCTCCTCGGCAGCACGGGACTGCTCCTCCAAACGGGGGAGCCGGTCGGCGAAATCCAGGGGGGCGAGCGGGCCCTCGGCTTCCAGCTCCGCGATCCGCCGCACCTGCTGAGCACGCGTGTGCAAGGCAGGAAGCGCCTGCTGCAGGGCGGTCCACCGTTTCTGCTCCTCACGGAGGGACGCCAGCTTCTGGTCCAGGTCCTTTTCCCGCTGCCGCTGTTCCGCAACGGCGGCCAGCCTGCGCCGGTAGTCCGCAATACGAAGCTGCGCCTCCCCGATCCTCCTGTTCAGATCCTGGTATTCGCCCAGCTCCTTGTTGATCGTCGGCCCCCGCCTCCCCTGCGGGCGGAACAGCGCGTCCCGCTGCTTTCTCAGCCGTTCCACCAAAGCGCGTAACTGGGGGTAGGCGCGAGCGGACAGCAACGCTTCACCGACGTCGCCGCCCCCTTCCAACAGCGACTCCCCGCCGCGCTCAAGCTCCTCGAGAGTGAGCGCGAACATGGAGAGGAACGTCGAGCTGCTCACCCCGCCCAGCAGCCGCTGCACCACGCTCTCATCCAGCGGATTCCCCCGCGGATCAGTCAACGAGTTCTTGTCGCGCTTGTGGCGGACGAACTCCACGACCCTGCCGTCGTCGCTGCGGACCACAGCCCGCAGCTTCATGTCCGGTTTGTCGTGCACGAAGTCGTAGGGGGTCTGTTTAGGAATCTTGTAGAACAGGTCGTGGAGCGCGCGCAGCGCGGTGCTCTTCCCCGCTTCGTTAGGGCCGTAGACGATGTGCACCCCGGGGGCGCCCAGCGGCAACGACAAATCGGTGAACGGTCCGAAAGCCAGCAGGTCCAGGCGTTCGATCCTCACTGCGCACCCCCCAGCTCAGCGGCCAGCAGCTCCACCGCCTCCGCCAACAGGTCGCGCTGCCGCTGCGGGTCGCTCAGCTCTTCCCGCAGCTGAAGAGGCAGTTTGCCCAGCAGTTCGGCCGACGCGATGACCTCGGTGAGCTGCTCCGGGGATGCGGAGAGCCGGGCCGCGGTCCGCCACAGCTCACCGACCAGCTCGTCCGCGTGGGCGGCGTCGAGACGCTCCTCAGGGGGAGACGTCTTCACCCGGAGCTTCTCCAACCAGGTGTCCGGGCGCTGCGCGGCGATAGCGCGCAGCTCGTTCAACAGCTTCTCGTGGTCGCGGTGCAACTGCTCGTGGGCGTCCGTGGGGCCTTCGACCACCACCCGCACCGCGTGGACGCGGTTGGGTTCGGTGTCCCCGGCCAGCTCCTTGTCGAGCTGCTCGGAGACCAGGGTGAGCACGTCGGATACATCGCGGGCGCTGCGCACATCCACCCGCAGCTCGTGCCAGCGAGCCGCCGTGTCGAGGTCGTGGTGGCGCAGCCCTGTCACCCGGTGGCGGTCGTCCACGGTGACCAGCGTGCAGCCTTTAGGCCCGGCCTCGCGGACGTTCCGCCCCTGAATGTTCCCCGGGAACACCACTTTGACGTCGGCGTCGTATTCCACCTGCCGCTGGTGGACGTGGCCCAGCGCCCAGTACTCGTAGCCGTGGTCGACCAACTGGTCGATACGGCACGGGGCGTACGGCTCGTGTCCTTCTCGACCGGTGAGCGCAGTGTGCAGCAGGCCGACGTTGAACAAGCCGGACCGCGGCGCGGGATAGTGTTCGGCCAGGTTCGCCCTGACCTCCCGCTGGGCGAACCCCTGGCCGTGGACGGCGAGCCCGCGCTGCTCGTCGACCACCGTGGCGGGGCGCTCCGTGGGAAAGTAGTGCACATTCTTCGGCAGGGAAGCGGTCAGCGTCCGCGTCATCAGGTTCGCCGCGTCGTGGTTGCCCGCGATCAAATACACCGGGATGCCGGCGTCGCACAGCCGGGTCATCTGCCGGGTGAAGAACAGCCCGGTGTTGTAGTCGGGCCAGTCCCCGTCGTAGATGTCCCCGGCGAGCAGCACCGCGGTGACCTCCTCCTCTAAGGCGAGAGTCACCAGGTTCTCCAAAGCCTGCCGTGTCGCCCCGCGCAACTGGTCGGCCGGGGCCCCCTCGTACCGGGAAAGGCCCCGCAGTGGACTGTCGATGTGCAGATCAGCGGCGTGGAGCAACTTCATGGATCTCCTCCGGGGGAAGACGGAAGACAGCGGACCAGCATGCCATGACCTGGGATAGCGTGCAGCGGATCGCGGGAACATCCCCAAAAGAGAGGACACCGCGGGGTGCTGCTCCGGAATGGAAAATGAATTCGGTGCTACGGTGCGGGAAATCTATGCTGGGGGTCGCTGGTCGGTCACGAAAAGCAGTGGCGCCCAGTGAAATACCTACCCCCTTATCTGCACGGAGCAGGAATGGCGCAGGAACTTCCCAGGTCAGTGAAGGCCATCAGGATTCTGCTGTTCGTGGTGGCGGCACTCACGTTCGTGGTCGCAGCGGCACTGTTCATCGCCGGGGGAGCGTCTGCCTACGCCTTCGGGTATGCGCTCGCGCTCTCCCTGCCGGGGGTCGTGCAGCTGGGGCTGGGACTGCTGGTGCCTAAAGGCGGCGGCGGAGTGTTCTACGCCATTCTCGTCACCGAGATTCTGCTGGTCCTCGTCACCCTGGCCGCCATAGTCGGCGGAGACGGCCGAGTGACCGAACTCGTCTTTCCCGTGGTCATCCTGGTGCTGTTGAGCCGCCCTTCCGCGCGCAACTTCTTCTTCGACCGCTGACCGCCGTGTTTGAGGCCCGTGTTTTAGTTCCTGGGGCCCTATACACGGTAACGGAAAGCCACTAATTTCATACATTCCGCACCCGTATGTGCGGCGTTGGTGTGGCTAGGGAAAAGCGTCGCTGAAACAGGTGGGTAGTGCTCAGACGGATTCACGACCCGGAACGGGGAGCATCGTTCACGGAATATGCCGGGGTCCTCGTGCTGGCCGCGGCAATCGTGGCCGTCCTGGCATTCTCCGGTATCGCGGCACGCGTCGCTGAAACAGTCGACTCCGCGGTAGCGGCCATCCTCGGCGGCGACCCCATGGACGCCCCTGAGGGAGACGGCACCACCCCGAGCGGGGGAGGGGGCGTTACGCCGGACGGGTCCGGGGAAGGGGCTGGCCAGCCCGGCACACCGGACTCCCCGCCGGAGAACGCGCCTGCGGACGGCACCGGCTCTGACGAGGGCACCATCGTGCCCACGGGGGGTGGAGGCAGCGGGCCGACCGCGGCCGACCAGAACACCGGTGGCGGACTCTTGGACACGATCAGCCAAGGGCTGAAAGACGTCGGCACCGGCATCTGGGACGCGGGCGCCGACTTCGTCACCGGGATCAAAGACGACGCCGTCGGCCTGTGGGAAGGCGCCAAAAAACTGTGGAACGACCCGGGGCAGTGGTTCTCGGACGCCAAAGACAGCATCGTCGAAGGCGCCAAGAACACCTGGAACCAGGTGACCACCGACCCCGGCGGGTTCTTCCTCGACCTGCTCGTCAGCGATGAGGTCCAAGAAGACTGGAAGAACGGCGACAAGACGCATGCCGTCGCCCAAGGCATCGCGGAAAACCTCATCGGCCTGATCCCCGGCGTCGGCTGGTACAAGAAAGGCAACCGGGCCCTCAACGTCATGGGCGGCAAGGACCGCGGCTCCGAGACCACCCCCGGACCGGTCCGCGCCGACGGGGACCAGCCCGGCGACAACCGCCGCAGTGACGACGAAACCACCCGGCCCCCGGCGCGGCCGTGCCGGGGCAACAGCTTCGTGCCGGGCACGCTCGTGCTGCTGGCCGACGGCACGTACGCCCCCATCGAAACCATCACCGTGGGGGACGACGTGTGGGCGTTCGACCCGCGCACCGGCACCGAAGGCCCCCGCACCGTCACCGACCTGCACACCAGCCACAGCACCACCACCCTGGTGGAGCTCACCGTGGACGACGGCACCGAGCACGGCGGTGTCGTGGTCGCCACCGACGCGCACCCGTTCTGGGTTCCCAGCCTCGCCACGTGGGTGGCCGCCATCGACCTGGAACCGGGCACGTGGCTGCGGACCAGTGCCGGAACCTGGGTCCAGGTCCGTGCGGTAGCGGTCCGCACAGCCGAAGCCCAGCGAGTCCACAACCTCACCGTTGCCGACCTGCACACCTACTACGTTGCGGCCGGAGCAGCCGACGCACTCGTCCACAACGAAGCAGGGTGCATCGACAAGTCCCACCCCATCGAGGTCGAAGCCGGCCCTGAAGCGGCCCAGGAGTGGCGGAAACGCTGGGAAGAACAAGGACAGGCCCTCAGCCACCGGCGGAACGTCGCGGTCGCCGACATCCGCATCGACGGTTTCAACGCAGGGCAACTGGTGAGCGTCAGCGGGCAGAACGGACGTCCCGGCACGGTAGAGCTGCCCGCAAACCCCCGCTACACGCCGAAACCCGACATCAACCGCGACGGCTCGGTGGGAAACACCCGGGAATACGAGACGGAACGCAAAATCCTGGAGCACGTGGCACAGCAGTTGAACCCGCGCAACCCGGACGGGAGCATCACCGCGCCGCGCACCGACATCACCGGGGAAATCCACCTCTACACGGAGCTTCCCCCATGCCATTCCTGCGGTCGCGCCCCCTCCGGTGACGATCCGGGAGGGATCATCGAACAGTTCAAGAGAGAATTCCCGAACATCGACGTGAAAGTCACCTACGGCGACGGGCAGACCTACCCCTGAGCCTGAAAGAAAGGAGAAACAGAAAGCTCGCGCAAGGGAGCAGGCCCGGGGAAGCCGACGGCTCAAGGCACGGAACGAACCATTAGTCGCGGGTCGGCGCCACCCCCGGGCAGAATTCAGGCTGTCCGCGGCCCGCAGGCAGAACAACGGGGTGCCCGCACACGGCGCCCCGGCCACAAGCGGAGAAACAGGGAACGTCCGAGCAGCACCCTCGGGCTTTCGGGGAAGAAGAGGTGACGGCCATGGGAAGAAGCGACTCTGCGCCTTTCGACCCTGAGTGGTTCACGAAAGAACTGATGGAACGGGGAATCGCCACCCCGGAGCAGATCACAGGCTGCACCCCGGAAGAAGTCGCCGAGGTGCTCGCGGAGAAAAAGGACGTTTCCGTGCCGCAAGCCTACGTCGACTTTCTACGGTGCGCCGGGCGGAGCGCAGGAAGCCTCTTCCAAGGCTCCGACATCCACTATCCGGACTGCCTGGGGATCAACGCATATGCCGAAGAGTTCGCGCGGGACGACGACCCTGGGCTCACCACGGAAGGGCGGTTCTTCTTCTACGTCCACCAGGGCTACGCGTTCTACTTCTTCGAACACGGCAAAGACGGCGTCTGGAGCTACGTCGAAGGAGACGGCGAGCCGCGGAAGTACGCGGCCACGTTCGTCGAATTCCTCAGCAGCCAGCTCGACAACGCCACCCGGACGGCACGCCGGTAGGACAGCCGCCCGATCCGTCGGGAAACCCCCGTGCCCCGGCAGGCGCCGCACCGCAGCCGACACCCGCACACACCCGACGCGGCACGCCCGGGCGGACGCGAACCGTCCACCCAGACGTGCCGCGCACGATATTCAGGGCGCCGTCACCCTGCACCGGAAACTGGGAGCACACGCACCCGTGCCCGGAGGGCAGCAGACCCGCCCAGGCTACGGCCGCTCCTTCGGGCTCGCGGTCAGCGCCGGGTCGCGCTCAACAGCGTCCCCCAGGATCTCGTCGATACGGCGCATCAGCTCGGCGTCGAGCTTCACCCCCGCCGCCTTGGCGTTGTCCCGCACCTGCTCCGGCCGGGACGCGCCGATGATCGCCGCCGACACGTTCGAGTTCTGCAGCACCCACGCCACCGCCAACTGCGCCGGAGTCAGCCCGGCCTCCGCGGCCAGCGGCAGCAACTGCTGCACCCGCTCCAGCAACTGCTGGTTGTCGAGGAACTTCCGGATGAACTGGGCACCCGACTTCTCGTCCGTGGCCCGAGAACCGGAAGGCGGCGGCTGCCCCGGCTTGTACTTGCCGGTCAGCACGCCCTGCGCGATCGGCGACCAGACGATCTGCCCGATGCCTTCCCGCTTGCACAGCGGCACCACTTCGGCTTCGATCACCCGCCACAGCATGTTGTACTGCGGCTGGTTGGACACGATCCGGTCGAAGCCCATCTCGTCGGCGATCTTCAGCGCCTGCTCGATCTCCTCGGCACGCCACTCCGAGACACCCACGTAGAGGACCTTGCCCTGGCGCACCAAGTCGTCGAAGGCGCGCAGCGTCTCCTCCAACGGGGTGGCGTAGTCGAACCGGTGCGCCTGGTACAAGTCCAGGTAGTCGGTGCCCAACCGGCGCAGCGACTCCTCCACCCCGCGGATGATGTGCTTGCGCGACAGGCCCCGGTCGTTCTTCCCCGGACCCACCGGCCAGTACACCTTGGAGAAGATCTCGATGCCGTCACGGCGCTGCCCTTTGAGCGCCTTGCCCAAGACCTCCTCGGCACGCCCCTGGGCGTAGACGTCGGCGGTGTCGAACGTGGTGATGCCCTCGTCCAGCGCAGCGTGCACGCACGCTATCGCCGTCTCCTCTTCGACCTGGGAGCCGTGGGTGATCCAGTTTCCGTAGGCGATTTCGCTGACAACAAGTCCGCTCTTGCCGAGATGACGGAATTCCATGACCGTACACCTTAATTGCTCGGCCCACCGAACTTACTCGGAAGTACGGCCGTTGTGGCGCAGTCAGCGGCGGTGCTTCGCCAAAAAGTCGTCTCCCACGTTCACCCGAGGCTTCGGCAGCCGCAGCTTGCGGATCTGCACCTGGCGCATCACCGCGTACATGCCGGAACCGCGGACGTTCTCCGTCTCCTTCGGATAGTGCTCCGCGATCAGCTTCTTGACGCGGCGCGCCGTGAAGAAGCCCTCGATGACGATCGTCACCATCATCATGGGCCACACCACATAGGCGGCGAACAACTGGACCTCGGGCACGGGCACGAACATCAGCACGATGATGGCCAGCGAAAAGTACAGGAAGAACTCGCTGAGCGTGCGGCGCGAGTCGACATAGTCGCGGGCCAACGCACGGGCCGGACCGAGGTCCTGGGGCCGGAAGTAGCGGTCCTCCGGCTTGACCAGCCCGGCACGCTCCCGCTGCCGCCTCCGCCGCTCCCGCTCCCACATCAGCTTGTAGGCTTCCCGACGCGTCTTCGGGGCGGACAGCGGCCTGCGGAGCTCCCGGGCTGCTTCCTTGCGTTTGGGAGTGGGAACCCCCTTCTTCGGGGAGTATCCCTTGCGGGCAGGCGCTTTGTCGGTCTCAGACTTGGTGGAATTGCTCATGACCTGCTCTTGGGATGCTGAGGCGGAGCGACGACGGAACACACCCATCAGGGTAGCCGCTCACCACTCATAGCGGCCCTCGGGCAGAGCGCATAAGGTTGAAAGAAGCGCCCGCTGGGAACAGCCGATACGGACCGAGAAAGAGGACGGCCACGCCGATGAGCGTGTTTCAGCGACTTTCCATGATCTTCAAGTCCAAGGCGAACAAAGCCTTGGACGCCGCGGAAGACCCGCGGGAAACCCTTGACTACTCGTACCAGAAGCAGTTGGAACTGCTGCAGAAGGTGCGGCGCGGGGTGGCTGACGTCGCTACTTCCCGTAAGCGTATCGAACTGCAGATCCAGCAGTTGGAGCAGAAGGCCGCCAAACTGACCAACCAGGGTCGGGCCGCGCTGGCGCAGGGCCGGGAAGACCTCGCCAGGGAAGCCCTGGAGCGCAAGTCCGCGCTCCAGCCGCAGCTCGACAGCCTGCACGAGCAGCACGCCCAATTGCAGAGCGAGGAGCAGAAGCTCACTCTGGCCGCCCAGCGGCTGCAGGCCAAGGTGGAAGCCTTCCGCACCCGCAAGGAGACCATCAAGGCCACCTACACCGCCGCCCAGGCCCAGACCCAGATCAGCGAGGCGCTCACCGGCATCTCCGAGGAGATGGGCGACGTCGGACTGGCGATCCAGCGCGCTGAAGACAAGACCGCGGAACTCCAGGCCCGCGCTGGCGCCGTCGACGAACTGCTGGCCTCGGGGGCGCTGGACGACCTCAGCGGTGCGCCCCGCGACGACATCCAGGCGGAACTCGACCGCATGGCCAGCACCGACGCGGTGGAGCGGGAGCTCGAAGCGATGAAGCGGGAGCTCGGCCAGGGCGGAAACGCGCCCAAGCAGATCGAGGGAGGCGGCGCGTGATCGTCCGCATCATGGGCGAAGGGCAGCTGGACCTGTCCGAAGCCGACCTCGACGTGCTCAACGACTTCGACCGCAAGCTGGAAGAGGCCATCGAATCCGGTGACGAGGCCCGCTTCCGGGTCGCGCTGCACGACCTGCTGGCCAGAGTGCGCGCGGACGGCAAACCCCTGCCCGACGACTCCCTTCAACCGTCGCAGTACATCCTTCCGCCGCCCGACGCGAGCATGGAAGAAGTGCGGGCCATGCTCGGGGACGAAGGGCTCATCCCCGACAGCCTGTAGCCGCGCTCACCGGTCCGGACGGGGCCGCCACGACCCTGGCGGCCCCGTGTTTCGTTTCCGGCCCTCCGGTCAGTGGGCGTCCGGGGCCCTCCTGCCCGACCTCGTAGGGGTGTACCCGGACCCGATGGAAGGCGGTGTGACGTGGCACGCACCAGGTTTATCCCCGACCGAGGGCTCACCGTCCGCATGGCGACCACCATGGTCCTGCTGGCCCTCGTCTACGCGGCGTTCGTGGTAGCGCTGCTGTGGGCCGGCATGCCGTGGTGGCTCGTCCTCCTCGTCGTCGGGGGCGTGGCACTCGTCCAGTACTTCGCCTCCGACCGCATCGCCATGGCCGCGCTCGGCGCCCGCGAAGTCACGCCGCAGCAAGACCCCGAACTGCACGCGGTCGTCGACCGCCTGTGCGCCCTCGCGGACATGCCGAAACCGAAAGTCGCGGTCGCGCACACCGACGTGCCCAACGCATTCGCCACCGGGCACAGCCGGGGAAGCACCATGGTGTGCGTCACCACCGGGCTGCGGCGCCGGCTCGACAACGTCGAACTGGAAGCGGTGCTCGCCCACGAACTGTCCCACGTGGCGCACCGCGACGTAGCTGTGATGACCGTCGCCGCCTTCCTCGGTATCGTCGCGGGCTTCCTCGTCCAAGCTGGGACCCGGTTCGCGCTCCTCACCGGCGGCGGACGCAGCCGGGAAGGCGGGCCTGCGCCCGCGGTCATCGCGCTGCTCGTGGTCGTGATCAGCGCGATCGTGTGGGCGTTGAGCTTCCTGCTGACCCGCGCCCTCTCCCGCTACCGGGAGCTGTCAGCCGACCGCGCCGCCGCCTACCTGACCGCCCGGCCGTCCGCGCTGAGCAGCGCACTCGTCAAAATCAGCGGGGACATGGCCCGCATCCCCACCCAGGACTTGCGGCAGGTCGAACCGTTCAACGCGTTCTTCTTCACCCCCGCGCTGAGCGGGAAAGGCGTCAGCCTCAGCGCGCTCCTGTCCACCCACCCCCCGACCGAACAGCGGCTCGCGCAGCTCGCAGAGATCTCCCGACAGTTGGGAAGGGGAGCCTGAACCGTGGCCCGGCACCACCGACGGAGCCTCCGGCGGCGGATCACCGACCTGGTCGACACCCTGCTCGGCCGCACCCGGCCCCGCCGCGCCAACCTGGACCAGCTTTTCGCGCTGCCGTCCGCCGCGATCACCCTCCGCGTCGCCACCGGGCTGCGCCCCACCGGCCACGCCTCGGTCGCGTTCCGGCCCGCCGAAGGCGAAGCGTTCGCCACCGTGCAACAGGAGATCCTGGACCTGCTCAACACCGGCAGCGGGCCGACAACCGAAGTGCAGCGGGACGAGTACGGCTACACGTGGCTGGTAGTGCGCTCCCCCGCCAGCGAAGAAGGAGGAGGACTCACCGGCCTGGTCACCGACCTGCACGCGGTCAACTCCAGCCTGGAAAGCGCCGGGTTCGGGCCGTCCCTGCTGTGCTCGCTCGTAGTCTTCGCTGCCCCGGACGGGCGGCGCCTCGCCCTCGTCTACCTGTACAAGCGGGGAACGTTCTACCCCTTCGCCCCCAAAGGCGACCACGACCGGGACAACGCCCTCGAACTCCAGGTCAGCGCCGCACTCGAAGGGGAACTGGCCATGGAAATGGACAAGAGCCGCTGGTTCCCCGTCTACGGTGCGCCCGGCCTGTGACCGGCCCCGCTCCCGTGCTTGGCGAGCGCTTTCCGGCACACTACAGGGGTGCGTATCGTGATCGCTCCTGACAAGTTCGCTGGAACCCTCACCGCGGTCGAAGCAGCCGAAGCCATCGCAGACGGCTGGCGCTCCGTCGACCCGGACACCCACTGCACCCTGGTGCCGCTCTCCGACGGCGGCCCCGGATTCGTCGACGTGCTGCACACGGCGCTCGGCGGCACCCTCGTCGCCACCGAAGCCACCGGGCCGCTCGGCACCCCGGTGCAGGCCCGCTTCCTCCTCGTCGGACAGACCGCCTACGTGGAAAGCGCCCAAGCGTGCGGCCTCCACCTGCTGCCCGCTAAAGACCGCAACCCGGAAACCACCACCACCTACGGGGTAGGGGAGCTGATCGGCGCAGCCATCGACCGCGGCGCCACCACCGTCGTCGTCGGCCTGGGCGGCAGCGGCACCAACGACGGGGGAGCGGGCATGCTCGCCGCCCTCGGCGCTACGCCCGCCGAACCACTGCGGAGCGGCGGCGGTGCCCTCACCGGCCTAGACCGCGTCGACCTGGCCGCGGCCCGCGCCCGCGTCGCCGGCATCCGGCTCATTGCCGCCACCGACGTGGACAACCCGCTGCTCGGCGCCCACGGCGCCAGCGCCGTCTTCGGACCGCAGAAAGGCGCGGACGCCGCCCAAGTCCAGCGCCTGGACGCCGCGCTCGCCCACTTCGCGGACCTCACCGACCCGGAGACGACGCTGCGCGCCACGCCCGGAGCCGGGGCAGCCGGCGGGCTCGGCTACGGACTGCTGCTGCTCGGCGGCACCGTCGAATCCGGGGTGCGCAGAGTGCTGGGCGCGGTCGGCCTCGACACCCTCGTGGCCTCCGCCGACGCGGTCATCACCGGGGAAGGGTCCTTCGACTCCCAGTCCCTGCGCGGCAAACTCCCGCATGGGGTAGCGCAGACCGCGTCCCGGCACGGCGTGCCCTGCGTCGTCCTCGCCGGCCGGGTCGCCGTCGCGGAAGAAGAAGCCGCCGCGGCAGGCGTCACCGCAGCCCACTCCCTCGTCGAATCCGCGGGATCAGTGCAGGCCGCCCTGGAGCACTCCGCGCGGGAACTGCGCCGCCTCGCAGCCCGCGTCGCAGCGGACTGGCCGCGCTGACCTGCGGTAACGACCGTGATACAGGCAGCAGGCGGGAAGAAGAAAGACACGTCACAAGTGTTCCGGGATAGCGAGCGTCTCCCCGGAGCACCTACTCTGAAGAGTGCACTGCACAGGGAATGCTGCAACGAGCCCTGACGTTTGACGCGTCAGGAATCCTAAGGTCGCCCAAGGCGGCGGCCACCCCGTTTTGGAGGAGTTTCGCACATGACGGCTGAGACTGACGCCACCACGCAGGGGGTCACCCTCACTGACGCGGCGGTGGAGAAGGTCAAGTCGCTGCTGGCCCAGGAAGGCCGCGACGACCTGAGACTGCGTCTAGGAGTGGCGCCCGGAGGCTGCTCGGGACTGCGCTACCAGCTCTACTTCGACGAGCGCACGCTCGACGGAGACATCATCACCGACCACAACGGGGTCGAGCTCGCCGTCGACCGCTACAGCATGCCCTACCTCATGGGCGCCACCATCGACTTCGTGGACACGATCGAGAAGCAGGGCTTCACGATCGACAACCCGAGCGCGCAGAACTCCTGCGCCTGCGGTGACTCCTTCCACTGATGGGTCACTCCCCGCACACCTCGCCGTGAAGGCTACGGGCCCGCCCCACCCCCGTGGGTGAGCGGGCCCTTTCGCTGTTCTGCGGCTTACCGCACTCTTCGAGCGGGGTGGATACAGTTGTGCCGTCTGTAACCCGTTTCTGACTCCGAGGAGTCCGTCGCTGTGCGCATCGCGGTCACCGGATCCATCGCTACCGACCACCTGATGACCTTCGAAGGCCGGTTCGCCGACCAGCTCATCGCCGACCAGCTCACCCAGGTCTCCCTGTCCTTCCTCGTCGACGAACTGGAAGTACGCCGGGGAGGGGTCGCCGCCAACATCAGCTTCGGCCTGGGCTGTCTCGGACTGAACCCGATCCTGGTCGGCGCGGTCGGCGCGGACTTCGCCGACTACGCCGCCTGGCTGGAACGCCACGGTGTCGACACGTCCGGGGTGCACGTCTCCGAGATGCGGCACACCGCCCGGTTCGTGTGCACCACCGACCGGGACCACAACCAGATCGCCTCCTTCTACGCGGGAGCGATGGCCGAGGCGCGCAACATCGAACTGTGGCCGCTCGCCCAGCGCCTCGGCGGCATCGACCTGGTCGTCGTGGGAGCCAACGACCCGGAGGCGATGATCCGGCACAGCGAAGAATGCCGGGTGCGCGGGATCAACTTCGCTGCCGACCCCTCCCAGCAGCTTGCCCGCATGGAAGGGCCGGAAGTGCGCTCCCTGGTCGAAGGCGCCCAATACCTTTTTGCCAACGAGTACGAAAAAGCGCTGACCGAGCAGAAGACCGGGTGGAGCGACGCGGAAGTGCTCGCCCGCGTAGGCACCCGGGTGACCACCCTGGGCGCCAAGGGGGTGCGCATCGACCAGGCCGGAGAACCCAGTCTCCACATCCCCGCCGCCCACGTCTCGGAGGCAGTCGACCCCACCGGTGCGGGCGACGCGTTCCGCGCCGGATTCCTCGCCGCCCTCTCCTGGGGGCTGGACCTGGACCGCTGCGCCCAGGTCGGCAACGCCACCGCTGCCCACTGCCTGGAAGTGAGCGGCCCGCAAGAATACCGGCTGACCAAGGAAAGCCTGCTGGAGCGGATGGCCCGCTCCTACGGCGACGACGCAGCGGCCGAGGTCGCCGACCGCATGTCCTGACCCGGCGGGACGGCTGTGCCCGGGAAGCGAACCGCCGCGACAGCCCCGCGGTTGGTCAGCGCACCTTCCGAAGGCGCGTAGAGTAGATACCCGACCCTCGTGTCCGGGCATCTCGGTGGTGACCTGTTTCTGGTCCACGCGCTCGGCATGAAGCAGCCCGGGCGCTGAGACGCGTGCCGGGATCTCTACGCCACGCCGCCGCGTGCGGGGTCATCGCGGCGGTAGGGAACAGCCCCGTCCCGCAGGAGACGGGCAGGGCCGTCGAACGACGCCTCCCAGAACTAGGCGAGCCTTACCTGGGATTCCCACCTTTGTGTGAGAACTGAACACTGTGGAGGACTTGAATGCGCTACACCGGACCGAAGGTACGGTTGTCCCGGCGCGCTGGCGTTCCCTTGACCCGTAAGGCGGTCAAGTACTTCGAGAAGCGTCCTTACCCGCCCGGTGAGCACGGCCGTCGGGTGCGCCGCTCTACCAGCGACTACGCCGTCCGTCAGGCGGAGAAGCAGAAGCTGCGCTGGTACTACGACCTTTCCGAGAAGCAGCTGGCCCGCGTCTACGAGAACGCGAAGAAGCGTCCGGGCCGTACCGGCGAGGAGATGATCGCCGAGCTCGAGCTGCGGCTGGCCACCGTGCTGCTGCGGGCGGGCTTCGCCGCCTCCATCTACGCGGCCCGCCAGTTCATCAACCACGGCCACATCACCGTGGACGGCAAGAAGGTGGACATCCCCTCCTACCAGGTCAAGCCTGGCCAGATCGTCAGCGTGCGGGAGAAGTCGCGCAAGCTGGTCCCGTTCATCGAGGCCGCCGAGGGCGTGCACGCCGACGAGAAGATCGCCAGCTACCTGGCGGTCAGCCACAAGGACCTGACCATCGCCGTGGTGGACCGGCCCAAGCGCGAGCAGGTGCCGGTTCCCTTCGACGAGCAGCTCGTCGTCGAGTACTACGCCCGCTGATCCAGCTTGGGCACTGGGGCCGCACCTCTGCACGGCACGGGGTGCGGCCCTCGCCGTGGCAAGGGCGCCCGTCCTCGTCAGTACATGCGCTGCACGTGGAAGGCGCTCCCCCTGCTCAACGGGACCTCGCGCAGGAACGTGTGCCGCTTCATCCGACACCACGCCGGAATGTCGGTCCGTGCCGCTGGATCATCGGCGGTGACCGCGATCACTGATCCAATCGGCACTTCCCGTAGACGGTTTGCGAGCATGATGATCGGCACCGGGCACTTGCGGCCGATCGCGTCGATGGTCAGCAGCGGCTGCTCCGACACGGGGCTTCTCCTTGTCTGACGAAGGTGTGTCCTAATCTTTACCCCGACGGGTCGCTAAGAGGTACCCGGTGAAGCGCCTCGTGATCACGGCGATAATCTCGGCTTAGCCAGTCCTGCGGTTCCAGGGGCCGCCAAGGTTACGGTCAAGGGCTAAGCCCGCACAACGGACGTTGTGCAACACGCTGACCAGCGGTCCCCGGAGAAGGGACGCTGGAGCGTCGCGATAATGTTTCCGCTTGACAGGCTTTTTTGGCATAGGACCCGCCCGCACACAGTGCGGCATCACCGCTGGGAAGGCAATCCGTGAGTCCGACCCGCCATAGGAATCGGCGCCACGCGCTGCGCCGATGGGCACCACGCGGCGCCGTGCTCGCCGCGCTGGCTGTGGCCGCGACCGGCTGCGCGTCGAACGAGTTCACTCGTCTGGGGCTGCCGGAGCCGATCACTGAGCAGGCAGAGCGTGTCGTCACGCTCTGGCAGGGCTCGTGGGTGGCGGCGTTCGCGGTCGGCATTCTCGTCTGGGGGCTGATCATCTGGTCGGTGATCGCCTATCGGAAGCGCTCTGAGCAGCTGCCGCCTCAGGTGCGCTACAACATGCCCATCGAGGCGCTCTACACCGTTCTGCCCATCATCGTCGTCTCGGTGCTGTTCTACTTCACGGCCCGAGACCAGACCTACCTGCTGGAGACCGACGAGCCCGCTGACGTCTACGTCGACGTGAACGCGTTCCAGTGGAGCTGGCAGTTCACCTACGAAGACGAGCTCGACGTCAACGGCAATCCTGTCTCTGTCGCCGGGGTCCCGTCCACCAGCAAGGACGAACTTCCTGTCCTGGTGCTGCCGAGCGACAGCGTTGTGCACTTCGACCTGGAGGCTCCGGACGTCATCCACTCGTTCTGGATCCCCGCGTTCGCGTTCAAGCTGGACGTCATCCCGGGACACCCGAACGAGTTCCAGGTCAAGATCAAACCCGGCGTTGAGGGAGACTACGAGGGCCGGTGTGCAGAGCTGTGCGGTTACGACCACTCGCGTATGCTCTTCACCCTCCGCGTAGTCACTCCTGAGGAGTACCGGGCGTGGATCGAGGAGCAGAAGGCCAACCCCCAGGAGCTGCCCGCGGTTCCCGACCTTGAGGAGGAGGCTCCTGCTCCCAACCCGGGCCCGGCCACGGCCACCCAGGACTCCTCCGACACCGCGGCCACGGCTGACGATGCCGCGACCACGGCTGAAGAAGAGGATGGTCAGTAGATGACGACGACGGTTGAGACTCCGACGGCGACCGTCCGGGCATCCGCCACAGCTCGGCGGGCCACCCCGGGCTCGAAAATCGTCAGCTGGCTGACGACAACCGATCACAAGGTGATCGGGTACATGTACCTGATCACCTCGTTCGCATTCTTCCTGCTCGCCGGTGTCATGGCGCTGCTGATCCGGGCCGAGTTGATGTACCCGGGCATGCAGCTGATGAACAACGAGACCTACAACCAGTTGTTCACCATGCACGGCACGATCATGCTGTTCCTGTTCGCGACGCCGCTGTTCGTCGGGTTCGGGAACGTGCTGCTGCCGCTGCAGATCGGGTCACCCGACGTGGCCTTTCCCCGGCTCAACCTGTTCGGGTACTACCTGTTCCTGTTCGGCGGCCTGATCGTGGTAGCCGGGTTCATCACGCCCGGCGGTGCGGCGAGCTTCGGCTGGTTCTCCTACGTGCCGCTCTCGGATGCGGTCCGTTCCCCGGGGCTCGGTGGCGACCTGTGGATCATGGGTCTGGCCATCAGCGGTCTGAGCACCATCCTCGGCTCGGTGAACTTCATCACCACGGTCGTGTGCATGCGCGCCCCCGGTATGACCATGTTCCGCATGCCGATCTTCACGTGGAACGTGGTGCTCACCAGCGTGCTCGTGCTGCTGGCCTTCCCGGTGCTCACCGGTGCCTTCGCCGGGCTGGCGGCTGACCGCATCATCGGTGCGCAGATCTTCAACCCCGAGCACGGCGGGCCGATCCTCTACCAGCACCTGTTCTGGTTCTTCGGCCACCCGGAGGTCTACATCATCGCGCTGCCGTTCTTCGGCATCGTCACCGAGATCCTCCCGGTGTTCAGCCGCAAGCCGATCTTCGGCTACAAGAGCCTGATCGGCGCCACCATCGCGATCGCGGGACTCTCCATCACGGTGTGGGCGCACCACATGTTCCCCACCGGCGCGGTGCTGCTGCCGTTCTTCTCCTTCATGACCTTCCTCATCGCGGTGCCGACCGGCGTGAAGTTCTTCAACTGGATCGGCACCATGTGGCGCGGCCAGCTCACCTTCGAGACGCCGATGCTGTTCTCCATCGGCTTCATGACCACCTTCCTGTTCGGTGGCCTCACCGGTGTGATCCTGGCCTCCCCGCCGCTGGACTTCCACGTCACCGACTCGTACTTCGTGGTGGCCCACTTCCACTACACGGTGTTCGGCACCGTGGTGTTCGCGATGTTCGCGGGCTTCTACTTCTGGTGGCCGAAGTTCACCGGCAAGATGCTCAACGAGAAGCTGGGCAAGCTCCACTTCTGGACGCTGTTCTTCGGCTTCCACGGCACCTTCCTCATCCAGCACTGGCTGGGCGCGGAAGGCATGCCGCGCCGCTACGCGGACTACCTGCCGGCGGACGGCTTCACGCTGCTCAACCAGATCTCCACGGTCTCGTCCTTCGTCCTCGGTGCGTCCACCCTGTTCTTCCTGTGGAACGTCTGGACGACCGCGAAGAACGCTCCGAAGGTGACCGTGGACGACCCGTGGGGCTACGGCTGCTCGCTGGAGTGGGCGACCTCCTGCCCGCCGCCGCGGCACAACTTCGTCTCGCTGCCGCGGATCCGCTCTGAGCGGCCCGCCTTCGACCTGCACCACCCGTACGCGGCGACCCCCGCGGTCGCTGAGCCGGCCACGGCGAGCACGAAGTAGAAAAGGAGCACCATGCGAGTTCAAGCACTCCTGTTCATGGGTGTTTCCAGCTTCTTCGGCGCGGTCGCCGTGATCTACGCCCTGGGAAGCTGGTACCTCACCGGCCAGGTGGAGTGGACCGGTACAGTCACGCTCGCCATTGCCATCGGCTTTGGGTGGATGGTCGGCTTCTGGCTGCTCATGGCAGCCCGGCGCAGCGAGCACTACCACGGCCTGCCGCCGGAGGAACGGCTTGATGCGGAAATCGAGGAGGGGGCCGGCGAGTACGGCTTCTTCAGCCCGCACAGCTGGTGGCCGCTGTTCGTCGCCATGGCAGTGGCGTTCACCGCTGTGGGCGTTGCGGTCGGCTGGTGGATGACCGCGATCGGCCTCCTCGCGATCATGCTCACCGTCATCGGCTGGGTCTTCGAGTACTACCGCGGAGAATTCCAGCACTAGACCGATTCCAGAACAAAACAGGGCGGCGCTTCCTTCGCGGAACGCCGCCCTTTCGATATCTTTCTGATCACGGGCCACGTACGTGTCGAAATTGTGACACGTAACGACGGCCCTTTTTGCTTTTTTCCTTAAACTTTCCGGCCGGGCAACGCGTCCTACCACGGCAGAACCATGTTTAACCGGACGAGATCAGACACTGGAGGTCGCACGAGTGGAGGGTAGAGCAATCCAGGCGGCTCGCCGTCTTGGGGTTGGAGTGACGGCGGCAAGCCTCCTCTTCACCGTGGCGTGCTCCGGTACAGAAGAGGCCAGTGGGGTCCGCAACGAGTCACCCACCGCAGAACTCACCATTGTTCCCGCGAACGGGGAAACCGAGGTCAGGCCAGACACTCCCATTACGGTGACCGCGACCCGGGGAACCATTGAGGATGTCCAGGTCATTCAGACCCCTCTCCCCGAGGAGGGATCTGAGGCCTCAGCTTCTCCCGAGGCGGAGAACACTGCTTCCGACGAGTCGGAAGAAGGCCCGTCCGAGGTTGACACGATCACCGGCACCCTGAACGAGGACAAGACCGAGTGGGTCAGCGACTGGACGCTGATCCCCGGCAGCACGGTCACCGTAGTGGCCAAGGGGAAGAGCCCGGAAGGGGACGTCACCGAGTTCACCAGCGAGTTCACCACGCTCGCGGCTACTCCCGGCAAGCGGCTGGAGATCCAGTCGAACTTCCCGGTCAGCGGGGACGTCGTCGGTGTGGGCATGCCGGTCATCATCAACTTCGACCTGCCTGTGGAGAACAAGGCTGCGGTTGAGGCGGCTCTCGAAGTGATCTCGGAAAAACCCACCCAGGGAGCGTGGAACTGGTTCGGCGACCAGACCGTCGTGTTCCGCACCGAAGAGTACTGGGAGCCCTACCAGAAAGTGACCGTCAACATGCGCTTGGCGGGCGTGCAGGCCGCCGAGGGCGTCTACGGGGTCAAGAACTACCAGCTCAACTTTGAGGTGGGCCGGTCGCAGATCAGCGAGGTGGACAACGACACCCACCGGATGATCGTCACCCGGGATGGGGAGCAGATCAAAGACTTCCCCATCAGCAACGGCAAGGGCACAACCCGGGCCTACACCACCACGTCGGGCATCCACCTGACCATGGAGAAGTACCAGCACCTGGTCATGGACTCCTCCACCGTCGGTATTCCGCCAGGACACCCTGACTACTACCGGGTGGACGTCAACTACGCGGTACGTTTCTCCAACAGTGGCGAGTTCACCCACGCCGCACCGTGGAACGGTTCGCTTGGGCAGGCCAATCTCAGCCACGGGTGCATCAACATGAGCACCGAGGACGCCCGGTGGTTCTACGAGAACTCCTACATGGGCGACCCGCTGATCGTCGTCGGCACCGACCGGGAACTGGAAGTCGACAACGGCTGGGGCTACTGGCAGCGCTCCTGGGAGGAGTGGCTGGCCAACAGCACCCTCGGTGAGCCGGACCGCACCGACGAACCCGGCTCGCCGGGCCGTCCCCACGGCACGATCGGAGAGCAGGCCGAAGCTGCAGAGTAAGCAGGAGTCGGCTGCACCGCCACACGGCGAAGGCCCCCGCACCGCTGGGCGGGGGCCTTTCTCGTGCCAGAAGGTGCGCAAGCGTCTCAGTCGGGCACAGCGGGCGTATTCCCCCTTCCCCCTGCCGAAACCTCAGGGAAGGCCTGGCGCGTCGGGAAAAGCGATCCTGGGCGCGTTAACGCGGTCCTGCGGTCAGGCGGCCGCTGGTGCGGGCCGCCCAGGGGCCTGCCCCGGCCTGCCCACGGCAACCCCAGGGTGCGCCCTCTCGTCGCTGCGCGGCCATCCCCGGCCACTGCCCACACCACAGCGCGCCCTTCCCGCCGCGCTCCAGGCGTGCTGCGCGCACAAGAGAAGGCCCGACAGGGAAACCCCTGCCGGGCCTTCAGCCGGTCTGTGGGCGGCGTAACGCCGGTCAGTGCTGTCCGGCCTTCTCCTCGGTGCGCTGCTCGCCGTGCAAGGCGGAGTGCGGCACCACGTCCTCGAAGGACACGTTGTCCTTCGTGTACCAGTGGGCCAGCCGGATCCGGAGCTTGCCGAGGAAGCCGCGGGCAGCGGGAGACTCCACCCCGTTGGCGTCCACGGTCGGCGGCACCGTCCGGAAGCCCTGGTACTTGGCGCTCTGCAGCACCTCGACCGTCTCCGGCGAGGACTCCTTGTGGACCTCGATGAACTCACCACCGGGGAGCTGCGTAATGGTGCCGCTCTCGTAACCGTGCTCCAAGGTCGCACGGTCCCGACGCTGCAAACCAAGGCAGATCCGCTTGGTGATGATGAACGCCAGGATCGGACCCACGATCAAGGCGATCCGGAAGATCCACGTGGTCGCAAACAGGCTGATCTGGAACGTGTGCGACAGGATGTCGTTCGAACCAGCCAGCCAGAGCACACCGTAGAAGGTGATGCCGGCGGCGCCCAGGCCGGTGCGGACCGGGACGTTGCGCGGCCGGTCGGCGATGTTGTGCGCCCGCTTGTCCCCGGTGATCCACGCCTCCAGGAACGGGTAGATCGCCAGACCGCCGAAGAGCAGGCCCATGAAGCCGAGGCCAGGGACCAGCACGCCGGTCACGACCGCGTACCCGCCGATGTCGAAGTCGAACCAGTCGGGGAACAGGCGGAGCGACCCCTCCAGGAAGCCCATGTACCAGTCAGGCTGGAGACCCGAGGTAATGGACGTCGGAGTGAACGGGCCGAACAGGTGGATCGGGTTGATCTGAACGAACGCGCTCAGACCCGTGATGGCCGCGAACGTGAAGAAGAAGAACCCGCCTGCCTTGAGCGCGAAGCCTGGGAACATCGGCGTACCGATGACCTGCTTCTCGGTCCTGCGCGGTCCTGGGTACTGGGTGTGCTTCTGGTACCACAGGATGATGAAGTGCGCTGCGATCAGCGCCAGCAGGATGCCCGGCAGCAGCAGGATGTGCAGCATGTACAGGCGAGGAATGATCGCCTCGCCGGGGAACTCACCGCCGAACATGAAGAACGACAGGTAAGTCCCGATCACCGGGATCGCGAGCAGCACACCCTGGAAGATGCGGACACCCATGCCGGACGGTAGGTCGTCAGGCAGCGAGTAGCCGAACAGGCCCTCGACGATCGCGATCGAGAAGATCGCCACGCCGATGAGCCAGTTGATCTCGCGCGGCTTGCGGAACGCCCCGGTGAAGAACACCCGCAGCATGTGGACGACCAGCGAAGCCACGAAGATCAGCGCTGCCCAGTGGTGGATCTGCCGGACCAGCAGACCACCGCGCACGTCGAAGGTGATGTGCAGGGTCGAGGCGTACGCCTCGCTCATCTCCACCCCGCGGAGGCGCTCGTACGAGCCCTCGTAGACGGTGTGCGACATGCTGGGGTTGAACCACAGCGTGAGGAACACACCGGTGAGCAGCAGGATGATGAACGAGTACAGCGCGATCTCGCCCAGCATGAACGACCAGTGGTTCGGGAAGACCTTGCGCAGGTTCTTCTCCGCGGTCTTGGCGAGATGGAAGCGGTCGTCGATGTAGTTGCCGATGCCGCGCAGCGCCTTAGGCGCCTGTGGTGCCTGGTTGTCGCTCATCAGTCCTCAACTCCAGCGTCCCAGAAGGTGGGGCCGACCGGGGCGGAGAAGTCTCCGGCCGCGACGAGGTAGCCCTCCTCGTCGACCCTGATGGGCAGTTGCGGCAGAGGCCGGTGCGCCGGGCCGAACACCACTGCTGCGCCGTTCGCGGCGTCGAACGTGGACTGGTGGCACGGGCACAGGATCCTGTGCGTGGTCTGCTCGTACAGAGCGGCCGGACATCCCACGTGGGTGCAGACCTTGGAGTAGGCGACGATGCCGTCGTGGGTCCACTCCAACTGCTGCTGGGACATCCCCGGACCGAAGTCCTTCGGGTCCATCTTGATCAGGATGGTGACCGCCTCGGCCTGGTCGTTCATGCTCAGACCGTGCTCGGGGTCGTCAGGCTCGGGCAACACCGAGATCATGCTGCCCGGGACAAGGTCCTCAGCCCGGATGCGCCGGTTCGTACCCTCGACAACCAGGTAGGTGCCGTCGCGCCAGATGGTGCGCTTGAGCTT
The DNA here is from genome assembly GCF_000012405.1 of Thermobifida fusca YX. NCBI lineage: Bacteria > Bacillati > Actinomycetota > Actinomycetes > Streptosporangiales > Nocardiopsidaceae > Thermobifida > Thermobifida fusca. The sequence goes on from NC_007333.1 coordinate 1,196,398, forward strand.
GTCGCCAGGGAGCGGACCCATGTCGCGCAGCAGCACGACCGGGGCCAGTCCCAGCGGCACCATGGCCAGCAGCAGGGTGCGCCGCAGCAGCGGGCGCTTCAGAATACCGCTCTCCTGGGCGCCCCGCATGAAGAACTCACTGAAGGAGCTCTTCTCCTCCTCCGACGAAGGAAGTTCGTCGTAGGGGGAGGAGACCTCGTAGTGCGGCAGGACTCGGCGGACCCACACGGTCATGCCCGCGCCGATGCTGAACAGCGCCAGCGCGAGCGTTCCGCCGAGCAGCATGTTCGCCCACTGGGCGGTTTCCGGGTCAGCGATCGAGGGTGTGCCGTCGCTGTTTGCCGGGAACATGAAGTAACTGACGAAGAACCCGATGCCCGCGAGGAACGCGACGAGGAACCACAGCGAAGCCATCCGCTCCCCTCGCCGCTGCACCTCCTCTGGACGGACATGGGTCTCTTCAGCCGGGTACGGACCCTCGTGCCGGCGGTGCGGGGCATCTTCGGCAGTGGCCAACGTGGCACCCTCGCTCGTGGGGGTGCCGATGACCCGTTCCCGGGACTTATCGGCGTCGTTGTGGTTGGTGTTGTCAGTCATGGGCTCGCTGCTTCGCGGTGATCCAGATCGCGCACGCCACGATCAGGCTGATGCCGATAGTCCAGCCGATGAACCCCTCGGCCACCTGGCCGACCCGGTCCAGGGAGAAGGGGCCACCAGCGTTCGGCTCGTCTTGCAGATTCTTGACGAACGAGATCAGTGCCTGCTTGTCCTCCGGGCTGATGGTGTCGTCGTTGAACACCGGCATAGCACCGGGGCCGACGATCATCGCCTCGTAGATGTCCCGCGGAGAGGCCTCGTCGAGTTCCGGAGCCCAGCGACCGTCGGTGAGCGCACCACCGGCACCCGACCAACTGTGGCAGTGTGCGCAGTTGGTCAAGTACAGCCGCATACCGGTCTCGACATCGCCGCCGCCGACATAGGCGGCGTAGTTCTTCTCGTATTCGGCCAGCGCCGCCTCGTACTCGGCGTCGGAGCCGAACTCTCCGCGCTGCGGTGCGTCGCCGGGAACGTCGTACGGGATGCCCGGACCGCCACCGAACGCGCTCTCCACGTAAGCCGCGAGGTCCGCGATCTCCTGGTCGGAGTAGACCTGCGGCCGGCGGGGCATCTGGACGTTGGGGTCAGCGGACGGCATACGGCCGGTACGGACGTAGAAGTCCACGGCCGCGGCGCCGACGCCCTCCAGGCTGGGCCCCCAGGCAACGGCACTGCCCGTCTCTTCCTTCGTGCGGCCCTTGCCGTCTTCGCCGTGGCAGCTCATGCAGCTCTGCGTGTAGATCTGCTTGCCGTTGGCGATGTCGACCTCGCCTTGCTCGGCAGCCACGGTGTCAGCCACGGCGTGGTTAGAGGTGGGCGAGATGAAGGCGTAGCCCACCCCGAGAAAGGCCAGCGCAACGATGACGACGACATACCCCGCCAGGGGATGCCGTCGTCGCGCGGTAATCCATTTCACGGTTTCCCCGTTCGGGTCACTGGAGTAGGTAGATGGACGCAAACAGACCGACCCAGACGACGTCGACGAAGTGCCAGTAGTAGGACACAACGATCGCGCTCGTCGCCTGCTGGTGAGTAAAGCGCTTCGCGGCGTACGTGCGTCCCAGCACGAGCAGGAACGCGAACAGGCCGCCGAGGACGTGGAGACCGTGGAACCCCGTGGTCAAGAAGAACATCGAGCCGTAGGCGCTGGAACGCATCGTCAGCCCCTCGTGCACGATGAGCTCGTAGTACTCGTACCCCTGGCCGATGATGAAGATCGCGCCGAGGAGGAACGAGATGAAGAACCACTTGCGGAGCTTCTTGACGTCACCACGTTCCGCGGCCCACACGCCGAACTGCGCGGTGAAGCTCGAAGCCACCAGAATAGTCGTAATGGTCGTGGACAGCACGATGTTGAGATGCGCGTCTGGCCACGGCCCGAGGTCGGGGTTGCCCTTGGTCACTGATCGGATGGTGAAGTACATCGCGAACAGCGACGCAAAGAACATGAGCTCGTTGGCCAGCCACACCATGGTGCCAACGCTCACCAGATCAGGACGCTTGGCAGCGCCATGCACTGGTGTCGGTCCTATCTCTTGATTCGCGGTTACTGTCGCCACGCAAGCATTATCGCGGTATCTGACAGGGGGTGTTCCCCGACCCCCCGTAACGGGGTCAAGAAGCGGGTGTCTGCCGGTCAAGGCGCTGAACTCGTTCTACTCGGCGGGGCCCCGCCGGAGCGGCCGGAGCAGCGAGACCGCCCCCCGTTTTCGGTCCGACCCTATCGGTTCGGTCAAGGTATCCAATAGAGACTAGAGAGAGGCGGCACCCCGTCGTCACCAGCACCACGAGGGATAGGCTCGCACAGAGCACCCCGGCCAGTGTAAGGACGGTAACCATGGCGAACACCGGAACCGACAAGTCGGCGTTGATGCGCGTCCTCGTTTACAGCCACGACGCCTCCGTCCGCGAGCAGGTACGCCTCGCAATCGGCCGCCGACCCGCGGCCGACCTGCCCAAGGTCGAGATCGTCGAGTGCGCCACCGCGCCTGCGGTCCTCAAGCGCCTTGAAGAGACCAAGGTGGACGTGGCCATCTTCGACGGCGAGGCCCGGCCCGCCGGAGGGATGGGACTGTGCCGGCAGGTCAAGGACGAGATCTTCGAGTGCCCGCCGGTCCTGCTCATCGTCGGCCGCCGTGACGACGGGTGGCTTGCCGCCTGGTCGCGTGCGGACAAGGTCGTCAGCCATCCCATCGACCCCATCGCCCTGGCCGAGTCCCTGGCCGAGCTGATGCGCGAACGCCTCCGTCAGCTCGCCATCACCCAGTAGGCCCGGAAGAAGCGGGTAACAGCGACCGTGTCACTCGCCAGCGCCGCCGCGGAACCCCGCGGCGGCCGGTTCCTCCGGCCCTTCGCTGACGCACTGCGTCATGGGGCGGACACCGCCCGATGGCGTCGCCTGCCGCGCCCGGCCACCACACCCGGCGCCCTGTGCTCCGAAGTGTCCGTCCCCCACCGGTGAAAGCAAGGAAGCAAGGAATCCTCACGTGAGTGAACGAACCTGGTCCCACCTGATCAGCGCACTGCTGAACGGCACCTCTCTGACGGCCGACGACACCAAGTGGGCAATGAACGAGATCATGTCCGGTTCGGCCACCGACGCCCAGATCGCGGGGTTCGCGATCGCGCTGCGCGCCAAGGGCGAAAGCGTCGCTGAGGTGCGGGGTCTGGCCCAGGGCATGCTCGACCACGCGGTGACGATCTCCGTCCCCGGCGCCACCCTCGACATCGTAGGAACCGGCGGCGACCGCGCACACACGGTCAACGTCTCCACCATGGCCTCGATCGTCGCCTCGGCTGCCGGGGCGCGGGTGGTCAAGCACGGCAACCGGGCAGCCTCCTCCTCGTGCGGCACCGCCGACGTGCTGGAACGGCTGGGCGTGATCATCGACCTGGACCCCGCGGACGCGGTCGCGGTGGCCGAAGAGGTCGACATCACCTTCTGCTTCGCGCCGCTCTACCACCCCTCGCTGAAGTACGCGGCCAAGCCGCGGCGCGAGCTCGCCGTGCCCACCGTCTTCAACTTCCTGGGACCGCTGACCAACCCGGCCCGGCCCACCGCCTCCGCGATCGGCGTCTTCGACCGGAACATGTGCGAGATCATGGCCGGGGTCTTCGCCGAGCGCGGTGTGAACGCCCTCGTGTTCCGCGGCGACGACGGGCTGGACGAGCTCACCACCACGACGACCTCGTCGGTGTGGATCGTCGCCGACGGCTCTGTCCGCTACGAGCAACTGGACCCGGCAGACCTGGGCATTCCGCGGGCCACCCCGGAAGCGCTGCGCGGCGGAGACGTCGAGTTCAACGCCCGCGTCGTCCGCGAGTTCCTGGACGGCCGCCCCGGCCCGGTGCGGGACGCGGTCCTGCTCAACGCGGCTGCGGCGCTCGCCGCCGCCGAGGGGGTCACCGGATCCCTCATCGAAACCCTGCGCGCCCAGTACCAGCGGGCTGCGGAAGCCGTGGACAGCGGCGCGGCCAAAGCGAAACTGGACGCGTGGGTGGAGAGCAGCCAGGCCCGAGCCAAGCAGCTCTGACCGGTTTTCCGGACACATTCCGGCCGCGGTCCGCCCGCGCGGGGCAGGCCGCGGCCGACCGCCGCTACAGGCCCAGCGAGAACGCAGCCTCCAAGTCGTGCTGCGAATAGGTGTGGAACGCGATGTGGGTGTCGGAGGAGAGCACCCCGGGCACCTTGTTGATCCGGTTGGGGATCACCTCAGCCAGCTCGTGGTGTTCCCGCACCCGCACAATCGCGATCAGGTCGATCTCCCCGGTGACCGAGTAGACCTCGCTCACCCCCTCCAAGTCAGCGATCGTCTTCGCGACTTCGGGAATGCGGCCGACGTCGACTTTGAGCATCACGATCGCGGTGATCACGTGTCCTCCTCAGGGATGACAGCCCGACGGCCCTAGTGCACGTCGGACAGGCGGGCGCCCGCTCCCCAGCGGACGCGGTAGACGAGCAGCCCCACAACCAGGCCGGTGAGGAAGCCGTAGACGTGTGCGGCGTAGGCGACGCCACCGTCCTGCCACTCGTTCGGAGACAGTCGGCTGCTCAGGTAGAGCAGGTAGTCCAGCGCGAAAAAAGTAGCGACCAGCACCCAACCCGGCAGCCGCACCGGGAGGATACCGAAGAGCAGAGTCGTCACCCTACTGCGGAACTGCACCACAAGATAGGTGCCGAGCACCCCGGAGATCGCCCCCGAGGCCCCCACCATCGGCACCGCAGCCGGGCCTTCCGCCAGCGAGAACCCGTAGCACGCCGCCACCCCGGTGCCCAGGTAGATGAGCGGGTAGCGGAACCTGCCGAGCCGGTCCTCCACGCACGGGCCGAACACGAACAGGTACACCATGTTCCCCGTCAAGTGGAAGGCGTCCGCGTGCAGGAACATCGACGTCACCGCGGACAGGCCCGGCCAGATCACCGTCGAGGGGAGCGGGCAGGGCGTGAAAGCGGCCGCCTGCTCAGCGGTGAGCCGCGTCCCGGTGAGCAGCGCGGCGGGGAAAGCGGCCCACCGCAGCAGGTACTCCTCGATCGCGCAGCCCCGGGACTCCGGCGCCCCGTACCAGACGGCCAGCAGTGACATGGGGGACAGCAGGTAGACGGCCACGTTCACGGCGATCAGCGTGTAGGTGACCACAGGGACCCGGCGTACCGGATAGTCGTCGCTGAGTGGAATGCCTGCCATTGCCCCCGTGTCCTGCTTTCTGCGGAACTCCTGTGGTGGTCCAAGTCTGTCAGTATTGCCGGGGAGCTCCGGATCTATGCCGGCGTATGCCGGTAGATCCACTGCCGGTAGCGTTCCGCGCCGCCGACGGGGGAGACCCACGACCCCTCCACCTCCAGCAGCCGGACGTCGGGCGCCTCCAACCAGCGCAGCAGACACTCGGTCTCCGCGGCGTCCGCGCGCGGCAGCGCACCCGCAGGGGGCGGCACGCTCTCCGCGGTGCGCACCAGGGTGCGCAGCAGCGTGTGCGGATCAGCACCGGGACGGAGGCGGGCGCTGCCCGCCAGGCGGCCGTACCGCACCACGCACACCTCCCAGTCCGCCCCCGCAGGCCGGGCCGCCACCAGGTGCGGGACCGCGCTGAGAGCCCGCACCCGCTGCGTGCGCACCGCAGCCGCCAGGAACGCCGACAGCCGGTCCCGGTGAAGGGCCGCCTCCTCGTAGCGCAGCTCGCGGGCGAGCGTGTCGATCCGCGCAGTGAGGGCCGCCACCACCGCGGACACGTCACCAGTCATCGCCTGGGCCACGGCCTGGACGTGCGCGGCGTACTCGGCGGCCGACTGGGCTCCGGTGCACGGCGCCCCGCAGCGGCCCATCTCCGCCAGCGCGCAGGCCGCATCGGGGCGGGGCGGGGTGATGCGGTGCGTGCACTGGCGCACGGGGAACGCCTGGTGGAGGGCGTCCCGGGCTAGCAGGGCCGTCCGGGAACTGGAGAACGGCCCGAGGGCGCCCAGGTAGTTGTCGCCCACCTGCCGCACGACGGCCAGGCGCGGGAACTCTTCCGCGGTGATGACCAGCCAGGGGGCGCGCTCCGGGTGCCGGGACCGCCGGTTGTAGGGCGGTTTGCGCGCGGCGATCAGCCGCAGCTCCCGGACTTCGGCTTCCACGGCCGTGGCGCACACGATCGGCTGCACGCGGACGGCCCGGCCCACCATCTCCTTGATCCGCCCGCGCTGTTCCGCGGCGGTGAAATAGGACCGCACCCGGGCCCGCAGGTTGACGCTTTTCCCCACATACAGCGGGTCGCCGGAGGCGTCTTCGAAAACGTAGACGCCGGGCGCTTCCGGAATCCCGTCGGCCAGGTGGCGTTTGCTGCGCTGCCCGGAAGTGACAGGGCTGCGGAATGCGCGCAGCTCCTCCCATGTGTCCACACCGCGGGCACGGAGCCGCCCCACCAGGCCGCGCAGCACGTCCGCGGTGGCGCGGGCGTCGTCGAGCGCCCGGTGGGCGGGCGGGTGGGCACCGAAGACCCGGGCGAGCGTGTCGAGCCGGTGATTGCGGACCTCGCCGCGCGGGACGAGGCGGCGGGCGAGCTGCAGCGTGTCCAGCACCGCGGGGGAGGGCCAGGGGATCCCGTGCCGGGCACACGCGGCTTTGAGGAAACGCACGTCGAACGGGGCGTTGTGCGCGACCAGCACGGTGCCGGGACGGAACCCGGCGAAGTCCAGGAACGCGGAGAGCGCCGCCGCAGGCGAGGGCGCGGACTCCACCATGGCCGTGGTGATCCCGGTGAGCAGGGTGATCGACGCGGGCACAGGGGCGTGCGGGTTCACCAGGGTGGTGAACTCGTCCAGGACCTGTCCGTCGCGGAGACGCACCGCCCCGACCTCGATCAGCGCTGCCGTCGCCGGGTGGGTGCCGGTGGTCTCCACGTCGACCACCACGAACGTCACGTCCGTGAGGGGGCGGCCCAGGTCGTCGAAAGACCCCTGGACCAGGTCCTTGGGTACTGTCACCCCGCCAGGGTACGGCCCGGCCAGCGGTGGAGGGCCGCCGAGGAGCGGCACACGGTTTTCCCAGAAGAGCATGGAAAGATGGGGAAGACTGCCCGGAGCGCCGCGGTAGCCGGCGGGGACGCCCAGGTGTGATCGCGGCCGGGAGGGGCAGTCACACCGGCAGCAGCATAAGGAGGGAACAGACTGTGTGGGCGGCGACGGCGTCACCCGGAGACGATGGGGCACCGTCATGACAGACGATTCCGGGAATGCTGAGGAACGCGGACCGGAGCACGCGGACGACGAGACCTTGGACCGGCCGCTCCCCGAAGCGGTGCGCACCCGAGTCATCGAATACGGGGCCGAGATCCTCGGCATGATGCTCCCGACGGAGATCCCGCCGAGGCTGCGGAGGATCGCCAAGTTCGAACCGCGCCGTCGAGCGCGCCTGGCCGGACCTGACATCGCTGCGCAACTCGAGGCTGACGCAGAGTTCCGTTCCCGCGTCGCTGAGCGGATGCGGCAGGCGTGGCCGTCTCTCGTTGCGGAGCTTGACCAGGGGGAGCTGCCCCCCGCCGTGGACCCGGTCATCGCCGGGGCCGTCCTCTACGTGCTGCGGCCCCCAGGGTGGGCGGCAACCGTCCAGCAGATCCACGACGAACTGGAGCGCGAAGCCCGGGCCAAAGCCGCGGACGACACCGCGGAAACCCTCGTCGAACTGCAGACCAAACTGGACGAGATCAAAACCCAGCACCGCCAGGAAGTCCTCCGGCTCCGCGCGGAGCTGCGGGAGCACAAAGCGGAGATCGCGGAGCTGCGCCGCAAGCTCCACCACGAGCGCCAGCGCGCCAAAGAAGCGGTCCGCGGCGCAGAGCGTTCCATCGCCGAAGCCCAGGAGCACAGTGACGCCGCCGCGGCCCGGCTGCACGCCGTCGAAGCGGAGAACCGGAGGTTACGCAACCGGCTCGCTGCCGCGGAAGCCCAAGTGGAGAACGCCCGCCGGGCGGCCCGCGCGGCGCGCGGCGCCGAAGAAGCCCGCCTGCGGGTGCTGTTAGACGTGCTCCAAGAAGCCGCGCAAGGACTGCGCCGCGAACTGGCCTTGCCCGCGTCGATCACGCTCCCCGCCGACCTCGTGGCCGCCGAAGCGCGGTCAGGCACCGCGGAGATGCCGGGGCAGGGCCTGCCGGACGACGACCCCAAGTTCATCGACCAACTGCTGACGATCCCGCGGATCCACCTGCTCGTCGACGGCTACAACGTCACCAAGACCGGCTACGGTGACCGGCCGCTCGCTGACCAGCGCGCCAAGCTGCTCGCCGGTCTGGAAGGGCTCGCGTCCCAGACCAAAGCCGAGATCACGTGCGTGTTCGACGGCGCGGAAATCGACTCCCCGATCGCGCTGGTGAATTCCCGTCGGGTCCGCGTGCTGTTCAGCAGTCCCGGGGAGACCGCCGACGAATTGATCATCCGGCTGGTGCGGGCCGAACCGGAAGGGCGGCCCGTGGCCGTGGTCACCTCGGATAAAGAGATCATTGCGGCGGTACGGCGGGAAAAAGCGCGGACCGTCGCGTCCCCCCTGCTCCTCCGCCGTTTGGAATGAACGGTGCTGAGCTGGGAGAAGACGCCTGTGTCGAAAGTGGCAATTCTCTGCCACGGTTGAGCGGGTGGAAACTGGTCCGCTAAGTTCTCTAACCGGGGTCGTGGCTGTGCGCCCGTCCGGTGCTGCCGACTCCACACAACTTCCCTCGCGTCGTACCCCCCGACGCACCCCCCACGTCACCTAACCCCTCACGGTGAACCAGATTTAAGGAGCGTGTACCGCGCCATGACTAGTCAAGGTGGACGGCGCGCGGCTCGTCGAATCGCGACCGGACTTGGTTTCGTAGCGGCAAGCAGCCTCGTGCTGCCTCATGGGACCGCGCATGCTGAGCCGACCAAAGAAGAGGTCGAAGCCAAGCTCGAAGAACTCCACGAAGAGGCCAGCGCCCTCGTCGACGAGTACAACGCGGCCAAAGAGGAATACGACGCTGCCAAGGAAAAGGTCGAAGAGCTCGAAAAGCAGCTCGGGGACGAGGAGGAGCGCTACGAGGAGCTGCGGGAGAAGGTCTCCAGCTTCGCCAGCGCCGCCTACATGTCCCCCGACCTGGAGGCGGTGACGACGATCCTCTCCGTGGAGGACCCGGCGGACATCCTGGAGCAGTCCGCGGACCTCAGCTACCTCTCCGAGACCCAGCGGGCGGAACTTGAGGAGTTCTCCAACTCTTCCGAGCGGTTGATCCAGCTCAAGGAGGAGAACGAGGAGCTGCTCAAGGAAGCCGAGGAGAAGAAGGAAGAGGTCGAGAAGAAGCAGAAGGAAGTCGAAGAGAAGATCGAAGAGCAGGAGGCCCTGCTCGCCCAGTTCCCGGATGCCGACCCGCTCACCTCGGGCTCCAGCTCGACTGGCGGCACGTACACCGGTCCTGCTTCCGGCAACGCCCGCACCGCTCTCGACTTCGCCTATGCCCAGCTCGGCAAGCCCTACATCTGGGGCGGGACCGGTCCGGATGGCTACGACTGCTCCGGGCTGACCATGCGCGCCTGGGGTGCGGCCGGGGTGAGCCTGCCGCGCACCACGTACGCGCAGGCCACCGTCGGCACCCGGGTCAGCTACAACAGCATGCAGCCGGGCGACCTCGTCTTCTTCTACCCCGAGCTGAGTCACGTGGGACTGTACGTGGGCAACGGGCAGATGATCCACGCCCCCAGCTCGGGACGGACCATCGAGGTGGTCTCCCTTTCCGGCTACTGGAGCCAGCACTTCCAGTTCGCGGTGCGCCCGTAGCCCGCTCACGAGGGGAGCGGAACGGGGGTTCCCCTGGGGGAACGGGACGGCCGTGCCCGCACGGGCAGAGCTGCGGTCCCGTGGGGTGAACCGCCGTCACCGGGCGCCGCGCACCGGTCGTTGCCTGGGGGTGGCGGCACGTGCCGCCACCCCCAGGTGTTTTTCCGAGGGCTGCTCCCCGGCGGCAGGCTGTGTGCTGTCCCGCTGGCCCAGCCCGCCACGACGGGGCCGGAACGGACGGCGGCCCGGGAGCGGTGCGCGCTTGGCCCTGGCTTGGCCGTGGCGTGGCGTCCGCATGGCCGTGACTATTCCAGCCTGATCCGGGCCACGGCCCGCAGCAGCGGGATACGTCCGCTTTTCCGCGCCAGACGGGGATTCGGGCCGATCATGCGGTGATTTTGGACTTGACGAATTTTGTGCAGAACATAACGAATTGGTTGAGAGTGTTGGCGCGGATGCACTATGTTCATCCCGAGCGGAGTCGTGACTCTCGCCATCACCCGATGGCAGCGACCGCTCCCGCCGCACTCCGCGATCTCTCTCGCACCTTCAGACCGCGGAGACCGGGGAACCTCCCTCCCGGCGCGTAATCCCCACTCCACCGTGCCGGAGAGTCCTTCTGCTGACGGGGCGTCTCTCCCGCCCTGTACTGCCCAGTCCTACCGGTAGGCGGAAACGGGAGAAAGGTGTGCCACAACCGTGGATGATGACCGCCATCACCGTGGCTTCTGGCGCCGCCGTCTGACGGCCGCGGGCGTCATCGCCGCAAGCCTCCTCGCCCTCACCCCCGGGGTCGCCTACGCCGAGCCGACCGCCGACGAGGTCCGCGAGGAGATCGAACGGCTGGAACAAGAGTTCTCCGAGCTCAACGAGGCCTACAACAAGGCGAAAGAAGAGCACGAGGCCGCTAAGGAGAAACTCGAAGAGATCACCGAGGACCTGGAGGAGACCGAAGAGGAACTCGACGGCCTCCAAGGGTCGATCAGGGTGCTCGCCAACACCGCCTACAGCGGGGTCGACTACAGCTCGCTGGTCTACCTGATCGGCTCCGACAACCCCGACGACATGCTAGTCCAGTCAGCGGACCTGCACTACCTGTCGGTCAGCCAGCAGAACAAGCTGGAGCGCTACACCGAGCAGCGGGAGAAGTTGGAGCAGCTCCGCCAGGAGGCGGAAGAGACCGAGCAGGAAGCCCAGGCCAAGCTCGACGAAGCTGAGGAGGCCCGTGAGGAGGGCGAGGCGCGGATCGCCGAGCAGGAAGCCCTGCTCGAAGAGCTCACCGCGGAAGAGCAGGCTGCGGCGACGGCCGGGATCAACACGGTCAGCTCCTCGGGGACGACCTACACCGGTCCGGCCACCGGCAAAGCCAAGATCGCCCTGGACTTCGCCTTCGCCCAGATCGGCAAGCCCTACATCTGGGGCGGGACTGGGCCGAACGGCTACGACTGCTCCGGGCTGACCCAGGCCGCGTGGGCGGCCGCGGGGGTGAGCCTGCCGCGGGTCTCGCAGGACCAGTTCTACGCCGGCCAGCGCGTCTCCTGGGAGAACATCCAAGGTGGCGACCTGCTGTTCTTCTACGACAGTGTGGCGCCCACCCACGTGGGCATGGCCACCGGGGACGGCCGGATGATCCACGCCTCCACGTCGTCCAAGCCGATCGGCGTGGTGGAGCTCACCTCCTACTACCGGCAGAACTTCGTCGGGGCGGTCCGTCCCGGCTAACCGGCCCCGCCAGGCCTGGCCAACATGACAGGGCTCCCGCCGCATGTGCGGCGGGAGCCCTGGTTCATTCCGTGCCGGAGAGGCCCGGTCACTCGGCGTAGAGCGCCTCGATCTCCGCGCTGAACTGCTTTTCGATGACGTGCCGCTTGAGTTTCAGCGACGCGGTCATGTGGCCTTCAGCCTCGCTGAAGTCCACCGGCAGGATGGCGAACTTCCGTACCGACTCGGCCCGGGAGACCGCCTTGTTGCCGTCGTCCACCGCCTTCTGCACGGTGGCCCGCAGGTCGGGGTCGTCCACCAGCTCGGCGATGGTGCCGGTCTTGTTGTGCTGCTTCTTCCAGAACTCGAAGGCTTCCGGGTCGATGGTGATGAGCGCGGCGACGAACTTGCGGTTGTCGCCGACGACCATGCACTGGCTGACGATCGCGTGGCTGCGGATCCGGTCCTCGATGACCGCGGGGGCGACGTTCTTCCCGCCTGCGGTGACGATGATCTCCTTCTTCCGCCCGGTGATCCGCAGGAAGCCTTCCTCGTCGAGTTCGCCGATGTCGCCGCTGCGGTACCAGCCGTCCTCGGTGAACGCCTCCTTCGTCGCCTTCGGGTTGTTCCAGTAGCCGCGCATCACGTTGTCGCCCTTGACGAGGATCTCCCCGTCGTCGGCGATCCGGATCGACGTGCCGGGGATGGGGCGGCCCACCGTGCCGATCTTGTTGGTGTCGGGGGCATTCGCGGTGGTGGGGGCGGACGTCTCGGTCAGACCGTAGCCTTCCAGGACGGTCAGGCCGATCCCGCGGAAGAAGTGGCCGAGCCGCTCACCCAGGGCGGAACCACCGGAGACGGCGTACTTGGCCTGCCCGCCCACCGCAGCCAGGATCTTGCGGTAGACGAGCAGGCTGAACACGGCGCGCTTGAGACGCAGCCCCAGGCTCACCTTCCCGGTGTCCAGCGCCTTGCTGTAGGCGATGGCGGTCTCCGCGGCCTTCCGGAAGATGTCGCCCTTGCCACTGGCGATGGCCTTCTGCTCAGCCTTGTTGTAGACCTTCTCGAACACGCGGGGCACGGCAAGCAGGAACATGGGGCGGAACGAAGCGAGCGCGTCCAGCAGGTCCGGGCCGGTGGAGGGGAAGTGGCCCATGACGGTCTTCGTCTCCACGCAGCCGACCTGGATGATGCGGGCCAGCGAGTGCGCCAGCGGGAGGAACAGGAGGGTGGAGCGCCCCTCCATGGTGAAGACGTCCTTCATGGGGCCGCTGTTGACGCTCATGACGTCGAAGGCCAGGTTGCGCTGGGTGAGCTCGCAGCCTTTGGGACGGCCGGTGGTGCCCGAGGTGTAGATCAGGGTGGCGAGGTCGTCGAGGCCGGTGGCGGCGCGGCGCTCCTCCACCACCGAGTCAGCCACGTCCGCGCCGGTGGCGACGAAAGCGGGGAAGCTGTCGCTTTCGATCTGCACGATGCGGTCGGGTTCCAGGAGTTGTGCGGAGACAGCCCGGACTCGTTCCGCGTGCTCGTCGTTCTCCACGAAGGCGAGCGTGCTTCCCGAGTCGCGGAGGATCCACTCGACCTGCTCTTCGGAGGAGGTGTCGAAGATGGGGACGGTCACTCCGCCGATGGTCCAGATGGCGTAGTCGATGACGGTCCACTCGTAGCGGGTCCGCGACATGAGCGCTACCCGGTCGCCGTGGTTGATCCCGGCGGCGATGAGCGCCTTGGCCACGCCCATGACGTCGCGGTGGAATTCAGCGCAGGTCACGTCTCGCCACGCACCGTCCACGAGCCGCCGGAACATCACGGCGTTGGGTTCCTGAGCCGCACGGGTGAAGACGGTGTCAGTGAGTCGTGTATCCGGGTCAAGTTCCTTTACCGCGGGGGTGGTGTACTCACGCACTGTTCAGCTCCTGATGTTGTGCGGGCATGGCAAGAGAGTGTGACGACGGTAACAATTTACGCTACTGGTTGGTAGCATTTGTGCCTATTTGGTACCGGATGGTGATCCGGCTGCCACGCCCCGAACTGGACCGTTGTACTGTCCGTGACCGCGCGTGCCAGTGAGCCGGGTCCGGCGAGGTAAGTATGGCGCACCTCGCCTGCGAGGGGAGGTTTCGGGGCATATCGTGGAACTCGGATCAACAGTGCGCGGTTGGCAATCTGGCGCAGACAGTACCGCAGCAGACGGTTACGGTGAGAAGAGGCAACCGAGCGACAGACGGATGACCATGGCCAGTTCCCACCGCAACCAGGATCCGAGCGAGATCATCGACGAAGCGCTGCGCCTCGTGGACGCCGTGCAGCGCAGGCTGCTCACCGCCGCCATCCGGCGGCAAGTCCAGAACGCCGCCTCTCCGCCGCCGCGCAGCGATGATGTATGGGCAGAGGCGATCCGGCAGGAGACAGAGCCGGAGGCCCCGCTGACCGACCAGGTGCTCGACATCGCGCGCGAAACCCTGCCCGAAATCGGCCGCCACCTGAGCGCCGCGGGCGCGCTGATGTTCGACGCTATGAGTCGTAGTCTGTCCGCGGTGGAGCGTTCGCTGCGGTCCCGTCCCGGGAACGGCGCCGCCGGAACTCCCGCTGACGGGGAACAATAGACCCGTCAGCGCAAGGGTCGACCGGCCAGGCCGATCGTCGACACTGGTTTAATCCAATGGTTTACTCCATTCGGCGAGTCCCAGGGCACTCGGACGTGAGCTCGGGCATGAGGTGAAAGGGAGCCGACCATGCGGTTGACGATCGGCGTGGACATCGGTGGCACCAAGGTGGCCGCCGGCGTTGTCGATGTTGACGGCCGGATCCTGACGAGGGTCAAGCACCCCACTCCCGCCGACGGCGACGCCCTCGCCGATGTGGTCTGCGACACCGTTGACGAACTCGCGGGACATTACCCCGCCGGCGCCATCGGCGGAGTCGGCGTGGGTATCGCCGGGTTCGTCGACGAGAATCGTTCCACCGTCATCTTTGCCCCCAACCTGGACCTGTGCAAAGAACCACTGCGCGACCGCATCCGGCGCCGGATCGACCTTCCCGTCATCATCGAGAACGACGCCAATGCGGCGGCGTGGGGCGAAGCACGGTTCGGCGCAGGCCGCGGCGTCGACCATGTGGTGTGCGTCACCCTAGGCACCGGGATCGGGGGCGGCATCATCCTCAACGGGCAACTGTTCAGAGGCCGCTACGGGGTGGGCGCGGAAATCGGCCACTACCGCGTAGTCCCGGACGGGCGCCTGTGCGGCTGCGGCAACCGGGGCTGCTGGGAGAAGTACGCCAGCGGACGCGCCCTCGTCGCTGAAGCGCGCGAGCTGGCCCGCACCGACCCCCGGCGCGCCAAGCGGCTCCTCGACTTCGCGGACGGCGACCCGGAACGCCTCCAAGGGCACCACATCACCCAGGCCGCCCTCGAAGGCGACGCTGCCGCGCTGGAATGCTTCACCACCCTCGGCACCTGGGTGGGGCAAGGGCTAGCCGACCTCGCCGCGATCCTCGACCCGGAACGGTTCGTCATCGGCGGCGGGGTCTGCGAAGCCGGAGAAATCCTGCTCGGCCCGATCCGCGACTCTTTCGCGCGCAACGTCACCGGCCGCCAGGTGCGGACCCTCGCCGACATCCGGATCGCGGAACTCGGGTCGGCGGCGGGCATCGTGGGTGCGGCCGACCTCGTGCGCTGCTAACCGAAAAGAGCATGGGAGAGGCGCGCCAGGCGGGGTAGCCGCCGGATATGGCCGCTGTGCTGCGCGTGCTGTCCTACAACATCCGGTCCCTACGCGACGATCCCCTGGCCGTCGCGCGGGTCATCCGGTCGTGCCGCCCTGATGTGGTCTGCCTGCAGGAAGCTCCCCGGCACCTGCTGTGGCAGACCAAACGACGGTGGCTGGCCCGCCGCTGTGGTCTCCGCCTCGCGGTGGGCCGCCGCCCCGGCGGCCTGGAAATCCTCACCGCCCCCACCCTCGCAGTCGACCACTGCAGCCACCGCCTGCTGCACCGCTATCCCCGGCTGCACCAGCGCGCCTTGGCCATCGCGCTGATCCGCCGGGGCCGCCGCCGCATCGCCGTGGCCGTCAGCCACCTCGACCTGCAGGCGCGGGCCCGGTACGCGCACGCCGCCCAGCTCCTCGCCTTCCTGGGAATGCAGCCCGCCCCCGCGGTGCTGGCCGTCGACGTCAACGAGCGGCCCGACGGGCCAGCCTGGCAGATGCTCGCCACCCACCTGGTGGACGCGGGCGCCCACGGCCCGGAAGGCGGAGAGCCGACCTTCCCGTCCTGGCGGCCCCGCAGCCGGATCGACACGATCTTCGTCGACCGGCGTCTTACCGTGCGCGCCGCAGGAATCCCCGCGGCACCGGCCCGCCGCGACCTCGTCGCAGCCAGCGACCACCTTCCGGTCCTCGCGGAGATCGCCTTACCGGGCGAGGAATAGTCCGCCTGCCCGCGGGCTGCCCACCCGGACAGCGACTCGGGCCGCGGGCCTAGACCACCGCCCCGTCGTCCGGACCGGAGGGCTGGTCGCCCATGCGGATCAGCAGCACGACAAACCCCGTCACGAACGAGCACAGCGCCACCAGCACCAGCCAGCCGGGCACCGCCATGCCCAGCAGGGTGATGACCAGCAGCAGGACGGGCCCGCCCAGCAGACCGGCCCAGGCGAGCCTGCCGACCAGGTCCCCACGGGGCAGCGGCGGCGGGGGAGGAGGGACGTAACGCTCCTGGTCGCTGTCGTCGACGTCGGCGGGCTCCCCCACCGGGGGGTGGAACGGCCGAGGCGGCAGCACGTGGTCCTCGGCGTCGTCCGGATCCTCCGGTTCGGGGCGGTCGGAGACGTTCTCTATCTCAGGCCAGGTGGACTCGGAAGCATCGGAGGTGTAGTACCGCGCCACGAGATCCGCCCAGACCTCGTCCGGGTCTGTGTCGGCGTTCGGGGACGGCTCCGCGTCCTCCGCCTGGTCCGCACCCTCCGTGACACGGTCGGCGAGCTCCGGAAGTTCGGCGCGCAGCACCGCCACCGCGGCCGCGCGCTCCTTAGCGTCCACGTACAAGCGGTCCGTGGCCTCCGTGTCCGCGGACTCCGCCGCGGGGCCCACGGTGACCGCGTAGGCGGCGATCCCGGCCCGGCCGAGCGCTTCGAGCATCGTGTCGGCGAGCGCGGGGGTGAGCAGGAGCAGCGGGACGTAGGAGTCAGCAAGCAGACCATTGCCGCGGCGCTCAGTCATGTCCGGCCCCTTCCCCGCGTCCGGCGGCGCGCACAGAAGCGCCCCAGCCGTCGACGGCGGTCCCCGTGCCGCGTCCGCAGGAAGGAACCGCGGCATGGACCGTCCTCGGTGTGAAGGATACGCAGCGCTCCCGGAGCGGGAGCACCGCCAGTGCTCCGGGAACCGTCCAGGACAGGCTGTCAGGCAGCGCGGCGGCCTGCGCTTCCCGTGGCGGCCAGGGCGGGGCAGCGGGGAACAGCTCACAGGGTGGGACGGCTGCTCTGGGTGCTGGCCGTGGTGTGGGGCACGCCGGCCGCGGGCTCCGGGGAGATCCATAGCACCGGGTGGTGCTGGTCTTCCGGCACAGCGCAGCTTCCGCGAACAACGGCATTGCAGACCCTTCCAGGCGGTGAGACGGCCAGCGGGGGGAACACTGGAATTACGAAACTAGCCGAGCGCCGCGGCACTCGGTAGTCCTCTTCGTCCGTGGCGCCATGGTGGCTTTGGCGGTGTCCCCCACCAGATGGGAAGATGACCACGATTGTCAGTGGCAGCGGGAGAACGACTATGGCCGTGCCGGACGGGCACTCCCGCATAGGCAGAGGTGAACCGTGTTCTACTGGGTGCTCAAGGCAACTCTCGGACCGGTGCTCGCGGTGCTGTGGCAGCCGCGTGCCTACGGAGTGGAGAACGTCCCTCGCCACGGGCCTGCCATTTTGGTGGGCAACCACCTGTCCTTCTCGGACCATTTCTTCGGTCCGCTACCGCTGCCCCGGAAGATCACCTTTCTCGCTAAAGCCGAATATTTCACCGGAAAAGGGATCAAAGGCTTTCTCAGTCGCCTCTTCTTCACCGGCGTAGGCCAGATCCCCATCGACCGGTCCGGAGGCAAGGCGAGCGAGGCGGCGCTCCGCACCGGACTGCGCGTGCTGGAGCAGGGCAAGCTGCTGGGCATCTACCCTGAGGGCACCCGCTCCCCAGACGGCAGGCTGTACCGGGGGCGCACCGGGGTGGCCAGGCTCGCGTTGGAAGCAAAAGTCCCGGTCATCCCGATGGCGATGATTAACGCGGACAAGATCATGCCGCCCGGCAAGATCATTCCGCGGCTCGGTATCCGGCCCATCGTCAAATTCGGCAAGCCCATGGACTTCTCCCGCTACTACGGGCTGGAGAAGGATCCGCGGGTGCTGCGGGCGATCACCGACGAGATCATGTACGCCCTCATGGAACTGTCCGGGCAGGAGTACGTGGACCGCTACGCCCAGACAGTGAAAGCCGAGCTGGCGGCCGCCGCCCAGCAGGAGAAGAAAGAGGAGCAGCAGTCCCGCAAGGAGCAGCGGCGCGCCCGACGGGAAGCGAAGCGGCGGGAACGCGCCCGCCGCAAGGCGGAACGCAAGCGGAAGAAGAAAACGGAGTCCGCACAGCCGTGATTCCGCTCACGCTGCCGGGCTGCGCCGGACAGAAACTACGGCGCAACCTGGTCGTTTGGAAGACCGATCACGGGTAGTGACCCGCGCGGGAAAAGCCACGGGACGAACGGACGGACGCGCGAGTTGGCCTCGACTCTCGCGAGCGCTATGGTCTAGACCATACGATGGTTGCTGCGTGAGAACGCGGTCCTGCCGTGTGCGTTCCGCGCCCGCGGGGCATCGCCCCGGCCGGGAGCGGTCGTTTTCGTGACTCCCGTGGCACACGGGATTCCAGACGATTCAAGGAGTACACGCAAATGCGAGTCGGGGTACTGACCGGGGGTGGCGACTGCCCGGGCCTGAACGCGGTCATCCGTGCGGTGGTCCGTAAGGGCATCAAGGAATACGGATACGAGTTCGTCGGATTCCGTGACGGGTGGCGCGGCCCCCTGGAAGGCGACACCATGCCGCTGGACATCGAGGCGGTCCGCGGCATCCTCCCGCGCGGCGGTACCATCCTCGGCTCCTCGCGCACCAACCTCATGAAGATCGAGGGCGGTGTCGAGCGGGTCAAGGACAACATGGCCGCGCTCGGGGTGGACGCGCTCGTCGCAATCGGCGGTGAGGACACCCTCGGCGTCGCGCGCCAGCTCCACGACCACGGTGTCAACGTGGTCGGTGTGCCCAAGACCATCGACAACGACCTCAACGCCACCGACTACACCTTCGGCTTCGACACTGCGGTCAACATCGCGACCGAGGCCATCGACCGCCTGCACACCACCGCCGAGTCGCACCACCGTGCCCTGGTCGTCGAGGTCATGGGCCGCCACGCGGGCTGGATTGCGCTGCACGCGGGCATGGCGGCCGGCGCCAACGTCATCCTGATCCCCGAGCGCCCATTCGACATCGACGAGGTCGTCGCCTACATCGAAAGCCGCTTCAAGACCAACTACGCGCCGATCATCGTGGTCGCCGAGGGCGCCCACCCGAAGGAGGGCCAGCTCACCCTGGCCAGCGCGGAACGCGACTCCTTCGGCCACGTCCGCCTCGGCGGCATCGGCCAGCGCCTCGCCGAAGAGATCGAGGCGCGCACCGGCAAGGAAGCCCGCTCGGTGGTCCTGGGCCACGTGCAGCGCGGCGGTACGCCGTCCGCCTTCGACCGGGTGCTGGCCACCCGGCTGGGCCTGCACGCCATCACCGCGGTCCACGACAAGGACTTCGGCAAGATGGTCGCCCTGCGCGGCACCGAAATCGTCCGCGTTGACCTGTCCGAAGCCACCGACCAGCTCAAGACTGTCCCGGTCGAGCGGTACGAGGAAGCCGAAGTCTTCTTCGGCTAAATTCCCGTAGGATTTCTCGCGGCTCCCAGCGGAGAATGCTGGGAGCCGCGGTCGTGTCCGCGTGAAGAGAACAAAACGCTTGCGTCCCTGGTTGATACTGGGAGGTAAGCAGTTTTCTCTGCACTGATCCCATCCGACTCGCAACCACCGGAGGTATTGCCATGTCCGCCTCGCTCGACTCCACCACCGTCGACGCGCGTGCGGACGGCGCGGTCGGGACAGCCGCGCAGGAGCTGGGCGAGCTGTGTGTGCTCCTGAAGCTCGGGGAGATCGTGCTCAAGGGCAGCAACCGGCACCTGTTCGAGCGCCGTCTGCAGAACAACATCCGCGCCGCCGCTAAAGGCCTGCCCGAATTCCGGCTCTCCCAGCGCAAAGGCATCATCATGCTGCGCATGCCCGGTGCCTCCGACCTCGAAGTGGCCCAGCTGGCCGAGCGCATGCGCAACGTCATGGGGATCGTGTGGGTGCACCTGGTGCGCCGGGTCGCCAAAGACGTGGACACCGTCACCCAGGTCGCGGTGCAGGCCATGGCCGACCGCTCCGGCTCTTTCGCGGTGCGGGCCCGCCGCCGGGACAAGCGTTTCCCCATGATCTCCTCGGAGCTGGCCGGGCACGTGGGCGCCGCGATCAAACGCGCCTACCCCCACCTGACCGTCAACCTCTCCCAGCCCGACCACACGGTCCAGATCGAGGTCGACAAAGACGAGGTGTTCGTCTTCACCGACGGCATCCCCGGCCAGGGCGGCCTCCCGGTAGGCATGAGTGGACGCGGCCTGGTCCTGCTGTCCGGCGGGATCGACTCCCCGGTCGCGGCCTACCGCATGATGCGCCGCGGGCTCCGGCTCGACTTCCTGCACTTCTCCGGCATGCCGTTCACCGGACCGGAGTCCATCTACAAGGCGTACAGCCTGGTCCGGCAGCTCGACCGCTTCCAGAACGGCTCCCGGCTGTACGTGGTGCCGTTCGGCAAGGCCCAGCAGCAGCTCCGCAACTCCGGCGCGGAACGGCTGCAGATCGTCGCCCAGCGGCGCCTCATGCTCAAAACCGCGGAAGCCCTTGCCGACCGGCTCAACGCCAGCGCGCTGGTCACCGGGGACGCCCTCGGCCAAGTGTCCAGCCAGACCCTGGCCAACATCACCGCCCTGGACGACGCTGTGGACCTGCCGATCCTGCGTCCGCTGATCGGCATGGACAAGACCGAGATCATGGACCAGGCCCGCGCCATCGGCACGCTCACCATTTCCGAGCTGCCCGACGAGGACTGCTGCACCATGCTCACCCCGCGGCAGGTGGAGACTGCGGCCAAGATCGCCGATCTGCGGCAGATCGAGAAGCGACTGGACGTTGAAGAACTCGCCGAACACCTGGCCAGCAACGTGCAACTGCACCGCCCCAGCTTCCTGGGCGAGGAGGAGAACACCGCAGCCTGACCGGACCTTCCGCGCCCGCCGCACCCGGCCGCGACGGGCGCGGGTCCGGTTACACGCCGGCGCCCACCTGCGCCACGCTGGGCGTGAGCGTGCGGCCCACGAGCGGCGGCAGCGCCGTCACCACGTGCGCCAGCTCGGCCAAGTCTGCGTGCGTGAGCGCCTGCGGCCCGTCGCACAGTGCCGTCTCCGGAGCAGGGTGCACGTCGACGATGAGGCCGTCCGCGCCCACCGCGATCGCCGCACGCGACAGCGGCAGCACCAGTTCCCGCTTGCCGCCCGAATGCGACGGGTCCACCACCACGGGCAGGTGCGACAGCCGCTGCGCCACGGCGACCGCGCTCACGTCCAGCGTGTTACGGGTCGCTTTCTCGAACGTGCGGATGCCGCGCTCGCACAGCACGATGTTCAAGTTGCCGCGCTGCGCAATGTACTCGGCGGCCATCAGCCACTCCTCGATCGTGCTGCTCATCCCGCGTTTGAGCAGCACCGGCTTGCCCGCGTCGCCCACGGCTTGCAGCAGCGCGAAGTTCTGCATGTTGCGGGTGCCGATCTGCAGCATGTCGGCGTAGGAGGCGACCAGCTCCACGTCGGAGGCGTCCACCACTTCGGTCACAATCGGCAGGCCGGTCTCCGCACGCACATCCGACAGGATCTTCAGACCGGTCTCGCCCAGGCCCTGGAACGCGTAGGGGGAGGTCCGCGGCTTGTAGGCGCCGCCGCGCAGCAGCGCGGCACCCGCACGCTTCGCCATCAGCGCCGCTTCCAAAGTCTGCTCCGGGGTTTCCACCGCGCAGGGACCGGCGATGAGTGTCATATGGTCGCCGCCGATCGGTACCCCAGCAACCTGCACGACCGACCGCTCAGTCGTGTTTTCCCGGCTGACCAGCTTGTAGGGAGTGGAGATGCGCAGGATGTCGGCGACGCCGGGGAGGGCACGCAGATTAAGCGTCTCGAACCGTTCCACGTCGCCTACCAGGCCGATGATGGTCCGGCTCACCCCCCGGGTCACGTAGGCCTCACCACCCACCGAGGCGACGAGGTCAACGATGGAGTCGATGGTGTCGGAAGGGGCGTCGGGCGCCATAACGATGACCATTGAACGCTGTCCTTACCAGGTGCTGTGGAGAGTGTGGGAGCAGCGGTGACCTGGACAGAAAAACAGAAAAGCCCTGGACCGTTCGGCCCAGGGCTTCCAAGTCGTCCGTGTCAGCGCAGCGCTCGTTGGGCGACCGGGCCCGTGGGCCGGTAGCCGTAAAAGCGCCAAAAGTACCGCTGCATGGCAGCGACTATAGCGCACCGCGCCGCCGCCGCTGAAGCCCACGGGGGTAGGAGCGCGCGCACGGGCACCTGAAAAGATGGTCCTGGGATGAGTATCGGGAGAAGAACGATTGTCTGAGCGACGGCTGCCGCCAGGGCAGTACGTGCCGAACGAATGGCCTGCTGTGCACTACGGCCCGGTACCGAAATTCCGCCCGCACCGCTGGGATCTGCAGGTCTACGGAGCCACAGCGGACGGGACGCAGTACCGGTGGGACTGGACCGAGTTCCAGACCCTGCCGCGCGTCGACGTGGTCACCGACTTCCACTGTGTGACCAGATTCACCAAGCTCGACGTGCGGTGGCGCGGGGTGGCCGCCTCCACCGTGCTGAAACTCGCACCCCCCGCCGAGGACGCCACCCACGTCATGGTCTGGGCAGAGTACGGCTACAGCGCCAACCTGCCCCTCGACGACTTCCGGCGTCCCGACGTCATCCTCGCCACCCACCGCGACGGCAAGCCGCTGGAACCCCAGCACGGATACCCGGTGCGGCTCGTCGTCCCCCACCGCTACGGCTGGAAGAGCGTGAAATGGGTGCGCGCCATCGAATACCTCACCGCGGACCGGCGCGGCTTCTGGGAGGAGCGCGGCTACCACAACCTCGCCAACCCGTGGCTGGAGCAGCGCTACTCCTACCAGGAGGACCCCGGGGACGGGCCGCCGCTGGACTGAGCGGGCCCGCTCAGTCCAGCCCGATCCAGAGCCGGTCCTCCCTGCCCCGGTCCCGATCCCGCTCCCGGCCGAAGGGGGACGTCCAGATCTCGATCGTGGAGCCCTTCGGCGCCTCGCCCTTGGGGTTGTAGTCGCCGACCCGGTTGCCGATCACCTGGTGCACGGTGACCTCGAAGCCCCGCTCCTCCAGCTCCTTGCGGGCCTTGTCCACCTTCCACCCGCGGATGTCGGGAACCTCCACCAGTTCCGGACCGGACGAGACGGTGAGGGTGACGCTCTGCCCCGCCCCCACGGTGGTCTCCGCCTCCGGCTCCTGGGAGATGACATGGCCTTCGGGGACCTCGTCGTGGTGCTCCTCGACGACCGTCACCTCCAAGTCGCTGGACTCCAGCAGGCGGCGCGCATCGTCCACCTTCTGGCCGACCACGTTGGGCATGGGGAACCCGGCGCTGATCGTCAGCGTCACGCTCTCCTCGCGGTTGGCCTTCTCGCCCGGGGCCGGCTTGGTGGTGATCACCGTGCCCGGAGGGTTGTCAAACGAGGTGATCTCGTCTTCCACGATGTCGGTCAGCCCCACCTCTTTGAGGGCGTCCCGGGCCTCCGCCACCGAAGCACCTTCGACGTCGGGCATCTCCACATACTGCGGCCCCGCCGACAGGATGAGGGTGACGAGCGTGTCCGGCAGCAGCCTGCTCCCAGCCTCCGGGTCGGTGGCAGCGACCGTACCGGGCGGCGCCTCGTCGCTGTAGGCGGGCTCTTCCGCGGTCTGCACGCGGAAACCCAGCATGCGCAGGTCCCGGCGGGCCTCGTCGCTTTCTACGCCGACCAGGTCGGGAACCGTCTCATAGCGGCCGTCCACCATCCACCAGCCGAACCCGACCGCCACGACCAGCAGCAGCACGGTGGCGACCAGCAGCGGCGTGCGGAGACTCGGCCGCGGCGGCCGGTCGTCCTCGTAGTCGTCGTACTCCACGGGGGGAAGCTCGACCCCCTGCAGGGTGCGGGTGGCGTTGTCCGAGTCTTCCGCCGTGTCCCCGGCAGGGGCGGGCGCCATCTCCATCACAGAGGTCACCGCGGCGGACGGCTGCTCGTCCAACGCTTTCTGCGCGGCGAAGACCGCGGCAAGGAACTGGCCGGCGTTGGCGAGCCGGTAGGCGGGGTCGCGTTCCGTGGCGCGCACCACCAGCGAGTCCACTTCCGGGGGAATCCCCGGCACCACCCGGGACGGGCGGGGGACGTCCTCGTTGACGTGCTGGTAGGCCACGGCGATCGGAGAGTCACCGGTGTGCGGCTGGCGGCCGGTGAGCAGCTCGTAGAGCATGATGCCGCACGCGTAGACGTCGCTGCGGGCATCCGCGGTGCTGTGCGTGATCTGCTCCGGGGACAGGTAGGCGGCGGTCCCCATGAGCGTGCCGGTCTTGGTCAGCCCCTGCTGGCTGGCCTCCGCGGCCCGGGCCAGCCCGAAGTCGGCCACCTTGATCTGGCCGTCGTGGGTGATGAGGACGTTCTCCGGTTTCATGTCCCGGTGCACCATGCCCGCCTGGTGGGCGGCGCCCAGCCCGGCGAGGATCGGCACCATGATGCGCAGCGCCTCGGCGGGGGAGAACCGGGTTCGCGCCTTCAACGCGGCGCGCAGCGTCTGGCCCGCCACGTACTCCATCGCCAAGTACACGTGCCCCTGGTCGCTGCCCTGGTCGTAGACCTGGACCACGTTGGGGTGCGACAGCTTGGCGACCGCGAGCGCCTCGTTGATGAACCGTTGGACGAACTGCGGGTCGCGCGCCAGGTTGGCATGCATCACCTTCAGCGCGACACGGCGGTCCAGCCGGAGATCGTGAGCGAGGAAGACAGTCGCCATACCGCCGTTGGCGATCTTCGATTCGACCCGGTACCGATGGGCGAGGGTCGTTCCCACTAGCGCGTCCGCAGCCGTCATGTCCACGAGGGGAAGTTTACGGGGGAAAGCGGAAACTGACGGTCTCACCACGGTTTCGGCACGCAGCAGTAAAGAAACCCGGGGCGGGACCACGGTCCCGCCCCGGGTTTCAGCCCTCGCGCGGCGGGGAGGAGGCGTGCGCGTAGCGGCGGATCGGGATCCGCCCGGCCAGCCGGGCCCGCCGACCAGCCGACACCGCCTCCCGCATCGCGTGCGCCATCAGCACCGGATCCTGGGCCCGAGTGACCGCGGTTGCCAACAGCACCGCGTCGCAGCCCAGTTCCATGGCGAGTGCCGCATCGCTTGCGGTGCCGATGCCCGCGTCCAAAATCACAGGGACGTCCAGCTCTTCGACGATCAGTTCGATGTTGTGCGGGTTGCGGATGCCCATCCCCGAACCGATCGGCGCCCCTAACGGCATCACCGCGGCACACCCCACCTGCGCCAGCCGGCGGGCCAGCACCGGGTCGTCGTTGGTGTAGGCGAGGACGACGAACCCCTCGTCCACCAGCCGTTCTGCGGCGTCCAGCGTCTCCACCGGGTCAGGAAGGAGGGTGCGCTCGTCGGCGACCACCTCCAGCTTCACCCAGTTGGTCTCCAACGCTTCACGCCCCAGCCGCGCAGTGCGCAGCGCGTCGACCGCGGTGAAGCAGCCTGCCGTGTTGGGCAGCGGGCGGACCCCGGTTTCCCGGAGCACATCCCAGACCGACCCTTGGGCGTTCGGGTCAACCCGGCGCATCGCCACAGTGGTCATCTCGGTGCCGGAGGCACGCAGCGCGTCCGCCAGCACGTGCAGCGACGGAGCACCCCCGGTGCCCATGATGAGCCGGGAATGGAACTTCTCCCCGGCGATCACCAACGGGTCCTCGAAGGTGTCGGCGCGGGTCGTCCCGGTCGCAGCGTCGGTCAAGTCAGCCCCCCTGCACAGCGGTGAGCACGTCCACCCGGTCGTCGGGGGAGACCACGGTGCGCGCCCAGTCGGTCTTGGGCACCACCTCGTCGTTGACCGCCACAGCCACGCCCGACTCCGCCCGGGTCAGGGAGCGCACCACGTCGGCCACCGTGGTGTCCGGAGCGAGCTGACGCGGCTCACCGTTGATGATCGCGTTCACGATGTTTCAACCCCTTTCGATGGTGAGGATGAGGGAAGGAAGCGGTCTGCGGCGAGATGGCTCGCATAGTCGGGCAGCCGCCCCGTACTCAAGACTTCGGCCATGACATCTCCGGTCACCGGGGCCAGCAGCACCCCGTGGCGGTAGTGGCCGACCGCAAGGTGCAGCCCGCGCACACGGGTGGGTCCCAGCAGCGGCTCGTTGTCCGGCGGCCCGGGGCGCAGCCCCACGCACGTTTCGACGATCTCCAGTTCCGTGACCCCGGGTACGAGCTCGCGCGCGTCGCGGAGCATCTCCCAGACCCCGCCGACGGTCAACCGGGTGTCGAAGCCCATCTCCTCCTGGGTGGCCCCCAGGATCACCTCGCCATCGGCCCGCGGCACCAGGTAGACGGGGGAGCCGGTGACCAAGCCGCGCACGGTGCGGGTCACCAGCGGCTCGGCGCCCACGGGGGTGCGCAGCCGCAGCAGCTGCCCCTTGACCGGGCGCAGCGGGGGCACCACTCCCTCGGGCAGTCCGACAATGTCGGAGCTCCACACGCCCGCGGCGAGCACCACCTGGCCCGCGTCGAGAGTGTCGCCGCTGTCCAGCACGACGCCGCGCACGGCGTCCTCGCCCCCGACCACCTCCCGGACGTGCCCGGCGACGAACAGTGCGCCGCGGGCAGCGGCGGCGGCACGCAGCGCCTCAGACAGGCGGCGCGGATCCACCGAGTGGTCGTCAGGGGCCAGGAAGCCGCCCCGCACAGTGGGAGCCAGCATCGGCTCGAGCCGGCGGCATTCGCGTGAGGTGAGCCGTTCGGTGCGGATACCGAGACGGTCGCGTAGCTGCTGCAGTTCCGCGAGCGTGGCCATGTCGTCCGGGTCGAACCCCACCTGCAGGGTGCCTTCGGTGCGGTAGCCCGGGTCGACGTCGGTGTCTTCTGCGAGCTCGGCGATGAAATCGGGGTAGCGCTGCTGGGACCGCAGCCCCAGACGGATCAGCGACTCTTCCCCGAACACCGCTTCGGTTGCGGGGGTCAGCATGCCCGCCGCCACCCCGGACGCGGCGCCCGCCTTCTCCGCGGACACGACGGTCACCCGCATCCCGAGGCGGGCAGCACGCCATGCGGTGACCAGGCCAATAAGTCCGCCCCCAACGACAAGGGCGTCCGGGGCTGAGCGCAACTGCACGGCGCGCCACTCCCTTCGCCGGTATGACCCGGATCAGGTTCTGCGGTCGGAGGCGGACAGCCTCCCTCTCAGCCGGGTTCCGCCCCGGCTCCCGCGGGTTTTCGCTTTCGTCCGCATTCTAGGTCGCCCGTGACTGGGGAAGCCAAAGGTCCGACATGTACGCCTAAAGCGATCACGGTCGGTCGAGAGGATTCGGCGCGCGCCAGATGTGGAAGATTGGGACCGTGACACAGATCGATCGCGACCTCGACGCGCTCGTCGGAGAGTGGCTCACTCTCCAGGAAGCGGCCGCGGCCCTCGGTGTGAGCCAGAACCAGGTCCGGCAGATGATCCGCAACCACCGGCTCCTCGGCGTGGTCCGCGGCGGAGAACTGGCGATTCCCGCGGCGTTCATCACCAACGGCACCATCCTCAAAGGCCTCCAAGGCACCCTCACCGTGCTCGCGGACAGCGGTTTCTCTCCGGAGGAGGCGCTGCGCTGGATGTTCACCGCAGACGACAGCCTGCCCGGCACTCCGCTCGATGCGATCCGCGGCAACCGCGGCACCGAGGTGCGCCGCCGCGCCCAGGCGATGCTGCTGTAAGACACCCCGTCGCCGGGTACGCTGCACCCGCCCCGCGGGACAGGCGCTCGGCGACGATCTAGGGTGGGAGCCGTGGACGAGACTCTGCGAAAGCGGTTGGAATCCGCCCGGCTCTACCTGTGCACGGACGCCCGCGCCGACCGAGGCGACCTGGCCGAGTTCCTTGATGCGGCGCTCGCCGGGGGCGTGGACATCGTGCAACTGCGCGACAAGACCCTGGACGCGCGGGACGAGCTCGCCGCGCTGGAAGTCGTGCGTGAGGCGTGCGACCGCCACGGGGCGCTGCTCGCGGTCAACGACCGGGCCGACATAGCCCACGCCGTCAACGCCGACGTGCTGCACCTGGGACAGCGGGACCTGCCCGTGCGCTACGCCCGCGCGATCCTCGGGGACCGGCCGCTGATCGGCCGCTCCACCAACGCGGCGGAGCTGTCTGCGGCCGCCGACCGGGAAGAAGGCGTCGACTACTTCTGTATCGGCCCGGTGTGGGCGACCCCGACCAAACCGGGACGGCCCGCTGCCGGGCTCGACGAGGTGGCGCGGGTCGCCGCCCTGCACCCGCAGCGCCCCTGGTTCGCGATCGGCGGGATCAACGAGGACAACCTGGACCAGGTGCTGGCCGCGGGCGCCCGCCGGGCTGTCGTGGTCCGCGCCATCACCGAAGCCGAAGACCCGCGTGCGGCGGCGGCGGAGCTCAAACGCCGCCTCGTGGCAGCGGCCGCAGCCTGACCGCGGCCCGCCCCCGCCCGGGCGGGCCGGAAAGGGCGCTCAGCGGGGGCCGAGCGCGCTACCGGAGCCGCTGAAGAGCGGCGCGTGGGACAGCGCGCTCGGATTCTTCCGCAGGTAGCCCTCGAGGGAGCGGGCAGGGTGGCCGGTCAGCCGCAGTACGGTGCGGTTGGCGGTGCTGAGTTCCCCGGCGGCGATCGCCGTGCAGGCGCTCACCCGCTCCGCGATTTCCCGGGCGGTCAACCCCTGCGAGGAGAGGAAGTCGATGGCCTCCTCCGGGGTTTGCGGAACGTAGACGATGGTGCGTCCGGTGAGCGTGGACAGGCGGGTCGCGGTCTGCCCCAGCGAGACGGCTTCCGGACCGGTCACGTTGTAGATGCGGTTGACGTGCTCTTCCGGGGCGCGCAGCACAGCGGCGGCGACGTCGGCGACATCGTCCCGCGACACCCACGCCACGGTGCCTTCCCCGGCCGGGCCGCGGATCGTGCCGTCCTCGCCGATCCACTCGGGCAGGAGGTCCAGGTACAGGCTGGGCCGCAGGAAGGTGTAGACCACCCCGGTGGTGCGCAGGTACTCCTCGGTGGCGTAGTGCTCCCGGCCGAGGACGCAGGTCGCGGCGGCGCTCGCGTTGAGGAACGACAGGTAGACGATGTGGCGCACCCCTTCGGCCACGGCCGCGTCGATGACGGCCCGGTGGAGTTCCTCGCGGTTCTCCGCGTGGTCCGCGGCGACGAGGAACAGCACCTCGGCGCCGCGGACTGCGCGGCCGAAAGCGGCAGGATCCTCGTAGGCGGCCAGGACCGCGCTCGACTTCGGGAGTTCGGGGGCGCGGTTGAGGTCACGGACAATGAGCCGCTGCGCAAGGCCCAGCCGTGCCAACTGGGCGGCTACTTTGCCGCCGACGGCTCCGGTCGCCCCAGTCGTCGCGATAACACGTTCCGCTCTCAGATCCTCACCCATAGTGTTTATCTTCGGCAAACAGTCCCGGACGTGCACTGACCGGCGCGCCGGACCGCGCGCGAAACGTGCCGGTACCGCCCCGCGCAACGCGGCCCCGGCACCGGGAATCCCCCACACGCGCGGGATGCCCGCACGCCTGCCGGAAGCTGAGCACAACCCGGGGGCTATGTCCTAGGATCGCGCCATGCACCCCAATGTTCGCGCTGTCGCCGAACTGCTCGCTGCCCACGGCGCTTCCGGCACCGTCAAAGAGCTGCCGGACTCTGCCCGGACCGCCGCGGACGCCGCGGCACAGTTGGGCTGCGAGATCGGCGCGATCGCCAACAGCCTTGTTTTCGCCGCGCGCTACGACTCGGCGGACACCTCCCCCGATACGCTCCACCCGGTACTCGTCCTCACCAGCGGCGCCCACCGGGTCGACACCGGCAAAGTCGCCGCCCTCCTCGACGCAGCGGAGGTCGTCCGCGCCACCCCGCAGTTCGTCCGGAAACACACCGGCCAGCCCATCGGCGGGGTCGCTCCGATCGGCCACCCCAAGCCGCTTCCCACCCTGGTCGACGAGTGGCTGGAGCGTTACGAGACTGTGTGGGCCGCCGCAGGCCACCCCAACGCGGTATTCCCCACCTCGTTTACGGAACTCTGCCGCCTCACCGGGGGAAGACCGGCTGACGTGGGGCAAGAGTCGTCCTAAGAGACCGGGAACACCTGGGGGCGGTGTGGAAACCGAGATCGAGTTCTGGGAACTGGCCGCGCCAGCCTTCATCCGCGCCCTGCCCGCGCTGATGGAGATCTACGCGGCTGCCATGGCACCGCCCCCACGGCAGCTGCCGGGGCGGCAGGCCATCATGCGCCAGCACGCCCACTATCCCCGGTTCCATTCCGTGGTCGCGGTGACCGGGGAGCGCAACGCGGTCGCGTTCGCCTACGGGTTCCACGGCTGCCCCGGGCAGTGGTGGCACGACGTGGTCACCGCGGAACTGGGGCGCATCGACCCGGAAGGGGTGCGCCGCTGGTTCGCCGACTCGTTCGAAGTCGCCGAAGTCCACGTGCTGCCGGAGTGGCAGGGCAACGGGATCGGCCGGGCACTCCTGTACCGGCTGCTGGAGCCCCGGCGGGAGCGCACCGCGGTGCTGTCCACTCCCACCGGGGCCACTCCCGCCCACGGGCTCTACCGTTCGTCAGGGTTTGTGGATCTGATCACCGGATTCCGGTTCCCGGGCACAGTGGACCAGGAGTTCACCATCATGGCAGCGCAGCTACCGCTGCCGGCTGGGTGGCGCCCACGAGCCGGTGGTAGACCTCGCGGGTCGCCGTCGAACGGTTGAACGTGATGAAGTGGATGCCCGGCGCCCCTTCGGCGAGGAGCCGTTCGCACAGCCGAGTGGCGTGCTCGATACCGAGCGCGCGCACCGCCTCGGGGTCGTCGGCGACCCGTTCGAACTCTTCCGCCAGCCTGCGGGGGAACGGCGCTCCCGACAACTGCTCGGAGCGGGCGATCGTGCTGAACTTCGTGACCGGCATGATCTCAGGGATGATGGGCACGTCGCAGCCCCGGGCCGCGACCCGGTCCCGCAGCCGCAGGTAGTCCTCGGCTTCGAAGAACATCTGGGTGATCGCGTAGTCCGCTCCTGCCCGGCATTTGCGGACGAAGAAGTCCGTGTCGGTCTCCACGTCGGGGGAGCGGGGGTGCTTGTAGGGGAATGCGGCCACCCCGACGCAGAAGTCACCGCTCTCCTTGATCAGCCGCACCAGTTCTTCGGCGTGGGTGAGGCCCTCCGGGTGCTTGACCCATTCGCCCAGCGGGTCGCCGGGCGGGTCGCCGCGCAGCGCGAGCATGTTGCACACCCCCGCCGCCGCGAACCGGCCGATGAGGTGGCGGAGCTCCCGCACCGAGTGGTTGACCGCGGTGATGTGCGCCACGGGCAGCAGAGTGGTGTTGGTGGCGATCTTCTCGGTGACGTTCACGGTCCGGTCCCGGGTGCTGCCGCCCGCACCGTAGGTCACCGAGACGAAGGAAGGGCGTAGGGCCTCGATCTCCCGGATCGCCCGCCAAAGCATGCGCTCCCCCTCGGGCGTTTTCGGGGGGAAGAACTCGAAGGAGAACGTGGGCTCTTTACGCGCCAACAGTTCGCTGATACGGCGCGGACGAGGCGCCGGGCGCGGCGTGGGTGATCCGAGCATGTCTCCCACTGTAATCGACCATATCGGTGGGGTTTGGGTGTGTCGTGGTGAAGACGGGCGGCGGAACAATCGGTAGCCTGCCCTTATGAGCTCCTCGCACTTGTCTCCCGTCGCCTTCGTGCGCCCCCTTGTCGATGCCGAACTGGCGGCCTTCGTCGCGAGCCGACGCCCGCTGCTGCTGGAGATCGGCGCGGAGTGGGAACCGGTGCTGGCCGCCCTCGAAGCCATGATCAGCGGCGGCAAGCGGCTGCGGCCGGCGTTCTGCTACTGGGGATGGCGCGGCGCGGGCGGGGGAGAGGAGCCCGGCCTCTACACGGCCGCGGCAGCCTTGGAGCTGCTCCAGGCGTGCGCGCTGATCCACGACGATGTGATCGACAACAGCGACACCCGGCGCGGGCAGCCCGCCGTGCACCGCAGGCTCGCCGCCCTGCACCGGGAGTCGGGATGGCACGGCGACCCCGACGAGTTCGGCCGGGGCGCGGCGATCCTGCTGGGGGACCTGTGCCTGGCGTGGTGTGAAGACATGTACCAGTCGAGCGCGCTCCCCGCGGAAGCGCTCGCTGCGGGGCGGGGCCCCTTCGACCTGATGCGCACCGAGGTGGTGGCCGGCCAGTACCTGGACTTGGTGGAGCAGGCGCGCGGCGCGGACACCGTGGAGGCAGCGCTGCGGGTGATGCGGTTCAAGTCGGCCAAGTACACCATTGAGCAGCCCCTCCACCTGGGTGCAGCGCTGGCGGGACGGTACGCCGAGCTGGCCCCCGCCTACACCGCCTACGGCATCCCGTTGGGGATCGCCTTCCAACTGCGCGACGACGTCCTCGGGGTGTTCGGGGACCCGGAGGAGACGGGGAAGCCTGCAGGGGACGACCTGAGGGAGGGGAAGCGCACGGTGCTGGTGGCAGAGACGCTGCGCCGGGCGGCAGCGGACGACGCCGAGCAGTTCCGGCGCCTGCTGGGCGACCCCGAGCTGGGGGCCGAGGAGATCGCCTGGATGCGTTCGGTCATCGTGGACAGCGGTGCGCTGGAAGCCTGCGAAGCCCGGATCGCCGACTATGTGGCCGATGCGACGCAGGCCCTGGAGAACGACGTGATCGCCGACGACGCGCGTTCCGCGTTGGCGGACCTCATCGTCGCTGCCACCGCACGTAAGCACTAGCCTGCCGCGGGGCTTGCTGTCCGGGAAGCGGTCGGGGCGTGCGGGCTGCGGGGTTGCCGGTGTGCCGTGCACTCTGCGTGCGCTGCGGGGCTCTTTCCGCCAGGGTTGACGAACATGTGTTCGAAGGTGTTCACTGGGAGTGTGCGCGGCGGCTTCCTCGCTGCCGGTGAGGAAGGCTCCCGCGGTCGTCGTTTCGGGGCGGCGCCCCCCTGACGTCCCGAAACCTCGCCGGTCGG
The DNA here is from genome assembly GCF_000012405.1 of Thermobifida fusca YX. NCBI lineage: Bacteria > Bacillati > Actinomycetota > Actinomycetes > Streptosporangiales > Nocardiopsidaceae > Thermobifida > Thermobifida fusca. The sequence goes on from NC_007333.1 coordinate 1,229,390, forward strand.
GCGGGAGGAGGGGAAGCCTCTCGCCCGACCCTCCCAACGGCCCCCTGCGGGGTATGCAGGCAAAGCATGGTAAAGGCGGCTGGCTGCACAGCCAGCCGCCTTTACCATGCTTTGCGGCGTTGTCCCGGACGCCCTCAGCGGTATGGTGCCCGGGCCGTGCGCGAGCCTTAGAAGGCTTCCACTGCGCGCCGCGCCTCGGGGTCGAGGACGCCCCAGTTGATGAACTCTTCGGTCAGTTCAGCGGGCGACCGGTCGTAGATGACCGCCAGCGAACGCAGATCCTCCTGGCGGATGGACAGCACCCGGCCGTTGTAGTCGCCGCGCTGGCTCTGGATGGTGGCCACGTAACGGGCGAGGGGCCCGGCCTTCTCCTTGGGCAGTTGCTGCATGCGCTCCAGGTCGATGACCAGCTTGGGCGTCGGACCCAGCGGGGCGGGTGCGGGCTCGCCCGGCAGAAGCTCCGACATCGGCACGCCGTAGAACTCGGCGAGGTCGGCCAGCTTCTGGACCGTGACCGCGCGGTCACCGCGCTCGTAGGAACCGACGACGACAGCCTTCCACCGCCCCTGCGACTTCTCCTCTACTCCGTGCAGGGACAGTCCCTGTTGCGTACGGATGGCACGCAGTCGGGCACCCAGAGCTTTCGCGTATTCCGATGGTGGCATTCTTTCGTGCTCCCCGGCATGAAAAGTGGCTGAAACAGGAGGCGGGATCCGCTGCGGGTCCGGTGGAGAACCCCGTCGCATCACACCGACCTAGTGCGGCTCAGTCGGCGACTCGCGGCATCACACCCCCACAATGGTTACGCACAGTGACGGTAGGGCGGGAAGAGTGCTCAGGTCAAGCCGTTGGGTGAAAACGCGACGATTCAGTGGCCAAACTGTGTGTAAGTGAGACGACTCTCATAGGTCTCCTCAACAGGACATAACACCCTGGTCGATTTTTCCTGAATGTCACCTCCTGCGAGGTTCCTTCCCTGCTCATCTCGTCACCACGTAAAGAAAGCGTACCTTCCGAATCCGAAAGATTGCGCAGAGTCAAGATCTAAGAGTGTGATTACTCTCATAATCCCTGGATGTTGGGCCCATGCTACGTCATGCGCGGAAAGTCGTCGCTGGTACCGTGAGAGCCGTCCGACGTCCTTTAACGACCTGTCCAGTGAGGCAGGGAAGGAGGTCCGCTTGTGCATGCCCACAACCATGCCGGCGGTGAGCGACCAGACCAGCGACGAGCGGTTCTGGAAGGCCCCGAGATCTCCCGGGCGCTGACCCGCATCGCCCACGAGATCCTCGAACGCACCAAAGGGGGCCACGACCTCACCCTTCTGGGCATCCGCACCGGAGGCGTGCCCCTCGCGCAGCGGCTCGCCGAACGCATCGAACGCGTCGAACAGCGCCCGGTCCCCTGGGGCGCCCTCGACATCACCATGTACCGCGACGACCTGCGGCTCGCCCCGGCCCGCGCCCTCGGCAGCACCGACATTCCCCCCGAAGGCGTCGACGGGCGGACCGTAGTCCTCGTCGACGACGTGCTCTTCTCCGGCCGCACGGTCCGCGCCGCCCTGGACGCCCTCAACGACCTGGGACGCCCGCGCGCCGTGCAACTGGCGGTCCTCGTCGACCGCGGCCACCGGGAACTCCCCATCCGCGCCGACTACGTGGGGAAGAACCTGCCCACCTCGCTCCGCGAAAGCGTCACCGTGCTGCTCGAAGAACTCCACGGGCGCGACGCGGTCCTCATCGGCCCCGCCAAGCCCCGTCCCGGAGCGCCCGAGTCCGCCGCAGCCACCCCGGGAGGAGCACGCTGATGCAGCACCTGCTTTCCGCCGGAGACCTCACCCGAGACGAGGCCCTGCTCATCCTCGACACCGCGCGGGAACTCTCCCAGGTCAGCGAACGCTCCGTGAAGAAGCTGCCGACCCTGCGCGGCCGCACCGTCGTCAACCTGTTCTACGAAGACTCCACGCGCACCCGGATCTCCTTCGAAGCCGCCGCCAAACGCATGTCGGCGGACGTCATCAACTTCTCCGCCCGCGGCTCCAGCGTCTCCAAAGGAGAAAGCCTCAAAGACACCGCGCTGACCCTGCAGGCCATGGGCGCCGACGGGGTCGTCATCCGGCACAGCGCCCCCGGAGCGGCGCGCCGCCTCGCCGACTGGGTGGACGGCGTCGTCATCAACGCCGGCGACGGCACCCACGAGCACCCCACCCAGGCGCTGCTCGACGCCTACACCATGCGGGAACGGCTCGGCCGCGTCGAAGGCCTGCGGGTCGCCATCGTCGGCGACATCCGGCACAGCCGCGTCGCCCGCTCCAACGTGCTGCTGCTCACCACCCTCGGCGCCGAGGTCACCTTGGTCGCCCCGCCCACCCTGCTGCCCGTCTCCGTCGACACCTGGCCCTGCGCGGTCTCCTACGACCTCGACGAAGTCCTGCCCAAGAGCGACGTCGTCATGATGCTGCGGGTGCAGGCCGAGCGGATGCACTCCTCGTTCTTCCCCTCCGCGCGCGAATACAGCCGCCGCTACGGCCTGGACGCCGACCGCCTGGCACGGATGGCCGACCACGCCATCGTCATGCACCCGGGCCCCATGGTCCGCGGCATGGAGATCTCCGCGGAGGTCGCCGACTCCGCCCGCTCCACCGTCACCGAACAGGTGACCAACGGTGTCAGCGTCCGCATGGCCGTGCTGTACCTGCTGCTCGGCGGTGCCATCCACAGACCGGGAAACCAGGGGGAGCCCCGATGACGACCACCACGCGCTACCTGATCCGCAACGCCCGCATCCTCGGGGGCGAGCCCACCGACCTGCTGCTCGCCCACGGCCGTATCGACGCGATCGGCCCCGACCTCCCCGCTGACGGCGCCGAAGTGGTCGACGCCGCCGGGGCCATTGCCCTGCCCGGACTCGTCGACCTCCACACCCACCTGCGGGAGCCTGGACGCGAAGACGCAGAAACCGTCGCCACCGGGTCGCGGGCCGCCGCCATGGGCGGCTACACCGCCGTCTTCGCCATGGCCAACACCGACCCCGTCGCCGACACTGCCGGCGTCGTCGAACAGGTCTGGCGGCTGGGCCGGGACGCCGGATACTGCGACGTCCACCCGGTCGGGGCGGTCACCGTCGGCCTGAAAGGCGAACGCCTCGCCGAACTCGGCGCCATGGCGGACTCCCCGGCCAAAGTCCGGGTCTTCTCCGACGACGGCATGTGCGTCTCCGACGCCCAGCTCATGCGCCGCGCCCTGGAATACGTCAAAGCGTTCGACGGCGTCATCGCCCAGCACGCCCAAGAACCGCGCCTCACCGAAGGCGCCCAGATGAACGAAGGCGTCGTCTCCGACCGCCTGGGGCTCGCCGGCTGGCCCGCCGTCGCCGAAGAAGCGATCATCGCCCGGGACTGCCTGCTCGCCGAGCACGTCGGCTCGCGGCTGCACGTCTGCCACGTCTCTACCAAGGGGTCGGTGCAGATCATCCGCTGGGCCAAGAGCCGCGGCTGCGACGTCACCGCCGAAGTGACCCCGCACCACCTGCTGCTCACCGACGAGCTCGCCGAGAGCTACGACCCGGTCTACAAGGTCAACCCGCCCCTGCGCACCGCGGAAGACGTCGAAGCGCTGCGTGAAGGACTGGCGGACGGCACGATCGACATCGTCGCCACCGACCACGCCCCCCACCCCAGCGAAGCCAAAGAAACCGAGTGGAACCAGGCCGCCATGGGCATGATCGGCCTGGAAACCGCGCTGTCGGTGGTCCAGCACACCATGGTCGACACCGGCCTCCTCGACTGGGCCGGAGTGGCGCAGCGCATGTCCGCCACCCCCGCCCGCATCGGACGCCTCACCGACCAGGGCCGCCCCATCGCCGTGGGAGAACCCGCCAACCTCACCTTGTACGATCCCACGGCGACGCGCGTGATCGACCCTGCGACGATGGTGTCGAAGAGCCGCAACACGCCCTTCGCCGGAATGACCCTGCCCGGACGTGTCCTCGCCACCTTCCTCCGCGGGGTACCCACCGTTCTCGACGGGAAGATTCAGTGAGCACCAGTCACCACGCCCCAGCAGCCGTCCGCCTGCCCACCGCAGCAGCGGACGCCCAGCGCCAGAGCGACCAGACAACCACCATGCCCGCAGAGGGGAACAAGAACGTGCAGGTACCCGCGATCCTGGTCCTGGAGGACGGCCGAGTCTTCCACGGGGTCTCCTTCGGTGCAGAAGGGGAGACCTTCGGTGAAATCGTGTTCCACACCGGAATGACCGGATACCAGGAGGTCCTCACCGACCCCTCCTACCACCGCCAGATCGTGGTGATGACCGCACCGCACATCGGCAACACGGGGGTCAACGACGACGACGCCGAATCCCACCGGATCTGGGTGTCCGGATACGTCGTCCGCGAACCCTCCCGCATCGTCTCGAACTGGCGGGCCCAGCGCACCCTCGAAGAGGAACTGCGCCGCCAAGGAGTCGTCGGCATCGCCCTCTCCGGCACCCGGGCGCTCACCCGCCACCTGCGCGACAAGGGTGTGATGCGCGCCGCCATCAGCACCGTGGAAACCGACCCGGACAAGCTGCGGGAACGCGTCCTCGCCAGCCCGCAGATGGTCGGCGCGAACCTGGCCGGAGAGGTCACCACCGCCGAGCCGTACACGGTCCGCCCGCCGGACGGCGTCCCCGTCCGCTTCACCGTCGCAGCGGTCGACCTCGGCATCAAAGCGATGACCCCGCAGCGGCTCGCCGAACGCGGCTGCGAAGTGCGGGTGCTGCCTGCCCACACCACGGCCGAGCAGATCCTCGCCCTCAACCCGGACGGCGTGTTCTTCAGCAACGGCCCCGGCGACCCTGCCGCCGCCGACGCCGTGGTGGAGACCATGCGCGGCATCCTGGACGCGGGCACCCCGCTGCTCGGCATCTGCTTCGGCAACCAGATCCTGGGACGCGCCCTCGGCCTGGAGACCTACAAGCTGCCCTTCGGCCACCGCGGCGCCAACCACCCGGTCCGCGAGACCCGGACCGGGCGCGTCTACATCACCAGCCAGAACCACGGATTCGCGGTCCGCGCGCCCCTCGACGGCCCGTTCGACACTCCCTACGGCCGCGCCGAAGTGAGCTACATCGGCCTCAACGACGGCGTGGTGGAAGGACTGCGGCTGCTCGACCGCCCCGCGCTCAGCACCCAGTTCCACCCGGAGGCCGCCTCCGGGCCCCACGACGCCGCGGACGTGTTCGACACCTTCGTGGAGATGATGACCGCCCACCGGCAGGCCCGCGAGGCCGCGCGCGCCTGACCTGTGTCGCGCAGCTCGGCGTTGCCCGCCGGGACTGCTGGCGGGCCGCCACCCCTGACGTGATTTGCGATACCTGAGGAATACCGACGACTATGCCGCGCCGTACTGATCTTTCGTCTGTGCTCGTGATCGGCTCCGGGCCGATCGTCATCGGCCAGGCGTGCGAATTCGACTACTCGGGCACTCAGGCGTGCCGGGTGCTCAAAGCCGAAGGGCTGCGGGTGATCCTGGTCAACTCCAACCCGGCCACGATCATGACCGACCCCGAATTCGCGGACGCCACCTACGTGGAACCCATCACCCCGGAGATGGTCGAGAAGATCATCGCCAAGGAGCGTCCCGATGCGCTGCTGCCCACCCTGGGCGGCCAGACCGCGCTCAACACCGCGGTGGCGCTGCACGAGGCCGGGGTGCTCGACAAGTACGGGGTCGAACTGATCGGCGCCAACATCGACGCCATCCAGGCCGGGGAAGACCGCGACAGCTTCAAACGCGTCGTGGAGCGGGTCGGTGGCGAGTCGGCCCGCTCGGTGATCTGCCACTCCATCGAAGAGTGCCTGGCCGCCGCCGAAGAACTGAACTATCCGGTCGTGGTCCGCCCCTCCTTCACCCTGGGCGGCGCCGGCTCCGGGTTCGCCCACAACGAGGAGGAGCTGCGCCGCATCGCGGGGCAAGGGCTCGCGCTCTCCCCGACCACCGAGGTGCTCCTTGAGGAGTCCATCCTCGGCTGGAAGGAATACGAGCTGGAGCTGATGCGCGACGCCAACGACAACGTGATCGTCGTCTGCTCCATCGAGAACCTCGACCCCATGGGCGTGCACACCGGCGACTCCATCACGGTCGCCCCCGCGATGACGCTCACCGACCGCGAATACCAGCGGCTGCGCGACCTGGGGATCGCCATCATCCGCGAAGTCGGGGTCGACACCGGCGGCTGCAACATCCAGTTCGCGGTCCACCCCGAGACCGGGCGGACCATCGTCATCGAGATGAACCCGCGCGTCTCCCGGTCCTCGGCGCTGGCGTCCAAAGCCACCGGGTTCCCCATCGCGAAGATCGCGGCCAAGCTCGCCGTCGGCTACACCCTCGACGAGATCACCAACGACATCACCGCCAAGACGCTGGCCAGCTTCGAGCCGACCCTGGACTACGTCGTCGTCAAAGTGCCGCGGTTCGCGTTCGAGAAGTTCCCCGGCGCCGACTCCGGCCTGACCACCACCATGAAGTCGGTCGGCGAAGTCATGGCGATCGGCCGGTCCTTCCCCGAAGCGCTGCAGAAGGCCATGCGGTCGCTGGAGAAGAAAGGCAGCTCCTTCACCTGGACAGGAGACCCCGGGGACAAAGAGGAGCTGCTGCGGGCGGTCCGGACCCCCAGCGAACACCGGCTGCGCCAAGTCCAGCAGGCCCTGCGGGCCGGGGCCACGGTCGCGGAACTCCACGAGGCCACCAAGATCGACCCGTGGTTCCTCGACCAGATCCTCCGGTTGGACGAGAAGGCCCGCGAACTCGCCGCCGCGCCCCGCCTCGACGCGGACCTGCTGCGCTCCGCCAAACAGCTCGGCTTCTCCGACGCGCAGATCGGCGAGATCACCGGCCGCTCCGAAGAAGTCGTGCGGGAGCTGCGCGACGCCCTCGACGTGCACCCGGTCTACCTGGCCGTGGACACCTGCGCCGCCGAGTTCCCCGCGACCACGCCCTACCTGTACTCCAGCTACGACGAGGAGACCGAGGTCCCGCCCAGCAGCAAGCCCAAGGTCATCATCCTCGGCTCCGGACCCAACCGGATCGGCCAGGGCGTGGAGTTCGACTACAGCTGCGTCCACGCGTCCTTCGCCCTGTCGGAGGCCGGCTACGAGACCGTCATGGTCAACTGCAACCCTGAGACGGTCTCCACCGACTACGACACCAGCGACCGGCTGTACTTCGAGCCGCTGACCCTGGAAGACGTGCTCGAAGTGGTGCGCGCCGAACAGCAGACCGGCGAAGTCGTCGGCGTGATCGTGCAACTGGGCGGCCAGACCCCGCTCGGCCTGGCCAAGAAGCTCAAAGAAGCCGGGGTGCCGATCGTGGGCACCAGCCCCGAGGCGATCGACCTGGCCGAAGACCGCGGCGAGTTCGGCCGGGTCCTGGCCAAAGCCGGGCTGCCCGCCCCCAAGCACGGCACCGCCCAGTCCTTCGACGAAGCCCGGGCCATCGCCGAAGAGATCGGCTACCCGGTGCTGGTTCGCCCCTCCTACGTGCTCGGCGGCCGCGGCATGGAGATCGTCTACAACGAGGCCATGCTCGCCGACTACATCGAGCGCAACGCGGAAGTCAGTGCCGAACACCCGGTGCTGGTGGACCGCTTCCTCGACGAAGCCATCGAGATCGACGTGGACGCCCTCTACGACGGCACCGAACTGTACCTGGGCGGTGTCATGGAGCACATCGAGGAGGCGGGCATCCACTCCGGCGACTCCGCCTGCGCTCTGCCCGCGATCACCCTGGGCCAGGAGGACATTGAACGCATCCGCTACTCCACGGAGGCCATCGCCGCCGGGGTGGGGGTGCGCGGCCTGATCAACGTGCAGTACGCGCTCTCCGCCGGCGAACTCTACGTGCTCGAAGCCAACCCGCGGGCGTCGCGCACCGTGCCGTTCGTGTCCAAGGCCACCGCGGTCCCCCTGGCCAAGGCTGCAGCCCGGATCATGCTGGGGGCGACCATCCAGGAGCTGCGCGACGAGGGCCTGCTGCCGCGGCACGGCGACGGCGGCACTCTGCCCCCGGACGCACCGGTCGCCGTCAAGGAAGCGGTCCTGCCGTTCAACCGCTTCATTGACCGCCACGGCCAGGGCGTGGACACCGTCCTGGGCCCGGAGATGCGCTCCACCGGTGAAGTCATGGGCTTGGACGTGGACTTCGGCACCGCGTTCGCCAAGTCCCAACTGGCCACCTACGGCACGTTCCCCACGTCGGGAACCGTGTTCGTCTCCGTGGCCAACCGCGACAAGCGCACCATGATCTTCCCGGTCCGGCGGCTGGCCGACCTCGGGTTCGAGATCCTGGCCACGGAAGGCACCGCGCTGGCGCTGCGCCGCCACGGGGTGCAGGCCCGCGTGGTGCGCAAGCACAGCGAAGGGCCTGGACCGGACGGGGAGCCGACCATTGTGCAGCGCATCCACAACGGTGAAGTGGATCTCATCGTCAACACGCCGTTCGGCGGCCCCGGCCAGTCCGGACCGCGCCTGGACGGCTACGAGATCCGCACCGCCGCAGTGGCGCGCGGCGTGCCCAGCGTGACCACGGTCCAAGGCCTGGCCGCCGCCGTGCAAGCCATCGAGTCGCTGGTCAACGGCAGGATCCAGGTGCGTTCGCTCCAGGAGCACGCCCAGCGGCTGCGCGACGCATCGCAGGCGACCGCGTAGGGTCGACCGCTGCCCCTCGGGGCGGGCGGGCATTCCCGTCCCCGAGGGGCAGCCGGTTGCGGAACAATGGGACAGCGAGCGCCCGGGGAGCGGGGTTTCTCCGCGGGCCCCCTCGCGGCCCGTCGCAACGACGTCCGGGAAGCGCTCGAAGCGATGGTGGAGACCGGGAGGGGACCCTCTCAGTGAGTGACGTGCGGCCGGTGCAGATGAGCAGCCCGGTACTGACGGTGCGGCAGGTGGACGCCTACCACGCCATCACGGTGGTCGCTCCGGGGATTGCGGAGCGGTTCCGGTCAGGGCAGTTCGTGGCTGTGGCGGTCGGCGGCGAGCACTCCGCCATGCTCACCCGGCGGATGTTCGCGATCCACGAGGTCAAACCCGACTACGGCGGCACCGTGGAGTTCCTGTTCACGGTGCGCGGCAAGGGGACCGCCTGGCTGGCGGAGCGGCGCTCCCGCGACCTGCTCGACATCATCGGCCCGCTGGGGCGGCCGTTCCCGCTGCCGCGCGACCCGGTCAACTGCGTCCTCGTCGGCGGCGGCTCCGGCAGTGTCCCGCTGTTCCCGCTCGCCCACGCGCTGCGGCGGCGCGGCTGCCGCGTGGACTTCGTCCTGGGCGGGGCCACCGCCTCACGGGTGTTCAACGCGATGACCGCGCGCCGGATCGCGGAGACCGCGACTTTCACCACCGACGACGGTTCGCTGGGCACCAAGGGCCGGGTCACCGACGTGCTCGCCCAGGTGATCGAGGAAGCCTACTCCGACGTGGTGTACGCGTGCGGCCCGATGCCGATGCTGCGCGAAGTCACTGCGATCGCGATGCACTACGGCATCCCGATCCAGGTGTCCGTGGAGGAGACCATGGCCTGCGGCACCGGGATCTGCATGTCGTGCGTGGTCCCGGTGGTCGGCGAGGACGGGATCACCCGGATGGCGCGCGCCTGCGTGGACGGCCCCGTGTTCCGGGGCGAGCGGGTGCGGTTCGACGACGTCGGTACAGTTCCGTTCGACGCTCTAGGAGCCCCTGGCTGGAAGGCGCGGAGCGTCGAGGACCAGGCCCGCGAGGCTGGGTGAGTGACGATGCCCTTGGACGCGGAGACGGTGGCGGAGACAGCGGCGATGATTCCCGATCTGCGGGTCAGGCTGGGGGAACTGGAGCTGGCCAACCCGGTGGTGACCGCGGCCGGATGCGCCGGGGCCGGGCGGGAGCTGGCGCGGTTCTTCGACATTGCGCGGATCGGCGCGGTGGTCACCAAGTCGGTCACCGTGGAGCCGCGGGCCGGCTGGCCTGCGCCGCGTATCGCCGAGACCCCGAGCGGGGTGCTCAGCACGGTTGGCTTGCAGGGGCCAGGCATCGACGTGTTCGTGCAGCGGGACCTGCCGTGGCTGCTCTCCCGCGGGGCGCGTGCCGTGGTGTCGGTGGCCGGGGGGAGTGTCGACGAGTACGTCACGCTCGCCCAGCGGCTCTCCGAAGCTCCCGGGGTCACCGCGATCGAAGTGAACCTGTCCAGCCCGGACTTGAGCCGCGGGGGCGAGCATTTCACCGCGGACCCCGAGGCCGCAGCCCAGGTGGTGGCGGCGGTGCGGGAGACCGCACGGTCCGACATCCCGGTGTTCGCGAAACTCTCCCCGGACGTCGCCGACCTGGTGGCGCTCGCCGGCAAGTGCGTGGCTGCGGGCGCCGACGGGCTGGCCCTCGTCAACACGGTGCGGGGCATGGTCATCGACGTCGACACGATGCGTCCCGCCGTGGCCGGGGGGATGGGCGGCCTGTCCGGTCCCGCGATCCGGCCGATCGCGGTCGCCTGCGTCTACCAGGTGCATGCCGCATACCCGGAGGTGCCCATCATCGGGATGGGCGGGATCGGCACCGGCCGGGACGCGCTGGAGTTCCTGCTAGCCGGGGCGAGCGCAGTAGCGGTCGGGACCGCGCTCTTCCACGACCCTTCGGCGTGCATGCGCGTGCTGCGGGAACTGGAGCGGGAGCTGATCGACCGGGGAGTGGAGCGGGTCGAGTCGCTGATCGGGGCCGCCCACCATGGGATGGGAGGCCTCGGCGTGGCCGCGGGATGAGCGGCCTGCCGCTTCCCCCGGCGTGGCGGGCACCCACACCGCGCTGAAACGCGCGGTAACGTCCTGCGCTGCTGCGCGCGAGTTTTTCCTCTGCCGCCGGATGCCGTGCCGCAGAGAACGCGTTGAGCGGGTTCTCTGCGGCACGCGGTCGGGATGCGGCATACGGTGTCCCGGGCGGACTGCTGCCGTCCGCCGCGCCCGATGCGCTAGGAGGCCGGAGCGCCGTATCCAGCGGCGCGCCTGTTCCGTGCCCTGCCGCGTGCGGCGGGACGCGGAAAACAACCACGACACGAAGGAGGACCACTGTTGGCCGCACCCATCGCCGTCGCGCTCGACGCCCCGGATGTGGAGACCGCTTCCCGCTGGGCCGCCGCGGTCGCCCCGCACGTCAGCACCCTGAAAGTCGGGCTGGAGCTGTACCTGCGCTACGGGCCCGCGGTTGTGGAGGCCGTGCGCGGTGCGCGGGAGACCGCGCTGTTCCTCGACCTGAAACTGCACGACATCCCCGCCACGGTCGCGGGCGCTGCCCGATCGGTGGCCGGGCTTGCTCCGGCGTTCCTCACCGTGCATGCGGCCGGAGGCGCCGACATGGTCCGCGCCGCGGTGGAGGCGGCACCCGAGACGCGGATCGCCGCGGTGACCGTGCTGACGTCGCTGGACGAGGCCGCGCTCGGCGCGGTGGGGATGCGCGGCCCGGCGAGGGACGCGGTGCGCCGGCTTGCGGTGCTCGCAGTGGAGGCGGGGGCCCGGGCCTTGGTGTGCTCCCCGCAGGAGGCGGCTATGGTCCGCGCCGAGGTCGGCCCGGACGTCACGCTCATCACCCCGGGGGTGCGGCCGGCCGGGGCCGCCCAGGGGGACCAGGCGCGGGTGGCGACTCCCGAGGCGGCGCTGGCGGCCGGGGCGGACCTGCTGGTCATCGGACGGCCCATTACCCGCGCACCGGATCCGGGGGCGGCGGCTGCGGCGCTCGCCGCAGAGCTCCAAAAAACCGGGGCGTCCCCCTCCTGACCGGCCAGGATCTGTTACGGTCATCCATCGGTTCCCGGTTTCTTCGTCCGAAATACGGTTTTCTGGCGTTGATGTGGCGAACCTCACGTCAATGTCGTCAGTGGTGTCCGGGGCTCTGTCCGGATTGTCAAGCAGGCAGAAAACCTACAAATTGACGACATTGGGTAATTGGTAGGGTGCTTAGCGTAATTCCTTGAAGGAAATAGCGCATGAAAAGCGCCTTTGCGTTGCCGAAGAGGGGCGGAACCTACTAACTTGCGCAGGCGTCCGCCCTCTGAAAACGAGAGAAAACCGAGGTGACCCGGCGTGGCCCTTCCTCCCCTCACTCCTGAACAGCGCGCCGCGGCTCTTGAGAAGGCCGCGAAGGCCAGAAAAGAGCGCGCGGAGGTCAAGCACCGCCTCAAGCACGGCGGTATCTCGCTGACCGAGGTCCTCAAGCTCGGCCAGACCAACGAGGTCATCGGCAAGATGAAGGTCTCCGCCCTGCTCGAGTCGCTCCCCGGCGTAGGCAAAGTCCGCGCCAAGCAGATCATGGAGCGGCTCAACATCGCCGAGTCGCGGCGGATCCGCGGCCTGGGCGCCAACCAGCGTGCCGCGCTGGAAAGCGAATTCGGCGGCCAGTAGTTCAGGGGAGCTACGGCGCGCCCACTGTGCGCGCCGCTACTGTGTGGACCGGCTCGTCGCTGCACGGCGGTGACGAGCCGGTCCCCGTTGAACTGGTATAAAAAGATCCACCGCGGCGCGAAGCCGCGGCGACGAACCACCGTCCATCCCGTGCGCAGCGGGAGCCGGGAATCGGAGAATCAGTGCCTGTTGAGTCCGGAGCCGGTAACGACCAGCCGAAACGTCTCACAGTCCTGTCTGGTCCCTCCGGGGTAGGAAAGAGCACCGTCGTCAAAGAGCTGCGCCGCCGCCGTCCCGAAGTGTGGCTCTCGGTGTCGGTCACCACGCGGCCCCCGCGTCCCGGCGAGACCGACGGGGTCGAGTACTACTTCGTCGACGACGCCGAGTTCGACCGGCTGGTTGCCGAGAACGAACTGCTGGAGTGGGCCGAGTTCGCCGGCAACCGCTACGGCACCCCCCGCGAACCGGTGCTCAAGCGGCTCGCCGCCGGACAGCCCGTGCTGCTGGAGATCGATCTCAACGGCGCACGCCAGGTGCGCGCCAACATGCCCGACGCGTTCCTGGTGTTCCTCGCCCCGCCGTCCTGGGAGGAGCTGGTCCGCAGACTCACCGGGCGCGGCACCGAATCCCCCGAGGTCATCCAGCGCCGGTTGGAGACCGCCCGCATCGAACTCGCCGCCGAAAAAGAATTCGACGTCACCCTGGTCAACACGTCAGTACACGAAGTCTGCGACGAACTGCTAGCTTTGATAGCTGCGCCGTCAACACAGTGACCAGGCGCGTCCCGGGGCGCTCGGCCTGACCACTCCAGGCACGGGACCGCTGGAGCGGTCCGCGCCTCGCAACCTTCTTCCGTCCGCACTCCCGGCCGCCGCGCTGTGCGCGCGGGGCCGACCGATCGTCGAGGGGTTAGGCACCTTGGCTGGTACACCACCTGTTGCCGAAGGCATTACCAACCCGCCGATCGACGAGCTCCTCGAGGTCGTCGACAGCAAGTACAGCCTTGTCACCATGGCTGCCAAGCGGGCCCGGCAGATCAACGCCTACTACGCCCAGCTGGGCGAGGGGCTGCTGGAGTACGTGGGCCCGCTCGTCGAGACGCAGCCCCAGGAGAAGCCCCTGTCCATTGCGCTGCGCGAGATCCGGGAAGGACTCCTGACCGCGGAAACCCAGGAGGAAGCGTAGCCGTACCCGCTGCCGGCTTCCCCCGACCGGAGAACCTCACCCCGCCCGTTTCCGCCAGACGGGCGGTGGATAAGGTCACGGTCGGCGGGAAGCCGAACTAGTTGTGCAGCGACAAGAAGGGACGGTGCCACCGATGGCGGCTCAGCGCGCACCCCGGGTCGTTCTCGGTGTAGGCGGGGGGATCGCCGCCTACAAGGTCTGCGAACTGCTGCGCCGTCTCACCGAGTCCGGGCACCACGTCCGGGTGGTCCCCACCCGGGACGCGCTCCGCTTCGTGGGCGAGCCCACCTGGGCGGCGCTCTCCGGCCAGCCGGTCGCCACCGAGGTGTGGCAGGACGTGCACGAAGTCCCCCACGTGCGGCTGGGACAGCAGGCAGACCTCGTCTTCGTGGCTCCCGCCACCGCCGACCTGCTCGCCCGCGCCGCCCACGGCATGGCCGACGACCTGCTGACCAACACGCTGCTCACCGCGCGCTGTCCGGTCGTGTTCGCTCCCGCCATGCACACCGAGATGTGGGAGCACCCGGCCACCCAGCAGAATGTCGCCACGCTCCGCGCGCGCGGAGCGATCGTGCTGGAACCGGCGACGGGACGGCTGACCGGGGCCGACACCGGCAAAGGACGGCTGCCGGAGCCCGCCGAGCTGTTCGACGTGGCCCGCAGGGTGCTCGCCCGCGGCACCCTCGCCGCGGACCTGACCGGGCGGCACGTGGTGGTCTCCGCGGGCGGGACGCGGGAGGCCCTCGACCCGGTCCGCTTCCTGGGGAACCGGTCGAGCGGGCGGCAAGGGTACGCACTGGCCGCTACCGCGGTGGCGCGCGGCGCCCGCGTCACCCTCGTCTCTGCGAACGTGGCGCTTCCCGCCCCGGCAGGAGCCGACGTGATTCCGGTCACCTCGGCTGTGGAGATGCGCGAAGCAGTGCTGGCTGCGGCTGCCGACGCCGACGCGGTCGTCATGGCTGCCGCGGTCGCCGACTTCCGCCCCGACACGAAGGCCGCCGGGAAGATCAAGAAGACCGGGGGACCGCCCCCCACGATTACCCTCGTAGAGAACCCGGACATTCTCGCGGAACTCAGCCGGAACCGCCCCCGCAAGGACCAGGTCATCGTCGGCTTCGCCGCGGAAACGGAGAACGCGGTCGCCTACGGCCGCAATAAGCTCCAGCGCAAGGGGTGCGACCTGATCGTGGTCAACCAGGTCGGAGAGGGGATCGCGTTCGGCACCCCGGACAACGAGGCGGTGGTCCTCGACCGGGACGGCCGAGCCGTGGAGATCCCCCGCGGTCCTAAGGAAAACCTTGCCGACCGGGTATGGGATCTTGTCGTGGAACGTCTTGGCTCCGTGAGCAAAACCCCTGATACTGGGCGGTAGCACAATAGCTCGGCCAGCTCCGGAGGAGGTTTGCCGGGAGCCGGGGCGCGCGAGAAGTGCGCCACGATCCACAATCCGACCCGCACAATCGGTCCGGCATGTGCTGATCCCCACTACAGTGAACCAGTAAACCAACTGCGTCGGTCGGGAACAGCCGAGGCGCTCTCCCGGGCCCCCGGACCGGCCGGCACCGACAAGTCAGCCAGCAGCCGCTGCAAGGAGTCCCACACCGTGTCCCGTCGACTTTTCACCTCCGAGTCGGTCACCGAAGGCCACCCCGACAAGATCGCTGACCAGATCAGTGACGCGATCCTCGACTCGATGCTCAGGGATGACCCCCACAGCCGGGTCGCGGTGGAGACCCTCATCACGACCGGCCTGGTCCACGTCGCCGGCGAAGTGACCACATCCACCTACGTCGACATTCCCACCATCATCCGCGAGAAGATCCTGGAGATCGGCTACGACTCCTCGGCCAAGGGGTTCGACGGCGCCTCCTGCGGAGTGTCCGTGTCGATCGGCGGGCAGTCACCCGACATCGCCCAGGGCGTCGACAACGCCTACGAGGCCCGGGAGGAAGAGATCTTCGACGACCTCGACCGGCAGGGCGCAGGCGACCAAGGCCTCATGTTCGGCTACGCCAACAACGAGACCCCGGAGCTGATGCCGCTGCCGATCACGCTGGCCCACGCCCTGTCGCAGCGACTCGCTGAAGTGCGCCGCGACGGGACCATCCCCTACCTGCGGCCCGACGGCAAGACCCAGGTCACCGTGGAGTACGACGGGAACCGGCCCGTCCGGTTGGACACCGTGGTGGTCTCCAGCCAGCACGCGCCCGACATCGACCTGCGGGAACTGCTCACCCCGGACATCAAGGAGCACGTGGTCGACCCGGTAGTGGCCCGCTACAACCTGGAGGCCGACAACTACCGACTGCTCGTCAACCCCACCGGACGGTTCGAGATCGGCGGCCCGATGGGTGACGCCGGGCTGACCGGCCGCAAGATCATCGTCGACACCTACGGCGGCTACGCCCGCCACGGCGGTGGCGCGTTCTCCGGCAAGGACCCGTCCAAGGTGGACCGCTCCGCCGCGTACGCCACCCGCTGGGTCGCGAAGAACATCGTCGCCGCCGGGCTCGCCGACCGAGTCGAAGTCCAGGTCGCCTACGCGATCGGCAAAGCCCACCCGGTCGGCGTGTTCCTGGAGACCTTCGGCACCGAGAAGGTCGCCCCGGAGCAGTTGGAGAAGGCGGTGCTGGAGGTCTTCGACCTGCGTCCCGCCGCGATCATCCGCGACCTGGACCTGCTGCGCCCCATCTACTCCCAGACCTCGGTCTACGGCCACTTCGGCCGGGAGCTGCCCGACTTCACCTGGGAGCGCACCGACCGCGTCGACGCTCTCAAGGCTGCCGTGGGCGCCTGATCCAGAGTTTCCTGCCGTAACGCCGGTGGGGCCCCGTTACGGGACCCCACCGACGGTGGTGCCGGATCAACGCCGCGGGCTACCGGTGAACCGCGAGACGACGGACTTCTGCACCCACTCCAGCGGTCCGTACCGGAAGCGCCGCAGCCACAGCGAAGCGCCGACCAGCAGGCCCAGGCTGACCGCGGTCCACAGGCCCAACGTCCACCACGGCTGGGCCCCGCCCAGCTGGGCCGCGAGCCCCAACCCGAACCCGTAGCACAGCAGGGCGCACACCACGTTCTGGGCGATGTAGCCGCTCATAGCGGTGCGGCCCAGGGCGGAGAAGGCGTTCGCCACCACCCCGAATTTGGACAGGCGGTCCACGACGACCCCGATCAGGCCGATGTAGCCCACCGCCACCACGGGGGCAGCCACGTAGCGGTCGAGCAGGAACAGCTCAGCACCCCCGAGCGCGGTGGCGAGGTTCAGCGGAAGCCCCACACCCAGACCCCAGCAGGCCAGCCGGACCCGCAGCCGTCGGCCGGACACGTCCGGGTGGAACGCCCCGGCACGCAGCAGGCCCACGCCGATGAGGAAGAGCGCCACCAGCAGCCCGAAAGTGATGATCGGCTCGATGCGCAGCAGCAGCGCATGGTCCAGGCGGAACAGCACCTGCTCCAGGTAGCTTCCCTCGGCGTACAGCGCGGTGAGCTCAGCGGTTTCGCGGGCGCTCGGCTCCTGGACGTTGGCGGTAGCCAGCGCCGCGGTGACCAGCGTCATGAACAGCACGTGCCCGGTGGCCGCCGTCCACAGGACGATGCGGCGCGTCCGCGGAGAGCGGGTGAGCAGCCAGGCGACGACCAGGCCGGTCACCGCATACCCCATGAGCACGTCCCACGCGAACACCAGCACGAAGTGGAGGGCCCCCTCCACCAGCAGGAACAGGGCTCGGGCCAGGTACGTGCCCGGCCAGCGCCGGCCGCGGCGGGCCGCGGAACCGTATTGGATGGCGAGCCCAGCGCCGAACAGGATGGCCAGCAGGGCAAGGAACTTGCCGTTGGCGAGGAAACGGAAGACGCTCTCCACCACCTGCCCGACCCCGGAGGCCGACACCGTCAACTCGGTGGAATACAGCGGCGTGACCTCCCCCAGCGGGGCGGTGAACAGCCACACGTTCGTGGCGAGCGTGCCGAGGATCGCTGTCCCGCGCAGCACATCGAGCAGCGGCAGACGGCTGACAGGAGGAGAATCGTGGGCGAGCGCGGTCGATCGGTGTTCCGTTGCGGTCATGTGTCAGCGGCCCCTCTCGCATGCAAGTGACACCGCGATGATCGCGGGGCCGCGGTCCCCGGCACATCAGGAAGAGGAAGGAAACCGCGTACTACTTTCGGAGGACAGAGGCGGAGTGTGTGCCGGACCGTGCCGCCACTCCGCAAGGAAGCGCGGCACGGTGGCACGCCGCACTGCTGCTGCCCGGGGCAGCAGACCCCTGCCCGGACCCGGGGAAGGTCAGATCCGGACCACGGTGCTGCGCACGATCTCGAAGACCGGGTGGTGCACCGCCTCCCGTTCGAACTCTTCCAGGGACGCGTCCGGGCCGACCCGGAAATAGGGGCCGACGACGGCAGCACGAGGATGGTTGAGGTAGTCCCGCAAGACCGGGGCGGCCCGCTGCGGACCGACCTCTTCCACGCTGATCAGCTCAATCCAGCCACCGCGGCGCAGCGTCGCATACCCCTCTTTGCGGAGGTTGCGCACCCAGCCCACCTCCCCGTAGGGAGCGACCAGGAAACGGCCGTCGGTGTTGTCCACCACGCTGACGGGAACGGTGCGGAGGAACCCGGTCTTCGCCCCTCGAGTGGTGAGTAGATGCAGGTCCCGAGTGCCTAGTCCGTAGGCGACCGCCCCGCCGATGACGGCGTTGAGGACCCGCCGCACCCGGGTCATTCTGAACCGTTTCGTCCCGTGCTCCATCGCACCCCTTCCTCTCACACCCCTATTGTGGGGGGTGGTGGAATGCTTCGCCTCTGCGGCATACCCGGGCAATCCGCTACCGGAACGCGGAGATTCCGGTGACCGCCTGGCCGAGGCTGAGCGTGTGGATCTCCTCCGTGCCCTCGTAGGTGGCGACCGTCTCCAGGTTCAGCAGGTGCCGCAGCACCGGGTAGTCCAAGGTGATGCCGTTGGCGCCGTGCACGGATCGGGCCTTGGCGGCTACCCGCTGGGCCGCGGCCACGTTGGCGAGTTTGCCGAAACTCACCTGGTAGTGGTGGCATGCCCCCGCTTCTTTGAGCCGCCCCAAATGCAGGGCGGTCAGCGACGCCTGGTTGACGTCCACCACCATCTCCGCGAGTTTGCGCTGGGTGAGCTGGAACGCGGCGATGGGCTGGCCGAACTGTTCGCGGGAGGTGGCGTATTCCAGTGCTGCCTCGTAGCAGGCGCGGGCCGCGCCCGCCGCACCCCAGACGATGCCGTACCGGGCCTCGGTCAGGCACGACAGGGGAGCGCGCAGCCCTGCTGCGAGCGGCAGCCGCGCGGAGTCGGGGAGCCGGACCTCGTCCAAGGAGAGCGCGGCGGTGATCGACGCCCGCAGGGAGAGCTTGCGTTCAATCACCGTGGCCGTGAACCCGGGGGTGCCGGCGGGGACGAGGAACCCCCGGATCCCCTCTTCGGTGCCCGCCCACACCACGGCCACGTCGGCGACTGACCCGTTGGTGATCCACATCTTGGTGCCGGTGAGCACCCAGTCAGCACCCACCCGGCGGGCCCGGGTCCGCATCGCCCCGGGGTCGCTCCCCGAGTCCGGTTCCGTCAGGCCGAAGCAGCCGATCGCCTCCCCCGCGGCCATGCGGGGCAGCCACTGCTGCTTCTGTTCTTCCGAGCCGTAGCGGTGGATGGCGGTCATGGCGAGCGACCCCTGCACGGAGACGAAGCTGCGCAGCCCCGAGTCGACCGCTTCCAGCTCCCGGCAGGCCAGCCCGTAGGCGACCGCGCCCGCCCCCGGGCACCCGTACCCGTCCAAGTGCATGCCGAGCAGGCCGAGCTGCCCGAACTTCCGGGCTAGGCCGTGCGGGTCGGGGATTGTGCCGGCCGCAAACCATTCAGCGACGTGCGGCAGCAGCTCGCGACGGCCGAACTCGCGCACCGTGTCGCGCACAGCACGCTCCTCCGCGCTGAGCGAAGAGTCCACGGCCAGAAAATCCAGCGGGTCAGGGGCGGCAGGGCCGTGACTGGTGGACACGAGAACTCAACTCCTCCACACATTCGGACAGCGACAGCAGAACAGCACGGTACCGACTGGCCGGAATGGCGCGGTCAGTGGACGGGGTGCTGGACGACAGTGCCGCGCTCCACCAGGGCGGTGATGCGCTCCTCCGACAAGCCGAGCTCGCGGAGGACTTCCACCGAGTGCTGCCCCAGCAGCGGGGGAGGCAGCACGGCAGGACCGTGCTGCGGGGCTGCGCCGGTGAAGCGGAACCCGGGGCGGATCAGCTCCACTGCGCCCAGCACGGGGTGGTCGACGGTCATGGTCGCCTCATCCCCGGAGGCGTCGGCGGTGCGGAGCGCTTCAGCCACCCCGCGCACCTTCCCCACGGGCACCCCGGCGTCGCTCAACAGCGCGGTCCACTCCTCGGCGCTGCGCTTCGCCAAAGCGGCGGTGAGCTCCGCCACGAGGATGTCCCGGTGCGCGACCCGGTCCGCGTTGCGGCGGAACCGCGGATCCTCGGCGAGGTCGGGGCGCTCCACGACCGTGCACAGGGCGCGGTAGAGCGCGTCGTTGCCGGCGGCGATGATGATGTCGCCGTCAGCAGTGGGAAACGTCTGGTAGGGGACGATAGACGGGTGCGCGTGCCCGACCCGCTCCGGTTCTGCCCCGGTGACCAGCGCAGACTGGCCTACTTGGACGAGCGCGGAGAGCGCCGAGTTGAGCAGCGAGACGTGGATGTGCTCCCCGCGCCCCGTAGTGGCGCGCCGCACCAGGGCCGCGCAGACCGCGGTGGTGGCGTTGAGGCCGGTGAGCACATCCGCGAGCGGGATCCCGATCTTGGTGGGCCCGCCCTCCGGCGTGCCCGTGGTGCTCATCAGACCGCTCTCACCTTGGATGACCACGTCGAACCCGGGACGGTCGGGGCGGAGGTGCCCGGGACCGAACCCGCTGATCGAGCAGTAGACCACCCCGGGGTTGTCGGCGGCCACGTCGGCATACCCCAGGCCCAGCCGTTCGGCCGTGCCAGGCCGGAAGTTCTGCACGACCACGTCGGCCCGCGCACACAGGGTCCGCACCGCGGCCAGCCCGTCCGGGTCTTTGAGGTCGACGGCCAGGCTCCGCTTGCCCCGGTTGAGCGCGAGATAGTAGGCGGACTGGTCGCCCGCCCACGGCGGGCCCCATGCGCGGGTGTCGTCCCCGCGCTCGGGATGCTCCACTTTGACCACGTCCGCGCCCAGGTCGGCCAGCAGCATCGTGGCGTAGGGCCCGGCGAGTACCCGGGACAGGTCGGCGACGAGCATCCCGGAAAGCGGGGCGGAGGACGGGGCAGGCGGTGCGGTCACGGCCGGTCCTCCCCCGCACGCTGCGTGGTGCGCAGGTGCAGCCCGGACTCCAGGCAGCGGCGCAGCGCAGTGGCTAGGGCGGCACCGGACTGTCCCGCGTAGCGGGTCTGCACGCGGTGCACGATCTCCGCGAGGTCGTCGTAGATCGACAGGCCTTCGACGAGGACGCGGAAGAACTCCCGGGCCAGCTCGGTGATCAGGGTGCTGTCTGCGGCCACGATCCGGCCGGTGGACCGCTCTACCGCCAAGACGACACCGAGCCGTTCGTACTGGTGTCGGCCTGCCACGGTGTCCGGCAGCCGGGCGTATCCGGAAATGAGGACGACGTCAGGGTTGTCCAGGAGACGGCGTGCATGCTCAAGCACGAGCAAAGCCCTCTTTCATGACACAGGAAGGCATACGGGACTCTCGCGCTGGAGTCTCACGCCTGGCAGGACGTCGGCGGGAAGTAGTGCGGGACTTCTCGATGGCGTCCTCGGCGAGAGGGCAGGCTTTTTCAGTATGCCTGCGCGCCGCCGATCATTGTCAAGGGTCGGGGTTCCTAGAGAAATGCCCATAAGGCGGGGGCGGTGCGGCCGAAGAGCGGGTAGGCAGCATAGTGGGAAACACCGTGAGAATTGCCCGATAGGGGATTCTCCGCGGAGACGCTACGATCAGGAGGTCAGTGACCGAGGTCACGGTGGGCGAGCGCGGAGTTGAGCCACCCGCTCGTCGGCCGCGTCCTCGCCGGCCGACGGTTGGGGGAAGGTAATCGTGATCGAACAGCGGCAGGCACTGCCCTTCGACGACGAACCCCGCTCCCTGGGCGGGCACGCCCCCCGGGTGATCCCCCTCGACGACCACCGCACCGGCAGCCGCCCCCCGGCGGACGCCCAGAAACGCGCCCAGAACCTCCGCCTGGCCGAAGCCGAGCGCCGCTTCCTCACCCGCTGTCTCAGTTACCTCATCGTCGACGTGGGCATCCGGCAGTACGTGGATTTCGGGTCCCGGGTACCGCACACTACCGGGGTCCACGCCCTGGTCACGGAGCAGTGTCCCGACGCCCGCGTGGTGCAGGTCGGCATCGGAACCGCGGTGCCGCTGCATCCGCGGGCGTCGGCGCTTCAGCCCGCCATGCTCTGGCTGGAGCAGGTGCGCCCCGACGACGTGGCCGCGCACCTCAGCCTGCGCGGCCGTATCGACCTGGGGGAGCCGGTGGCAGTGCTCATCGACGTCGACCTGCTGCCTGGCGGGGACGTCCGCGACCTGGTCCCCGCGCTGCACCGCGTCCTGGCGCCCGGCAGCCACCTGGTGCTCCGCCAGCGCCCCGCCAACCCCGCCGACCCGTACGCCCGAGCGCTCGCCGCCGCGCTCTTCGACCCTTTCTGCCTGGTGGAACCGGGGGTGGCCGACCTCGCCTGGTGGCCCTACCCGGATGAGGAAGTCGTCGCTGAAGGAACCGGGATACTGGCCGGGCTGGCCCGCCGCTGCTGATCGGCGGTCACCTGGAGGCGCCCTGCTGTTCCCAGGAGCGCCACGTCTCCCGGTAGACCCGGACCAGCCAGGCGTCCGCCCACGCATGGTCGGCCTGATCGGGCAGGTCGGAACGGGCGATGAGGTCGACCAGCCGCTGCTCGTAGTCGGCGGCCACGTCCAGCACCTCGTCGCGGCTGTGCCGTCCTTGGCGCAGGTCCCGCAGCCAGGTCCGCCACGGTTCCCGCATCGGCAGGGTGAGACGTCCGGTCTCCAGCAGCTCCACCCCTTGGATGCCCAACCGGACCAGGTGGGCGGCGAATTTCACGTCGAAACCGTACCTGTCGACGAGCTCGGGACGGTTGGTGTGCCGTCCGCCGCGGCGGCCCAGCAGGCGGTCCCGCTGGTCGCGCAGATAGCCCAGGAACCGGCGGCCGGCAGTCCGGGACACGAACCGGTCCGCATGGGCCCGCAGCTCCCGTCCCACGTCGGTGATGCGGACGATCGCCGTGTCGGGCACGAACAGCGGGATCAGCACCGTGGGGTTGCCTGCCAACGCGAGCCGGGTCCATTTCCGCAGGGAGTACACGGTCACGTCGAGGTCGCCCGGACCGGAGCGGGACCCCTCGGGCTGGGTGCGGTAGAGGTACTGTTCGAACGAGCGCAGCCCGATGACGTATTCGGGCGGCTCGATGCACATGCCGATCTCGTCGCGGTCGCCGTGCCCGGGCACGGCAATGCCGTGGACTTCGGAGCCGACCTGGCACCGCAGCACGGTGCCGCGTTCGGCGATAGCGGCGAACTCCGGTGTGGAATGCTTCACGGGACCTCCCCGGGGGGCGGGCTCGGCCGCTGTGGCCGGGCTGGGCAGGAGACAGCGAGCGAAGCAGGCTACAGCACGTCGAGCGGGTCCACTCGCACGTGCACCGATTTTTCTTCCCGGCGGGCGCTGCGGGCCGCGCTCGCCGCTTTGAGGGCCGCGGACAGTTCCCGGGCCGCGGCCCGCCGGATGCGCAGCAGGGCGCGTTCGGTTCCGTCGGTGCCGACGGGGACCGGGCCGAGCAGTTCCGCTGCTTCGGGCAGGTCGAGCTGCGCGAGGAACTCCCGCACCCGCTCCGGGTCCCCCGTGACCGACGCCATGGTGACCGCGGGCGGGAAGCCGAGCTCCCGCCGTTCCGCGAGCTCCCGTTCCGCGAAAGCCGCCGGGCTCCACCGGATGAGCGCCTGCACGGCGGGGAGCGCCGCATCCGCCAGCACGACGACCTGGCCTCCCTCGGCTGCGGGGCGCACTAGCGCGGCAGCGTTGCACCAGCGGCGCAGCGCCTCCTCGGCGGCGCGCAGGTCGGCCCGTCCCAGCAGGGCCCAGCCGTCGAGCAGCACCGCCGCCGCATACCCTCCAGGCACTGTCGGCTCGGCTCCCGGTGTCGCCACGACCAGTGCCGGGGTGGCGGGGACTTCGGTGAGCACTTCGTCGCGGCCCGACGTGCGCACCGGCAGGGCAGGGAAGGCCCGCCCCAGTTCTTCGGCGGTGCGGCGCGCCCCCACCACGGTGGCGCGCAGCCGGGGGAATTCGCAGGACGGGCAGCGCCAGTCTCCGGCGATGTGCCCGCACCAGCGGCAGTAGGGGATGGCGTGGGCGCTGCGCAGGGCGAGCGGCCCCCGGCAGGCGGCGCAGCGGGCCGGAGTGCGGCAGCGGGCGCAGGCCAGCGCGTTGAGGTAGCCGCGCCGCGGCACCTGGAACAGGACGGGGCCGTGGCGTGCGGCCTGTCGGGCTACCCGCAGCGCGAGGCTCGGCAGCCGGGCCGTGCGGGCCGCCTCGTCGCGGGCGAGTTCCGCGTCGTCGCCCGCGGCTCGCACCAGGGGGGCGCGGCGCCGGACGAGGGCCCGGTCGGCGACGATCGGGTGCGCCCACCCCGATTCGACGAGGAGGGCGCTTTCCGCGGTCCGTGTGTGGGAGCCGATGAGGACCGCGGAGCGGCTGTAGTGGGCGCGCAGCGAGAGCACGGTGCGGGCGTGCGGATAGGGGGCGTGCGGGTCGCTGTGCACGTCGTCGCCGTCGTCCCACAGCACCACCAGGCCCAGGTCGCGGACGGGGGCGAACATGGCGGCGCGGGTGCCGACCACGACCCGCACGTGGCCGCGCAGGACCGACAGCCAGCGCCGGTAGCGTTCGGCGGGACCGAGCTCGGCGGTGAGCGCGACGTGGTGGCCGGGGCCGAGCCGCGCGGTCAGCGCTGCGTCGAGGCTCGCCACGTCGCGCCCGGTGGGCACGACGATGAGGACTCCGCGTCCCGCGACGGCCGCGGTGTGGGCGGCCGCCGCGATCGCGTCGCGCCACTGGGGCCCGGGCAGTGCGGTCCACACGGCGCGCGGGGCTCGCTGGTCGCGGAGTGCGGTGAGGAACGCCGGGCCGGTCGGATAGTCGGCCCAAGGCCCGGGGTCGGGGTCGGGTTCGGGGAGCGGGGGTGGTGGGGGCGGGGTGTGCGGGGTTTCTTTCTCGACGCGGGCGTGCCGGGGCGGGATGGCCAGCCGGAGCACGTCGCTGAGCGTGCCCGCGTAGTGGTCGGCGACGATCCGGGCCAGTGCGGCGATCTCCGGGGTGAGGACCGGTTCGGGGGAGACCACCTGGTGGAGGTAGGCCAGCCGGCCGGGGAAGTCGGAGGTGTCTGCCCGCTCGAGCAGGAAGCCGTCGAGCAGCTGCCCGTTGAAGCGGACCCGGACCCGGCAGCCGGGCACGGCGTCCTGGTCCAAGGATTCGGGGACCCGGTAGTCGAAGGGGTGGTCCAGGTGGGGCAGCGGGGTGTCCACGACGACGCGCGCCACGGACCGGGTGGGGGCTGGGCGGCGGCTGCGGGGACGCGAGGGCTTGGAGGCGCGCGGCGCTTCGAAGAGGGCTTCCTCAGCGGGATCGGTCTGGTCAGACATGGCTTCTCTGTCTTACCAGAGCCGCTGGTGGTGCAGCGGAGGTCACAAAAAAAGGGGTGGCTTAGGCCCCAGCACGGCCTAAGCCACCCAGTGCACTGCCAGGAGGGGTCAGCTGGCGGCGCAGGTAAGGGTCGGAACAGAGTTGGAGTTGCCCTTAGAGCCGACGAAGCCGAACTCTGTGGAGGCTCCCTGGGAGAGCGTTCCGTTGTGGCCGACGTTCCGCGCGGTCACCGAGGAGCCGCTGGTGGACACGTCGGCGTTCCAGGCGTTGGTGATGGTCTGGCCGTCGGTGAAGGTCCACGTCACGGTCCAGCCGGTGATGTTCTGGTTCGCGGTGACCGTCACGGTCGCCTGGAAGCCGTCGTTCCACTCGTTGGCGATCGTGTACGTCGCCGTGCACGCCCCCGAGGAGCCGGGAGGCGGCGTGGGGGTCGGAGTGGGGGTGGGCGTCGGGTTGGGGTTCGGGTTGGGGTTGGTGCCGCCCGCGGCGATCGCCATCTCGTAGGCCGCCTGCGGGACGAACTGGCCGGCGCCGGCGATGCAGCCGTCGGCCTCACCCGGCAGCTTGATCCACAGGAAGGCGTCGATCATCGGGTCGCCGGTGTTGGTGGTGCTGGGCGTGCCGATGGCGCGTCCGCTGGGGTCGCACCACTCGTTACCGGCGGGGCCGTTGCCGTTGCGGCTGGTGTCGATGACCGCGCGCAGGGACGGGTTGCCGATGGCCGAGAGCACCGCCTTGGCGTAGGCGACCTCGTCAGCGGTCCACCGGTAGTTGGAGGTGTTGGTGGCGATACCGTGCGCGCTGTTGGAGATGTCGGCCTGCTGGAGCCAGGAAGCCATCTGTGCGGGCGAGTGCCACGCGGAGTGGCCGGCGTCGAAGTAGATCCGCGCCTGCGAGGACCCGGCCTTGAGGGCCTTGCCCGCGTACGCCATCGTCTCCAGGACTTCCTGCTGGACGTGCTGCATGCAGCTCGACATCAGCGAGATCAGGTCCGGTTCGACGATGATGTAGGCGGGACGGTTCTTCAGTCCGGCAGCGAATTCGTCGATCCAGGACCGGTAGGCGCTGTGACTGGGGGCGCCGCCGCTGCTGTGGTTGCCGCAGTCGCGGCCCGGGGCGTTGTACACGACCAGGATCGGGATCTTGCCGGCGGCCTGGGCGGCGCTCATGAGCGCGTCGACCTGGCCGGTGATCTGCCCGGGGTTGTGGTGGGCGAACCAGGTGCCCTGCGGCACGCTGGCGATCCGGTCGCGGATTACCGGGGTACGCGGGTCGTTGGGGTTGTTCCGCACCCATTCGGCGGAGGACATGTTGGGGTTGACGTAGAACGGAGAATCATTGGCCGCCGCTTGCGACGGGAAGGCCAGAGCAGCCGCGCTGACCAAGGCCGCCGCCGCGGCGCCCAGAAGAGCGCGAAGAGGTCTGGGGGACATTCGGGGCTCCTAACGAGCACAAGGCTCAAAAGAAGTGAGGGGCACGAAGAGGAGCGCATGGCTGGGAGCGCTCCCAGATCGTTTTCCGTTCGGACGATAACCATTGGCAAGGGAGCTGTAAAGACCGCGCCTACTCTCCGTTGCGGTTTTGTTCCTTGGTGAAACGGAGAACTCCCAAAGAAAGCCGTAAAAGCGACAAAATGGGTGAATGTCTAGGGTGACAAGGGGATTCAGACGTCAGATCATCCATATCGATAATGGGCGTCACAACGGAGTCGGAGGAAAATAGCAGAAAAAACGCGGAAACACAGGGGAAAACCCGTGGTGGTCGGAGGTAGGAGAACTCCGGAAACCCGCCGGAGAAAAACGCGTGGCGTAACTACCGGCCGGGCAGGGTAGTGCCGGGCAGCGGGAGGACACCGGCGCACTCCCCGACGCCGTGGCACAGCAGGACCGAGACACCCGCGAAGATCAATACGCTTGGACCACGGTCGGACAGAACCGGCAGCAGGAGAGCCCTGCGGTGCAGCGGCCGTGGTCTCACCATCGCGGATGAGGGGGTCGTACATGAGACTGGTCTTCGCGGGCACGCCCGAGGTGGCCGTGCCGTCCCTGGATGCGCTACTCGCCTCCGAGCACGAGGTCGTCGCGGTCGTGACCCGGCCCGATGCGGCCGCAGGACGGGGCCGCCGCCTCGTCGCCAGCCCGGTTGCGCGCCGCGCCGCCGAAGCCGGAATCGAAGTCCTCAAACCCGCGCGGGCCGACGACCCCGCCTTCCTCGACCGGCTCCGCGAGCTCGCCCCCGACTGCTGCCCTGTGGTGGCCTACGGCGCACTGCTCCGGCAAGAAGCCCTCGACATCCCCCGCTACGGCTGGGTCAACCTGCACTTCTCCCTGCTTCCCGCCTGGCGCGGCGCTGCCCCCGTGCAACACGCCATCCTGCACGGCGACGACATCACCGGAGCCACCACCTTCCAGATCGAACGGGAACTCGACGCCGGCCCCGTCTACGGCACGGTCACCGAGCCCATCGGCCCCCGCGACACTAGCGGAGACCTGCTCGAACGCCTCGCGAAATCGGGCGCGGAACTCCTGGTGCGCACCATCGACGGCATCGCCAAGAACGAGCTCGTCCCCCGCCCGCAGGGCAGCGAAGGCGTCAGCTACGCCCCCAAACTCACCCCCGACGACGCCCGGGTCGACTTCACCGCCCCCGCCCTGCGCGTCGACCGCCTCATCCGCGCCTGCACCCCTGCCCCGGGCGCGTGGACCCGCTTCCGCGGTACCCGGATCAAACTCGGCCCCGTCGAACCCCTTCCCGACGCTGCACCCCTGCCCCCCGGCCAGCTCGTCGCCACCAGCCGGGACGTGCTGGTCGGCACCGCCACCCACCCGGTGCGGCTCGGCGAAGTCCAGCCGCAAGGCAAGAAAGCCATGCCCGCCGCCGACTGGGCCCGCGGTGCCCGGATCGGCGACGGGGAACGCTTCGGAGACGACTGAGAATGCCGAGGCAGACCGATACCCTCGTTGGTGAGGGACGTACCGCAAGACACAGCGTCACCACGATCAGGGACGAGGCGGCTCAACCGTGACCCAGAGATTCTCATCCCCGTACCGCACGACCCGGCGCAGCCCTCGCGGTTCCGCGTCGCGGACCCGCCCCCGGGACCCGGCCCGCCGCGTCGCCTACGACGTGCTGTACGCAGTCCAGACCCGCGACGCCTACGCCAACCTGCTGCTGCCCGTCCTCCTCCGCGAACGGGGGATCACCGGACGGGACGCCGGGCTCGCCACCGAGCTGACCTACGGGACTCTGCGCCTCCAAGGCTCCTACGACGCTGTCCTGGACGCCTGCGTGGACCGCTCCCTGCGCTCCGTCGACACCGAAGTCCTCCCCCTGCTGCGCATGGGCGCCCACCAACTGCTGTCCATGGACGTCCCCCCGCACGCCGCGGTCAGCAGCACCGTCGACCTGGCCCGCCGGATCGTCGGCCACCACCGCGCCAGATTCGTCAACGCGGTCCTGCGCAAAGTCACCGCACGCGACCTCACCGGATGGCTGAGCGTGCTCGCCCCCGACCGGAAGACCGACCCTGTCGGACACCTCGCGATCACCCACAGCCATCCCCGCTGGGTGGTCCAGGCGTTCGCGGAAGCGCTCGGCGACGAGACCAGCAGCGGCCTGAAAGAGACCGAACGGCTCCTCACCGCCCACAACGAGCGGCCCCGCGTCACCCTGCTCGCCAAACCCGGGCGCGCCACCGTCACCGACCTGGTCGACGAAGGCGCTGTCGCCGCCCGCTACTCGCCGTACGGGGCGGTCCTCCCGGAAGGGGACCCCGGCATGCTGCGCCTGGTCCGCCAAGGCCGCGCCGTCGTGCAGGACGAAGCCAGCCAGCTCGTCGCTCTGGCCCTGAGCCGGGTGCCGGTCTCCGGCCCTGACCAGCAGTGGTTGGACATGTGCGCCGGACCGGGCGGAAAAGCCGCCCTCATGGCCGGACTCGTGGGGGAGCGCGGCGGACGCCTGCTCGCCGCCGAAGTGCAGCCCGCACGGGCCGGACTGGTCGCCCGCGCCGTCCACCGGTCGCTCGGCAACTCCGCCCGCGTCATCGTGGCCGACTCCACCCAGCCGCCGTGGCGGGACGGCATTTTCGACCGGGTGCTCGTCGACGCGCCGTGCACCGGCCTGGGCGCGCTGCGCCGCCGCCCCGAGTCGCGGTGGCGGCGCACCCCGGAGAACCTCGCCGAACTCGTCCCGCTGCAGCGCGCCCTGCTCAACCGGGCCCTGGACGCGGTCCGCCCCGGCGGAGTGGTCGGCTACGTCACCTGCTCACCGCACCTCGCGGAGACCCGCGGCGTCGTTACCGACGTCCTCGCCGGACGCGACGACGCGGACCTGCTCAACGCTGCCCGCCACCTGCCGGAAGTCCCCGACGTCGCCGCCGACCGCTTCGTGCAGTTCTGGCCGCACCGTCACGGCACCGACGCGATGTTCCTGGCGCTGCTGCGGAAACGCTGAGCCGGTCTGACCTTGAGATTCGGCCCCAATACACTCTCCTTCCGTGGCAATCCAGATCTCACCCAGCATCCTTTCCGCCGACTTCGCGCGCCTGGCCGACGAAGTCGAGGCCGTCGCCGGTGCCGCCGACTGGCTGCACGTCGACGTCATGGACAACCATTTCGTGCCCAACCTGACCTTGGGCCTGCCCGTCGTGGAGTCCTTGCTCAAGGTGGCGCCGCTGCCGTTGGACTGCCATCTGATGATCGAGGACCCGGACCGGTGGGCCCCGGCCTACGCCGAAGTGGGCGCGCAGAGCGTCACCATCCACGCCGAAGCCGCCAAGGCGCCGGTACGCACGCTCCGGGCGATCCGTGCGGCCGGGGCCCGCGCCGGGCTGGCACTCAACCCCGCCACCCCGGTCGACGGGTACGCCGACCTCCTGGGTGAGATCGACATGCTGCTGGTCATGACGGTCGAACCCGGTTTCGGCGGCCAGAAGTTCCTCGACCTCGTGCTGCCGAAGATCCGCCGCGCCCGCGAACTCATCCGCAACGCCGACGCTTCGGTGTGGCTCCAGGTCGACGGCGGAGTGAGCGCGGAGACGATCGAACGGTGCGCGGAAGCCGGGGCCGACGTCTTCGTGGCAGGCTCCGCGGTCTACGGCGAAAAAGACCCGGCGGCCGCCGTCGAGCACCTGCGCGCCCTCGCAGAGCGGGCCACCGCCCGCTAGACCCGCGGTCGGACCGGCTCCCGCACCCGACTGGTCCGACCACCGCGGCATCCCGCCCGCACGATCCGTTTCCTTTCCGTCACTTTTGTTGCAGGTGATGAACGCAATAAGAACAAAAAGTATTTTTCCTGCAACGAAGAGTGAATAGTGCGGGATTCGGTTCCCCACCCTGGTCTGGCCGCGGAATACCCCTCCGTGGCACACTGTTGGGCAAGAAGTACACACGCGTGCTCCGGGGTCGGTGAAAGTCCGAACCGGCGGTGACAGTCCGCGACCCAGTCGAAGCCATCGGCTGGTGGAACCGGTGAAACTCCGGTACCGACGGTGAAAGTCCGGATGGGAGGTAGTACGTGGTGGATCTGTGCGGTACTCGCTGCTGTGTGCCGCGGCAGTCCGATGGCGTCTGATGCCGCCTTACCCCGGAGCCTGACCTGGCTAGGGGGAAGGCTCTCGCATGTTCACCGGCATCGTTGAAGAACTCGGCACGGTTGTCGAGGTCACCCCGGTGGGATCGGATTCCGCGGATGCGATCCGGCTCACCATCCACGGTCCTGACGTCACCTCAGACGCGTCTCCCGGCGATTCCATCGCGGTCAACGGGGTCTGCCTGACCGTGACCGAACTGGCCGACGGCCGGTTCAGCGCCGACGTGATGAAGGAGACCCTGGACCGCTCCAACTTGGGCGCGCTCACCGTCGGCTCCCCGGTGAACCTGGAACGCGCCCTCAAAGTCTCCTCCCGGCTCGGCGGCCACATCGTCCAAGGGCACGTGGACGGCACCGGCGTCGTCACCGAGCGGGTTCCCGGCACGGACTGGGAAACCGTCACCTTCTCCCTGCCCGC
The DNA here is from genome assembly GCF_000012405.1 of Thermobifida fusca YX. NCBI lineage: Bacteria > Bacillati > Actinomycetota > Actinomycetes > Streptosporangiales > Nocardiopsidaceae > Thermobifida > Thermobifida fusca. Next base: position 1,260,685 of record NC_007333.1, read on the forward strand.
CCGCCTGTCCCGCTACGTGGTGGAAAAAGGGTCCATCGCCGTGGACGGGGTGAGCCTCACCGTTGCCGCCTGCACCGACTCCTCGTTCACGGTCAGCCTGATCCCTACCACGCTGCAAGCCACCACCCTCGGGTTCGCCACGGTAGGCACGAAAGTCAACATCGAGGTCGACACCCTGGCCAAATACGTGGAGCGCCTGCTGGGCGACCGGGTGGGCGGTATCCGATGAGCGGCCCCGGCAGCGCATGGCTGGAGTGGGCCTACGCCGGGTTCACGCTGTTCGGTGAGCATGTCCGCTGGGCCGACCTGATCGGCAACCTCGCGGCCCTGGCCACCGTGGCGCTGGCGATCCGCCGCACCCTGTGGACCTGGCCCGTCCAGCTCACCGGCACGTTCCTGCTCTTCGTGGTCTCGGTCGACGCCCACCTGGTCGGCAACGCGCTCAAACAGGTGGTCGTCGCGGGGCTCGCCGTCTACGGGTGGTACCGCTGGGCGCGCGGAATCCGCGACGAAGGAGACCTCGCGGTACGCCCCGCCCACCGGGCAGAACGACTCCGCCTGATCGCCGTCCTGGCCGGAGGAACCGCCGCCGTGGGCTGGTTCTTCACCGTCACCGGCTGGTCCTGGGCGCCGTGGCTGGACGCGTTCATCTTCGTGGGAAGCGCAGTGGCGATGTACGCCCAAAGCCGCGGGCTCGTCGACTTCTGGGTGGTGTGGATCGTCGTGGACATGGTGGGCATCCCCATCACCGTGCTGTCCGGCCTGTGGGTGAGCGGTGTCGTCTACGGCGTGTTCTTCGTGCTCGCCGTCCTCGGGCTCCGCAACTGGATGCGCCACTACCGGGCCCGCCGCAACGCTGAGGCCCCAGCAGTGCACTCGTTCGCCTGACCGTCGTGACCTACCGTTCCTGCCGCACAGAGGAGTTTGCCGTGAACCGCACCGCCAGCCCCATCCCGCTGGACGACATCGACGAGGCGCTCAAAGCCATCGCCGCGGGACGCCCGGTCGTCGTCGTGGACGACGCCGACCGGGAGAACGAGGGCGACCTGGTCTTCGCCGCCGATGCGGCCACCCCCGAACTGCTGGCCTTCATGATCCGCCACACCTCCGGGGTGGTGTGCGTGCCGATGCTTGGCGAAGACCTGGACCGGCTCAACCTGCCGTTGATGACACCGCGCAACGAGGACCGGCTGCACACCGCCTACACCGTGACCGTGGACGCCCGTACCGGGGTGCACACCGGCATCTCCGCCGCGGACCGTGCCCGCACGATCCGGCTGCTCGCCGACGAGGCCAGCGAGCCCGGCGACTTCGTCCGGCCCGGCCACATCTTCCCCCTGCGCTACCGTCCCGGCGGGGTGCTGGTGCGGCGCGGGCACACCGAAGCCGCCGTGGACCTGGCCCGGCTCGCTGGCCGCCGCCCCGCCGGGGTGATCGCGGAGATCGTCAACGACGACGGCACCATGGCCCGGCTGCCGGAACTCCGCGCCTTCGCCGACGAGCACGGCCTCGCCCTGGTCTCCATCGAACAGCTCGTGGCCTACCGCCGCCGCACGGAGACCCTCATCGAACGGGTCGTGGAGACCCGGATCCCCAACCGCTACGGCGAATGGCGGGCGGTCGGCTACCGCTCCGTCGTGGACGACTCCGAGCACGTGGCCCTCGTCTACGGCGACCTCGGCACCGGGGAGCGGGCGCTGGTCCGGCTCCACTCTGAATGCCTCACCGGGGACGCGTTCGGCTCGTACCGCTGCGACTGCGGCGACCAGTTGGACGCGGCCATGGCGCGGATCGCCCAAACCGGTGCCGGAGTGATCGTCTACCAGCGCGGCCACGAAGGCCGCGGCATCGGCCTGCTGCACAAGCTCCGCGCCTACCGGCTCCAAGACCAGGGTGCGGACACGGTGGACGCCAACCTGCAACTGGGGCTGCCCGCCGATGCCCGCGAATTCGGCACCGGAGCGCAGATCCTCCTCGACCTGGGCGTGCGGTCGGTGCGGCTGCTGAGCAATAACCCGGACAAGGCCGCCGGGCTGGCCGCGCACGGCGTCGTGGTCGACGAGCGGATCCCGCTCCCCGCCGCCATCACCCCCGACAACCTGCGCTACCTGCGTACGAAACGCGACCGTATGGGCCACGACCTGCCGGGTCTGGCCTCCTGACCGTGGTGGAGAGCAGTAACGATGAGCGGAGCTGGACGGCCTGAGTACACGGTAGACGCCCAAGGGCTGACCCTCGGGGTGGTCGCCACCCGGTGGAATGCCGAAGTCGTCGAACCGATGCTGGAGCGGGCCCTAGCCGCGGCTGAACAGTGCAAGGTGGCCGAGACGACGGTGGTGCGGGTCGCCGGAGCCGTGGAGATCCCCGTCGTCGCCCAGGAACTGGCCCGCACCCACGACGCCGTCGTGGCGCTGGGCGCGGTTATCCGCGGCGACACCCCCCACTTCGACTACGTGTGCCAGTCCTTCACCCACGGGCTGACCGAGGTGGCGCTGCGGACCGAGGTCCCCGTGGGCAACGGAGTACTGACCTGTGACACCCTGGAACAGGCACGGGACCGTGCCGGCCTCCCGGACAGCAAGGAAGACAAGGGATGGGAGGCTGCGGTAGCGGCACTCGACACCGCCCTCGTGCTCCGCAAACTCCGGGACGCACGAGGACAACGGGACGGACGGCCGCGGCCGACAACCACGTGACGGAAGAAGAGCACAGAGGGGAAGCCAGGCGTGCCGATCCAGGATGCGGGAGACAGGGGCATGGTGAACGGGATGAACCGGCAGGCGCCGCGTGCGCTGCCGGTGACCTTCCGACCACGCAACCTCCGCATCGTCGCCTACGGACTCGCCGCGCTCATCATGGCGACCATGGTGTTCCTCGCCGTCATCATGCCCCCGAACTGGGGGATCCAGGACCGCATCTCGCTGATCCTGGTGGGCGCGCTGATCGGGGGCGGGCTGCGTTTCCTGGCCCGGCCCCGGCTCGAGCTGACCGAGCACCGGGTGACCGTGGTCAATGTGATCCGCACCCACGTCCTGGTGTGGCCGGAGATCATCGACGCCCGAATGCCGGTGGGGGAGCCGTGGCCGAGTATCGACCTGGCCGACGGCTCCACCCTGGCGGTGATGGGGATCCAGAGCAACGACGGGGAACTGGCCCGGGCCTACCTCGAAGAGTTCCGGCACCACCTGCGGGAGCGCGGCGAAGCAGCAGAACCCAGCCGCGGCTGAGTCCGCGGGCGTCCCGGCCCCGGCCAGGGCGGTAGGGATCCTTCAATTCCTGTCATAACGAGGTAAAAACCTGGCCGAAACTGAGAACCTTCCGTGGAGCGGAAACGTCCTAAGGACATGGGCTCCAAACATTGGGGAAGGAAGTACCGCCATCAGAGCCGGATCGACCGGATCGTCATCACTCTGCTGTGGCTGACGATCATCGTCCTGGCGCTGACCTCGATCCTGACCTAGGAGCCCCGGAGCCGCGGACGCCCCGCATGACGTGCCGCGTCACTCCGGGGTAGAGGTGATGCCGAAGGACGACTCGATACTCTGCCCCGGGTCCAGCACGATCAGGTCGGTTCCGGTGACGAACGCATTGGGCGGGCAGGTCATCGGTTCGACAGCCAGATGGCGGCGGCGTTCCGGGCCGGGATAGTCGGCGGAGAACACTTGGAGCCACGGGTGGCTGTCATCGGCCCAGAGGCCGACGCACAGCTCCCCGGCGCTCAGCACCGTCCAGGAACGCCCCGCCTCGTCGAAGCGCAGGCCGGTGAACGCCGTGTCCAAGACGGTGGGGCCGACCTGCCGGGGAGTGCGGAAGTCGTAGTCGGTGCCGGCCACGGAGCGGACCGGTCCTGTGGGGATCATCCGCTCGTTGACGGGCTGCCATTCCGCGGCGGGAAGCTGCAGGGTGACCTCGTCGACCGGGAGTCCCAGAGTGAGGTAGTTGTGGCTGCCGTGGCCGTAGGGTGCCGGGCCGTCCCCCGTGTTCTGCGCCCCGATGCGGACGTGCAGCCCGTGGTCGGGGTCGAGGCTGTAGCACACCCAGAACTCCATGCGGAAGGGGTAGCCGGGCGCGCCGTCGAACGCAAGGGTGAAACGGACCGAGTCCGCGGTGATCTGGCTCGGCTGCCACAGGAGTGTGCTGGTCAGCCCATGGATCGCGTTGTCGAGTTCCGGTTCGGTGATCTCCAGTTGGTAGGTGGTCCCGCCAAAGGAGTACCGACCGTGGTCGATCCGGTTCGGCCAGGGGAGGAGGATCTGTCCCTGCGCGAGTTGGGGGCGGCCCTCCGGGTATCCCCAGACGAGTTCCCGCTCACCCCAGTGCAGCGTGCGCAGGGCGGCACCGAGCGGGTCGACTGTGGCGCGGTACTTTCCCGCTTCCAACGTGATAGCGGAATGCGAACCCTCGGCCATTTTCTGCACCAGTTCTCCGATTTGTGGGGCTGACGAACCGTTTGCGAATATAACCCTTTTCCGCTTCCCGGAAACCGGGGTGGCCGGGGGCGGTCAGTTACTCTGGGCTGCCTACCAGGCACATTGTGTTCCACAAGAGTTTGGTTAGATTTTCGGCACCCCCGCAGCCCAGCTCAGCCGGCCAAGAGCGCGGCGGGAATCAGCACCCCCATGAACAGGAAGAACAGCCCGTGGGCCAGTGCTCTGACCACGACGAGCACACTGGCGACCACCGCGAGACGGTAGGCGACCAGCCGGGTGCGGGCACTGCGGTGCTGATTGGCCGCGGTCCGCCCCAAGGCGAACAGCAGCACCCCCAGCAGGACCGGGAACCACCAGACCAGGCCGATCCCGCCCGGCAGCAGCTCCAGCAGCGACGAGCAGAGCTGGGCGGCCAAGGTGACCAGGCTGTTGTCGCGGATCGCCTCCGCCCACCCGAACGCGGTCACCACCCACTCCTGGTCGGTGAACAGGCCGCCCTGGGACTCCCAGAGCCACAGCCCGCACCCGTCCAGCAGCCCGGCCAGCGCCGCGGGCCGGGCGAAACGGCGGCAGCGGCCCGCCGCCATGGCCCGCTGGAGCCGCGCCATCCCGCGCTCCATCCGCCGCGCTTCCCGGCGGCGCCGCCGCTCCTCCCGCGCCTCCGGCGTATGCCATTCGAACGGGCCGGTACGCCGCTTCTCCCACTGCCGGGCCAGCCGAGCCCGCGTCGCCGACCAGCGGGACTCGACCGACGAGGTGAACCGCTCCCAGCGCTGCTGGCGCCGCTCCCGGGACTCGGTCGCCGCCCGGGCCCGCTGCGCGGCCCCCGCCTGCACCGCGCTGGGCAGCAGCAGGACCGCGGTGACCAGGGCCGCCCGGGTGCTCCGGGCCGTGCGGTCGCCGCGGAGCGCAGTCGTGCGCTGCTCGGTCCACCACCGGGCGCGGGCAGCATCACCGTAGCGGCCGGGCAGCCACGAGCGGGTCAGCAGCAGCCGCCGGTAGCGTGCCGCGGCCTCGGGGTCCAAGACGAGTTCGGCGGCGCGCGCCCAGGCCGCATCCCAGTCGTGTTCTTCCGGCGGGGTGAAGTCGGGTGTCTGCGCCAGCCCGTCCACGGTGGCCCGCACCTGCCGCATGATGAGCGGAACCTCGTGGTGCACCAGTTCCAGCAGCTGGCAGCGCCGGGTTTCGTGGCTGCGGCACCGCGGGTGGGTGCACCAGTGCCGAGCCGCCGACTGCACGGCCCCCCACTCGATCGCCTCGCGCAGAACCGCCTGCTGGGTGCTTTCCCCGCGGGCGAGCTCCAAGACGCCTTCGGCGGTGATCTGGTGGCCCCGGTAGCGCGGGGGCAGCCCTGGCACGTACTGGGCGGCCAGGGCGCTGATCGCGACGTGCGCCCGCTCCGGGCGGGTGCGGAGCTGCTTCAGCGGGGCCGGGTCGAAGGTGAGGTCGTGGACTTCGCGGGACAGCCACGTCTCCACCTCCTGGTGGCGGCGTTGCAGCCACACCGCCCCCTTATCGAACCGGTCCATCAAGTCGAAGGCGAGACTGGGCGGGTCCTCGTGCGCCACGCCTTCGAATGTGATGGGCCGGTGCTTGCGCGGCCGGGCCACGCTGGGGCGCTCCCCGCGCAGCCACTGGCGCACCTGGGCGTCACCCCAGCGCGTCTTAGGGTCCGGGGTGAGCAGGCCGCGGATCAGGAGCCGCCAGCGTTCATCGGCGACCGCGGAGAGGTCCACCGCGGTACTGCGGGCCGTCAACCAGTTGCCGCTGCGCGGGGGACGCTGCCCGGTGACCAGCTCGTGCGCGATCACCCCCAGCGACCACCACGCGGCCGGGGCTTCCCGGCGCCCTTCGATCACCTCGGGCGCGGCGTAGGCCTCGGTGATGGCCTGCCCGCCGTAGATCTGGCTCATCGTCGCGCGGACGGCTCCGCCGAAGTCGGTCAGCGCGAACACCGGAGGATCCAGGGAGCGGATCAGCAGGTTCTCCGGTTTGACGTCGGTGTGGTTGTAGTTCAGCGACTGCTGCCAGTAGCCGAGGCAATCGCTGAGGGCCGCGATGACGGCGCGGGCCTGGTCGTCGGGGAGCGGGGCCTGGTCGATAAGGGTGCGCAGCGAGCCCAGCGCGAAGTACTCCTGCGCCTCCCAGGCGATCTCCTCCCCCCACGGAGCGCGGGCATACCCGTAGCCGTGCAGCACGGGGATGTGCGGGCTGACCGTGCCCAGGGCGCTGATCCGGTCCAGCAGGTCCCGGTTGATGTCGTGTCCGGACCGGTACAGCTTGAGCGCGATCGGCGGTCCGTCGCGGCCCACCGGCACGGCCCGGTAGACCACCGCCTCGCCGCCCGCGCCGACATACTCCTGGACGGTGTAGCGTTCCCGCAGCTCCGCAGGGATCCGGTATTCGACTTCGCTGGCCGGTCCTTCCAGTACCCGCCAGGCGAGCCGCCCCAGCCTTCCCCGGCGCCGCACCGGCCTGGTCAGCACCGCGGTGCGCGGCTCGGCCGCGGGAAGGCGCCGCGTGGCGCCGGGCCGCAGCAGCGCGGTGAGCTTGCGGGTGACACCCGGCTCCGAGGGGGTGAGCTGGACGGTCGGCTCGACCGCCTCGATTTTGCGGGTGGGCGACTCAGGGTCAGAGGGTTGGGGAACTGTCATCGGGAAGCGACGCTCCAGGAACGGTGGGCCGAACTGTCGGCCCTTCTCAGGGTAGGTGACCGGGCGCGGCCCAGGCGCGCTTTCCGGTCATCCGATGAGACGCAGTGGAGCGCGCCGCGGATGCGTCGCAAGGGCACGGGACCGCGCCAGGCAGCTCAGTGCTCCGTCCCCTCCTGGGCTTCCCCGCGCGGGGCGACGCCGAGCCGCGCGCAGGCCTCCCGGTACAGCCGCACCACTTCGGTGCGGATCTGGGCGCGTTCGGTGAGCGGCTGGGACCAGGGGATGCGCACGGCGACCTCTCGGCCGTCGACGGTGGCGGAGTACTCTCCCGCGGTGCCGTCCAGACCGGTCATCCGCGCCGCAGTCGCCTCCGGATAGCCGCCGAAAGCGCGGACGATGAGCAGGGTGTCGTCCGGGTGGTCGTCGTTCATGTGCTGCGTGACTGCGGCGACGACGTCGGGGGAGAACGGGGTGGCAGACACGCTGACGTCCTTTCGTGTGCGGAATGAATGCGGGGCCGCCGGTGTGCACCGGCGGCCCCATCACGATAGCGAGAGCGCTGGAGAAAGCCTGTCGAGGAGGGTCAGTCCTGCTTGAGGGTGAACTCGGCGTCGATCTCGATCGTGATCTTGTCGCCGACCACGACACCGCCGCCGTCCATCGGCATGTGGAGGTCCACGCCGAACTCCTTGCGGCTGATCTCAGTGGACGCGTGGAAGCCGGCGCGCTTCAGGCCGTAGGGGTCGGTGGTGGAGCCGTTGAACTCCAGCGCCAGTTCCACCGGGCGGGTGTTGCCCTTGATGGTCAGGTCACCGGTGAGGACGAAGTTCTCCCCCTCCTGGCGCAGCCCGGTGGAGGTGAAGGTGAACTCGGGGTGGTTGGCGACGTCGAGGAAGTCGGCGGAGCGGACGTGCTCGTCGCGCTGCGCGTTGTTGGTGTTGATGGAGCTGGCGTCGATGGTGGCGACCACCGAGGACTGGAGCGGGTCTTCCGGCACGGTCAGCGTGGCGTCAAACTTCTCGAAGCGGCCGCGCACCCGGCTGACCATCATGTGCCGCACGCTGAAGCCGACCTCGGAGTGGGCGGCGTCGATCGTCCACGTGCCTGCGGGGAGCTGCTGTTCGGTCATGGTGGTTTCCTCCCAGGGGTGATGGATGGATCCGTGGAACAACGTTGTTTAATATACAACAACATCCGAAGAATTTTCTTCCTGAGAAGAAAAAGTGAGTGCATGGAGAGAGAAGGCGTAAGTACGATGGCCGCCATGGACGCGGTCAACTGGCTCACTGAGGAAGAGCAGCGCCTTTGGCGCAGCTTCCTCACAGTCAACTCCCTGCTCCAGGAGCGGCTCGACCGGGACCTGCGGCGCAGGAACGGGCTCACCCTGGTCGAATACGGCATCCTGGTCCACCTGTTCGAGGCGGAAGGACGGCGGATGCGCATGCGCACCCTCGCCGAGACGGTCCTCGTCTCCAAAAGCCGCCTCTCCCACCAGGTGGCCCGCCTGGAGCGGGACGGATACGTGCGCCGGGAAGACTGCGTGGAGGACCGGCGCGGCTTCTGGGCGGTCCTCACCGACAAAGGCGCTGAAGTGCTGCGGGCCGCCGCTCCCGGCCACGTCGCGCAGGTGCGCGAATACCTCTTCGGTCGGCTGACCGACGAACAGACCGCTCAACTCCGCGACATCCTGGCGGTCCTCGAACGCGGACTGCGCGACCCCACCGCGCACTAGACCGCGACACCCGCGCATTCCCTGGGAGTACACTCAGGGGACCCGCCACTACGCAGTAGAGTCACCACTGTGGCTGGACCTACCATTATCGGCGCGCAGCAGTTCCGTAACGACGACGGCAGTGCTGACCCCCGCGTCCGGGAGAAACTCGACGCCTATGCCCGAGGCAGGGTCGGCGACCGCCAGGTGCTCGAAACGCTGCGCCACTCGCGGCTCCTCGTCCCTGTGGTGGCACGGCCGGTGAAAACCGCCACCGGCCCCGACGGCCGCGTCCGCGAAAAACGCAGCGAAGTCGCGATGCCCGTGCTCATCGGCAAGGACGGGCGGCGCGGTGTCCTCGCCTTCACCTCGGTCGACACGGTCAAACGCTGGCGGGAAGACGCCCGGCCCATCCCGGTCACCACCCAGGACGCCTGCCGTGCCGCCTACGAAGACAAAGCCGACGCCGTCGTCATCGACGTCGCAGGCCCCGTCACCTACGCGATCCAAGGCCGCTTCCTGAGCGCCCTCGCCGAGCACGGCATGGTGCCCGAGCCCAAAGACGACCCGCAGGTTCTCGCGCTGATCTACCGGATCACCCACACCGAATTCGGTATCGAGCGGGTCCGCATCCACGACTCCGAGCGGGCCGACATCGGCATCCGGCTGGAACTGGAGCGGCGCGACGACGAAGTGATCCGCAAAGTAGCCAAACGGCTCGCTACCGAACTCGCCGTCATCCTGCCCGGGGGCGTCGAGCTGAGCGCAGTGGTCCGCGCCCGCCGCGACCGGTGAGACGCATCTCACCTCCCGCAGCGGTCCCGGTGTCCACAGCCGCGCGGATCCCGCTGCCGCCGGGGGCGGGAAAGCGGCAGAATGCCGGACATGTCCTCCGCGCTGCCGCTCGCCCTCGCCATGGCCCCCCTCGGCGGCCTGCTCGCCTTCTTCACCGGGCGCGTCGTCGTGCTGTTCCCCGACTACCCGCCCAGCGACGACCCCGCCTCACCCGGTCCGCCGCCGCCCACCCTGCCCCGCTCGGGACAGGTCGTGCCCTGGCCGCCCTGGTCCCCCCTGCCGTGGCGGCTCGTGCTGACCGGACGCGGCCCCGGCGGTGAAACCGTCCGCGCCCCCTGGCCCACCGTGGCCGCCGCGGCCGCCGCGTTCGCGGCAGTCGGCTTCGGCGCCGCGCACCGCTCCGCCGCCGAAATCGCGGCCCTCGCCTTCCTCGCCCTGTGGGGCACCCTGCTCTCCAGCATCGACCTGCGGGTCACACGCTTGCCCCGCCTCCTCGTCCGCCCCGCCTACCCCATCGCCCTCGCCCTGCTCGGGGCCGCTGCCCTCACCACCCCCCACGGCGGCACCGCCTTCCTGCACGCCCTCGGCGGCATGGCCGCCCTGTGGGGCTTCTACCGGCTCCTGCGGGCCATCTACCCGCCCGGCATGGGATGGGGCGACGTCACCCTCTCCGGCCTGATCGGCCTCTACTTGGGCTGGGACGGCTGGACCCCCGTGGTCAGCGGCACCTTCCTCGCCTTCCTCGCCTTCTCCTGCGTGGGCCTCGGACTGGTCCTGCTCGGCCGGGCCAGCCTGAAAAGCCACCTGCCCCTCGGCCCGTTCATGGTGGGCGGGGCCCTCGCTGTCCTCCTTTTCGGCGACCCGATCCCGCTGCTCCTCGCCGCCTAGCCCCGCCCGCCGCACGCGGGAAACCGGTCAAAGGGTGAGATCGATGTCGCTGTGCGGGACAGGACGTGAAAAGATCGGAGTCATGTTGCGCTGGCTGACCGCTGGGGAGTCCCACGGGCCGGCACTCGTCGCGATCCTGGAGGGCCTACCGGCCGGCGTGTCCGTCACCTCGGACGACATCGCCGCCGCCCTGCTCCGTCGTCGCGCCGGGTACGGCCGGGGCGCCCGCATGAAGTTCGAGAAGGACGAGGTCTCCATCATTGGAGGGATCCGTCACGGCCGCACCCTCGGCGGGCCGGTGGCGATCCAGGTGGGCAACACCGAATGGCCCAAATGGCAGAAAGTCATGTCCCCCGACCCCGTGCCCGCCGAGGAGCTCGAAGGGGTGGCGCGCAACGCCCCCCTGACCCGCCCCCGGCCTGGGCACGCCGACCTCGTGGGCATGCAGAAGTACGGCTATGACGAAGCCCGCCCGATCCTGGAGCGCGCCAGCGCCCGCGAGACCGCCGCGCGCGTCGCCCTGGGTGAAGTCGCCCGCCAGTTCCTCCGCCAGGCGCTCGGCGTGGAAATCGTCAGCCACGTCGTGGCGATGGGCAGCGTCTCCGTCCCCGACGACGCCCCCATCCCCGCCCCGGAGGACCTCGCCCGCGTCGACGCCGACCCGGTGCGCTGCTTCGACCCGGAGACCAGCGCCCGCATGGTCGCCGAAGTAGACGACACCCGCAAGACCGGCGACACCCTCGGCGGAGTCGTCGAAGTCATCGCCTACGGGCTGCCGCCCGGCCTGGGCAGCCACGTCCACTGGGACCGCCGCCTCGACGCGCGGCTGGCTGGGGCCCTCATGGGCATCCAGGCGATCAAAGGCGTGGAATTCGGCGACGGCTTCCGCACCGCTGCCCGGCGCGGTTCCGCCGCCCACGACGAGATCGACGTCGGCCCCGACGGGATCCGCCGCCGCAGCAACCGGGCCGGCGGCGTGGAAGGCGGCATGAGCACCGGCGACCCGCTGCGGGTCCGCGCCGCAATGAAACCCATCGCCACCGTGCCCCGGGCCCTGGACACCATCGACGTGAGCACGGGCCAGCCCGCCCAGGCCCACCACCAGCGCAGCGACGTCACCGCGGTCCCGGCTGCGGGAGTCGTCGCCGAGGCGATGGTCGCCCTGGTGCTGGCCGACGCCGCCCTGGAGAAGTTCGGTGGAGACTCGGTCGCGGAAACCGTCCGCAACCTGCGCGGCTACCTGGACTCGCTGATCGTCCGGTAATCGCGCCCCTCTGGGAAGTGCAAGGAGTTCCCGATGAGCAGCCGACCCCTCGCGGTCCTGATTGGCTCCCCCGGTGCGGGCAAGACCACCGTGGGCCGGGCCCTCGCCGAGCGACTCGGTGTCGACCTGCTCGACACCGACGCCGAGATCGAACGGCGCGCCGGTAAAACCGTCAGCGACATCTTCGTCGAGGACGGTGAAGAAGCGTTCCGGGCCTTGGAACGGGAGGTCGTCGCAGAAGCCCTGGCCAGCCACCCCGGGGTCGTGGCCCTCGGCGGCGGGGCGATCCTCAACGAGCAGACCCGCGCCGACCTCGCCGGCCACCGCGTCGTCTACCTCGAAGTGGAGTTCGCCGACGCGGCCAAGCGAGTGGGCTTGGACACGGCGCGCCCACTCCTCCTCGGCAACCCGCGCGCCCGCCTCAAAGCTCTGCTCCGCGAACGGCTGCCCATCTACCAGAGCCTCGCCACGCTCACCGTCTCCACGAGCGAGCACACCCCTGAAGAGGCCGCCGAACTGATCGCGAAAGAACTGCCCGCCGCCGGCGACTGAAACGTCCGCCATCGCGGCACCCGACGGGCCCTGCGGAAACCGGGGAACGCCATCCCCCACGCCCGGGGCCCGTCCCCAACCGACAGAAATTGAGCCCACCCCGCAACCGGCACGGGCGGCACACAGCGCTGCGGTGAACGCATGCCCGCCCGCGCTCCCGGTTGCCCGGGGGAGAACACCCAAGGCGTACAGCAGCGAGTGGAGCAGCCATGACGGTCACCCGCATCGGAGTCGGGGGCACCTCCACGCCCTACGACGTAGTCGTGGGCAACGGCATCCTGGGAGAACTGCCCGCCCTCGTGGGGGAGCGCGCCCAGCGGGTCGCAGTCATCCACCCCGACACCCTGGAGGAGAAGGCCCGGCCCGTGTGCGAGATCCTGCGCACCGCCGGATACGACGTCTTCCCGCTCCCCGTCCCGGACGGGGAGGCCGCCAAAGACGTCTCCGTGGCCGCAGACCTGTGGGCTCGGCTCGGCCAGGCTGCCTTCACCCGCACCGACGTGATCGTGGGCGTGGGCGGCGGGGCCACCACCGACCTGGCCGGATTCGTTGCAGCCACCTGGCTGCGGGGGGTGCGCGCCATCCTCGTGCCCACCACCCTCCTCGGCATGGTCGACGCCGCGGTCGGCGGGAAGACCGGGATCAACACCGCTGAAGGGAAGAACCTCGTCGGCGCGTTCCACCCGCCCGCCGGAGTCGTGTGCGACCTCGACACCCTGCCGTCCCTGCCGCGGGAGGACTACATCGGCGGCCTCGCCGAGGTCATCAAAGCCGGGTTCATCGCCGACCCGGTCATCCTGGACCTGGTCGAAGCCGACCCGGAGGCCGCCACCCGGCCCGACGGCGCACACACGCGGGAACTCATCGAACGGGCCATCGCGGTCAAAGCCGAGGTGGTCTCCGCTGACCTGCGCGAAAGCGGACGCCGCGAGATCCTCAACTACGGGCACACGCTCGGCCACGCCATTGAACGCGCCGAGAACTACACGTTCCGGCACGGCTACGCGATCTCCATCGGCATGGTCTTTGCCGCCGAACTGGCCCGCCTGGACGGCCGGATCGATGCGGCGCTCGTGGCCCGGCACCGCCGTATCCTGGAATCGGTGGGACTTCCGGTGCGCTACCGCGCCGACGCCTGGCCCGCCCTGCGGGACACGATCCGGGTGGACAAGAAGACCCGCGGCGCAACCCTGCGCTTCGTCGTCCTCGACGACGTGGCCGCACCCGCGATCCTGGCCGGTCCCTCCGATGCCCTGCTGGCCCAGGCCTACCAGGCGGTGAGTGGCGTCGCGCCGGACGCGCCCGACACCGACTAGACTCACCCATGAGCGGTTCCGGCAGCTCATCACAATCGCCCGCATTCGACCGGGCAGGCCGGATAGCGAATCCCTTGTCGGGGAGCCGCGCACCCCAAGAGCGCGGCCGCGAACCACGAAACTGTGCCCTACTGGCTGAGAGAGACGACTGAAGTGGCGACGACGAACGACCTGAAGAACGGCATGACCCTCCGGCTCGACGATGGTGAGCTGTGGAACGTCGTTGAATTCCAGCACGTCAAGCCGGGTAAGGGCGGCGCTTTCGTGCGCACCAAGCTGAAGAACGTCACCACCGGCAAGATCGTGGACAAGACCTTCAACGCCGGGGTGAAGGTCGAGGTCGCCACCGTCGACAAGAGGGAGATGCAGTACCTCTACTCGGACGGCGACTCCTACATCTTCATGGACACCGAGACCTACGACCAGATCTACGTTCCCCGCGAGGTGGTCGGCGACAACGCCAACTACCTGCTGGAGAGCGCCATTGTGACGGTCGCCGTCAACGAGGGCACGCCGCTCTACATCGAGCTTCCGGCCTCCGTGGAGCTGACGATCGCCGAGACCGAGCCCGGTCTGCAAGGCGACCGCTCCACCGGCGGCACCAAGCCCGCCACGCTGGAGACCGGGGCCGTCATCCAGGTGCCGCTGTTCGTCACCACTGGAGACAAGGTCAAGGTCGACACTCGGACTGGCGAATACTTGGGTCGCGTCAACTGATGGGTGGGTCACGGCGCCGTGGGTCACGGCACAAGGCCCGAGTGCGTGCGGTAGAGATCCTCTACGAGGCCGAAGTCCGCGGGGTACCGGTCTCCGAGGTCATCGAGCGCCGCCGGGCGCAGACCGAACCGCCGATCAACGAATTCACCGAGCAGCTCGCCACCAGAGTGGACGAGCACCGCGCGCGGATCGATGAACTCCTGGAGACCTACGCCATCGGCTGGACACTGGACCGCATGCCGGTGGTGGACCGCAACATCCTGCGGATCGGCGTCTACGAACTGCTGTGGGCCGATGACATTCCCGACGGGGTAGCGATCGCGGAGGCAGTGGCGATGGCGAAGGAGCTGTCCACTGACGAATCGCCGGTCTTCGTCAACGGTCTGCTCTCCCGTCTGATGGAAAAGAAGCCATCACTGTCGCTGTAGCGTCGCCCCACCGAGCGGGGCGGGAGGGAAAGGACTCAACGTGGACTCCTCCAAGGTCAGCTCCGGGCGCGCCTCCAGCGCCGCACGCACCGCAGTGGTTTGGGAGGCGTTGACCGCCGAGCTGGCACGCCTGGCAGAGGAGTTCGTCGAGCCGTTGAACATCGTCGATGCGGGCGGCGGCACCGGGGGTGCCGCCGTGCCCCTCGCGAGACTCGGCCACCGGGTCACGGTCGTCGACTCCAGCCCGGACTCCCTGGCAGCGTTGGAACGCCGCGCTGCCGAAGCCGGGGTGCGGGTGAACGCGGTCCAAGGGGACGCGGAAGGCCTGCGGGAACTGCTGCCTGAAGCGTCCGCGCACCTGGTCTTGGTGCACAACGTCGTCGAGCACGTGGACGATCCGCTAACCGCGCTGCGCGACGTCGTCTCCATCACCCAGCCTCGGGGAGCAGTCAGCGTGCTCGCGACGAACGCGGTCGCCGCGGTCCTGCACCGGGCGCTGGCCGGGCACCTCGCCGATGCGCTGGCCCTCCTGCAGTCGAACGAAGGCCGGTGGGGGCCGAGCGACCCCATGCCGCGCCGCTACACCGCGGAGCAGCTCACCGCACTCGTCCGCGAGGCCGGTCTGGAAGTGCACGAACTACGCGGGGTGCGGATCCTCGGCGACCTCCTGCCCGGCCGCGTGTTCGAAGACCCGCAGACCCCCGACACCCTGCTGGCCGTAGAGAAGGCAGCCTCCGCCCACGCGGAACTGTCGCGAATCGCCACCCAGTTGCATGTGATGGCGCGGCGTCCCGCCTAGCCCCCGCTTCGGCGCACTACCCCTGCTCCGCGGCCCCGGCACCACTACCATGCTGGACAGGAGGGCGTGGGATGAGTCGTCGACAGTTGGAACGCGGCGAACCGATGCGCGGGGTCATGACCGACCGCGGCATTGTCCCGTACGAGGGTCACCCCGTCAACGACGCCGACTGCACCATCCTGCACATCGACATGGACGCCTTCTTCGCGAGCGTGGAGGAGCTGCGCCACCCCGACGTCGTCAGGCGTCCCGTGCTCGTCGGCGGCACCGGGCCGCGCGGGGTCGTCGCCTCCGCCAACTACCAGGCTCGCCGCTACGGCATCCACTCTGCGATGCCGATGTCCCGTGCCCTGCGGCTCTGCCCGCACGCGGTGGTCTTCCCGCCCGACCACGAGACGTACCGGCGCGTCTCCGCCGGCGTGATGGACCTGCTGCGTTCGATCACCCCGCAGGTGGAGCAGCTCTCGGTGGACGAAGCGTTCCTGGACGTGGCCGGGGCAGACCGCCGACTCGGCGGCGGACCGCTCCACATCGCCCAGCTCATCCGTGCCCGGATGCGCGCAGAACAAGGGTTGACTTGCTCGGTGGGGATCGCCGCCACCAAGTTCGTCGCCAAGCTCGCCTCCACCCGCTGCAAGCCCGACGGGCTGCTGGTGGTCCCCACCCGGCACGTCACCGCGTTCCTGCACCCGCTGCCGGTCGGCGCCCTGTGGGGGGTGGGGGAGCGGACCGAGCAGGCGCTGCGGCGCATGGGGCTGCGCACGGTCGGCGACGTGGCTCGGACCCCGCCTGATACGCTCCGCCACGAACTGGGGCAGGCGCTCGGAAACCAGCTCGCGGAACTCGCGTGGGGATACGATCCCCGGCCGGTCACCCCGGAGACCGCGGACAAGAGCGTGAGCACGGAGGAGACCTTCCCCACCGACATCCACGACCCTGAGCGGATCCGCCGCGAACTGCTGCGCCTGTCCGAGAAAGTCGCCCGGCGGCTCCGCGCCTCCGGACAGGCGGGACGTACCGTGGGGGTCAAACTGCGCCGCGCTGACTTCAGCACAGTTACCCGTTCCCGCACCCTGCCGGAGCCCACCGATGTGGCCCGGCAGATCGCCGCGGTGGCCCGGGAGCTCTATGCTGCCTCCGGACTGGTGGGCGCCCCGCTGCGTCTCGTCGGGGTGCGGGTGGAAGGGCTGGTCAGTGCCGACCGTGTCCACCACCAGTTGGCGCTGGATGAGGAAGGCCCGGGGTGGCGCGCCGTGGAGCGGCTGCAAGACGAAGTGGTGCGCCGTTTCGGAACCGGTGCCCTCCGACCAGCATCACTGGCATTATGTGAGGAAGATGACGTATGACGCGGCAGGTTTTCCCCCCTGCGAGCGTTGTAGAGGGTGAGGCGGTCCGAGAGGCGGACCAGGAATACGATTCCCCGGAGTGACGGGAGGGCGGGCAGGCGAGTGGAAGCCAGTGTGGTCGAAGGTACTGTGGTAGACGGAAGGGGCTCGTGCGCACATCTTTTCTTTTCACCGAGCGCTAAGTCCCCGTATTCTGGGCATATCACTGGCCATCAGATAGTTGTTCAGCACCCGTTGCCCCACCCGGGGACTGCTTTTGGGAGGCGCCGTGCCGCTCTCTGAACACGAGCAGCGCATGCTCGAACAGATCGAGCGGGCGCTGTATGCGGAGGACCCGAAGTTCGCTCACACCGTGCGGCAGACGAACCCGCAGGTCCACTACAAGCGTCGGCTCATCAAGGCGTCGATCGGCTTCGTGGCCGGCATCGGCCTCCTCCTGGGAGGCATGGTCTTCCAGACAGTACCGGTCAGTGTTGCCGGCTTCCTCATCATGTTGGTGTGCGCGCTGTGGGGGCTGTCCGGGTGGCGGCGTGCCGCCGGAAGCAGCTCTTTCACCATCGACAGAGGGTCCAAGCGCCAGCAGCGCCCCGGCATGATGGATCGGTTGGAAGAACGCTGGCGTCGCCGCCAGGAAGGCGAACAGTAAGAACACCCCCGCAGGCGCTGACCAGTCGCCCGTGTGACGTCACGCGTGTGGGTCGCGGCGGGGAGCACGGCCCACACGCCCGGCTGTGCCCGAAACCTCCGGGCTGCGCAGGTGGGGGGCCTGCCACAGCGAGCGGGGGAGGAACAGCGCGCGAATCCGGGACGTGCGGGGAAACGATGCGGCGAGCGCCCGCCGCACAGTACGGCAGTCGTCGGCCAGGTGGGAAGCAGCGGGAGGACGCGGGGCGTAGCGTGCCGTCTCCTCGGCTGTCACGATCCGGTGCAGCGCGTCCCGAGCCTGCGGGGTGACCCGCCCCTGGGAGACCAAGAGGCGTTCCACGGTGCGCGGGCTGTGCGCCGGGTTCCACTCCCAGCCCAGGTCGATCAAGTCGTCGCGCAGTTCTGACCAGGCGGCACGCACGTGTGCGGGCACGTCGGCAGCCCGCCGCCACCGCAGCAGACGCACCAGGCGGCGCAGGAGCGCGGGCAGCACCAGCATCAGGGCTGCTGCTGCCGCAACGATCCCGGCGTTGGTGAGGACGGCATCCGTGCGGGGCGCTCCTGTGCCCGGCGCAGGAGTGGATTCTGCCGCGGAAGGCTCCGCGGGCTCGCGGGTTTCTTCCGGGGCGGACGGCTGCGCAGGAGTGTCCTGCGGTGCGGGAGCAGACGGCGACGCAGGCTCCGAGTCGTGCGGCGACGGCTCGTGGACGGGGGCCCGCTCCGGGACGGTCGCAGCGTACTCGGGGACCGCAGCGTTAGGCTGGCCTTCACCCGGCGTGGGTTCGAAACGCAGCCAGCCGTAGTTCGCGAAGTACAGTTCCGGCCAGGCGTGGGCGTCGCTCTCCCGCACCATCCAATGCCCGGAGCCGATGCGCTCCCCCGAGGTGTACCCGACGGCGACCCGCGCGGGAATCCCCACGTACCGGGCCATGACCGCCATCGCTGACGCGAAATGCTGGCAGTACCCGGTCTTGCTGTCCAGCAGGAAGTAGGCGAGCGGGTCCGCGTTGTCGGGGACCCGGGGCGGGTCCAGGTCGTAGGTGAATTCCCCGCTGGTGAACCACGCTTGCAGCGCGAGCGCCTGGTCGAAGGGGGAGTCCGCGCCCGACGTGATCTCCTCGATCAGCTGGGTGACCTCCTGCGACAGCGGTGGAAGGTCCACGTACCGCTGGTCGACCCGGAACGCGGTGGCGGCGGGGGCCGCGCGCAGCGCGTCCTCGTCCGGCACGGACGAGATGCTGGTGACCCGGTAGGTGAGCCCGGCGGCGTCGTCGTTGGGGGAGAACACCATGAGCGTCTCAGGGTCCACATACCATTCGCCGTTCACCTGCACGTCCCGGCTGGGGTAGGGCAGCGGCAGGAAGTCCATACCCCGCGCCTCGGTGGAGATCGTGATGTCGGTGACCACCGATTCCGCATCCGAGCCGGTGGAGAACCCTGGCGGGTGCGGGATAGTCCCGTTGAGCAGGTCCTTGGTGGAGGCTTCGACCGGGGACATGGTCCAGGTTTCCCCGTTGAACGAGTCGAGCACGTGGGTGCGCAGGTACTCGGGGGCGGGGTCGCTGGTCCGGTACTCCAGGACACGGCGGTTCCCGGTCGAGGTGAGTGTGCCCCGCAGACTCGTCAGCGGGTCCACGGTGCTCACCGTGCGCCCACCCGACCGCAACTGGTTGATCAGGGAGAACACGGAGCCGTTGCTGACGCCGGGCAGGAGCGCGGGCACCAGCAGGGCCAGCACGATGCAGACCGCGGCGGTTCCGGTCACGCCCAGGCCCCACAGCCCTGCCGCGGCAGCGGTCCACGCCCCCGCCTCCCAGGAGACGGTCCGGACCAGCGAGTCCCCGGCGAACAGCAGCAGGAACCCCACCGCGGCCCAGGTGAACGCGGCCCCGTCCACCCCTTCGTGGTGGACGGTCAAGGGTACCGCGATCAGGGACAACAGGGCGGCCGCGGCCACACCGGGCACACGGAGGGTGACCGCGATCCAGTGGGCAGAAATGGTGAGGACGCCCAGCAGCAACGTCACCAGCAGGACGATTCCGTCCGTGGCCGGCACCGGGATGACATGGGTCTGAATGTCCGCGACCCCGGAGAACGCGAGCGCGATGATCTGGTCGACCACGCCCGGTGTGGGGAGGATGCCCAAGGGTGCGGTGTCCCGCAGCACGTGCGCGGTCACGGTGATGGCCAGCGCCACCAGTTGCACGAGAGGGGTGACCACTGCGGGGACGCGGATCCACTGGGTGACCGCGCCCGCGGCTGCCACGGTGACCGCTGCGCTCGCCGGCCGCGTCCACCAGTCCGCGTCCGCGAACAGCGGTCCCAAGAGGGGGAGCATGCACAGAGCGGAAGCCGCCGTGGTGAGCGAGAGCAGGGCCGCTAGAAGCGCCTCCTTGACGGGTCTCACCGTGCCTCCCCCGAACTCCGCCACAGGTCAGGCAAGTCGTCGAGCCGATGGGGACACAGCACCCGCCATCCCGCGTCCGCGAGGCGGCCTGCGGCACGGTCACGCTCCTGGTCGGTCCACGCGGCCTGCGGCGCAAGCACCGCGATCCGCGGCCGGGTCCGGTCGGCCGCGCAGGCCGCGAGGGCGGCGACTTCGTCGCTTGTGAGCGCTCCCACCACGGCGACGAGGACGCCGCGGCCCTCGGCCGGGCTGCGCGACAGGCGGGTGATCTCCGCCAGCAGGGACGGCTCCGGCACGGGCTGGGCGAGGGCGAACAGGTCCAGCACGGCGTCGCGGTGGGCGGGGGACGCGGCTGCGGCAGCCACGCCCAGCAGTCTGAGCTGGTGTCCCCGGTCCACGAGGTGGACCGCGATCGACGCGGCCAGGGCCACCGTCTCCTCCAGCGACGACGCGGTGGGGAGGACGGTGTGCGCGGCAGCGCGAAGGTCCACGAGAAGGGTACTGCGATCGCGGTAGGGCTGTTCTTCCCCGCGCACCATGAGGTGGCCGCGCCGCGCTGTGGACCGCCAGTGCACGCGGCGTACATCGTCCCCGGGGCGGTAGGGGCGGGGCATGGTCCCCGCCTCCGGCCCGGTGGGCACCGGGCGGGGCCGCTGGCCGTCCACCAGGGCTGTACCGGGCAGCGGGACGGCAGGCAGGTCCACGGTCCGGGGGAACACCAGCAGCGGCGTCTGCGGGTCGAGGGTCCGAGTGAGCCGGGCACAGCCCAGCGGATCGGTGACCCCCACGACGAGCGGGCCGATCGAGTGGCGGCCGCGCACCTGCGCAGCCAGCAGATAGGACAGGGTCCGCTGCTCCCCGGGACGGAGCAGTCCCAGAGTGAAGCGAGGCGATGCGCCGAGCGCGGGCGGCAGCCGGTCTTCGACGAGGACCGGCCCGGCGGGCAGCGGCCACCGGTTGTCCGAATAGGACAGGGTGACCGTGGCCTGGCACTCCGTCCCCACGGGGAGGCGTGCCGCGGACAGCGTGCGGGTGTGCGTCACACGCCGGGGCGCGCTCACCGCCAGCAGCACCAGGCTGGCGAGCGGGAGCGAGACGACGAGGACGGCGACGCGCAGCAGGTCGCGTTCGGCAAGCAGCAGCGCGCCGACCCCGACCGCTGCCCCCACAGCCACCAAGGTCCACCCGCGCGGGGTGAGAGCACGCAGTACGTCCACCGTCCCGGTCGTGTCCTTACCAAGCGTCAACTGTGGGTGGGGATGGGAACTTGGGCCACCAGTTCATTGACCACTTCGGCGGGCGGCCGGTGCAGCGCAGGGTTGGGCAGCAGGCGGTGCGCCAGCACGGGAACGGCGAGCGCCTGGATGTCGTCGGGGAGCACGTAGTCGCGGCCGTCCAAGGCAGCGTAGGCGCGGGCGGCCCGCACCAAGTGCAACGTCGCCCGCGGGGACGCCCCCAGGGACAGGGCCGGCGTGGTCCGCGTGGCGGTGACCAGGTCCAGAGCGTAGCGCTTGATGGCGGGGGCGACGTAGATGCGCCGGATCCGTTCGATCATCGCGTTCACTTCGGCGACCGTGGTCACCGGGGTGAGCTGGTCGAGGGGGGAGTGCGCCGCGTGGGCGTCGATCATGGCGAGTTCCGCGCGCGGGTCGGGGTACCCCATGGAGACGCGCGCCATGAACCGGTCCCGCTGCGCTTCGGGGAGCGGATACGTGCCCTCCACCTCGGTGTCTACGGGGTTCTGGGTGGCGATCACCATGAACGGCCTGGCGAGCCGCCGCGTGACCCCGTCCACACTGACCTGCCCCTCTTCCATGCACTCCAGGAGCGCGGACTGGGTTTTCGGGGAGGCCCGGTTGATCTCGTCGCCCAGCACGATGTTGGCGAACACCGGCCCGGGACGGAACTCGAACTCCCGCCGCTGCTGGTGGTAGACGCTGACCCCCGTGATGTCGCTGGGCAGCAGGTCAGGGGTGAACTGCACCCGGCTCACTGTGCAGTCGACGGCCCGCCCCAACGCCTTGGCCAGCATGGTCTTTCCCACGCCTGGGACGTCTTCGATCAACAAGTGCCCCTCGGCCAGCAGGACGGTCAGCGTGATCCGGATGACCTCAGGTTTTCCGGTGATCACGGTTTCGATCGCCGACCGGACCCGGTGGGCGGGGGCCAGAAGGCCGCTGACGCCTACGGGACTGTCGGCGGGACCGCCCACCCAGGTGTCGAGCGACACGTGTCCCCCTCGTCATGTCGTGACTGTCCAACACGAGGCTAGGGCCAAAGCGGAGGTTTGCAAACAAGAACGGGGCGGGGACACGCCGTGGCGCGGCGCCGGTGTCGGTCGCGCGCGGCCGGGAAACCACCAGGGCTCGCACAGTTCCTCCACCTTCATCCACCCCGTATCACCTGCGGTTTTGTCGTGTTTCTCCGGGTTTAGAGGGCGGTTTGCTGTTGACGGTGGAGGAAAGTGGAGTACAGTGGAGCCAAGTGGAGGAAAGCGTCGTCGCGGTGACTCGGGAGTGAAGAAGACGATGTTTCTCGGCACGCACTCGCCGCGTCTCGATGAGAAGGGACGCATGTTCCTTCCCGCGAAGTACCGCGACGAACTCGCGGGCGGGCTGGTGGTGACCAAGGGGCAAGAACGCTGCCTCTACGTCTTCCCGATCCGGGAGTTCGAACGGATCACCCAAGTCCTCCGCGCAGCCCCCGTCACGGCTAAAGCGGTACGCGATTACAGCCGTGTCTTCTTCGCGAGCGCCTCCAACGAGCTTCCCGACCGGCAAGGTCGGGTCACCATACCGGCCAACCTGCGCGCCTACGCCGGCCTCAACCGGGACTGCGTGGTCATCGGGGCCAACACGCGCCTGGAAATCTGGGACGCCCAGACCTGGGCCGACTACGAGGCCGAGCAGGAGCAGGTCTTTGCGGAACTGGCAGAGGAGGTGTTGCCGGGGGTGCTGTGACCTCACGGGACTGCAGCGCCACCACATCAGCAGCGCCGCGAGCCACACCAGAGGTCACGACCGTCATCTCTGTCGGGTCCAGGCCTCCAGACGCGGCCGACCAGGTCTCACCTGGCGCATCTTCCCCGGCGCCAGGTGGCCAGCAGGGTCCTCGCGACCGCTTCCGGTAGGTGTGTCTGGAGGTCTGGTCGCACCCGGTCCGGGAACGACGGCCAGGCGGGAACGGGGGAGGCGACGACAGGGGGGAGACGTCAGTGACAGGCGACGCGCCGCAGAGCGCACCACAGCACCGCGGCAGCCCCGCCCCAGCGCACGTACCGGTCATGCTGGAGCGGGTGGTGGAACTTCTCGCGCCGGCTCTCCAGCAGCCCGGCGCGATTGCTGTGGACGGCACCCTCGGCCTCGGCGGGCACGCCGAGGCACTGCTCCGTGCCCACCCTGGCCTCCGCCTGGTGGGTGTGGACCGCGACACCACCGCACTGGAACGCGCCCGGCAGCGGCTCGCCCCCTACGCGGACCGCATCGACCTGGTGCACGCCGTCTACTCCGACATCCCCCGCATCCTGGACGAGCTCGGGATCGACCGGGTCCACGGACTCCTGTTCGACCTGGGCGTGTCCTCCCCCCAACTCGACGAAGCCGAACGGGGCTTCGCCTACTCCTATGATGCGCCGCTCGACATGCGTATGGACCGCACCCAGGAGCGCACCGCGGCCGACATCGTCAACACCTATCCCGCAAGCGAACTCACCCGGATCTTCCGCGTCTACGGCGAGGAGCGGTTCGCCGCCCGGATCGCCCAGGCCATCGTGCGGCAGCGCGCCAAAGAACCGGTGCGCACCACCGGGGTGCTCGCGGACCTGGTCCGCTCCGCCATCCCCGCGGCAGCCCGCCGCAGCGGAGGCCACCCCGCGAAACGCGCTTTCCAAGCGCTGCGGATCGAAGTCAACTCCGAACTCTCCATCCTGGAACGCGCCCTTCCCGCGGCACTCTCCCGTCTCGCTGTAGCCGGACGCATCGTGGTGCTGTCCTACCACTCCCTCGAAGACCGCATCACCAAGCGGGTCCTCACCGAGCTGAGCACCGACAGCACCCCGCCCGGACTTCCCGTGCCCCTCCCGGACCGGCAGCCGGAACTGCGCCTCCTCACCCGGGGAGCCGAACTCCCCACCGAACAGGAGACTGCCGCCAACCCCCGCGCAGCGTCGGCCCGGCTGCGGGCCGCGGAGCGGACACGGGAGCCGTGACCACCGGCCCGCCAGGGCCCGCACACGGGCTTCCCACGGGAAGCCACACCCACGATGGCGTCCGGGAGAACACAGTGGAGACCAAGACCGTAGAGCGCACGAAGACTGCACAGAGCACGTCCCGCACGGCCCGGCCGCGGCCGCGCGCCGGACACCCCGCGGCGGCCCGGAGCGGGCCGCGCACCCGCCCGTCCGCGCCCCGCCTGCCGTTCGTGCTCCTTGTCCTCGGCCTGCTCGGCGGGGCGATGATCACCCTGCTGATGCTGCACGCTGTGCTGGCCGAAGACACCTTCGAGATCGCCACCCTGCAACGGGAGAACCGGGAACTCAGCCAGCAGGAGCAGACCCTGCGCGAACAGGTCATGCGGGCAGAATCGCCTGAGGCGATCGCTAAAGCAGCCGAGGAAATGGGGATGTACCCCGGCGAGGAGCCCCAGTTCCTCGACCTCGACAGCGGCCAGATCACCGAAAACCCACGCAGCACCGGCGAGTGATCAGGCACGGACTGGACCGCACCACTGTGGCAGGCCACTGAGCAGGGGGGAACAGTACACCGGTGAGCACACCGCGCGACCGCAGTCCCAAAGATCCGCGCCGGCCGGCAGCGGCAGCACGCAGCCGGCACGGGCACCGACCGCGTTCCGCGCAGCCTGCACGGCGCTCTCCCCGGCCGAGCGCCGAGGCGGCGCGGCGACGCGCTGTGCCGCGCAACCGCACCGGCGCCTCGGCGGGGCGCCGGCCGCACCCCGCCCCGAGCATCCGCTCCCCGCTGCGCCGCCGGTTCCGCCGCGGCGCGATCCAGCCGCGCATCCGGGTCATGGGCGCCATCCTCGGCACCGTGCTGCTCCTTTTCGCGGCCCGGCTGGTGCAGATCCAAGGCTTCAACGCCGACGACTACGCCGAGGCGGCCGCCAACCTGCGTCTCACCACCATCGAAATCCCCACCGTGCGCGGCGATATCACCGACATGGCGGGGCGGCCCTTCGCCATGTCCGTGGAGGTCCGCACCGTCTTCCTCGACCCGGCTGAAGTACGCGACGACCAGCGCGAAGAGATCGTCCAGGAACTGTCCCGCCGCTTCGACCTGCCTCCCGAGGAGATCGTCGCCAAGCTCAACGCCCGCGTCGACGGCCGCCCGTCCCGTTACGAGGTCGTGCAGCGCGGCGTGCCGATCGAAGAATGGAAGGAGATCCGCGAACTCGGCTTCCACGGCGTCTCCGCGGAACGCGACTACAAGCGCGTCTACCCGGAAGAGACCGGCGCCGCCAACCTCGTCGGCTTCGTGGGCCTCGACGGCCACGGCCTGGAAGGACTGGAAGCCGTCCTGGACTCCACACTCGCCGGGGAGGCCGGCCAGCAACAGGTGGAGGTGGGCAGCGACGGCACCCAGATTCCCATGGCGGGCGGCCTCATCCGGGAGCCGGTCCCGGGCCGCACCGTCCGGCTCACCCTCGACCTGGACCTGCAGTGGTACGCCCAGCAGGCGTTGAACAGGCGCGTGGAGGAGCTCGACGCGGAAGCAGGCTCCGTGGTGGTGATGACCCGCGACGGCCAGATCAGAGCGATGGCCAACTACCCCACCTACGATCCGAACAACTTCTCCGCGGTCAGCGCCGAACAGCGCCGCAACGGCGCTGTGGCGGACGCGTTCGAACCGGGCAGCACCGCCAAAGTCATCACCGTGGCCGCGGCCCTCGAAGAAGGACTGGTGACCCCGGACACCGTCTTCACCGTGCCCAGCTCGATCCGCCGCTACGACCAGGTGTTCCGGGACGCCAACCCGCACCCAACCCAGCGGCTCACCGTCAACGGGATCATGGCCACCTCCAGCAACGTGGGGGCCATCCAGATCGGTGAAAAGGTGGGTGCCGAGAAAATGTACGAGTACCTGCGGCGTTTCGGTGTCGGCCAGCCCACCGGGCTGGACCTTCCCGGGGAGAACACGGGCATCCTCACCGCGCCGGAGCACTGGTCCGGCACTGACCTGCCGTCGGTCTCCTTCGGCCACAGCGTGTCGGTCAACGCCGTGCAACTGGCCAGCGTGTACGCCACGATCGCCAACGACGGGGTCCGCGTGGCCCCCACACTCATCGCGGGCATGGAGGACGCCGACGGCGAATTCGAAGCCGCACCCGACCCGGAAAGCGAACGGGTGATCAGCGCGGACACCGCTGCCGACCTCCGGTTGATGCTGGAAGCCGTCACCGAGGAGACGGGCACCGCCCCCCAAGCCCGCGTCGAGGGCTACCGGGTCGGCGGCAAAACCGGCACCGCCAACCGGATCAACCCGGAAACCGGCAAATACCAGGGCGGCGGCTACGTCAGCTCCTTTGTGGGTTTCGCCCCCGCCGACGACCCCGAACTCGTGGTCTCCGTGGTCCTGCACAGCCCGAAAGGCGAGTACTACGGGGGTGAGGCGGCGACCCCGGTCTTCACCGACGTGATGTCGTTCGCGCTCAAAACCGCGCGCATCCCCCCGACCCAGACCGAGCGTCCCCCGCTGCGTCTCATGGAGTGATCCACGCCCGGCCTCCTACGAAACAGGACACACCGGCCGGAGACGCTTGCCACACCACCGCGCGGTACCCGATGCTGTCGGGCATCCGCACGATACGAGGTCAACGGCCCAATCCCGGCTCTACCCGCACGTTGCGCCGCGGCGGGCCCGGAAGCCGGGGGCGGTACCGGTGCGCCCCGGCTCCTGCGCGACGTTGACCTCCACTAGCGGTGAACCGATAACCTCACGAGGTGTCACCCGTAATGCGACCCGAACACGTCCAGCCACGTCTGCTCTCCGAACTCGTCCCACTGCTCGGACCGGACGCCTTCGTTACTTGTGTCGACCCCGCGGAGCCGCCCCTGGGCACCGCGCCCACCCCTGCCGCTACTGACCTCGAACAGGCCAGCAGCGTGGACTCGGTGGTGGTGACCGGTGTCACCCACGACTCCCGCGCGGTACGCCCCGGGGACCTGTACGTGGCCGTCCAAGGGCAGCGTGTCCACGGCGCTAAATTCGCCGCCCAGGCAGCCCGCGCCGGCGCGGCGGCTGTGCTCACCGACCCCGCTGGATACGACCGCGCCGCCGCCACCCGGCTGCCCGTCATCACCGTGCCCGACCCCCGCTCCCGGCTCGGGGACGTGGCCGCCTGGATCTACGGCCATCCGGCTCGGGAACTGCTGCTCATCGGCACCACCGGAACCAGCGGCAAGACCACGGTCAGCTACCTGGTGGAATCCGGGCTGCGCGAGGCAGGAATGCGCACCGGTCTGGTCGGCACCGTGGAGATCCGGGTCGACGACGAGCGCATCGACTCTTCCCTGACCACCCCGGAGGCCACCGAACTGCACGGCCTGTTCGCCCTCATGCGGGAGCGCGACGTGGCCGGCGCCGCCATGGAAGTCTCCAGCCACGCCCTGGCCCTGGGCCGGGTGGCCGGAGTGCGCTACGACGTCGCCGTGTTCACCAACCTCTCCCAGGACCACTTGGACTTCCACGCCGACCTGCACGACTACTTCGAAACCAAAGCGCGGCTGTTCACTCCCGAATTCGCCAAAGTCGCCGTGGTCAACCGGGACGACTCCTTCGGGCGGACCCTCATCGACCGGATCACCGAACAGGGCGCGATCCCCGTCACCACGTTCTCCGCCACCGGCGACACGGCAGCGGACTGGTATGCCACCGACGTCGTGCTCGAAGCGGGCGGCAGCCGGTTCCGGGTGGTCGGCCCCGGAGGCATGGCCATGGACGCTTCCGTGCGGCTGCCGGGCCCGTTCAACGTCGCCAACGCCATGGCCGCGATCGTCGCCCTCATCGAAGCGGGAGTGCCGCTCCCCACCGCGGTGGCAGGCGTGGCCGCGGCCCGCGGCGTGCCGGGCCGCATGGAACGGGTCGACGAAGGACAGGACTTCACCGCCATCGTCGACTATTCGCACAAACCCGGGGCGATTGAGGCGGTTCTCACATCGCTGCGCCCCATCACCGAAGGGCGCCTCACCATCGTCGTGGGCTGCGGCGGCGACCGCGACCGGGGGAAACGCCCGCTCATGGGCGAGGCAGCGGCCCGCCTGGCCGACGCGGTCATCCTCACCGACGACAACCCGCGCAGCGAAGACCCGGTCACCATTATCACCAGCATGCTTGAAGGCGTGGCGAAAGTGCCTGTCGCGCAGCGCGCCCGCATCACCGTGGAACCGGACCGGCGGACCGCGATCGAACTGGCCGTGACCCGTGCCCAGCCCGGAGACGTCGTGGTCGTGGCCGGCAAAGGGCACGAACGCGGCCAGCACGTGGGGGACCGCATCCTCCCCTTCGACGACCGGGACGTGCTCCGCGAAGCGATCCGCGCCCGACTCGACACCGACTGACCTGCGCAGACCCCGCAAGGGAATGACGCCGGCGCGGGTGGGGACTCCGCGTGAGGGCCCGCAGCCCGCTGCCGTTCGCCACGCGCGGACGGCGTGTCGGACACTTCCCCACCCTGCCGGTTTTTTCGGCGTTAAGGTTCAAAACGGATCTCACTCATGCCACATTCGGGTCTGAGCGCAACCCGGGTGGGCGATCTTGTTCTAAGGTTAGGTGCGGCAATTCTCAGCCCGGCACCGTGGCGTCCGCATGCCGCTTTCGCGGCTTTTGGGCAGCATCCCCATTTCTCGCACGCTGTTCACTGGCAATCACGACGCTTCCAGCGTGGTGGACCGGGCCCGACATGAGGAGTGGATTTGATCGCGCTGACGCTCGATCGGATCGCCAAGATCACCCGATCACGACTACGCGGATCGGCGCAGCCCACGGACACTGTCGACGGCCCGGTGGTCATCGACTCGCGGGAGGCCGCTCCTGGTTCGCTGTTCGTTGCCTTGCGAGGCAGCCGTGTCGACGGCCACGACTTCGCTGAGGCCGCGGTCAGAGCCGGAGCGACAGCCGTTCTGTGCTCCCGCCCCGTGGACGCGCCCCATCTGCTCGTCGACGGCGGCGACGACGCGGTAGTAGCGGCACTGGCGAAGCTGGCGCGCGCGGTCGTAGCGGAACTCCCCGACGCGGACATCATCGGCGTCACCGGGTCGTCGGGGAAGACCACGACAAAAGACCTGCTCGCTCAGACGCTGCAGCGGATCGGCCCCACCGTCGCGCCCCCGGGATCGTTCAACAACGAAATCGGTCATCCGCTCACCGTGTTGCGGGCGGACCAGACCACCCGTTTCATCGCGTTGGAGGTCGCCGCGCGCGGCGTGGGACACATCGCGCACCTGTGCCAGATCGCGCCGCCACGCATCGGAGTCGTGCTCAATGTCGGCAGCGCCCACATGGGCGAGTTCGGCAGCCGGGACACCATCGCCCAGGCCAAAGGCGAACTCGTGGAAGCGCTTCCCGCGGCCGCGCAAGGAGGGGTCGCCGTCCTCAACGCCGACGACGACGCCGTCATCGGCATGGCCTCGCGCACCGCAGCGCGAGTCGTGAGCTACGGCCTGGCCCCCGACGCCGACGTGCGGGCTGAAGGCATCGCCCTAGACGAACGCGGGCGTCCTCGCTTCACCCTCGCCATCGGCGAGGACACCGCCCCCGTGAGTCTGCGGCTCGTCGGCACCCACCAAGTGCACAACGCCCTGGCCGTCGCCGCAGTCCTCCGCGAACTCGGCGAACCGGTCACCGCTATCGCCGCGGCACTGAGCGAAGCCGGACCGGTGAGCCGCTGGCGCATGGAGGTCACCGAGCGGCCTGACGGCGTAACCATCGTCAACGACGCCTACAACGCCAACCCCGAATCCATGAGTGCGGCACTGCGCACCCTGGCGACGCTGGCCTCCGGCCGCCGCGCTTTCGCGGTCCTCGGCCACATGGCCGAACTCGGCTCCGCGCACCGGACCGAACACGAACGGATCGGACGGCTGGTGACCGAAAGCGGAGTGGACGTCCTCATCACCGTCGGAGAGCAGGCCGCGAGCATCGCGGACGGCGCCGCCTCCGTTGCCGACTGGAAAGGGGAGACCGTCACGGTCGCCGACGTGACCGAGGCGGTCGCGGTGCTCAAAGAGCGTCTCAGACCCAAGGACATCGTCATGTTGAAGGGATCACGAGTGGCTGGGCTGGAGCAGGTAGCCGAGCAGCTGATCGATGTGGAGGCGGCTGAATGACCGGCATCATCGCAGCTGCGGGGATCTCCCTGCTGGTCTCCTTCCTCCTCCTGCCCCCTCTGATCAGGATCCTCTACCGGTTCAAGTTTGGACAAGAGATCCGCGACGACGGTCCGCAAGGCCACAAGACCAAGCAGGGCACGCCCACCATGGGCGGTATCGCCATCATCTTCGGCACGGTCGTCGGCTACTTCGGCGCGCACGCGGTCACCATGACACCGCCGACCGTCTCCGGCGTGCTGGTGATCCTCCTGTTCGTCGGGCTGGGCTGCGTAGGATTCCTCGACGACTTCATCAAGATCTACAAGCGCCGCAGCCTGGGCCTGCGCAGCGGTGCGAAAATGCTCGGCCAGATCATCGTGGGCGTAGGGTTCGCCATCGGCGTCACCATGTTCCCCAACTCCTACACCTACACGCCGGGCTCCACCCACCTGTCCCTGCTGCGCGACTTCGGTCCCCCCATGGCCGTGTGGCTGTTCGTGATCTGGGCGCTGCTGCTGATCGTGGCCACCTCCAACGCGGTGAACCTCACCGACGGCCTCGACGGCCTGGCCACCGGAGCGACCATCCTCTCCCTCGTCGCCTACGTCATCATCGGCAACTGGCAGCTCCGCCAGAGCTGCATCAACGCCCTGGAGCCCAACTGCTACACGGTGCGCGACCCCCTCGACCTGGCCGTGGTCGCCGCAGCCGCGCTCGGCGGGTGCATCGCCTTCCTCTGGTTCAACGCACCCCCCGCCAAGATCTTCATGGGCGACACCGGCTCGCTCGCGCTCGGCGGCCTGCTCGTGGGACTGGCCATCACCACCCGCACCCAGCTGCTGCTGCTGGTCATCGGAGGTCTGTTCGTCCTCATCACCGCCTCGGTGATCATCCAGGTCGGCTCCTTCCGCCTCACCGGGAAACGGGTGTTCCGCATGGCGCCCCTCCAGCACCACTTCGAGCTGAAAGGGTGGGCCGAAACCACGATCGTGATCCGGTTCTGGATCATTCAAGGGCTGTTCGTCGCCGCAGCGATGGCCTTGTTCTACCTGGAATGGATGCCTCGATAAGCGATGAGTGACACCGCGATGGAGCTGAGGGGACGCCGGGTCTGCGTCACAGGACTGGGGGTCTCCGGACCCCCTGTCGCCCGAGCACTGCTGAAACACGGGGCGCACGTCACCGTCGTGGAAGGCCGCGACGACGACGTGAACCGGGAACGCGCCCGCACCCTGCGAGAACTCGGCGCCACCGTGGAACTCGGTGAGCCCACCACACTCCCCGCGGGAACCGACCTCGTCGTCACCTCACCCGGCTGGCGGCCCGACGCGCCCGTCCTGGTCGCGGCGGCCGACGCCGGGGTCGAGGTGATCGGCGACGTCGAACTGGCCTGGCGGCTCCGCCCCGCCGGCCAGGTCTGGCTGGCCGTCACCGGCACCAACGGCAAGACCACCACGGTGCGCATGCTCGAAGCGATGCTGCGGGCCGACGGGCGGCGCGCCCTCGCCGTCGGCAACGTGGGCACCCCCGTCATCGACGCGGCGCTCGCCGACGGCCCCGACCGCTGGGACATCCTCGCCGTGGAACTCTCCAGCTTCCAACTCCACTGGTCCGCCACCGTGCAGCCGCACGCGGCCGCGATCATCAACCTCGCCCCCGACCACTTGGACTGGCACGGAGGCATGGAACCCTACGCGGCCGCCAAGGCCAAGGTCTACGGCGCCGGCACCATCCGCATCGTCAACGCCGCCGACCCTGCGCTGCGCGAGCTCGCCGAAACCCACGGCGACCCCGCTGCACCGCTCGTCGGATTCAGCCTGGACGTGCCGCGCGCCGGAGAACTCGGACTCGTCGAGGACCTGCTCGTCGACCGCGCTTTCGTCGCCAACCCGCGCACCGAGGCCACCGAACTCGCCACCCTGGCCGACGTCACCCCCCGCGCACCGCACAACGTGGCGAACGCGCTGGCCGCCGCCGCACTCGCCCGGTCGATCGGCGTCGCCCCGGAGGCGGTGCGCACCGGACTGCGGAACTTCCAGCCCGAACCGCACCGCATCGCCCACGTGGCCACCATCGACGGGGTCGACTACGTCGACGACTCCAAAGCGACGAACGCGCACGCCGCCGCCGCTTCGCTGGCCGCCTACCCCTCGGTGGTGTGGATCGCCGGCGGCCTCCTCAAAGGCGCCGACGTCACCGGCCTGGTGCGGCAGGCCGCGAGCCGGCTGCGCGGCGTCGTCCTGCTCGGCGCCGACCGGCACCAGTTGCGGGAAGCGCTCGACACGCACGCCCCCCACGTGCCTGTCGTGGACGTGGCCCGCACCGACGAAGGCGCCATGGCTGAAGTGGTGGCCGCCGCGGCCCGGCTCGCCCAGAAAGGCGACACCGTGCTCCTCGCCCCCGCAGCAGCCTCCATGGACATGTTCACCAACTACATCGAACGGGGTGAAGCGTTCGCCCGAGAAGTCCGTGCACTCGCCGGCTGAACCCTCAACCGCCACCGGCCCCGCCGAAAACCCGTGAACTTTTTGGCGGGCCGGTGCGTCTGCGAAGACATGGAGTCAGAAAAAACCCCAACACGCCGGTTATGTGCATGTCCTCGGCCCTGCTAACCGCCAAACTGGTGCAGCACGGTGCATCACGCACCCCATGGAGTGCTCAGGCGGCGTGGGAGGGAGGAGGGACATGGCGGCCACCACACCGGTTTCCTCGGCTACGGGGGGAAGAGGCGCCGGCGCGCGCAGAAGAACGCGGAACGCGAAGACGGACGGCGCCGTGCTCAGCCGGGTCAAGGAGTTCACCCGGCTGCTGGACCGTCCCCTGACCTCCTACTACCTGCTGGTCGGCAGCAGCGTCCTGCTCATCGTGCTCGGCCTGGTCATGGTGCTGTCCTCCTCCATGGTCGACTCCTACACCGAGACCGGCTCCGCGTTCTCCCTCTTCTTGAAGCAGGCGGTTGCCGCGCTCATCGGCATCCCGCTGATGCTGCTGGCCTCCCGGCTGCCTCCGCGGACTCTGCGGCTGCTCGGCGGACCGCTGCTCCTGGTGTCCATCGTGCTCCTGGTGATCACCACGTTCCGCGGAGTCGAATACTACGGGGCCACCCGCTGGCTCAACATCGGCGGGATCACCGTGCAGGCGTCCGAACCAGCCAAGCTCGCCTTCGCGCTGTGGGGAGCGAACCTGCTGGCCCGCAAAGAAGAACTCCGGGAACTGACCGAATGGCGGCACCTGCTGGTCCCGCTGCTGCCCGTCTGCGGAATCCTGGTGCTGCTCGTCCTCATGGGCAGCGACCTGGGCACCTCGTTCGTGCTGATGGCTGTCCTCGTGGCGCTGCTGTGGATCATCGGCGCCCCCGGCCGCCTGTTCTTCGGAGTGGTCGGCCTCGTCGGACTCCTGGTCGCCATCATGATCGCGGTCGAACCCTACCGGCTGAAACGCCTCACCGCCTTCCTCAACCCGGAAGCCGACCCGTTCAACAGCGGCTACCAGTTGCTGCACGGCCTGTACGCGCTGGGCACCGGCGGCCTCCTGGGCGTCGGTATCGGGGCGAGCCGAGAGAAGTGGGGCCACCTGCCCCACCCGGAGAGCGACTTCATCTTCGCCATCATCGGCGAAGAGTTCGGCCTGCTCGGTACGCTGCTGGTGATCGGGCTTTTCGGGGTTCTTGGCTACTCGGGGCTGCGGGTCGCGGCCCGGACCACCGACCCGTTCGTCCGACTGTCCGCGGTGGCGATCACCACGTGGATCTGTGTGCAGGCGATGGTCAACATCGGCACGGTCATCGGGGTGCTCCCGGTGACGGGCATCCCGCTACCCTTCGTTTCAGCCGGGGGATCGTCACTCATCCCCACAATGTTGGGCATGGGGGTCCTACTGGCGCTAGCCCGGAACGAGCCCGCCGCACGCAGCGCACTCAGTGCTCGAGGCCCTACATACCCCCAAAGGGCTCTAAGCTGGCTTGGCCTGGGTAACAGCGCGGGCCGCACAGCCCCAGGCGCTGACCGGGCTCCTAAGACACGCCCGACGCAGGTTCAAGCGAGGAGGAATCGGCGACGATGAGGGTAGTCCTCGCCGGCGGCGGCACGGCCGGACATGTGGAACCCGCACTGGCACTGGCCGATGCGCTACGGCGGATCAACCCTGACACCCAGGTGCTGTGCCTGGGTACGAAGCGAGGACTGGAGCAGCGGCTCGTCCCCATGCGGGGCTACGAACTGGCGGAGATCCCCGCTGTCCCGCTGCCCCGGAAGCTCACCCCCCAGTTGCTTTCCGTCCCCGGCAGGCTGGCCAACGCGATCAGCACCGCAGCCAAGCACCTGGACCGTGTCCAGGCCGACATCCTGGTCGGTTTCGGCGGCTACGTGGCCACCCCGGGATACTTGGCTGCACGCAGTCGCCGCATCCCGATTGTGGTCCACGAAGCCAACCCGCTGCCCGGCCTGGCCAACCGGCTCGGCGCCCGGCTCACCCCCCACGTGTTCACCGGGCATCCGCACACGGAGATCCGCAACGGCCGCTACATCGGCATCCCCCTGCGGACCCGGATCTCCAACCTGGACCGGCTCGCTGTGGGCGACAAAGCCCGCTCCAAGTTCGGGCTCCGCCCCGACCTGCCGACCCTGCTGATCTTCGGCGGCTCCCAGGGGGCCCAGGCCATCAACCAGGCCGCTTTCGACAGCGCCGAAGACTTCTACCAGGCAGGCATCCAGGTGCTGCACGTGGTCGGCCCCAAGAACGCGGACGGCCCCGAAGACCGCACTCGGGGCGGCGTGCCCTACGTGGTGGTGCCCTACGTCGACGAGATGGAGCTCGCGTACGCAGCGGCCGACATCGCCATGTGCCGCTCGGGGGCGCTCACCTGTGCGGAACTGACCGCGGTGGGCCTGCCCGCCGTGTTCGTCCCGCTCGCGATCGGTAACGGGGAGCAGCGGCTCAACGCTGAACCGATCGTGCAGGCGGGCGGCGGCCTCATGGTCGCCAACTCGGAGCTGAGCCGCGACTGGATCAGAGAGCACCTCATCCCGCTGCTCACAGACACTGATCGAATCGTGGCCATGTCGGAGGCCGCGGCGCGGCTGGGACGCCGGGACGCCGACATGGCGCTGGCCCGCGAGGTCATCGCGATCGCCCGCGGGGAACGGCCGACTCCAGAGATGCCCATCGACTATTCGGAGGAATCGGGGGACACCCGATGAGCCTGGTCGAACCGACCGAACCGGTCGAAGTCGACAAGCTGGGCCGCGTCCACTTCATCGGCATGGGGGGCGCGGGCATGTCCGGAATCGCGCGCGTGCTGCTGCAGCGCGGCGTGGAAGTGTCCGGCAGTGACGCACGGGACAGCGCCCTGCTCCGGGAACTGGAGGAGCTCGGCGCGACCGTCCACGTCGGCCACGCCGCCGAGCACGTGGGGGACGCCGACACGGTCGTCGTCTCCTCCGCGATCCGCGACACCAACCCGGAGCTCGTGGAAGCACGCGCCCGCAACCTGCGCATCCTGCCGCGCGCCGCGGCCCTCGGCGCACTGCTGCTGGGCCGCTGCGGGGTCGCCGTCGCGGGAACCCACGGCAAGACCACCACCACGTCCATGATCACCGTGGTGTTGCAGCACCTGGGGGCCATGCCCGGGTATGTCATCGGCGGGCAGCTGGTCACCACCGGGCTCGGCGCTGATGCGGGCGCGGACGACATCATCGTGGTGGAGGCCGACGAAAGCGACGGCTCCTTCCTCATGCTTTCGCCCCGCGTCGCGGTGATCACCAACGTCGAAGCCGACCACTTGGACAACTACGGCGACCTGGAAGAGATCCACGACAAGTTCGCCGCATTCATCGGCCGCGTGTCCGAAACCGTGGTGGTAGGGGTGGACGACCCGGGGGCGCGCCGGGTCGCCGAGGTCGCCCGCCAGCGGGGGCTGAAAGTCCTCACCTACGGCGAAGCCGACACGGCCGACTACCGGGTCCGCGACATCACCGTGGACGGGTTCACCACGATGTTCACCATCGACCCGCCCACCGGGGACCCGGTGCACTGCACCCTTCCCCTGCCCGGCCGGCACAACACGCTCAACGCCGCTGCCGCTGTCGCTGTCGCCGACACCATCGGCTACGACCCTGAAGTCGCGGTGGAAGGACTCGCCGAATTCGCGGGGGCGGCCCGCCGCTTCGAATTCAAGGGCGAAGCGAACGGGGTGAGCGTCTACGACAGCTACGCCCACCACCCCACCGAGATCGCCGCCGATTTGGACGCCGCACGCGCCGCACTCGACTCGCAGGCCGCCAAGGGCGGGAAGGCCGGCCGGATCGTGGTGCTGTTCCAGCCCCACTTGTACAGCCGGACCCGCATCTTCGCCGAAGAGTTCGCTGCCGCGCTCACCAAGGCGGACGAGGTCGTCGTCCTCGGGATCTACGCTGCCCGCGAAGACCCCGAGCCGGGGGTCACCGCCGAGCTGATCACCGAGCGCATCGGCCACGACCGGGTCTACTACCGTCCCGACCGCGACGCCGCGGTCGAATGCGTGGTGTCGGTGGCGCAGCCAGGCGACATCGTGCTGACCATGGGCGCCGGGGACGTGACGGAGCTCGGCCCGCGCATCGTCGAAGCCCTCGGATAAGCCGGGCCCGGCGCGGGCGCCGCGGTATGCTGCCGCAGTCGACCACCGGGGAGCGGAGGGAGGAGGGTGACGGTCGAAGAGCGGAGCAGCGCAGCGGTCTCCGACGAGGGCGCGTCCCGGCCGGACCCGTGGCAGGCCGCCTTCATCATCCTGCTGGTGAGCGGCCTGGTCGGGGCAGTGCTGTGGGTGCTGTTCGGCTCGCGCCTGCTCGCCGTCCGCC
The DNA here is from genome assembly GCF_000012405.1 of Thermobifida fusca YX. Taxonomy (NCBI): domain Bacteria; kingdom Bacillati; phylum Actinomycetota; class Actinomycetes; order Streptosporangiales; family Nocardiopsidaceae; genus Thermobifida; species Thermobifida fusca. The sequence continues at coordinate 1,297,791 of NC_007333.1, forward strand.
AGATTGAGGTCACCGGCCTGGACCGCCTCGCGGAGACCGAAGTGCTGGCGGCCGTGGATGTGACCCCGGGGACCCCGCTGGCCCGGGTGGACACCGACGCTGTGGCGGCGCGAGTGTCCGAACTACGCCTCGTGGACTCCGTGGACGTGCAGCGCGGCTGGCCCGCCACGCTCCGTGTCGCGGTGACCGAACGCGTCCCTGTCTTCGCGCTGGCCGCAGCAGACGGCGGCTACCTCCTCGTGGACCGGGAAGGGGTGTGGGTGGAGAAGAGCGAAGCGGAGCCGGAAGGCTACCCGCTGCTCCACGTATCCGGCGACGTCGAAGGCAACCCCGCGGTGGCCGACAGCGCGCTGGTGCTTGCCGCACTCCCCGACGCTCTGGCCGCGGATGTGGCAGCCGTGGTGGCGACCGACCGGGCCCGCCTCACCCTGGAGTTCACCACCGGGGCCACAGCGATGTGGGGAGACACCGAACGGGCAGCGGACAAGGCCCGCGCCCTGGAAGTGCTCATGGCGCAGCATCCCCCTGAACCGGGACGCCACTACGACGTGAGCGCTGAAGGGGTGGCGGTGGTCCGGTGATCTTCCTAACCCTGCCTGCCCAGGGCGGGATGGACGGTGCGCTTACTGGCGTATCCGACACCGAAGTGCGCGACACGCCGATAGGCTGAAGCGGTGGTTAGTTGCCCGTTACCAGGGTGGCGGCTTACTGTCAGAAAGCACAGTCTTTAGTTGACATAACGACAAGCATTCCCGTGCCACAGTGATGGTGCGGGCGGGACGTGGACGTGCCCGCACGGTCCATGCCCCACCCGGGCATCTCCCCGGAGGCGCCCGGAACCACGAAGCAAGCAGAACCGGACAGCTTTCGCGCCGAACCGGTTCCGGGAGGGACGTCCCCCACGGCCGATCCTCCCGGAGGGGCGGCGCGGCTGGCAAGAAGCGAGCGGAAAGGCCCCTCGTCGTGGCAGCACCGCAGAACTACCTCGCGGTCATCAAAGTCGTCGGGATCGGCGGCGGCGGTGTCAACGCCGTCAATCGCATGATCGAAGAGGGTCTCAAGGGCGTCGAATTCATCGCCATCAACACCGACGCTCAGGCGCTGCTCATGAGCGACGCCGACGTGAAACTGGACGTCGGCCGTGAACTTACTCGAGGTTTGGGAGCGGGCGCCAACCCCGATGTGGGGCGTAAGGCGGCTGAGGACCACCGCGAAGAGATCGAAGAGGTCCTCAAGGGCGCCGACATGGTCTTCGTGACCGCCGGTGAGGGAGGAGGCACCGGCACGGGCGGCGCCCCGGTAGTCGCCAACATCGCTCGCTCCCTTGGAGCGCTCACCATCGGTGTCGTCACCCGCCCGTTCAGTTTCGAAGGCAAACGGCGCGCCACCCAGGCTGAGGCGGGGATCGCGATGCTGCGTGAGGAAGTAGACACGCTCATCGTCATCCCCAACGACCGCCTCCTGTCGATCTCGGACCGGCAGGTGAGCGTCCTCGACGCCTTCAAAGCCGCCGACCAGGTGCTGCTGTCGGGTGTGCAAGGCATCACCGACCTGATCACCACCCCCGGGCTGATCAACCTGGACTTCGCCGACGTCAAGTCGGTCATGTCCGGGGCGGGCTCGGCTCTCATGGGGATCGGATCGGCACGCGGAGACGACCGCGCGGTCGCAGCAGCCGAGATGGCGATCTCCTCGCCGCTGCTGGAAGCCAGCATCGACGGCGCCCACGGAGTGCTGCTGTCGATCCAAGGCGGTTCCGACCTCGGCCTGTTCGAGATCAACGAGGCAGCACAGCTCGTCGCCAACTCCGCGGCCGCGGAGGCGAACATCATCTTCGGTGCGGTCATCGACGACGCGCTCGGCGACGAAGTGCGGGTCACGGTTATCGCCGCCGGGTTCGACGAACCCCAGGTGGAGTCGCCATCCCCCACCCCCTCCCGTGCGGTCAGCGCACCGACCACGCCCGCGGCGCCAGAGCGGTTCACCCCGCCACCGCCTCCTCCGCCGCCGCTGCGTACTGTGGAGCCGCCCCGCTCCGAACCGCCGACGCCGAGCCTGGCGCGCGACCCCCGTCCCACGACGGAACCGGACAGCGGGGCTGAGACGGCAGCGGAACCGGCCGCAACAGAGGAACCGCAGTCGGACAGCGCGGCAGCCAGCGAGGCCAAGGAGACCAAGGACACGCCGGCGAATCGGGACGAAGACCGGCCCTACCGGCCCGGAGGCCTCTACCCCATGGGAGGGGAGGGCGGGTACACCCGTCCCCGGGTCTCCGACAGCCCGTTCTCCCGCAGCGGTGAGATCCCCACACCGCGACGCCGCGTCGTCTTCGACGAAGGCGACGACCTCGACGTCCCCGACTTCCTCAAATAGCCGCATCCGGGCCGGTCCTCGCGGACCGGCCGCACCGTTCGCTCCCCCACGAATCGGATAAGGAGGTGCTCCCCGTGACGGGCACCGTGGTCGAGTTGGCCCCCGGGATACACGCCGGATTCACCGGCCGTGCCGGAGGAGTCAGCGGGGAGCCGTACGCGACCCTGAACCTGGGCGACCACGTGGGTGACGACCCTGCAGCGGTGGCGGAGAACCGGAGACGGGCCGCCCTCGGGTTCGGGATCTCCCCCGACCGCGTGGTGTGGATGAACCAGGTGCACGGCGCCACCGCGGTGACCGTGACCGGATCCGGCCAGGCGGGGGACGTCGACGCAGTCGTCACCCCGGAAGCAGGCCTCGCCTTGGCGGTGCTGGTGGCGGACTGCCTGCCCCTGCTGGTCGCGGACGCCGCAGCCGGGGTGATCGGCGCGGCGCACGCGGGACGCCCGGGCATGGCGGCGGGAGTGGTGCCTGCCCTGGTGGCGGAGATGGCCCGGCACGGGGCGCGCCCCGAGCGGTGTGTTGCCCTCCTGGGGCCCGCGATCTGCGGCCGCTGCTACGAGGTGCCCCGCGACCTGCAGGACAGGGTGGCCCGCACGGTTCCAGAAGCCCGCTGCACAACCGCGGAAGGCACACCAGGACTAGACATTCGAGCCGGAGTCACCGCACAGTTGACGAACTTGGGCGTGACGAATATCACTCATGACAGTCGGTGTACTCGGGAGAGCGCCGACTTGTTCTCCTACCGCAGAGACGCGACCACCGGACGGTTCGCCGGATATGTCTGGAGGGTCCCATGAGCGGGGAGGCACGACGCGCAGAGCTCGCCGCGAACCTGGAACGGGTCCGCGAGCGGGTCGCTGCCGCCTGCGCGGCGGCAGGACGCAAGCCCGAGGAGATCACCATCGTCGCGGTGACCAAACAGTATCCGGCCTCTGACGTGCGTCTTCTCGCGGAACTGGGTATCCGCGACATCGGCGAGAACCGCGACCAGGAGGCGGCGCCGAAAGCAGCCGAATGCCGTGATCTCGATCTCACCTGGCATTTTGTCGGTCAACTGCAGACAAACAAAGCCCGCTCGGTGGCCCGCTACGCTGACGTGGTCCACTCCGTGGACCGGATGCGGCTCGTCACTGAGCTGGGACGCCGGGTCCGCGCCGCGGAACGTACGGTGACCTGCCTCATCCAAGTCAACCTGGACCCCGACTCCGAACAGGGCGTCCTAGGCCCCCGGGGCGGTGCCGACCCCGGTGACGTGCCCGCCCTCGCGGAGGCAGTGGAAGCCGAGGAAGGACTTGCCCTGGGAGGTGTGATGGCCGTCGCACCGCGCCAGGGTGATCCACGAGAAGCCTTCGACCGGCTTAAAACGGTCGCTGAGGAACTCCAAGCTCGCTACCCTCATGCCACGGTGATTTCCGCCGGGATGAGCGGAGACCTAGAAGCCGCAATTGAGCGGGGAGCGACACATCTGAGAATAGGTACGGCGTTGCTTGGCAATCGGAGGTTGATCGTGGGGTAATGTCCCCAGATGAACCCTGGGGCATACGCTGTTCCCTCCTCCGCTCAGGGGTGGACGGGGACCGAATCCATCGGCAAGTCATCTGCGGTGAATCACCACAGGGACGACGGAGGACAAGAGATGGCCGGCGCGCTGCGCAAGATGGCGGTCTACCTCGGCCTCGTGGAGGACGACCGTTACGATCACCGTTACGCGGACGAATACGATGACTTCGAGGACTTCGACGAGCCTCTCGACGAGCGGCCCAGTCGGAATCGTAGTCCCCGCGACGACTCTCGAAACAATGCTGTGACGGATTCCTCTGATCACTCTCCGTCACGAAATGAGCGACGTTCCCCCGCTCCGGCGCCCGCTACCGCAGATCTCGCCCGTATTACGACACTCCATCCCCGCACGTACAACGAAGCGCGTACCATCGGAGAGCATTTCCGTGAAGGTATTCCGGTGATCATGAACCTCACCGAGATGGTCGACAGCGACGCTAAGCGACTGGTCGACTTCGCGGCGGGTTTGATCTTCGGCCTGCACGGAAGCATCGAGCGTGTGACGAATAAAGTGTTTCTGTTGTCTCCGGCTAATGTTGAGGTGACCGCTGAAGACAAGGCACGTATCGCGGAGCGAGGGTTCTTCAATCAGAGTTAGAGCAGCACACACATCCAGCGAGGCAGCCGGAGTACGAGAGTGAACATCGTCCAAGTCGTGCTCGGCAACGTTCTGATCTTCGTCCTGTACCTCTTCCTGATCGCGCTGATCGGACGGTTGGTGTTCGACCTGGTTCAGATGTATGCCCGATCCTGGCGGCCCGCCGGGTTGGTATTGGTCTTGGCCGAGACGACCTATACGATCACGGACCCACCGCTCAAGTTCCTGCGCCGCTTCATCAAACCCATCCGGTTGGGGAGTGTCGCACTCGACTTGAGCTTCATGATCCTGTTCCTTGTGGTGATGATCCTCCTCCAGATCGTGGCGTCTGTCATGACCGTGTAGCAAGATCCGAGAGGCAGGAAGGTAGGCTCCGGTTCCAATACATGCGTCTTAACCATGATCTGGAGTGCCATAAGGTCACGATCAGGTAGCGTCCCTACGGACAGAGTCCAAGCGCGCCAAGGAGACGAACATGCCGCTGACACCTGCGGATGTACGCAATAAGCAATTCAGTACAACCCGGCTACGACCGGGATACGACGAAGAAGAGGTCGACGCCTTCCTCGACGAGGTTGAGGCTGAGCTCGACCGTCTGATCCAGGAGAACGAGGAACTGCGCGGCAAACTCGCCGAGTGCCTGCGCGGCAAGGTTCCCCCTGCGGGAATGAACGACTTCCAGCCCCAGGAGCCCCCCGCTCCTCAGGAGGCCCCCCAGCCTGAAATGCCGATGCGGCAGCCTGAGCCTGCCCCGGCAGCCGCCATGGGCCTACCCGGCGGCGAAGACAACATGGACACCGCGGCACGGGTGCTGGCTCTCGCACAGCAGACCGCTGACCAGGCCATCTCGGACGCCCGCCGCGAGGCCGACGAGACCCTGGGCCGGGCCCGCCACGAGGCCGAGGACATCCTCAGCAAGGCCCGCCGCCAGGCCGAGCAGATCATCAACGAGGCTCGCGCCCGGTCGGAGAACCTTGATCGGGATGCCCAGGAGCGCCACCGCCAGGTCATGGGCTCGCTCGTGCAGCAGCGCGACGAGCTGGAGCACAAGGTCGCCGCGCTCAAGGACTTCGAACGCGAGTACCGCAGCCGGCTCAAGGAGTACTTCGAACGGCAGTTGCGGGAGCTCAACGAGGGAGCGCCCGACTACGGCAACAACCCGAACACCACGGGCGGTTTCCAGACCATGTCTGCTCCCACGGGAGGTAGCCCGTCGCTGCAGCACACCAACCCGGGCACGGGGAGCACGAACCCGTTCGCGTCACCCGAACCGGCACCGCATGGCTACCACCCGGGTGATCCGCACGATCGCCACTGAGTGACGGTCGACGGTCACCCCGGTCCTGTCCGTTCTCTCGATTCCTAAGTAAGGCGCTCACCCGGTGATCATCGTCTGCCTGGTGCTGGTCATAGCGGCGTTCGTCGTGATGGGCACAGCACTAGCCCTCGCAGAGCTGACTCTGGTCAACATCGCGCTCGGTCTCGGCGGGCTCGCCGCTGTACTGCTCGCGGTGGAGTTCGTCCGCAACAGGAAAGCCCTGTTTGGGCCGGGCCGTGCGGAGTCACTGCCCGATCACCGGAGTGCCGGACTCCCCGGGGCCGTGACCGGACCGGTACGGACGGACGATGTGGGGAAGGCGTCCGTCCCGCCTCTGGGCACGGCAGCGGCTACCGGCCAGGTGGCAGCCCCGACCACCAGCGTCGGCAGCCCTCCCGTGACAGTCCAGGACGACGGAGACAGGACCGCGGTAGTCGGGATCTCCGTCCCCGCGCCGGTTTCCGAACCGGTGCGGGAGGCATCCATTCCACCCCCTGCGGAGGCACGCGACGCTACGCTGTCCGAGCCTCCCCAGGAGGAGCAGCACGAATCCGCCGAATCCAGCAGCGGCAGCTCTGCGGACGACACCCCCACTGCCGCGGCATCCCAAGAGGACGCCGACGACGCAGTCGAGGCCGTCCCAGCCTCCGAGCCGGAGGACCGTGCGGCGGGAACGGCGGAGGACACCGACCCGGTCGACACCGACGACCCGGTCGACGAAAACCCGCCCGTGGAGACTGTCGCGGAACCTCCCTGCTCCGACAGCGACTCCGACGACAGCGCGGCAGAGCATTCCCCGGATATGGAAGCCACCCAGGAGCTCCCTGTCCTCGCCGACCAGCTGCACGGGGCAACCGCGGTCGACACCGACGGTCCTGCAGCCGACAGCGAGGAAACCCCGGACTCTGCTGCGGAGGAGCTGACAGTCGACTCCGAGCGGGACGCGGAAGCGGACGACGGCGAGTCCGAGGACACCGCGTCTGTCGACGCCGCCATCGCGGAACCGGATTCCGAGACTGCAGACAGCGACGAGGAGTCCGAGGCCGCAGACAGCGGCGGCGCTGACACCGCCGAATCCGATCCGTCCGGTGACGACGGCGCCGCGCCCGGCAGCGCCGACCACGACGACTCCCCGGCGGATCCTGCGGACGACACTGATCCGGACGTCGACGAGACGGCCGTGATCACCTTCCGCGAACCAGCCGAATGGAATCCGCCTTTCGCACTGCCGTCCCAAGAGCAGTACGAAAACAAGAGCGTTTCCGCTGCGGCGATCGCCGAGCTCGCCGCCCGGTGGACCCCCACGGGCAGCGACCTGGGCACGGAAGCGGCTGCCGCTGAGACGGAACCGGACCAGACCGGATCCGACACATCCACCGACTCCGAGGACGGTTCCGACCCTGCCGACCCGCCTCGCAGCAGTACCACCGCCGCTGCAGACGACGCCACATCCTGAGACGTCGCCGTCCCGGCCCACCCGCCCCCGCGAGTATCCCCACCGGGGCCGCGGTGCCCGCCGACGGTCGGATTGAGGAAACGACTCCACGACAACGGGGCCGTGAACCCGAAAGGTCCACGGCCCCGTGCGACGTGTCTTAGGCCTTCCGCAGCCGCAGGGTGATCCCGAACTCCTCCGAGACGACCTCGTAGGCGTCGGCGTCGCCAGTGCCCTCGGTGAAGGACACCGCCAGCACTTCGCTGCTGATCGCCTCCGCGTGCTCAGCCATGGCCTGCGCTGTCATCTCGTCGGTCGCCGACCACCACAGGTGGATACGGTCGGAGATGTTCAACCCGCTGGACTTGCGCGCATCCTGCACCAGACGGATCACCTCGCGGGCAACACCGGCCCGGCGCAGCTCCGGCGTCAACTCCAAGTCCAACGCCACCGTCTCACCGGCCTCCGACGCCACCGTCCAGCCTTCCCGCGGCTGCTCGGTGACCACCACTTCGTCAGCGGAGAGCACCACCTGCTCCCCGTCGACGTCCACGGTCGCCGCATTGTCCGCGCGCAGCCGCTCCACCAGCGTCTTAGCGTCGGCCTCCCGGATCGCCTGGGCGACCCGCGGCGTGGTCTTGCCGAACCGCTTGCCCAGGGCACGGAAGTTCGGCTTCACCGAGTAGTCCACCAGGTCGCCGCCGACCACCGACAGCGGGTCGAGCTGCACCACGTTGAGCTCTTCCGCGATCTGCGCGCGCAACTGCTCCGGCAGCTCCGCAAAACCCGGGGCACCCACGAGCGCCCGCGCCAGCGGCTGGCGGACCCGCTGCCCCGAGTCCACCCGGGCCGCCCGGCCCAGCTCCACCAGGCGGCGCACCAGCGCCATCTGCTCCGACAGCGCAGGGTCGATCAGCGACTCGTCGGCCTTCGGCCACGACGCCAAGTGCACCGACTCCGGAGCATCCGGACGGCGCAGCGCCTGCCACACGTGGTCGGTGATGAACGGCACGATCGGCGCCATCAGCAGGGTGAGGGTCTCCAAGCATTCGAACAGGGTGGCGAATGCCGCAGCCCCCTCAGGCGTGCCCGCACCCGCCCAGAACCGGCGGCGCGACCGGCGCACATACCAGTTGGACAGGTCGTCGATGAACGTGGTCAACGCCCGGCCCGCCAGCGCCGTGTCGAACCGCTCCAACGCGTCGTCCACGGTCTTGATCAGCGAGTGCAGCTCGGAGAGGATCCAGCGGTCCAGCAGCGGCCGGTCCTGCGGCGCCGGCGCGTCCGCCAACTGCTCGTGGCTCCACCCGTCGCCCGCACCCGCGTACAAGGTGAAGAAGGACGCCGAGTTGTAGTAGGTGAGCAGGACCTTGCGGACAATCTCCTCCAGGACCGTGTGCCCGACCCGGCGCGGCATCCACGGCGAACCGCTGGCCGCCATGAACCAGCGCAGCGCGTCAGCGCCGTGCCGGTCCATGACAGGGATCGGCTCCAGGATGTTGCCCAGGTGCTTGCTCATCTTGCGGCCGTCTTCGGCGAGGATGTGGCCCAGGCAGACCACGTTCTCGTACGAGGAGCGGCCGAAGACCAGCGTGCTGACCGCCATCAGCGAATAGAACCAGCCGCGGGTCTGGTCGATCGCCTCGCAGATGTACTGGGCGGGGAAGTTCGCTTCGAACTTCTCCTGGTTGCGGTGCGGGGCACCCCACTGCGCGAACGGCATCGCACCGGAGTCGAACCACACGTCGATGACTTCCGGCACCCGGCGGGCCACCCGCTGCTCCAGCGGCAGCGACGGGTCCGCGTCCGGGTCGGGGATGACGATGTCGTCCACGTACGGGCGGTGCGGGTCCAGGTCGGACAAGTCCTGCCCGCTCAGCTCGCTCAGCTCCTTCAAGGAGCCCACACAGATCCGCCGACCGTCCGGGAACTCCCAGATCGGCAGCGGTGTGCCCCAGTAGCGGCTGCGGGACAGCGCCCAGTCGACGTTGTTGCGCAGCCACTCCCCGTAACGTCCGTCCTTGACGTTCGCCGGAACCCAGTTGGTCTTGGCGTTCTCCGCCAGCAACTGGTCCTTGATCGCGGTCGTCTTGATGTACCACGACGGCACCGCGTAGTACATCAGCGGAGTGTGGCAACGCCAGCAGTGCGGATAGCTGTGCTCGTAGTCGAGGTGCTTGAACAGCAGGCCGCGGTCCTTCAGGTCCGCCACGAGGGCAGCGTCCGCGGTCTTGAAGAACTCGTCGCCCACCAGGTCCAGGTGCTCCTCGAACGTGCCGTCGTTGCGCACCGGGTTGACCACGGGCAGCCCGTAAGCGCGGCAGACCTGCATGTCGTCCGCACCGAACGCGGGCGCCTGGTGCACCAGGCCGGTACCGTCCTCGACGGTCACATAGTCGCCGAGCACCACGAAATGCGCGGGGGAGTCGAACTCCACCAGCTCGAACGGCCGCTGGTAGGTCCAGCGTTCCAGCTCCGCGCCTTTGAACCGCTGCCCGGTCAGCGTCCAGCCGTCACCCAGCGCCGCACCCACCAGCGGCTCGGCCACGACCAACTGCTCAGAACCGTCCGTGGCCACCACATAGTCCACCTCGGGGTGCACGGCCACAGCCGTGTTGGACACCAGGGTCCACGGGGTCGTGGTCCACACCAGCAGCGCGGCCTGCCCGGCGAGCGGGCCGGACGTCAGCGGGAACCGCACATACACCGACGGGTCGGTGACTGTCTCATAGCCCTGCGCGAGCTCGTGGTCGGACAGGGTGGTGCCGCAACGCGGACAGTACGGGCTGATCCGGTAGTCCTGAACCAGCAGGCCCTTGTCCCAGATCTGCTTGATCGCCCACCACACCGACTCCACGTATTCGCGGTCCATGGTGCGGTAGGCCTCGTCCATGTTGACCCAGTAGCCCATGCGCCGCGTCATCTCGGTGAACGCGTCCACGTTCCGCAGCACCGACTCGCGGCAGCGGGCGTTGAACTCGGCGATCCCGAACGCCTCGATGTCCTTCTTGCCGGAGATCCCCAGTTCTTTTTCGACGGCGACCTCAACGGGCAGGCCGTGGCAGTCCCACCCGGCCTTGCGTTCGACGTAGAACCCCTTCATCGTCTTGAACCGGGGGAACACGTCCTTGAATACGCGCGCCTCGACGTGGTGCACGCCGGGCGTCCCGTTCGCGGTCGGGGGACCCTCGTAGAACACCCAGGTCGGGCCGCCCTGTGTCTGCTCTAGGGACCGTTCGAAGATCTTGTGTTCTTCCCACCGCCGCAGCACCTCGTGCTCCATCGCAGGCAGGTCGATCTGGGCGGGAAGCGTGGGGAACGGTCGAGTCGACTCCTTCGACACGTGGCGTACCTTTCCATCAGGGGTGCTGGTCACCTGACGGAGGGACGAGGCAGACGCCCCGCGGTACCACCCTCCTTGGCCGCGCGGCCGTCGTCCTGCCGCGCGCCCCACTCGTTGCTGATCGGCCGGTTCTACTGAGCGTCCGCACAGACGCCGTTCTTCCGGCGGCTCCGGGGTGATCTTCCCGTGCGGTCATACCCCCAGGCTTCCACCGTCCCCGGGTCGCTCATGGCTGTGTCCGCCGGTACTCGTCCCCATCAACGCCTTGCTGGGTTGAGGATATCCCAGGAAGCAGCACCGTCCGGCCGCCGTTTTCCGGCTGTAACGTGACCGGGGCATACTTGCGCCGAAAACCGCGAGACCGAGGAGGAAACGGTGACCCGAGCGACCCACGAGGGAGCCGTCCTGGTGACGCTGGCGGAACGCGACGCCGCGGAAGAACTCGCCGAGCAGTTGCAAGAGCAGGGGTACGCGCCCTGCACCGTGCACCGGGACATGTACGCGGGGGAAGACGACGCCGAAGACGTGGACTGGATCGTGGAAGTCCGCACCGGCCCGGACGGTGCTCCCGCCGTCATGGATGAGGAAGGGCTTGCCGCGCTCGCCGAAGAATACGGCGGGTTCGTGCACGTCGAAGAGTAACGGCCGCTGCGCAGCCAGATAAGGGAATCAGGTTGGCGCATAGAATGAGGGCTGGCCCGCACGCCACGCGGACGGAACACCGACGGCCGCGAGACCACGGAGGCGGCGGTACGCCGTATCCCACGTTGAGGAGTTCCCGCTGAGTGACGTCGACCCCGCTCAGGGCATCGAGAGTACTGAGGCTGAGAACGCGTCCCCACAGGACCGCCCGCGCCGGATAGGGCTGCTGCTGGCGGTTGCCGCCGGGCCCTTGGTTGCCGACTTCGTCACCAAGGAGATCGCGCTCGCGTACTTCTCCCCCCGCGACCCGATCGTGCTTCTCGGCGGCCTGCTCAAGCTGACACTCGTGTTCAACCCGGGGGCAGCGTTCTCCATCGGTACCGGGATGACCTGGGTGTTCAGCCTGATCATGGTGGCGGTCATCGGCACCATCCTGTGGACGGCACCTCGGCTGCGCAGCGCCGGATGGGCGGTGTCGCTGGGGTTGATCCTCAGTGGCGCCATAGGCAATTTCATCGACCGCGTGTGGCGTCCCGACACTCGGGAGATACCGGCGGCACTCGTGGGTCCGGACGCGCCAGGGACGTGGGTGGACCGGCTGTTCCATCCGCCGTCCCCGTTGCACGGTCACGTCGTGGACTGGATTCAGGTGCCCTACTGGCCGGTGTTCAACATCGCCGACTCCGCGATCGTGTGCGGCGGTGTCCTCGCCGTGCTGTTGGCTTTCCGTGGGATCAACATTGACGGCACGCGCGAGACAGACGACAAACGCGGTGCGACGCGAGGAGACGAAGCGTGAGTGATCACCGGAGCATGCCGGTACCTGACGGGTTGGAAGGCGATCGGCTCGATACGGCAATCGCCCGCCTCTTCGGCCTGTCGCGGACCCGTGCAGCCGAGCTGATCGCTGAAGGCAATGTGCTGGTCGATGGTGCGCCAGCAGCGAAGTCCGACCGGGTGAACGCCGGGGCGTGGCTGGACATCACCCTGCCCCCGCCCCCGAACCCCCCTGCGCCGCGTCCCGAGCCGGTGCCGGGGATGCGCATCGTGTACGAGGACGCCGACATTGTCGTGGTGGACAAGCCCGCGGGCGTGGTCGCCCACCCCACGATCGGCTGGTCGGGGCCGACCGTGGTGGACGGGCTGCTGGCCGCAGGGGTCGCGGTCGCGACCAGTGGTGCCGCCGAACGGCAGGGCATCGTGCACCGCTTGGACGCCAACACCACGGGGCTGATGGTGGTCGCGAAAAGCGAGATCGCCTACAGCTCGCTGAAACGCGCGTTCAAGGAGCGCACAGTGGAGAAGGTCTACCACGCGCTCGTGCAGGGGCACCCTGATCCGCTGCGCGGCACGATCGACGCGCCGATCGACCGGCACCCGTCAGGGGACGGCCGGTTCGCGGTGGTGGCGGGCGGCCGCCCGTCGGTGACCCACTACACCACGTTGGAGGCGTTCCGCGCGGCCAGCCTGCTGGAAATCGACTTGGAGACGGGCCGCACCCACCAGATCCGCGTCCACATGTCGGCGATCCGCCACCCGTGCGTGGGGGACACCCTGTACGGGGCGGATCCCACGTTGGCGGAGCGGCTGGGGGTGCACCGGCAGTGGCTGCACGCGATCCGGTTGGCGTTCACCCACCCCACGCAGTACCGCCGGGTGGAGTTCACCAGCTCGTATCCGGAGGATTTGGCGAAGTCGCTGGAGATTCTCCGCGCAGAGTCGTGACGGCATGCACGGCCCCCGCGGAAACCCTCTGAACACGGGTTTCCGCGGGGGCCGTGCCCCCTCCCCGACCGGTCAGGTCAGCGAGTGCAGCGCGGCGAGCGCGTCCCTGCGCACCAGCAGGTCGTGGCGGGTCTGGTTGCGATAGGTGCGCAGACACCCGTAGCAGGACGTCTCTTCCCCGCACTCGCAGTTCTCCACCCGTTTCCGGGCGGCGAGCAGCACTTCGCGGAAGTGCGTGGCAATCCGGACGGCGCCGCCTGCCCCGCCAGGCACCGTGTCGAACAGCACCAGGCTGGTGGTCTGCCCGGCCTGGAAGAACAGGGTGCCGTCGATGTCGTCGCGGCTGATCTCCAACGCGGCTGACGCGCCTTCCAGCAGAGCGTACAGCAGCGAATACCGGGTCTGGGGCGACGCTGTGGTGATGTTCAGCTTCCCGTGGAAGGTGATGTCCACGAGGTCGGTTTCGTACTTGTGCCCCAAGGACAGGCGGCTGAGCGGGCCGGTGCACGGGATGCCTTTGAGCGGGTGCGTGTGCTCTTTAGGACGCTTCTGGGCTGCTCTGCCGCCCCAGCCGCACCATTCACAGATCCAGAATCCGCGTCCAGACGGCCCTTCGGAGAGCGCCACGAGTTCCCCGCGGCTGCCTGCCAGGCACACCACTTCGCCTCCGCTGGGCAGCGGCCACCGTCGTTCCACGGGGTCGACCGCGAGCCGGAGCACGTGGGTAGAGCCGTGCCAGGACCGCTGCGGCGGAGTTAGGCCCGCGGCTTCCGTCTTGGGCAGGGCCACGAAACCGAACTCGGGAATGCAGTACTCGGTGGGCGTGCCGGTGGCTGCGGTCCCGCAGGCCGCACAGACTTCAGCGAGCCGTTCCGTGCTCTCCGCGTAGTAGCCGCAGGTGTCGCACACCCGGTAGGAGAAGCGGCGCAGCTCCCGCCCGGGCAGCCGGTACACCCCGCCTGACTGCCATTTTCTGCTGCCCGCCACGATCTCCACGCCTGGCGCGTACTCGTAGATCGCTGAGGTGAGGTCGCGGGCCAGCTCAAGTTTGCTGCCCACCGGCTCTTCGGCATGGTGGGTGCGCAGTTCCACGGTGTCGACGGGGAATCCGTACTTGGGCAGCACGTTGCGGGTCGCCAGGAAGCTGAGCAGCGAGCGGCGCACGATGGTGTTGATGGTCTTCCCGAACCGCCCAGCCAGCAGGTCGTTGCGTTTCTCAAAGGCTGCCACGCGGCGGCGTTCAAAGTCGGCGACGTCCTGGTCGACTTCGAGACGCAACTGCTCCAAGTGTTCGCACAGTTCGGCAACCCACCGGTCGTCGTCCACCCCGATGTCGGCGGCCACGTTGCTCGGCAGAATGCGCCGCAGTGCGGCCCTGATCTCCTCAGGGACCGGGGTGAGGAAGTCAGCCACGCGGGTCACCGGTGCGGGTGCTCCGTTCTCCCCGGGCAGGAAGAACGCGCCGACCGTGGCCCAGGCCTCCCCGGTGGCGCGGTGCCAGTGCCGGAAGAACGCGGCCAGCGCCACCGAGTGGGCGTGGCGGCGGGCGATGCGCTCGTTGGCGAGCGGCACGTAGGGCGCGCGCACCTGCCCGGCGATCATCTGCTCGGGCTCCTGGTAGCGGAACAGGTCGTGGGAGCGGCGCTGGGCGTGCGTGACCACCAGCGCGGCCGAGTCGGTGCGCCGCCCGGCGCGTCCGGCGCGCTGCACGTAGTTGGCGGTGGTGGGCGGCATGTTGTGCAGCAGCACCGCCTGGAGCTCGCCCACGTCCACGCCGAGCTCGAAGGTGGTGGAGCAGGACAGCATGTTGACGCGGCCCTCGACGAAGTCCTCCTGGATGCGGGCGGCCTCCTCGGTGGACCACTGCGCGGTGTGCTCCTGGGCGCGCAGCACCACCGGGTTGAGGCTGCGGTAGAGGCGCCGGTAGTGGTCGTCGTCCGCCTCGGGGGCGGGCGGCGTGAACGGGTGGAGCGTGCCGGGGCAGTTGAGGGTGGGGCACACCCCGCGCACCGACACCGGGTGCAGGCGGCGGCAGCTGTCGCACTGGTGGAGCGGGGCGTGCGCGCCCACGGGGGCCAGCAGCAGGGCGGTGTGGTCGACCCGCCACACCGTGCCGAGGACGCGGTCGCTGTCCGAGCACAGCCACCCCTCGCCCTCGCGCCCGCCGCCCAGCCCGGTGAGCAGCTTCCAGGCGCCGCGCAGCAGGTCCTCGGGGGTGAGCGAGGGGTCGGCGACGCCGAGCCGGTCCAGCAGCCGCCGCAGGTAGTCGACGCGGCGGTTGCTGGCCTGGCCGGGCAGCCAGGAGATCACCTTCCGCTTGGGGGCGGGGCCGCTCTCCCGCACGTAGACGGGGCCGCGCCGGGGCGCGAACGCCTCGTCGTCGGGGGCCACCCCCTCGGGCATGGTCAGCGCGCCCTGCTGGCGCAGGGTGCGCACGAGCTCGCCGAGCAGGTCCCACGCCTCGTCCTCGTCCAGCCCGAGCATCCGGGTCAGCGCCGGGGGCAGCCGCACGCCCTCGGGGCGTTCCATGCGGACGCGCAGCAGGCCGCGCCCCTCCAGGGACTGCCGGTCGTCGGTGGCGACGAGCTCCCGCATCACCCACAGGCCGGCGGCGTGCTCCCGGCGCTGGCGGGAGACGCGCCGCTCGAAGCTCCCGGCGCGCGCGGCCCGCCGCGCGGTGTGGCCGATCAGGTCGTCGACCCGGAAGTCGTCGGCGGCGTCGAAGCCGTGCTCCAGCCCCTCGAGGATGAGCCGCCGCTGCTGCAGCAGCGAGTAGCTGTGCTCCAGGTAGGGCGCGAAGAACGCGGCGGCCTGGCGGCTGTCGCTGAACGTGAGCAGTTTGCGGCCCCCGCCGGGGCGGTCGGCGCGCCCGGCGTCGGCGTCCTCGGGCAGCGCCTGGTAGAGCGCGGTCGCCACCACGGCCGCCGCGGCCTCGTTGCCGCTCTCCAGGCGGCGCACCGTGTCGAGGCCGCGCGCCCCGCAGGACAGGCAGCCGCTGGGGCGGCCGTTCCTGCTGCGCAGCTTCCGCACCGCGCGCACGGCACGGCCCGGGCAGCCGGAGACGCAGGCGCGCGCCGCGGTGCCGAGCGCGCCGCAGCCGACGCACAGGTGGTCGTCCTCGGGGGTGGTCCGCGCGACGGGCTCCTCCAGGGTGTCGTCATCGTCGTCGACGGCGATCGGGGAGTCGCCCAGGTGCAGCCACAGGACCTGGTCCTGGGGGCGGCGCTGGGGCAGGAAGCGGACCGCCGCGTCCTCGGCCGCCGTGGTGCCCACCAGGTAGGCGTCGCCGCAGCGTTTGCAGGCGGCGAGCTCGAACGCGGGCGCGTGGCAGTCGAGGCAGTGCTCGTGGCGGGAGAGCCAGACGTGCGGCCCCTTCCCGGACAGGCAGGTGAACGCGCCCTCGGTGGCGCGGGTGAACAGGTGGTAGCGCGCGGAGAGCAGCGGGTTGCCGTCGGGGTCGCGCACCCGGCTGCCCAGGGCGACCAGGGCGGCCAGCGCGGCGGCGGGCCGCACGGTGCCGTCGTGCTCTCCGGCGAAGACCCGCACGGCCAGGTCCTCCAGCGGCTGCGGGCCGCCGTCGGCGAGCAGGGCGCGCAGTTTCCGCATGCGCTGTTCGGCGGCGAGCACCCGGTAGGCGTCGCCGTCGGGGACGCCGTGCCGCCGGGCGGCGGCGACGAGCTCGGCCCCGGGGTCGGCGGCGCGGCCGATCGCCGCGTAGTCGGCGGCCGACAGCGGCCCCCACGGCCGGCCCGGGGCGTCGGTGCGGCGGGCGGCGGTCACCAGGTCCTGCCGGTCGGGGTCGGTCGCGTCCCACTCGAACGGCGCGTCGAAGAACAGCCGGGACGCGAACGTCATCACCGCCTGCGGGTCGTCGCCGACGGTGGCGCTGGTGGCGATGCACTGCAGGCGGCGGCCGGGGGCGACCCGGTCGCGCAGGCGGCGCAGCAGCATCGCCAGTTCGGCGGCCTTGGCCCCGTCGTAGACGTGCGCCTCGTCCAGGGCGACGAACCGCCAGTGCCCGGCGTGCTCGCCCTCGAACAGGTCGAGGTCGGCGGGGCGCAGCAGCAGGTACTCCAGCATCGCGTAGTTGGTGAGCAGCAGGTGCGGCGGCCTGCGCCGCATCTGCTCGCGGCTGATGAGCTCGTTGGGCAGCGGGTCGCGCTGGCCGTGCAGGCGGTGGTAGGAGTCGAGGGCCTGCCGGTCGCTGTCCTTGGTCTCGCCGGTGTAGCGGCCGAAGGTGATGTGCGGGCTGCCGGAGAGCAGTTCCCGCAGCCGTTTGAGCTGGTCGTTGGCGAGCGCGTTCATCGGGTACAGCAGCAGCGCGCGCACGCCCGGCCCGAGCTCGCCGCGCCGGTGCTGCTCCTCCAGCTCGTTGAGGATGGGCAGCAGGAAGCTCTCGGTCTTGCCCGACCCGGTGCCGGTGGCCACCACCAGGTTGCGTCCGGCGCGGGCCTTGCGGATCGCCTGCTCCTGGTGCAGGTAGAGGGGGCGGTCCAGGTGGATCGCGGGGCCGCCGGGCGCGGCGAAGGAGGGCGACAGCACGCCTTCGGCGACCAGTTGGCGCGGGGTGGCGCCGGTCCGGTAGGGCGGGGTGGCCTCCAGCAGCGGCCCCTTGGTCAGCAGCGGGCTGCTGCTGATCTGCTCCTCCAGGGCGTCGGCGAGTCCGCGGTCGCGCAGCGGCAGCAGGGAGCGCAGGTAGCGGCGGTAGCTGTCACTGATCAGGGCGCTGACGCCGATGGGGTCCAGGGTGGTGGTCACGCGGTCGGCTCCTTGAACAGTCGGGCGCGTTCGGTTCCGGCGAGGGTGAGTTCGGCGAGGACGAGGTCGACGGCGGCGAGGTCGGGGGCCGCGGCGGCCAGTTCCGCCCACTCCTGCCGGTAGCGCTCCACCAGCCGTCGGCAGTCGTCCACGTCCCGGGCGGCCAGGCGGGCGGCGGTGGCCAGCGCGGCGGACAGGGCGGGCAGGTCGCGCCAGGACCCGGGCCGGTCGGGGCGGCGGCTGTCGATCAGGGCGCGTGCCGCTGTCCGGTAAGCGTCGGGGAGCCGGTCGCACACCGCGGCGGTCAGCTTCAGGACGGTGGCCGCCCGGGAGCGCACCCTGTGCAGCGCGGTGCTGTTGCGCACCCCGAACAGGGCGAGGGCGGCCTGGGAGCGGTTGTCGGCGTCCAGCAGCGCCCGGGGCACCACTCCGGCGGCCCGCCACGCGGCCCTGACCTGAGCCTCGGGCATGCGGGCGAGGTGTTCGGCGGAGGCGTCGAAGCGGCCGACGCGGGCGTGCGGGTCGGCGTCGCCGGCCAGCAGTTGCGCGGCGGCGGGCCCGCAGCTGTGCTCCAGCTCCTCCAGCAGTTCGGCGTGCTCGGGCCGCTGCCGGGCGGGGTCGGTGGGGATGCGGGGCAGCAGGTCGCTGGTGGCCAGGGCGGCCGCGGCGGGCAGCCGCTGCCACAGCCGGACCGCCTCGTCCACGGTGACCCGGTCGTGCTGGGGTGCGGCGGCCAGGCCGCTGGCGATGAGGGTGCGGACGCTGTCGGCGGGGTCCAGTCCGGCGGAGCCGTGGGCGAGCAGCGCGGTGACGGGGTGTGCGCCGAGGGCGCGGGCACAGGCGTCGACGGCGGCGCGGTCCACGCCGACGGAGACGAGCCGGTCGGCCAGGCCCACGACCCGCCACAGCCGGGCGGCGGTCTCGTCGGTGCCGCGCAGCCGGTCGGCGTCGGCCTCCCCGGCGAGGACCCGGGAGAGCAGCACCTCCTCGGGGTCGTCGGAGTCGGGGACGCCGGGCGCGGGGCAGGTGAGCCGGTTGGCGTCGCGCCGGTCGGGCCAGTCGGGCCACTCCGCCGCCGACCACGGGTCGTCCACGGCCAGCAGCACCTCCAGCGGGCCGCCGTCGCGCAGGTCCTCGGGCAGGGCGATGCGGCCGTCCTTGGACACCGGCACCACCCGGGGCGGCCGCCACGGCGCGCGGTGCGGGTAGAGGGCGGCATCGACCCCGGGCATGCCGGGGAAGTCCGCCAGGACGACGGCGCCGTCCTCCTGGTGCGCCCCGGTGGCCAGGCGGCGCGGGCTGACCACGGCGACGTGCAGGACCCGGTCCCGGTAGGGGGCGGCGATCCGCAGGTGCCGGTGGGCGGCGGCGGTGTCGCCGATCTGGGCGATCGGGTAGCGGACGGTGGCGCCGCCCCGGTGCGCCGCGGGTTCCACCCGCTGCACCACGTCCTCACCGGAGATCACCGACAGCGGCCCGGGCAGCCCGCTGTCCTCCTCGCCTTCGGGGAGGCGCAGCAGCAGGTCGCCGACCCCGGTCACGGTCTCGGTGGCCAGCCGCAGCGGCTGGGGCCGCCACTGGGGGCTGGGGTCGCCGGTGCACAGTACGGCCAGGTGCGGCGGGCGGACGGTGACGGCCAGTTCGGCGGCGGCGGTGCGCAGCCGCGCCGCGAGCGTCGCCTCGCCGGAGCCGAGCCGCTGCGCCTCCGGTTCGACGTCCAGCCCGTCGGGTCCGGCCAGGACGGCGTCCACCGGTTCCAGCCCGGTGGGGGTGAGCGCCCGGAAGGCGGGCTCGTAGCGGGCGGTGAGCCCTTCGGCGACGGTGAGGTGGCGGCGCAGGCCGCGGCCGAGAGGGCCGCGCACGGTGACCAGGAACGAGCCGAGCACGGGGCGGGGCAGGCCCTCCAGCGGGCTGACGCGCTGCCCGCTGCGGCCGGTGGCGCCGGCCAGCAGCCGTCCGGTGTCGGCGTGCAGCACGTCGATGTGCCAGTCCACGGCCTCGCCCTCGGCGTCGGGCAGCACCACCACGGGCAGGTCGGCGTGGACGGGGGAGCCGGACGTGGTCGACACGCCCCGCACGGGAGCGGACTGGTCGAGGTGGGGGCGGGCGCGGCCGTGCACGAGGCGCTCGGGGCAGCCCTCCAGGCCGATCCGGTCGCCGCGGCGCAGGGTCACCCGCAGCAGTGTCCACCCCTCCCAGCCGTAGGGGGTGTCGCCGACCAGGTCGTCGCCGGTGTCGCCGCCGGAGCGC
Source organism: Thermobifida fusca YX (assembly GCF_000012405.1). NCBI lineage: Bacteria > Bacillati > Actinomycetota > Actinomycetes > Streptosporangiales > Nocardiopsidaceae > Thermobifida > Thermobifida fusca. Next base: position 1,317,796 of record NC_007333.1, read on the forward strand.
AGCAGGGCCCGGTCGGCGGGGTGCAGCAGCCACAGGCGGCCGGGCGGCAGCGCGAGCCGGGGGTCGAGCGGGTCGCCGTCGTCGGTGAAGACGAGCAGCGGGTCCTCGGGGTCGACCAGCGGCAGGTGTTCGGTGAAGCCGGTGTCGCCGAGTTCCACGCGGACGGTGCGGCTGGGGGCGGGCAGCGGGAACAGGGTGGGGGAGGCGGTGCCCGCGGCGGCGGCCCACCGGCCGTGGCCGCGCACCTGGTACGTGCCGCTGTCGGTGGTGATGCGCCAGCGCACGATGTGGTCGTCGCTGTCGCCGATGACGGGCAGCGCGACGTGCACGCCGTGCGCGTAGGGGTCGAGGCGCAGCCGGGGCCGGGCGCCCTGCTGCCGCCGGGGGCCGCCGGTGGCGGGGCGCGCGACCGGGGTCCCCGACGCGGCGGCCCGTTCCAGGGCCTCGCGGGCGGGGGCGAGGAAGCGCGGCGGCAGGCCCACGGACCGGCAGTCGGCGTCGGGGTCGTCACGGAGCCGGTCGAGCAGGTCCAGGCAGCGGTCGACGACCTCCAGGGCGTAGTCGCCGCCCTCGGTGATGAACCGCCGCGCGGGCACGTCGAGGCTGTTGAGGCGGTGCCGTCCGGACACGGCCCAGTGGTGGAAGGCGGGGGCGTCCAGGCCGGGGGTGCGCACGCTGCGTTCCAGCAGCAGGGTGAACACGTCGCCCAGGCAGTAGGTGGGGATGCCCGCGTGCATGAGGATCGGCGTGACGTAGGGGAAGTGCTCGTCGGGGAAGGGGTCCAGGCCCAGCCGGTCCAGGGCGCCCAGGAACGCCTTCCCCCAGGTGTCGGCGTCCTGCCGGGCGGCGGGCACGCGGGCGGTCTCCCACAGTGCGGGCCAGAACGCGCCCTGGGAGTAGCGGGCGGTGGCGATGCCGGCGGTGACGGCGGCCACGCAGGCGGGCCAGCGGAGCAGACGGGGCTCGCGTCCCCGGTCGAGGGCCTGGGTGAGGACGCGGCCGAGCGCGACCGCGGCCTGGTCCAGGTGTTTCTGGGGCAGCACGGTCTCGCTGACGAGGGAGCGCGACTCCAGGCGGGGCCGCCACTCGGCTTCGCGGATGTCGAGCAGTTCGGTGGGGGTGACCTGGCGGGGCTTTCGGTCAGGGGAGGGCATGAGGGCTCCAACACGCGGGGGCGGACGCGAGCGGGGGCGGGGCCGGAACGGGGGAGTTACGTTGCTGCGAACTTAGATGATGTACGAAAACTATGTCAATCCCATTCTGTTTCGTCTGTTGTTGTTTGGTGCTCGGTGTACACAGACTGGCTGGAACGTGCCGCCGTGTCCGGTTCTCCGAGGTCGCGGAGGAAGAACACCGCCGGGCCGGGAGGGCGTCCCGGCCCGGCGGCGCACTCTCCGCTCCCCGCCCTTGTTCACAGGGGGCAGACGGAGACGGTCACGGCGAGGCAGGCGTACCCGCCGAGGAGCGCGCCGAGCAGCGCGGCCAGCACGATCAGCTCCCGCTGCTCTGCAGAGCACTCTCGGACACGCCGGTGCCGGGCGTGCCGGCCGCGGGACCGCCGCGGCCGGACCGGCTCCGACGGCGGGGGAGCGTCGGGGCGGACCACGCGGTGCGGCGGGTGCGGCTCCCGGCAGGCGTACATCCAGGCGGGCAGCACGGTCTCGGGCGGGTCGTCGGGCACCCAGGGGCGCGGCGGGCGCATCCGGGGGCGGGGCGGCGGCGACGGCGGAACGGACACGGGCATGGTGCGGCTCCGTGGGGGTCGGGACGGCCGGGCGGCCGTCGGGCGGAAAGAAGGTCGTGGTGTGCCCGGGTCAGGTCGGGGGGTTGCGGGTGACCTGGCGGGGGCGGGCGATGGTGTGGCCGGACAGACGCAGCGAGGGCGGAAGGCCCGGGGAGTCGGTGTAGCCGGTGACGGTGCGGGGCGTCGGGTCGCCTCTCAGCCACACCCGGGTGCCGACGGGGTAGGCGGCGCGCAGTTCGGCCTCGCGGCGGGCGCGGGCCACGGCGGCCAGGCGGGCGGCCAAGGCCTCGATGCGGCGGGTGGACAGCTCGGCGCCGTCGCGCCAGACCCGCTGGCCGCGCACCCGGTAGACCTCGTCGGTCTCCTGCCCGTCCGGGGTCTTGGGGGTGGGGGTCATGCGGGCTCCTCGGGCTGGTCGGTGGGCTGGTCGGGGGCGGCCGGCAGGCGCGGGGTGGCGTAGACCCAGCGGCCGTCGACCTCCTGGTAGAGGCCGGTGACGCCGCGGTTGGTCAGCAGGAAGTAGCGTTCGCTGCCGTGGTCCTGGGCCATGCGGTCCAGGTGGGCGGCAGTGAGCACCAGGCCGTCCAGCGGCCCGGCGTACAGGGTCACGAACCCCTCGCCGGAGGGGGCGGTGTCGTGGTCCATGGGTGCGGTTTCTCCACTGGTCGGGCGCCGCGCAGGGGGTGGTCCCCTGCAGCCAGCGCGGCGGACAGGTGAGTGCGGGTCGGGCGCTGCGAGGGGCGGGCTGGCCGGGGGACAGCCTCACCGCGAAGAACCCTTTTCTATAGGGTCCACTCATTTGGAGTTTTAGTCGATTTCAATAGTGGATCCAGTTGGTTTGTGTTGAGATGTAGAGCATGGTGGACACCCAACACCCGGTGCGGATTCGGTTTGGGGTCGAGCTGTGAAGATTCAGGCAACTATCTGGGCTTTCGCAGGCTGAGGTGGCCAAGGCGAAAAAATGTTTCTCCGTCGATGTTCAGTGCTATTGAGTGGGGAACACGACTTCCCACAAAGGATTTTGCGGAAAACTGGACGCTGTCTACAACACAGGAAGCTCCTTCACCCGGCTGTGGATCAGCCTTGCAAGCCGGGAAGGAGCGCCTGACTGGTTTGCTGGCATCATCGCTTTGGAGCGGGTAGCAACCGAGCTCCGCGAGTACCAAACGGTCCTCATCCCTGGACTTCTCCAGACAGAGGACTACGCGCGAGTGGTCATGCGTGAAGGGCGTCCTATTGCGGGGAAAGACGAGATCGATCGGCTTGCGGAAGCTCGCGTCAAACGGCATGAAGTAAAGTAGTTGAGGGACCTGACAGGCCGCTACTGTGGTTCGTTGTGGACGAAGTCGTCCTCCGCCGCCGTTTCGGAACGCCAGAGATTATGCGAGACCAACTTCACCATATAGCGAAATTGGTGGACGAGGACCGAATCAAGTTCCAAGTGATTCCCCAGGACGTCTGGTATCCCATCCCGGACTGTCCGGACCGTTTCGCATCATGGCGTTCTCGGATCGCTCACCACTAGCTCATGCAGAGCACATGATGGGGAATTTGTCACTGGCACACTTGAAGATATACAGCGATGCAACACTATCTTCGGTGCGCTGCAGGCGGAGGCCTTGCCTCGACGTGAACCCCCTCAAGATCCTTCATGAAGCGAGAGGAGAACTCTCGCGATCAAGAGCCTTGACTGGCGTAAATCCAGCTGCAGCGGCGGTAACGCGGGAGCTTGCGTCGAGGTCGCCATTTCCTGGCGCAAGTCCAGTCACAGCAACCAGACCGGCGGCAACTGCGTTGAGGTCGCTGGGACTCCCGAGTCAGTCCTGGTGCGTGACATTCAGAACCGACACCTCGGTCACCTGGGTTTCATCCAGGCTGAATGGGTCGCCTTCCTCGCAAGTGTCAAGAACGACCGGTTGTAGCCGGGAAGGCTCAAGAGCATCCACTGCTGTATCAGCAGATGCCTCTCAGGCTTGTTCGTCCAGCTCCTCGACCAGGTGAGCCCGGCGGTCTCGGCCTGCCCGCAGCCAGGCACTTTCGATAGCGAACCCGGACTCCAGGTGTGGCGGCACGGACTTGTCCCGCCACCGCCGCACCCCTTTGTCCCACTAGCCGGTCACGCCCTGTGCAGGCGCGATGGTCAACCGTGCCGGTCGTAGGAACAAGACTCCGTTTCCCAGGGGGCACCTGCTGGCGGTGTGGCGATAGCCCGTTGCTGTCGACTGCGCCGCCTCTCGGCGCTGAGCGGTCAAAGGCGGGCAGCCCAGGACACTCTACCGAGAGTTAACATGGCTTCACTTAATCAGCGAAAACTTTGCAAACATAGTTTTGTCGTGGTGTAATCGTCACACGCTCTTCGGGTTGCGGGCTTCTCGGCTGAGGGCCTCGAGCCTTGCGGTATCCATCCCCCACCGTTGAGGAATGCCATGAACTGTCCCCGCTGCACTGCACCTGTCCGCGGTCCGTTCTGCAGCCACTGCGGTCTTCCCCTGGGGCCTGCCGCCGTCCCACCGCAGACGCCGGCTCCCCACGCCTCGCGTAAGGCTGCCTGGCTGGTGATCGGGGGAGTGCTCAGCCTGGTGCTCCTGCTCATCCTCGGTTTCCTCGCCGTCCAGTACGGCCCGCGCCCCACCCGCCCCACTGACGTCGCAGTGTTCCTCGAAGAGTTCGAGGGACAAGGGAGTTCGCTCGATCCCTTTGTCCTCGTCTACGAGGACGAGGCGGAAGGCACGGTGGTCTACGCCTCGGTGTCGGTGGAGGACGACCTGGGCGGCAGCATCCCCGCGGACTGGAAGGAGCAGTTCGAAGGGGTCCTCTGGGCACTGTGGAAGTACCTGCCCGGCCGTTTCGACCTTGCCGTGGTCGGCACCCACTACTCCGGCTCCTACTACAGCCGGTACATGGGACGGGTGACTCTGCGCGAGGAGTTCGGTCCCCGGCCGTCCGGGCTAGACAGTGCACCCCCGGTGCATGACGAGAGCAAGCCGACTGAGGAAAGGCCGGGGGAGTGCGCGAGCGCGGGGGAGTGGGCCCGCTTCTGTGACCGGGCGCCCCTCATGATGGACACTCCGGAAACCCTCGCCCTGGTCCGGAAGACCTGTCCGGGAACGGTCCGCTTGTCCTCCCTGCCTGCACCCGCTGCGGTGACCCGGTGGGACGGCCTCCTCGACCGGACGAGCGCCGTTTTCATGCTCAACGTGCCGAAGGAGGAAAGGCCAGACCTGGTTTTCCTTGACCATGGCGAGGATGCGGCGGAGTATCTGAGCGTCTCCTGCAGTGTCCGGGGCACCCGCACGTCTGAGACCTACACCCGCAGGGAATACGAGTCTGCGCTGCGCTGAGCCAGCACCAAGGTGCTGTCCGAAAAGAGGGGTTTTGCGGGTTCTTTTTGCGGCGTGCGAGCAACAATGATCATGGCGAGACGCCTGGTGCTGGTGGAGGGGCGGTGCCTGCTCAGCGCAGGAATCTCTGCGAAGCCCAGGACTAAAAACCGGCAGAAAGCCATAAGTGCGACATTTCGATTCCTTATGAGGAAATGGGTTGCGGGCGTCGTGACCACGGGAAACGAGCGTGCTGCGGCGATGACGGTTGAAATATGAAATTAATTGCGTCAAAGATCGGTAAATTCTTGCTCTAACGATTACTATCGTCACGACGGCAATGAGCGAAATCCCGTGAGGAGTGTGCGTCAGGTGTCCGGACCGACCCGTCCGATGTCTCCGGAAATCCGTACCGATCAGCCCACCGTCGCCCGAATCTACGACTATGGGATGGGGGGTAAGGACAATTTCGAGGTCGACCGCCAGGCGGCGCTCGCTCTGGTCCAGGTCTCGCCCGAAATGCTCGACGTCGCGCGGGAGAACCGCCTCTTCCTCTACCGCGCGGTGCGCTACCTGGCGCGCGAGGCCGGAATCCGCCAGTTCATCGACATGGGCAGCGGCATGCCCACAAAGAACAACGTGCACGAGGTCGCCCAGCAGTTCCAACCGGACGCCCGGGTCGTGTACGTCGACATCGACCCGATCGTGTTGGCGCACGGGCGTGCGCTGCTCGCCGGAGACGGCAACACCACGGTGATCACGGCGGACATGGCCCAGCCCGAGCAGATCCTCGCCAGCGAGGACCTGCGCGCCCTCATCGACTTCGACCAGCCGGTCGGCCTGCTGTACTTCTCGGTCCTGCACTGTCTGCCGGACAGTGCCGACCCGGGGGGTGCGCTGCGGACCATGCTCGACGCGGTGCCGTCCGGCAGCTATCTCGCTATCTCCCATCTGTGCAGCGACGATGTGGCTGCGGGGGACGCCTTCACCGCAGAGATGCTCGCCCTGGGGCCGTGGGGGCGGGTGCGCCGCCCCGCGGAGCTGCACGCGTTCGTCGCCGGTCTGGAGCCCGTCGAGCCCGGCATCGTCGACGTCGCCCAATGGCGGCCCGACCCGAACCAGCCGCCGCTCAGCCCCGTCCCCGAGCCGCTGCGCCCCTACGTCGGCCGCTCCTCCGAGACCAAGAAGATCTGGGAGCTCGGCGGCGTGCTCCGCAAACCCTGACGTCGGCCGGCAGCGGGCCGTGGAGTGCCGGTCACGGCCCGCGCCAGCAGGCTCGCCACCTCGGGGCGCTGCGTTCCGAGCAGGACGGTAGGCCGCGCTGTCTCAGCGGCCAACCGCGCCGTCGATCTGCTCGCGGAGGATGTCAGCGTGCCCGGCGTGGCGGGCCGTCTCCTCTACCAGGTGCACCAGCACCCAGCGCAGCGAGGGCGCGGGGCCGTGCTCGCGCAGCGACCGCACGCCGGGACGGTGGAGGTCGTCACAGGCCAATGCGATCTCCGTAGTGCGCTGCGCCATCTCCCGATACGCGGCCACCGCTTGGGCCACGGTGTCGTCCGCGGTGATCCGCACCTGACGTTCCCGTCGTGGACCTGTCTCACCGCGGTAAGCCCACATGACCCAGTCGTGCTCTACCGCGGTGAGATGTTTGTTGACTTCCTCCCCACGCCTGAAGGCGGGGGATTCCCGTGGCTGAGGCGCGTTCACGCTGCCTCTACCTTGGGTGGTTGGCGCTTCACAGACCGCCCAACGGCGAGGTCTCCACGCCCTGTCACCGCCAGCCCGGCGGCGAGGATGTTCTTCGCGGCGTTCACGTCGGCGTTGGCCTGGTGGCCGCAGGCGCGGCACCGGAACTCCGCTTGGCTTTCACGGTTGTCCGGCGCGCAGTGCCCGCAGGCATGGCAGGTCTGCGATGTGAACGCAGGTGGCACCCGCAGAATACGGGAGCCGTGGTAACGAGCCTTGTGCTCCAAGGCGGTCAGTAGTCCGCCCCATCCCTTGGCCAGGATCGCCCGGTTCAGCCCAGCCTTGGCGGCGACGTTCCTCCCCGGCTCGGCAAGCGTGCCTTTGGCAGAGGCGGTCATGTTTCGGATGTTGAGGTCCTCCACAACGACCAGTCCGTGGTCACAGGTGAGGCGGTTGGCGGTCCACGCCAGGAAGTCGGTACGCCGGGCGCGGATGCGGGCGTTCAGCTTGGTCAGCTTCGCCCGGGTGGCCGCGCGCCGGTTGGAGCCCTTCCGTTGCCGGGCGAGCTGCTGCTGAAGACGCTTGAGCCGTACCGCTTCCCCTGGGGTGACGAACTCGCGGTCACGCATCCACCCGGACGAGGTGGCGACTGCGACAGTGACACCACGATCCACCCCCACCGGGGGTTTGCCATTCGGTGCGGACTCCATCAGCCCGTCTTCGACGCAGAAGGAGATGTACCAGCGCCCACCGTCCTTGAGCACGGTGGCATTGCGAAGTTGCCCGCCGAGCGGGCGTGTCCACCGGAAGCGGGTCCAGCCCAGCTTGGGCAGCTTGACCCGGCCCCAGCGACGGGAGATTCGCTCCACGGTGATCTGCTTGGGATCGGGGAAGCGGAACGTCGGCGCGTTTTTCCGCTTGGAGCGCCAGCGGACCTTGAACGTGCCGTGCGTCTTGCATGCCCGCTCAAGGTCGCGGAGCGTTTGCTGAAGCGTGTGCGACGGGGCCTCGGCCAGCCACGGGAAGTCCTTCTTGGCCTCGGCCATCTGCCGCGCCTGCTCTACGTAACCGATGAACGCGCCGCGCCGCCGGTACTGTCGGCGCTGCTCCAGCGCGGTGTTCCACACAACCCGGCAGGCGTCACCGATCTTCTCGGCGAACTCCTCCTGCTCGGGGGTGAAAGCCAGCAGGTAGCGGCGTCCGGTCAGCATTCAGCGTCCCTTCTGCTGCTCGACGTACCGCTTCACCACCGCCAGTGGCGCGCCGCCGACCGTGGCTACGAAGTAGGAGTTCGTCCACAACGTCGGCAGCCGGGACTTCAGGTGCGGGAACTCCTCCCGCAGCACGCGGGACGAGCGGCCCTTGATGGCCTTCACCAGACGGTGGATGCCGTACTGCGGATCGACTTCAACCAGGAGGTGGACGTGGTCGGGCATGACCTCCATCTCCACCAGCCATGCCCCTTTCTCGTCTACGACCTCGCGAATGAGGTCCTTCAGGCGTTCTTCGATCCGGCCGCCCAGCACGCGCCGCCGGTACTTTGGGCACCACACGACGTGGTACGCGCACTGGAAGACGACATTGCTGTTCGACCGCAGTGTTACAGCCACCCGAACAGTATACAGCTTGGATCTATCTAATGTCTGAGGATCGAGAGGGATGGGCTAACCCCACGGCTGAAGCCGGGGGTCTGCGCCCAAGAATTTCGATCAGAACCTGAGGAGACGGCCGAAAGCTCCTACGATTCTCGGGGATAAAAGCGGGTCTCCGTCGGCCTGGGTAGTCCGGAAGCGGAAGAAGAGGAAAACGCGGTCACGCGCTGGAAACCGCCGGCGGCGGCCATGTCCGGCACACCTGACGGGTGCGCTGCCCGCGCGGGATTTCCGGCGTGCAGGGGTCGGACAGCGCGCACTCACCGCCACGTCGAGGAATTCTGGGGTCCGGTACGTCGCACGCCATTGTGGGGATACGCACCAGATTGGTGCGGTGGTACTGCGGATCCGCGGCGGGGCTGCCGGAAACATCACACCTGGGGATGGAGTAACAGCGCATTATTTCCGAGAGAAATGGTCTACATTGTGGGAGCGCTCCCAAAGAGTGATTGGACCACCGACCATGACTGTTTCTCCATCCCCCGCCCCTGTCGCTGACCGAAGCGCCACGAAGCACCCGCCGGTGTGGTGGCGGCGCACGGTAGGTGCCCTTGTGTTCGCACTCGCCTCCGCAGTGATGGCGGTGGCGGCGCTCACCACCGTCTTCGCGCCGGTTGAACTGTTATGGCCGGACGACTCTTTCCCGTTAGCCCCTGGAGCCGTCATCGCCCTTGGGCTTGCGGGACTCCTGGCCCTCATCGGGCTGTGGGGAGTGCTGCGCCAGACCCTGCACAGCCTCGGCGTGCCGCGAAGCGCCGTGTTCACCACCTTCGCGCTGGTCGTCCCCCTGGGATATGCGATCGTGCGGGCCGCGGTGTACGGCACGGTCCTCAGCGTGTGGTGGACGACAGGGCTTTCCGCGGCCTGCGGGGTGGTGGTCTGCCTGGTGGCTGCCAGCCTGCACAAGCGCAGGACAGTGCCGATGATCCTCACCGGGATCACGTTCGCCACCCTCATCGGCGGGGTTGTCACGGAGAGCCAGGTGACGCAGACTGTGCTGCGCGCTGAATACGACCGGTATTCCGCCATCCCGGTGCTCCGCCACCCCGACTGGACGCTCACCAGCGTGGAGCCCCACCCGGAGCAGCAAGACGTCCTCGTGGAATACCGGCACGTCAAGAAGGCGAGCGCCCAGCCGATCCAGCTCTACGTGTACCGTCCTGAGGAGACGAACGGGCGGTACAAGGGGCAGCCTGACGACCACAGGATCTACCAGGTCATCGAATACGACGGCTTCACCGTGCTCAGCGACCCGTTCAGCGGTCCAGTCCTCCACATCCCCCTCGACATCTCCACCCGGGTACAGGTCGTCTGGGAAGGGGCCAGCCAAGAGGACCTGGTTGAGCTAGCCGGGTACATCGGCGCGGCGACCGATGTCGAACGCGCGGAACTCCGCGGCACGATCGGCGCTTCCCGGTACCGGAAAGTGGCGTAAGCACGGCAGCGCCGCGAGGCGCTCTGTGCCCGCTTTCCCTGCCAGCGGCACCGGGGTCCCGTAACGCCGAGCGACGGTCGGCTTCTCTGCGCAATCGTCCAGCACCGACCGGGCATCCCTCGGCACGTGGGGTGCAGCAGAGCTGACCAGTGCCGCGGTCACAGCCTGAGCCAGGGAACGGCAAGCCTGTGCCACGTCCAGAGTATCCAGGGCATCCACGGACAAGGCCCCCTGGTGGGGTGCCCGTCGAGCCGAGGTGTCTCGGCGGGCAGGCACGTCCGGCGACAGTGCAGCGGCCCTGGCCGACACCGATTTCTCAGAGACGACTTATCCGGATGACTCTGGCAGGGAATTCCGTGTCGCGGAACAATTCTGTGTGCGCAGATGTGAAGAAAAGGGATAAGACCGGGCTTTAAGGTGTTGTCTATTGGTGAGGGCGCTGTTACTCTCGGGCAATATTTGTTCTCCAGGTGAGAAAGGCATTCGCTATGCCTGACAAAGAAGAGGAAATGGCTAGCCCGACCGTCCGCTTCGTGGAGAACAGCGAGACGGCAGCGCAAGGCGACCTGCTGGCCGCTGTGCCCATGGGAGACCTAGACACCCTCCTTGCAGGCGAGACCGAGGAGCGTGCCGCACCAGAGGCGGTGCTCCGGGCGTTCGAGCTCTACCTTTCCCAGGAGACGCAGCGGGGATAGCCCCACCAGCGAACCGACAATTCGGTCGATAAGGGGGCGAAAAGCAGGAATAGGAGAGAAAAGGATTTTCTGTACTCTATTGCTGTCCTGTGACGCCCCCGCGACCGGATGTCTTCCCCAGCGGAAGGACATTCCGAATCCGCTGCACCACCCGGGAAACCCGGGGTGCTGAATTGCTCCGGCGCTTCAGCCCAGTCCGAGCGCCCGCAGGCTCGCCGTGGTCGCCGCGGCGATCACCAGCACGAGCAGAAAAGGGACCCGCAGGAGGAGAGCCACCACCGCGGCCGCGATCCCGCCGAGCCGCGGCAGGTCGACGACCAACTGGTTGCCCTCCGCTACGGTTTGCAGGGCGATGAGCGCGGCCAGCAGGGCCACGGGGACAGCCATCGCGAACCGGCGCACCAGCGGGTGGTCGAGAAGCGCACGCGGCGCCGCCATTCCCGCGTATTTGAGCAGATAGCAGCCGAGCCCGGTGGCCACCACGGCGATCCACAACATCATTTCCCGTCCTCCTCCACCGTGGTCTGCGCGGTGTCCGCGGCACGGTCCCCCAAAGCGAGCAGGGCAGCGATCGACGCCAGCAGCACCGAGACGCCCGGCGGCAGCAGGGGAGTCGTGGCCAGTGCGATCGCGGCCCCCAGCAGCGCGATAGCCAGCACGCGGTTCCCTTCCTTCAACCGCGGCCACAGCAGGGCCAGGAAAGTCGCCGGACCCACCACGTCGAGACCGAAAGTCGCAGGGTCGCCGATGCGCTCGGTCGCGATCGCGCCGATCACAGTGGTGGCGTTCCACAAGAGGAACAGGGTGGCGAAAGTCGTGGTGAAGCCGGCGCGGATGTCTGCCCGCCCGTGCTGCGCCAGAGCCACCGCGGTGGTCTCGTCGATCACTCCGTGAGCGGCGAGGGCCCGCGCTGGGCCGCGCCAGCCGAGGAGCTCGCTCATCCGCAGGCCGTACAACGTGTTGCGGAAGCCGAGGAGCAGCGCGCCCACCGCCCCCGCGATGAGGTTTCCGCCTCCAGCCACCACCCCGGCCAGCGCGAACTGGGAGGCGCCGGTAAACGCCAGCAGGCTGAGCACGCACGCCTGGGCAACAGAGAGGCCCGCGGTGGTTGCCGTGGTGCCGAAAGCGAGGCCGGAGAGGCCGACAGCGAGCCCGACCCCGAACCCGTCGCGGACGGGGGGTCGGCGCGCCAGCGCGAAAAGGCGGGACAGCGGGGTTGGACGATTCACGCCAGAGAACCTAGCCGACCCGCAGCCGAAGACAGAAACCTGACCTGGCTATCGCCGCGGCGGGCGAGACCCCGGTGAAACCGCCATAGCGGAGCGTGCGCGCCCGAAGGGGCATCCGGCCAGCGGTCAGGCGTCCCGTCGCGGACCGTACGGGGGAGGAGGGGACAGGATGTATCAATCCCCGAGAATGTGAATTTCATTCGACTTCCCCGGGGTACAGTAGTCCACAGACTTACTCGTAAGTAACATCGTGGTGGTTGCGGCGATTCCCACCGAGTTCACCTGTGACGAAGGGCTAATGACAATCCCATGACGGTCGATGCACACCCGATCGCTGACCTGCCTAACCCGGCCGACTACGGGTTCACCGTGGTCGACCGCCACGAACTCCCCGAGGAACTCCGCACCTTGGTCGCCCAAGTGCGGGAACTGGTCGACGCTGTGGCACACACGGAGGCCGACCCGGACGAACTCGCCGAAGCCAACCGGATCGTCAAAGAACTCACCGGGCGGCTCAACACCCGCCGCCGTCCCGTCGGCGCCATGGTGCGGCAGACGTGGGACGGCGGACGAATCGACTACAACACGATCGCGAACGCGGTGAGCGGCCCCGCCAACCCGATGGCCCCCCTCCAGAACCTGCGCGTCGAAGGCGACGGCCTCTACGGGGAAGTCACCCTCGACAGCTTCTACGAAGGCCCTCCCGGATTCGTGCACGGCGGGTGGGTCGCCGCCCTCCTCGACCAGGTGCTCGGCGAAGCCACCGCTGTCTTCGGCCGCGTCTGCCTGACCGGCAACCTCACCGTCGACTACCGCCGTCCCACACCGCTCAACACGCCGCTGGTCGTCTCCTCGCGGATCACCGGCGTGGAACGCCGCAAAGTGTTCGTCTCCGGGGAGATCCGCTGCAACGGCGAAGTCACCGCGGAAGGCCGGGCCATCATGGTGCAGTTGGAAACCCCGCCTGCCTAGCCCCACAGTCCACCCCCACGTCCCGTGGGCCGGGAAGGCACCCGAAACCAGCACGGGCGAGCCGCCGCACCAACCCACGGCCCCCAGGCAGGCACTCCCAGCCCTGCGCCCCACCCATCCCCACAAACCCCCTGCTGCCCGACCCAGCCACCCCGCCCCGGCAGCAGAGCCCGCGCCCAGCCGGAGACCCTAAGCGTGCGGGCCGGACACCTCGCCACCCCACGGGTGCACCGGCCCACCCAGGCAGCACACCGGCCCCAGCCCCCTGTCTACGCCGCGCTGCGCCCCGTCCTCAGTTCCGAGGCACACTCGAGCCGAGACCGGCATGGGACATCCGCGCATTCCTGTGCCCGCCGGGTAAGCCATCGAACAGCACCCGCAGGGGAGCAGGCGCCTGCCCTGCCAGGCCCGGGAAGCGGCCAGCAGCCGAACAGCGGTGCTCCAACGCCCCGGGGGCACAGTCCCACGAGGACACCCCTGAGCGAAGCGGCAGTCAGCCCCGAGGTCCCGCCCGCGAAGGCGCGGGATGCCCGAACCCCGCCTCACACGACCGGCAGGCGGCACCCCCTCTGCCGTCAGCGCCGCCTCCCCGCAGCCAGACACGAAGTACGGAACCCGGCCGGCGCTGCCTGCCTACGCCCTGCGGAAACCGCCCCGGCTTCTCCCCCGATCGGCGCACCTAGAAAGATACGCCCATGACCGAACGCATCCTCATCACCGGTGCAGGAGGCCGGATCGGCACCCTGCTGCGCCCCCGCATGGTCCGCCCCGGACGTATCCTCCGCCTGCACGACCGTCGCCCGCTCGAACCCGGGCCGGGCGTGGAGATCGTCACCTGTGATGCGACCGACCTGGACGCGATGACCGAGGCGATGGACGGGGTGGACGCCGTAGTCCACCTGGCTGCCCGCAGCACCGAAGCGCCGTGGGAAGAAATCCTGCACACCAACATCCACGGCGGATACGTGGCAGTAGAAGCGGCCCGCCGGGCCGGAGTCACCCGCATGGTGCTGGCCAGCTCCAACCACGCCGTAGGATTCCACCCCCGTGCTGCGGGCACCGCCCCCGACTACCTGTTCCCCCGACCCGACACCTACTACGGGGTCAGCAAAGTCGCCCTGGAAGCCCTGGGCAGCCTGTACGCCGACCGCTACGGCATGGACATCATCTGCCTGCGCATCGGCTACTGCGGACCCCACCCCCTCGGCCGCCACGGGCTGGCCACCTGGCTGTCCCCCGACGACTGCGCGAACCTCGTCGAAGCCTGCCTGCGCGCGCCCTCCCCGGGATTCCGGGTGGTGTGGGGCGTCTCCGACAACACCCGGCGCTGGTGGTCCCTGGACGAGGCCCGTGCCCTGGGATACACCCCCCGCGACGACGCTGAAGTGTTCGCCGACAAGTGGGAAGGGGACGCTCCGGAAGAAGACCTCGACCCCGAAGGGCCCACCGTCGGCGGTCTCTTCTGCGAACCCGACCTGGACGCCGACCGCCTCACCTAGCCGGACATCCGCCCACCCGCGGGCACTCCAGGACCACGCCGGGATTTCTCCCCGCACCCATGTGAGAAAAGTGGGCGGTTTGGGAAGTGGCGGCCGGTAAGTGAGTGCCTGACTGGTTTGCGTTCGGGGGGACTTTCATGGCGGTTTCTGGTGAACTGGGCACGGTTCCCTACGCCCTCGTCGACGACGTCGAAAGCACCGACGAACCCGAGGAAGAGCCGGAGCAGATCGGCGGGCACCGGATCGTCGAACGGATCGGCACCGGAGGCGCCGCGGCGGTCTACGCCGCCCTCGACTCCGCAGGCCACTGGGTGGCAGTCAAAGTCCTCCACCCGATGGTCGCCGCCAACACCACTTGCCGGAACCGGTTCGCCCGCGAAGTCGCCCTGCTGAGGGAGGTCGCCGACACGTACACGGCCCCGCTCCTCGACGCCGACATCCACACCGAGCGGCCCTGGCTGGCCATGCGCTACATCGCAGGCCCCACCGTGGGCCGCCGCGTCGACGCGGAAGGACCGCTCATGGGGGTAGAGCTCCTCGAGTTCGCCGCCGGGCTGGCCGAAGCGGTCGCGGCCCTCCACCGTGCCGGGATCGTGCACCGCGACCTCAAACCCGGCAATGTCCTCCTCGCCGGAGACGGCCCGAAGATCATCGACTTCGGGATCGCCCGGCGCACCAGCGAAACCGGCGACGCGGACAGCGGCAAGATCCTCGGGTCCCCCGGGTGGATCAGCCCAGAACAGTTCCACCACCGCGTTCCCGGACCCGCCGCCGACGTCTTCGCCTGGGGCGGCCTCGTCGCCTACGCCGCCACCGGGCGGCGGCCGTTCGGATCCGGCACACTGCGGCAGACCGTGGAACGCGTCCTCCACGGGGAAGCCGACCTGCGCGGCACCCCCAGCCTGCTGCTGCCCTGGGTGCAGGCCGCCTTGGACACCGACCCGGACCGCAGGCCCGCGGCAGCGGAACTCGCCGCAGCAATCGGCGCCCTCCGGGACGGGCACCAGCCCGTTCACGACGCGAGAAGCTGGGCTTCGATCAGCTCCCGGTAGAGGTCGTCGATGAGAAGCAGGTCGGTGTGTCTGCCCACGGCCCGAATCCGGCCGCCTTCCACAACCGCGATCCGGTCCGCGTCCACCACCGTCGACAACCGGTGCGCGATGATGATGACCGTCGTCGTCTTCGCGATAGCGACGACCACGTCCCGCAGCGCGGTCTCGTTGGTCGCGTCCAACTGCGACGTCGCCTCGTCCAACAGCAGCAGCCGGGGCCGCCGCAGCAGGGCCCGGGCGATCGCCACCCGCTGGCGCTCACCCCCCGACAAGGTGGTGCCCCGGTGGCCGACCTGCGTGTCCAACCCGTCCGGCAGCCGCTCCACGAGAGAGGTGAGCCGGGTGAGTTCCACGACCCGCCGGATCTCTTCTTCGTCGGCGTGTGGGGCCGCAAAGCAGAGGTTGTCGCGCAGCGTGCCCGCCAGGATGGGGGCGTCCTGCTCCACGTAGCCGATCATGGACCGCAGCCGGACCAGCGGAATGTCGCGCACGTCGACGCCGTCGATGGCGACCACGCCCTCATGCGGATCGTAGAACCGCTCCACCAGGGAAAACAGCGTAGTCTTCCCTGCCCCGGAGGGGCCCACCAGTGCGGTCAGCCCGCCCGCGGGCACGTCCAGCGTCACATTCCGCAAGGTCCACGGCCCGTCCTCGCGGTACCGGAACGACACCCCGGTGAACGAGACCGAAGCCGCGGAGGTCGCGGCCGGGGTGCGCCGCGGCGGTACGCCGATGTGCTCCACTGGGAGCTGCTCCACTTCCGCGATGCGGCGCATCGCAGCCAGCCCGCTCTGCAGGCTGCTGACCGCCTGCGCCAGTTGGGCGACGAAACCGGTGAGCCGCATCAGGTAGAGCAGGAACGCGATCAGCTCGGAGACGTCGATCGCCCCCATCGCTACCCGGGCGCCGCCTGCCCCCAGCACCACGAGGAACGCGGCCTGCGACGTGACGACAACAGCGACGTTGGTCGCCGCGGTCCACGCCGCGGAACGCACCCCTTCCCGCCACGCGGTCCGCACCGCGGCCTTGGCCGCGCTGATCTCCCGCCGCTCCGCTGAGCTGGCTTTGAGCGTGCGGAACGCGCCCAGTGCGCGCTCCACCAGCGCGCCCACCTCGCCCACAGCCCGCTGCGAACGTTCGTTGGCCCTGCGGATCGGCGGCATCATCACGGCCGACCCCACCCCGATCACCCCGATCACGGCCAGGCACACCAGCAGCAGCGGCAGGTCGATCCAGGCCATGAGCACGATCGAGCCGATCGCGACCAGCAGCGCGCTCCCGGAGTCGACCAGGGCCTGGCCGGCCGCGGAACGGATGTAGGTGGTGTCGGACGTCACCCGGGAGAGCAGGTCGCCGGGCTTGAGCCGGTCGAGCTCGGGCACGCGGAGCAGCAGAATGTGGGAGACCAGGCGTCTCCGGGCCGCGGCGACCATGCTCTCGGCGGTGCGGTGCAGCACATAGGAGCTCAGCCCGGCAAGCGCGGCCCCGCCGACGACCAGCACGGTGAGCAGGGCCAGCAGCCAGCCCAGCGGGGACCCTTCTCCTAGTGCGTCCACCACGGCCATGGCCACCAGCGGCTCAGCCAGGGTGCCGATACCGCCGAGCAGTCCGAGGAGCGCACCGAAGGCCACGGCCCGGCGGTGCGGCCACAGGTGGGCGACGAGCAGGCGCAGGGAGCGGGGAGGAGACAGAGGCACGGCAGGGTCAGTCCACGGTGATCAGACGGCTGAAGTAGTCGTAGCCGACGCCTTCTTCCACGAGGCGTCCTTCGGCCTCCACCCAGGCGTGTCCGATGAACGGCGGGCGGCGGGGAACCCCCACACACCAGGTGGCCCAGGTGCCGCGCATCCGGCACAGCAGTGCGATAGCCAGCGAACGCTGCAGGCAGGCCCGCAGTCCGGCGCAGCGCAGGCTGACCGCGAGCACCGCGTCCCGGGCGGCTTTGGCCTCTTCGTAGGTGGCGGGCCGCACCTCGCCCCGGAGACGCAGCAGGGTAGCGCGGATCCGCTCCGGGGGTTTGCGGGCCAGGAGCCGGGCCGCTCCCACCGCGCAGCGCGCCGCCCACTTCGTCCGCCACGACAGGCGCACGTTGCTGCGCTGCAGCACTACGTTCTCGCTCATGGCAGCGCCATCCCGTTCTCTTTCAGGCTGGTGACGAGCGCGGCGATGTCGCGTTCCGCGTCGGTCCGCTCCACCTCATATTCGCTGGTGAGGAACTGGGCCACGTCGGCGGGGGAGTGCCCGTCCAGCAGCCGCTGCACGATCAGCGCCGCGGTGTCGTTGAGCTGCCAGTACTCACCGCTGCGGCCGTCCAGCAGCACCATGCCGTAGTCGGTTTGCGCGACTGAGATCTCGGGACGTAGCCGGAATTCAGCTCCTGTTGTCTCCACCGTTTGCTCCTTGGAGGACACGTTCGCGGGACCGCAGCCACAGCTCGACGGTGAGGGTGAGCTCCATGCCCCAGTCCGGGCCCCGGAACGAGTAGGGCTGTTTGACCCGTTCCACGAGCACGTCGGGGTGGATGAGCCCCAGTTCCGCCAGTCGGGACTCCCGCCATATCTGGATGATGCGATCGCGTTGTTCGGTGAACCCCTCCGCAGCGAGCGGAGTGCCGTCGGTCTTCGACTGGCGGGTCAAGAACTCCGCGGGGAGGAGGGAAGCCATGGCCGTTTTCATGAGGGACTTGAATTCGAACGGGTTCATCCGGCCTTCGTGGCGCACCTGAAGGCAGGCCTCCACCACGCGGTCGTCGAGGAACGGCGATTCCATGCGGGGCAGGTCGCTGCTGCCGAGCTGGTGCAGCAGTCGCAGGTCGCGGCCGGCCGCGCGGATCGCGGCCAGGTCAGCGTGCCTGCCTCGGGTCGGGGCGAGAGGCTCCAGCGACTCCAGGACCGCGTCGAAGCGGGCCAGCACGCGCTCGCGCGCCTCGGCGGTCAGCCACGGCCCGCACTTGGGCAGGACGTCCCATCCGAACAGGGAGCGGCGCGGCGGTTCTCCCGTGGCGATGGAGTGCCGGATATCGGCAAGCCATGCGCGGAGGTCACGGCGGTCAGCGAGCGAAGCGAAGGTCTCTGACAGCGACAGTCCCGCCAGGAGGCGGTGGCCGCGGATGAGCGGCAAGGCAGTCCACGGCCGCTGCCAGAGCAGATCGTGGTAGAGGCTGAGCGATCCGGTGAGGAGCTGGTCGCCGCCCAGGCCGTCCATGTGCAGGCGGGAGCCGTGGGCGCGGGCCGTGTGCAGCCGGCTCAGAATGCGCGGCGTGCTCAACATGGCCACGGACGGTTCGTCCAACAGGGGGAACTCCCCGTCGAGGCCAGCGTAGAAGCCGGGGATGTCCTCGGGGGAGAGCACCACGTGCTCCACCGAGGGAAAGGACTGGTGGGCGATCTTCGCCCAGCGGAGATCATCGTCCGTGTCAAGGCCGCTGCTGAAGGTCAGGGCGACGACTTTGGCCGGGCCGCGAGCGGCCAGGGCGCAGAGGGGAGTGGAGTCGAGCCCGCCGGACAGGTCGGCGCTAACCACTCCGCCACCGCGGGTGCGGGTGTCCACGGCTCCGGCCAGGGCAGTGCGCAGCAGGGGAGCTGCGGCGGTGACGGCGAGTTCCGCTTCCGGGGGATGCCACCACTGGACGACCCGGTGGCGGCCGTCATGCAAGCCGAGGCTGAGGTAGTGCCAGGCGGGGACGTGCTCCACCCCGGGCCATGGGGGCAGCTCGCTGAGCGGGTAGGGCAGGCCGTTGAACATCCGCAGCGCGAGCACGTCCGGGTCGGGGGAGACGCCGAGTACCGCGGCGAGCACGTCGGAGCGGTCCGCGGCGATTCGGGCTGTACCGACGTGGGCGTGGAAGACTCGGCGGAGCCCGGACACGCTTCCTTGGATCCGCATCTGGTCGCCGACGACCACGACCAGGTGAAAGCTGCCGTCCAGGGTGCGCGCGATGCGGTCGAACTGGGCCACGTCGTCGATCTGGGCGAGTTCCGCACGCAGCCGCTCAGGCTCAGCCGAACAGTGTCCGATCACGGCGAGGCGGCGCTCCCCGGCCTCGACCAGCAGGAGCTGGTCGGCGGGGAGCGCGCCTACAAGCCAAGGGCGTCCCGAAGGGTGGGACGCCAGCGTCTGGGCTGCCGGAAGGCGGTCGGTTGCCTGCCCGAGAACGTCCTTATCAGGGAAAACAGCGAAGTAAGGACTGATGCAACCGACCACTGGTCCTCCGGCGAGAATGACAGATATTTTTGTGTGGAATTCCTACTATCTATCAGATGAAGCGCGGGAAGACGAAGATCAGCTCGAGGCCCCATTCCGCGGTGTACCAGCCGGTGGCCTCCTTGAATTCGCCGACCTTAGCGAGCTGCGGAGCGGTGTACTTCTTCTTTTCCATCTCTACCTCTCCTTTGGAATAGCCGTATCGGAGTGAGCGCTCTGTGTAACTGCCGGCACGTGGCACAAAGGTTAGGGGATCTAGTGACATATGGCAACAGATGAGGTCAGAAAGGATTGGTAAGACGTTTAAAGGAGAAAAAGACCGCGTGGTCTGTCGGATAACGTCCCGGTGAAGACGATCGTTTCTGCTGCTCAAAACGGGTTTTATTGGGGTGCTGTCCGGTCTGCGGTTGCGTGTGGGGCGCAGGGGAGAGGTCTGATGAGCGAGGTGTTTCGCCCCGGGATGCGTGCGGGTTCTGCCCTGGAGTGTGGGATCCGCCGATCCGGCGCTGACCACTGGTTTCGTGCAGTTGAGAACAAAAAAGAACGGGCGCTAGAGAGAGGTGGGGTGAAAAAAAGATTGCCGCCCGGCTGCCAGAAGAAGACCTTGTGCAGGAATAGATCCGAAAGTATTTGAATATTCAAAGACGAGGGGAAGAATTTTTCGGGATTTCTCTGGTCTAGCGAAAAGGTTTTCGCAGGAAGAACAGGGGATGCGGGCCGCTGTGGCCGGGGGCACACCGGTTTTTCTGTTGAAGAGGCGGGCCGGCGGTGGTATGTCACCCTGTCTCCCCCGCAGGGGATACGCTCAAGGCGGTACGACCCGGAGAAGACAGGTGGGAGCCGGTCATGGGGCGCACACTCGCCGTGGGAGCAGTGGTCTTCGGCGGAGTCACCCTGCTCGGGGTGCCGCTCGGGCTGCTGTGGTGGCTGATCGCCCCGCGCCCCGAGGCGACCGTCACCTCGCAAGGGCTCGCCTACTACCCGCTCTCCCAGACCTGGTTCGCGGTCGACGGCTACTACTCGATCATGATGCTGGTCGCCGGACTGGTGGTCGGCTACACCTGCTACCTCCTTCAGCAGCGGATCTCGCACCGCCACCGCCTGGACCTGCGACTGGCCACCCTGCTCGGCCTCGCCGCGGGGACCGTGGCGGGCTCCTTCACCGCCTGGGGAGTGGGGGCTGGACTCGACTTCCACGCCGCAGAACGCGCGCTGGCCCTGGCCGCCCCGGGTGACGTCGTCCCCGCGGGTCTGACCTTGCGGGCCCACAGCGCGCTGCTCCTGTGGTCGTTCAGCGCCGTCCTCCAGTACGGCCTGTTTGAAGCGCTCATGCTCCGTCAGAGCGACAAGGCCCGCGAGGCCGAGAAGACCGCGGAAGAGGCGGCCGCCCCGCAGGAAGGCCGCCCCAGCGCTGCCTAGACGGCGGGAGTGCTCACCCAGCCGAGGCCCCGACGGGCGAGCTACAGCTCTTCATCGTCGGAGAGGTCATCCTCCGCGAGGATGCGGTAGACGCTCTTGCGCGCCTTGACCAGCAGTTGCTTGACTCGCTCCACCTGGGCGTCGGTGCCTACCTGGGAGACCTGGGCCACCGCCGCGGTCAACTGGGAGGCGAGTGACGCCAGCTCCAGATGCCGGGCGTGGGTCTCCTCGTACTCTTGCGCGGCGCTCTCCCACGGCGGGGTCAGCTCCGCAGCGTGCTCGGCAACGTAGGCGTGGCCCTGCTCTGTCAGCTCATACGGGCGGCGACGGCCCACGCCGGTAGCGGCGAGCGTGACGAGGCCTTCGCTTTCCAGCTGCTGCAGCACCGGGTAGACCGAGCCGGGGCTCAGCCGCCACACTCCGTTGCTGCGCTCGCGGCCCTCCTTGATGATCTCGTAGCCGCTCATCGGCCGTTCAGCCAGGAGCAGCAGGATGCCGGTGCGCACGTCGCCGCGCCGGGCGCGCATGCCGCGGCCGCCCCGGGGACCATGGAACCCGAAGGGGCCCCGCGGGCCGCCGAAGGCCGGGCCGCCGTGCGGCGGCCACGGGCCGGGGGGAATCGGCGGCGGGAAACCGCCGTGGTGGGCGAAGTGCCATCCGTGGTGGTGGCCAGCGTGACGACGTGCGCGGCAGCCCGCAGCCCGGCGGAAGAAACTGCCCGGCCCGACCGTGCGCCACCCCGCAGGTATCGCCATAGCGACCATCGTCCCCTCCTCTCCGAACACATAAGACAGTCTTTTGACTATCGACATTTAAACGATATATCGGATATCGATCGCTGGCAATGCCTGGGAGGGAAGAGTTCACTGGCCGTAGCAGGGGTCAGGGACGCTCACCGGGCGGCCGGTCCCGGTGGTGCCCGTCCCGCGGCGGGGGAGACGGCAGCGGCGGGATCTCCCCGCGCGTCATCCAGTTGCCCCGCCTCCCGTCCCACCCGAAGTCGCCCCCCACCCCCCGGTCCACGGCGCCGAAGGAGGAGGCGCAGGCCGTGGCGAAGGCGATCAGCCGCCCCACCCGAGGCGACCCCAGCGCCAGAGCCTTGCCCGCCCGCAGCCCGCGCAGCCCCACCACCGCGGTCGCCTGCAGCAGCGCCCGCACATCCCGGCGCGCTGCCAGCTTCGCACGGGCCTCCGCCAACAGCACGTCCCCGGCAACGGTGCGCGGCCCCAGCCTGCCCCCGGTCGCCCAGTAGGCCGCGTACGACACGAACCAGCCCCCGAACAGCACCGCGGCAACCAGCGACTCCGCCCGCGAAAACCCGCCCACCGCCCCGCTCACCGCAACCACGAGCGCTGCCATCCCGACCGCCCCCAGCCCGCCCGCAGCGCGGAACGCCACATGCAGCAGGAAGGGATAGCCCAGCAACACGACCAGCAGCAGCGGGACAAGAGAACGGTTCGCCGGTGCCGACGACACCGTCCACCCCACCAGGAACCCCGCGGCCAGCACCGTCACGGCCCCTAGCACCAACTGGGACAGCCACGCGGCCCTGCGGAGCACGGCCATGGCGCGCAACCGCTCCGGCGGCAGGAACAATCCGAGGCGGCGCAGCCGCCACAGCACAGCAGTGATCGCATCCCCGCACGTCGCTGCGGAGACCAACCGGTCCACTGCGAGGGGGCGGTTGACCGCGAGGCGGACGGAGAGCGCCCGCACGAACGGGGAATCCGACAGGCCGGGCGGAGCTGGAGCAGACTGCTGCGCGACCCCGGCCACCATGCCCGGACCCCACGCGGTGATCCGCCCAGTGAGGAACAGCTCGGCTACCGCGACCTCCCCCACCCGAGGGCGTCCCCCCGCAAGCAGGGCGAGTTCGTACGGGTCGAGTTCATCCACACCCACCGGGGGACGCCGCGGACCGGACGCCCGCACCTGCGAATAACGGATCCGAGTCGCCGCATAACAGAACGTGATGAGCAGGTAGTGCAGCACCGTGCCCCACACGATCGCGGCGACCATCGCGGACTCCTCGCCTGTCCTGTGTCAACCGGATATTGATCACAGTAGGCTGGTCCGCCGCGTCTGGAAAGAGCGGCACGCCCCGCAGGCCCCAACCCCGCACCCCGCCGGTCAGTTCAGGTTGATCACCTGGTGCGGGAAGCGCCCCGCAGGAAGCAACCGCAACGCAGAAAGCACCCGGTTTTCTCGCCGGAGCAGCTCCACGGCGCGGGCCAACCGCTCCGCCGCGGAGTCGGCCTCCAACAGCGCCTGCTTGTCCGGCATATCCAGCACGATGGCGTCGGCCAACGCGTAGGAGGCCGCCACCGGATCCTTAGGAAGGTCCGTGTCGTCGGCCACGATGATCCCAATCCGGTCGAGACGCTCCAAGTACACCGCGAAGTGGTGGGCGGCGCGCTCCCGCCACACCTCGGCCTCCTCGCCGACCTCCTCCGCCAGCGGCACCGTCTGCGCCCGCAGGTAGGGCGTGGTCCCATCCGGGGCGAGCCACTCCACCGCCCGGAAACGCTCCACCCCCGTGACCACGAGGTCGACACTCGAATTGGGACGGCGCTGCACCGTGCTGATCTCGGCGGTGCACCCCACGTCGGCCCACTGGTGCGCTGCTTTCTCCCCGACCTCGTGGCCCAGGGTGATGCCGACGACCCCGAACCGGCGGGGCTGGTCTGCCGGCAGGCTGAGCAGGTCGTTCACCAGGGTCAGATAGCGGTCCTCGAACACGTGCAGGGCCATGGTCATCCCAGGGAAGAGGACCGAGCCGAGTGGAAAGAGCGGCAACGTGGTGGACATCGTCCCAGTATGCCCGGCCGTGGCGGACGGTACGCGCCCGCAGACCGGGCCTGCCGCGGCGCGCCGAGACTCGACAACTCCCGGCAACAGCAGTGCGGACCAGGCGGCCCTCCGCCGCGGCAGCGCTCTACGACGAGGAGCCGTCCCGCCTCGCGCTGTCCAGGACAGGAGACCCAGGGGAGCGCTGC
This sequence comes from Thermobifida fusca YX, assembly GCF_000012405.1. Lineage (NCBI taxonomy): Bacteria > Bacillati > Actinomycetota > Actinomycetes > Streptosporangiales > Nocardiopsidaceae > Thermobifida > Thermobifida fusca. The sequence goes on from NC_007333.1 coordinate 1,341,698, forward strand.
CCCAGGCGCTGCGGTGCGGCACCACCCCTACAATGAGGTCCGTGATCTCCCGAATCGATCTTCGAGGCAACCCCGCAGACCCGCGCGCATCACTGCCGCGCGCTGAGATAGACGTCGCGTCCGCAGTCGAAAAAGTCCGACCCATCTGCGAAGACGTACGCCATCGCGGGGTTGAGGCGTTGATCGAGCTAGGGGAGCGCTTCGACGGCGTGCGCCCCGCCCACATCCGGGTGCCCGCCGACGCGCTGGAAACCGCCCTCGCCGGACTTGACCGGACCGTGCGCGCCGCACTGGAAGAGGCGATCCGCCGGGCCCGCATCGTCCACCGCGACCAGCGCCGCACCGACACCACCACCCGGGTCGTGCCCGGAGGAACCGTCACCGAACGCTGGGTGCCCGTCGACCGGGTCGGGCTGTACGTGCCCGGTGGCCGTGCCGTCTACCCCTCCAGCGTGGTCATGAACGTCGTGCCTGCCCAAGAAGCCGGGGTGCCCTCCCTCGCCGTGGCCTCCCCGCCGCAGGCCGAATTCGGTGGACTGCCGCACCCCACCATCCTGGCGGCCTGTGCCCTGCTCGGCGTAGACGAGGTGTACGCCGTGGGCGGTGCCCAGGCCATCGCCATGTTCGCGTACGGTGCGGGCGAGTGCGCTCCCGTCAGCATGGTGACCGGCCCCGGAAACATCTGGGTCGCCGCCGCCAAACGCCTCCTCAAAGGCATCATCGGCATCGACTCCGAGGCAGGGCCGACCGAGATCGCCATCCTCGCCGACGACACCGCCAACCCCGCCTACGTGGCAGCGGACCTGATCAGCCAGGCCGAACACGACGTCGTCGCCGCCTCGGTCCTCGTCACCCCGTCAACCGCCCTCGCCGACCGCGTGGAAGCCGAACTCGCGCGCCAGGTTCCCGCCGCCAAGCACCGGGAACGCATCACCCAGGCCCTGGGCGGCCCCCAGTCCGGCATTGTCCTCGTCGACGACATCGACCACGGCCTGGACGTCGTCAACGCCTATGCCCCCGAACACCTGGAGGTCATGACCGCCGACGCCCAGTCCGTTGCCGCCCGCGTCCGCAACGCGGGAGCGATCTTCATCGGCGACCACTCTCCGGTGTCGCTGGGAGACTACTGCGCGGGTTCCAACCACGTGCTCCCCACCGGCGGGGTGGCCGTCCACTCCTCGGGACTGAGCGTGCAGAGCTTCCTGCGCGGCATCCACGTCGTCGAATACGACCGTGCCGCACTGGCCGAAGTCGCCCACCACGTGGTGGCCCTCGCCGAAGCCGAAGACCTGCCCGCGCACGGTGCGGCTGTCACCGCGCGCATCCCCCGGGAGGAACAGCAGGCGTGAGCGACTTCGGACACACCGGATTCAGCATCGACGACCTGCCGCTCCGCGACGACCTGCGCGGCCAGGCCCCCTACGGCGCCCCCCAGTTGACGGTGAAAGCGGTCCTCAACACCAACGAGAACCCGTACCCGCCGTCCCCGGAACTGGTGGAGGCGATCGGCCGTGCCGCCGCGGAAGCCGCCGTCGGCCTCAACCGCTACCCCGACCGCGAAGCAACCGCCCTGCGCCAGGCCCTCGCCGACTACCTCGGCCACGGGGTGGACGCCGCCAACGTGTGGGCAGCCAACGGCTCCAACGAGATCCTCCAGCAGATCCTGCAGGCGTTCGGCGGGCCCGGGCACAAAGCCCTAGGGTTCGAACCGTCCTACTCCATGCACCCGATCATCGCGCGCGGCACCGCCACCGAATGGGTGTCGGTCCCCCGCACCGCAGACTTCGACGTGGATGCGGACGCCGCCGTCGCCGCGGTCAAAGAACACGAGCCGTCCGTCGTCTTCCTCACCTCGCCCAACAACCCCACCGGGACCGCGCTCCCGCTGGCCACGGTGGAGGCGATCGCTGCAGCCGCCCCCGGTGTCGTCGTCGTGGACGAGGCGTACGCCGAATTCCGCCGGGAAGGGACCCCCAGCGCGCTGTCGCTGCTGCGCACCTACCCCAACGTCATCGTGTCGCGCACCATGTCCAAGGCGTTCGCCATGGCAGGGGTCCGCTTGGGCTACCTGGCCGCGCACCCGGCTGTCGTCGACGCCCTGCAACTGGTGCGGCTGCCCTACCACTTGTCGACCGTGACCCAGGCGGTAGCCTTGACTGCCCTGCGGTACGCCGACGAACTGCTGAGTGCGGTCGCCACCCTCCGCGCCGAACGCGACGCCCTCGTCGACTGGCTGCGCGCCCACGGCTTCGAGGTCGCCGACTCCGACGCCAACTTCGTCCTCTTCGGGCGGTTCCCCGACCGCTCGGCGGTCTTCCAGCACCTTCTGGACCAGGGGGTGCTCATCCGGGAAGTGGGACCGCCCGAATGGCTGCGGGTCACCGTCGGCACCCCCGAGGAGATGGCGATCTTCCGAGAGGCGTTGCTCACGGCGACGGGGCGCGCCTGACCGCGGTCCTTGCCTGACAGATAGATTCGATATCCGGCGGATGTGTATCGCCACGACGAGGAGAACCAGCCCATGAGCCGCATCGGCCGCGTCGAACGCGCCACCAACGAGACCAAGGTTTTCGTCGAGGTCAACCTCGACGGCACCGGTGCCGCCGACATTTCCACCGGCGTCGGTTTCTACGACCACATGCTCCACCAGATCGCCAAGCACGGACTGTTCGACCTGACCGTGCGCACCGAAGGCGACCTGCACATCGACGCCCACCACACGATGGAGGACACCGCCCTCGCCCTGGGGGCGGCGTTCCGGGAAGCCCTCGGCGACCGGAGCGGGATCCGCCGCTTCGCCGACGCCAAAGTCCCCTTGGACGAGGCGCTCGCCGAAGTCACCGTCGACATTTCGGGCCGCCCCTACCTGGTGCACTCCGAACCCGAAGGCATGGCCCCGATGATCGGCCGGGACTACGACACCACGATGACCCGGCACATCTTCGAGTCCTTCGTCGCCCAGGCGCGGATCACCCTGCACGTCCACGTGCCCTACGGGCGCATCCCCCACCACATCGTGGAATGCCAGTTCAAGGCAGTGGCCCGCGCGCTGCGGTCCGCCTGCGAACGCGACCCCCGCGTCACCGGGGTGCCGTCCACCAAGGGCACGCTGTGAGCACAGCGATCATAGGGGTGTTGCTGATCGGCCTCAGCGGCCTGCTCGTCGGCGGCACCCTGTCCCTGTGGAAGATTAACCGGGTCATCGCCGCAGGGTTGGCTGTCTGCGCACTCCTCGCCCTTATCGCCGGAGTGCTCCGCCTCGGCTACTTCTGACCGTCCACACAGGAAGGCTCGTCCATCCGTGCAGCCACGCGTTGTCATCCTCGACTACGGATCGGGAAACCTCCGTTCCGCGCAGCGGGCCGTGGCGCGCGTCGGCGCCCACGCCACGATCAGCAGTGACCCGCACACCGCGTTGGAAGCCGACGGGCTCGTCGTCCCCGGAGTGGGGGCGTTTGCAGCGTGCATGCGCGGACTGCGTGCGCTCCGCGGCGACCGCGTCATCGGCAAACGCCTCGCCGGAGGCCGGCCCGTCCTCGGTATCTGCGTGGGCATGCAGATCCTGTTCGAACGGGGAGTCGAAAACGACGTCGTCACCGAAGGCTGCGCGGAATGGCCCGGCACCGTGGAACGGCTCGACGCTCCCGTCATCCCCCACATGGGTTGGAATACCGTGGACGCGCCCGCGGAATCCGCCATGTTCGCCGGAATCGACAAAGACACGCGCTTCTACTTCGTCCACTCCTACGGCGTGCGCACCTGGGAGATGCAGACCACAAGCCCGCACCTGAAACCGCCGCTGGTTACCTGGTCCACCCACGGCACCCCGTTCGTGGCGGCCGTGGAGAACGGTCCGCTGTGGGCCACCCAGTTCCACCCGGAGAAATCCGGGGACGCGGGCGCCCAACTGCTCGCCAACTGGGTGGCGACACTGTAGCGCCCCTGTGCTCGTACGCCCGTGAAAGGTTCACCACCATGGCGCCCATCCTTGAACTCCTTCCCGCCGTCGACGTCGCCGGCGGCCAGGCAGTCCAACTCGTCCAGGGCAAAGACGGAACCGGCGGCCGGTACGGCGACCCACTCAACGCCGCGCTGACCTGGCAGAACGCCGGAGCCGAGTGGATCCACCTCGTGGACTTGGACGCTGCGTTCGGCCGCGGCCACAACCGGGAACTCCTCGCCTCCATCGTCGGCAAGCTCGACATCAAAGTGGAACTGTCCGGAGGGATTCGCGACGACGAGTCGCTGAACGCAGCCCTGGCCACCGGCTGCCACCGCGTCAACATCGGCACCGCCGCGCTGGAAAACCCCGACTGGTGCGCCAAGGTCATCGCAGAACACGGCGACCGGGTCGCGATCGGTCTGGACGTCCGCGGCACGACCCTGGCCGCGCGCGGCTGGACCCGCGACGGCGGCGACCTCTACGAGACCCTGGAACGGCTGGAAGCTGCGGGCTGCGCCCGCTACATCGTCACCGACGTCAACAAGGACGGCACCCTCAAAGGCCCCAACCTCGACCTGCTGCGGGACGTGTGCTCCCGCACCGACAAGCCGGTCGTCGCCAGCGGCGGTATCTCCAGCCTCGACGACCTGCGCGCACTGGCCGCGCTCGTGCCCGAAGGGGTGGAAGGCGCCATCATGGGCACCGCCCTGTACGAGGGCGCGTTCACCCTGGAAGAAGCCCTGGCTACCGTGCGCGAGGTTGCCCAATGAGCCTGGCAGTACGCGTCATCCCCTGCTTGGACGTGGATGGGGGCCGGGTCGTCAAAGGCGTCAACTTCCAGAACCTGCGGGACGCGGGCGACCCGGTGGAGCTGGCCCGGCGCTACGACGCTGAAGGCGCCGACGAGCTGACGTTCCTCGACGTCACCGCGTCCAGCAGCAACCGCGAGACCACCTACGACGTGGTGCGCCGCACCGCCGAGCAGGTGTTCATCCCCCTCACCGTGGGGGGAGGGGTGCGCAGCACCGAGGACGTCGACCGGCTCCTGCGCGCCGGAGCAGACAAGGTCAGCATCAACACCGCGGCCGTGCGGCGGCCCGAACTGATCCGCGAAATCGCCCAGGAGTTCGGCAGCCAGGTCCTCGTGCTCTCCGCGGACGTGCGCCGCACCGTCAACGGCACGGCCACCCCCAGCGGTTTCGAGATCACCACCCACGGGGGCCGCCAAGGGACCGGCATCGACGCGGTCGAATGGGTGCAGCAGGCTGAAGAGCTCGGGGCCGGGGAGATCCTGCTCAACTCCATGGACGCCGACGGCACCAAGTCCGGCTTCGACCTGGAGCTCATCCGCGCAGTCCGGAAAGCGGTGAACGTGCCGCTCATCGCCAGCGGGGGAGCGGGCGCGGTCGAACACTTCGCCCCCGCCGTGGACGCGGGCGCCAATGCGGTCCTCGCCGCCAGCGTGTTCCACTTCGGGGAGATCACCATCAGCGACGTCAAAGCCGAGCTGCGGGCCAAAGGCTACCCGGTGCGCTGACCCGCGGGCCGCACCTGGACTGTTCCCTGCCGGTGGGGGGACGGGAGCGCGCTCCCGTCCCCCCACCGGCATGCCATGCCGCGGCCGCATCCGGACAGCAGCAGCCGCACACCCCGTCGAACACCGGACCCGTCTGCCCAGCTCATCGAGCTAGAACCGGGGGAGCGGGGCAGTCCCGGCAGGAGCGGCACGGCCAGCCCAAGCCCTCGGACTGGAATAAGTTCGGCAATCCCCGGCGCTGAACCTGACCGGTGCACCCTGACGGTCCGGTAGGTACGGTGAGGAACCGTTGCGCCTGCCAGGGGAGCACTGCACACCACGACAACACAACGGGGGGATGAATGGCGCAGGGGCCAGCCGCAGCGAAGCCCGACGTCAGCTCTCGAGTCTTCACCGAGGGGATGCGCATCCTGTGGATCGCCATCCGCACGGAACCGTGGGTCTTCAGTGCCGCCGTGGCCGGTGCAGTCCTCTACGCGGTCGCCGCTGTCGCCTCAGCCTCCGTCCTCGGCGCCGTCGCCGAACAGGTCATCCTGCCCGCCATCATGGAGCAGCGCACCACCGTGGCCGCGGTCGCCACCGCGTCCGCGGTCGTGTTCGCGGTCGGCTTCCTCAAAGCCCTCGGACTGGGGGCGCGCCGCTTCTACGCCGGGCTCATGCAGTACCGCATGCAGGCGCGCTACCGGCGCGCGGTCGCCCGCCGGTACCTGGAACTCCCGCTGGCCTGGCACCAGCGGCACCCCGCAGGGCAGCTCCTGTCCAACGCCAACGCCGACGTTGAAGCGACCTGGCAGCCGCTTGCCCCGCTCCCCATGGCCGTGGGCAGCACCGCCATGCTGGTGATCGCCGCGGGGGCGATGCTCGCCACCGACCTCGTGCTCGCCCTGGTGGGCTTCGTCGTCTTCCCGCTCCTCGCCATCGCCAACCTCGTCTTCCAGCGCCGCGTGTCCCCCGCAGCCACCCACGCGCAAGCCCTGCGCTCCCAGGTGAGCGAGGTCGCCCACGAGTCCTTCGACGGCGCACTCGTCGTCAAGACCCTGGGACGCGAAGACATGGAGACGGAACGGTTCACCCGGGCCGCGGAACGCCTCCGCGACGCCCAGATCCGCGTGGGCCGGATGCGGGCCGCATTCGACCCGCTGCTGGAGGCACTGCCCAACCTGGGCGTGCTCGTGGTGCTGCTCATCGGGTTGATCCGCTTGCAGCGGGGCGACGTCACCGCAGGCGACATCGTCCAGATCGCCTACCTGTTCACCCTGCTGTCGCTCCCGATCCGCTCCCTGGGCTGGCTGCTCGGGGACCTGCCCCGCAGCGTGGTGGGCTGGCGGCGGGTCAGCGCAGTGCTCAACGCGCAAGGAGGCACCGACTACGGCAAGGAACGGCTGCACGGCGAGGGCGGCCTGGCGGTAAGCGTCCGCAACCTCAGCTTCTCCTACGCCGACACCTCCCCCGCCGACCTCGGCCGGGACACCCTGGAAGGCGGACGCGGCCTGGACGCGACCGGAAACGAAGAAACACCACGCATCACCGTGCTGCGCGACGTCACCCTGGACCTGGCGCCGGGGAAGGTGACCGCCCTGGTCGGCCCCACCGGGTCCGGGAAGTCCACCCTCACCATGTTGCTGGCCCGCCTCGTCGACCCCGACCACGGCGACGTCCTGGTGAACGGGGTGGACGCCCGCCGCTACGCCCCCGGGGAACTCGCCTGCGCTATCGCGCTCGTGCCGCAGACGACGTTCATCTTCGACGACACTGTCCGCGACAACATCACCCTGGGCTTGGACGTCGACGACACCGAAGTCTGGCAGGCCCTGCGCCTCGCCCACGCCGACTCTTTCGTGGCGGCCCTGCCCCGAGGGCTCGACACGCGGCTGGGGGAGCGCGGCACCAGCCTGTCCGGCGGGCAGCGGCAGCGCCTCGCCCTGGCCCGCTCCCTGGTGCGCCGACCCCGACTGCTCATCCTGGACGACGCGACCTCCGCGGTCGACCCCCAGGTCGAAGCCCGGATTCTCGGCGGGCTACGGGAAGCCGACCTGGCGGGAGCCACCGTCGTGGTCGTGGCCTACCGCCGGGCCACTATCGAACTCGCCGACGAAGTCGTCTACCTCGAACAAGGCACAGTCCGCGACCGGGGCACCCACGAAGAGCTGCTGGCCCGCTCCCCCGGATACCGCCGTCTCGTCACCGCCTACGAGCAGGCTGCCCAACGGCGCGCTGCCGCCGCGTCCCGATCCGCCGACCAGGAGGCTGTCCGATGAGCGCCCCGACCCGTACCCGGACTTCCCCCGCCCAGGCCCCCGCGGAGGCTTCCACGCCTGCGCCCACCGCGCCCGCCCTGCACCGGTCTACCGAGTCAGCGTGGGCCACTCTGCGCCGCGGGGTCGCCCTGTCCCCCGAATTCACTCGCGGCCTGCCGGTGACCGTGGCCCTCGCCGTGGTGGCGACCCTCGGCAAAGTGATCGTGCCGCTCGCCGTCCAGCAGATCATCGACAACGGGCTGCTCGCCGAAGGCGGACCCGACATCGGCTTCGTGGTGGCCACGGTCGCGCTCTGCACAGCCCTGGTCGTCGTCACCGCGCTGTGCTCCTACCTGATGAACGCGCGCCTCTACCAGTCCACCGAATCCGGGCTGGCCACGCTGCGCCGCACAGCGTTCCGCCACGTGCACGACCTGTCGGTGCTCACCCAGAACAGTGAACGCAAAGGCGCCCTGGTCTCCCGCGTCACCAGCGACGTCGACCAGATCAGCACCTTCATGCAGTGGGGCGGCATCCTGCTCATCGTCAGCACCGGCCAGTTGGCGATCGCCACCGTGCTCATGGCCGTGTACTCCTGGCAGTTGACCCTGCTGGTGTGGGTGTGCTTCCTGCCCCTGCTTTTCGGGGTGCGCTGGCTGCAGCGGCTGCTCTCCAAGGCCTACCTGAAAGTCCGGGAACGCACGGGGGAGATGCTCGGCGTCATCGGGGAGACCGTGGTGGGCGCCGCGGTGATCCGCGCCTACGGCACTGAGGAGCGCACGGCGCGGCGCATCGACCGGACCGTACTGGCCACCCGCAACGCCCAAGTCAAAGCCCAGCGCCTCTCCATGGCGGTCTCCCCGCTGGCCGAGCTCGTCTCCGCGTTCACCTACGCGGTCGTCATCGCGGTCGGTATCTGGCTGGGGGTCATCGGCTCGCTCACCGCGGGACAGCTCGTGGCCTTCCTGTTCCTCATCAACCTGTTCGTCGCCCCCATGACGATGGCCACCGAGATCTTCAACGAAGCCCAGAACGCGATCGCGGGCTGGCGACGGGTCCTGGGGGTCCTCGACACCGAACCCGACATCGCGGATCCGGGAGCCTCCGGCACCCCCCTGCCGCACGGCCCGATCTCCATCCGCTTCGACCACGTCAACTACGCCTACCCCGGCGGCCCCCGCGTGCTCGACGACATCACCGTGGAGATCGCCCCGGGCAGCCGTGTCGCCGTGGTCGGGGAGACCGGTTCCGGCAAGACCACCTTCGTCAAACTCCTTACCCGGCTCATGGACCCGGACGAAGGCAAGATCCTGCTCAACGGGGTGAACCTGCGCGAAGTGGCGTTCTCCTCGCTGCGCTCCCGCGTGGTGCTGGTCCCCCAGGAAGGGTTCCTGTTCGACAGCACTCTGGCCGACAACATCCGCTTCGCTCGGCCTGAGGCCACCGACGAGCAGATCACCGAGGCGATCACCCAGTTGGGGCTCAGCGAATGGCTGGCGGGCCTACCGCACGGCCTGGCCACGCCCGTGGGGCAGCGCGGCGAGTCCCTGTCCGCGGGGGAGCGGCAGCTCGTTGCCTTGATCCGGGCCTACATTGCCGACCCCGATCTGCTCATCCTGGACGAGGCCACCTCGGCGGTCGACCCGGCCACGGAGGTCCGCATCCAGCACGCCCTGGACCTCCTCACCCGGGGCCGCACTTCGGTGGCGATCGCGCACCGGCTGTCCACCGCGGAGGCCGCCGACGAAGTGCTGGTCTTCGACCGCGGCCGGATCGTCCAGCGCGGCACCCACGCCGAACTGGTCGCCCGTCCCGGCGTGTACGCGGACTTGCACGCCTCCTGGGTGCGCAGCTCCGCGTGAGCAGCCTGCGGTCCGCGGTTGGATCAGGCGTCGCGCTCCCGCCACCAGTGCAGGGCGAGCAGTTCGCTGACCAGCGGGTCCACGAGGAGGCGCACGTCTGGATCCTGCTCGCCCGGGTAGCGCAGGCTCATCGCCGCCCCCGGCACGTCGCCCCCTACGGCGGCGAAGACGCCGCGCAGCGCAGTCAGGTGGGCGGCGAACCGCTCGTCGAACCGCGACCCGGTGAACAGCAGGGCACGGTAGTCCTGGAGCGCAGCCAGGTAGCGGTCGACGTGCGACCATTCCCCGGTCTCGCAGGCGTGCGCCACCAGGACCGGGCCGCGCCGCAGCGTCAACGCGCCGAACTGGGCAGCAGGCAGCAGTTCCGCGGGCGCCACCAGGGCGGTGCCCGCAGGCCCGTGCAGCGTCTGAGCCAGGGCGGGCACCCAGTGGGGGGAGCGCTCCCACAGGTCGGTGATCGAGTTCGCGGCACGGCGCAGGGTCGCCGCCGGGTCAGCCACCCCGGGAGTGGACGCGCCCAGCCGGGCCGCCAGCACCAGCAGCAGCGCCACCGCCTGCTGGTAGGCCAGGACCTCGAGTTCCCGCGCGGTATCCCCGGCCATGAGGGGCGCCACAATATCGGCGTAGCGGGCCTCCGGAGCCTCCGGGGACTCGGCGAGCACGATCACCGGGCTGGAGCCCGCATAGTGCTCCAGCGACTCGCACAGCTCCCGCCGCCCGCTGCCCAGTGCCACCGCGACCACCAGCGTGTCCGGACCGCCCGGGGGAAGCTGGGCCCGGGTCGCTGATTCCGCGAACGCTCCCAGGCCGGCGCGGCGCAGCCGCATGCCCGCGGCCTGGCACGCGTAGTAGCCCGCCCCCACCCCCAGCAGCACGACCGCGGCAGGCTCGTCGTCCAACAGGGACGGCAGCGCCGTGTACGGGTCGTTTCGGGCCAGGTGGTCGGCCAGCCGGTGCAAAGCCGCGGCTTTAGCGGACAGGTCGGTCGCGAGTTGGTCGACGGTTACCAAGGCTCCTCCTCGACGGTGCGCGCGGTGGCGGGAAGCCGCCCGCACGTCGCGGTGCGTTTCCCGCCCCAGATAAGCACAGCCCGGTCCGGGAACGCGATCCCGCAGCCGTAGGCTTGCAGGTATGAGCGGTAGCCCTCCCCAACTGGACCCCGAAATCGCAGCACGTCTCAAACGCACCCCTGACGGACTCGTCCCCGCCATCGTGCAGCAGTACGACACCGGGGAGGTCCTCATGCTCGCCTGGATGGACGACGAAGCGCTGCGCCGCACGCTCACCACCCGGGCCGCCACCTACTGGTCGCGCAGCCGAGGCGAGTACTGGGTCAAAGGCGCGACGTCGGGAAACACCCAGCGGGTCGTCTCGGTGTCCCTCGACTGCGACGGCGACACCCTGCTCGTCAAAGTCGACCAGACCGGCGGGGCCTGCCACACCGGGGACCGCACCTGTTTCGACGCGGACCGGCTGCTGTGAGCAACAGCACTCCTCGCCCGGTCCGCCGCGAGTACCTGGCCGCGCTTGCCCTGCTCGCGCTGGGCGCAGTCGCGCTGCTCGCCGCTGCCCCGCAGGTGTGGGCTGCGGTCCGCATCGACCTGGCCGAGGACCTCGCCCCCGTCACCGTGGAACTGTCCGCCGCCGAGCTCGCCCCGGTCTCTTCCGCGCTGGGCTGGACCGCGCTCGCCGCGCTCGCGGCGGTGGTAGCGACCAGGGGAGCGGCACGGCGAGCCGTGGGGGCCCTGGTCGTGCTGCTGGGGGTCGGTGCCGGCACCGCTGTTGTGCTGGGAATACGCCCCGCGGCGCTGGCGGCTGCCGCGGAGCAGGCCACCACCGTGGAGGGGACACTGGGCGACCCCGCTGTGGCATGGCAGTGGCCTGTCCTGGCGGGCGCAGGCGCGGTACTGCTGTGCGTCGCAGGGGTGCTGACCCTGGTCAGGGGTACTGCATGGCCGGTCATGAGCAGTCGGTACGATCGCCACAGCGCCCCCCGCGCGACCCGTACCGGTGCTCCCGCAGATTTGTGGCGGTCGCTCGACAGCGGCGCGGATCCCACCGATGAGAACGCTGAACCTAAGGAGCGTTGATGGCCGAACACCATGACGACCACGGCAACACCGTTGCCGGCTGGTTCCTCACCATCTCGTGGATCGTCGTCTGGCTTGCATCCGCGGTTGCGATCATCGCTGGTCTGAACTTCCTCACCTGCACCCTGGTCGGGTTGGGCGCCAGCGTGGTGTGTGCTGTCGTGGCCGGTGTGATGAAGAAAGCGGGACTGGGTCGCAAGGCGCCCCGCCCTCGCCCGATGACCCGCGAAGAGTACGAGGCGAAGCTCGCCCAGCAGACCAAGAACAGCGAGAAAGCAACGGTGTGACCGCCCGGTCTCCGGGACTTGTTCCGGGGACCGGAGCAACCGGATGGTGAGGGCCGCTGCTCCCGCTGCCAGACCAAGCCAGGCATAGCGCGCAAAAATCTGGCATTATTCGGTCGTTCGTGTGCATCCGGGGCAGTAGGTTCAACCGTGACACCCGTTGGATCCTCTCCCTGGATTGCGACGCGTCCTGAAGAAACGCAATTACGGAAAGACACGAACGATGAGCTACGGTCCTCCGCCCGGTCCGCCCCCCGGTGGCTTCACCCCGCCCCCCGGCTACCCCAGCGGGGGTCAGCCTGCCGCGCAGCCGCCCAAGAACTACCTGTGGATGAACATCCTGGGCATCCTCGGCTGCACGGTCATCGGCATCATCGGCCTGGTCTTCTCGCTTCAAGTCAACAAGAAGTGGGAGATGGGTGACTACGCCGGAGCCGAGAGTGCGTCCAGCACCGCCAAGATCCTGGGGATCATCGGCGTGATCGGCTTCGCCATCGGGATCGTCATGCTGCTGCTCAGCATCATCTTCACGGTCATGCTGGGCGCCGCCGTCACCAGCGATCCCTCCTACCCCTACACCACTCCCTGACGACACCATGGTCGAGCCGTCGATACCAGAGAGACGGCGCCGCCTGCATCCTGCGGCGGCGCCGCTCGCTCTCGGCGTTCTCGGCCTCCTCGGCGCGGTCGTCGTGCACGTCGTCGACCCCAACGTGCCGGGGCGCTATCCCGTCTGCCCGTGGCTGACGGTCACCGGAACCTACTGCCCGGGCTGCGGGACCACCCGGGCGCTGCACGCGCTCACCTACTTCGACATTGTCGGCGCCGCGCAGATGAACCTCCTGCTGCTGGCCGTACTGCCGTTCCTCGCGTTCGCCTACGTGCGCTGGGTGTACCGGTCCTTCCGCCCGCCGCCCACGCCTCCCGCACCGCCCGCGCCGCTCCATCCGTTCTGGACGTGGGCCCTGCCCGGAGCCATCCTCGTCTTCTGGGTGGTGCGCAACCTCCCCTTCGCGACCTTCCTCGCCCCCGGCGGGGTCCCCGCGCCGATCCTGTCGTAACCGGGTCCCGAGCACTACTGTCGGAGCGGCAGCCGCGGGCCGCCACCGAAACAGCGGAAAACCGTCCGTCTGCCCGCGGAAAACCGCAAAGAGCGGTACCGGTGTCCGAAAGAGTCCTGGGATGGATACGATCGGGACATACGGCGGGAGTGAGCGCTCTCGCTCCCAGTGACCCAGTCGACAGCAGAAGGGGCCCCCTTACGTGAGCGTGCTCGACGAGATCATCGACGGAGTGCGCGCGGACCTCGCGGAACGCCAGGCCGCCGTGCCCTTGGATAAGCTCAAAGAGCAGGCCGCGGCCCTACCGTGGCCCAAGGACGTGGTGGCGGCGCTACGCGCTCCCGGAGTCCAGGTCATCGCCGAGGTGAAGCGCTCCAGCCCTTCCAAGGGCGCTCTCGCCGCGATCGCTGACCCCGCCGCGCTGGCACGCGACTACGCCGCGGGCGGCGCCTGCATGATCAGCGTCCTGACCGAGCAGCGCCGTTTTGCCGGCAGCCTGGCCGACCTGGCGGCGGTCCGCGCCGCTGTGGACACGCCGCTGCTGCGCAAGGACTTCGTGGTCAGCTCCTACCAGTTGTGGGAGGCGCGGGTCTACGGTGCGGACGCGGTCCTCCTCATCGTGGCTGCGCTGTCCCAGGACGCCCTGGTCTCCCTGGTGGAGCGGGCCGAATCCCTCGGGTTGACTCCGCTCGTCGAAGTGCACACCGAAGAAGAGGTCGAACGTGCCTTGGACGCCGGAGCCACGGTGATCGGTGTCAACGCCCGGGACCTGAAGACCTTGAAGGTCGACCGCGGCACTTTTGCCCGGTTGGCTCCGCTGATCCCCGACGACAAGATCAAGATCGCCGAGTCGGGGGTGCGCGGACCCCACGACCTGCTCGCCTACGCGAGCGCGGGAGCCGACGCCGTCCTGGTGGGGGAGAGCCTGGTCATCGGACGCAAACCCCGCGAGGCCGTTGCCGACCTGGTCACGGCAGGTGCCCACCCCGCGCTGCGGGACCGGCACTGACCGCCGCCCACGGACCCTCTCCGTGCGCCCTGCGGACCGCCGCGGTCCGGCACGGGCGCCGGAGAGCCCATGCCCGGTGGTTGGCGGAGCGTCCCTGACGCGCTACCCGCGGCGGGGACGTTTCCCGGCATACTGTCGGTAGGCGCGGCGTGATCCGCAGCGCCGTTCCGGGAGCGATACGCGTCGAGGAACCGGCGAGGCGCGCGACGACCGCTCCCCGGTCCACCCGACCCGCAGGGCGACCGCGGACGTCCCACACAGCCCCACTGCTCTGTCCGGCTGGCGGAAGCGGGTTCTGCCGCGACCGACCGTCCACCCGATGCCGTGCCCCCGCCAGGGCACCTGGAGACCTGATGACAACCAACAACACACTTCCCGTGCCTCCCTACCTGGGTGAGGGCGGGCACTATGGCCGGTTCGGCGGCCGGTTCAGCCCAGAGGCCCTGGTCGCCGCGCTCGACGAGGTCGCCGTGGCCTGGGAGAAAGCGAAGAACGACCCGGACTTCCAGGCGGAACTGCAGCGTCTCCTCACCGAGTACACGGGCCGCCCCAGCCCGCTCACCGAAGCCCACAACTTCCGCGAGCACTGCAACGGGGCCCGGATCCTGCTCAAACGTGAAGACCTCAACCACACGGGCTCGCACAAGATCAACAACGTGCTCGGCCAGGCGCTGCTCACCAAGCGCATGGGCAAGACCCGGGTGATCGCCGAGACCGGGGCCGGGCAGCACGGCGTGGCCACCGCCACCGCGTGCGCGCTGCTCGGACTGGAATGCGTGATCTACATGGGCGAGGAAGACACACGCCGGCAAGCCCTCAACGTCGCCCGCATGCGCATGCTCGGCGCCGAAGTCATCCCGGTCACCGTGGGCAGCCGGACCCTCAAAGACGCGGTCAACGAGGCCTTCCGGGACTGGGTGACGAACGTCGAGACCACCCACTACCTGCTGGGGACGGTCGCCGGACCGCACCCGTTCCCGTCCATGGTCCGCGACCTGCACTACATCATCGGCGCAGAAGCGCGCCAGCAGGTCCTGGACCGCACCGGGGCCCTCCCGGACGCGGTCGCCGCCTGTGTCGGCGGCGGCTCCAACGCCATCGGGATCTTCGCGGCGTTCATCCCCGACGAGTCCGTGCGGCTGTACGGGTTCGAAGCGGGCGGCGACGGCTTGGACACGGGACGCCACGCCGCTTCCATCACCGGCGGAAGCGTCGGCGTCTTCCAAGGCGCCCGCACCTTCGTCCTGCAGGACGAATACGGACAGACCGTGCCCAGCCACTCCATTTCCGCCGGGCTCGACTATCCCGCGGTCGGCCCCGAGCACGCCTGGCTGGCCGAGAGCGGACGCGCCACCTACGCTCCGATCACGGATGCGGAAGCCATGGAAGCGTTCCGCCTGCTGTGCCGCACCGAAGGCATCATCCCGGCGATTGAAAGCGCGCACGCGCTCGCCGGGGCCCGGAAGATCGGAGCCGAACTGGGACCGGACGCCACCATCCTGGTCAACGTGTCGGGCCGCGGCGACAAGGACATGACGACCGCCGCCACCTACTTCGGGCTGCTCGACGACGAGGGGAAGCAGGACCGATGACCGTGTTGCGCCGCAAACTCGCCGAAGCCAAAGCAGAAGGGCGAGCCGCACTGGTCGGCTACTACCCGGCCGGTTTCCCCGACGTCGCGTCCTCCATCCGGGTCGTCCAAGCCATGGTGGCGGGCGGCTGCGACGTGATCGAAGTAGGGTTCCCCTACTCCGACCCCACCATGGACGGCCCCGTGATCCAGCAGGCCGCTGACCGGGCGCTCGCCGCGGGCACCACCCCTAAGGACGTGCTCGCCGTGGTGCGCGCCGTCGCCGACGCCGGGGCCGCGGCCCTCGTCATGTCCTACTGGAACCCCATCGAAAAGTACGGGGTGGACGCGTTCGCCGCCGACCTGGCCGCCGCCGGAGGGTCGGGACTCATCACCCCGGACCTGATCCCCGAAGAAGCCGAGCCGTGGATCAAGGCCAGCGACGCCGCGGGGATCGACCGGATCTTCCTGGTCGCCCCGTCCTCCACCGACGAGCGGCTCGCCAAGACCTGCGCGGCGTCCCGCGGATTCGTCTACGCCGCCTCGCTGATGGGGGTGACGGGGACCCGCGACAAGGTGGCCGCGACCGCGCGGAGGCTCGTGGAACGCACCCGCGCCGTCACCCGAGACAGCGGACTGCCTATCTGCGTCGGACTCGGGATTTCCAACGGTGCCCAAGCCGCCGAAGTCGCTTCCTACGCCGACGGGGTCATTGTCGGCACCGGCTTCTGCCAGCGGGTTCTGGACGCGCCCGACGTGGACACCGCATGCCAGCAGGTCCGCGACTTCGCCGCGGAACTCGCGGCGGGGGTGCGTGCGGCCGCTCGGTGAGAATCTGGTGAGATTTCTCCGCCACAGCCCTCCGGCACATGCCGGAGGGCTAATGTGCGTGTGCAGAGACGCCGCACCAAGACTCTGAGTTTTTGTGACTCTCTCAATACAGAGAGTAGTAGTCTCTTGTCGTTCCCGCGGCGTCCCCTAGCCAGGCGCACCGCGCCCACACACCCAACCACCACGTTCAGGAGAGGCATGTCGACCGGCACCGAGGAGAACGCCCTCAGCGGCGGAGCGGACAGCATCCGAGACGAGGCGCCACCGGCGGAGCCAGCCGCCACCTCCCGGTGGGCGGCAGTCCAGCCATGGCTGAGCCTGATCGTGCGCGTAGCCCTGGCCGGAATCCTGGGATACGCCGGATACACCAAAGTGATCGTGCCCGCGCTCTCCGTCGAGTCGGTAGCCGCCTATGAGCTTTTCGGAGAGACCCTCAACCAGCTCATCGGCTACACCCTGCCCCTGTTCGAACTCGCCCTGGCCCTGCTCCTGCTCGCCGGGCTGGCGACCAGGGTCACAGGGATCATCTCCGCCCTGCTCATGGCAGTCTTCATCGCGGGCATCGCCTCGGCCTGGGCCCGCGGCCTCACCATCGACTGCGGCTGCTTCGGCACCGGAGGCGTGGTCGACGCCGACGAGACCACCTACGCGCTGGACATCGCGCGTGACCTCGGCTTCATGGCGTTGGGACTGTTCCTCGCGATCTGGCCGCGTTCCCGGTACTCCCTGGACGGGGCCCTTGGCCTCTACTCGTCCTCAGACGAAGAACGGTAAAAATCCACCAATTCTGCCGGCGGGCTGCCCGCACGGCACAGCGACACGGACGGCGGTCACGCCCCGCTCCGGTCAACACTAGGGTTCCAGCAAGAGAATGGTGATCGGCTGATGAGCAAGGAGTCGCGGCGCACCAACCGCGAGCGCCTCAGGCAGGAGCGCATCAAGCAGAAAAAGCGGGCCAAACGCAACAGACTCCTGGCCACCATCGGTGCGGCGGTTGCCGTGATCGCCCTCGTCGTGGGCGGTGGCTACCTGATCGTGCAGGCGTCCAACGGGACCTCCGCGGAGGAGTACACGGGCACTCTCGCTCCCCAAACCCTCCAAGAGGACGGCAGCGTCGTCATGGCACTCGACGGTGTCGCCGCACCCGTCGTCGAGGTCTACGCCGACTACCAGTGCTCCCACTGCGCCCGGTTCGAAATGATCAACGGGGACACCCTCAAAGAACTGGCCGCGCAAGGGGAAGCGATCGTCCACTATCGACCGGTGAGCATCTTCGCGGACGCGGGCGACCCCGCGGGAGCGAACTCGCTGCGCGCGGCCGCCGCAGCCCGGGCCGCCGCCGAACACGGCAAGTTCGTCGAATACAGCGACATCCTCTTCGACAACCAGCCCAGCACCCGCCAGCAGGGCTACGCCGTCGACGACCTGATCGCCTGGGGAGAAGAAGTCGGCATCACCGATCCCGCCTTCGCGGAGCGCGTGCGTTCCGAAAGCGAGATCGTGGAGGAGTTCGTCACGAACTACTACCCTGAACTGTCGACCAAGGCGCGGGCTGAGATCCCCGAGGACCAGCTCCGCACCATGCGGCTGAACGACCTCATCGAATGGGGGGAGGACAACGGCGTGGACTCCTCGTTCATGGACGGCAGCCACGTCCGGTCCGTGCTCGACGCCACCGCCGCGGTCAACGCCAAATATTCTGAGGGGGCCAACGCGTTCGGCGGCACCCCGTCCATCTACATCAACGGGACGCTCCTGGGCAACGAAACCTACTCCGCGACCGACTTCCGCGAGGCGGTCCTGGCCGCACCCCCCGGCCAAGTCGACACCCGTCCGGCAGCGGAGGAGGACACCGATGCAACGCCCTCGGAGCCGCCGTCTCCCTCCCCACCGGCCTAAGGAAAACCCGAAGTTATGACGAGTCCGTTGAGCACTACCGCGGGCGCGGCCGAGCTGGGCCGCGCCCTTGCGGCTATTCCCAGTCCCGGTATGAACGCCATCGAACTGGGACCCTTGAAGATCCACTTCTACGCGCTGTGCATCCTGACCGGGGTCATCGCAGCGGTCTACTGGAGTGAACGCCGCTGGAAAGCCCTGGGCGGCCGCCCCGGGACCATCCTGGACCTGGCGGTACCCGCGGTGCTTCTCGGACTCATCGGCGGGCGCCTCTACCACGTCATCACCGACTACGACCTGTACTTCGCACCGGGGAAAGACCCCATGGGCGCCCTCTACATCTGGAACGGGGGACTGGGCATCTGGGGGGCGATCCCGCTGGGCGCGCTCGGCGTGTGGTGGGTGGCCCACCGCCGCGGCCTGTCGCTGTCGCAACTGTCGTTCGCTATCGCCCCGACTATCCCGCTCGCCCAAGCGTTCGGACGCTGGGGCAACTACTTCAACCAGGAGCTGTTCGGCGCCCCCACCGACCTGCCGTGGGCACTGCACGTGACCCCCTACGACAACGGTGCCCTGCGCCCCGGCATGGTCCCCGGCGCGGAGACCTACCACCCCACGTTCCTCTACGAGTCCCTGTGGTGCCTCGCCCTCGCCGGGCTCCTGGCCTGGCTGGGCCGCCGCTACACTGAACAGCTCCGCGGCGGACGGCTGTTCGCGCTCTACGTCATGGGCTACTGTGTGGGACGGTTCTGGATTGAATACCTGCGGGTCGACCCCACCCATGAGATCCTCGGCCTGCGCCTCAACAACTGGACCGCCCTGGTCGTCTTCCTCGGCGCCCTCGCCTACTTCGTGTGGGCCGGACAGCGTCTCGACACCTTCTCTTCGCGGGTCGTGCCCGAAGGCGAAGACGAAGGCACGCAGATGATCGCGGCCGAGACCGAGGAAGAGGAACCCGACACTGTCCTGAGCACCGAGACCCCGGAGAAGGAAGAGGAGCCCGTATCCTCGCGTTCTTCACTGTCAGGGCAGAGCACCGAGACCACGCCGCCCGAATCCACCACCCGGGAAGACGAGCCACGGGACTGACACACAAGGTTTTCCCCCTCGCCGTTCACGGCGAGGGGCCCGCACCCCTTGGATGAGTACGTGAAGCTGGACAAAGCCGAACCCACCGGGCGTCGCGCCCGCTCTCGTTCGGGATCCCAGCCCACCACTGGGTACCGCCAGGACGAGTACTACGACGACTTCCCCGAAACCGACCACCGGTCGAGCGGAGCCCACCAGGGATCCCGCAAAGGCCGCCGCTCCACTGGGCGGATCACCAACAAGGTGAACGGCCGCGGCCGCAGAAGCGCGAAAGCCGGCCGCGGCGGAGCCGCGGAACGCGGCAGGACCGCCGCGGACAGTCCGCGCCGCGCCAGCCGCACCCGCAAACCGAAGGCAGTCGACCGTGTCTCCCGGTTCTCCGCTTCCGCGCTCCGTAAAGTCACCGTGCTCGGCGACCGGCCCGAACAGGTCGTCTACACCCTGGCCGAGCAGAGCCGCCAAAAACACGGCACTTATGTGCTCATCACCCTGCTGGTCCTAGCGGTCATCTCCCTGCTCGCGCTGCTGGCCGCCCTGGTCATGCAAGTGCTCAATCCGGAGGCCGCGGCCAACCGGACCCCCGCACCCATCGTCCAACCGCCCGCCGGGCACAGCACGCTGCGCCCGGAACTGTTCCACGCCCAAGGCCAGCAGGACATCTTCGACCCGATCGCGGAACGCGACCCCAACGCGGAACCGCTCACCGAAGAGCAGATCTTCGGCCCAGTCCAGGAGCTGTCGCTCAACGGGATGGAACTCACCCTGCGCGAATCCGAGGTGACCGACACGTGTACCGCGGTGGTGTGGGGTGAAGAACTCGCCCAGACCCTGTCCACCGGCTCCTGCACTTCCGCGGCCCGCGGCGTCTACCTGGACAGCGACGACGAGTACGTGGCGCAGTTCACGCTCTTCGACCTGGCGGACGCGGAAGCCGCCACCGCCACCCTGGAAAGCCTGGACTCGGACCGCAGCCCCGGCTTCGTGCTGCCCATGAAGGACGACATCAAGGGACTGCACACCGGCTACAGCCAGGCCACCGCCCAGGCCATGGGTCACTATGTCGCGGTGTTCTGGGTGGCCCGGGCCGACGGCGGCGAACCCTCCGGGGACGACTCCATGGCCACGCTCAACGTCGCCGCCATGGACGCTGCCCTCGTCGTCTACGAACAGGTCCGCGACGCCAAGGAAGAGGAGTGATCCTGCCGGCACCCCGCCGGAGAGTCCTCTATCCTTCCCTACAGCCCTCCCGAAACCGTTCCGTTCAGCGAAGAGGTCACAGGTGTCAGCTACCGAGTCGCCCGTGTCCGGCGCCCCTGGCCGACGCAGGAAACCCCCGGCCCCCGCCCCCCAGGACCACGCTGGGCGGAGTCGGGGAACCCGCCGCCGCAAAGGCGGGCGACGCGCGAACCGACGCTCCCCCCTCATCCCGATCCTCGTCGGTGCGCTCATCATCGCGGTGATCGCGCTGGTCGTGACCGTGGTCCTCCAGTTCACCGGATCGAGTGACTCGCAGACCATCCAAGCCATGCCCTCCCGCTACCAGGTCTACGAGTCGGGGCAGGCCAACGAGCTCCTCGCCAACCGCGACGACGACCCGCGCCCCTTCACCGAACGCGACTTCTTCCGCGAGGGCGACACCGACATCAGCTCCCGGGAACTGACCTTCACCCTGCACGCCCAGGACATCACCGAGAACTGCACCGAAGCGGTGTGGGGTCCGCGGGCCGTGGCCGCGGTGGAAGGCGCTGACTGCTCCCAGGTGGTGCGCGCCGCCTACCTGTCCGACGACTACTTGGGCGTGGCCGCGGTCTTCAAACTCCGCGACATCGAGGCCTCCCGCGCGCTCGCCGACGGGCTTGCCCCCGCCGACGACGACCCGGAAGGCGGCGGCGGATTCCTCGTCCCGCCCACCACGGAAGAGCCGTTCACCCAGCTCGGCTCCGGCTACAGCTCGGCCGAAGCCACCGTCAACGGCCACTACCTGCTCGTGCTGTGGGTGCAGTCGAAGACCTCCACCTCCACTGAGGAGATCGAGGTGCTCCAGCAGCCGCTGGTCACGCTGAGCCGCTTCGACATGCCGATCTACCAGCGGATCAACGAACGCAAGAACTTCTTGGAAACCCAAGGCGAAGGCACTGGGGACGCCCAGGAGCAGGCCGAGGACACGGGGGCGGGCGAGGCGCCTGCCGGAGACGCCGGGATGGGCGAGGCGCCCGCCGGGGACACCGGGATGGGCGAGGCAGGCACCGGTCTAGCCGGGGAAACCGGGTAAGCCGCATCCCGATGAGCGACTCGACCACCCCGCACGCCCTGCTCGCCGCGCAGGGCGTGCACGCGGCCCGCGGCCACCTGGTCCTCGCCGCACTCTCCGACGGGCGCTGGTGGACCACCCGCGACCTGGTGCGCGCCACCGCGGTCGCCCACCGGGTCGTCGTGGACACGCTGGCCGCGGTCGACACGGAACTCGAACGCGACGGCGACCGGGTCCGGCTCCACGACCCGGCCCGGTACGCCCGCCTCGCGGACCGCCCCCGGCTCGCCGACCCGGTGGGCCACCTCGTCGACGCCTACTCCGACGTCGAAGCGGAACTCGGCAGACTGGTCGAAGCAGCGCCCCCGCCCCGCACCGACCTGGACCACGTGTCCGCCACGGCCCGCACCGCGCTCCGCCGCGCCCTGTTCCTCACCACCCGGTTCACCACCCACGGCGCCCGGCTGCTCTGCGTCGGCGACCACGACCTCACTTCGCTCGCGCTGACCCTGGTCGACCCGGACGCGGAAGCGATCGTGGTGGACATCGACGAGCGCATGCTCGACTACATCGACACCGCGGCGGCCCGGCTCGGTCGGAACGTCCGCTGCTACTTCGCTGACCTGCGGGTCGGCTTGCCGCCCGCGGTCCGCGGCAGCGCCGACCTGGTCTTCACCGACCCGCCCTACACACCGGAAGGGGTGGAACTGTTCGTCCGCCGCGGCTTGGAAGGCGCCGTGGATCCGAAGAACACGCGCATCCTCCTCGCCTACGGGGCCAGCGAAACCACCCCGGCGCTCGCCGCCCGCGTCCAGCAGCGCTTCACCCGCCTTCACCTGGCCATCGAAGCGCTCTGGCCGGACTTCAACCGCTACCTGGGGGCGGAAGCGATCGGTGCGGCAAGCGACCTGTACGTGCTGCGCGCCACCGCCCGCACCCCCGTGGGCCGGATGCGGGGGACCACGACACGGATCTACACCCAAGGGGCCCAGGCCCGCGAAGCCGCCGCACCCCTCACCACCGCGGATCTGGCCCGCATCTGGGGAGACACCCCGCCCGACGTCTGTGTGGGCGAATGGCCGACCCCGCTTCCCGACGGCGTGCGCTCCGTCTCCGTGGCCGCGTGGCTGGCCGAACCGAACCAGGTGCAGCGCGCCGCCGTGAACCTGACCGGCGGGGCCGACGCCCTCGTACCACGCGTGATTCTTGTCTCACCTGCCGTGGAGCTGGTCGTGGTAGTGGACTCGCACTCCTCCCACGTCCGGGATGCGGCCGGGCAGGAAGGACTGCGCCGCCTCCTGGGCCCCCACCGCCCGGTCCGCTTCCTGCGCGGCGTGCCCGACCCCCGGCGCACCGTCATCCGCGTCGGCGCAGCCTCCCGCCGTCCGGACGCCACCACTGATCCGGTCGACTGGCTCGCCTCCTACCTGCACGACCGCGCCCACGGCTCGGTCGCCTCCGTGCTGCGGCAAGGCCTCGTCCGGCTCGCCGCCCACACCCGCCGTCCCGTCAACAAAAAATGGGCGCGCACTCACGTGGCCGAGGCCCTGCCGTGGCTGGCCGGGCACACCCTGCTGGACCTGCCTGCACACCGGTTCTCTGCGCTCTACGACGCCCTCGACGGACTCGTCGCCGCCCTGCCGGCCCCGGAAGAACCCGCTCCTCTACCGACCCCGCCTGGTCACGAGTAGGCCACGGACCTTGTAGGCTTACTCCGCTCGATGAAATCTCTCCTCCGAGAGGTTTCCCGACACCGTCCGCGGGATACAACACGGCACGCTGCACCTGTCCCACAGGTCCCGCGGACCTCTGCCGGACCGACCCTTTCCAGGGCCCGCGGACTACCGCAGCACCGCCCAGGATGCGGTCCGCAGCCCGGAACCCTCGGGCTGTTCCACAACTGAATCCGCTGGTGGCACTGCCTCTCCCACCCTTCGGGCCCGACAGCACGCCCGGAGCGTCGAGCATCGCCGCATGACCCGGGAAAGCAGTACGCCGCCACGCAAACGCAGCAGGGCCAACGTCGTCCCTCTGCGCTTTCCGTTACACGAAGCACAGAGCAGAAGACGACAGGAGGGCCAATGGCTGCAGGCCACAACAGGCGTCCCACCGGTCAATCCCGCCCCCGCGCCACAGCTGAAGGGCTCTACGACAGCTCCTACGAACACGACTCCTGCGGTGTGGGTTTCGTCGCCGACCTGACGGGACGCCGCAGCCACGCCATTGTTGACCAGGCACTCACCGTCCTCCGTAACCTCGACCACCGCGGCGCTTCAGGAGCCGACCCCGACGACGGCGACGGGGTGGGCATCCTCACCCACATCCCCCACGAGCTCTACCGCGACGTCTGCGGTTTCCCGCTCCCCGACGCTGGGGCCTACGCCGCAGGAATCGCGTTCCTCCCCACCGACGAAGCCGCCCGCGCCGCCGCGGTCGCCACCATCAACCGCATCGCCGCAGAAGAACACCTCACCGTGCTCGGCTGGCGCGACCTGCCCGTCGACCCGCGGCACTGCGGACCGGTGGCCCGCGAAACCATGCCGTTCTTCGCGCAAGTGTTCCTCGCCGGCCGTCCCGGGACCCCCACCGAAGGGCTCACCGGGATCGACCTGGAACGCTACGCCTACTGCGTGCGCAAGCGCGCCGAACACGAAGCCGGCGTCTACTTCGCCAGCCTTTCGCCGCGCACCATCACCTACAAGGGCATGCTGACCACACCCCAGCTCAAGCCCTTCTTCCCTGACCTCGCCGACCCGCGGTACACGTCGGGGCTGGCGCTGGTGCACTCGCGGTTCTCCACCAACACCTTCCCGTCGTGGCCCTTGGCGCACCCTTTCCGCTACATCGCCCACAACGGGGAGATCAACACGGTCAAAGGCAACCGCAACTGGATGCGGGCCCGCGAAGCAACCCTCGCCAGCGACCTCATCCCCGGCGACCTCTCCCGGCTCTTCCCCATCGTCGACCCCGACGAGTCCGACACCGCGTCCTTCGACGCCGCTCTTGAACTGCTGCACTTGGGCGGACGGTCCCTGCCGCACGCGGTGCTCATGATGATCCCCGAGCCGTGGGAAAACCACACCGAAATGGACCCGGCGGTGCGGGCCTTCTACGAGTTCCACGCCATGCTCATGGAGCCGTGGGACGGACCGGCCTCGGTCACCTTCACGGACGGCACGGTCATCGGCGCGGTCCTGGACCGCAACGGCTTGCGCCCCGGCCGCTACTGGGTCACCGACGACGGGCTTGTCGTCATGGCCAGCGAAGTCGGAGTCCTCGACATCGACCCGGCGCGCATCGTCCGCAAAGGCCGGCTGCAGCCCGGGCGGATCTTCGTCGTCGACACCGCGCGCGGCCGCATCCTCGACGACGCGGAAGTCAAAGCGGAACTCGCCGCCGAACACCCCTACGCCGAGTGGCTCGCCGACAACGTGGTGCGCCTCGCCGACCTGCCCGCAGTCCCAGCGGAGCCCGTCGACGACCTCGTCCACCACCAGCGGGTCTTCGGCTACACCGAAGAAGAGCTGCGCCTGCTGCTCACGCCCATGGCCCGCACCGGCGCCGAAGCCGTCGGCTCCATGGGCACCGACACCCCGGTGGCGGTACTGTCCCACCGGCCCCGCCAGCTCTTCGACTACTTCACCCAGAACTTCGCCCAGGTCACGAACCCGCCGCTGGACGCGATCCGCGAAGAACTGGTCACCAGCCTCCGCACGGTGCTGGGCTCAGAGGAGAACGTGCTCTCCCCGGACCCCGAAGACTGCCGCCGGATCGTGCTGGACACCCCCGTCCTCCAGGAAGCCGAGCTCGCCGCCCTCCTGCGCGCCGGCAGCGTGGACGGCGACCCTGCTTTCCGCGCCCACATCGTCCGCGGCGTCTACCCCGCCTCCGGCGGTGGTAAAGCCCTGACCGCGCGCCTCGACGAGATCTGCGCGGAAGTGTCCCAGGCCATCGCGGACGGTGCGCACCTCATCGTGCTCAGCGACCGCGGCGCCGACGCCGACCACGCGCCTATCCCGTCACTGCTGCTCACCGGCACCGTCCACCACCATCTCGTGCGGGAGAAGACCCGCACCGAGGTCGGCCTCATCGTGGAATCCGGCGACGCCCGCGAATGCCACCACATCGCCCTGCTGCTGGGCTACGGCGCCTCCGCTGTCGTCCCCTACCTGGCTCTGGCCACGGTCCGCGACCTTGCCCGCAGCGGCGTCATCCCCGGCATCGACCCGGACACGGCCGCCCGCAACACGGTCAAAGCCTTCGGCAAAGGCCTGCTGAAGATCATGTCCAAGATGGGCGTGTCCACGGTCAGCTCCTACACGGGCGCGCAGATCTTCGAAGCCCTCGGCCTCGGCCAAGAGGTCATCGACCGGGCGTTCGCCGGCACGACGTCGCGGCTCGGCGGCATCGGCTTCGACGTGCTCGCGGAAGAAGTGCGCCGCCGCCACGCCGCCGCCTACGCGCCCAACCCTGCCGCGCACCGCCGGCTCCCAGTCGGCGGCGAATACCAGTGGCGCCGGGAAGGCGAACCGCACCTGTTCAACCCGGAGACCGTCGCGAAACTCCAGCACGCCACCCGGACCGGGAGCTACGACCTGTTCAAGGAGTACACCGCCAAAGTCGACCAGCAGGCCGAAACGCTCATGACCCTGCGCGGCCTGTTCACCCTCCGCGAAGGCGTGCGCTCGCCCGTGCCGCTCGACGAAGTCGAACCGGTCGAGTCGATCGTCGCACGCTTCTCCACCGGGGCCATGTCCTACGGCTCCATCTCCGCGGAAGCCCACGAAACCCTCGCCATCGCCATGAACCGGCTCGGCGGCAAATCCAACACCGGGGAAGGCGGCGAAGACCCGCGCCGCTTCACCCCGGACCCCAACGGGGACCTGCGGCGCAGCGCCATCAAACAGGTGGCGTCCGGCCGTTTCGGCGTCACCGCGCTCTACCTGACCAACGCCGACGACATCCAGATCAAGATGGCGCAGGGCGCTAAGCCGGGGGAGGGCGGCCAGCTGCCCGGCCACAAGGTCTACCCGTGGGTGGCGGAAACCCGGCACTCCACCCCCGGTGTCGGCCTGATCTCCCCGCCGCCGCACCACGACATCTACTCGATTGAGGACCTAGCCCAGCTCATTCACGACTTGAAGAACGCCAACCCGGCGGCGCGCATCCACGTCAAACTGGTCTCCGAAGCCGGGGTGGGCACGATCGCCGCGGGAGTGGCCAAAGCCCACGCGGACGTGGTCCTCATCTCCGGGCACGACGGCGGCACCGGGGCGTCCCCGCTCACCTCCATCAAGCACGCGGGCACCCCTTGGGAGCTCGGCCTCGCCGAAACCCAGCAGACCCTGCTGCGCAACGGGCTGCGCGACCGCATCGTCGTGCAGGTCGACGGCCAGCTCAAAACCGGTCGGGACGTGATCATCGCCGCCCTGCTGGGCGCGGAAGAGTTCGGGTTCGCCACCGCGCCGCTCGTCGTCTCCGGGTGCGTCATGATGCGGGTCTGCCACCTGGACACCTGCCCGGTAGGGGTGGCCACCCAAAACCCTGAACTGCGTAAACGCTTCAGCGGCAAGCCCGAGTATCTGGTGAACTTCTTCACGTTCATCGCCCAAGAGGTGCGCGAATACCTGGCCGCGCTCGGCTTCCGCAGCCTGGACGAGGCCATCGGGGCCGTGGAGCTCCTCGACGTGCGCGACGCTGTCGACCACTGGAAAGCGTCCGGGCTCGACCTGTCCCCGATCCTGCACCGGGTGGAGCCGCAGCCGCACGACCACCGCCGCCAGGTCCGCGCGCAAGACCACGGCCTGGACCGGGCCCTGGACCGCACCCTCATCCAACTGTCGGCGGGCGCACTGGAATACGGCGCCCCGCTCACCCTCGACCTGCCGATCCGCAACGTCAACCGGACTGTCGGCACCATGCTCGGCCACGAGGTCACCAAACGCTACGGCGCCAAAGGTCTGCCCGACAACACCATCGACATCACCTTCACCGGCTCCGCCGGCCAGTCGTTCGGCGCGTTCCTCCCCCGTGGGATCACGCTGCGCCTTGTCGGCGACGCCAACGACTACGTCGGCAAAGGCCTGTCCGGGGGACGGATCATCGTCCGCCCCGCGGACACCGCCCCGTTCGCCGCTGAAGAGAACATCATCGCCGGCAACGTCATCGCCTACGGCGCCACCTCCGGGGAACTGTTCCTCCGCGGCATCGTCGGAGAACGGTTCTGCGTCCGCAACTCGGGGGCGCTCGCCGTGGTCGAAGGGGTCGGCGACCACGGATGCGAGTACATGACCGGGGGCCGCGCCGTCATCCTCGGACCTACCGGACGCAACTTCGCGGCCGGCATGTCCGGCGGCATCGCCTACGTCCTCGACCTGGACGAGCGGCGTGTCAACACCGAGATGGTGGACATCGACCCGCTCGACGACGCCGACCGCGCCTTCCTGAAAGAGGTGCTCACCCGCCACCACGCCGAGACCGGCTCCCCGGTGGCGCAGCGCCTGCTTGCCGACTTCGCCACCGCGGTCACCCGCTTCGCCAAGATCATGCCGCGCGACTACAAGCGCGTCCTGGCTGCCGTAGCCGAAGCCGAACGTGACGGACGTGACGCGGCCGAAGCCATCATGGCCGCCGCCCAGTCCTGACATCTCAACACCCGCGAAAGGAGGGACGACAACCCATGGCCGACCCCAAAGGCTTCCTCAAGATCACCGAACGGGAGCTGCCCTCCCACCGGCCCGTGCCCGTTCGGATCCAGGACTGGCGCGAAGTCTACGAGGACTTCGACCGCGCGGCCCTCATCAGGCAGGCCTCCCGCTGTATGGACTGCGGCATCCCGTTCTGCCACAACGGCTGCCCGCTCGGCAACCTCATCCCCGAGTGGAACGACCTGGTCTACCGGCACGACTGGCGGGACGCCATCGAACGGCTGCACGCCACCAACAACTTCCCTGAATTCACCGGCCGCCTGTGCCCGGCCCCGTGTGAGTCCGCGTGCGTGCTGGGCATCAACCAGCCCGCCGTGACCATCAAGAACGTCGAAGTGTCGATCATCGACCGGGCCTGGGAAGAAGGCTGGGTCCGCCCGCAGCCTCCCGCCCAGCACACCGGGAAGAAGGTCGCCGTCGTCGGCTCCGGCCCCGCAGGGCTCGCCGCCGCCCAGCAGCTCACCCGGGCCGGGCACACCGTCACCGTCTACGAGCGGGCTGACCGGATCGGCGGACTGCTGCGCTACGGCATCCCCGAATTCAAACTGGAAAAACGGCACCTGGAGCGGCGGCTCGCCCAGATGCGCGCCGAAGGCACCGAGTTCCGCACCGGCGTCAACGTCGGCGTGGACCTCACCGCCGACCAGCTGCGCGCCGACCACGACGCCGTCATCCTCGCCGGAGGCGCCACCGTGTGGCGGGACCTGCCCATCCCGGGCCGCCACCTCGCCGGCGTCCACCAGGCCATGGAATACCTGCCGCTCGCCAACCGGGTCCAGGAAGGCGACTTCGCTACTCCGCCCATCACCGCGGAAGGCAAGCACGTCGTCGTCATCGGCGGCGGCGACACCGGCGCCGACTGTGTCGGCACCGCCCACCGCCAAGGGGCGCGCTCCGTCACCCAACTGGAGATCATGCCGAAGCCGCCGACCACGCGGCCCCCGCACCAGCCGTGGCCGACCATGCCCCTGCTCTACAAGGTCACCAGTGCGCACGAGGAGGGAGGCGAACGTCTCTACTCGGTCAACACCCTGGAGTTCCTCGACGACGGAACAGGCGCGGTGCGTGGCCTCAAAGTCGTCGACGTCACCCGCACCGCGGAGGGGTTCGCACCGGTGCCCGGCACGGAACGCGAAATCCCCGCCCAGCTCGTCGTCCTCGCCCTGGGCTTCCTCGGCCCGCAGCGGGAAGGGCTCCTGGAGCAGCTCGGCGTGGCGCTCGACGAACGCGGCAACGTGCAGCGCGGACCCGACTACGCCACCAGCGTGCCAGGAGTGTTCTGCGCGGGAGACATGGGCCGCGGGCAGTCCCTCATCGTGTGGGCGATCGCGGAAGGGCGCAGCGCTGCCGCCGCCGTCGACGCCTACCTGTGCGGGGAAACGGCCCTGCCCACCGCGATCCCTCCGACCGCGCGGCCGTTGACGCTCTGAACCGCCCTCGTGGCCCCTGGCCTCAGGCGCTGCGGCGCCCCCGCCAGGGGCCACGGGCCCCGGTCAAGGCTCCTGCGGGAAACCTGGCGCTTCAGGGTAGCGGCGGCAGCGTGCGCTACCCGCTGATCGCCGATACGGTCATGGCCGTCCACTTCGCGTTCCTGGCCTACCTCGTCTGCGGGGGGGTTCTCGCGTGGCGGTGGCCCCGCATGTTCTGGCCGCACCTTGCAGCCGCCGCCTACGGGCTCGGCACCGTGGTCGTGGGCTGGCCGTGCCCGCTCACCCGACTGGAGAACTGGGCCCGCAGCAAAGCCGGACAGCAAGGCCTCGACCCGGGAGGGTTCATCTCCCACTACCTCACCGGTGTCCTCTACCCGGCTGACCGCCTGCCCCACGTCCAAGCCGCCGTGGGCGTCATCGTCGTCCTGTCGTGGGCCGGGGCCCTGTGGACGGTCCGCCGCCGCAGCCCTACAGCCCTGCGCCTGCCGCACCGGTGAAAACCCTGATGGCTGGCGACGCGTCTGCCCGCTACCGTCCGGGTATGGGGTATCTGCTCGTGGCCGAAGCCGCTATGGCGGTCCACTTCCTGTTCATTGCCTACGTCGTCTGCGGGGGGTTCCTCGCGTGGCGGTGGCCCCGCATGTTCTGGCCGCACCTCGCAGCCGCCGCCTACGGGCTGGGGGTCACCGTCATCGGCTGGCTGTGCCCGCTCACCTGGTTGGAGCACTGGGGGCGTGTCAACGCGGGACAGCACGGACTCGACGCGGAAGGGTTCATCTCCCACTACCTCACCGGCGTCATCTACCCCGCGGAATACCTGCGGGAAATCCAGCTCGCCGCGGCTGCGGTCGTCGCACTCTCCTGGGTCGGCGCCGCCTACAGTGCCCGCCGCCGTGCCCGCCGCGCACACGTCCACGCCACCCCACGCCTGCCCGAAAAATCCGATTTCCCGGAGGTTTGAAGTCGCGTTTCGGCGGCACGTGCCCACCATGGACACCACAACACGAGACATGCTCCACGCCGCCGAACACTTCATCGCCCGCAACGCCCGGCTCCTGGACCGCTACCGGTACGCCCACCACTTCCAAAGCGAACCGGCCCGCACCGTCCGGGCAGTCCTCAACACCTACCGCAACGTCGACGGCGGGTACGGCAACGCGCTCCACCCGGAACTGCGCGGCCACGGCAGCCAACCGATCGTCACCGCCCGAGCCCTGCGCATCCTCGACGAACTCGGCTACCTGCCCGCCAGCCTCGTCGACGCCGCCTGCCGCTACCTGCGCAGCGTCACCCAGCCGGACGGGGGAGTCCCACCTGTCCTGCCGAACGTCCGCTACACCGAATCCGCCCCCTGGTGGCGGGAGCACGACGACTTCGCCAGCGCCCTCAACCCCACCGCGGCCATCGCGGGCCTACTGCACAAGCACCGCGCCACCAGCGAGTGGCGGGACCGCGCCACCGCCTTCTCCTGGCAGCGCATCTCGGCCCTGAACTGGACCGACGCTGAGGAAGCCGAAGCGGTCTGCCTCTTCCTCCAACACGCGCCCGACCAGGAGCGAGCCCGCGCCGAATTCGCCCGCCTCGCCCCCGTGCTCCGCGCCACCGTAGCCCTCGACCCTGCCGCGCACGGCCGTGCCCACACCCCGCTGGACCTGGCGCGCCGCCCCGACGACTGGGCCCGCACCCTCTTCTCCGACGCGGAGATCAACGCCCACCTCGACGCGCTGGCTGCCGCGCAGGAAGAGGACGGCGGGTGGCGGTACCGGGACACCTGGTCTCCCGGGCCCGACATGGAACAGCGCGGCGCCTACACCGTGGACTGCCTGCTCACCCTGCGTGCCTACGGGCGCCTGTCGCGCCCCGCATCGGGCAGCGTGCCCCGCCCCACTCCACCGGCGCGCGCATGAACCCTCCCGCTCTGGGCAGAGGACCCCCGACCCTGTCCGCACACCAAGGGGAGAACGACTGCCATGGCCCGCACCGCACTCGACGGAGTCGACGTCGCTGTCCTCATTGCTCCGGAAGGCGCCGAACAGGTGGAGCTCACCGTCCCCTGGGACGCGATCCGTGACGCTGGGGGCCGCCCCCGACTGATCTCCACCACCGGCGGCCGTGTCCAAGCCTTCGACCACCTCGACCGGGCCGACACGTTTACCGTGGACACCACCGTCCACCAGGTCACTGCCCACGACTTCGACGCGCTCCTGCTCCCCGGAGGAGTAGCCAACCCCGACTACCTGCGCACCCATGAGCGCGCGGTCGCGTTCGTCCGTGAGTTTTTCGACACAGGGCGGCCGGTCGCCGCGATCTGCCACGCCCTGTGGATCCTCATCGAAGCCGGAGTGGTCCGCGGCCGCACTCTCACGTCGTATCCCAGCCTGCGCACGGATCTCGTCAACGCCGGGGCCACGTGGGTGGATCGAGAGGTCGTCGTCTCCACTGAAGGCCCCAGTACGCTCATCACCAGCCGCAACCCCAAAGACCTTCCGGCGTTCACCAAAGCCATCGTCGAGGAGTTCGCGGTGAAGACAACAGCGTGACGCTCACTCGCAACTTGGTTTAGACCAATTGCCAACAGAAAAGCTCTAAAGTGTTACACGTGACACGTCGAGCAAAGATTGTCGCGACCCTTGGACCGGCTACCTCGAGCCCTGAAGTCCTCCGCAAGCTCGTCGACGCCGGCCTGGACGTAGCGCGACTCAACCTCAGCCACGGTACCCACGACGACCACCAAACCATGTATCGCAACGTCCGCGCCGCAGCGGAGGCCAGCGGACGTAATGTCGGTATTCTCGCCGACCTGCAAGGGCCGAAGATCCGTCTCGGGACGTTCGTCGACGGATCCGTGACCCTCAGCCCCGGTGACGAGTTCACCATCACCATCGACGATGTACCCGGGGACCGCCACCGGGTCTCCACCACATATAAAGGACTCCCTGGTGATGTCCGTCCTGGCGACCGCGTCCTCATCGACGACGGTCGCGTTGTTTTGGAATGCGTCAAAAGCACCAGCACGGATGTCCACACCCGCGTCATCGTCGGCGGCCCGGTATCCAACCACAAAGGGCTCAACCTGCCCGGGGTGTCGGTTGCGGTCCCCGCGCTGACCGAAAAAGACGAACGGGACCTGCGCTGGGCCCTGGAGCAGGGCGTCGACATGGTGGCGCTCTCTTTTGTGCGCAGCCCCGCCGACGCGGAAGACGTCCACCGGGTCATGGACGAGATGGGCGTGCACGTCCCCCTCATCGCCAAGATCGAAAAACCTCAGGCGGTGGAGCGGCTTCAGGACATCATCGAGGCTTTCGACGGCGTCATGGTCGCCCGCGGCGACCTCGGTGTCGAACTCCCCCTCGAAAATGTGCCCATGGTGCAGAAACGCGCCATTGAACGGTGCCGGGACAAAGCCAAACCGGTCATCGTCGCCACGCAGATGCTCGAATCCATGATCCACAACCCGCGCCCCACGCGGGCTGAGGCTTCTGACGTGGCTAACGCCGTCCTCGACGGCGCGGACGCAGTCATGCTCTCCGGCGAGACCAGCGTCGGAAAGTACCCCGTGGAGACCGTGCAGACCATGGCGCGGATCATCGCCGCCGCCGAACAGGAGTCCCTGCGCGCCTCCCACATCCTCCACCGGGTCCCGGAGACCGTGGGCGGGTCGATCGCCCGAGCCGCTGCCGAAGTCGGAGCCACCGTGGGCGCCAAGGCCCTTGTCGCCTTCACCAGCAGCGGGGAGACTGCACGCCGGCTCGCCCGCTACCGTTCCCCCATTCCGCTGCTGGCGTTCACCACCGAGCCTGCCACCCGCGCCCAGCTCTCCCTCACCTGGGGTGTGGAAACCCACCTCGTGCCGTGGGTGGACAACACCGACGACATGGTCCGCCAGGTCGAGAACGAACTCCTGGACATGGACTACCAGAAGGGCGACAAAGTCGTCATCGTCGCGGGAAGCCCGCCTGGCACCCGAGGGTCGACCAACATGTTGCGCGTGCACCGTATGGGTGACGCCATCTCAAACTGATGATGACCCGTTCCTACCGTGGCCGTTCCCCGGCGGGGTGACCACGCCGCACCCCGCCCGGGGAATCCGGCACATCCCACCGAGGGGAAGCCCGCTACGGGCGAGTCTCGTTCCGTTCCCCCGCCACAATCCGGTCGAGCGGCATGTCCCACGGCAGCAGCCGCCACGGGCTCGCAGGATCAGTGGTCAACAAGCCCAACGCGTCCCACATCCGCTCCGCACCCGCGGCAGCAGCACCGTCCTGGTCGAGCAGCCAGCCCGCGTGGAACGCCGCGGACAACTGGCTCCACCCCCCGAACCGCGGCTGCAAGTCCGCGGCCACCCGGCGGAGCAGTCCTTGAGTCTCCACAGGGCTGAGCCAGTTCAACGTGGCGCCCCCGCAAATCAACGGGACCAGGTAGACGGCCCGCCACCACTGGTAGGCGCCCACCACCACCGTGTCAGCGGACTCTTGGGCCCCCGTCACGGTGCGCAGCCGCGCGACTTGCTCGGGGGTGAGCACCACCGTCCGATCGGGGGCAGAACGGTCCGCGCAGCGGCTGCGCGCGATCCCGGAACGCAAATCCACGAGCAGGTCGGTATCCGGCGCGGTGTGCAGCTCACGCCACAGGCGTTCGATCTCGGCGAGCAGCCCGGCCCGGTCGGTGATGCCCCGCTCCCGGGCGAACGTGCGCCGGTACCGGCCCCGCAACTGGGGGCGGACGATCACGTCCCACGGTTCTGCCACCGCCACCCGGAAGGGGGCGGCCACCGCGGCAACCCACCGCTCCGTGCTCAGCGGAGCGTCCGGGTCCTTGGTGCGCAGCATGGGGGCTTCCTTCGTCTCCACGACCAATCCCGCGAACGTCCCCGCGATCAGGGCCGCCGTGGAGAGCAGCGACCACCCGGGAAACCCGGCGACGAGCAGCACCACGGTGAGGAGCGCGAGGGGGGCCATCAGCCACGGCAGACGGTGAGTGGACGCCCAGGACACCACGGCCCACGCACCGATCGCCAGTGCGCCCACGATCCCGGCCACCGCGGTGAACACCTGTCACCCCTTTCCTCGCCGTCCGTGGCAGGACGAAGCAAAACCGACTCTTCCAGGATCGAGTACCGAGAGCAGCGACGGAAACCAAAGCGGCATGTTGTACTCAGGTTGTGGCCGGGATGTGATCCGCTATGGCCCTAAGCAGCCAAGAAACTGCAGGTAGTAGAGCTATCCACGCCGATCGCCAGCAGGAAGTGGCGCAGCACACACCCGGATGGGCCCGTTACGGCAGGGTTTCTGGACGGCCGGTGCGCCCCGTTGCTTCGGAACCGCAACGGAGCCACCCCGTGCCGCGCACCATGCCGCCCGCCTCAGGCTCTGGGCAGCGTCCCCCACCACAGACGGGTCGCGGGCGGGCCAGTCCTGCTCCGTCCCCGGCCGGAGGCAGGAAGGGGGCAGCCCCGGCACGGGAGAGTCGGACACGAGCCTCGAAATATTCCCGGAAAAGTGAGCGAGGCCACGGCGGGACAGGTGCGGCCCCGGTCAGCCAAGAACGGCCGGAAAACCAAACGAAAAAGCCACCTGGTTTCAGGTGGCTTCCCCGCAGATCCGGAGCGGGATGACATCTCTGGTGCCGAAGGCGGGACTCGAACCCGCACGCCCTTACGGGCAGACGATTTTGAGTCGTCAATGTCTACCAATTCCATCACTTCGGCTTGCTGACCAGCCACATTCAATTATATGTCAGCACCTCGGAGGCGTCCTTGGCTTTTCCGATAAGCCAGCGCCTCCCAGGGATAGGCCGGCCACGGCGATGCGAACCATCTTAGCGGATCTCTGTACCCTCTTGTTTG
Source organism: Thermobifida fusca YX (assembly GCF_000012405.1). Taxonomy (NCBI): domain Bacteria; kingdom Bacillati; phylum Actinomycetota; class Actinomycetes; order Streptosporangiales; family Nocardiopsidaceae; genus Thermobifida; species Thermobifida fusca. Next base: position 1,377,340 of record NC_007333.1, read on the forward strand.
TGACGCAGACGCAGAGCCGCGTGGTGATCGCGGAAGACGAGGCCCTGATCCGACTGGATCTCAAAGAGATGTTGGAGGAGGACGGCTACGAGGTCGTGGGAGAGGCCGGGGACGGGGAGACCGCGGTCCGCCTCGCCACCGAGCTGCGACCCGACCTCGTCATCCTCGACATCAAGATGCCCGTTCTGGACGGCCTGTCCGCCGCCGAGCGGATCGCCGCAGAACGCATCGCGCCCGTAGTCATCTTGACCGCGTTCTCCCAGCGTGACCTGGTAGAGCGCGCCCGGGACGCCGGAGCAATGGCCTATCTGGTCAAACCCTTCACCAAGAGTGACCTGGTGCCCGCCATCGAGATGGCGGTCAGCCGGTACGCGGAGATCACCGCACTGGAAGCCGAGGTCACCGGACTCACCGAACGTCTCGAAACCCGCAAGATCGTCGAGCGTGCCAAAGGGCTGCTGCAGAAGAAGTACGGTCTCAGCGAACCCGAGGCGTTCCGGTGGATCCAGAAGAACTCCATGGACCGCAGGCTCACCATGCGCAAGGTGGCTGAGACGGTAGTGGAGACCCTCAGTGACCAGTAGCCAGCCCCCGCCCCGGTGCACCCCCCGTAAAGTTCCCGGCCGCCCACCCTCGGTGGACGGCCTTTCTTCTGCCTTGACCAGCTAAGACAGGTCAACTGCAGAAGTGTTCCGATTGCGTCACGGTTGCACACGAAGTCATGACGTTTGGGTCACGTGGCTTAAGCGACCCTGAATGAAATGGCTAAATCGGGCTAAACTCGCGCCACCGAAGCAGCTAAGTATCCGGCCCGTGGGTCAAGCCCCAGGGCCTTTTCAAGATGCGCAAGGGAGCGCGCACGTGCGCAGACGCCTCGTGACTGTCCTCCTCGCCGTAGTCACCGCCATCCTGGTGACACCGGCTGTGGCGGTGGCAGACACTCAGGGCGGTGAGACGCTCAACGGTCAAATCCGCAAACCCGAGACCGTGGCAGGGATCGACATCACGGTCTTCCAGGGGGACGAGGAGATCGGGACAGCGACCACCGACTCTGAGGGGAGATGGGAAGTAGCGTTGCCCGGACCGGGCAACTACCGTGTCGTATTGGACGAGGAGTCCGTTCCCGATGAGTTCGTCGTTGCAGACCAACCCGGAGCCGAACACGCCGACGTCAACGTCCGGCCGGGACAGCAACGCACGGTGATCTTCGTCCTCGCCTACGCCGACGAAGCGAGCACCGAACCGTCCCCGAGCCAGAGCAGCGACGACGCTGACGACGGGGCAGGGGCCGCAGCCAGCGATACGGAGGATGGCCTTGCCGCACCGGGTGTCTCCTCCAATGCTTCTTTCGGCACCAAGGCCATCCAGCTCACTGTTGCCGGACTGCTCTACGGGCTCATCATCGCTATCTCAGCGGTCGGCCTCTCCCTCATCTTCGGGACGACCAAGCTGACGAACTTCGCCCACGGCGACATGGTGACCTTCGGCGCCCTCATGGCCCTCCTGGTCAGCGGGATGACGCTGTTCGCCGGACTCCACACCGCGGTCACGAACCTGCTGGCCGACGTGTGGCTCCTCGGACCGGTGCTGGGCTTCGTCACCCGTCCCATGGTGCTGGGCACGGTGGTGGCGGTCCTCTTGGGCGCGGCCCTCGGCGCATTCCTCGAGCGGTTCATCTGGCGGCCGCTGCGCAAACGCAATGTGGCGCTCATCCAGATGTTCATCGTCTCCATCGGCCTGGCAATGGTGCTGCGGCACGTCCTGATGGTGGCGTTCGGCAGCAACCGCATGTCCTACCCGGACTTCCAGCTCCAGGCGATGCTGCGGCTAGGGCCGATCGCGATCACCCCTCGAGACCTGGTCCTCATGATCCTCTCCGTGCTGGTGCTCGTCGGGGTCGCCGCCCTGCTGCAGTTCACCCGAGTGGGGAAAGCGATGCGGGCGGTCTCCGACAACCGGGACCTCGCCGAATCCTCCGGCATCAACGTGGACCGGGTGACGCTGTATGTGTGGACCCTGGGCGGAGCCCTGACCGCGCTCGGCGGCGTCTTCTACGGCCTCAACCAGATCGTCCACTGGCAGATGGGCTTCCACCTGCTGCTCTTGATGTTCGCCGCGGTCATCCTGGGCGGTTTGGGCACCGCCTACGGAGCGATGGTCGGCGGACTCATCATCGGCCTGGTGGCGCAGTTGTCCACGCTCTGGTTCCCCTCGCAGCTCATGAACGCGTGGGCGCTGGGACTCATGATCATCATGCTGCTGGTTCGGCCGCAGGGCATCCTGGGCCGGCGTGAGCGAGTCGGCTAGGAGAGGGACGGATGGATATTCTGCAGGTCCTTGCCGACGCCACGCGGTCGGCGATCGGCCCGGTGGCTGCCGTTTACGCACTCGCCGCCATCGGTTTGAACATGCACTTCGGCTACACCGGCCTGCTCAACTTCGGGCAAGTGGGCTTCATGCTCGTGGGCGGCTACGGTGTCGCGGTCAGCGTCAGCACCTTCGGGCTCCCCCTGGGAGTGGGCTTCCTCATCGGCATCGCCTCCGCCGTGGCCCTCGCCCTGGTGCTCGGCCTACCGACCCTGCGGCTGCGCGCCGACTACCTGGCGATCACGACAATCGCGGTAGCCGAGGTGGCGCGGCTCATCTACCGGGCCGAGTTCCTCCGCGACATCACCGGCGGTGTCTACGGCCTCCAGAGCTTCTCCACCGCCTTCTACCAGTGGAACCCCTTCCCCTCCGGCACCTACGGTTTCGGGTGGCTGAGCTTCAGCGCCCGCGACCTGTGGGTGATGACGGTGACGTGGGGCCTGGTGCTCGTCGGCAGCGCGGTCATGTGGCTGCTGATCCACAGCCCGTGGGGGCGGGTCATCAAAGGCATCCGCGAAGACGAAGACGCGGTCCGCAGCCTCGGCAAGAACGTCTTCGTCTACAAGATGCAGAGCCTGATCATCGGCGGCGTCTTCGGCGCCCTGGCCGGCGCCATGCTCGTGGTCAACCAGCAGACCATCACCCCCGACCAGTTCATGCCGCAAGTGACGTTCTACCTGTGGGCGATCCTCCTGCTGGGCGGTGCCGGGCGCACCCTCGGCCCGGTGCTGGGATCGGTCGTCATGTGGTTCCTGCTGTCCGTGACCGACAGCGTGCTGCGCCAGCTCATCGCCGCCGACGTGATCACCTTCATCGCCAGTTCCGAGATCGGCGGCGTGCGGCACGCCCTGGTGGGTGTGGCGCTGCTGGTGCTGATCATCTTCCGGCCGCAGGGGCTCATCGGCAACCGCAAGGAGATGCTGATCAATGTCAAGTGACGTGAACGGAGCCACGGTCGACCGGATGGCCGGAGTGGACCCGGTACCGGGGGTTGCCAAACCCGACCCGATCCTCGTCGTCGACGGGGTACGGCGCAGCTTCGGCGGTCTGACCGCGGTCGACGTGGAGCACCTCGAGGTGCAGCGCGGCACGATCACGGCGTTGATCGGCCCCAACGGAGCAGGAAAGTCCACGCTGTTCAACCTCTTGACGGGGTTCGACCGAGTAGACAGCGGCACGTGGACGTTCCAAGGCAAGCAGCTCAACGGGCTGGGGGGACACCGGATCGCCCGCGAGGGCATGGTCCGCACCTTCCAGTTGACCAAGGCGCTGACCCGGCTGACCGTCATGGAGAACATGCTGCTGGCAGCGCCAGGCCAGACAGGGGAGCGGATCCTCGGCTCCTTCCTGCGCCCCCAGTGGCGGAAGCAGGAGGAGGCCAACCGGGCCCGGGCCGAGCAGTTGCTGGAACGGTTCAAACTGCTGGCCAAGAAGGACGAGATGGCGGGCAGCCTCTCCGGCGGGCAGCGCAAACTGCTGGAGATGGCTCGCGCGCTCATGGTGAACCCGACGATGATCATGCTGGACGAGCCCATGGCAGGGGTCAACCCTGCCCTGGTGCAGTCGCTGCTGGAGCACATCACCGCCCTGCGCGACGAGGGCATGACAGTGCTCTTCGTCGAGCATGACATGGACGTCATCATGGGGATCAGCGACTGGATCGTCGTGCTGTCGGAGGGGAAGGTCATCGCTGAGGGACGGCCCTCTGACATCCGCGCTGACCAGCGAGTGATCGACGCCTACCTGGGTTCTGGGTACGAGGAATCCGGTCGCGAGCCGCAGACCGACACCGGAGAAAGCCATGAGTGAGCAGGAGAAGACCGGTCCCGGCGCGCTGCCGGACGAGGCGTCTGTGGAAGCCCAGCAGCAGGCGCGCGAGGAGATCCTCAAGCACGCCGCGGCGGAGGAGATCGGCGACGACAGCGACTACCTGCTGGTGGCGCGCGACCTGGTCGCGGGATATGTGCCCGGGGTGAACATCCTCAACGGATGCACGCTGACCCTGTCCGAAGGCGAGATCGTGGCGATCATCGGCCCTAACGGGGCAGGCAAGTCCACGCTGATCAAAACGGTCTTCGGGCTGATCCCGGTGCGCAGCGGCAGCCTGTCGCTGCGCGGGGAGAGCATCGTCGCACTGCCCGCGCACGAGCTGGTGAAGCGCGGAGTGGGCTATGTCCCGCAGACGAACAACGTGTTCCCCTCCCTGACTATCGAGGAGAACCTGCAGATGGGGGCCTACCTGCGCCCCAAGCAGTTCGCTGAGCGGTTTGCGGCGGTCGCCGAACTGTTCCCGCTGCTGGCCAAGCGGCGCAAGGCCAAGGCCGGGTCGCTGTCCGGCGGTGAGCGCCAGATGGTGGCGATGGGACGGGCGCTGATGATGAACCCGTCCGTGCTGCTGCTGGACGAGCCGACGGCAGGCCTGTCCCCCCTCTACCAGGAGGAGGTCTTCCAGCGGGTCAAGCAGATCAACGCCACCGGGGTCTCCGTGCTCATGGTGGAGCAGAACGCGCGGCGCTGCCTGCAGATCAGCGACCGAGGCTACGTGCTGGACCAGGGGCGGAACGCCTACACCGGCACCGGCCAGGAACTGCTGAACGACCCGAACGTGATCGAGCTGTACCTGGGGACGCTGGCGAAAGCCTGACCCTGCCCGTCGCAAAGGGGGTTCTGGACCAAGTCCAGAACCCCCTTCCTTATACGGGTAGCAAGTCCTGCCCCGGAGGCGCGCAAAGAGCGGGGGCCGGAACCTGGTGGTTCCGGCCCCCGCGGCGCGAGGAGGGCTGCTAGTTGCCGCCGCTTTCCACGTAGTCGAGGATCTCGTACTCGCCCTTGTCGTTGAAGCCGTAGATCATGAAGGAGGCAGCGGTGACGTTACCGTTGTCGTCGAAGTCCAGCGGACCGCTGATGCCGTCGTAGTCGATGTCAGCACCCTCGGCCAGCAGGTCGCGGCACTCGACGAACGAGGTGCACTTCTCACCGTCGCGGGTCACGTTGACCATCTCGGACACGAAGTCCTTCGGGTCGGTGCTTCCGGCAGCTTCCGCGGCAAGCGCGATGGTGATGGCGCAGTCGTAGACCTGCGCGGCGAACTGGTAGTCCTGCAGGTCCGGGTTGAACTCGGCGAGAGCCTGCTCGAACTCGGGAGCGTTCACGCCGGGAGCGGTGCCCGTGAACCCGGCGAGCACCGAGGGGTCGTCCGCGTTGACTCTCGAGCTGAGGTCACTGGAGTTCATGCCGTCGGCGCTGTACATCTGGTCGGCCTTGAGACCGGCTTCCAGCAGGCCGGAGATGGCCTGGACGCCTTCCTCGAAGGAGGCGAGGAAGACCGCTTCGGGCTTGGAATTGACGACAGCGTTGACCGCAGCGTCGAAGTTGGTGGCGTTGGGGTCGTAGCTCTCCTTGGCGGTGACCTCCGCGCCGCTGGCCTCCAAAGCTTCGCTCACCGAGTTCGCCAGGCCTTCACCGTAGTCGTCGGCCCGGTAGATGATGGCGACGCTCTGGTGGCCGTCGGCGAGGATGGTCTCGGCGAGCACCGGGCCCTGCATCAGGTCGCTGGGCGCGGTACGGAAGTAGTAGCCGCCGTCGGGGTAGTCGGTGAGGTCAGGAGCGGTGTTGGAGCCGGAGCACTGCACCACCTCCGCACCGGTAATGGAGTCGATGACCGCCTTGGTCATACCGGAAGCGGCAGCACCCAGGATGGCGTCCACCCCCTGGTCGAGGAGGCGGTTAGCGGTCTCGTTGGCCTGGGCCGCGTCGCCGGCTTCGTCACCACCGATGAGCTTGGGGAGCTCGGTGCCCAGCACACCGCCGGCGTCGTTGATCTCCTGGATCGCGTACTCGGCTGCGCTGATCTGCGGCGGTCCGAGGAAAGCCAGGTCGCCGCTCTCGGGGAAGATGTAGCCGAACTGCAGGCCGTCCCCGTCGCCTCCGCTTCCGCCGTTGTCGTCGTTACCGCCAGCGCCGCATGCGGTGAGTCCCAAGGCCAGCGCCGCGACCGCGGCAGTGAAGCCCAGTGCCTTTGTGTGAGGCATCCATCTCTCCATTCGACCCGCGTTGCTCGCGTGTGAATCTCCACGTCTGCCCGGCCGCCATGTTCCGACGGACTTAACGGTGGGCGTTAGCGGAGCTTAATGCCGGAATCTGCGGTTCAGGAAGATGGTGGGAAATGTCGCAGCCGAGTCGGGTTCATGCTGTTACTCACCTGTAGCCGAAGATTTGGGGAGTATATGCAGCTTCTACAGAGAGTTATCGGACGAGGGGATTCCCAGCTCCGCGACGGGAAGATTCGGCGCACAAAAACTCCGGGAAAACGGAAGCGGAAATAGGTTTTCCCGCGCGTCAACCGGACCGGTTCCGAGAGCGGAAACGCGGCCCGCCCTTGGACGGTCCGGTGCGCATCGCCTCCGGCAAACCCGGTCAGAAAGCGGCGACGAGTGCGGTGAGGAGAGGCGCGACGAACAAGGCGGGCAGCAGGTCGGCGACGGGCAGATCGCGGATGCGCAGCAGCCGCAAGGCCACCCCGACCAGCAGCAGCCCACCGGTCGCGGTGAGCGCGGCGATGTGGGCGTCCGGCAGGACACTGCCCAGCGCGACCCCCAGCAGGGTGAACGCGCCCTGGTAGACGAGGACCGGCAGAGCAGAGGCGAGGACCCCTGCCCCCAGGGCCGCAGCAAAAGCGATCGAGGCGAAGCCGTCCAGCGCGGCTTTGAGCACGAGCTGGTCGATGCCGTTCCCCAAGCCGTCGCTGAGCGCGCCGAGGATGGCAAGCGGGCCGACAAGGAAGACCAGGGACGAGCTGACGAATCCTTCGACAAAACGTTCACTGGCGGAGGGACCGGCCGGAGAGTCCTGGCTCGGAGCCGTGGCAACCGCGGACATACGCCGGGTCAGCGTGGCGCGCACCAGAGTGCCGAGCCGTTCGAGCCGCTGCTCGATCCGCAGCAGAGATCCAATGATCCCGCCAATGAGGAGAGACCCCAGCACGATCAGCGTGGGCGCAGCACCGCCGACCGCCGCGCGCAGCTTGGGGGAGAGCACCTCGGCGGCGTTGAGCGCGGCGATAAGGAGCACCACCAGGCCGAGCGCATCGGTGACGACGGTCCGCGTGCGGTCGGGGAGACGACCGCCCAGGGCGAGGCCGAGACCGGAGCCCGTGACGATCGCGATGATGTTGATGAGGGTGCCCAGGCCGGGCATTCCAGCCTCCGAACGTCGTTGCGGGGATGGGGGAGGGCCTCAGCGGCCCGGCGCGTCGCGCAGCATACAGGTCAGCCGGGACGTGCACACCCGCCGCCCCTGGTCGTCGGTGATCTCGATGTCCCAGGTCGCCAGAGTGCGTCCAGTGTGGACGGGCACCGCCACTCCCGTGACCCAGCCCGAGGTGACACTGCGGTGGTGGGTCGCGTTGATTTCGATACCCACCGCGATGCGGTCCGGCGCGGCCAGAAGCGCCGACCCGATAGACCCCAAGGATTCCGCCAGCACACAGGAGGCCCCGCCGTGCAGCAGACCGTAGGGCTGGGTGTTGCCTTCGACCGGGATCCGGCCGACCACGCGCTCGGTGGAGGCTTCCAGTAGTTCCATGCCCATCCGCTCGGCCAAGCCGCCCAGGTTGGGGTTGTGCCCGAGAAGTTCAGCCAGCTTCTCGCCATCCACAGCCATTACTGCTCCCTCACGGTGAACGGGAAGGTCAAGGCGGGACCGCCGCGGGAACCGCGCAAATGTCTTCTGCGCATCCTAGGATTCGTCGTGTGGTGAACACACAGGCGACCCCCGAGCAGACCCGTCCCGCCGAGACCGGTGAAGGAGGTGGGCGCCCCCGGCTGCTCCTCGTGGACGGCCACTCCATGGCCTTCCGCGCGTTCTACGCGCTCCCGGCAGAAAAATTCGTCAACAGCGCAGGCCAGGCCACCAATGCCATCTACGGCTTCACGTCGATGCTGGTCAAGCTGCTCCGCGAAGAGCAGCCCACGCACATCGCCGTGGCCTGGGACCGCTCCGAGCCCACGTTCCGGCATGAGGAGTACGCCGAGTACAAGGCGGGCCGCTCCGAAACCCCGCCGGAGTTCCCCAGCCAGGTGGGCCTGCTCCAAGAACTGCTTGGGCTGATCGGGGTCACCAGCCTGTCCGTCCCGGGATACGAGGCTGACGACATCATCGCCACGCTCACCACGCGGGGTCTCGCCGAAGGCATGGACGTGCTCATCGCCTCCGGGGACCGCGACACCTTCCAGCTGGTCGGCGAGCACTGCACGGTGCTCTACCCGGGCAGGAGCCTGTCCGACCTGATCCGCATGACCCCGGAGGCGGTCGAAGCCAAGTACGCGGTGCCGCCGGAACGCTACTGCGACCTGGCGGCCCTGGTGGGGGAGAAGTCCGACAACCTGCCCGGAGTGCCGGGGGTGGGGCCCAAGACCGCGGCCAAGTGGCTGGCCAAGTACGGGTCGCTCGACGCGCTCGTCGCCCACGCCCACGAGATCGGCGGCAAGGCTGGGCAGAACCTCCGCGACCACCTCGACGACGTCCTGCGCAACCAGCGGCTCAACCGGCTCGCCACCGATGTGGAGCTCGGCGTCGACGTCACCGGGATGACGCTGGGCCACTGGAACCGCGACGGCGTCAACCTGCTCTTCGACAACCTGGAGTTCGCCTCAACCCTCCGCGACCGCCTGTTCGCCGTGCTGAGCGAGCAGGCGGGCGACGACAGCGCCGAACCCGTCCAAGACGAAGGGTTCTCCGTCGAACTGGTCGACCCGGCACCCGGCACCTTGGGCGACTGGCTCGCCGCGGAGATCGCCGCCGGGGCCCGCACTGGGGTGGCCCTGGAGTGGAGCGGGGAGCGGGACGGTGACATCATCCGCCTGGCGCTTGCCGTCCCCTCGGGCCGCGCGGTCTGCCTCGATCCGACCCAACTGGACCCCGCGGACGAGGCCGCGCTCACCGCATGGCTGGCCGACCCCGCCTATCCCAAGGTGCTGCATGGCGTCAAATGGGCACTGCGCGCCCTGTGGGCCCGCGGCTGGACCCTGGACGGGGTCGAATCCGACACCGCAATCGCCGCCTACCTGCTGGAACCCGGGCGACGCAACTTCGAGCTCGCCACCCTGTGCCTCCGCTACCTAGGCCGGGAACTGACAGAGCACAACGCCGAAGGCGCTCAGCTCACCCTGGACCTCGAAGGGACCGGCGACGACCAGGACACGGCCCGCCGCGAACTGGCGCTCCGAGCCCTGGCCACGGTGGAGCTGGCCTTGGCCTTGGACGCCGAGCTCACCCGGCGTGAAGGACTCGACCTGCTCCACAACCTGGAACTCCCCCTGGCCGAGGTGCTGGCCCGCATGGAGGATGCGGGGATCGCCGCCGACCTCACCTACCTGCGGGACTTGGAAGCCGAGTTCGCCGCCGCAGTCCGCCAGGCAGTCGACGAAGCGCACCGCCTGGTGGGCCGCGAGTTCAACCTCGGATCGCCCAAACAGTTGCAGCAGATCCTCTTCGACGAGCTGGGGCTGCCCAAGACGAAGCGGATCAAAACCGGCTACACCACTGACGCGGACGCGCTGGCGTGGCTGGCCGCGCAGACCGACAACGAGCTCCCCGTCATCCTGCTGCGCCACCGCGACCAGACCAAGCTGCGGACCACGGTGGAAGGGCTGATCAAGACGATCGCCGAGGACGGGCGTATCCACACCACCTTCCACCAGACGGTGACCGCCACGGGACGGCTCAGCTCAGCCGAGCCCAACCTGCAGAACATCCCGGTGCGCACCGACGCCGGTCGGCGCATCCGCCGCGCCTTCGTGGTCGGTGAAGGCTACGAGCAGTTGCTCACCGCCGACTACAGCCAGATCGAACTGCGCATCATGGCCCACCTGTCGGAGGACGAGGCGCTGATCGAAGCGTTCCACAGCGGCTTCGACTTCCACGCGCAGATCGCTTCGCGGGTCTTCCGGATCCCGGTGGACCAGGTCGACGGGGAGGCACGCGCCCGGATCAAGGCCATGAACTACGGCCTGGCCTACGGGCTGAGCGACTATGGGCTGGCCCAGCAGCTGGGTATTTCGCCGAAAGAAGCCCGGGTCCTCATGGAGGAGTACTTCTCCCACTTTGGGAAGGTCCGCGACTACCTCGAAGCCGTGGTGGTCCGGGCACGGCGCGAAGGTTACACCGCGACGATCCTGGGCCGCCGCCGCTACCTGCCCGACCTCAACAGCGACAACCGGCAGCGGCGGGAGATGGCTGAGCGGATGGCGCTCAACGCGCCCATCCAAGGGTCGGCCGCGGACATCATCAAGCTGGCGATGCTGCGCGTGGACCGGGCGCTGCGCGAGAACGGGCTCGCCTCGCGGATGCTGCTGCAAGTCCACGACGAACTTGTGCTGGAGGTCGCCCCCGGCGAGCTGGACACCGTGCGGGAGCTCGTGGTGGAGCACATGTCTCAGGCGCAGCAGTTGCGGGTTCCGCTTGCCGTGTCGGTGGGGGTGGGCCCCAACTGGCATGACGCAGCTCACTGAGCCGGTCGGTCACGTGGTCGGCAGAATCCGGTGAATTTTCCGGAAGAAGCGCTGAGTGAGGATAAAATTACGACAAAGTGTGATCGGCGAAGGCTGCGGTGATGCGACGGAATCCACTCGGCGCCCCTCGCGTGGAGCTGCGCGACGACGAACTGGTGTGGCGTTTCTCTCGTTCCTCGGGTCCGGGTGGGCAGCACGCCAATACTGCGAGCACGCGGGTCTCGCTGTCCCTGGACGTCACCACCACCGCGGTGCTCACCGAGGAACAGCGGGAGCGCGTCCTGCGGCGCCTGGGCCCGCGGCTGGTTGACGGGGTGCTGACCGTTTCAGCACAAGATTTTCGCTCCCAGGCCCGCAACCGGGAAGTCGCCTGGGAGCGCCTGGCGGCGCTGCTCAGCGAGGCAGCTCGGCCTCCAGCGCGGAAAAGACGGCCTACCAAGCTGTCCCGGGCGGCCAAGGAGCGCCGGCTGCGGGAGAAGCGACACCGCTCCGCTCTCAAACGCCTCCGTTCGGGGCGCTACGAGGAGTAGCGTGCACTGAAGGGAATTTTTACCCACTGGAAACCTTCAAAGACGGAGCCTTGGCTTGTAGCATCCGTGGTGGACCCCGGTCAAGGTCCCTGAGAGGTGAGTCTGCTCCCTGCTCAGCCACTCGCACAGACGCAATAGGATTGATACCGGCGCTCCCCTGGTCTCGAATTGACCACGGGGCAGTCCTCCCATAGGCTGTGGGGAGCGTTGTGGATTCGCATGCACACACTCGATTCGGGGTTCGCCCGGGGTCGGGGAAGACCGACCGGTCGACGTGCGGATTAGAGGACGGCCACATCTTTGGTGTGGTGGACCTCCCATCCGGGCGTTTCCTGTCGGATCCGAATCAAATGTGTTCTCACAGCGTGTCCAAACTTCTATCCATGTCCGTACCGGAGTCCACCCACACATGACGAGCAGCACCGAGGCCACCTCGACACCGCAGGTAGCGGTCAACGACATCGGTTCCGAGGAAGCCTTCCTCGCCGCGATCGACGAGACCATCAAGTACTTCAACGACGGTGACATCGTCGAAGGCACCATCGTGAAGGTCGATCGAGACGAGGTCTTGCTCGACATCGGCTACAAGACCGAGGGTGTGATCCCCTCACGTGAACTCTCGATCAAGCACGACGTCGATCCACACGAGGTCGTCGCTGTCGGGGACCATGTCGAAGCTCTTGTTCTCCAGAAGGAGGACAAGGAAGGCCGCCTCATCCTGTCCAAGAAGCGCGCTCAGTACGAGCGGGCTTGGGGCACGATCGAAAAGATCAAGGAAGAGGACGGCGTCGTCACCGGCACCGTTATCGAGGTTGTCAAGGGCGGTCTCATCCTCGACATTGGCCTTCGCGGCTTCCTGCCCGCTTCCCTCGTCGAGATGCGTCGCGTGCGCGACCTGCAGCCCTACGTGGGCCGCGAGCTCGAAGCCAAGATCATCGAGCTTGACAAGAACCGCAACAACGTCGTCCTGTCGCGCCGTGCCTGGCTGGAACAGACCCAGTCCGAGGTCCGCCAGACCTTCCTCAACACCCTGCAGAAGGGCCAGATCCGTAAGGGTGTGGTCTCTTCGATCGTCAACTTCGGCGCGTTCGTCGACCTCGGCGGTGTTGATGGTCTGGTGCACGTGTCCGAACTGTCCTGGAAGCACATCGACCACCCGAGCGAAGTGGTCGAGGTCGGCCAGGAGGTCACGGTCGAGGTCCTCGATGTCGACATGGAGCGCGAGCGCGTCTCCCTGTCGCTGAAGGCCACCCAGGAAGACCCGTGGCAGCAGTTCGCCCGCACCCACCAGATCGGACAGATTGTTCCGGGTAAGGTCACCAAGCTGGTGCCGTTCGGCGCGTTCGTGCGGGTCGAAGAGGGTATCGAGGGTCTGGTGCACATCTCCGAGCTGGCCGAGCGCCACGTGGAGGTCCCCGAACAGGTTGTTCAGGTGGGCACCGAGATCTTCGTCAAGATCATCGACATCGACCTGGACCGGCGCCGCATCAGCCTGTCGCTGAAGCAGGCCAACGAGAGCATCTCGCCGGACCAGACCGAGTTCGACCCGACGATGTACGGCATGGTTGCCGAGTACGACGAACACGGCAACTACAAGTACCCGGAGGGCTTCGACCCGGAGACCGGCGAGTGGATGGAGGGCTACGAGGCCCAGCGCGACGAGTGGGAGCGCCAGTACGCTCTGGCTCAGGCCCGCTTCGAAGCGCACCGCAAGCAGGTCCAAGAAGCCCAGGCTGCCGAGGCCGCGGCTGCTCAGGAGCAGCAGGCCGACGACGACAGCGGTTCTGGTCAGGGCGGCGGAGAGCTCGCCTCCGACGAGGCCCTGGCCGCGCTGCGGGAGAAGCTCGCGGGCGGCGGCGAAAGCTGATCCGCTCCATAGGCTGACGGGGGTCGCCCACGATCGGGCGGCCCCCTTTTTCGTGTGCCGCGGGCCGTCCGTAGGATCGTCGGCATGCTGAAAGTGGGACTGACCGGCGGGATCGGTTCGGGGAAGAGTTCGGTGGCGCGCCGTCTTGCCGCACACGGGGCGCTCGTCATCGACGCGGACGCTATCGCGCGGGAAGTGGTCGAACCGGGAACCCCCGCGCTTGCCGAGATCGTCGCCGAGTTTGGTGACCAGGTGCTCACCCCTGAGGGAAGACTGGACCGGGCCCGGCTGGGGGAGATCGTTTTCGCTGACGAGACCAAACTGGCTCGGCTCAACGCGATCGTGCACCCCCGGGTGGGGGAACGCACCCAAGAGCTGATGGCGCAGGCAAAGGAGGGCACGATCGTCGTCTATGACGTGCCGCTCCTCGTCGAAAACAATCTCGCCGACCAGTACGACGTGGTGATCGTGGTGGACGTCCCGGTCCACACCCAGGTGGAGCGGGTGACCGCGAACCGGGGGATGCCTGAAGAACAGGTCCGTGCCCGGATCAACGCCCAGGCCAGTCGGGAGCAGCGCCGCGCGGTCGCCGACATCATCATCGACAATTCGGGAACCGAGGAGGAATTGGACGCCCGGGTCGCTGAGGTGTGGGAGGAACTGCAGCGGCGACTGCACTCCCGGTAGCCGGCAGCGGCGAGCTGCTGCCGCGGCAGTGTCCGGCCCGGGCGTCGACTGCCCCACCAGGGGACCAGGGGCGCTCCGGGTGAAATCCGATAGAGCCTAAGGCTGAGACGGGGCCTGTGCGACGTGATCAGCCGCTGAAAGCCTGGAGGAAATAGGAGACAGCACGCCCGGCGAGCTCAGCGCCAACCTTCACTGCTTTCGAGAACCAGTTTTTGATGCGTTCACGCACTGTCACCTTGTGCTCTTCATGCTGCCGGGGAATTTCAGCGGCTGCCTTCTCCCGTTCCTTGAGCCGCTCCTCGTCCTCCTGAATGCTGCGGCGCTCGGCCTCGAGATCGTCCTCCACCGGATCCGGCTCGGGGGTGGAGACTGGGGTGAGACGCTGGGGGCGGCTGGAACGCTCCGGTGGGGCGGTCTTCTCCCTCTGGGAGGAGCTCGTCAGTGACAAGCGTCTTTCGCGTTCGTCGAGTGCTTCTTCCCGCTCGGTGAGTTCTTGCTCCCACTCGGCCAGTTCTTCCGCGCGCTTGTCCAGTTTCTTCGCGCGCTGGGTCAGGCGTCGTGCGAGCTGGGTAAGAGCCTTCTTCTCCTGAGCGAGGAGTTTTTCCTTCCTGCGAAGCAGCAGCTCGCGCTCTGCGAGCTGCTGTTCACGTTCCCGCTCCTGCAGCTCCTGGACCCCTCGCGAGACGGCTTTGTCCCAGCTCGCCAGCGTCTCCCCGGGAAGACGCTGCACTACCTGGCCCAAGAGGACGAAGATGTTCCAGCCGTGCAGCGCGTCGTAGGGGACGATCTGGTCAAGGGAGAAACGTGTGCGGTACCGGCCACCATGGATCCCCTCACATAGGTCCTGGTAGAAGGCCTGGCGGGCGCGTTCTACGGCCTCGCGGTCAGCTTCCGTCGCAGGTCCGGCGATCCCGTTGAGCCTGACTGAGCGCCGTTCCCCCTCGATGAGGGTGGTGATCGACTCGAGACGGTTGTAGGCGAAAACGATCTGCTCCGGGGCTACCCCGCAGGAGATCAGCAGATCCACGGTGCTCTTCGTCGCGGAGTTGAACGGCCGAGGAGGGTTGACGACCACGAGGAAACCGTCTGCCTCGGCGACCCTGCGCCGGTACATCTCGCGGTACTCACGGTCGTTCTTGGGGGTGTCCCCAAGGCCGGGGAGGTCGACGATGTCGATGTACTGGCCGTGGGCTTCCCACTCGTACAGCGTGTCGGTCACACTCCCCCGGGAGAAGTCTCCGACAGCACCCACCTCTCTACCGAAGAGAGTGTTGATCGTCGTGGTCTTTCCAACCCCGGTCTGACCGCAGATGACGATGTTCGGTTTCCGCTGCTTGGGCAGCTGTACGCCCCTCTGGCGCAGCATTTCCAGGAACTTCTCGACCTCCTGGTCGGTCATGTTCTCCGCTGACATTGATCACCTTCCTTTCTTGGGGAAGAAAGCGACCGCAAATATTCTCTTCCCGCAGAAGAGAACAGGATAATCCTGTGTTGCTTTCAGGAAATATGTCCGGCTTCTGGATGGCGAATCGCTGTCTTTTTATTGACGCGCGGGGCGGTGCTCCGGTTCCCTTGCGTTCCGGATAGGAAATGTCCGAAGCCGGAGCAAAAGAGAACTGTTCTTCCCGTCGGAGGACTTCCGCATGCGGAAGGGCTGTCGGCAGCCGGACGGAATTCCGGGCAGTGCAGAGCGGTCGAGCGGTGATCCGTTTCAAGCGGCAGCGGATATCGACCCGAGGATTCCGAACTCCGGGGAAGGACCCCGGCAGCGCCTGGATGTGCGTATCGAGCTACTGTGCACCGACCCATGGCGGAAGCCGCAGCAGCAAGAGAGCGGGCCCTGCGGGCAGAGAGAAGACCATCCACCGGGGGAGAAAACCGGGCTGACGGGGAGGACTGTGCGTTCGCGATGCCCCGGAAGCTGCTGTTAGCGCAGGGTTGCGGGGAGCGCGCCGTCAACGGTCCCCGGAGCCGTGCGGCGGCGCGAGTCGCGTGGGATGTCGGAGCACTCTCCCACTGAGTGCGCGGGTGTCTGCCCATCCCAGGCCGCTGCTTGCTTCGGATCCGTATCCCCGAGCGGAGAAAGACACAGGCTCCGGCCGCGGACGGTCTGCCAGACCGAAGTGAAAACACCGGATTGACTGCGCGACAGGGCCTGCCTGATGATCAAATTGACAATTGGCCGGGCTTTGCATCGAGAGGAATACTGGTAGACGGCCGAGTGATGAGTGAACGGAGGGCTGGTGGGTCGACAGGCACGACCAGGACGTCGTCTCAATCCAGTATCCAAACCTGAAAGTCCCGCTGGAAGATTCGCACTAGAGTTGCGTGCGTTGCGTGCGGATGCGGGAACCCCGTCCTTTCGGACGCTTTCCGCCCTCACAGTCTCTTTAGGAGAAGGATATTCCGATACAACCCTGAGCAATGCGGCATCCGGGCGCGAATTGCCCACACTGGGAGTCGCCGTGATGTTTGTCCGGGCCTGTGCCGCATACGCCCGAGCCCATCCCGAGCAGGCGGTCGGCAGCGCAGAGGCATGGGAGGAAGCCGCTCTGCTCGAACAGTGGCGGCAGCGGTGGTATGAAGCCCGCAACGAACAGGCCGCTACGCAGCAGAGCCCCACCTCTGTGGGGGCCGACCCGGAACCCGGCTACGCCACGACGGCGTTTGCCACCGGAACCCTGCCAGCCGAGGTCACGTCGTTCGTAGGCCGCAAAACCGACCTGGCCGCGGTAGAGGAGCGGCTCGCCCACGGCGGGACGGTCACCCTCGTCGGCACAGGGGGAGTAGGCAAGACCAGGCTCGCCCTGCACGTAGCCCGCCGGGTGTGCGACCGTTACCGGGACGGCGTGGGGCTCGTCGAATTGGCGTCGGTCACCGATCCGCAGGCCGTGGTGTGGACTGTGGGAGCAGCACTGCGGATCCCGGACGGCTCCGCAGACGCGTCCGCGGACACGCTGGCCGCAGCCCTCGCCGACCGGGAACTTCTTCTGCTCCTCGACAATTGCGAGCACCTGGTGGAGAGCTGTGCGGTCCTGGTGGAGACTCTGCGGCGGCGGGCGCCCGGCGTGCAGATCCTGGCCACCAGCCGACGCCCGCTGGGCTGTGCAGGGGAGCAGCTCTGGCAGGTGCACCCCCTGTCCGTGCCTGGGTCCGCCACCCCGCTGGAGCACCTGACACGGTACGAGTCGGTCGAACTGCTGGTGGACCGGGCCGCAGCGGTGGTCCCGGGCTTCACGGTGGACGAGGACAACCACCGGGCGGTGATCCGGCTGTGCCAATTGCTCGAGGGGGTGCCGCTGCTGGTGGAACTGGCCGCCCGCGGACTGCGGGTCCTCTCCCCGCGGCAGTTGCTGGAGCGGTTGGAGGAGGGACTGTCCCTGCCGGACAGTTCGGTGCGCACCGCCCCGGACCGGCACCGGACGCTGCGCGCAGTGCTGGACTGGAGCTACGGGCTGTGCACTCCGGACGAGCGGCGGGCCTGGGCCCGGCTTTCAATCTTCGGTGGGGACTTCACGTTGGAGGGCGCCGAAGCAGTCCTGGCCGAGGCCGGCTGGGAGACAGACAAGGCGCTCCACGCGGTCACCGGTCTTGTGGACCAGTCGGTGCTGACCGCCTACGACGCTGAAGGGCAACGGTACTACCGGATGCTGGAACCGGTGCGGCGCTACGGCCGGGACCGGTTAGCGGAGAGCGGAACCGCAGAGGAGACGCGCCGTCGGCTCCGCGACTGGTATCTGACCCTGGTGGAGCGCGCGGAGAGCGCGTGGAGCGGTGCCGGGCAGGCACTCTGGTTCCGGCGGCTCCGCCGCGGCCACGCCGACCTGAAAGTGGCGCTGCGCGCAGGGCTCGACGATCCCGCGACCGTCCGTCGCACGCTGCGGGCTATGGGCACTCTGTGGCCGTACTGGATGCTGTGCGTGCCGCTCAGTGAGAGCCGCCACTGGTTGGAGCTGGGGCTGCAGCGGTGCCAGGAGCCCGGGCCGGAACGAGACAAAGCGTTGTGGGTGTGCGGGTTCGTCGCGGTACTCCAGCGGGACCTCGATACGGTGGACCGCTGCGCCCGCGAGATCGAACAGGAAGGAACAGGCGGGACGCGGACAGAATCCGATGCGGCCCTGCTGCGCAGCCTGGCGGCGCTCTCCTGGGCGGAAGCGGGCACCGCGCGCGCCAAGGCACTGCGGGCGCTGCAGGGGTATCGCCGCCACGGTGACGAGTTCGGGGAGCAGGTCACTCTCGGGCTGCTCACTTTGATCGGCGAGGGGGACCAGGCGACGGTAGCGGAGTACCACCGGAAAGCGGTGGAGCTGAGCCTACGCCGCGGGGAACGGTGGCACCGCTCCTATCTGCTGTCCACGTTCGGGATCTACCTCTGGCGGCAGGGCGAGGCCGATGAGGCGGCCGCCCACTTGGTGCGCAGCCTGGAGATCAGCGCAGAGTTCGACGACCGGCTGGGCGGCGCGATGGCGGTGAACGCGCTCGCGTGGATTCTGGCGGAGCATGGAGACCCCGGGCTCGCGGCCCGCCTGCTGGGAGCGGCCCGGACTTTGCTGGGCGGGGGCGTTCCCCAACTGTTCGGGTTTCCCCAACTGCTGTGGGAGCACCGGCGCTGCGCGGCGCGGCTCCGTGCCGAGTTGGGTGCGGACGGGGTGGCTCGGGCACGCGAGGAGGGGGCACGGCTGGGGCTTGCGGAGATCGTGCGTCTCCTCCACGAGTCCGGTCTTCCGGCCTGCGGGGGTGGATCCGTTGCGAGGACGGGGGAAGGGGACGGCGAGCTGGCTGGGGGCGCCGCCCTGGGCTGCGCACGGTGAGCACTCGAGGCCGGGTGGCGGCACACCGCGCAACCCCGGTCGGTCGACGGTGCCCAGCGGGGGGAGGGGACGGCTTCCCTTGGGACGGGCCGCGACGGACCGCCGCGTTGGGGAAAGGCGAGTTGTCTCCTGTTTTTCGGGGAAAAACCGGTTTCTCTGCGGGAAAACCGGGAAGAGTGCGTTTTGCGCCGCTGGATTGTTCAACGGGAAATAAAGTCGTCATCAACTGCTCGGAATGTTGTCCCGAGAATTCTGTTAACGCATCCTGATTGCGGATCCGTGTGCGCAGGATACGGTGGAAAGAATCCTGGGCAGTAGATGATGCGACGCTGTGAATACGCGGAATTGTCTCACAGTAGAAAGAAGCCAACGGTTCCGGTCAGGTGCCGCGCAGAGGGGAGCCTGCACGAGCCCAGGGTCGTGTCTCGGGAGAATATCCCCACGTCAGAGTGGTGAGAAGAGGGCAGCTTCCCGGCTGTAGGCAGCGGTAGGGCTGCGTCTGAGACGTCCCCGTTCGTGCTCTTTGTCCTGCCGTTCACGTATTTTCCGAGAGCTGGAGGGTAGGGGAGTATTCCGGAAAAGCACGTGCAGAGTGCTATGCCGTGCCGCCATCCCAAAATGAGAGCGAACCGTAACAGGAATAACGGTCTGTCCACGTCCCGTCGGGTTCAGCATCCTGAGGGATCGCCACCCGCTTTCCGGGCTGCCCGGCCGTATCCGCCCGTATTCCACCCCACGACGAGCAGTGTGATAAGCAGCACCGTGCTCCTCGCCTCCGTTGGCAAGAAAAGCGGTATTCCGACGCAGCCGGCAGGGGTGCGGCAGGCGGAGCGTTGCCGCCGGACACAGCCCACCCCAGGAACGCTGGCTGAGGACGAACGGCGGAACCCGGCTGTCAGCGGCGGACCCTAGAGTGGGACACAGGCGGGAAGACGGAGAACACGCAGGGGGACGTATGCGACCGGTCACCGACATCCAGCGCACGGACAGGCCATTCGAAGTGGTCACAGACATGGTCCCGGCGGGTGACCAGCCCGCCGCGATCGAGGAGCTCGCCCGACGGATCCAAGGCGGGGCGGCCGACACGGTCCTGCTGGGCGCCACCGGTACCGGAAAAACCGCCACCGTGGCTTGGCTCATCGAGCGGCTGCAGCGCCCCACCCTGGTCATCCAGCCCAACAAGACGCTGGCCGCGCAGTTCGCCAACGAGCTGCGCGAGATGATGCCCCACAACGCGGTCGAATACTTCGTCTCCTACTACGACTACTACCAGCCCGAGGCCTACGTCCCGCAGACCGACACTTACATCGAGAAGGACTCCTCCATCAACGAGGAAGTGGAGCGGCTCCGGCACTCGGCCACCACGGCGCTACTCACCCGCCGCGACACCGTTGTCGTGGCGTCCGTGTCGTGCATCTACGGCCTGGGCACCCCGCAGGAGTACGTCGACCGCATGGCGACAGTCGAAGTCGGCATGGAGATCGACCGCGACGAGCTGCTGCGCCGGCTCGTGGAGATGCAGTACACCCGCAACGATGTCGCGTTCACCCGCGGCACGTTCCGGGTGCGGGGCGACACCGTGGAGATCATCCCGGTCTACGACGAGCTCGCGGTCCGGATCGAAATGTTCGGCGACGAGATCGAACGGCTCATGACCCTGCACCCGATCACCGGCGAAGTGCTGGGGGAGAGCGACCGCGTCTACATCTTCCCCGCCTCCCACTACGTGGCTGGGCCGGAGCGGATGCGGAAGGCCATCGCCGGCATCCAAGCGGAACTGGAAGAGCGGCTCGCGGAACTGGAAGCGGCCGGCAAGCTCCTCGAAGCGCAGCGGCTGCGCATGCGCACCACCTACGACGTGGAGATGCTGGAGCAGATGGGCACCTGCGCGGGGGTGGAGAACTACTCCCGCCACTTCGACGGGCGTGCCCCCGGAAGCCCGCCCAACACCCTGCTCGACTACTTCCCCGAAGACTTCCTGGTGGTCATCGACGAGTCGCACGTCACCGTGCCGCAGATCGGCGGCATGTACGAGGGGGACGCGGCACGGAAACGCACCCTGGTGGAACACGGCTTCCGGCTCCCCTCGGCGATGGACAACCGGCCGCTGACCTGGGACGAGTTCCGGGAACGCACCGGTCAGACCCTCTACCTGTCGGCCACCCCGGGCCCGTACGAGCTGGAACGCGTCGGCGGCGACGTGGTCGAGCAGGTGATCAGGCCGACCGGCTTGGTGGACCCGGAGGTGATCGTCAAACCCACCGAGGGGCAGATCGACGACCTCGTCCACGAGATCCGGATCCGCGCCGAACGCGACGAGCGGGTGCTGGTCACCACCCTGACCAAGAAGATGGCCGAGGACCTCACCGACTATCTCACCGACCTCGGCATCCGGGTGCGCTACCTGCACAGCGAGATCGACACGCTGCGCCGGGTGGAGCTGCTGCGCGAGCTGCGGGTCGGTGTTTTCGACGTGCTTGTCGGCATCAACCTGCTGCGGGAAGGGCTCGACCTGCCCGAGGTGTCGCTTGTGGCGATCCTCGACGCGGACAAGGAAGGATTCCTCCGCTCGGAGCGGTCACTGATCCAGACGATCGGCCGGGCCGCCCGGCACGTGTCGGGGCAGGTGCACATGTACGCCGACACGGTCACTGACGCCATGGCCGCGGCGATCGAGGAGACCAACCGGCGGCGGGCCAAACAGCTCGCCTACAACGCGGAACACGGCATCGACCCCAAGCCGCTGCGGAAGAAGATCGCCGACATCCTCGACTCTCTGGCCCGCGAGGACGCCGACACGGCCGAACTGCTCGCGCGCAGCCGCGGGGAGAAGCGGGGCACCCCCACGCCCCGGTCCGGTGCGCTGTCCGGCCCCGACCGGGTCGCAGAGCAGGCGAAGAACCTTCCTCGGGAGGAGCTCGCCGCCCTCGTCGAACAGCTCACCGAGCAGATGCACCAGGCAGCAGCCGATCTGCAGTTCGAGCTGGCTGCCCGGCTCAGGGACGAGATCAAGGAGCTCAAACGCGAACTCCGCGGAATGGAGGAGGCCGGAATCGGCTGACTGCCCGCCGCAGCGAACTTTTCTGCCTCGCACGGGATCTCATCACGTAAATGGCTGTTGGAGGGACAAGGCGAGGGAGACGGGGAAACGGATGCGGTGCCGGGTGGCGGCTCTCACCAGCGCAGTTGCACTTGCGGTGGCTGCGGTAGCGGGATGTTCGGGCGGGCTCAGCCTGCGGGACGACAGCGGAGCGGGGATCTCGATCGACGAGGACGGCGACATCTCGGTGGGGGACGGCACCACCGAGATTGAGATTTCCGGTGGGGGAAGCCCGGGATCGTCGGACGGCGGCGCGCTCGTCACCGACGAGCTCATCACCATCGCCACTGACGGGGGCACGGTTGACCAGGAGTGCGGTGGGCGGAGTGTGAACGTGGTCGCCAACAGCGCCACCGTCGCCCTTACCGGCTCCTGCGCCTTGCTCACCATCACCGGAAGCGACAACCAGGTGAGTGTGGAGTCAGCCACCGAGGTGAGCGTGCTGGGTTCGAACAACACCGTCCGGTACGCCTCGGGGGATCCTGTGGTCACCGATTTGGGGAGCGGAAACAGCGTTGAGCCGGGAGGGAGCTCCGCGCCGTGACCACGCCCGCTCTGCCGGTCTTCGACGGGTTTCCTGAGAAATCTTTGGTTTTGGTTACGGTTGAGGGGTTTGTTGGCTTATAGGTAGACCGTGGAAGATTGTCGGACGACAATTTCAGAACGAAGACACAAACTTCTGAGGTTTTGCCTGCATTCTCCGGTCTGAGGCGATAACGTACGCTTCGGTAGTCGATATGCGACTTTAGGTAATCGACAAGGGTTCTAGCGGCGGGGCGCTAGGAACCCCCGGTGCGTACGCGTGAGCGTGCCACCGCCAGGGAGGGATGAATGAGCGGCTATGTCGCGCGGGTGTGGCATGACAATCCGCCGAACGGGACAGCCGAATTTGACAGACTCGTGGCATCGGTGGCCAAGCGCTGGGCAGCGGTTGACCCGCTGCTGCCTGAGCCGTCGCATCCGAAGCTCAACACCAACCCGCTGCTGACCGTCAGCGACGAGCTGGGCCGCCCCATGGCGATCGGCGCTATGCGCTACTCCTGGTACCAGCCCGGAGAGGCAGGACGGACCTGGGGAGTCCCCGACCAGCACTGGATCACCCCACTCGTGGGCGGCTCCGACCCGGAGGGGGCGCTCGACTCACTGCTGACCAGTTGGCGCGACCAGTTGGAAAGACTGCCCACCGGGACAGGGTCAGAGTCCGCGGCCCTGCTGACCTGGCCTGCCCGTGACGTGTGCGGGATCCGTCCGCTGCAGCGCCACGGCATGCAGCCGGTCACTGTCATGGCGGTCCGGGAACGCCGCCGCGGCGTGCCTCCCGCACTGCCGCCGCGGGACGTCACGATCCGGCTCGCCGACCTCCAGGATTTGACCGCCGTGGTCAGCCTGGTCATGGAGGAGCACCGTTACGAAGAACACTTCGGCAGTGTCTTCATCCAGCCGGAGACCGCCGAGCAGACCCGCAAGGTGGCGGCCCGGGCATTGAGCCGCAACCCGTCGTGGATCTGGCTGGCGGAACGGCGTGGCCGTCCCGTGGGACTCGTGTGGGTTTCCCCACCGCACCGGGCACGGTGGGTCGCCCCCCTCGTCAACGCGGCACCCGCCGCCTACATCGGCTACGGAACTGTGGTCGAAGAGGAACGGGGGCAGGGCATCGGCACCACGCTGATCAGCCACGCCCACCATGCCCTGGACACCCACGGCATCGCGGTCACCCTGCTCAACTACTCGGTCACCAACCCCCTGTCAGGCCCGTTCTGGCACCGGATGGGCTACCGGCCGCTGTGGACCACGTGGGAGGTCCGGCCGGCACTCGCCTTGCGTTGAGCCTCCGGTTGCGGGTGCGGACCGGACCACGGCCGGTACCCGCAACCGGGCGGCACCCACTGGCCCCAGCCCATCAGGACAGGGTGTTATCCTGGGAGCCCGTGGAGTCCGCAGAGTTTGTTCGGCCGTGTGCCGTTGGCGGACACCGCACGGTCGCCTGACGGACGTAAGGCGTTCCGTAGCCGCACAACCACGGGAGCAATCTTGGCATCCGCCGCGAGTAGCAAACACCTTTTCGTCACCGGCGGCGTCGCCTCCAGCCTCGGCAAGGGCCTGACCGCTTCCAGCCTCGGACGACTGCTGAAGTCGCGCGGGCTGCGGGTCACGATGCAGAAGCTTGACCCCTACCTCAACGTCGACCCTGGAACGATGAACCCGTTCCAGCACGGTGAGGTGTTCGTCACTGACGACGGGGCAGAAACCGACCTGGACATCGGCCACTACGAGCGGTTCCTGGACACCGAGCTGTCCGCCTCAGCCAACGTCACTACTGGGCAGATCTACTCCAGCGTGATCGCCAAGGAGCGCCAAGGCGCCTACCTCGGCGATACAGTGCAGGTCATTCCGCACATCACCAACGAGATCAAAGCCCGCATCCTCGCCATGGACAGCGAGGACGTGGACGTGGTCATTACCGAGATCGGCGGCACGGTCGGGGACATCGAATCGCAGCCCTTCCTCGAGGCAGCCAGGCAGATCAGGCACGAGATCGGCCGCGACAACTGCTTCTTCCTGCACATCTCCCTGCTGCCGTATCTGGCGCCCGCCGGTGAACTGAAGACGAAACCCACCCAGCATTCGGTGGCTGCGCTGCGCAGCATCGGCATCCAGCCTGATGCGATCGTCTGCCGCGCTGACCGCCCGATTCCCACCAGTCTCAAGCAGAAGATCAGCCTCATGTGCGACGTGGAGGAGGGCGGTGTCGTGGCCTGCCCGGACGCTCCCTCCATCTACGACATCCCCAAGGTGCTGCACCGCGAGGGCTTGGACGCCTTCGTCGTGCGCCGCCTCGGGCTGGCCTTCCGCGACGTGGACTGGACCGAGTGGAACGACGTGCTCGACCGGGTCCACAACCCCGAGCACGAAGTCACCATCGCCCTAGTCGGTAAATACGTCGACCTCCCCGACGCCTACCTGTCGGTCACTGAAGCGCTGCGGGCCGGAGGGTTCGCCCACCGCACCCGGGTCAACATCCGCTGGGTGGCCAGCGACAACTGCACCACCCCGGAAGGCGCCCAACGGGAACTCGACGGGGTCCACGGGGTCCTCATCCCCGGTGGTTTCGGGGTGCGCGGCATCGAAGGCAAAGTGGGGGCGATCCGCCACGCCCGTGAAAACGGCATCCCCCTGCTCGGCATCTGTCTGGGCCTGCAGTGCATGGTCATCGAATACGCCCGCGACGTGGCCGGGCTGCGCGGCGCCAACAGCCTCGAGTTCGATGACAAGGCGGAACACCCGGTCGTCTCCACCATGGCCGACCAGACCGACGTGGTCGCCGGGGAACGCGACATGGGCGGCACGATGCGGCTCGGCCTGTACCCGGCCCGGCTCCGCGAGAACACGCTCGTCCGGGAACTGTACGGAGGGGCGGAAGAAGTCTCCGAACGGCACCGCCACCGCTACGAGGTCTCCAACGCCTACCGGCCCGTCCTGGAAGAAGCGGGACTGGTCATCTCCGGAGTCTCCCCTGACGGATCCCTGGTGGAGTACGTGGAGCTGCCGCAGGACAAGCACCCGTTCTTCCTCGGCACCCAGGCCCACCCGGAGCTGCGCTCCCGGCCCACCCGCCCCCACCCGCTGTTCGTGGGATTCATCGAGGCCGCGCTGAAATACTCGGCGGGGACAGGGATCGCCGATGGGTGACGACACCGGGATCGTCGACACCCCCGACTCCTGGCCGGTCGAACGCTCGGAGACGCGGTACCGCAGCCCCATCGTCGGCATGGTCACCGACTGGGTGCGTATGCCCGGCCGGGACGGTGAGGAGACCGTGGCCCGGGACCGCTTCGTCCACCCTGGAGCGGTCGCGGCCCTGGCCCTCGACGACGCCGGGCGGGTGCTGCTGCTCCGCCAGTACCGGCACGCGGTCCAGCACCGGCTGTGGGAGCTGCCCGCCGGGATCCGCGACGTTGACGGGGAGCCCCCGTTGCGTACCGCGCAACGGGAACTGCTGGAAGAAGCCGGATACCGGGCGGCCACGTGGCACGAGCTTGCCGACTTCTTCCCTTCCGCAGGGTTTTCCACGGAACGCATCCACGTCTTCCTCGCCCGTGACCTCGTCCGCGTCCCCGAGGAGGAAGTGGACTTTGTCCGCATCCACGAGGAAGCGGACATGCCCATCGAATGGGTTCCGCTGGACGAGGCGGTCGCCGCAGTGCTCGCGGGACGGCTGCACAACGCCGCCACCGTCATCGGGATTCTCGCCGCCCACGCGGCGTCCCGCGACGGTTTCGCGTCCCTGCGCCCCGCGGTCGAATAATCATGGTGGCGGCGGTCCGGCCCCGGGCCGCCGCCACTGCACCGACCCGGGGAGGAGCCAAGCGGAATGCCCGAGCAGGCGTCTCGTCTTCACACAGCGGTACGCGGATACCTCGACCACTTGACTGTGGAACGCGGGCTCGCCGCCAACACCCTCCAGTCCTACCGCCGGGACCTCAACCGCTACCTGGACTTCCTCACCGCCCGCGGCATCACCGACCTGCGCGACGTCCGCGCCGACGACGTCGCCTCCTTCCTGCGCACCCTGCGGGAAGGCGACGCCCACCACCGGCCTTTGGGCGCCAACTCCGCGGGACGAGCCGTGATCGCAGTCCGCGGCCTGCACCGGTTCGCGCTCCGCGAAGGACTCACCGCCCACGACCCCGCCCACGAGGTACGGCCCCCCGCCCTCCAGCGCAGACTCCCCAAAGCCATCACCGTGGCCCAAGTGGAGGCGCTGCTCGCCGCAGCCGACATCGGAGGCGGTCCGCGCGCACTGCGGGACCGCGCCCTCATAGAACTGCTGTACGGCACGGGGGCGCGGATCTCCGAAGTCGTCGGCCTGGACGTGGACGACGTCACCCGGCTGCGCCCCGACCCGCACGCCGACACCGAAGTCGCGGCGGTGCGGTTCCGCGGCAAAGGCGGTAAAGAGCGCATCGTGCCGGTCGGCCGGTATGCGCGCACCGCTGTAGACGCCTACCTGGTGCGGGCCCGTCCCGGGCTCGCCGCTGCCGGACGCGGCAGCAGCGCCCTGTTCCTCAACGCCCGCGGAGGCAGGCTGACCCGGCAGGGTGCGTGGGCGGTACTGCACGCCGCCGCTGAACGGGCCGGCCTCCGCGATGTGTCCCCGCACACCTTGCGCCACTCGTTCGCCACCCACCTCATCGACGGGGGCGCGGACGTGCGCGTCGTCCAAGAGCTTTTAGGGCACGCCTCCGTCACCACGACGCAGGTCTACACCCTCGTCACCGTGGACCGGCTGCGGGAGGTGTACGCTGCAGCACATCCCCGGGCGCGAGTGTCGCGTTGATTCACCGCATCCGACACTCTAGAGTCGCCGCACGAACGCAATAGTGTCGACAAATCGAGTTTTTCCAACGGCCTGTCAACCGGTTCGGCAGAATTCGGTGTGATGACGACCGGTCCGTAGGGAGGTCCTGGGTTGTGAGCTGGTCCGGATACGACAACGTGGGCACGCCAGCATCAGCGGATGCTGCGGCGGCCGAGCCGGCGAACAGCCCCTGGGCGCAGGCGCCCAGCGCGGGGGCGGCACTAGGCGGGGTGAACCGGCCGAAACCGGAATTTCCGGAACCGGAACCCCTCGACCACCACGGCCCCGCCCGCATCGTGGCGTTGTGCAACCAAAAAGGTGGGGTCGGCAAGACCACTACCACCATCAACCTGGGGGCAGCACTCGCCGAGTACGGACGCCGTGTCCTGCTCGTAGACTTCGATCCCCAAGGCGCACTCTCCGTGGGGTTAGGCCGCCGCGACCCGCGTGAACTGGACCTCACCATCTACAACCTGCTCATGCAGCGCGACGTCACCGTCGACAAAGTGCTGCTCACCACGGAGATCGACGGGCTGGACCTGATCCCCAGCAACATCGACCTGTCTGCCGCGGAAGTCCAACTCGTCGGTGAGGTCGCCCGCGAGCAGATGCTCAGCCGCGCCCTCGCACCCGTGGTCGACGACTACGACGTGGTCCTCATCGACTGCCAGCCGTCGCTGGGCCTGCTCACCGTCAACGCCCTCACCGCCGCCCACGGCGTCATCGTCCCCCTGGAATGCGAGTTCTTCGCGCTCCGCGGCGTCGCCCTCCTCATGGACACCATCCAGAAAGTCAAGGAGCGGCTCAACGACCGCCTGGAGATCGACGGGTTCCTCGGCACCATGTACGACCCGAGGACCCTGCACGCCCGCGAAGTGCTCGCCACCATCATCGAAGGCTTCGGCCCCAAAGTGTTCCACACCGTCATCCACCGGACCGTCAGATTCCCCGACGCCACGGTCGCCGGTGAACCGATCACCCAGTTCGACCCCTCGTCGGCGGGCGCCCGTGCCTACCGGGAACTGGCCAAGGAGGTGCTTGCCCGGTGGTCCCACGGCGTTCCCGACGCGTGACGCGGTCCGGTGCGGAGGACACGCTCGTCCGCCCCGCCGCGTCCCGCTCCGAAACGCCTACGACCCCCGCAGAGGCAGCAGCCCCGGGCACGCCCCAGCGCGGGCGGGCCCGGCACACACGACCGCGCATCGCGATACCGCCGAGCGGACGGCAACGCCACGAAGAGAAGATCACCGTCTACGTCTCCGAGGACGAACTCCTCGCCTTGGAGCAGACCCGGCTCGTGCTGCGCGCCGACTACGGACTCACCGTTGACCGCGGCCGGATCGTGCGGGAAGCGATCGCGGTCCTGCTCGCGGATTTTGAGGAGTACGGAGAGTCGAGCATGCTAGTGCAGCGACTCAGCGACCCCTGAACCAGCCGGTGACTATGACCCATCGACCGATCCCGCCGGGGCACGCCCCGGACCACCGATGACCGACCAAGAGTCCCCCGAGCGGGGGTTCCTCGTCCACCTCGACAACTTCGAAGGCCCCTTCGACCTGCTCCTCACCCTCATCTCCAAGCACAAGCTGGACATCACCGAGGTAGCGCTGTCGAAGGTCACCGACGAGTTCATCGCGCACATCAAGGCCTACGAAGACTCGTGGGACCTTGACATGGTCAGCAACTTCCTGCTGGTGGCCGCGACCCTCCTCGACCTGAAGGCGGCCCGGCTGCTTCCCCGCGGGGAAGTGGAGGACGAAGCCGACCTGGCCCTGCTGGAAGCCCGCGACCTGCTGTTCGCCCGCCTCCTGCAGTACCGGGCCTACAAGCAGGTCGCTGCCGTGTTCGCGGAACGGCTCGCCGCGCAGAGCCGCCGCTGGGCGCGCGCCGTCCCCCTCGAACCCCGCTTCGCCGACCTGCGTCCTGACGTCCTCCTCACCCTCGGCCCCCAGGAGTTCGCTGCCCTAGCCGCCCGCGTCTTCACCCCGCGTGAACCGCCGAGCGTCCCGGTCACCCACATCCACCAGCCCAAAACTTCCGTGGCAGAACAGGCGGTGCTGGTCGTGGCGGAACTGCGGGAGCACGGCACGCTCACCTTCACCGAGCTCACCCGCGCCTGCACCGATACGTTTGAGATCGTGGCGCGGTTCCTCGCCCTGCTCGAGCTGTACCGGAACGCTCACGTCAGCTTCGACCAGCCGGAACCGCTGGGGGAGCTGCGGATCACCTGGACCGGCAGCAGCGAAGGCGACGTGTCAGTGGCCGACGACTACGGACAGACCAAAGACCACGACGAGGGGAGGGCCCCGTGAGCCGCACCACATCCGAGGTCGACCTGACCGTGCTCCGCCGCAACTTGGAAGCCGTGCTCATGGTGGTCGACCAGCCAGTCTCCGCCTACGAACTGGCCCGCGCCTTCGGCACCGACGTGGAGACCGTCACCCGCGTGCTGCGGGAGACAGCACGCGAGTACACCGAGCAGGGCCGCGGCTTCGACCTGCGGGAAGTAGCCGAAGGGTGGCGCTTTTACACCCGTCCCGAATGTGCTGAAGCCGTGGAGCACTTCCTCCGCGACGGCCACGAAGTGCGGCTCACCCAGGCAGCCTTGGAGACGCTCGCCGTGGTGGCCTACCGCCAGCCCGTCTCCCGCGGCAAGGTCTCTGCGATCCGCGGTGTGAACTGTGACGGGGTTATGCGTACCCTCGTACTACGAGGGCTGATCGAAGAAGCCGGCCAGGACCCGGAGTCAGGCGCGATTCTCTATCGCACCACCAGCTATTTCCTGGAACGGCTAGGATTGCGCAGTCTCGACGAACTTCCCGACCTCGCCCCTTTCCTACCCGACGACATCGAAGGTCTCGACGACACCGGTGAACAAGCCACACGATGACAGCATCCGCCGCCGTGGCGGCGGCCGACCGCGCGGTGGGCGCGGCCATTTCGAACAGACGGGACGCCGCGAGCACCGGGACCGCCGCGGCGCACATTTCGACCAGGACACCGGGGACGACCGGAGGACTGCCCCCGGCCGGAAGCAGCGGGACGGACAGCGTGGGGAGCGCACGCAGCGTGCCCAAGCCGAACGGAGGCAGCGGCACGCTCACGACCCCCGCGCCCGGCGCTCCGGCCGCGGGGGACGCGGCGCAGAACGGGGACTGTCGCCGCAAGCCCGCGCCCGGCTGCGGATCCTCCGCGACGAATACGATCCGTGGGACGACGATCCCGTCGACCCGGACGAGGAGCGCGACACCTACGTGGACGTTCCCGGCGGCATCCGGCTGCAGAAAGCCCTCGCCCAGGCGGGGGTGGCGAGCCGCCGCGCCTGCGAGGAGCTGATCGCTGCAGGCCGGGTCAGCGTCGACGGGCAGATCGTGCGGCGTTTCGGTGCCCGCGTCGACCCGGAGAAGTCCGAGATCCGCGTGGACGGTATGCGGGTAGTCACCTCCCAGAACCTGCGCTACTACGCGTTGAACAAGCCGCGCGGGGTGGTCAGCACCATGTTCGACCCCGAGGGGCGGCCCACGATCGGCGACTACGCCGCCCAGATCGGCCCCATCGAAGAACGGCTGTTCCACGTCGGCCGCCTCGACACGGACACCGAGGGCCTGATCCTGCTCACCAACGATGGGGAGCTCGCCAACCGGCTCACCCACCCCCGCTATAAAGTGACCAAGACCTATCTTGCGAAAGTGCCCGGACCCGTCCCCCGCGACGTCATCCGCCAGATCCGCAAAGGGGTCGAACTGGACGACGGATTCGTCAAAGTGGACTCGTTCCGGGTGATCGACAACATCGAGCCGAAAGCCCTGGTCGAGATCAGACTGCATGAGGGGCGGAAGCACATTGTGCGCCGCCTCATGAAAGCGGTGGGTCACCCCGTGTCTGACCTGGCCCGCACCCAGATCGGACCGGTCGGGCTCAACAACCTGAAGAGCGGCACCATCAGGGCCCTGACCTCGCAGGAAGTCAGCGAGCTCTACACTGCCGCAGGGATGTAGCCCAGGGATATCGGGAGGACGAAAAGTGGCGGTACGAGCAATCCGTGGGGCGGTCCAGGTCGACGCCAACGAACGGGACCTCATATTAGAAGCGACCGCGGAGCTGATCGAAGAGGTCATGCGCCGCAACCAGTTGACCACCGACGATTTCATCAGTGTCCTGTTCACCGCGACCCAGGACCTCAACGCGGAGTTCCCGGCGCTGGCCGCACGCAAGCTCGGCTTCACTGACGTCCCCCTCATCTGCTCCACCGAGATCGCAGTGCCGCACGCCCTGCCCCGTGTGGTGCGGCTCATGGCGCACATCGAAACCGACCGGCCCCGCTCGGAACTGCACCACGTCTACCTGCGCGGCGCCCAAGTCCTGCGGTTGGACATCGCGCAGTAGCCGGCAACGGGAAGGCGGGCGCGCTGCGGTCCACCGCCGGGTGCCCTAGCCTGGGCGGAAAACCGGAGACGGATAGCCGACAACGGGAGACAAGGCCATGGTCGAGAGTGCGGTCGTGATCGGCACCGGGCTGATCGGAACGTCGATCGCGTTGGCGCTGCGGCAGCGCGGTGTCGACGTGGCACTCAGCGACCGCGACTCCGCAGCCCTGGAGCTGGCCTGCGAACTGGGCGCCGGCACCCCCCTGGTCGAGGACCTGCCGGAGCCCGCGGACATCGCCGTGGTCGCGGTACCGCCTAGCGCGGTGCCCGCGGCCCTCCGCGACGCGCAGCAGCGCGGCCTGGCCCGCGTCTACACGGATGTGGCCAGCGTGAAAACGTCCGTGGTCAGGCAGGCAGCGG
Source organism: Thermobifida fusca YX (assembly GCF_000012405.1). NCBI lineage: Bacteria > Bacillati > Actinomycetota > Actinomycetes > Streptosporangiales > Nocardiopsidaceae > Thermobifida > Thermobifida fusca. The sequence continues at coordinate 1,409,358 of NC_007333.1, forward strand.
AGCTCGGTTGCACGATGGCCAGCTACGTGCCCGGCCATCCCATGGGGGGCAGGGAGAAGCAGGGGCCCAGTGCGGCCCGCGCCGACCTGTTCCTCGGCCGCTCGTGGGCGCTGTGTCCCACCCCCCAGACCGACCCTGTCGCAGTGAAAACCGCTACCCTGCTCGCGGAACTCTGCGGGGCCAACCCTCTGGTGGTCGACGAGACAGCCCACGACAGGGCGGTGGCGCTGGTCTCCCACGCCCCCCACGCGGTGTCTGCCGCGGTGGCTGCCTCCCTGCTCGACGGGGACGACACCGCGCTTGCCCTGGCCGGGCAAGGCCTGCGTGACATGACACGCATCGCCGGAGGGGACGTGGACCTGTGGCGGGAGATCCTCAGCCACAACGCTGGCCCCGTGGCCGCGGTCCTGGAGCAGGTCGCTGCGGACTTGGCGGCGGCCGCTGCCGCGCTCCGCACCGGCACCCTGGACACGGTTGTGGACCTGCTGCGGCGGGGCCGCGCGGGGCACGCGCGGGTCCCCGGCAAACGCGGCATCGGCCCCACCCCCGACTACGCGGTGCTGTCGGTGGTGATCCCGGACGAACCGGGAGCATTGGGTCGCCTGTTCGCCGCCGCGGCCGAGGCGGGTGTCAACGTGGAGGACGTGCGGATCGACCACTCTCCAGGGCTGCCGCTGGGTGTGGCCCAACTGTCGGTGGTCCCCGAAGCCCGCGACCGGCTGGAGCGTGCTCTCACCGCGGGCGGATGGTCGGTGCACCGTTGAAGGGTGCCGGACCGCGCCCATCTCCCCGAAAGGACTCTGCGAGGCTGAGCGGGCTGTAGGCTGAACCGGAAAAGACGACAAGGCGGACGTTGTGCAGGGAGCGGTAGACGTGAGCGGGCAAGGGCACGGCGAGGGGTTCGTCATCGCCATCGACGGTCCTTCAGGATCGGGAAAGTCCAGCACAGCCAAGGGTGTGGCCCGGGCACGTGACCTCAAATACCTCGACACCGGCGCCATGTACCGCGCCATGACATGGTGGATGCTGACCCACGGGATCGACGTGTCCGACCCTGAAGCGGTCGCTGAGGCAGCCCCACGCCCGGTGATCACCATGGGTATCGACCCGGATGCGCCCACCGTTCACGTCGACGGGGTTGACGTGGCCCAGGAGATCCGCACCGACATCGTCACCGCCAACGTCAGCGCAGTCAGCGCCGTGCCCCGAGTACGGGAGATCCTTGTCGCCCGCCAGCGCGAAATCATCGCTGAAGCGTGCGCGACCTCACCCGGGATTGTCGTGGAAGGCCGCGACATCACCACGGTGGTCGCCCCCGAAGCCCCGGTGAAGCTCTTCCTCACCGCGAGCGCGGACGCCCGGGCCCAGCGGCGCAGCAGAGAAATGCAGTCCACCGACGTCATGGCTACCCGGGAGGCGCTGGTCCGCCGCGACCAGTTGGATTCGACCCGCGCCGTGGCCCCCTTGACCCAGACCCCGGACGCCATCGAATTGGACACCACGGGTCTGACGTTGGACGAGGTCATCGCACTGGTGGTCAAACTCGCCGACGAGGCGCGGGAGGCGGCCAGCCGACCTTCGCCACAGCCCCGCTGAGAGACGCGGGACCCCGTGCCGACCGGCACGCGGGCCATCCAGTCCTCACGACACGCATCCTGGGCGCGTGGGGACTTGCTACCGGGAGTATGCGTGATGAGTGACAACGCCGACGAGCGCACCACAGTGGCCGCTAGCGACGAAACCACCCGCGTCAAACCTGTCGTGGCCGTGGTGGGACGCCCTAACGTAGGCAAATCGTCCCTGGTCAACCGGATCATCGGACGTCGCGAAGCAGTGGTGGAAGACGTTCCGGGGGTGACCCGGGACCGGGTGGCCTACGACGCCAACTGGCAAGGGCGCGAATTCACCCTCGTCGACACGGGCGGCTGGGAGACCAACGCTAAAGGACTGGCCGCCATGGTGGCGCGCCAAGCCGAATACGCCGCAGAAACTGCCGACGTGATCCTGTTCGTGGTGGACGCCACGGTCGGAATCACTGACGAGGACGAGGCCGTCACCCGCGTCCTGCGCGCCACCAAGCGCCCCGTGGTGCTGGCCGCCAACAAGGTGGACGGCCCGCTGGGCGACGCGGACGCGATGGAGCTGTGGAATCTGGGGGTGGGGGAGCCGTACCCGGTCAGTGCCCTGCACGGCCGCGGTATCGGCGACCTGCTCGACGCGGTCCTCGACGCCATGCCGAAAGAACCGCCCCCTCTCGAAGAGGCCGCGGTCGACGGGCCGCGCCGGGTCGCCTTGGTGGGACGGCCCAACGTCGGCAAGTCCAGCCTGCTCAACAAGCTCGCCGGGGAAGAGCGTGTGGTCGTGGACTCGGTGGCGGGCACCACCCGGGATGCGGTCGACGAGCTCGTCGAACTCGGCGGGAAAACGTGGAAGTTCATCGACACCGCGGGAATCCGGCGCCGGTTCCGCGCCCTGCAAGGCGCGGACTACTACGCGACGATGCGTACCGCCACCGCGCTGGAACGCGCCGAGGTCGCCGTGGTCCTGCTGGACGCCAGCGAACCCCTGGCGGAGCAGGACCTCCGGATCATTGACCAGGTCATCGAGGCGGGCCGGGCCCTGGTGCTGGCGTTCAACAAGTGGGATCTGCTGGACGACGAGCGCCGCTACTACCTGGAGAAAGAGATCGACCGCCAACTGTTCCGGGTGAGCTGGGCGCCCCGGGTCAACATTTCCGCGAAGACCGGGCGGCACGTCGAACGGCTGGTTCCTGCGATCGAACAGGGCCTGGAGAACTGGGAGACCCGCATCTCCACGGGGCGTCTCAACGCCTGGTTCAAGGAGCTGGTCTCGGCCGTGCCCCCGCCCGCACGCGGCGGCCGGCAGACCAAGATCCTGTTCGCCACCCAGGCGGGGGTCCGGCCACCGCACTTCGTGCTGTTCACCACAGGGTTCCTGGAAGACAACTACCGCCGGTTCATCGAACGGCGGCTGCGGGAGGACTTCGGGTTTGAGGGCACGCCCATCAAACTGACCATGCGCATCCGGGAGAAGAAGAAGAAGGGGAAGGCCGCCCAGCGCTAGGACCGCGAGGGCCTGTCTGCGCGCCACTGCGCCGGGAAGCGGCCGCAACCCCGGCTGCGTGCACTGCTGGCGGGCTGGACCCTTCGGACAGCCCGCCAGCAGCCGGTCGGACGGCCTGGATCCGGGCGGGGGAGGAAGCGATGGAACGGATACTGGTCAGCGCCTGCCTGCTGGGGCGGGCAGTGCGGTTCGACGGACGGGCGAAAACGATCAACCACGAGATTGTGGCGCGCTGGCGAGACGAAGGACGGCTCGTTCCGTTCTGTCCGGAAGTGGTCGGAGGACTTCCGGTTCCCCGGCCGCCCGCCGAGATCGAAGGCGCGCAAGGGGCCCGCGCTGTCTTAGCGGGACAAGCGCGGATCCGGACCCGGGACGGCCGCGACGTTACCGCGTTCTTCCTCCACGGCGCCCAGGCCGCCCTGCGCGCTGCCCAAGAGCACGGGGTGCGGCTGGCCGTCCTCAAGGAGAAAAGCCCGTCCTGTGGGGTCCACCAGGTGTTCGACGGCTCGTTCACCGGTACGACCGTCCCGGGAATGGGGCTGACCACTCTGCTGCTGCGCGACCACGGCATCGACGTCTTCACCGAGCACGAACTTCCGCAAGCCCAGGCCCGGCTTACGGAGTTGGAGACGTCTCGCTGACGTCCGACCTCTTCCGTGCCGTTCGGGGCTGCGGAAGCGCCCCCGTGAGGGGAGGAGCCGGCTGCCTAGCGTGGCACGGTTGCGTAAAGTCCTGCACGGAGCCGGCGGCAGAGAGCGGATCCCGCCGCCGACCCTCCCCCCTTTGTTCCCGCCGACCGGAGGACCTCCATGCCTCAGTCTGACCTCAAGGCCTTACTGTCCGTCGCCCACCACGCTGTTGATGCGGCCGTCGACTACGTGCTGTCTCAGCCGGTGACGGGGATTCGGAGCAAAGGCGGCCGGGAGATCGTGACCGACATCGACGAGGCCGTGGAGCACCTGGTCCGCGACCGGTTGCTGCGGGACACTCCTGACCTGGGGTTCCTCGGGGAAGAAACGGGAGCTACGGGCGACTCCGCCACCTACTGGGTGCTCGACCCGGTGGATGGCACCACGAACTTCTCCCACGGCTTGCCGTTGAACGCGGTGGCGCTCGGGCTGATCCACGACGAGCAGCCGGTGCTCGGTGTGATCGCGCTGCCGTTCCTCGGCAGACGCTACTGGGCGGCCCGCGGGCACGGCGCCTACCGGGACCACACCCAGATCACCGTGTCGGAAACGACCGATATTTCGCGGGCCTTGGTGGCGCTCAGCAGTTACGGCGGTTGGGCTGACTTCCCGGTACGCGACCTGCTCTCCGCGGAACTGGACCGGGTCCTGTCCGCGCGCGCCCAAGGGGTGCGCCGCCTGGGCGCCACAGCCGTGGACCTCGTGTTTGTGGCCGAGGGCGCGTTGGACGTCAGCGTCACCTTGGGCAACCGCCCGTGGGACACGGCGGCGGGGACCGTAATCGCCCGCGAGGCTGGTGCGGTGGTGGTGGACAGCGACGGCAGCCCGCACACCCTGCGGTCCAAGTGCACGGTCGCGGTGACTCCTGGGCTGCGTGACGCCGTGCTCCCGCTGCTCGCGGTAGCCCGCCACACCCCGTACTGGCCTGCCGCAGCGGACTGACCCGGGCCCGCGGGGAAGCCGGTGACGGGGCGGGCACAGCGCCGCACCCTTGTGGGGGTATCGGCCTGGTAGGAGCGAGCGCAAGGGGGAACGGCGCACTGGCCGTGTAGCTGCGCCAGAATAGTCGGGCCAAAAGACGGTTCAGGAGTTCTCTGCTGACGGGGGCTTGCGAAGAGTACGGGGGCATGCCGGGGTGCTGGAGCTGGACGGGGTGCGGCACATTCTGCTGCGGTCGGCGCGGGATGCGTCCCATGGAGTGGGGTGCCCGCAAGGGATCGAGCTTGCGCAGTGGTCGGACTGTGCTGCGCGGCGGGCTGGGGTCTGCCGCGCTACGAAGCGGACTGCAGCGTGTCGGGAAGGCACCGTAGCGCGGGACACTCCGCTGCGACGTCTGTGGATGTCTGCGGCCGGTTCCGGAGAGCGCGGGGCGGCTGCGGCGGGCTGTGGGCTGGACTGGTGACCCTCTTCCCGACCGGGTCTCCCGGTTTTATTCGGAAAGGTATCGAAAATTTTCGAACAGGGAAAACCGCCGCGCAAGCCGAAGAAAGACGGTCGGAGGCGGGGAAGAGGCGCGTAGATCTGATGTTCTTCACGAACTTTTGACCAGGGAAATTTCCGGAATCTTCCGGAATCTATTGACAACTCCATAGAATCGGGCGAACACTGTCGGTATCGACAGCTCTTGCCCGCTGTCGAGCCAGGTCAGCTACTGCGGCCTGGGTCCGGTCGTCGACGACTCGACGTGTGGCTCACCTAGCCGCGTCATCCCCGACGCCGAGGAGCGGCGACCACTGACCCCGGTCATCGCCCCCCACCAGGTCGCAGGATGCTCCCTGGTCCCCTCCAGCCCGTACAAGGAGGAAACACCCACAATGAACCATGCCCCCGCCAGTCTGAAGAGCCGGAGACGCTTCCGGCCCAGACTGCTCATCGGCAAGGCGTTCGCCGCGGCACTCGTCGCGGTCGTCACGATGATCCCCAGTACTGCCGCCCACGCGGCCGTGACCTCCAACGAGACCGGGTACCACGACGGGTACTTCTACTCGTTCTGGACCGACGCGCCTGGAACGGTCTCCATGGAGCTGGGCCCTGGCGGAAACTACAGCACCTCCTGGCGGAACACCGGGAACTTCGTCGCCGGTAAGGGATGGGCCACCGGTGGCCGCCGGACCGTGACCTACTCCGCCAGCTTCAACCCGTCGGGTAACGCCTACCTGACCCTCTACGGGTGGACGCGGAACCCGCTCGTGGAGTACTACATCGTCGAAAGCTGGGGCACCTACCGGCCCACCGGTACCTACATGGGCACGGTGACCACCGACGGTGGTACCTACGACATCTACAAGACCACGCGGTACAACGCGCCCTCCATCGAAGGCACCCGGACCTTCGACCAGTACTGGAGCGTCCGCCAGTCCAAGCGGACCAGCGGTACCATCACCGCGGGGAACCACTTCGACGCGTGGGCCCGCCACGGTATGCACCTCGGAACCCACGACTACATGATCATGGCGACCGAGGGCTACCAGAGCAGCGGATCCTCCAACGTGACGTTGGGCACCAGCGGCGGTGGCAACCCCGGTGGGGGCAACCCCCCCGGTGGCGGCAACCCCCCCGGTGGCGGTGGCTGCACGGCGACGCTGTCCGCGGGCCAGCAGTGGAACGACCGCTACAACCTCAACGTCAACGTCAGCGGCTCCAACAACTGGACCGTGACCGTGAACGTTCCGTGGCCGGCGAGGATCATCGCCACCTGGAACATCCACGCCAGCTACCCGGACTCCCAGACCTTGGTTGCCCGGCCTAACGGCAACGGCAACAACTGGGGCATGACGATCATGCACAACGGCAACTGGACGTGGCCCACGGTGTCCTGCAGCGCCAACTAGTCCTGCCGGATAACCCCAGCTGTGGCGCGGCGGTTCAGGGGGCCGCCGCGCCACACCCGCGAGCAGAGCACTCCGCTCGCGGATTGGTCCGGGAATGCGGTGTGCGCTGGCCCTCCCCCCACGAAAGGGCCGGCGCACGGTCATCCCGCCGGCGAGCCGCGGCGTTCCCTCACCCGTGGCACCGGTACCCAGGGTCTTCCAGGGGATGAACAGCGAACACAGACCCCCGAGGGGATAGGGGAAACGCACGGGGCCCGCTGCTGTCGCAGCGGGCCCCGTTGCATGGATTCTGACGGTCGGAAGCCACCGCAGCCACCCCCTGGTCTTGCGCGCCGGGCAATGGTGGCGACCGCGGTATGCGCGCGCTGCCCACGAGCGGATTACCGCTCGGTAATGGCGATCCGCCGCGGCTTGAGCGCCTTGCTCTTGGGGATCCGCACGGTCAAAACCCCCTGGGACAAGGTCGCGTCCACCCCGTCAGGGTCGATGTCCCGCGGCAGGGTGACCGCGTAGTGGAACCGGCCGACGCTGCGGGTGCGGTGGCGGAACCAGCCCTCGCGCTCCCGCTCCTTGCGTTCTCCCGTGATCACCAGTTCCGTCCCGGACAGGTCGATGCTGATGTCCTCGCGGGAGACACCCGGGACTTCCACCTCGACCAGGTAGGCGTCCTCGGTCTCGGACAGGTCAGCCAGCGGCGACCAGCTCAACGGGTCCGCGGTGAGGCCGGAAGTCCGCTCCAGCACCGAATCCATCCACCGATGCAGCTGCGTGTGGAGTTCGTTCAGCTCCCGAAACGGGTCCCATCCGGTTGTCGGCTGAGAAGAACGGACGACGGGCAGTGCCATGTCTGTACCTCCTCGAACTCGTTGGTGACCGCCGGGAGGCGGTGGGTTCAGGTGCGGAGGCCTTGCGGCCTTGCGCCGGTGATCATCCCCAAATTTGAGTCCCATAAACTCAACTTTGTTGAGTGTGTTGCGTGTCACTGGTGGGGGAGGGGCGGGTCTCCCCACCAAGCCCAGCTGGAGTCGGCTGGTCGACAGCACCCCACCGACGCGCCGCGCACCGCGCAGTCGACCACGCCCCTGCCCGTGCAGGTGCATTCGCAGAACTACCGCTGGGCCGCGCCCATCAACCAGGACGAACGGGCCTCTCACCCGTGCCATGAGTCGGGGACCAGCGCACCAGGCCGTCTAAGAGACCACGACCTCGACCGCACTACCGCACGCCAGGAGGAGAACGGGACACGCTAGGCCCAGGCCTGCTGCGGTGGACGCCGTGCACTCCATGCCCCGAAGCCGCCCACGGCCGCCGAGCCGCCCGCGCGGCCACCCCAGTGGCACCAGCACCGACCGAGCCCCAAGGCCACCCGGACCCACGGCGCCCCCTGAGCACCGTATTTAGCGCTCTTCAAATTCGGTTTTTACATTCTTAGTTGTCTCTTAGCGTCTGCCTAGTTGAATTATCGGGGATCTGCGTAGATCATTCTTATTGAAAACAAAAACTTTTCTCCCGGTGTGCAGACGTTTATTTTTATTGGCAGTCCACCAAAGCGAACCTCGTGATCTCAATGGGTGCGGAATCTTATTTTCAGAAACTCGTGGACGACCTTGCAGCGGTCCGGTCCACCGTCGTGGCAGGAGACCCCAGAGCCACAGAACGCCAGCGCTCTCTTGGGAAACTGACCGTACGGGAGCGGATCGACCTCCTGCTCGATAAAGACTCGTTCCACGAGATCGGATCTTTCCGGCGGCACCGTTCCGTGGGGTTCGGAATAGAGAACAAAAGACCGCACACCGACGGAGTCGTCACGGGATGGGGACGCGTCTACGGGAGAAAAGTTTTCGTCTACGCGCACGACTTCCGGATTTTCGGCGGATCTCTCGGAGAAGCGCACGCAGAAAAGATCCAAAAAATCATGGACCTCGCCTACGAGGCCGGCGCACCCGTGGTCGGGCTCAACGACGGGGCAGGGGCACGGATCCAGGAAGGAGTGGGGGCCCTCGCCGGATACGGCGGGATCTTCTCCCGCAACGTCCGCGCCTCAGGCGTCATCCCCCAGATCAGCGTCATCCTAGGGCCCTGCGCGGGAGGCGCCGCCTACTCGCCGGCCCTCACCGACTTCGTCTTCATGGTCCGCGGCATCGCGCAAATGTTCGTGACCGGGCCCGACGTGGTCCGTGCCGTCACCGGCGAAGAAATCACCCAAGAGGAACTCGGCGGTGCCGACACCCACAGCAGCGTGTCCGGAGTCGCGCACTTCGCCTACGACAACGAGCACGCCTGCCTCACCGACGTGCGCTACCTGCTGAGCCTCCTCCCCAGCAACAACCGGGAACTGCCACCCCACCTGCCCACCGACGACCCGCCCGACCGCCCCTGCACCCGGATCAGCAGCATCGTGCCCCCCGACCCCGCCAAGCCCTACGACGTTCGCGACGTCATCGCCGACATCGTCGACGAGGGCGACTTCTTCGAAGTCCACGAGGCATGGGCCCCCAACATCGTGTGCGCTCTCGCCAGGCTCGACGGGCATGTGGTCGGTGTCGTCGCCAACCAGCCGACCCACCTCGCCGGCGTGCTCGACATCCACGCCAGCGAGAAAGCGGCACGGTTCGTCCAATTCTGCGACGCCTTCAACATCCCCCTCGTCACCCTCGTGGACGTTCCCGGGTTCATGCCGGGCACCGCTCAAGAGCACGGAGGCATCATCCGGCACGGCGCCAAACTCCTCTACTCCTACTGCAACGCGACAGTGCCCCGCGTCCAAGTCGTCATGCGGAAGTCCTACGGCGGCGCCCACATCGTCATGGACTCCCTCTCCATCGGATCCGACATCTCCCTGGCCTGGCCCACCAACGAGATCGCGGTGATGGGCGCTGAAGGCGCAGCCAACGTGGTCTTCCGCAAAGAAATCGCCGCAGCAGAGGACCCCGACGCCGTCCGGGCCCGCAAGATCGCCCAATACCGCGAAGAACTCATGCACCCCCACTACGCGGCAGAACGCGGCTTCGTTGACGAGCTCATCGACCCCGCCCACACCCGGGCGGCACTCATCAGCGCACTCGCCGCCCTCCGCGGCAAACACGCCGAACGCCCCGACCGGAAACACGGCAACCAGCCCACCTAAGACACGGAGCAGCGCATGGCGGCCCACCGAGAACACCGAACACCAGACCCCCGGACTCCTCCCACCCCCCGCGACGACCGCGTGCCCCCCGACGCAGTGGCAGGGATCATCGCCCTGCTCTACACCCGGTCCACGCCACCGCCCACCCGCCACCACACCCCGGCCGAGCCCAGCCCGGCACCGTCCTGGAAGGCCCGGCGCCCCGCCCCCTGGGCCCCGCCCGGCCAGCACTGAGAGGAGCACACGTTGGACGCTTCCGTCATCGTCGTGGGCGCCGGCCCCACCGGACTCATGCTCGCCGGTGAGCTGCGGCTCGCCGGAGTGGACGTCATCGTCCTGGAACGCCTCACCGAACCCACCGGACAGTCCCGCGGACTCGGATTCACCGCCCGAACCCTCGAAGTCTTCCACCAGCGCGGACTCATGGAACGGTTCGGCGAGGTCACCACCTCCTCCGCCGGCCACTTCGGTGGACTGCCCCTCGACTTCTCCATCCTCGACGGCATCCACTTCTCCGCCAACAGCGTCCCCCAGTGGGTCACCGAGCGCATCCTCGCCGAATGGGCCGTGGAACTGGGGGCGGACATCCGCCGCGGCCACGAAGTCGTCAAAGTCGCCGACACCAACGACGCGGTCGAAGTCCTCGCCCAGACTGCCGACGGCGACGTCACCCTGCGGGCCGCCTACCTCGTGGGCTGCGACGGAGGACACAGCACCGTGCGCCGCCTCGCGGGATTCGACTTCCCAGGGGCGGAGCCGACGATGGAGATGTTCCTCGCCGATATCGTCGGCGCCGACCTGCCGCCCCGCCCCATCGGGGTGCGCACCCCCGGCGGCATGGTGATGAACGCGCCGATCGGCTCCGGCATCGACCGCATCATCGTCTGCGAACGGGGGCACACCCCGGGCCCGCGCAGCGCTCCGCCGCCCTTCTCCGAGATCAGCGCTGCCTGGCAGCGCCTCACCGGAGAGGACATCAGCACCGCCACCCCGCTGTGGACCAGCTCGTTCACTGACGCAGCACGCCAAGTCACCGAATACCGCAGAGGCCGGGTGTTCCTCGCCGGAGACGCCGCCCACGTCCACCTGCCCGCAGGAGGACAAGGGCTCAACGTGGGCGTCCAAGACGCCGTCAACCTCGGATGGAAGCTCGGCTCCGTGCTCCGCGGCACCGCCCCCGAACACCTCCTGGACACCTACCACGCCGAACGCCACCCCGTCGGCGCCCGCGTGCTGATGAACACCCAGGCCCAAGGACTGCTCTACCTCAAAGGAACCGAGGTCGAGCCGCTCCGGGAGCTCTTCGCGGAGCTCATGACCTACGACGAAGTCAACCGCCACCTGGCCGCCATGGTCAGCGGGCTCGACATCCGCTACGAGGGCGGCCCCGAAGACCACCCCCTCCTCGGCCGACGCCTCCCGCCCCGCGACCTTCTCGTGGACGGAAACCCCACCACCACCCACCGGCTCCTCCACGCCGCCCGCGGCGTCCTCCTCGACCTGGCGGACTCCCCCGACCACCAGCACACCGCGCAGCGGTGGCGCGACCGGGTGGACGTGGTCACCGCGCGCCTCGCTCCCGACAGCCAAGGACTCGAAGGAGCCCGGACCCTCCTCATCCGCCCAGACGGATACATCGCCTGGACCGACCCCGGCCGGGAAGCGCTCGCCGACGCACTCCACCGCTGGTTCGGCGACCCCGCCTAACCCACCCCCCAATCCGCGCACCGCGAAAGGACCGCACCATGCACAGCACCCTCATCGTCGGCCGGATGCGTCCGGAAGACCAAGACGACGTCGCCCGCCTCTTCGCGGCCTTCGACGCAACAGAAATGCCCCACCTGATGGGCACCCTGCGCCGGGAACTCTTCACCTACCGGGGGCTGTACTTCCACCTCCAGAACTTCGCCACCCCTGACGGCGCCGCCAACATCGCGAAAGCCCGGTCCCATCCGCTCTTCCAGCAGATCAGCAACGACCTCAGGCCTTTCATCACCGCCTACGACCCGGACACGTGGCGTTCCCCCGCGGACGCTGTCGCCACCCGCTTCTACCACTGGTCCGCCTCCTCCTGAGCACGAGGCCCCCACACAGCCCGGCGAACAGCACGAGGAGCAGCATGACACGACGCGTAGTCATCACCGGCATCGGGGTGATCGCACCCGGCGGGATAGGCACGCAGGCCTTCTGGAACCTGCTGACCGAAGGCAGGACAGCGACCCGCCCCATCTCCCTGTTCGACGCGAGCGTCTTCCGGTCCCGGATCGCCGCCGAAGTCGACTTCCACCCCGAAGAGCACGGACTCACCGCCCAGCAGGCCCGCACCATGGACCGGGCCGCCCAGTTCGCTGTCGTCGCCACCCGCGAAGCCATGGCGGACAGCGGCCTGACCATCGACCGCCCAGACCGGGTCGGCGTGGTCGTAGGCAGCGCCGTCGGCGCATCCACCAGCCTGGAAAACCAGTACCGGCTGTCCAGCGACGACGGACAGCTTGACCCCGTCCGCTACGACCCCGCGGTCACCGACCTCTACCGGCACTTCGTGCCCAGCTCGTTCGCTACCGACGTGGCCTGGGAGGTAGGGGCGGAAGGACCAGCCACCGTGGTGTCCACCGGGTGCACCTCTGGACTGGACTCGGTGGGCTATGCCGCCGACCTGGTCCGAGAAGGCATCGTCGACGCCGTCGTCGTCGGCAGCACCGACGCCCCCCTCACCCCCATCACCTCGGCCTGCTTCGACGCGATCAAGGCGACCTCACCCCGCAACGACACCCCCGCCACCGCGTCCCGCCCGTTCGACCGCACCCGCAACGGCTTCGTCCTCGGTGAAGGATGCGCCATGTTCGTCATCGAGGAACGCGAGCACGCCCGGGCCCGCGGCGCCCGCATATACGGCGAACTCGCAGGCTACGCCACCCGGTCCAACGCCTACCACATGACCGGGCTCCGCGCGGACGGCCACGAAATGGCGGAAGCCATCCGGGTCGCGCTGCACGAGGCACGCGTCAACCCCGACGACATCGACTACATCAACGCGCACGGCTCAGGCACCAAACAGAACGACCGCCACGAGACCGCCGCCTTCAAAAAAGCCCTCGGCAGCCACGCCTACCGGACACCGGTCAGCTCCATCAAGTCCATGATCGGCCACTCCCTCGGCGCGATCGGCTCCATCGAAATCGCCGCCTGCCTCTTGGCCATGCGGGACAACATCGTGCCGCCGACAGCCAACCTGACCGAACCCGACCCCGAGTGCGACCTCGACTATGTGCCAATCACCGCGCGTGAGCACCGAGTCGACACGGTGCTCACGGTAGGCAGCGGCTTCGGCGGCTTCCAAAGCGCGATGGTCCTCACCACAGCGGACAGGAGGCTCCCATGACCACCACAGTGGTGACCGGACTCGGAGTGATCGCCCCCACCGGCCTCGGCGTCGACGACTACTGGAAGGCCACCCTGGAAGGCCGCAACGGCATCGCGCCGATCACCAAGTTCGACGCGAGCGGATACCCCAGTTCGCTCGCGGGGCAAGTCGTCGGATTCCACGCCGCCGACCACCTGCCCGGCCGTCTCCTGCCGCAGACCGACCACATGACCAGAATGGCGCTCGCCGCCGCCCAGTGGGCATGGGACGACGCGGGCCTGGACCCCGCCCAGTTGCCGGAGTTCTCCGCCGGAGTGGTGACGGCCAGCTCCTCAGGCGGCTACGAGTTCGGTGAACGGGAACTCCGCAACCTGTGGGCCAAAGGCGCCAGCTACGTCAGCGCCTACCAGTCGTTCGCCTGGTTCTACGCGGTCAACACCGGTCAGATCTCCATCCGCCACCAGATGCGCGGCCCCACGGGAGTCCTCGTCTCCGACCAGGCCGGGGGAGCAGACGCGATCGCCCACGCCCGCCGGCAGATCCGCAAAGGCGCCCGTGTCATGCTCGCCGGGGGTGTCGACAGCTCCCTGTGCTCCTGGGGGTGGATCGCCCACCTCGCTTCGGGACGGGTCAGCACCGCGGACGACCCCCGCCGCGCCTACCTCCCGTTCTCTGCCGACGCCCGAGGGCACGTGCCCGGGGAAGGCGGAGCACTGCTGGTACTCGAAGAGGAAACCGCAGCCCGGGCCCGCGGCGCCCGCATCTACGGGGTTGTCGCGGGCCACGCCGCCACGCTCGACCCTCCGCCCGGAAGCGGCCGTCCCAGCACCCTGGAAGCGGCCCTGCGCGGCGCCCTCGCCGACGCGGACGTCCACCCCGACGAAGTCGACGTGGTCTTCTGCGACGGCGCCGCCATCCCGGAACTCGACCGGATCGAAGCCGCAGCCATCAACGCCGTCTTCGGGGAAGGGGCCGTCCCCGTCACCGTTCCCAAGACCATGACCGGACGCCTCTTCTCCGGGGCGGTCGCGCTCGACGCTGCCGCAGCCCTCCTCAGCATCCGCGACGGCGTCATCCCACCCACCATCAACGCCACCGCCGCCCCCGACCTCGGGCTGGACCTGGTCACCGAAACCCCTCGGAGCCTGCCCGTCCGCATCGCCCTGATCGTCGCCCGCGGAATCGGCGGCTTCAACTCCGCCCTCGTCCTCCGCGCGGCCTAACCCTGCCCGCCCGGATGCTCCGGGCCGTTCCCGAAGGAGACACCCATGTCCACAACCGAGTTCACCCTTGCTGACCTGTGCCGCATCCTCACCGAGGCTGCAGGAGCCGACGGAAGCACAGCCATCAGCGACGACGCCCTGGACACGGAATTCGAAGAACTGGGCTACGACTCCCTCGCCCTGATGGAAACCGGGGCGCGCATCGAACGGGCCTACGGAATCCGCATCGCTGAAGAAGACCTCGCCGCGGCACTCACCCCGCGGGCGCTCATCGACCTCGTCAACCGCATGACGGCCGCCGCCTGACCCTGATCGTTCTCGGAGGATTCAACGTGACATCCACACCTCGAACCGCGATCGTCACCGGAGCCACCAGCGGCATCGGGCTCGCTGTGGCCCGAGAACTGGCCAACCGGGGCCACCGTGTCTTCATCTGCGCCCGCAACGGGGAACGGGTAGCGGAAACCGCCAAACAACTCTCCGACAACGGGAATCTCCCCGTCGACGGCCAAGCCTGCGACGTCCGCTCCCTCGACGACATCCGGGCCATGGTCCGCGCCGCGGTCGAACGCTTCGGCACCATCGGCATCCTCGTCAACAACGCGGGACGCGGGGGAGGCGGGGTCACCGCCGACATCCCCGACGACCTGTGGGACGACGTCCTCGCCACCAACCTCACCAGTGTGTTCCGCGTAACCCGGGAAGTGCTCACCACCGGCGGAATGCGCGAAGCCTCCTGGGGACGCATCATCAACATCGCCTCGACCGCCGGCAAGCAAGGAGTGGTCCTGGGCGCGCCCTACTCCGCTTCCAAACACGGCGTCGTCGGATTCACCAAAGCCCTCGGCAACGAACTCGCGCCCACCGGGATCACCGTCAACGCCGTATGCCCCGGCTACGTGGAAACCCCCATGGCGGAAGCGGTTCGGCAGCGCTACGCCCAAGCCTGGCAGATCAGCGAGGACGAAGTCCTCGCGAAATTCCAAGCCAAAATCCCGCTCGGCCGCTACTCCACCCCCGAAGAAGTGGCCGGACTGGTCGGCTACCTCACCACCGAGACCGCAGCGTCGATCACTTCACAGGCACTCAACGTCTGCGGCGGCCTCGGCAACTTCTGACCACCACAGAGAGGACACAGACACCATGCAGCCGACCGGATCCCGGGAAGACCGCCACACCATTGTCGTGCAGGCCCCCGCAGCCCGGGTCTACGAGCTCATCGCCGACGTCGAACAGTGGCCGCAGCTCTTCCCACCGACCATCCACGCCGAACGGATCGAACACTCCGGAAACCAGGAACGCATCCGCATCTGGGCGACCGCCAACGGCGACGTCAAAGGGTGGACGTCGCGCCGGACTCTCGACCCCGCCGCGCGGCGGATCGACTTCCGCCAGGAAGTCTCCGCACCCCCCGTCGCCGCCATGGGCGGATCTTGGATCCTCGAGCCCTTGGACGAGCACAGTTGCCGGGTCGTGCTCCTCCACGACTACCGGGCCGTCGACGACGACCCGGAGAAACTGGAGTGGATCAGCCAAGCCGTCGACCGCAACAGCACCGCGGAACTCGCCGCCCTCAAAACCGGGGTCGAAACCCTCGCCAGCGGCGACGACCGACTGCTCAGCTTCGAAGACAGCGTCCGCGTCCACGGGTCAGCCAAGGACCTCTTCGACTTCATCAACCGGGCCGACCTGTGGGCCGAACGCCTGCCCCACGTGGCCCGGGTGGAACTCACTGAAGACACCCCCGGCCTGCAGATCCTCGAAATGGACACCCGCAGCACCGACGGCACCACCCACACCACCCGGTCGGTGCGGGTCTGCCTCGACAACCAGCGCATCGTCTACAAACAGCTCGTCCTGCCCGCCCTGCTGTCCCTGCACACCGGGCGCTGGACCTTCGTCGAGGACGGCGACAGCACCATCGCCACCTCGCAGCACACCGTGGTGATCAACACCGACCGCATCACCGACGTGCTCGGAGCAGGAGCCGACCTGGCTCAGGCCCGGAAAGCAGTCCGGGAAGCGCTAGGCGCCAACAGCCGAGCCACTCTCGGACTGGCCAAGGCCTACGCCGAGGAACGCCGCTGAGCCGCGACCACTCGGACAGGGGACGGGACTGACACATGAGATCCACGCAGGTACTCGTAGTGGGGGCCGGACCCGTAGGCCTGGCTCTCGCCGGCGAACTCCGCCTCGGCGGAGCCCAGGTCGAGGTGGTGGAGCAGCGCGCAACACCCATGACCGAGTCCCGCGCATCCACGGTGCACGCGCTGAGCGCGGAACTGCTCGACCAGCGCGGCCTGCTGACCGCGCTTGGTCCCCCCGACCCCGTGCGCACCGGGCACTTCGCGGGACTTCCCCTCGACCTCGGCGACGTGCCCTCGCCCCGGGCCGGCGTGTGGAAGGTCCCGCAGACCAGGCTCGAAGCGGTCCTCACCGGGTGGGTCCACGGCCTCGGGGCCGTAGTGCGCCGGGGCACCGCGCTGCGCAGCCTCCGCCAAGACGCGGACGGGGTGGAAGCCCGCCTCGAAGGCCCGTCCGGTCCGGAGACCGTGCGCGCCGACTATGTGGTGGGCTGCGACGGCCAAGACAGCACGGTGGCCCGAGTCGGCGGGTTCGACCTGGCCGGCACCGGACCCCAACGCCACCTGCTCCGCGCCGACCTCACCGGTGTCGACGTCCCCACGCGACGGTTCGAACGGCATCCCCGCGGCCTCGCCGTCTCAGCCACCGACCCCAGCGGCCTCACCCGCATCATGGTCCACCGCCGCAACTGGGGGCCCGCCAACGACGCCGGGCCCCCAGCCCCCGACGACATCATCGACGCCTGGCACGACGTCACCGGGGACGACCTGTCCGGAGCCCGCGTGGTGTGGGCCGACAGGTTCGACGACACGTGCCTGCACGCCACCCGCTACCGCAACGGGCGGATCCTCCTGGCAGGGGACGCCGCGCACCGGCAGATGCCCGTGGGCGGCCAAGCGCTCAACCTCGGCCTGCACGACGCCTTCAACCTCGGCTGGAAACTGGCGGCGCACGTGACCGGACGGGCCCCCGACTGGCTCCTCGACAGCTACGACGAGGAACGCAGACCCGAAGCGGCACGCACCCTCGCCCTCATCAGAGCGCAAACCCTGCTCCTGCTCGGCGGCCCCGAAGTGGAACCGCTGCGCACCCTCCTCGCGGAACTCATGGCATACCCGGCGGTACGCCGACAGCTCGCCCTGCGGATCAGCGGACTCCACATCCGCTACGGTTCGCCCACCCCTCTAGACCCGGCAGTCGGCCGCCGACTCCCACCCGACC
Organism: Thermobifida fusca YX; assembly: GCF_000012405.1. Taxonomy (NCBI): domain Bacteria; kingdom Bacillati; phylum Actinomycetota; class Actinomycetes; order Streptosporangiales; family Nocardiopsidaceae; genus Thermobifida; species Thermobifida fusca. Next base: position 1,426,982 of record NC_007333.1, read on the forward strand.
TGCTCGGCCCCGCCGACCAGGAACGCCTGCGCACCCTGCTGGCGACCGGGCGGGGCGTGCTGCTCGACCGGGGCAAAGCAGGCTGGCTGCTGCTGCGCCCCGACGGGTACACGGCGGCCGCCGGAACAGCCGACACCGATCCAGCACCGGAACTCGCCCGGTGGTTCCCCGCCGACCCCCGCCCCGTCCCCACCCTCACCACCGGCCAGGAGGACTCCCATGGGCAGATGTGACGGAAAAGTCGCGCTCGTCACCGGAGCCGACCGAGGCATCGGAAAAGCCATCGCCCACCGGCTGGCCCAGGAAGGAGCGACCGTCGCCGTCCACTACGGGTTCAGCGCGGACCAAGCCGACCAAGTCGTCCACGAGATCACGGAGCGGGGAGGGACAGCCGTCGCCGTCCACACCCTCTTCGGCAGGCCGGACGACGGGGAACGCCTCCGCTCCGCCCTGACCGAACAGCTCGCCACAGTCCTCGGCGCAGCAACCGCCCCACGAGTAGACATCCTGGTCAACAACGCCGCCACCGAGGTGACCGCCCCGCCCTCCGACCTCGACCCGGCCGACGTCGACCACCTCATGCGGGTCAACGCCCAAGCACCCCTCCACATCGTGCGCGCCTTGGAACCCCTCATCCCCGACGGGGGCCGGATCATCAACATCTCCAGCGGACTCACCCGGTTCGCCAACCCGCCCGAAGTCGCCAACGCGATGGCTAAAGCCGCCTTGGAGATGGTCACTCTCCACTTCGCGAAACACCTCGGCCCGCGCGGCATCACCGTCAACACCGTCGCCCCCGGAGTCGTAGACACCGGGCATCCGGGACTAGCCGACCCCGCCGTCCGCCGCTCCCTCTCCCAGCTCTCCGTCTTCGGACGGCTCGCCACCCCCGCCGACATCGCACCGATCGTGGCCTTCCTGGCTTCCCCCGAAGCCGGATGGATCACCGGCGCCTGGATCGACGCCACCGGAGGCTCCCTTCTCTGACTCCGCATCCCTGCCCAACCACGCAGAAAGGCACCCGATGACGACCCTCGCCCCCTCCACCGACCTCGACTTCTACTCCGAAGAAGTCATCCTCAACCCGTACGACACCTACCGCAGGCTCCGCGACACCGCCCCCGCAGTGTGGCTGGAGCGCTACCAGGTGTGGGCCGTCACCCGCTACGACGACGTCTACGCGGCCCTCCACGACCACCGCACCTTCGCCTCCGGCTACGGTGTGGCGCTCAACGACCCCCTCAACGAGAAAATGAAGGGCAGCGCCCTCGTCAGCGACCCGCCCTACCACGACCATGTGCGCGGCGTGATGGGCGGCCCCCTCACCCCCAGGGCACTCCGCAAACACCACGACTACTTCCAGGAGCGCGCCGACGCCCTCATCGACCACCTCCTGGAACTCGGCCGTTTCGACGGGGTCCGCGACTTCGCCCAGATCTTCCCGCTGTCCGTCGTCCCCGACCTCCTCGGCTGGCCCGCTGAAGGACGCGAACACTTCCTCGACTGGGCCTCCGCCGGATTCCAAGCCCTCGGCCCCATGAACGAACGGGCGCTGCGCGACCTGCCCACGCTCAAAGGCATGTGGGAGTACATGGCCGAGATCGTCCGCCCAGGACGGCTCGCCCCTGGAAGCTGGGGCGCCGCCCTGGTCGAAGCCGCAGAGAAAGGAGAAGTCGACAAGCAGCTCCTCCCCGCACTCATCGGCGACTACCTGGTGCCGTCCCTCGACACCACCGTCTCCGCCCTGTCCACCATGCTGTGGCAGCTCGGCGAAAACCCCGACCAGTGGCGCATGGTCCGAGAAGACCCCTCCCTCATCCCCAACGTCCTCAACGAGTCCATCCGCTACGAAGCCCCCATCCGCGCCCTGTCCAGATACGTCACCGAAGACACCGAGATCGGCGGCATCCCCCTCGCCCGCGGCAGCCGGGCACTCATGGTCTACGCCTCAGCTAACCGGGACGAACGCCACCGGAAAGACCCCGACACCTTCGACGTCACCCGCAGCAACGCCAACACCCACGTCGGGTTCGGCCACGGCATCCACGGATGCGTCGGACAAGGACTGGCCCGCCTCGAAGGCCACTCCCTCCTCAACGCCCTCGTGCGCAAAGTCGCCCGCATCGAAGTGGGACAGCCCACGTGGCGGGTCCACAACACGATTCGCGCCATGACGACCCTGCCCGTCGAGTTTTCCGCCTGACCTGGCCGATGACGCGGAAAGGAGACCGATGGACATCCACGTCGACTACGCCCGGTGTGAAGGACACGGGCTGTGCGAGGAAGTGGCCTCCTCGCTCTTCCGCCTCGACGACGAAGGCGAACTGGTCACCCTCTTCGACGGGGAACGAGTGCCCGAAGGCTACGAGGACGACGCGATGCGCGCAGTCCGCGCCTGCCCGGTCAGCGCTCTGAGGGCACAATGACCGCGCCCGCCCGCACCAGACGGCTTGTCGTCGTCGGGGCGTCGCTGGCGGGACTGCGCGTAGTGGAGGGGGCCAGGGACGCCGGATTCGACGGCGAGCTGACCCTGATCGGCGACGAACCCGTGGCCCCCTACGACCGCACCGTGCTGTCCACCCGCTTCCTGGAAGACCGCGAAGAACCGCAGACACCGGTGTACCGCCCGGCCGACGACCTGCGCCGCGACTTGGACGTCGACCTGCGCCTGGGGGTGGCCGCCCACACGCTCGACCCCCGGTCCCGGACCGTCCACGCGGGAGGCCACACCATCCCCTACGACGCGCTCGTCATCGCCACCGGGGTGCGGCCCCGCACCCCCGGCTGGGCCGTCAACCTCGCCGGAGTGCACCTGCTGCGCACGGTCGCTGACGCCAGGGCGCTGCGGAAATCCTTGGCCCGTTCCCGCCGCGTCGTGGTCGTCGGCGGAGGCTTCATCGGTTCCGAGGTTGCCTCCAGCGCGCGAACCCTGGGCCTGCACGTCACCATCGTCGAAGCCAGGGACGTCCCCTTCGCCGCAGCATTGGGGGAGACAGCCGGACGCCTCTGCGCCGCCCTGCACCGCGCCCACGGCACCGAACTCCGCTGCGGGGTGACCGTCACCGCGCTCGACGGGACAGGACGCGTCGAGAAAGTCCTGCTCTCCGACGGATCTGTCCTCAAAGCCGACACGGTCGTCGTCGGCGTGGGCTCCCACCCCAACACGGAGTGGCTGAAAGGCTCAGGTGTCGCGTGCACCGACGGAGTGGAATGCGACGCCGCGCTGCGCACCACCGTGCCCGGGGTGTACGCGGTGGGGGACGTTGCCCGCTGGTTCAACCCATGGCTGGGCAGGAAAGTCCGCGTCGAACACTGGACGAACGCGGCCCACCAGGCAGCCGCCGTCGCCCGCGGGATCGCCACCGGCCAACCGGACACCCCCCACGCGTCCATCCCCTACTTCTGGAGCGACTGGTACGGCCGGCGGATCCAGTTCATCGGAGAGCCGACCGCCGACGAGACCGCCGTCGTCGGCGACCCCGCCCGGGGAGAGTTCGCCTGCCTCTACCGCACAGGCGAGCGGATCACCGGGGCCCTCACCGTGGGCGGCAAAGGCGCCATCGCCAGATACCGCACCGCCATCCGCCGACGCGCTGCCTGGCAGGACGTCCTCCACACCGCCCTGGACCGCGCGAAGACCGTGCAGACAGGAGGAACACGTGCGTAGAGTCCTGATCGCCAACCGTGGAGAGATCGCGGTGCGGATCGCCCACGCGTGTCGGGAGGCAGGACTGGTCAGCATCGCCGTGTACGCTGACGCGGACCGGGACGCCCTGCACGTCCGCGCCGCCGACGAAGCCTACGCGCTGCACGGCGAGACCGCAGCCGACACCTACCTCAACATCAGCAAACTCCTTGCCGTAGCCGCCGCCAGCAAAGCAGATGCAGTCCACCCCGGGTACGGGTTCCTCGCCGAGAACGCCGCGTTCGCCCAGGCTGTGCGCGAGGCCGGACTCACCTGGATCGGTCCGAGCGCCGAAACGATCGCACTGCTCGCCGACAAGGTCGCCGCACGCCGCATCGCCTGCGACGTGGGAGTCCCCGTCATGCCGGGAACCGGTCGGCCCGTGACCACAGCAGCAGAAGTCGCCGACTTCGCCCGCAGCCACGGATACCCGGTCGCGGTCAAAGCCGCCCACGGGGGCGGCGGCCGCGGGATGCGCATCGTCCACGACACCCGGCAGATTCCCGAGCTGCTGGAAGCAGCGGTACGCGAAGCCGCCAGCGCCTTCGGCCGCGGAGACTGCTTCGTGGAACGCTACGTGGCCCGCCCGCGCCACGTAGAAACCCAGTGCCTGGCCGACGCGCACGGCAATGTCGCCGTCCTGTCCACCCGAGACTGCTCGATCCAACGCCGCCACCAGAAGCTCGTGGAGGAAGCCCCGGCGCCGGGGCTCACCCCGCACCAGTGGGAGCTCCTCCGCGAAGGGTCCGCAGCCATCCTCCGCACAACCGGATACGTGGGTGCCGCCACATGCGAGTTCCTCCTGGCGGAGGACGGCACCCTGTCCTTCCTCGAAGTCAACACCCGACTGCAGGTGGAGCACCCCGTCACCGAAGAAGTCACCGGGGTCGACCTCGTCCAGGAAATGCTCCGGATCGCCGACGGGCAGCGGCTGGAACGCACCGACTTCCCGGTGCACGGCCATGCCGTGGAGTTCCGCATCACCGCGGAAGACCCCCACCGCGGCTTCGCCCCGGTCGCGGGCCGTCTCGACCAGCTCGTCTTTCCCACCGGACCGGGAATCCGAGTGGATACCGGATACCAGCAGGGCGACACCGTCCCCCCGCACTTCGACTCGCTCATCGCGAAACTCATCGTCCGAGGGGACACTCGCGCACACGCCCTCGCCCGGGCACGGCGCGCCCTCGCCGACGTCACGGTCGCCGGCGTCCCCACCCTTCTCCCGTTCCACCGGGCCCTGCTGGACACCCCGGAATTCACGGCGGACGTGCCACGCATCCACACCCGCTGGGTGGAAACCAGCTTCCCTTTCCACCTGCTTGAAGAACTACCCCGGGGCACGGCACCCGCGCAGGCGCCCCCCAGCGAATCCCGCGAACGGGTCCTGGTCGAGGTCAACGGCCAGCGGTTCGAAGTCAGCGTGCCCACGGCACGGTCCACCACCGCTGTCCTCCCTCGCCCGCGCCGAGCAGCGAGGACCAGCCCGCCCTCGCGCGGCGGGTCCCGCGCCGGAACCGCGGTAACCGCGCCCACCCCCGCAACCGTGGTGAAGGTCGTCGTCGCCGACGGGGACGCTGTACAGCCGGGAGACACCCTCCTCCTCGTGGAAGCGATGAAAATGGAGCAGCCCATCACCGCCCACCGCGCCGGGATCGTCCGCGGGCTCGCCGTGGAAGCCGGCACACCGGTCGCGCAAGGAGACCTTGTGTGCGAGATCGTGGACGCGCCGGAGGCAGACCGGTGAGCACGGGGATCAGCATCGCCGCCAGCGCATCGTGGCTGCCGCGCCGCGTGCGGACCAAGGATGCCGAAGCCCGCGGAGAATGCCCGCCGGGCACGGAAGAACAGCTCGGCGTGGAATCCGTGACCGTGTCCGACGGGCTGTCCGGACCGGAGATGGCAGCCCGCGCCGCCCGGATCGTCATGGCGCGCTCCGGCGCCTCCCCCAGCGACATCCGGCTGGTCCTCCACGCCAGCATCTACTACCAGGGCCAAGAACTGTGGGCCCCCGCCTCCTACGTGCAGCGGGCCGCCGTAGGCAACGACTGCCCCGCCTTCTGGCTGGGCCAAGTGTCCAACGGCGGCATGGGGGCCATGGACCTCGCAGCCACCCACCTCGCAGCCGCCCCGGAATCCTCCAGCGTGCTCATCACCACCGGCGACCGCTTCTCCCCGCCGGGCTTCGACCGGTGGAACAGCGATCCCGGCACCGTCTACGCCGACGGGGGCACTGCCCTGCTCCTCACCCGGGGACGCGGGTTCGCCCGACTGCTCAGCATCGCGTCGACCTCGCGTCCCGAACTGGAGGCCATGCACCGCGGCACGGCACCCTTCGGCACGGTCCCTTTCACCTACCGGGACCGGGTCGACCTGGGCGCCTGCAAAGACGAGTTCATCGCGGAGGCCGGACGCTCCTTCACCCTCGCGCAGATGGCGGACGGGCAGCGCCAAGCGGTGAAGGATGCGCTGGCCCGCTCAGGCACCGAACTGGCCGACATCGACTGGTTCGTCCTTCCCCACCTGGGGCGACGGCGGCTGTCCGCCACTTTTTTCGTCCCCTTCGGAATCGACCCGGAGCGTTCGACCTGGCGTTGGGGCCGAACCGTGGGGCACCTCGGCGCAGGAGACCAGTTCTCCGGACTCACCTATCTGGTGGAAAGCGGGGCAGCCCAGCCTGGGCAGCGGATCCTCATGGCCGGGGTAGGCGCCGGGTTCAGTTGGACGTGCGCGGTGGTCGAGATCGAAGACCGTCCCCCGTGGGCGGTAGCGGCCTGATCCGGGGCACCGCAAAAAAGAACGGAGCAGAACCATGAAACTCATCGTGTTCGGCGCCACCGGGCGGACGGGAACCCACCTGGTGCACCAGGCGCTGGAACGAGGGCACCAGGTGACGGCAGTAGCCCGAGACCCCTCCCGAATCTCCCTGGAACACGAAGCCTTGACCACGGTCAAAGCGGACGTGACGTCGGTCGAGGCACTGCGCCCCCTGCTCTACGGACAGGACGCGGTGCTGTCCGCGCTCGGCGCGCGCCGCAACCGGGAAGCGGGGATCGTCGCCCAGGCAAGCCGGGCGGTGGTGAGCGCCATGAAGGAGAGCGGAACCCGCAGAATCCTGGTGGTGAGCGCGGCCCCGGTCGGACCGTCCCCCAAGGGAGAGAAGTTCGCTATCCGCTTCCTCCTCACCCCCCTGGTCCGTCTCGCCTTCGCCCCCCAGTACGCCGACCTGGCAGAAATGGAGGAAGAACTCGCGGCCTCAGGGCTGGATTGGACGGTGGTGCGTCCGCCGCGGCTGCTGGACGGGCCCGGCACCGGCACCTATCGGAGCGCGCTGGGATCGAACGTGCCCAACGGCACTTCGATCACCCGCGCTGATCTTGCCCGCGCCCTGCTGGACATGCTGACCAACGACGCCACGGTGGGCCAGGTCGTGGGGGTGGCGCAGTGAACCAGCATGTCCTCGCACCCCCTGTGGCGCTGCTCCTTCCCGGGCAAGGCGCCCAATACCGGAGGATGGGGGCGGCGCTCCACGGATACGACCGGGTGTTCACCGAGGTGATGGACGAGTTCCTGGAGCTGCTCGGCGCGGACGGGGAGCGGCTGCGGGAACTGTGGCTGACCGGCGAGCCCGCCGACGGTGTCCACGACGGCCTCAACGCCCAGCCCTTACTGTTCGGGGTGGCCTACGCGGCAGCGAAAAGCCTGGAGCACCGGGGCCTGCGACCAGCCGTCCTGCTCGGCCACAGCATCGGCGAATTGTGTGCGGCAACCCTCGCCGGCGTGTGGGATCTTCCCGCGGCCGCCCGGATCCTTGCGGCCCGCTCCTCGTCCCTGGGGAAGGCGCCCCGTGGCGGCATGCTGGCGGTGGCGGCAGCCCCTGACACCGTTGAACCGCTCATCCCCGCCGAGTGCGCCCGTGCGGGGGTGGCCGTCGGCGCCGTCAACGGGGCCGCCCAGACGGTCCTGGCCGGTCCGGAGGCTGAGCTCGCCGCCACCGACGCGGTCCTCAAAGCCAAAGGGATGACGACGCGTGCGGTCAGAACCGCACAGCCGTTCCACTCGCCTGCCATGGCTGAAGCGGCACGCGTGTTCCAGGAGGCTATCGCCGCCGAGCAGCGCAACAGTCCCGCGATTCCCCTCGTCTCCTCGCTGACCGCAGAACCGGTCACTGAACAACAGGCGCTCGACCCCGGATTCTGGGCGTCGCAGATGTCGCGGCCTGTCCTGTTTTGGCCGGCGTTGCAGGCGCTCGACCGGCGCGGCGCACACACCTATGTGGAAGTCGGACCGGGCAAGGGCCTTGCCGCCGCGGCACGGCGGCTGCCTACCGTGCTGGAGGGGAGCAGCCGGGTCGTCTCCACGCTTCCTTCGGAACGCGGGGACACGGTCGCCACATGGGAGTCCGCGCTGGCTGCGCTAGCGTCAGCCGGGCACCTAGCCGGGTGAGCATCGGAACAGGTCAAGTTCTGTCCTGCTTTTCTTCTGTGCTGTCTGTGCCCTCCTCGACGGCGATGAGGGCACGGATAGCGGGAGCAGCCACTCGGAGCACATCGTCCAGTTCCGCTTCGGCCAGGCCGGGAATGCGCAGCAGATAGCGGCCGCTGGCGATTCCCATCATCATGGCGGCGAAGAGTCCGGCCCGCAGCTCAGGGTCGGGTCCTTTCATGTGCTTCATCACCCGTTCCACGGAATGCGTGGTGATATGCGAGCGCAGCAGGTCAGCCGCCTCCTTGTTGGTCATGCTCACCCGCAGCAGCACCGCCATGGGACTGTGGGGGTCCCTCGCCCAAGCGGAGAGCATGGAACGCAAATAGTTCTCGGCAGACTGGTCGGGGGCGTCCGCGGTGAGTTCGTCGATGGGGATCGTCCAGTACACGCATTCGCGGAAAAGCTGCTCTTTGCTGCCGAAATACTTGATGACCGAGGATTTGTCGGAGTTCGCCTCCGCGGCGATCATGCGGAGTGTCGCCTTCTCGTAGCCGACCTCGGCGAAACACTTCCGCGCCGCGGCCAGGATCCGCCGCCGGGCGCGCAGCCCTTTGGCCGTCCACGGGCGCTTGTCAGGTGAGTCCGGTGAAGCAAGGGGATCGTGGTCCCATGACACCTGGCCAGTCATTGCGCTACCGCCTTCCGTTCTTGGAGTGTGCCTGTCCCACCTAGATACCGGTACGCGTCCTTGCAGGCCCCTGCAAGGACGCGCCGCAGGTCTTCTCCCAGGTCAGGCCTTTCTGTCCGGTCGGGCGGCGGGGCCTGGTGTGGTCATCAGGGACGCGACGAGGAGCAGGGCAAGGGCGTAAAGGCCGGCACCGACGAGGAAAGCCCAGCCGAAGCCGTGGGTGAGTGCCTCGGACGCCTGCACGACCAGAGCGATCTCTCCCTGCTGTCGCCCCTGCTGGAGAAGAGCAGTGGCGTCGGGGAGGAGCGAGTGCGTTCCGGTCAGGGCCACGGTGCTCAGCACTGCTAGGCCGAGGGCCCCGCCGACCTGCATGCCGGCGTTGAGGATACCTGAGGCGATACCCGACTGGCCGGGCTCGACGCCGCTCAACGCCCCCAAGGTGAGGGGGACGACGCTCAGTCCGAGTCCGACACTGGTGAGGACCATCGCCGGCATGAGGTGCAGCAGGTAGGAGGAACCGGGGGAGATCTGGGAGAAGACCACCATGCCGAGGGTGGCGGCAGCCAGGCCGGGCACGATCACGGTGCGGGGGGAGAACCGGCCGAGCAGCCGGGGGCCGAGGATGCCCGAGGCCACGCCCATGCCGGTCGCGAAGGGAAGGTACGCCAGGCCGGTGGTCATCGCATCCCAGCCCTGTACCTGCTGCATGAAGAGCGTGAGGAAGTAGTAGGTGGCGAACATGCCGCCGCCCACCAGCAGCATCGTGGCGTAGGCGGCTCCCCGGTTGCGGTCGCGGAGCAGACCCAAGGGCATCATCGGGTGCGGGCTGCGCGACTGGATGACGAGGAAGCAGGACAGGAGCAGCAGAGCGGCAAGGCCCGCGCCGAGGGTCACCGGGTCGGACCAGCCCGCATCCCCGCCGCGGACGATGGCGTAGACGAGGACGAGAAGCCCGAGGCTGCCGGTGAGCGCGCCGGGAAGGTCAAGCCGTCCCCGGACCCGGGAGCCTTCCACCAGGACTCCGGTCCCGGCCAGGACGGCCAGGCAGATGGGGATGTTGACGAATAGCACCCAGCGCCAGTTGAGGAATTCGGTCAGGAGGCCGCCGAGCAGCAGGCCGATGATCGAGCCGAGGCCGGACATCGCCCCGTACACGCCCATGGCCCGGTTGCGGCTGGGGCCTTCCGCAAAGGTGGTGGCGATCAGGGAGAGGGCCGTGGGCGCGGCAATAGCGGCGGCGACCCCCTGGCAGGCGCGGGCGGCGATGAGAACCGTTTCCTGGGTGGCAAGCCCGCCGGCAAGGGAGGCAGCAGCGAAGAGGGCTAGCGAGAAACGGAAGACCCTCCGCCGCCCCCAAAGGTCACCGATCCTCCCGCCGAGCAGCAGGAGGCCGCCGAAGGTCAGGGCGTAGGCGTTGACTACCCAGGACAGTCGCCCGGCCGGGATGTCGAGCGCGGTCTGCACGCTCGGCAGCGCAATGTTCATGATCGTGCCGTCCAGCACGAGCATGAGCTGCGTGGCCGCGATGAGGGTGAGAGCGATGCCGGTACGAGGCGTCTGCTGCGGACCGGCCTGCTCAGGGGCGCTTTGTGTGGACTGTGAGTGCGGCGTGGTGGCCATAAAAGACTCCAGGCGTCAGGGAAGGCCGCCATGAAAAAGCGGACAGTCGGTATGCAAAAAAGCGTACAAGAGGTTGTTTTTTGGTGCCAGGCTTTCTAGCATCAACCCGTCGGCGAAAGTCGCCGCACCCTTTCCGAAGGGATGCACGATGCCCTCTGCCGCAGACCGACGCCCCCCAATCGAACAGCTCACCGCCCTCGCTTCCGCTACCGCAGCCCAAACTGACCTGGATCGACGCGTACCCCCCGAGACCATCGACCTCCTCACCGACGCCGGCTTCTTCCGCTGGTCAGTGCCGGCCGACTACGGCGGAGCCGCAGGTTCCTTCACCGACCTGGCCCGCCACGTGGTCCACCTGTCCCGGCACTGCCCCTCCACCGGGTGGCTCGCCTCGCTCTTCGGGCACTCCGGCCGCTACGTCGCCTGCCTGCCTGAAGAAGGCCGGAAAGAAGTGTGGGGCAGCAGCCCCGACGTCCGGATCGTCAGCGTCGTCAAACCGCTCGGCCGCGCCACCCGCGTAGCGGGCGGCTGGCGCCTGAGCGGCCGGTGGACCTACGCCAGCGGGGTGGAGTACTCCGACTGGGCCCTCCTCGCCGGGCCCGCGCAAGGACCCGGATCCGATGGCGGCCCACCGCGCTTCTTCGCTGTCCCGCGCAGCGACTACACCTACGAGGACACGTGGCACACCCTGGGCATGCGCGGGACGGGAAGCCACGACATCGTCATCGACGACGCCTTCGTCCCCGACCACCGCACCTGTCTTCGCGAAGACGCCATGCAAGGGCGCACCGCGGAAGGGGACCGCCGCTACGCACCCACCCGGGCCGTCAACGGCCTCACCTTCGTCACCCCCGCGCTGGGGGCTGCGCTCGGCGCACTCGACGCGGCCCTGCCCCTGCTCAAAGGCCCCGCAGCCGGCCCCCGGGCAGCCTCACACCAGGCGTACCAGATCGCCTACGCCCGCGCCGCGGGACAGATCGACGCGGCACGTCTCCTTCTGGACCGGGTCGCCGAAACCGCAGACGCAGGCCGGTTCACCCCCGAACTCGTGCAGCGGAGCAGGCGAGACTCCGCCCTCGCCCTGGAAATGCTGACCTCTGCCGTCGACGCGCTCGCCCGCACCGGCGGTACCCGCGGACAGGCCGACAGCCACCCCTTGCAGAGGTACTGGCGCGACGTCCGGTCCGTGTCCGGACACGCGGTCATGCAGTTCGAACAGGCCGGTCTCGCCTACACGCAGAGCCTTCTTGCCGCAGGCTGACCCCCTTTTCCAGCACGGGGCCGCCGCACCACAACAGCAGCATGCGGGAAGAGCGGCCCCCGTTGACGGTGCGATGAACCCACAAGGAAAGGCAGAGAGACCATGATTTTGGTGACCGGGGCGACCGGGCATGTAGGACGGCCGCTCACCCAGATGCTGGTCGACGCCGGGGCCCAGGTGCGGGCGGTGAGCCGGACCCCGGAGAAGGCGGCCCTGCCGCCTTCCGTCGAAGTCGTGCCGAATACCGACCCGCCGCTGGACGGTGTGGAAGCAGTCTTCATCAACCTCGCTGCCCTCCCGGAAGGACCGGAGAAAATCGTGGCCCGCGCCAAAGAGGCGGGGGTGCGACGCCTGGTCGGCCTCTCGTCCTACTCCGTCCTCGACGACAATCCCCGCAACGCGATCGCTGTCCGCCACCGGGAGCTCGAACGGGTCGTCGTGGACAGCGGCCTGGAATGGGTGCTGCTCCGCCCTGCGGGCGGGTTCGCCACGACCGCCCTGGAATGGCGGGACCAGATCCGCGAGCGCGGCGTGGTCCGCGGGCCGTTCGCCCGAGCCCACTCCGCTCCCCTCCACGAAAAAGACATCGCCGAGGTGGCGGCTCTTGCCCTGCTCACCGACAAGCTGCTCGGCACCCGGCCCATGTTCAGCGGCCCCGAGTCGGTGACCTATGAGGAGCGGGCACGCCTGATCGGGGAAGCCCTGGGCCGCGAGATCGTCTTCGAAGAGATCTCCGCGGAAGAGGCCGTGGAGGAGTGGGTGCGCGCAGGAATCCCTCTCGGAGCGGCCCGGGCGCGGATCCACATGTTCGCGCAGCTTGTCGACCGCCCCCACGAGATCTCCCCGCTGGAACCCATCACGGGTAAACGGGGCCGGACCTTCGCCCAGTGGGCGATCGACCACGTCGGTGATTTCAGGTGATCTCCCGGACAGGTCGGCCCACCGCGGGGCATGCCGAGGGGAGCAGACGCGAGCCTCCCCTTCGCCTCGTAGTGGTGGTGGCGAGCGCGCGCAAAGGCAGAAACGGCGGGTGCGTCGCACAGTGGTTCCTGGAGCAGACCACGGGGCGGTCCGAGCTGGAGGTCGACACGGTGGACACCGCGGTCTTCCCGCTGCCGCCTGAACCGCACCGCGACCCCGACCCCACAACAGTCCAAGTGCTCTCTCGGCTGACTCCACGGCTGCGCCGCGCAGACATGTTCGTGTTCGTCGTCCCCGAATACAACCGCAGCTTTCCCGCTTCCGTGAAGTCGCTGATCGACTGGCACACCGCAGAGTGGGAGGCCAAGCCCGTGGGTTTCGTCTCCTACGGGGGCAGGTCTGGCGGGCTGCGCGCGGTGGAGCACTTGGGACAGGTCTTCACGGAACTCCACGCCGTCACTGTCCGGAACACCGTGAGCTTCCACAGTGTCGAGGAGCAGTTCGACTCGGAGGGACGCCCCAAGTCCCCCGAGGCTTGTGCAGTCGCGGCTCAGAACCTGCTCGACCAGCTCGTGTGGTGGGGGAGGGCGCTGCGTCGCGCTAGGGAAGAGAGCCCTTACCGGGGATCCGCCCGCGATATCCGCTCACAGATGATTGAGGAACCCCAATATGTCCGATAACGCCAAGGTTCGGTTTGGCGACAAGCTCGTTCAGGTGCACAACGAGCTGCGCTCGTGGATTCGCGCCATCCAAGAAGAGATCGAGGAATTCCTCGACGAGCGCGACAAGCTGGACTCGGGAGAGAAAACCGTCCCGACCCTGGCGTACCAGTTGCGTAAGAATTGCCTCGACTTCTGCCACCAGTTGCACGGACACCACGTCACTGAAGACGAGCGGTTCTTTCCCGCGTTGGAGGAGCAGTTCCCGGAGCTTCGTCCGCAACTAGAACGGATGAGGCAGGAGCACACGGTCGTCGCCGATCTGATCTCTCGAATTAGGGCGACTGTTTCCGAGGCGGGCGACGGAGATGCCGAGAAAACGAAGAAGGAGTTGGCGTCGCTCGTAGCACTCCTGGAGGACCATCTGGACTACGAGGAGAAATACATCGTTGAAGCGATGAACAACCTTCCCTCCACCGTCTGACGACCTGCTGGGGCCGTCAAGCATCAGTAAGGGGTGCAGCTCAGCGTCCGCGCGTCCGCGCAGGCGCTGAGCTTTTCTATTCCGTTGGGGGAGAGGCCAGGAAACGGTGGGGAAGGTACACAGAAAGGCTGTAGTCGAGCGGAAGAGAGCTCGATAGAAGACGGTGTTTTCAGTGCGCGCTGCAGGTTGCTAAACATCATCGACCATTGGTCAGATTCTTGGAACTAATATCATCCACACCTGTCTGATGTTCCGACGTCCGGATCTGGTCTTCTTTCGGAAGAGCTCTGGTTTTTATTGTCTTCTTACGGTCGCTTCCCTAGCGCGCGGAGAATGACCCCTTCTGAGCTTTGATTCCTCGATAGGCGCGCGAAAGATCGAGCTATTTTATCGTTCAGCCAACGTGTGTGATTTATGTCACATTTGGACTCTTTGTGATCAGGATAAGATTTCAAAAGTCCCATATATGAGTTTGGTCATCGTTTGGGTTAGTTGCGAACTTTTGAGTTGAATTTCTTGGTGTACCTCGTCCGCATTCCCTTTGTCAAGAGTGCTCTGATCCGAGGTTGTTGTGCGCGTATTGCTAGTGGACAGTGATCAGGAAATGGTAAGAGCGGTATCGAAAGATCTGCAGGAGGCCGGCTTCGACGTGCGAGCCGCTGCCACGGGAGCGGGAGCACTGGCCCGCCACAGGGAAGCCGACGTCGTCCTCTTGGAGGTCTCCCTTCCCGATCTCGACGGATTCCAGGTCTGCCAGAGGATCCGCTCTCGCTCTTCCGTGCCCATCATTTTCCACAGCGTCAAGGCCACCGAGCGGGACCGCGTGCTTGGACTGAAACTCGGCGCCGACGACTACGTGGTCAAACCCTGCGGCACCTGGGAACTGGCCGCCCGAGTAGAAGCAGTGCTCCGCAGAGCAAGGGTCGCGGAAGTCCGGATTCCCCGGCAGGACCGGGGAGGCGTTGCCGTTGTGGGACCACTGCGCGTCGACCTCAACCAGCGCCAGGTCGAAGTCGGGGGCAGAAAAGTACCGCTGACCTACAAGGAATTCGAGCTGTTACGAGTCTTGATTGAACGCCCTGGGCACGTCGTCAGCCGGGCAGAGATTATGCACAAGGTATGGGGCTACACCCCGGAAAGCGATACGAGGACCCTCGGCGTGCACATGGTCTCCCTGCGAAGAAAGCTCGCGCTGCCGTCGCTGATCGAGACAGTGCGCGGCGTGGGCTACCGGATCACCAGCGAGTTCGCGGCCGGATAGCCGACACACCCCCACCGAGCCCTACCCCTCCGCAGCGTGAAAGCCGGGCGAGCCTCCCCAAGCTTCGGAAGAGCGGTCCAGCGGATCAGCGCAGAGCCCATCGAAAAGCTCTTCCCGCCAGGCAGGGAGTGCTGAGCACACCAGGGGCAGACCCGGCAGATTCCCGAAGCACCCAGGCACGCGGCCATAGCGGAACGCACCGGCGACCAGAACAGGAGAACACGAGAGTGCCGAGCCGAGTCCGCCCCCAGACTGAAGGGGAACAGCAACGATTCCATGCGGTCCCACACCACGTTCTTCCGGCAGTTTCGATTGGACGCGCCGCGAGTGGACCGAGTATTGAGGAATCCTGCGAAGCTGCGAGACCGGGAGCAGCAGCCTCGTGACCCTCTGGCGTCCGTCTGGCGACGTGCGCGAGCGTAGCCGGGGCATCCGGTGGACACGGGCCGGGCAGCAGGGACGACAACGGGACGGCGGGCACCATGCACCGCGCTGATGGCCGCACCAGCGTAGGGTGCTCTCCACGGCAGCAGGTGCCCTCCGGCAGCACCAGGGCGGCCCAGGGCACAAGACCGACGTCTCAGAGTCACTGGTGTTCCAGGGCAGCGGAGTCCACGGCAATACGGTTGGAAGGCACTCAGCGCCCCGAAGGCTGAGGGGACCTTGCCGTGGGGATGCCGAGGCGGAGCTGCCCGGGCTGGAATGGTGACGACGAACAGATCGGTCCACGATGCGCCTGCCGACCGCTGCGGATCACCGCCCTAGGCGAGGCCCTGGGCAGTCCACTGCCTTGGATCTCGGAAGCTGCTTGTCCCTGGGGGACGGGCGTCTCTTTCACTGCTGCCCCACCCCACCGGGCAGGAGCCCGTCACATCCAATATGTGATGTCGCTCACAAATCGTGCTGGCGGGGGAGAGAAGCCTGCTGCCTGCACAACCGGTACGCCAGACCTCCCGAACCTGCACCGACCACGAGACAACCGGGACATCCGATGCCCGAACACGTGTGAAGGCCCGCCACCAGTTCCGGTAGCGGACCTTCACACCGTGTCTTCTGTCGGGACGGCGGGATTTGAACCCACGACCCCTTGACCCCCAGTCAAGTGCGCTGCCAAACTGCGCCACGTCCCGGTGGCGGTCGCTTCCGCTCGCGCCAACGGCTTTAACTGTAGCGCATTGTGCGGCATGGTCGTAACAGCATCGGGCGCGCATCGCGAAGCTGATACCGGACAGTGGCCCGCGCGGGCTGCCGAGGCCGCTCTCCTACGCCGACCCGTGCCGGTCACAGTTCCTGGGCTGCGGCACGAGAGGGCGCAGCCGGACCTGGCTGTCTTGCACGACCCAGCGCTCACCCGGCGGCGACGGCACGCAGCGACCGGAAGAATTCGCGGATGTCGTTGAGGAACAGCTCCGGCTCCTCCAACGCAGCAAAATGCCCGCCTCGGTCCGGGACATCCCGCCAGTGCACGATCGTGTTCGACTCCTCCGCAAACCGGCGGATCCCGATGTCGTGCGCGAACTGGATGGCGCCGGTGGGCACTCCCGAGTTGCGGGACGTCTCCTCTGGTGCGCCCTGGTGGGCATAGCCCACATACGCTGCGGATCCCGCGCAGCCGGTGAGCCAGTACAGGGAGGCGGTGCCGAGCACAAAGTCCCACCCGAGAACCTGCTCGGGCAGGGCTTCGGGCGGATAGGTCCAGGACCGCAGCGTGTCGATAATCCACGCGAGCTGCGCGACCGGGCTGTCGGCCGCCATCACCCCGATGAGGCCGGGGCGGGCGGATTGCAGGGCCACGTAGCCGAGCCCCGAATTCAGGAACTCGCCGATGCGGCGCATCCGGTCTTGCTCCAGCGGGGAGAGGGCAGCGAAGGCCTTCTCGTCCATGTCCCTGGCGACGTTGCCGAGCGCCCCGTTGACGTGCACTCCGATGACCCGGTCCGGGGCAAGCCGTCCGATCTGCGGGGCGATCGCGGCACCGAGGTCTCCGCCTTGGACAGCGAAACGCTCATAGCCGAGCCGGTCCATGAGGGTAAGCCACGTGGCGGCGATCCGGCTGATCGTCCAGTCGGTGCTGTAGAGGGGAGTGGAGAACGTGAAGCCGGGCAGTGACGGGATCACCACGTCGAAAGCGTCCGCTGCGGTGCCGCCGTACGCTTCGGGGTCGGTCAGCGGGCCGATCAGGTCCACGAATTCCAGGAATGAGCTCGGCCAGCCGTGGATGAGAAGCAGGGGAACCGATCCGGGCACGGGCGAGCGGGCATGGATGAAGTGGATGATCTGCCCGTCGATAGGGGTAGTGAAGTGCGGGAGGCGGTTCAGGCGGGCTTCGAAGGAGCGCCAGTCGAACTGCCGCCATTCCTCGACGAGGGCGCGTAAGTAGGAGAGCGGAACGCCGGTGCTCCAGTCGTCGCCGGGAAGGGGATGTGGATACCGAGGTGCCTGCAGTCGGAAACGCAGGTCGGACAGGGTCTCTTCGGGGATCGCGATACGGAACGGCGTGAGAGCCGACTCGTCGTGTGAAGGACGCATAGCCTTCTTCTTCCAGCGACAGCGGCCGAGCTATGTCCTGAATTGTCAAATTTTGTGAAATTCGAGCGTGGGATGGTGGCTTCAGAGCCTCTCCGCTGCGGAATTCAGGCAGGACACGCCGCACAGACCTGGGAGAACCCACAGCAGGCCAGAGGCGGCCGGCGTGCCCTCCGTCCCCGCCGGAACCCGGGCCGGGCACGGCCGCCGTTGATTGTCAGCAGCGGAGGGTAGAAAGAGGCCCATGGCCACACCGGTGCATTGGAAACTCGTCATCGACGCGCATGATCCGCACGCCCAAGCGGACTTCTGGGCGGCCGCGCTCCACTACGAGGTGGAAGACAACAGCGCACTCATCGAGCAGCTCCTCGACCAGGGCGTCGTGTCACCGGAGATCCTCACCGAGCACCACGGACGGCGCGCCTGGCGGGACGCGGCAGCAATCCGGCACCCTGACGACCCTTACGATCCGCACAGCGGCACGGGGCTGGGACGCCGTGTGCTCTTCAACCGGGTGCCGCTCGCCGAGAAGAAGACCACGAAGAACCGCGTCCACATCGACCTGCACCCTCCGCGGGGAGAGCGGGATGCGGAAGTGGCGCGGCTGCGTGGCCTGGGAGCCCAGGTCTACCGGCACGTCAAAGAGGCGAGCGGCGAGTGGGTGGTGATGACCGACCCGGAAGGCAACGAATTCTGCGTGCACTAGCCCGGTGCGGGGAGCTACCCAGTGGTGCCGGACCGGTCAGCCGTCGGGCTCTTTGCTCTTGCTCACGTGGTGGAAGGGGCACGGCACCGGCAGCGAAAAAGAGAAGTAGACGAGTCCTCCCACTGCAGTGGGAAGCGCGATGAGACCCCAGCGCCACTCCGCTGTCCACGCCCACAGGCACAGGAATGCCACGGTTGTGGCCATGAGCAGCATGGACATCCACCAGAAGGGGCCTTGCGGCCGGATTTCCGGCTCTTCTGCCTGGTTGAGCAGGAGCATCGCCCGGTCCGCGTCAGCCTGGGTGACGGGGCCGCCGTCCGCGCGCGTCACGATCAGCATGGTCGGCTGACCGTCGAATACGGGATGGACGGCCACCTGCCAGAGCAGTGGGCTCATGATGTCTCCAATGAGGATGCGGCGCAGAGGTTCATCCCCGTTGACCACTCGCTGGAGTGCGGGGTGCCAGGGTGCGTTCTTTCCCCGCAAGAAGCGATTGACGCGTAAGGTAATACCCTCCCTACTCTGCGTTAGACAATTCTTTCGGTGGCGTGGCACAAGTGTGGGGCGGAAGAGTGCAGCAGTGTCCGGATTGTCAGCACGAGCGCTGGACTGAGGGGAGTGGCCAGGGGAGTCGTGCAGGAAAGGACTGCTGGGACTGGGCTGTGCGGAGTATCGGAATGGAGCGGGCTCTTTTCCTGCCATTCGCGGGATAAAAAGGACAAATCGTGATCTACACCATAAAGGTGAAGTTTGATTGTGATCCATCCGAATATCAGACGAAGAACGTCCATCATCCCTCACCTGCCGCCCGCCACGACACGCGGACTGCGCTCCCTGTCCGGACAAGCGATCTGTCTTTACCGAGAAAAACCATGGTCCCCGAGGGTGCAGTGGTCGTCCCGCTTAACAGTCCTGCCTAGGGGTAGCGGACAGGTGTCCTTTGCCGGACACCGGTGGAGGCGCCGTCCCACTCGTCAGGGAAACCCAGTCCTCCCCACCTGAAGGCAGGCCCCATGAATCACGGAACACCATCCCCGCTCCACGGAAAAGTCGCTCTCGTCGCCGGAGCCACCCGGGGCGCGGGCCGGGGAATCGCGGTCGAACTCGGCGCCGCCGGAGCCACGGTCTACGTGACAGGGCGTACCACGCGCACCCGGCGCTCGGAGTACAACCGCCCTGAAACCATCGAGGACACCGCCGACCTGGTCACCGCCGCGGGCGGCCACGGCGTTGCGGTGCCAACCGACCACCTGGTGCCTGACCAGGTCCGCTCCCTTGTGGAGCGGATCAGTAGCGAACAAGGACGGCTTGACATCCTCGTCAACGACGTGTGGGGCGGTGAACTCCTCTTCGAATGGGATGTGCCTCTTTGGGAGCACAACCTGGACAACGGCCTGCGGATGCTGCGGCTAGGCGTGGACACCCACGCCATCACCAGCCACTATGCGCTGCCGCTGCTCTTACGCCGCCCCGGCGGCCTCGTGGTCGAGGTCACCGACGGCACTGCTGAGTACAACGGCTCCCATTACCGCAATTCATTCTTCTATGACCTTGTCAAAACGGCGGTATTGCGCATGGCCTTTGCCCTCTCCCGCGAGATTGGGCCGCGCGGGGCGACCGCGGTGGCGGTGACCCCTGGGTGGCTGCGGTCCGAGCTCATGCTGGACGCCTACGGGGTGACGGAGGAGAACTGGCGGGACGCCCTTGCCCAGGAGCCGCACTTCTGCATCTCCGAGACGCCGCGCTATGTGGGGCGGGCCATTGCTGCCTTGGCCGCTGACCCCGACGTTGCCCGCTGGAACGGGGCATCCCTGTCCAGCGGGCAATTAGCGCAGGTCTACGGCTTCACCGACCTTGACGGCAGCCAGCCGGATGCCTGGCGGTACCTGGTCGAGGTCCAGGACGCGGGAAAACCTGCTGACCCCACCGGGTACCGCTAGACCGCTGTCTCCTACCGTTCCGGAGGCACGGTCGGTCAGGCACTGCCTGGACAACCGCTGTCACCGTCGCCACGGCAGCCCGGTCACAGTCGGCGAAGGCCTTCCAGCACTCGCTCGAGCAGGCGGCGGTCGACACAGGGAGGAGGCGTGTCCACGACCAGGGCAGCCTCCCGCAGCAGCTCGACCAGCATCGTGACCTTGGCCAGCGGTATACCCGAGTCGAGCGCCAAATCCAGCACCCGGGTTCCGGCAGGACCCGCGCGCAGACAGGACGCGTACACCACGGCCGCGGGACGCGGCAGGTCGGTGGGCAGGGGCATGCGCGGATCGTGGACCCGCACCGAGTGGAGTTCGGTCACCGGGGGGCGGGTCCGGCGCCGCCGGCCCACATAGCCAGAGGCCCCGAGGGGACGGTACTCCGGGAGTCCGGTGCCGATCTCCCACCGCATCGCGGTACTCCGCCGTCTCCGAGGAAGCGAAGGCAATGGGGCGGAAGGACAACCGTTCTCCCGGTGCCACGCCACCGCAGGATGGTGGACTGGTCCGAAGAGTTCGTGGACACGGTTCCCGGTCTGGGCTTCGGGTGACCTGCCGCCGCGCATGGTTCCTCTTCCTTTTAGTCCTCGAAGAGAGCAGCGTCTGGTTTCCGGTTGCGCCGCCCTCCCTATTGAGCGGGATGCGGCCCTCCCCAGTCGAGAGGGGGGAAACAGACATCGCTCATCGTCGGAAACTCCGATTACTCGGTACGCCGGTTTCCCCGGCCCGAAACATCCCCGAACAAAACAGAACACTTTGCAACGCGTTGGACCGGGGAAGCCCAGGAAACAAAGGTTCTGTAGGGCAACAGCGGCAACCCGACTGACCGTGAACCGCAGTAATCGCTGGTCCGACCCCACAACACGGAATGTCAAGAGACAAGAAGCAGCACAGAAAAAGCTGTCGCCACGGTCGAGAACCAGGCGGTAAGAAGAGACCGGGACATGCCTCGGCTTAGGAAATCTTCGAGGCCAGCACGGCACAATCAACCGGCATTAACGCTGATGAAAGGAGTGCTGCCGCCGTAGAAGCCCGATGCGGGGCCCGGAATCGGCGCTGCCCCGCTCCACCGGGCATTCCCCACCCCTTAAGTGGACCGATTCTCCCCCAAAGGGGATCCTGAATCCGACAACGTGTCCAGCCGTCTCTCACTCGCGGAGGAGGAACCGGTGCCTCGACCCCCCAAGCCGCTGCGGCCTGAGCGGTCCCCCGCCGACTGGTTCGGCGCGGAGCTGCGGTACTGGCGTGAACACCGGAAACTGACTCAGCGGGAACTCGCGCAACGTGTATGGGTCAGCACGAGTCTGGTTGGACGCATCGAAGTCGCGGAACGCTCCTGCCCACCCGATTTAGCGCGACGTTTCGACGAAGTTCTCGAAACCGGGGGAGTGCTCAGCCGCGCGCTGCGTTTGATCAATGCAACCGAAGGGGATTCCGACACAAAGTCAGAGAAGGGCGGAAAAACGGCCGATCCCCCAGCCAGAAATCCGCTCTCCGGGTCTTCCCGTGACCTGTGCCCGGCAGCGGGAACGATCCGTGACATCGCTGAAACCACGGTGAATGACCTGATGAAACGCAGAGACGCGCTGGCAGCAGGCGGTGCGCTAGTCGTCGGAACGGCGCTGACAGAAACATTGGAACGCTGGCTGGTTCCCCTCCGCAAACCAGTCACGCGGCAATCCGGCGCCCCAGAGGAAACAGAGCTCGAACGGATCGAAGCCGGAGTAGCCGCCTTGCGGCACTGGGATGACCGGTGGCGGCTGGGCATCAGCCGCAAAGCCGTGGTGGCCCAGTTGTCCGAGGTCGCAGACATGGCTGGAGAGATCCGGTCCGCAGCAATCCAACCCCGCCTCTTCCTCGCCATGGCCGAGCTTTCCCGCATTGCGGCGGCAATGTCCTATGACGAGGGCGACCACCCCAGCGCACAGAAGTACTACACGCTCTCCCTGCGCGCCGCACACCAGGCAGGACCGGACTACGAGCTGTACGGGGTGGGAGTGCTCGCCGATATGGCCCGGCAGATGCTTGACCTGCACCGGCCCCAAGACGCGTTGGAGATCTCCCGGCTCGCGTTGGACGGGGCGCGCACCCGCAAAGCACCCCCCGCGATGATGTCCATGCTCTACACCCGGGAAGGCTGGGCCTATGCCCGGATGGGACGCGTCCAGGCCTACCGGCGGACAGTCGCGCAGGCAGAAGAAATGCTCGAAAACGACACTGCGGAGCCGCTCCCCGAATGGGTGCGGACCATCGACCGCGCAGAACTGTCCGGGGTGGTGGGCGCACGCTACCGGGACCTCGCGCAAAACCAAGACGATCCGGCAGCGAAACGGAAGAACGCCGAAGAGGCACTCCACTACATCACGCAGGCACTGGAGCTGCGGCCGCCCACCCGGCGCCGCAACCAGGCATTCGACCTCATCGGCCTGGGGCGCACCTATCTGCTGCTCAACGAGCCGGTAGAGGCCGCCAATGCGGTCTGTAATGCTGTAGCCGTCGCAGGAGGGCTGAGGTCAGGCCGGGTACGGCGGCGCCTCCAGGACTGGTATCGGGAAGCCGAACCGTTCCGCAGGGAACCGGTGGTGGCGGAACTACGCGAGGAATTGTCCCGTACGCTCCTGGCCAAGAGTCAAACGTGATGAAGGGGATGCAGGAGTGCGAATTGGGATTACCGGGCATTCCAACCTGACTGCCGACAGCATGGATCTGGTGCGCCAGGCACTGACTGAGGCGCTTACGCCTTACGCGGACGGTGAGCTTGTCGGGGTCTCCTGCCTGGCCCGCGGCGCTGACCAGCTTTTCGCTGAAGCAGTCTTGGCTGTAGGCGGGCAGTTGGAAGTAGTGCTGCCGTCCGCGGACTACCGGGAGACCAAGGTGAAACCGGACAACTTGGAACAGTTTGACCGGTTGCTGGTCCGCTCGAGCCTGGTGCGCTACATGTCGCACCTGACTGCGGGCAGACAGGCCTATGAGGATGCGAACGAGGCGGTGATCGGCAGCGTCGACCGGCTCTTCGCGGTGTGGGACGGCCAGCCCGCTTCCGGGAAAGGCGGCACCGCGGACGCGGTGGCGGCTGCCCGGGCCAGGGGCGTGCCGGTGGATGTCATCTGGCCGGAAGGAGCGCGCCGCGAGTAATCATTTTTTCGGTTGTTCGGGAGCGTTCCCACGGCCTGGAGACTCTTCGACGCGAAAAGTCAAGGCCTTGAAACCGACAATGTGCTCCCGGGCCGAGGGGTGCTGAGCGGAAACTCCGCGCCTCAGAAAGGAATGCGACGGTTTGCCGTCCGCCGCCGTGGGCGGCAAACCGTCCAGCCGCCTACGATTCCACTGTGCCGGCCGCGGTCAGCCCAAGACGGTCCTTCACGCGTCTTCCGCCGCCCGGCACGCTCGCCTCCTCCCGAGTGACCGGCGAGAACGCCGCCACCAGCGTGCTCCGCCGCGACAGTTCGGCCCTACCCCGAGACATTTGCCGGGAGGTTAAAAGCCCCACGGTGGCCGAGGCCAGCACACGCACGGCCCCTACCCTGCACCAGCCGGGACAGCGGTACCTGTCCGCCATTCCCGAAACGGAAGGCTCACGTCTTCACAAAGGCTATCTGAACCCGCGCTCTCTGACCGTCGAATGGATCAGGAACTTCCGTTGCGAAGAGCTCCGGAAGCGCAGAGAAAAGATATCGGCCAGCGCATCCGCCACCCCGGACGAAAGAAAAGTCGTTTTCCCGGTTTCGGGAAAGCAATGTCAGAAAAAGGAGCTCTCTCGCTTTTCAACGAGTAAGAATACGCGTAGCGTGATAGTCGTCCTCTGCGGCGGGGGAGAGCAGTGTGGCTGCGGAGATCCCACAGCCCTGCCTGCTTCCGGGAAAACCACGGAACCGGCCTAGGGCGAACCCTGCCGACCAGGGCGTCACACGACCGCAATGCCGGGGCCCCAGCCGAAGACGGCACGAGGACGCCTCGCCCCGCCTGAGCACATGATGGGGGATGCGATGGTCAAGGTTGCCTGCCACGTGTCCGAATCACCACACGCGCACCACCGAACGCTCCGTCTCCTCTCCGCCACCTCTACCGAAGGAGCGGTGGCAGGATGAACGTATCCTCCACGGCCTTCGCCGGTAGCCCGTACAGCGTGGCTGAAGCCCGCGCATTCGTCACCGCATGCTTGCGGAGCAACCCGTACACCTTCGTCCCTGACGAGGTAGTGGAACGAGCCGAACTGATCACCTCCGAACTCGCGACGAATGCGCTCCGCCATACCCGGTCCGGGGACCCGGGAGGCTCCTACGAGGTCCATGTCGCCGTGGAACACTCCGAGATCCGGGTGGAAATCCACACCCGGGAGCCCCGGCTGCCCCACACCGTGCCGCACGTGGTGTCCCGCGCGAACGATCCCACTCGGATCACCGGCCGCGGCCTCTACCTCGTCGACCTGCTCGCCACCCGCTGGGACAGCCTGGCACCCCCCTCCAAAGGCGTCTACTTCGTCCTCCACTGGAAAAACACCGTCGACTACCCTCTCGCCAGACGCGATTGAGGCTCCCAATGCCGGGGACTACCGGCAGGGAAGGACCACCCCAGCAGGGGGTGAGTCCGCTCGCGCGTGCAGGCCAGGAACCCGACGGGGGCCGCGGCCAAGCGCAAAAAGCTCCTATCACCCAACCTTTGCGCGCAGCTATCCGCGGGAGCACCCCGGGGATACAGTGCCGCAGCGGTCCGGCTGGCCGGGGAACCCTTAGGTAGTCCGTCACGGACGTACCGCAGCAGTCTGCACACTGCGCGTCACAGCTTTTCGTGGAGCTGGGCCATCAGCCTGCGGGAACAGCCCAATGGGAGGGCCGCACCCCGCAAGTCGGAGAACAGTTGGGAATAGTCCTCCACCGCTTCCGGATCGTCCGTGGGCTTTCCTGCCCGGCGAGTCTCCACGTACAGGACCGGGTTCTTCCAGGGAACCGTGAACAGCGCAAAACCGTTCGACAGCCCCGGATGGTGCTCACTGTCGTACGGCACCACCTGGATCGACACGAACGGCCGCGAACTCTCCTGCAGCAGATGGCCGATCTGGCGGCGCATGACCTCACGGCCCCCCGTGGGGCGGCGCAGCACCCCCTCGTCCACGACCACGATCAAGCGGGGCGGCCGCTCCTGGTCGAAGATCGCTTTACGTTCCATCTGCCCCCGGACCAGCTCCTCGATTTCGGCTGGAGTGGCCCGGGGATGGCTGACCCGAAGGATGTGCGCGGCATACTCTTCGGTCTGCAGCAGACCCGGCACCATGAGCGGGTGGTAGACCCAGATCTCGGAGGCCGCCCGTTCCAGGTCGGCCACCTGCTCATACCAGGGCGGCAGACCGGCCCCCCGAGACCGGTCCCACAGCTCCGTCAACGTGCCGGGTATGCCGAGCGCGGCGTCGATACGTTCCACATGGTCCCTTTTGATGCCGCGTGTGCCGCGCTCCATCGCGCTCAGCATGGTCGGCGAAAGAGCAACCAGCTTCGCCAGCTCTTCCTGGGAAAGTCCAGCGTGTTGCCGGTGCTCCCGAATCTTCTGTCCGATCTTTACCCAAGGGCCCCCGTCTTTCTGCACACCTTTCCTCACTTCTGCACTGATTCAGCACAGTTGATCGTCGTGTCGGACTTAGTGCTTCACTTTAGTCAAACTCATGGAAAGCAACTGCAGGTTTGGGAATGGTGAATAGCGAAGGCGCGAGCGGAAACGCTTTCTCCGCTCCAACCTTCGCAAACATTCCTCATTCGGAATAACGGTGACAAACCAGGAAAACTCTTCGAAAGTGTCGTCGGCTAGGGGGTGACTCGTGGATTACGACGCTGCCTGCACCAGGCCCCACCTGCCCCGCGGCCGTCGCCCGCGCGGCCCGACCCAGCACACCAAGCGGTGATGGGAACTGTCTGTCCTTGCCCTTGACCGCCGCACCTCAGTCTCCGCGCGGCAGGCAGCACACACCCACTGCGTCGAAAACAGTCCACCCACCGTCCGCTGACACCACCCGCAACCATGCCCGCCACGAATACGACCTGACCCCTGCCGGGAAGCCTCCGCTGACCCGGACTGCTCCACCGCAGCCGAGGAACTCAGCTTTCCCCTGCTGGGCCGACAACATCCCCTCCTCGTGATGGCCCGGCCAATTCCTGGACGGGCGTACCGCCTCCTCCCCGGTACGCCCGCCCGGGGCAACCGTCACCTCACCTCTGCGGGAACGGATCATCCTTCTCCCCTCCCGGCACCCGTCCCCGCCCATCGGCCCTACTCAGGCACACGTATGAACCACATCGACCACCCCGTAACCCTGTACGCCGGACCGTTAGACGGCCTCGTCATGCCCGCCGCTGAACTGGAGGAGCTCGTTCGGGAGTACTGCGGCGACCGCCTCGTCTTCCTCTCCTGCTTCGGAGTGAGCGGCCTCTACCAGGAGCAGGACGGCCAATGGGTCTACGCCGCTCCGGGACTGCTCGACAAGAAGCGGTGAACAGCATCCCCGCCCCACGCCTGGCATAGGCCCCATCCGCTCCCCAGAGAGACACGCCAGCGCTGCAGACCGTATTCTGGACCAAAAATGACCGGAATAGGCGCGGGCCTTGGTGGATGCCGTCGCCGCACCCACCATCGAAAGGAGAAACCCCACCCCAACCACCAGGTTTCGTGGGGATTCCCAAGAGTGTTCCCCCTTGCGCGGGGAGGGTGGACCGGCCCCAGGCAACACCCGGTGAAGCACTCTCGCCGCTGCGAGGCCCGCACCGAGCAGACCGCCGGTCCACCCCCGCGACCTGTGGAGCGGATCAGGGTTCGACCTGATGAGGGAAAGCCGAACCCTGATGTCTGCACCACCGAGGAAAGCGGGAACGCTTCCTAGTCGTCGTCATCGTCCTCGAAAACCTCGCCGATGGCGTCCATGATTTCACCCGCCACGTAACCGGCAGCCATACCCCCGATGACCCCCATGGCGACCCCGCCCAAGCCGCCCCCACCACTGTGGTGCTCCGGATGTCCGTAGCCCGGCGGGGGATAGTGGCCGGGATGTCCGTGGCCGTAACCACCGAAAAGGCTGCGGTGCTGGGACAACGACTGGGCAACCCACGAGTCGACCTGCGCCACCCAGTCCACGCGGTCGACATCAGCGTGTGAAGCCCGGAACCGGCCGTAGATGTCCGCACCCTCGGTGAACAGCCCACCGCGCTTGTCGAACTCGATGATCACGTCGACGCCCTCCGGGTCGGCGACGAAACTCACCTCGACCTCGTTGATCTCGTGGGCGTAGCGCGGCGAAGGGTGGAACTCGATTTCCTGGAAGAACGGGAACTGCTGCGCAGTGCCCACCAGGTGCCCCTGCTCCAAGTCCATGTGCTTGAGCACGAAACCGAGCCGGGCGAACGCGTCCAGGATCCGGTCCTGGACAGGAAGCGGATGGATGAGCACCGGGTCCAAGTCGCCCTTGTCGACGGCGTGGGCAATGGCCACATCAGTCCGCAGCCCCACCCTGGCCCCCGGAAGCGGGCCCCCGCCCGCCGCGGTGATCGGTGCCTGCCACGGCACCGGGTAACGGAACGGAATGGAATGGCGCTGCCCAGGCCCGAGCGGGAAGGCGCCGGTCACCGGGAAACGGGCGAACTCGACGCGGGAAACCCCTTCGGTGTCCCCGGCCTCCACTTCCACGGCCGAGGCGAGACACACGCTGATCTCCTCAATGAGCACCTCACTCTCGCCCCCGACCAGTTCAACAGTCCCCTCCAGAAACTCGCCGGGCCGAGTGTGGGGGGAACGCAGCACCGTGTCGACGCTGGGGCCTCCCACCCCGAAAGCCGTAAGCAAACGCCTGAAAACCATGCTGTCCTTTTCAACAGGTAGAGAAACGTTCGCGGCGATCACCGCGGCCTCACCGGGCGCGGCACCGTAACGCCATGGGAGACGTTCCGGTCCAGCGGAGAGTTCCACTAGCGTGAACGTTAAAGGAGACCACAGAAAGCACTATGCCGACAACTCCAAGTTATTGCAGCTCAAAAGCGCTTTTGTGGGGGTGAGGCAAGGGAAGGGGAGCAGAGCGCCCCGGTGCAGCGAGACACCCGCTCCCTTTTTCTGCAGGACCGTTATGCGGTATTGGGCCTAGCGCTATCAGACAAACTGCGGCCGGACGAAGAACAGAAGCCGTGGACAACGGCCAACAGTATTCCCTCGCCGGTGCTGCTCAATACCCCGTGACCCCACGTCGCCGGCACAGCGCACCCTCGGTTGAGGACATCCCCACCCCGGTCAGAGCGGTGGGCACACTGCTGTCCCACTGGTGGATGCGCTCGAAGAACCCCGAACAGTCACCGGCTACTCCGGAACGCCGCGCCCGGGCCGCACCACGAAGTAGAACGAGAGCATCAACGTGCTCACCAGGAACCGCATCCAGTCGTCGATCCCGTTGAAGGAAATGAAGTTCGCCCAAAACGGGATCGGGCCGAACAGCTTGTCCACAGTCGTGAAGTCAAGCAGTACCCCGAAGAACCACAGGGCCAGGTAGACCAGACCGCCGAGCAGCAGGTACAGGCGCGAAAAACGCGCCCCTTTCCACGCTGCGGCCAACCCGGCAACACCCAAAAACAGGTGCAACAGGTTGTGCAGCACCGACACCTGGAACACGCCGAGCAGTCTCGCTTCCGAGTAGTGCCCGGACAAGGCCATCGAAGAGTAGTCGCTGGTGACACCTGGGATGAACCCGAGAATCCCGGCCAGGAGGAACAGGCCGCCCATCACACCAGCGGCAATCCGGGCGGGGCGCCGTGTTGCGTCAGCAACTTCCCGTGTCCGTTCCAGCAGCATGGCGACCTCCCATGTCGACTAGCCTTCCCTCTACCCGGCGGCCACGCTGAAACACGGTCGTCCCAGGGCTGGCCTTTCGGAGGCGAGACCAGGACGTCTGCGGACAGCAGACAGTCCCAGGAGCATTGCGAGGATGCCAACGTCGCTTTCCCCGCCAGTGATCTGGCGGCAGGCAGAACGACGCGCTTCCACCGGACAGTCGGTTGCCGTCGCCGCAGGCCGATGGGTTTGCACCCCGCCTCAACCTAGAAAGACTGTCCCGGTCCTGCTGTGATGAATCCCAGCGGAGGGCAAGGCCCGGCCAGTGTCAGGCAATTGGCTGCCCAGAGCAGAGATTCCGGCTAAATTGACCTATGCGAGCGGTGGGCCGAACCTCCTGATACCCAGAAGATTGATAACGAGAAGATAACGCCCTCTAAAGCTGCAGGTCATCTTCTGTGCTCCCCACGCACGTGGGGATGGTCCGCCTCTGCCGTTGGGGCCACCCTGGGGTCTGGGGTGCTCCCCACGCACGTGGGGATGGTCCGTGGAGGACTCGGGAGCGGGGGAAACGGCGACGGTGCTCCCCACGCACGTGGGGATGGTCCACGGCCGGGAGTTGCCGCTCCCGGCCTGACCAGGTGCTCCCCACGCACGTGGGGATGGTCCGTGGGCGGGCAGCCGCAGATGGCAGGGCGTGCAGTGCTCCCCACGCACGTGGGGATGGTCCGGCCTGGCTACGGAACTTGGCTGAGCGCGGCTAGTGCTCCCCACGCACGTGGGGATGGTCCGCAGGTCTACCGCGGCCGTGGGATCTGCCTGGAGTGCTCCCCACGCACGTGGGGATGGTCCTCCATCGGTTAGGGGGGAACTGGTTCTCCCCAAGTGCTCCCCACGCACGTGGGGATGGTCCGGCCAGCTAAAAACAGGGCCGCCCAACCGGGCGGTGCTCCCCACGCACGTGGGGATGGTCCGAGCTCATACAGCGCTGACAACGTTGCGTGCGTGTGCTCCCCACGCACGTGGGGATGGTCCGGCCAGCTAAAAACAGGGCCGCCCAACCGGGCGGTGCTCCCCACGCACGTGGGGATGGTCCGAGCTCATACAGCGCTGACAACGTTGCGTGCGTGTGCTCCCCACGCACGTGGGGATGGTCCGCTAGGTGGGCAGCCCACAGCGGCCGCAACCCCGTGCTCCCCACGCACGTGGGGATGGTCCGTTTCTCGGTGCCCAGTCTCGGAGGCGGATCATGTGCTCCCCACGCACGTGGGGATGGTCCGGAAACGTGGTACTAGGGTTTCTGCGGCACTGGGTGCTCCCCACGCACGTGGGGATGGTCCGTGTCAGCGACCTGGATGTGTGAACGAGGCCACGTGCTCCCCACGCACGTGGGGATGGTCCGGATGTCCGGTGCTTCGTCGAGATAGGCGCGCCGTGCTCCCCACGCACGTGGGGATGGTCCGCGCGGAGTGGGGATGGCATGCGGGGGAGCACGGTGCTCCCCACGCACGTGGGGATGGTCCGGTCGAATTCGGCCCTCCATCCTGGTCCGTCGAGTGCTCCCCACGCACGTGGGGATGGTCCGTCTATTCCGACGACCGGGGTATCCTTCAAATTGTGCTCCCCACGCACGTGGGGATGGTCCGTCCACCCGCACGACGACAGGGAGGCGTGGCGAGTGCTCCCCACGCACGTGGGGATGGTCCGGCACGTCTAGAGGCGCTGCGCGCTCTGATGGTGTGCTCCCCACGCACGTGGGGATGGTCCGTAACAACAAGGGCTGCTCCTATCCCGCATGGGGTGCTCCCCACGCACGTGGGGATGGTCCGCCGGACGTCCTGCCACTGTTCCGCCCCCGCCCGTGCTCCCCACGCACGTGGGGATGGTCCGGGTCGCGCCACCGTGACGGCCGTGGTGGCTGTGTGCTCCCCACGCACGTGGGGATGGTCCCAGGACGACGCCCACGGACGGGGCGCCGTCCTCGTGCTCCCCACGCACGTGGGGATGGTCCGGCGACACTGTTGTGATCGGCACGGGTCGTGGCGTGCTCCCCACGCACGTGGGGATGGTCCGAATCGCGGGAGTCAGAACGGAAAGTAGACGCCGTGCTCCCCACGCACGTGGGGATGGTCCGTTGTGACACCGATACCCGCGCTGGCCGGCCGTGTGCTCCCCACGCACGTGGGGATGGTCCGAGCCCACTGTCCCACTTGAGCTGATCCAGCAGGTGCTCCCCACGCACGTGGGGATGGTCCGGGGGAGTGGAAACGCCAGCCGCAATCCATGTTGTGCTCCCCACGCACGTGGGGATGGTCCGTAGACTTTGGTGACTGCCTGGTTGAAGTAGCGGTGCTCCCCACGCACGTGGGGATGGTCCTGGAGGCGGATCAGGCAGCGGCCGAGGTGGCTCGTGCTCCCCACGCACGTGGGGATGGTCCACCGCAACCCCTAGGACACAACGAGACACCCGAGTGCTCCCCACGCACGTGGGGATGGTCCTGAGTTCATCGGCCCATTCGAGTACGACCCGGCGTGCTCCCCACGCACGTGGGGATGGTCCGCCCGGAGACGTTTTCCAGTCCGGGGACACTCGGTGCTCCCCACGCACGTGGGGATGGTCCGGCGGAGAAGTGGGCCGCGGCCGCAGTGGGTCTGTGCTCCCCACGCACGTGGGGATGGTCCGCCTGTCCCCGCGTAGCCGCGCCCCGCGCTCCCGTGCTCCCCACGCACGTGGGGATGGTCCGATCTCTTCGCCCTCCCAGGCGGCCCAGGAGATGTGCTCCCCACGCACGTGGGGATGGTCCGGTTTCCGAGTGAGGGAGAACCCGCATGACCCGGTGCTCCCCACGCACGTGGGGATGGTCCGTTCACCGGCCCCGAAACCGGTTTCGGCCCCGGTGTGCTCCCCACGCACGTGGGGATGGTCCGCCGAGCGCCGCCTCGGCGAACTCCAGATCAACGTGCTCCCCACGCACGTGGGGATGGTCCGAGCCCGGGCCCGCACGGGCCGGCCGTCGACGCGTGCTCCCCACGCACGTGGGGATGGTCCGACTACGTCTTCGGGCGCAGCAGCGCCGCACACGTGCTCCCCACGCACGTGGGGATGGTCCGTTTTCACACCCTAGGCTTTCCCCTTGCCTCCCGTGCTCCCCACGCACGTGGGGATGGTCCGACCTCCACGCCGATGCCCTCACGGCGGAGCTCGTGCTCCCCACGCACGTGGGGATGGTCCGGTTTCCGAGTGAGGGAGAACCCGCATGACCCGGTGCTCCCCACGCACGTGGGGATGGTCCGTTCACCGGCCCCGAAACCGGTTTCGGCCCCGGTGTGCTCCCCACGCACGTGGGGATGGTCCGCCGAGCGCCGCCTCGGCGAACTCCAGATCAACGTGCTCCCCACGCACGTGGGGATGGTCCGAGCCCGGGCCCGCACGGGCCGGCCGTCGACGCGTGCTCCCCACGCACGTGGGGATGGTCCGACTACGTCTTCGGGCGCAGCAGCGCCGCACACGTGCTCCCCACGCACGTGGGGATGGTCCGTTTTCACACCCTAGGCTTTCCCCTTGCCTCCCGTGCTCCCCACGCACGTGGGGATGGTCCGACCTCCACGCCGATGCCCTCACGGCGGAGCTCGTGCTCCCCACGCACGTGGGGATGGTCCGTCGCTTCCCCGGGGGCGCGACGGCCGCGCCCCGTGCTCCCCACGCACGTGGGGATGGTCCTGGGCTAGTCGACCCCGGTGGCTGAGACGACGAGTGCTCCCCACGCACGTGGGGATGGTCCTCCGTCAGTTAGGGGGGAACTGGTTCCCCCCATGTGCTCCCCACGCACGTGGGGATGGTCCGACCGCGCGGAGAAGGTCGTCCAAACGCACTCCGTGCTCCCCACGCACGTGGGGATGGTCCTGGTGGTGTTCCTTTCTGTGGAATGGGGCGGCAGTGCTCCCCACGCACGTGGGGATGGTCCGAGCTCGACGATTCGGGGAGCCAACCTCATCTTGTGCTCCCCACGCACGTGGGGATGGTCCGTTTTACGGACCCCCCAGTGCGGCGAAGGAGGAGTGCTCCCCACGCACGTGGGGATGGTCCGGGCAGGCAAATCAACCTGCAGTCCTAGGCCGCAGTGCTCCCCACGCACGTGGGGATGGTCCTCGCCACCCCCATGCGAACGTTCCGCCGCTGGGGTGCTCCCCACGCACGTGGGGATGGTCCTGTGGAGGGTAGACACCTCGAGTGTCCCCGGACGTGCTCCCCACGCACGTGGGGATGGTCCGAACAGATCCACAGCATGGTCAGCAGACACCTGGTGCTCCCCACGCACGTGGGGATGGTCCTGCGCGGGACGTGATGATCATGGCGACCGTGTGGTGCTCCCCACGCACGTGGGGATGGTCCCGTCTAGAGAGGGCCGCGCAGTATCTACGTGAAGTGCTCCCCACGCACGTGGGGATGGTCCGCATCTCGCCGGGCTTGTACTTGCCTCGCTTGAGTGCTCCCCACGCAGGTGGGGATAGTCCGACATGCCTCTAGGTACGAAGGTTCTCGTGGGGTTGCTAGCTGCAGCGCAATAGTGTTCTTGTTGTTCGTGGCTGGGTGCGCTGCCGCTATCGTCTCTCTACCTGATAATCCCGACCGGGGACAATGAGAGCTCGACCGAAACGCCTACTCCGCCAACTGAGTCACCGAGTCCGGAACCCAGTTGAGGAACCCAAAACGGGAGATGATCCTGAAGAGATCGGTTTGAAGAACTTGGGTTTCCTCTAAATCCTGAAAGTGTGGTGCACAGTGATTATCTAAATGCTGTGCGCGAGATTGTGCGGGGTTGCGGCCCTCGATGCAGATTCGATTGTGGCCTGTCGCCTAGATGTGTGTTGGATTTTTCTAGACGAAGGAGAGAGAATCTTGGCGCTATATTGAACAGGTCTAGCTGTACGAAGACTTCAATTACGGGGCCATGCTGACTTTGCTGGAGGAAGTAGAGCAACTGCTAGATGTAGTGCATGAGCATCTCTATCCCTGCTGGTGAGCCAGGCGTGAACCCGTCCTGCTGTCCGCAGCAGGACAGGGAAAACAAAGTTTGTTCGTATAGTTAATGACGTATTTCTATGACTGTTGAGCAGCACAGTCCCTGTCCTTTTACGATGTGACATTCCTCAGTCACTCGGTATGCTCTCAATTCTTGAGAACTTACGCCGGTGCGCATCCAAGAGTCTGGCAAGCGCTGCCCTGAATTCATGTGTTCAGTGGCGAGTCCTCCTCTTAGCTTCGCTGACGTTTCCGTTGAGTGGACAACGTCTGGTTTGTTGGCGTAGCTATCGCTGATCCGCAAGCCAAATGTTTCGTTGGGTTGCGCTTTCCTCAATAGATGTTGATGATCGTCAGCAGTCTATTCGCAGAGTACAAGATCGAGGGAATTCTTCCTCTTCTGGAGAAAAGGTGCTCGCGCTGGGTAAGAGACTCTCGGCTGTACTTTTCGACCTGCGGTAGGAGTCGCCTTGTCTTCCCCAGCGCCCCAGATTGTGCTTGACACGGAGAGAGGTCTCACGGAGGCCGACATTCACGCCCTTGCTGAGCACGGACCGGTGGTTCGGCTCAGCGTGATGGGGCTGGACGTATGGGCGGTCACCGGCTACGAGGAGTTGCGTACGCTCATGGCCGACCCTGAAGTGAAGCGCGGAGTGGAGCATTGGACTGCCGTGGCCCAGGGCAAGGTTCCGGCAGAGCATCCGCTGGTGAAGCTGGTTTCCATGGGATCGATGCTCAGCAAGAATCCCCCCGAGCACACCCGGCTGCGACGCCTTGTGCAGCATGCGTTCACTACTCGACGCGTGGAAGGGCTGCGCCCGGTCGTGCAGGAGTTGACGCGCGCCTGCCTGGACCGTATTGACGCCTCCCAGCCGTTCGATATCAACGCGGCGCTGTCTCACCCGGTGCCTGTGGGGGTTATCGGTCGTTTGCTGGGGATTCCCGAAACAGATCAGCCTGCTTTGGATTCTCTGGTCACGCGTCTGCTGTCGGGCACCGACGCCACAGTCCACGAAGAGTTGTACGCCTATGTTGCGGCCATGGTGGCGGCTCGACGGGAGCAGCCTGATGACGGTTTGATTAGCGCCCTGCTGCACGTCCATGACGACGACGGCTCCACACTGTCGGAAGAAGACTTGATGTGGACGGTGGTGCTCCTCGTTGATGCCGGGTTTGAAACCACGGTGGGGCAGATCTCCAATTCGGTGCGGTTGCTATTGGAGCATCCGGACCAGCTTGCCCTGGTCACGTCCGGTGAAGTGCCGTGGGAGCGGGCAGTGGAAGAGTGTCTGCGGCATACCGCGTCGGTGGTGATGCTGCCGTTCTGTTTCCCCACTCGGGAGAAGGAATTGGGCGGGTACACGATTGGGGCTGGGGAGCCGGTGATGATGGTTTACGGGGCTGCTAACCGGGACAGCCGGGTCCATGCTGCCCCGAAAGTTTTCGATGTGACCCGCTCGGATAGCCGCCACATCACGTTCGGGCACGGCCCCCACCACTGTTTGGGGGCACCGCTGGCGCGCCTGGAACTCAACGTGGTGCTTCCGGAACTGTTTGCGCGTTTCCCGAAACTGGCGTTGGCGGAGAGGGACATCCCGCGGGTGAAGAGCCTGTTTGTGAACCGTCCCAGCGAATTGTGGGTGACTGCTGGGATGGGCTGACATCCCGACAGCTGAGATTTTCCGCCAGGGGAGGGCCGAGGCTGCAGGCCTGTCTTCGCACGGCTGACGCTCTCCCCGCTGCCGTATCGCAAAGGTGGTGCGGGCGTGCCGCGGGTTCGGACAGTCAAGGAAGACCACCGTGCTGGAGTTTGGTGTGCTAGGGGCATGACTGGACTGCTGCGGCGGTTGCACGCTGTGCTTGACGAGTTCAACGCCGCCTATCCGTGGGACCACAACGCCTACTACCACCGGTGGATTCTGCGGCAGCTCCCCCCGCGTTTCGGTCGTGCTCTCGATGCCGGATCCGGGAGCGGTGACCTGGCCCGGCTGCTGGCTGGGCGTGCGGATCGGGTGTGCGGGATCGATATCGACCCGGTGATCACTGCCCGGGCGCGGGAGCTCACCGATCCCGCGGCACCCGTGGTTTTCACGGTCGGTGATGTGCTCACCGATACCCCCGCAGGCCCCTATGACGTGGTGACGTGCGTGGCAGCAGTGCACCACATGCCGTTGGCTGAGGCGCTCACCTGTTTTCGGGATCTGCTCGCCCCGGGAGGCACCCTGGTGGTCGTGGGCTTGTATCGGGCGCACGACCCGATTGACGTCTTGTTGGACGGTGTCTCGGTTGTGCTCAACCCGCTGATTGGCTGGGTGCGTCACCGGGGACGCCGTGCGCCGCGGCCGGTGTCTATGACTGCGGTGACCACGCCCGCCACCATGACGTTCGCGGAGATCGTTGCGGAGGCCCGGCGCGTCCTGCCAAGGGCACGGCTGCGCCGTCGGCTGTTGTGGCGCTACACCCTGGTGTGGCGGAAACCGTGACCGCGGGCCCGGGCAGCCGCGAATCCGGTGTCTTCTGGGCTACCGGCACCTGACCGGTAGCCCGGGGCGCGGCAGTGTCCCGGGAGACGGGGCCGGTGCTGTCGGGCACGGCCCCTGGGAGCAGGGTGCGGGAGGGGCGTTACCGATCAGTGACGGGGTGGTGTCGGTGTGGAGGCGGGGCAGCAGACTGCCCGGGGGCGCCGCTGGGGTGCGGGGGCGGGGCGGCCTAGTGTGGCGCTGGTAATCCCCGTGGCGGTGCCGCTGGCGAAGTGTTTTCGGGCCCGCCACTGGAAGACAGCAGGATTCGAGGGGAAGGTGGTGGGTCGGATGAGTGGTGTGCGCTGCGTGGTGGACGGGGGGATTGCGCGGATCACGCTTGCCCGTCCGGACGCGTCGAACTCGGTGGACATGGCGGCCGCACGGGCTTTTGGGGAGGCGGTTGACCAGGCCGGGGACCCGGCGGTTCGGGTGGTGCTCCTCACCGGCGAGGGGAAGCGGTTCTGTGCCGGCGGGGACGTGGCGTCGATGATGGCGGCTGAGGACCGGTCGGGGTATTTGAACGAGCTCGCTGCCACGCTGGGCGACGGGCTGCTGCGGTTGACAGAGTTGGCTAAGCCGGTGGTGGCCGCGGTGCACGGGGCGGTCGCCGGGGCCGGTCTCGCGTTCGTGCTCACCGCTGACCTGGTGGTGGCGGCGCGTTCCACCAAGTTCCTCATGGCCTATGCCGGGGTGGGGTTGACGCCTGACTGCGGGGTGTCTTATCTGCTTCCCCGAGCGGTCGGGCAGCAGCGGGCGTTGGAGATGGCCTTGATGAACCGGCCGTTGACCGCAGAGGAGGCACGCGAGTGGGGACTGGTCACCGAAGTGGTTGATGACGAGGCGGCGGTCAGCCGGGCAGAAGAGGTCGCCGCGCAGCTTGCTGCGGGGCCCGCGTTTGCTCTCGGCCAGGCGAAGCGGCTGCTCCGCTCGTCGTGGACGGTGTCACCGCAGCAGAGTGTCACTGATGAGGCGGAGACGATCAGCCGCGCGATCGGTACCGATGATGCGGCCCGGTTGATTGACGCGTTCTTGAAGCGCTAACCGTCGGGTGCGGCATCCCGCGGCTGGGCGGGGTGCCGCGGACAGGCAGGGCGCAAGTAGGCTGGGGCAGGCATTCCGCTGGGCGGAAACGGGAGGCGACTGTGGCAGGGCAGAAGGAACGCATGCTCGCAGGCGAACTGTACATTGCCGACGATCCTGAGCTGGCGGCTGACCTGCGGCGGGCGATGAAGCTGATGGAGCGGTTCAACACGGCTCCTGCGGAGGACGCTGACGGGCGGCGGGCGATCCTGGCGGAACTGTTGGGTGAGGTCGGGGAGGATGTGGAGATCCGCCCGCCGCTGTACGTGGACTACGGCTACCAGATCAGTATCGGACCGCGGACGTTCGTCAATTTCGGGGCGGTCATGTTGGACGTGGCGCCGATCCGGATCGGCGCTGACACGCAGATCGGCCCGAACGTGCAGTTGTTGACCCCCACCCATCCGTTGGATCCCGAGTTGCGGCGCGCCAAGTGGGAGGCGGCCGAGCCCATCACGATCGGGGAGAACGTGTGGCTGGGCGGCGGCGTCATCGTCTGCCCAGGGGTGACGATCGGCGACAACACGGTGGTGGGCGCGGGGGCGGTGGTCACCCGTGACCTTCCGGCGAACGTGGTCGCGGTGGGGAATCCTGCGCGGGTGATCCGCGAGCTTTAGAACCGTGTGGGCTCGGCGGGAAGCGGCTTATTCCAGTACTCGAAGCCCGACGATGCCGCTGATGATGAGCAGGAGGCAGCAGATTTTCGCCACGCTCACGGCTTCGCCGAGCCAGACCATGCCGACGGTGGCGGTGCCGACCGCGCCGATACCGACCCATACCGCGTAGCCGGTGCCGACGGGGATGGATTTGAGGGCCAGGGACAGGCCAACCATGCTGAGCACCATGGCGACGAGGAAGATCACCGAGGGCCAGAGCCGGGTGAAGCCGCGTGAGGCGTCGAGCGCGATCGCCCATACGGTTTCGAGGAGTCCGGACAAGATAAGGAGCAGCCAGGCCATCTCCGCCTCCGAGTCGTAGGGAAGTGCCGCGCCGTCTTGTCCTGACCGGGTACGGCGCACCTCGTCCGGGGCTGAGGCTCGGGGCCCCGCCGTCGGATCAGGTTAACGGAGCGGGGTGAGTGGTCATGCCGGCGGTGGGCCGGGACGGGGTTTGGTGGACCGTGCGGGCTGCACGCGGGTGCGGCGGGGTGGGGTGAGCGGGGCGTCTGGTGCCTGTGGTCTGCGAAGGGCTCTCTTGCGGGCAGGTGCAGGGGCTGTGGCTGGTGCAGCTGGCCTGCGCAGAGGGTTCGCCTGTGAGAAGAGCCATTCTTGATGGGCGGTAGAAAAGCGCTCCAAAAACGGGTTAAGGCAACTGGTTATTTGCGCGATGCCAACTGGTCAATCCCTTCAAAGCGAAATCCAAACTACGGTTGGTGGGGGGAACGTTTAAATGCCTGAATAATGGCTGGGACAGGAGTAGGGTTCCCCCTGATGACACGGAGGTATGAGGGGAAGATCGTGAAAGAGGCAGAGTCGCATGCGCTCACCGAGGAATTCTTGATCCGACCGCCACGTCAGGAGCGGAGCCGTCGAGCGTGGGCGCGGGTGCTGGAGGCCGGTGCTTCCCTGTTCGAAGAAGGCGGGTATGAGGCGTTCACCATTGCGGCTGTCTGTGAGCGCGCTAAGGTTGCCCCTCGGGCTATCTACGACCGCACTCCCAGCAAGGATGCGCTTCTCGTTGCTGTCTACGAGTACTGGGTGAACCGGGTCTGGGAGGAGATGCGGATTTTTGACGACGAGGAGCAGTGGATCGGTCTTGACGGTCCTGAACTAGTCACACGGCTCTTCACGGAGCTCGGCAGCATCCTTCGTCGCCACGAGTCCTTCACCCGGTCACTCATGGCTCTTTCACCCACTACCCACGACAGGATCTACCGGCGGGTCCAGTGGTACAACAGGCAGCTCATCGACCGGCTCACCAACCTGTTGCTGCTGGCAAAACCGCAGATCACGCACAGTGATCCGGAGACAGCGGTGCAGATGTGCCTGATTGCTGTCTACTCCGCGCTGATCGTGCACGTCGGGTGCGGCGCAGTGCTGGCGCCGGCTTCTCTCGACCGTGACGATTTCAACCGGCATCTCGCGGAGATGGCGCTGCGCTACCTGCTGGGAGCGGAGCCGCAAGCAGCGTGAGGGGAGCTCGGGAGCAGAGGCTAGACACCAAGGAAAATAGCCACAGGTAATGACACCCAGCGTTTTCTTCTCTGGAAGATTTTTCTCGGCTGCCGATGCGGAAAGGGTGAGAGCGAAGGGGGAGAATGGCTCTCCGGCGTTTCCGAAGCGCTGTTTTCGTTTTTGGTGGAGCCGAAGCTGTGTGAAGAAGCCTCAAGGAGCCTCCCGTTGCTGGAGTTGTGCAAGGATTTCAGCACAGTACCTCGGAGACTATTGGCGCTAGTGCGTCTTCCTGGTGCAAAGTCGAGGCGACTGAGCTGGCTGGTTGCTAAAGTGTGTCGATTTTAGCGAAGAAAGATCCTCGACAGTGGCTGATTTATCCCTTCGTGGGGATCGATAGGCCTTTTGTTCCTCGACGTCGAGCACTGATGCGTACTGTCCGTTCCGGTTTTCGTAGGGCGGGGGGAAGTATGAGACGGGTTCAATTTCTGTGAGAACCGTTTTCCGGGTTCCGTTCAGCCCGCCCTGGGACGCGGTCAGCGGTGTCCCAACGGGACGCCTGCGTGGTGCAAGCTCCCCTGCACCGAGAGACGAAGGTGGAGGGGAGCTGTGTTGTGCGGGCGGTTCGCGCTTTTCTGTCGCCGGTGGCCCGGCACGTTAATAGCGGTCACTCCGGCGTTGCGTGCGGGCTGAGCACGACTTCGGTGATGGCCCGGCCGTTCACAGCTGCGACCGTGGCAGTCCACGAGCCCAAGACCACCTGCTCCCCGGGTTTCTCGGGGATGTGGCCGAGCTGGGCTAGCAGCATCCCGGCCACGGTGACGTAGTCGCCTGCGGGCCGGTCGGTGAGGTGCACGTCCAGCTCGGGGAGTTCGTGCACGGGGAACGTGCCGGGCAGCCGCAAAGAACCGTCGGGCAGCCGGGTAACGGCGCGGGGAGCCGTGTCCGTTTCGTCGTAGATGTCTCCCACGATCTCCTCGAGCAGGTCTTCGAGGCTGACGATGCCGTCGATCGCTCCCGTGCCGTCGACGACGAGCGCCAAGTGCTGGCGTTCCGCGATCATGCGTTCCAAAGCCAGGGAGACCGGCAGGGAGTCGGCGAGCAGCAGCGGGGCGCGAGCGGCTGCGCGAGCGCTGCCTTCCCCCCGCAGCAGATCCGCCCAGTGCGCGACTCCCACCACGGTTTCCAGGTCGTCGTCAGCGACGACCGGGGCCCGGGAATGCCCGTGCTCGGCGAGGAAACGTGCCGCGTCCTGGGCGGGCATGGACGCGGGGACGACAACGACGTCGCGGCGGGGGATGAGGACGTGTCGCAGGTTCCGGTCGGCGATCTCGAACGCCCCGGTGAGAATGGTGCGCTGTTTGCGGGTGATGTTGGGCTGGGTGGCGAGCAGGTCACGCAGCTCCTCTTGCGACATTTCTTCCCGGGTGGCTGCCGGGTCGCCTCCGCTGAGCCGTACCACCAGGTCGGTGGAGACGCTGAGGAGCCACACCGCGGGCCGAGACAGCACGGAGAGCAGGGTGAGCGGCCGGGAGATGAGCACCGCCCAGGTTTCCGCCCGCTGCATGGCGATGCGTTTGGGAGCGAGCTCCCCGAAGACCAGGGTGATGAAAGTCAGCGCTACGGTGACCAGCACGATCGCCACGGGCGGGGCAGCTGTGCCGAAGACTGTGCTGAGCGGCGGAATCAACGGCTGGGCGAGGGAGACCGCAGCGGTCGCGGAGGCAAGGAACCCGGCCAAGGTGATACCGATCTGAATGGTGGCCAGGAACCGGTTGGGGTCGCGGGCGAGGCGTGCCACAGCACGCCCGCCTGCCCCGCGCCGCTCGAGCTGCCGTAGCTGGCTTTCCCGCAGGGTGACGAGCGCGATCTCGCTGCCCGCGAAGACCGCGTTCGTCAACACCAGAACTGCGACGAGCGCGAGTTGAACCGTGTAGTTCTCCATGGGGCCTCTTCGGACGGTGCCCCGTGGCCTCTACCCGCGGACATCAAAAGAGCAACACGCTGCGCGCAGGGGAGCACGGCTTTCCGGACGGTGGGGTGCACGGGATAACAGGACAGCCAGCGGATACCGTACGGGGCTGCTGCCTGCCGGTTCGCGGGCAAGAGGCGGGAAGTAGGCGGGTGGATGATTGGACCGCGCCGCTGGGGGCAGCCGTGCCAGAGAACGCGGAACCGCTGTGCGGTCCCGCCCAGGTGGACGAGTCCACGGAGGCGATGATGAACGGTCCCGAGTTCAACGCTCCCTCCGGCAGCATCCCCGCGCAGCGAGGACAGCGGCGGATCGCGAGCTATGCCACGTACGCGGAAGCGCAGCGGCTAGTCGATCGGATGTCCGACCGGGGATTTCCCGTGGAGCATGTGCGCATCATCGGGGACGGTGTGCGCACAGTGGAGCAGGTCACCGGGCGGATGACCAAGGTGAAAGCGGCCCTGGCCGGCGCAGGGACAGGGGCCTGGCTCGGCCTGTTCGTCGGCCTGCTGTTCGGCTTGTTCGCGATCGGCCCGGCATGGTTCTGGGTGATCCTGGTCAGCGTGGCGATCGGTGCGCTCTGGGGTGCGGTCTTCGGGTTTGCTGCGCATTGGGCGACCCGGGGGCAGCGGGACTTCTCCAGCGTGCAGAGCCTGCAGGCAGAGCGCTACGACGTCTACGTCAATGCCATGCACGCTGCGCAGGCAGAACGTTTCCGCCAGGAAGCGAACCTCTAGCCTGCTGGCGGGCGCTGCCAGGCGAAAAACGGCAGCACCGGGAAGACACCTGTGCCCAGACCGGCTGTCCCGCGGGACGGCCGACGAGGCGTCTCGGAACACCTCATCGCGGTTCCTCTCGACTGACAAGGACGCCACCGCTGCCTAGATCCTGCTCGTGGAACGGGCACGGGTACCCCGCGTGGGCGCGCGGCTACGCGGACTTGGTAGGGATGGTGGTGGCCCGGCGGACGCGCCGAGCGAGGGCCGGGGCGGTCCCGCTGATCCGCAGTGGTCCCCGGTCGCGCAGCGCGTCGCCGCGAACTGATCCGAGTGGAGAGGAACCGCAGCGCTATGGCCCGTATCGCTTTCATCGGACTGGGCATCATGGGAAGCCCGATGGCCGTCCACTTCCACAATGCTGGACACCAGGTTGTCGGGTACAACCGCACTCCCGCGAAGACGAAGGCTTTGGTGGAGGCCGGAGGAACCGCTGCGGCAAGCGTCTCCGAGGCGGTCGCCGATGCGGACGTGGTCGCGCTCATGGTCACCGACACGCCTGACGTGGTCGAGGTTCTCACCGGTGCGGGCGGCGTGTTCGAGACGGCCAAGCCTGGCACGCTGATCATCGACTTTTCCACAATCCGCCCCGATGTGACCGCTGATCTTGCCGCCCAGGCCCGCAGCAGGGGATTGCGCATGGTTGACGCCCCGGTGTCCGGGGGCGAGGTGGGCGCGCAGAACGCGACCCTGTCCATCATGGTTGGCGGCACCGAGGAGGATTTCGCGGCCGCCCGACCGTTCCTCGAAGTGGTCGGAAAGACGATCGTGCACGTGGGGCCGAGCGGTTCGGGGCAGACGGTGAAGGCCGCCAACCAGCTCATTGTGGCGGGGCATCTGGCGGTGCTCGCCGAAGCGATCGTCTTCTTGGAAGCCTACGGGGTGGATGTGTCGGCCGCTCTGGACGTCCTCGGCGGCGGGCTGGCGCGCTCCGCGATCATGGAGCACAAGGCTGAGCTGATGCGTCGCCGCTCGTTCACGCCGGGGTTCCGGCTCGACCTGCACCACAAGGATCTCGGCATTGTCACGACAGCTGCCCGGGAAGCCGGGGTGGTGATTCCTGTGGCGGCTGCGGCCGCGCAGCTCATTGCGGCAGCGCGCGCAAACGGTGACGGCGACCTGGACCATTCTGCGCTTTTCCGCACGATTGCTCGGCTCTCCGGGCGGGACTGAGCCACGCGTGCAGCGCCGTGCCCCGGCCGGTGGAGTCCGTCTGGCAGGGCAGGAGTACGGCGTGGCTGGGCTGCGTGAATGCAGCGGCCCAGCCACCTGACCGAATCGGGCATACAAGATCGGGCGGGGCCGCGGGGGCTCCTTCTAGCGTGAAACAGCAGAGGAAGGAGATCCAGGTGCTGGACCGGCTCAACCAGGCCATGGAGTACATCGAGCGCCACCTCGACCAGCGGATCGAGGGTGCTGAGCTGGCGCAGATCGCGGCCACGTCGGAGTACCACATGCGGCGGCTCTTTTCTGCACTGGCGGGGATGCCGCTGTCGGAGTACATCCGACGGCGGCGGCTCACCGTTGCCGGAGCCGAAGTGCTGGCGGGGGACCGCACCCTGCTCGACATTGCCGTGCGCTACGGCTACGGCTCGGCGGAGGCGTTTGCGCGGGCGTTCCGCGCCATGCACGGGGTAGGGCCGGGGGAGGCCCGGCGCACCGGTGCGCCTTTGCGCTCCCAACCTCGGATGTCCTTCCGGCTCGTCGTTGAAGGGAGCACAGACATGCGATACCGGATTGTGGAGAAGGACGCTTTCCAGGTGGTTGGGAAGAAGGCGCGCGTGCCTCTCGTCTATGAGGGGCCTAACCCGGCCATCGTCGAGTTTGTGCGGAGTATCGACCCTGGGACACTGCAGCGGCTGGCGGAACTGTCCGATCAGGAGCCGCGG
This sequence comes from Thermobifida fusca YX, assembly GCF_000012405.1. Taxonomy (NCBI): domain Bacteria; kingdom Bacillati; phylum Actinomycetota; class Actinomycetes; order Streptosporangiales; family Nocardiopsidaceae; genus Thermobifida; species Thermobifida fusca. The sequence goes on from NC_007333.1 coordinate 1,471,360, forward strand.
GGAGTGGTCGCAGCTGTTGCCAACATCGCCGGTGAGCGGGTGAGCGCACCGGAAGGCACCGAACTGGACTACTACCACGGGGTGGTCACTAGTGCGCCAGCACCCGAGGACATGGCGGTGCTGCCCGTGGCGGCAGGGCTGTGGGCGGTGTTCGAAGTGGAGGGAGAGGCGCCGTACGCCATCCAATACCTGTGGCGGGACGTGTTCACCCAGTGGTTTCCCGCCAACCCCTACCAGAGTGTGCCGGGGCCGGAACTGTTGCGCACCACGATGTCGCAGGACGGAGCCTATGTAGAAGCCGAACTGTGGGTCCCGGTGGAGCGGGTCGAACGGTGAAGCGGGAAGAGGACGCGAGCCGGGGCTGTTGATGACAGTGGCCGACTGCGGTGCGGTCGGCCACTGATACCCCCGTAAGCACCGGTGAGTGAGGATGTTGATGGAGACGCCGCAGCTTCCAGAGACACCGTCTGCTGGATCCCGCGACCCGCACGAGGACCTGGAGGCTCCTTCACCGCCCCCCGGGAACGGACTGGTCATCGTCGGGGAGAGTGACGCCCCGACCTGCACGGACGGGGTGTGCTGGTGAGCGCCCCGGACCGGGCTGTGACCGTCGAGGTCTGGTCGGATGTGGTGTGCCCGTGGTGCTACATCGGCAAGCGCCGCCTGGAGCGTGCCTTGGCGCAGTTCGAGCACGCCGATGAGGTGGAGGTCGTCTGGCGGAGCTTCCAGCTCGACCCGACGTTCCCCGCAGGGGTCCGCCAGCCTGTGCCGCAGATGCTGGCGGAGAAGATCGGCGGCACACTCGAGCAGGTCCGGCAGATGAACGCGAGGGTCACCGCATTGGCCGCGGAGGAGGGCCTGGAGTACCGCCTCGAACAGGCCACGATGGTGAACACGTTCGACGCCCACCGCTTGACCCATCTGGCCAAGGCGCATGGCAAGGGGGATGCCGCGCACGAGCGGCTGCTGCGCGCCCAACTGGTGGAGGCGCAGGTCCTCGACGACGCGGACACGCTGGTCCGGTTGGGTGTGGAGATCGGGCTTCCCGAGGAGGAGACCCGCCGGGTAGTGGCGGGGGACGATTACGCCCAGCAGGTGCGGGACGATTTCGCGGCGGCACGCACCCTCGGGGTGCGCGGGGTGCCGTTCTTCGCGTTGAACCGGGCGTTTGCGGTGTCCGGCGCTCAGCCCGTGGAGACGTTCGTGTCCGCGCTGCGCGCCGCCTACACCCGCGCTCGGCCCGCCCCAAGCTGAGGACGTCGGGCCGAGCCCGGGTGAGAGAAGGAAGGGCCCCGCCGGTGTGGCTGCCGGCGGGGCCTGCACTGTTCCGGTCAGACCTGGTGCATCAGACGAAGTTCACGTCGCTGCACAGGTAGTAGGTCTGGTCCATGTGCGAGGCCTTCCAGATGGTGAAGACCACGTGGCGGCCGCTGCGGTTGGGGGCGTGGACCGTGAACTGGATGTTCTGGGCCGGGGGGTAGCTGCCGGTCTGGTGCACCAGTTCCAGGCTGTCCCAGGTCAGCGGCTGGGTGGTCGGGTCGAAGCCCTGCTTGGTGACGTAGACCAGGAAGTAGTCTGCGCCGTGGCTGGCCTGGTCGTACAGGTGGATGGTGAAGGTGTTGTTGACGTCGGTGGTCTTCCACGGGCCTACGGCGTCCATGGAGCGGTAGCGGCCGCCTTCGGTGAGGCCACCGCTGCACAGCTGGCCGTCGGGGAGGGCAGCCCGGTGGTTGCCGCCGACCCAGTCGCGGTACAGGCCGTTCCAGTTCCACATGGCGTTGGGGTTGTCCTGCCAGGCCTGCCAGCACATGGGGTCTTCGTACTGCATGTTGGGGTTGAGGTGGTCGTGGCCCCAACGCAGCCAGCAACCGTAGTTACGGGTCGCGGGGTTGATGACCGACCCGTGGGCGGACGCGGGGGCGGTCCACTGGGTCAGCCCGAGAAGGGCTGTGAAGAGGACCGCGAGAGCCCGTACTGTCCACCGGTGTTTCCCGGTACGAGAGTAACGATGCATTAGTGTTCTCCAAATTTCCGGATGTGGGGGCTCCGGGCATGGGAACGCTCCCATGCTGAGAGAAATATTACTAATTGGAATTGATCAAAAACAGAGAGTGATAAAAATAAGAGAATATTTCCCTTTTGTTTCATAAGTCGGATTTTTTAAATAAAATGACAGAAGTGAAATGGGTGATGATTTGGGAGGTTATGTCCCCCGGGAGTCCTGCAGCGCGTCAGTCCTGCTCGGGAGAGGACAGCACATCGGCGGCCTGTGCCAGCCACTGGCCTGCAGCCAGGGCGTCGCGGATGCTGGCGTCGCGGGCCTCGCGGATCGCCTCCAGGTCTGCGGCTGTGGCCAAGTGGTCGACGCCGAGCTGTGCCGCGGTGGCTTCGGCGAGCAGCTCCCCGTAGGCGCTGTCCCGGCTCCGTGCTTCCTCGATCTGCTCCCACTCGCGCTGCCGCTGCACGGCCAGGCGCACTTTCTCCCCGTAGTCGACGATGGCAGCGACCCGCCGCTCGATCGCCTCGTGCACTGCGCGGATCGCCTCCCGCTGGGGCCGCAGTGACGCGCGCACGGTGGCAGAGACGGCGTTCTCCTCGCGTTCCGCCAGCTCAGCACTGAGTTTCTGCTGCTGGTAGAGCAGGCGCGCCAGCTGCCACTCTTGATCTTGCACGATCATCGATGCCTGCTGGCCGTCGAAGGCTTCGCCGAGGGCCGCCGCGGACTCCTCGATGAGACGTCGAGTCCGCTGGACATGCAGCAGGAGTGTCTGCCCGTACTCGTCGAAGTCGTCGGGAATGAAATAGCGGTCGTGGTGCGTGCGGGGAGAGTCGTCCGCGACGAGCACACCGATCGTCACCAGAATCCCCAGGAGGGCGGTGACAACGGAGGCCAGGATGACAATACCGTCGTGGCCCAGCCAATCTCCAAAGGTGATCAGGCCACCAAAAAGGAAAAAGGCAGCTATCCCTCCCAGCCAACCGCGGACGCGGAAAGCAGCCACAATCCCTGCGAGCATGAGCAGCGTGGCGATCACAGCGAAGAAATCCATGAAAGTGGAAACCGCCCACGCCACTGCTGCAGTAGCCCCTGCGGTCAGGGCCACAAGGAAGACCGCGCTGACTGCTCTGCCCCCGGCAGAGCGCGGTCTGACCTCTTCGCCCCTGGTGCGGCTGGGCTTCTTCTCGGCAGGAAGCAAAGAGCCGGTGCGACGGGCGAGCCGCTCTCTTACCTCGGCAGGCAGTTCGGGGTCGAAGATCGGGAGTAGTTGCGCGACTCCCTCATCCTCGTGCTTGTCGTGGGAGGACATCGCGACTGGCACTCTCTTTCCCAGCTTCCTGTTCGAGAGGACGGGATGCTGTGGGATCCCGAATGCCTTCGATGCTCTATGGCGCGGAAGACCGCGTCAAATCTCGGGGACGTTGCCGGGAGCTTCCAGGGCGGAGAGCGGGGTGCGGTGCGCCCTCCGTGCCAGTACGGTTGGGGCCTCCCCGCGGGGAGGCCCCAACCGTACTGAGAGGACGAGGAAGTGTGAGAGGAAAAGCCAGGCCGTCGGCAGCGATCAGAAGGTGAGGACCGTGCGTGCGCCGAGCGGGTTGTCGAGGGCGGCCAGGGCGCTGTTGACCTCGCTGAGGGGCACCCGGGCGGTGAGGAGTTCGTCGAGTTTGAGGCGGCCGTCCAGGTAGAGCTGGCAGTAGAAGGGGATGTCGATCCGGGGGCGGGCAGAGCCCATCTTGGATCCCTGGAGGCGTTTTTCCAGCAGCAGGTCGGTGGCGCGGATGCTCACCTGCACCTCGGGGTGGGCCACACCCACGACGGTGGCGGTGCCCTTGGTGTCGAGCATCCGGAAGGCCTGCTCCATGGTCGCGGCGATGCCGACCACTTCAATGGCGTGGTCGACTCCGCCGCCGGTCAGTTCGCGCACGGCCTCCACCGGATCGGTGGTGCTGGCGTCGATGGTGTGGGTGGCGCCGAATTGCCGGGCGAGGTCGAGTTTGTCGGCGAGCCGGTCGATGGCGATGATCTGCGCGGCCCCGCACAGTCGGGCTCCTTGGATCACGTTGAGGCCCACACCGCCACAGCCGATAACGGCCACAGTCTGACCGGATTGCACCTGGGCGGCGTTGCGTACCGCGCCCATGCCGGTGATGACGGAGCAGCCGAGGAGGGCGGCGCGGTCGAGCGGCATCTCCTCGGGCAGTTTGACGACGGCGCCTTCGTAGACGAGGACCTGTTCTGCGAATCCGCCGAGGCCGACGAACGGTTCGACGGGGGTGTCGCCTTGGGAGAGCCGCGGCGGCTGGCCGGGGTCTCTGGAGCGGCGCTTGTGCGCGCAGTGCTGGAGTTCGCCGCGCATGCACCAGCGGCAGGTGCCGCAGAAGGCGGAAGCACAGGTCACCACGTGGTCGCCGGGTTCGACGGCGGTGACGGCGCTGCCTACCCGTTCCACGATTCCTGCGACTTCGTGGCCGAGGATGAGGGGCAGGGGAAGGTCGTTGGCTCCCTGCTGCATGGTCCGGTCGGTGTGGCAGACACCGGAGGCTGCGACGCGGATGAGGACTTCGTCGGGGGCGGGCTCGGAGACAGTGACGTCCTCGATCACTAGGTCCTTGCGGAACTCGTGCAGGACGGCTGCTTTCATCAACGCTCCCAGAGGGGTCGGCAATGAGACGCAGATAACAATATATTGCTTATTATTAATTTCATAGATGTGAGTGATCTGAGTCTCATTGGGTGCTGGAGAGTGCGGGCAGCCGCCCGCCGCACCGAAGCCTGCGGCACGCCCAGCCTAAGAAGCGGGCGCGGGCCTCGGGATCAGGTGGGGGATGCGCTGTTGATCTGCGTCTTCGGGGTGCACGGGACCATCTGAGGGTCGGTGACACGGAGCGCGAGGAGCGCCACGTCGTCGTCGTGGCCCGCGGCACGGACCCGGGAGATGAGCCCGTCGCACAAGTCCGCAAGGGAGGAGTGCGCCAGGCGGGCAGCGTGGTCGCGCAGCGACTCCAGGCCGGTGTCGATAGGGCGCGCAGCCGATTCGACCAGGCCGTCGCTGTAGAACACCACGGTGGTCGACGGTGTCAGGGTGGTGGTGAAGTTCTGGCGACGCGCAAAGGGGACGACGCCGAGCAGAGGGTCATTCTCCGCGTCGAGAAAGCGGCTGTGGCCGTCGCGGTCGAGCAGCAGCGGGGGCGGATGCCCAGCATTGGTCCAGGCCAACTGCCATGAAGAGTCCGCTGTCCGTTCCAGCCGGGCGAAGATGAGGGTGGCCATGGTGGGGGCGTCCAAAGTGACCAGCGCCTGGTCGAGCCGGGAGACGATCTCCCCGGGGGTGGACGTGTGGTCCCAGGCGAAAGCGCGCAGCATACTGCGGATCTCGGCCATCTGGGCGGCCGAGCGCAGGTCGTGTCCTGTCACGTCGCCGAGCACCATGGTGAGCGTGCCGTCCGCCAAGGTGAACGCGTCATACCAGTCGCCGCCGACCCGGGAGGACTGGGGTGCAGGGTAGTAGCGTGCCTCCATTTCGAGTCCGGGGATGCGGGGAAGCTGCGGCAGCAGGTAGCGCTGCATGGTTTCTGCGACTCGGCGCTGCTGCTCGTAGTCGAGGGCGAGCCCGGCCTGGTGGGCGATGTCGTCGACCAGGGTGATCTCGGTGGAGGTGAAGTCGGGACGCTCCTTGGAACGGCCGAGGGTCAGCACGCCGAGGATGCTGCCGCCCCGGCCGCGCAGCGGAGCGGCGATCGCGGAATGCATCCCCGTGGTGGCGAACAGTCGCCGCTGCACCACGGCCATCTCCGCGTCCGGGGGCACGCTGTAGTCTTCGGGGCTGATCCGGGACACCGGGGCGCCTTTGAGGACCCGGGAGAGCGGCATCTGCGACTCCGGGGGAACCGGTGGGAGCGAGCCTTCCAGTTCTTCGACCCGCACGTGGCGGTTGTCGTGGTAGTGTATCGCCGCGGCCCGGCGGACGTGGCCGTGTTCGTCGATCAAATCCACGATGGCCCAGTCGGCGAGGCGCGGCAGCACCAACTGCACGACTTGGCGCAGGGCTTCCGCGATCTCCACATGGGAGGTCAGCACCGTGGTGGTTGCGGAGATCAGCGACAGGTTCGCGGTCAGCGCTGCCACATGGTCGGGGTCGTACGTGCCGAACATTTCAGGGTCGAAGACCCGTTCGTGGAACAGCACCGCCGTCCCCGGATCTCCGTTCTCCAACCGGTAGGGGGCGACCAGCCACACCACCGGCAGCAGTCCGCCGTCGCCGCACATGAACCATGCGCTGCCCGCACGGATGGTGAATTCGTGCTGGTAGTCCTGGGTCAGTTTGCACTCCTGGGGCGACAGCAGGGTGCCGTTTGCGCTCCGATGCAGTGCGTCATGCGCGTTGCTGCCGACCAGAAGCGCTGCGGACCAGCGCAGGATCTCTTCAGCACGCGGGTTCACTGAGACGATGCGCTCTTGTGCGTCGGTGACGTAGATCCCGATGTCCAGGCCGGTCAGGACCTTTTCGACAAGCAGCGGGTCTGCAGCGGCGGCCTGGCCACTGCGCTTGCCGTGCTCTGCCTGGTGTCTCATGCCGGAACTCTCCGCGCAGGTGCGACTGCTCCTCCAACGCCGTTCCTCTGCCCCGGCCGCAGAGCAATAACCCCGGGCATAGGGCTGGGGCGGTGCCCGGCACCGCCCCAGCCCTGCTGTGGTCGGGGCTGGTCAGGCGCAGTGGTCGTAGACGCTGACCCCGGAGAGCTCGTCGTTGCCGACCCTGCCGTACGGGAAGTTGCCCGCCCGGTTCTTCGGGAAGAACGCGGCCGGCTCGGTGCCTGGAGCGTGGACGTGGAAGTAGCCGCAGAACCCGTAGGAGGCCCACGAGCTCGCCTGGTCGTTGAATTTCTGCGGGATGTAGTACAGCCCGGGTTCGACAAAGTAGAGGTGCCAGCCTTCGCGTTCAGCCCGCGACCCCCACGGCCCGTGCTCCGCGACCACGACGTATGGGACGTAGTCGTCGTCGCAGCGGCCATGGTGGTGGTGTCCGCAGTGGTGGTGGCCGCTGCCGCGGTTCGAGGCCATGGTGTCCCGGGCAGGCTGGAGGCATTCCGCGGAATCGGCGTCCCCGCCGTTAGGGACCAGGGTTACCGCACAGTTCGGCAAGATCACCGGCTGGTGGTCGACCTCGGCCGCGGCGTTGGGCGTGCTCGTGGAGACCAGCACACCGGTCAGGAGTCCGGTGAGAGCAAGAGTGATGGAACGGCGCATGACTCCCCCAATGTCACGTCTCTTAGTGACCTTATGGTTACATAGCGTTCCTATTGGTGGGAGTCTTCGTAGCCGTGTCGCCCTCGTTTCCCCGCGGGACAGGGCAGCAGGACCCTGGGAGAAGAGGTGGGGCGGGCGCCAGGAGTCCCACCTCACCTGGCAGGAGCGCACAAAGAACCGTCCCCGGTGCTGGGGGATCAGCACCGGGGACGGTAGCGGCGGTATCCCCTGGAGAGGTCAACGCCCGCGAGGTGGAGCGAGTTTGGCCTGCGGGTCGCGCAGGGCGGCCTCGTCAGGGCGGGCTCCCGCGGCGATGGCCATGCGCGCGTCGATCATCAGCCGCGGCGCGTCGATGCTCAGGTGCGCGGTGAGGCGCCCCTCGGCATCCACCCAGGCTGCGGCCCACTGCGGGGTGCCGTCGCCCCGGATGACCAGCGTGTCCTCCGGGCTGTGGTGTCCCACGTACTGGATCTTGTGACCGAACTGGTCACTCCAGAAGTAGGGCACCGGATCGTGGACAGGCAGCGGGTCCTGGCTGGACGGGTCGTGGAGCAGAACGCCAGCGAGAGTGCGGGCTGCTTCTCGCGCGTCGTCCCAGTGCTCGACCCGGATCCGGGTGTTCCACCGCGGCGACCAGCGCACCGCGACGTCGCCGAGGGCGTAGATGCCCGGCAGGGAGGTGCGCAGGTGCTCGTCCACGACCACCCCGGTGTCCAGTGCGATCCCCGAACCGGACAGCCAGTCGACGGCCGGACGTACCCCGATCCCGGTGACGACCACGTCGGCGTCCACCTGCTCGCCGTTGGCGAGCTGCACCCCGGTCTCGGTGACCTCGGCGACTCCCGTGTCCAGCCGCAAGTCCACCTCCGACCACCAGGGCAGGAAGCGCTGGCCTACGTCTGCACCAAGCGCAGCGGAGAGGGGAGCGGGCCCTGCTTCGATGCAGGTCACCGAGCATCCCCGGCGCAGGGCCGCGGTTGCGACCTCGGCGCTGATCCAGCTCGCTCCCACCAGGACCACCCGCTGTCCGGGCTTGAGTTCGGCCCGGAGCTGGGCCGCGTCCTCCACGGTGCGGACCGTGAACTGGCGTCCCGGGCCGGGCAGCCGGATCGGGGAGGCCCCGGTGGCGATGACGAGCGCGTCGTAGGACAGCTCTCCGTCAGTGGTCTGCACGGTGCGCGCATCGGGGACGAGCCCGGTGGCGGCGACCCCGAGCCGCACGTCCACCGACAACTGGGCGTAGTCGGTGGGGAAGGTGGAGTCGTGCTCCTCCTCAAGAAGTGCAGCCTTCGACAGCGGCGGCCGGTCGTAGGGGGGATGCGGCTCGGCGCAGAGCATGACCAGCTCGCCCTCGTATCCCCGGCTGCGGAGCTGTTCGCAGGTTCGGGAGGCGGCGAGGCCGCCTCCCACAATGACGATCCGTTCCATAGTGGGCGTTGGCGTGCGGGATCAGCCGATGACCGCTTCGGACAGGGGAAGCACCCGCTTGCCGGGGGTGAACTTGGCGGGGATGCTCCGGAAGCCCACGTTGGTGCCCTGGTCGTGGAAGGGCACCAGGGCGTCGAAGTCGATCGTGTAGTCGGGCATGCGGGTGAGGATCTCCTGCAGCAGCCGCTTGGCCATGAACCGGCCGAGGTGGGAGCCCGCGCACCGGTGGACACCGATACCGAAGGCGACGTGGCGGTTGGGCCACCGGTGGATGTCGATGGTGTCGGGGTTCTCGAACTGCTCTTCGTCCCGGTTGGCCGACGCCCACGAGAGGAGGACCCGGTCGCCCTTCTTCATCGAGCAGCCGTGGAACTCGACGTCGCGGGTGACGGTGCGGGCCAGAGCCTGCGTGGGGGAGAAGACCCGGAGGAACTCCTCCACAGCGCGGTCGAGCAGGCTCAGGTCGTCGATGAGTTCCTGGCGGACGTCGGGGTTCTTGGCCAGCCAGACGAGGGCCTGACTCACCAGCGAAGCCGTGGTTCCGGTGCCGCCGGAGACGAGCAGGTCGACCATGGCGAAGACCTCCTCGTCGGTGATGGGACGGTCGTCGACCTTCTGCGACACCAGGAAGCTGATGACGTCGTCCTTGGGCTCCTGGCGGCGGGCCCGGATGGTGTCCCACATCTGCTGGGACAGGGCGGGAAGCTCCACTTCGACGGCGTGCCGGAACGCCTCGCTGTCCTGGGGCTCGGCCAGGGTGGCGCGGTGGGCGTCAGCGTAGCGCTTCCAGTCCTTCACGGGCAGGCCCAGCCAGTCGATGGTGACGATCGCGGGCACACCGATGATCGTGGTGAAGTCGCACTCGCCCTTTTCGATGACGCTGTCGACGAAGGCGACGGTGTACCGCTCCACCATCTCCTTCATCCGTTCCACCGCGGCGGGCGCGGTGACCTGGTTGACGATCTTGCGGTACTTCCGGAACTCCGGCGGGTCGACCTCGATGGGAATGTGGTGGTACATCGGGGTCGGGGGGATGACGATGGCCAGCCCGTCAGTGCCCGCCGCCTCACGGGTGGAGGAGAACAGGTCGTCGTCGCGGGCGGCGTCGAAGACGCTCTGGTAGTCCGACAGCACCCAGTAGCCGCCGTGGGCCTCGGTCCAGCCGCGCTTGTGGGTCTGCCGCAGCGCGCGGTAGGCGCCCACCGGGTCCTTGGCGTGCTCCGGAGAGTGGTGATCGAAGTGGATCACCGGGCAACGCGTGGGGTTGCTCATGCTGTGTGCCCTTTCCTGTCCTGGTTCGTGCGCGGAAGTCCGTTGTGAGCTGTGCGGATATGGTCTGTGACGAGATCTCGTATGGTGTGTGATCTTTATTGCGGTCCTGGTGATAATCGTTATACTCAAAAGCATTAATGTCAAGATGGCCAGGGAGAATAGGGATCTCTGGTCCCTAAGGAGGGCAACATGCGCGTCCGAGTCGACGGAAAGCAGTGCCAAGGGCACGGTGTGTGCTACATGACCGCGCCCGACGTGTTTGCGCCGCGCGAAGAAGACGGGCACGCCTACGTGCTCCACGAAGAGGTGGGCCCCGAACTGGAGGCGGCGGCCCGGGATGGAGCCGAGGCCTGCCCGGAGCGGGCCATCACCGTCGAGTGAGATCGTCGGACGCGGGGCCGCGTCTCTTCTTCTCTTAAGAAAAGAGGCGGGCCCCGGCGAACCTGCCCTTTGACGCGGTGCCGTGCCGGGAAGCCCACGGAGCGACATCTATACTCCGGCACACGGATGCGCTCGCGACCCGAGGGGAAAGTCAATGTTCGCCGTCTACGCCGAGAGTTTCTCGTCCGATGACCCGCTGTCTGCGCTGCGCCTGGGGGAGCGTCCCGACCCCGAACCCCCAGCGGGCTGGACGGTGGTCACGGTCCGGGCCGCGTCGCTCAACCACCACGACGTCTGGTCGCTGCGCGGGGTGGGTCTGCGCGAAGAGCAGCTGCCGATGATCCTCGGCTGCGACGCTGCCGGGTACGACGAGGACGGCAACGAAGTCGTGGTCCACGCTGTCATCAGCAGCCCGGACTGGGTGGGGGATGAAACCCTCGACCCGCACCGCTCGCTGCTCAGCGAACGGTACCAGGGGACGTTCGCGGAAAAAGTGGCTGTTCCCCGACGCAACCTCGTCCCCAAGCCCCGGTCGCTCTCCTTCGAGGAGGCTGCCTGCCTGCCGACCGCGTGGCTGACCGCCTACCGCATGCTGTTCACCCAGGCTGAACTCAAGCCCGGCGACAGCGTGCTGGTGCAGGGCGCGGGTGGGGGAGTGGCGACCGCGCTGATCGCGCTGGGCCGGGCCGCGGGGCTGCGGGTCTTTGCGACGAGCCGGGATGCCGCTAAACGCGAACGCGCCCGTGAACTGGGCGCCCACGATACTTTTGCGCCCGGCGAACGGCTTCCCGTGCGGGTGGATGCGGTCATGGAGACGGTCGGCCGGGCGACCTGGTCGCACTCGGTCAAGTCGCTGCGTCCCGGGGGCACGGTCGTCATTGCAGGGACCACCTCGGGGCCCCAGCCGGACAACGCCGAGCTGACCCGGATCTTCTTCAAGCAGATGCGGGTGCAGGGTTCCACGATGGGCAGCCGACGGGAGCTCGAGCAGTTGCTGAGCTTCCTCGACCTCACCGGAGTTCGGCCGGTCATCCACGACACGATGCCGTTGGAGCGGGCGCGCGACGGGTTCGCCGCCATGGTGGCAGGCGACCTGTTCGGCAAGATCGTCTTCACGCGGTAGGCCCGACGCCGTTTCGGCAGCGACCCAGTGGGGTCGTGTTGCTCCCGGGACGGTTTCGCGCTACGTAGTGGGTGGTTCGCCATTGTGTTCTGACATGGCGCCACCCTTTTTTCTTTGCCGTAGCGCAATCTCTAGCACTCTGTGCTTGAGATGTTGCTTTTCGTATTACTAGGAAGCTAAATTAGTTTAACTATGCGTATCATTAATCTATCTGGCGATAATCACGCCGCCAGAGGATCGACCCCGAAGTGGAGGTGCTTGCCATGGCCCACCCACCCCTGAGGCCACAGAAGACAGCGATGCTGGTCGCCCAGCAGATCGTCGCCGACATCCACCGGCGCGGAAACAGGGTGGGTGACCGACTCCCCCCGGAGCGGGTGATGCTCGACGAGTACTCCGTGGGGCGAGGAACCCTCCGTGAATCGCTGCGCTTCCTGGAACTGCAAGGGGTCATTTCACTGCGGCCGGGTCCCGGGGGCGGTCCGATCGTCCAGCAGCCGGATGCGAGCAGCCTCACGACCACGCTGACGTTACTCATGCAGTTCGAGAAGGCGCCTTTCCGGACGATCACCGAGGCGCGCACCGCGCTGGAGCCCATGATGGCCCGCCTGGCTTCGGAGCGCATGAGCGACGAGAAGCTCAAAGAGCTCAAAGAGAGCGTGGACATGATGCGCGACAACCTGGAAGACCAGGAGGTCTTCCTGGAGCAGAACCGGCGCTTCCACGACCTCATCGCCCACGGCTCCGGCAACGTGATGTTCGGGTATCTCGTGGACTCCCTGCTCGGCATCCTCGACGGTTCGGCTATCGGTATCGACTATCCCCAGTTCCGTCGGGCCGCAGTGCACAAGGCCCATCTGAACATCTACGAGGCGATCGCCTCTCGTGATCCGGAAGCCTCGGCTGAAGCGATGGCGCAGCACATTCACGAGTACGTCCGCTACGCCGAGAAGAAGTTCCCCGAGGTGCTCGACGCTCCTATCGTGTGGAGCTCTTGAGCTTCCCCGCTGCCGCGCGCTCCGCAGCAGTGAACAGTGCTCCCATGGGGGAGCGCTGGACGGCGACAGAGTGGCGGTGGTGGCACGCCTCCCGTCTTCCCTGGTCACGTCAGAGCGTCGCGCTGTGCCTACATATAGACGAATGATCCAAATCATGATAAGAAATACGTATGGCAAAAGCGCGATCCAACGATGTGGTCATCGTCGACGCGGTGCGCACCGCCGCCGGTCGCGGACGTGAGGGCGGAGCCCTCGCCGACGTCCACCCGGTGGACCTGCTCGCCCAGACGCTCCGCCAACTGATTTCGCGCCACGACCTCGACCCGGGGACCGTGGACGACGTCATCATTGGCTGTGTGTCGCAGGTGGGCGAGCAGTCGGCGACCCCCGGACGCATGGCCTGGCTTGGCGCTGGTTTCCCCACCCATGTGCCGGCGACAACGATCGACCGCAAGTGCGGCTCCAGTCAGCAGGCAGTCCACTTTGCCGCCCAAGGCATCATGGCCGGCGTCTACGACATCGTGGTCGCCGGCGGTGTCGAGTCGATGAGCCGCGTCGTCATGGGTTCCGCGCGTATGGGCGCTGACCCCTACGGCACCCTCGTCGCCAAGCGCTACCACCCGGGCCTCGTCTCCCAGGGAGTGGCGGCCGAACTGGTCGCGGCGCGCTGGAACCTGGACCGCACCGCGCTGGACGAGTACTCGGTCCGCTCCCACACGCTGGCCGCCCAAACCCAAGAAGCAGGACTGTTCGACCGGGAGATCATCCCGGTGGAGACGCCGTCCGGCACGGTCAACCGCGACGAGACGATCCGCCCCAACAGCACCGTCGAGAAACTCGCCACCCTCAAAACCGTCTTCGGCACCCCCGAGCTGTCCGAGCGTTTCCCGGAGATCGAGTGGCGGATCACCGCGGGCAACTCCTCCCAGATCACGGACGGGGCCAGTGCGCTGCTGCTGATGAGCCGCGCCAAGTGCGAAGAGCTCGGCTACACCCCGCGTGCCCGCATCCACTCCATGGCGGTGTGCGGTGACGACCCGCTGCTCATGCTGACGGCCCCCATCCCCGCCACCCGGAAGGTCCTGGAACGCTCCGGCCTTTCGCTGTCCGACATCGACCACGTCGAGATCAACGAAGCCTTCGCTCCGGTCCCCCTGGCCTGGCTCTCCGAGTTCGACATCGACATCGACAAGGTCAACCCCCGGGGCGGCGCGATCGCGCTAGGCCACCCGCTCGGCGCCTCGGGCGCGCGGCTGATGACCACGATGCTGCACGCCCTGGAAGACAACGACCAGCAGTTCGGCCTGCAACTGATGTGCGAGGCCGGCGGTATGGCCAACGCCACCATCATCGAACGCATCTGACCGCGACCACTGACTTTCGGAGGAGACAGCGTGGACGTCAACGGAGCTTCCGTCGTCGTGACCGGAGGGGCTTCCGGGCTGGGAGCCGCGACCGCGGCACGGCTGGCGAAGCAGGGAGCCCACGTGGTCATCATCGACCTGCCGCAGTCCAAGGGCGCGGAGGTCGCCAAGGAGATCGGCGGGCAGTTCGGCCCCGCGGACGTGACCGACACCGACGCGGTCAACGCCGCGCTCGACCTCGCCGAAGCCAAGGCCCCGCTGCGCGCCCTGGTGCACTGCGCGGGACGCGGCGCCACCGTGCGCGTGGTGGAGAAGGACGGCAGCCCCGGGTCTATGGAGACCTATGAGGAGATCGTCCGGGTCAACCTCTTCGGCACGTTCAACATGCTGCGTCTGGCCGCCGCCCGGATGGCGAAGAACGACGTCGTCGACGAGGAGCGCGGCGTGTGCGTGCTGACCGCCTCGGTCGCCGCCTACGAGGGGCAGATCGGGCAGATCCCCTACGCCTCGGCCAAGGCCGGTGTGGTGGGTATGACCCTCGTGGCCGCCCGCGACCTGGCGTCGAAGAAGATCCGGGTCGCCACCATCGCCCCCGGGGTGTTCGACACGCCGATCCTCAGCCGCTTCCCGCAGGAGCTCCGCGACGCCCTCGGCAAGTCGGTGCCGCACCCCAACCGGCTGGGCCACGTCGACGAGTACGCCATGCTCGCCCACCACATCATCGAGAACAAGATGATCAACGGCGAGGTGATCCGCCTCGACGGTGCCCTGCGCATGAGCGCGCGCTAACGGAGAGCCCCGACCGCACAGCGTCCCGCCGCCGCAGCGGCGGGCGGCAGGAGAGAGAAGCGACGATGAGCACCACCAACGACGACGCACCTGAGGTTCTGGTCGAAGAGCGCGGCCGGGTGCTCGTGATCACCATGAACCGGCCCCGGGTCCGCAACGCGATGTCGCAGGCGATGGCCTACCGCATCGCGGAGGCCCTGGAGACGTTGGACAGCCGCCCCGACTTGAGTGTCGGCATCATCACCGGGGCGGGCGGCACTTTCTGCGCGGGCATGGACCTCAAGGGGTTCGCCCGCGGGGAGCGCCCTGTCGTCCCGGGCCGCGGGTTCGCGGGACTCGTGCAGCAGCCGCCGAAGAAGCCGCTGATCGCGGCGGTGGAAGGCTACGCCTTGGCCGGGGGCTTTGAGATCGTGCTTGCCTGCGACCTCATCGTGGCCTCGCAAGAGGCGAAGTTCGGCCTGCCCGAGGTGAAGCGCGGGCTGACCGCGGCGGCGGGCGGCCTGCTGCGCCTGCAGCACCGCATCCCCTACCACCTCGCCATGGAGCTGGTGCTGACCGGGAAGATGTGGCCCGCGACCGAGGCCGCCGAAGTCCACCTGGTCAACCGGCTCACCGAGCCGGGCAAGGCGTTCGAGGTCGCGCTGGAGCTGGCCGAGGAGGTCGCCGCCAACGCGCCGCTCGCCCTGGCCGCGTCCAAGCAGGTGCTGGTCCGCTCGGTGGACTGGCCGCTGGACACCCAGTTCGAGAAGCAGGAAGAGTACGTCAACCCGGTGCGCGAGTCCGAGGACGCCAAGGAAGGGGCGCGCGCGTTCGTGGAGAAGCGCGAGCCGCGCTGGACCGGACGGTAGCCGGAATAAGAGCAGACAGGCATCGAGGGCGCTCGAGCGGGCGCCCTCGATGTATCGAAGGGGGAAACCAGCACATAATTGCTGATCAACATAACCATGATTATGGTATGATTCTGCTTGTGCGAGGGGTGTGACGACGATCCCACTGGCTTGTTCGGCGGCCTTCTGGTGCGGGGGAGAGCTCCCGTGGGTGGGAGGCGTCGTGGGGGGAGTTTTAGCGCCCGGCGCACCTCAAGGGTGGCGGGAATGCCGCACTGAGGGGAGTCGTGCTGGAGGCGGTGCGACGTCTGTTGACCCAGGGGGAGCCGGATGCTGAAATCTAGTATAATGATTAACCAAGACCGGAAGGGGGCAGCCCCATGACGGCCAGACCCGTCGATGAGTACACGGAGATCCGCGAACTGGCTTCAAAGGTCGCCCGCGAGGTATACGGGCCGATCGCCGAGCAACTGGACGTGGAACGGAAGCCGATCTCCCGCGAAGAGCGGATCCGTCTCGGGGAGCTCGGATT
Source organism: Thermobifida fusca YX (assembly GCF_000012405.1). Lineage (NCBI taxonomy): Bacteria > Bacillati > Actinomycetota > Actinomycetes > Streptosporangiales > Nocardiopsidaceae > Thermobifida > Thermobifida fusca. Next base: position 1,487,320 of record NC_007333.1, read on the forward strand.
CCTCGGCATCGCCCACCAGGAGCGTTACGGCGGTGCCGGAGCCCCGCTGGCCCAGGCGCTGGCGGTGATTGAGGAGTTTGCCCGGGTCTGCCGCCCGGCCGCCTTCCAGATCTTCGAGGCCAACACCGGTCCGGCCCAGGTGATCAACTACCTGGGGACTGAAGAGCAGCGCGAACGCTGGCTGCCGGACATCATCTCCGGTGAGAAGACCATGGCGGTCGCTATTTCCGAGCCCGACGCCGGATCGGCCGCAACCGACATGCGCACCACGGCCCGCCCCTCCGGCGACGGCTACGTCATCACCGGAACCAAACGGTGGATCTCCAACGGCGGTGAAGCCGACCTCTACCTCGTCTACGCCCGCCTCACCGACGAACCCGGCTCCAAGGGGATCGGCGCCCTCGTCGTCGAGAAAGGCACCCCCGGCCTCAGCTTCGGTCCCCCCGAACGGCTCATGGGCTTCCGCGGCATTCCCTCCGCTGACGTCATCCTCGACGAAGTCTGGGTCCCCAAGGAGAACTTGGTCGTCCCCGCCGGCGGTTTTGGCAAGCTGTTCGGAGTCTTCTCCATCGAGCGGCTCGGCAACACCACCATGAGCCTCGGCATCGGCCAGGAGGCACTCGACCGCACCATCGCCTATGTCCAAGAGCGGGAGCAGTTCGGCAAACCGCTCATCGAGTTCCAAAGTGTCCAGATCACTTTGGCCGACATGGTGATGCAAGTGGACTCCGCGCGCCTGCTGCAGCAGCGCGCCGCGGCCAGCGCCGAGGGCGGGAAGCTGCCCGACCCGCTGCAGGTCTCCCTGGCCAAGTGCGCCGCCAACGAGATGGCCAAGCGCGTGACCGACATGGCCATGCAACTGCACGGCGGCAACGGGTACACGGAAGAGTACGGCATCGAGCGGCTGCACCGGGACGCCCACGGCTGGGCTATCGCGGGCGGTACCCCGAACATGCAGCGGATCCGAATCGTCTCCGAGCTGCTGGGCCGCAAGTTCAACCAGCGCGCCTAGCACCTGGCCCACAGGGATTTCCTGGATCAGCGGTCGGCCCCCGCCACACGCGGCTGGACAGCGGCGGCATGTCGCGGGGGCCCGCCCACAGCGACGTTCGCGGAACGCCCACCAGGTCCCGGGCGGAAGACACGCCGCGCGTCGAAACGGTCCGCCGCGAGCTGGACCGTGGACCAAGACAGCTTCAGACGAGAAGGGGCGATCGTGGAAGAGGGGCAGATGTTCGACCTGGGACCGCGTCACCGCGAGATCCAGCGCATCGCGCGGTCCGTGGCCGAGCGGGTGGAAGAGTACGCTGACGAGGCAGACGCGGCGGTCGAGGTCCACCAGGGCGTGGCAGAGATCCTGCGGGAGAGCGGTCTGGCACGCCATGTGGTTCCCGCCGCCTACGGGGGAGAAAGCGACGTTCTCGACCCACTGGCGATCGCCGTCATCCGCGAAGCGCTGATGTACACCTCGGCCCACCTGGACTCCCTCTTCGGCATGCAGGGGGTGGGCAGCTACTCGCTGGCGGTCGGCGGAACCGAGGAGCTCAAACGCGAGTGGCTCCCTAAGGTGGCGCGCCTGGAAGCGATCGCCGGACTCGCCCTGACCGAACCGGACATCGGCTCCGACCTGCGCGGGGTCACCACGACGATCGAGGCCACCCCCACCGGGGTGCGGGTCAGCGGACGCAAGTCGTTCATCACCAACGGCGGTGCCGCCGACTTCTACTGTGTCCTCGGCCGGGAGGGCGAGGGCTACTCCATGGTGCTGGTTCCCGCCGACACCCCCGGGCTGACGGTCGAGCGTGGCGACGACCTGATCGCTCCGCACATCCTCGGCGAACTGCACTTCGACGGTGCGGAAGTGCCCGAAAACCACCGGCTCGGCGTGCCGGGTAAAGCGTTCTCCCTCATGCTGCAGACACTCGCGGTGTTCCGGGTCACCGTGGCGGGCTCGGCGGTCGGCCTGGCCCAGGCTGCGCTGGACGAGGCGCTACGCCACGCCAAGACCCGTACCCAGTTCGGCCGCCCGCTCCTGGAACTGGGGGCAGTGTCCCAGAGCCTGGCCCTGTCGTGGACCGAGGTGGAGACGGCCCGGGCCATCACCTACCGAGCGGCAGCGCTCGCCAAGAACGATCCGCTCGCGCACCTGGACTACTCCTCGATCGCCAAGGTCAGCGCAACGGAGGCGGCTGGACGAGTGGTCGACCGCGCGGTGCAGGCCATGGGCCGCTTCGGGCTGATCCGCGGGTCCAAGATCGAGCGCCTCTACCGCAATGCCCGCCCGCTCCGCATCTACGAGGGCGCCACGGAGGTCCTGCTCGACTCCCTGGCCCGCAGGCTCGCCAAGCGCAGCAGCTAGACGTCCCCGCCAGCCGCAGCGGATGCGGTTGTGCTCTGCATAACCGCATCCCTTGACCCACCTCACACAGAAAACTATTATGATGATTACGACTAATAGGGTGTGGGGTGTGTCGCGGCGGGGGAGCCCACACGGACGACGACACGACACCACTGCGAAAGGACGCGACAATGCGCCGTTTTGAAGGACGTATCGCCGCCATCGTCGGCGGTGGATCCGGTATGGGCCGCGCCATCTCGCACCGCCTGGCCTCAGAGGGAGCCACCGTCTACGTCGCTGACCTCAGCGAAGAGTCCGCGAAGAAAGTCGCCGAGGAGATCACCGCCCAAGGCGGCAAGGCCGTTCCCGTCCAGGTCGACGCCACCAACAACGACAGCCTCCGGGCGCTGTTCGACCGCATCCGCTCCGACCACGGCGTCCTCCACGTCCTCCACGCCCAAGTCGGTATGCCCGGCCCCGGCGGCATCGAGACCAGCGACGAGGAGTGGCAGAAGAACATCGACGTCAACATCAAGAGCGCCTACTACACCTGCACCCTCGGCTACGACCTCCTCAAATCCGCCAACGGCAAGGGGTCGATCACCATGACCTCCTCCACCTCGGCGCTCGTCGGATCCCCCTTTAGCCCCATCTACTCGCTGACCAAGGGCTCCCTTGTCCCCTTCGCCCGCGCCCTCGCACTCAAGGGCGCCCCGGACGGCATCCGCGTCAACGTCATCTGCCCCGGCACCGTGCAGACCCCCATGCTCGCCCAGTTCTTCGGTCGGGAACCGGGAGCCGACGTCTCCGAGCTGACCAAGGACTTCATCAAGAACATCCCGCTCGGCCGCGGTGCCCAGCCTGAAGAGATCGCCTCGGTCATCGCGTTCCTCGCCAGCGACGACGCCAGCTACGTCACCGGCGTCACCATCCCTGTCGACGGCGGCCTGACCGCCAAGTAGCGACCTGGACACCACCTCGTCCGCGCGGGAGCACGGCCCCGGGCGGACGAGGGCTGAACGGGAGGACCCCATGGACTTCAGCAAAGACACGGTGCACGAGGACATCCGCCAAGCAGTCCGGGACCTGTGCGCCAAATTCCCCGACGAATACTGGATGAAGCACGACCAGTCGCAGGAATTCCCCTGGGAGTTCTACAACGCCATCGTCGAGGCGGGCTGGTTGGGCTTGACCGTCCCCACCGAGTACGGCGGCGGCGGACTCGGCGTCACCGAAGCCGCCATCGTGGAACAGGAGATCGCCGCCTCCGGCGCGGGCATGAACGGATGCAGCGCCGTCCACATCGGCATCTTCGGTTTCGAACCGATCATCAAGTACGGCAGCGAAGACCTCAAACAGCGTTTCCTGCCCCGCCTGGTCAGCGGTGACCTGCACGTGTCCTTCGCCGTGACCGAGCCCGACGCCGGCACGGACACCACCAACCTCTCCACCTTCGCCCGCAAGGTCGACGGCGGCTGGCTGGTCTCCGGCAAGAAGGTCTGGATCACCAAGGCCCAGGAAGCCGAACGGCTCATCCTCCTGGCCCGCACCACCCCGCGCGACCAGGTGGCCAAGAAGACCGACGGGCTCACCCTGTTCTTCGCGCCCATGGACCGCGAACGGGTCACCGTGCGCCCCATCCCCAAGATGGGCCGCAACGCGGTCGACACCAACGAGCTGTTCATCGACGACCTGTTCGTTCCCGACGAAGACGTCATCGGCGAAGTCGGAAAGGGCTTCAAGACCATCCTGGCCGGGCTCAACGCCGAGCGGGTCATCTCCGCCAACGCCGCCATCGGCATCGGCCGCGCCGCCCTGCGCCGGGCCACCAACTACGCCAAGGAACGCGTCGTCTTCGGCCGTCCCATCGGCAAGAACCAGGGCATCGCCTTCCCCCTGGCTGAAGCCCTGATCAAACTCGACGCCGCGGACCTGATGTGCCAGCAGGCCGCCTGGCTGATCGACAACGGCTACCCCGCGGGACGGCAAGCCAACGCCGCCAAGTTCCTGGCTGCCGAAGCCGGATTCTTCGCCGCGGACGCGGCACTGAGCGTGCACGGCGGCTACGGCTACAGCAAGGAGTACCACATCGAACGGTACTTCCGGGAAGCCCGGCTGATGCGCATCGCCCCCATCAGCCAGGAAATGGTCCTCAACTACGTGGCCGAGCACGTTCTGGGTCTGCCGAGGAGCTACTGATGCGGCCGTACCGTTCCGTTCTCTTCGTCCCCGGCCACCGGCCCACCTGGGTGGACAAGGCCGTGGCCTCCGGGGCGGACGCGATCGTCCTCGACCTGGAAGACTCGGTGCCCGAGGCGGAGAAGGCAGCCGCCCGCGCCACCGTCGCCGAGTCCATCCGGCGGGTGCGCGCCACCAACTCCGACATCGGGCTGTTCGTCCGGGTCAACCCGCTGCACACCAAGCTGACCGGGGCCGACTTGGAAGAAGTCGTGATCCCCGGACTGACCGGTATCTTCGCTCCCAAAGTGGAGCAGGCCACCGATGTGCTGCGCTACGACGCGCTGCTCGACCACTTCGAGACCCGCAACGGGGTCAGCGGGCTGGAGTACATCATCCCGGTGGAGACGGTGAAAGCCATCCACGCCTGCCGTGAGGTGGCTGCCGCATCCCCGCGGGTGGGCGCCATGATCGGCCCCACCGCCGAGCACGCCGACATTGCCAGGGCCGTGGGATACGAGTGGACCCTGGAAGGCACGGAGACGCTCTACCACCGCAGCCGGATCCTGCTCGCCTGCCGAGAAGCCGGGATCCACGCCCTCACCGGGCTGTGGGAGGACCTGGACAATCTCGACGGCCTGCGGGAGTTCGCGCGGCGCGGCCGCCAGCTCGGCTACCGGGGCATGATCGCGATCCACCCCAGCCACGTCGCGGTCATCAACGAGGTCTTCACACCCTCTGACGCCGACATCGCCTTCTACCGAGGCTTGGTCGAGGCGTACGAGAAAGCTGCTGCGGAGGGGGTCGGCGCACTGCGCTACCGGGGCGTGCACATCGACAAGGCCCACTACGACAAGGCATTGGAATGGCTGGAGCGCGCCGAGCAGTTGCGGGCGCGTGACGCCGCGAGCGCGGAGGAGGCGAAATAACGATGCGAGGGCTGTACTACGAAGAGTTCGAGGTGGGCAAGGTCTACAAGCACCCGTTCACCCGGACCGTCACCGAGATGGACAACATCCTGTTCACCTCGCTGACGATGAACTTGCAGCCACTGCACCTGGATGAGGAGTTCGCGAAGACCACCATCCACGGCCGGCGCGTCTTCAACAGCCTGTTCACCCTGGCGCTCATCGGTGCATTCCACGTGCCCGAGCTGACCATGGGCACCACCCTGGGCAACCTCGGCTACGACGAGGTCAAGTTCCCCCACCCGGTCTTCCACGGCGACACCCTGCGCGGTGAGACCACCATCCTCGACAAGCGCGAGTCCAAGAGCCGCACCGACTCGGGGATCGTCTGGTTCGAACACCGCGGATACAACCAGGACGACGTCTTGGTCTGCGTGTGCCGCCGGGCAGGTCTCATGCTCAAGAAGCCAGCCAACGCCGACGACAACAAGGGAGAGGCCTGATGAGCATCAGCAGCGAGCGGATCGCAGCCCTCCGCGACTATGTCCCCGAGGTACGCGAGCTGACCATCGACGGCAAGCCGGTCAAGCCCGCCGGCGAGACCTGGGACGTCTACAACCCCGCCACCGAAGAGGTCATCGCCACCGTCAGCGGAGCCACTAAAGAACAGGTCGACGAGGCGATCCGGGCCGCCCGCACCGCCTTCGACACCTGGTCGAAGATGTCGGGCGAGGAGCGGTCCGCCGCCATGCACAGCCTCGCCGACCGCTTGGAGGCCCGGTGGGAGGAGCTGCTGGCCTCCATCGTCAACGAGGTGGGCACCCCCGTCTCCACCGCCGAGTTCCTCCAGGTGAAGATGGGTCTCGGCCACCTGCGCTGGTTCGCTGACGCGGCGAAGAAGGACCGCACCGTCCACCTGGGCCCCTACGACGTGCCCGTGCCGACGATGAGCGACGTCGACCACTACCCGGTGGGTGTGGTCGCCGCGATCACCGGCTACAACTACCCGCTCAACCTGGCTGGCTTCAAGTACGGTGCGGCGCTGGCCGCGGGCTGCACCGTGGTGCTGCTGCCGTCGCCGCGCACCCCGCTGACCACCCTGCTGCTCGGCGAGATCATCCGCGAGTCGGACCTGCCCGACGGGGTGATCAACGTCGTCCTCGGTGGGGCGGACATCGGCCAGTACCTGTCCTCCCACCCGGGCGTGGACAAGGTGTCCTTCACCGGTTCTGACGCGGTGGGCGCCAAGATCATGGAGCAGGCGGCGGCCAACCTCAACGACGTCGTCCTGGAGCTGGGCGGCAAGTCCGCCAACATCGTCCTGCCCGGCTGCGACGTGGAGTCCTTCGCGGTGGACATGCACATGCGCTGGTCCCGCAACTCCGGCCAGGGGTGTGCGGCACTGGCCCGGCTGCTGGTCCACGAGGACCTCTTCGACCGCTTCATGAAGGCGGGCGCCGAGGCGTTCCCGAAGATGAAGGTCGGCGACCCGTGGGACCCGGAGACCCACATCGGCCCGCTGATCCGCCCCGATCACCGCGACCGCGTCAACGGGTTCATCACCGAGGCGCTCGAGCAGGGCGGCAAGGCGCTCCTCCAGGTGGAGACCCCGCTGCCGGAGAAGGGCTGGTACGTCAACCCGATCCTGCTGGGCAACCTGCCGCACAGCGCCCGCGCCGTGCAGCAGGAGATCTTCGGCCCGGTCGCCGTCGTCCTCACCTACAAGGACGTCGACGAGGCGATCCGGCTGGCCAACGACACCGCCTACGGCCTGGCTGCCAACGTGTGGGCGCCCACCCTGGAGGAGGGCCGCCGCGTGGCCGAGCAGTTGCGGGCCGGCACCGTGTGGATCAACGGCGGCGGTGCAATGCGTCCCGACGCACCCTTCGGCGGCTCGGGCCGTTCCGGTATCGGCAGGGAGCTCGGTGAGTGGGGCATCCAGGAGTTCCTGGAGCCGCGCCACATCCAGTGGGCTCTGTGATACCCGTTCCAACCCCCTTCGGTACGGCTCTTCGAAAGTAGGCGAACATGACGGAGAACAGGGCCGGAGCAAACGGTCCCCTCGCCGGGGTGCGGGTGCTCGAACTCGGGTCGATGTACGCTGCGCCCACGGCGGGGCGGATGTTGCGGGACTTCGGAGCCCAGGTCATCAAAGTCGAGGATCCGAAGACCGGGGACTATGCCCGGCAGTGGGTGCCGCAGAAGGATGGCCTGTCGCTGGGGTTCTCCCGGCTCAACTCCGGTAAGCGCTCGATCGGCGTCGACCTGCGCAAGCCAGAGGGCCAGCAGCTCGTCCGGCGGCTGGCGGCCCACGTGGACGTGGTCGTCGAGTCGTTCCGGCCGGGACGACTGGAGGAGTGGGGGCTGGACTATGCGGCGCTGAGCGCCGACAATCCCGGCCTGGTGCTGACCCGGGTCTCCGGTTTCGGGCAGACCGGCCCCTACCGGGAACGGCCCGGGTTCGGCACCGTGGCCGAGACCGCCTGCGGGTTCGCCCACATCAACGGGTGGCCCGACACCCCGCCGACCGCGCCGCCCTTCGGGTTCGCCGACTCGATTGCCGGTATTTCCGCGGCCATGGGGACAGCCATGGCGCTGTTCCGCCGGGAGCGGACCGGCAAGGGAGACGTGGTGGACGTGGCCCTGTACGAGCCGTTGATGTTCATCATCGGCGACATGGTGCTACGGTACACGGCGCTGGGTGAGGTGCAGGGCCGGATCGGCAACGACACCGGTGCGGCCTCGCCCCGGGGCATCTACCGGGCGGCCGACGGCAAGTACCTGGCGATTGCCGCGTCGAGCCAGACGATCGCGGCCCGGCTGTTCGCAGCGATGGGGCAGCCCGACCTGATCAAGGACCCGCGGTTCGCGACCAACGCGGCCCGGCTCGCCAACAACGAGCTGGTGCAGAAGCAGGTCTCCGACTGGGTCGGCTCCCTGCCGCGCGACCAGGTGCTGGCCATCCTGGAGGAGCACGAGGTGGTCAGCTCCCCGGTCAACGACGCCAGCGACATCGTGGTCGATCCGCACTTCTTGGAGCGCACGCTTGTGCAGATCACCGGCAACGAGAAGCTGAAGTCGGTGCTGATGCCGGGCCCGGTGCTGCACATGTCCAGCTACGCAGGTCCCGAATACCACGGAGTGCCCGAGATCGGCGAGCACACGCACACGGTGCTGGCCGAAGAGTTCGAATTCTCCGAAGCAGAGCTCGCGGAACTCGCTGATCAAGGTGTGATCAGCGCTCCCGCGAAGCAGTGAGCTGAGGAACCGCGATCCACTCCTCCGCCGGGCTCGCGAAACGGTCGCATTCGGGATTTGGGGTCTGTGCTTTTCCCGGAGATAAACCGTCGTGAAATCGGCGGGGGAGTGGAATAGCGGTATGCTGCCGAACATTATGAGTGGATTTGGGCCATCCGGCGTCACATGGGAACGGCGTAGCGAGAAGGTCTCCGAGATCGTCGCGCGGGAGATCGTGCGCGACATCGCTAAGAGACGCCCCGCTCCGAATTCCGTTTTGGAATCCGAAAGCGCCATGATCAAGCGCTACCAGGTAGCGCGCGGTTCTCTCCGTGAGGCGCTACGCATCCTCGAAGTGCACGGGCTGATCCGGATGAAACCGGGGCCTGGCGGAGGTCCGGTGCTGTCCGAGGTGAGCAGCCGCGACTTCGGTCGGATGGCGACTCTGTTCTTCCAGGTACTCGACATTCGGTTCTGCGAACTTGTTGAGGCCCGGCTCATGCTGGAGCCGTTTATGGCCCGTCTGGCAGCCGAGCGGCACGACCCGAAGGACCACGAGGAACTGCGGGCTATCGTGCAGCAGGGGTTTGCCGCAAAGACCACGGATGCGTGGTTGCAGGCCACCGACGCGTTTCACACCAAAGTCCTGTCGATGTCCGGCAACGGCTTGCTCACGCTCATTGCGTGCGCGTTGAAGGACATTTTCACGGAACGCGCTTCGACTATCTATGTGGCTAATGAGGGCGATCACATCAGGGAGACCCACTCGGAGATCGCAGAAGCGGTCATCGGGGGCGATGCGGAGACCGCGGAGCGCTTGATGCGGGAGCATCTCCAGGAATACGCGGATTTGGTTGCGGAACGCGAACCGACCTTGATGAACGAGGTCGTCGACTGGCGTTGAGCAAGAATCAACCCCGGGAAACCTGCCGGGGCGACAACCGCTGAATTCGGGGACAATCCGCGTCCGGAATCGTTGCTCAGCGCGACGGCTGGACGAGGGCTGGTGACCACAACACCCCGGTCACGGTCGGCTGCAGTGGGCGCGTCGGCCGTGACCGGGGTGTTGTCGTTGGAAGCTCGTGCTCGCGAGGCCTGCGGAATGTGACCTCTGGCACTCACCTGCCTCCTATTGATATTAATAGTTATAATCTCGTGAATCTTTGGTGGTGGACTGTTCTCGAAACCCTACAGAACGTCATAACTGCAGGTTGCAATGGGTGGAGAGAGAGCCTTGTGGCGGGTGGGGCCAGGCTGATGGACCTTGCAGGTTGTGGCCAACGGCTCTAGAGGAGTCCGGACGGACTAGACAGTTGTGACCTGGACCTCTAACGTGACAACCATCACGATAATCATCATGATTACGTGGTCAGCGTGATTGGAGCGTCCATGAACATGCGCAAGAGCTGGTCCCGCACCCTGCTCGCCGCCACCGGAGCCACAGCGCTGCTCGCCGCGGCCGCCTGCGGCACCAACGAGGCGGGAGAAAGCAGCTCCACGGGAGAGGGGCTGCCGGACACCATCAAGATCATGTCCATCAAGGAGATGACCGGCCCCGTCTCCTTCGCAGGTGAGAACAGCACCAAGGGCATCGACCTGGCGGTCGAACAGATCAACGAACAAGGCTTCCTGGGCGACACCAAGCTGGAGATCGACCTCAAGGACGCCTCGGACAGCACCCAGGAGGCTGCCAGCCTCGCCACCCAGGCCGTCTCGGACAAGTCCTACTCCGCGATCCTCGGCCCCGGCCTGAGCAGCCAGGCTTCCGCGATCTCCCCGATCGCAGAAAAAGGCGAGATCCCGGTCATCTACTACCAGGCGGGAAGCGACGGTGTCCTCGTAGGCGACTACACCTACCGCGTGACCGCTCCGGCCGCCTCCTACTACCACATCATCGGCGACTACCTGGCCGAGAAGAAGGTGAAGACCGCCGCCGTCCTCTACACCAGCGGCAACCCCACCCTCACCGAGCTCGGTGAGAAGGCGGTTCCCGGGGTGATCGAGGAGAACGGTGTCACCATCAAGCGCTCCGACACGGTGAGCAACGACACCCAGGACTTCACCGCCGTCACCTCCGAGATCATCAAGGCCGACCCCGACGCTGTCTTCCTCCTGCTGCTCGGCCCGCAGAACCCCCGTGCGGTGAGCCAGCTCAAGCAGAAGGGCTACGACGGCGAGATCATCGGCATGACCACCATGGGCGCCGGCAACCTGGAGACCGCCGGTGAGGACGCCGCAGGCGTGGTGTGGCCCAGCAACTTCAGCGCCCGCAGCGAAGTCCCCTCTACCCAGGAATTCGTCAAGGCCTACGAAGAGAAGTACGGCGAGCTGCCCAACAACTACGCCGCCGAAGGCTACGACGCCGTGTGGCTGCTGGCCCGCGGCATCAAGGAAGCCAACAGCGCCGACCGAGTCGCTATCCGGGAAGGCATCGCCAAGGTTGCCGCTGAAGGCTTCGACGGCGCACAAGGCCCCCTCAGCTTCGAGAACAACGACGTCCGTGTCGAGGGCGTGATCGCCAGCTGGAACGGCTCCGAGGAAGTCGTCGTCACGCTGGGTGATGACTGATCCGGTCCGCGGCTACTGGTGCCTAACCAACCATCCGGAAACACGATGAACAGGCATGACACACGAGTGTGGCAGGAGACGATCGAGAGGAGGGGTCCGCTGTGGAAATCCTGATTAACGCGGTCACCCTCGGATCGCTGTACCTGCTGTTCGCGCTCGGCATGAGCGTGGCGTGGGGAACGATCGGCATCCTCAACTTCGCCCACGGCAGCACCTTCATGTTCTCGGCGATGGTCGCCTACTACACGGTGCAGATGGTGGCCCTGCCGATGTGGGCCATGATCCTGCTCGGGGCCGCAGTGGGCATGGTGCTGTCCGTCCTGACCCAGGCGCTGATCTTCAACTTCATCCTGCGCCGCAACCCCGACCTGCTCAAAGCGGAGATGCAGATCGTGGTGGGCGGTATCGGTGCCGCCAGCGTCCTGCTGGCGATCGCCCAGCACTACACGAAGAGCGTGCCGTTCGGTTTCTCCGCCAGCACGTTCAAGACCACCACCTACCAGCTCGGCGCCATACACATCTCCAATGTGCAACTGGTCATCCTGGTGGCAGCCTTCGGCCTGGCCGGCCTGGCTGCATGGTGGTTGAAGTCCGCCCGGGCCGGGCTGGCGCTGCGAGCAATCGGGGTCAACCCCGAGGTCGCCAGCCTCATGGGGGTGGACCGTGGCCGGATGGCGTTGGGCACCATGGCCGCGGCCGGCGCACTAGCCGGAACCGCGGGCATCCTGCTCACCTACTACCTGGGCTCCATTGCCGCGGAAACCGGCGACAGCTTCCTGATCAGCGCGTTCGCCGCGATCATCCTGGGCGGTATCGGATCGGTCATCGGCGTGGTCGTCGGGTCGATGATCCTGGCGCTCGCCGAGACGCTCGTGGTGACCCAGCTGTCAGGTACCTGGGCCAGCGCGGTGGCTTTCGGGCTCATCTTCGTGGTGCTGCTCTTCCTGCCCCGCGGCATCTTCGGCCGTAAGGAGGTACGGCGGACATGATCGGCTGGTACGAGGCCAACATCGTCCTCATCGAGGCCACCTTCCTCAACTTCCTGCTGGCGCTGAGCATCCAGGTGCCGCTGCGGGTGGGTGTCTTCTCCTTCGCCGGGGTCGGAAGCTACGGGCTCGGCGCCTACACCGCGGCCATCCTCACCATCCGCTACGACGTGCCGGCGTTCGTCGCCATCGGTGCGGCTGTCGTCTTCGCAGCCGTGGTCGGCTACCTGTTCTCCCTGATCGTCGCCCGGCTCAACGGCCTGTACCTGGCCATGGCCACGATCGCGTTCGTGTTGATCATCTCGGTGCTGGCCACCAACGGCGGCGAGCTGACCGGTGGGGCGAACGGGCTGTACGGGGCGCTGAGCGACCTGACCACCGGCGGTGTGGTCGCGGTGTGCGTCGTGGTGGCGTTCCTGCTGGCACTGACCGAACGCGGCCCGCTGCGCCGCCGGATCGAAGCGGTCCGCGAAGACCCGGAACTGTCGATGTCCATGGGGATCGGCGTCGTCACGGTCCGCCAGCTCGCCTTCACCGTCAGCGGTGCGCTCGGCGCCTGCGCCGGAGCGATGAACGCCCTGCTGCGCACCACGGTCTCCCCGGAGGAGATCAACTTCCACCTGATCGTGCTCGCCCTGACGATGGTCATCATCGGCGGGTCGCGCTCCTGGATGGGTGCGTTCATCGGTGCCGTCATCTTCACCTGGCTGCCGAGCATGCTGGCCACCACGGGCCGCTGGCAGGACGTGGTGTACGGCCTGATCATCATCCTCGCGGCGATCTTCATGCCCACCGGGCTGCTCGGGCTGGTGCAGAGCCTGTACCAGAAGCTCCGCGGCCGGTCGCAGACCGCGGCCCCCGCAGAGCCGCCCGCCGAGGAGGCGGTGGAGGAACGCGCGATGCTCCAAGCCCTCAGCGGCGAGTCCAAGGAGGGGGTGCGATGACCACCACCGAGACCGCGGCACCCTACGTCCTCGAAGCCGAGGATGTGGCGGTGCACTACGGCGGGATCAAAGCCGTGGACGGTTTCGGGCTGCGGCTGCCACCCGGAAAGATCTACGGCATCCTGGGCCCCAACGGGTCCGGGAAGAGCACCTTCCTCGCCGCGGTAACGCGGCTGGTGCCGCTGACCCGGGGACGCCTGCTGCTCGACGGCAAGGAGTACCACAGCGAGCCGCCGATGAAGCTGGCCCGCAAAGGCCTGGCCCGCACCTTCCAGACCGTGCGGCTGCTGCCCGAGCTGACCGTCTTGCAGAACGTCCAGCTCGGCGCGGACATCAACGACCCGCGGGGACGGCTGCGGTCCTGGCTGGGACGCGACCGGCCCTCGGAAGCGGTGGAAGAAGCGATCGAGCGGACCGGTCTGGGCGACGTCCGGAACGCCTGGCCGACCGAGCTGTCCTACGGCATGGCCCGGCGGGTAGAGATCGCCCGCGCGCTGGCGGCCCGGCCCCGCCTGCTCTTACTGGACGAGCCCACCGCGGGCATGAACCACTCCGAGCGGCAGGAAGTCTCGGAGCTGATGCAGAAACTGCGGGACGAGGGACTGGCCCAACTGATCGTCGAACACGACGTCCAGATGATGGTCGACACCTGCGACCACCTCGTGGCGATGAACTTCGGCTCCCTGGTGGCGGAAGGCTCGCCGCAGGAGGTCGTCTCCCACCCCGCGGTGCAGGAAGCCTACTTGGGAAAGCGGTGGCGGTCCCATGCTTGAGATCCGCGATCTGCACGTCAGCTACGGAAAGATCGAGGCGGTGCGCGGGGTCAGCGCATCCGCGTCCCCCGGCAGGATCACCCTGGTCCTGGGCGCCAACGGCGCGGGGAAGACCACGACGCTGCGGGCGGCCATGGGGCTCCTTCCCGTCCGCTCCGGTGAGGTGCTGCTGGACGGCAAGCCGATCACCGGCCGGCCCACCCACCGCATCGTCCGCGACGGTCTCGTCCTCGTTCCTGAAGGACGGCAGGTCTTCGCGCCGTTGACCGTGGAGGAGAACCTCATCCTCGGCGGCTACACGGTGTCCAAAGAGAAGGCGGCCGAGACCATGGAACAGGTCTACGAGATGTTCCCCATCCTCAAGGAGCGGCGGAACGGCCCGGCCGGCCTGCTCAGCGGTGGGGAGCAGCAGATGCTCGCCTTCGGGAGGGCGCTCATGTCCTCTCCGCGGGCGATGATGCTCGACGAACCCTCCATGGGGTTGGCGCCCACGATGGTCGAGTCGGTGCTGAGCAGTGTTCGCAGCATCGCCGACTCCGGGATCGCGCTGCTCATGGTGGAGCAGAACGCTGAGATGGGACTGGAGATCGCCGACGACGTCGTGGTCGTGGCGCGCGGCGAGGTCGTCTTCAGCGGCCCCGCCGAACAGGCCCGCCAGAACTCTTCGGTGGTCCGCGCTTTCCTCGGGGAGGCAGCGCTCAGTTCCTGACCGTAGGCGTCGGGGCCGTGCAGTGCACGGCCCCGACGTGTGTCACGAGACGTTCCAGCCACCCAGCGACGACGGAGGCGGTAAAGCGTGGCAGCAACCCCGGCCGCAGTCCCCCACATCTCCCCACTCCGGGTCATCGTGCCGCTCGTGTTGGGCGGCCTGACCTATGCCATGTCGCAGAACGCGATCGTCCCGGTCCTCGCGGAGATCCAGCGCGCCACCGGTTCCACGGCAAGCGAAGCGGCATGGGTGGTCACCGGTTTCTTCATCTCGTCCGCGGTGCTCACCGTGATCGCCGGACGGCTGGGGGACCTGTTCGGCCGCAAGCCGGTGCTGCTCATCTCCCTCGGCCTGTTCGCGCTCGGCGGGCTGATCGCCGCGGCAGGCGGAACCCTGGGCGCAGTCGTGGCCGGGCGGGTGATCATGGGCGTGGCCGGCGGGGTCTTCCCCTTGGCGTTTGCGCTGCTCGGGCAGCTGCTGCCCCGGGACCGGGCCGCGTTCGGCATGGGCCTGGTCAGCTCCATGCTCGGCCTGGGCGGTGCCCTGGGGCTGCCCGTGGGCGGCCTGGTCGCCGAATACTTCGGCTACCAGGGGCTCTTCTGGGGTTCGGCGGCTATGGCCGCCGGCTCCGTGGTCGCGATCGCGCTGCTGGTCCCGGAACCGCGTCGCCGCGGTCGCGGCCGGGTCGACTGGATCGGCGCGACCCTGCTGACATTCTCACTGACGACCGGCCTGCTCGCGGTGAGCCGGGGCGCAGAGTGGGGTTGGTCGTCCACACCGGTGCTGGCCCTGGCGGCCGTGGGGGTCATCGGACTGGTCGTCTTGCTAGGGGTGGAGCGGAGGATCCCCGATCCGCTGATCGACCTGCGGTTGATGCGGCAGCGCAACGTCTGGCTGGCCCACGTGATCGGCTTCCTGACCACCTGCGGGCAGATCACCACGTTCCTGCTGGTGCCGCAGATGGTGCAGGCGCCCGCTGAGGGAGGAACCGGGCTGGGCGTGGGGGTGACCCAGGCGGGCCTGTACCTCCTGCCGTTCTCGATGACCACCCTGGTCGGGGGTGCGCTGACCGGGAAGGCCGTGGCCCGGTTCGGGATCCGGCCCTTGATGGCACTGGGCGCGGCCTCCGCTGTCACCGGTCTGTCGATCCTGGCGTTCCTCCCCGTGCAGCCCGCCACGGTCTTGCTCGGCGCGGGGATCACCGGGATCGGCGGCGGGACGATCTACAGCGCGTTGCCGGTGCTCATCGCGGAAGCCGTGCCGGAACGGGAGACCGGCACGGTCAACGGGATCAACACCATCATCCGCACGATTGCCATGGCGATCCTGTCGCAGGTGACCACGGTGGTGCTGGTGGTGGGGACCCCGCCGGGCCAGGACTATCCGCTGCGGGCGGCGTTCACCGTCGACTTCAGTATGAGCGCGCTGCTCAACCTGCTGGCGCTGCTCCTGGTGCCGTGCATCGTGGTGGCCGGGGCCCGCCGCGGCCGGGGAGGCGGTAAGGCGGATGCGCACCCGAAGGCTGCCGCGGTCAGGCGGGAGGAACCGGCCGCGGAGGAGAGCGAACAGCGGAGCTGGCCACCCTCCTGACAGAAAACATCGGATGATAGGGAGACTGAGGGATGGTTGAGGACGTTGCGCGGCGGCTGCGCCGCCTAGAAGACCGGGCCGCGATCCACGACCTGGTGGCGCGCTACGCCCTGGCCGTCGACGACCACGACTATGCCGCCCTGCAGGGCATGTACGCCGCGGATGCGGTCTTCCGCCACGCGGGGGCGGTCCTGCGCGGCCGGGAGGCGATCGTCGCATTCCTGCAGGAGCGGGCGCACCTCAACGGCAAGACCGTGCACACGCCGCACACCGTCGTCATCGACTGGGTTGACGACGATACGGCGCGGGGCACCGTCACCGGGCACGCCGAGATCGAACGCGGCGGGGAGTTCCTCGTCGCCGCGTTCCGCTACGACGACACCTACGTCCGCGGCGAGGGAGCCTGGAAGTTCCAGGAGCGCACCACGAAGTTCCGCTACGTCGCCCCGGTGGACGCCCTGAAGGAGCTCTTCCGCAGCCCACTGACCGTGCGCTGGCCGGGAGCCGATCCGGTCCCAGGCGAGTGGTAGGCCCAGCAAAGGAGGTGCCGGGGCGGCCGCGGAAGCAGCCGCCCCGGATCCGTCCCGTCGCAAGGTGAGGTCCGGTACGGGCGGGACACCTCTGGAGCCGGTGCCGGGTCCCTCCCCTGACGCCGACACCGGCCCCGGGTCCCGCTCCGCGCCTCCGCACCAGGGGAAAAGCAGGGGCACGGAGCGGGAGCTTCAAGGGAAGGTGGTGCGGTGCCGTGTCCCTCACCGCACCACGCCAGTGTGCCGGATTTTCCCCAGATTAGCTTTCCATGCCGAGAATGCGGGCGAGGTTGCCGCCGAGGATCGCGGCTTCGTCGTCCGGGTGGAGTTCGAGGCGCCGGATCGCTTCGATCTCGTCGGCGGGGTCGACCATCGGCCAGTCGGAGCCGAAGATGATCCGGTCAGGACCGTGCCGGTGCACGATCGCGCGGAGCCGTTCCGTGGGGATCTCGGCCAGGCCGGGCGGCCAGGAGGTCTCCAACACGATCGGCAGCCCGACCACGTACTTCTCTGCCTCGTCCAACCGCCGGAAGCCGCCGAAGTGGCAGGCCATGAACCGCAGCTTGGGGAAGTTCCGGGCGATGTCGACGATCATCTGCGGCGTGGAGTTCTCGTTGGCGCTGCCCTGACCGCCGAAGCCCACGTGGGTGATGACCGCGATGTCTGATCCGAAGGCGTCGAACAGGGCCCACAGCCGCCGGTCGTCCAGGCGGAACCGCTGGAACAGCGGGTGGAGTTTGACGCCCTTGATGCCGTGGCGCTGGAGGATCTCCATGTTCTCCTCGACCGACAGGTCGAGGTGGATGGTGCCGAACGGGGTGAGCCAGTCGCTGCGCTGCGAGGAGATGAACTCGTTGGCGCGCTCCACGTGGCGGGCGTGGTCGGCGATACCGAAGGCGACGCAGTGGTCGATCCCGGCAGCGTCCATGGAACGCTTCAGCCCGGCCACGGTGCCGTCGAATTTCGCTTCCATGCCCGGAACGCGTCCGGCCAGGGCTTTGGCCGCGATCTTCTCCGGCCAGACGTGGGTGTGTGCGTCGATGATCATGATGGCCTCACAGTTTCCCGGACTCGCCGCCGTCGATGACGAAGATGGAGCCGGTGATGAAGTCGGAACCGGGGGCGGCCAGCAGGCAGGCCAGCGGGACGAGCTCGGAGACGTCTCCCATGCGCTTGGCGGGGATGCGGCGCACCCGGCGGTGGAGCAGGTCGGGCGACTCCAGGACCGCGCTTTGCGCGTCAGTGGCGAAAGCGCCGGGGGCGATGCAGTTGACCTGGATGTTGTGGCGGGCCCACTCGGCAGCCAGGGCTTCGGTGAACCGCGCTACGGCGCCCTTGGAGGCGGAGTAGCCGACCAGTCCGGGCTTGCCGCGGATACCGGTGGTCGAAGCGATGTTGATGATCTTGCCGCTGCGCTGCGGGATGAAGTAGCGGCCGGCGGCTTGGGCCAGGGTCATCGGGGCGATGACGTTCACCTCGAAGGTGGTGCGCCACTGCTCGATGGGCTCGGTGGCGAAGTCGGCTGCCGGGGCCACGCCGGCGTTGTTGACGAGGATGTCGATCCGTCCGTGCCGTTCGACGACGAGGTCGACGAGGCTGTTGAGCGACTCCGCGTCGCGCAGGTCGACGGTGGCGGTGGAGATGCGCTCCGGGTTCGTGGCCTCGAGTTCGCGCAACTGGTCGGTGGAGCGGGCTGCTCCGACGACGAGCGCGCCGCGTTCAGCGTAGCCGCGGGCGATCGCGGCCCCGATTCCCCGGCTCGCACCGGTGACGAGGGCGACCTTGCCGTTGAGTTCTCCCGCCATCAGATCCACCCCCTCACGGAACGCGGCATGGGGGATACGGGGTAGGGGCGGATCAGGGGTCGGTCCAACACCGGTGACTCTCCTACTCGTGATTGACTGCTGCGGGATCTCTGCTGTTGGCTAAGTGGGCGTCTCACCGCCCAGGAGCCGCATCGGACCTCTACCTCCGGCAGCCACAATTAATTATTATAATGATTATGACGCCATGGCGCTAGGGCGGTGCGGTTAACACAGTGGTGTGACCGCTCGAATATTAATCATGAATATGATTATATGGTAAGTATGGGAGGTGCCATGGCAGAGGAAGCCGTGCTCGTCGAACGACGAGGACAGGTCGCCTGGATTCGACTCAACCGCCCCGAACGGCTCAACGCCTTCGACGGACCAATGGCGCGGGCTGCGGTCAAGGCGATCGAAGACTGCAGCGTCGACAGCGGAGTCATCGTCATCACCGGCCAGGGACGAGGATTCTGCGCTGGTGGATACCTGGCCACCATGGACAACCCCGACCCGCGGGAAGTGCGCGCCATGTACGAGGGCTCCCTCGCCCTGCTGGACGCGATCCGCACCTCGCCGCGCCCGGTCATCGCCGCCGTCAACGGCCCGGCAGCCGGCGGCGGCAACGAACTGGTCATCGCCTGCGACCTGGCCATCGCCTCGACGAAGGCCACGTTCGGGCAGACCGGCCCCCGGGTCGGCAGCGCCCCCGTCCTCGGCGGCACCAACATCATGCCGATCCAGATCGGCGAGAAACGCGCCAAAGAGCTGTCCTTCCTCTGCCGCCGCTACACCGCCGCCCAGGCGCTGGAGATGGGACTGGTCAACGCGGTCGTTGAACCTGAGGAACTGGAGTCCACCGTCGAGGAGTGGGCAGCGGAACTCCTCGCGCTCAGCCCTCGCTACCTGGAGATCGCCAAGATCAGCTCCAACCTGTGGTGGAACAGCGCCCGTGACTCCTTCCGCTCCGGCATCGGCATGCTCGCCCAAGCCATCGCCAGCCACGACATGCTCGAAGGGGCCCGGGCCTTCGCTGAGAAGAGGCCTCCCCGGTTCGCCCCTCTCTTCACCAGCCCCGAGGAGAACTGATGCGCACCTATAAGGATCTCCGTCCTGCCTTCCCGAACCGTGAGGACTGGGCCCTGCCCACGGTGCTGCGCCACCGCGCCGCCCAGGCCCCCGACGCGATCTACCTCGACACTCCGGAAGAGGGCCGGCGCTGGACGTACGCTGAGACGCTCGCCACCGCCGAAAAGGTCGGCCGTTCACTGCTCGCGCACGGCGAGCCGGGAGACCGGGTGCTCATCATGGCCCGCAACTCCTCGGCGTTCATCTTCACCTGGCTCGGCAGCGCCATGGCGGGCATGGTCGAAGCCCCCATCAACACCGCCTACAAGGGCGACTTCCTCACCCACCAGGTGCGTGTCGCACGTCCCCGCTGGGCCGTGATCGACGCCGAGCTCGCCGACCGCTTCACCGACGTCGCCGACGAGATCGAGGACATCGAACGCTTCTGGGTGATCGACAACGGCGACGTCGACCAGGCGATCGACAAGCTGCGCAAGGCCGGATGGCAGGCGGAACGGTGGGAGGACCTGACCGTCGACCGTGACGGAGAACTGCCCGAGGTCTCCCCGCGCTCCCTGGCCTCCATCTTCTTCACCTCCGGCACCACCGGGCCGTCCAAGGGCGTGGCGATGCCGCACGCGCAGATGTTCTTCTTCGCCGCGGAGACCGCCTGCCTGACCCGGCTCACCGACAAGGACGCGGCCATGGCGGTCACCCCGCTGTTCCACGGCAACGCCCAGTTCATGTCGGCCTACCCCGCACTGATCAGCGGCGCCCGCTTCGTGCTGCGCAGCCGGTTCAGCGCCAGCCGGTGGATCGATCAGATCCGGGAGTCGCAGGTCACGGTCACCAACTTCATCGGCGTGATGATGGACTTCGTCTACAAGCAGCCGCGCCGACCCGATGACGCCGACAACCCGCTGCGCTGCATCTTCGCGGCTCCCACGGCTTCCTCCATCCTCGAAGACTTCAAGAAGCGCTTCGGTATCGAGGCGTTCGTCGAGGTCTTCGGCCTGACCGAGACGTCCGCGCCGATCCTGTCGCCCTACGGGGAGGACCGGCCTGCGGGTGCGGCCGGACTCGTGGCCGACGACTGGTTCGACGTGCGCCTGGTCGACCCGGAGACCGACGAGGAAGTCCCTGTCGGCGAGGTCGGCGAACTGGTGGTGCGGCCCAAGGTCCCGTGGATCACCAGCCTGGGCTACTACGGCATGCCGGAGAAGACCGCCGAGGCCTGGCGCAACCTGTGGTTCCACACCGGGGACGCGCTGCGCCGCGACGAAGAGGGCTGGTTCTACTTCGTCGACCGCTACAAGGACGCGCTGCGCCGCCGCGGCGAGAACATCAGCTCTTATGAGGTGGAGCAGGCGATCCTCGGCTACAAGTCGGTCGTGGAGTGCGCGGTCGTCGCCGTGCCCGCCGACGTGGACGCGGGCGAGGACGAAGTGATGGCGTGCGTCGTGGTGCGCGAGCCCACCACCCCCGAGGAGCTGTGGGAGTGGTGCGACTCCCGTCTGCCCGCCTTCGCTGTCCCGCGCTACCTGCGCTTCGTGGAGGCGCTGCCCAAGACGCCCTCGGAGAAGGTGCAGAAGGCGGTGCTGCGGGAGCAGGGGGTCACCACGGACACCCACGACCGGGAGAAGTACCGGCAGCAGCAGAAGTAAGCCACGCGTGACCGGTCGTCGGCGAGCCGACCGGTCCGCCTCCCCCGGGTGCGGCGTCCGGGGCCGCTGAGCGGATGCCGCACCCGGCGCCGGGGCCACAGGCGGGGCCCCGGCCCGCACAAAGAGGAAGGCCCGTCCCTTGGGTGGTGGGACGGGCCTTCGCGTGTGCGGAGGGGACGGCGCAGCCCTGCCAGGCAGGGCCAGCCGTACGGGTGCGGAGAACCGATCAGCGGAAGGCGGGCAGCACCTCGTTCTTGAACAGTTCCAAGGTGCGCAAGACCTGCTCTTGGGGGGTGTCGTACCACTGCGCCCGCAAGACGATGTAGGTCAGCCCCTGCTCTTCCAACTGCTTGAGCGCCTGCACCGCGCCTTCCGGGTTGGTGAACAGGTAGGAGGCGTCGGCGACCTCGACCGCGGCCTGCTCCGTGGTCAGGTGGCGGTAGTTCTCGCCTTTCTCCGGCGCGTTGAACTCCGCGTACTTGCGGGTGAGCGCACCCCGGTAGCGCAGGCCGAGTTCACGGGCGCGCTCCGGGTCGGGGTCGAGCAGGAGCTCCCGCCGGACCACCAGTTCCGAAGGCCCGCGGCCCAGCCGCTCCCGTTCTTCCTTGTAGTGGCCGAGCACGACCTTCAGCTTCTCCGGGCTGGCGTGGGGCGGGACGATCCAGGCGTCGCCGAGCCGGGCGGCGCGCTGCGCCCCCTTCTTGTGCGGGCCGGCCCCGATCCAGATCTGCGGGCCGCCCTCCTGGACCGGCTTGAGGCTGATGTGCTGGTCCTTGACGCTGTAGTGCTGGCCTTCGAAGGTGACTCGTTCCCCCGACCACAGTTGGCGGATCAGGGTGACGCTCTCTTCGAAGCGGGTGACCCGCTCCTCCAGCGGGATGCCGAAGGAGGCGAATTCGTTCTCCCGGTAGCCCATGCCGAAGCCGGCGATGACCCGCCCACCGGTGATGTGGTCGAGGGTGGCGAAGTCTTCAGCGACTTGGACCGGGTGGTGCAGGGGCAGGATGAACATGTTGGTGCCCAGCGTCATGTCGCCTGCCTCCTGGGCCAGCGCGGACAGGATCGGCACCGGCTGGAGGGTGGGCATGTTGCCTAGGTAGTGCTGCAGCACCCAGATCGACGAGATTCCCGCGTCCCGGGCGGCCCGGACCTGCTCCCGCATAGCGGCGATGCGGTCGGCAGGGACCACGTCCGGGGGGAAGTCGTTCATGATGGCGAGACCGAACTTCAGTGGCACAAGCACACCCCACTCATTCGATGTTATTGATGATAATCAAAAATCAAATTAGCCTATAGGCCCCATGGCGGCAAGGGGGGTCGCCAGGGTTGAGGGCAAGTCCTTAACTATGCTAATGATTGTTTTGATAAATGCGGTACGGTTCACAACTTCCAGGACGGCACAGCATGGCTCTCGATCTCAAACCGCTGATCAACCCGGATTCGGTGGCCATCATCGGCGCTTCACCCAACGAAGCCGGCCACGCTGGCCGCTGCCTGGCTAACCTCGAGCGGACCGGCTACCCCGGACGGATCTACCCGGTCAACCCCAAGTACGACCGCATCGGCGCGCATACCTGCTACCCCTCCGCGCGCGACCTCCCCGAACAGGTGGATGCGGCCTACCTGCTCGTTCCGGCCCGGGCCGTGGAAAGCGCGCTTGAGGACTGCCTGGAGCGCGGGATCCGCACGGTCACCATCTGCTCGGCGGGCTACGCCGAACTCGGCGCGGAAGGCGCCGAACGCCAGCGGCGCCTGGTCGAACGGGCCCGGGAACGCGGCGTCCGCATCCTCGGCCCCAACTGCATCGGCGTGCTCAACCCCGTCGACACCTACGTGGGCTGCCCCACCTTCAACATCACCTACTCCTACACGCCAGGCTCGATCGCCCTGCTCAGCCAGAGCGGCGGAATGGCCGCCGCCCTGTTCAACCGGGCCCAAGGGCGCACCATCGGCATCCGGACCATGGTCAGCCTCGGCAACGAGGCCGACATCCAGATGGGCGAGCTGCTCGACGCCTTCGTCGCCGACCCGCAGACCCGGGTGATCGCCATCTACATCGAACAGTTGCGCGACGCCGAACGGTTCGCAGCTGCGGCGGAACGCGCCCGCGCTGCCGGCAAGCCGATCGTGCTGCTCAAAGTCGGCGGTTCGGAAGCTGGACGGCGCACCGTCCTGGGACACACCGGCGCAATGGCCGGGGAGCAGGCCGTGTTCTCCAGCATGATGCGCCACCTGGGCGTGGTGGAGGTCCACAGCATCGATGACCTGCTCAACACCGCCTACGCGCTCAGCAGCCTCCCGCTGCCCGCGGGGCCGCGCCTCGGTGCGCTCAGCCCCTCCGGCGGCGAGTGCGGCTACATCGCCGACCGTGCCAGCGCGCACGGCCTGGAGATCCCCCTGCCCACCCAGCAGACCCTCGACGAACTGAGCGAGAAGCTGAAGCTGGCGCGTCCCGGCAACCCGCTCGACACCACCGGCCAGGTCATCGGTGACGGTGCACTGCTCAGCGAACTCATGCAGATCTTCACCGCCGACCCGAACCTGGACATGATCACCCTGAGCATCCCCACTTGGGGGCCCTACGACTCCAACGCGCTGCTCCCGCGGATCATCGACGCTGTCAAAGCCTGCGACAAGCCCGCCGTGCTCTCCGCGTGGACCGCGCGCAACCTCACCGAACGGGCTGAAGAACTGCTCCGCGAGTCCGGGATCTGCTGGTTCGCCAGCTCGGACGAGGCCATCGCCGCGCTGGCCAACCTGCGGCGCTACGCCGAACTCGCCCAGGCCCCGTCGGCCACGCCTCCGGAACCGGTTTCCCTGCCCCGGCCCGAGGTCACGGAACTCAACGAATACGCCGCCAAGCGGCTGCTCGCGGAAGGCGGGGTGCCGGTCGTCGCCGAAACCCTCGCCCCCGATACGGAAGCGGCCCTGCGCGCCGCCCGCGACATCGACGGGCCGCTCGTCGTGAAACTCGTCGCCTCCGGCGTGACCCACAAGTCCGAGCTGGGACTGGTCCGCCTGCTCGACCGGGCAGACGAGGCCGAGGCCGCACTCGCCGACCTGGCCCGCGTCGCAGAGAAGGAGAACCTCACCGTCGAAGGCTACCTGGTGGCCGAGCGGCTCTCCGGAACCGAGATCATCCTCGGCGCGGTTCGCGACGAGACCTTCGGCCCGGTCCTCATGGTCGGGGCGGGCGGCATCCTCGCCGAACACTTCGCCGACCGGGTCTTCCTGCCCTGCCCTGCCGCACCGGAGCACGTGCGCGCCGCGCTCAAACAACTCGCCGTCTACCCGGTGCTCGACGGAGCCCGCGGACGCCACCACGACGTGGACGCGCTGGTCGATGTCGCAGTCGCGCTCTCCAGAGTCTTCGCGGGCAGCCCGTGGATGACCGAAATCGACCTCAACCCGGTCATCGTCGGCCTCAAAGGCCAGGGTGCGACCGCAGTGGACGCCGTGATCGGAATCGCCCCCCAAGCCTGAAACGCGCCGGAAGAGCCGAGGAGGTCGACCGCACCCAGGACCGCCGAGGCTGGTCTGCCCCTCCGGAGCAGCACCCAGGGACGTCCGCGCAGACCACACCGCAACCACGAGTGAGGAAGCACGATGCGGAGCACACCCAACCAGCAAGAGAACAGCGTGCCGACCGGAGACGGCACCCGATTCCCCCACCTGTTCAGCCCGTTCCAGATCGGTCCGATGCGGCTGCGCAACCGCGTGATGGCTCCCCCGCACTCCTCGGCGATCGGCAACCTGTGGGGCACCGACGAAAAGGAGGTTGAGCGCACCTTCGCCTACTGGCGGTCCCGAGTCAGTGGAGACGGCCCCGCCTGGGTCGGGGGAGTGACCGGGCGGGTCCGCAACATCCTCATCCCCGGGTTCGAACCGCACGGCTACGGCGCGGAGACCACCGGCTACTTCCGCCAGCCGTTCTACGTGGAGCGCATTGGGCGGTTCGTGGAGGAGATGCACGCGCTGGGAGCAGTGGTCACCACCCAGTTGACCCTGCTCGGCGGGGTGCCGCACGCCCCGTCCCCGCGGCGCAGCTCCACGCTGTACAACCACCGGCCGCACGTCCTCAGCACCCATGAGATCGCCGAGTTCGTCGAAGAGTACCGGTTCTCCGCCAGCCAGGCCCGCAAGGCCGGGCTGGACGGGATCGAACTCCATCTCAACCACGACGACCTGCTGGAATGGTTCCTCTCCCCGCTGACCAACCAGCGCACCGACGCCTACGGCGGTTCGCTGGAGAACCGGGCGCGGTTCGCGGTCGAGGTCCTCACCGCGGTGCGGGAGGAGATCGGCTCCGACATGGCGCTGGGGGTGCGCTTCAACCTCCGCGAAGAAGAACCGGGCGGCTACACCCTCGCTGACGGTATCGAGATCGCCCAGTACCTCGAGTCCACCGGGCTCTTGGACTTCCTCCACGCGGTCATCGGCAGCCCGTGGGGCGACCCCAGCTACATCCAGCCCTACTTCTACCAGCCGGCCCAGTGGGCCGACCTCGCCGGGCAGCTCCGCCGCTCGGTGTCCCTGCCGGTCATCTACACCGGCAGGATCAACAGTGTCGAGGTCGCGGAGAAGGTCCTCGCGGACGGGAACGCCGACGTCGTGGGCATGGCCCGGGCGTTCATCGCCGACGGCGACATCCTGCGCAAGGCGCGGGAAGGACGCCTCGCCGACATCCGGCCGTGCGTGGGCGGAAACGAGTGCATCACCCGCCGCTACGTGGACAAGCTGCCGTTCGGCTGCGCGGTGAACCCCCACACCAGCAATGAGATCGACGGCCCGTGGAAGCAGGCGGCCAACCCCCGCCGCATCCTGGTGGTGGGCGGCGGCCCCGCGGGCATGGAGCTGGCGGCCCTCACCGCGGAGAGCGGCCACACCGTGGAGCTGTGGGAGGCCACCGACAAGCTGGGCGGCCAGTTGCGGACCATTCTCAACGCGCCGTTCCAGGAGCAGATGGCCCGCTACCTGGAGTGGCAGGAGCGCCGCCTGGAGAAGGCTGGGGTGACGGTCCGCCGCAACACGCGCGCCACCGCCGACACGGTGGCCGAGGCCGGTTTCGACGTGGTCGCGGTCGCCACGGGCGCCCGGCCGCGCCGTCCCGCGGAGATCGAAGGGGTCGACCAGGACTACTTCGTCTACGACATCCGCGACGTGCTCCTCGGCAATGTGGCGGTCGGCCAGGAAGTCCTCGTGGTGGCCCAGGACGACCACCTGCCGCCGCTGATCGTCGCCGACTACCTCAGTGACCGCGGGCACGACGTGACGATCGTCTACCCCACGGCCGGTCCGGCTCCGATGCTGGGCCGCTACATCCTCGGCGGCATGCTGGCGCGGCTGACTTCGCGCGGCGTGCAGTTCCGCTTCATGGAGGACGTGATCGGGATCGAGGAGGAGCGGATCCGGATCCGCCACACCTACTCCCACCAGGAGAGCGAGCTGGGCGCTTTCGACTCGGTGGTCCTCGCCTGCGGCGGCGACGCCGACTCAAGCCTGTACGAGGAGCTGCGCGGCCGTGTGCCAGAGCTGCACATCCTCGGTGACGCGTTCGCTCCTACCCGGCTGGTGGCCGTGACCCGTCAGGCCTACGCGCTCGCGAAAGAGCTGCAGAAGTAGTCCTGGCGGACTGGTTCCGGCGGGCTTCCCGCACCGTGGCGCTCCGGTGTGGGAGGCCCGCTGTCGTATGTGCGGGCGTCCCACAAAGATCCCATCTCTTGACATTGGTTATAACTATCTGAATCATGATCTTGTACCCGTGTGGCGTATTTCACTTACTGATGGATCAGTAAGGAAGGGTGTGCCGTACCCCCGAGAACCTGTCCTGCCGGCACCGCACCGACAGGACAGAATCCCCCAACTAGTGAGGACAGCAATCATGGGTAGTGCCCGCAGGAGTGGAGCGTTCCGCGCTTTGGCTCTCGCTGCAGCCCTGACGTTCACTCTCAGCGCGTGCGGCCCGTCGGAGTCAGACGGCCCCGCACAGAACGAGGACGGACTCACCACGGTGCGGGTGGGCCTGGCCGAGCCCACGTTCAACACCGCCCTCATCAACCTCGTGATCGACGAGGACATCGACGCCAACCACGGCCTTGACATGCAGCCCACGAGAAGCGGCGCAGGAAGCACCAACCAGATCGCGGCCCTGCGCGCCGGGGAATACGACTTCGCCGGAGTGGGCACCGCCACCGCCGCGGACGCCGTCGCCGAAGGCGCCGGACTGGTCATCGTCGCCGGAACCGGCGGACTCATCAACAACATCGTCCTCAACGCCGACGTCGCCAAAGGACTCGACGTCGCCCCCGACGACCCGGTAGAGGAGCGGATCAAGGCCTTGCGCGGCCTGACGATCGCCACCAGCCCACCAGGGTCCTCCAGCAACCTCACCCTGCGCCACCTGGTGCAGCAGCACGGCCTCGACCCGGACAAGGACCTCAACATCGTCCCGGTCACCGACACCTCTTCCATCGTCGCTGGCATCCGCCAAGGCAAGTTCGACGGCAGCTTCTTCGGTGTCGGTGTCGCCGACGCCAACATCGCCGACGGCTCCGGAACCCTGTGGATCTCCCTGCCGCGCGGCGACATCGAAGAGTTCAACGAGCTGATCGGCGTCTGCATCGTCAGCACGAGAGAGTTCGTGGACAACAACCCCGAAATCGTCGAAGCTTTCCACGCTGCCCTCGCCGAAGCCCAAGAGTTCGTCGCCTCCGACCCGGAAGCGGCCGGAAAGGCGCTCCACGAGAACTCTTTTGCGAACCTCGACGCCGACGTCTTCGCCACCGCCTGGGAGCAGGCGCAGACCGGCTACCCCGAAGGCGTGCTGTTCACCCGCGAGAACTGGGAGACCTACCTCGAACTCTTCGGGGACGCCTCCGACAAGGACCTGGAGAGCATCGTGTACGAGGACTTCGTCGCCGAACCCGCCCGTGGTGAGTCCTAAGGCAGGCCATGACCATCTCCACTAAGGAAACCGCCACCTCCCCCCAGGCCACCGAACCCCGCCGGGTCGTCTTCGAAACCCGAGGCATGGCCGTCGGATTCGGAGACCGCCCCGACGTCCTCGCCGACGTGGACCTAAAAGTCCACGCGGGGGAGTTCGTGGCCCTGCTCGGACCCAGCGGCTGCGGCAAGTCCACCATCCTCAACCTGGCGGCGGGCCTCCTGCGCCCCCGCCGGGGCGAGGTGCTCTTCGACGGCCGCCCCATCACCGGGGTGAACACCTCCGTCGGCTACATGACGCAGGACGACACCCTGCTGCCGTGGCGCACCGTGGCCGCCAACGTCGCCCTCCCGCTGCGCATGCGCAAAGTCCCCAAGCAGCGCATCCAGCAGGAAGTCTCCCGCTACCTCGCCTTCCTGGACTTGCAGCACGCGGCCGGACTGTACCCGGCCCAGCTCAGCGGCGGGATGCGGCGCAGGGCCCTACTCGCCCGCAGCATGATCTACGACCCGGAGCTGCTGCTCATGGACGAGCCGTTCGCCGCACTGGACGCGCAGATGCGCCAGCAGCTCCACGCCGACCTGCGGCGCGCAGTCCACAGCACCCAGCAGACGGTCCTCTTCGTCACCCACGACCTGACCGAGGCCGCCGTCCTCGCTGACCGGGTCCTCGTCATCGGCGGCGGGCCGCCCGGGGGAGTGGTCGCGGAATTCACCATCCCCTTCGGAGCGGAACGCGACCCCGCGACGCTGCCCTACGAAGACGGGTTCGCCCGCATCCAGCAGGAACTCCAAGAGGCGCTGACCCGGGCGCGGGTGCCGAAACAGAAGGAAGAGGAGTGATGTCGGTGAGCACCACGGTCACCGAGCCGGACAAGACCACCACCGACTCGGCCGCACCCGCGACCGCGCCGCAGCCGCGCCGCAGCCGGGCGCGGTGGCGGCCCCGGCTCCACCACTTCGTGCAGCTCTGCGTGATCGTCGTGCTGCTGGCGTCCTGGGAGCTCAGCGCTGGACGGCTGATCGACGACCTGCTCACCAGCCGCCCCTCCGAGGTCTTCCCGACCTTCTGGTCGTGGGTGGTCTCCGGCGAGCTCCTCTACCACGCCTCCAGCACTTTCAAGGACGCGTTCCTCGGCCTGCTGGCCGGCGGGGGACTAGGGCTGGTCGTGGGGTGCGTACTCGGCCAGTCGCAGTGGCTGGCCCGGGTGTGCGAACCGTTCATCACCGCGTTCTACACCATGCCCAAGCACGCGCTGATCCCCCTGTTCATCATGTGGGTGGGAATCGGCTCGGAGCTGCGCGTGCTCACCGCCGCGGCCATCGTGTTCTTCCTGGTCTTCTACAACACCTTCTTCGGTATCCGTGACGTCAGCAAGAATCTGGTGGACTCAGTGCGGGTGATGGGAGGAACCGCGTTCGACGTCCTCTTCCGGGTCATGCTGCCGTCCGCACTGATCTGGGTGTTTGCCGCACTGAAACTCGCGGTCCCCCAGGCGATCGTCGGCGTCGTGGTCGCCGAGATGCTGGCGGGCGACCGCGGCCTCGGCTTCCTGGTGGCGATGCACGCGGGCACGTTCAACAGCGACGGCACCTTCGCCGCGATCTTCGCGCTGCTCATCGTCGGCTTCCTCGTCGACCGGCTGATGAACCTCGTGACGCGCCGGGCCCTGCTGTGGAAGAACAACGACACCACGGCCTAAGCGCCGCGGGCAGGGACCGCAGCGTCCCCGCCCGCAGCTCCGCGGCCGGGGCACGCCCCGGCCCGGGGGACACGAAAACGGCCCTCCCGCAGCGTCACGGGAGGGCCGCCACACCGACCGGCACCCGGCTAGGGCGCGTTGCCGCTGTTGGGGCGGCCGCCCAGGGCCAGCACCGTCAGCACCACGGTCGTGGACACCGCGGTGATCACCACCGACAGCGCTGCCAGCAGCGGGAACGTTCCGGAGGTCCACAGGTCCAAAATGGCCTGGCCCACCACCGGAGACCCCGGACCGGCCAGCATCGCCGAGGCGTTGATCTCACCCGCCGACAGGATGAACAGCAGCGACCACCCCGCCACCAGGCTGGGCGCCATCAGCGGCAGGATCACCCGGAGGAAAACCCGCCAGTCGCGGGCACCGGACACTTCCGCGGCCTCGCGCATCTCCGGACCGATCTGCTGGATCGCGGAGTTGGCGTAGAACGACGCCTGCGGCAGGAAGATCACCACATAGGTGGTGACCAGGAGCAGCAGAGTGCCGTTCCAACGGAAGGGGGGACCAGCGAAGGCCACCAGGAAGGCGATACCCACCACGATGTGCGAGATCGCCGCCGGAACCTTGATCACGCCGTCGACGACACGCCCCAGGAAGGAGCGGCGCCGGTAGGACAGGTACGCCAGCAGCGCCGACAGCAGCGTGGTGATGGTCGCGGTCATCAACGCCAACAGCAGGCTGTTGGTGATTCCCCGGCGCACCGACAGGCGGTTCCACAAGTCGACGTAGTTGTCCCCGGTCAACGCGCCGAAGTCGACCTGCGGGGTCCAAAAGCCCTGGAAGGACACGAGCAGCAGCGCCAGGAACGGCAACACCGAGGTGGCGCCCAGGTAGCCGAGCACGAACAGCCGCGCCGGAAGCTTCCACCGGCCCATGGTGACCAGGGCTGCGCGCGCTCCACGCCCCCCGATCCGGGCGAACCGCCCCTTGGCCACGATCCGGCGCTCCACGAGCCAGGAGACAACCACGATGGTGATGAGCACCAGGCTCATGCTCAGCGCCGTGATGAGGTCCGGCGGGTACTTCCGGGTCACCGCGTGCACGATGGACACCGGCAGCACCTCGATCTGCGCGGAGGTACCGATCACCACGGGCACGGAGAACAGCGCGAAACCGATGGTGATGAGCTGCAGCACCGCTGCGCCCAGCGCGGGCTTGAGGTTAGGGAGGGTCACCCGGAAGAGGGTCTGCACCGGCCCGCACCCGGAGACCTGGGCCGCCTCCTCCAAAGCCGGGTCCAAGGACTGCAGCCCGCTGGAGATCGCCAGGTAGGCGTAGGGGGTCAGGTAGAGCGCGTACACGAAGACCAGCCCGGGCCAGGTGAAGATGTCCAGCGGACCGGTCTGCAGGTGGACGCCGACGAGCGCCAGCAGCTTCCGCAGCCAGTAGTTGAGGAAACCAGCCTCGGGCGTGGCCAGGAAAACCCAGCCGATCGACCCCGCGATGGCGGGCACGAACAGCGGCATCAGCGGCAGGGCCTCAGCAGCCCACCCCATGCGGGCGTCGGTGCGGACATTGATCCACGCCAGCACCGCGCCGATGAGGAAGGCCAGGGCGCCGCCCGCAGCCACGGCCACTACCGCGTTACGCAAGACCTCCAGGGTGCGGGAGCTGGTGAGCACCTCGACCACGGCGGGCAGCTCCATGCCCAGCTCACCGATGAAGGCGCGGCCCACCGGGTAGACGATGAAGGCGACCACCACCGCCGCGGCCACCCAGCTCACCAGGGTGAAGCTGGAGAAGCGGGTGGCCCGCTGCGGCCGCGCGGCACCGAGGGGAACGGTTTCGGGCCGTTGCAACGTACTAGTCATGATCGAGCACCACAACGCATGCGGCAGGGTCGACGCCGACCCACACCTTCCGACCTGGGGCGAGCTCCGGGTTGTCGTCTGCCCACACCCGGACACTGGTCTCGCCGAGCTGCACCACGTACTCGGTGTAGGAGCCCGCGAAAACCGCGTTGGTGATCTCACCCGACCAGACGTTCTCCCCGGACCGCTCCGCGGTGTCAATCCACCAGCGGTGGGCGCGGCTCGCCACGAACCGGGGAGTGTCGGCGGGGCCGTCCGGTCCGGGGTCCGCGATCCGTATCGGACCGATCGGGGTTCCCACCTGGTGGGCTTCGCTGCCGGTCGAGGTCACCGGGATCAGGTTGGCGGTCCCGATGAACTCGGCCACATAGCGGTTGCGGGGCCGCTCGTAGATGTCGCGGGCCGACCCGGTCTGCATGACTTTCCCGGCACGCATGACCGTGATCTGGTCGGCCAGCTCCATCGCCTCGGCCTGGTCGTGGGTGACATAGACCGCGGTGAACCCGAGGTCCTGCTGCATGGCCCGCAGTTCGCGGCGGAGGATCTCGCGGACCTTGGCGTCGATGTTGGACAGCGGCTCGTCGAACAGCACCACGTCGGTGCCGGCGACGATCGCGCGGGCCAGGGCGACCCGCTGCTGCTGGCCACCGCTCAACTGTCCGATCGCCCGGCTCCCGTGCGAGGACAGGCCCATGATTTTGAGGACCTCGTCGACCCGGGCACGGATCTGCTCCTTGGGGAGCCGGTTTTTGCGGGGACCGGTGGTGAGCGGGAAAGCCACGTTGTCGGCCACGGTCATGTTGGGCCACAACGCGTAGTTCTGGAACACCATGCCCACCGGGCGGTCCTGCGGTTCGACGGTGCGGATACCGGGACCGAAGACCGGCTGACCGTCGATGGTGATGCTGCCCTCGTCGGGGTGCTCCAGCCCGGCCAGACAGCGCAGCAGGGTGGTCTTCCCGCAGCCGCTGGGGCCGAGGAGGACGCAGAAGTCGCCCTTGGGCATGTGCAGGGTGATATCGTCCACGGCCGCCACGATCGTTCCGTCCGGGGCACGGAAACGCTTGCGGAGGCCGACAATGTCCACGCCGGTGCGCGGCTGCCCTTCAGCAGAGCTCTGCGCCGAGGTGGCGTGCGTGGTCACGGTCATCGGAACGTTCTCCTAGGCCGAGGTCAGAAGCCGAGCAGCGCGTTGAGCTGTTCTTGTTCCTCACGGGCAGTGGCAAGGTCCGGAGCGACGTAGCCCTCAGGCTTGGGCAGGGTGCCTGCCAGGTCACCCAGCGGGGAGATACCGAAGCCTTCGTTGAGGGCGATCTGGCCCTTCTCGGACATCAGGAAGTCAGCGAACAGCAGCGCAGCATTCGGGTGCGGGGAGCCTTCAGACACGGCGGTGTACTGCTCGACTCCCGTGGTGGGGGAGAGGTAGACCAGCTCCACGGGGGCACCGGATTCCTTCAGCGGGTTCACCACCGAGGGGAGGCTGGGGAAGGTGGCGATGGACTCGCCTGCGGCCACCTGCTGGGTGCCGGGGATGGCGCTGTCCACCTTCTTGATGTCGTTGTCGGCCAGGCCTTCCAGGAACTCTTCGCCGTACTCCTCCTTGAGGATGCTCAGGAAGGCGGCCCAGGAGAGGAACGACATGGGGTCGGCCATGTCGATCTCGCCCTTCAGCTTGGGGTCGAGGAGGTCTTCCCAGTCTTGTGGTGCCTCAGACAGCTTGTCGGTGTTGTAGGCCACGCCGATGGGCTGGGAGTTGACCAGGAAGTAGGTGTCCTTGTGCAGGGCCTCTTCCGGCCACTCGTCCAGGTTCTCCAGCTGGTCGGCCGGGAGGGTGCGGAGCCATCCCTTCTCGATGTACTCGTCCAGCACGTGGGCTTCGGGGATGGTGACCAGGTCGCCCACGGCCTGTCCGGCGTCGCGCTCGGTGGAGTAGCGCTGCGCCACGACGGGGGAGCCCATCCGGACGACTTCGACGGCGATGCCGTACTCCTGCTCGAAGGCGTTGGCGACGGCCTGCACCGGCTCGTCAGGGATGGAGACGTACCAGGTGACGATGCCTTCCTTCTGGGCCGCTTCCACGAGGTCTCCGCCTTCGCTGTCAGCGGAGGAGCCGCCGCCGCAGGCGGTGGCGAACAGGGTGAGCGCAAGTGCGGCCGAGCCGATTGCCGACCAGCGGAACGTACTCATGGATCCCCCCACAACACAATGAACAGACTCATTATGAGGTTTATTATTGTTATCATGATTTGAGGAGATGTCACCGGGGTCTCAATGGGGTGTGAGAGTCCCTGGGGGGTCTTGGGGGATATGTCACACTATGTGGTGCTTTGCCCGAATAGTACGTGATGTCTGTTACGGCACAACTTCGGGTGGGGATAGTTGACCTGCGCCAACACCACAACAGACAGCAGAGCGGGCGGCCGCGGTTTGTGGGATTTCTTACGTTCCACGCTCCCCGCCCCGCTGAACCGCCCACACTCAGGACACGACCACGCCCCGCCACGGAGCACGGCAACACCTCCGACCACCCCGCTGCCCCGCCGGTACAGCCCACCCGTCAGCAAAGCGCCGGCACCCCGCGCGGAACACCCCGGAACAACGGGCCGTCACACCCACCAACGCCCGCCGCGGCCCCCAACCCAGCGGAAATGACGCAGCCCAAGCCGCCGGCGCCTCACAACCGCGACACCGGCACCCAACAACAGACCGGACGCTGCCACACCGTGCCGGGCCCGCCCGCACCCCCAGGCAGACCCGCCACGATCACCGTGCCCGCTGCAACGGCACTAAGTCGTCAGTGTCATAAGCGAGCCGGTCATGCACCCGCACCACACCCTCCACCCGACGCACCGCGCGGATCAGCCGCGGAATAAGCGAACGCACCGGCACCGTGCCGTCCAACGTGACCACACCGCGCTCCACCGACACGGCCACCCCCGGCAGGTCGAACTCCCCGCGCACAACCTCCCGCTCCACCGTCTCCCGCAGCTCACCGTCAGAGACGAAATAGACACGCAGCAGGTCAGAACGGCTGACAATACCCAGCAGCTTCCCGTCCTCAGTCACCACCGGCAGCCGTTTAATCCGGTGACGGCGCATCCGCTCGGCAGCCTCCCGCGGCGACGCACCCTCCGTGATCGTGATCGCGGGCGTGCTCATCAAATCCCGCGCAACCGGCTCCTCGGGCATGTCACCCGCGAACACCGCCTCATCCAAGTTCGGCGCGGCAAGCCAGGCCAGCAGGTCACTCTCGGAGACCACCCCCACCACCCGCTGGTCGGCGTCCAGCACCGGAAGCGCGCTCACCCCGTTCATCCGCAACGACACAGCGAGCCGCTTAAACCCCGCCTCCTCGAACGCGGCCACAACATGCGTGGTCATCAGGTCGCCGACAGTGCTGGCCATGGTCACCCCTTCACGGTCCGCCCGCCGTCACACCCCCTCCCCAGGCTGCGCCCCGGTCACAGCGGCCGCAGCGACCGCAGATAGGGGTCGCTGGAGGGAGGAACCGTCACCCGGATGCGGGCGTCCACACACATCGCACTCGACGGAGTCGCCAAAACCGGGTTCATGTCCAACTCCGAGACCTGCGGCAGATCCACGGCCAACTGGGACAACCGCAGCGCCATATCCCGCAGCGCATCCAGATCCACCGCCTTCTCCTCATCGCCCTCGCCGAGCGTGCGCAGCGCAGGCACCGACCGCACCAACTCCGCAGCGTCCACGTCAGTCAACGGGGCCAGCCGCGCCGCCCGCGTACGCAGCGCCTCGGTATACGTGCCGCCCAACCCGCACACCAGAACCGGACCGAACACAGGCTGCTGAGCCAGCCCAAGCAGCACCTCGAACCCGCGCGGCGCCATCGCCTGCACCAAGACACCACGAAGCCGGGACCCGAACCGGGAGATCAGTTCCGCGTGCGCGTTCCGCACCTGCTCCGCACCCGACAAGTCGAGACGCAGCGCACCCGCCCGCTTCTTGTGCACCACCCCGGCCACGTCCGCTTTCAACGCCACCGGGCTGTTCAACTCCCGCCAGGCCCGCACCGACTCCTCCGGGGTGTGGGTCCACTGCCACGGCGCGACCGTGACCCCGTAGCAGCCCAGCACCTCCATCGTCTGATCCAACGGCAGCCAACCGCCCTCCGGATGCCGTTTCAGGAATTCCTGCACGATATCCCGGGCCCGCTCCACCGCGACCGCCCGCAGCGACGGCACCGAACCAGCCGGACGAGCCAACCACCGGGCCCGCCGCCACGCATGCCCCAGCGCAGCAGCAGCCGCCCGAGGATCGTTGTACGAAGGCACCGAGTGCCCTCCCGCGGACAAGAGCGTCACAGCTTCCGCCTGGTGGGGCGCGACCGCGGCCACCGGAACCCCTCCGGCCATGGTCGCCACCACCGGCAGCGGATCAGCCAGCGCAGTCCGCACCATGATCGCGATGATCGCGTCCACCTCCGCAGCAGCAAGCCGCTCCAAACAGGCCCGCAACTGGTCACTGCTGGCCGCAGGCGTGGTATCGATCGGGTTCGCGCACGCCGCCCCCGCAGGCAGCAGCTCCTCGAGCTCGCGGCGAACCTCCTCGCTCAGCTCGTGAACCTCCAACCCCACATCCGCGCACGCATCCGCCGCCAGCACCCCCGTGCCTCCCGCGTTGGTCACGATCGCAACCCGCGGCCCAGACGGCAACGGCTGGTGGGCCAAGAACGCGGCAGTACCCACCAGCTCGTCAAGACTCCGCGCAGCCACCACCCCCGCCTGCTCGAACAACGACTCCGTCGTCAACGCGGGAGTCAGCGACGCCCCCGTGTGCGAGGCCGCGGCCCGCTGCCCAGCCGTGGAACGCCCCGCCACCACAGTTAGGATCGGTTTGCGC
Organism: Thermobifida fusca YX; assembly: GCF_000012405.1. Taxonomy (NCBI): domain Bacteria; kingdom Bacillati; phylum Actinomycetota; class Actinomycetes; order Streptosporangiales; family Nocardiopsidaceae; genus Thermobifida; species Thermobifida fusca. The sequence goes on from NC_007333.1 coordinate 1,524,000, forward strand.
CGCCCCAACCGCCGAGCAATCCGAGAGAACTTACGCGGATTCCCGAACGACTCCACGTGCATGATCGCCATCGCGGTGTCCGGGTCGTCCTCCCACCACTGCAGCAAGTCGTTACTGCTGACATCCAACTTGTTGCCGGTAGACACGAACGAGGAAATGCCGACATCCAACCGGGACAAGTGCTCCAGCAGCGTGATACCGATCCCCCCGGACTGCACGACCAGACCGGCCTGCCCCGGACGCGGAGCCTCCGCAGCAAACGTCGCCTGCAACCGGACACCGTCGCTCAGCGACGCCACCCCGAAACAGTTCGGCCCCACCAGCCGCATCCCGTGCCAACGGCACACGGCAAGCAGCTCCTGACTGGTCTCCGTGTCCAAATCCGCGGTGATGACGACGAGCGCGCCCACCCCCTGCTCCCCACAAGCACGGGCCACATCCAGCACCGCGTCCGGCGGCACCGACACCACCGCCAGATCCGGGACCTCCGGCAGGTCAGCCACGGACGGAACCGCAGACACGTCCGCCACAGCCGCGGCATGGGGATGCACCGCATACAAGCGTCCCGTGAACCCGCTAGCGCGGATATTGCGGAGAATCGCGTTACCTACCGAAACCTGACGCCGAGTACCGCCGATCACCACCACCGAGGCGGGACGCAGCAGCCGCTGCAGGCTCTGCTGGCCCGCAACCGCTTCCCGCATGCCCACCGCATCCAAGTAGCGGTCATCCGGGGTAAGCGGAATCGTCACCTCCACCATGCCCCGGTCGACACGCTGCTGCGGGCGCAGACCAATATCAGAAAACACCCGCAGCATCGCGTGATTGTCGGGCAGCACATCCGCATAGAAAGTGGTGACGCCGTTCCTGCGGGCCCGGGACGCCAAATGCTCCAACAACAGAGTGCCGACCCCTTTGCCCTGGAACTGGTCGGCCACGGCAAGCGCCACCTCAGCCACATCCGACCGGCCGATCGTGTCATAGCTGGCCGCGCCGATCACCTCGTCGTCGAGAACCGCAAGCAGCGCCTGATGGCCGCGACTAGGGGCCGCGCAGATACGACGCGACAACTCGCTGATCGTGGCAGTACCCGAGCTGAAGAACCGCATCCGACGGCTTTCCGGAGACATCGCCTCGTGCATCGCCCGGACCTGCGGCTCGTCTTCCGCGTAGGCGGGACGCACCAGCACAATCGTGCCGTCGGTGAGCAAGGCGTGGGCTGCGTCGGCTCCGACGTCGATGGTCATGCGGTCACCTTTCCTCACGGAGTGGCGCAGTGCGCCCCGGACGTACCGGGACGTTCCTCGTCCCTCTCCTGCCCGGCGCACTACCCCCGAATCCCGGTCCAAAGCACCCCGCTCAGGGCCCTTGGTCCCGCAACTCCCCGCAACGCGACCGTTTCCCCCACAAGCCAGCGGCGATAGGGTAGGGCCGTCCCAGGGAAGGGAGCCACAAGCGACCGCCGGGATGAGGAGGAGCCGATGACAGCGGAACCAGGCGACGCCACCGCACACCGCGAAGCCCGCATCGAACAACGAGGCCTGTACTACGAAGAACTGCAGACCGGGGTGGTCTACGTCCACCGTCCCGGACGCACCATCACCGACGCTGACAACGTCCTGTTCAGCACCCTGACCATGAACCCGCAGAGCCTCCACTTGGACGCTCACTTCAGCGCGGCCACCGAGTTCGGCAAACCCCTCGTCAACAGCCTGTTCACCCTCTCCACCCTGGTCGGATTGAGCGTCAACCAGCTCACCCAGGCCACCACGGTCGCCAACCTCGGCTTCGGCGAAGTGTCCTTCCCCCACCCCGTGTTCGTCGGCGACACCCTGTACGCCGAAACCCGCGTCCTCGACAAACGCCTGTCCCAGTCCCGGCCCAACAACGGCGTCGTCCGCTTCGAACACCGCGCCCACAACCAGGACGGAACCCTCGTAGCCCGCGTGGAACGCACCGCGCTCATGCTGCGCCTCCCCGAGGAGCAGCGATGAACAACACCCTCGCAGACCTGCCCGGCCCGGCACTCCTGTTCTGCCCGGCAGACCGGCCCGACCGCTACGCTAAAGCCGTGGCACGCGCCGACGCGGCCATCCTGGACCTCGAAGACAGCGTCGCCCCCGAACACAAAGACCGAGCCCGGGACCTCGTCACCGCCGCACTCGCCGACCTCGACCCGGACCGGGTGATCGTACGCGTCAACGCGCCAGGAACCCCGTGGTGGGAAGCGGACGTCGCCGCAGTACGCGCCGCCGGAGCCCGCCTAGTGATGCTGCCGAAAGCGGAACGCCCCGAAGACCTCGAGGCACTCGCCCCCGCCCGCGTCATCGCCCTCTGCGAAACCGCCGCCGGAATCCTCGCCGCACCACGCCTCGCCGCCTCCCCCTCCTGCGCCGCGCTGACCTGGGGCGCAGAAGACCTCATCGCGGACCTAGGCGGAACCACGAGCCGCCGCTCCGACGGCACCTACCACGATGTGGCCCGGCACGCCCGCTCCCACGTGCTCCTCGCCGCCGCTGCAGCACACCGCCCCGCCATCGAAACCGTCTACCTCGACCTGGACGACGTCGCCGGACTCACCAAATCGTCCGCCGAAGCCGCCCAAGCAGGGTTCTCCGCCCGCCTGTGCATCCACCCCGTCCAAGTCGACCCCGTCCGCGCCGCATTCGCCCCCGACCCGACCTCCGTGGCGTGGGCACGCGGTGTGGTGGCAGCCGCCCAACAAGCCCCCTCAGGAGTGTTCCGCTACCAGGGCAGAATGATCGACGAGCCGCTGCTGCGCCAGGCCCGCGCCATCCTGCGCCGCGCCCGCACCTAGCCGCCGCACACCAGGCAGGCGCACCGGAACCCCGCGCTGCTGCGGCATCCGCACACCCCGCTGGGTAGCATGGCGGCCAGCCCTCGTTAGTACCCGCGGCGGGGGAAGGACACAACTGAAAGGACGACGCGTGGTGGGGTGGGACCGCGGAAACCGCGAAGCAACACATGCCGCTGCCCCACCCTGGAACGCGGCGCGCATCCCCCGGCCACACACCGCTCCCACAGGACACCGCACCCTGGCAGCCGCGACCACCCCGCGCGCCAGCCGTCCCAGGAGCGCAACCGTCGGCACAAGTGCCGGACGCTGAGAGAGGGGTTAGGGCCGATGCTGAGACTGGGCAGTCGCACGTTCACCGACGACCAGATGCTCGTCATGGCGATCGTCAACCGCACCCCCGACTCCTTCTACGACCGGGGCGCCACCTGGGAAGAGGAACGCGCCCTCGACCGGGTCCACCAGGTCGTCGCAGAAGGAGCCGACATTGTCGACATCGGGGGCGTCAAAGCCGCACCCGGCGAAGAGATCCCCGTCGCCGAAGAGATCCGGCGAGTCGCAGGATTCGTAGCGAAAGTCCGCGACGCCTACCCCGACATCGTCATCAGCGTCGACACGTGGCGCGCCGAAGTAGGCCGCGAAGTCTGCCAGGCCGGAGCCGACCTGCTCAACGACGCGTGGGGCGGCTACGACCCGGCCCTAGCGGAAGTCGCCGCCGAATTCGACGTGGGCCTCGTCTGCACCCACACAGGCGGGGTGCGTCCCCGCACCCGGCCGCACCGCGTCCACTACGACGACGTCGTCCAGTCCGCGATCCGCGACACCGTGGCACTCGCGGAACGCGCCGTGGCACTCGGCGTCGACCGCTCCCGCATCCTCATCGACCCCGCCCACGACTTCGGGAAAACCACCCGCCACTCGCTGGAAGTCACCCGCCGGCTCAACGAGATGACCGCGACCGGATGGCCGGTGCTGGTGTCCCTGTCGAACAAAGACTTCGTCGGGGAAACCCTCGACCTGCCCGTCGAGGAGCGCCTGGTAGGCACGCTGGCAGCAACCGCCGTGTGCGCCTGGCACGGTGCCCGCGTCTACCGGGTCCACCAGGTGGTCGAGACCCGCCAGGTGCTGGACATGGTCAGCAGTATCAAAGGACTCCGCGCCCCCTCCCGGGCTGTGCGCGGACTTGCGTAGGGAAGACGATCAGGTGATCACAGCCGCAGCGGTCTGTCCGCATCCTCCGTTGCTTCTGCGTGAACTCACCGGGCAGCACGACGCAGCCGCTGAACTGCGCGCAGCGTGCCGCACCGCGGTCGACCGGGTCCTGCACGGCGCCGAACACGTCGCCCTCATCGGCGGGGCACCCGCCGTCCCTGGCACGACCCGCCCCGACCTGGCGGGCGGACTGCCGTGGAGCCTGCGCGTAGGCCTCCGCCTCCTAGACGACGCCCAGTGGACCGGGCCAGTAGAACTGCACCCGGTCGCGGACACCACCCCCACCGAGGAATGCCTGCGCCGCGGCCAAGACCTCGCAGCCTCCTCCCGACCCACAGCCCTGCTCGTGCTAGGGGACGGCAGCGCACGGCGCAGCCCCAAAGCCCCCGGCCACTTTGACGAGCGCGCCCACCCGTTCGACGCCGGCCTCGTCACGGCCCTCCGCAGCGGTGACGCCCAGCAACTGGCTGCACTCGACGCTGACCTGGCCCGCGACCTCCTCGCGGAAGGCCGGGCCGCCTGGCAGGTGCTTGCCGGGGCCGCCGCCGCACAGCACACCCCACCGCGCGTTGAGGTGCACTACGCCGACGACCCGTACGGGGTGATGTACGTGGTCGCTGAATGGCGCTGGTAACACCGAGAACAAGAGAGGCAAGCCGTCGTGCGCATCCTGCTGAACGAGGTGGACCCTGCCGTCGCCCAGCCCGGCCAGGACCTCACCGAGGCGGAACTCGCCGCCCTGTACGCGTACCCGGAGGAGACCGTGGCAGAGCGGCCGTGGGTGCGCGCCAACTTCGTAACCACCCTGGACGGCGCGGTCACCGGGGACGACGGCCGCTCCGGGTCGATCAACACCGGCGCGGACCGGATCCTCTTCTCCCTCATCCGCGCCCTGTCCGATGTGATCGTCGCCGGCGCAGGAACCGTGCGCACCGAAGAGTACCAGCGGGCCCGGACCGCGGCGCGGTGGCGTGCCGTACGCCGCGCCGGGCAACGCCCCCACCCGGTGATCGCGGTGGTCAGCCGTTCTGCGAACCTCCCGCCGTCGCTCCTCGAACACCAGGAGGACGCCGGCGAAGTCATGCTGCTCACCTGCCGTGCCGCGGACTCCGCTGCCCTGGACGAGGTCCGCCAGGCGCTGGGCGACGACCGGGTCCTCGTGCTCGGAGAGGACCGCGTCGACCTCCGTGCCGCACTGGACGCGCTCGCCCAGCAGGGCCTGCGCCGGGTCTTGTGCGAAGGCGGACCGCACCTGATGCACGACCTGGTCGACGCCGACCTGGTGGACGAGCTGTGCCTGACGCTCGCACCCCGCATCGTGGCTGGCGACCGGCTGAGACTACTTGCCGGTAAGCCGCTCGAACGGACGTTTGTTCCCAGACTGCTGGTGGAATCGGACGGCACGCTCGCCGGACGCTGGCTCCGCGGAGTGTAGGCGCCCGCCTCGCCCGCGAAAACCAGCTGCCCAGGAAACGACCAGCGCTAAAGCCGTCCGCAGAGAAAACATCCGTCTTCAAACCCCAGGCATTACCTCCCACCTTCGCTCACACAGAACGAAACAAATCGGCCTAGCCCCACGTGTGCGGGGAGCATGGATGGACCCGTTCGAGAAAAGAAACGCCCCGCGGTCCATCCCCACGTGCGTGGGGAGCATTCTTTGGCAGCCATGCTCGGCCGCCACCGAAACGGTCCATCCCCACGTGCGTGGGGAGCATCCAATTGAGCTGCCGGTCGGTGGGGATTTCTCCGGTCCATCCCCACGTGCGTGGGGAGCATGGTGGGGGTCCAGGACCTCCAGATCACGCCGTACGGTCCATCCCCACGTGCGTGGGGAGCATTCCCTAGCCCTGGAACTAGGGAGAACTACCCAAGGTCCATCCCCACGTGCGTGGGGAGCATTAGGTGTAGAGGGCTGCAGGGACCTGCAGGGACGGTCCATCCCCACGTGCGTGGGGAGCATGCCAACCACGGCGAGACAGAACCTCGTGGAAACAGGTCCATCCCCACGTGCGTGGGGAGCATCCCGTGCTCTCATCGAAAGGGTTGCCGGAACCCGGTCCATCCCCACGTGCGTGGGGAGCATGCGGATGCTGAGCAGCTGCCCGGGGTGATCGACGGTCCATCCCCACGTGCGTGGGGAGCATGTGGCCGGCGCAGAGGTCAGCGAGGTCGGGCCGGGTCCATCCCCACGTGCGTGGGGAGCATAGGGTCGTGGGACGAACGGGACCGCACAGCGCCGGTCCATCCCCACGTGCGTGGGGAGCATGACTTGGATAGGGGCGACAAACTCGACCTCGCCGGTCCATCCCCACGTGCGTGGGGAGCATGACGACCAGAAGGCCTACCCTCCACGGCAGCCACGGTCCATCCCCACGTGCGTGGGGAGCATCCGGCGCGGGGCTGGGCGGACATCGGCTACAGCGGTCCATCCCCACGTGCGTGGGGAGCATTCGACGTCAATAAGACCAGCCCGCGACAGTTCCGGTCCATCCCCACGTGCGTGGGGAGCATACAGCGGCCAGCAGGCCTGCCCAGTAGAGAGCCGGTCCATCCCCACGTGCGTGGGGAGCATGCCTTCCCAGGCGGCCCAGGAGATGCGGCCGGAGGTCCATCCCCACGTGCGTGGGGAGCATCTCACCGAGAACGCTTCGGTGAACCGCGTACGGGGTCCATCCCCACGTGCGTGGGGAGCATTTGCTGCGAGGAACGCCCTGAGCACGCTGCTCCTTAGTGATAGCTAATCCGAACTACCAGCCAGCGTCCCGCCACGCTTTCTAATACCAGGGGGTAGGGCGGAGCGGGCTCTTCGTGTGTGCCTTCCTGGGTGGTGGTTCGCAAGGTACCCACCACCATGTAGTGAGCCCGTGTGGGGGTGGGGGAGGGGGCATAGGGCTCGACGAAGGCGTGAGGGGCCACTACTTGCACGACTTCGTCAGCGTTTTGGGCACGCTGCCATTCAGCGGCGGGCAGACGGTTTCCAAAAGCCCCCTGCTCAAGGAGTGCCGGGGTGGTATAGGGCTGCACCCGTGCTCGACGACTGTCCAAAGTGTCTACAGCGGCGTCGTATGACAGCCAGGCCACATAGAAGGCTTCGGCCACGCTGGCTGGGTCGCTGAACTCGACATCCGGCACCTGCACCCGGGATGCCTCATTTGACGGGGAGGCAAACAGTTCTGATGGCTCATGAGGCATCGACGTTGAAGGGGATGTCGATGCAGGTGGGGGAGAATCTGGGGCGCATCCCAGAAGGGCGATCCCCAAGATCAGGATTGCGACAGGGCTTCCCCGTCGTCTTACTAGTCCCATGAATCACCAGGCACTACGTTTTCTTGATCAATGATCCGTAGACTACCCCTTGCAACACATATGGCCTGTTTCTAAACCACAAGACACACGCCCAAAAACAATAGCGAGAACGGTGATAGCGTGGCTATAACGCCCCTGACGTGGCAAAACTGCCGATACGGTGTGGCTGTCGCCGGGGCTCATGGTGGGGCTGGCACCTCCACCATTCACACCTTTTTGCCTTCTCCTGCCTATGATCTGGGCTGCTTAAAGCAGCCTGACGGGGTGTGGCAGAAGGTGGAGACCTATGGTCGCCCGCTGATCGTGGTGGCCCGGGCTACAGTTCCCGGCGTGCAATGGGCAGCAGAGGCCATCCGGGAACTGGCTGCCCAGCACTACAAACCGGCCTGTCTGGTACTGGTCTCAGACGGGTGGAAAGAGCCGCGAGAAGCCACCCTTCGGGTGCATCTGCTAGAGCCCAGAGTTGGCGCCGTGGTGCGGATGCCTTTCCTTCGCGAGCTTCGCGTGGTGCATCCCAATCACGACCTTCGCCTGCCGAGGAAAGCCCAAAACGCCCTGGCCAGTATCGTGCAGGCCGCAGAAAAAGCAGCGTCACAATGCACTCCCCTGACAAGCATGAGGTCACCCAACTATGAGATGGCCTGAAGAGAGCACGCATCAGGCAATGCAGGCACCCAACCCCCCGCCGTCCTTACCCAGCGAGCTGATGGAGGTGGCCGGGACACTCGTCTCGTGGGGAAAAGGCCTGCTTTTGGTCCTGGGCACCATAGGACTTCTGTGGTGTGCTGGACAGATGGTCATCGGGCGAACTGAGCGCCACCGGATGGCGGTGGAGGGGGCCAAAGGTTTGCCCTGGGTGATTTTGGGCCTGTCCCTGGCTGCCGTCGGCATCCCGATTCTGGATACGATTCTCTGATGACCCAAAAACGAATGTTTTTCGCGGCCGGAACCGTTGCGGTCCTGGCCGCGGCTGGTATTGGCTACCTCGCCGGAAGTACCACTTCACCCTCTGAACAGTCGGCTCCGCCTGCTGCAGTGTCACCTTCGGCTGAGCCGACCTCCGGCACCACAGACCAAAGCGCCTACCAGGCAGTATTTGATCGTGATGACCTGACCTGGAAGCTACACAGCGGTAGTGTGGAGATCCCCTTTTCGCGAGCCCACGGACCGAGGGTAACCGAGGGAGGCTGGTCACGAGGATTCGCGCGCACCCCCCAAGGGGCAGTACTGGCTGCGATCCACATCATTTTTCAGACGAACGGCGGCGGTGTGCCACGTGCAGCCCAGGAGGCAGCCCTTGCTGAGCAAGTGGTGGGCGCTGAAGCCGACCACTACATAGAACGGTCCCTGGCGTCTGCTGGCCCGGCGGAAGGCGTAGGGCGGATCGTCCTCGAGGGATATCGGATCGTCTCCTACACCGAGCACGCCGCCAAGGTGGAGTTCACCACGGCTGCCGTCAAGGAGCAGGTGGAGAGGGCTGGCACCACCGTTGATGTGGTCTGGCAGGACGGAGACTGGCGCATGGTGGCCCCTTCCCTCGAGACTCTTGAGGGGTTTCGGGTGCTGGATTCTTTGGACGGCTTTATTGAATTTCCTCGGTAGCACCTATGCCTGCTCTGCCTTTACAGCCAGATATCAGCGAATGTGCAGACTTGGGGACGCTGTATACCAACCCCATTGATTGCTCCAGAGCCGTTTTGGATAGGGCAGGGGAGCGGGTTCGTGAAGAGATCCGCGAAGAGATCAGCCAGGCTGCCTCAAGCGCAGCGTCCAACGCGCTCACCGAGCTTGCCCAAGCTGTCAACGAAGGCGTCCACCAGCTGCTGAAGATCATGGTGGCGTGGATCACCGATGTTGAGGCGGTGGACCTGACGTCGGGATCTGCGGCTACCACGATTGACCAGATGGGCTATTTGCTGTCCCCGGTCGTGCTGCTGGTAGGCGTTGTGGGGCTTTTGGTGGCGGCAGGCCGAATGGTGCTGACCCGCAAGGCCAATCCCCTCATCCCGCTAGGCGGGGGCGTGCTCGTCGTCATCATCGTGCAGGCCCTCGGTGTGGGAGTGGCCAACCTTTTGCTGAGAGCGGGCGATGCCTGGTCGGTGTGGGTGCTGAACTCCACGATGACCGAGCAGCTCGAAGACCGTTTGATTCTGGTAATGACCTTCGGTCAATACGACGGTTCTGGCCCGGTCAGCGAGGATGGGGCCACCCAAGCGGGCCTGACAGTCTCAGCGCTCCTGGTGATTCTACTAGGGATCATCGTGCTCATCGTCACGGTGATCCAAATGATTCTGATGATCTTCCGCGAGGCGGTGATCATCATCCTGGCTGCCCTGCTGCCGTTGGCGGCTGTGGGCATGATGATGCGGGCCACCCAAAGCTGGCTGCCGCGTGTGAGCAGTTGGATGCTGGCTCTGATTTTCTATAAGCCAGCTGTGGCAATGGTGTATGCCACGACCTTTGTCTTCATTGGCGGCGATGAGCAGCCAACCATCCGCACCTTCATAGCCGGGCTGATGATCGAAATTCTTGGGCGCAGACCCCCGGCTTCAGCCGTGGGGTTAGCCCATCCCTCTCGATCCTCAGACATTAGATAGATCCAAGCTGTATACTGTTCGGGTGGCTGTAACACTGCGGTCGAACAGCAATGTCGTCTTCCAGTGCGCGTACCACGTCGTGTGGTGCCCAAAGTACCGGCGGCGCGTGCTGGGCGGCCGGATCGAAGAACGCCTGAAGGACCTCATTCGCGAGGTCGTAGACGAGAAAGGGGCATGGCTGGTGGAGATGGAGGTCATGCCCGACCACGTCCACCTCCTGGTTGAAGTCGATCCGCAGTACGGCATCCACCGTCTGGTGAAGGCCATCAAGGGCCGCTCGTCCCGCGTGCTGCGGGAGGAGTTCCCGCACCTGAAGTCCCGGCTGCCGACGTTGTGGACGAACTCCTACTTCGTAGCCACGGTCGGCGGCGCGCCACTGGCGGTGGTGAAGCGGTACGTCGAGCAGCAGAAGGGACGCTGAATGCTGACCGGACGCCGCTACCTGCTGGCTTTCACCCCCGAGCAGGAGGAGTTCGCCGAGAAGATCGGTGACGCCTGCCGGGTTGTGTGGAACACCGCGCTGGAGCAGCGCCGACAGTACCGGCGGCGCGGCGCGTTCATCGGTTACGTAGAGCAGGCGCGGCAGATGGCCGAGGCCAAGAAGGACTTCCCGTGGCTGGCCGAGGCCCCGTCGCACACGCTTCAGCAAACGCTCCGCGACCTTGAGCGGGCATGCAAGACGCACGGCACGTTCAAGGTCCGCTGGCGCTCCAAGCGGAAAAACGCGCCGACGTTCCGCTTCCCCGATCCCAAGCAGATCACCGTGGAGCGAATCTCCCGTCGCTGGGGCCGGGTCAAGCTGCCCAAGCTGGGCTGGACCCGCTTCCGGTGGACACGCCCGCTCGGCGGGCAACTTCGCAATGCCACCGTGCTCAAGGACGGTGGGCGCTGGTACATCTCCTTCTGCGTCGAAGACGGGCTGATGGAGTCCGCACCGAATGGCAAACCCCCGGTGGGGGTGGATCGTGGTGTCACTGTCGCAGTCGCCACCTCGTCCGGGTGGATGCGTGACCGCGAGTTCGTCACCCCAGGGGAAGCGGTACGGCTCAAGCGTCTTCAGCAGCAGCTCGCCCGGCAACGGAAGGGCTCCAACCGGCGCGCGGCCACCCGGGCGAAGCTGACCAAGCTGAACGCCCGCATCCGCGCCCGGCGTACCGACTTCCTGGCGTGGACCGCCAACCGCCTCACCTGTGACCACGGACTGGTCGTTGTGGAGGACCTCAACATCCGAAACATGACCGCCTCTGCCAAAGGCACGCTTGCCGAGCCGGGGAGGAACGTCGCCGCCAAGGCTGGGCTGAACCGGGCGATCCTGGCCAAGGGATGGGGCGGACTACTGACCGCCTTGGAGCACAAGGCTCGTTACCACGGCTCCCGTATTCTGCGGGTGCCACCTGCGTTCACATCGCAGACCTGCCATGCCTGCGGGCACTGCGCGCCGGACAACCGTGAAAGCCAAGCGGAGTTCCGGTGCCGCGCCTGCGGCCACCAGGCCAACGCCGACGTGAACGCCGCGAAGAACATCCTCGCCGCCGGGCTGGCGGTGACAGGGCGTGGAGACCTCGCCGTTGGGCGGTCTGTGAAGCGCCAACCACCCAAGGTAGAGGCAGCGTGAACGCGCCTCAGCCACGGGAATCCCCCGCCTTCAGGCGTGGGGAGGAAGTCAAGCTGCTACTCAGCCTGGTGGCAATGCAAACCCTGCTCAGCCTGTTTAACTGGGCGACTGGCGCGGTGGCTTCCCCAGGGGGGTTCTCCGGTGTGCTTGCAGGCATTGCCTCGGGTGCCACCGGCGCAGCTGTGGGGCTGGGCGCTCAACTACGCCACCAGGTGTCATCTACTAGCGAGCGGCTGGGTTCTCCTGGTACGCCTGGCACGGCAGGAACAGGCAGCGGCGAAAAGGCTGGTGCAACCGCTCCCACGGGAGCCAAAGAAGACACCGCCCACAAGCCCAAGCTTTCCCCTTCCGCTGAAGAGTCCCCCACGGCCTTGTCTCCCACAGGGGCAAGTGGGGCCTCCTCCCCCACTGCAGACACCGCTGCTCCTCCAGGATCTCCGGGAGGTGCGACAGGAGGCGTACCGGAGACAGCAAGTCGTGCCCCAGCAACCGGTTCCCCCTCCCCCGCACCCGCACCTGCTGGGGCTGCTGCTACGGCCGCGGCCGCCACAGCAGGACCGCCAGGAGTGGTCGCTGCGGGCGCAGCGAAGGGAGCCGAGACCGCCGCTCAAGCGGCTGATTCAGCAACCCGCGCAGTCACTGATGCAGGCGGACTTCCCAATCCCCCCTCAGCGGTCCATCCCCACGTGCGTGGGGAGCATTCCACCGGCACGACGAGGTCTGCCAAATCGCCCGGTCCATCCCCACGTGCGTGGGGAGCATGACTCGCTGTCCGAGACCGCCGTACTCGACGTCGGTCCATCCCCACGTGCGTGGGGAGCATACCTGATCCAACAGGCCGGTTTCTGGCCTGTTCGGTCCATCCCCACGTGCGTGGGGAGCATGCTCGAGGAGGCGACACATGAGCGCTGACCTGCGGTCCATCCCCACGTGCGTGGGGAGCATGTGCGGTGCCGTGCGCGGTTCTCTCGGTAATGCGGTCCATCCCCACGTGCGTGGGGAGCATAAACACCCCTAGAGCGCCCTGAGGGGCGCGCTGGGTCCATCCCCACGTGCGTGGGGAGCATGACGACGAGGACGGGCAGGTCGGAGAACTCGGCGGTCCATCCCCACGTGCGTGGGGAGCATGCCGCAGCAGATAGGACCTCGTTCTCGTCCTCCGGTCCATCCCCACGTGCGTGGGGAGCATGATAGACCACGGTTCAGCGTCCCCGGCAACAAAGGTCCATCCCCACGTGCGTGGGGAGCATCGCGTCGAAAACCTGGTCGTCGCTCCGGACCCAGGTCCATCCCCACGTGCGTGGGGAGCATCAGGCGCGGCCGGTGGTCGTCCCGGCGCTCGGCGGTCCATCCCCACGTGCGTGGGGAGCATGTAGGTAGTGATAACAACCCGGATCATCGGCGCGGTCCATCCCCACGTGCGTGGGGAGCATTCGGGACGGGACTCAGTCATTGGTGTCGGTGTCCGGTCCATCCCCACGTGCGTGGGGAGCATCGCCGACGAGGAAGCCGACGAGACAGAGGCAGCGGTCCATCCCCACGTGCGTGGGGAGCATATGTAACGATCACCGGCGCGACGAACCGAGCGCGGTCCATCCCCACGTGCGTGGGGAGCATGATGATCAGGATGGGGAGGCCCTGCTCATCTCCGGTCCATCCCCACGTGCGTGGGGAGCATAATTCCGACGTCTATTCGTGATGTATGTGCCGTGGTCCATCCCCACGTGCGTGGGGAGCATGTCCGGCAGCGCGAATCGCGCGTCCGCCTCGTCGGTCCATCCCCACGTGCGTGGGGAGCATGCCACCGGGTTGGGGTTACGCGGCGTGGTGTTCGGTCCATCCCCACGTGCGTGGGGAGCATACATGTGGCGCGTCGACGACGACGACGAATGGTGGTCCATCCCCACGTGCGTGGGGAGCATAGAAGCTGACCTGCAATTTTGCGAGGCGTTATCTCCTCGTTATCTGGATTGTGGGCGGCTTCGCTGCACACAACACTCTAGACCGTTTTCCCGAGCATCGTCCCCTCAATGGTGACATGAGGGCCGCCTGAATAACCGGGCCACACCACATGACTCCGCGGCCCCACCGTCAACCCGAACCCCGACACTTCTGGACAGCCATGCTGGACCCACCAGGCATGAGCCTGTTCGAACTTCTTCCACAGCCCGCAAGGACTTCCCCGCGCGATCCGCTCCAAGCAGACGCGTGTCCATGAGGGGGAGGGCCGACAGCCACACTGCCATACCACTCGCAGTAATCCGCGGTACGTACCGCCAGTGCGGATTGACGGCGCCGACGACTGTCTTCCTTGCCATGGGGCAGGTACGAGCGTCGTCAGCGAACTCGAAGAGAGCCGTCGGCCACGTCATGTGGGGGGGATATAGGCAATGGCTCCTTGAGGTGAAGTCATTTCTTGTTTTGGGGAAACATTCCTGTCGAATTTAAAACTGACAACAGTAGCGGCGTGTGTTGTTGCTGGTACGTGCCTAGTGGCAACGGTCGAAGCCCGGCGTAAAGAACAAATATTTGTTGACGCTGCCCGCCGAGTCTTACTCCATGGATTTCTGGGACGGGAGCGCGTCAGTTGCAGTATCAATGGGCTTTCGGTCTGTCGCTTTTTGTGCGGGGCGTGTCGACCAACGTCTTTGAACAAAGATTTGTTTTACGGGGGTAGGGAGTGGAAAGCACCGAACACCTCTGCCGAGGCACTCAGCGGGGAAGCGAGCCGGAACCCCGAGACACCTGAGGAGACAGCGTGACTGCACACGGCACACCAGACCACCAACCACTGCGCATCGTCACCGTCGTCGGCAGCCCCAGGGCTGGTTCCCGCACTCGCCTCGCCGCGGAAAGCCTTGCCAACGCGCTTGCTACCACCCTTGCAGAGAGCGGAACACCTGCGGAGACCGCGCCAACCATCGACCTGGCGGAATTGGCGTCAGGCCTCCTGGTTCCCTGGTCGCTGTCCGCGGAGGCTGCTGAAGCGGTGGCGACCGTGCAATCGTCCACCATCCTCCTGCTCGCCACCCCCACCTTCAAGGGGAGCATCACGGGCATCCTCAAACTCCTGCTCGACACCATCCCCTCCGGTGGCTTGGAGGGAGTGGTGGCGATTCCGGTGGCCATCGCGGGCGCACCCGCCCACCGCCACTTGGCAGAGATCGCCCTCCGCCCGATCCTCGCTGAACTCGGCGCTGCGACCCCAGTGCCGTCCTTCCTGCTCCTCGAGGAAGAACTAGGCGACGTGCAGTCCGCGGCGGACGACTACGCGACCGCCCACGCGCCAGTGGCCGCTGCGGTCGCACAGGCGCTGGCTGTGCGCCGAAAAGAGTGACCGCAGCCGCACGACACCACCCCGTAGCGGTGCGGTCCCAGCGTCCTCACGCAACAGACCACCAGCATCCCTGTTCCCTGTGCCCGCTGTGACGCCGACAGCGGGCACACCATTGTCCTCGGGAAAACCAGGCGTTCCCGCACTCCAACACAGTCCGCACCTAGGCATGCCGCTCCCGCTTCGCCTTCGAACCGCCATCCAACATCGTCTGCGCATGGCATCCCCGCGCTGACGGTTTTGTGCTGCCGCCAATCCCGGCGTGTCGGAAGCCACCGTGTCACAATCGGCCACAACCCGGGGAAAGACCCCTAAGGCCCGTCCTCACCTGCGAGGATGAAAAAAGCCTCATCTCTGTTTCATGGTGGTTCAAGGCATGCGCACCACGATAGGCAGACATGAAAGCCATATACCGAGGTGTCCTCCTCGCGTGTTTTTCCTTCATCGTGGTGTGGGCTGTGATTGCGGCCTTGCTGTGGCTGAGATCCAGTGCCGAACCACCGCCGCAACCACCCGGCCAGGTTGTCGTGGGCGAATCCGCGCCCTCCCGCAGTGTCTCGCCCGCCCCGGAACCGTCGCCGCCACAGTCAGTGGAAGCAACCAAGGACGACGTGGTAGCACCTCCCCCCGCCGTCACCGATGACGACGATGACGACGATGATGATGACGACGGCGACGACGATGACGACTGAACCCGCCCAGCCGCGCCGCCCATTCCGCATCCCCGCCCGGGTGCGGATCATGGCGTGGGTCGTCCTCCTGATGGCCGCGGTGCTGGTCTTGGTGAACTTCATCGTCTGGCAAACCCTGGAAACCGAGGTCAGCGAACGGGTTGACCGGGCACTCGACCAGGAGATCGCCGAGTTCGAAGAGTTCGCTGCCGCAGGCGTGGACCCCCGCACCGGCGCAAGCTTTACTGACCTCGACACCCTGTTCCGCGCCCACTTGAGCCGCCAATACCCCGACCGGCACGAGATCATCTTCGGCTACGTCGACGACGTCCCCGATGCCACCGTGCCTACCGGTCGTGTCCGTCAAGGACAAGAGCCCCTCTTCGACGTCTCCGCGGACCCGGCTGCTTTGGCCGACATCCTCACCGCACCCACGGGGCGCGGCACCGTGGACACCCCTGAAGGTGCGCTGCGCTGGGCCAAAATCCGCGTCAGCCCGCCCGAGGGGGTGGACGCACCCGAAGGATGGTTTGTCACCGGCTACTTCGTCGACGCCGACCGGGAAGAGGTCCACCGGTTCCTGCGTCTCCTCCTGCTGGTCAGTGCAGCCGGGCTTGTTGCTGCGGGCAGCGCCGCCTGGTGGGTTGCTGGACGCATCCTCGCCCCGGTGCGTCTCATCCGCCAAACCGCCGCGCAGATCACTGAAGAAGACCTCACCCGCCGGATCGACGTCACCGGCAACGACGACATCACCGCGCTCGCTGAACAGTTCAACGCCATGCTCGACCGGCTAGAGGAAGCGTTCTCCACCCAGCGGCGCTTCGTGGACGACGCCAGCCACGAACTCCGCACCCCTATCACCATCGTGCGCGGCCACCTGGAACTGATGGGGGACGATCCGGACGAGCGCCGCGAAGTCGTGCGGCTGGTCACCGACGAACTGGACCGCATGGCCCGCATCGTGGAAGACCTCCTCGTGCTTGCTCAAGCGCAACGCCCCGACTTCCTCCGCGTGGAAGACGTTTCTCTCGCCGAGTTGACCAGTGACATCGACGCTAAAGTGCGTGCCCTGGGCGACCGGGACTGGCGGCTCGACGAGATCGGGGAAGGCATCATCCGTGTCGACCCGCAGCGCATCACCCAAGCCATGGTGCAGCTCGCCAGTAATGCGGTCCGCCACAGCAGCTCGGGGGACACGATCGTCCTCGGCTCTTCCCTGACCGACGACGGCGGCCGCCGGACCGTCCGCCTGTGGGTTCGCGACTTCGGCCCCGGTATCGCCCCCGAAGACCAGGAGCGCATCTTCGAACGGTTCGCCCGCGCCGGCAGTCCGCGCGCTCACCGTCCCGGCGCCGGGTTGGGGCTCGCTATCGTCCGCGCGATCGCGGAAGCCCACCGCGGCACAGTCCACCTGGACTCGGCGCTGGGACGCGGCTCGACGTTCACCCTCATCCTCCCCGTGGATGAAAGGAGCACGGGCATATGGCACGCATCCTGATCGTCGAAGATGAAGACCGCATCGCCTCGTTCGTCCGCAAAGGGTTGAACGCGAACGGGTTCACCAGCACCGTGGTGGACCGCGCGGGCGCCGCCATCGACTATGCGCTCACCGGCAATTTCGACCTCATGGTTCTTGACCTGGGCCTGCCGGACGCTGACGGGTTCACGGTGCTGCGCCGGCTGCGTGAGGAAGGCAGCCGGCTGCCGATCATCATCCTCACTGCTCGCGACAGTGTGCGGGACACGGTGACCGGTCTGGAAACCGGTGCCGACGACTACATGACTAAACCGTTCCGCTTCGAAGAACTCCTTGCCCGTATCCGGTTGCGTATGCGGAGCGCGCACAACGCGGAAACAACCGTGCTCCACGCCGGTGACCTCGCCCTTGATCTGCGCACCCGCCGCGCCTCCACCCCTGAGGCCACTGTCGACTTGACGGCCCGCGAGTTCGCCCTGTTGGAACTGTTCCTCCGCCACCCAGGCCAGGTGCTGTCCCGCCAGCAGATTCTCTCCCACGTGTGGGGCTACGACTACGACCCCGGCTCCAACGTGGTCGACGTGTTCATCCGCGCGTTGCGGAAGAAGATCGGCGCCCACCGGATCGAAACCCTCCGCGGCATGGGATACCGGCTTGGCGGTTGATGAAAAACTCCTCATCAACCGCTCATGATCAATTCACGGCGGGTGCTCAGCATCGGAGCCATGAACATCTGGTTTGCGCTCGCTGTCGACTTGGTGGCCGTCGTCTTGCTCAGCTATGGCCTCTACTTTCGCCGTCACGGACGCCGGGATCTGCTGTTCGCTTTCATCGCCCTCAATGTGGGAGTGTTTGCGGCGATGGCGGCGATGATGACCGTCGGAGTGGGCCTTGCGGTGGGCTTTGGACTGTTCGGGGTGCTGTCGATCATCCGGTTGCGGTCGGACGCGGTCACCCAGACCGAGGTTGCCTACTACTTCACCGCGCTTGCGTTGGGACTGGTCGGCGCGCTGGGCCGGGAAATCCCCGTGATGGCAGTGAGCCTCACTGTTGTCCTGTTGGTCGCGGTGTTTGTTGCCGACCATCCGCGGATGCTGGCCCGCACCCGCAGGCAGACGGTCACTTTGGACGTGGTGCACCGCAACCCGGAGATGCTCCGCGCCGACTTGGAGCACCGCCTCGGCGGGAAAGTGAGCGCACTCACCGTCCTGGAAGTGGACTATGTCCGCGACCTCATGGTGGTGGACGTGCGGTTCCACGCCACCGGCTCCGAAGCGAAGCGGGAAACGTCCCGTCTGGTGGAAGAGGTGGCGCGGTGACGGCGGTGGCTGACGCGGCCGCGCTGCGTCCGCTGTCTCTTGCCGAGGTCAACGCTTTGGCGTCGCTGACTTTGCGCTCCTGCCGTAAATACGTGGTCCCTGCCCGGTTGCTGCCGGTTCTCGTCGGCCACCTGGCGCACGACTTCGGGGTGCTGTGCGAGGAGGGGCGTACCGCGTTCCGCTACTCTTCCACCTATTTCGACACGCCTGACCTGGTGACGTTCCGCCAGCACCGGCAGCAGCGGCGCCGCCGGTTCAAGATCCGCACCCGCAGCTACCTGGACTCGGGGCTGACCATGCTGGAAGTCAAGCTGAAAGGCGCCCGGGGGGTGACGGACAAGCGGCGCACCCCGCACGACGGGCGTCCGGACGAGTTGACGCCTGCCGCCGCCCGTTTTCTGGGCGAGGTGCTGTACGACTACGGGGCCGCAGTCCCGCGGCCCCTCACCGCTGTGGCGGTCACCGACTACCAGCGCACCACCCTGGTGGCGTTGTCCGGGACGGAACGCATTACCTGCGACACGGGGCTTGTGTGTTGGCATGCCGGGCAGGAGGTGCGGATGCGGGACGACGTGGTCTTGCTGGAGGTGAAGACCCGCCGTGGGATCACCGCGACAGAACGGCTGCTGCACTGCCACGGGGTGCGCGCGGTGAGTTTCAGCAAGTATGCGGCGGCTATAGCCGTGGTCAACCCGGTGATGGGTGCCAACCGGTGGAGCCGGGTGCTGCGCTCGTGCTTTTCCGGTTATTAGCCTTCCGCCGGGGCGCCGCGGCAGAGGGCGGGGAAAGGCCGGGGTTAGCGGGAATCTGGGCGGGCCGCATTTAGGATGGCCTCATGGGAGCACTCGGAATTCCGGAACTCGCTGTCCTCGTCCTGATCATGGCGGTGCCGGCCGCTATTTTCCTGGCTGGTGTCGTGTTCACGGTCCGTATTGCCCGCCATGGCGCCCCGGCGGTTCTTGCCCGGGCCCGGCGCCGCCGCGACATCCGCTGACCTCTATCCGGTTGCGGGTTCAGCGTCGAACGCGGTGACGAGCTGCCGGATCGCGTCGACCAGTTCCAGCGGGCGGTCGAACATCAGGTGGTGGTAGCCGCCGGGGATTTCGAGGTAGGAGGAGGAAGGGCGCTGCGGGCCGCCTTTCACGAAAGCCGCCAGCCGTTCCCGGTCCTCTGCGGACACCACGCCGTGTTCGGCGATGATCACCCCGAACGGGCAGCGCACCCGGTCCATGCCCGCCCCCAGGTCCGCGGGGCGGTCCGCCTGCCCGTCCGCGAAGATCCGCGGGTCGAACTTGAACGTCCACCCGTCTCCCGTGTCGGTGACACTGTGTTCGCCGACGTGGCGGACGAGACGCGGTTCGGCTGTCGGCTGTTCGGGAAGCGGCCGGAACCGGGCTACGGCCTCCTCCCGGGTGGCGTAGCGGCGGTGCCGCCCGTAGGTGCGGTGGGCGCTGCCGCCCCGGTGGTGGAGCGGTGCGTCGACCGCGATCGCTCCTGCCAGGTCAGCGTCTGGCTGCTGGG
Source organism: Thermobifida fusca YX (assembly GCF_000012405.1). Lineage (NCBI taxonomy): Bacteria > Bacillati > Actinomycetota > Actinomycetes > Streptosporangiales > Nocardiopsidaceae > Thermobifida > Thermobifida fusca. The sequence continues at coordinate 1,543,867 of NC_007333.1, forward strand.
CGGCGAACATGGTCACCATGCCGCCCATGGAATGGCCGATGAGCACGGGCCGGGTAGTGGACGCTACCGCGTGGGCCACGGCGAGCGCTTCGTGTGCCCATAACGCGAAACGGTATTCGTCGCGGCGGCCGCTGTCGCCGTGGCCGGACAAGTCCACGGCGACCACCCGGTGGGTGTCGGCAAGCAGTGGGGCGGTGAAACTCCACCACCATGCGTGTGCGGCGCCGCCGTGCAGGAAAACCAGCGGCTGCCGGTCCGGGTCGCCCCACGACAGCCAGGAAATGTCACAGCCCGCTACCCGAGTGCTTCCCTTGTCGGGTTGCCTTGTGAGCGCCTCGGCCACCGGTCCCGGAAGCTCCGACATTGCCACCCCTGTTGCGGTCCATCCGTGTAGGCCCGCTGTCTGGATCTCCCACGCCACGGGAATCCGAACAGCGTTCGGATGAAACGATAGCCATTGGCGTTTCCGGGACGCACAGCGCCTCGGCAGATGACAGGGGCGGCCCTGCCGCGGGGACATCCGCACCCGGATGTCCCACGGCGCAGACCAGGCGGCCGCAGCAGCTTAGGAGAGGAGCTCGCGGCGCAGCTGCCGCAGGGTCTGCGACAGCAGGCGGGACACGTGCATCTGGGACAGGCCCACGTCAGCAGCGATCTCGCTCTGTGTCTTATTGCCGAAGAACCGCAGCAGGATCACGCGGCGTTCCCGCTCCGGCAGTCGGTCCAACGCGTCTTTCAGCGACGTCTTGTCGACCACGGTCTCCAAGTCGCCGTCGGCCACCCCCAGCGTGTCGCCGAGCGCGGACTCGTCCTCGGTGTCACCGAACGGCGTATCCAAGGAGAGCGCACTGTAGGCCGAGGACGCGTCGATCAGTTCGATCGCGGACTCGAGGTCCATTTCCAAAGCGTCCGCGATCTCCCGGGTGGTGGGAGTGCGTCCGTGTTTCTGGGTGAACTCGGCGATCACCCGGTTGAGTTCGCTGCGCCGCTCCTGGTGTACGCGCGGCACGCGCACCGCCCACGTCGTGTCCCGGAAGTGCCGTTTCAACTCGCCGGTGACCATGGGCAGCAGGTAGGCGACAAACGGTTTGCCATAGGACGGGTCGAAGCCCTTGATGGCTTTCATCAGGCCGAGCATGCCGACCTGGTAGAGGTCGTCCATGGGTTCGCCACGGTTGCGGTAGCGGCGCGCCTCACGGCGGACGAGCGGCATGTACAGCCGTACCAGTTCGTCACGGATCCGCGCACTGGTCTCCTCATCGTCCTGATGGTCGGCCAGTGCGGCCAACAGCCGCTCCGCCTGTCCAGTGGGGCGGGACTGGGGCGCAGGGGGTCGAACCACCCCACCGCGCCGGTGGGCGGGGCTACGGCGGCGTGCCGTTGTGCTGTTGGTGGTCATGTCGACCTCCTCATCGCGGGCTTGGTTCAGCAGGACCGCTCCGACGGCGGCCCCGGTGAGAGGGCCGGTGCCGCTGTCCTCCCGATGAGGCACAGCCTCGGCGGAGCGGACAAGACCGCCTTATCCGTACCTGTCACTCGCCATGCCCCCAGCATCAGGTCACAAACACATCACAAGGACAAGTCTGGTGAAGTGGGAGATATCGCCCGTAACGGAAGGCGGAATCCCGGTGTCTGCGCTGCTCACCACGGCACTCCACCCCGCTTGAGGCGTGCCGTGACAACCGTCACCCCACGGCCAAGCCCACGGCGAGCACCGGTGCGCAGCGAAGAAAACACGATGCGGCCCGCCCGCCGACGGCCGCCGCAGGTCACAGGTAGCCGAGCCGACTCAACTCGGGGCGGGCCGTCGCCACCACGTCGGCGCGCTGCTGGGAGTCCAACCGGGTCCGCCACGACCCGGTGCCGTCATCGTCCGTGCGTACCAGCGCCACGGCCGACACCCGCGCGTCCACAAACTCCGACAAGCGTTGGGCGACCTCGATCTCTTTGCCAGGAATCTCCTCGTAGCGCACGGTCATCAACCGGTCCGTGGACAGTTCCGCGCGCAGCCGAGCCGACAACCGCACCGCGCTGCGCCACCGCAGCGCACACTTGGCCGCCAACGACAGGTTCGGATACTCCTCCCGCTCCTCCTCCGTCTCCACCCCGAAAAACGGGTGGGGGAACTCCTCGTCCACGTTGGCGATTCCGGGACGAAGCCACGCAAGCTGACTCTCATCGTCCAACATGTCCGCGACCACGTCCCGCCCGTCCCGGATCACCTGGATGAACACGGCATCGCTGAACGCCCGCGCCAGTGCGGTGGCGCTGTACAGCAGGTCCGGGCCCGCATCCCCGTAACGGTGGGCTTCCGCGGCATGCCGGCACGGCTCCACCGCCTCCCGCGGGGACACCGCCAACCCGCGGCAGCGGACACACGTGGCGGGGGTGAGAATCCACGACTCCGCCAACGCGTCCCGCAGCAAGACAGCGGTCCCCGACTCTCGGGTATGCACCATCGACGGCTGCCGCGCCACGGCATGCACCGCCTCCATCACCGTGGGATGGCCCCCGCCCACGTAAAACCCGGGAACACTGCGCAACGCGCGGGCAATGAGATCCACCCCGGAGTGGGGTGCGCCCAACACGAAGACGGGACGCTGAATCTTCGTCCCGTTGACCATGAGAATGTGCGGCGGCTGTTTCATATGGGGCCTGATTTTGTCATGTTTGGGATGTTTGGCGGAGCGGTGTCCCCAAGCAGCCCACTGTGGCACGAGCACGGCCTGGCCGCGACTAGGGTGGGATCGGCATACCCGCACCAGACCATCACCGGGCCTCGGTTTGACCCCCAGCCGAGGCCACCGAACCGCGCGGTCCCACTCGACACGAAGGGGAAAGCCGTGGCTGCCACCGTGAACATCAGCGACGTCGGACAATGGTTCGCCGAAAGCGAGCGGACGACGGTGCTCACCGGGGCCGGGATCTCCACTGCCTCAGGCATCCCCGACTTCCGGGGACCTCAAGGCCTGTGGACCCGCAACCCGGGGGCCGCCGCCATGTTCGACATCGACATCTACCGCTCCGACGTCAACGTGCGGCGCGAAGTATGGCGGATGCGCCGCGACAGTCCCGCACTCACCGCGGAACCCAACGACGCCCACCGGGCCCTCGTCGACCTGGACCGGACCGGGCGGCTGCTCGCCGTCATCACCCAGAACATCGACGGCCTGCACCAGAAAGCCGGGCTAGCCCCCGAACGCGTCCTCGAAGTGCATGGCACCATCCACGAAGTGGAATGCCTGTCGTGCGGCCGGCGCGTCCCCACCCCCGACGTGCTCGCCCGCCTCGACGAAGAATCCGACCCCCGCTGCCTCGCCTGCGGCGGCATCCAGAAAGCCGCCACGATCTCCTTCGGGCAGCGTCTCGACCCGGACGTGTTGGACGCCGCCATCACCGCTGCTAAAGACTGCGACCTGTTCCTCACCGTCGGCACCTCGCTCACCGTCCACCCGGTGGCGGGCCTGTGCGACATCGCCCGCGAACACGGCGCCCGACTCGTGATCATCAACGCCGAACCCACCCCCTACGACGAGGTGGCCGACGCTGTCCTCCGCGACCCCGTGGAAACCGTCCTCCCGGAGCTCGTCCAGCGAGCAGTATCCACCGCCTGACCTCGCCCCGGGCATGGTGACGGCCCCGGGAAGCGGCTTCCCGGAGCCGTCACCACGCCCGCGACCTACAGGTCGACGTCGAAGAGGATCTCCAAGGTTTCCTCAACGATCTCCTCGGTGTCGCCTTCGACCACGGCTTCAGCGAGCTCGAACACGTCCTCGGGGTCCACGGCATCCTCTTTCTCGGCGATCCCACACAGTGACGTATCAGAAATAGCAGCGGCCGCTCCCACGCCACTACCGTCCGGAAGAACTATTTCCCCACGCTCACCGACCGTGACCGGGATGGGACTCGGGTCACCAGCGGCCCGCCAGCACGTCACGGATCGCCGTCACATGCTCGTTGTGCTCCTCCGCCAACCGGCGCACCGACGCCCGCGCACTCCGTGCCACCCCCACCGGGCGTACATACCGGGCCACGAGCGGCACCAGACGCGCTCCCAACCGGTGGGTGTGCCCCCGCAACTGCCGTAGCAGGAACACGATGAACCGCAGCCGGTTATCAGAATCCAGCATGGCCGCCAAAGAGAACGCCCGATCGTAGTAGGACACCAAGTCCTCGTCCGACGTCTCCGCCGCGGTGAACGCCAACGCCAGCACCGCGTACGCGTCCGACACCTCCCCGGCAGCACGGGCCGTCACATCCCCGCCGAACAAACGGATCAGCGGGGACAAGGCGTGCAGCAACTGCTGGGTGCCGCTGTCCGCCAGCAGCGCCGCATCCCGCGCCACCTCACCCAGATAGGTCTGCGCCCCCGGATCCGGGTCAAGCGGCAGCCCTTCACAGGGGTAGACGACCAGCCCGCCACGGCTGTCCTCGTGCACGCGCAGCGACTCCGCCAGACTGGCCCACTGCTCCGGCGGCAACTGGGACCGCCACAGGTGCGCCAGCGACCGCCACCGCCGCACCGCGCCCGCCCCGAACAGCTCCCGCAGCGGCACCGCCCCGCCGTGCACCCCCATGAGCACCAGCAGCAGGTTCGCGGTGTAGATCGCGTCCCGGCATGCCGCCCCCAACTCAACAGGACGGTAGCCGGCGTAGTGCGCCTCCCGCCGGTGCCGTCCCGCCTCCCGCAACAGCTCAGCCAAGACCAGCCGCAGCTCGTCACGGACATGCGGGGCCAGCAACCGCAACCGGTCCGCAAGGAACCGGAGCACCTCCCCGGACACGGACAGCGGCGTAAATGACAGCAGGGCGTACAGGAACGAGTCGTCCACCGGCGCGGGACGGATCGACCGCAACTCCCGCATCCGCGCCTCAGCCAGCTCCGCCAGCTCTTCAGCGACGAGCCGCGCCACCAGGTAGTCGCCGAGCACCGGGTCGGTGAACGCCAACCCGGTCGGCGCCCCCTCCGCCGGAGGAGTCTCCCCTACACACGGCAACCGCAGCGGATCCAACGGCCGCGCATAGTGGGGCGGCCACCGCACCAGCGCGTCCCGGTCCGCGGCCACCGTCGCCCCGTCCACCACCTCACCGCCCCGGTGGAACAGCGACAATGCGAGCAACGACGCGGTGAGCAGTGCCTGTTCGATCCGCCCCGACCGGACTTCCGGGTCGCTTTCCGCTTCCGCGGGCCGCTCGGTCGCCACCGGATCCGCCCGGTCCGTGGAGTCGGCGAGCATACGCAGCCACCGCTCATACAACGCGGTTTCGCGCAGCGGCGCATTCACCCGGCGCAACGCGTTACCCACCCCGTCGTAGAGGGCCAACATCAGCAGGAACAGGGGACGCCGCGCCAACGGGAAGTGCGCCTCCACCGTCTCCCAGTCCAAAGACGCCACCCCGTGGTGGTGGAAGTAGCTGGAGTTCACCCGATTCCAGATCGACAACCAGGTGGCGAGCTGCGCGTCAGTGAAATCCTCCAACCGCAGCACCACGCTCCCCAACGGGAACCGCATCCGTGCCGCCGTCGAGTCACGGCAGGTCACCACCACCGCCACCGGGTCCGGGCCCGCGGCACGCTCCCGCTGGAACCGCGTCACACCGGCCAACAGGTCGCTGCGGGACGCCAACGACCGGGTGGTGACCTCCTCCAACCCGTCGAGGATCAGCACCGGCAGCGCATCACAGTTGCCGCCCCCGGCCGCCGCCAACGCTTCAGCGAACCGGTCCGCCAGCACCCGGTCGTACCCGTCGGCGGGCAGGTTGCGGCCGCTGACCCGCACCGCCGTGAAATCGCTGTCGGGCAGCCGCGCCGCCAGCACCGACGCCAACGCGGACTTCCCGGACCCCGGCGGCCCCACCACGATGAGCGGATGGGTGAGAGCCCGGGGGGACGTGACATACCCGAGCAGGAATTCCGCGAGATCGTCGCGGACTTCGGTGTGCTCCTCCCACCACGCCGCATCGTGGGGACGCGCGTGCGCGGTGATCTCAGTGACCCGGAAACACGGGTTGATGTAGGAGATGGACAGCGGGGGGATATGGGTGCCGCCCGTGTGCCGGACCGGCGGCACGTTGAGCCGCTCCTCGTGGGCGCGGGCCAGTGCGCCCCGCACCGCGCTCGGCACCCGCCCCGTGCTGATCGACTGCAACCGGTGCTGCAACCGGGACAGCCCCATAGGCACGTCCGTCACCGATGTGCGAGCCCGGACCATCGACAAGCTCGCCCACGCCCCGAACTCGGGGAAGCTCGCAGCGAGCTTGTCCCGCAGTTCTTCATAGCGGCGCACACACCGGTCTGCGAGCGAAGCACCGAGCCGTTCCGTAATCGCTCTGCGCTGCGACTCGTCGAGCTCCTCCCACAGCGGCATGCCGCGCAGCACCGACGGCAACTGTTTGCAGCGGCGCAGGTAGAAGCGGCGCACCCGGGCCCGCCCGTCGGCGGTGCTGCGCTGCGGGCGGGGGAGCGGCGGCGCGGACGCCACCAGCAGCGCCACGAACTCGCCGAGCCGTTTGCGGTCCGCTACGCCTGCGGCAGCGTCGTCCAGCCCGTTGTCCAACCGGAACGGGAGTTCTGTGTCGTCGAGGGATTCGAAGAACGCGGTGACGACGATAGCGCTGTGCGCGGCGGCAATGTAGCGGGTGCGCTCCACCCGGGTGAGCAGGTGGGCTTCCCGGTCCAAGCGGTTGAGTGCCTGGTGGGTGAACCCTACGAGTTCGGTGCGCGCGGCGAGAAGGTCAGTGGCTTCGTCAGCAACAAGTTGGTCGATCAACTCGACCACGTCCGGATCGTCGGCACCCAAAAGCCGGATCGCATCGCAGTATCGGACGGGTTCGCGCAATGCCACCACCGAAGTTCGCCAAAGTGCCCGGCACCGCAGAACGGCTGCCGGCAGCAGGCTACCGAGTCCCGGCAACCATCATGGCCCTCCATAGGGGCCGCCCGGGGCTTTTTAGGATTTTTCGTGATAACGGAACGGGTACGAGACGGTGAAGAGCTATTGCGAGCGTCGTTGCAATAGCGTTTTCGGATATCGCTACTAGCTAGTAGCAAGGTCTAAGACCCGGTCGATGACCGAAGGGTCGTTCAGATGAGGGCGGAGCGTCTCCAATACCGGCTCGAGGAGTTTCCGTTTGGGCATGACCTTTTCAACGCGGTGCAAGTGGGCCTCGATGATCACACGCAAGTTTTGGTAAACCTCCCGAAACACGGGATCTGTGGTCGCATCCTGTATGGCAGCGAGTTCTTCCCCAGCCTGGCGTAGGGCTGCCCATTCGTGGCGGCCTAGTACAAATCCCCTGCTGAGGGACCACTCCAAGATCCGCTGGTAGCGGAAGAGTCGGCTTGCAGCGGTCTCCGGGACCCCACAAGGGCCCAGCCGGAGTTCGAGGATGTCGCTGCTCGGCATCCACGAGACCGGAATAGGAAGGTGAGCGTCTTCAGCTTCTTCCTCGTCAGGATCCGAGTAGACAGCTTCCTCCATAGCCCAGGTTCCTATGGTGGATCCCCCATGCTCCAAATAGGGGCCCACCATGAGCACCAGGCGTGCCGACCACCCCTGCATGAGGAGGCTTACAGAGCGCAGCATGCGCGAAGTCTCATTGGGGTAGGGCACCGTGAGCCGGTACGGGTTAGTGATCTCCAACCGTCCGCTGGCGTTGACCCGCAGCTCGAAGCCCACGCATTCGCCGACATTCACGGGTGTCCGCTGTTCTCGGCAGAGCAAGGCACGCGGCGTCTCGTCCTCACCCCAGTGCCCCAGGTGACGCATCCGTACCGTGTCCAACAAGCCGTACCAGTCATCACCGGGCAGGGACCGCCACGTTCCGACCAGTTCTCGCCAGGGCAGCCAGGGAGGCCCGGAGTCAGGAAACAGTTCGGACAGGTCAATCTCGTCGGCGATGAGCACAAGCAGAGTGACGAGGTTAGCGGTGTAGGCAGCAAGACGGTGCGTGATGGTCGCCTTAAAGGGCTGGTAATCCCGCTTCGGGAAGGGACGCGGATAAGGAGCCTCCCGGAACATGTCCACCAACAGGGAGCGGTATGCGGCGCGTTCCCGGGCATCGGCGGCTTTCACAGCGAGCAGTTCCGCGGCAGATTCAACGATGGCTGCGCGTCCCGCGAGTGCGGCAAACGAGGTGAAGGCGTAGAAGAGGAAGTCGCTGTTCTCCGGGAGCGGGGCGCGCCTACGCGCGTAGTAGGCGCGGTCCTCGACCAAGCGGGCGAGTTCATTGACGACGGCCCGCGCGACCAGGTGCTCCCCGAACGTGGCGTGGAGGAACTCGTAGACGCTGCGAGTATCTCCCTGTTGAATGGCGCGTGCTTCGTGTACGAAGAAGAACCGGCCCAGGACTTGATGAGACGTCGTGATATGACCGCTTAATCCAGTTTCTTCGGCATGGACCCCGGCTCCGGGAAACAGTGCTGCCAGGTCGGCTTCCAATTGCTCGGCACTCACCCACTGCTGGTGGCGAGCGAACATTGCGATGGCCACGACTTCGAGGCTGCGCAGTTCATCTTCGACAGCCTGAGCCAACTCCTCTCCGTACAGGTGAGGATGGTGTTTGCGGACCTCGCGTTCCGCAAATGAAGTCAGGAGCTTCTCATAGAGGCCTGCCCGACCTAGGTCGGCAGTCTCCCGCTGGAGTGCGTTCGCATCGGCGTCGAAGATCAGCAGCATGAAGAGCAGCAGCGGCTGCTCCGCAAGGTCTCGGTAGCGCAGCAGACTGTCGGCAGTGATCGGGTGCAAGCCCCGCTCGGCTAGCGCGGCAGTATTGGCCCGATTCCAGACGTCTGTCAGATGGGCGATCTGCGCGTCGGTGAACGGCTCCAGACGAATCACCGGTATCCCGAAGGGGAAGCGGGTGCGTTCAGCTACCACGGTTCGGCTAGTGACGATCACAGCAACGGGACGACCCAGGTCGGCTTGGTGCTCCTGGAAGCGTTGCACCTGTTCGAGGTAGTCGGACCGGTTGACCCCGGTGGCTTGGAGGAGTTCGTCGAAGCCGTCGAGGATCACCACGGGCAGCGCATCCTGGGCTTCGTCGGCCAGATCCCGCCATGAGGTGCGGGCGTGCAAGGTTGCGGAGATTCCCTCGTCGATCTGGGTGTGGATGGGAGCATCAGCGGGAACCGAGCGCAGTTCCACGCGCAACGGCAGGAAGTTCCCGAGCGGCAGCCGAGCAGCAAGCATCCGGGTGAGCTGTGACTTGCCTGCCCCGGGATGGCCGAGTAGAACGATCGGCCGCAGCAGGCATTCGCGCTGGGTGAGCAGCGACGCCAACAGGGGCTGCAAGTTGTCGTATCGGGTGGCTTCGTGCCACCACGCCTCAGACGAAGGGGTGGCGTTCTCGTCGGTGAATCGGAGAAGACCTCCCAGGTCCAGGTAGGCGTCGCGCACCGATGGCAGAACGACCCCATTGGGGGCTTCACTGGCGTCGAGTATTGGTTTGTCCAGTATCGCCTGGTAGAGGTTTTCCAGTTCGGTAAGTCGGCGTCGACTCCGGGATGTCGTCAGTTTCTGGAGTATTTGGGCTAGTTCATCCAGTCCGGTGCTGATTTCCGTAATCTGCTCCTGGGTTTTCTCATGAGCAGAAAAATTGGCCCACACCCCGAATTCCGGAACGTCCGCGGCGAGCTTTCGGTACAGCTCGATATGGCGGCGGCACGCTCGCGAAGGGAGTTCTTCCAGAGTCTCAGTGACGCGAGTGCGTTCAGCGTCGTCGAGACGATCCCACACCTCGAGTCCGCGGAGGAACAGAAGGAGGACGCCTGCGGCCTTACGGTAAGGCGTGGCCAGCTCAGGGCCGCCCGACGCTGGAGGCAGCGTCGGCGTGTCCTGCTCGATCCCGCGCAGCACATCGGAGAACAGGCGGTACTGCTCGTTCCGGGTGAAACGCAGGTCCCGCAGCGTGAACGGGCAATGGTGCTGCTCCAGGAGCTCCGCTAACGCGTTGAAGAACGCGGTGATCCGCAGGATCAGGTCAGCGGCGGCGACACGTTCGGTGCGGTCCCACCGGCTGACCCCGGTGAGTTTCTCCCGGATGCCGGTTATGGCGTTTTGGCCGTGTCGGATCAGGCGATCGTGCAACCCCAGCACGTCTGGGACACCCAGCGCGCTCAGGGTCCCTTTGGTGAGTGCTTCTCCTAATTCCCCGAGGGACGAGCCGTCTTCCCCGCCGAGGATCCGCAGGGCGTCGGTATAGGAGAGGGTTTTCTTCACTACGATGCTGCCTTCCGACGATGGCGTGGGAGGGGCTCTCTATTGTGGCGTTTCCGTGACGGTTGCCCAAATTCCATGATGGGCACAAGCTCATGCGGCTGCGTCCACTTTTGGAAGGAAATAGGAATGCGATCGGTGATCCGGGCAGTGACCTTCGACTGCGCTGATCCCTACGCGCTGGCCGAATTCTGGGCGGGAGCGCTGGGCGCCGTGATCGCTCCGGGGAGCAGGCCCGGTGATGCCCGGGTGTGCGTGGACACCCCCGACGGTCAGCCGAAGCTCACGTTTCAGCGGGTACCGGAGAGCAAAATGGTGAAAAACCGGCTCCACTTGGATTTGAGTCCGGTGGAAGACGACCGGGACAAGGAGATCAACCGGCTCATCCAATTGGGCGCCACTTTCGTGGTCGACACCCGCACACCCGACGGCGAGGGGACCGTGGTGCTCGCCGACCCTGAAGGCAACGAACTGTGCGTGACCTCCCCCTGACCGGGAACGGGACTCCGCACGTCCCGCACGCGGGGATTCCTGGCGAACCCTGCTGGCCAGGGGGAGGCTGCGGTCCACGGGGCCTGCTTCCGCACGGGCAGAACGTGCCGCCGCGGACCTTCTGCTGTTTCGGCTGGGGTGCGAGGGCAGATCGGGCGGTACCCTTCACTACCCCAGCCAGCAAGGCTTCCTCGCGCCTAGGGCCGCAGCCCTTGGACTCGGCTAGGGCAGCCGCCAGTCCATGGGTTCGGCGCCCTGCTGTTCCAGCAGGGCATTGGCGCGGCTGAACGGGCGGGAACCGAAGAAGCCGTGGTGCGCCGACATGGGGCTGGGGTGGGCGGACTCTACGCACGGCACGTCCGGCATGAGCGGGCGTAGGCTGCGCGCGTCCCGGCCCCACAGGATGGCCACGAGTGGTTTGCCGCGGGCAGCGAGGGCGCGGATCGCCTGGTCGGTGACGGCTTCCCAGCCTTTGCCGCGGTGCGATCCCGGTTTGCGCGGGGTCACGGTCAGCACCCTGTTGAGCAGCAGCACGCCGCGTTCCGCCCACGGGGTGAGGTCCCCGCTGGACGGCATCGGATACCCGAGGTCTTGGGTGTATTCGAGGAAAATGTTGCGCAGGCTGCCCGGCAGGCGGCGCACTTCGGGGGAGACGGAGAAGCTCAGCCCGACAGCGTGCCCCGGCGTGGGGTAGGGGTCCTGGCCGACAAGGAGCACCCGCACTTGGTCGAAAGGCTGCTGGAAGGCGCGCAGCACGTTCTCCCCAGCAGGCAGGTAGGTGCGGCCTTCGGCCACCTCCTGCCGCAGAAAGTCACCCATCTGCGCGATACGGTCGGCCACGGGCTCCAGTGCCTCGGCCCACCCGCTCTCCATGATTTCGTGCAACGGTCGTGGCATGGCGGAAACCATAGCGGCGGGCTAAGACAACAGCGGCGGTTTCGCGCCAAGTCGGACACTGGTCACAGTTCAGTGGTGGAGCGCAGCCAGCGGGTCAGCCGCTGCCGCAGCGGGTGGGGCGGTGGTCGGCCGTCCAGCCGCGTGCTCTCCCTGAACCGGTTGGGGTGGGGCGGCTCCGCGCCAGCCGTCTCTGATGCGAAAGCAGCGGCCGCATCCAGGTAGTGGTGGACGATCTGGAGCGCGGGAGTGTGGGCACCAAGCTGCTGCTCTAGTGCGGCGGCGAGATCCCGCAGCAGTTTTTCGGCGCCCGTGAAATCGCCTGCTTCGGCAAGGTCCACGGCGTAAAACAGCCGAGGGTGGAGAAGGCGGGCGGCCTGCGGCCCGTACTGGGCGGTCAGCGCGTCAACGAGTTCGCTGCGGAGGACCGCGGCTTCGGCCCGGCGCCCCGCCTGCTCGGTGGCGGCAGCGAGATGGTGCCGGGCAGCGTACGTTTCCGGGTGGGCATGGCCGTAGATCCGGTCCAGGTCAGCGACGAGAGTGTCGAAGAGGGCGGCGGCCCGCTCCGGGTCCCCGGCTCGGCTGGTGAGGGAAGCGTGGCGACGGCGGGCCTCCAACGTGGCGGGATGGTCAGCCCCGTAGATGGCGGCGAGCTCGCCGAGGAGGGCACCGATCCGCTGCGCTGCTGCAGCGGCCTGCCCCGCTGCAGCGAGACGTTCTGCTTCCACCCAGCTCTGCTCGAGCCGTCGCATCTGGGCCTCCCGCGACGCTGATTCGGTCGGGGAGGCCGCTGAGGCTGGGGGAGAGGTGCCAGACAGGGACAGCAGCCGGTCACGGACCCACAGGGCGTTGTCTGGCCGCTGGCCGGGGTCTTTTGCGAGCAGCATGAGCACGAGCTCCGCGAGTTCCGCTGGCACGTCGGGGCGCAGCTCAGCCGGGTTGGGCGGAGGTTCCGTCAAGTGCATGCGCAGCACCGGCATCGGTTCGGCGGCGTGGAACGGGGGCTGCCCGGTGAGCATGTGGAACAGCACCGCCCCGAAGGAGTACAGGTCGCTGAAGGCCCCCACGGGAAGCATTTGGATCTGCTCGGGCGACACGTACAAGGGGGTGCCGAACGGTTCCCCGGTGGGCGGCAGGGTGCGCTGGTGCAACGCGGCTTCGTGGAATCCCGCGATGCCGAAGTCCACGAGTTTGACGGTGCCTCCGTCAGGGGCGTCCGCGTCCACCACCATGAGGTTGCTGGGTTTGATGTCACGGTGGACCACGCCGACCGCGTGCGCGGCGGCCAGTCCCGCGCACACGTGGGCGCCCCACCGCACCGCTAATTCCACGGGGAGGCGTCCCCGTTCGCGCAGCAGGGCGCTCAACGAGCAGCCGGTGACGAGTTCCATGACCGTGTACACGGTGTCCCCGTCGGTGCCGTAGTCGTAGAGGATGACGATGTTGGGGTGTCCGGCGAGTCGTGCGGTCACTTGCGCTTCCCGGCGGAAGAGGGCGACGGCTTCGTCGTCTACGCTCGCCCCCGGGTGGATGAGTTTGATCGCCACTGTGCGGCCTAGCCGTTCGTCGTGGCCGCGCCAGACTTCTCCCATGCCTCCAGAGCCCAGTCGTTCGACGAGCCGGTAGCGGCCGTCTAGTACCTGCCCTGTCACGTCAGCCCTCCAGCGGGAGCCTGCGGGGTGTGCTCAACCTATTCAGTCAGATCCGACGGGCGGGCCGTGTGTTCGGTGCCGCACCCCGGTTACTGGGGAGTCGGTGTGCCGTCGTCGGGACATGCCAGGACTACTGTGACACTCGAGATAGGTTCAAAAGCGTCCGGAATTGGTAGCAAAACGCTCCTGCCTGGCTGCAGGGCGGAAGGGGAAGCTGAGGTGGCGTGGCGCCGTCTCCTGCCCACCAAACTGTGGATTAGAGTGGGCCCATGGCTTGGCAGTATTGACCCGCACCCGAAGCCCGGTTGACGTGGGGCGTCTACGCCTACGCGTTCTTCCAGGACTTGATTCCGCTCTACCCGGTGTATGCGCTGCTGTTCGCCGACACCGGGGCAACTGACGGGCAGATTTCCGCGCTGTTTGCGCTGTGGACGCTGGTGGCGTTCACGTTCGAGGTTCCGTCTGGGCTGCTCGCGGACCGGTGGGCGCGCCGCCCCCTGGTGGCTGCAGCACCGCTGCTCGCCGGTGCGGCGTTCGCGCTGTGGACCCTATTCCCTTCCTTTCCCGTGTTCGCCGCGGGTTTCGTGCTGTGGGGTGCGGGTGGCGCGTTAGGCTCCGGCGCGTTCCAGGCGCTCGTCTACGACACTCTCGCCGCCGCGGGCAGGACATCCGACTATCCGCGGCTGATCGGCCGCTCCCGAGCTTTGGCTACGGGGGCTGTGCTCGCCTCCGGCCTGCTCACTGGACCGCTGCTGCTCATCGGCGGCTATGCCGCAGTGGGGGCAGCGAGTGTCGCCGCGTGTGTGCTCGCCGCGCTTGCTGCAGGGCTCCTCCCTGAGACTCCCCGCCACCGTCCCGTCGCCGGCGAACAGCGGCAGCGGGGAGCCTGGAGTGGTGCGTGGACGCGCCTGCGCCACACCCCCGCCCTGGTAGGTGTGATGGGGGCGTTGGCAGCGCTCACCGTGGTGGACGCGTTGGACGAGTATCTTCCGCTGCTGGCCCGCGCCACCGGGGCCGCGGACTGGGCGGTGGCCCCACTGGTGGTGCTGGTGAGTGCGGGCACTGCCCTAGGCCAGTGGTGTGCGGGCCGCGGCACCCGGTGGACGGGTCCGATCCTGTGCGCGGGCGTGCTGCTGCTCGTGGCTGGAGCGCTCAGCGGCCACCCTGCAGGCATGGTAGGGGTCGCGGCCGGGTTCGGGGCGGGTGCATGGGCGGCCGTGGCCGTGGAAAACCGGATGCACGAGCAGGTCAGCAGCCGAGTACGTGCCACGGTCGCGTCCCTGGCGGAGGCGGGGCGGAGCGTGGTGGCGCTGCTGGTCTACGCCGCCTACGGCACCGGGGCGTTGTGGGCGGGGCCGGGACTGCTGTTCGCGCTGTTGGTCGTGCCCTGCCTGGCCGTGGGAGTGTGGTTGAGCGTGTGGAGGCTTTAGTCGGCCTCGTCCGGGCGGAGGACCCGTACCCGGTGCACCCCGTCGGTTTCCGACAGTCCCGTGGCCAGGTCTCTTGTGGGGGTTTTCCCCGCGAGGACCAAATCCACGTCGACGACGGCTCGCCCGTCACGGGTGATCTGCCGCTGGGTGGCCACATTGTGGACAGTGAACCCGTACTGGGTGGCCTGTGCCAGGATCGAGCGCAGAATGCCGCGCCCGTCGTCGTAGGTGACCCGGAACAGGGACATGGCGGGCTGGGAACGGGTGAGCAGCCGCAGCAGCGGGGGATAGCCGAGTACGACGATGAAATAGGCGACGGTCACCCACAGGCCGAGCAGCCACAGTCCGGCACCGCACGCCATACCGACCGCGCACGACACCCACACGGCCGCAGCGGTGGTGAGCCCGCGCACCATGTCGCGGCGCACGAAGATCAGCCCGGCGCCGATGAAGCCGATACCGGACACGATCTGCCCGGCGACCCGGGAGGGGTCCAGCATGATCAGCCCGTCGACGATCACGTCGCCGAACCCGTACTTACCGACGAGCATGAACAGCGCGGACCCTAGCCCGACGAGCGTGTTGGTACGCAAGCCGGCGTTCTTGTTACGCCATTCCCGTTCTAAACCGATCAGGGAGCAGAGCACAAGCGCGCTGAGCAGCGCGACCCCTTGCGGCCAGCTTTGTACCGCGAAATCTGTGAGATTGGTGGCCATGGCCGTGATCACTCCCATGGCCACCCCTACTAACCCATTGTGGCGGAATTTAATCAGTCAGTTTCGCTGCGCCGGTATCCGTCGTGGTGGGACAGGTTGAGTGCCGTGGTCACCAGCGGGAAGTGGCTGAACGCTTGTGGGAAGTTACCGACCTGGCGGCCCAGCCGCGGATCGTATTCTTCCGCGAGCAGTCCCACGTCGTTGCGGAGCGACAGTAGCCGTTCGAACAGTTCCCGCGCTTCCTTTTCCCGGCCAATGGACAGCAGCGCGTTCGCCATCCAGAAACTGCACGCGAGAAAGGCACCTTCGTCACCCGGCAACTGGTCGGCACCGTCTTCGATGCCGGTGCGGTAACGCAGCACGAAACCGTCGACCATGAGCTCTTCGCGGATCGCCTCGATAGTGCCGATGACCCGCGGGTCGTCGTAGGGCAGGAAGCCCACTTCAGGGATGAGCAGCAGTGCGGCGTCCAGCTCCCGGCTGCCGTAGTACTGGGTGAAGGTGTTGCGTTCCGCGTCGTAGCCGTATTCGCACACCTCGGCGTGGATGGTGTCCCGCAGCGCCTTCCATCGCTCCAGCGGGCCTTCCATGCCGTACTCTTCGATCATGCGCACAGCCCGGTCGGCCGCCACCCACGCCATGACCTTGGAGTGCACAAAGTGCTGGCGCGGCCCGCGCACCTCCCACAGGCCTTCATCGGGCTCCGACCAACACCATTCCAAGTAGTTGACGAGGGAACGCTGCAGGCCCCACACGTGCTCTCCCGCGGCCATGCCCGCCTTTTGCGCCAGGTAGAGCACTTCCATGACTTCGCCGTAGACATCCAGTTGGTACTGGTTCACGGCGGCGTTGCCGATCCGCACCGGCCGAGAGTTCTCGTAGCCGGGCAGCCAGTCGGCTTCCCATTCGGCGAGTCGCCGTTCGCCGCGCACCCCGTACATGATCTGGATGTGCTGGGGTTCGCCGGCCACGGCCCGCACCAGCCACTCCCGCCAGGCGTGCGCCTCGTCGGTGTAGCCGCTGCGGATGAGCGCCTCCAGGGTAATGGTGGCGTCCCGCAGCCAGCAGTAGCGGTAGTCCCAGTTACGGACCCCGCCGATGTCTTCAGGCAGCGACGTGGTGGGCGCCGCCACGATACCGCCGGTGGGCCGGTAGGTGAGCGCCTTGAGGGTGATGAGGGAGCGCACCACGGCTTCCCGGTAGCGGCCCTGGTAGGTGCACTTGGACACCCAGTCGCGCCAGAAACGCTCGGTTTGGGCGAGGGCTTTCTCCGCGTCGAGGTGGTCGGATTCCTCGACGTGGGAGGGATGCCAGGCCATGACGAAGGGGATGCGTTGGCCTGCCGTGACCGTGAAGACGGCGTCGTGCATGAAGTTGTGGCCTTCGAGCGGTACGGGGCCGCTCAGCCACACCGAGTCGGGCCCGGCGACAGCTACCACCTCGCTGTCGACGCGGTGGATCCACGGCACCACGTTGCCGTAGTCGAAGCGCAGGCGGATAGCGGTCTTCATCTGCACGGTGCCGCTGACGCCTTCGACGATCCGCACCAGGTGGGGGTGGCCACCGCGTGGGGGCATGAAGTCAATGAGGCGCACGGTACCGGTTGGGGTATCCCACTCGTTTTCCAGGATCAGAGTGTCCTGGCGGTAGCGGCGGCGAGTAGACCTGGGGTCAACCCCGACAGGACGGATCCACCAGTGGCCGTTCTGTTCGTCTCCCAGCAAAGCGGCGAAACATGCGGGGGAGTCGAAGTGTGGAAGGCACATCCAGTCGATTGACCCGTCCCGCCCGACCAGGGCAGCGGTCTGCATGTCGCCGATCATTGCGTAGTCCTCGATCAGTGCGGACACGCCGATCACCCCCATCAAACATTCGTGGATGGCCCCGTATGGACGGGTCACTGAAAAACGGGGACGCGGTAGCGGAGGATCTCCGTGTTGCGCTCCCGGACTCCGTTGCAGGCAACGTTAGTCCTGCCGGAGAGCGTCTGCTGCCACCTAGACCGATGTATAGGTCACGTTCCCGACACAACGCCCCGGAAGGGGGAGATTTCGGTGGAAAGAAGGGTATGAAAGAATCTCATTGCGTAGTTCGCGTGTAATGTCCTGTTCGCTGATAGTGAAGGTTCCGGGGAACCGCCTCCACGCTATCCCGCCACACGCCGATCCACGTGGAATGGCGGCAAGAAGAGTTGCGTGAGTGGCCCGATTGCCAGCGCGAACACCAGGGTGCCCACCCCCACCGTGCCGCCCAGGACGAACCCGGCCGCCACCACCGACACCTCGATCAAGGTGCGGGCCACCGAGATCGACATGCCGCGCTCCGCCAGCCCGGTCATCAGACCATCCCGCGGCCCCGGGCCGAGCCCGGCACCGATGTACATGCCGCCGCCCGCCGCCACAGCCACAATCCCCACGACGAGCAGCACAACCTGCCCCACGAGCCCGTCCGGGGCAGGTAGCCACAGCAGCGAGACGTCCAACGCCACCCCGATCCCCGTCGCGTTGAGCAGAGTGCCCAACCCGGCGCGCTGCCGCAGCGGAATCCACAGCAGGATCACGATGACGCCGGTGATGATCACCCACGTGCCGATCGACCAGCCGGTCCGCAGGTGCAGGCCTTGGTGCAGCACATCCCACGGGGCGGCACCCAGCCCGGACGCCACCTGGGCGGCCAGGCCGAGCCCGAACAGGTACAAGCCGACACACAGTTGGACGAGGCGCCGCAGCCTCGGCTGCGGCAGCAGGGGAGTGATGAGGGTCCGGTGGACTAGCGACCGCCAAAAAGCGGGGGACTCACCGGGGGTTATCGGTCGCGTCATGGGGACGATCCTGGCGTGTCCGCTTCCGGCAACGCCAACCGGGGTAGGGAAATACCAGCTCACCCGCTGTCGCGCGCCTGCGCGGCGATCCGCGCCGCGAACCGCGCCACTTCCCCGAGCACCTCGTCGCGGTTGGTCTCGTTGAACACCTCGTGCCGCGCCCCCGGGAAGATCCGCGCCGTCGTGTCCGGCCCCGCCAGGGTGAGAATCCCCCGCACCGTGCCCTCCAACGGCACCAGAGCGTCGTCAGAGCCGTGCAGCCACAACAGGGGTGCCTCCACCTTCCCCGCCGCCGTAGCGCGCGCCAATTCCACGCGGAAGGCCTCCAGAGTGGGCCGCTTGAACGGGCCGTGCCACACGAGCTCGTCGGCGGCATAGGCCGCGCCCACCTCGGGGTCACGCGACAGGGTCGCCGGGTCGATCGGCACCTCGGGAATCTCGTCGTGGGCCAGCAGCTCGTCGACGACCGCCCACTCGCCGAGCACCGGCCCGCTCAGCACCAGCCCGGACACCTCCTCTGGATGGGTCTGCACGTAGCGGGCCGCGATCAGCCCGCCCATGGAATGCCCGACGACCACCAGCGGCAGCGCCCGGTAGGCGGTGCGCGCCTGGGTGACCACCCGGTGCACGTCCTCCACAATCCCCGCGAAGTCGTCGATGAGCACCCGTTCCCCCGAGGAGGTGCCGTGCCCGCGGTGGTCCACCCCGTAGCAGACCGCGCCATGCTCGCACAGCCAGCGCGCCACATGCTCGTAGCGCCCGATGTGCTCGCCGTAGCCGTGCACCAGCACCACCAAGAAGGCGGGGTCGCCGGCAGCCGGGGCCCACGCCCGCACGTGCAGGCGCTCTGCGCCCTTGGGCCCGCCGGGCAGGTTCCAGTCGCGCACGCTGATCACGCCACGCCCCTTCCTGTTGTCCGTGCCTTGTCGCCCACCGACGATAACGGGGCATTCCACCCCAACCACCGCCCACGTGTGCGCCGCCAGCGGGCTGTCTAAGGTAGAGGGGCCCAGCCGCCGCTTCCGAGGAGGTGACCCCGGTGCTGTCCGACTCCTACGGTAGGGTCGCCACCGACCTGCGCGTCTCCCTCACCGACCGGTGCAATCTGCGATGCACCTACTGCATGCCACCGGAAGGACTGGACTGGCTGCCCACACCGGAGCTGCTCACCGACGACGAAGTGATCCGCCTCATCCGGATCGGGGTCACCCAGCTGGGGATACGCGAAGTGCGGTTCACCGGTGGGGAGCCGCTGCTGCGCCGCGGCCTGCCGAGCATTGTTGCCGCCACAGCTGCCCTGGACCCTCGTCCCCGGATCGCACTCACCACAAACGGGATCGGACTCAACCGGATCGCCCCCACCTTGGCCGAGGCGGGCTTGGACCGGGTCAACGTCTCCTTGGACACGGTGGACGCCGACACCTTCGAAAAACTCACCCGCCGCCGACGGCTGGACGACGTGCTCGCCGGGCTCGCCGCGGCCGCACACGCCGGACTCACCCCGGTCAAAGTCAACGCGGTCCTCATGCGCGACATCAACGACCACGAAGCACCCGACCTGCTCGCCTATTGTCTGGAGCACGGCTACCAGTTGCGGTTCATCGAACAGATGCCGCTCGACGCCCAGCACCGCTGGCAGCGCGCCACCATGGTCACCGCCGACGAGATCCTGGACCGGCTCAGCCAGGCCTACACCCTCACCCCGGCAGACACCGCCCAGCGCGGCAGCGCCCCCGCGGAACTCTTCTGGGTGGACGGAGGTCCAGCCACCGTCGGCGTGATCGCTTCGGTGACCCGCCCGTTTTGCGGGGCGTGTAACCGGGTGCGGCTCACCGCGGACGGCCAGGTACGTAACTGCCTATTTGCCCGCAAAGAGTCCGACCTGCGCGGCCCGCTGCGCGCGGGCGCGAGCGACGCCGAACTCGCCGAGCGGTGGCGGGCGGCCGTGGCCACGAAACTACCCGGCCACGGCATCAACGATCCCAGTTTCCTGCAGCCGAGCCGCCCCATGTCCGCGATCGGCGGCTGACCACTCCGCGCAGACACCGGCGCACCCCGGCCGGGGTGCCCACGCAACAGAAAAGCGCCCCCGCGGCCTTCCCAGCCGAGAAGACCGCGGAGAGCGCTTACCCAATGGGCCGTGTCCACCCGCACAGGGCGGGGCGACTACTCCCGCTCCGGATCAGTGGGTACCAGGGCCCCGTTCGTGAGGCCTTCACGTGCCAGCCGCACCGTCTGCGACACCAGTTCCGCCGCGCGTTTCGCCTGCCGTTCGAACTCGTCCAACGTGCGGAACACTTCCCCGTAGCGGCGCTGCTCCGCCACATCCATCTGCGGCATGCGCGCCGACCGGGCATCAGTGCGGAACACGCCGCTGGCGCTCGTCGACCGGCGCACGTTCGCCGCGCTCCGCAGGAACCCGTTGAGGAAGTCGGTGTCCAACTGGTCGCTGGTGGACCGCAGCTTGTCCCCGGCCACTTCGACCAGGCCGTTGTCGATGAGCTCACCGACCCGCAGCTGGGCACCGCCCAGATCCCGGTCCCCTTCCGCCAACGCGGGCAGGGTCTGCGCCAACGCGTCGAGAACCTCGCGCAGCTCGTCGCAGACTGCCTGGTATTCCGCAAAGTGGTCGGGAACCGGTTGGACGATGTGGTGCGCCGGCGTCAAGTCGACCAGGTCGTCCAACAGGTCGATCAAGGGCACCGTGGCCTGCTGGTGCTCTGCAGGCTCCAACGGCCCTTCCAGGTCGGCATCCGACATGTCGACCATGCGCACCTCGGTGGCGGCATCCGACTCCGAAGTGGGGCGCCGCAACACCCACAAGTGCACCGGCTGGGAGTGCGCGGACGCCAACCCGGCGGGAAGCGCGATCACGTCCGTGAGCAGGCCGCGCCGCACCATCTCGGAACGGATCCGACGACCCGTGCGGCGGTAGGCGGCCGACGTGGACATGACGACAATGGCCCGCCCGCCGGGTGCGGTGTGCGCGTAGGCGTGCTGCAGCCAGGCCAGTTCAGCCTCGGCCCGCGGCGGCAGCCCCAGCTCCCACCGCGTGTCCAGCAGCAGCTCTTCACGCCCCCAATCCGCGTTGGAGGTCGGCGGGTCGCAGACGACAAGCTCCACCCGGTGGTCCGGCCAGGCATCGGCACGCAGCGAGTCACCGACCCGCACTTCGGCGGTCGTGGAGTACTCCAGCTCGGCGCGGAGTTGAGCGAGCCGAGCCGCATGCGGGTCGATGTCCTGTCCGGTGCGCTGCGCGTCGGGCGCGCCCACAGCCAGCAGCAGCGACCCCAGTCCGCACGCCGGGTCGAACACGCTGGTCGCGTCCTTCCCCGCCACCTGGGTGATGGCCCGCACCAGGCGGGACGTGGAGGAGGTGTCGGTATCGCCGCGCTGCGGAGAGTTGCGCAGCCGGTCCACCAGGGCGGTGAGCACTTCGGTGGTCGAGGTTTCCTTGGCGAGTTCCCGGGCGATCTGCAGGGCAGCAGAGTCGCGTTCTGCGTCGTCGCGCAGCGCTTCGACAATGTCGCAGATCCCCCGGGCCATCGAGTCCGGGTATTCGGCACGCAGCGCATGCCACAGCCGGACCTCCCCGGATTCCTCGTACCCCTTGTTCTGGCGGTCCAGCCAGGCGCGCACCTGCGACAGTGCGAACAGCGGGCTGGACTTGGTACCCGCGACCGGAGCGGGGAAGTCGTCGTGGCGGCGCCGCCAGTTCGACACGGCAGCCCTGGTCACCCTGGCGAGCCGGGCAATGTCCGCCGCGGTGACCAACTGTTCGTCAGCAGAGTGCGCGGTCCTGTCCATGCCACCACAGTACACGTATGTGTGCTGCGTTAACATCCATATGTTTGATGTGGGTTGCGGGTTTTGATTCTAATGTTTTGATTAAT
This sequence comes from Thermobifida fusca YX, assembly GCF_000012405.1. Lineage (NCBI taxonomy): Bacteria > Bacillati > Actinomycetota > Actinomycetes > Streptosporangiales > Nocardiopsidaceae > Thermobifida > Thermobifida fusca. The sequence continues at coordinate 1,565,982 of NC_007333.1, forward strand.
TTTATTTTTGTTCTATTGGGATGAATGAATCATTAATTGCAATCTTTATTTTGTTGGTTGCAGTTTCGAATTGTTGAATTGGTGTTTCCTGGAGAAGATGTCAATCTTGTCTGATTCCCATGTTGTTCCTGATCTTCTTGCTGTCGGTGCGAAGAGTCTCGGTCTGTACTTTGCTCGATACACCTATCGAGATCTAAGCGTTGACAGTGGTTTAAACTTTGGGGAATGAAAGATGTGAGCGAGTAGATAACATTACCAATGCTGCTCTAATAGGGCATCGAGCTGTTTATAATAATCCTAACACAGTCAAAGACGAAATTTTCTACTATATTTATAGTATTCTTCGCTCTCCTGAATATAGGAATCTTTTTGCGTCTGATTTGAAAAAGTCTCTTCCTTGCATTCCTAAAGTCCAAAACTTTTACGGATTTGTTGAGGCTGGACGTAAATCAACCGATTTGCATCTAAATCATAAAAAAGTTGAGCCTTATGGTGGTATTCTTGAGGAAGTAAAACCGAGATCTTTGGAAATTCCTCTAAGAGAACTGTACCGAGTTGCCAAGATGGAATTTCCCCGAGTAAAGGGAAAGGTGGGCCGCTCTACAATTATCTACAACACTTGGATTACGCTTCCCAATATCCCGGAAGAAGCCTATCGCTACCAGCTCGGTGCACGATCCGCAATTGAATGGATTATTGACCGCTGCCAATTTAAGACTGACAAGGCATCAGGAATCGTCAACGATCCCAACGACTGGGCTGACAATCCTCGTTACATAATCGACCTCCTCAAACGTATCGTCACGGACGGTCATGGCCCCAGAGATATAGCCGTACCACAGCAAGCATTAGGAAGGAAAATTGCTGTGAAGGAAGCTCTGTGAGGGTGTCAGAAACCGCGTTCCTTCACCGCGTCGAGGAACGCCTGCCACTCGGAGTGAGGAAACACCAGTGAGCCGAGTTCCCGATGCTTACTGTCACGGATCGCCGCCCCAGCCGCCGAGCTAGCACTGTGTGAGAGCTTGCGGGAGGGGATGGTGGGAAGGTGAGCAACTTCGACACAGGCAGCTTCACCTTGGGAATAGCTGGATTTAAACCAATCGCTCTCAGGAACAGGATGCATTTACCCTTCTCCTCTCCGATGATCACGTGCAATGCGTTCCAGCAGGGTACGAGTCGGCCGTCCTTCATCCAGACAAGCTGCGCGGAGCCGGTTGAAGATCATCCCGTACTCAGCGAGATCTTCTGAGTCTGTGAAGAACATGCCTGAGTTCTGACCTTCGATGTATACGGTGGTGATCCCATGTTGAGCAATACTCATGATTACAAACCCAGCTAGGCGCATCGCTACGTGTGCGCCTGCAGTGAAAGGCAACACCTGCAAGGTGATACCCGGTTCCTGAGACAACTCGATCAGTCGGTCAATCTGATCTGCCATCACCTGAGACGTTCCCACCTGTTGCCGAAGAGCTCCTTCGGCGATGATCAACCAAAGATCGGGACGCTCCGGCTTTGAGAGAACACGCTGACGCTCCATTCGGGCCTGGACCTCGCGGTCCACATCACTGCTGGGATGGAGTGTCGCTTCAATCACCGCGCGAGCATACGCCTCAGTTTGGGCAATTCCAGGAACGATCTGGGATTGGTAGTACTCGATCGAGGTCGCCTGAGACTCGATATTCGCGTATGTCCGGTAGCTACGCTCTAGGCCGTAGGGCTGCCATCGGTCTGGTTGCCGCGCTTCCTTTCGCAAGGAGAGCAGGCGTTCTAGTTGGTCTTCGGCCCCGTAGATCTGGAGAAGGCGCTCTAACGCGGCTGGGCCTGGGACAGCACCGCGATCTCCCGGCGTCTCCCATCTCGCCAGGCTGCCACCAGTGGTTCTGGCTGCCTTCACGACTTCGCTGAACTTGCGATCGCCGCGCAATCGCCTCAGTTCCTGCGCGAGCTGCCACTGGGCGAGTGTCGGATTGCGGTCCATCCCTGAATCCTGCCTGTTCTTCGCATGTGGGTACAACTTGGACAACTCTCAAATGAGACTTGTATTTGTAACTCTCATTCACTTTACTGTAGGTGAAAAAATGATCTCGAGAGGGGATCTCACTCTCGAGCTGCGGGAGAAAGCTCATGGCTGGAGAGCAGCAACTACTTGCAGGAACGGCGGCTTCTTGCTGTAGATCAGGCAGATCTGTATCAGGACAGCGGGAGGAAGAGCAGCGGATTGCTCGAGACAGGAACGGAGTCTAGAGACGTCGGTAATCGCGTGCTCGGATACACACGAGATTTGATCTTCCTGTCCTGATTTCCAGGTCTTCTGGGTTCCCGCGTGGCAACGGGTTCAACGTCACCAACACCAGAAACACCGCGAGAAACCGCTTCGACCTCTCCGCCACGCCGTCCTTGCCGTTCTCTACCTCTGAGCGGGACTGTGCAGCACCGCCTCACCGAGCAGGCATCGGACACGCCGCACCCGTGTCCGTGGCCGCTATGAACGATCCGCGAATCCGAACAGCGACCCGTCTTCGTGCATGGCTAGGGCTCCGGCGGGTGTTGGCCCCACCCCCGGAGCGTGGCCAGCAACCAACCGCTCTCAGACAGGAGTTGCCGACATGTCCATGATGCCGCATCATCCACCATCCGCGCCTTCCGTGAAGGGGGTTTGGCCGTGCCGGATCTACCCCGGCGACCTCTCCCACACTTCCCGGGTGCGCGCTGAGATCCGCGCTGACCTGGCCGCACTCCCGCACCTGCCCGCCGGCCTCGTTGACGCGGTGGAGCTGTGCGCCAGCGAAGCCTTCGCCAACGCTGTCGAACACACCCGCTCCGGTCAGGAAGGCGGCCGGGTCGTGCGCTCCCTCACCCGGCCCGCCCACAACCGGCTGCGTTTAGCCGTCGTCGACGACGGCACCACCGACACCACGCCCCGCATCCCCTGCGAGCGCACCGCGGCCGAATGGGTCGAAGCCGAAACCGGACGCGGCCTCCTCCTCATCGCGGCCCTCGCTACGGGGAATCCCTGCACCGGAAATAAGCGAGCAGGCCAGTAACCTCGCAGAACGGTTACACCGCAAACGCGACAACGATGGAGGACACCAGCGGCTCGTGGGTTGCTTATGGTCCGCAAACAGGGCTCCCCGAAGAACAGTGTCCACCATCGCACCAGAACCCCCGAGAGAAACCAACGCCGCGAAACCAGCACCCATCCCAGGTGGCAACGAGCGGATGATGGCGGCGAAACCGTCCGCGGAGCCCGCGAGCCCACTCCATCAGCAGCCCCGCTGAGTCTGCACGGTGGCGGCGCATACCACTTCCCAACCGGGGTAGCCGGGGCGGCACCGACAGTTGGGAATGAAGGGAGTCACCGTGCCTGGAAACAGGGAACGCGCGTTCGAAAGCACTCGCCAGGGACGGCCCGACCAACCCCCCAACATCCTGTTCATCCTCGCCGACGACCTCGGCTGGGCCGACCTGGGCTGCTACGGTTCCACCACTATCCGCACTCCCAACCTCGACCAGCTGGCCGCCCAAGGCATCCGGTTCACCCACGGCTATGCGGGATCACCTTGGTGCTCCTCCACCAGGATCAGTCTGTACACGGGGCGCTACCCGGGACGCTTGCAAGCCGGCCTCGAAGAACCGCTCGTCACCCGTTCCCCGGAAAACGGCATCCCGGAAGGCCACCCCACCCTTTCCTCACTTCTCGTTGAGGCCGGGTACGCCACCGCCATGTTCGGTAAATGGCACTGCGGCTGGCTGCCGTGGTACAGCCCGTTGCGGATCGGCTTCGAAACCTTCTTCGGGAACTTCGACGGGGCCCTCGACTACTTCGAACACGTCGACACTCTTGGCAAAGCCGACCTGTACGAAGGGGAGACCCCGGTTGAGGAAGTCGGCTACTACACGGAGATCATCTCCGAGCGGGCCGCTGAATACATCACCGCGCACCGCAACCGGCCGTTCTACGTGCAACTCAACTACACCGCGCCCCACTGGCCGTGGGAAGGACCCGACGACCACGAAGTCGGACAAGAAATCCGCCGCCGCTACCAGCAGAGATGGGAGCACTCCCCGCTGATGCACCTGGACGGCGGTTCGATCGCTAAATACGGCGAACTTGTGGAAGCCATGGACGCGGGCATCGGACAGGTCCTGGCCGCTCTCGACAGGGCCGGGGCCGCCGACAACACTATCGTCGTTTTCTCCTCCGACAACGGTGGGGAACGCTGGTCGAAAAACTGGCCGTTCGTGGGGGAGAAAGGCGACCTCACCGAAGGCGGCATCCGTGTCCCGCTCATCGTGGCCTGGCCGGAAGCGATAGCCGGAAACCAGGTGAGCGACCATCCCGTCATCACCATGGACTGGACAGCGACCCTGCTCGCCGCCGCGGGAACCGAACCGCACCCCGACTGGCCGCTCGACGGTGTGGACCTGCTGCCGTGGCTGGTCGACGGCGCCGACTTTCCCGCCCACGACCTGTTCTGGCGCACCTCCAACCAGGGGGCGCTGCGGCGAGGCCGGTTCAAATACCTGCGTGACCGGCGGGACCGCGCCGTGCTCGGCAACTGGCCGCGCCACTACGGCGACTACCACCTGCTCTACGACGTGACCGTGGACGGCCGGGAACGAGCTGATATTGCCGGACAGCATCCCGAAGTGCTCGCCGAACTGCGGGAAGCCTGGGAGCGGATCGACGCGGAACTGCTGCCCTTCCCGACCACCCACGTGGGCCTGCCGCGGCCCCGCACCGAAGGAGCCCCGGCCGTGAGCGAGCCGGACTGATGCGTCTTCTCCCCGTCCTCATCGACGCGGCAGTCGTGGTGTTCTCCGTGTCCTCCATGCTGTCCGTGGGATTGGGGAACCCCGCAAGAGAGCTTGTACAGCGGCTGCGCGCCACCTCCCGCGTGGTGCGGGCCGTGGCCGCCAACTTCGTGCTGGTGCCGCTGCTCGCCGTCGCCGTGACCCGGCTGATGCCGCTCGCCCCGCCGCTAGCAACCGGGCTGCTGCTCGTCGCCACCGCGGCCGGGGCGCCGTTCCTCATCAAACTCACCGAAGTCGCGGAAGGGGAGATGGGCTCCAGCACCGCACTGCTCGTGGTGCTGCTGCCGGTCACCGTCCTCACCATGCCGATCGTGGTGCCGCTGCTCGTGTCGGGAACCACGGTTTCTGCGGGAGCGATCGCGGTCCCGCTGCTGGTGACCATGCTGCTGCCGCTCGCGGTGGGAATGGTGTTGCGGGAGTGGCGTCCGACATGGGAGCAGATGCTGCGGCCCGTGTTGACGAAAACGTCGACGGTCGCCCTGCTGCTGCTCGTGGCGGCCACAGTCCTAGCGAACTCCACAGCCATCACCGACTTGGTGGTGCAGGGGGCGCTGCTGCCCGCGCTGCTGGTTATCGGGGGCGCGTTCGGGATCGGCTACCTGCTCGGCGGCTCGGATGCCCGGTTCCGGGAGGTGCTCGGACTGGGAACTTCGCAGCGGAACATTGCGGCGGCCACCGTAGTGGCCACCCAGAGCTTCGCCGACCCCCGCATCGTGGTGATGGTGGTCGTCACCTCGCTTGTAGGGTTCGCGGTGCTCTTCCCGGTCGCGGCACTGTTCCGCAAGCGGAGGTCGTGAACAGCCTAAAACGGAATACCGGCCGGGAGGCGGTGGAAAACCAGGGCAGGGGAGGCAAGGTTTCCGACGCTTCTCCCGTCTTAGGAAAGAGACGATTTTGTGGACCTGCCAGGAATGCTGTTGAATGCCAGATTCTCTGAATAAGGTCAGACCTGCAGCATGTCTGTGTTTTGAGGCGAAAGCTCAACACCAGGGGTTTATTCCGCTGTGTCGGGGTGCGGTTACGGAAAGTTGTCGCCGGTGTGAAACGGTGAGTATGAGACATTTTCTCGTTTTTCGAGAAAATCCTGATGCGAAGCGATGTGAGAAGGGGAAACCCCTGCGGTCCCTCCTGATGGAGAGGGGTGGTGCGTTGGTGGCATGCCTGGACAGGCTGTGCCGGACTCGTGGCCGAGCCCGTTTCGGGAGGGCTGGGAGCCGTCGTCGGGAAGAGGGGCAGGAACGCGGGATTCCTGGAGTTGACCTGTAGTTATCCAGTTCTGCAGCGCTTGGATGTGGTCTTTGAGGCTGCCTTGAGTATCCAGCGCGCATGCGTAGTCGGCGCGTTCCCCGACCCCGTTCCGGGGTGCTGCCGCCGTGCTCTGGCTGCACTGCCGACGTGAGGGAAAAGCGGGCTGACTCCGTTCCCGTTGGAGGAGTTTTCGGAAATAGGAGCAGGGGGAGCGCTGCCGCGCGCACGGCGACTGGATATCCCGTTCGTTAGAGCACTACCGGAGTATCGTATTTCAGTAAACGAGGCGGAGGGAATAATGCGTGATTTTTGAAGTCCGATTCACAGCGAATAGGAGAGAGTTTGGTCCTGAGTAAGGAGATGAGGGTATGTCTGGTCGTGTGCTCCTTTTCCGGAGCGTGATGAGTGTGTTTTTGTCCAGTGCCGCCGCCGTGGAATCCGGGGTTTGATCCGTTGCGGTACTCCCGTGTTCTGACTCCTGGCGGTGAGCGCTGCGGAGGGTGCGTCCAGTAAGACGGACCGCAACACGCTTACTCTGCTGGGGGCGAGGGGAGCGCGTCCCGTGCCCTGGGCGGGCCAGCGGGTTCCGTCAGCGGGAGAGGTCGGGGGAGTCGTGCCGGCCGGGGTAACCCCGCAGTCTCCGGTGCAGCGCTGCACCGCGCCATTGCCCATTCGCGGAAAGTCGCGGGCGCGAACCCGAGAACTCCACGGCCTCCCCAGCGCGTCGCGCAGCCCAAAAGAGAAAAGCTCTGGGGGTATATACCCCCCAGAGCTTTGTCAGCGATTGTCCGCCCTCAACACCAACACTTGAGATCGCTGACGGGATCTATTGTGCCGCACTATCTGCGCTGCTTGCACACTTTGGGCGTGGTTGTTGATTTTTTTAGCGATGAAGGATGTCACAGAGCGCTAGGCAGTGCCGCGGTGGGAAAATCGCGTCTCCGACGAAAAGAAAACGTGTCTTGCATCTCGTGAAAGAGAGATGCGAAAGAAGTCACCGAGACACTCAAACTTTTTGTGAGTGAAGTGTGGCAGTGTGTCACACGAGGGGAGTGGGTGTCGAAGGCACGGGTACTCCACGGGGCCCACAAGCGAAGCGACTGCTCTGCTTGTCCAGGCTGTCACGCGATCGGGAAGCGGTGAGCGACCCGACCCACCACCCCAGCGCAGGCAAGACGGCCGGCCGGGTACGGCACCTGCCAAGGTGTACCGCCTCAGTACGCCCCAAGCACAGTCTTGGCGTCGACAGCAGACTCTCCAGCCTGCGGCCATGCGGCCGCTGAGGCCTCCCCACTGGTCGACAACAAGCGCAAAACCCATATTAAGGTCTTTTGATGTCCTTAATGGTCCATAACCGCAGTACAGATGGGAAAATGCGGTTTCTGGCCTCTGAGGCACCCGTGAAGCGCTGTCGTCCCACCGACACAACCCCTCACTGCCCTCGAAACCAGCCATGCCGGAGCGTTACCGCAGCATCGTCGACGTCCACGTGATCCTGCCGCGCAGGGAAAAATCCTGCTCATCGAAGGCAGAACACCGGATACTGCGACGGGATGCTGCGCCTTCCTTCAGGCCACCTGGAAGAAGGAGAACCCCTCCACCAGGGCGCGGCCCGCGAACTTCGAGAAGAAGTCGGCATCACCGTCGACCCCGACACGCCCCGCCTCGCCACCATCGTCCACCACTATCGACGTCCCGGACGAGCGCGACTCGGCGCGTTCTTCGTTGCCACCCACTGGGAAGGCGAACCGGTCAACGCCGAACCGCACAAGTGCGGCCCACTCGTGTGGGCCGATCCGCACCACCTGCCCGAGAACACCATTGACTATCCAGCCCAAGGGATCCGCGCCTGGCTGGAAGGCCACGGATACGTTCCCCACAACTGGGAGCGATCACCCACCGCACGTTGATCGACATCGGGTGGCGGTTCGTAGCGACGGTGACACGCCATCCAGGTCGCAGCCCTCCCTGCCCGTCGAGGCGGTCAGGTTGAGAGAGTCAGAGTCACAGTCCCGACAGCACTTGGTCGTGTAACGCTCGGTGTTGCCGTGTGTGGCCCGGCAGGGGAACTCTCGCTGATCCGCTGCCGCACGTGCAGGGGAGAAATAAGGATCGTCCCCACCGGGAAGCAGGCGTCGTTGGCCTCCACAGAGCCGCTCCGCAGTGCCACGCCTGCCGCTGAGGAAGCGCACGTGCGTAAGCAGACGCAACCAAGGTGGAGGGGAGCTCGCAGTCCTCGCCACGCTCCATACGCTCGTCATGCGGCGGACAGCGTCGCCGTCCAGAATGAGGGAAACCACGAACCAAGCAGAGCCTCAAACAGACAAGCCAGCCGGGCGGGCTCCCGCAGTCCGCAGTGGGGGAGAGGGCAGGTCTGCTGGAGGCGCGGAAGCCCCAAGAGAAGGGAAGATTCGCGGCTTTCGCGGCGTTGATCATTAACCCCGACGGCGGACGTCCGCCGCGACGACCAGGCCGTGCCCCGCGGCGTGCCCGTGCGGGGCAGCCAGGCACCGGCCCCATCAGCACCCCGTCCACACCCTTGGCACCTGGGAGCGTGCCGTGCCCTGGGCACCGCCCGCGGGTGCGCCTCGGCAGACCACGGGTAGGGGCGGGGAAAACCATTTGCTCTGCAAAGGCGGATCTGGCGTCATAGTGGGGCGTCTGCCCACGCTGCAGCAGTCGGCATGCTCCCGTGTCGTCACCCATGAGGAGGTAGCCCATGGCTTACACCGAGGTTTCCGGAAATCGGGTTCCGATCCGCATGTGGACCGACCCGAACACGGTCGAACCGCAAGCCATGGCCCAGCTGTACAACGTCACCAAGCTGCCGTGGATCCACGGCTTGGCGGTCATGCCGGACGTGCACTACGGGAAAGGCGCGACCGTGGGGTCGGTCATCGCGATGCGGGACGCGGTCTCCCCGGCCGCGGTCGGGGTCGACATCGGCTGCGGCATGACCGCGGTACGCACCTCGCTGCGCGCCGAGGATCTCCCCGACGACCTGCGGAAGCTGCGTAGCGGCCTGGAAGAAGCAGTGCCTGTGGGCCACGCCTCGCACCGCACCCCGGTGGATCCGCGCCGCCTGCCCGAGGTGCGCAGCCGCGACTGGGACGAGTTCTGGGACCGTTTTGACACCCTCACCGACCGCGTGCAGAGACTGCGGGAGCGGGCCCTGCACCAGCTCGGCACCCTCGGCGGCGGCAACCACTTCCTCGAAGTGTGCCTTGATGAGAACGACGCGGTGTGGGTGGTGCTGCACTCCGGGTCCCGCAACATCGGCAACGAGCTTGCCCGCTACCACATTGAAGAAGCCCAGAAGCTGCCGCACAACCAGGACCTGCCCGACCGGGACCTTGCGGTGTTCCTCACCGGCACCCCCGAAATGGAGTCCTACCGCAACGACCTGTTCTGGGCGCAGGAGTATGCGCGGCGCAACCGGGACGTGATGATGGGCTTGGCGTGCGCGGTGATGCGGAAACAGTTCCCGGGGGTGCAGTTCCCCGAGTGGATCTCCTGCCACCACAACTATGTGGCTGAAGAAACCTACGACGGCGTGGACCTGCTGGTCACCCGCAAGGGCGCGATCCGCGCCGGCCGCGGCGACCTGGGGATCATCCCCGGGTCGATGGCGACAGGAAGCTACATTGTGCGCGGCCTCGGCAACCCGGCGTCGTTCAACTCGGCGGCCCACGGCGCGGGACGCAAGATGAGCCGCAGCCAGGCCCGCAAGAGGTTCACCCAGGCGGATCTGATCAAACAGACCGAGGGGGTGGAGTGCCGCAAGGACACAGGGGTGATCGATGAGATCCCCGCGGCGTACAAGGACATCAACGAGGTGATCGCCGCCCAGACTGATCTTGTGGAAGTGGTGACGCACCTGCGGCAAGTGGTGTGCGTCAAGGGGTGACCCGCCCCGCCCGCGGCGCCGGCGCCCGCCGGCGTCACGGGCCCCGGCACAGCAGGACCGCGGTGGCGGCCGTGGCCGCTGGCACCCTACCCTCCCTCCTGGGTGGGCCCTTTCCGGGTGGCTTCCTTGGTCAACAAGCGGAGGAGCTGCTTGTTGCTCTTCCACGACTTCAGGCGGTCGGGATCGCGGGCGAGGGCTGCCGCTTCGATGAACGCCTGGCCGATTCGGTAGAGAAGGTCAACCCCGGTCTTGCCGAGCTCCCTTTCCCGGACGACCAGGACACTCTCCCCGAGGTAGAGGTGCACGCTGTCGTCACCGGTGACCTCGATGTGCACCGCCCCCGGAACCACCAGGGTGCGCAGGACAGCGGACCGCAGATCGATCAATGCCGAGGGAACCGGTACCGGCTCCCCACCGGCAGGAAAGTAGTGCTGCTGAAGTGCGAGGATATCCTTCCGGCGATACCGGACCGCACCGTCAGAAGTGAGGACTTGTTCGAGCGTTCCGCTCTTCACCCACTCCTGCATGGTTTCTTCGGGGATGTCGTAGTACGCGAGCAGCTCCAAGGCTTCGTCCGTGGTGATCAGGTCAGCGCGGTTCTCGTCTTCCCAGGGGATGTCTTCCATGATTCCTTGTCGTCAATCGGGTAGAGGCGTCCTGCTGTCAAAGGTCCACCGGCCGTGGACGAGCTGATACAACCCGGCAGCTCCTCCCGGTCTTCGCTCCCGGAACAGGATGCGGGTAACCCCCTGGCGAACGTAGGCTTCAATCGGCGTGGCAGGGACACAAGCGCCGTCGAGGGGACCTCCGTACAAAGCTACGAAGCGCATCAACCCGAACCCTCCCCGGCGCTCGGGTGCAAGACATCACCCCAAGAACCAAGCAGGCTTTCCGGGACCTCGGAGGACGCAAACACGCCCTTCTCGATCCCCTCGCGGATCAACTTGGCGAGGTCCTCGGTGAGCCTCTCCTCCAAGCTCAAGCGTCCGTCGGCGACAGCCTCCAAGACGCTCAGATCAGCATCGCGGAGAACGATCCGTTGACCACGCCGGAAGGTCCACGCTTCGAACACCCCCGACTCTGGAATCCATCGGCACTTCCACCCAGGAGTGCGGCGGCAGAAAGCACGAGCCGCCCGGTCCGGGTCGGAACGCACTACTGCTCCTAAACCAATAATGGCCATGCCAAGACCGTATGGCTGAACCAGGCGGCTCAAGGGACAGTCGGTACCCCTACCTCAAGGGGTACAGTTTGGACTCCTACCGGGCTACGACCCCCAGCTTCTGGGCCAGACTGTCCACGTCCTCGCGCAACATCGACGGAGGGTTCGACACCATGTCCGACACGGCCCTCCGCGAGAAGATGTTGAACCTAATCGTCTCCGGGCTCTCTCGATGAGCCTTGTTCAGCAGGTGAACCACGGCAGCCTGTTCGCCGCGCTGCCAGTGCCCACGCGCCGTCTCGATGATGTGGAACGCCCGCCGGGTCGCCGACGGGATCAGCCCCAGGTCGACCTTCGCGGCGGCCTCCACCGCCTTCCCGCCCTGCATGAGGTCGTCATGCATCGTCACCGCATAGCCCTCGACAATGCCCATACCGAAGATCAGGTACGGGTGCGCATACGACCGCCCCAGCTTCTGGGCCGCTTCATACGCGATGTCCCAGTAGCGCCACGCATCGCCAGCGCGTCCAACCTTCGCGTAGGACAGGGCGACCGCCAGGTGCAGCAGTCCCCACCGCGCCAGTTCGTCGGAGTCCTTCTCGGGGTCCAGCAGGCGTGCGGCCTGCATGGCCAGCTCAACCCGAGCCTCGTGCCTCTCCCCAGCGTCACGGAAGACGTGGTTCATGTACCACGCCGCCGACGCGATCGCTCTCGGGTTGTCGGCCTCCAACGCGGCCTCCATGCCACGGTCACCCGTCAGCAGCACTAGGTCCGGGGCAGGCTGGAAGCTGAGAAACAACTGCGCAAGGTGGTACGCCTCGGCCAGCGACGCCAGCACCGAACGCCGCTCCTTGCCCTCATGCACGCGAGCGGCGTATCGCAGGTCTGCCAGCAGCGGCGGCAGGAGCGCAGCGATACGGGTCCGGTGGTTGGCGCGGCTGCCATGCCACACCATCCAGGCGTGCCGCACCCGCTCGGCAAGCTCTGCCGCAGTAGCAGGCTCCTCATCCCGCCCGATCGGATAGGAGGTGAGCGCCTCCCGTATCTCCAGAAGGGCGGGATGCGCCTCCTTCACATAGGGGGCGACGATGATCGGGTGCTTTCCGCCGACCAGCTCCGCAAGGTCGCACCCAAGTGCCGCAGCCAACTGGGTGAGCATGTCGAGGCGCGGCATCTGAAGACGCCCCTTTTCGATGCTCTTAACCCACTCAGCAGAGCGACCCACGAGTCCGCCAAGGGTGGCACGGGTCATGCCGTTCCGTTCTCGAATAGCCTGGACACGCTTTCCGAATGACGCCTCTTGGTACCCTTCGGACATAGAGGTCCTGCCTTTCCTGAAAAGTGTGGCAACTTCCCAGGATAGGGACAGGGTCTCGTCGTCGGGCCTGTTAGGCCGCGAAGGGCTGTCCAGCCATGGGCACGGTGAAGCCCTCCCACTAGGTGTTTGTGGGAGGGCTTCACCGTTTCCGACTCAACGCCCGAACCCGGCTTCCACACTAGATCCACCAGCCACCCATACCCCCTAAAACCCAGGTCAGGCGAGATCGAGGAGCTAGAGGGCCAGCCCACCTCTAGCGTCCACCCAGGGCTCGGTCTAGGGCCTGCTCAAAGCCGGCGCGGTGGTACCCCCTGCCGGTTGCGACCCCGCCCCGTCTCGTCCGCGCACCACGTCTGCCGAGGACCGATCCCATAGGGGCAGCATCTTCGCGAGAGCGCTGTCGCTCTCCGGTACGGGGACCGGTTCCGCTGCCGCAGTTCCTCGGCCCACAGCCGATCCTCCCCACCGAACGCACCAATGAAGTGCTCCAGTAGAACCGCCTCCTCGGCGGCAGCGCCCGCCAAGACCGGAGCTGCCAGCCGGTACTTGGCAGGGGCGACACTGCCACCTAGGCGAGCGGCGGCAGGGCATGCGCCACCGCGTTCTCAGTCGGCATGCCACGCCTGCCAGGAAGCAGTGAGAACGGCTCGCCACTAGCAGGCGGCGGCGAGCCTCGATGGCGGTGCCAGTGGCAGCCACGGCAGCCAGCATGCCAACTGGCACGACCACGCCCACCTCCAGGACGTCGACCATGCCACCGGCTGCCACAACCCCGGCAGCCACCCATGCCGTGCGACGGCGGCGGTACCGCACGCTCTCCACGAACACAGGCCCGGTCGCGATGACACGCCGGTAATCGTCGGCACGCCCCTCCGCCAAACCATGCCTGCCAAACGCACGTGCCAACCGGCACGGTTGCCAGCGCCTAACAGAGGGCGGGGGTGGCATGCCACCGGCTGCCGTGCCGTGCCGTGCCGTTCCTCGGGTGGCATGCCACCGGGGGCGGCCTGGACCGGGAACCGGATCACTCGGCCACGCAGCGTCTGCCGGAGATAGCCGCAAACCGGCGGGTTCCCCTGGAGAGACGACGGAGGGACATCCACGCTCCGATCGCATATACGGCATAGGCTTCCACACCGATCGGGAGCGTGATGGCGGTGTTGATCACCAGCTCGTCCCAGATACCGGGCAGGGGAGCTACCTCGCCGAAACCGGTCATGCGTCCCAACTCGACCCAGCCAGACCAGGTGGCTACTGCGGCGGGGCAGCGATGAGGAGCAGGGGCCAGCGCGTCATGGTGGACTTCGTCTGGTTCTGGCGCTCGTCGACGGGGGTCGATTTCGACCGGTAGACGCCCGAGGGGGTAGTTGGTGGGCTGCCCGGTGAGGGCAGGCGAGGTGGTGTCGGTCATTGAGGGGCTCCTGTGCAGGTCATCCGTGGGGCGGTCGTGGGTGGCTGCCCTCAGGGCTTAGTAGGTGCCCGTCGGTATTTCCTTGATGAGATCCCCGCGGCGTACAAGGACATCAACGAGGTGATCGCCGCCCAGACTGATCTTGTGGAAGTGGTGACGCACCTGCGGCAAGTGGTGTGCGTCAAGGGATAACCGGCTCTCCCTTTCCGCCAGGAAAGGGAGAGCTTTTTCCTTGTGGGCCGACGGGGCAGCGACTGGGGGTGAGCCCGCCACCACCTGATGCGGATGCGGGCCGCTGCGGAACACATTTCCGTGCGGTTTTTGTGGGTATCTTTCCGTGTTCCTCCCGCTCCGTTCTGGTGGCAATTCTCGTTACCGCAGGTCTTTCGGGTTTTTATGGGCTTGGATCGGGCAGACGCAGAGCGTGAAGACCTACCGTCGGGCACCTGCCCGCCAAGGAACCACCCCAGTCGAGAGGCACCACGATGGATACCGACGACATCATTGGTCTCGCAGTGTTCCTCGGCCTGGTGCTGATCGCCGCCGCCGCGATCGCTGTCTTCCGGGAAACCCGTCGCGGCGGACCGCGGCACCGGCAGCCCCGCACTGACACCGCCCACGTGCCCCGCCAGCGGGAACAGCCCGAGCACCAGGACTCAGGGCACCGACCACCCGCCCCCAGCCTGCGCACCCTCACCGAGAGCGAACGCGCCTACTACGAGAACGAGTGGGCGCGCGCCCAGGAGCGTTTCGTCGACGACCCGGCCGCCGCCGTCGCCACCGCCGACCGGCTCCTCGCCCAGGCGATGGCCGACCGCGGCTATCCCGTGGACCAGCCTGTCGCACCCGCGGCCACCGTCGACGAATACCAGCGCGTGCACCAGGCCGCGGAACGCGGCCGGACCGGAGCAGCAACCACCGAAGAACTCGGTGACGCGATGGCCCGCTACCGCGAACTCTTCGCTGAAGTGCTGGGACACGTCTCCCCGGGTGAACGGGTCTTTGGGAAGCACGCTGCCCCGGAGTATGCCGACGCCGTCGCACACCCTGCCACCGCCAACACCGGCCGCCACCGCCGCCGGTAGCGGCCGCGACACCACTAAGGGAGACGACCACCGTGGAGCACCACAGCGACGAATCCCGCAACGTCTACGCTGCTGCTCACACCCCGGAACCGCGCCACGGGGAAGAACAGCCCTATGCCCCGGAAGGCACCGATACCACTCAAGCGTTCTCCGGACCCTTGCCCCGCAGCGAGCCGGAGGCGTTCACTGACGTGCAGCGATTCCACGACCGCTGGAACCGGATCCAAAAGAGTTTCGTCGACGATCCGCGGGCCAGTGTCGCTGCCGCGGACAGTCTCGTCGGAGAAGCAATCGAACAGTTCACCGCCCGCCTCAACGAGCGCCGCCGCCGTATCGAATCAAGCTGGCAGCGGCGCAGCGAAGGCGGAAGCGACACTGAACGGCTGCGTGTGGCACTGCGGGAATACCGCACCCTGCTCGACCAGCTCACCATGGTGCCCTACTAGACCGGGCAGTGGTCCGTCGCGCCCCGCCGCAGACGAGCCGTTCACTCCTGCCCGCGGGCAGACAGCCGCAGCCCGTAGGCGAGCAGCGGCACCCCCGGCTGGGGACTCCAGTCCCGTTCCGGTAGCCGGACAAACCCTTCGGAGGCGTACAACCGCTGCGCAGCCACCATGATCGGCTGCGTGGACAGTACAAGGTGGGCCACGCCCGCGTTCCGGGCCCGCTCGATCACGGAGCGCAGCAGCAGCCGGCCGATGCCGCGCCGCTGCGCGTGCGGGGCCACGGCGAGGGCACGCACCTCGGCTTCGTCCGGCGAGAGTGTGATCTCGCTGTCCTCTTGGAACGGCCGCAGCGTGACCGTGCCGAGCAGCTCGTCGCCGTCCACCGCGACCAGCACGTCACCGATCCCGCTCGTGCCCAGCGCGCGCAGCACGGGCAGGTACGGCGAGTCGGGATCCAGTAGCCCTTGGTCGAGATAGGTGCGCACCCGCAGTTCGCCGACGTGAGGCATTTCCTCGGGGTAGACGGTACGAACCAGCATGACTCCATGGAACCGTATCTGTGGGGCTCGCTGGTACAGGTAAGGAGCAGACGTGGACGGTTGGGACGCGGTGATTCTCGCTGGCGGGGCGGCGCGGCGCATGGGCGGTGTCGACAAGCCCGGGCTGCGGGTCGGCGGGCGCACCATGCTGGAAAGGGTCGTGGACGCGGTCCAGGAGGCGGCCACGGTCGTCGTGGTGGGACCGCCGCGCCCCCACCCTCCGGCTCGCTATGTCCGCGAAGATCCCCCCGGTTCGGGCCCGCTGTCGGCGTTGCGCACCGGGCTCGCGGAAGTCGTCTCCCCCTGGTTTGTGCTGCTCGCCGCGGACATGCCGTTCCTGGACAGTACGGCGGTAGCGACGCTGCGCACGGCTGCCGCACCCGCTGCCGGGGCCGTGCTCGTCGACGAGGAAGGGCAGTCCCAGTGGCTGGCAAGCGTGTGGCGCACCGCAGCGGTGCGTGCCGCGCTCACTGACTATGCGGGGCGTTCCCTCCGCGGCCTGTTCGCTCCCCTCACCCCGGTGCGGGTGCCGCTCGGGTGGGCGGCCCGCGACTGTGACACCCCGGAAGACCTTGCCCGCGCCCGCCGCGACTGGCAGCAGCAGAACTGATCCGAATCTGATTCTGCGTATTCTGGCTGCGGAAAGGACTTTCTACCCGGCCGTAACGGAGAAAGCACAGGAAGTCAATCAGAAAAGAAATGACGCCGGGTGGCTACGGGGGCAAACCACCCGGCGTCGCAAACGGTGTTTCGACGGGGGCTCGAAACACCGATCCGTGCGCTTCAACGGGGGACTGAAGCGCCAAACCCCAATCTACACCGGTACTCCCTGAATTAAGTCAAGAATTTATTACGACGGGATCTCGGGAGAGTTCCATGGTTTCCCTACTTTCCTCCCGAGCCCGGTATTCCACGGGCAGCACCGCACCGAATTGTTTGGCAATCCAACTAAAACGGTTTCAAAGAAGACGAGCGGCGGCGCGGAAAACCCGGGCCGCGCCGCCGCTCACCCCACGCTCCCAGACGTCACGACGCCTGGCTCACCGACGACATGTTGAAATCCGGAACCCGCATTGGCGGCATCGCCGTGAGCGGGAAGTATTCACCGAACTCGCGGGAGAACGTCGGCGTCGTCTTCCCCACCTCCGTCACCCGCTCCAACAAGCTCACTGGAGACTCGTTGAACCGGAAGTTGTTCACCGCGCCCCGCACTTCACCATCCTCCACGAGGTAAACCCCGTCCCGGGTCAGCCCGGTGAGCAGCATGGTGCGCGGATCCACCATCCTGATGTACCACAGGCAGGTCAACAGCAGGCCCCGCTCGGTCGAGGCCACCATGTCGTCCAACGACGCGGTCGCACCCGGCAGTTCGAGAATCAGATTGTCGGCCTCCGGCGTCAACGGCAGCGCCGTCATCATCGCCGAATCGTAGGTTTGGACCAGGCGCGCCAACTCCCCGTCGCTGATCCACTCCGTCGCACCCACCGGACGCCCGTTGTCGAACGCGCTGATCCGCCGCCCCGGAGCGTCCGCCAGCACGAACGGCGCACACTCCAACCCGGGCTCGGCCGGATTCGACCGCAGCCGCACCGGCAGCGGAGACAACCGTTCCCCCACCCGGGTCCCGCCCTGCGGCGACGAGAACGCGGTCCGCCCCTCAAACGCGTCCCGCGCCCCCAACTCCCAGTACAAGTCGGTCATCAAATCAGCGACCGCCGACGGAGGCAGCAGCGTCTCATACCGTCCCGGAGGAAGCTCCACCGTGGTGCGGCCCCACGAGATCCGCCGCTCCAACTCGGCTTCCAACGCCGCCACATCCACATCCGTGAAATCACGGGTCGCCTGCCCCACCCACGTGGAATGGTGCGGCTCCTCCGACTTGGCGTTGAGGTCCAGCGTCCCCGACGGCTGGTCGTGGCGGAGCCGCAGCCCCGTCGACGTGCCCAAAAACGTGGCGGACATCGTGTGCTGCGCATAGCCGTACAACCGCACACCCGCCTGCGCCGACCGTTCGAACGCCTTTCCCAGCGCTGGAGCGAACTCGGAGAACACGCCGATGTCTGTGACCGGAACCGGCGCATCCCACTCGCTGCCGGAAGCCTCCGCGCTCGCAGGATCCACCAGCGAATACGCTTCCTTGACCGGCGCCGACCCGCGCGCCGCCTCCTCCGAGGCGCGCACCAGGTCCTCCAACTGGTCGTCCCGCAGCCCGCTCTGCGACACCGAGCCGACCCGGACCCCCGCCGCATCCTTCACCAGCGAAATCACCGTGGCCGACCGGCCCCGAGTCACCCCGTTCGTGGTGAGCGAATTCCCTGCCCAGCGCAGGTTCGCCGTGCTCGCCTCGGTCACCAGCACCATGCACTCGTCAGCACGCGACAACTCCAACGCGCGCTCGGTCATCGCCTGCGCGGACAGCGACTGGCTCACGGTTGATCCCTTCGGTTGAGAGTGCACGCTGTTCACGCCCGGGCCTCCTGAGCGGTGTTGAGCACCCGCACCCCCTCAAACAGGGCGCTGGGGCAGCCGTGACTGACCGGAGCAACCTGGCCAGGCTGGCCCTTACCGCAGTTGAACGCCCCACCCAGCACATACGTGTCGGGGCCGCCCAGCATGCGCAGCGAATTCCAAAACTCGGTGGTGGTCGCCTGGTAGGCCACATCCCGAACCTGGTGGGTGATCCGCCCGTCCCGGATCCGGTAGAACCGCTGCCCGGTGAACTGGAAGTTGTACCGCTGCATGTCGATCGACCAGCTCCGGTCACCCACGATGTAGATGCCGTCATCCACCTGGCGGATCAGCTCCCGCGTGTCCGGGCCGCGCGGATCCGGCTGCAGCGACACGTTCGCCATCCGCTGGATCGGCATCGTCGCCGGCGAATCCGCGAACGCGCACCCGTTGGACCGCTCATAGCCCATCAACTGGGAGATCCTCCGGTCCCGCTGGAACCCGGTGAGCACCCCCTCCGTGATCAACGGGAACGACGACGTCGCCACACCTTCGTCGTCGTAGCCGATCGTGGCCAGCCCGTGCTCGGCGGTGCGGTCCCCGGTGACGTTCATGATCTCCGAACCGTAGCGCAGCACCCCGATCTGATCCGGGGTGGCGAACGACGTGCCCGCATACGCGGCCTCATAGCCGAGCGCACGGTCCAGCTCGGTGGCATGCCCGATCGACTCGTGGATCGTCAGCCACAGGTTCGACGGGTCGATCACCAGGTCGTAGACGCCCGGCTCCACACTGGGCGCTTCGACCTTCTCCGCGAGCAGCTGCGGCAGTTCCGCAAGCTCCGCCTCCACCGTCGGCAGGTACTCCAAGCCCTTGCCCACCGGCGGGGAGATGGTCCGCATACTCTCCAACCGGCCCTGCGCGGTCGACATGACCTCCACCACGGGATGCACCCGCACCCGCTGCTGGGTGGTCACCGTCCCGGCAGTGTCCGCATAAAACTTCTGCTCCTTCGCCACGAGCAGGGTCGCGTCCGCGTGGTCCACGCGGGCATCCGCCAACAGCCGCCGACTCCAGTCGGTGAGCTGCTCAACCGTCTCCTGCAGTGGCACCGACCACGGGTCGACCTCATAGGACGACACCCACACCGCATCCGAATAGGTGGGCTCGGGAGCCAACTCCACCCGGTCGCTGTTCAGCACCGACGTGAGTTTCGCAACCTCGACCGCCTGCGCTGCGGTAGCGGCCGCAGCCTCCGGCGTCAGAGTCGTCTCTGCAGCAAACCCCCACGCCCCGTTGTGGACCACGCGGACCGCGAAACCGAGGACGTCGGTCTCCTGGGCGGTTTCCACCACCCCGTCGGACACCACCAGGTGACGGCCGCGGATCCGCTCCAAACGGAAGTCGGCATGGTCAGCGCCGAGGTCGCGGGCGCGCTGCAGCGCCGCGTCGGCGAGAGAACGCAGCGGAAGAGAGAGGAATTCGGAATCAATTTCGCGCACGGTGGAAACGTAACGCGTTCCGCCGTTCCTGTCAGGTGAAGGGAGGTGATTCATTGGCCGCGCCGTACATCCACGTGGACATGGTCCCGGTGTTGCAGGATGTCGTTACTCGTATCAGACGACACGTAGGGACGCCACCCTGCCAGCGCGAACTGGGCGCTCCAGATCTGGTCGTCGAAGATCACCACCGAGACTTCCAACCGTTGCGCGTGCGCCACCAGCCACTGTGCCAGCAGCCAGCCGGCGTGCCGCTGCTCTTCGCTCACCGGGCGGAAGAACACGTCGATCGCCTCCCCCCGGTAGTGGGTCGAGTCCGCGCCGTGCCCGTCACGGACCCCGCCGGGCTCAAAACCGCCAAGACTCAACTCGCCGTGCACGTCCGTCATCTCGGCGAGCAGCGTCTCAGCGCGCGGCGTCAACCCGGACGAGCCCATCTCTTCGGCTGCAAGCTCCGTGGTGGAACCGGAAAAACAGGTGAGCACCGGCCCTGGGCCGTCCGCTGGACCGGTGAGGAGCGCATCCACCAGCTGCGGGTCCACTTCCACGTCTGCGGGAGGCTCTTCACCGCGGGCCTGCAACGCGGCCGCCGTGGTCGCAGCCATCGCCTGCTGCCGCTCCACCCCCACCTGCTCCCCGGCGACCTCCACCACACACTCGGACCCCCACAGCGCGGTAAGCCCTGTTCCGACAGCCCGCCCCAGCAGTCCTGCCGTCGCGACCGCGCACACCACCACGACGGCCACGATCGCCGCGGCCACAATCCACCACCAGCGCGTCCTCCTGCGGCGGCGCGGGGGCGCGCTCACCACGCCCCCCACAGCACGAAAACCCCGCCCGCCAACAGCGTGACCCCCCACACCCGGTCCATCGTCACCCAGCGCAGCCGCATCGCGTACACACCGAAAAACTCGTAGACGAGAAGCGCAGCCAGCCCGGTAGCGGCCAGCATCGCTAGCGTGTGCACTCCCGTCGCCGCCAATCCCAGCAGCGTCGCATCCCACAAGTCAACGTGGCCCGTGCTCGCCGCCGCCCCCGCATCCGCTGTCTCCACCACCGCTGTGCCGTGGTGGCCGTGGCCAGCGTGCACGTGGCTGTGCTCCACCTGCCCCGCCAAAACCGGCAACAGCATCAGTCCTGAGCCGTGCGCGCACGCCATCACAAACGACGCGACCGCCAACTGCCACGACGACAGGTTCGCAGGATGCTGGTGACCCCGGTGCAGCGGGCCCAGCAGAAACCACACGCCCGCCACCACCAGAATGGCCGCCCCAGCCACAGAGAACACGGTGGACGTCGTCATCGCCCCCGTCACCGTGACCGCGACCGCCACCAGCGCCACTGATGCGGCATGCCCCAACGCCAGCAGCGGCAGCGCGCTCACCACCGCGGAGCGGCGACGCTCCTGCAACCCGCGGGAAACCGCCAACAACCAGCCCATCCCAGGATGAAACCCGTGGAAAATGCCCAACACAATCAGCACCCACAGTTGATTGGCGGTCATGAGCCACGACTCCGTCCCGCATACCCGTCGCCCCCCGCATCATCACACGGGACCGCGGCCGTGGCAACGGTCCGCAAAGAAGACCGTGCACAGCGCAACGCGGGGTGCGCACCATGGTGCGCACCCCGCGTCCCACAACCTGCGGCGACTCTGGAGGCGTCAGATCAGGCCCTGAGCGAGCATCGCCTCAGCGACGATCTCGAAAGCAGCGATGTTGGCACCTGCCACATAGTCGCCGGGCCGCCCATAGCGTTCCGCCGTCTCATAGCAGGTGTCGTGGATGTGGCGCATGATTTCCGCGAGCCGCTTCTCGGTGTACTCGAACGACCACGAGTCGCGGGACGCGTTCTGCTGCATCTCCAACGCGCTCGTCGCCACCCCGCCCGCGTTCGCGGCCTTGCCCGGCGCGAACGCTACGCCCGCCTCCGCGAACACCCGGATCCCCTCCGGGGTCGTGGGCATGTTCGCGCCCTCCGCCACCGCGCCCACCCCGTTGCGCACCAGGGTGATAGCGTCGCGGCCGGTCAGCTCGTTCTGCGTCGCGCACGGCAGCGCGATGTCGCAGGGCACCTCCCACACGCTGGACGACGACGAGTCGATGTAGCGGACGTGGGAGCCGCGCCGCTTGGCGTAGTCGGACACCCGGCCGCGTTCGACCTCCTTGACCTGCTTGAGCAGCTCCAGGTCGATCCCCTTCTCGTCCACCACGTAGCCGTTGGAGTCCGAGCAGGTCACCACATGCGCGCCGAGCTGCTGGGCCTTCTCGATCGCGTAGATCGCCACATTGCCCGAACCCGACACCGAGACCCGCTTGCCTTCCAGCGAGTCGCCGCGGGCTCGCAGCATCTCCGCAGTGAAGAGCACACAGCCGTACCCGGTGGCCTCACGACGCACCTGGGAACCGCCCCAACTGAGGCCCTTACCGGTGAACACGCCCGACTCGTAGCGGTTGGTGATCCGCTTGTACTGGCCGAACAGGTAGCCGATCTCACGCTGGCCCACGCCGATGTCACCGGCAGGCACGTCCGTGTGCTCACCCAGGTGCCGGTACAGCTCCGTCATGAACGACTGGCAGAACCGCATGATCTCGGCGTCGGAACGGCCCTTCGGGTCGAAGTCGCTGCCGCCTTTCGCACCGCCGATCGGCAATCCGGTCAGCGAGTTCTTGAAGATCTGCTCGAACCCGAGGAACTTGATGATGCTCAGGTTCACCGACGGGTGGAACCGCAGCCCGCCCTTGTAAGGTCCCAAAGAGCTGCTGAACTCCACCCGGAAACCCCGGTTGACGTGGATCTCACCGGAGTCGTCCATCCAGGGCACCCGGAAGATCAGCTGGCGCTCCGGCTCACAGAGCCGCTCGATGATCTTGGCGTGGCTGATGTCAGGGTTCTTGGCCACCACGGGGCCGAGGCACTCCAGGACTTCGCGAACAGCCTGGTGGAACTCGACCTCCCCCGGGTTACGCCGCAGGATTTCCTCGTAGATCGGGGACAGTTTCTCATCGAGATTCGCCGACATGGTCGCCTCCGGTTCGGGGCGCACCTCGCAGGCACACCCCGGCTCGGGGCGTGCCGGGAGGAAGCACCGGTTGTGGCCGTATGGGGTTGCATCACGGGCGCCCCGTTGAGCCCGTACCCCGTTCGCTGATCATAGACGCCGTGGCTACCGCCATGGTCCGGCAGGGCCGGTCGTCATGCATCTTAAGGGCACAATTCGTCGAGCGCGGTCGCCTCCTCTCCCACCTGCCGGCCCGGGGAATGCGGGGTGGGTTCCGGCTGCTCAGCGGGTGTTTCACCGGTATCTGCCGCAGAAGACTCCGGGGAAAGCCCCACATCCGGGGCAGCATCCTCGCCGGAGGCAGCAGGCAGCGGTGTGTCGTATACCGCATGGTGCACCAGGGCGCGAATGTGCTCCCAGTCCGGGTAGGCGGTGTTCACCTGCGGCGGGGAAAGCTGCAGGGTCTCCATGTCCGCCTTGGCGACCTTTTCCGCCAACTCCACGAAGTGGGGGAGCTTCGGCTGGGGGATGTCGGTCCGCAGCGTGCTTTTCGCCGCCGAGGCCAGCGACCGGAAACTCGTGAGGATCGTCGCCGGATCAGCCTGTTCCGCCACGTACTTGATCAGACAGCCCTGGCGGCCCATGCGCGAATAGTCGTCGCTGTTGACCCGTGTCCGGCCGTACCACAGCGCTTTACGGCCATCAAGGAGCTGCCAGCCCGCGTCAATGTACTCGCCGCGCTGCCCGTAGGGGAGCGGCTCCTCCAAATAGACCCGGATGCCGCCGATCGCGTCGATGATGTCCTCAAACCCCTGCATGTCGACCAGCGCGTAGTAGTCGATGTCCAAGCTGATTGCGAAACCGATCACTTTTTTGAGCGTGTCCGCTCCCGGGTCGGTGGCATACGGGTTGATCGCCAGCGCGGGCTCGTCGACCACCGTCTGGTAGACCTCGTTGAGCAGGTTGTCGAACCCGTACGGCGCAGGGTAGCGCTCTGCCAGCGCCGTCCCCTCCGGGAACGGCACGTTCTCCAGGTTGCGGGGCAGCCCGATGAGCACGACGTCACCGGTCTCCACGTCGATGCTGGCCACGATCATGGTGTCGGTGCGCATCCCGTACCGGTTCTTGCCCGCGTCACCGCCCAACAGCAGCACGTTGACCCGGTCCTGGCCGTTCCACGGGTCTGCGTCGTCGTGCGGCTCACTCCCCGCCGACTCGAACAGTGTCGTGGACACGTCATAGGCGGTGTAGGAGACGTAGCCGACTGCGGCCGCAGGTGAAGCCACTGCCACGCACAGCACGGTGACCACCGCGCCCGCGACGAGCCGGCGGCCGAACGTGCGGGACTCGGGCCGCGTGATCACGTAGGAGTGGACCACCACGGTCATCCACAGCACCGCCACCACGAACGCGGTCACACCCATCAGCAGCAGCCAATGGTTCTGCGTGGCCAATGTGGCGCTCAGCACGAGGTTGCCGCTCACCACCAGGCCACCACCGACCAGGGCCGCGATGAACAGCAGATAGCAGGTGAGAATGACGGCCCCGGCCCAGCGCCGTCCCATGCGTACATGGGCTATTCCAGGAAGCACTGCGGACGCCGCAGTCCACAGCAGCGCTTGCGTCATGCTCATTGGGCGACCGGGGGCGGGGGTCGACCGCCGTCTTCTGCCCATGGGGTCCGTTCCCTTTCTGCTGTCTTCCTAGGCGCCCGGGCGGTGGCGGGGTCGGGAGACCGCGGCCATGGTCTCCCACAACCGCAGGGGCGCGCTGTCGTGCCCACACCAGTGTCGCGCTTCACAGGAGTCGCTAAGACCGTACTCCCGTGAAGGGAGTGTCCACCGGCGGAGTGATTTGTCCTGATATCTGGATGCTATGTCTGTTTCCTGGGGATTATCTGGCCGAAGTCAGCCCCATTTTCTTCCGCGATCGGTAGTTAACAGCCTCAGTAGCTGCCATGATCAGGCCGCAGGAGGGGGCGACGCCCGGGGGGACAGGGGCGTCGTCAAAGAGCAACGAAAGGCACTACTTATCGTGCTCGATGCGGTCGACGCAGCGCTGGTACGAGCGCTGCAGGGGGACGGAAGAGCAACGTACCAGGCACTAGCAGACCAGGTGGGACTGTCACGCACGGCAGTCCGCGCCCGCGTCAAGCACCTCATCTCCACCGGAGCCATCCGGATTGTCGGGGTGCTGCACGCTGGCGTCATGGGAATGGAGGTGTTCGGACACATTTCACTTCGTGTTTGCGGACCAGTACGACCAGTCGTCGACGAACTCACCCGGCGCGAAGCCGTCGTCTTCGTCGCACAAACCGCGGGACGCTTTCCTGTCGTCGCCCACGTACGGGTCCGCGACGACGCCGCACTCTCCGCGGAACTCACCCACCTCCGCGCCATCCCCGGCGTCGTCGAAGCTGAAGTCTTCCGCGGCGACCAGATCACCAAAGACGAATACTCCAGCGTCCGGCCTCTGCGGAACATCTCCATCGACCCGCTGGACTGGCGGCTTGTCCGCTGCCTCCAAGCTAACGGACGAGCCTCCTACGCGGACCTCGCCCGCACCGTGGGCCTCTCCCAGGCAGCAGCGCGCGCCCGAGTCGTCCGGCTGCTCGACGCAGGTGTCATCCACGTCACCGCGCTCATTGAAGCTTCCGCTGTCGGCGTCACCGAACGGCTCGGCTTCGGTCTGCGGTGCCGCGGCGACGCATCCGCCCTCGCCGACAACCTCGCCTCCCTGCCCGGAATATCGTTCGCCGCCACAGGGTTCGGCAGCTACGACATCGTCGGCGGAGTCACCGCAACAGACCGGCGCACCATCGTCGACACTCTGGAAACGATCCGCCGCGCCCCCGAGGTCAGCTACACCGAAACCTGGGACTACCTTGCCGTCGCTAAAGAACGGCAGCGTATCGACGGCCACTCCTACACCACAATCCCGCACCCCCGCGGCGGGTGAACCGCGCCGTGCGGCGCCGCCACACCACGCCCAAGCCCAAAGCCCGCGCTCTGACCGTGGCGCCGCAGCTTACCCTGCCGCACCAGCCTCCAGCCGCCCCGCTCCGGCGCGGGCTCACCAGGCCGCGGCCCGGCTGGTGCACTCGGGGGAACACGATCCGACCCGGAAAAAGACACAAGGCGGCCCGCGGAACACCACCGCGCACCCCACCTGCGCGCCCGGAACCAGGGCACGCCCCCGCGGGAGGGCACGACAGTGCGGAGTGTTGCAGGCGACATCCCGGCCCCTGCGGGCCGCCGTCAACACTCGGTCGTCGCGAAACCGCCGCGAAAAGCCATAGCGGAAAAAGGGGGGAACAGGGGGAGGGAGATCACACAGCGCAGGCCACTGGCCGGGGCTACGACGACGCAGCAGCCTGGTTGACCAAGTCATCCAGGTAGCAGGCGGCCTCGCGGAGCGCACGCTCCGTGTCACCCGCCCGGATAGCCTCGGCCAGCCGCTGGTGGTCTGAGGCCGGCTCCTCCGTGGCCGTTTCCGGAGTCTCCTCGTACACCATGTGCGCGATGCTGTCGTAGACCGCCTGGGCGATGTCGTCGTACAGCTCGATGAGCAGCGAGTTGTGGGTCGCCGCCACCACCGCCTTGTGGAACGCGAAATCCGCTTCCACAAACGCCTGCATGTCACGGGCGTGCCAGGCGGACGTCCGTTCGCCGAGCGCACGGTCAATCGTGTCGAGGTCCTCCTCGGTGTGGCGGACTGCCGCCAGCCGGGCCGCCTCCAACTCCAAGGCCCAACGCACCTCGAAGTTCTCCCGCAACTCGGAACGCTTCAACCGGCGCCGCAGGGCGCCACCCAGTTCGCTCGACGAGCGAACAAAAGTGCCCGCCCCTTGGCGGATCTCCAACAGGCCGGTGTGGGCCAGCGCCCGCACCGCTTCACGTACCGTGTTACGACCGACCTCCAGCTGATCCGACAGTTCGGCCTCGGTAGGGATGCGGTCGCCGATTGACCACTCGCCCGAGTCGATCTGAGCTTTCAACTGGGTAATGACCTGGTCAACAAGTCCAGTGCGACGTGTTGAGGCGAGGGGCACGCTCTACCTCCTAGGGGATGTTCGTTACCGCCGGAGCTTAGACCAAGTCTCTCGCGAGAGAGTGGCTCTTGGCGACCGGTACGTTACCCTCGAGGGGATATCCGGTCATCCCACCAATCCAGGGAAGCTGTGGCACCACACCCGACGCCGACCCGCCGCGCCCGCTGGCACCTGGCCGCAGGAATCGTCCTCGCCGCCCTCAACCTGCGCACCGCCATCACCAGCATCGGCCCGCTGCTCACCGAAATCACCACCGACCTGCACCTGACCCCGGTCACCACCGGGCTGCTCACCACCCTGCCCGTCCTCTGCTTCGCCGGCTTCGGCGCCCTCACCCCCGCCCTGCAGCGCCGCTGGGGCGACCACCACGTCCTCCTCGCCGCCCTCGCCGCACTCACCCTCGGCCTCGCCAGCCGCGCCCTCGTCACCGACCCGTGGCTGTTCCTCGCCCTCAGCACCCTCGCCCTCGCCGGCGGCGCCGTCGGCAACGTCCTCCTCCCCACCCTCGTCAAACAGCACTTCCCCCACCGCGTAGGCCTGCTCACCGCCGCCTACACCACCGCTATGGCCCTCGGCACCACCCTCGCCGCTGCCGCCACCGTCCCCCTCGCCACCGCCTTCCACGGCAACTGGCGGCCCGCACTCGCCAGCTACGCCCTGCTCGGCCTAGTCGCCACCATCCCCTGGGCACTGGCCTTGCGTAACGAACCCCGACGCCACCCCGGCGACCAGCCGATCAGCATCCGCACTGTCCTCACCACTGCCCTCGGCTGGCAAAGCACCCTGTTCTTCGCGACCCAGTCCGCCATCGCCTACATCATGTTCGGCTGGTTCGCCCACTTCCTCCGCGACCACGGCATGCCCGCCCCGCACGCCGGACTCGTCCTCTCCTACCTGACCGCGCTCGCGATCCCCACCTCACTCGCCGTCCCCGCCGTCGTCGCCCGCATGCGCAACCCCGTCCTCCTCATCGCCCTCTTCGTCACCTGCTACCTGGTCGGCTTTGCCGGACTCCTCACCGCTCCCGTCACCGGCGCCTGGCTGTGGGCCACCCTCATCGGCATCGGCATGTCCTCCTTCCCCCTCGCCCTCACCTTCTTCGGGCTCCGCGCCCGCAGCCCTCACGGCACCGCAGCCCTCTCCGCCGCCACCCAAGGCGTCGGCTACCTGCTCGCCGGAACCGGGCCGTTCCTCTTCGGCCTCCTCCGCGACCTCAGCGGAGACTGGCGGCTGTCCATTGGCCTGCTCGTCGCCCTCACCTTCGCCCACGGCGGCTGCGGCATCCTGCTCAGCCGGCCCCGCCACATCGAAGACGCCGTCGTGCCCAGCCCAGTCGCCCCCTGACCGGCCTCCCCCGGCCGGCTCACGCCCCCGGCAGCCAGCCCACCCGGCCGATGACATACACCGACCCCACAAACGCCACAATGTCGATCACCGAATGTGCCACCACCAGCGGCATCACCCGCCCGTACCGGCGGTAGAACCAGCAGAACACCACCCCCATCACCAGGTTGCCGACAAACATGCCCACCCCCTGGTAGAGGTGGTAGAGCGCACGCAGCCCCGACGACGCCGCCACCGCCCGCACCGGCGACCAGCCCAACTGCTCCAACCGCAGCAGCAGATAGCCGACCACCACAACCTCTTCCAGCACGCCGTTCTTCACCGCTTGCAACACCAGGACCGCGTGCTGCCACCAATGCCCGTGCAACGCACTCGGCGCGATAGGACGATTGATCCCCCACTGCACCGACACCAGGTAGACCACCAGACCGCCCAAGCCGATCCCCGCGGCCAGCAGCACCCCCCACCCCGCGTCGAAACCGGGACGGCGCAGATCAAAACCGATCGTCCGCGCAGAATCCCCCGACCGGTGCAGCAGGTAGACCACCAACGCCACCGGAGCGAACGCGAACAGCAGCCGGTAGGCCTGCCACGACAAGTCCAGCCACGGACGCTCCGCATCCGCCGCTGACGTCACCAGGCTCGCCGTCTGCTCCGACAGCGCTTCAGGCGCAGTCAGCGCACCCACAAAAGAAATCGTCGCGGCCACAGCCGACGCACCCAACGACAGCGCTAACACACACCAGACCTCCACCCCGAGCATCCGGCGGGTCAGCACACCAGGAGAAGTCCGACCAGCAGCACCACTGCCAGCCGGGTCCAGCGTCGGTTCGGCCATGGTCGAAATTCTGCCAGTGTCCCGACACCACCCGCCCACCGGCAGAAAAAGGAGGCCGGTCTCGCGGGTGACACGGGAACCGCGAGACCGGCGGGTGGACGTCCGTCCCACCCGCGCCCCAGCCACGAAAGCGGGGGCGGGACGGACGCCGGGGAAGACCGGGA
Organism: Thermobifida fusca YX; assembly: GCF_000012405.1. Classification (NCBI taxonomy): domain Bacteria; kingdom Bacillati; phylum Actinomycetota; class Actinomycetes; order Streptosporangiales; family Nocardiopsidaceae; genus Thermobifida; species Thermobifida fusca. The sequence continues at coordinate 1,595,258 of NC_007333.1, forward strand.
TGTCAGTGAGCCGCTGACCACCGGTCTTCATCCAGGGGGATGCCCCGGGGAGGAGGCCGGTCTCGCGGGTGACACGGGAACCGCGAGACCGGCGGGTGGACGTCCGTCCCACCCGCGCCCCAGCCACGAAAGCGGGGGCGGGACGGACGCCGGGGAAGACCGGGATGTCAGTGAGCCGCTGACCACCGGTCTTCTGCCGGGCCGGTCTCGCGGGTGACACGGAAGCCGCGAGACCGGCGGGTGGACGTCCGTCCCACCCGCGCCCCAGCCACGAAAGCGGGGGCGGGACGGACGCCGGGGAAGACCGGGATGTCAGTGAGCCGCTGACCACCGGTCTTCTGCGGGGGAGAAAGGTCGAGGGGGATGCATCGGGTGGGGGAGGAGGCCACCCGATGCACCCAGAGGGGGATAGGGGGTGTTAGTTGAACTGCTCCTCTTCGGTGGATCCGGTCAGAGCCGTCGTGGAAGCGTCCGGCGAGATCGTGGTGCTGATCAGGTCGAAGTAGCCGGTGCCGACCTCGCGCTGGTGCCGGGTCGCGGTGTAGCCGTCGGCCTCGGCAGCGAACTCCGCCTCCTGCAGCTCCACGTAGGCGCTCATGCCCCGAGCCGCGTACCCCTTGGCCAGGTTGAACATCGAGTAGTTGAGCGAGTGGAAGCCCGCCAGGGTGATGAACTGGAACTTGTAGCCCATGTGGCCCAGCTCGCGCTGGAACTTGGCGATGGTCGCGTCGTCGAGGTGACGCTTCCAGTTGAACGACGGCGAGCAGTTGTAGGCCAGCAACTGGTCGGGGTACTTGTCCTTGATCGCTTCGGCGAACTGGCGAGCCACCTCCAGGTCCGGCGTGGAGGTCTCCATCCACAGCAGGTCGGCGTAGGGAGCGTACGCCAGGCCGCGGGCGATGCACGCTTCCAGGCCGTTGCGGACCCGGTAGAAGCCCTCCGGAGTGCGTTCGCCGGTGATGAAAGGCCGGTCGCGCTCGTCGATGTCGCTCGTGATCAGGGTGGCAGCCTGCGCGTCGGTCCGCGCAATGATCAGCGAAGGCACCCCGGCCACGTCGGCAGCCAGCCGCGCCGCGTTGAGGGTCTTGATGTGCTGGCCGGTCGGGATGAGGACCTTGCCGCCCAGGTGGCCGCACTTCTTCTCGGAGGCGAGCTGGTCTTCCCAGTGCACGCCAGCCGCACCCGCGGCGATCATGGCCTTCATCAGCTCGTAGGCGTTGAGGACACCGCCGAATCCGGCCTCCGCGTCGGCGACGATCGGCGCCAGCCAGTACGGGGCGTCCTCGTCACCCTCCGACCAGGAGATCTGGTCTGCGCGCAGCAGCGCGTTGTTGATCCGCCGCACCACCTGCGGAACCGAGTTGGCCGGGTAGAGGCTCTGGTCGGGGTAGGTGTGCCCGGACAGGTTGGCGTCGGCTGCGACCTGCCATCCGGAGAGGTAGATGGCCTTCAGGCCGGCGCGGACCTGCTGGACAGCCTGGTTACCGGTGAGCGCACCGAGGGCGTTGATGTAGTCCTCAGTGTGGAGCAGCTCCCACAGGCGTTCTGCTCCCAAACGGGCCAGCGTGTGCTCCTCGGTGACCGAGCCGCGCAGCCGGATCACATCCTCAGCGGAGTACGTCCGCTTGACGCCCTTCCAGCGCGGGTTGGTCTCCCACTCCTTTTGGAGAGCCGCGCTGGCTTCCTGCTGACGACCGGTGATGCTCATGGTCTTCCCGCCTTAACGAGTCTGATCCCCTGGTAAGTCCACCGGCTGGAGAGCCCCCGCACCAGGTCAAACGTGCGGTGTGCGGTTCGTTCCCCGCCGGTGATCACCATTCTTTGCAAACTTCCACGGTTTTTCGAGCGGGATTCGGGTGAAGATTTGCGATTTTTTCTCTAGCATGAACGCATGCCGTACTTTGGGACTGAAGAAATGCCGACTTTGCCAAGTGACCTAGATCTCGTCACCTTTGGCCAGCGGCTGCGCCACCTCCGCCGCGCCCGCAACATGACCCTCGCTGAACTGGGAGAACGCGTAGGACGCGCCCCGTCCCAGCTCTCCCTGCTGGAAAACGGCAAGCGGGAACCCAAGCTCTCCCTGCTCACCGCGCTCGCCAAAGCCCTCGACGTCTCTGTGGAGGAGCTCCTCTCCCGCCAGCCCCCCAGCCGCCGCGCCCAACTAGAGATCGCCCTCGAAGAAGCCCAGCGGGACCCCCTCTACCAGTCCCTCAACCTGCCCCACCTCAAAGTCGGCAAGCGCGTCCCCAACGACGTCCTCGAACACATCGTCACCCTCTACGAGGAACTCAAGCGGCGCGCCGCCAAACCCACCACCACGAACGAGGAAGCCCGCCGCGCCAACGCGGAACTCCGCCGCCTCATGAGCGAGCGCGACAACTACTTCCCCGAGATCGAAAAAGCCGCGCGGGAAACCCTCGAAGCCGTCGGCTACCAAGGCGGGGCACTCTCCCAGGGCATGATCCTCGCCATCGTCGCCCACCACGGATTCACCCTGCGCTACGTCCCCGACCTGCCCCGCTCGGTGCGCTCAGTCACCGACACCCGCAACCGCCGCATCTACCTCAAGCGGGAATCGCTGGGCATGCACACGCCGCGCACCATCCTGCTGCAGACCCTCGGCCACTTCGTCCTCGGCCACACCCCGCCCCGCGACTTCGCCGACTTCCTCCGCCAACGCGTGGAAGCGAACTACTTCGCCGCCGCGGTCCTCATCCCCGAATTCACGGCCGTCCCGTTCCTCACCGAGGCCAAACGGCAACGCGACCTGTCCGTCGAAGACCTCCGCGACGTCTACGCCGTCTCCTACGAGATGGCCGCCCACCGGTTCACCAATCTGGCCACCCGCCACCTCGACCTCGTCTGCCACTTCATCCGCAACGACGAGACCGGCATCATCTACAAGGCCTACCAAAACGACGGGCTGATCTTCCCCACCGACGACACCGGGGCCATCGAAGGCCAGCGCCTGTGCCGCTACTGGGCGGGCCGCCAAGTCTTCGCCTCCCCCGACCGCTATTCGATCTACTACCAGTACACCGACAAACCCAACGGCACCCACTGGTGTGTGGCCCATGTCGACCCCAGCCGGGAACGCAACTTCGCCATCACCCTGGGCGTGCCCTACAAGGAATCGCGGTGGTTCCGCGGCCGGGAGACCACCAACCGCACCAAATCCGAGTGCCCGGTCGGGGAATGCTGCGTGCGGCCCCCCTCGGAGCTCGCCTCCCGTTGGGAAGGCAACGTCTGGCCGTCGGCCCGCGCCCACTCCCACGTCCTGGCCGCCCTGCCCACCGGCCAATTCCCCGGCGTCGACGAGACCGACGTCTACACCTTCCTCGAAAAATACGAGACCGCATAAGGCCACAACCCGGCCGGATACAGCAGCCAGGGGTGGTTCCGGGACCCGCCGGAACCACCCCTGTTTCATGACCCCGCTAACATGTTACCGTTGGTAACACCTATCGTCTACCACCCCACACGAAGGACACCGTCATGACCGACGAGACGCCCGCATCCTTCAGCCTCGAACTCAGCGAAGACCTCATCCACATCCGCGACTGGGTCCACGAATTCGCCCGCGACGTCATGCGCCCAGCCGCCGCCGAATGGGACGAACGCGAAGAAACCCCCTGGCCGATCCTCCAAGAAGCCGCCAAGATCGGCCTCTACTCCCTCGACTTCTTCGCCAACCAGATGTTCGACCCCAGCGGCATCGCCATCCCCGTCGTCTACGAAGAGCTGTACTGGGGCGACCCCGGCATCGCGCTCGCCCTCACCGGCACCACCCTCGCCGCCGTCGCCGTCAGCGCCAACGGCACCCAGGAGCAAATCCTGGAATGGACCCCCCAAATGTTCGGCACCCCCGACGACATCAAACTCGGCGCCTTCTGCGTCTCCGAACCCGACGCGGGAAGCGACGTCGGCGCCATCCGCACCCGCGCCGTCTACGACGAAGCCAAAGACGAATGGGTCCTCAACGGCACGAAGACCTGGATCACCAACGGCGGCATCGCCGACGTCCACGTCGTCGTCGCCTCCGTCGACCCGGAACTCGGCACCCGCGGCCAAGCCAGCTTCGTCATCCCGCCCGGCACTAAAGGCCTCTCCCAAGGCCAGAAGTTCAGCAAACACGGCATCCGCGCCTCCCACACCGCCGAGGTCATCCTCGACGACGTGCGCATCCCCGGCCGCTGCCTGCTCGGTGGCAAAGAGAAACTGGACCAGCGTCTTGCCCGTGCCCGCGAAGGCCGCCGCTCCAAGGGCCAAGCCGCCATGAAAACCTTCGAAGCCTCCCGCCCCGCCGTGGGAGCCATGGCCGTGGGCTGCGCACGCGCCGCCTACGAATACGCCCGCGACTACGTCCGCCAGCGCGAACAGTTCGGCCGTCCCATCGGCGACAACCAAGCCGTCGCCTTCACCCTCGCCGACATGGCGACCCGCATCGACGCCGCCCGCCTGCTGGTGTGGCGCGCCTCCTGGATGGCCCGGTACGGAAAAGAATTCGCCAACGCCGAAGGCTCCATGAGCAAGCTGTACGCCAGCGAAACCGCTACCTGGGTCACCCAGAACGCCATCCGACTGCTCGGCGGCAACGGCTATACCCGGGACTACCCGGTGGAACGCTGGCACCGCGACGCCACGATCTTCACCATCTTCGAAGGCGCCTCGGAGATCCAGCGTCTCATCATTGGTCGCGCCATCACCGGACTGCCGCTGCGCTAGCCGAGGCAAAGCAGCAGAGCCAGGGGAATCGGCGGGACGCGAGCAGAGAAGTGGACGGCAGCGGACAAGGAAGCCGAATACTTCTCCTCGTCCCGTCGGCTTCCTGACCCATGATGTCGCCGGTGCTGTGCCGCCTGTGGCGGATTTTCTCAGGGAACACCGCCACAGGCGGCTTTTTGCTGCATGAGGTGAGTGTGCTTTCCAACTCACGAAGAATAGAGACTGGCGCGGCTATCCGACTTCTGGTGCAGGTCGTCGACGGTGATTGATCTGAACAAGATCTTTGCGCAGCACAGGAAAAGAGCCCTTCGAAGAGAGGCTCTTGACTAGCCGATTTTTAGGAGCAAGTTTGCTGAGGGCTGCGAGAAAGATATCTACGACTGCGTTCCTCGTTGAATGCCGGGGAGGGAATCGTACTCACTGAGATGGTTGTCCTCGAGAGGAAACAATTCGGATAGACATGCGGCAGGCACTGTCCCGGACGAGGAGACCGAGGCAGAAAATGTGTCCGCAGCCTTGGGTAGTGAAGCAACCGCTGCATGAGCACAGGTGTGGTGAGGTATGCAGGGCTGAGGCCACCAGGCCCTTAGCAGAGCTGGCGTGCCAGGGCATCGACCGTGTCGCTTCCCCTCGGAATTAGGCGGCGAGGAAGTCGAGGACGAACCCGGTGAGGAAGAGCGGGACAGCGATGGCGCGGACAGTGCGGTCCAACCGGTCATGCTCCAAAACCCAGGCGGCGGCCTGGGCAGCCCGTCCAGTGATCGAAAGAAAGTCGAACAGAAACAACACCATTCCCGCAATACCCCACCAAGCGAAGAACAGCCACACAGGTTCCCCGTCGTAGAGCACGATGAGGAGAGCGGACGTCAAGCTTAATACCGAGGATGCGATGATCCCCACGTACAAGAGGCGCGTTGTTACGGGGAATTCTCTCCACATCTGGGAGCGGTGGCGACCTGTGTGCTTCACCCGGTCGGCGTAGGCACGAAGCCGCTCGGGGCCTATCGCGTCGAGCACAATGGTGACTCCCGCGAGGAACGTGAGCAGTTTTCCAGCACGGGAGAGCCACAGGATGGAGACGCCGTACAAGGTGTGGTCTGTGAGCTGGTTGCCCGACCACCAAAGGTTCCAAGCTTCGACGATGGTGAGGTCCACGGCAGTACGGTAGCCGCCGTATGGGGTATTGGTGGTGATTTGGTCAACTATGACCATGCTCAAGTAGCTGATAAGGATCTCGTTAGTTCTAGGTTGTCTGTGGCTGTAGAGGAATTTTTTGTGCTTTTGTTCTTTTGTTTGATTTTTGGGAAGTGAATGAAATCAGCATGCCGCGCTGGTAAACTCGCAGGTCATGTAGTGTGCTCCCCGCGCATGCGGGGATGGTCCCCCCGCACTACTCCCCGCAAACCAACGGCCTCCGTGCTCCCCGCGCATGCGGGGATGGTCCTTCAGTGGGGCGTTCCAGAACCCGCCTGGGGTCGTGCTTCCCGCGTATGCGGGGATGGTCCCTCGGTAGGGAGACCGGTGCAGCAGTTCCCTGTGCTCCCCGCGCAGGCGGGAGTGTGATTCGTCAACGGCCTCGTCCTCACCGAAAACCGACGTGCTTCCCGCGCATGCGGGGGTGTGATGCCAGCCTCCGGCAGCGAGAGCTGGCATCACCCTGATACAGGTTCCCTTCTCACAGGCGGCTCCGGCTTCTTTCGCCTGGTGTGAGAGTGTGGCTGTGTCCGATGAGCAGCTTCTGTCGGTGAGAAGGGAGGCAGGGGCGCCGCTTCCTATTGAGAGCGCGCCGCACACAGCATGGCCGAAGCCGCGAACGTCACCACTGATTTCACAATCGACGCCCGATTCAACGGGCCGCCCACCTCAGCTAACGGCGGCTACATCTCCGGTCGTCTCGCCCAGTACGTGGACGCTCCCGCCGTCCGTGTTCGCCTGCGGCAGCCGCCGCCGCTGCAAACCCCCATGACGGTGCGCCGCAGCCCTGATGGGGGAGTTCACCTCCTCCGCAGTGAACAGCTCGTGGCTGAAGCCATCCCCGCCGACGTGCCGCAACAGCACCTCGACCCAGTGCCGCCCGCTGTCGCGGAGCAGGCGAGCGCAGGCTACCGGGGATACCGCAACCACCCGTTTCCCACCTGTTTTGTGTGCGGGCCGGAGCGGAGCACCGGTGACGGGCTGCGCCTGTTCGCTGGGCCGCTCGGCGGTGACCCGGAAGCGGACACGGTGGCCTGTGCGTGGACGCCGCCCGCCGATCCCGCAGGGCTGCCACTGGTGTGGGCTGCGCTCGACTGTCCGGGAGGCTGGTCGGTTGACATTACCGGGCGTCCCATGCTGTTGGGACAGATGACCGCCGCCGTTTTCGCGGACCCCCGTCCCGGGGAGCGCCACGTTGTCCTCGGACGCCTGCTCGGCGTCGAAGGACGCAAAGTATTCACTGCCAGTGCCCTCTACGACGCGCAAGGAACCGAGCTGGCGCGTGCCGAAGCGGTGTGGATTCGTATTCCACAGCAGTGAAACGACAATTCCGTTTCCCTGGGACTTTGATGAGAATCTGATAACGGTACGATCTCGGAACGTTTGTTGTTGTCGATCACCGGGTGTGCCATGACCGTTCAGACTTCTCGTTCCCCTCAGCCTCCCGTCGTATCGCCACGTTCCGTCACTAAAGCGACACCTGTAGAAACCGTCTGGCTTGATGTGGCCCGGATCGCGGCCATCACCGCTGTGGTCGTGTTGCACGCCGTCGCCGTGGTGGTCACCCGCCGCTACTACAGCGACATCGGCACGGCCACCTGGTGGACCGCGAACGTGGTGGACTCGTTGATGCGCTGGTGTGTTCCCGTGTTCATCATGATCAGCGGGGCACTGCTGCTCGCGCCGCGCCGGGAAGGCTTGCGCTCCTTCTACCAGCGGCGGTTCAACCGGATCGGGATCCCCCTGGTCGTGTGGAGTGTCGTCTACCTGTCTATCGACCTGTTCGTGAAACAGGCGAGCGACTGGTCGGACGCGCTGAACCGGGTCTTGGCGGGCAAGCCCTCCGTGCACTTGTACTTCCTGTTCGTGCTGGCCGGGCTGTATGCGCTCACGCCTTTCCTGCGGGTGCTCACCGCCCATGCCCCGCGGCGCATGCTGTGGTGGGCAGCAGTGTTCCTGACCGCGGTCGGAGTGGCGGACCAGGCGATCTCCGACTTTGCGGGGATCGGTGAAGCCAACGCCGTCACCCGCTTCCTGCCTTTCCTCGGCTACTACCTGCTCGGTTACCTGCTGCGCGACTGCGAACTGGGCAAGCGGGGCATGTGGGTGGCCGGAATGGTGTTCGTCGCGGCTGTTGCTGCCACCACAGGCATTGTCGGGGCGACCGCGGTGGCCTACGGGGAGTGGAACACGCAGGCCGCCTACGCCTACGACTATCTTTCCCCGACTGTCCTGGCCATGTCGGTGGCGTTGTTCCTGCTGTTCAAACCGCTTGCTGGACGGTGGCGGCGGTTCACCGCCCCCGACCGGGACACGACGGCGGCCCGCCGTCGGCTGCGCACTCTCGCCGATCTGAGCTTCGGGGTGTTCCTCATCCACCTGGTGCTGCTGCGGGAGCTGCGGTCCCTCACCGGGATTCCCGAGCACCCGGTGGGCATGGTGGCGACCGTGCTCGCCCAGGCCGCTGCCGTGCTGGTGGTCAGTTTTGTCCTCACCGCCGTGCTCCGCAGGATTCCCGGGCTGCGCGCTACCGTGTGAGGCTGTGAACCCTGATCCACTGCCCCCGGTGACTGCGCGGGGTGGACGCGCCTCCCGCGGCCGCGACCCCCGTCGGCGTCGCGCGATCCTGGATGCTGCTGACGCTGTCATCCAACGTGAAGGTCCTGATGCCCCCATGGCCGCGATCGCGGCTGAGGCGGGAATCAGCAAACCCATCCTGTACCGCCACTTCGGCGATAAGAGCGGCCTCTACCGTGCCCTCGCGGAGCGGCACGTCGACCCGCTCATGGAGCGGGTGCGGGAAAAACTGCGGGAGCCCGCCGAACTGCGTCCGCGGGTGCGTGCCACCGTCGGCACCTACCTGCAGATGATCAGCGAGAACCTCAACCTCTACCGTTTCCTCATGCACCGGGCTACCGCGGAGGATCCGCGTACCCGCGGCGATGTGAGTCTCATGGTGCGCCGGTTCGGCAAGGAGTTCGCGGACACCCTGGTCGCTGAACAGTACATCAGTGATCCGGTGCGCGCCGTGATCGTGGCGCACGCGGTGATCGGCATGGTGCAGGCGACAGGGGAGTGGTGGCTCGACCACCCGGAGATCCCCTACGAGGACGTGATCGAAAGCCTCACGGACGCGGTGGTGGGCGCGGTGACCAGCGAATGTGCTGCGCCCGCCTCATGAATCTCGGCCGGGACTTGACCTGGAGTGCACTCCACCCTTCAGGCTGTGACCCATGACCGACTACTACACCCCCGGAGAGGTGGCCCGTCGGCATGGGCTGAGCCTGGACACTCTGCGGTATTACGAGCGTGAAGGTCTGCTCGCCCAAGTGGAGCGCTCCCCTGCCGGGCATCGCCGGTATCGGGCAAGTGATGTCGAAATGCTCGACCTGGTGCGTTGCCTGCGGGACACCGACATGCCGATCGCCCGGTTGCGTGAGTTCGCGGAGCTTGTCCGCGCGGGCGACCACACGATCCCCCAGCGTATCGAGGTGCTCGTGGAACACGATGCGCAGTTGACTGCGCGTATCGCTGAGCTGCGCCGCCGTCAGGAAGCGATCCGGCACAAGATCGACTACTACCGGGGTGTGCTTGCGGAGAACCGTTCGGACACGGAAGAAGAGGGGCGTTGATGCGTTACACCACCATCGGCAGTGGGGAGCGGGCACGGCAGGTCAGTGTGATCTGCCTGGGAGCGATGAAGTTCGGCAGCCAGGTCGGTGACGCGGAGTCGTTCGCGATCTTGGACCGTTTCGTGGAGCGGGGCGGCACCTTCATCGACACGGCGAACAACTACCAGTTCTGGGTGGAGGGGTTCACGGGGGACGAAAGCGAAACCCTGCTGGGCCGGTGGCGGGCCGCGCGCGGGATCACCGACGAAGTGCTCATCGCCACCAAGTTCGGCGCCCGCCCGCGCACGCCGGGCGGAGGGTTGGCTGACGCGGAAGGCTTGTCCGCGAAAGCGGTGCGTGCCGCGGTAGCGGGGAGCCAGCAGCGGCTCGGCATGGACCGGCTGGACCTGGTCTACCCGCACAGGGAAGACCGTTCAGTGCCCTTGGAGGAAACCTTGGGCGTGCTGGCCGAGCTTGTCGAGGAAGGCCAGGTGGGGCTGGTGGGGGCGAGCAACCACCGGGCGTGGCGGCTGGAGCGGGCCCGGAGGCTCAGCGATGACCAGGGCTGGCCCCGCTACGAGGTTGCCCAGTTGCGGTACAGCTACCTGCAGCCCCGCTTCGATATTCCGCTTCCGGAAGCCGGGCACATGCATGCCACCGTCGACCACTTGGACTACGTCGCCCAAGAGAACCGGGACGGTCGGCCGCTCGCCCTGGTCACCTACACGCCGCTGCTGTATGGGGCGTATGTGCGTGCTGACCGGACGCTGTCCTACCCGTATGAGCATCCGGGCACTGCGGCGCGGCTGAAGGTGCTGCGGGAGGTGGCGGCGGAGTGCGATGCGACCCCCAACCAGGTGGTTCTGGCCTGGTTGATGGGCGGGGACCCGGCGATCATCCCGCTGGTGGGGGTCAGCAGCGTGGCGCAGCTTGATGAAGCTTTGGACGCGGTTGACGTGGAGTTGACCGCTGAGCAGCGGTCCCGGCTCGACCACGCGGGGTGAGCTGCGGGGAGTTCTGTACTGCGGTGCGGGAGACGTCGTCCCCGGGGCCGGGCGGGTGTGTCGACTGGGCCCGGGGACGGGTGCACGGTGCAGACGAAAAAGGGAAAATCACACCGCTCCGTGGGCTCCCATGAACCGTGTGTTACACGCTACACTTCTGCGCATGCGACCGGCACTGACTTTCCAGCAGTGGTGGCGCCGCTGGTAGGCGGCGCTTCTGGTTCGCATTCCTGAGACCTGGCGACCGCCCGGACCGGCGGTCGTTTCTGTTGTCCGCGGTTCGGGCGCTGACAGCAACCAGACCAGCCCGAAAAGGACCAGCCCGTGGACGACAACTCCTACACCACCAGTGGTGGTATCACCGTGCACCGCACGGCAGTGCCGTGCGATCCCCGTGCGCTCGCCGATCTGACGGTCAACGTGGAACAGCGCCGAGGCGGCGTGCTCTCCTCCGGGATGGAGTATCCCGGCCGCTACAGCCGTTGGCATTTGGGATACGTGGACCCGTGCCTGGAAGTTGTCGCGCGCGGCCGCACGATCGGGGCGACGGCCCTCAACGACCGCGGCCGTGTCCTGCTGCCCGCGGTAGCCCGGGCGCTCACCGCGCACGGCGCGGTGGTGGAGCACACCGACGACACGGTCGCTGTCACGGTCCCTGAACCGGATCCCACCGAGTTCTTCACTGAGGAAGAGCGCAGCCGCCGGCTCAGTGTTTTTTCTGCGCTCCGCGCCCTCGTGGGCGTGTTCTTCCACGCGGAAGAACCCCACCTGGGGTTGTACGGGGCGTTCGGCTACGATCTGGCGTTCCAGTTCGAACCGATCGAGCAGGTGCTGCCGCGCGACCCGGAGGACCGGGACCTGGTGTTGCACCTGCCCGACGAGATCATCGTCCACGACCGGAAACGGGAGATCTGCCAGCGCTACTCCTACGACTTCACGCTGCCGGAGGAGTTGCGCGGCCCGGCAGGGGCGACCACGCGGGGCCTGCCACGCCACACCGAGCCCACACCCCCGGTGACCCCGGCTGCCGAGGTGCCGCCGCAGCCGGAACCCGGGTCGTATGCGCGGATCGTGGCTGAGGCCAAGGAGCGGTTCCGCCGCGGCGACTTGTTCGAAGTGGTGCCCAGCCACCGCTTGTACGCGCCGTGTGCGTCGCCTGCGCGGTTCTACGAGCGGCTGCGGGAACGCAACCCTGCCCCGTACGAGTTCTTCCTCAACCTGGGGGAGGGCGAGTACCTGGTCGGCGCGTCCCCGGAAATGTTTGTGCGGGTCACGGGCCGTCCCGGAGAGGGGCAGCGGGTGGAGACCTGCCCGATCTCCGGCACGATCAAGCGTGGCGCGGACGCGGTCGGCGACGCGGAGAACATCAAGGAGCTGCTGTCGTCCGCGAAGGAAGAGTCGGAGCTGACCATGTGCACCGACGTGGACCGCAACGACAAGTCCCGGGTGTGCGTGCCAGGCAGTGTGCGGGTGATCGGCCGCCGGCAGATCGAAATGTACAGTCGGCTCATCCACACGGTCGACCACATTGAGGGGATTCTGCGCCCCGAGTTGGACGCTATTGACGCGTTCCTCACCCACATGTGGGCGGTGACCGTGACGGGGGCGCCGAAGACGTGGGCGATGCGGTTCATCGAACAGCATGAGAGTTCGCCGCGCCGCTGGTATGGGGGCGCGGTCGGTGTCATCAATTTTGATGGTTCGATGAACACCGGGTTGACGTTGCGGACCGCGCACATCCGGGACGGGGTGGCGACGGTGCGGGCGGGCGCCACACTGCTGTACGACTCTGATCCGGAAGCTGAAGAGCGGGAGACTTTCCTCAAAGCCCGTGCCCTGTTGGAGACCCTCACCGACGAGGGTGAGGAAACCTCCAAGGCTGCGCCTGCGGTGGAGCAGGTGGGGGCGGGGATGCGGGTGCTGCTCGTCGACCACGAAGACTCGTTCGTCAACACGCTCGCGGACTACGTCCGGCGGCACGGCGCCGAGGTCACCACGGTGCGCTACGGGTTCGACCCGGCCCTGCTCGACCAGATGCGTCCCGACCTGGTGGTGCTCTCCCCGGGGCCGGGGCTGCCCGCCGATTTCGCGATGAGCGCGCTGTTGAAGGAGTTGGACGCGCGCGGCCTGCCTGTGTTCGGGGTGTGCCTGGGGCTGCAGGCGATGGTGGAGTACGCGGGCGGGGAGCTGCTCACTTTGGACACGCCGGTGCACGGTAAACCCGGCCGGGTTCGGGTCACCGGGGGCGCGCTGCTGGCTGGGCTGGGAGAGGACGGGGAGTTCACCGCGGCCCGCTACCACTCCGTGTACGCGACCCCGGACCGGGTGAAAGGGTTCGAGGTGACGGCGGTGACGGAGGACGACGGTTTCCCCGTGGTCATGGCGATCGAGAATGCTGAGGCGCGGCGGTGGGCGGTCCAGTTCCACCCCGAGTCGATCCTCACCGGCCGGGTGGGGGAGCAGATCGTGGCGAACGTGCTGCGCTTGGCCAGGGAGAGCAGCTGACCTCGGGGGTACGCCCGGTTGTGCCCGGTCCGCTGCGTTGCGGGGGCGCGTCGTTGCGTAGCGGACCGTCCGGTTTCGGCCATTCAGCGGCCTGAGTGGGCGGAGATCCCTGCTGGCTGCTACGTTCTTCTGCGGCCCCGGGACGGGTTCGGAGTGTGCCGGGGCCGCAGACACGACACGAGCTGGGGGATGCAACCGGTGGTGAAGCACGTCGAGCCCGAGGTCCACCTGATCGCGCGGCCGCAGTTGGACTACGACGAAATCGCGCGCTACCTCGCCGACGTGGGCGGGAGCAGTTGGCTGGAGCGGCTGGATCGGGGGGAGCTCGACGAGGTTCTCAACGATCCGCAAAACCTTGCGGAGTTCGCTGGTCGGTTGTGCTACCGCTCGTGGGAGCCGGGGCTCAACCCCAACGTGACCCGGGTGCGCACCGACCAGACCGCGTATTTGACGAACATTCTGGCGAGCATGCACGGGTCCGTGTTGGAGCACGTGAGTTTCAGCTTCGTGTTGCACAACGTGTCCCGGGTGGCCACTCACGAGCTGGTCCGGCACCGGCCTGGCGTGGCGATCTCGCAAGAGTCGCTCCGGTTTGTCCGGTTGACGGACCTGCCGTTCTGGTTCCCCGAGTGGGCGCAGGAAGACCCCGAGCTGATGAAGCGCGCCACTGACCTGCTGGAACGCATGGAAGAGTTCCAGCGGTGGATGGCCGACCACTTCGGGTTGGACGAGGAGGGCGTGCCGTTCGCGGTGAAGAAGCACCGTACCTCTTTCATGCGGCGGTTCGCACCGGAGGGGGTGGCGACCGGACTGGTGTGGACGGCGAACGTGCGTACCCTCCGCCACACGCTGGAAACGCGGACGGCTCCCGGCGCGGAAGAGGAGATCCGGCTGATCTTCCACAAGATCGGCGAGATCATGGTGCAGGAAGCGCCCGCCTTGTTCGGGGACTACACGGTCACGGACGGCGCCTGGGTGCCGAAGTGGCGCAAGGTCTGATCCCGCGGGCCTAGGAGGACAGTCCGGCGCGGGTTTCCGCAGCGGTGATGCCCTGCTGGCAGGCGCGGACGAGGGACCGGTGGGCGTGGAGGCGCGCCCACAGTCCCAGCGGCCGCAGCCGCGGGGCGGGGGCACCGGACGCCTCAGCGACGGTGAGCGTGGCTGCGTGGAGGGGGCCGCGACGGTACCAGTGCTCCCACTGGTCGAAGTCGGGGCTGTGCTGGTGGGCGAACACGCAGCCGTCCCCGTCAGCCGTGGTGAGCGGGGTGCCGTCGAGGCTGCGCAGCGGGATGCGGGCGCCGGGGGTGTGCGGCCAGGCAGGGGCGGTGACCACGTTCACCGCGGGCCCGTGCGGGCGGGCGGTGAGGAGGAGGGCGTGGTCGGCGCTGGTGCGTGGCGGCAGAGTCCACTCTTCGACGGTGTCGCGGAGGGTGACGATGATGCGCGGCAGCCACCACCAGTTTTCTCGGCGGGCCAGCAGGCCGCCGGCGCGCTGCCGGGTCGGCGGGTGTTTGCGGATCTCCTGGGCGAGCAGCGCGTCGACGAAGACGTCACCGGACAGGTCGTGGGTGACGGTGACCCGGCCGGTGGCGGCGACGGCAGGAGAACCGGGTGGGAGGGCACGGGCGTCCGTGACACTGCACACGGCCTGCCCGTCGGTGAGCGTGTCGAGTAGGGCGAGGTGGGAGAAGGGCAGTGCGACGCAGGGGTGTCCTTCCCACATGAGGGGGACGGCGGGGACGCCGACGGGGCCTGACGGGCTGAGCCATGACAGTTCCGCGGTCGTCGAGTTCTCCCAGACTGTGGCAAAAGAAGACACTTCGCTCCTTTTTGTGACGTGGATCTCATGTTACGTTCAGTGAGTCCACTCAGTCGACAGGCGGCGTCACGGAACGTGTGGGGCAGCCCCTCAGTCTCGCGGACGCCGCCGCGACCGAAGGAGCGACATGCCTGCCGTTGTCGTACTGGTCGCTGTTCTCGCCCTCTTCGCTCTGGGATACCGCTACTACTCGTCGTATCTGGCCCGCCGCGTCTACGGGCTGGACCCCAACTATGTGACCCCCGCCCACCGCTACTCCGACGGGGTCGACTTCGTCCCCACCAACCGTTACGTCGTTTTCAGCCACCATTTCATCTCCGTGGCCGGAGCCGCCCCCATCGTCGGCCCCGCGGTCGCCGTGTTCTGGGGCTGGGGCCCGGCCCTGCTGTGGGTGGTGCTCGGCACGATCTTCGCTGCGGGCGTGCACGACTTCGGGGCGCTCGCGGTCTCGGTCCGCCACCGCGCGAAAAGCATCGGCACGCTCGCCGGTGAGGTGGTGAGCAGACGCGCCGGCACCCTCTTTCTGATCATCATCTTCTTCCTGCTGACCCTGGTGAACGCGGTCTTCTCCGTGGTCATCGCCAACCTGTTCGTTTCCACCCCTAGCGTGGTGCTGCCCACCTTGGTCACGATTCCCTTGGCGATCGGTGTGGGCCAGTACGTCTACCGCACGCGCAGCGCGGCACTGCTGCCGTCCCTGGTCGTGCTGCTGCTGGTGTACGCGTCCATCCCGCTGGGCCTGCTGTTCCCGATCACTATCGACCCGCTGGCTGCCGCGGTCGGCCTCACCCCGAAAACCCTGTGGATCATCCTGGTCTTCGGCTACGCTTTCGCGGCGTCCCGGCTGCCAGTGTGGCTGCTGCTGCAGCCGCGCGACTACATCAACCAGCAGCAGATGCTGGTGGCGTTGGCGGTGATCCTGCTGGGCGTGGCCGTAGGCTTCGACTGGATCGTGGCGCCTCTCATCAACGACGTGCCCGACGGATCCCCGCCCTGGTTCCCCCTGCTGTTCATTACCATCGCCTGCGGGGCGATCTCCGGGTTCCACAGCCTGGTCTCCTCGGGGACGACAGCGAAGCAGATCGACCGGGAAACCGACGCCCGTTTCGTCGGCTACCTGGGTGCTGTCGGGGAGGGCACGCTCGCGCTGTGCGCCATCCTGGCCTGCACGGCGGGCGTGGCGGCGACCCGCGCCGACTGGGATGCGCTCTACACGGACTATGCGACCGCGTCGGGCAGCGCCACCGACAACTTCGTCAACGGGGTGGCGAACTTCGCGTCCCACCTGGGCATTCCCGAAACCGTGGGTGTGGTGTTCGCCGCCGTGGTGATCATCAGTTTCGCGTCCACCACCATGGACACGGGGGTGCGGCTGCAACGCTACATCGTGCAGGAGATCGCGGAGACCGCCCGGATCCGGCCGCTGGCACGCAACCTCACCTTGGCGACCCTGGTGGCGGTGGCGGTGCCGTTGGCGTTGGCGCTCACCCCGGGCGACTTCGCGTTCGGCACCCTTTGGCAGCTGTTCGGCACCACCAACCAGCTCACCGCCGGACTGGCGTTGGCGGTGATCGCAGTATGGGTCACCAAGAGCAGCCGCAACCCGCTCGCGGTGCTCATCCCCCTGGTGTTCCTGCTCGTCATGACCTCGTGGGCGCTGGTCCTCAACCTGGTCCGGTTTGTGACCGCTGACGACCCCATGCAGGTGTTCCTGCTCGCCCCCTTGGACGCGGTCATCTTCGTGCTTGCACTGTGGCTGATCGTTGAAGCGTCGCTGGCGCTGCGGACCGCGTGGCGGGCCCGCACGGCTGCCGCCGGCACTCCAGCAGTCCCGGCAGCGGACCCGAAGACCGGTACGGATGCGGCCCCGCCCGCGGGGGACAGCCCGACGGATCCGGCGGAGCCTGCGGGAGCAGGGGAGCAGTGAGCACCGGGTTTGCGGGGCGTGCCGTGCGCGCCTGGCGGCGGCTGGAAGCGTTCCACGAAGAGTGGTTCGCTGCACGCTGGCGGCATGCGCTGCAGCGGGAGGACCGCCGCCAGGCCGACACGTTCCGCGCCATGCTGCTGTTGCACTCGCTCGGCGTGGACGTGCCCGTGGCCTACGAAACCCTGGACCTCATCCCGTACCTGGTTGCGGACGTGCACGACTGGCATCGCCGCATGGGGCGCGACCGGTGGGGTGATGCGGGGGTGTGCTGTTGACCGGGGCAGCGATCACGCTGTTCGGGGGTAAGGGCGGCGTCGGCAAGACCACGCTGGCCGCCGCCCACGCCCTCGCCTTAGCGGACAGCGGGCAGCGGACCCTGCTCGTCTCCACGGACCCCGCGCATTCGCTCGGCGACATCCTGGACGTGCGGTTAGGGGACCGGCCGCGTCGGGTGACCGGCTGCCTGTGGGCGGTGGAACCCGATGCGGAGGCGACCGTGCGCCGCAGGATCATCCAGGTAGCGGACGAGGCGCGCACCGTCGTGCCGGACGAGGTGATGCCCGCGGTGCGGCGGCACCTGCGGCACGCTGCCGCTGCACCCGGCATGGTCGAGTCCGCGCTCCACGACCGGCTGATCGACTATGTCGACCAGGTGCCGGAAACGTGGGACCGGCTGGTCGTGGACAGTGCGCCCACCGGACACCTGCTGCGGATGCTGGCCTTGCCCACCCTGCTCGCCCCCTGGGTGCACGGCCTGATCCAGCAGCGGGAACGTGCGAGAGCAGTGGACGGGTTCGCTGCCAGCGTGTTCGACCCGGAGCCGGGACGGGATCCCGTGGTGGAGAAGCTGCGGGCCCGGCAGCGCCGCTTGGCGGCGGCCGCGGCCCGACTGCGCACTGACGCGGCCGTGTGCCTGGTCACTGTGCCCCGTCGGGCAGTGGTCGCGGAGACGCGCCGCGCAGCAGCGGCACTGCGCGACGACGGGATCCCCCTGGGCGTGGGGGTGGTCAACCAGGTTCCTTCCCGCGTGGATACCGCGGTCCTGGCGGAGCTCCGCGCCTTGTTCGCCCCGGTCGGCTGGGTGGAGGTGCCGTTGCTTGACACGGAGCCCATCGGGGTGGCGGCACTGCGCGCCCTACCGCGCCTCACCGGGGCAGAACCCGGCCCGTGACGTGCCGCCTCGCCAGGGCGGCCCTGTGGCGGGCGGCACGGCGAGGCGGCATGTGTCCGACGCTACGGCGGGAGTGAGCGACAGCACGGCGAAATGTTGTTAACGTCAAGGAGAGTGTGAATTCCCGCACACTCGCGGGATTTCGCGCTGCTCCCAACTGCCCCTGCCATCCAGGAGGACGCATGCCCCGGCCGCTCATCGGTATCACCAGCTATCTCGGACCGGCACGCTGGGGACACTGGGTGCGTGAGGCGTCTGTTGTCGCCACCCCGTTCCTCCGCGAAGTGGACCGAGCGGGCGGCCTGCCCGTCGTGCTCGCTCCCGTCCACCCTCGGCGCATCCCCGACCTGCTGCACCGGATCGACGGCTTCGTCTTCACCACGGGGGCACCTGTGGGGGCCGACACGGAAGCGGAGAACGCTGATCCGCGGCGCGACCGTTTCGAAATCGAACTCATCCGTGCCGTGCTCGACGCGGGACGGCCGTTTCTCGCGGTCGAACGCGGACTGCAGGTTCTCAACGTCGCCGTGGGCGGCACGCTACTGCCCGCCGCCGACACCGGTCCGGGCCTCGCCGACGCCGAGGTGATCATCAACGTCAGCAGCATGCTGGGCAAGGTGCTGGGTGACCGTGCCCGGGTGCGCTGCGCGGCCAGCCCGGGCATCAACCGCATCGGGTCGGGCCTGATGCCGGTGGCGTGGGGCGCCACCCAGACCGTGGAAGCGGTGGAAGCGGTCGGCCACCCCTTCGGGGTGGGGGTGCGGTGGCGTCCCGAAGAGGGGACGGACCGTCGCCTGTTCTGCGCGCTCGTCGACTACGCGGCGGGGTGACCCCGTCCTCGCGGATATCCCCGCAGCCACGCGGGGATATGGCACGAAGAGAAGTCCGCGATGCCGGGTAGGCTCACCTCAAACGGGGAGGTGAGATGGCGACCGCGACGAACCAGGGGGAACGCGACGACACCGTAGACCGGATCTGGACGATCCCGAACATGATCAGCGTCCTGCGGCTGCTCGGTGTCCCGTTGTTCCTCTGGCTGGTCCTCGGCCCGCAGGCCGACCTTTGGGCACTGGGTGTACTCGCTGCCGCCGGGCTGTCGGACTGGCTGGACGGCAAGATCGCCCGGGCATGGAACCAGACCAGCCGGCTCGGCACACTGCTCGACCCGATGGCCGACCGGCTCTACATCTTCGCCGCACTGCTGGGACTGGTCGTCAGAGACATCATCCCCTGGTGGCTGATGGCGATCCTTGTCCTTCGTGACGTCCTCATCATCGGCGCGCTACCGGTGCTGCGCTACTACGGGTACGGGCCGCTTCCCGTGAACTTCGCTGGAAAAGCCGCGACGCTGTGCCTGCTCTACGCGTTCCCCCTGCTGTTCCTCGGCGGGTATTCCGGAGCCGTGGGATATGTGGCGCAAATCGTTGGTTGGGCTTTCGCAATATGGGGAACAGCCCTCTACTGGTGGGCCGGACTGCTGTACTCGGTCCAGGGCTCACAGTTGATCAGACAGAGTCGTGCCCTGGAACGCGAAGAGGACACGAACCCTGGGCGTGGACAGCGGACGGACCGGCCGGCACCGCAACGGCGGTGACACCCCAGACTCAGGCAGCATCGCCTGAGCGGTCCGTAGCTGGTCACTCCGGGCCACCACGTCGTGACAATGAAGGGAGCAGCATCCCCACCATGAGACCCCGTGCTATGGCGGTTCGCCGAACGATTTCCGGGGCTTGGAGGTGGCCGCGATGAAGGCCGTCGTGATGGCTGGCGGGGAGGGCACCCGACTCCGCCCGATGACCGCTAACCAGCCCAAACCACTACTTCCCGTGGTCAACCGGCCGATCATGGAGCACGTGCTCCGGCTGCTGAAGCGACACGGGTTTGAGGACACGGTCGTCACCGTGCAGTTCCTCGCCACCCTGATCCGCAACTACTTCGGCGACGGTGAAGAACTCGGCATGAGCCTGCGCTACGTCGCCGAAGAAGTGCCGCTCGGGACCGCGGGCAGTGTCAAGAACGCCGAAGAGCACCTGCGGGGCGAGCCGTTCATCGTCATCTCCGGTGACGCGCTCACCGACATCGACCTGACCGACATGGTCCGGTTCCACCGGGAGAACGGTGCCCTGGTGACCATCGGTCTCAAACGGGTCGCCAACCCCCTCGAGTTCGGCATTATCATCGTCGACGACAACGGGCGCATCCAGCGGTTCTTGGAGAAACCCACCTGGGGCCAGGTGTTCTCCGACACCGTCAACACCGGCATCTACATCATGGAGCCCGAGGTCCTGGACCATGTCGCACCCGGCGAGAACGTCGACTGGTCCGGCGACGTCTTCCCTAAACTCCTCAAAGCCGGCGCCCCGCTCTACGGCTACATCGCCGACGGCTACTGGGAGGACGTGGGCACCCACGAAAGCTACCTGCGCGCCCAGGCCGACGTGCTCTCCGGCAAAGTCGACGTCGAAATCGACGGCTTTGAAGTGTCCCCCGGCATCTGGGTGGCGGAAGGCGCCGAAGTCGACCCTGAAGCGGTCCTCAAAGGCCCCCTCTACATCGGGGACTACGCCAAAGTCGAGCCGGGTGCGGAGCTGCGCGAGTTCACGGTGCTCGGCAGCAACGTGGTCGTGCGCTCCGAAGCGTTCCTGCACCGGGCCGTGGTGCACGACAACGTGTACGTGGGCACCCGCGCCAACCTGCGCGGCTGTGTCGTCGGGAAGAACACCGACATCATGGCCGGGGTGCGGATCGAGGAAGGCACGGTTGTCGGTGAGGAGTGCGTCCTCGAATCCGAGGCCTACCTCGCCAACAACATCAAGGTCTACCCGTTCAAGACGATCGAAGCCGGCGCGGTCGTCAACACCAACGTCATCTGGGAGTCCAAGGGGCAGCGGTCGCTGTTCGGGCCCCGCGGCGTGTCCGGGCTGATCAATGTGGAGATCACCCCGGAGTTGGCGGTCCGTTTGGCCAGCGCGTACGCCACCACGTTGAAGAAAGGCGCGGTGGTGACCACGGCACGGGACGCTTCCCGGGCCGCGCGCACCCTCAAACGGGCGGTGATCAGCGCGCTCACCGCGGCCGCCATCAACGTCCAGGACTTGGAGGCGACCCCGCTGCCGTTGGCGCGCTTCCACACCTCCCAGCCGGGGTTGAGCGGCGGTATCGCGCTGCGCACAACCCCGGGCGACCCGCAGTCGGTGGACATCGTCTTCCTCGACTCCAGTGGCGCCGACTTGTCCCCGGCCGCCCAGCGCAAACTGGAGCGGGTCTTCTCCCGGCAGGAGTACCGGCGGGCCTTCCCCGGTGAGATCGCGGAACTGTCCTTCCCCTCCCGCAGTGTGGAGGCCTACACCCGGGAGCTGTTGCAGAGCATCGACTTGAGCGGGGTGGCGGAGGCCAACCTCAAAGTCGTGGTGGACTGTGCGGGCGGTACCGGGTCGTTGATCCTGCCGGCCCTGCTCAGCCAGATCGACGCCGATGTTCTCACCGTCAACAACCGGCTCGATGAGGCGTCCCCCACAGACACGCCGGCCAAGCGCACCCGCGACTTGCAGCGTCTCGGGGAGCTGGTGGCGTCGGCGCGCGCCGACTTCGGGGTCCGCTTCGACCCGGTGGGCGAGCGGATCCAGCTCGTGGACGGCAGCGGGACACTGGTGGACGACGAGCGGGCCCTGCTTGTCGTGCTCGACCTGGTAGCCGCGGAACGTCAAGGCGGCCGGGTGGCGCTTCCGGTCACCACGACCCGGGTGGCGGAACAGGTCGCTAACCGTCACGGCGTCGACGTGCAGTGGACCCCCACGTCGCTCGACGCGTTGACCAAGGCTGCGCTCGCTGACGACATCATCTTCGCTGCCGACGGCCGCGGCGGGTTCATCCTGCCCGAGTTCTCGCGGACCTGCGATGGAATCGCCGCATTCGTGCGACTGATCGGACTGGTGGCGCGCACTAAGATGTCGCTCAGCCAGATCGACCAGAGGATTCCGCAGGCGCACCTGCTGCGCCGTTCCGTACCGACTCCCTGGGCGGTCAAGGGCAGCGTCATGCGTGAAGTGGTGGAGGCCGCACAAGGCCGTGAGATCGACACCACTGACGGGGTGCGGGTCATTGAACCCGACGGCTCCTGGGCGCTGGTGCTTCCCGACACTGCCGAGGCGGTCACCCACCTGTGGGCCGAAGGCCCCGATGATGAGACCGCCCAGCGTCTGCTGGAGGAGTGGTCGGCCGTGGTCGAGCGAGCCGAGGGTTGATCCCGTGACCGGGCGCGCGGCCGGGGACACCCTCGACCGCGCGCCCGGCGTATGCGGAGTTTGAAATCGGTCTGGTTTCACGGAAGACTCCATCACTGCACGGTTCCACTGCCGTGCGGCTAAGGTTTAGAGCTGACTGCTCTTGGTGTAAGAGATGGTGAAAAAAGAGGTGATTATGGGGAAGAGATATGGAAAGGACCTGAACTGAAAACCAAGGTCCATGAACCACCATCTCCGTCCTCCGTCACCTGTAAGTCACCCAGCCGATTCAAGGACCGCCCCGTGCGGTAGGAGGCCGAGCCGACCTATGTCGAACTGCACGCAGTGCGGTCACGCCGTTGCGGATGATGCCCGCTTCTGCTCCAACTGCGGTTCCCCCGTCAACCGGTCGCGATGGGATCACTCGCAGTCGCGTGGCCGCGACCGCGTCGGCGAGACGACGTCCACGATTTCTCTCAGCGGCATCCAGGCGCTGGAGGCTGAAGCCGACGGCGTCGACCCCGTCGGCCCTGATGCGGCCGCGGTGGAAGCCCTGCCCCCTGGGACTGCCTTGCTCGTCGTGAAACGCGGTCCGAACGCGGGGAGCCGTTTCCTGTTGGACAAGGACCTCACCACGGCGGGACGGCACCCTAACAGCGATATCTTCTTGGACGACGTGACGGTCTCCCGGCGGCACGTAGAGTTCTACCGGCGAGGCGGCTCTTTCGGTGTCCGCGATGTGGGTAGCCTCAACGGCACCTACGTCAACCGGGAACGCATCGACGAAGCGGAGCTCGGGGGCGGAGACGAGATCCAGATTGGCAAGTTCCGACTGGTGATCCTCACCAGCCCGCGCCGTGGCTGACCGGTAGTCGACGCTGACACGACTGTGCGGCGGGCGGGGTGCCCTACTCAAGAGGTCCCGTCCGCAAAAATAGAGGTTTGTCACGCCTCGGAGCGGAGAGCTTTAGAGGAGGACCCGCTTCGGATACGCCGCCCGCCCCTGACGCGGACATCCCCCGGCGGTGTACCGTGGGGAATGGAGCAGAGCGCACTTCGGCGTGTGCCCCTCCGAACGCGACAAGTCGTGGGACGGAGCCGCAGTGAAGCATATGGAGGTCGTCGGCGTCCGAGTCGAGATGCCGGCAAACCAACCGATTGTCCTGCTCAAGGAGACTGACGGGAAGCGCTACCTTCCCATTTGGATTGGCACGGTCGAGGCTACGGCCATCGCACTGGCCCAACAGGGTGTCAAGCCTGCGCGTCCGCTCACCCATGACCTTCTTCGCGACGTGATCGAGGCGTTGAACACCAGCCTGGCCACGGTGAACATCACCGCGCTGGAAGACGGTGTCTTCTACGCCGAACTGGTCTTCTCGAACGGGGTTCAGGTCAGCGCGCGCCCGTCGGACTCGATCGCGCTGGCGTTGCGCACGGGAGCGCCGATCTACGCGCGCGACGACATCCTGGACGAGGCCGGCGTAGCAATCCCGGACGAGCAGGAAGACGAAGTGGAGCGTTTCCGAGAGTTCCTCGACAACATCACTCCCGAGGACTTCGGACGCATGACCTGAACGAGGGTGAACGGTGGTCGACGGGCGCGTTCACCGGCAGCAAACCAATGTTGTGCACGACGCGCCGACGGCTGTCGTTGACGCTGCCCACGCTCCGGCTTACCGTCGGGGGAGTGAGGCCGCCTGCGGTGTCGAAAACAAGTCGTGTTGTCTCCCCATAGTCCGGTATCGCCGCAGGCCAGGAAGCCGGAGGTTCGGCGTGGCGGGTATCAGCGGCAAGCAGAACGCCTCCGAGTATCGGCGGTCACCCGTGCGATGGACGGGTGAAGAATGCCTGCTGTGTGACGAGGACGTAGTGGGGCTGCCGATGAACGTCGGATACCGTGGTCCCACCGCCTGTATGGCAGCGGGAATCACGTATCGCCAGCTCGACTACTGGGCTCGTACTCAGTTGGTCGAGCCCAGTGTGACCGTGCCCGGCAGCTCGCCGGCGCATCGGCTGTACAGCTTCCGCGACATCCTCATCCTCAAAGTCGTTAAACGGCTGCTCGACACGGGGATCTCTCTGCAGCAGATCCGCACCGCGGTCGAGCACCTCCGACAGCGCGCCACCGCTGATCTCGCCCACATCACGTTGATGAGCGACGGGGTCAGCGTCTACGAATGCACCTCCCCCGACCAGGTCGTGGACCTGCTGCAGGGCGGCCAAGGCATGTTCGGGATCGCGCTGGGACGCGTGTGGCGGGAACTGGAGGGCAAGCTCAGCGAGCTGCAGGGGGAGCCGCTCACCGAGCAGGCCCGCATCGCCATGGAGGCGTATCCGAGGGACGAGCTGGCGCAGCGCCGCCGACAGCGCCGCACCGGCTAGTCGACCCGTGCACCGCGGTGCTCCCGGGGCAGGGGGCCCGGGGCCGGTAGCATGAGAACGACACGGTGGACCGGACACACCCGGCCGCCGACACGCGCCGTTGACACCACACGGGAGAGACTCCGCGCCGCGGAGCGCCGACGGGGCAACCCTCCCCAGCAACCTCTCAGGCACCAAGGACCGTGTGGGATAGGCACTCTGGAGCACGGCGGCACACCAGTCGCAGGCGACAGAGGGGGAGACCTAAAGGAAGCACACCGTTGATCGGCCCAGCGACCAGGAGGTCTCCATGTCGGACCGTTCTGTTTCCCGTCCCCCTGCGCTCACGTTCCCGGACCGGCACATCGGCCCTGACCCGGCGGAACGTGCCGCCATGCTGGAGACGGTGGGATACGCGTCCACCGCAGACCTCATGACCGCGGCCCTGCCCGCCGACATTCTCACCGCCCCTGATGCTCCCGCGCCTTTGCGCCTGCCGGAACCGGTGGGGGAGGCCGAGGTGCTCGCGGAACTGCGGGCTCTTGCCGCCCGCAACCGCCTGCTGGTCTCCATGATCGGCCAGGGCTACTACGGTACGGTCACCCCTCCGGTGATCCGCCGCAACATCCTGGAAAACCCTGCCTGGTACACCGCCTACACCCCCTACCAGCCGGAGATCTCCCAGGGGCGGCTTGAGGCGCTGCTGAACTTCCAGACCATGGTCGCCGACCTGACCGGGCTGCCCATTGCCGGAGCCTCCCTGCTGGACGAGGCCACCGCGGCGGCCGAGGCGATGACGTTGGCTCGCCGGGTGGACAAAGGGAAGCGGTCGGTGTTCGTGGTCGACGCCGACGTGTTCGGCCACACGCTGGCCGTGCTGCGGACCCGGGCCGAACCGTTGGGGATCGACCTGGTCGTCGCTGACCTGAGTGCAGGACTGCCGGATGTGGACGCGTTCGGGGTCCTCGTGCAGTATCCGGCGGCCAGCGGCCAGGTACGGGACCTGCGCCCGGTGGTGGACGCCGCCCACGAACGGGGCGCGCTCGTCGTCGTGGCCGCTGACCTGCTGGCGTTGACCGTGCTCCGCAGCCCTGGAGAGTTCGGTGCGGACGTGGCTGTGGGCTCCACCCAGCGGTTCGGGGTGCCCATGGGGTTCGGCGGCCCGCACGCCGCCTACATGGCAGTCCGGGACGGGCTGCAGCGGCAACTTCCGGGCCGCCTGGTCGGGGTTTCCGTGGACGCGGCAGGGAAACCCGCCTACCGGTTGGCCCTGCAAACCCGGGAACAGCACATCCGCCGCGAGAAAGCCACCAGCAACATTTGCACCGCCCAGGTGCTGCTCGCCGTGATGGCGGGCATGTACGCCGTCTACCACGGCCCGCACGGGCTTCGCGCGATCGCGGAGCGGGTCCACCGCCGCACCGCGGAACTCGCCGCCGGGCTGCGGAAGCTCGGGGTGGAGGTGCTCACCGACGCGTTCTTCGACACGCTGCGGGTGCGGGTGCCGTCCCGGGCCGCGGCCGTGGTGCGCACCGCGCGTGACCTCGGCATCAACCTGTTCTTCGCCGACGAGGACACGGTCGGTGTCTCCTGCGATGAGACCACCACATCCGAGCATGTGGCGGCTGTGCTGCGCGCGTTCGGGGCTACCACCCCGCCGCAGACCGGGGACGTCCCGTCCGCGCTGCCGGAAGGGTTGCGCCGCGACGTCGACTACCTCACCCACCCCGTGTTCCACACCTACCGCAGCGAAACCGCGATGCTGCGCTACCTGCGGCGGCTCGCCGACCGGGACCTGGCGTTGGACCGCACCATGATCCCGTTGGGCTCGTGCACGATGAAGCTCAACGCCACCGCGGAAATGGAGGCGATCACCTGGCCCGAGTTCGCGGAACTGCACCCGTTCGCCCCCCTCGACCAGGCGGAAGGCCTGGTGCAGATCGTGCGGGACTTGGAGACGTGGCTCGCGGAGATCACCGGATACGACGCGGTCTCCCTGCAACCCAACGCGGGCTCCCAAGGC
Source organism: Thermobifida fusca YX (assembly GCF_000012405.1). Taxonomy (NCBI): domain Bacteria; kingdom Bacillati; phylum Actinomycetota; class Actinomycetes; order Streptosporangiales; family Nocardiopsidaceae; genus Thermobifida; species Thermobifida fusca. The sequence goes on from NC_007333.1 coordinate 1,621,821, forward strand.
GAGTTCGCGGGCCTGCTCGCTATCCGCGGCTACCACCGCAGCCGCGGTGAAGAGCAGCGCGACATCTGTCTCATCCCGAGTTCCGCGCACGGCACTAACGCGGCCAGCGCCGTCATGGCGGGCATGCGGGTGTCTGTGGTGGCGTGCGACAGTGGCGGCAACATCGACCTGGCGGACCTGCGCGCCAAGATCGACGCTGCCGGGGACCGGCTGGCCGCGCTCATGGTCACCTACCCTTCCACCCACGGGGTGTACGAGGAGACCATTGCCGAAGTGTGCCGGCTCGTGCACGAGGCGGGCGGCCAGGTCTACGTGGACGGCGCCAACCTCAACGCACTCGTCGGCTGGGCCAAGCCCGGGAAGTTCGGGGCAGACGTCAGCCACCTGAACCTGCACAAGACGTTCTGCATCCCGCACGGCGGCGGTGGCCCCGGCGTGGGACCGGTCGCGGTCCGCGCCCACCTCGCCCCGTTCCTGCCGAACCATCCGGCGCACACCGAGGCGGGGCCGCACACGAGCGCGGGCCCGGTGGCTGCGGCCCCGTTCGGTTCCGCGAGTATCCTGCCGATTTCGTGGGCCTACATCCGGCTGATGGGGGAGGAAGGGCTGCGTGCCGCCACCGAACAGGCGGTGCTTGCCGCCAACTATGTGGCCCGGCGGCTGGCCCCCTACTATCCGGTGCTGTACATGGGACGCAACGGACTGGTGGCCCACGAATGCATCATCGACCTGCGCGGCCTGCAGAAACGCACCGGAATCAGCAACGAGGACGTTGCTAAACGGCTCATCGACTACGGCTTCCACGCGCCCACCATGTCCTTCCCGGTGCCGGGCACGCTGATGATCGAACCGACGGAGAGCGAGGACCTCGCCGAACTGGACCGGTTCATCGACGCGATGATCGCGATCCGCGGCGAGATCGACCGGGTGGCGGAAGGCAGCTACGACCGGGCAGACAACCCGTTGAAGAACGCTCCGCACACGGCAGAAGAAGTCACCGCGGACGAGTGGAAGCACGCCTACTCGCGGTCGGAAGCCGCCTACCCGGTGCCGAGCCTGCGCGCCAGCAAATACTGGGCGCCGGTGGGCCGGATCGACCAGGCCTACGGGGACCGCAACCTCGTGTGCGCCTGCCCGCCCCCGGAGGCTTTCGCGCAGTAGCGGCCCGCGACAGAAGGCTCCGGTCGAGGCAGCCCGGCCCGTCCGTGAGGCTGCGCGGCCGCCCGCCGTTCCCGGCGTGGCCGGGAACGGCAAGACCGGTACAGGGGGCGGGGAGGAACCGCTAATCTCCGAAGGGTCCTTCACCCCCGGACGGAAAGCAGTGTGCGACCGTGCAGTCCTCCCGACCAGCCTCCCCGCCCCGGCTCGACGACCCTGCGGCAGCGACCCTGTGCAGCCAGGCCCGCGATTTAGCTGAGGCGGGGCACGCGGACCGGGCCGCTGAACTGTATGAGCGGGTCGTCGCCGACGCCGGGCCCCGCTACCGGGCCCAGGCCGCGCTCGGGCTCGCAGTGGTGCGCGACCACCTCGGGGACACTGCGGGCGCTCGGCAAGCAGACGAGACAGCGATTGCCGCCGCCGACCCGGAGTTCTCCCCACGCGCCGCCTACCACCTGGCGCTGCTGTGCGAAAAAGAAGGGGACGGCGACGCGGCCGCCCGTGCCTGGCAGACCGTGGTGGAATTCGGCAACCAGCGCTACCTGGGGGCGGCCCATCACGGGCTGGCGCGCCTCGCGGAAGCCCGTGGCGACGATGAGACCGCGCGCAGCCACTGGCAGTACGCGTTGAACGCTGCCGACCCGCAGACGGTAGCGGATGCGGCCCGCGAATATGCGCGACGGCTGTTGGAACGCGGCGCTGCCGCCGAGGCAGCGGAAGTCCTCGCCCGCGGGCTCGCCGCCCACGACACGCCGGACCTGCGGCTCCTGCTCGGCGCGGTCCGGGTGGAGCAGGCCATCGCCGAGTTCGACACGGCCCTCGCCCAGCAGCCGGCAGACCCCCACGACACTGCGGTGGCCCGGGAGCTTTTGGCCCGCCTGCTCGCCGTGCGCGGGGATTCCGCCACCGCGGAACGCGTGTGGTACGACGGTCTCACCCACGACGACCCCCAGACCGCCGCCGAGGTGCGCGCCCGCCTGCGGCGCGGCTTCCTCACCCCCGACCCGGACGTCGCCGCAGAAACCGGGGAGGCCACGTTCTGGTGGGACCCCTACCTGGAAGCAGCCGTGGCCTCCGACACCACGCCGATGCTCGCCGGGGAACTGTTCGCCGCCCTCAGCCGAATCTACGCCCTGCTCGCCCAAGCCGACAGCGCTGCCCGGGTGGACGCTGCTCTTGCCGCGGCGCTGCAGGTTGTCGACGACTACGTGTGGGGTGCGGCCCTCCGCGACGATGTGCACGCCCAAACCGGCCGCACCACCACAGGCCTCGACTGAAACCGGGTCGGGGGACTGGCGCGGTCACGCGCGGCCGGATGCGGCCAGTTCCCGGCGCGACAACTGGTCGGCGCGGCGGATCGGCTCACAGATCCGGTAGCGCGGCGACAGCCGTAGCACCAGCTCGCACGCGGAATCCAAGTCCACCCGGTGCCCCACCGACACGTACACCGGTTTGACCCCGTCGTGGACCCGCAGGCAGCGGCCCACCACTTCACCGCGGTCCACCAGGTCGGTGGCTGAGCCCCGCCGCGGGCCGGGTTCGGCGGCGTCACCCACAAACGCGGTCTTCGCCACCCCGAACACCGGCCGGTCCACCAAAACCCCCAGATGGCAGGCCAGCCCGAACCGGCGCGGATGCGCCAGCCCGTAACCGTCGCAGAGGTACACGTCCGGTTCGACAGGCAACTGTTCCAGTGCGGCGAGCAGCGGCGGCAGTTCCCGGAACGCGAACAGGCCCGGCACATACGGGAACGTCGGCGTTGCGCGCACCGTGGCCTGGGCGGTGACCTCCAACGTGGCGGCGTCCACGACGACCGCGGCCGCCACCAGCTCGGTCGGACCGTAGCTCACATCCAGGCCTGCGACCAGGCGCACCGCATCCGGGTCGCAGGGGTGGACACGTACCCGGGACGCCAACCGGCTTTGGAGGGCACGTGCCGCATCAGGGTCGGTAGGCCACAGTTCCATGGCCGCCAACTCCGGGGTGATGTGGGGCATGGCACCTTCCCGTCGGGTGAGGCGAGGGCAGACCTGACTACCGTGCCACGCTTTCAGTGTCGGCGGTACCTCGGGAAGGCAGCACCGCTTCCACACACCCCCACACGAACACCACCGTGTTGATCACCGTGAACCCGGCAAGCGGCGGGAAGAACCCCTGCAGCTCCGCGGTGCGCGCCGGGTCCCCGACATACCAGATCAGTCCGGCGAGCACGGCCGCGCCCACGCCCGCGGCCACCAGGCCCCGCACCCATCCCACCGTCTCGTAGCGGAGTGCGGCCCAGCCGCGGCGGGGCCGCTGCGGCGGTGGCGGGCCGCCCATGAAGCGGTGCGCGAACCGCGCGTCCGCCCACGCGATCATGCTGTGCCCGTACGCCACGGTGAAGCCGAGGTAGAGGGCACCGAACCCGTGGCTGGCGTCAGCGTGGCCGCCCGACCGCAGATGCCAGGCGATGATCAGCAGCAGCGCCACGTCCAACACGGGGACGAGCAGGAGCAGCACCGTGCTCAACCAGCGCAGCCGCAGCAGGTAGCGGGCGCTCAACCCGCCGAGCAGCAGCACCCAGAACAGCACTTCGCAGGCGACGATTGCGGCCACCACCATGACGGTTTTCCCTTCCCGGCCCTTGTGTGACAGCTCCTGTCCCCACTGTGTCGCGCAGGCCCGCGGTGGCGCGTCCGCGGAAGGAACGAATCGATGTACTGCTTTCGGACGACGCTCTAGGCCCGGCATGCGTGCTGAGATGGGAATGTGCGACAGAAGTGGATGGAGTTCCTGGACCGCGACATCCTCGGCGGTTTCTCCCGCATGGGCAGCCTGCTGTGGGCGGCTGCGAACACCGCGGTGGGACTGCTGCTGTGGGCTTTGGGCGCGTCCGTGGACCGTCCCGGAGTCCACCGGTTGTGGCTGCTCGTTCCGCTGCTTTTCGTCTGCGCGGCACTGCTGCTGCGCCGCACCCGCCCCGGGGTGGGGCTGACGATCGGCACGATCGGTCTAGCTCTCGACCTTGTCGTGGTCGGCCCCTCGGTTTGGCCAGTAGCGGTCTACGGGGACCTGCTGTACGCGGTGACCGTGTGGGGCGGCAGCCGTCTCGCCTACGGGGTGGTCGCCGCGGTAGGTGCGCTCGGTGTCCTCGGCGTGGGCGGGGCCGTGCTGGTGTGGCCGGAGGAGCTCCTCGCTGAAGGGCTGCTGGGAGTGCTTTCGCTGGTCGGCCTCTACGTTCTGGTGTTCGTCACCCCGATGACCAGCGGGTTGAGTGTGCGCGCCCACCGGGCACGGGCCGAATTGGAACGCCAGCGGGCCGTGCAGGTCACGCGGATGGCGGAACTGGACCGGGCCAACGCGATCGCGGCCGAACGGGCTCGTATGGCCCGGGAACTGCACGATGTGGTCGCCAACCATTTGAGCGCGGTGGCGCTCCAGTCCACGGCGGCTCTCGCGCTCCGCGAGTTCGACCCGGAGCGGGTCCGCGGGGTGCTGCGCACTGTGCGGGACAACAGTGTGCGCGGGCTGGCGGAGATGCGCCGGATGATCGAAGTGCTGCGGGCCGGGGAGCAGTATGAGGCCGAACGGGTCGCTCTCTGCTTGAGAGATGTGGGCCAGTTGGCCGCCACCGCGCGGGACGCGGGCCTTGACGTGGTGCTCTCCGGGGTCGAGGAGGCCGGGGAACTGCCGGCGCGGGTGGACGCGGCAGCGTACCGGACCGTGCAGGAGTGCATGACGAACGCGTTGCGCTACGCTTCGCCGCCGCGGCTGCGGGTCACGGTGCGCCGCACAGCCGACGCCGAGGACGCAGGGGAGTGGCTGGTGATCGAGGCGGAGAACCCGGTCGCAGAGCCGGCGGAGCCGTCCCGGACCGGAGCTTGGGGGTCGGGGACTGGGCTGGCGGGGATGCGGGAGCGGACCGTGCTGCTCGGCGGTCGATTCCGCGCCGGACTCAACGGGGACGGGCAGTGGCGAGTACGGGTCGAGCTTCCCATCGAGTCGTAGCAGGACAGGGTGGAGGACACGTGGTCAGGGTCGTGGTGGCTGAAGACCAGGCGGCAGTGCGCGCCGGGCTGGTGATGATCTTGGAGACCGATCCCGGCATCACGGTGGTGGCCGAGGCAGCCGACGGGCAGGAAGCGGTGGACACGTGTCTGCGGCTGCGGCCTGACGTGGCGCTCATGGATGTGCGCATGCCGCGGCGGGACGGGATTTCCGCCACCCAGGAGCTTGCCGCGGCCGGGATCGATGTGCTGGTGTTGACCACTTTCGACTTGGACGAGTACGTGTTCGGGGCGCTGCGGGCGGGGGCCGCGGGTTTTCTGCTGAAAGACGTGGAGGCTGCGGACCTGCTGAAAGCGGTGCACACGGTGGCGCGGGGAGAGGGCATGATCGCGCCCGCGGTGACTCGACGGCTCATCAACGAGTTCGCCGCCACCCGGCCGCGGGAGCAGGAGAAAGCAGACCCCGCCATCCTGGAGCGGCTCACCCCCCGGGAGCGCGAAGTGCTGGCCTGTATCGGGGAAGGGCTGTCGAACCAGCAGATCGCGCGGCGCCTCTACATTACCGAGACCACGGCGAAAACCCACGTCAGCCGGATTCTGACCAAGCTGGACCTGCGTAGCCGGGTCCAGGCGGCCATTGTCGCCCGGGAGGTCGGCTTGGGCTGACCAGGGGTGGCCGACGGGGCCGGCCTCACCGCTCGCCGTGCTGGACCCGGGGGGCGGTGAGACCGGCCAGGAGCGCGTCCAAGCCGGTGCGGAAAACCCGGTCGTGGTCGACGTCGATCGAGCTCAACGCCATAACAGTGGGGAACCGCCCGTCGAGGACGGCAGGGTCGCTGCTGGGCAGTCCTTCGGAACGCACCTGGTGGATCACCGCGCCCAAGACATAGGAGGTCAACGCGGCTGCCGCCCCGGGAACCTCCTCCGGGGGCAGGCCTGCTTCGGTGAACGCCGCATAGTGCAGTTCCGTGGCGCGCAGGGCCGCCACCGTGTCGGGACGGCGGTGGATCATGAGAGGCAGCGCCCCCGAGTGGCGGAGCAGGGCGGCACGGTAGTCGCACGCCCAGTCGCGCAGCCGCTGGTCCCACGGCCGCGGCTCGGGTTCAGGATCGGTTTCGGGGGTAGCCTCATCCTCCGGGGCGGTTTCGGCTGCAGGGGAGGCGAGAGCCCGGGCAGGGTCGCTGATGTACTCCACGATCGCGCTGTAGAGCTGTTCCTTGCCCAGCGGGAAGTGGTGGTAGATGGCCATCGCTTCGACGTTGAGGGCGTCGCCGAGCCGGCGCATGGTGAGGCTGCGCAGGCCCATGCCGTCGATGATGCGGAGAGCCTCGGCGACGATCCGTTCCCGGCTGAGACCAGCGTTGTTGCGACTCACACCGCCATCCTAGACTTACTACGTAAAGTCAGGTGCGGATGGCGGTCGGGTGTCGGAAACCGGACCACTGCAGCCCTCTAAAGTGGGTGCTAACCATCCAAGACAAGGGAGCGAGCATGGTGCTGGGAGCCCGCAAAGTCGGAGCAGAGGCGCGTGCGCGATACGCAGAGGACACCGAGAAGGCGCAGCAGCTTCCCGAGCTGCTCGAAGCAGCCCGGAAAGCGGAGGAGGAGCTGCTGCGGGCCCGCCGGGAGGGCGCCGACGTGGTGGAGCTCAACCGGTTGGGGGTCGCCTACGATGCGGCTCTCACCGAGGCGATGCGCGCCGCCTACGCCCACCAGCGGGTACTGGTGGGCCTCCGCGGCTACGAGGACCGCATCTACCGGCGGCGTCGTCTGGCCCGCCCAGAGGTGAAGAAGGCCACGGAAGTCGCAGAACGGCTGTTGAGCCTGCGGGAGCAGCACCGCCTGCACGGTATTGAGCGGGTCCCGCGCAGCCCAGTGACAGCCTGAGGGGCGTGACACCATGGCGACGGACTTTGTGCGTATCGACCCGAATTCCAAAGTTCCGCCGTACGAGCAGATCCGCGCGGCCGTCGCCAACGCCGCTGCGAGCGGACGGCTGCCGGTCGGCTACAAACTGCCTACGGTGCGTGCCCTAGCCAGCGAACTGTCGGTGGCAGTGAACACGGCGGCGCGCGCCTACCGGGAGCTGGAACAGGCAGGCGTCGTGGAAACCCGGGGCAGGTCGGGCACGTTCATTGCGGCCGGCGGCGACCGGCAGCGCGCCGAAGCGCTGGCGGCGGCACGCCGCTACGCCGAAACAGTGTCCCGGTTGGGGATCTCCCAGCAGGAGGCTGTGGACATCGTGCGGGCGGCAGTAGAGAACCTCACCCGCTGACGGGGCACGAACCAGCAAGGCAGCCGTCCTCGCAACAGGCACAGAACGACCGTCAGCGCCCCGCCGGGTGCTGCCCCGCGTTCGCCGGGCAGGACGAGTCCCGTTCCCCAGACTGGGGGCGTGGCGGGCTCACAGCTCAGCGGCCACGCCGTGACAGGGCACGTGTCGACGCTGCCGGGGATGCCTGGACGAGCAGCGGCTTCTCCCGCGCGTCGCGGCGCCGCGTACCACCCGTCTGGTGCGGGAGCCGCGACGCGCGGCCCATACCGGATCAGCTAGCGAAGTCCAGCAGTTGCCGGGCGCGGCTGGGATGCCGCAGCTTGGACAGGGACTGCTTCTCCAACTGTCGGATCCGCTCCCGGGTCAGGCCCAGGTGCTTGCCGATCTCGTCCAGGGTGCGCGGACGCCCGTCAAATAGGCCGAACCGCAGCGACATGATGGTCGCTTCACGGGGCTCCAGGTCGTCGAGCGCGCGACGCAGTTGGTCGGCCATCAACTGGCGGTCCACCACCTCGGACGCCTCGGACGCGTCCACGTCCTCGATGAGGTCGCCGATCCGGGTCTCCCCGTCTTCGCCGATCGTCGAGTCGAGACTGATCGGCTGGCGGGTGATCCGCAGCAGCTCTTCGATCTGCGCCGGGGTCTTCCCGAGCTCCTGGGCCAGCTCGTCGGGGGTGGGTTCGCGGCCCAGCGTCTGGTGCATATCGCGCTCCAGACGGCTGAGCTTGCTCAGCAGCTCCAGCACGTGGACCGGCAGCCGGATCGTCCGCGCCGAGTCCGCGAAACCGCGCTGAATCGCCTGGCGGATCCACCACATGGCGTAGGTGGAGAACTTGTAGCCCTTGGCGTAGTCGAACTTCTCCACGGCGCGGATCAGCCCGAGGTTGCCTTCCTGCACCACGTCAAGCAGGGGCATGCCGCGGTCGCTGTACTTTTTCGCCACCGACACCACCAGGCGCAGGTTCGCTTCCAGCATGTGCGCCTTGGCGCGGCGGCCGTCCTCAGCGATCCACTCCAGCTCTTCGCGTTCGGTCTCGCTCATCTCCTGGGGGCCGGGAGACTCCTCCAGCCACCCCAGCTTGTATTCGGCGTACAGGCCAGCCTCGATTCGCTTGGCGAGCTCGACCTCCTGCTCCGCGGTGAGCAGTTCCCGGCGTCCGATAGCCTTGAGGTAGGTATGGACAGAGTCGCCCAGAGCCGGTGAATGGTCGTCAAGATCGGCCTCGGGGGCGTCAGTAGTCTCCGCCCCGGCCTGGGCTGGCTGCTTCTTCCGGCTTCTTTTCTTGGCAGAACGGCGTCGACCGCTCCCCTTCGAAGTCGTCTCCAGAACAGCTTCCAGCGTGTCGTCGTCACCGGGGTCCACCGGAGTATCCTCGTTGTTGGCGATCCGGACTCCGGTGTCGGACAGCTCCCGGAGAAGAGAACGGCCTTCGGCAGGGGTGATCCCGGCCTCGGAGAACGCAGTACGCAGCTCGGAGAGAGACACGTGTCCCCGGGCGCGTCCCCGTGCGATCAGCTCATCAAGCGTCGCCGAGGCGGCCTCGATCTCCGCCGTTACGGGAGAGGCGGCTTGGGCAGTGCGCGACATGAGAGCACCTCCCTCCCTTCAAGACAGTCGGGCACGCGGCGGAAGAGGAAAACCGCCGTCTTGGGCGCGCCACTATGTCCAACGTGTGAAAGAGTCAAATGTTCCCGAATCTCGATTGGATATCGACCTAAGTGACCGCGGTCACCAGCGTGGTAGGGGATGGCGAGGTTCCGGGCGGGGAAGAGAAAAAGACTTGGACGGCAAGGAGGGAGGGGGTTAACGGCCCTCCCTGGCAACAGATATGACGCTGGGTGACGCCGGGAAGTTCCCGGTCATCCCTGGCTCAACTGGCGCACGTCCGGTTTTCCGGAGGGAAGCAGCGGCAGCTCCGCGCGAAGGTCCAGTTCCCGGGGCGCGGCATAGCGGGGCAAGTGGGCGCTCACCCACTCCCGGATCTCCGCCAGAGTCGGGGGATGCGTCGGATCGGCGGGAACCACGACCGCGGTGACCCGCTGCCCCCACTCCGGGTCGGGACGGCCCACCACGACAGCGTCCGCCACCGTGTCCAACCGGGTAAGGAGCGCCGCCACCTCCCCGGCTACCACCTTGTGGCCCCCCGTGTTGATGACATCGTCGGCACGCCCGCGGACCCGCAGCCGCCCGTCGTCCACCACGCCGAGGTCCGAGGTGCGGAACCAGTGGCGGCCCGCACGCTCCGCCCGATGGGCAGCGGTCAAGTCCGGGCGGAGCCGATAGCCGCGGTACAGCACAGGTCCCGCCAGCAGGATGCGGCCTTCCGCGTCAACGTCGACGGCGACCCCGTCCAACGGCAGGCCGTCGTACACACAGCCGCCGCAGGTTTCACTCATCCCATAGGTGGTGACGATGCGCCCGCCCGCGCGGCGGGCCTCCGCGAGCAGGCCGGGATCGGCGGCAGCACCCCCCAGCAGAATGGTGCGGAATTGCGACAAGTCCACGCCTGCGGCAAGCAGGCGGCGCAACTGAGTGGGCACGAGGGACACGTGCGGGCGCTGCCTGGCCGCGGCCTGCACCGCTTCAACCGTGAACGGGCGGAAGAGCACCGGCGCGTCCAGCAGGCGGGCCCGCAGCAGCACTTGCAGCCCGGCGATGTGCGCGGTGGGCAGCACGCACAGCCACGGCTCGCCCTGCTGCGCACCGATCCGCGCGGTCGAGGCCCGGGCGGACGCGAGGAGCGCGTCCGCGCTCAACTCCACTCCTTTAGGCTGGCCGGTCGACCCCGACGTGCTGACGACCACTGCCACGTCGTCGGCCACCGGGACCCCGTCGGCAAGCGCGACCACCCCCTGCGGGGTGCGCATACTGGTGGGGCGCAGCGTCTCAACCAGGCGCCGGAGGTGGGAATCGGGAACGTCCCCGGGGATCGGCAGGAGGGCGGGCCCGTGCCCGGCCACGGCGGCGTCGACAAGCTCGGCGAGACGCTCAGCGGCAAGGCCTACCACGGCCTGCAGGGGACGTCGGTTCCGCATGGTTGTCCAGGGTAGTGCGCAGCCGGTTCCACGGGGGGATTAGGGTTGACCCCCGAAAGTACAAGGTTGGACAGACCAGGAGAGGCAAGAACGTGGGCAGCGTGGTGGACTGGAAGCGGTCCGGGGACTACACCGACATCATCTACGAGACCGCGGAGGGCATCGCCAAGATCACCATCAACCGCCCGGAGGTACACAACGCTTTCCGCCCACAGACCCTGTTCGAGCTGCAACACGCCTTCAACGTGGCCCGAGACGACTCCTCCATCGGTGTGATCATCCTCACCGGGGCCGGGGACAAGGCGTTCTGCTCCGGCGGGGACCAGAAGATCCGCGGCGACGACGGCTACCTGGGCGACGACGAAGTGGCCCGTCAGGGGATCGGCCGGCTCAACGTGCTTGACCTGCAAGTGCAGATCCGGCGGCTGCCGAAACCGGTGATCGCTATGGTCGCGGGCTACTCCATTGGCGGCGGCAACGTGCTGCAGATCTGCTGCGACCTGACGATTGCCGCCGACAACGCCCGTTTCGGACAGACCGGCCCCAAGGTCGGCTCGTTCGACGGCGGCTACGGCTCCTGGCTGCTGGCGCAGACCGTGGGCCTGAAGAAAGCCCGGGAGATCTGGTACCTGTGCCGCCAGTACACCGCGCAGGAAGCCCTGGAAATGGGCATGGTTAACGCGGTGGTGCCGTTGGAGCGGCTCGAAGAGGAGACCGTCGCCTGGGCGCGGGAGCTGCTGGAGAAGTCGCCGCTGGCGATCCGCATGCTCAAGGGCGCGCTGAACGCGGTCACGGACGGGGCCGCGGGCATGCAGCAGTTCGCCGGGGACGCCACCATGCTCTACTACATGAGCGAAGAAGCGCAGGAAGGACGCGACGCGTTCAAGGAGAAGCGCCGTCCCCGGTTCGACAAGTTCCCGCGCCGCCCGTGACCGGCCGGGCATTCGCCATCCCGCTGCGCACCCGCTTCCGGGGGATCACCGTCCGCGAAGGAATGCTGGTGCGCGGCGCCGCAGGATGGGGAGAGTTTTCACCGTTCGCGGAGTACGGTCCCCGCGAATGCGCCCGCTGGTGGGCGGCCTGCTACGAGGCGGCGGAACTCGGCTGGCCAGCACCGGTGCGCGACACGGTTCCGGTCAACGCCACCGTCCCCGCAGTGGGCCCGGAGGAGGCCGCGCGTATCGTGGCCTCCTCCGGATGCACCACAGCCAAAGTGAAGGTGGCGGAACGCGGGCAGAGCGAAGCCAACGACGTGGCCCGGGTAGAGGCGGTGCGGGACGCGCTCGGCCCGCGCGGGCGGGTCCGTATCGACGTCAACGGTGCGTGGGACGTCGACACCGCGGTCCGCATGATCCGGCTGCTCGACCGCTTCGAGTTGGAGTACGTGGAGCAGCCGTGCGCCACGGTCGACGAGCTCGCCGAGGTACGGCGGCGCGTGTCGGTGCCGATCGCAGCAGACGAGTCGATCCGGCGTGCCGAAGACCCGCTGCGGGTGCGGGACGCGGAAGCTGCCGATGTGGTGGTGCTCAAAGTCCAACCCCTCGGCGGGGTGCGGGCCGCGCTGCGGCTCGCTGAAGAGTGCGGGCTGCCCGTCGTGGTCTCAAGCGCCGTGGAAACTTCGGTAGGGTTGGCCGCCGGAGTAGCGCTGGCCGCGGCACTCCCCGAACTACCGTACGCGTGCGGGCTGGCCACGCTGCGGCTGCTGCACGCCGACGTGTGCGACGACCCGCTCCTGCCCGTCCACGGGGTGTTGCCCGTGCGCCGGGTGGACGTGTCCGAGCAGCGGCTAGCGGAGGTGGAGATCGACCCTGCGGCGTGGCAGGCGCGGCTGGCAGCGGCACGCGCCGCCTGGGAGCAGGTCGAGCGAGAGCCGGGGCCGTGAACTACGGTGGGGCGCGCCTGTGACACGCGGCAGCAGCGGACATGAGAGCGGGTGACGGACCGGTACCGGTGACGAACCGGTCGACACGGGGGCATATTCTCGGGTTCGTCACGGTCGGCTCGTGGTGGCGTTCCGGGGAAAGCCGACCAGAACACCTAGGCGCGGTGTCAAGGTGTTCGCGGATACGACTGGCAAGTAGGTCTTGCGGTGAGAGAGTACGCATGAATCCGTCTACCGCACTGGCGCGTGTCCTTGTCGACGAGCTGGCTCGGCTGGGGCTGACCGAGGCAGTGATCGCGCCGGGCTCCCGTTCCACGCCGCTGGCCTTGGCCCTGGTGGCCGACACCCGGATCCGCACCCACGTCCGCATCGACGAACGTTCCGCGTCCTTCCTGGCTGTCGGTCTGGCCCGCGCCTCGCGCCGCCCGGTTGCGCTCGTGTGCACCTCCGGTACGGCCGCAGCGAACTTCCACCCCGCCGTGCTGGAAGCTGACCAGAGCGGGGTCAGTCTCATCGTGCTCACCGCGGACCGGCCTCCCGAACTGCGGGGGACCGGCGCCAACCAGACAGTGAACCAGATCGGCCTGTACGGTTCCGCGGTCCGGTTCTTCGCGGAAGTGGGCGTGCCGGAACGCGAAGCAGGCATGGTCGCCTACTGGCGGTCCCTGGTCTGCCGGGCCTGGGCTGCCGCCCAGGCGAACAAGCCGGGTCCCGTCCACCTCAACCTGGCGTTCCGGGAGCCGCTGGTTCCGGAACCGGGAGGGCAGCCCTGGCCGGAACCGGTGACGGGGCGGCCCGACGGGAAACCGTGGATCACCGTCGACCTCCAGCGGAACGAACCCGAACCGGTGGAACTGCCGTGGGTGGAGCGGGGCGTCATCGTCTGCGGTGACGGTGACTACGACCCGATCCCCCTGCTCGCCCTGTCCGCCCAGACCGGCTGGCCGCTGCTGGCCGAACCCACCTCGAACGCCCGCAGGGCGGAAGCCCTCTCCAGCTACCGGCAACTGCTCGCTGTCCCCGAGTTCGTCGCCGCCCACGAACCGGAACTGGTGGTGAGCGTGGGACGGCCGGGCCTGTCCCGGCAACTGCTCGCCTACCTGCGCCGCGCCCCGCGGCACGTAGTCGTGGGGGACCCGGTGGCATTCGCCGACCCGGTGCGGACCGCCACCGACGTGGTCGGCGCGGTCACCGCCCCGCCGTCCGCCACCCCCGACACGGCGTGGGCCGCATCCTGGGCCGCAGCGGAAGCAGCCGCCCGGGCCGCCGCCGACCGGCTGCTCGACAGCGACGAGACGCTCTCCGAGCTGCGGCTGGCCCGCGACCTGGCCGCCCACCTGCCCGCAGGGTCTCTCCTGTTCGCTGGGGCCAGCATGCCGATCCGGGACTTGGACGCGGTGATGCGGCCGCGGTGCGGGCTGCGGCTGATCGGCAATCGAGGCGTCAGCGGGATCGACGGCACCGTCTCCACCGCGGTGGGTGCAGCCCTCGCCCACCAGGCCGACGGCGGAGGGGAAGCGTTTGCCCTGCTCGGCGACCTGGCGCTGCTCCACGACCAGAACGGGCTCCTGCTGGGCCCGGACGAGCCCCGCCCCAACCTGACGATCGTGGTGGTCAACAACGACGGAGGCGGGATCTTCTCCGAACTGGAGCAGGCCGGGCACCCCGACTTCGAACGGGTTTTCGGCACCCCCCACGGCGTGGCCGTGGAACAGGTCGCCGCCACCGCGGGACTGCCCTACACGCGCGTGGAGTGGGCCACCGACCTGCCCAAAGCCCTCATCGGGGACGGGCTGCGCCTCGTGGAGGTTCGCACAGACCGCGCTGCTTCAGCCCGCCTGCGCCGCGCTCTGCAGGAAGCAGTCGCCGCCGCGGTGCGGTAACCCCGCGGACCGGACAGGACCCGGAGAGCTTTCGCGGGAACCACGCCGTCCCGGCCGCACAGGTCCGGCTCCTGGGGTGACGCACAGTAGTGTGCTGCTGGCCCGGCCACCATTGTCGCGGCGGGACACGCGCGGCCTGCCGGGCCCGGAGCCGCCACGGAGCAGCCGGGTAGAAAAGGCGAGACGCCGACCAGGGAAGGAGAGCGCATGTCGGACCGAGAAACCGTGCCGGGCACGGTCGTGGTCGGAGTGGACGGCTCGGAAGGCAGCCTGCACGCCTTGGACTGGGCGATTGACGCTGCCGCGGGGCGCGGGGCCACGCTGCGCCTGGTGTATGCGATGGGGCTGCCGCTCGTCACCGTCCCGCTGGGAGGACCGATCCGCACCGCCCCTTCCCCGGAAGTCTCTCAAGCAGCAAAAGCGCTCCTTGAAGAAGCGCTGCGGCGCGTCCAGGAGGCCGCACCCAGCTTGCGGGCCGTCACCGAAGTGTCCCGGGCCGAAGCCCACCACGCCCTGCTGAAATCCGCGCAGGACGCGGAACTGCTCGTCGTCGGCTCCCGCGGGTACAGCGGGGTCGCGTCGCTCTTCCTCGGCTCGGTAGCGCAGCGTGTCGCCTCCCACGCCACCTGCCCGGTCGTGGTGGTGCCGCCGACCAGCCAGGAGGCCGCGGCCCGCCGCGGCCGTGTCGTCGTGGGCGTGGACGGCTCCGAGCATGCCGCTGCCGCGCTGCGGTTCGCGCTGGTCGAAGCGGAACGGCTGCGCGCCGAACTCGTCGCTGTATACGCGTGGCAGGCGCCGGACGCCCCCGTCGACCCGTTCACCGTGCTGCAGGCCGACGTGGCAGTCGACCGGGAGCAGCAGGTCGCTCGGGCCCGCGAATGGCTGCTCCGCACCGTGGATGAAGCCCGGACCCCGCTCACCCAGCGGGTCCCGGTCCGTGTAGAAACCCCCGAGAAGCATCCCGCGGCAGCGCTGCTGGACGAAGGCGCCGACGCCGACCTGATCGTCGTCGGGTCGCGGGGCCGCGGCGGGTTCACCGGGCTGCTGCTCGGCTCGGTCAGCCAGCAAGTCCTGAACCACGCCGTCGTGCCCGTCGCTGTCGTGCGCGTCTCCTCGGCTGGTTGAGCCCGAGGCGCCCTGCTGCGGGGCGCCTCGCAGCGTTACCGTCCGGTGAGGGCGGCGCGCACCGCGCGGAACTTCGCCACGGTTTCCGCGAGCTCCGCCTGCGGGTCAGAGTCGGCGACGATCCCTGCCCCAGCGAAGAGGCGGGCCCGCGGCCCGGTGATCTGAGCGCAGCGCAGCGCGATCCCCCACTCCCCGTCGCCGCGCGCATCAATCCACCCCACCGGCCCGGCGTAGCGGTCGCGGCGCATTCCTTCCAATTCGCCGATGACGTCCATCGCTACCCGGGTCGGGGTGCCGCCCACCGCGGCAGTGGGATGCAGGGCCGCCAGCACTGGCAGGGTCGCCGTCTTTGCGGGGAGTACGGCCCGCACCGGGGTGGCCAAATGCTGCACGTTGGCAAGACGCAGCAGTTCGGGGTGGCGGGGCACGTCCAGTTCCGTGCAGAACGGGGCCAGCGACTCGCGCAGCGACTCCACCGCATAGGCGTGCTCTTCGACATCTTTCGCGGAAGTGAGCAGCGTTTTCGCGAGCACAGCGTCGTCGTCCGCGGTGGCCCCCCGCGGCGCGGTCCCCGCCAGCACCAGCGACTCCAGGCGGGTGCCGGTACGGCGCAGCAACAGTTCCGGGGTAGCCCCGGTCAGTCCCACCACCGAGTAGACGTAGCAGTCCGGATAGTCGGCGGCCAGCCGCTGCAGCGGGGTGCGGACATCAATGGGATGGTCCGCTTCCGCGACAAGGTCGCGCGCCAGGACCACTTTCGCTAGCCCGGTGGTGTGGATGCGGTCCACGGCCTGGCTCACCACTGCGCACCACTCTGCTTCGCTGAGCGTGCCCGGCCGCCACCGCAGTGCCCCCACCGGGCGGGGTGGCGGCACGGCCGGCAGCGGGTCGGCTTCGTCACCCACCACGGTGAGCCACGTCTGCCCGTCCCGCCGTCCCACGACGACTCGCGGCAGGATGAGCGTGGATCCGGCGTCGCGGCCGTCGAACGTGAACGAGCCGAACACCACAGGTCCGCTACCCGGCACCCCCACGTCGTCGTCCACCACGATCGTCGAGAACAGCGATTCAAGCCATTCATCTGCCGCCGTGAACCGTTGAATGCCGGACCGCTCCGGCTCGGCGGGCAGTTCCAAGCGCGCCGCGACTCCCCACGCCACCAGTCCCTCACCCCGCCGAACCCACGCCAGCGGTGCGGCGGGAGGCAGCAGGTCGAGCAGAGCGCGCTGGTCACGCAAGGCAACGGTGCGTGCGGTCACACGTGCACCGGAGGTCGGAGAAATCACGAGGATGGAGTCTATGCTGCCGCCCTCTCCGGCCGACGCCGCCCCGCTGCCTCGCCCGGCTGTCCCGGCATGGGAGGGGGCGAAAGCCGTCTAGGCTTGCCAACGTTTACCCCTCTTCTACCGAAACGTGTCGTGGAGAACACCCCATGGGATGGTTGACCCGTGCCACTGCTGCCGTGATGCTGCTGTCTATGACGGCCGCATGCGGACCAGTCCCCGAGGGGGCCGTCCCCCGCGTGACTACTCCGACCACTGAAACAGGCGACGCCGCCGCATCTCCCGCACCGAGTGCCGCGGCAGAGCTCACGCCGATCCCCGAGGACTGCGCAACAGACCCGGCCTATCCGAAACGGCAGATGCGCGGCGTATGGCTCACCACCGTCCGCAACATCGACTGGCCTTCCGAGCCCGGGCTGAGCCCTCAACAGCAGCAGGAGGAGCTCACCGCTTTTCTGGACCGCGCTGTCGAACTCGGGTTGAACGCGGTGTTCTTCCACATTCGCCCCACAGCGGACGCGGTCTACGCCTCAGACAAGGAACCGTGGGCCCGCTACCTGACCGGCACCCAGGGCGGCGACCCCGGCTACGATCCGCTGGAATTCGCGGTCGCAGAAGCCCACACACGCGGCCTGGAACTGCACGCCTGGTTCAACCCCTACCGGGTGGGGTGGCGGGAAGCCGACCTGGAGCACCTTGCCGACGACCATCCAGTGCGCCGCAACCCGGAGTGGATGATCGTCTACGACGACCAGGGCTACCTCGACCCCGGCAACCCCGAAGTCCGCGAATGGGTGGTCGACGTGGTCGCGGATGTCGTGGAACGCTACGACGTCGACGGGGTGCATTTCGACGACTACTTCTACCCGTACCCTGCCTCAGGGGAGACGTTCGACGACGACGCCAGTTGGCAGGCCCACGGCGACGGTTTCCCCGACCGGGACGCGTGGCGGCGCGACAACGTCAACCAGCTCATCCGGCAGGTGCACGAACGCGTCCACGACATCAAACCGTGGGTGCGGTTCGGGGTGAGCCCGTTCGGGATCTGGCGCAACCGCAGCAGCGACCCTTCCGGGTCGGCCACCAGCGGCCTGCAGTCGTACGACGCGCTGCACGCCGACACCCGCACGTGGATCCGCGAAGGCTGGATCGACTACGTGGTCCCGCAACTGTACTGGCCGCAAGGGTTCGCCGCCGCTGACTACGCGGTCCTCGCGCCGTGGTGGGCCGAGGAAGTGGCGGGCACGGGAGTGGACTTGTACATCGGCCAGGCCGCCTACCGGGTGGGGGAGGACGGCTGGAAAGGTGCGGACGCCCTCGCAAAACAGCTCGACTTCAACACGCAGCACCCGGAGATCACCGGCGACATCTATTTTTCGATGAAGGACCTCAACGGCCGGGCCCGCACAGCCATAGAGCAGGTGGCTGCCAACCACTATGCGCGCCCTGCGCTGCCCCCCGTCGCGAGCGGCGCGTCAGGACAGCCCGCCCCGGTGCGCGACCTCGTCGCCGACACCGGTGAAGACGGGGTGACCTTGCGGTGGGAAGGCGACGCAGACCACCGGTGGTACGCGGTCTACCGGGTGCCCGCAGACACGGACGCGTGCGCCCTCGCCGACGCCAAGCACCTGGTCGCGGTGCTCGGCGGCGACCAGCACACCTACCGCGATCCGGCACCGGGAAATGAAGCAGTGCGCTACCACGTGACAGCGGTGGACGCGTTCCGCGTGGAAAGTGTCCCCTCCGCGGGGGTGGTCGTGAACCCGAGGTGAGCGAAGACCAACCTTTCAGTTAGGTCTGGGCGGCCTAGGCCTGGTATCGCCCCGTCGCCGAACGGATAAGAAACTGGGTAACACCGCACACACGCGCAGACGCGCACCGGTGCTGGTCCCCAGTCGGTGAAGGAGGGCGCCATGTCGTTGCGGGAGAACGAGAGACGCATCCTGGCGGAGATCGAACACCAGCTCAGTACCGACGATCCGGAGCTCGCTGAGGCACTGGCCTCTTTCGACGGGGGCGACCGCTTCTCATCAGAAGAGATCGCGGAGACGTGGAAGCCGTGGGCGATCTGCGCGGCGATCGCGTCCGTGGTGGCAGGGCTGCTCGTCGTCCTGTTCCTCGCGATCCCCGGCCCGCAGCCCAGCGGGGAGGATGCGCCGTCGCCGCGCCCCAACGGGATGGTGATGCAGATGCGCGTCCGGTAACCGGGAAGCAGGCCCGTGACGGTGCCGGCCTGCCGTGCCTCCCGGTCACAGCCCTTCCAAGAAGCGCCGGGCCACCGGAGCGGCGGCTTTCGCCCCGCTACCACCGTCCTCGACGAGTACCGCGAAGGCCACGTCGCCTTCGAAACCGACGAACCAGCCGTGCGCGGACATTTCCTCGTCTTCCACGTATTCACCGTATTCGGCGGTGCCGGTCTTCCCGTGCACGTCCCCGGAAAAGCCGACGTTCTTAGCGGTGCCGTCAGTGACGACCGCACGCATCAAGGTGCGCAGCTGCTCGGCAGCGGGCACCGGGACCGGGTCGGGAAGGCCCGCCGGGGCCGGGTCGGTGACCAGCACCGGGGGACGCCAGTGCCCGTCGGCCACCGCCGCGGGAATCGTCGCCATGTGCAGCGGCGAGGTCAGGATCTGTCCTTGCCCGATGCTCGCGGCAGCCAGCAGGGTGTCGCTGTCCGGGGTCGGGAACGACGGCGTCAACGCGGGCACCCCGAGGCTCAGGTCGCGGTTGAACCCGTACCGTTCGGCCGCGGCAGTCAAGGAGCCGCCGTCCAACCGGTGGACCACCTCGGAGATCAGCGCGGTGTTGCAGGAGGTGGCGAACGCTTCCGTGACGCTCTGCTCACCGTAGGCGGCGTCTCCCGCGTTCTTGAACGGCCACCCTCCCACGGTGACGGTCTCCGCGCAGTCCAGGGTGGCGTCCATGCCCATCCCGGCGTCCAGCAGTGCGTCGTAGGAGATGATCTTGAACGTGGAGCCAGGAGCGTACTGGCCTTCCAAAGCCCGGTTGAACCCGCCTGGAACATTCGCCACGGCCAGCACTTCCCCCGTCGACGGCCGGACCGCTACCAGGGCAGTGGCTTTACGCTGTCCGATCACGGCGTCGACCGCGGCCTGCTGCACCGCCATGTCGATGGAGAGGGTGACGTCCTGGCCGGGACTGCCTTCGATAGTGCCGACCACCGCCGCATCCTCCGGCTCCCCTTCAGGCGGCGCCCCCTGGTCGACGACGTGGATCACCGTGGTCGGCGTCCCCGCGAGCCGATCCTGCTGCGACCGCTGGATGCCGCTCTTCCCCACCGGGTCGCCCTCCTGGTAGGCGGGGCCGAGCTCCGCCGCGTCCTCAGCGGTGGCGGGGCCGACCTCCCCGACGATCATCTGGATTGACCCGGACACGTCAGAGGTGTCCACGGGGGTGCCGTCGGCGGCCCGCACCCGGCCGCGCTCCCCCCACGCGTTGGTGCGCGCCAACGTCTGGCCGGGACCCAGCTCCGGGTGCAGCACTGCGGGACTGAAGTCGACCTTCCACTGGCCGTCGATCCGCTGGAGCGGCAGCTCCCCGTCGTAGGTCCACGTCCCGCTGTGGCTCAAGGTGAACGTGGCAGTAAAGGGAACAGTGGCTGTGTCCCCGTCCACCACCGCTTCCCCCGTGGTCACCTCGACCGACTCCACTCCCAGGTTCTCTGCCACCTCGGTGTAGAACGCGGACGCCTCCGAGGAGGTCGCCCACTGGTCGAGCGTGGAGTAGTCCCCCGACGTCCAGGCCGCCACATACGCGTCAGCGGTCTCTTCGGGGACCGGGCGGGAGGACAGGTACCAGTAGACGCCGCCGCCCAGCAGCGCCGCCACGAGGACCGCGGCGAGCACGGAGAACAGGAGGCCGCGCCGGGACCGCCGCGGAGCTGGGGCGGGACGCGCACTCCCTGGGAGAGGTCCCTCCCCGCGAGCGGGCCCGGCGCTCTGAACGTGCCAGGAAGCGGGAGTCTCCCTAGGGAGGCGGTACGGGCTGTGAGGGAAACCGTGTGAGGGTGCGCCCCCCGGCGCAGGACGGTGCCCGCTGCCCGGGGCAGGGGGCGGGGGCTGCGGCTGGTAGGGACGTTCCCGGAAGATCCCTTCGTCGTCCACGCTCAAAAGTAGTGTCCTTAAGATCGGGGTCGGTATGGGGAGCAGGCCCCGCGGGGAAGGACATACGGGGCGGAAGAGCGCACTGGTGCGGCTGCTGCGCAGCAGAGAGCACGGCGCCGTCCCCTGGGACCGTGCGGACCGCGCCCGGAGTTTCCGCGTCAGAGCCCGGGCACGCCACGACCCGGAGTACCACACCAGTCAAGCAGAGATTAACCCATGGCCCAGGCGGGGTGCGGCCCCGCCGTCCCCGTGCCGTCCCACTGCAGGGCGCGGGCAGGGGAGTGGCGCCGGGCTATGCGGCCAGGCCCCGCTGCTGGGCGAGCTCCGCTTTGACCGAGGCGGCGAACCGCGGCACCTGCTCTTGTCCGGAGAGTTTCTGGATCGCGGCCATCACCGCATCAGTGGCTTCCCGCCGGGCCCGAGCCCGGCCCGCCTGGCCTGCCCACGGCGACAGGTCCACCGGCTCCCCGAACCGCACCCCGATCCGGCGGAACGAGGGGATGCGGCGCCCCGCGGGCAGGATACGGTTCGTGCCCACGAGGGCCGCCGGGACCACCGGGGCGCCGGAGGTCAGCGCCAGCCACGCCAGCCCGGTCTGCCCCTTGTAGAGGCGGCCGTCAGGCGAGCGGGTCCCCTCAGGGAAAATTCCGAAAACTCTGCCTTCGGCGAGCACGGCGAGACTGCGGTCCATTGCCTCCTGGGCGCTCTGCCCGGGGCGGCGGTCGACGGACACGTGCCCGACGGCACGCAGGGCACGGGTGAAGAGCCGCTGGGCCAGGTTGCCTTCGGCGAACAGCTCCTTTTTCGCGATGAAGACGACGGGGCGTGGCACGACCACGCTCAAGAAGAGCGGGTCGAGGTTGGACAAGTGGTTGCTGGCGAGGATCACGGGGCCGTGCGCGGGAATGTGGTGCAGGCCCTCCACGTGCAGGGGCCACAGGGCCCGGGTGGTCGGGGCTACAACGGCTTTCGCGGCATCGTAGAGCGTCAGCGGCACGGCCGGTCCCCTTCTGTTGTCACGTGCGCCACCGCGGAGAGCCGCGGGGGATTGACCTCGGCTTGGGCGGCACTTTACCGGGTGGGGGCAACAGCGCGGTCACGGGCAGCGGGGAAAGCCGGAGGTTCCTTCGCGCTACAGTGGTCTAGACCTATCGGGAAGAGACGAGGATCCACACCATGGCGCGTCTGATCGATGTCAGCCACCAGATCGTGGCTGGTATGACCACCTATCCAGGGCTTCCCGGCCCGGTCATCGACGACCACTTGTCGTTCGAGGACTCTCACGAGAACTACGCCCCAGGCACAGAATTCGAGATCCGCCGCATCTCGATGGTCGGCAACACGGGCACCTACCTGGACACTCCCTCCCACCGCTACCGCGACGGCTCCGACCTGGCCGACCTGCCCCTGGAGAAGGTCGCCGCGCTGCCGGGGAGGGTGATCGACGCCCCGGGCCGCGCCATCGGCCCCGAGGCTTTCGCCGGAGTGGACCTGGCCGGCCGGGCCGTGCTGCTGCGCACCGGATGGGACCGGTACTGGCGCACGGAAACCTACGGCTCCCCGGACCACCCCTACCTCACCGCGGAGGGAGCCAAGGCACTGGTGGATGCCGGAGCCACCCTGGTGGGGATCGACTCGGTCAACATCGACGACACCTCGGAGGCCAGTGGGGGAGCCCGCCCCGCGCATTCGATCCTCCTGGCTGCGGGAATCCCCGTGGTGGAGCACTTGTGCCTGCTCAACCAGCTTCCCGAGGAGGGATTCCAGTTCTTCGCGGTCCCGGTGAAAGTCCGCGGCATGGGCACCATGCCGGTCCGCGCCTTCGCTCTCGTCCCCTCCCCGTAGGAGGCCTCGGCCGGCTTCCGCGACAGCATACGGGCCGCGGCATCCTGCCCTGCGGGGGAGCAGCGCCACAGGTCACGGCTGTGCTGGCTGCCCCCCGTGGGGGTCGTCGGCCGCGGGCGCGGCCGGTACCGCGGCCCGCAGGCGGCGGAGCTCCGCCAGCGCCTCGTCGAGCTGCGCTTCGGCGCGTTCGGCGCGCCGCAGGGTCTGGGTCCGCGCCTCCTCCAACGCGGCCAGGCGTTCCGCGGCGGCCTGGCGTGCTTCGGCCAGCGAGGCGGTGAAGGCTTCGCGTTCGGCGCGGGCGCTGTCCCTGATGTGCGCGACTTCGTCGGTGAGCCGGTCGCGTTCCGCGCTCACCCGGGCGAGTTCCGCCGACAGGCGCTCCACCCGCTCTTCGGCCTGCCGGGCCTGCTCCGCAGCCCGATCGGCGTGCTCCTGCGCCGCTTGGCGGGCGGCCACGGCTTCGGTCAACTGCTCTTGCAACCGGTCCAACCGGGCCACGAGCTGCGCCCGCTCGGCCGCGGCTCGCTGTTCGACGTCGGCGATACGCTGCTGGGCCTGCTTGCGCTCCTGGGCGACGAGTGCTTCGGCTTCCGCGCGCGCCGCTGCCACCTGCTCCCGGGCTTCGATGCGGGCCGCCTCCCGGTCGGCGAGGGCAGCGTCGCGTTCCTCGGCACAGGACTGGGCCTCCGCGAGCGCCGCATCACGTTCCGCGACCGCGGCATCGCGTGCGGCTATCGCCTCGTCTGCCATGCGTTCCGCTGCCCCCGCCGCAGCCATCGCTGAGGCGGCAGCCTCCCGGGCCTGCTGGGCGTCGGCTTCCGCGGCGCGACGGGCCCGCTCTGCTGCCCGCCGCTTCTCCTCGGCGGCCAGGCGGGCCGCTTCCGCGTCGGCGACCTGGCGGGCCGCGGCAATACGCGCCGCCTCCACCTGGGCCTCAGCCGCGGCAGGATCCGTCATCGTGGTGAACGCCGCGGTGGCTTCCTGCAAGGTTGCGGTGAGCTGCTCGGCTTGGACCGCGAAACGCGTCAGGAGGTCTTCGGCGCGCAGCCGTGCTGCGGTGACCGGGGCGGCCTCGGCGTGGGCGGGTGCGGCCGCGGCCGCAGCGGCCCCGTCGGCCGGTCGCTGGGATACGGTCTGCTCACGCCGCTCCTGTGCGGCCTGCGCCTCCTGCTGGAGGCGCTGCCGCTCCCGCCAGGCACGCCACCGCGTGTGTTCGGGAAGGTCGCAGTACTGCGGGGGGCGTCCCGGGGAGGAGGAGCGCATGACGGGACGGGTACAACCGGGGAAGTTACACAGGGCGGAGTCGGTTTCGGCCACGCCGACGAGCCTAACGGCTGCGGGGGGACTGCGGGGGCCAGCCACACCGGGCAGCACAGCCAGGCGCGGGGGAGCAGCGGGGAAGCAGCCCGGCGGTGCTCCTGGGATTCCTGTAGACAGGCCGCGGCGGCCGAAGCCAGCCTGGTCTTCGGCCGCCGCACACAGCTCACTGCGTGCTGTTTAGTCGTGGGGGCCCACTCCGATACGCGACACCATCGTGGTCACAAACGGGCGGAAGCCTTGGCTTTCGTAGAAGCGGATGGCCGCCGAGTTCCCGGACACGGCAGGCAGCTCCAGGTCCCGCACACCGGTCTCGGCGAGCTGCCGACGGACCTCGTCAAGGAGGCCGCTGCCCACCAACTCCAAGGAGTAGTCAGGGTGCACCGCCAGGGTCTGGACGACCGCGACCCGGTCCCCGCGGTCCCACGAGCCGTGGTGCTCGTCGCGGATGGTCACCATCGCGTAGCCGACGTCGACCCCGTCGCTCTCCGCGATCACGGCGATCGTCTCCGGCTCGGACAGCCACTCCACATACCGCCGGCTGCGGCGACGCCACGATTCTTCCGCGCTCACCGTGCCGAGCAGGTCCTCCAGGTGCGAGGCGATCGTCGTGTGCTGCTGATGGAGGGGTTTCCACAGCTCGGCCAGCTCGTCTACCTCAAAGGGACCGATGTAGCGGAAACGCAGCACGCCCGAAAACCCGGAACGGGTTTTGGTGTCCAACGAAGTTTGCATTTTTTCTCACCTGCTCCTGATGGGGTGATGCGTGTCGCGCAGCGGCGATCGTCCCTTTCAATGCCTGTATGAGCGCTGGTTATGAGCCTACTTGCTTGTTTCTGCAAGAGTGGCGACGGGGCTTGGAAAAGGATGCTCCTCGTACCTAAAAGAAAAATTTTGTCATTTTTAACAGATGGTTGGGTGTGAGGGGGATCTCTTCGGGCTCTCTCCGTCGCCGCGCAGGAACGGAACGTTGCGGTGGGCGTGCAGTGGATCACGTCTGCACTGCTCAGCGGGAAAACGCGAGCTCCCCAGACGGCTGGCCGTCTGCCGGAAAACCCGCCCAGCCAGCAGACCGGGGCGGGGTGCAACCTTTCCGGCAGTTGCGGGGTTACCCGGATGTGAGCACTATCGCAGCGACCGTCGTCGGTGTCGCCACGGAGCTACCGAGCTGGCCGCCCTGCCTCGCCCTCGCTGCCCGTGGTGGCCAAATCCTCCCGGAGGAGCATGCGGATGTGGCCGTGCTGAGCAGGCCTGCGACGGCGCCCGGCGCCGCGCAGGGGCAGGAGTGCACCACCGCAGCGGTGCGCCACTGTGCACCGCGCACGGTACGCCCGGCGGAGCGCCGTGCACGGCGCACGGAAACCACCAGCAGGAAATTTCATAGGATGAGCCCATGATTGACGTCCGGCGGTTGCAGGTGCTGCGCGCCTTCGCCGAGCACCACACCGTGGCGGCGACCGCGGAAGCGCTGGGGGTCACTCCCTCAGCGGTCTCCCAACAGCTCGCCGCATTGGCCAAGGAAACCGAAGTCCCCCTGGTGGAGCGGAGTAACCGCCGATTCGTGCTCACCGGGGCGGGGCGCGTCCTGCTGGAACGCGCTCAGGTCATCTTCGCTGAACTGGAGCGCGCCCAAGCCGACCTCGCCCGGTACGCCGAAGGATCACTCGGATCCGTGCGGGTAGGCGCTTTCGCCACCGGCATCTCCAACCTCGTCGCCCCCGCCGTGGCCCGGCTGCGCCACACCCATCCGGGTTGGGACTTCTCTGTCATCCAGGCCGAACCCGAACACAGCACCGAACTGCTGTGCACCGGCGAGATCGACATCGCTGTCACCATGTCCTCGCCGCATCTGCCCGCGACCGGAAGCCCCGGGTTCCAGTTCCACCCGGTGATGGTGGAACCCCTGGACGTGGTCCTGCCCTACGAGCACCCGCTGGCGACCAAGATGGAACTCGACCTGGCCACCGACCTCAACGACGCCGACTGGATCATGTCCGCCCCCGGCACCGTCTGGTTCGACACCGTGGCCGCCGCCTGCCACCAGGCCGGATTCCATCCCCGCAGCACCCACGTCGTCACCGACTTCAGTGCGGCGTTCGCTCTCGTCGCCGCAGGACTGGGCGTGTCCATGGTGCCCCGGCTGGCCTGGCACGGGATAGCGATCGCCCACATGGTGGTGCGTCCGGTCCGCAACGGTCCGCGCCGCCACGTCCTGGCCGTCACCCGCAGCGGGGCGAACCCCGAGCCGCTACTCACCGCGATGCGGGAAGCCGCGCACCGGATCACTGTCCCCGCGGGCCGGTTCGTCCTCAGCGCCTGACCCGTCCGCAGCCGCCCCCTCGGAAAACCCACTCGCCACCGGGTCCAGCACGTGGCGGGCAGCCCGGTGGATCGCGTGGGCGACGACGTGCAGCGGCCGCCACGCCCACGCCCCGGTACGGGCCACCAGGGAGATGCGGCGCTCTCCCGCCAGCTCGCCCAGCGGGGTATGCACCACCCCGGGGTGGGGCGGGGACGCAGCCAGCTTCGGCAGGAGCCCCACCCCCCATCCAGCGGCCACCACCGCGCTGAGCGCCTCCAACGTGTCGATGCGATGCCGGATCTGCGGTCGGAAGCCCGCGTCCGCGCACATCCGGAGCACAAGCTCGTCGTCGTCGCTTCCGCGCGAGTTGGCGATCCACGACGCGTCGGCCAAGGCACGCAGCCGCTCCCGCGTCATGGTCGCCCCGCTCGGGTTGCTCGCCGTCGGCTCGGCGAGGAACAAGGGTTCCCGCCCCACCGGGTGCACGGTGAGCCCTTCCGGAATGCGGCGGGGGACCAGCGTGTACTCGTAGATCAGCCCAAGGTCGGCCTCCCCGCTCAGCAGGAGGTCCAACGCCTGGTCCGGTTCGTGCTCGATCAGGCGCACCTCGAGTCCCGGGTGCTGCTGGCGCAACTGCTCCATGGCGGGCAGGATCACGGGGACCGTCATGCTGACGAACGTCACCAGGTTGATGCGGCCCACCGGCGGCCCTTCACCTGCCATTTCGGCTCGCGCCGCCTCGACGCGCTCCAGGATGTCCCGCGCATGCTCGGCGAGCCGGCGCCCCGCGGGGGTCAACCGGACCCGACGGCCGTCCGGAACGAGGAGGCGCACCCCTGCTTCCCGCTCCAATACGGCCAAATGCTTGGACACCGCCGAGGTGCCCATGCCCGTGACCTCGGAGACCGCCGTCATCGTCCCCAGCCGCCGCAGTTCTACCAGCAGTCTCAGCCGTGTCAGGTCCATCCTTCAACCGTAGAAGAAGGCGTGCGCAAGGCGGAATGTTTCGACCCCGCGCACGCCTTCTTCTACGGATGAAAGACCTCAGGCAGCGAGCTGGAAGAAACGCGCCCGCAACAGGTTCGACAGCGCCTCGTCGAGCCGGCTGAGGAGCGCCGTGTCATCGAGGCGGCGGAACGCCCGGACATCGGGGTGGGTGGGGTGGGAAGTGAGCCAGTCCTCACCCACCAGGTCAACCACGGCAGTGCGGAGGGCGTCCAGTTTCTCCCGCAGGGTGCCGGGAGCTTGGGAGAGCGCGGTCTCGCACGCAGCGAGCGCGTGGAACAGGGAGAGCAGTCGCAGATGAGTGACGTCGTCCTTGGCCTCGCGCAGGGTGTGCTCGGCGATCGCGCGCGTCCGGCGGAAAGGGTTCAGCGTTCGCGTCGCCGATGGCTCAACCTGGGTCAGCACCATTCTCCTCTCTCATCGTGGTGGGGCAGCCGTCCCGCGGTCGCGTGGCCGAAACAGCCGTGCGCGCCGCGTCCGAGGCGCTGGCACCTCCGGATCCGAGAGGTTTGCGGTCCGCAAGGGGTCCTCCCGCGGCGGACCGGCCATCGAGTGGACATCGAAGGGGTGTGTCGGTCGGTCCGCGCGGTGCGCGGAGCCGCCTCCCGGTAGCTGCTCACCAAAGTTGATGTCCACCAACTCAATTTTTTACCGCCTCTTAAGTACGGCTAAACCTGGCACAGAGGTCAACACAATCCGCTGCACGACGTTCTGTTGCGTTCCGTTGCGCTGAGTGGGGGTGAAGCGCGGGTGTGGACGCTAGATCTTCCGCTAAAGAGAAACGATTCATCAACTAACGGTGCCTGGACGGAAACAGAGAATAGGAGACACAGTGGTGGGATGATCCTCTCTTTTGTCTCGTTGGTTCGGCATGCCCACCTGAGGGTCCCAGCCCCGCTGCTCACCGTCCTCAGCCTGGTCCTGCTGCACATGGGCAGCGCGGGAGCCGTGCACCTGTTCGCCATCGCGGGACCGCTCGAAGTCACCTGGCTGCGGCTGAGCTGGGCTGCGCTCCTCCTCTTCGCCGTCGGCGGGCGCCCCCTGCTCCGCGCGGCACGGGCCGCAACCTGGTCGGATCTCGCCGCTACCGCCGCCCTCGGCGTAGTCAGCGCGGGGATGACCCTCCTGTTCTCCCTCGCCCTCGACCGCATCCCGCTCGGCACCGCAGCCGCGATCGAGTTCCTCGGCCCCCTCACCGTCTCCGTGCTCGCCCTGCGCCGCCGCCGCGACCTGCTGTGGATCGTCCTCGCCGTAGCCGGAGTGCTCCTGCTCACCCGCCCGTGGCACGGGGAAGCCGACCTGCTCGGCATCGCCTTCGGCCTAGGCGGGGCCGTCTGCGTGGCGCTCTACATCGTCTTCTCCCAGACCGTCGGCTCCCGGCTGGGCGTCCTCCCCGGCCTCACCCTCGCAATGACCGTGTCCGCCCTGGTCACCGCCCCGCTGGGTCTGCCGGGGGCGATGGCGGCCGCCGACCGGCACCTGGTGGCAGCCACCCTAGGGCTCGCACTGATCTACCCCCTGCTGCCCCTCCTGCTGGAGATGGTGAGCCTGCAACGGATGAACCGCGGCACCTTCGGCATTCTCGTCTCCGTCGACCCCGCCATCGGGCTGCTCATCGGCCTGCTCCTGATCGGCCAGGTCCCCGTCCCCCTCCAAGTGGCGGGCATGGCCCTGGTGGTCGCCGCCGGGCTGGGCGCCACCAGAGGCACCAGCGGACGCACACGCGGAGGCGCAGACCCGCACGCCACCGACGGGGAGCCGGAAGACCGCACCCCGGACCGCCCTGCTCCCGACGACGCCGGGCACCACACCACCGACCCCGTCACAGTGTGACCATCATTACATCCCGGTGCGGGGCGGGGTGTGCCGCCCGGGTAACCGCAGTGTGGGCTGCAGCGGTACCAGGCCACCGAGGCGAAAACAGCCCGTAGCGGGCAGGGGAGCACGGAGTCAAGGCCCGATACGTCCGCGGACACCCCACACATCCGTTAGGGTCAGGCGCGACCATGAGCGCTAAAACTGACCTGGAACTGCTGCGCGCCTACGAACCCGTGCTGATGTTCACCCGGGGGGAGCTGTTCTTCCCCACGGACGTCGAAGCCTACGTGCGCTGCTGCAGTCTGTGGCTGGACCTTCCCGAAGGCGGGGAACGCGAAGTCGTCCCCGCCGGGGAACTCACCCTCGACCGGCTCGCCCGCGCCGACGCCGAATGGCCGGGCTACCGCCAGCACCTGCGATTCGTCCAAGAATCGTCGCTGCGGGCCGAAGCACGCCGCTTCCGCAGACGCGAACGGCCCGTCATCCCGAAAAGCGGACGCCTCGCCGCGGTCGGGGTCCTCGGCCGGATCGTGGACGTGCTGATGCGGCTCTCCCTCCTCATCCGAGGAGCCGTCCCCGGCGGGGTCGCAGCAGCCGCAGCCACCCGCTACCGCGACCGCATCGACACCGGCACCACCGCCACCTACTACGGCCGTGTCGTGCGGGAAGGCGGTTACGTCGTCCTGCAGTACTGGTTCTTCTACGCCATGAACGACTGGCGGTCGGTCTACGGCGGCGTCAACGACCACGAGGCCGACTGGGAGAAAGTCACCGTCTACCTGGTCGAAGAAGAGAACGGGGAGTACCGCCCCGTGTGGGTGGGCGCCTCCTCTCACGAATACCTCGGCGACGACCTGCGACGCCGCTGGGATGACCCGGAACTGCACCGCGACGGCAACCACCCGATCATCTACGTCGGGGCCGGATCCCACTCCCACCAGATGCTCCCCGGGGACTACCTCATCCAAGTCGACCCCGCCTTCCTCCGGGGAGTGCTGCGCGCCTGGCGGCGCTTCACCGCCCGCTTCCTGCCTTCCTCCAGCCGCCTCCGCGGCATCGGCGTGCCCTTCGTTGACTACGCGCGCGGCGACGGCGTCCGCGTCGGCCCCGGTGGAGAACGCACCTGGACCCCGGTCCTCATCGACGACACCACTCCCTGGGTCCGGGGCTACCGCGGACTGTGGGGCCGCAACACCCGGGACTGGTTCGACGGCGAACGCGCTCCCAGCGGCCCCCGATACGAACGCGACGGCACCGTCCGCCGCTCCTGGGCCGACCCCCTGTGGTGGGTCGGGCTCCACAAAGTCCCGCCGACCCCCGAGGATACGCGGGCCAGCCTCCAAGCCCACCTGGACGATCTCGACGCCCGCATCGCCGAAGCCGACGCCAAGATCGAAGAAGAGCGGGCTGCCCTGCGCCGCCTGGCCGCAGCCGAAATGGTGCTGAGTCGCCACGCCAGCGCTAAAGCGCGCGCCAAGGAGTACCGCGCCCGGATCGCCGAACTGGAACACTCCCTCGCCGCCCGCTACCGGGAACGCACCCACCTCGTGGACGAGCGGGAAATGCACCGCGCCGCACTGGCCAACGGCGACGTCCTCGAACCCCCGCCGCAGGCCCACCTCCGCTCCCCCCACCTGCCGTACGCCTCCGGCCGGCAGCACACCACCCGGTTCCTCCACGTGTGGGCGGCGATGAGCACACCGTTGCTGCTCACCGCGCTGGGCGTGGTCATGGTGGTACTGCGCGGCAGCCTGGCACTGCTGGCCGCGGTCGGCGTCGTCGTGCTGTTCGCCGCCTTCGACGCGCTCGCCCGCCGCCGCTTCCTCACCTTCCTGATCGGCTCGGCCTTCCTCGCCCTCGCGCTCGGCGTCGTGGGCGCGGTGATCGCGGCCTTCCTCATCAACTGGCGGATCACCGTCCTCGTGCCGATGACTTTGGCGGTCGTCAGCCTGCTCTACCTCAACGTGCGCGACCTGCTCCGCCGGTGAGCAGCCCTCAAACCGCTTCCGAGGACGACGCCCCGGCTGGGCCCCGCTCAGCCGGGGGCAGCCCGGAAGCACGCACGGTGATGTTGATCCGCCCCGACTCCAATCCGAGTGCCGGGTTGGCTGTGCCAGCGAAGACACGCGGCACGCCGTGGTAAGCCCAGCGGGACGGGCCGCCGAAGACGAAAAGGTCGCCGCTGCGCAGCTCCACGTCGGTGTACGGGCGGGTGCGGGTAGCGGTGTTCCCGAACCGGAACACGCAGGTGTCCCCCAGGCTCACCGAAACCACCGGGGCATCGGTGCGTTCGTCCGTGTCCCGGTGCATCCCCATCGTGGCTGTGGCCGCATAGAAGTTCACCAGCGCAACATCGTAGGCGGGAGCCGGGGCAGGGACCGTGCCGTAGGCGGCGGCCAGACCCCGCAACGCCAGCGTGGACAGCACCGGGGGCAGCGGGGGCACCGGTCGGCCGTCCGGCAGGGTCGCCGAATAGCGGTAGGGGCGCCAATACCAGCCCAGCGAGGTCATCGCGACACTCATGGTCCCGCCCCGGGTGCGGTGCCGGGTCATACCGCCGGGGCCGCGCATCCACTCGCGGCACAAGTCCACTAAAGCGCGCTGCTCCTCCAGGTCCAGCCATCCGGGAACGTGGACGGCACCCGGGGCGACCTCGACCCGGCCCGGGGAGAAGAGCGGTTCGTCCATAGCGAGCGGCCTCCTCAACCACCAAAACAAAATTGTGACGCATATCACTTCATTGCTGGGTGGCGTGGCGAATTCCACACCGCAGCGCAGAAAGGCCGGACCCCTCCACCGGAGGAGGAAGCACACGGCCCCGCTCGCCGCGCCGCGCACCGGCCCGCCACAGCCCGCATCCTTCCTGGTGGGCACGGGGACCGGTCCCGGAAACGTCGCGCAGCGCGGCCCCCGGCACCCTACTGCCCGCCACTGACGATCACGCCGCGGCGCCGGGCCGCTGTCCCGCACGCTGCTGCGGACCATCCCTCACGGAAGCGAATCCGCGCAGCTCCCATTACCACAGGGGCCGTATTAAGGTTGGGCATAGCGAGACTCGAGGCCGTCGGCCTTGGACTGTAGGAGGTGAGGCCAACCATGAGCCAACCTCCTAGTACCAACTAGTGCGGTGCCCCATTTCTCACGTTCCGCGCTGGTTCTCTCCAGCCCACACAGACTTCCGCTGTGATATCCGCCCCCGTCTCCGGAGGGCGTCGCAGGGCACGGCACTAGTTCCCTAGCCCTTTTCTCCAACTCTCTCTTTGTGGCGTGCGTCCCGTTTGCTGCGGTGGAGACGCACCCCACCGGTTGTCCCGAACCGTCGAACTCATCCGGGAGCTCCCATGTCGCAACGTCGTATGCGTTCGTGGCTGCCCAGCCTGCGTCCCGTTGCCTCGGTAAGCAAAGCGCACACCGACACGCCCGAATACGTCATGGACCCTCGAAGGGACCACGAAGCGACCACCCCGCCAGTCGAAGCCAGCGTCGTCGACGCCGCGATCTACATCGACGGCCGCCGCCAACCCTGCGAAGTCGAACTGGCCCGGCTGCGCGACCAGGTCGCCCAGCAGCCAGGAGCGATGGCCTGGCTGGGACTGCACCAGCCCTCCGAAGCCCAACTGCTCGCTCTTGCCGACCAGTTCGGTCTGCACGAGCTCGCCGTCGAAGACGCCATCGTCGCCCACCAGCGGCCCAAGCTCGAACGCTACGGCGACACCCTGTTCGTCGTGCTACGGGCAGCCCGCTACCTCGACACCACCGAAGAGGTGAGCTTCGGGGAGATCTACCTGTTCGTCGGCACCGACTTCGTCATCACCGTGCGCCACGGTCAGGCCCCCGACCTGTCCGCGGTACGCCGCCGTCTCGAAGACGACCCTGACCTGTTGAAGCTGGGCCCCGAAGCGGTGCTGTACGCGGTGATGGACGCGGTCGTCGACGGCTATGCACCGGTCATTGCCGGACTGCAGAACGACATCGACGAAATCGAAACCCAGGTGTTCAACCGGGACCCCCGGGTGTCCCGGCGCATCTACGAACTGTCCCGCGAAGTCATCGAATTCCAGCGGGCGGCCCGCCCTCTGCTGGGCATCCTCTCCGACCTGGAAGCCGGATTCGACAAGTACGGCACCAGCGAAGAACTCCAGCGCTACTTGCGTGACGTCGCCGACCACGCCACCACGGTCGCGGAACGGGTCGACGGTTTCCGTCAACTGCTCAACTCCATTCTCGCGGTCAACGCCACCCTGGTCAGCCAGGCCCAGAACGAGGAGATGAAACACCTCACCGAAGCCAGTTACGCCCAAAGTGAGGAAGTGAAGAAGATCTCCTCCTGGGCGGCTATCCTGTTCGCTCCTACCGTGGTCGGCGGTATCTACGGCATGAATTTCGACGTGATGCCGGAAACCCACTGGAAGTACGGCTACCCGATGGCGATCGGCCTGATGGTGGCGGTCAGCGTCGCCCTGTACGCGATCTTCAAACGCCGAGGCTGGCTATGAGGCCCGCCCTTGTCCCGGTGCGGCGACCCTACGCGCCGCACCGGGACAAGGGCGCCGTTTGCAGGAGAACACGGCTGAAGAGAGCGGCGGCAGCCGCGCTGCCCCTTCCCCTGGCCACGAACCCCAGGCGGGCTCCCGCAGCCCGGAGCTGCCGGCCCCGGCAAAGACTTTCCGGATGCGAGATAAGGGACTGGTCCGTTCCGCAATCCTCCCCTTGCCCTGCTGTGCTCTCCCGTCACTGAAACGGTCCGCAGGTAATGCGCCATTCCGCGAGTAACCATGGCGCAATAGGTGAGCAAAGCCTCGAAGGGGCGATCCTTGTCCTCCGAATAACAGGACCGAAAACCACCTCTGAAGAGCGTTAATGCAGAATTCTCCGGGCAGGAAGACGCCGCAGAAACGCAAGATAGCGGACGAAACAGACAAAATTCTGTGCTCGAGTGTGTGAAAGCCGCACATATTCCTTCAGTTTCGTGCTTCTTCCTGTGCACCGTCCTCCAGCCAGATACGATCATGGGGCACGGGGGGAGGGAATACGTTGTTACAAGGGAGGACGCGGCGGCGTGTCCGGACACACCCAGGAGTCTTTTCCGTGTGGTGAGGCGGTCGTATTCACCGTGCGCGGTGAGATCGACATTGCCAACGCCACTCAACTGTGCGCGGCACTGCTGCACGCCACCGACCGGTCCGAGTGCCAGTGTCTGATCGTTGACCTGTCCAAAGTCCAGTTCATCGACCTCAGCGGCGTGCGTGCGCTCTACGAGTGCTGCCGGGTACTGACATGGGAGGGGCGTCACATGGTGCTGGCCGAACCCTCGGCAGCAGCCCAACGGGTACTCACCGCGCTACGGATGGACCGGGACTTCGAGATCTACCCGATCGTGGAGGCGGCACTCGTCCATACCGCTCGACAGCGCTACGAAGAAGGGCCCATCACCGGGGTCTGCGGTTGTGACTGACCGCCGCTGGACCGGTGACGAGCAGCAAGCAGAAAAGAGAGATCCTCGCGGCGCGGCTCCCCGAACAGTGCCACCACTGTCGGGGCGGCCGCGCCGCCCCCCACTCACGCTCGGGACAGTTCCAGCTCCAGCACGTGGGAAACGAGCTCCACCATGACCCGCTTGACCGATTCCCGTTCCCGTGCATCGCACAACAGAACCGGAACGTGCGGTTCCACGTCCAGGGCGATACGCACATCAGCGGGCATGTGGGTGCGCACCCCGTTGAAGCAGTTCACCGCCACGACAAACGGAATGTCGCGCTGCTCGAAGAAGTCGATGGTGTCGAAGCAGTCCTCCAAACGTCGGGTGTCAGCCAGCACAATAGCGCCGAGCGCCCCCTCGGCCAACTCCTCCCACATGAACGAGAAACGCTTCTGGCCGGGGGTGCCGAACATGTAGATCACGGTGCGCTCGTCCAAGGTGATACGACCGAAGTCCAGCGCCACGGTCGTCGTCGTCTTGGACTCCACCCCGTCCAGATCGTCCACGCCCACGCTTTCAGCGGTCATCACCTCCTCGGTGTGGAGCGACTCCACCTCGCTGAGCGCGGACACCAGGGTGGTTTTCCCAGCGCCGAACCCGCCGGCGACCAGGATCTTCAGCGCGTCGGGAACGGGCCCGACACTGTCGGACATGCAGAAGTCTCCTTTCACAGCGCACGGATGCGGTCGAGGACCGTTCGCAGAGTATGGACATCCGGTCGCCTACGCTGCCACTGCGATTCGTGCACCATGACGTATCCGCCATCAAGCAGGTCGGACAGCAGGATACGCAGCACACCAAGCGGCAGTTTGGTACGTGAGGCCAGCTCAGCTACTGAGACGGGTGCGGCGCACACCTCCAGGATCGCGTGGTGCTCCGGTTCCAGCTCGGCGGGCTGACCCACCTGCGGCACCGCCACCACCTGGGAGGTCATCGCGAAGTCCGAACGCGAAGGGCGGGTGCGTCCGCGAGTCAAGGAATACGGCCGAATAAGGCGGCCGCTGTCGTCAGGAGAGCTGGACATGGCGCTCACAGCCCTTCAGCGGACCGACCTTGCATGGGACGACGGTTGCGCGGCAGCGTGGACAGGTGCGGACCGACCTGGCGCACCAGTCGGTTGATCTCATAGGCGACCAACCCGACATCGCAGGAGGAGTCGGCCACCAAGGCCAGGCAGGCGCCGTGCCCGGCGGAGAGGACGAACAGGAAAACATTGTCCATCTCCACAACGGTCTGCCGGACCTCTGCCGCGCCCAACTGCTTGCTCGCACCTCGGGCCAGGCTGGAGAAGCCCGAAGCGATCGCGCTGATCCGCTCGGCGCGTTCCCGATCCATGCCGTCGGAAGCCGACAGCAGCAAGCCGTCTGCGGACAGCAGTACCGCCTCGCGGGCTCCCTCAGTGCGGGAAACCAGGTCGCTCAGCAGCCAGTTCAGTTCAGAGGAGGTGGAACGGGGCGTGGAAGTTGTCTGCTCGGTCATCGTGTCTCCCTGGTGGGGTAATCAGTGTTGCCTTCGGCGCGTCCACTCCGGGTGCCTCGCTGGAAGGCACTCATCATCTGCCGGATTTCCTCCAGCGATCGGTCAGGGTTGACGGGCCGGGAGATGGACGGTGCGGGCGCCTGCGGTGCTTGCTGGGAACGTCGCTGGGACCGTCTCCGGCGCGGCAAGCCCTTGTACGTGTCGGCCGTGTCCCCCGACGCGGCAGCTGGGAGCGGAGATCCAGGCTCGGTGGGCTGGGAGGATGCCAGCGCCGGCTCAGGTGCGCTGGGAGTGGAAGGCACCGAAGGAGGAGGTGCGGGGGCGGCCGGTGCGGGAGTGGCGGAGACCGCCGCGGAAGGCGCCTCCAGCTCCGCGGGGGCCGGCGCTGGCTTGGCTGCGACCGCGCGTGGGGCGGTCAGAGTCGTGTCGATAGCCTCGGGCGGGAACACAATGATCGCCTGGGTCCCGTTGTAGGGGGAGGGACGCAAGGTCACCTTGAGGTTGTGTCGCTGAGCGATGGTGGCCACCACGATAAGCCCCAGTTGGGAGTCCTCCCGCATGTCCGCGAGGTTGAACCGCTGGGAATTGCCGCTGAGCAGCTCGTTGGCCTGCTGGTACGCCTCAGGGAGCATGCCCAAGCCGCGGTCTTCGATCTCCAAAGCGTAGCTGCCGTGAGGCAGGGCCTCACCACGCACGGTCACCACAGTACTGGGCGGGGAGAACGAGGTGGCGTTCTCCAGCAGCTCCGCCAGCATCCGCACACTGTCGTTGGCGACCGAGCCTTTGATGTGCACCATGGGCATCGGCAGCAGCTTGATCCGCGAGTAGTCCTCGATCTCGCTGGAGGCGGCGCGCACGGCCTGGGCCAGCGACAGCGGTTCGCCTGCCTTGCGGGACGGGCGGTCGTCGGTGAGCAGCATCAGGTTCTCCGCGTTGCGCCGCATCTGGGTGCTCAGGTGGTCGATACGGAACAGCGACTCCAGCACCTTCGGGTCGGTTTCGGCCTGTTCCAGCGAGTCCAGGAGGCTGAGCTGGCGGTGGACCAGCGTCTGGGCGCGCCGCGCGATGTTGCGGAAGATGTTGCGCACACCTTCACGCAGCTTCGCCTCCTGGGTGGCTGACTCCACGGCCGCGCGTTGGGCCGTGTTGAACGCCTCGGTGACCTGGCCGAGCTCGTCGTTGATGTCCACCGGGATGGGGGGAGCGTCGGTGGCCACGTCCACTTTTTCTCCGGCGCGCAGCCGGGCAGTGATCTCCGGCAGGCGGCGGTGCGCGTAGTCCAGAGTGGCTTCGCGGAGCGTGCCAAGCCGGCGGTTGAGCCAGGTGACGGTCCGCGTGCTGAAGAACACGGACGCCACCACCACGGCCAGGGTGGCCACGCTGAACAGGGTGAGGAGGGCGGTGAGCTGCAGCGCTTCGGACCGGGCCTGCTCAGTCAGCGCCTCGATCTGGTTGTCCGTCACCTCACTCAAGGACTCGTCCAGCTTCGACCAGGCAGCGCTCCACTGCTCGATGTCGATCGGAGGGTCGCCCGAAATAGCGCCCGCCCGGATCACCTCGTTTTCCAGCGCTTGGATGGTGCGGAACTCTGCGCTTCCGATGACCTTGTCGTATCCGATCCGCTCTTGCCCAGAGAGTTCAGGGGCGATCTGCTCGTACAGGTAGCGCTGGGCGCCGACCGCGGCAGCGAAGTCGATATGGTCGGCGGTGTTGAACATCCCGGCGAGATTGCTGTAGGACAGCATTCCGTCTTCCTGGGAGAGCAGCTCGTCAGCACGGAGCAGTGCGGCGAGGCTGCGCATCTGGTGCGCCTGTTCCTCGGCGACCAGTTTCTCCTGAATGTCCCACAGCTGCAGGCCGGCTTCGATGGCCTCGTTGTAGGTGGAGGCCGCGCCTTCTCGCACCGGGGAGGAGGTGTCCAGGACTTCCCGGTGCATGGGAAGCACCTCCAGCGTGCCCAGGAAGCGTTCGATACGCTCGCGGGTCTCCTCCGGGAAGCTGGTGAGACCGGCGTCCTCGATTCCGGTGCGGAAGTTCTCGATGGCCGCGTCCGTGGCGGCCCGGTCCTCGCGGAGTGTGGACGTCAACGAGCCCTTGCGGTTCTTCTCTGACTGGGCCAGGTGCTCCATCGCGGCCTGGCGCTCCGCTTGCAAGGCGGAGATGACGTCCAGGGCGGGAAGGCCTGCCTGCTCCAGGAACGTGGTGCTTCGGTTGATAGAGAGCAGGGTGCCCACTGGTGTGACGGTGGCACCGATCCAGAGGATCAGCAGAGCGGTGCTCGGAATGAGGGCTAACGCGAGGAGTCGCACACGGATCGTTCCGCGCTGCTCCGCGGACAGATGGCGCAACCAGCGGAGGAAGGGACGGCGCTGCTCTTTGGTCATGGACTCGCTCTGAGTGCGGACGGGGGGATAGCTCTGTGGTGGGCAGACGGGAGGTGCGGTCCTGTCCGC
Source organism: Thermobifida fusca YX (assembly GCF_000012405.1). Taxonomy (NCBI): domain Bacteria; kingdom Bacillati; phylum Actinomycetota; class Actinomycetes; order Streptosporangiales; family Nocardiopsidaceae; genus Thermobifida; species Thermobifida fusca. The sequence goes on from NC_007333.1 coordinate 1,660,271, forward strand.
CCGGGAAACGGAGAGTCCGTCTGGGTCTTTGAGCTAACCGCGATCGGTGGAATTAGGCAAGCCCAATTTGAGACACAGAGCACTACATACAGTGATCTGGGTCGCGGACTCTCTGTTGGACATGTTGCCGCGGAAAAATAGTTGGTGTTCTGGCTGTTCCGCCAGAGTTACCGTCAAGTTGTCACCAAGCCGTGCTCGTTAGTGCAGGCTTGGGTAAGGAAGAGGCACTGGGGGTGAGAGAGCCGCACGGACACCGCGCAAGGCGCGCAACCAGGGAGGGGGTATGCGGGCCACGGGAGAGCGTTCCACCCCGGCAGGGGTGGTGTGCGCTGCCGCGTTGAGTGTCCTGCTATGCGTCGTGGGATGCGGGCCCGAGCCGCCGCCCGTGGACGGCTCGGAGTACGGGGCGGCAGCGGCCGCCACCACAGCCGCGGACCTGGGCGGAATGGCGGAGCTCATCACCGCAGCGCAGGCTGAAGGAGAGCTCAACATCGTCGCTGCCGCTTCGCCGGAGGCGGATCACCGCGAGCTGATCTCTGCTTTCGAAACCGCATACAACATCCGCGTCAACGTGGCCGCCCCGCACGCTTCAGACGAGGAGCAGATCGCGGCCGCGGTCCGCTATGCGGGAACCGACCGCGCCCCCGACGTCTTCATGGTGGGGCAGGACACGGCAGCGGCCCATGCCGCCGAGCATTTTGCGGAATACCGGGTGCGCACCTGGGAGGAGGTCCCAGCCGACAGCAGGGATCCGAAAGCCCGGTATGTCGGCGGGGCGGCTGCCCGCTTGTCGCTCGGGTTCGCCGCCGACACCGGACAAGCCCTCCGAACCGTGTCCGACCTGGGGGAAGGACAGGGGGAAGTGGCCTTGGCCGGCGACCCCCAAAAGGAAGAGGCTGCCCTGCTCGGAGTGGTGTTGACCGCACTCGCAGCCGGGGGTGGGCCCGCAGACCTCGCCCCTGGCGCGGCGCTGCTCGACGAACTGGACCGGGCCGGTCAGCTCCGGTGGGGCACTCCCCGCCGCGCTGATTTGGCCTCCGGGGCGACCACCGCGGTCATCGACTGGGAGCACGCCAACCTGCAGCGGGCAGCAGATCTGCGTGGCGTGCGCGAATGGGAGGTGGTCGTCCCCTCACCCACGGTCGGCGGACTGGTCTGCCAGGCGGTCAACCAGGAGGCCCCGCACCCGGCAGCGGCCCGGTTGTGGGTGGAATTCGTGCTCTCCGACGAAGGCCAGAACCTGCAGTTCCGCAACGCCTCCTACCCGGTGCGGTTTGCCGCGATGCACCAGGACGGCACGGTCGATACGGGGGAGCGGGCAGCGGGGGCCGCAGAACCCCCGCTGCTGTTGACCCCGCAGCAGGTGGCGCAGGCGCGTGACACGCTCCGCGCCTATGGGATCGGTCCCGGGGACGAGTGACTCCGGCGGCGGTGCGTGCCCGGGACCGCCGCCGGAGTAGTCAGACGTCGGTGCGGTGCAGCGTCCGCAAGGCCGCACCCCAGCAGAGGGCGAGCCAGCCCGTGAGGACCGCGAGCGCCGCCCACGGGTCCATGTGGAGCGGGGATTCTGCTGCGGTGGCGCCCACCACGTTGTCCCAGGCGCCGGTCGGCAGGTAGCGGAGCACGTGCCGCTGCACCGAGTCGGGAAGCAGCGTGCTGACCATCGGGGGGAGCAGCAGTGCCGCCAGGACGGCGGCGGTTGTGCCCGCCACACTGCGCAGCATGGTCCCCAGGCCCAAGGCGAGCAGGGGGAAGACCGGCAGGGTCACCCCCAAGGCCAGCGTGGTGCGCCACTGCTCGGCAAGGCTGACCGTGGGCATGGCGAAGGATTCGAGGATGGCCTGCGAGGCAGCGAAAGCAGCCGCCACGGTCACCGCCCCCACGGCGAGGACGGTGCCGACGAGGACCACGGTCTTGGCGAGCAGGACACGTCCGCGGCGCGGGTGGACGGCGAAGGTGAGCCTGAGCTGGCTGGGGTACTCCCGGGCCGAGAACTGGGCGGCGAGGACGACGAGCGGGATCACCCCGAACACTGGGCCGACGTGGGCGAGCGCGGCAGCCTGCTCGACCGGGTCCACTCCGGGAGGAAGGGCTTGGGTACCGGCTGCGCCGATACCCAACGCGGCGAGGGAGCTCAAGCCGACGCCGAGCAGCAGTGTGACCGCGAGGCAGACGTAGGTGGCGCGCACCGAGGTGAGCTTGGTCCACTCGGCGAGCACAGCTGCCCCTAGGCCAGGGGAGGCCGGGGGACGGGCAGGGCTGGAAACAGCAGTGGCGGATGCGGTCATGCCTGGCTCCTTTCCGAGGCGGGGATGCTGCCGGAACGGTGGGGTGTGGCGGCGGCAGTGAGTTCCATGAAGACCTCTTCCAGGCTGGTGTGCTGGGGGGTGAGTTCCCGCAATGCGATGCCGCAGCGCAGCGCGATCTCCCCGACGTGCGCGGCTTCCAGCCCGCTGACGAGGAGGGCGCCGTCCGCGGAGCGGACTTCGGCACCCGCGGAGACGAGTGCCGCGGTCAGAGGGGTGGTGTCCGAGGCGACCACCCGGATGCCGCCGGTGTAGCGGGCGGCTAGCTCAGCCATGCTCATGTCGGCGAGCAGCCGGCCGCGGCCGATGACGATCACGTGGTCTGCGACGGTTTGGATCTCGTGCATGAGGTGGCTGGAGACCAGCACCGTGCGGCCTTCGGCGGCTAGTTGGCTCAGCAGGCCGCGGAACCATCGGATGCCCTCGGGGTCGAGGCCGTTGACGGGTTCGTCGAACAGCAGCACGGCGGGATCGCCGAGGAGGGCGGAGGCAATGCCGAGGCGCTGGCGCATGCCCAGGGAGAAACTGCCGATGCGCTGGTGGGCGACAGCGGCCAGGCCGACCAGTTCGAGGACTTCGTCGACGCGGCGGCGGGGCAGTCCGGCGCCGCGGGCCTGCCACAGCAGGTGGGCGCGGGCAGTGCGCCCGGGGTGGGCTGCTTCGGGGTCGAGGAGCGCGCCCACCTCGCGCAGGGGCGCAGGAAGAGTGCGGTAGCGGCGGCCGTTGATCGTGGCCGTGCCAGAGGTGGGTGAGGTCAGGCCGAGGATCATCCGCATCGTGGTGCTCTTCCCGGCGCCGTTGGGGCCGAGGAAGCCGGTGACCCTCCCGGGGGCGACGGTGAAGGTGAGGCCGTCGACGACAGTGGTGGCGCCATAGCGCTTGGTGAGGTTGTGTACGTGGATCACCGCGCTTGTCCCTTTCCTCCGAACGAGTTTAAAAAAGTGATATCACAATGCTAGACTTGAGTCATCAGTCTGATAGTGAGAGGAGCTGATGGATGGCTCGGGAAGCCGCGGTGGCGGTGGAGAACCTGGAAACTCAAGTGGAAGAGCGCCTGATCGAAGGCGCATCCGGCATACCGGTCCTCATCTTCTCCCTGGTCATGATGCTGGCCGGGGCAGGCGGGGCCATCGGCGGAGTGGTGCGGATCAACACGCTGGACGCGGCTGATGTGAGCGCGGTCGCGCTGATCGTGGTGGGCGCGCTGCTGTTCCTCGCCGGTCTCTTCCTCCTGTGCGGGTTGACCATGATCGACCCCAACCAGGCACGTGTCGTGCAGCTCTTCGGCCGCTACATCGGTACGCTCCGCATTGACGGGCTGCGCTGGGTCAACCCGCTGACGACCCGCAAGCCGGTGTCCACCCGGATCCGCAACCACGAGACCGCCGTCATGAAAGTCAACGACGCGGACGGAAGCCCCATCGAGATCGCCGCTGTCGTGGTCTGGCAGGTCGAGGACACCGCTCGCGCCGTCTTCGAAGTCGACGACTTTGTCCAGTTCGTCAGCACGCAGACCGAGGCGGCCGTCCGGCACATCGCCAACAACTACCCCTACGACAACCACGAGGGCACTGACCGCCTGTCCCTGCGGGACAATGCCGATGAGATCACCGAGAAGCTCTCTGCGGAACTCGCCGAACGCGTAGCCTCGGCGGGGGTGCGCATCATCGAGTCCCGTCTTACCCACCTCGCGTACGCGCCGGAGATCGCCCAGGCGATGTTGCAGCGCCAGCAGGCGGGGGCGGTCATCGCAGCCCGCCAGCAGATCGTGGAGAGCGCGGTCGGCATGGTGGAACTGGCGCTCAACCGGCTGGCTGAGCAGGGTGTGGTGGACCTCGACGAGGAGCGCAGGGCCGCAATGGTCAGCAACCTGCTCGTCGTGCTGTGCGGCGACCGTCCCACCCAGCCGGTCGTCAACACAGGAACGCTGTACTCGTAGAGGTTGGTTCGGTGGCAAGCGAGCGTAAGAAAATTCTGCTCCGGCTCGACCCGGCGGTGTATGACGCGCTTGCCAAATGGGCTAGTGACGAGCTGCGCAGCACGAACGCGCAGATCGAGTTTCTTTTACGTCGGGCGCTCATCGACGCGGGCCGTATGCCTCAGGGAGTCAAAGCGATCCCCCGCCGGGGCCGCCCTCGCAAGCAGGACACCTCACCGCCCGCGGACGACTCCCCTTCCTAACCCTCAACACTGCGGTGGTGCCGTGCCAGGCATGCCTGGCACGGCACCACCGCATTCCCTTTGGAGCGCCGGACGGCCGCACAGACGACACACGCGGCACGTACCCCCAGGAGCGTCCTCAGGCGCGGGGAGTACCGAGACGCTGACTCCGGATCATAAGAGTGCACAGCTCGGCCCCCGTGACTTCCCTCACAAAAAACCGAAGGGACAACAGGGGAAACTCTTCTCTTTTCTGGCAAATCTTCCTGTTGAGTATCGAACAGGCTCCACAGCGTATCGGAAACACCGAAAAGAGAGCGGATAGCAAGGCGGGAGCACTAGAGTCCAAAGTCCCGCAAAAAGACCATGGAATTTCGGTGTGAAAAAACCCTCCTGTCCGCGAAGGGTGCCCCGGATTAAAGCACGGTGAACGACGGTCTAAAGTAGCTGTCAGAGCCTGTCCCACCAGCAAGGACTAGGTCTCCAAGAGGTTTGTCGTTCCTATTTTTTGATGGTATTCGACATCCTGTTTTATTTTCCGGAACTATTTGTGCTGCCTGGAAAATTTGCTGGGAGACAAAAAGATATTTCTGGGGGATAGGAGAAAAGGGGAGGAAAACGTTATGGCTATTGCGGTGACCCGAGAGCTGCCGCGCCCCGACCTCCGGACGGTCAGCCTCGTCCAGGCCCTCTGCGCCGACCTCTTGGACCAGCCAGAAGTCCTGGCTGACCGCTTCTACCACCACCTGTTCCGGCTGCTGCCCAGCTGCCGCGACCTGTTCCCCGAGGACATGGGGGAACAGCACGTCCGGATGGCCCGCGTCCTCGTCGAAGTCGTCAACCATCTCGACGAACCCGAAAAGACTTGGGATACCCTACGTAAGCTCGGTGAGTACCACTACGTCCGATGGGGACTGGGACTGGAGGAGTACCGCTGCGTCGGACACGCGCTGATCGAGGCGGCCCGCGACATCTCTCTTGAGTGGGCTCCCTCAGTAGGCTCGGCGTGGGTCACCGTTTACGAGTGGATCGTCTCGGCCATGCTCAGTGGAGCGGCCGAAGCCGCACAGGCGCGATCTGGAAGGAGAACCCGAGCCGGTAGGCCCATGACTCCGCCCTCCAACGCGGAGAATGGTAAACCTACAGCGGCTTCTTGATTGAGCGGTCTTCTCCGCGTCTCACCCCACGGCGGACGCGGATGTCCCTGATCCCCGGTTCTTCCGCGCGCCACGGGTGAGCGGCTGCTGACCGTGCTGAACGAGGGATAGATCGCGCACGGTAAGGGGCCGTTGTGAGCGCGGGGAGACGCCGACGCAGTCGGCCAGTCCCGTGCGTGTGTGTTCAGCGACGAGGAGCCGCAATTGACGGAGAAGACCATTACAGAACAGTTTAGTTTCGCCGACCTTGGCCTCCGGCCGGAACTGCTCGATGCCCTCGCCGAGGTCGGCTACGAGGAGCCCACGGCCATCCAACGCGAGGCGATCCCCTCGCTGTTGGAAGGCCGTGACCTGCTCGGCCAGGCCGCAACCGGTACGGGGAAGACCGCAGCCTTCTCCCTGCCGATCCTGCACCGGCTGCCGGACAGCGACCGCGGGGACACTCCCTCGGCGCTCATCCTGGTGCCCACCCGGGAACTGGCCTTGCAAGTATCGGAAGCACTCCACCGCTACGGCCGCCACCTGAAGGCACGCATCCTCCCCATCTACGGCGGCCAGCCCATCGGCCGCCAGTTGCGGGCCCTGGAACGCGGTGTCGACGTCGTCGTCGCCACCCCGGGACGGGCCCTCGACCACATCGGCCGCGGCACCCTCGTCCTGGACACGGTGCGCACGGTCGTCTTGGACGAAGCCGACGAGATGCTCGACATGGGCTTCGCCGAAGACATCGAGGCGATCATCGAAGAAGTGCCGGAGAACCGCCAGACAGTGCTGTTCTCGGCAACCATGCCCGACCGCATCGAAGGCATCGCCCGACGCCACCTCACCGACCCGGTGCGCGTACGCATCGCCCGCACTTCTCCCGCACCCGGAGAAGAGCCGAAAGTCCGGCAGAACGCCTACATCGTGGCCCGCCCCTACAAACCCGCGGCCCTGGGACGCGTCCTCGACATGGAATCCCCCACCGCGGCCCTCGTGTTCTGCCGCACCCGTGAGGAAGTCGACCAGCTCACCGAGACGCTCAACGCTCGGGGATACCGCGCTGAAGCGCTCCACGGCGGCATGAGCCAGGAACAGCGCGACCGGGTCATGGCGCGCCTCCGCGGAGGAACCGCCGACCTCCTCATCGCCACGGACGTCGCCGCCCGCGGACTCGACATCGAACACCTCACCCACGTGGTCAACTACAATGTGCCGTCGGCAACCGAAACCTACGTGCACCGCATCGGCCGCGTGGGGCGGGCCGGCCGAGAAGGCGTCGCGATCACCCTCGTCGAGCCGCGGGAACACCGGATGCTCAAAACCATTCAGCGCAGCACGAGCGGCCCGATCAGCGTCGAGAAGCTCCCCACCGTCGCGGACCTGCGGGCCCGCCGCGTCGAACTGACCCGTGCTGCGCTCCACGAAGCTCTGAAGGAGGAGGACGACGACCGCGAGGCGTTCCGCGTGGTCGTGGAGTCGCTCGCCGAAGAGTTCGACATCATGGAGATCGCGCTGGCCGCGGTGAAACTGGCGCATGAAGCCAGCGGCGCCGTCACCGAAGAGGAGGAGATCCCCGAACCGGTGCTCCGCCCCGAGCGGAGCGAACGCCGCGAACGCCGTGGACGGCGCGGCGGACCGGGCCGCGGTGAACGGCGCGGCCGAGGCCCCTCCGACGGCATGACCCGCCTCTTCGTCGGCATTGGACGCAACGCCCGGGTCCGCCCCCAAGACCTTGTGGGAGCGATCGCCGGGGAGACCGCATTGAGCGGACGGGACATCGGCGCGATCGAAATCGCCGACCGCTTCTCCCTGGTGGAAGTGCCCGAATCCACTGCCGACGGTGTGATCGCGGCACTGAAGAAAAGCACGATTAAAGGACGCCGCACCGTCGTACGCCGCGAACGCTTCTAACCCCCGTCGCCGCGCCGCCTTCCGGGCACGCAGGTGACGAAAAGTGGCCGTGGGCCTGGGTGCATCCCAGGCCCACCGTGCTGCCCCGCACCGGAAACGACATCAGATCCGGTGCCGGGACTGTTTTCCAGGAATTCACGCGAGAATACGGAAGCCGCGGCTCTGCGAAGACTCGCCGCACCCCCGGAAATAGTGCAAAGAGTTCCCCGCAACGGTAGTCGCAGAGACAAAATCCTCGTAAACTTCCTTCAATAGGAGAAACGGTGGGAAAGATGACTGCCGAAGCCTTCCGTCTGAACCGATGATCGCGGTGGCCGATGCACCCGGGAAACGGTGCGGGGTTTCGACCTGCGGCCTCCTAGCGCCGTGGCGGGACCACCCAACTGGCCACGAGGACTCCGCCATCCGTGTTCGGTTCCATTGGCGGGAATTCGTCGGTTCGTCGACGATGGAGGCACACCCCCGGCAGCCCTCGTCGCCGCACCACTGAATATCCGCCGAGGAGCCGAACCACGACCATGCCCCCTGTACCGCTACACCTCTCCCATACCCTCCGCCGTTTCCTCACCTGGGTCGGCATGGGATTGTTAACGGTGGGCGCCCTGGTCGGCCTGGTCAGCCCTCTGCTCTTCGGAGACAGCGGCGAAGGCCCGGACCTTCTCCCCATCATCCGCGTCTTCTTCTGGGCGCTGGCCGGACTCCTCGGCTGGCTGACCCTGTTGCAACTCTTCGAACGCGTCCCGGAAGAGCACCAGAACGCGGCCTCGCGGCGCCCGGTACTCCTGTGCTGGGTCCTCGTCGGCGTGACCGCGCTCATGGCCCTGGTAGAGACCCCGCGGTGGCTGTTCGGCCTCACCACCCCCGGCCCCGGCAGCACCCCCTGGTCGGTGGTGGGATGGACCGGGCTGGTGGCCATGACCGGGGGCGCGACGATCATGGCGGTGTGCGGCCGCAACCACCGGCCCCGCTCACTGGGAATGCCCCTGACTGGACTGGCGTGCGGCACCGCAACAGCGTTGCTCCTGGCCACCGGGGTGTGGGCGGCCGCCGCGGACGCCCTCGTCTCGCACACCACCGCCACCGCAGCAGAGGCACGCCCCGTCCCCACCACCGTGGAACGGGTGGCCTGGCGCTGGCACCCGCCGCACGGGGCACGCACTCACCGCGTGCTGGCCACTGCCGCCGGCGCGGTCGTCGACGTCGGCGACGGGGTGATCGCCCTGGACACCGTCACCGGAAAGGAGACGTGGCACTACCGCCGACTGGGCTCAGAGGTGACCGCCAACGTCACCCCTGACGGCCGCACCGTCGTCCTCTTCTTCACCGTCTACGACCACCGGGGATACCGGGACACGCTGCTCACCTTGGACGCCGCCACTGGCCAGGTCCGCAGCAGCACTCCGATGAACCTGGGGCGGGACGCCGAACAGCGGCGCCGGATCAGTCGGATCGGAGGCATCGCCCCTATCGACCTTCTCACCAAGGATGCGCGGATCCTGCTGGACCACGGCGACGACGGCTGGCAGCTCACCGCCCGCGCCCTCGACACCGACGCCCAGCGCTGGACCGCGCCGCTCGACCCCCACTGCCTGGTCGACCGGCGGCCGCGGACCTGGATCCGCGCCTTCCCCGACGCTGTCGTGGTCTCCCAGGACTGCCACGACGAATTGGGCGCCCCCACCAGACTCGCTACCGACTGGGAGGACGGGGTGCTCGGCGGACGGACCGAACTGCGGGGAGGAACGAGCCGCTTGACCGCGTTCGACGCGGCCACCGGCCAGGAGCTGTGGCGCACCGAATATCCGGGGGAAGGCCCGGTCGGCCCTAACCCGGAGATCAGCTACCACCACACCGGCTACCGCTCCCACCTCCACCCGGTCACCTCCGACGGCTCGGTCGTCGCCGTGGAGAAATGGGGGTCCGACATCCGCTACCTGGTGGTCGACCGGGCCACCGGCGAGATCCTGGTCGACGACCTGGACCTCACCGAACACGGCCACAGCGCACATTTCACCGCGGACACGGTCTCCGTGGTACGGATCGACACAGAAGACGGCGGGCGGCTGGTGCACGAGCGCCGCTCCCTGGACGGCCAGCTTGTGCAGAGCGCCGCCAGTGGCGCCCCCTATCCGCATGTGCTCGCAGGAACCTCGTGGGTGGATCTCGCTGACGCCGCCGTCATGGTGCACCTCAGCAAGGACGCGGCGACCGGAGGCGGATACGACGTGGACGTGACGGCGTGGGACAGCAAAACCGAACCGCTGACCTTGGAACTCGAGGGGATGCTCCCCGCCACCGGGATCTCCCAGGTGCGAGTACTTCCCGTCCCCGGGGCCCTCGTCGTCTTCGAAGACATCGCCGATTCCCTCACCGGTGAGCGGGAGCGGCCCATCTTCGGGCTGCGCTGACTGCCGCAGAGCACAGCAGTCCACAGTCCGCCCAGGCCCTAGCACCCCGCGCCCCTGATGGCAGGGGAGACCCGGCACACACCGTCCCGCCAGACCGGGGGCGGCGGCCGCAGCATCGCACCGCCGGACAAGGGGCAAGTGACTGCGGGGCAGAACTGTTCCGCGCAGCCCACACCAGCCGCGGAAACGCCTCAAAGCGAAGAACCAGTCAAAGGAAAAGCCGCCGTTCGCCTGCGGGGAAGAGCACGCCCAACCCCTAGAACACCATTCTCCGAAGAGCGTTCTTTTCGGTTTTTCGCCAACAAAGGTTGGCCGAAAGTGGCCAGAGATACCGTACAAAAACGAAGAGCAGCGAACTTCTGTGACAGCGAGTGACGAAACAGGGTCAACAGTAAGAGATAGTGGTTTTCCGGGAAATTGTTGGGGAAGAAGGGGCGATATGGATTCACCTCCCGTTACTTCATCGGTTCCGGAGAACCGCGCACAGCCGCGAGGTGTGGTTCTCATGGCCCTGCTCGGATTTTTCGCGGCGATGAGTGCCAGTTCCATGTTGGCCGACACGGCATCGCTGCTGATCGCCCTCGGCGGATCGATTCTGGCTACTTTCATCGTCGTCGTGATGGGGACCCGCGGGGGGATCTTCGAAACATCGGTTGTAGCCACCCCTCGAAAACAGCGGCGCTGGTTCATTCTCATCGCGGCAAGCCAGATTGTGGTGAGCATCGCGGCCGGGGCTGTCCTCGTCTTCCTGGACCAGACCGAGCTGGCCTCCGGAATCATCTGCGCTCTCGTAGGACTCCACTTCCTCCCGCTCGCCGCTGTTTTCCGGCGCGCGGTGTACCTGTGGGCCGGGCTGCTGCTCTGCGCGATCGGGGCCGCAGGGATCGCGCTGCTGCTGAGCGGGCACGCAGAAACCGCGCGCCTCGCCGTGGGCTTCACCGCGGCCATCGTCCTCTGGCTGACCGCGCTCCTCATCGGCCTTCCCACCGGGGGACCAAAAACCGAGGAATCCTAGGCCGCCTCGGGAAAGATCACCAGGTTAGGCTCCGTCCCAGGCGGATAGCGGATGGGTCACGGTCCGGTCTGGCCGAAGCCCGGACCAGCACAGGCCGCAGTACACCCGGGAAGGAGAACACGATGAGTGTCGCGGGACAGATGCTGGAGACCTATCCGCAGAGTCTGGGCGGAGTCGACCAGGAGAAACTGCGGGCATGCATCGAAGCGTGCTTCGAATGCGCTCAGGCGTGCACCGCATGCGCAGACGCCTGCCTGAGCGAGGACAGGGTTGCGGAACTCACCAAGTGCATCCGCACTGATCTGGACTGCGCTGATATCTGCGAAACCACTGGGCGGGTGCTGTCCCGGCACACCGGTTACGACGCCAACCTCACCCGCGCGATCCTGGAGGCCTGCGCCGAAGCCTGCAAAGTGTGTGCGGACGAGTGCGCCCGCCACGCTGACCACCACGAGCACTGTCGGGTGTGTGCCGAAGCATGCCGCCGCTGCGAGATGGTCTGCCGGGAACTGCTCGCTTCCCTGTGAGCCGCCGGTGACACCACCTCTGCTCGTCCGGCCTCGCCGTGGGCCAGGCGAGCGGGACGTCTGGGGAGGGAAGCCCCAGGCCCAACCACGACAGCGCCGCTCCGGGGCACTTCCTGGGCTCCGGAACGGCGCTGTCGTCGCGGTAGGAGAGCGGAGCGGTGCCCTGGAGGAGGGCACCGCCCGCCCAGGCTATTCGAGCTCCTTGTGAGGTTCAGGGCGCTCCGGTTCCACCGGAGCGGGCCGGAACTGGCCGGTAGCCCACAGCACCGCAACGAGCAGGATGGGGACGATCCACCCGCTCCACCCGAGGATGGAGGCGTGCACGGTGTTGACTGTCTGCCCGGCCTGGGCGAACACCAGGTGGAATCCGGCCGCGGCATTGAAGGAGGAGTGCGCGAGCGCTGCGGGCCACACGGAGGCGGACCGCATGCGCAGCCAGCCGAAGACAGCGCCGATGATGACGCACATTCCCACCATCATGAGCAGGCCCAGCCAACCGGGCGCATCCGGGTAGTTGTAGCCGAGCAAGATCACCGGCGCATGCCACAGACCCCAGATGATGCCGCTGATCAGCAGGGCAGGTGCGGCACCGAACCGGTACAGGCGCGGCAGCAGCCAGCCCCGCCAGCCCAGCTCTTCACCCAGTGCCGGAATGAGGTTGAGGAACGCGCCGATGATGACGTTCACGAATTGGAAGGCGAGCAGGACACCGATCGGAATGTCGGGGATGGGTATACCCAGCTCTGCCACGCCGGCGTCGATGAGCTCCTGGAATCCGGAGAGGTGGGCAAAGTCCGCTGGGTACACGCCGAGCAGGGCGCCGACCGGCAGTGCGACCAGGATAAGCAGGATCGGGACGACCAAGGCGAGCGCGAGATAGCCGATCAACCGGCCCGCGGGGGTCAGCGGCCACAGGGCAAGGGAGCGGGCCCGCTGCGGTGGGCGTTCCACGAAGAAGACGACCACGAGCGCCGCGATTGCGGGCGTACCCATCATGGCCACGGCAATGGGGTAGAAGAGCGGGTCCTCAAGCCCGTCGCCGAGCCACAGCGGGAGCGCAAGCAGCCACGACAGGCCAAACGAAAGAAGCAGGAAGACGGACAGGGACAGGGCAAAAGGGCTGCGATCGGCAGTCATACTCCCTCTCTGAGTTTCGGGGGCGGTGGCCGATTGCCGCCAGCGCTGCTGCGCGGTACAGGGCAGGGTGGGGGAAGGAGCCGGGGCGCGGATGTCCGGCTCGCGGCCCGCCAGTGGGGGAGAGGCAACCAAGGCTCGCACCGCAATCCCCGGTCCACAGCAGTGGCCGTCGGTGCTGTCCTGCACAACGGGTGCCCCCTTCCTCGGCACGGTACGCCGCAGGCGCCCCCAGCACCGGTGCAGCGCTGCCGCGCGGCCAAGAGCACAGGGGCGGCACGGGGGCCAGACCAGGGCACGGCCAGCGCGGGACTGTTCGGCGTCACAGCTCCGACTATAGGGGGTTCCGTACTGGACAGTAGGTCGACCTACGGGCGGCACGGTCCTCCCCACCCACGCTGTGTGTGACTCGAACGACTGCAGCGCAAGTCCTGGTCTTCAGGTCGAGGCGGCTAGCGTTGCTGTTCGATATACCTCTAGATGATCTCTAGTTGGTGCGCCACCGCATGACGCGGCGAGGTATGAAGGCGACCACAGGTAATGGCGATATGTCGCACCGCGACCTTCGGCGGGGATTTAGCGAGCAGATCCACGTCGATCAGGCGCGCCTCGAAGCTGGCGCAGACCTTGGCGAACATCTCGCGCCGGGTGATCAGGGTTGACTTGTGTTCCAGGGTTTCCGCGGTCCGCCGCACCACGGCTTCGGCTTCCGGCGTCAAATCAGCCCGGTCAAACTCGAACATCACGTCAGAGTGCAGCGCGATCGTCTCCGTGTTCCCGTCACTGGTGCCGCGTAAGCGGTACGGCAGGAATCCCCGTCTTTCCAAAAAGGGAGGACGTCACACTGCTTGCGACCGGTTGGGGTATGCGCTGGCTTCCCTCGTGCTGAGCGCGGTGCTGTCCCCGATTCTGGCGGGGGAGTTGCGGGGACCGGTCGCCAACCCGCTCGCGATCCCTGCGCTCTTCGCGGTCAATGCCGCGTGGGGGACGGGGTGTGGGCTCGTTGCCCTTGGAGTGCAGCATCTGCGCGGCCGTCGAGCTTGAGGAACAAGTGCCGCGAGGCAGGGGGGGCGACGGGGGAGAACCTCGGGAACACGGCGAAGCTGGGGGAGGGAGCGGCGCCTTCAGGCAGCCCTCCAGCAGCCAATCAAAAATCTACAACGTAAAGCTGGGGGTTGTGAAGATTACAGACAACCCCCAGCAACCGCCCACACAATCGCGACCGAAAAACACACCAGAGTCCACTACCTCGAACAGTCCTCCGTGCTGTCGCACGAAGGCGGGACGGTCCGCGCCCTCGGTGGCTCGGCACCGTGCTGTCCGTGCCGCTCATGACTCGGACGGGAGCGGTCCAGCCGACTCGGCGGCGCGCAGGAACCGTCCCGCACAGGCCTGCAGGTAGTCGCGGAATTCGGGCGGGTCCACCACGGTGAAGTCTGCGTCGAGGGAGGCGAGGAGCATGGCCGGCCAGTCGAAGAAGTCCGTGTGCAAGGTGAGCCGGCACCGGTCGCCGTCCAGTTCCTCCACTGTTCCCCACGAACCCACAGCCCGCCGGACGGTGTCGGCGGCTGCAGCCACTTCGACCACCACCCGGTACTGCGGGGGCAGCTCCCGGCTGTGCTTTCGCACGAATTCCGCCGGATCACCGCCGGGAATCTCGCGGGGGATGAACCGTGCCCCTGTCGCCTCCGGATCCGTGATGCGGTCGACCCGGAACGTGCGCCAGTCTCCCCGGCCCACATCCCAGGCGATCAGGTACCAGCGGTGCCACAGCGACACCAGGTGGTGGGGTTCCACCAGTTTCAAGGACCGTGTGCCGTCGCGGGCAAGGTGGGTGAAGCGCAGGATCTCGGTGTCCCGGCAGGTCTGCGCGAGCACCGTGAGGATGACCGCGTTGACCGCTGGTGCGTTGCTGCGAAGGGCGGGCAGGGTGAAGGGGCGCAGCGCTTCCACTCGCTTGCTCAGCCGGGGCGGCATCACCTGGACGACCTTCGCGAGGGCTCGCACCGCTGTTTCTTCGACGCCGGTCACCGTGCTCTGCGCGGCCGTGCACAGGCTCACGGCGATGGCGACGGCTTCCTCGTCGTCGAGGAGCAGCGGGGGGAGGGCCGTACCCGACCGCAGTTGGTAGCCGCCGGCCACTCCTCGTGTTGCCTCGACCGGGTATCCCAGTTCCCGCAACCGGTCTACGTCACGGCGCAGGGTACGTTCACTCACCCCTAGTTGCTCTGCGAGTTCCCTACCGGACCAATACCGTTGAGTCTGCAGCAGGGATAGCAAGCGCAGCATTCGCGTGCTCGTATTAGCCATGGTTTCAGCATGCCGCATATTACGGACGCGCGATGACCGCAATAACCTTTAGAGTGGTTTGTCGTGAATGAGACAATGATCCACGCTAGTGCGTTGACCAAACACTTCACCACCCGGAAACGGACGGTGGAAGCGGTCCGCGGCATCGACCTGAACGTTGAAGCAGGGGAGATGGTAGCGATCCTAGGCCCCAACGGGGCCGGAAAGTCCACCACCCTGCGGATGCTCACCACGCTTCTCCTCCCCACCTCAGGCACCGCCCAAGTCGCGGGAGCCGACATCCGCACCCAACCGCGCCAAGTGCGCTCCCGTATCGGCTACGTCGGCCAAGGCACCGGATCGGGGTACAACCAGCGCGGTCGAGACGAACTCATCAGCCAGGGGCGCGCCTACGGGATGAGTACGGACCAGGCCCGCCGCCGCGCCGAGGAACTCATCGCCTCCCTCGACTTGAGCAATGTCGCCGACCGGCGTTCCTCCTCCCTGTCGGGAGGCCAGAAACGCCGGCTGGACATCGCCCTGGGGCTGATGCACACGCCGCCACTGCTGTTCCTCGACGAACCGTCCACCGGGCTAGACCCGCAAAACCGGGCCAACCTGCATGAACACATCCGTGAACTGCGTTCCCGGCACGACACTACGATCGTGTTCACCACCCACTACCTGGACGAGGCCGACCAACTCGCGGAACGTGTGGTGGTGATCGACCACGGCACGATCATCGCCGATGACACCCCGGAACGGTTGAAAGCCGAATACGCGGGCGACCGCATCACGCTCACGTTCGACCGGGCCGACGACGCCAAGCGGGCTTTTGGCCATCTCATGGCCCGGGCGGAAAGCGCGCGGGGTACCCACGACGGTGTCCGCGTGGTGCTGGAGGTTGACGGCGGCTCCCGGCTCGCACCCGCCCTGCTGCGGGAGCTCGAAGAAGCCGACCTGCCGGTCGCTGCGGTGGAGATCGCCCGGCCTACGCTCGACGACGTGTTCCTCAACTTGACGGGCCGCAGCCTCCGCGACGCCGCTGCTTCGGAGCCTGCCGCTACCCAGGAGGTCCCGGCATGACCATTCCCACCACGCCTCTCACTGACACTATCACCGTTTTCGTCCGTGAACTCCGGCCTGTGCTGCGTGACCCGTTCACGGTGGTCTTCAGCCTGGTGCAGCCGCTGGTTTTCCTCGCCCTGTTCGCTCCTCTGCTGCCTGAAGGGCTGTCGGGCGAGTCGACCCTGCAGTGGTTTGTGCCCGGCATCATCGTGATGTCGTGCCTGTTTGCCACGATGTCGACCGGAGCGAACCTGCTGTTTGAGATCCAGCTCGGTTCGCACGAGCGCATGCTGGTCTCGCCGCTGCGCCGTTCGTCGCTGATCGTGGGGCGGGCGTTGAAAGAGATCGTGCCGGTGCTCGCCCAGACGGTGATCATTCTTGCCGCGACTATCCCATTCGGGTTCCGTCCCCACGTGGTGGGGGCGCTCGGCGGCCTGTTGATCATCAGTGTGTTCAGTGTCGGTGTGGGTGCTCTCTCCTATGCGCTGGCGCTGGTGTCCAAGGACCGGCACTGGCTGTTCTGGGGGGTTCAGCAGACGGTGCTGTTCCCGCTGGTGCTGCTGGCCGGCATCATGCTGCCGGTCGAGGGCGGTCCTGGATGGTTGCGTACCATGTCCCTGCTCAACCCGCTGACCTACGTGGTCAACGCGGAACGCGCCTTGTTCAACGGGGTGTGGGACACGTCGGTGGTTGCGTGGGGCGCGCTGTCGGCGGTCGTCACGGCCGTGCTCGGCCTGTGGGTGGGCATTGTCACGATGCGTCGCGCGCACTGATGCTGCCGGGCTCCTCTCGGAAGGGGCAGGCCCCAGCGGGAGAGGGGATGATTATGTCTTCTGCGGTGCCTGGCGGGCTCCCGTCAGGCACCGTGTCCTTGCTGTGGGTGCGGATAGAGCCGTCTGGGTGTTTCTGGCGAGGCCGGGGCGGGGCTGTGTGGACGGTGGTGTCAGCGGCGGCGCCGCGTGAACAGGCGGCGCAGCAGAGAGTCGTTGCGGATCTCTGCGCGGGCGTCGAAGTAGCAGACCGCGGCGTGTGCTGACGGGGCGCCGAGCCGTTCCATTTCCGCGGTGAAGAGTTTGGCTGACTCGGCAGTCCACATCGGCTGGGCGACCAGGATGCGGGGCGTCGGTCTGCTGCGGTCGTTCACGGTCTGCCACTCCGTCCCCGCTGTGTCCGAGGAGTCAGAGGAAAGCGGCTAACACGTTGCTGATCTCGCGTGCCGCGGCGCTGACGGCGTATTGGACGGCTTCCTCGGACAGCAGCTCGTAGCTGTCGGTGCTGGGATCGGGGGTCATGACATCAACCGACACGCACCCCAGGATCTCCGGCCTGGTGGAGCTCCGCCCGATCAGTGGGGTGGCAAGGATGACGCTGAACTTGCCCCGAGCCCGCTGCCATTCACGGTAACTCATCCCGAGTGTCCGGGACTGTTCGGGGGGTTCTTGCTGTTCGCGTTGGGCAAGTTCGTGCCATTCCGCTTCGGTGAGGCTCTCCAGTTGCCGGTCGAGGGCGGCGACATCCACGATGAGCAGGCGGCCCAAGGTTACACAGCGGCCGATGACGCCGACCCCGGGCCGCCAGGTGATACCGGAGACACTGGTGGCTCGGAACCGTGCCCACGCTAGCGGGACGAGTTGTTCGTGGTGGAACGGCCATATGCCGGTGCGGACCCGCAGATGCACGGTGGCGCCCAGGTCCCGCACGTCGATCCCGGTTTCGTCTTGGATGCGGAACAGGAGGGCGTGCAGGGAGTAGGTGACTCCCTGGCGGATGTTGCGGAGGGTGACTTCAGACTTTTCTGAACGCCACTGGTGGATCGCTGAGGCGGTCAAGCTCAAGAAGAGCAGGGTGATGCTGACCGAGGCGAGTCGGAATTCCTCGCGGGGAGAGAACTGCCAGAGCTCGGCCTCGTGTCCGGCGAGAGCGAGACCGGCAAGGAACGTGAGGGTGGCGCTGAGGATTTTTGCACCAAGTCTGACCTGACTCCAATGCGGGCCCACAACCTCATGTTTATCACAGAAGGTAAATAGATTTTTTCATTATGTAATTGCTTTGTGGGGTGGGTTGCGCCGGGTATTGCGGGATATTTCCGGTGATAGCGGACGCCATGCGTGGAGGGGATTGTGGCCACTCCGTTGCAGAGGGGAAAGAAACGAGGGCTTCAGTAAACTCCAGGGGCCCGCACCGCGCCCCCATGGTCCCCCGGCACTAGCGCAGGCATGCGGGCGGCAGCGCCGCGGAAGCACCCCGTCATCGTCCTTCCGCACAGCAGCGTGATCCTGTCGAGAGCAGACAGCCGGCCCCCCGTGCATCGGCCACCCCGCCATGGTGACGAGCCCGACCATCTCGCGAGAGCGCGCGACGTGCTGGCGTGACCCCACTGCCCGCAGGAAGGAACGCGGTCGGCAATGCGGCCGAGACTTCTCGCCCACACCGGTAGGACCGCCGATTGTCCCGTATTGGGGCGTAAGCGAAGATGGCGGAGTGACTCAGATCAGTGAACCCCCCGCTTCCCCCGTCTTCACGGCCCTGATGAACTTCCGCGACGTGGGTGGAGTCCGCACCACGGACGGCGGCAGGATTCGCATGGGACGGCTCTACCGCAGTGCCACCCCCCAGTTCCTCACCGTTGACGAAGCCCGCCAGCTCGCCCACGGTCTCGGGGTGCGCACCCGAGTCGACCTGCGCGGCCGACGCGAGGCCCGCGAAGCCGCCAGCCCGGCGCTCGCGGAAACCGGCATGGCCACAGCACACCTGCCGCTGTATGCGGCACGCCGGATGGCGAAGGCCCAGCCTACGAGCAGTGCCGCCATCGCCGCCCACTACCTGGGCTACCTGGAGCACTCTGGGGACACGTTCGCGCGCATCGTGCGCCTGCTAGGAGAGCACCGGAACCTGCCCGTCCTCGTGCACTGCGCTGCAGGCAAAGACCGCACCGGGGCCGCGGTGGCGCTCATCCTCGCCGCAGCGGGAGCAGACCGCGACGACATCGTGGCCGACTACGCGCGGACCGCCGACCATCTCGATGCACTCCACGCCCAGCTCAGCACGGTCCCCGCCTACCAGCAGCGGCTGGCCGCCATGCCGGAGGAGACCTTCAGCGCCTTCCCCGAAACCATGGAGATCTTCCTTGACCGGCTCGCCGCCGAGTACGGCGGAGCCCACGGTTATCTCCAGAGCCGCGGAGTCACCGCAGACGAACTCCACCGCTTGGTGGACGCCCTCGTCGCATAGGCGGTCCTTGCTGCTTCCCGGTGCATGCGCGGGCAGAAACGGCTTCCCGGTCCTCAAGACTGCGGTGGGACATTCCGCTCAAGAAACCGCAAAGCACGCACAAAAAGGGGTGAGGTGCTGCCGGGCGGGGGTAGCCGCGCAGCCGCCGCAACGTATCCGACAAGGAGCAGCGATGAAACTGGAAACCCCGAGAGACCTGTTCGTCCACGAAATGTCGGCCATGCGCACCGGTGAGGCGGTGATCGCCGACATGCTCGACGAGATGTCCGGTATGGTCGCCGACGAGAACGTCGCCGACATGCTCCGCCACCACCAGCAGGAAACCCAGCAGCAGATCGCCAACCTCGAGCAGTGTTTCCGGGCGATCGGTGCGACACCGCAGCGAGTCCCCTGCGCGGCGATCGAAGCGCTGCGCCAAGAGTTCCGAGAGTTCGCCGGAATGAACCCGTCACCGCAAGTGCTGACGATGTTCGCGCTCGGCGGGGCCCTCAAGGTCGAACACTATGAGATCGCCGCCTACCGGGGACTTGTTGGCAAAGCCATGCTCATGGGGGAGACCACCTGCATCCAACTGCTGGAAACCAACCTTCTGCAAGAAGAAGAGACCGCAGGCAAACTGGAGCGCTTCACCCACGAGATGGGCCGCCGAATGCTCGCCACCGTGTGATCCGCGGAGCGTCGGGGCGGCCGCAGCGTGCCGCCCCGGCCGTGCCTCCGGGTCAGCGTCCCCACGTCTCCCCGAGCTCCTCCTCGATCGGGGGAGGGGAGACCTCGTGCATGTGCTCGGCCACACCCGGATGGCCGTGCCGTGTTTTCCGGGCCTGCTCGTTGCGCTCCGCCGGGGTCCGCTGCCGCGGCGCAGCAGGATCCAGCGGAATCGACCGCAGTACCTCCGCCTCGTTGGCATACTCGCCCAGGGGCAGGGCCCGCAGCGCCTTCACCACTTCAGGTGCGGCTCGGTTGCGTTCCGCGCACGCGACCACCGCCTCCTTGGCAGCGGGATAGTCGAGGTCGAACAGTGCCCTGCGGACCTCGTCAGTGTCGTGGAGCAGCACCATGGTGCCTCCTTAGCGTGGGTTTCTTCTCGGCGGCAGCAGTCCCCCTGCCCTGTGCCGCCACGGCAACCGCCCGATCCTCCTTCCCCTCAGCCACCAGGATTCCGGGCGTCGCCGCCCCGGTCCGCCCGAGCAGAGGCCGGTCCCGGCAGCCGTTCTCCTCGCAAGGCACGCCTGGCCGCTGCTGCATCGGGGACCACGGCTGTGCTCTCCTGCCCAGACCACGCACCCCCAATGCCGCACACGCAGCACGGCCCGCCGGTTAGGAGCCGAACGTGTCGGGGAGCGAGTCTGCGATCTCCCTGCCGAGAATGGGAGAGGCGAGCGAAAGCTCCGACACCACCACTCGAGCCAACTGCAGTCCCCGCTCCGGCGGACAGTTCAACTCTTCACCGACCTGCTGGGCCAGGGTGCCGGAGCGCTGCGGGGAAACAGCCTGGCCCCGGTCCATGTCCTCCCACAGGGATTTCGGGAGCTCCCGCCGCAGGTCCTTGCGGGCCTCCGGAGCGAGGTGAGGAGACAGGGACGTGATGACCGCGTGCACCACGCGCTGCGCCTCTTCGGTGTCGGCGATCTCTTCATGGGCGGCGACACGGTCCACGAGGTCCTGGTGTGCGATCAACGATGTCTCTCCTCTCCGTGGCGGCGGCACCGCGGCCCCAGCACACCCCCGGCACCGCCCTGCCGTGCCGGTGCTCAGCCCTTACTGCCAGCCAACGCCAGTTGACGCAGGTCTTCAGGCAGGCTCTGCCGGACTTTCTCCATCGTGCCGCCGGTCGTCGCCTCGTCGAGGACCTCGAATACCACCCGCGCGATGTGCGCAGCCTTCGGCTCGTCGGTGTGCGAGCGCTGTTTGACCCGGGCGATGAACTCGTCCCGGTCGAACCGGTGCCCCTGTTCTTCCCCGGGCTGGGACGTGATGCGCAGAATGTTCTCGCTGATCTCCCGCGGCAACTGGGCAGCGAGGTCCTCGGCAAGGTCAGCGGGGATCCGCTCCGCCAGCGTCTCCAAAGTGGCCCGGGTCGCGGTTTCCGCTGATCCGCGACTGTCGAGTCGAGCCCGCGCCTGCACTTGTCCGATGAACGCGTCGTGCTGCATTGCTCTCCCCTTGTGCGTGTCTCCGCGGTGGTGGGCTGCTGTGCCGCGGACCGCTGCCGCGGCGTGTGCCACCTGATGTCGGAGAGCCTCTACCACGACCCGGGGGGAGTATGCGGGTTTGGGAGGAAATGAGAATCGTGTGGTGTTTGCGAGAAACTGAGCGGGGAGCGGCACCGCCACCAAGACTGGAACCAGCCCGGCATCCTGCTGTGAGCAGAGTCACGGCCCACCCGGGAATGCGAAAAAACCATCGGTGATTCGTGCTCAATGTGAGCCACCTCTTCGAACCACTGAAACTGCGCGACACCCTCATCCCCAACCGGGTGTGGGTCTCTCCCATGTGCCAGTACTCCGCCCACAACGGAGTCCCCAACGACTGGCACCTCGTCCACCTCGGCCAATTCGCCCTCGGCGGGGCCGGACTGGTGATCGCCGAAGCCACGGCCGTCGTCCCCGAAGGACGGATCAGCCCCGCCGACACGGGACTGTGGAACGACGAACAAGCCTCCGCCTGGCGGCGCATCACCGACTTCCTCCGCGCCCACGGTGCTGTCCCCGCCATCCAGCTCGCGCACGCGGGCCGCAAAGCCTCCACCGCAGTGCCCTGGGAAGGCGAACACACCGTCCCCGAAACAGAAGGCGGCTGGCCTACCGTCAGCTCCACCAACCAGCCTTTCGGCAGTCTCGCCGCGCCCCGGGCGCTCACCACCGACGAAGTCGCCGCACTACCGGAACACTTCGCCGCAGCCGCCCGCCGCGCGGAAACCGCCGGCTTCGACGTCGTCGAACTCCACTTCGCCCACGGCTACCTGGCCCACCAGTTCTACTCGCCCCTCGTCAACGACCGCACCGACCGCTACGGCGGCAGCTTCGACAACCGGGTCCGGCTGCTGTTGGAGATCACCGAGGCCGTCCGCCAAGTGTGGCCCGCCCACCGGCCCCTGTTCGCCCGCATCTCCGCCACCGACTGGGTGGAAGGCGGATGGACCGGCGACGACTCGGTCCGCCTGGCCCGCCTCCTCGCTGACCGCGGCGTCGACCTCATCGACACCTCCAGCGGCGGCGCGGTACCCGACGCCCGTATCCCGGTCCGCCCCGGCTACCAGGTGCCCTTCGCCCGCCAGATCAGAACCGAAGCCCACGTCCCCACCGGCGCTGTCGGTCTGATCACCGCGCCCGAACAAGCCGAAGAGATCATCGCCTCCGGATCAGCCGACGCGGTCCTGCTCGGTCGCGCCATGCTCCGCGACCCCCACTGGCCGCTGCACGCCGCCGACCGGCTCCGCGCAGGCAACCTCTGGCCGAAACCCTACGAACGCGCTCGCCTGAACTAACCCGCCATCCTCTGGTTGGGGAGCAACCCCGAGCCGCTCCCCAACCAGAGGGCGGGGACACCCGCAGCCCTCTCCCGAGCTCCCACAGACGCCCGGAACGTTGATGCAGTTCACCACGGTTGCGGTCGTTTTGTCACCCCCCGCCGCTACGGTGGCCTACCGTGAGCGAACGATGGACCGCCAACGACGTGTGGGCGCTCGCCCCTGACGTGTCGTCCCGCAAAGCCGCGACAAAAATCGCCCACCCCGACTCGTGGCCGCGGCTCGGCTGGCGTCCCGCCGGGCCAGACACTGACGCCCCCGGCGGCGCCACAGCCGTATGGGGCGAATGCAAAGGCAGCGGAGCCAAGCACTACCAGGTCGCCGTACACCTAATCGGACCGGGCACCCCCGCCTACCGGTGCAGTTGTCCCAGCCGCAAAATCCCCTGCAAACACGTGCTCGCGCTTCTCGTCCTCTGGACGGAAGACGTTGCCGTTGAAGACACCGGCCCCGACTGGCTGGACGAGTGGCTGAACCAGCGTGCCGCCAGGGCAGCAGCGGCTAAACCCGCACCCCAGAAAACCACGAAGACCAGCACCGACCCGGACGCTGTGGCCCGCCGCGCCCGGCAACGCGAACAACGCGTCGCTGACGGGGTCGTTGAACTCGACACCTGGCTCATCGACCAGGTCAGTGCCGGGCTCGCCACCAACCGCCGCGACTCCACCCAGCGCGACGGCATGGCCGCACGCCTCGTCGACGCGCAAGCGGGCCGTCTCGCCCACCAACTCCGCTCCCTCAACCACGTCGCCTCCGAAGACGACTGGCCCGACCGTCTCCTCACCGAATACGCCCTGCTGCACCTGCTCTGCGTGAGCTACCAGCGCAGCGACACCCTCCCCGCACCCTTGCGCGCCACCGTCCGCGCCCGCATCGGCTTCCCGCTGCCCGAACCGGAAGAAACCGTCCGCGACCACTGGGACGTGCTCGGACGCTGCGACTTCACCGCTGACCAGGTGCGCGGCCGACGCATCTGGCTGCGCGGACAAGCCACCGGACGCACCGCACTGCTGCTGTCCTTCGCCCCGAAAGGACGCGCCCTCGACACCCCCGCCCGCGTCGGCACCCTCCTCGACGCGGAACTCGCCTTCTACCCGGCAGAGAACCGCGCCGTCATCGCCACCCGCTACTCCGAACAACGCGCGGACACCCCGCGCGGCGGCAGCATCGCCGACGCTCTCGCCGACGCGGCCCGCGCCCTCGCCGCCGACCCGTGGCGAGACACCTGGCCGGTGGTCCTCACCGACGTCACCTGTGTCCGCGGTGACGTCTTCTGGCTCACCGACTCCTCCGGAGACGCCCTCCCTCTGCTGCGGCAAGACACGAAATTCGGATGGCAGATCTTCAGCGTCAGCGGCGGCCACCCCGTCACCGTGGTAGCGGAATGGACCCCCGACGGCCTCCGCCCGCTTGCCGTGTGGGACCACCGGAAGCACCCGATTCTCCCCGCATAACCCGCCTCGGCTACCCGACCCGCACCCGCCACCCTCGAAAGCACAGAAGAGGAACCGTCACGTGACATACGCGGATTCCTGGTCCGACCTCGTATCCACCGCACTGGTCGGCACCTCCCGGCGCCCGCTCCCACCCGCCGCGGACCACGCGGAAACACCCAGCGGCGACCCCGCCGCCCGCCTGCTGGAGCGTGCCGCCCTCGCCGCCATCCAGCGCCGCGCCGGCCAGCGCCCCTCCCCGCCACCCGCCCCGCCCCCCGCTCCCGCCCCCGAGGAAACCGCCCCCTACCTGGACGGGCCAGCCCTGAAACGGCTGAACACCATCCTCGACACACGGCGTGTGTTCCTCGCCGAATGGCTCCACTACGCCGCCGCCACCGGCAAACTCCTCCCCCCGGAATACCTGCCTGACGTGCTCAGCCACGCGAAAGGAAACACCATCGCGGCCCGCGCCCTTACCCGTGTCGGCGGCGCCCGCGCCCGCTGGCTGGCCCGCCACTGCTCCGTGTGGTCCTACCTCCTGGACTTCGAAGAAGCCCACCCCGATTTTTTCGACCCTGAGCTGTGGGCCACCGGCACCGCCACCCAACGCCGCATCCAACTAGAGCGGCTGCGCCGCACCGACCCGGAGCACACCCGAGACCTGGTCGCCCGCACCTGGGCGAACGAGCGCGCCGAAACACGCTACGAACTTCTCAAAGCGTGGGAGCACGGCCTGTCCCGCGACGACGAACCCCTGCTCCTCACTGCCCTCCGTGACCGCAGCCACCCGGTGCGCGTCCTCGCCGCAGCCCTCCTGATCCAACTCCCGGACAGTGACGACGGCCAACGGCTCACCCACCACGCTACCCACCTCCTCCGCACCACTGGTGCCCAAGAGCAGGAAACCATCACCCTCACCCCGCCCGGGGACGTCGACGCCGAATTCGCCTCCCTGCTCTCCCCGAACCGGCGCACCACGAAAACACCGGAGGAACGCGCCCACACCCTGCTCTCCCACCTTCCGCTGCGCCTGTGGATCGGCCGCCTCGGCAGCAGTCCCGCAGACGTGGTGTCCAAGAAGATGGACGACACCGTCCGCGACGCCCTCATCGCCGCTGCCGTCCGCTACCGCGACCTTGACTGGGTGCGGGCATTCCTCGACGACGTCGGCCGCCACACTTTCGCCTCCAACAACTGGTTCGAGCAGCTCGACGCGCTCCTGCACCAGCTTCCCGCTGAAGAACGCTGCGACCGGGTCGCCCACTGGCTCGACGACCCCGACATTCCGGAAACCCAGACCTGGAACCTTCTGTACCGGCTCGAATTCCCCTGGGTGGGGCGGCTCAACGACATACTCGTCGAACAGCTATTCACGTCCCCTGACGCGCCTGACCACTTCGGTGTCATCGCGCCGGGCGCGGAAAACAAGCTTGACCCCGGCCTCTACGAGCGCCTCGCCCCGCTTGCCGAGAAGCGCAAAGGAAGCCGCGAATTCCGTCATCTCGTCACCACTCTCGAATACCGCTACACCATGCGTAAGGAGCTGATGTGACTCTCACCACCACCGCAGTGCTGCGTCCCCACGCCGAGCAGGCCTACGCCGACGAACTCGCTGCCCTCGCCGCAATCGACGACCGCCACCGCCCGCCCGGTTGGAAACTGTCCCCCTGGGCCGTCACCCAGTACATCCTCGGCACCACCCTCGACGACGGCACCGAAATCACCCCCAAATACGTGGGATCCCGCCGTCTCGTCGAAGTCGCCGTCGCCACCCTCGCCACCGACCGCGCCCTCCTGCTGATCGGAGTGCCCGGCACCGCCAAAACCTGGCTGTCCGAACACTTGGCGGCCGCCATCTCCGGCGACTCCACTCTGCTCGTCCAAGGCACCGCGGGCACCGTCGAAGAAGCCATCCGCTACGGCTGGAACTACGCGCGGCTCATCGCCGAAGGCCCCTCCGAGCAAGCCCTCGTACCCAGCCCGGTCATGACCGCCATGGCTGAAGGCCGCCTCGCCCGCGTCGAAGAGCTCACCCGCATCCCCTCCGACGTCCAAGACGCCCTCATCACCATCCTGTCCGAGAAAACCCTGCCCGTCCCCGAACTCGGCATCGAAGTGCAAGCCAAACGCGGCTTCAACATCATCGCCACCGCCAACGACCGCGACCGCGGCGTCAACGAACTGTCCAGCGCGCTCCGCCGCCGCTTCAACACCCTCGTCCTCCCCGTCCCCCAAACCGCCGACGACGAAGTCGACATCGTCACCCGCCGCGTCGCCCAACTAGGCCGCAACCTCGACCTGCCGGAAGTCCCCGCCTCCCTCACCGAAATCCGCCGCGTCGTCACCGTCTTCCGGGAACTCCGCAACGGCGTCACCGAAGACGGCCACACCAAAGTCAAAACCCCCAGCGGCACACTAAGCACCGCCGAAGCCATCTCCATCATCACCAACGGCATGGCCCTGGCCGCCCACTTCGGCGACGGTGTGCTGCGCCCCGCTGACGTCGTGCCCGGCATCCTCGGCGCCGTCATCCAAGACCCCGCCACCGACGGCGTGGTCTGGCACGAATACCTGGAAACCGTGATCCGGGACCGCGACGACTGGCACGACTTCTACACCGCCTGCCGGGAGGCAACCCACTGATGGCCCCGATCGACACCGAACGCGTCCACCTCCTCGGCATCCGCCACCACGGGCCCGGGTCGGCGCGCGCCGTCCGCGCGGAGCTGCGCCGACTCCGCCCCGACGTGATCCTCATCGAAGGACCCCCGGAAGCGGATGCGCTTCTCGAGCACGTCCCCGGCCTGGAACCCCCGGTCGCCCTCCTCGCCTACGACCAGGCCGCCCCGTCCCGCGCCGCGATCTGGCCGTTCGCGGTCTTCTCCCCGGAATGGCAGGCACTCCGCTACGCCGCCGCCCACGGCATCCCCGTCCGCTTCTGCGACCTGCCTGCCGCCCACACCCTCGCCCTGGACGAACCCGACACCGACCACGAAGAGTCCCGCGTCCGCGTCGACCCGCTCAGCGTGCTCGCCGAAGCCGCCGGCTACGACGACGCGGAACGCTGGTGGGACGACGTCATCGAACAGCGCCGCGACGGCGGACCCTCCCCGTTCCCCGCCATCGCTGAAGCCATGGTCGCGGTCCGCGCCGAACTCGCCCCGGACCCCGAAACCGAACGCGAAGCCCGACGCGAAGCCCACATGAGGAAAGTGCTCCGCGCCACGCTGCGCGCCGGATACGAGCGGATCGCCGTGGTCTGCGGCGCCTGGCACGTGCCCGCCCTCCTCGACCTGCCTCCCGCCACCGCCGACACCCGGCTCCTGCGCGGACTCGCGAAAACCAAAGTCGCCGCAACGTGGATCCCCTGGACGCACGGGCGGCTCGCCGCCGCCACCGGATACCGCGCCGGCGTCCGCTCC
This sequence comes from Thermobifida fusca YX, assembly GCF_000012405.1. Taxonomy (NCBI): domain Bacteria; kingdom Bacillati; phylum Actinomycetota; class Actinomycetes; order Streptosporangiales; family Nocardiopsidaceae; genus Thermobifida; species Thermobifida fusca. The sequence continues at coordinate 1,687,846 of NC_007333.1, forward strand.
CCCGGCTGGTACCACCACCTGTTCACCGTCCCCGACCGGCCCGTGGAACGGTGGCTCACCGAGGCGGCGCGACAGCTACGCGACAACGACCAGCCCGTCTCCTCCTCCCACGTCATCGAAGCAGTGCGGCTGTGCGAGGCTCTCGCAGCCCTGCGCGGCCGCCCCCTGCCCGGGCTCGAAGAAATCGCGGACGCCACCTCCGCAGTGCTCTGCGAAGGCGCCGAACTGCGGGCCCGGCTCGTCCACGACGCAATGGTGGTAGGGGAGCGGCTCGGCACCGTTCCCCCCACCACCCCCACCGTCCCCCTGCAACGAGACCTGGCACTCCACCAAAAACGGCTGCGTCTCAAACCCGAGGCACTCGAACGAGAACTCGTCCTCGACCTGCGCGAAGAACGGGACCGGGAACGCAGCGCCCTCCTGCACCGGCTGAACCTGCTCGGCATCCCCTGGGGCACCCGCACCCGCGACAGTGTGCGCTCCCGCGGCACCTTCCGCGAAACCTGGACCTTGCGCTGGGAACCCGAATACGACATCGCGGTCATCGAAGCGAGCCGCTGGGGCACCACGGTCACCGCAGCAGCCACCGCGTGCGTCCACGACCGTGCCCAGCACGCCGACCTTCCCACGCTGACCAGCCTCCTCGAAGACAGCCTGCTCGCAGACCTGCCCGAAGCCGTCACCGGCACCGTCGCCCAACTCGCCCAGCGGGCCGCCGAAGACACCGACATCCAACGGCTGATGCGCGCCCTACCCCCGCTGGCCCGCTCCGCCCGCTACGGCAACGTGCGCCGCTTCGACGCCAAGGCACTCCGCACCATCGCCACGGAACTGCTGAGCCGCATCTGCGCGGGCCTCGCCCTCGCCGTTACCGGCCTCAGCGACGACGCCGCCACAGCGGTCACCACTGACATCGACACCACCCACACCGCGGTAATCCTGCTCGGCGGAGACGCAGAAACCGAATGGCTCGACACCCTCGAAGCAGTAGCGCCCCGCGAGAATATCCCCGGCCGGATCAGCGGACGCATCCACCGCATCCTCTACGACAGCGGCCGCCTCACCGCCGACACCCTGCACCAGCGGCTCAGCCAGATCTCCTCACCCGGAACCCCGCCGGACCGCACCGCCGCATGGATCGAAGGCTTCGTCGCCAACAACGGCCTCCTGCTCGTCCACGACACCGCCCTGCTCACCCTGATCGACCGATGGCTGACCAGCCTCAACGAGTCCGCCTTCATCACCGTGCTCCCCCTGCTGCGCCGTACCTTCGGCAGCTTCCAACCCGCGGAACGCCGCGCTATCGCCCAGCACGTCATCCACGGCAGCCTCGACGGCCACACCCCCGACCAGCCCGTCGACACCCAGCAGGCCGCCCCCGCAGTGGCCACCGTCGCCACCCTCCTCGGCCTCCCCACCCACCCCTGACACCCGGAAGACCCATGACCAACCGTTCTGAACCCACCCCACTCCTGCCCGAACGAGCCCGCCGCTGGCGGCTCGTCCTCGGCGAAGCCGCCGAAAACGCCTGCGCCGCAGCAACCGGAGCCACAACCCCCGCCACAGGCACCGTGCTCAACCGCGACGACGCCCGAATCGACGCGGCCCTCGCCGCCCTCTACAACTACTCCGACACCGGGGGACGCCTCCGCGGCCCAGGGAAACGCAGCGCAAGCCTCGACTCCTCCGCACCCACCGTGGCCCGCTGGCTCGGCGACATCCGCACCTATTTCCCCAGCAGCGTGGTCCGGGTCATCCAACACGACGCGCTCACCCGGCTCAACCTCACCACCCTGCTGCTCGAACCGGAAATGATGGACGCCGTCGAACCCGACGTCCACCTGGTGGGCACCCTGCTGGCCCTCAAAGACGTCATGCCGGAAAGCGCCCGCGAAACAGCGCGCACCGTCGTGCGTCGCGTCGTCAACGACCTGGAACGGAAACTCGCCCACCACACCCGTTCCACCGTGCAAGGCGCCTTGGACCGCTCCGCCCGCACCACCCGCCCCCGCCGAGTCTCCGACATCGACTGGGACCGCACCATCCGCCGCAATCTCCAGCACTACCTGCCGGAACACCGCACCATCGTCCCGCAGACCCTTGTCGGCTACGCTCGCCGCAGCCGCGGCGTGCAACGCGACGTCATCCTCGCCGTCGACCAGAGCGGCTCCATGGCCTCTTCCGTGGTGTACGCCAGCGTGTTCAGCGCAGTGCTGGCATCACTCCGAACCCTGCGCACCTCCCTCGTAGTGTTCGACACCGCTGTCGTTGACCTCACCGACCAGTTGAGCGACCCCGTCGACGTGCTGTTCGGCACCCAACTCGGCGGCGGCACCGACATCAACCGGGCCATCGCCTACTGCCAAGGGCTCATCACCCGCCCCGCCAATTCGATCTTCGTGCTCATCAGTGACCTGTACGAAGGGGGAATCCGCGAAGAAATGCTGCGCCGGGTCGCAGAAATGACCGCGGCCGGAGTCCAAGTCATCGTGCTGCTCGCCCTCTCCGACGACGGGGCACCCGCCTACCACCACGACAACGCCGCCGCCCTCGCCGCCCTCGGCGTGCCTGCCTTCGCCTGCACCCCCGACAAGTTCCCCGACCTCATGGCTGCGGCCATCCAAGGCCAGTCGCTCACCGCCTGGGTCGAACAGAACATCTACGACGCCTCCTAGCCCGTTCCCCGCAGAATGTTCGTCGAGTGTGGCCGTGGCATGCGGCCACACTCAGACCGCTGCGGGCGTCAAACCACGGTGGTGCACCCGGCCAGCCGACACAGTAGGGGAGCGGCCGGTGACGCAACTACGCCCTACGCCGGGAACCGGATAATGGTGCGCGTGCGCCGCGGGGCACCACCCAACCCCCACTCCACTCCGGGTGTTCCTGCTGGCGTTTCGGTGCGGCCCTCAACGGTTGAAAGGACCGGCATGTACGTCGACCTCCCCCTGGACCGACTCCGGGAGTACCGGGCAGAACGCGAGGCCCCCGCAGACTTCGCCGAGTTTTGGGAACAGTCGCTCGCTGAGGCCCGCACACATCCTCTCGGCCTGCAGGTCACTGCGGTAGACACGCCGATCCGCACCCTCGACACCTACGACGTCGTCTTCCACGGCTACGACGGGCACCCGATCCGGGCCTGGCTGAAAACCCCCAAGGACGCCACCGGTCCGCTGCCGGTCGTCGTTGAATTCCCCGGCTACGGCAACGGCCGCGGCGACGTCGTGGAATCCCTGGAATGGGCTAGTGCCGGGTTCGCACACCTGAGCATGGACGCCCGCGGCCAAGGCGCGGCAGGCAGCCGTGCCGGGGCCACCCCTGACCCGGTAGGCAGCGCCCCATCCCATCCCGGTTTCATGACCCGCGGCATCGAAGACCCCGCCACCTACTACTATCGGCGAGTCATCGTCGACGCAGTCCGGGCGGTAGAAGCCGCACGGGCCCTCGACATCGCAGATCCGGAACGGGTGGCGGTGGTCGGCGGATCCCAAGGCGGCGGGCTGGCGCTCGCTGCCGCCGGACTCGTCGATGGCCTCGCCGGGGTGGTCTCTTGTGTGCCGTTCCTCTGCCACATCGACCGAGCCATCACTATCACCGACGCCCACCCCTACGCGGAGATCACCAAATACCTCTCCATCCACCGCACTAAAGCACCCGCCGTCCTGCGGACCTTGTCCTATATCGACGGCGTCCACTTCGCGGCTCGTGCTACCGCTCCTGCACTGCTCACCGTCGGACTCATGGACCCGGTCTGTCCCCCGTCAACAGTGTTCGCCGCTTACAACGCCTACGCGGGGCCGAAAGACCTGCTCGTGTGGCCCTACAACGCCCATGAGGGAGGCGGGGTAGAGGACCTGCGCGCTTCGATGGCTTTCCTTGCTCCGTTGCTCGACGGCAGACCAGTAGCAGCCCACAACACCGTCACCATCCATGACCAAGCAGCCACGGGGTGAACGCGTCCAGGCCTGTCTGCTCCTGGCAGCGGGGGAGAAACCGCAGGAGCCGAAAGGTCCGAAAGCTGCCTGAGAGGTAGTCGCCTCTACGCCCTCCACGAAAAGTGGGTGTGACGCAGCTCAAGGATCGAGGCAGGAATACTGGGGTGAGCTGACAAGACCAGGAATCACTTCGCAAAGTCGGTCTGGGGCGCGAAGAAGCAAAGACCGCTCTTCTCGTAGCGCGGATTCCGGGAACGGCATTACCTACGGGAAGAGTGGACAGCGTTCCCGAACTATGCCGGCGATTCGTGTGTGCTCCGCTATGCACTGTCGTCTTAGTGCAGAGCGCCAATAGTTCCGGCTAGGGGACAGCGGCCCGGTCGTCTCTATGACACAGTTCACTGACGGTCCATCCCCACGTGCGTGGGGCTCACATCGAGATGGTGTGGCTGCACGAGGACTATGACGGTCCATCCCCACGTGCGTGGGGCTCACCGGGCGGCATAGATAGTGAAACCGTTCACCGCCGGTCCATCCCCACGTGCGTGGGGCTCACATGCCGCCCGGTATACCACTACGGCCACGTGGAGGTCCATCCCCACGTGCGTGGGGCTCACACGGTGCACACGGTGCGGGACTACTGGCGGCGCGGTCCATCCCCACGTGCGTGGGGCTCACACGCGGTGGAGCCTCCTGGTTCTCGCTGAACGCGGTCCATCCCCACGTGCGTGGGGCTCACCGTGAAGAACGCGGCCACGGCATTCCACACGGAGGTCCATCCCCACGTGCGTGGGGCTCACAAACTTACCTCACCCAACGGCCCACCACGATTCGGTCCATCCCCACGTGCGTGGGGCTCACGGTGTGCGGCGTGAGGTTGACGATGCGCATGGGCGGTCCATCCCCACGTGCGTGGGGCTCACGAGACCGCCTTCTTTCTCCGTCGATTTCAGAGCGGTCCATCCCCACGTGCGTGGGGCTCACATCAGCCGGGTCAGCCCCTTATCACAGCGCTGCGGTCCATCCCCACGTGCGTGGGGCTCACGATCCCCCGGTCGGTGCCGACGAACCCACTGCCCGGTCCATCCCCACGTGCGTGGGGCTCACATCGCATCCGGCATGCCCAGTAGGCGGGCCTCCGGTCCATCCCCACGTGCGTGGGGCTCACACTGTCACCCTGGGAGGCGCTTCCTCGACTGGCGGTCCATCCCCACGTGCGTGGGGCTCACCGGAGTGGCCACCGTCAGCACAATGTTCGGGTCGGTCCATCCCCACGTGCGTGGGGCTCACCCTGCCCCGCAAACCATTGCGGAAAAGGCACTCGGTCCATCCCCACGTGCGTGGGGCTCACGGCGGTTACACTCTCCAGTCGGAGAGCGACGGCGGTCCATCCCCACGTGCGTGGGGCTCACCACGGCTGGAAGACCGCCGGTCCCTGGGAGATCGGTCCATCCCCACGTGCGTGGGGCTCACACACCGGTGGCGGCAGGCCGATGTGGATGCCGAGGTCCATCCCCACGTGCGTGGGGCTCACGGTGCTGCGGCTGTGGGAGCAGGCTGCCGGCAGAGGTCCATCCCCACGTGCGTGGGGCTCACACCTGATCCAACAGGCCGGGTTCTGGCCGGTTCGGTCCATCCCCACGTGCGTGGGGCTCACACGCCTTCGGGGCGTATCGTCGGACCTCGTAGAGGTCCATCCCCACGTGCGTGGGGCTCACCGGTTTGGGCCGGCTACGTGCGCCGGTTCCGGAGGTCCATCCCCACGTGCGTGGGGCTCACTCGTCTCAGTCGTCTCAAACTATTTACTAGGACGGTCCATCCCCACGTGCGTGGGGCTCACGTGCGCACCGCATGTCGCGACGCGCCGTAGCGCGGTCCATCCCCACGTGCGTGGGGCTCACCCGGTTTGTCTCCGCTCAGCTCCACCGGGAAGCGGTCCATCCCCACGTGCGTGGGGCTCACCTTTCCAAGGAAAGCGCCGAAGTGATCCGGGAAGGTCCATCCCCACGTGCGTGGGGCTCACACGAGAACGAGGTCCTGGCGACCGCGGCTGAGTCGGTCCATCCCCACGTGCGTGGGGCTCACAGAAGCTGACCTGCAATTTTGTGGAGCGTTATCTCCTCGTTATTAATCTTGCAGGCGGCTTCATCATACAGATCACTCTAGATCGTTTTCAGTGGATGCGCTCTCTCACGACTGATTTGTCCTTTTTGTGTGTATTTAAGAATGGCTGTTGTCCGTTGGCTGGGGTGGGGATTCACGGGCTATCTTCAAGCCGTTGAATATCAGTGGCGGGAAGCGGCGGAGGAGCATCCCGCGCTTCCCTTAGTGCGTTGGTAGCGCGCGGCAACGACCGGCAGGGCCTGCCGCACCCGTTAGTCCGCTGCGCGCTGAATAGCGGATCGATACCGTCCTCAACAGCCGCCTTCGGATTGACGATGGGGAAGCAGTTGGGGCGGCTGCCACGAGGGTCAGTCGGTGGGAATGGTCCCTACCGCGCCGCGTCCGCCGTCAACGGGGTAGATGCCCCCGGTGATCCAGGCGGCTTCGTCGCTGGCGAGGAAGAGGGCGAGGGAGGCGATCTCCTCCACTGTGCCGAGACGGCCCAGGGGGTAGTTGCGTGCGGCGATAGCGTTGGCTTCCTCGACGCTGCTGGCGGTCAGGCCGCGCTTTTGACGGGACAGTTCCACCAGCGGGGTGTAGACCCCGCCCGGGCAGATCGCATTGACCCGGATGTTGTGGGGTGCGTAGGCGGCGGCCATTTGCCGGGTCATGGAGATCACGCCGCCTTTGGCTGCGGCGTAGGGGAAGATGCCGGGGATGCCGATGAGCCCGCCGACGCTGGCCTGGTTGGTGATGACCCCGCTGCGGCGTTCGACCATGTGCGGCAGCGCGTATTTGGAGGTCAGCCAGACGCCTTTGAGGTTGATGGCGATGACCCGGTCCCATTCTTCTTCGGTGGTGGTGTGGGCGTCGCCGGAGCCGGGGATGCCCGCGTTGGCGAAGACGATGTCGATGCGGCCGAAGTGTTCCAGCGTGGTGGTAGTCATTCGTTCCGCGTCGGCAGCGGAGGACACGTCGGCGGTGAGTGCGAGGGCGGTGCCGCCTGCGGCGGCGATGTCGTCAGCGGCGCTGTGGGCAGCGTCGGCGTTGCGGTCGACGCAGACCACGGAGGCTCCTTCAGCTGCGAAACGCAGGGCGCTGGCGCGTCCGAATCCCGATCCGGCTCCGGTGATGAGTGCGATCTTGTCCGTCAAACGGCCTGAAATGGCCATGGGTGCCTCCTGAAAACGCCGACAACACACCAAAAACAGTTCATTTGATTATCAGCAAATCGGTGTGGTGTCTATAGCCGGGCGGATTCCTCAACGCCGCGTTCCGCGGTGTACTCCTGCAGGGAGGAGAGGAGGAAGTCGACGAGCTGTCGGGCATAGCGGCGCCGCGCGTCGGTTTGGGAGCGGATGTGCTCCGGGGCGGCGATCGAGTGGTTGACGATTGCGCCGTGGAGGGCGTCGAGCAGCACCCCTATGGGGGTGTGCGGGCTGAGTTCTCCGCGGGCAACGGCCCGTTTGACGATGGCTCGGGAGGCGCGGATCTGCGATTCGCGGACCCGGTTCCAGCGTTCGGTGATGTCCGGGATGATGTGCGATTCGACGGCCATGCGCCGGGCAGCTAGTCCGTGGGGGCCGCAGAACAGGTCGAGGAGGAGGTCGGCGAACTCTACGAGGTCGGCGCGGACGTCGCCGTTGTCGATTTCAGCGATGGGGGCGAATCTGCTGGCGACGGCTTCGGTGAGGAGGTCGGCTTTGCTGCTCCAGCGCAGGTAGAGGGAGGCTTTGCCGACTCCGGCGGTGCGTGCCACGGCTTCCATGCTGAAGCCGGACCAGCCGGAGAGGCCGAACACCTGCAGGGCGGCTTCGATGATGCGCCGGTCGACGTCCGGGTCGCGGGGACGGCCGCCGCGGTCTTTGGGTGCGGGCAGGTTCATGGGTTCCAGACTCGCATATCTCGGGTCGCAGGGGTTGACTTACTGAACAGGTGCCGTTCATTATCAGGGTTAATGTACGGCAACCGTTCAGTAAAGAGGGGACGTGGCTACCGGAATCCGCGCTGAGGCCGAGGACTTCGGCCACACTGTTGCTGCTGTTCTCGACGCCCGGTGGGGGAATGCCACCGCGGCTCCCCACGGCGACCTCGCCGGGGTGTGGCAGGCCGCCGTCGAGCACGGCTGGTTCGAACTCGCCTCTGAGCGGGCTCTGGACTTCCTCATCGCCGCGGTGCGCGCGCTTGGCGTCCGCGCCTGCCCGCTGCCGCTCGTTGACGGCTACGTGGCCGGGCTGCTGCTCGGCGCCGACGTTAGTCGGCGGATTGCTTCCGGGCAGGTGCGACCGGTCGTGGCGGTCACCGGCACGGTGGATACGGACACGGTCCACCACTGCGAGGCCGCGCCGTGGGCCACCCACGTTCTGCTGCTGCACCCCGCAACGGGCCGGGTGCGGCTCGCCCCGATCGCTCAGGTCGAGCCCACACCTGGGCTGGCCGTGCCGTCCTGGTCACGGGTGACGGTCGCCGCACCGGAAGCAGAGATGCGGGTTGAGCCTGCGGTGGTCGAGGACGCGCTTGCGGTGTGGACGCTGGGACTGGCGGTGCGCGCGCTTGCCGCGGCGGAGCGCAGCCACGAACTCGCGGTCGCCCACGCCACCACGCGGGAGCAGTTCGGCAGGGTCATCGGCGGTTTTGGGGCGGTGCAGCAGCGGACCGCTGCCTGCCACATCGACGTGGCCGCCTCGAACGCGCTGGTGGCTGACGCGGTCGGCCACGGCCTGGCGGGCAGCGGGGAGTGGACGCTGGCCGCGGCACTGGCGGTGCGCCACATCAGCGATGTGGTTACGTCGATCATGTTCGGAGCGCAGCACACCCTGGGCGCGGTCGGTTTTTTCGAGGAGCACGAGGCGGCTTGGCTGTTCCGTCGCGTGCACGCCGATGTGGTCCGGTTGCGCGCGGTGTCCCGGTACGCGCTGCGGGTCAGCCGTGCCCTGGTGGAGCGGGGCCGTTCCCTGCCGTCCTTCCACTTGGGGGAGGCTGCGGAGCGGTTCCGCGCCGAGGTGCGTGCGCTGCTTGCCGAGCACCGCACGGTGGACGAGCACGGCCGGGAGGAGTACGACCGGGAAGGTCTGCGCGCAGCCATGGCGGAACGCGGACTGTTCAGTCTCGGCTGGCCTGAGGAGCTGGGTGGTCGGCGGGCTGGGGTTGCCGAGCGGGCCGTGCTGAATGAGGAGATGAAGTATGCGTGCGGCCCGGTGGACCGGGCGATGAGCGCCACCATGCTGCTCGGACATTCGATCCTGCGGCACGGCACCCCGCAGCAGCAGGCCGAGTTCTTGCCGTTGATCCGGCGCGGTGAGCTGCGTTTCTGCTTGGGCTACAGCGAACCGGAGGCCGGGTCGGATCTGGCGTCGCTGCGGACGCGGGCAGTGCGGGACGGCGACCACTGGGTGATCAACGGTCAGAAGGTGTGGACGACCCGGGCGCACACGGCCAGCCACGTGTGGTTGGCGGTGCGGACCGACCCGGATGCGGTGCCGCGCCACGCGGGCATCACGATTTTCCTGGTGCCGATGGACACGCCGGGGATCACGGTCCAGCAGCACACCGCGCTGTCCGGCGAGGTGTCCTGCACGGTTTTCTACGACAACGTGCGGGTGCCGGACAGTATGCGCGTGGGCGAGGTCAACGGCGGGTGGCGGGTGATCACGGACGCGTTGGCCGCCGAGCGGGTCGTCATGGGCGGGGTTGCGGCCACGCTGCTCCGGCAGCTCGACGACCTGTTGGGTTATCTGCGTGCTGATCCGCAGCGGCTGCTCGGTGCTGAGGATTCGGCAGCCCGGGACCGGTTGGAAGGGTTGGCGGCCCGGCTGCAGGCGACCCGGGCCTTGGTGTTGGAAGCGACCCGGGCGATGGCGGAAGGCAAGGCGTCGGATCTGGCTGCCCCCATGGCGGGGGTGTTGGGCGGGGAGCTTGCCGAGGATTTCGGTCAAGGCGTGCTGGAGCTGCTGGGGCCGGAGGCTGCTTTGGGAGCAGAAGTGCCCGGGGTTCCCGGCCACGGAGTGTTCGAACGGGCTTTGCGCACGTCGCCGATGTTCGTGATCGGTGGCGGTACCAACGACATCCAGCGTGCGATCATCGCGCGCGGCCTGGGGCTGCCGCGGGAAGAGCGTGCGGTGCGGGCGAAGGGGCGGTAGATGCGGACGGCGTTGACGGAATTGTTCGGTATCGACGTGCCCCTCGTCGGGTTCAGTCGGTCTCCGGCGGTGGTCGCGGAAGTGTCGAAGGCCGGCGGGCTTGGGGTGCTGGCCGCCACCGCATACGGGCCGGAGGAGTTGGACGTCCAGCTCACGTGGATTGAGGAGCAGGTGCGGGGGCGCCCTTACGGGGTGGATGTGCTGGTGCCCGCATCGACAGTGGGGGACCGGCGGGAACTGGTGGCGAGGCTGCGCGCGCAGATCCCTGCCGAGCACATCGAGTTCGTCCGCTCACTGCTGGAGAAGTACGGGGTGGAACCGGGGGATCTGGCCCGGGGACATGGTGCAGCTGACGACCAGGTGGTGGGGGTTGCGCCTGAGGGGGTGGAGGCCCTCGTGGATGTGGCGTTCTCCCACGATATTGCGCTGATCGCGAATGCGCTGGGCCCTGCACCGCCGTTCCTGGTGGAGCGGGGCAAGCGGGAAGGGGTGGTGGTGGCCGCGCTGGTGGGGAATGCGCGGCATGCGGCCCGCCAGTTGGATGCGGGGGTGGATCTCCTGGTCGCTCAGGGCACGGAGGCGGGGGGACACACCGGCACGGTGGCGACCATGGTGCTCACCCCGGAGATCGTGGAGTTGGCGGGAGCTACCCCGGTGCTGGCGGCGGGTGGGATCGCTTCCGGACGGCAAATGGCCGCTGCTCTTGCGCTGGGTGCGGCGGGTGTGTGGTGCGGGTCGGTGTGGCTCAACAGTGTGGAGGACATTACCCCCGACTACATCAAGCGGAAGTTCCAGGCTGCGGAAAGCACGGACACTGTGCGGTCGCGGACGCGGACCGGTAAGCCGGCGCGGCAGTTGCGGAGTGCCTGGCATGACGAGTGGGAGCGTCCGGATGCTCCGGAACCGTTGGGGATGCCGTTGCAGATGATGCTGGCCAAGGACGCGTGGCAGCGCATTGATGCGGCGGCGGAGCAGGGGGTGGCGGGCGCGCACGCGTTGGGGTCGTTTTTTGTTGGCCAGGTGGTGGGGTCGTTCGGGGAGTTGCGTCCTGCAGCGCAGATTGTCGCTGACATGGCGGCGGAGTGTGCCGAGTGCATCACTGGCCTGCAGCGGGTGATTCACGGGGGTGCGGCATGACCGTGGGCTGGATGGAGCAGAGCCGCCTGGCGGGGTGGGTTCGGCCAGGTGGCGCGGGCTCAGGCGGGCCAGCCGGTGTGCAGGTCGGTGCCGACGTGCAGCTCGATGGTTTTCTCGGCGATCAGCGGGGTGCCGTCGACGATGCGGATGCGGTCGAGGTAGGTGCCCCAGCCGAGGACCGAACGGTTGGTGCCGCGACCGGTGAAGAGGAAGTAGGAGGCGATCTCGACCAGGCCTGGGGCCAGCCACGTGGTGTGGGGCGAGGTGATGAAGTGCCGTTTCTCCGAGGGGTCGCGTTCCAGGAGTCGGCGGTAGAAGTCGGCGATGCTGGTGCGGCCTACGGCGGTGCCGCGCCCGGTGCGGAGGATGCCGTCGTCGGTGAACAGGGCGGCGACCGCTTCGGGGGTGGGGTTGTCCAGGGTGGCTGCGTAGCGGTGCAGGTGGTTGCGGGCGATTTCCATCTCTTCGAGGCGGCGGAGGCGTTCTACCAGGGTGTGCAGGGTGGGGTCTGCGGCGGTCACAGTCTCTCCTTTGGGTGCGCGGACGGGCGGTTTCCTGGGGCGGTTGGGCAGCGGAAGCCCTTGACCCACCCTCATTAATGTGATTAATATCATAATTATCATTACTATTGTTTGTGTGGGGAGTCACCTTCGGGTGAGGAGAGGGGAGGAACAGGTGTCACTCACGGAGCGTCCCCAGCTCTTCATCGGCGGACGCTGGGTTGACAGCAAAGGCGGCCGGAAAGTCGACGTGCACAACCCGGCAACCGGGGCCTACGTCGGCAGCACGGTCCTGGCTTCGACTGCCGACATCGACGCTGCGGTCGCCTCAGCCCGCGCTAGTTTCAACTCCGGGGTATGGGCCAACACTCCGCCTGAGGAGCGTGCCGCTGTCCTGCACCGTGCCGCCGACCTGCTCGAGGAACGCGCCCCGGAGCTCGCCAAGCTCATCACCTCGGAACTGGGCTGCCCCATCTGGTTCAGTGAGCGCGCCCACGTCCCCAACCCCATCCGCCACCTGCGCTACTACGGCACCCTCGCCAAAGACTTCGCCTACGACGAGCGCCGCAGCGACGGCACCAACACCAGCCTCGTCACCCAGGTCCCCGTCGGGGTCGTTGCCGCCATCACTCCCTGGAACGGGCCGTTGAGCACCCCGTCCCTCAAAGTCGCCCCCGCGCTCGCCGCAGGCTGCTCGGTCATCCTCAAACCGCCGCCGGAAACCCCGCTCACCGCCTACAACCTCGCTGACGCGCTGAGCCAGGCCGGGCTGCCCGACGGGGTCCTCAACATCGTCCCCGCCGACCGGGAGGAAGGCGCCTACCTTGTCAGCCACCCCGACGTCGACAAGGTCGCCTTCACCGGAAGCTCCGCCGCGGGCAAGAAGATCATGGCCGCCTGCGCTGAACGGATCGCCCGCGTCACCCTGGAACTCGGCGGCAAATCCGCTGCGATCATCCTCGACGACGCGGACGTCGACACGGTCGTCCCCGCGCTCCTGCCGATGGCGTTCATGGTCAACGGCCAGGCCTGCATCGCCCAGACCCGGCTGCTGGTCCCCCGCTCCCGCAAAGACGAGTTCATTGACGCGTTCGCCCAAGCCGTGGCTGCGCAGCGGGTCGGCGACCCGATCGACCCGGCCACGCAGATCGGCCCCATGGTGAGCAGACGCCAGCAGGAGCGCGTCGAAGGCTACATCGCCACCGGACGCCAGGAAGGCGCCCGGGTCGTTGTCGGCGGCGAGCGGCCCTCCCTGCCTTCTGAGCTGGCGGGCGGCTGGTTCGTCGCCCCCACCCTGCTCGCCGAAGTGCACAACTCGATGCGCGTCGCCCAAGAGGAGATCTTCGGGCCCGTGCTCGCCGTCATCGAATACGACGGGGACGACGAGGCGGTCGCTATCGCCAACGACTCGGTCTACGGCCTGTCCGGATCGGTGTGGAGCAGCGACGAGGAACGCGCGCTGGCGATCGCCCGGCGGATGCGCACCGGCATGGTCAGCATCAACGGTCGGCCCCAGGCCGCCAACTCGCCTTTCGGCGGTTTCAAACAGTCCGGCATCGGCCGGGAGATGGGCCCCGAAGGTTTCCACGCCTACCTGGAAACCATGTCCATCGCTGTCGGCTCCTGACCTCGGAGGACACCATGACCCAACGCCTGCGAGGACGTGTCGCGGCGATCACCGGCGGAGCCAGCGGGATCGGGGAAGCCACCGTGCGGCGCTTCCACACCGAAGGGGCGAGCGTGGTCATCGCCGACATCCAAGCGGAAGCGGGCCGGCGCCTGGCCGACGAACTGGGCGACCGCGCAGTGTTCGTCCGGACCGACGTCAGCGAGGAAGCGGACGTGGCTGCGCTCGTCGACACCGCAGTGGACCGCTTCGGGCAGCTCGACATCATGGTCAACAACGCCGGGATCATGGGTGCGCTCGGCCCAATCGACGCCACCCGCATGTCCGACGCCGACCTCACCATCGCAGTCAACTTGCGCGGCGTCATCTGCGGGATGAAGCACGCCGCCCGCGTCATGAAACCCCGGCGCAGCGGTGTCATCATCTCCACGTCCAGCCCGGCTGGAGTGCTCGGCGGGATCGGACCGCACATCTACAGCGCGGTCAAAGTCGGCATCATCGGCCTGTCGAACTCGGTAGCCGCGGAACTACGCCAGCACGGGATCCGGGTCAACACGATCATCCCCGGCTCGGTGGTGTCCCCCATGACCGCGGGCATCGTCGTCGACGATGCGCACAACCTCGCCGGAGCCCAGGAAGTGCTGGGCCGCACCGCGCTCCTGGGGCGCCCCATCCAACCCGCGGACGTGGCCGCCGGAATCCTCTACCTGGCCAGCGACGACGCCGCGTTCGTCACCGGCGCGGTCCTGCCGGTGGATGCGGGGCTGACCGGGGCGAGCTGGCCTTCGCCCTACACGTCGGGACGCTACGCAAAGCCCGTGGCCCTGCTGGAGGCCGGGCGGCGCATCGGAGGGGAGGAGTGACCGCCGTGGTGACCCCCCAGCGGTTGCGGGAGTTCTTCCACCCCCGTTCGTTTGCGCTCATCGGCGCGAGCGACAAGTCGACCTTCTCCGCGCTGCTGTACCGCAACCTGGTCGCGGCCGGCCACGGCGAGGTGACCTACCTGGTCAACCGCCGGTCGGACCAGGTTCATGGGCGGCGCGCGTATGCGAGCTGCCGTGACATCGGGTGCCCCGTCGACCTGGCTTTCGTCATGGTGCCCGCGCCCGCGGTCGGCGACGCCCTGCGCGACGCCGCCGCGGCCGGGGTGCGCAGCGCGCTCGTGCTCAGCTCCGGCTATGCCGAGGCAGGCGAAGAAGGGCGGCGCCGCCAGCGTGAACTGGTGGAGCTTGCCGCCGAGCTCGACCTGCTGCTGCTCGGCCCTAACGTGCTGGGGTTCACCAACGTGGCGGCGGGCGTGCCCGCCATGGTGCTCGCCGACCCGCCCACGACACCCGGCGGGGTTGCCCTTATTTCGCAGAGCGGCGCGAGCTGCGGTGCAATGAAAGACTTCGCGGCGCTGGCCGGGGTGGAACTGTCCTATGTGATCACCGTCGGCAACGAAGCGATGATCACTGTCGGGCATCTGATCGACTACCTCGTCGACGACGAGCACACTCGGGCCATCGCGGTGTTCATGGAAGGGATCCGTGAACCCGAGGTGTTCGCCGCGGCGGCCCGCCGTGCCGCGGAAGCGGGCAAAGCCGTGGTCGTCCTTAAAGCGGGCCGCAGTGAACTGGCTGCGCGGACCGCTGCCTCACACACCGGGGCGCTGGTCGGCGACGACCGGGTCGTCGACGCCGTGTTCGCCCGCCACGGGGTCATCCGGGTCGACACGATCGAGTCGATGCTGGTCACCGCCGGGGTGGCAGCGCACACCGGGCCCTTGGCCCGGCCGGGGGTGGGCGTGGTCTCCATCTCCGGCGGGGCCTGCGACATTCTCGCGGACCTCGCCCAGGCCGCTGGAGCAGCCCTCCCCGAGTTCACGGCGGAGACGACGGAGCGGCTGCGCACGGTGATGCCCTCCTACGGGAGCGTGCACAACCCGCTGGACATCACGGGCGCCGCCATCCTTGACCCGTCCTTGTGGGAGGAAGCGGTCGCCGCGGTCGGCAACGACCCCAATGTGGGGGTCGTGGTCGCGGTCAACAGCCTGCCCTGGCGGGACAGCAGTGAACCGTTCTACGGGCAGAAGTATGTGAACGCGATCGGTGCGGGCGCAGCACGCTCCGCCGCCCCCGTCCTCTACCTCACCCAGGTGACGCAGCCGATCGGCGCCCAGGCCCGGGCTGTCCTCGACGAGGGCGGGGTGGCGCACGTTGTCCCCGGCCTGCACTTGGGCATTACGGCCCTGGCGCACCTGGCGCGCTGGTCGCAGGACCGCGAACAGATCCTCCGTGAGGTGGTGCCGCCGCCACGGCGCATCCGTGACATGGATCCTGTCCCGCTGTCGGAGGTTGCGGTCCGCGCCCTGCTGGAGGAGGCCGGCGTTCCCGTGGTGCCCGCCCGCCACGTCCACTCGGCGGAGGAGGCCGAGGCGGCAGCCCGCGCCTTCGGGGGCCGGGTAGCGATGAAGATCGTCTCCGCGGACCTGCCGCACAAGAGCGACGTGGGCGGGGTACGGCTGAATGTGGACGCTGCGGCGGCAGCCGCTAGCTACGACAGCCTGCTGGCGGAGTGCACGGCGAAAGCCCCGCATGCCCGGCTTGACGGGGTTCTGGTCTCCCCGATGCGGGATACGGGACTGGAACTGCTGGTGGGCGTAACGCGGGACCCCCAGTGGGGGCTGGTGCTGGCTGTCGGTTTGGGCGGGGTGTTCGTCGAGGTCCTCGACGATGTCGCCCTCACTCCGCTGCCGGTCTCCCCGGACCGGATCCGCGCCTTGGTGGAGAGTCTGCGCGGCGCCGCCCTGATGCACGGGGTGCGGGGCCAGCAGGCAGCTGATCTTGCCGCACTGTCTGCGACGGTCAGCGCGGTCGGCCGGCTCGCCGAGGAGCTCGGGCCGCGCCTGGAATCCCTGGAGATCAATCCGCTGCGTGTTGCCGGGGACCGCATCGAAGCCTTGGACGCGCTCATCACCTGGCGCGATGCCGCCCCCGCGGCCGTGGGAAAGGAGAGTCGTGCATGCTGACCGACAAAAGAGTCCTCGTCACCGGGGCTGGCGGCGGGATCGGGCGGGAGATCGCGGTGGAAGCGGCCCGGCAGGGCGCGGCCTGGGTGACTGTTGCGGACCTCAACCCGGCCGCGGCCGCTGAGACCGCGGAAATGGTTGCAGGGGTCGGGGCGCGCGCTCACGCGGTCGCCGTTGACCTGGCGGATTCCGCTCAGGTGCGGCGCATGGTGGAGGAGGCTGTGGCTGCGGGAGGCGGGCTGGACACACTCGTCAACAACGCTGGCGTGCTGGACTCGGCTTTCACCGACACCCCCACGGTGGAGGAGCTGCCGGAGGAGGCATGGGACCGGGTTTATGCCGTCAACGTCAAAGCGGTCTGGCTGGCCACCAAGTTCGCGGCACCCCATTTGCGGGCCTCGGAGCGCGGCCCGTCTGTGGTGAACGCGGCGTCGGTAGCGGGGATGACCGGCTACGGTTCCCCGGCCTACGCGTCGAGCAAGGGCGCGGTCATCCAGCTCACCCGTTCCATGGCGATTGCGCTCTCACCGCAGGTGCGCTGCAACGCCTACTGCCCCGGGTCGATTGAGACTCCGATGAGCCGGGCGCACCTGGAGGCGAGCGAGGACCGGGAAGCGCGGCTGCGCTCCATGATCGGCGCGCATTTGATCCCCCGTTTCGGCAGGCCCAGCGAGGTCGCCAAAGTGGTGTGCTTCCTCGCGTCCGACGATGCTTCCTTCGTCACCGGCGGGATTTTTCCCGTGGACGGGGGGACAACTGCCTGGCGCGGGCTTCGAGAGTAGGCGAGGGCTGTCGGACGCGGGCGTGCTCCGTGGCGAAAACACGAACACGGAGACCGCTTCAGTCTGCTGTGACCAGCATATATCACTCTAAGTAATCACATGTGGGCGGAGTGGCTGAAGTGAAAATTGCTGCTCAGGAACTCTTGACCGACGCCCAAACAAGGCTAATGATGATCATTAGCTTGGTGATATAGATCACTCGTTTGTCGAGTGTTGTGCGTCGTCGGCACCGCGGAGCCGTTGCCTCACAACCCCCCAAATCCAACCAACGGAGTTCACTCATGGTCACACGACGTGGAAACAAGGGTGCCGCCACTGCGGCATCCTGTCTCGCCCTCGGCGTGGTGGGCGCACTCACCCTCACAGCCTGCGCCGACACAGCAACCAGCGCCGGTGGCGGCTCCGGCCAGGGCGTCGAATACGGGGCCAGCAAAGAGGAGTACCAGGCCGCCTTCGCCGACCTGGACACCATCACCCTGACCACCCAGAGCCCCGCCCCCAAAGGCTCGGTGACCGGGGCGAACGTCGAAGCCTACTTCGAAGCCCTCACCGAATGGTCCGGCGGCAAACTGCAGTTCGACATCGCCTACGCCAACGCGATCGTCGACCCCGCTGAAGCCGACGACGCGCTGATCGACGGCCGCCTCGACATCGCCCAAGTCCTGCCGATCTACGAACCAGCGGAATACCCGGCCAACGCGGCCCTCATCGAAGCCAGCTTCCTCTCCGACCACAGCGTCGTCGTCGGCGCCCTGCAGTCCAACGCCTGGCCGCTCGAAGTCGCCTTCAACACCCCCGAGGTCATGCAGGAGTACGAGGACAAAGGCATCAAACTCCTGCTGCCGTCCTACAACTCCGGCTCCAACGCGCTGTTCTGCAGCAAGGAACGCCGCAGCCTCAAAGACCTCAAAGGCATGCAGGCCGCGGCCGGCGGACAAGCCCAGACCAAGGAGATCGAAGCCCTCGGCGGATCCGCCGCCTCCGTCGCCTACCCCGAGCTGTACGAGAGCCTGCAGCGCGGCGTCGTCGACTGCAGCGTCTCCAGCCTCACCGTGGGTGTCCTCGGCGGATTCATCGAAGCCGCCCCGCACGTCGTCGTCGACCCCGAGGCAGGCTTCGCGCTGGCCCCCGGCGCCATGGCCATCAGCCAAGCCACCTGGGACTCGCTGCCCCTCGTCGCCCAGCAGCTCATGTGGGACCGTCTCGACGTCTTCCTCAGCAGCAACATCTCCGACAAGATCTGGCCGAACATCGTCGAAGCCTCCAAGCAGGTCGCCGACGCCGGCGGCTCCATCGAAGTCTTCGAAGAAGACGCCCGCAAGGCTCTCAACGACGTCAACGCCGAACTCCTCGAGGAGCTGAGCACCACCCCGGCCATCGAGGACGGTGACGCGTTCGTCGCGCGGATCAAGGACGCGTCCGCCAAATGGTCGACGATCGTCGAAGACGAGCTCGGCTACACCAACGAGACCGACTACAACGGCTTCGCCGAGTGGTACACCGAGGACGCGGTCGACCTCGACCCCTACGTGGCCAAGGTCTTCGAGGAGATCCTCCTCGAACACCGCCCGTCGTGATCACGCCCCTCACCCCCGCACGGTCCGGGGCGGACCCCGCCCCGGACCCCCTCGCCTCCTCACCGCTGTCCATTCCGCGGAGATGCCATGAGCGCACCATCGAAGCCCAAGGGCCGCCGCATCGCCGAACTCCTCATCGAAGTCCCCGCCGTAGTCGTGATGTTCGTGATGATGTTCCACATCACGGCCAACGCCCTGCTGCGCTTCTTCGCCAACAGCCCGCTGCCCAACACGTTGGAATACGTGCAGTACTGGTACATGCCGATCGTCGCCCTACTCGGGTTCGTCGCCGCGCAACTACGCGGCCAGCACATCGCGGCAGACCTGGTCTTCCGCATGCTGCCCCGGGCAGCCAAGCCCTACGTCACCGCGGTGGGCTGTGCGGCGAGCGCGCTCCTGGCCGCAGGGTTCGCCTGGTACGGCTGGCAGGAAGCCGTGCACGCCTGGGAGATCACGATGACCGCCGGGGTCAGCGACGTCATCTCCTGGCCCGTCTACTTCCTCGTCCCCCTCGCCTTCGCCAGCCTGACCGTGCAGTTCGCGTGGGCCACCGTGCGGGCTATCCGCCACCCCGACGCCGACGAGGACGACGAGCAACCGGGTACTGAGCCCGCTGCCGCGTAGTTGGAGACCACCATGACGAGCGCAACCGAAACCAGCGCGACCCTCGACAACACCAACCCGGCACGCTCCACGGAATCCACCGGAACGGTGAAAGAAGGCCGCCGGCCGTGGATCGTGGCCGCAGTGACGCTGATCGTCCTCGGCGGCTCCGCGGTCTGCGTGTTCCTTCCCCTCGTCCCCGAAGCCATCGGGGCCATGGCCTGCGTCATGATGCTGGCCCTGCTGTTCCTGCGGGTGCCGGTTGCCGTGGCCATGCTCATCCCCTCACTGCTCGGCCTGTACGCCCTGCGGGGGATGCCGCTGATCGAAAGCACCTTCAGCAAGCTGGTCTACAACGGTGTCGCCGAGTGGACCCTCAGCGTGGTCCCCATGTTCGTCCTCATGGGGCTGCTGCTGTGGCGGTCCGGCATGACCGACAGCATCTACCTGGCGGGACGCCACTGGCTCAACTGGCTGCCCGGCGGACTCGCCGTGGGCACCAACGTCGCCGGAACCGGCCTGGCCGCGGTGAGCGGCTCCTCCGTCGGCACCGCCTACGCCCTGGCCCGCATGGGCATCCCCGAGATGCTCAAAGCCGGATACGACCGCAGGATGGCGATCGGCGCGGTCATCGTCGCGGGCCTGCCCGGCCAGCTCATCCCGCCCAGCATCATGCTGGTGATCTACGCCGGCATCGCCGAGGTGCCCATCGGCCCGCAACTGCTCGCCGGTATCGGCCCCGGCCTGCTCGTGGCCGTCATGTTCACCCTGATGATCGTCGGCTTCGCCGTCGTGCGGCCGGAACTGGTCGGCAAGACCAAAGGCGCGGCAGTCGCACAGGACCAGACCACCTGGAAGGAGCGCCTGGTCAGCCTCGTCCGGATCTGGCCGGTGCCGCTGCTGATCGTCCTCATCATCGCCGGCATGTTCTCCGGTGTGTTCACCGCCACCGAAGTGGGTGCCGCCGCCGCCCTGTTCTCGCTCATCGTCGCCCTGATGTGGAAGCGCAAGAACCGGCCGTTTGCCGCCGTGGTGGAATCGGCGGTGGCCACCGTCAGCAGCGTCGGCGCGATCTTCTTCATCCTCATCGCCGCGGCCGCCCTGACCAGCCTGCTCACCCTCACCGGCATCAGCACCGGCATGGCCGACGCCGTGGAAAGCCTCGGCCTGGGCCGGGTGCAGTTCCTGCTGGTCATGGTGGTGGTCTACCTGATCCTCGGCATGTTCATGGACCCCATGGCCATCATGGTCCTGACCATTCCGATCCTGATCCCCACCCTGAACTCGCTCGACATCTCCCTGATGTGGTTCGGCGTGTTCACCGTGTTCATGGGAGAACTCGCCGTGGTCACGCCGCCCGTCGGCATCCTCGCCTTCATCATCCACGGAATGGTCAAAGACCCCGACGTGAACATGGGGCACAAGATCAGCCTCAAAGACGTGTTCGTCTCCGTCGGCTGGTTCCTGCCCATGGCGATCGCTGTCGCGGTGATCCTCATCCTCGTCCCGGAGATCGCCACCTTCATCCCCGACATGGCAGCCGCACAGAAGTAGGAGGAGCCTGTCATGCCCGCACCCATCCGCATCCAGCAGTGCCCGGTCAGCCACACCGACTTCAGCACGGACACGGAAATCTACGGCCACTACGCGATGCTCGACGCGGAGCGGGAAGCCAGCCGGTTCCGGTTCAACGACACCACCGACCGCGGCTTCCTCATGATCCAGCGCTACGACGACGTCGTCGAAGGCTTCCAGCACCACGAGACGTGGACCACCAAAGTCCGCAGCGCCATCAACCCTGACTCCCGTTCCGGCACGGCACTGCTGCCCCAAGACCTCAACGGGGAAGCCCACGCCAAACTCCGCCGGGTCCTCAACCCGTTCTTCTCCCCAGCCGCAGTCCGCCGCATGGAACCCATGGCGGTCGCACGCTGCATCGAACTGATCGAAGAACTCCAACCCAAGGGAAGCTGCGACTTCGTCGCCGAGTTCGCGATCCGCTACCCCACCGACCTCTTCCTCGCCCTGCTCGGGCTCCCCGTCAGCGACGGCGAGTTCTTCCTGCCCTGGTCGGAGACGGTCTTCGCCGGGTTCTTTGGGGAAGACCCGGCCAAAGTCGCGGAAGCCAGGAAGAACATCATCGACTACTTCACCGAGACCATCCGGGAACGCCGCGCCAACCCGCGCGACCCCAAGGAAGACATGGTCACCCGGCTCCTGGAAGCCCGCATCGACGGCACCCCCATCCCCGAAGAGGACATCCTCACCATCTGCTTGACGTTGATGCTCGCCGGGCTGGACACCACCCGCAGCGCCCTCGGCTACATCTACGCCCACCTGGCCCGCAACGACGCCGACCGGCAGGCCATCATCGACAACCCCGACCTGGTCCCCCGGGCCGTCGAAGAGTTCCTCCGCATGTACCCGCTGGTCTTCCAAGTCGGACGGGAAGTCCAGGAACCCACCGAGTTCCACGGCCTCGACCTGCAACCCGGCGACGTGGTGTGGCTGGGGATCGCCCAAGCCAACCGTGACCCGCGCAAGTTCCCCGAACCCGACCGGTTCAACCCCGACCGCAAAGGCGTCAACCAGCACATCGCGTTCGGTGCCGGGCCGCACCGCTGCCTCGGCATGCACTTGGCCCGTCTCGAACTCGCGATCGTGCTGCGCGAATGGCACCAGCGCATCCCGCACTACCGCATCAGAGAAGGCGTGACGCTGACCGAACGCGGCGGACAGTTGACCCTGCCCACCCTGCCCCTCGAATGGGAGGCCTAAGACCGATGCGTATCTCCATCGACTCGGCCCGGTGCATGGGCCACGGCCGCTGCTACGCGGTCGCCCCCGACCTGCTCAGCGACGACGAACAAGGCTTCGTCGCGCAAAGCGGGCAGACCTTCGACGTTCCCGACCACTTGCACGGCCAGGCCCGGGAGGCCGCCGACGCCTGCCCCGAATCGGCGATCTCGCTAGGGGAAAGCACGACTGCCGATGCTTGAACACCTCCGCGTTCTGGACCTGACCGACGAGCGAGGGCTGCTCTGCGGCCGCCTGCTCGCCGACCTGGGAGCGGACGTGGTCCAACTGGAACCCCTCACCGGGTCCTCGGCGCGGTCAGCCCCGCCGACCGCACACGGCGGGGCCGGCCCGTCGATGTTCTGGGAGACGTTCGCCGCCAACAAACGCGGCATCGCACTCGACTTGGACAGCGACGAGGGGGTCGCCACCGCCCGGGAACTCGCGGGACGCGCCGACATCATGATTACTTCCCTGCCGGAGGCCTGGCTGCGGGAACGCGGCCTGGACCCTGATGCGCTGCGCGCCGCCCACCCGCACCTGATCACCACGGTGATCAGCGCCTTCGGGTGGACCGGACCCAAATCCGGCTATGCCGACTGCGACCTCGTGGTCTGGGCGGCGGGCGGCCCGCTGGACCCGCACCGCGACGAAGAGCGCCCACCCTTGCGGATCAGCGTCCCCCAGGCGTTCCTGCACGCCTCCGCGGACGCTGCGGCAGGCTCCCTGATCGCGCTGCACGCCCGCGCCACCACCGGCCGCGGCCAGCTTGTCGACGTCTCCGCCCAAGCCAGCCTAGGCACCGCCACCCTCGCCCGGGTGCTCTCCCACGACGTGGGGGACCCCCAGCCGGAATGGCACCGCCAGCCCACCGCGGGCAAAGACCAGAGCGGCAGCGGCGCAGCCACCCCCAACCGGCTCAAAAAATGGCGGTGCGCGGACGGCATGGTGGAACTCCACCTGTCGATGGGACCCGCCTCAGGCGAGTTCACCAACCGGCTGTTCGCCTGGCTGCACTCCGAGAACGCGGTCAGCGACCGGATCGCCGCCTGGGACTGGACCACCCTGCCCCAGCGCATCGCCGACGGCGAGATCACCGAAGCGGACCTGGCTGAGGCACGCGCCGCAGTAGCGGACTTCCTCGCCACCCTCACGAAACGCCAAGTGCTGGACGCAGCCATGAAACACCGGCTGCTGTGCATGGCGATCTTCGACGTCGCCGACATCGCCGCCAGCCCGCACCTGGACGAACGCGGCTACTGGGCGCAGGTGGACATCGACGGGGTCCCCGTCCGCATCCCCGGCACGCTCGCCCACGTCAGCGGCGACGCCCAACCTCGGGTGCGGCGACGCGCCCCACGGCTAGGCGAACACACCGCGGAAGTCCTCGCCGACTGGTTGACCGCGCAGGAGGTGAGCGTATGACCCGCGCCCTGGACGGCTTGAACGTCCTCGACCTGTCCTGGGTTGTGGCCGGACCCCTGATCGGGCGTGCTCTCGCCGACTTCGGTGCCCGCGTAGTCCGCGTGGAATCCAGCCGCCGGATCGAAACCGCCCGCCTCATGCAGCCCTTCCACGGCGGCAAACCCGGCGTGGAGAACTCCGCCCTCTACGGCAACTGCAACGCCGGGAAACTCGGGCTGACCGTCAACCTGAAAACCGAGGCGGGCCGCGGAGTCGTCCGCGACCTGGCCCGCTGGGCCGACGTGGTCATCGAATCCTTCTCCCCCGGGCAGATGGCCAAGTGGGGACTGGACTATGCCGCGCTCTCCCGCGACAACCCGTCCCTCATCATGCTCAGCACTTCGATCGCGGGCCAGACCGGGCCGTGGTCGGCGCTGGCCGGCTACGGCAACGTCGGTGCCTCGCTCAGCGGATTCCAGCACCTGGTCGGCTGGGAAGACCGGCTGCCCCTGGGCCCCTTCGGCCCCTACACCGACTACCTCGGCCCCCGGCTGGCGTTGGTCGTCCTCCTCGCCGCGCTCGAAGACCGCCGCCGCACTGGGCGGGGACGCTACATCGACGTGGCCCAAGTGGAAGCCGGCGTCTTCTTCCTGTCCCCCCAAGTCGCCCACTACGGGTTCGACGGCACAGTGGCGCAGCGCCGCGGCAACCGCGACGACGTGTTCGCCCCCCACGGCGTCTACCCATGCCAGGCCGAGGACGGCAAAGAACGCTTCGTAGCGATCGCGGCACGCAACAACGCAGAGTGGCGGCGGCTCGCTGAAACCATGGGCCGCAGCGACCTGGCTGACCGCGCTGATCTGCGCACCGCAGAGCAGCGGCGCGCCCGCGCCGACTTCCTCGACGAGCAGATCGCACAGTGGACGAAGACAAGACGCGCCGCCGACGTCGAACAGTGCCTGCAAGCGGTCGGTGTGCCCGCGCACCGGTCTGCTTCCAGTGCTGACTTCGCCGCCGACCCGCAGCTCGCGCACCGCGGCCACCTGGTGCGGCTCCCGCACCCGATCCACGGCCAGACCACCGTGGAAGGGCCGCGCTACCTGCTTTCGGACACCCCCGGCGAGGTCACCCGGCCCGCGCCGACGCTGGGCCAAGACAACGAGTACGTGCTGCGCGACATCCTCGGCTACTCCGAGGAGCGGATCGCGCAACTGACCGAGGACGGAGTGTTGGTATGAGCGGCGGCATGCAGACCGAGGACTGGAAAGCCGAATGGCAGCCCGTCGTCGACGCCGTGGGCCGCGACTTTTCCGACGGGGAGACAGTTTTCGGGGCTGACCCGGTCGAGCGCGGGGCGATCCGCCGCTACCTCGAACCGCTCGAGTTCGACTGCGCGCTCCACACGGACCCCGCCGTGGCCCGCGCCGCCGGGTTCGCTGACGTCACCATGCCCTACACGGGTGTGCTCACCTGGACGATCCCGCCGCTGTGGCAGCCAGGCGAAGTGCTGTTCGACAGCGACGACCGCAATGCGCAACCGGTGCGCAGCCCCATCAACAACCAGGACATGCCCCTGGGGCCGAAAACCACCGGTTTCTTCGGCACCGACATCGACATCGACTTCATCCGTCCGGTGGTGGCCGGGGAACGCATCGGCCGCCGCGGCCGCCGCCTGGTGTCGTGCGTGCCCAAGGAGACGTCAGTGGGCCGTGGCGCCTTCCTCACCTGGGAGAGCGACGTGGTGACCGAAACCGGTGAGGTCGTCGCACGGATCCGGATCGGCACCTACGCCTACGTGCCCAAGAACAAGACCGAGGCCAGTGATGACTAACCCCCTGATGCACCAGCGGTACTTCGAAGACGTCACCGTCGGCGAAGAACTGCCCAGTGTCGCCTACCCCTTGACCGTCTACCGGATGGTGATGGCGGCCGGAGCAACCCGCGACTTCAACTCCATCCACCACAACACCGAATACGCGCAGAGCACCGGCGCCAAGGAAATGTACGCCAACACGTCGTTCCTCCTCGGCACGTGGGAGCGGTGCGTCCGGGACTGGATCGGACCCGCCGGGACGATCCGCAGCATCCGCGGTTTCCGGATGCGGGCGTTCAACTACGTCGGCGACACCGTGCGTGTCTCTGCCACGGTCACCGGCACCCGCGTCGAGGACGAGGTGGGCGTGGTCGAGCTCACGATCCGAAGCGAGAACTCGTCCGGGGTCAGCGTCGGACCGGGAACCGTGGAGGTCACGCTGCCGCGTCGTGGAGAGGAGCAGGAGTGAACATCACCCCCACCGCTATCGCCGGGCTCGGCATGACCCAACTCGGCAAGGTCTACGGCCGCACCCCCGCCGAGTTCGCTGTGGAAGCCGTTACCCGGGCCGCCGCGGACGCGGGACTCGCCCTGGCCGACATTGACGGGCTCCTGGTCAACCCGGGGGTCAACAACGACACGGACCTGCGCCTGCAGTCCACCCTGCAGTTGCGGGACCTGCGGCTGCTGACCACGATCCAAGGCTTCGGCTCCTCGGCGATCCAAATGGTCCAATACGCCTCCATGGCGATTTCTGCCGGCATGGCGAACGTGGTCGCCTGCGTCTACGCCGATGCGCCGCTGAAAGAAGGCCGGGGCAGCGGGGCCGCCTACGCGGGCGGCAACCGCCCGCTGACCGGGGTGGAAGCACTGCCCGCTGCTGCCGGGTTGAAATCGGCCCCGGCCCGGTACGCGATCGCGGCCCGCCGCCACATGGAGACCTACGGCACCACCAGTGAACAACTGGGGGCGGTCGCGGTCGCCGCTCGCGCCTGGGCAGCAATGAACCCGCTGGCGCAGATGCGGGAGCCGATCACTATTGACGACCACCAGAATTCGCGGATGATCGCTGACCCGCTGCGGCTGCTCGACTGCTGTCTGGTCAGCAACGGTGCGATCGCCATCATCGTCACCAGCGCGGAACGCGCCGCCGACTTGGCCCAGCCGCCGGTCCACATCTGGGGCTGGGGCCAGGCTCACCCCGGCTACACCAGCTACCGCGACAGCAACTTCGGCCTGGTCAGCGGGGCCGCACAGTCGGGGCCCGCCGCACTGCGGATGGCTGGCGTCACCGTCGACGAGATCGACATCCGCGAAATCTACGACTGCTTCACCTACACCACGCTGCTCACCTTGGAGGACTACGGGTTCTGCGCCAAAGGCGAAGGCGGAGAGTTCGTGGCCAGCGGTGCCCTGGCCCCCGGGGGCAGCCATCCCACGAACACCGGCGGCGGAGAACTGTCCTCCTACTACATGTGGGGCATGACCCCGCTGTCGGAGGCGGTCATCCAAGCGCGCGGCCAGGGCGGGCAGCGACAGGTAGCCAAAAACGACCTGATCATGGTGAGCGGCAACGGGGGAGTCCTCGACTTTCACGCCACGCTCATCGTCAGCCCGCACGCCAAGACCCGATGAGCGAGGAAGGAGCCGCGATGACCGTCACCCCCGTCGTCCGAGACGACTACTCTGCCCCGTTCTTCGACGGTGCTGCACGGGGCGAACTGATGCTGCGCTACTCACCGAGCCGTGGAACCTGGTCGCCTCCCGAGGCCCGCCTGTGCGTGACCACGCACGCCGCGGACCTGGAGTGGCGGGCCGCTTCCGGTGAGGGAACGCTGGTGAGCTGGACCGTCATCCCCGGCCGCTCCCGCGACGGCACGCCCGTGCCTGACACGATCGTGGGCATCGTGGAGACCGCTGAAGGACCGTGGCTGACGCTGCGCATTGTCAACGCCGACGAGGTGCCCCCGGCCGTCGACCGGCCGGTGCGCGTGGAGTTCGTGCACCCCGACAACAGTGAGGCCGTCCCGGTGGCGCGGCTCGTCGCATCCCCCTGATCCTCCTGCGACCAGCAGGACCGTGGTGAAACTTCAACGGGAGGAGAGAGAACCAGTGGCTAACCCGCACACAAGCAGCCTGCAGCCGCTGAAAACAGCGGCGGTGCTGTCTACCGTGATGCTGATCGCTGCCGGCTGTGCCGAAGACCGGGGCAGCGGGGGGAGCGGTGGCGGCGGCCCGTCGGTTGACTACGGGGCGTCCAAAGAGGAGTACGCTGCCGCCCTAGCGGACATGGAACCAGTGACGCTGACCCTGCAGAGCACCGCGCCGAAGGGGGCGGCCACCGGGCGTCGGTTCGAAGAATACGCGGCGGCCGTGGAGGAGTGGTCCGACGGCAAGATCACGTTCGAGATTGTCTTCTCCAACGCGATCGCCCCCGCTAACGAGGTCGACGACGCGCTTGCGGACGGGCGGCTCGACATCGGCTCAGTGATGCCGTCCCTGGAGCCCGCCGAGTTTCCCGCCAACAACGTCATGTGGGATGTGAGCTTCGTCGGCCGCCAGACCCCGGTCGACGGGCTGCTGCAGTGGCACGGCGCGATCCTGGAGACCGCGGCCCAGGAGGACGCCCTCTACGAAGAGTTCGAAGCGCGGGGGATGAAACTGCTGCTGCCCGCGTTCCACTCGGGGGCGATCGCCTACTCCTGTACGAGTGAGCGCGCCGATTTGGACTCGTTGAAGGGCGCCACCATCGCTTCGCAGAGCCGAGTGCAGAACGGCCAGGTCGAGGCACTGGGCATGCAGCCGTCGACGGTCAACTACGCCGAGATGTTCGAAAGCTTGGAGCGGGGCGTGGTCGACTGTGCGCTGGGCACGTTCACCGTGGCCGCGCTCAACGGCTACATCCCCTCGGCCCCCTACTTCGTGGTGGACCCGGAGGTCGGTTTCGGCAACGCGGGCGGGTCGATCGCGATCAGTCTCGCCACGTGGGAGTCCTTGCCGCTGGCAGCCCAGCAGTTGCTGTACGACCGGCTCGATGTGCTGCTGCAAGCGAACTACGAGTCCACTTGGGACAACATTGCTGACAGCCTGACGCAGGTCGAGGAGAACGACGGCGCGGTGCTGCCGCTGGCGAAGGACGCGCGGGAGGCGCTGGCCGCCTACAACGAGCAGGCTTTGGCCGAGGCAGCGAACAACAGTGCGCTTCCCGACAGCGAGGCGTTCGTCACCGCCCTCGAGCAGGCGCTGGAGGAGTGGACGGCCAAGGTGGAGCAGACCGCTCCCGGGCTTGACGTCGGCTACGACGAGTTCCTGGAGTGGCACGCCGCAGGCTACCCCGACTTGCAGAGCTACTTCGACCAGTTGTGGAGTGATGCGATGCAGCAACGCCGCCCCGGCAGTGAGGCCTGACCTTCCGTGCGCGGATCGGTTCTCCGCCCTGTCCTGGTCCTAACGGGGAGGAGAACCGCGGTGGGGCACTGCGACCGCAGTGCCCCACCGGAGGGTTGGTTAGTGGTCTTCGGTGAGGAGCTGCAAGGCGTCAATCAGGTCGTCGACAGCGGCGCGTGCCGCGGGCACCACCCCGGTCAGGCGGAAGAAGCCGTGGGTGAGCGACGGGTATTCGGCGAGGCTGGCTTTCACCCCGGCTGCGCGGAGCCGCTCGGCATAGGCCACCCCTTCGTCCCGCAGAGGGTCGTGTCCGGCCACGACGATGTGGGCGGGCGGCAGGCCAGCCAGTTCGGCGCGGAGCGGGGACGCGAGCGGCAGATCGCGGCGTTCGGGGTCAGGCAGGTAGTGGTCCCAGAACCACCGCATCTCCGCGACGCCGATGGGGAAGGCGGTGGCGTGGGTCTGGTAGGAGGCGCGGGTGAAGTCGTGGTCGGTCACCGGATAAAGGAGCACTTGGAAGTCGAGGCGGGGCCCGTGTTCGTCGCGGGCACGCAGGGTGCAGGCCGCGGCGAGGTTGCCGCCCGCACTGTCCCCGCCCACTCCCAGCGGGCCGTTCGCGGCGATGGTGGCGGCAACATGCTGCACCGCGGCGTAGGCGTCGTTCACGGGCGTGGGGAAGGGGTGTTCGGGGGCGAGCCGGTAGTCGACGCTCACCACGGTCCAGGCGAGCCGGTCGGCGAGGAAGCGGCACAGTTCGTCGCTGTAGTCGAGGTCGCCGGTGACCCAGCCGCCGCCGTGCAGGTAGACGAAGGTGGCTCGCGGTGCGGCGTGGGGGGTGTAGACGCGCGCGCCGATCTGTCCGTCGGCGACGGGGAGGCGGATGTCGCGTACCGACCGCAGGTCGGGGCCGTTGGCGCAAGAGCTGTTGCCTGCGGCGACTCGGGCGCGCGCCTGTTCAGGGGTGAGGGAGGTGAGGGGAGGGGCCGCGGCCGCGGCTGCGGCCACGGCAGCGATTGCGGGATCCACTGGGGTGGTCATTGAGCCTCCGCTAGCGGGGGTTTCGGTAGCACCAAGCCACCACTTTTTTCTCAATTTCATAATAATAGTAATTATGAATTTTATCACAAATCTGCCTGTGGATGGCTGACGTCACGCGGAAAGGCGCCCTATGAAACCACGGGAAACGACACAGTTCACCCACCTCTTCACCCCCATCCGCGTAGGCCGCATGGACCTGCCCAACCGGATCATGGCCACGCCCCACGCCACCCCCATCGGCAACCTGTGGAGCCCCGACGAAGCGGAAGCCGACCGCAACATCGCCTACTGGGCAGCTCGGGCCCGCGCCGGCCTGGCATGGGTCGGAGGAATCAGCGCCGCCCTCGAAAACCACCTGGTCCCCGGATTCGAACCCACCGGTGTGGGCGCAGCCGCCCGCGGAGTGTTCCGCCTGCCGTACTTCCACGACCGCATCCGCAAACTCACCGACACCCTGCACGAGGCCGGGGCCTACGTCACCGCGCAGCTCATCATGCAAGGCGGCATGCCGCACGGCCCCTCGCCCACGGTCACCGCATACGTCGCCAACCAGGTCTCCCACGCCCTCGACCGCGACGAAATCGCCTGGTTCATCAACGAATACGCTGAATCAGCCCGCCGCGGCAAAGCAGCCGGACTCGACGGCGTCGAACTCCACGCCAACCACGACGACCTGCTGGAATGGTTCCTCTCCCCAGCCTCCAACCACCGCGACGACGAATACGGCGGCGACCTGGCCGGGCGGATGCGCTTCCTCCTGGAGATCATCGACGCCATCCGCGCTGAAGTCGGCCCCGACTTCACCCTCGGCGTCCGCATGAACCTCTACGAGGCCCTCGACGGCGGATACGACGCAGCCGAAGGCGTCGACATCGCCAAAGCCCTCGAAGCCACCGGAAAAATCGACTACCTGTCCGTCGTCGTCGGCGATAACTGGGGCGCGCCCAGCTACATCCAACCCCACTACTACCAGCCCGCCCAATGGGCAGACCTAGCCGCCCAAGTGACCCGAGCCGTCTCCCTGCCCGTCATCTACACCGGACGGGTCACCGACCCGCACACAGCCGAAAAAGTCATCGCCCAAGGACAAGCCGACCTCGTCGGCATGGCCCGCGCTATCATCACCGACCCGGAAATCATCACGAAAACAGCACAGGGCCGCGTCCACGAAATCCGCCCGTGCATCGGCTGCAACGAATGCATCCACCGCCGCCTCGTCGACAAGCTCCCCTTCGCCTGCGCCATCAACCCGTATGCTTCCCGGGAACTCGACGGCCCCCTACCCCCGGCCCGCACTCCCCGGCGCGTCCTCGTAGTCGGCGGCGGCCCCGCCGGCATGGAACTCGCCGGGCTGCTCGCCGAACGCGGACACGAGGTCACCCTGTGGGAACGGGAAGAACAGCTTGGCGGCCAGATGCGCATCGCCGCCCGCGCCGCCGAGAACGCCGCCTACCACGACTTCGTGACCTGGCAGGAAGGACGGCTCCGCCGCGCCGGCGTCACCGTCGAACTTGGCCGAACCGCCACCGTCGACAACGTCCTATCCTTCGACGCCGACGTGGTCGCCGTCGCCACCGGAGCCGTCCCACGGCGGCTCCCTATCCCCGGGGCGGACGCCCCCTTCGTCGTCGACGGCCACGCCGTCCTCGCCGGGACGGCACAGATCGGCGAACGCGTCCTGCTCACCGCCGCAGAAGACCACATGCAGCCGCTGACCATCGCCGGTTACCTCGCTGACCACGGCCACCACGTGCACCTCGTCTACCAGACCCCCGGTCCCGCACCCCTCGTCGGCAAGTACACCATCGGCGCCCCGCTCGCCAAGCTCACCGCCGCGGGCGCGGCATTCACCTTCATGCAGCGCGTCGTACAGATCGAGGAAGGGCGGGTGGCCACCCGCAACATCTACTCCGACATCCCCGGGGAGATCACCGGCTTCGACAGTGTGGTCGTAGCCGCCGGAGGCGTGCCCGACGACAGCCTCTACCACGAACTCAAACGGCACGGCAAGGCCAACGTGCACCTCCTCGGCGACGCCTACGCTCCCCGCCGCATCACGTTCGCCACCCAGCAGGCCTACGCCCTTGCCGCACTCGTGTAGGAGAACCCGTGAGAGCGGTCCGCTACGACGGCACAGGTCTCTACCTGAGCGACATCCCCGCCCCCGTGGCCGGCCCCGGACAGGTCGTCCTCGAAGTCACCGCCGCCGGCCTGTGCCACTCCGACCTGGCGGTCATGAGCCGACCGCCCGAAGCCCTGCCCTACAAGCTGCCGATCACCCTGGGACATGAAGCGGTCGGCGTGGTCGTCGACGTCGGCGCGGGCATCTCCGGCCTGGCCGAAGGCGACACGGTCGCGGTGTACGGTCCGCACGGCTGCGGCGCTTGCCGCACCTGCCGGAGCGGGGCAGAAAACCACTGTCCACACGCCCGGGCGGCAGGCATCCTGCCGCCCGGGCTGGGCGCGGACGGCGCACTTGCCGACTACCTTCTTGTCCCCCATTCCCGCCACCTGGTCCCCCTGCGCGGTCTCGACCCGGTCCGCGCTGCCCCGCTCACCGACGCGGGGCTCACCTCCTACCACGCGGTCCGGTCCGCGCTGCCCCGGCTGCCGCCCGACGGCACCGCCCTCCTCATCGGTATCGGCGGGCTCGGACACCTCGCGGTCCAGATCCTGCGTGCCCTCAGCAGCGCGCAGATCATCGCGGTAGACATGGCCGCCGACAAGCGGGAACTGGCGCTCCGCTGCGGGGCGGACACGGCCCTGCCCTCCACGGACACGGTCCCCGACCAGGTGCGGGACCTCACCGAAGGGGTAGGCGCTGACGTGGTCTTCGACTTCGTCGCCAGTGACGCCACCCTGCGCATGGCTGCACGCAGTCTCCGCCCCGGCGGGGAGATCAGCATCGTGGGGGTGGGGGAGGGGCGGCTGCCCGTGGCCGTAAACCTGGTGCCTCTCGGAGCGGTCGTCCGCACCCCCTACTGGGGCACCCAGTCCGACCTTGTCGACGTGCTCGCGCTCGCCCGCGAGGGACGGATCACCGTGGAGGTTGAAGAGTACGCGCTGGAGGAGACGCCCCTGGCGTACGAACGGCTGGCACGCGGCAACGTCCGGGGCCGCGCCGTGGTGAATCCCGCGCGCGCTCCGGGAAACGCCCCCGGGCAGGCATGCGCGGAAGAACAGCGGGGGTGACGAGGCAGACCGGCACCGGCCTGCAGTGCCCGGTCACCCCTGCCAGGGAGGAACAGTGTGCTCGCTAGAGACAGGCGCCGCCTCCTGCCGTGCTGCCTGGCAGGAGGCGGCGCCCACCACCGCAGACGCACACGGGCCGGCGCGTGCTCCCCAGGACGGCAGCCCGCGGGCCCGGGGAAGGACGCGCCAGCCTGCGCGGAGCGCGGGGACAGGGATCCCGCGCCCGGACAGTCCAGGGCGCACCTTGGGCGCGCCCCGGGGGAGAGAGCCGTATCGAACCGGCAGTCTGTCCAGCCCTGATACCGGTGGAGGACTCCACCTGTCAGAGGGAGGGCTGCGGAGCAGGAGGCTGAAAGGCGTTTCGACCGCGGCCCTGCCCGCTGTCGGGACCGTTCCGCAGCCGGACGGACCCGACAGCCGAGTGCTAGGTGAGGACGAAACCTTCGTAGCCCTTGGCAGCCACCTCGTCGCAGATCTGCCGGTAGCGGTGGAAGCCGCCGACGTAGAGCATGAACACCCGGGGTTTACCGGGGACGTTGGCGCCCGTGTACCACGAGGCGGTCATGGGGTAGAGGGTTTCGTCGGCGATCTCGTTGACGTGCTCCACCCACTCGTCTTCTTTCTCCAGGACTGCCTCGGATCGGGTGAGGCCGTTCTTGAACATGTAGGCGATGTGGTCGGTCACCCATTCCACGTGCTGTTCGATAGAGACCAGCATGTTGCTGAGCGCAGACGGGCTGCCCGGGCCTGCGATGAAGAACAGGTTGGGGAACCCGGCGGTGGACAGTCCCAGGTAGGTGCGTGGCCCTGCGGCCCACTTCTCCTTCAAAGCGACGTTGCCCACACCGCGGATGTCGATCTTGAACAGCGCCCCGGTCAGCGCGTCGAACCCGGTCGCCAGCACCAGGGAGTCGAGTTCGTACTCCCGTTCCGAGGTGCGCACCCCGCGCGGCGTGATCGTCTCGATCGGCGCAGACAACGTGTCGACCAGGTGCACGTTGTCCCGGTTGAACATTTCGTAGTAGTCGATTTCCAGGATGAGGCGCTTGGTGCCGAACGGGTAGCCCTTGGGGACCAGGCGTTCCGCCACCTCCGGGTCGCGCACGGTGTTGCGGATCTTGTTGCGGATGAATTCAGCGACCCGTTCGTTGGCGTCCCGGTCGCGCAGGATGTCGCGGTAGGCGGCCAGAATGTCGGGGCCGCCCTCCTGCCAGTAGCGTTCCAGGGTTTCCACCAGCTCTTCGTCGCTGACTTCCAGCGCGGACTTCGGCCCCTGGTAGCGGTGGGTTCCTCCGGGAGTGTTGCGGGACTCTTCCCGGAATTCGGCGTAGCGCTTCTTCAGGTCGGCGAGGAACTCCGGGTCGAGCGGCGCGTTGCGGGCGGGGACGGCAAAGTGGGGGGTGCGCTGGAACACGAACAGTTCCGCAGCCTGTTTCGCGATCTGTGGGCTCACCTGGATTCCGGACGACCCGGTGCCGATCACGCCCACCCGCTGCCCGGAGAAGTCCACGGGCTCGTGCGGCCAGTTCCCGGTGTGGTAGAGGTTGCCGGCGAAGTCTTTGAGCCCTGGGAAGTTGGGGAGCTGCGGGACGGAGAGCTGGCCGCTGGCCATGATGAGGTAGCGGGCGCGGATCCGGTCGCCGTGGTTGGTGTCGACCGTCCACGTGTTGGTGGCCTCGTCGAAGGCTGCCGCGGTCACCGTGGTGTGGAAGGTGATTCCGCTCCGCAGGTCGAATTTGTCGGCGACGAAGTTGATGTAGCGCAGGATCTCGGGCTGGGAAGCGTACCGCTCAGTCCAGTTCCACTCTTGGAGGACCTCCTCGGAGAACGAGTAGCAGTACTCGATGCTCTCGATGTCGCACCGCGCCCCCGGGTAGCGGTTCCAGTACCACACACCGCCCACGTCGCCAGCGGTTTCGATGACGTGCACGCTACGCCCGAGTTCCCGCAGACGGTAGAGGGCGTACAGGCCGGAGAAGCCGGCTCCCACGACCAGGACGTCCACTTCCTCTGGTGGTTGTCGGCGAGAGTCGACAGTCGTCTGCCCGGCCATAGTTCTCCTTTAACGTTTTGCGGAACATTAATCGGTGCGCATGAATGTTAACAATATTACTGTTGGCAGAAAAGGAGGTTTTGGCCTTGACTTAGAGGTTTTCCTGGTGTAGATAAGACCGGTTTCTGTGGGGCCTGATTGCGGGTGCTGAACCGGCAGTGTTGTGACAGGAATGCGTTTCGTAGCGGATTTCCGCGAGGCGGACGGGCGGACCGCTGTTGCGAGTGCGGAGTAGGGGAGTACGGGGATTTGCGGAGGGGTGGCGGACCGGTCGAAGCGGCGCTTCCGTATCGTGGGTCGATGGCTGCGGCCCTCGCGGGGCGGTACCGCCGTTGAGCTCCGAGTTAAGTAAGGTTAGACTTACCTTCGCTTGTGTGCATTGTCGCTTTTGTCGGGATTGGCGGTGGGGGACACGAGTCCCCACCCGCACAACCCCCGTCAACCCGACACCATGCCCCTCTCCTAACACAGCAGAGAAAGAAACCAGCATGCACTCGACGCTCCGCACCCTGCCCGCACGCCTCATGAGCGCGGGCATCGCCGCCGCTGTGATTCTCAGCCTCGCCGCCTGCGGGGGATCGAGCACGGACGGTGGTGAGGACACCGCCCCCTCGGCTGACGGCGCCTTCCCGGTCCGTATCGAAAGCGCCCTCGGCGTTGCGGAGATCACCGAAAAACCCGAGCGGATCGTCACCCTGGGCCAAGGATCAGCCGAAACCGCGATCGCGCTCGGCACCGTCCCCGTGGGTATCGAAAGCTACGAGTGGGGCAGCGACGAGACCGGCTACCTGCCGTGGATTTACGAAGCCGTCACCGAAGCCGGCGAAGAACTCCCCGTCCAGTTCACCGGCGGCGAAGACATCGACTTCGAAACCATCATCGAACTGGAACCCGACGTCATCCTGGCCCCCTGGTCCGGAATCACCCAGGAGCAGTACGACATCCTCAACGACATCGCCCCCACCGTCGCCTACCCTGAACTGCCCTGGACCATTGAATGGGACCAGCAGATCGAGATCATCGGCCAAGCCCTCGGTCAGAGCGAGGAAGCCCAGGAACTGATCGACGACATCGAGCGGCAGTTCGACGAGGCCGCCGCCTCCCGCCCCGAATACGCCGAGCTCACCTTCTCCTACATCTACACTGACGGTCCCGGCACCCTCGGTGTCTTCATGCCCCACGAACAGCGCGTGGCCATGGTGAGCAAACTCGGCCTGCAGGTCGACCCCGTCGTGGAGACCCTGCCGGAAACCGAAGGCACCGCCTCCGCAGTCATCGGCCTGGAAAACGCCGACAAGCTGAAGGACAGCGACCTTATCTTCACCTTCTACACCGACGCGGAGACCCGCAAAGAAATCGAATCCCAGGAGCTGTACGCGTCCATCCCGGCAATCGAACGCGGATCGGTAGTGGTCAGCGAAGACACGTCCTTCGTCACCGCCTCCTCCATCATCAACCCGCTCACCGTGCCGTGGGTCCTGGACCGCTACCTTCCCCTGATCGACGAGGCCGTCGCTCAACTCGACCGCTAACCACCAGGGTGCGGCCCTGCTGGGGCCGCACCCTGCTCCCTGATCCCATGGCAAAGGCGATCGTGACCACCCCACCGGCGCCACTCCAGGCCAGCCCCGCCCGCACCACCCTGCTGCTCGGCGGCACCCTCCTCGCGCTCGCCGCAGCGGTCCTGCTCAGCCTCACCGTTGGCAGCAAACCCACCACTGTCGCGCAGGTGTGGGCGGCCGTGACCGGCACCGCCGACCCCTACACGACCACCGTGGTAGCAAGCCGCTACCCCCGCACCATCCTCGGCATCCTCGCTGGCGCTGCCCTCGCCGCAGCCGGACTGCTCCTGCAAGGCATCACCCGCAACCCCCTCGCCGACCCCGGCCTGCTCGGCGTCAACGCGGGCGCGATGGCAGCCGTCGTCACCGCGATCGCCCTGCTTGGCCCCACCTCCACCACGGCAACAGTCTGGTGGGCGCTTCCCGGCGCCCTGCTCGCCGGCCTCGTCGCCTACCTCCTCGGCGGCCGGGAAAGCACCGGCAGCACCGTCCGCCTCGTCCTCGCTGGAGCTGTGATCTCCGCCGTGCTCACCGCCTACGTGCAAGCCGTCGCGCTGAGCATGCCGCACGTCTTCGACAACTACCGCTACTGGGTGGTGGGCTCCCTGGCCGGCCGCGGCTTCGACGTGATCGCCTCCGTCCTGCCGTTCCTCACCGCCGGGGCACTCCTCGCCCTCCTGCTCTCCAGCAGTTTGAACACGTTGGCGCTCGGCGAAGAAACCGCCACCGCGCTGGGCGCCAACCCCTTCCTCATCCGGTCCGGCGGCCTGGCTGCCGCCACGCTGCTCGCCGCCGGAGCCACCGCCGCAACCGGACCGATCGCTTTCGTGGGCCTGGCGGTCCCGCACGTGGTACGCGCCCTCATCGGGGGCGACTTCCGCACCTGCATGCCCCTCGCCCTCCTCGCCGGACCCACCCTGCTGCTGCTCGCCGACGTCGTCGGCCGCTTCCTGCTGCGCCCCGCAGAACTCATGGTCGGCGTGGTCACCGCGTTCGTCGGCGCCCCCTTCCTCTTCCACGCTGTCCGCCGCATGCGGGGGCCGTCATGACCCGACCGTCCGCCCTGAACCTGCGTGTGGGCTCCGCGGTAGCGCTGCCCGTCCACCTGCGCTCCCTGCTGTGGGCGCTGCTGCTGGCGGCCGCCCTCCTCCTCACCGTCGTGGCTACCCTCTCCCTAGGAAAGCTGGGGATTCCCCTCACCGACGTGGCCGACGTGCTCACCGGCAACGCTTCCCCCGTCCACATGTTCGTCCTCCACCGGTTGAGCGGGCCGCGCGTGACCGTGGCCATCGGGGTTGGGGCTGCGCTCGGCATGGCGGGAGCCCTGTTCCAGTCCGTCACCCGCAACCCGCTCGGCAGCCCCGACGTCATCGGCGTGAACTGGGGGGCGAGCGCGGGAGCCGCCCTCGTCGCCCTAGCGTTCCCCGGCACCGTCCCCGTGCCGCTCGGCGCACTGCTGGGCGCAGTCGCCGCTGTGCTGACCGTGGCCACAGTGACCGGAACCGGGCTGCGACACCCCGGACGGCTCGTCGTCGCCGGGATCGGTGTTGCCGCCATGTCCGCGGCCTTCACCCAGTTCGTGGTCGCTGCCCTCGCCCGCGACCAGGCCAGTGTGCTCGCCGCCTACGTCAACGGCACCCTGTCGGCACGCTCCTGGGAGCACGCGGCGACAATCTGGCTGGTGGTTGCCCTCGCTGTTCCGCTACTCGCTGCCCTCGCCCAACCGGTAGCACTCACCGAGATGGGCGACGAGCTGGCCGACAGCCTTGGCGCGCGGGCTACGCGGACCCGCACCGCCGCAATCACCCTGTCTGTGGTCCTGGCAGCGGGCGCAGTGAGCGTGGCCGGACCGATCGCGTTCGTCTCTTTGACCGCACCGCAGATCGCCCGCCGCCTCACCCGGCTCGCTGGACCCAACCTCGTGGTTTCCGCGCTCGTCGGTGCACTCATCCTCGCACTGGCCGACCTTGCCGTGCAGCACTTCCCGTTCACCGACGGGCTTCCCGTCGGAATCGCCACCCTGGCCGTGGGCGGCATCTACCTGGGCTTCCTGCTGGTACGCGAGTGGCGGAGAGGAGCACTGTGAACCAGACCGCGACCAACGAAGAACCGTCCCCCGCGGCGGAGCAGGACTTTCCGCGGCGCGGACTGCGCGCCGAACACCTCACCCTCGGCTACGGAACCGCCCCCGTGGTGCGCGACCTCACCGTGGACATTGCCGAAGGCGAGTTCGTCGCGATCGTCGGCCCCAACGGCTGCGGCAAGTCCACCCTGCTCAAAGCCTTGGGTCGGGTCCTGCGTCCGCTGTCCGGCCGAGTACTGCTGCACGGCCGCGACATCCGCAAACAGCGATCCAAAGACGTGGCCCGGCAACTGGCGCTGCTGCCGCAGAACCCGGCTGTCCCCGAAGGGATCACCGTGCGCTCCCTCGCCGCGCGAGGCCGCCACCCCTACCACACGCTGCTGCGCCAGTGGAGCCCTGACGACGAGGCGGCCATCGACCAGGCCCTGGAACTCACCGGGCTAGCCGCGCACGCCAACAGCCTGGTGGAAACCCTGTCCGGCGGCCAGCGGCAGCGGGCATGGGTAGCAATGATCCTCGCGCAGAACACCGGGACCATCCTGCTGGACGAACCCACCACGTTCCTCGACATCGCCCACCAGTACGACCTGCTGGAACTCTTCGCCGACTTGAACCGGCAGGGCCGCACTGTGGTCGCGGTGCTCCACGACCTCGCGCAAGCAGCCCGGTTCGCCAGCCGCCTCATCGTCGTCAACGCGGGACGCATCGTCGCCGACGGCACCCCTAGTGACGTGCTCACCGCTGACCTCGTGCACCAGGTGTTCGGCCTCGCCTGCGACGTGATCGCCGACCCCCGCACGCACACCCCGCTCATCATCCCGCACGAACGGCACCCGGACCTGTGCCGGCAACCAGCCCAGATCAGATCTGACCGTGCCGCGGTGGACGCTGCCCGGTAAGCGCGAACCGGCCGAGATGCTGGATCTTCCACCGGATGGGATCGTGCAGGGTGTGGGTGCGCGCATCCCGCCAATATCGGTGCAGGTTGAGCGGATCCGCAGCGGACCGGGTGCCCGCCACCTCGAACAAGGCGTTGGCGACCGTGACCGCGGCCCGGCCGCCCGCCGCTTTTGCGGCCGCGACCGCAAGGGACGCCTCGGCCACGGTAGCGGCGGTCGGGTGGGCGTCGGCCACATCCACTGCCGCCGCAGCACGCTCCAATAGGGCCTCGGCGGCCCGCACCTGGAGTTCCAGCTCCCCGAACTGCTGGACCACGAGGGGGTCGCCCGTCGCCGTGTCGCTTCCGCTCTCCACATAGGGCCGGCTCCGGGTCCGCACGAATTCTGCCGCCCGCTCTAGTGCGCCGCGAGCCAGGCCGATGTCGATCGCGGCATGCCCCAACTGGGCGAACGGTCCATAGGGGAAGGGGTGGGTAAACGAGCGGTAGTGCGGGACCACCCACGCGGCGGAGACGTCCACCCCGGTGAGGCGGACAGTGCCGCTGCCGGTGGTGCGCTGCCCCATGCCGTCCCAATCGTCGACCACCTCCACCCCGGGGGTGTCAGCGGGCACGAAGACCGCGTGCGGCTGGGGGTCCGCATGCCCGGAAACCGGCAGGAGAGCTGTCACTGCCAGCCACTGGGCGAACAGCGAACCGGTCGCGTAGTACTTGACCCCGGTGATCCGGTACCGGTCGGCCCCGGTCCGCTCCAGTGTGGTCCGCTGGTCGTGCGAATGCTTTCCGGTGCGCTCAGCCTGGGCGTTGCCGACCAGCGCCCCATTGAGCACGTCGGTGAACACTTTTTCTTGCAGTGTCGGGCTGCCGTTGCGGCGCAGTGAGTAGAGGAACGCGAAGTGGGGTTGGAGGATCTGCGCCACACTGAGGTCAACTGTTCCCACCAGGCGCATCACTTCGGCCACGGTTGCCGCCGCTACTTCCGCGCCGCCCCGCGAAGCGGGCACGGTGATTCCCAGCAGGCCGCTCGCGCGGATCTCCGCGAGCTCCGGCCACGGCAGTCTCCGTTCTGCGTCGCGCTGGTCGGCTTCGGCGGCCAGCCGCGGGACGAGAGCGTGGGCGGTCCGCAGCGCGTCACTGTCATCGGTGATGAGACGCGCAGTGACCGTGTCGGTCATCGGGGGTCCTCCTTGTGGTGTGCCAGACCGGGGTGTGCGACTGTCAGCTGGAGGGCCACAGCGGAAGCGTCCGGCCTTAGAGCAGGCCGGACGCCGTACGGGAAAGGATCAGGTGTACCAGGTGGGTTCAGGGATCTCGTTGAGCAGCGTGTAGCGTCCCACTTCGCGCCGCTTGTAGGCCACTGGGTCGTGCAGGCTGTGAGTGCGCAGGTTGCGCCAGAACCGGTCGAGCCCCACCGACGATGCGGTGGCCCGCGCACCTGTGACTTCGAAGATGCGGGACGTGACCTCCAAGC
The DNA here is from genome assembly GCF_000012405.1 of Thermobifida fusca YX. NCBI lineage: Bacteria > Bacillati > Actinomycetota > Actinomycetes > Streptosporangiales > Nocardiopsidaceae > Thermobifida > Thermobifida fusca. The sequence goes on from NC_007333.1 coordinate 1,728,953, forward strand.
CGACGTCGATAGCCCGCTGCTTGGCGGCCGCAACCCGGACCGCGATCTCGCCGCGCTGGCGTGCGGTCACGGCTTCCCGGTCGCCGTGGAGGATCTGGGAGAGCTGCGTGCCGACCTGGTCGGTGAGCGCCTCCACGGACCACAGCTTCGACTGCAGGTCCCCGTAGGCTTCGAGGATGTACCACTCGTCGACCGCGGACTCTTTGTTGTCCCCGCCGTAGGGCCACGGCCGGGTCGTGGACCGGGTGTAGGCGGCGGCGGTCTCCAGCGCCCCCTGGGCGATCCCCAGGTACAGGTTGGTGAACACGAGTTGGATGGCCGGCAGGTTCAGCGTGTTGTAGACGAGTGGGCGGAACTCCCGGTTGACGTAGCCTGCTGCGTCGTCCCAGGAGATGCGGACGTTGGTGATCCGGACGCTGCCGGATTCGGTGAGACGCTGGCCGATGTTGTCCCAGTCGTCTGCGAAGACGATCCCGTCCTGGGCGGAGGGGACGATCGCGAAAATGTGCTGGTCTGTTCCTTCCAGTACGCCTTCTAGCACGGTGAGGTCGGAGACCTTGCTTCCAGTGGAGAAGGTTTTGCGTCCGTTGAAGACGAGCGTGTCGCCGTCTTCGGTGATCACGAGGTCGTCGTCGCGGGGGTTGACTGCGCCACCGAAGAAGTACCGGTTGGTGGTGGCGAGCTCCTCGACTGCGGCGATCTGCTGCGGGGTGCCGAGGAACCGCACCGCCCACGACCACAGGTAGTGGTAGCCCAGCAGTTGCCCGATGGACCCGTCGGCCTTGGAGACTTCCCGGGTCACCCGGTAGGCGGTCTCCCAGGTCTGTCCGCCGCCCCCGTATTCGACCGGGCCGAGCAGGGTGACCAGGCCCGAGTCTTTGAGGAGTTGGACTTCGGCGTACGGGGTTTGGCCGGCGCGGTCGCGTTCCACAGCGTCGGCGGCGAGGATCGCGCCGACTTCGGCGGCCCGGGTGAGCCACTCGGCTGGGGTGCGCGGGGCTGGGCGGTCGTTCCAAGACCCGGCCGGGGAAGTTTCGGCGGGCCGTTCGGTCTGTTCCGTGCTCATGGTGCCTCCTCATCCGTGTGCGGAGAATCAGGACAGGTGTGCGGGGAGACCGGCCCCGGCGGGAGCGCCGGGGCCGGGGGACAGACCAGGTCAGGCGTGCTGGGCGGCGCGGACTGCTTCGGCGACGGGGGCGCCTTCAGCGAGGCGCTCGTCGACTTTCTGCTCCAGTTCGCGGATGATCGGCAGCACGGTGGCACCGAAGTTGGCGACGTCCTCGTGGTAGTGGAGGAATCCGAGGAGGAGCAGGTCCGCGCCGCGCGCCTTGTACTCCACGATGCGGCGTGCGATCTGCTCGGGGGTGCCGATCAGCCGGGTGCGGAAACCGTCGTTGTACTGCACGAGGTCGTCGAAGGTGGAGTCAGCCCACATGCCTTTGCCGTCGGCGGTGGACTTTCCGGCTTGGCGGACCGCGTCGCGGAAGTCGGCTACGGCCCGCCGGTCGGCTTTGGCGATGATCTCGCGCAGCACTTCGCGGGCTTCTGCTTCGGTGTCGCGGGCGATGACGAACCCGTTGAGGCCGAACCGGATCGTGCGTCCCGCCCGGGTGGCGTGGTCTCGGACCTCGGTCACCTGTTCGGTGAATCCTTCGAAGTCGGTGCCGTTGGAGAAGTACCAGTCGGCGTTGCGGCCAGCGGTTCCGCGGGCGGCCGTGGAGTTGCCGCCGAAGAAGATCTCAGGCAGTCCCCGGCCGGGCACGTCCAGCGGTTTGGGTTTGAGGTCGTAGCCGTGCAGCCGGTAGAAGTCGCCGACGAAGTCGCGTGGGCTGCCTTCCCACGCGGCGCGGAGGTAGCGGATGAACTCTTCGGTGCGCCGGTAGCGTTCGTCGTGCTCCAGCCAGGGTTCGCCGAGCGCGAGGAACTCGTTTTTCAGCCAGCCGCTGACCACGTTGATCGCGATCCGGCCGTGGGTGAGGTGGTCGGCGGTGGCGACCCACTTGGCGAGGACACCCGGGTGCCACAAGCCGGGGTGGACTGCTGCGATGACGCGCAGCCGCTCGGTGGCCAGGGCGAGTGCGAGACTGAAGCTCGTGGATTCGTGCTGGTGGTCGGCCCCGTAGCTGGCGATGTACCGCACTTGGGTGAGCGCGTAGTCGAAACCGTTGTTCTCGGCGAGGACCGCGAGTTCGCGGTTGTAGTCGTAGCTCCAGTCGGTGCGCTGCTCGATGGTGCTGGTGACGAGGCCGCCGCTGACGTTGGGGACCCAGTAGGCGAACTTCAGCGGTGCGGGCTGGGACGGCTGGTCGGTCACGGTGGTGTTCCTTTCCGGCTAGTGCTGGTGGAGGGCGGACGCAGAAACAAGTCTTTATTTCCTACTTGAAAAGTAGGTTATTGGCGGATGGGACGGTATTCCGCAGTCCTCCCAGGGAGACGCGGCCCTTTAGAACGGGGTGAATCCCCCGAACGATCCGCGGTGGTAGAGGAGCGGAGACCGGCGCGGATCATGGACTGTGCCGGCGACGACGCGGCCCACGACCAACCAGTGGTCCCCGATGAGGCGGGTCGCGGCCCGGGAGCACACCAGCCGCGCGGTCACCCCGTCCAAAGCAGGCACCCCGTCCCGGTCGCGGGACCAACGGGTCGGCGGAGCGAACCGGTCCACTCCTTTGGCGGCGAAACGGGTGGCCAGCTCGGTTTGGTCTGCACTGAGCAGGTGCACGCCGAAGAGGCTGGCCTGGCTCAGCCGAGGCCACGTGGACGACGTGGTGGCGACATAGAAGGACACGAGGGGCGGGTCGAGGCTGACGCTGGTGAAGGACGTGGCAGTCAAGCCGACGGGGTGGCCCGCCACGTCAGCCGTGACGATGACGACCCCGGCAGGGTGGTGGCGCAGGAGCTGGCGGAACTGGTCCGCGGCGATCGGAGGGCGCTGCGCCGGGCGCACAGCGGTATGGGAATTGCCCATCGAGACTCCTCGAAGTGCGGTCTGGCAGCGGCGACAGCTACACGGCTGTCCGACTGTGATGGCGTGCGCGGATGTGGGGGGCGACCTGAGCCGTCCAGGAAGCCACCACGGAGTCCAGCTCCGGGCTGGCTGATCCGTCCCGGGGCACGGTGTCGTGGAGGACAGCGAGTCCGGGCGACGGGACATGCGCGCCGAGCTCGACAAGCAGGGGGCGCAGGTGCACTTCGACGGCGAGAGTGTGCGCCGCAGAGCCCATGACGAGCAGCGGCAGGGCGGTCGCACCGGCAAGGGCACCACTAGGGAGCAAGTCCAGGAAGACCTTGAGTAGCCCGGTATAGGTCGCCTTGTAGGTCGGGCTCGCGACGACGAGCAGCTCGGCCCGGCTCACCTGCTCCAGTGCCGCAGCGACCTCGGCAGGCGGGCCGGGCAGCAGCAGCGACGGGGCCAGTGGGGCAAGCTCGACCAGTTCGGGGTCACCGGGGAGTCCGAGTGCGCCCGCTACGTGGCGGGCCGCGGTCAGCGCCGCAGTGGCGGTACGCGACTGCGGACGCGGATTCCCGACGAGGACAGTGATGGACACGGTGGTTTCTCCTCGGTTTCTTAGGAAGCGGGAGCCGACAGCCGCGGGCTGCCCACGAAAGGTACGTGCACGGGCGCGGCGTCAGTATCAGCGGCAGGGGGGCGCCACAGCCCACGCTGCCGCAGCAAGGGAAGCACGCCTTCACCGAACCAGTAGGCCTCTTCCAGGTGCGGGTAGCCGGAGAAGATGAACTCGGTGATGCCCAACCGGTGGTATTCCTCGATGCGGTCGGCCACCTCGGTGTGGCTGCCGACGAGCGCGGTTCCTGCCCCGCCGCGGGCCAGCCCAACCCCGGCCCACAGGTTGGGGGAGACCTCCAGACGCTCGCGGCTGCCGCCGTGGAGGGCGAGCATGCGGCGCTGGCCTTCGGATTCGCTGCGGACCAGCCCGGCTTGGACCTGCGCCACCGTGGCGGGGGAGAGGCGTTCCAGCAGGTGGTCGGCTGCACGCCACGCTTCATCCGCGGTGTCGCGCGTGATGACATGCAGTCGGATCCCGTAGGTGAGGGTCCGTCCGGCCTGGGCGGCCAGTTCCCGGACCCGGCCGATCTTCTCTGCGACGGCAGCGGGAGGTTCGCCCCACGTCAGATAAGTGTCGACGTGGCGGGCCGCCACGCGGAGGGCAGCGGGGGAGGAGCCACCGAAGTAGAGGGGAGGCCGCTGCGGGGGCGGCTGGTGGAGTACCGCTTCCTCAACCGTGAGGTGCGCGCCGCGGAAGGTGACAGTGTCCCCCTCCCACAATCGGGTCACGATCTGGAGGAACTCGTCGGTGCGGGCGTAGCGCGCTTCCTTGTCGAGGAAGTCGCCGTAGCTGCGCTGCTCTGCGCTTTCTCCGCCGGTGACCACGTTGAGGAGCAGCCGACCGCCGCTCAGCCGCTGGTAGGTCGCTGCCATCTGCGCAGCCAAGGTGGGCGATACCAGTCCGGGGCGGAAAGCGACGAGGAATTTCAGTCGCTGCACCGCGCCGAGCACGATCGCCGTGGTGATCCACGCGTCCTCGCACCATGCTCCGGTCGGGGTGAGCACGCCTTCGAAGCCCAGGTCCTCAGCGGCGCGGGCGATCTGGGTGAGGTAGCCGGCTGAAGGGGGTCGCGAGCGCCAGGCGGAGGCATCTGCCGGGTCGCCGTCAGCGACGAGGCCGCGGCTGTCGCCCTGCGTGGGCAGGAACCAGTGGAAGGTCAGGGACATGAGCGGCGTCCTTCTGTTGCGCGGAGCAGGAGGGCGGAGCTGGAAGGCTGGGATGGGTGTCAGCGGGGCCGGTAGACGTAACCGACCCGCCGCACGGTGACGAGCCGTTCGCCTAGCGCGCCGAGCTTGCGGCGGATCCGGTGGACGTGGACGTCCACCGAGCGGGCCGTGGTATGCGCTTCGGGATCCCACACCTGGTCGAGGAGTTCTTGGCGGGTGAACACCCGCCCGGGAGCTGAGGCCAGGTGGGCGAGCAGCCGGAATTCCTGGTAGGAGAGGCTGACGGGTTTTCCGTACGCCCACACTTGCCATGAGTCGCGGTCGATGACCAGAGCGTCGTCGTTCAGTGGACCGGTGGCGGTGCTGTCCGTACCGTTGGCGGCCTCGACGACATGGCCGACGACGACCATGACTTTGCGCCGGTCTGTCAGCGGGATGACGCCGAGGAGCCGCTCCTCGTCACGGTGAGGCAAGGCAGCGTCAGCGTCGCGCACCGGGCGGTGGATGTCGCTGGTGAGCATGGCACCATGATGCGCCAATAACTCAATTAAGTCTACCTGTTTAGTGGGTTTTATTTTTGTTACCTCCGCGGCCAGGGGAGGCTGTGCACGGGCACCGCGGCTCTCTGCCCGGAGCAGACCAGGCGCGCCAGGCGGCGGGCCCGCCTCCCCAGGGGGCACTAGCGCGCCCCGCCGAGGAGCTCTGCCAGGCCGTCTGAACGGGGGAGTGCGGTGCTCCGAAGCTTCACCAGAATGCGCCCCGGTGGGTCCAGGGTGCACTGCCCGGCCTGTGGACGCCGCCACCCCGGGTCAGGGTGCTTCGGTAGGCAGACCTCAGGGGAGCTGGCAGACGGACTGGCGATCACCCCAGGAAAAACGCGGTGTCAACGCGCGATGAGGCCCCTGTTGCTCTGCAATGAAGGAGCTTTTCGGAAGGGTGTCTGCGTCGCGACAGGCAGGCGGTCGACAGGCGCATCCTGGGCAGGCGTGCCATATCAGAGTTTTCCTACCTATATAGTTGGTTTTGTCTGTAGTGCGACGCCTCCGCGAAAGGTGGGCTCCCGCATGCGTTTCCACTGGTTCCTGCCGACTACCGGGGACGGATACGCGGTCCGCAACTCCACGATCCGTCTCGACACCGGTGACACCCCCGCGCCTGCGCGCCAGGCCACCCTCGGCTATCTCGCCCAGGTTGCCCGCGCCGCAGAGAGCGCCGGTTTCACCGCGGCTCTCACCCCCACCGGTGCGGGCTGCCCTGACCCCTGGACCATCTGCGCAGCACTCAGCCAGCACACCGAGCACCTGAAATTCCTCGTCGCTTTCCGGCCCGGCTTCATCCTGCCCACCCTGCTCTCCCAACAGGTGCGGGCCTTCCAGGACATCTCCGGCAACCGACTGCTCGTCAACGTCGTCACCGGGGGAGACCCGGTCGAACAGCGGGCCTACGGCGACTTCCTCGACCACGACCAGCGCTACGCCCGCACCGCCGAATTCCTCACCGTGCTGCGCCGCTCCCTCACCGGAGCACCCGTCGACTTCACCGGACGCTACTACCAGGTGGAACAGTGGGGACCCGCAGACCCGCTCGACCCCGCACCCGACATCTACTTCGGCGGGGCCTCCCCCGCAGCTGAACAGGTCGCCGCCACCCACAGCGACGTCTACCTCATGTGGGGCGAGCCGCCGGACATGGTCGCCCAGCGGATCGACCGAATGCGCACCCTGGCCGCCAACGCCGGCCGCACCCTCCGATTCGGCATCCGCCTGCACATCATCGCCCGCGACACCTCCGCCGAAGCCTGGCGGGAAGCCGAACGGCTCCTCCACGGCATGGACCCCGAGCGCATCGCAGCCATGCAGCGCTACTACGCCCGCATGGACTCCGTGGGCCAAGCCCGCATGGCCAGCCTGCACGGCGGCTCCACCCGCTCCCTCGAAGTCGCCCCCAACCTGTGGGCGGGAATCGGCCTCGTCCGCGAAGGAGCAGGAACCGCGCTCGTCGGCTCCTACGACGAAGTAGCCCAACGTCTCGTGGACTACCAGGCCCTCGGCATCGAAGAGTTCATCCTCTCCGGCTGGCCCCACCTGGAAGAGGCCTACCGCGTAGGCGAATACGTCCTGCCCCGCACTCTCGCAGCCACCGCAGCGCCAACGCCATGAACACTGCCGTCCGGCCCCGCACCGGCCCCACAGACCGCGGCTCCGGGACCCGCCTCAACTCCGACAACTCCACCCGGAGCCGCTTCCACCTTTCCGCAGCCGCCCGCTCCCTCGGGCTGCGCGCCCTCGCTGTAGGCGGCTTCCTCCTCCTGTGGTGGGCAGTAGCTCGCGCCGAGATCTGGCCCCCGGTCATCCTGCCCCCGCCCCACGCTGTCTGGGAGCAGGCCGTCGCAACCACCACCGAAGGGTTCAGCGGATCCACCCTGCCCGAACACCTGTGGGCCAGCATGCGACGCATCCTCACCGGCAGCGGATACGGCACCGCCGGAGGAATCCTGCTCGGCCTCCTCATCGGACTGGTCCCCGCCCTGCGCGTCATGCTGGGGCCGCTCATCTCCTTCGTGCGTGCCCTGCCCCCACTGGCCTACCTCAGCCTGCTCGTCATCTGGTTCGGCATCAACGAAGAACCCAAGATCTGGCTGCTCATCATTGCCTCCCTGCCGCCCGTTGCCGTGGCCACCGCTGACGCGGTCCGCAACGTCGGCCCCGACTACCTCCACGCGGCCCGCTCCCTCGGCGCACGCTCCTGGCGGCTGCCGCTGTGGATCGTCCTCCCCCACGCGCTCCCCGAAGTGATCACCGGGGTCCGCATCGCGGTCGGCGTGGCCTACACCTCCGTCGTCGCCGCCGAGACCGTCAACGGGCTTCCCGGTATCGGCGGCATGATCCGCGAAGCCCAGCGCTTCAACCAGACCGACATCGTCATCCTCGGACTCTTCGTCATCGGCCTGTCCGGGCTGCTCATCGACGGCATCCTGCAGCGCATCGACCGCATCCTCGCCCCCTGGCGGGGCCGAACCTGACCCGCACACCAGATCCGCTCCCCCTAGGAGAACCCCATGATCTCATCGCGATCCCCCCGCACCCTGACCACGGTGCTCGCACTCGCCGCCACCCTGCTGGCCTCCGCGTGCACAGCCGCCGAGGAGAGCACCGACCCTGCCGACGGCGTCCCCGCCCAACTGCGCATCGGCTACCAGTCCATCCCCAACGGAGACCTCATCGTCAAGCACTACGGCTGGCTGGAAGAAGCCCTGCCCGACACCGAGATCATCTGGAGCAGGTTCGACTCCGGCGGCGACGTCAACACCGCCTTCCTCGCTGGAGAACTCGACATCGCCTTGGCTGGAAGCGCCCCCGTCACCCGCGGCCTGTCCCAGCCTCTCGACATCGACTACCAGGTAGCGTGGATCCACGACGTCATCGACGACAACGAAGCCCTCGTCGCCGTCGAAGGCATCACCGAGGTCGCCGATCTGGCCGGCACAACGGTCGCCGTCCCCTTCGCCAGCACTACCCACTACCACCTCATCGCCGCCCTCGACGAAGCCGGCCTCACCGTCGACGACGTCACACTCCTCGACCTGGAACCCCCAGACATCCTGGCTGCCTGGCAGCGCGGCGACATCGACGCGGCCTTCGTGTGGTACCCGGTGCTCGGGCAACTGCGCGCCGCGGGCGGCACGACCCTCATCACCAGCGGAGAACTCGCCGACCGCGGCAAGGTCACCGCAGACCTCGGCGTGGTCAGCACCGACTTCGCCACCGCCTACCCGGAAGCGCTCGCCACCTGGGTAGAGCAGCAGAACCGGGCCGTGGCCCTGATCCAGGAAGACAAGGCCGCCGCGGTCGAAGCCATCGCCGCCGAACTCAACCTGGACGCCGAGGAAGCCGAAAAGCAGATCGACCAGCTCATCTTCCTCAACGCCGCAGAACAAGCCTCCCCCGATTACCTCGGCACCCCCGACCACCCCGGCCGGCTGGCCGAATACCTCCGGCTGACCGCTGAGTTCCTCGCCGACCAAGGGGAGATCGACGCGGCACCCGCCTTGGCGGACTTCCAAACCGCCCTCGCGCCCCAAGGAGTCGCCCGTGTCCTGGAGCCCTAGCCCCACGACCGCCGCCCTGGAACTGCGAGAGGTCGGCCACGACTATCCGAGCCGCGACGGCACAGTCCCCGCACTCGACGGCATCACCCTCTCCCTCGACCAAGGACAGCACCTCGCTGTCGTGGGCCCCTCCGGGTCAGGGAAGAGCACCCTGCTACGCCTGATCGCCGGCTTCCAGCAACCCACCCGGGGCACGCTCACCGTCCACGGCACACCCGTGACCGGCCCCGGGCCTGATCGAGGCGTCGTCTTCCAACAGCCCACCCTGTTCCCCTGGCTGAGCGTGCTCGCCAACGTGGAGTTCGGCCTGCGCATGGCAGGCGTCCCGCGCAAAGAGCGCCGGGAGCGCGCCCTGCACCAGCTCGCACTGGTCGGGCTGGCCGACACTGCGCGGATGCGCCCCTACGAGCTGTCGGGCGGGATGCAGCAGCGGGTCGCCATCGCCCGCGCCCTCGCCCCGGACCCCGGCATCGTGCTCATGGACGAACCGTTCGGCGCACTCGACGCGCTCACCCGAGAACGCATGCAAGAAGAACTGCGCCTGCTGTGGCGGCACACCCGCAAAACCCTCGTGTTCATCACCCACGACGTGGAGGAGGCGGTCTTCCTCGGCACCCGGATCATCGTCCTCAGCGCCCGCCCCGGCCGGATCATCCTCGAGGAGAGCTCAGACCTGCCCTACGAGGAGAATCCCCGGGCAGCACCCGGTTTCGCGCGGCTAAGGGAACGCATCACCGAGGCGGTGCGCCACGCCGCCCACCAGGCCCACTGAACACCGACACGAGCAGAGAAAACACCCGCGCACCGGGGAGAGCGCACGACCGCGCCGGGAACCGATGTGCGGGTGCAACCTTTCCGGCGTGCCCGGGGTTACCAGAGTGTGAGCACCATCGCGGAGACCGCCGACGACGCCGACCGCTGGTTCATCGAGCTGTACGACCAGCATCGCAGTGCAGTGTTCTCGGCCGCGCTGCGGCTCTGCGCCCGCTGGGCGGATGCCGAGGACCTGGCTGCTGAGACATTCGTGCGGGCATACCGGGCTGCCGGAAGCTACGGCCCGGAACGCCGCTCCCAGATGCGACCCCGGGCCTGGTTGATGACCATCCTGTGGAACGTGTGGCGCAACCGGGCCCGCACTGCTGCCCGCAAACCCCCGCCAGCACCCCTCACCGACGACGTCGACCTCGCTGATCCCCGGCAGGACGTCGCTGAAATCGCCGAACACCACGAGACCAGCGGGGCGCTTGCCACACTGCTCAACCAGCTCTCCACCATGCAGCGGGAAGCGATCGTGCTGCGGTATGTGGCCGACCTGTCCCTGAGCGAGGTTGCCGCGGTCCTCGGTATCCCCGAGGGCACCGCGAAATCCCACATCTTTCGCGGGCTCGCCAAGCTCCGCGCACTCACCCGGGGAGGTAGCTATGCGTGAAGAACCATTGGAACAGCAGCTCGCAGACCTGGCCGTCGACGCCCCCGCCGACTTGATCGACCGGATCGTGGCCCGCTGGGTCACCGTGGAGAGCCCGATCGGGGAGCTTTTCGTCGCCTACACCGACCACGGCATCGCCTATGTCCGGCGGCACGGAGCCGAAGCAGCCGAAGAGTTCCGCCGCCGCTTCCAGCGGCCGCTGGTGCGCGCCCCCCGGCCCCCGGCTGGACTGGTGTCGGCGCTGCGGCGCGGACGCAGCAGCACGCTCACTTTTGACTTGCGGGGCCTGTCCGACTTCCAGGTTGCGGTGCTGCGCGCCACTCGGACCATCCCGCGGGGTGAAGTGCGCCCCTATGCCTGGATCGCCCAGAAGATCAACCGGCCTAGAGCAGTGCGCGCGGTGGGCACGGCGCTGGCCACCAATCCGGTCCCCGTGCTGATCCCCTGCCACCGTGTGGTCCGCTCCGACGGTTCCCCCGGCGAGTACATTTTCGGGGCTGAAGTCAAGCACCGCCTGCTGCACGACGAGGGCACCAATCTCGAGGAGCTGCATACGCTGGCCCGGCGCGGCATCTTCTACGTGGCTAGTGACACCACCGGAATCGTGTGCCATCCGACGTGCCGCCACGCCCGCCGAATCACCCCGCCCCACCGGAAAGGGTTCCGTACCTTCGCCGAGGCCGCTGCCGCGGGATACCGCCCTTGCCAGCACTGCCAGCCCGCTCCCACGGTAGCGACGCCAGCCCCAGGGCTGTCCCGCGACGAAGAGCGGTGACACGGCGGGAAGCGCTTCCGTTCCGGAGACCGACCTTGTTGGGGGAAGGGCGAACGGGAAGAACGGGGGATTTTCCACCGGGATCCACGCTGGCGGCGGGCGGAAAACGCGGGTGTTCCCGGTGAAGCCGACACAACAGACAGGAACGAACAGAATAGAACAGCGAATTGGTGGCCCTACCTCTCCTTGGTGTGGTAGAGCTGTGTCCCACGGGGATCCTGCTGAATGCTTTGTTGTCGCCGGTGAAGCACCCCTAGGCGTGGGAGCGCTCCCAAATAAGGGATCATCATTCGCCTAGGCCGTACGCCCCGACTACATCAGGACTGATTCCGGCCAGACCACCACCGGTCTGCCGCCGCAACAGAAGCCCGACCCGGGAACGGGGGAATTCGTGTGGGAATTGCGCGGGAAACATCCGGCATAGGCCGGCTCATCCTCGGTGTCTTCAACGCCGCTGCCTTCGCCGGCCTCTCCACGGTGGTCCTGCCACTACTGCTCGACCAGCGCGGCGCCACCAAACCAGAGATCGTCATCTTCTACGTGCTGTTCGCCCTCGCCGCCATGGCGGCCAGCCTCCTCGGAGGCGGATGGTGCCGCCGACACGGGCGGTACCGGACCGGGATCGCCCTCGGCGCCACCCTCGGCCTCGCCGGAACGGCCTTCCTCGCCGCCCCCACCCCCGGGTGGGCGATCTACCCTGCCGCCTGCGGCATCGCTGTCGGCAGCCTCATCTACCCGTCCTTCGTGGCGCTACTCGACAACGGAACCCGCTCCGAAGCCCGCGTCATGAGCCTGGTACGCACCGTATTCATCATCGGCTACATTGCCGGGCTCGGCCTCGCCTCCGCCATGTTCCTCGCCGAACAAACCCTGGGCCCGCTCTTCCACCCCATCTACGGAGGCATGGCCCTCTACGGGCTCATCCTGCTGATAAGCGTCACCCTCCCCGCGGTCGCCCACCCCAAGCCGACCACACCCGAAGACCCGGCAGCCCGCGGCCGCAAGAAAGAATGGTGGCTGGTGGCCCTGGCCGTGGCCGCGGTCTTCCTGCTCCGCGGCGCCGACAACCTTCGTCAGGTCTACCTGCCGCTCTACGCCCTGAGCGCAGGCATCGCGGAATCCGTCATCCCCAGCCTGTTCGCCCTCACCGCCTTCGTGGAGATCCTCGTCCTGGTCCCCCTCGCCACCGCCGCCGAAAGATACGGCAGCGTGCGCACCCTCGTCGGGGTCTGCGTGATCGGCACCCTGTCGTTCCTCCTCGTCGCGGTGGGCACCGGATACGGCGGACTCCTCACCGCCCAGGTGCTCTACGCCGTGTTCACCGCCGGATTCCAAAGCATCGCCGTGGTCATGCTTGGCCAGGTCACCCGTGCAGGCGTCTCCGGCGGAATCGGCGCATTCGTGGCCATCTTCCACCTCGGCTCCGTGATCGGTGTGACCGTGCCCCTCGTCGTCCCCGGCTACTCCGCGGCGATCTTCTGGATCGGCTGCGGACTGTGCCTCTTGGCGGCCGCAGCCGTGGTCGCAGTAGGCGGAGACCTCGACCCCGCCCACCGCGAAACCGCGAAACAGCCATCCCCCGCAGCGCACAGGAGCGTGGAGAAAACCGTCTCAGCGCCCGACTGGCACGATGGTCCTGCGACCCAGTGACACCGGCCCCAATGGCAGCACAATTGCGTCTAGGGTGCCCAGTGTCCCACCATCCCTGAACCACAAGAATAGGACCGAACGTGACCGGAATCACCCCAGCTCCGTTGCGCGCCTTGCGGCGCCGCGTAGCAGTACTCGTCGGCGAAGTACTCTCCCCTGGAGTTCTGGTCACGGTTGCCCTGCCCTTAGTCGGCTGGACCGGCACCCGCAGCCTCACCGGTGTCGGCTGGGGGCTCTTTGCTGCCCTCTGCTGCGTGGCCGTCCCCTACATCGTGCTGTTCCTCGGAGTCCGACGCGGCTACTGGCAGGACCACCACTTGAGAGACCGCCGGCAGCGCACGGTGCCGTTCCTCATCGCCACCGGCTGTGCCCTCACCGGCTGCGCCGTACTGCTCCTGCTGGACGCCCCCCGCATCGTCCTGGCCCTGGTCGTCGCCATCCTGGCCGGACTCGTCAGCACCAGTGTGGTGAACAGGTGGTGGAAGATCTCCGTGCACACGACAAGCGCTGCCGGGGTCGCCACTGCGCTCGCGTTCACCTACGGGCTCATGTGGGGAGTGGCCGCTCCCGCGGTCGCGCTCGTCGCCTGGTCGCGGGTCGAACTCGATCACCACACGGTCGCCCAAGTCGTTGCGGGCGCACTCCAAGGGGCGGTGGTGTGCGGCACAGTCTTCGCGCTCCTGCATTGACCACGAAATCCCGCAGCGCGCCTGTTCCCCCGGATCAAGGGAGCCGCAGCTCCCCGGTCCCGGTGAGAAGCCGGACGACCGCGGCCGTGTCCGTCAGGTCATCGAGCACGGCGTCCGCTCCCGCAGCAGCAAGATCAGCGCGGCTGCTGCGCCCGGTCGCCACCCCGACCGCCCGCACGCCCGCGTCGTGGGCGCCGCGGATGTCGTGCGGGGTGTCGCCGACCACCACCACGCTCGCAGAATCGAACGGCCCGTGCCGTTCCCCGGCCCGGGCCATCGCCCAACGCACCAGGTCCGCCCGGTCGACACTCTGGTCCCCGTAGCCGCCGAGAGACAAGTCGAGATACCCGGCCAAACCGAACGCAGCGAGCTTCGCTGCAGCCAGATCCCGGATATTGCCTGTGACCACCGTCTGCACAGCGCCAAGCCGGTGCAGGGCCTGAAGCGCCGCATCAGCACCAGGCAACGCACGTCCCACTTCGCGCATCCGCGGACGCAGTTTCTCCGCCGCCTGGACGAGCGCTGCAGAGAACCGGGAGACCAGGTCGGGGCACGGCCTGATCCCGTTGCGCTGCAGCGTCTCCGTGATGATGGCGAGCTCGGTGCGTCCCGCCATCTCCGCCACCGCCTCCGGGAAACGGCCCACGACGGAAGCGAAGGCGTGCGCATACAGCTCCTGACTGACCGTGCCCACGGTGAGGAGGGTGCGGTCGATATCCCACAGGACAAGACAAGGGGAGGGGATGGTGGTCACGGTGCCGATGGTCTCATACCGCCCCACCATGGCGGGGGAGAGGGCAGCCTACCCCCCCACGTAGCCGCAGTGTCGGAGACGTTCCCCGCCCAGCTCTGGGCGCGGACCGCTCCCCATGCCTGAGGGAGCGGTATTAACGCTGACCCGTGGGGGAGGAGGCGGAACCGGCGGCCTGGGCTTCCTCTCCCAGCAGGCGCAGCAGCTCCGCGGCACCGCTGTTCGCCTCCCCGCCGCCTTCAGCGGCTGCGCGAATGAGGTCGTGCAACCGGGAGAGCAGCCGAATCCGCTGTTCCAGCACGGCCATCTTGGTGGCGAGCATGGCATGGGTGCGCGCGGAAGCCTCACCGGTGCGCTCCTGCGTCCCCTGGCACAGCTCCCGCACCTCTTCCAGGGAGAAACCCAACTCCTTGAGGAGCAGCGCCCCCTGGACATAGGAGAGGTACTCCGGCGGATATCGGCGGCTCCCACCGGCCGTGCGTTGGGGCGTGGGAAGGATCCCCAGCTCCTCGTAGTAGCGGATCGTGCGGGGAGAAACCTGGGCGCGCCGTGCGAGCTCGCCGATACTGAGCAGGCTCCGGGCAGTACCGGACGACGGCGCAGAAGCGTCCTGCTGCTCAGGAGACGCAGACGAGGACGTCCGCGCCGCCCCGGAGGAGATGCGCGTGGACATCGGTGGACTCCCAAACACTCAGAGAATTAACGGATCACGTCAAACACCGTCCAACTTAGCGGGAGCACAGCGGCCACACGGCGGATGGCAGGTCTCACGTGCGCGGAACGCCGGATGATTCCCAGACTCAAAAACCGAGATCACGGCCGATGATCTCTTTCATGATCTCCGTCGTCCCCCCGAAGATCGTGTGCACCCGGGCATCCCGCCACAACCGGGAAATCGGATACTCGTCCATGTATCCGTAGCCCCCGTGCAGTTGCAGACACGTGTCAGCGGTCCGCTTCAGCAACTCAGTGGTCCACCATTTGGCTTTGGCCGCATCCACAGGGCTCAGCCTGCCCGCGTTGTGGGCGAGGACCGCCCGGTCGACATAGGTCTGGGCGATATCCACCTCGGTGGCCATTTCCGCCAACTGGAACTTGTTGTGCTGAAAACGGCCGATCTCCTGGCCGAACGCTGTACGCTCCCGACAGTACCGGATCGTCCACTCCACAGCGGCGCGTGCCGCAGCGACCGCGATCACCGCGATCGACAGCCGCTCTTGCGGCAGATTACGCATCAGATAGCCGAACCCCTGGTTCTCCTCACCGAGAAGATTGGCCGCGGGAACCCGCACATCCTCGAAAACAAGTTCGGCAGTGTCCTGGGCGTGCAGCCCCACCTTGGCGAGGTTACGACCCCGGCGGAACCCCGGCATGCCGCGTTCCACCACCACAAGGCTGATGCCGCGGGCCTGGGCCGACGGATCAGTCTTCGCGACGACGATCACCAAATCCGCGTGGATCCCATTGGTGATGAACGTCTTCGTGCCGTTGAGCACATACGAATCGCCGTCCCGGACCGCGGTAGTGCGCACCGCTTTGAGGTCGCTGCCCGCCCCCGGCTCGGTCATCGCAATCGCGGTCACCAGGTCCCCGGAACACAGTCCGGGAAGCCAACGCTGCTTCTGCTCCTCGGAAGCCAGCGACAGCAGATAGGGGGTGACCACATCGTTGTGAACCCCGAAACCGGAGCTCAGCGAGAGCATCCCGGCACGCGCACACTCCTCGGTGAGAATCGCGTTGTAGCGGAAATCCGGTTCACCCCCGCCACCGTACGCGGCAGGGATAGCCGTCCCCAGAAAACCGGCACGACCCGCCTGCCGCCACAGCTCCCGGTCAACGATGCCTTCCGCCTCCCACCGTGCATAGTGGGGGACAGCGTGACGCCGGAGAAACTCCCGCACCGCATCCCGGAACTCGACGTGAGCGGGTTCGAAGAGTGTGCGTTCCATCGCAGCTTTCCCAGGCCGTGGACTACCGTCCGATCCATTCTTCCCTGCCCTCCTGCTGCGGACGGTCTCGCCCCACCCTTGGCCCAACCGCTACGCCCTTGAACGCTGCCGGCCGGTGCGGGCATGACCCGCCGACAGGGGAAGGGCTGTCCCGGCCCGGCACAACAGCCCAGCGCCCCCTGCTGGACGGACCAGCGCGGAGCCGGCTTAAACCCTACGGTTCAGCAATACGCGCGATAGTGTCCCCTTCCGCCAGCTTCTGGCGGTCATGCACCGCGAATTCAGCGAGTGTCCCGGAAGAAACCGACTTGACCTCAGTGAACTGCTTTGCTGCTTCCACCATTCCGATGGTCTGTCCAGCCTCAACCCGCTGGCCTTCCTCCACAAAGGGCGGCGCATCGGGCTTAGGGCGCCGGTAGAAGTGACCGGAGACCGGGGATGTGATCACCCGGGTCGCTGGCATGCCTGCTCCTTGCATCGACCGTCGGATGCCCGTTGCGCTACCCGGCCTGCCGGTACCCTGTCCGCCAGAGCCGTAAAATTTCCGCTCAACTACCCGTTCCCCGAAAAGCCCCATGAACCGGAACGGTTACGGCATTCCCGCATGGCGTTCTCCCAGAAAGAAACGTCCCGGTTTGTCGCATACGGTGTAACTTTGCCCCCAAGTACGGGCGTGCAGGAAGGTTGCGTGGTGGCGGAACAGACGGTCATCGACGACCGGTACGAACTGGAATCGATGCCGATCGGTGAAGGCGGAATGGGGGAGGTCTACCGCGCCCACGACCGAAGACTGGACCGCAAGGTCGCCGTCAAACTCATCCGCTTCCCCTTCGGCCAGCACGATGAGACGCTGGTGAAGCGTTTCCTCCACGAGTCGCGCATCATGGCCCGACTCGAACACCCAGGTGCACCCGCCATCCACGATGTCGGCGTCTTCGACGACCCCCGCGTCGGCTCTCGCCCGTTCATGGTGATGCAGTTCGTTGAAGGAATCTCCCTCGACTACATCATCGATGAACACGAAGACATCCCGGTCTCCTGGGTGGCATCCGCTGCCGCGCAAGTCGCCGCGGTACTCGCCGCAGCACACAAACGCGGCATCTTCCACCGCGACCTCAAACCGTCCAACCTCATGCTGTGCCACGACGGCACCATCAAAGTCCTGGACTTCGGGCTAGCGATGTTCCACGACCCGGACGTCTCACGCCTCACCCGGACTGGAACCCTCCTCGGCACCCCCTCCTACATGTCCCCCGAACAGGTCCAAGGAGCCACTCTCGGGCCGCAAAGCGACCTGTACACGCTCGGACTGGTCATGCACGAACTGCTCACCGGCCAGCGCCTGTTCGACGGGCGCACCGAGTACGAAGTCTTCCACCGCCAAGTCAACGAGCCTGCCCCGTCGGTGCGCACGACACGCCCCGAGGTGCCAGAGGAAATAGACCGGCTCGTGCTGCGCCTGCTGGAGAAACACCCCGCGGACCGGCCCGCAGACGCCGTCGAAGTATGCCGCGCCCTACTGCCGTTCACCCAGGGCGCAGGCTTCCTCCCCGGCACGGTGGCCGAAGGCAGCAACCCGATCCACCTCTACTCCGCCGTAGTCGGCTCTATGACCGACACGGTTGGCCCCACTATCCCGCGAAAGACCCGCGGCGGCCCCGTCGACTTGGACCAGGTCCGCCAAGTGGCCGTGGCGTTCGCTCACGAAGCGCGCTACAACCAAGCGGCGACACTGCTGGAAGCAGTGCTCTCCGCAGTGGTTCCCGCTCTCGCCCCAGACGACCCGCAGGTACTCACTCTGCGCGGGGAGCTTGCTGAAGTGCTGTTCAAAGACAGCGACTACCGCAAAGCAGTCCCCATATTCGCCGAACTCCACCAGGTTCTCGCGCACCACCGCGGTCCCGACGACGAACAGGTGCTGCACTACCGGCACAGAGAAGCCACTTGCCATGCCCTCATGGGACAGACCACAGAAGCGTTGCGCCTGCTCCGTGCACTGCTCGCCGACCAGCAGGCCAGCTACGGCCCCTACGACCAGCGCACCCTGAATCTGCGCCGCCAGATCGGACTCATGGAGCTCGGGGCAGGGGACACCGGGGGAGCCCGGCGTACACTCCTGGAGCTACTCGACGACCTGGAGCAGCACTACGGTCCGGACCACCCCGACACAGTGAAGGTGCGGGAAAGCCTGCAGCGGATCAGTGGATGAGCGCGGCCGCGGCGGTGCCCCTCGCAGGCACGCCCTAGCGGCGAAGCTCACGACACTTCGACCGTGATGCGCTTCTCCTCGGCCGGCCCCGCCTCCCAACCGCGGGCCAACTGCAGGTCGATATGCCACGTCCCCGGTTCTTCAGCCTGGACGCGCACCACATGCTCCCCGGGAGCACCACCGGAAAGGCTGCCCACGGGCGAGCCGCTGTCTTCTTCCAACAACAGTCCGTCCCCCAGGCTCGCCACTGACCAGACGTACCCCGTGGCGGCATTCTCCGGAAGCCGGACCACCACAGTGTCTCCCACGCGAGAGGTCACTCGCCCGCTGTCCGTCACTTGAACCTCAGCCATAACCGCACCTTACGAGCCCTCCCCCTCAAGGAACCATCCCCGCCAGCTCTACATTCGTCCTCTTTTCAGTAAGAAAAAGAAATTCATCCCGTTCACCCCTTGTGAGAAGAAACTCTCGTGTGTGGGAGCGGAGCACCGGTATTGGCCGTGCCGCACAAAGCGGAAACATGCCGGGCAAGGGCCGTGAGAACGGGCCACGGGAGGAGTGCGGGGCGGCACCGCGGTGAGCCGACGCCTGCCCCGCACACTCACCAAGGCAGTCCGCGGACCAGGGCACGACACCCCTCACTGGGAGTGCGAAACAGAGCCCGAACCGTCGGAAGGACCGCCCCGGTAGACAATCCCGCCGTAGAACGTGTGTCCCTGGAAAGCCGTCCCGGTGACATTGCCGTAGATCTGGTTGGTCACCTGGCTGGACGCTGGCTCCTCGTATTTCAACTCGTTGAGGATCACCCGCAGCTCGGCGGCCGCCTCCGGGTTGTTGCGGAGTAGACGGCGCAGCCGGTTACGCCATTCTGTGCGGGCGTCTTCGTCTGGCAGGGTCTTCTCGAGGACATCGCTGCGAGTCTGATCGAGTTCGGCTGCCACCCCCTGGTCTCCGCCGAATAGTGCGGCCACTCGGTCGTGCACTGTTGACCAAAGATCAGTGGTCATGGCCTGCACCAGCGCTGCGGCCCCGCTGGTCGCTAAAGATGTCAGTTCCTGGGAGATTTCCGTCACGTTTCCTCATCTCTGCGGCGATAGGACGAGAACTCTACGACAAAGACTCCCGAAGACCTGCCGCGGTTCCGCGCTACCCGATGACACATCTTTTCTTTTGTGCTGTTTGCTCTGCAATGTCTGCTCTGTCGTGCAAAGCAAACCATAAATGGATAATCGAGAAACGCGGTTTTTCTGAAACGTCAAAATTAGGGAAAGTGGCTTCGAAGAACGGCTCCGCTCTCTAGGTTGGATGGTGGCGCCGTTGGAAAGGCGGCGGCACAGCAGAGGATCCGGCGGTCCCGGAGGAGTGGATTGAGCACAATGAAGCACGGCGGGATAGCGGCATTCGTCGCTGCCATTGCTGCCGCCCTAAGTGCAGTGCCCGCAGCAGCAACCCGCGTCATCGCCATCAGTCTCATGGACTCCTGGGGCCGCGGGGGAATCGGCTGGGACCGCACCAGGCACACCGTCGTGCACCGCACAGCACACGGCGGACCGGAACACATGTCCACCTCGTACGTGACGGTGGCCGCCACAGAGCGGGACGGCGGCACACAGCATGCCCCAGGCAACTTCCTCACCGTCAACAACGGGGAAACCAAGGGGCGCTTCTGTTCCTCGCCCCGTCAAAGATGTGCGGGTCCGTCTCTGTTCCCGCATCTGCGCTGACACGTACTGCGCTGAATGGAGATGACCCCGGAGCGCGGCTGGACCGGTTCCTCCCCGGCCCAGCCGGGAATCGACGGCACAGGAGAGCACCGGTGCAAGGGCGTTCGTAGGGGACGAGCCCTCTACCGGGACGCCCGCAATACCCGACCACTCTCCTGCGTGGGAACCGTCCGGGAGCGGGAATGGTGTCTCGCAGGTTGCCCACAGCCGTCGAAGTGCGGGCCGGACTCTTTCCGGCCCGCACCACACATTCCGCTAGTCCTGCACAGCGTGCTGTTCTGCTTTTCCGCCCTCTGCACCGGAACCGGCAGGAGCACCGGGGGAAGGAGCCGCATGTGTCTTCGACCGTGGCGCTAGCGCGTGGAGCAGGTGGTAGCCCGCGAGGATGACGATCGTGCCCAGCGCAATGCCGCTGATCTGGAATCCGTCGGTGAAGACGAGAGAGACATTGCCGATTCCAGCGATCAATCCGGCCGCAATCGGCACCAATACCAGCGGGTCAGCGAAATTGACCTGGTTTTCCACCCAGATCTTCGCGCCGAGCAGGCCGATCATGCCGTACAGGATGACGGTGATCCCACCGATCACCCCTTGCGGGATGGCATAGACCAGGGCACCGAACTTGGGGCACAGGCCGATCAGGATCGCGATTACTGCAGCCACATAGTAGGGGGCGGTGGAGTAGACGCGGGTGATCGCCATAACCCCGATGTTTTCGGCGTAGGTCGTGGTGGGTGCGCCTCCCACCGAGGACGCCAGCGCTGTGGCCACACCGTCGGCGAAGATCGCCCGACCCATGTAGGGGTTGAGGTCGTTGCCGGTCATCTCCTGCACCGCTTTGACGTGGCCGGCGTTCTCCGCGATGAGGGCGATCACGGCGGGCAGCGCCACCAGGATGGCGGAGAGGTGGAATTCCGGGGCGTGGAACTCCGGCAGGCCGAACCAGGGAGCGTCAGCAACACCGGACAGGTCGACGCGGAAGGCGTCTTTGACGCTGCCGTCCTCCTGCGGGGTCGGGGTCATACCGAAGAGCCGGTCGAAGACCCAGGAGAGGACGAAGCCGAACACCAACCCGAGCAGAACGGTGATCCTGCTGAGGAAGCCGCGCAGCACGACCGTCGCCAGGATCACGAAGGCCATGGTGAGCAGCGCAGTCCACTGGTCGTACGGCCAGTAGGACTCGGAGACTACGGGGGCCAGGTTGAACCCGATGAGCATGACGACCCCGCCGGTGACTGCGGGTGGGAACGCGCGGACGATGGCGTTGGGGCCGAGCAGGTGGATGACGAAACCGGCGAGTGCGAGCACCACACCGGTGACGAGAACCGCTCCGGTGATCGTGGCGGGGCCGCCACCGTCGGCGGCGATGATGACGGCTGCGGCGACGAAGGAAGCGCTGCTGCCGAGATAGCTGGGGACTTTACCGTTGACGATCAGCAGGAAGAGGATGGTGCAAATCCCCGACATCATGATGGCCAGGTTGGGGTCCAGGCCCATGAGGAGGGGGAAGACGAAGGTGGCCCCGAACATAGCGACGACGTGCTGGATGCCGAGGCTGAGGGTGGTGAGTCCCGCGGACAGCCCGTTCCTGGGTCCGGTTGCTGGGGCGGGGGAGGGGACATCGGTGTCCCCTTGGGGGTTCTGATGCGAGCCGGGCTGCATACCGCCTCCCTATTGAGATGGCAAGGACAGGAGTGAGGGCTCCCGGCAGGCCTGTTCCGTGAACGGAGCAGCAAACGCCCACGAACAGGAGGTCTCTCGCGGGGGAGGTGGTGCCCCGGGGAGCGGGAGCCCAGACGCGGTGCCGCTCCGTTGCGGCAACGCGGGCGAGCTCCCGCAAGGGGAGAAGCTCACCCTCCCACAGTTCGACATGGCCGCGTGTCAGCGGGATCGCGGTGAGGTATCGACACGGTCACCCTACGGGGGATGATCGGTTGTTTTCAGTCTGTAGTCCCGGGGTGAGGAGGGCGGACAGCGCTGAGCATGAGGTTCCCCGCCAGGGGTGGGGTGGTAGGCGGTCATATCTATAAATCTACGATGTAAAGGTGGCGGTTAAGAACTATACAAACAGCAACAACTCCAAACACAAACAACAAGACCAACTCATCAAATCGCGGCAACACGTTTCTGAGCTGCTTCGATGATCTGGGTGAGCCGTGCGTGATGGGCTCCTGGCCAATAAATTTGGCGGCATTCGGTGCATTGGACAAAGGTGTCGTAGGTGGCTCGTGTGCCTGCAGGGAGCTGGTCGGCGATGTTGTCTTTGTCGACTTGGGCTAGGGGGCCGTTGCAGGTGAGGCATCGGGTCCAGGGGGCAAGCGGGGGTGCGTAGCGGTCGAGTACTTCGAAGAGCTGCTCGTCGGGGTTGCTGGCGTAGATGTGCCCGCCGGCACGCAGGTTTTTGCGGTACAGGATGCCGCGGTCGCGGGTGAGGAGGATCCGTTGCTCTTCGTTGGCCTGCTGGACGAGTGCAGGGTCGTCACGGTGGGTGTAGTAGACGGTGTCCACGCCGAGGAGGCGTAGCCGCCGGGCCAGGGTGCCGAGGTGGACGTCGAGGATGAACCGGATGGGGGAGAAAGGCACCGGTTGGGGCTTCGGGACGGTGAGTACTTCGATGAGGTCGCCGGGTTGAGGGTGCTGGGAGGGGGAGGCAGTGGTGCCGTTGATGCGCAGTTCACCGATTTCGGTGAGGGGTACGCCCAGTGATTCCACCACGTGGCTCAGGGATGCGGCCGGGTCGTGGTTGACGTGGAGGAGGTCGGTGCGGTTGCGGGGGGCGAGGAGCGGCCGCAGTGTGGGGTCAAACCGTAGCGTTATCGATGCGTGTTGCATGTTGTCAGCATGCCATTGCGTGTGGGGTGGGCGAATGGTTTGGCGGTTTTCGATTTAGCTGACCGGTGGCGGGGCTGGGGCGTGGTGAAGCGGCCGCCGTAGGCAAGGTGCTCGTCAGTTCTTGCGGCTTCGGCTGAGTAGAGCAGGGGAAGGTCGGAGTGGTCGGCGGCGGCCAGGGTGAGGGCGGCGACGTTGTCGGCGTGGGGTTTCTGTTGCGGTGGTGGGTTTGAGGTTGTGGGGGTGTCGGGAGTGCGGGACATGGGGGGTTTCTGGTTGCGGGATTTCTGAGGGTGCAGGGTTGTTGGGCTTGTGAGGGTGGGACTTGGTCTGGGTGGTCTGCCATTCACCTAATATGTTCATCATTAGAAGCATTTTTGGTGGGATGAGGAGACCTGCACCATGAGCTCCCCCGAACGGATCATTGTGGTTGACGGTGCGCGGACGCCAGTCGGCAGTTTTGGCGGCGCGTTCAAGGATGTGCCCGCCCACGAACTCGGTGCGGTGGCGGCCCGGGCAGCGCTCCAGCGGTCCGGGATCGCGGCGTCCGACATCGACGAGGTGGTCATGGGCTGCATTGGCCAGGTTGGCCCGGACGCTTACAACGCGCGGCGGGTCGCTATCGCCGCTGGGCTTCCGGAGAGTGTCCCCGCCTATACCGTCAACCGGTTGTGCGGTAGCGGTCTGCAGGCGGTGTGGTCTGGGGCGATGCAGATCCGCTGGGGTGCGGCCGACATTGTCCTGGCCGGCGGTGACGAGAACATGAGCCGGATGCCGTTCTACGATTTCGGGGCGCGTTCCGGTTATCGGCTGGGGGACCGCACGCTGGTGGACGGCACGGTGGCGATGCTGACGGACCCGTTCTCCAACGTGCACATGGGGTGCACGGCTGAGGCGGTGGCCCGAAAGTACGGGGTGAGCCGTGCTGAGCAGGATGAGTTTGCGTTGGAGTCGCAGCGTCGCGCGGCTGCTGATGCGGCGCGTGCCGCGTTCGCTGAGGAGATCACCCCGGTGGAGGTGGGGGGCCGTAAGCCGGTGGTGGTTGAGGTGGATGAGCATCCTCGGCCGGACACCACGTTGGAGGGGTTGGCGCGGCTCCGTCCGGTTTTTGAGAAGGACGGTACGGTGACGGCGGGGAACGCGTCGGGGATCAATGATGGTGCGGCCGCGTTGGTCCTGGCTCGTGAGTCGGTGGTGCGTGAGCGGGGCCTGAAGGGTCTGGCTGTGGTGGAGTCGGTGGCGACCGCGGCGATGGATCCGCAGCTGATGGGGTATGCGCCGGTGCTTGCGTTGCGCAAGCTGTTTGAGCAGACGGGGACGAGCCCGGCTGTGGTTGATGTGGTGGAGTTGAATGAGGCGTTTGCGGCGCAGGCGGTTGCGGTGATCCGGGACGCTGGTCTGGATCCGGAGAAGACCAACCCCTATGGTGGGGCGATTGCGTTGGGTCATCCGGTGGGGGCGACCGGGGCGATTCTTACGTTGCGGGTGGCCCGGGATTTGGTACGGCGTGATCTTGAGCTTGGTGTCGTCACGATGTGCATTGGTGGCGGACAGGCTTTGGCCGCTTTGTTGCGTCGGGTGTGAGTGTTCGTTCGTGGATGCGCGGGTCTGCGGTGGGGTTTGGCTGCAGGCCCGCGTTTTTGTCTGGGTGTGCGGGTCCTGCTGGGGTGGTGGGGGTGGGCATGATGGTGGGCATGGAGATTTGGGTTAATCCGGCTTGTTCGAAGTGCCGTTCCGCGTTGTCGCTGCTGGATGCCGAAGGGGTGCGCTACACGGTGCGCCGGTATTTGGAGGATCCGCCTACGGCGGCGGAGGTGGAGGAGGTGTTGGGCAAGCTCGGGTTGGAGCCGTGGGATATCACTCGGTTGGGTGAGCGGCAGGCTCGAGAGTTGGGGATGGCTGAGTGGCCGCGGACGGTGGAAGAGCGGGGGCGGTGGATTTCGGCGTTGGTGGCTCACCCGGTGTTGATTCAGCGTCCCATTATTACGGCGGAGGAGCGGGCTGTGGTGGGGCGTAGTGAGGAGGCGGTCCGCCAGATGTTAGAGGAGTAGTCCGAGAAGCTGGTGGGTGTGGATTGTGGGTCGCAGCCTTTGGGGTGTTGGTCTCCGCTGTGGGGGATGGGGTCGCCGTAGCTGAGGAGTGACCGGGGTTGGGTATCGGATATGTGGCTGCGTTTGCGGGTGGAGCGCTGGCGCTTTTCAGTCCGTGTAGTGCGCTGCTGCTGCCCTCGTTCTTCGCGTACGCTTTCCGTTCTCCGGTTCGTCTCCTCGCGCGGACCGGGGTTTTCTTTTGTGGGCTGTGTGCCACGCTGGTGCCTTTGGGGTCGGGGTCGGCGTTGGTGAGCACGCTTTTTTACGGGCACCGGGATCTGCTCATCACGGTTGCGGGTGCTGTCATCATCGCGTTCGGGGTCGTCCACGTCGTTGGTGGCGGGTGGTCGTTGCCGTTTTTTGGCCGGTGGCAGAGCCGGGTGGCGGGGCGGACGGATGTCGTGTCGGTTTTCGGGCTCGGTGCGGTCTACGGGTTGGCGGGGTTTTGTTCTGGGCCGGTGCTGGGGGCGGTCCTGACTGTTGCGGCGACTGGGACGGTTGTGCAGGGGGCCATGGTGTTGGCCTGTTATGCCCTGGGTATGGCAGCGCCGCTTTTTGTGTTGGCTGTGGTGTGGGAGCGGTGCGGTGTGGCGCGCAAGTCGTGGCTTCGAGGTCGTGCTTTTACGGTGGGGCCGCTGCAGTTGCACAGCAGCAGTGTGGTGTCCGGGGTGTTGTTCATCGCTATCG
The DNA here is from genome assembly GCF_000012405.1 of Thermobifida fusca YX. Classification (NCBI taxonomy): domain Bacteria; kingdom Bacillati; phylum Actinomycetota; class Actinomycetes; order Streptosporangiales; family Nocardiopsidaceae; genus Thermobifida; species Thermobifida fusca. The sequence continues at coordinate 1,754,578 of NC_007333.1, forward strand.
GGGTGCTGTTTGTGGTCTATGACGGGACCGCGTCGCTTTCTGGGCTTGCTGGCATGGCGTGGTGGGAGGAGGTTGCCTATCGGGCCCAGGGGCCGTTGCTGGAGTGGGATTCCCGTGTGGACGCGGGGGTTGCCGTGATCGCGGTGTTGGTCAGCGGTGTCCTTCTGCTGCGGGCTTGGGTCCGTGGGAAGGAGAAGGAGTCGGGGGGAAGTCGGAGGCTGCGCCGCTGATGTGTGCTGCAGGGTGCGGTCGAGGGCGGGTGGGAGCGGTGTCCGGGGGCGGTGGGGGCGTCGTGGGGCGGGTGGATGGGTGGGTGAGATGGCGGAGAGGGTGTGGTTCCGCTTCCATCGCGGGGGTGGTCGACTGGGGGCAGGTCGGCTGTCTGTGGTTGTACGGTCCCTTTCAGGGTTGGGCGGTGCATGCGGCCAGCCTTGTGGCGGAGGCGTTGGCGGCCTGTCGTGGTGGTGCGCCCGTCATGCTGCTGCGGCTGGTCGAGGCGATGCGTGGAGTGGAGGGTGAGCCAGGTCGTGGGTGAGGTGCGTGGCGAGTCGGGCCGCGGGTGGGGGCGCGGTTACGTGGTGGTGGCGGTTGTGCTGCTGCTGGTTGCGGTCGCTGCTGGGGTGTGGGTTGGCTGGGGTGGGAGGGGAGCAGAGTCGGATTCCCGGCCGGGAGATGGGGCGGTGGCGGGGAGTGCGTCTCCGCCGGTGGTGGCGGGGCCGGTGCCTCCGCAGGTGGATCCGGAGCTGGTTTTGGGGCGCAGCGATGCTCCGGTGACCATGGTGGTGTTCAGCGACTACCAGTGTCCGTACTGTGCGAGGTTTGCGTTAGAGCAGCAGCCGGTGCTGGTGGAGCGTTACGTGGAGACCGGGCAGGTGCGTCTGGTTTGGCGGGACTATCCGTATTTGGGGGAGGAGTCGGTGCGGGCGGCGGTTGCGGCCCGCGCGGCTGGACGCCAAGGCCGTTATTGGGACTACCACGAGGCTTTGTATGAGTCCTCGGAGGTGTGGCGTGCTGCGGGGGCGTCCCGGGAGAGCCTGGTGGAGGTGGCTGCCACGATCGGGTTGGATACGGACCAGTTCGCTGTTGATTTGGCGGATCCGGTGTTGCGGGAGGCGGTCGAGGAGGATTTTGCTTTTGCGCTCGGTTTGGGAGTGCCGGGTACTCCAGCGTTCCTCATCGACGGGGAGGCGTTTTTCGGGGCGCAGCCGGTGGAGAGGTTTGCGGAGCGTCTCGATGAGGCGCTGGGGAAGCGGGGCTAGTCGGGGTGGCTTCACCGTTCCTCGTTGTTGCCGAAGGAACGGCCGGTGTTGAGGTGGGTTTCGTAGTCGTCGAGCAGGTCGTCGAGGTTGCGGTGTTGGGCTTGGGCCAGGGCGGTGAGGCTGGCCAGCGCGAGTCGTGCGAGCGCGGTGGTGAGCATGAGGAGTCCTTCGTGTCCGTGGTCGGCGGCACGGTCGTAGCGGAGTCGGATGACTTCGTCGGAGGGCGCTCGGGCGGCGAGCCGGTCGGCGCCTAGGGCCTCAGCCATGTCGGCGTCGGCGTCTCCGACGCGGATCGCGCGCACGATGTCGAACGCGGCGCGTTCAGCTTCGGAGTAGCGGTACCGCATGTCGAATCCTTACCGAAGTGTGCTTGCAATTGTGGTCCTAGTGGGATACTTCCCGGACATTGCGGGTGCATCCGTAGCGGGGCGTGTGGTTTGTCTGGCATTAGTCCAGGAGTGTGCCACGGGCGGGTGAGGTGGGGGTCGGGTTGGTCGTGGCGTGGCGGGGTGTTGTTGTGGTGTCATGCCGGGTCGTGCGGTGAGGGCGCCGAGGGGCGGGGAGGGCCGGGGCGGTTGGTCTTTCCGGGCCACCGAAGGGTGAGGTGGGGTGGTGGCGGGTCTGCTTCTCCCCTTTTTTTGGGCCGTCGGCAGCCTACTGGGCGGTGTGGGGTTCTTCAACGGCGCCGGGGTGGGGCTAGTGGGTGGGGCGTTCCGCTGCTGATTCTGTGTGCGGTACTCCGGGTGTCCTGTGTGGCTCGCAAAGCTCTTGTCCGGGTTGAAGGGTGTCGGGGAGCAGGGTTATGGACACCGGTGCCGCGGTGTCCGAAAATCCTGTCGGACCGTCAAACCTCGCACGTACACCGCTGTGACCTGGGGAAACGTGGAGGGGTGGTGTCCGAAACCCTTTCCGTGGGGGTGTGGGCGGGGCGGGGTGGGAGGGTGGGGACCGAAATTCGGGTCCGGCTTGAGCGGTAGGGCTTGGCAGAATCGGCGGCATGTCGACGCGGGAGCTCATTGTTTTGGGGACGTCCAGCGCGGTCCCCACCAAGCGGCGCGCCCACAACGGGTACTTTCTGCGGTGGGATGGGCACGGCATCCTGTTCGACCCGGGGGAAGGCACCCAGCGGCAGATGCGGTATGCGGGAATCTCGGCGCATGACATCACCCGCGTGTGTGTGACGCACTTCCACGGTGACCACAGCCTGGGCTTGCCGGGGGTCATCCAGCGGATTGCTCGGGACGGGGTCACCCACCCGGTGCGGGTGGCCTACCCTGCGGCGGGCCAAGAGTATTGGGAGCGGCTGCGTTATGCCACCTCGTTTGTGGACACTGAGGTCATTGAAGCGCAGCCGCTGGCCGGTGACGAGGTGGTCGTCTCCGGTGAGGACGAGTTCACGGTGACCGCGCTGCCGTTGGACCATTCGATCCCCACTTACGGGTACCGGATTGCTGAACCGGATCGGGTGCACATGCTCGCTGACCGGCTCGCGGCGCGGGGGATCCGCGGGCCAGCGGTCGGCAGGCTGAAAGCTGAAGGGTTCCTCATTGACGCTGCGGGGAACCGGGTGGAGCTTGCTGACTACAGTGTGGTGCGGCCCGGGCAGGTGTTCGCGTTTGTCATGGACACGGGGGTGTGCGACACCGCGGTTCGGTTGGCGGAGCGGGCTGATCTGCTGGTGATCGAGGCGACGTTTCTGAACGCTGAAGCGGAGCTGGCTGCCCGCTACCGGCATTTGACTGCTGGTCAGGCGGGGATGATCGCTGCGCAGGCCGGGGTGCGGCGTCTGGTGCTCACTCATTTCTCTGAACGCTACGGCCGTGAAGAGGAGGACCGGTTTATTGCTGAGGCGGCCGCCTGTTTTTCTGGGGAGATTGTGCTGGCCCAGGATGTGATGCGGGTGGCGGTGCCGTCTCGCCGGTCGGAGGGTGGCGGAACCGTGGCGGGTGCTTGACCAGGGTGGATCATGGCGGGTAGACACGGGTGCGGCCCTGGACAGCGGGGGTGGGTCGGGTGCGGGGCCGGCAGACCAGTGGTTGGTGGAACGCAAGGGGCAATGCGTGACAGGTCGATTCGTGGGGTTGAAGCCTGCCGTGGGGGTGGCTGCGGCGGCCGGGGTTGTGGCGGCTGTGGGTGTTGGGGTGGTTGTGGCGGTTCACGGAGACGAGGGTGGGGGGTCGGCGGATGTGGGGGTGGTAAGCCCGCTGCCGCGGCATGCCCCCGCGGCCGGGGTGGAGGCGGGTGGGGAGGCGGCCCGCGCCAGGCAGCAGCGGGCGGTGGCTGAAGGGGTGCGGAGTCGCACGGTGGAGGTGGCGGCATCCCGCCTTCCCGAACACCCCGATGCGGGGCAATCTGGACAGTGTTTGGCCTCAATGTATGGGGATCCGCAGCCGACCGCGTCCGGGGAGATCTTCGATCCCACACAGTTGACCGCGGCACACCCCACTTTGCCGTTTCACACCATGGTGGAAGTCACCAACACGGCTACCGGGCGGAGCGTGACCGTGCGGATCAACGACCGGGGCCCTTATGTGGCGGGGCGGTGTCTGGATTTGAGCACTGCAGCGTTTTCCGCGATCGCTTCCCTCGACCAGGGGGTGGTCCGCGTGTCGTGGCGGGTCGTGGGCTGAATTCCTGTACCGCCATCACCACCAAGATCACTGGTAAAGGCCGGGATGTGGGGCGTGTAACGGGTGCGGTACGTGGTAGACGCGTCCACCGCGGGCCCGCAGTGGGCTGCCCGCAGCTCAAGGATTCTTTCGGCACCGAACAGGAAGGTGATCGCGATGGCGCTTCCCGTGACCCGCCGTCGGGAACGGCTGATTCCCACCCAGTGGGGCGCGTTCCCCGAGTTTGAGGAACTCTACGACCGGATGGGGCGGCTGTTGGAGTCCGCGTTCGGTGAGCCGATCATCTCTCCCACCACGTGGACACCGTTTGCGGACCTGTTGGAAGACGACAAGTCCTACATTGTGGAAGCTGAAGTCCCGGGGATGTCCAAGGACGACATCAACATTCAGGTCAGCGGGAACGAGCTGATCATCTCCGGGAAGGTGGAGGAGCAAGAAAAAGAAGGGGTGCGCGCCCACCGGCGGATGCGCCGCTACGGGGAGTTCGAATACCGCACGGTGCTGCCCGGGGAGATCGACGCTGAAGGGGTGCGCGCCAAACTCGACAACGGTGTGCTGACGGTGACCGCTCCGAAGAGTGCGCATGAGCGGCCCCGCCACGTCGCCATCGAAAGCTGACCTGTTCTCGCCAGGGCTGTCGCGTTCCTCCTGTCGTGGGGACGGCGACAGCCCTGTTCGTCTTCGGCTGCGGGGCCGAGCCGACCGGGCGGGGCGTGGCAGAATGCCCGCGAGCAGGACTTTGCTTGCGGGGAGGGGCCAGTGTTCCGTGCCGGACCAGTGTGGGTGGTTTCCCCTGCCGACCTTGTGGATGTGGTGGAGTGCCCGCACCGCAGCGTGCTGCACCAGGCGCGGGCCGCGCATCAGGAGGGCGCTCCCACCCCTCAGATTGTTGACCCGCTCGCCGGGGAGGCCCGCGAAGAGCTGGTGGAGGCGGAGCTACGGCGGCTTCGCGCGCTCTTCGGCGGTGATGCGGTGGCCACCGTCGCACCGCCGCGCCCTGTCCTCGACGAGGTGCACGTCGCTGCTCAGGCGACCCGGGAAGCGATCCGGGACCGGGTTCCGGTCATCCACCACGGTGTGGTGGTCGCGCCGATCCAGCCGGGGGTGCTGTTGTTCGGGCAGGTCGACTTCCTCATCGCGACCACGGTGGACCCGGAAACCGGGGCCTGCCGGGAGGGTGTGCCTGCCGGGTATGAGCCGTGGCAGGCGGTGGGGCACGCCACCCCGCGAACCATTGTGGAGCTTGCGGCGTGCGCCACCATGCTGGCTGACACCCTCCCGCAGGCTCCCGAGTTTCTGCATGTGCGCTCAGAGAATGGGCATCATGCGCTGCGGGTCAGCGACTACGTTCCCCTGGTGGGGGTGGCGCAGGACCGGCTGATACGGCGGCTCGCCGCACCCCCCGAACTGCCTTCCCCGGTGTGGGGGGAGCCGTGCCCGGCCTGTGAAACGTGCGGGTTTGCGACGTGGTGTGCCCAAGGGCGGGCCCGGGACCGGCATGTGAGCTTGGTGGCGGGCATCCGCGGTGATCAGATCGTGAAACTTCAAGCCGTGGGAATCACCACGATTGACGCGCTTGCCCGCGCTGGGGAGGAGCAGCGGCCGCCGCTGTTGGCGCGCCGCACCTATACCCGGTTGCGGGAACAGGCGGCGCTGCAAGTCCGCCAGGACGCCACCCGCACCGCAGACAACCCGACGGGGCGCGTGTTCGCCACCGTGTATGCCGAGGACGGGCTGGTGCTGCTGCCTGCCCCCTCGGCTGGGGACGTGGTGTTCACCGTGGCCACCACCCCGGTGGGCGACGACGGGGAGTTGGCGTTCCTGTGGGGCGCGTACCTTCCCAGTGAGGAGCGGCACTGTGTGTGGTGGGCGCACGACCGTGCCGAAGAGCGGGTCGCGTTCGCTGCGTTCGTGGATTTTGTGAGCGGCCAGTTGCGCGCTGACGGGGAGGCTCACCTGTACTGTTACACCCCGCAGGGGGCGAGCCGGCTTGCCGCGTTCGCTGCTTCGCTGGGGGTGCGGGAAGCCGAAGTGGATGACCTGCTGCGGCAGCGCCGGTGTGTGGACTTGTCTGATGTGGTGAAGAAAAGCGTGCGGGTGTCCCAACGCTCCTATGCGTTGTCGGCGCTTGAACCCCTCTACTTGGGTGACGATGCTCAACGGTGGGGTGGGGGCGAGCCGCAGCCCGACGGGTATGCCGCCTACCGTCGCGCCTGCCGGGCGGGGGATTCCCGGCAGGCGCAGGCTGTGCAGGAGGCGCTTGCTGCCCAGGTGCGCCGCGAGTGCGTGTCGGTGGCGCGGCTGCGTGACTGGTTGGAAAAACTCCGGGTCGACCATGGGATCGTGGCTCGACCTGCACCCCCCGAAACGGTGGGGGTGGACCCCGGCCAGCAGGAGCAGGCTGCGGCCCGGCGGGCCGCAGTGGAGGAGCGGATCCGGTCTTTGACTGAAGCGTTGGCGGGGCCCGCGGCAGGGGAAGGGCGGGGTGAGGACCAGGACGCCTGGGATGTGCTGAGTGCGCTGCTCGGCTATTACCGGCGGGAAGAAGCCCCGTTGTGGTGGGATTTTTTCCGCCGCCTGTCCGCCCCGGTCGAAGAGTTGGAAGCGGATGCGGACTGTGTGGTGCCGTTGTGGGTGCGCGCTCATGCGTGGGTGCCCCCGCAGGGGCGGCAGCGTAAAGCGGCGCGGCACGTGGAGGTGGGCGCGGATCCCCGCCGGCTGCATCCTTTTGGGGTGGGTGACCAGGTGCGACTGTTGTACCCGGGGGTGGCCGGCCAGGGGGCGGAGGCGGTGCCGGCAACGGTGGTGGAGGCTGCGGCCGACCGGCTGGTGGTGGTGGAGAAAGCAGACGTGGGTGCGGAGCATGACCGGCAGCCGCTGGCGGTGCTGCCGGGGGCCCCGGTGCGGTCTACACCGAAAGACGAAGCGTTGTGGGAGGTAGCGGAACGTGTCGCCGCGGCTCTTCCCCGTCCGCCTCAGATGGCGGGGGTGGATCTGCTGCGCCGGGTTCCGCCGCGGCTGCGCGGCGGGGGTGCGCTGCCGGATCCGGGCGACTTCGGTGGGGACACGGTTGCTGCGGTTCTTGCCGCGGTGGACGCGTTGGACGACTCCTATCTGGCGGTGCAGGGCCCGCCGGGAGCGGGGAAAACCTATCTTGCTGCGCGGCTGATCACCCACTTGGTGGGTCGTGGCCTCCGGGTGGGGGTGTGTGCGACCAGCCATCAGGCGATCGAGAACGTGCTGCGCGCGGCGGTGCGTGCCGCAGCGGAGGCCGGGGTGGGGGTGCCGTGTGCGAAACGCCCATCAGGAGTGTCTCCTGATAGACGTGTGCCGTGGGAGCAGCCCAGGCAGGTGCGGGACTTGGTGCAGTGGTGCCACCGCCAGGAGGGTGGATACCTGGTGGGGGGAACCGCGTGGAACTTTACGCACCCGCAGATGCGTGGCCTGGGGGTGGATGTGCTGCTCATCGACGAGGCCGGGCAGTTTGCGCTTGCGGATGCGGTCGCGGTGTCGGCTGCGGCTCGTTCGCTGGTGCTGTTGGGGGATCCTCAACAGTTGCCGCACGTGGTGCAGGGGGTACACGCGGCGGGCGCGGACCGGTCCGCGTTGGAACACGTGGTGGGGGACGCCGACATTATCGACCCCGCCTACGGCTATTTTCTGGCGCACACCCGTCGCATGCATCCGGGGGTGTGCACGGTGGTGTCCCACTTGGCCTACCAGGGGCGGCTCAGTGCCCACCCTGATGCGGCGTTGCGTGGCCTAGCCGGGGTGGAGGCGGGCGTGTACCGCAAGGTGGTGGCGCACCAGGGGCGCAGCACGCACAGCCCTGAGGAGGTGCGGGCTGTGGTTGAGGTGGTCGCGCAGTTGGTGGGGCGGGAGTGGTGTGAGCCGGGGCGGCCGCCGCGGCCGTTGCAGGGCAGCGACATTATGGTGGTGGCCCCGTTTAATGTGCAGGTGCGTGCGTTGCGGGCAGCGTTGGCGGAAGCCGGGCTGGAAGCGGTGCGTGTGGGCACGGTGGACCGGTTTCAGGGCCAGGAAGCGCCCGTGGTGGTGTGTTCGATGACGGTGTCGAGTGCGCGGGAAGCACCTCGGGGCATGGAGTTTGTGCTGTCCCGCAACCGGTTGACGGTGGCGTTGTCGCGGGCCCAAGCGGTGGCTGTGGTGGTGTGTGCGCCGTCGCTGGTGGAGTCTGCGGCTCGCACGATGGCTGAGCTGCGGGCCTTGGCGGGGTTTGCGCACGTGTGGGCCCAGGCCCGCGACTGGCCTGACCCGGCCCCAGGGTAGGGCTGGGCGGGGAACCGTGGATCTGCCGGGACGGTTCAGCGGGGTGCCCCGTGTCCTGGATGATCGCACCGTCGTTGACGCAGGGGTTTGTTGCCGCCTGCGACCAGGCCCCTGGCAGAGAAAGGTGGGGGGTGGACACGTGCCGTGTCCACCCCCCTACGAGGGTGTGCGGCTAGGAGAGTCGGGCTTCGATCGCTGCGATGATGCGGGGCCGCAACTCGGCGGCGGGAATCACCTCGTCGACCGAACCGACTCGCACCGCGCGTTGAATGTCGTGGATGCGGTCGAACTCTGCGGCCACTTCCCCGAGTTTTTCGGTGCGGACCGTGGCGCGCAGCTCCTCCAACTCGGCGGTGAGCGTGGCCCGCAGGGTGCCGGACGCTGCCGCCACTTGGGCTTCCAAGTCGCGGACCCGCGGGTCGGCTGCGGCGCGGGCGTCCACTTCGCGGGAGAACACCACCGCGGCCGCCGGGGCGCCGCCGAGCACGGACGCGAACGAGCCTTCCACGGCCAGCACGGTCATGTTCGGGTTGAGGGCCTTGGAGAACACCACGAACGCGCCACCGTGGTAGCGGGAGATCACGCAGAACACGATGGGGCCGCGGAAGTTCACGATGGCGCGGCCGATCTCCGCCCCATACTCCAGTTGGAGTTTCCGCATCGACTCAGGAGAGCCGTCGAACCCGGACAGGTTCGCCAACACCACGAGAGGACGGTTGCCGCTGGCCGCGTTGATGGCGCGGGCCACCTTCTTCGACGACTGCGGAAACAGGGTGCCCGCAGTGTAGGTGTCGGGACCGTCGGTGGGGGGGAAGCCGCGCCGCGGAATCGAACGGGATTCAATCCCGATCAAGCAGACCGGGATGCCGCCGAGACGCGCGTCGTAGACCACAGCGGTTTCCGCGTCCGCCATGCCCGCCCAGCGTTCCAGCACCGGGTGGTCTTGGTCGCAGACCGCGCGCATGACCGTGCGAATGTCGAACGGTTTCTTACGGTCCGGGTTGGTTTCCGCGGAGAAGATGTCGCCCACCGTGGCGAAGTCGCTGCCGTCCACCTGGTGCGGGAAGGTGCGGATGTCCCGGTCCACGGGGTCGCTGGTGGGGGCGCGGCGCGGTGTTGTCTCCCCGGGCGCGATGTAGGTGTGGGCGTAGTGTTCCATGAGGATGTCGCGGGCCGCCAGCAGGTTCGGCGCCCAGTATTGGGCTTGCCCGTTGGGGCCCATCACCCGGTCGTATCCGCCGATCCCGAAGTTGTCTTCCGCGGACACGCCGCCGGAGAAGTCCAGCGACTGTTTGCCGGTGAGGACCATCGCCGAGTCCGGGGTCATCACCAGGATGCCTTTGGTGTGCATGAGCATCGTCGCTTCGGCGTTCCAATACGGTTGGGCGCCGACGTTGATGCCCGCAACCACGATGTTGATTTCCCCGCCGGCTTGGGTGAATTCCACGATCCGTTTGAGGGCCGCAGCCACCCAGTCCATGTTTTCGGTGCCGGATTCCATGGAGATGCGCGCCCCCGAGGACAGGGCATACCACTCCACGGGCACCTGCATGCGTTCCGCCAGGTCGAGGGCAGCGATCACGCGGCGGCATTCGGGTTCCGCCAACGCGCCCAGCGACTTGGTGGGATCCCCCAGCAGCACGACGCGGGTCACCCCTTGCGGGTGCAGCGCGGTGGGGGTGGTGACCACGCCGACCACCATGCCCGCCGTGTTGCGGCCTTTCGGCCGGTCCACGGGCACCAGGGTGTGGGTGTCGTCCAGGTCGTATTCCTGGAATTCGCCGAGCAGGTCGGTCAGCTCGTAAGGGTAGACGGTGTTGCGGCTGCTGGCACGCAGCACTTTCTGCCGGTAGTCGTCGATCGGTTCGATCGGCTCGGTGGGGGGTTCACCCACGGTCAGCGTGGTGCCGCCCGCCGCGTCAAAGGTGATGCGGACCGCGATCGGGGTGAGCGCTCCAGTGTGCGGGTGGCGTTGCCGGGCCAGGAACAGGATTTCTTCCAGTCCGGCGCCCGCTGTGGTGGGCAGGACCCGTTCCACGAGCGTTTCCAGTTCAGCGCGGGTCAGGTCGCTGGGCGGCCACACATACAGGGTGATCCGGTTGGTGGGGAACCGTTGGGGTGCGGCCTGGCGGGAGCGGGCGCGGCGGATCGAATCCAGGCAGGTCGCCACCACGTCCTCGGCGGTGGGGAGCGCGACCAGGCGTCCGTCGTGGTCACGCAGCGCGGTCAGGTCCCGGATTTGCGCGAACGCGACCAGCCGCCGATCGGCGGGGTTGTCGCGGGCCACGCACTCAAACAGGTACACCTCTTCGTCTGCGGACGGCAGCCGGGTCAGGTGGAATTTGCTCAACCGTTCCAGTTGCAGCCGGTGCGCGATCTGCGGGTGCAGGCCGCGGATCAGTCGCTCCTCAGCGAACCCGGAGTCGGTGGGGCGGAATGTGAAGTGGTGGTGCATGACCGCGCCGTCCCGGCCCGCCACGGTGGTGGTCACCCGCCGCACCTGCGGGGGCAGCACGTGCGCGTTGATGCGGGCGCTGAGTTCCTCCGCCATCGCGTCGAACGTGTCCGGCTGTTCCTGCCAGGCCAGGTAGATGTCGACGTCGACGGTGGCGTGCCCGTCGGCGAGGCGGGCGAGTTCCCGCAGCGCGTCGTCGACCGTGTCAAACCGGGCCGCGGCTGAGATCACACACGAGTCGGTGCGCTGGGCCACCACGAACGCGCACCCGGGGGTCCGGTGGGTGTGGACGTCACGCAGCGCCCGGTTGCCGTAGTAGCGGCGAGCCAGCACTTCCAGCATGACCGTGTGGTCGCGGTCGTCGCGGACGAGTCGTTGGCCGAGCAGCCGCACCAACGGTTCGGTGCTGCGCACCATGTCCGCGATCCGTTCGGCCCGGTCTGGGGCGTTGGGGTGGGCGTCCAAATACCGCAGGTGTTGACGGACGTTGGCGTAGACGCGGGCGCGGTTGCGGCGCAGCAGCGGCTGGGCGAACCAGGCGAACACGACGCCGCGGGCCAGGTCGGCGATGGCGGGGAAGCGAACCTGGGTGGCTGCCACCAGCCGTTCCAACGCCAAGCCGACGGGTTCGTGCAACGCGGCGGGCGGGGGTGGTTCCTGCAGCCAGGTGCGCAGCAGCGCGGTGATGATCGCCGCGTCGTGGGAGGCGCGCTGCTGGGCGAGGAAGATCCGGAACACGGCGGCTTCCAGCTCGGGAGAGCGTTCCAGATCCGTGACTCCGTAGTGGGCGAGAGCGGTCGCGAGTTTGGTTTGGAACGTGTCGGGCAGGCCGGCGCGTTCCACGTCCAGGCTTTGCAGGTAGGTGTGGAAGTGTTCGCGGGCGCTGGGCACGTGGCTGTGGCTGTCGTCGCTGGCAGGCCGGTTGCGGCTGAGTTCCGCCAGGTCCGCGAACACGGTGAGGAGACGCAGTTCGTCGGCGAGCAGCGAATGGCCTTCAGCGAGCGCCTCAGCGCGGGCCGTCAGATAGTTGTTGAGGGTGTGCTGGTCGTCGCACAGGTCCGGGTCGAAACCCAAAAGCCGGTTACGCAGGTCGGTGATGCTGCGTTGGGCTCGCACGTGCGCGGGGACCGGTTCGAGGGCTTCCGGCAGGTCCACGTTCACGGGCGGGGCGGCATCCTGGTCGGCTGTGGTGGTGTCGCTGAGCGGTTCCAGCCGCATCAAGGGTGCGCCGGACTCCACCTGGGTGCCCACGGTGACCAGGCATTTTTTGACGCGGGCTTTGAACGGTGCGCGCAGCACCGTTTCCATTTTCATGCTTTCCACGACCAGCACGGGGTCGCCGGCCTCCACCTCCGCGTCCACGGCGACCGGGGTGGCGACCACCAGGGCGGGTGTGGGGGAGCGCAGCACGCCGCCTTCGTCCCGGCTGACCCGGTGGGTGACCCCGTTGACTTCGACGAGGAACGTGGGCCCGTGGGTGCCGGTCAGGAGCCGGTAGCGGGTGCCGTTGACGGTGATACGTCCACTGTGCGGGCCGAACCGGTCCAGTTCCACATCAGCGGTGCGCACCACGCCACCGGTGTCAATGGCGGCGCGGAACCGGTGGGCGCCGACGCGGGCCACTCGCAGCCGGTAGGTGGTGCCGCGGAGTTTGAGGTCGAGTGGTTGGCCGCTGTCGTGCTGGACTTGGGGGCGGCCGCCGAACGCGGTGGTCAACAGCCGCTGCTGTTCGACGCGTTCCTCTTCTTCGTAGGCTTCGATCGCGGCGGCGATCAGGGCGATCGCGGAATGCGTGTGGCTGACCAGGCGGCCTTCGCTGCGGACCCGGTCGATCCAGCCGGTGTCTGCGGTGGCGTTGACTACCTCCGGCTGGTTGAGCAGGTCGAGGACGAAGCTTTTGTTGGTGGTGCCGCCTTCGATGAGGACGGTGGTGTGGGCGAGGGCGCGGCGCAGGCGGCTCAACGCTTCCTCGCGGTCACGGCCGTGCGCGATGATCTTCGCGATCATCGAGTCGAAGTCGGAGGGGATGACGTCCCCTTCCGTGAACCCGGTGTCCACACGGATGCCTGGCCCGGTGGGGAGTTCCAGGTGCACGATCCGGCCGGGGGAGGGCGCGAAGTCCCGGTCGGGGTCTTCCGCGTTCAGCCGTGCTTCGATGGCATGCCCCTGCTCGATGGGGGGTTCCCCTTCGAGTTTGCCGCCGCTGGCCACCCACAGTTGGGCTTTGACCAGGTCGAATCCGGTGGTGGCTTCGGTGATGGGGTGTTCGACCTGCAGGCGGGTGTTGACTTCCAGGAACGCGAAGAGTTTGTCGTCGGGCCGGTAGAGGAATTCGACGGTGGCGGCACCCCGGTAGCCGACAGCAAGAGCGAGGCGTTCCGCGGCGGCTTTCAGGTCGGCGGCCTGCACAGGGCTGAGCACGGGGGACGCGGATTCTTCGATGATTTTCTGGTTGCGGCGCTGCACAGAGCAGTCGCGCACCCCCAGTGCCCAGGCGGTGCCTTGGCCGTCGGCGATCACCTGCACTTCCACGTGGCGGGCGCCGGTGACCAGGCTTTCCAAGAACACGGTGTCGCTGCCGAAGGCGCGGGCTGCTTCCTGGCGGGCCCGCTCATAGGTGTCGACAAGCTCGGCTTCGGTGGTGATGATGCGGATGCCGCGCCCGCCCCCGCCGGCGGCGGCTTTCAGCATCAGCGGATAGCCGATGGTGCGGGCCGCAGCGATGGCCTCATCGAGGGTGGTGACGGGGCCGCGGCTCCACGGGGCCACGGGCACTCCGACTTGTTCGGCGAGGAGTTTCGCGCCGATCTTGTCGCCGAGCTGCCGCATCGCGTGCGGGCTGGGGCCGATAAAGGTGACTCCGAGCTGTTCGCACAGTTCCGCGAAAGCGGGGTCTTCCGCGACAAACCCCCAGCCGACCCAGGCGGCATCAGCGCCGGTGTCGACGAGCGCACGCTGCAGCACTTCCAAGTTGAGGTAGGGACGTGCGGACGCGGGACCGAGGTCGTAGGCGATGTCGGCTTCACGGACGAAGGCGGCGGTGCGGTCAACATCGGTGTACAGGGCGACCGTTTCGATCCGCGTCCCGGTCTCTGCGGCGATGTCCCGTACGGCATGGATAAGCCGCATAGCGGCTTCACCACGGTTGACGATGGCGATACGGTTGAACACCCCACCGGGCCCTTCTGGTCGATCAACGGTGTACCTGCCGCGGCACCACGGCCCCGGCAGTGTTCCACCCTCCCGTATACCGGACGGCAATGCCATGGTGCGCCTAGCTGAGGCTGCGCCCCCGCAGTTTGTGGGAAACAACCAAAAACCCCGCCGCGGCCCGGGGGGGGGGGAGCCTGCGGCGGGGTGCGGGTGGTCGATGAAGATCACAGTGGGGAGGGGTCGTCGACGAGCCACGCCCCACCCGTGTTGACGAGGGTGAGCGTGGTGGTGTCCGGGGTGCCGGTGGAGGTCACGTGCACGGTCGCGGTGGTGCCGTCCGCGGAGAGCTCCACGGTGTCCACGTGGGCGGTGGTGGCGGGGTTGGCGAGGATGGTGTGGAACGCGGTGGCGCAGTCCACGGGGCTGTCGTCGGAGGCGGCGAGTTCCGCGGTGGCGGATTCGATGAGGGCGGCGCGGGCGTCTTCGGTGAGCACAAAGCAGCCGACTTGGCCGTCTCCGGTGCGCACGGCTTCCAGGTAGGTGTCGGCGGCTGAGCGGGCCCCTTCTGCGGCGTCCCCTTCCAGTACGGGGTTTTCCAGGGGGTTCACTGATGCTGTGGAGCTGGGGGAAGGCTCGGACGGTGGGGCAGGTTCCGGGGAGGACGTGCCGCATCCGGCGGTGAAGACGAGACTGCTGGCAGCCAGTACGACGGCGGGCCGCAGACACTGTTGCACGACCATGGGTGCTCTCTTTCGTTGTGGGGATCCCCGGGGGCCGTCCCGGGGTGGTCAATTTCCTATCGCACTGCGTGCCCCGGCCGCTACAGCAGGGGAGGTTTCGTGCCTGGGCCTGGGGCGGTGTGTTCGTGCCCGCACGCGTATCCCGTTTAGGGTGGCCAACCGCAAGACACCCACGCCCCGCGTGTTTGTTGTGGCCGGAGGATCCGCATGGCACCGAAGAAACGCAAGAAAGCCCGGGCCCGCCGCCCTGCCGCGTCGCGCACCCACGCCACGCCTCCCCTCAAGGTGAGCCGCACCCCGCTGCGGGTGGACGAGCCGCCGCGCTGGCCGATGCTGGTGTGGAGTCTGCTGGTCGTGGTGTGGGTGCTGGGCTCGTTGACCGCGTTGATGGGGGTGATGGCATCGGTGACGGTCCTGTTGGACGACGTGACCGATCAGGCGCGGCGGCAAGGAGCGTGGGCTCTTGTCTGGCTGCTGGGGTGCGGTCTTGGGGTGCCGCTGGTCGGCACTGTGTGGGCGGCCCTGCTGCGCCGCCGGGTGGCTGCGGCCCTGTTCGGGTGCGCGTTCGTGGGATCAGCCGTGCTGTTGGGGCTGTTGGCTTCCCCCGGGGAGATCTGGGCGGCGCTGCGCACCGGCCTGGCTTTGTGAGGCATAGCGTTTCCGGGGGCCGTATGCGATCATCCGGTCACCAGGACGGCTCACCGCCCTGACGGGAGGGTGAGTCATGATGGGGATCAGGACCACGGGATGCACACCGGTGCGTGGCAGATCGGTGGCACGCGCACCTTGCGCATCCTGCCGCACACCGGTGGCTGACACCACCGCGATCGGATGGGGGCTGTAACCGTACCGTGCCCGAAATGTGGAAAAATGCCCAGGTGATCGATGCTTTTCGTGCCGCCTTTCAGGAACTGATCGACGCTTCCCTCCTGGGTGACCCGCAGCGTTTCGGCCCTGCGGTGGGTCGGGTCTATGAGCTCGCCTCCCACGTTCCGGTCTCCGAACGGGAGATTGCCCTGGAGGCGTTGGGGCCGATCTTTTCTGGACACCACGTTGGTCCGGGAATCGAAGCCGACCTGACCGTTGTGGCGGGCGCCCTGGTGGAAATGGGAACCTCGCCGGGGAACACGGGGATCGAAGTACTGCGTCTGCTACGTGAAACCGGGCGAGCCGCAGGCATGTTCCTGCACGCCTGGGACAAGGTGGGGGACGGCGACCCACCCGATCCCGACCAGGTCACCGCAGCCGACGAAACCAGGGTCGCCGCCGTGCTGGGGGACTCTGCCCCTGTAGCGACCCTGTGCTGGTGGACGGCACGCCGCTACGGGCTGTCCGCGAAAACCATGCTGAGCTCCGCGCAGGTGCGCGCCGCCGTGCGCAGCGACCCCGAGCTCCACGGTGACTTGTTGGCGATCGCTGCGCAACTGTCAGCCCACCTTGCCGAGTTCAGCGAGGTTGTGGCTTTGCTGCGCATGGACGAGGTGTCGTCAGCGCTCGTGTTGGACCGGGGCACCCGCCGCGGTTTTCGGGTGCGGTTCGAAGGGATCGCCGACAACTTCCAACTGCACACCCTGCTCGCGGATGCGCTGATCGGGGAGGAGGGCCGCGGACTGCCTGGGCGGCGACCGGATCCGCGGTGGGTGGCGGCCTTCCGCGACTCCGACCCTGATCCGCAAGCAAAAATCGTCCACGGCTGGTGGAACCTGGTGGGTTCTGACGGCAGCTGGGTGTGGAACGAAGGGGTTCCCGCCGACATTCCCCTGCTGAACGGGGAACGCGTCCTCATCCTCGAAGAGCAAACCTATCCGCGCTCCTGGAACGCGGGACGCATCTACCCGCTGGTGAAAGCAGACCTGTGGGTGGTGGAGGAACTCGACCCTGCGGAGGCCGCCCACTGGTGGTCGCTCGTGGAACCCGAGGACGACACCCCCGCACTGCCAGCGGCAGCGGACACCCCTGGGGAAGAGGCTGCCCCCGCCCCGTCGCCGTGGTGGCAGGAGACCGAGCCTGCTGCCCCCCGCCCCGCTGAACCCCAGCCGGCAGCTGACGCCCCGGCCAGCGTCGACCCCCTCGCTGACCGCGGAGAGGACACCGACCACCCCACCGCATCCTCTCCCACAGCCGTCGAAACCCCGCCCCTGCAGGATTCACCCGCCGACAACGAGCAGGCCGCACACGACCAGCTACCCCAAACCGAGCACATCCCGGTCCTCACCGACGAGCTGCTCGCCGCCTACGACGCGGCCCGCACCACTAGTGACCCGGACGAAGACGGCGAGGACGACACGTCCCACCGCGACGCGCCCGGCTCCACCCTGCTGCCGCCCCTCCCACCCGGGGTGTCCGACAGTTCCGGGTGGGGGCCCAGTTGGCGGTAACCCTTCGCGGTCACACGCAGGCTCCCGCCCGCCCTCCTAGGCCACCACGTTGAGGGTGGACGGGAGCCCGCAGACTTGCTGGGGTCAGACCGGCCGGGAGATCGGCTCGTCGTCCCTGTCGTCCAACAGGGCCGCGAACCCCTCGTCGTCTTCGTCTGCCTCGGCCGCGTGCGCGCCACGCGGCCGATAGCTCCGCCACCGCGACGGGAAAAACAGCGGAATGAGGAACGCGACCGCTAACGGCAGCACCAATCCAGCCTCCAATAGGGCCCGCACCCCTTCTTCCCCGGGAAGCTGGACCACGCCCAAGCCCGGCACAGTCAGCGGGGCAAACACCTGATCCGCCCACTTCGGCTGCAAAACGTGGGCGACTGTCGCCCCCGTTAATACCACTCCCGCCATTCCCGGAATCAGCGGAGTCAGTTTCGGGGGCACCAACACCAGCGCAACCACCAGCGCCAACACCATCAGCGCGGCGAGAGTGAGGAATTCACTGGGACCAAAAAACCCTCGCGTGGAGTTCACCAGCGCGCCTACCCGCGGCGTCACCCATCCGCCCGCCACGAGAAGCACCGGTCCCAACAACAACCCGAAGACAAAACCAAAGAAATGTCGCACGGGGGAGGTCTCCTCTCAAAAATCACGAGCACTTTACCGACAAAACACCTTTAATGGGTCGATCGTGGATGCCGTGTTTTTCCCCCGGCTGCTGCGGCACCCGCCCGGCCCGGCTGTGGTTGCGCCCACCGGTGCCCTCCCGCGTTCTAGGCTGGACCTATGGAGAGTCCGCACGCTGCCGACCCGGAGGGCATCGACCCCCAGGTCGTGGAACTCGCGACGACGATCTTCGCGTTGGCGCGCGCCGGCGACACCGCGTCCCTCGACGCCTACATTCGCGCTGGAGTTCCCGCCAACCTCACCAACGACCAGGGCGACACCCTCGTGATGCTGGCCGCCTACTACGGTCACGCCGACACGGTGGAGTGCCTGTGCCGACACGGGGCCGACGTCAACCGGCTCAACGACCGTGGTCAATCCCCACTCGCCGGGGCCGTGTTCAAAGACGAAGACGCCGTGGTGAAAACCCTGCTCGCCCACGGCGCCGACCCCACCCTCGGACAGCCTTCCGCCATCGACACGGCCCGCATGTTCGGCAAAGAGCACTACCTGGAACTGTTCGACAACGCCTAACCCATCCGCACCGGACGAGTGCCCGCAGCGGCTGACCAACCCCGCCCCGCAGCCCCCTGCTGTGACCGGGTGGTGGACGGCCGCTGCGCGCCCCGCGCAGCCATCCACCACCCGCGAAGGACGCGGCCACGGGGCGGGCGTGCCATACCCACGCGCGCACGTGAGGGGAAACCAGCCACGCCGCTGAGAGGAAGGACCGTGCCACACCACCACACCCTTCCGGCAGCCGACGCAGCGTCTTCAGTAAAAAAAGGGGGCCTGCTGCCCGTGCCGCAGCGTGACGCTCTCCCGCATGCCCCCTTCCGCTCCGCCGCGGTCCACCATGCTGCGGCGCCCGCCCATCACCCGGGGGAAGAATAGGAGTTACCCGACCCCATCACGGAAAGAGTCCACGTGAACGACGTGTCCCGCCCACACCCGGTCATCGACCCCGACCTGCCTGAGAAGGCACGCACCCAGCTTGAAACCGCGCTCCACCCACCCCAGGACACCCCACCGGCGGAACACCGCCGAACCCTGCTGCCCCAGCCCATCGCCGACCACCCGGTGGCCACCGTCGTCATCATCCTGCTCGTGCTGCTGGTAGGCATGCGTCTCCTGGCGCGCGTGTTCGTGTTCGTGGCCGCCGCCGTCCTCCTCATCGGAGCAGGCATCCTGCTCATCGCCCTCCTCGCCCCCCGACGCGACCCCCAGCGCGCTGCGCGTCAGCTCCGCGACCGCTACCGCGACCACTATGTGACCGCCGACGATCTTGACGAAGAAGCAGCCGCACTCCTCGCGCGTGCCCAACGCGCCGTGGCCACGATCACCAGCGCGCACGTCGTCCGCGACGACATCCTCGACGTCGCCCTCAACACCGCGGTGCTGCCCCGTCAACTGTGGGAGACTGCTCGCGCCCTGCGCAGCCTCACCGAGCTGCGGTCCCGCCCCACCCCCAGCCACGGCGACGACACCACGATCGCCATGCTGCTGGACGACCGGAAACGCGCCCTGCAGGCCATCCACCAGTCCGTGGCCGACCGGGTGGCTGCCCTCGAGGACTACGCCACCCGGGTCAGTGAAGCCGAGCAGGCGTGGCAGCGTGTGGCGACCCTGCGCCGCCTGATCGCGGAACAGGAAGAACTGCGGGACCTGTTGGCTGCGACCGCCGCTGACGAGGTCGCGGTCCGCGAGCTTGCCGAACTGACGGAACGGGCCCGTGCCGCAGAAGCCCACCTGCAGAACGCGGCCCACCAGGCCGCACAGGCCGCCCTGCGCCTCCCCGGCGTGGACTAGGTCACGCCCACTGCACCGGATGCCCGTATTCCAAGTAGCGGACCGTGGAGCCAGTGCCCGCCACACACGCCGCGACCCGGCGCGCCTGCGGCTCGGGAAGATAGTCGCCGATCCGCTCCGGCTCCACTAAATGCGCGTCGCTGAGTTCGTCGGGGGGCAGCCGCACCGCCTCAAACTGGCCGGGACGCAGCAGACCACCGAACACGAACACGGTCGCTGGCCGCCGGTCCGGGCTCGCCTGGGCAGGTAGCCAGTCCACACACACCAGCCCACTCAACTGGGGGGTGAACCCGAGCTCTTCGGAGCATTCCCGCAAACACGCCTCCCGCGGAGACTCCCCCATCTCAATCACCCCGCCCGGCAGCCCCCACCCGGGCCGGTAGGTGGGCTTGACCAGCAGGACCCGCCCCGCCTCGTCGCGCAGCAACGCACTCGCCGCACCCCGGGTCCGCGGCAGGCTGTCGAAAAACTCCAACTCGCTGTCGGCCATGACTTGACCCTAGCCACGGCCTGCCGCGCCCGGCAGCGGTCCCGGCGGGGTTCCCCACTCGGCCACCACTCAGTCAGACGAACCACCGTGGTCGCGGGCATACCGCCGCTGAAAGTCAGCGCGCAACCGCGCCGAGGAAGCAGGATCGTCCCGGTGCAGCGCCTCATACTCGTCCACCGAGATAGCGTGCCGCGCATAGTCGTCGTAGGCAGCATCCCCTGGGCGCAGCACCGTTGTCCCACAGCCCAATGCCGGTTCGGAACGGTCCACGTAGCTGACCGGAACCCGCAGGCTGCCATCCGGGTAGCGGACCGCTTTCACGCGATTCACGCCATCACCCCATAAACCCCGTAGTAGGTGTGGAAATATTCCACGATCGCGTACGCCAGATCCACCTGGCCGCCCAGCATGGTCACGAGCACGTGCTCCTTGCGGGCCAGCGTGATCGCGAAGCACTCCGCCCACCATTCGTGGCGCCGGTGCCAGTACTCCTCCACCAGGTGGGGGACGCACGCGTCGTGCAGGTCCCGCCACTGGCGGGTCTCCGACATCATGCGGTCGGCCACATCCAACGCGTGCCCGATCTCGTGGAACACCAGGGACACCGACGTGTGCGGGCTACTACCCAACACCAGGAAACCGAAACGGTAGATCCCGGCAAGCCGGTCGAACGTGGGGGCCTGCGGGTCGTCGGGATCAGTCGACACCCCACGCAAATGGTTGAAACAATTCAGGTCAGCAACGGACCCTTCCCCGATGTAGATCCCGTTGACCTCTTCCACCACCCGGTCAACGATGGCGGGAGGAAGCCGCGACAACGCGTCCATATGGTCGAGAATGCGCGGAGAGGGGATAGTCCCGGCAGGCCAGCGGCGATGCAACACCGCTTCCAGCCGCCCCAGATGCCGCCGCCCGTCATCAGGGAACGGACGCACCCCCTGAGGATGCGGGCCACATTCCAGGATTTCGTTCACGAGTAAGCAACATAGAGCGTCTCCAGACCTCTCGGAGCCATCCACCGCCCCGCTGCCCCGGCCCGACACCGGCAACCCCACGGGAACACGGCACGCCTCCCGCCCCAGCACACCCCCGTTGTCCCAATCAGCGTCCAACCACCCCAGGGCAAGGTCCACAACGATTGCGTCACATCCCCGATTCCGTGGCGTTGCCCTGCGCGGCCGTGCGGCACGCCACCGCATCCGCCGCATCCATCACCAACCGGGTAAACAGCGTGGGCTGCTCCAAGTTCACCATGTGGCCGGCACGCGGCACCACCAGCAGCCGCCCGTCCACGCACGCGTCCACAAACAGCTTCTCGTGGATACGGAAATGGTCCCGCGCCCCGTTGATCAGCCACACCGTCCCCGGGTAAGAGGACAACAACGTCAACACGTCCAAGTCGGTGATCTCGTCGATCACCGCACGCCCCACCTCCATCGCCAGCCCGCCGTCCAACACTGCTTCAGCAGCCTCCGCAGGCAGCGTCCACCGGTGGAAACGCTCATTGACCGACTGTCCCCGGTCCGGAAGCCGCTCCAACAAGACGGCAGGAATCCGGTACATGTTCGCCCACCCGTGCACGGGACGCGCCGAACACCCCGCTGCCACCAGTCCAGCGACCCGCTCCGGGGACGCCGCAGCTGCCGCAATGGACACAAACCCGCCCAGGCTCAACCCCACCACCAAGGCGGGACGCCCCACCGCATCCACCGCCTCGTGCACCGTCTCCACCGCGCCGCGCAAGGTGAACGTCTCCCCACGCCGGTCCCCGTGGCCCGGCAAATCCACCGCGACCACCGTGCGCCCTTGCGCGCCGAGCATCTCCAGCTGCGGACGCCACATGGTTTTCGACGTGCGCAGGCCGTGCACGAACACGATCGGCACGTGCATCAGCCACCCCCTTTTTTCCCCGGCACCGCCACCGCCCTCACCCCTCATTCTCCCCGCCCCCGCCGCCCCTCCTCGGGGACTAGCCGGCATACACCACCGTGACAGGGGCGTGATCCGACCACCGCTGGTCATGGGACGGCGCCCGCTCCACCCACGCCTCCTGGGCGCGCGCAGCCAAACCCGGCGTAGCGACCTGCAAGTCGATGCGCCACCCCGCGTCATTGTCGAACGCCCGCCCCCGATACGACCACCACGTGTACGGGCCGTCCTGATCAGGGTGCAACGCCCGCACCACGTCGACGTATCCCGCCTCCTCATACACCCGGGAAAGCCACTGCCGCTCTTCCGGAAGGAAACCCGAGTTCTTGCGGTTGCCCCGCCAGTTCTTCAAGTCAGCCTCCTGGTGCGCGATATTCCAGTCGCCGCACACCGCAAGCTCCCGCCCCTGGGCCTCCACTTCGGTGCGCCGACGCACCAGATAGGGCAGGAATTCCGCCATGAACCGCTCTTTCTCCTCCTGCAACGGCGTGCCCACCTGTCCGGAAGGCAGATACAGGCTGGCCACGCTCACCGGCCCGAAGTCCGCCTCCACGTAACGCCCCGAATCCGCGAACTCCGCAGAACCGAATCCGATCCGCACCGCATCCGGTTTCATCCGCGAATACACGGCCACTCCGGCACGACCCTTGGTTGCGGCAGGCACCAGCACCACATGCCAGCCGTCCGGCTCAGCCACCTCGGGGGGAAGCTGATCGAGTTCCGCGCGGGTCTCCTGCAGACACACCACGTCCGCTTTGGTGCCCGCCAGCCACTCCACGAACCCTTTCCGCGCTGCCGCGCGCAGCCCGTTGACGTTGACCGTCGCAATGACCAGAGAAGACATGGCCAGCAGCCTAGCCCGCACCCACTACTGCCTTCTCCCCGCGAAAGCCTCCCCCTCAAAGAGGCGAGGGCGTGAAACCGACGGCGGGGAGAAGGCGGGGAATACACAACGGTGGGCGAGCCGCCCCCACGCGGCCCGCCCACCAGACCATCCCCGCCTCAGGGGATGCGTTTCGCTACCCAGGTGGACACCACGTGCAGCGGACCCTCCAACGGGCCGCGCCGTTTCACCAGCCGATGCCACAGGGTGGCGAAAATCAGCGAGCCCAGCAGAACCGACAGGCTCAACCATTCCGAGAGGAACGACAGCGGGGTGCCGTCCAGCATGTCGTTCTCATCCAGCCAGATCAGCAGGATGTGCCCCACATACGTGGTCAGCGACAGCGACCCCACAGCGATCAGCGGGTAGACCAGCCAGCGTGCCCGGCCCAGAGCATCAGTGACGATCAGGCACAGGCCCAGCAGTGCGATCGCCACACCACCCGCACCGTAGACGTCCATGAAGGTTCCACTGTGCGGAGCAGTCACCAGCAGCCACGCCCAGTCGGTGGCGGGCACGGTGCCCCCCATGCCTTCGGCATACAGTTGGTTGAACCCGTCGATGCCGAAGGGAATACCCGTGTCCGGGTCGAGGGTGGCAGCCAACCGTTCGTCAAGCCCCAGCCCGCGGATCGCCAGCCACGACAGGGTGTAGGCCGCGGCCGCCATTCCCGCGCCTACCGCGACCAGCCGCCAGCGCACACGCGGCTGCCGCAGGTCAAGACGGCCGATCGCCAATCCCGCGAACACGAACGGCAGCCAAGTGATCGCGGGATAGGAGCCGGTGAGCAGGAAGTTCACCACTCCGTCGTCCGCCAACGCGACGAGCGGGTCGTAGGCGTTGACGGTCTCCACGATCCTCGCCATGGTGCCCCCTCGGTCGATCCGGGAGCGGATCCAAAACGACACGATGGGGCCGATGAAACCCAGCGTGGCGGCCGCACCGGCGATGACGGTCCACCGCTCGGTCAGCAGCATGCAGGCGAACACGAAGAACACGGCGTAGTAGGCGAGGATCACCGA
The DNA here is from genome assembly GCF_000012405.1 of Thermobifida fusca YX. NCBI lineage: Bacteria > Bacillati > Actinomycetota > Actinomycetes > Streptosporangiales > Nocardiopsidaceae > Thermobifida > Thermobifida fusca. Next base: position 1,778,270 of record NC_007333.1, read on the forward strand.
CACCGGGGTGCCCAGCATGGTCAGCGCCGTGCCGAGAATCAGCAGGATCACGGCACGCACCACCACACGCCACAGCGCCACGCCGAGGTCTTTGTTGACTTTGCGGTCGTGCCCCCCGGACAGCAGCGCAATGGACACTCCCGCCAGGAGTGCGAACAGTGCGGCGGAGCGTCCCGCGGCAAGGGGCTGCAGGGGGTTGGTGCCATCAGCGAGCGTCCACCCCACCCCCACGTGCACGACGAACATGCCGAGGATCGCCACACCTCGGGCAACGTCGACCCCGAGAAGACGCGGGACCGGTGGTTTGACTGGCGGGGAGGACCCCTCCTGGGGAGTGGGAGCGCGATGCTGGGTGCGTGTTTCGACAGAAGAGTCGGTCTCAGGTGGAGACATGGGACCGGGAAAAGAAGTGGATCGGCTGGAACTGTTCGACACGCATATGAGGATCCCTCGACTGCCCCGAGGATCCCAGTCTTTTAACCCACTTGTGACCGGTTGTGGCCAACTCCGTTCGCGGCGGGGAGGGGAAAGCCGCCGCGCGCGTGGGACGCCGCTAGGGGAGTAGCCCACGGGGTAGTCATGCCCTCCGTGCGGGGAGGGGGAAAGTGTGTCGAACAGTTCCAGACGCGGGGGATCGTCGAAGGAACCGTAGCTGGGGAGTCACGGAACATCAAGGGACCTGCCGGAAACGCCCCCATGAATCACGGTTGTTCCACTGTGATGGGGTGCCAGCGGTAGGGGGTCTGCTTCCAGCGCCGCCGAAAAGTCCTCCCGCGAGCCTTGTGCTGTCTGTGAAGCGAGAAAGTGCGGGCCGACGTGGTCGCGCAGCATGGCTGGGGAAGGGTGTCTTGCGGCAGGGGAGGCCCTCCACCCTGTCTACTTGACATAATATTTATTATCGGCGATCAGGGGAGGTGGGGGAGTGTCGCGGGTGGAGCCCGCACGATACACCGTGATCCCCGACCACCGCGTTCCCCCGCCCGGCGCTCCCCGCCTTGCCCTGCGCCCGCCGACACCTCGAGCCGGGTAAGAGCCAGCGTGCCACGTCGCGCCGGCGGTTCCTCCCAGCCCGCGCCACCCGGCTGGCCTTAGGCGGCCGCCTTCGAAAGCCTGAACTTCCGTAAGACGGGTTCTCTTTCCCCTTAGGGTGGTCGCCATGTGGCAGCGTGATGTGGACCTTGTGGTGCCCCTGTGGCAAGGGTGCGACGATATGCGGGTCGCGGCTGGGGCGAGCGCGCTGGCGCGGCTGGTGGCCACGGCAAACCCCAGAATGCACATAGCGGTCTCTGACGGCCGGCGCGGCGCTGTCGACGGCGTGCACCACCTGGAATTGATCGCCCGCACCATGCGGCAGGTGCGCACCCGGATGGCCCGCCGAAACCCGGCCCGAGTCCTCACCCTGGGCGGGGACTGCGTCTCCGACCTGGCGGCTCTCGAGCATTTATCCCGCCGCTATCCCGGCATGGCCGTCTACTGGGTGGACGCCTACCCCGACCTGCACACCCCGCAGTCGTCCCCCACCGGCCTAGTGCAGGGCATGGCGCTGCGGCTCCTGCTCGGTGAAGGACACCCCCACCTGCTGGGGGCCAGCCGTCTCGTACCTTCCCAAGTGAAGCTGATAGGCGCCCGGGTGGCAGCCCCGGAAGAAGTGGAGTTTGTCCGCAGCCGACGGATCGAGGTGGTGGACACCACCCGGCTCACCGTGGACGCACGATCAGTAGTGGCCGGCCAGCAGCCGGGCTCCCCCGCCTACATCCACCTCAACCTCGGCGCCTGCGACCCCCAGGATTTCCCGGCAGTGGCGTTCCCCGCGCCCGTGGGCCCGCGGGCAGCGTTGCTCACAGCGGCCGTGGCGGCGATCACCGCCCACCACACCGTGGTGGGTGTAGGAGTGTGCGAATACACGCCCGCCGTCGCCCACGATGTGACCGTGCTGCAGTCCTTGCTGCAGGCGCTCAGACTCGTGGATCCAGCCCCACCACCGCAGGAAGGAGCGCGGGAAGTCCCCGGCGTGCTGTAGCAGCGGCGAGCAGGCATCGCCCCGTCCTGGTGCGCCGCTTGCAGCGGTCGTCCGGTGGCGGGGCTGTCGGGGCGTGGGCGAAAGCTGTGCGGGCAGGGATGGGGTAGCATGCCACCCACAATTGTTACCGACTAGTAGTTATGGGGGTGGGTGCCCCCGGGCCCGTGCAGAGGAGCAGCCATGCCGACACTCGACCGCCACGGCGACGTCTACGTCCTCGACCTCGGCGACACCGAAAACCGCTTCCACCCCGACTGGATCGCCTCCGTCAACGCCGCCCTCGACGAAGTCGAACACACCCAAGGCCCCTGCGCCCTCGTCACCGCAGCCACCGGCAAATTCTTCTCCAACGGCCTCGACCTGGAATGGCTGGCCGCCCACCCCGAACAACGCCACGACTACGTCGTCAGCGTCCACCGCCTCTTCGCGCGCGTCCTCACCCTGCCCATGGTCACCGTCGCCGCCCTACAAGGACACACCTTCGCCGCCGGCGCCATGCTCTCCCTCTCCCACGACTTCCGCGTCATGCGCGCAGACCGCGGTTTTTGGTGCCTGCCCGAAGCCGACATCAAAATCCCCTTCACCCCAGGCATGTCCGCGCTCATCCAAGCCCGCCTCAGCCCGCAAACCGCGCACGAAGCCATGGTCACCGCCCGCCGCTACGGCGGACACGACGCGTTCGCCGCAGGAATCGTCGACTCTGCCGTCGCCGAAGACGAAGTACGCGCCACCGCGCTGGACATCGCCGCCGCCCACACCACCAAAGCCGGCCCCACGCTCGCCACCATCAAAACCCGCATGTACCGCCAGGCTTTGGACGCGCTCGCTGAAACCCCGATCCCCCTGTCCTGAACCGGCGAGCCTGCCACCCCTCCCTGAACTCCTCCGGCGGCAGGCCCCGTTACCCGCCCTGTTGTTGTCCCACTCCAGGCGGCAACAACAGGGATTTCTCGTTTGATGCGCGCAAACCCCGTCTTACGGCAAGCGCAACCATCCCGTGCGCACCCGCCACGAACCGCCGCGCTTCAACAAGTCGAGCACAGCATGCTGCAGGCGGGTCACCGGAGTCACCCGGTCAGGCGCCACCTCGGGACACTCGAAAACAAACCGGAACATATCCGCGTCCCCAGGGCCCTCGTGGTCCGACAGCACGAAACGATCCTGGAAAGCCCGGATATTGGACTCCGGCGGCAGATAGTCCCGCAACTGCGGATCCAGCAGCCACGACGTGCACACCGCCACACGCACCCGCTCCCCGGTCACCGCGGACAGCACCTCACCCGCCCGGGCCAGCGAAGCATCCACCGCATCAGCAGACAGCGGCTCCCCAGCAGGAATATGCAGCCGAGCCACCAGGCGCTCGTCCACCACTCCCACCAGCTCCGGAAAATCACCGCTGTCCAGGTAGGCCGTCTCATACTGCAAACGCCCCACCTCATACAGCGAACCCCGGTAGTGCAACGCGATCCACACCGGCAGGTCCAGCCCCACCCGGCCGTACATGCGGCGAGTCTTCGCCACATGCCGCCCCAGATCCGCAAGCGTGGCCGCGGTGACATCCTCCGGCACGCCGCGGCTGCGGTGGCGCTCCCGCAGCACATCCACCGCGGCAAGGAACGCGTAAATGGGGGCGCAGCGCACGCGAGGGTCGTCAGCAGAGATCACATCGGGCCAATCCACCCAACCCGGGCGGCCCACATCCGCGAGGATGCGCGCATAACAGGCATCCACCAGCCACCGGGCCGCTGCAGGCCAGTCCTGGTCCGGCCACAATGCACGCAGATCAGCGCGATCCGCACCCTCCACCGCGGCCGCATCCAGCAGCTCATCCGCAGCCTCTCGACCAGGCAGCGGAGCAGGGGGCGGGTCAGGGAAATCAGCAAGGGAGGACAAAGTGGCAGCAGCCTCAGAGGCAAGCCCCAAGGCGCGCGCTTTCGATGTGAGATCCATACTGCCATGCTGACAGGAACCCGGAGAAAATGCCCAATGTTAATCGTGAACTACTCCAGGTAGGCAGATCATGCCAATTTTTCTTTCTAGTGAGGCACACGTCACACACGGCGCATAGTCTTTAAGTTCAAACACACCTCATCAACCGTGAAAGCTCGCGAAAGGGGACAGACAGCGATGGCCGACCCCGAACAGCAGGTCCGCGAATGGCTCACCGCCTACACCGCACCCACCATGAGCGTGGCCCACCTGCTGTGCGATCGGCACGACCCGACCCGCACGGCCGTCACCGAAGTCCAACCCGACCTGTCGTCCACCACCCTCACCTTCGGTGACCTCTCCCGCCGTGCCGCACACCTGTCCGCTGTCCTGGCCTCCCACGGAGTCACCCCCGGCGACCGGGTCGCCACCCTGCTGCCCCTCGGCATCGACCTGACCATCAGCGCCGTCGCAGTGTGGCGGCTAGGCGCCGTCCTCGTCCCCCTCCCCCCGGTGCTGGCCGCCTCCGCCATCGACTGGAGACTGCGCCAAGTCAACGCCACAGCCGTCCTCGCCCCCGCCGACCAGACCAGCAAACTCACCACCGGCTCCTGGACCGTGATCGACCCGCACAAGGAAGCCGCCACACCCCCACCCGACCCCGCCACCGTGGGACCCGACGACCCCCTGCTCATCAGCCACACTCCCGGCATATCCGGGCCCCCGCGGCAAATCACCGTCCCCGTGCGCGCCCTGGCCGCCTTCCACATCCACCACCACTACGGCCTGCACATCAGCGACGACGACATCTACTGGTGCTTCAGCGAACCCGGCGACCCCCACGGCCTGTACTACGGCCTGGTCTCCCCCCTCCTTGCCGGACACACCTGCCTGCACCTGCGCGCCGGCTTCGACCCGGAACTCACCTTGGACGTCATGGAAACATTCCAGGTGACCCGCCTCGCCGCCGCGCCCACCATCTACCGGGCCCTGCGCACCGCCACGAAAACCCTGCCCCCCGGCATCATGGTGCAAGGACTCGCCACCAACGGCGACGAGTTCCGCACCGACCTGTCCGAATGGGCGCTCGGCACCTTCGGCGTCGGCATCAGCGACCACTACGGCCACCCCGAATCAGGGATCGTCGCCGTCAACGACGGGCACGGCGGCCCCCTGACCGCCCTCCCAGGATTCCGGCTGACAGTCCTCGAGCCGCTCAGCGACACCCCGGCCGAAACAGGAGTCCCCGGACGCGTAGCAATCGACACCCACAACAGCCCCGCCTGGTGGTTCGCGGGCTACCCGGACGACCCCCTGGCCACAGCCCAGCACTTCAGCCCTGACGGACGCTGGTACCTGACCGGAGACACCGGCACCGTGGACGACACCGGCGCCGTCCACCTCACCCGCCACAACGGTGAAGTGATCATCACCTCCGGCTACCGGATCGGCCCCTACGACGTGGAATCAGTACTGCTGGAACACGACGCCGTCGACGAAGTCGCCGTCTACGGAATCCCCGACCCGCTCCGCGGCGCACTGGTAGCAGCCAACGTCGTCCTCACCCCGGACGCCTCCCCCAGCGACGAACTCGCCGAGGAGCTCAAACGCCTCGTCGCTGAACGGTTCGCAGAAACCGCGGCCCCCCACCAGGTGACGTTCGTGCCGCACCTGCCGAAAACCGCGAGCGGCAAACTACGCCGCAACCGGCTGCGCGCCAGCGCTGCCTAGCCTTTCTCGGCTAGTCGACGAGCGTGTCGATCCGGGCAGCCATCTTCAAATCGCGTTCGGTCACATGGCCGACATCGTGGCTGGTGAGCGTGAACGTGAGCGTCGTGTAGCGGATGTCGATATCGGGGTGGTGCTGGGCTTCCTCAGCAGCCTGGGCAACCCGGTTGACCAGCTCGATGCCGTCCAGGAAGCTCGGCACGGTCACGGTGCGGGTAATAGCCTGCCCTTCCCGCCGCCACGCGGGCAGCCGGTGCATCGCCGACTCCAACGCCGCCTCGTTCTTTGTGTCCACCATGGTTTCCTCCCTGCCTCGAGCTTGCCTCTGCGGTCCAGGGCAGTGCCCGGCGCCGTCTTTCCTCTACCCGCAATCACCCCGCCCCACCAGCACCCCGCCGGTCCAGGGCAGGCCCGGGTGATGCAGGAGACAGGCGTGGAAAGGGCAGCAACAAGACCGCTGAACAGCTCCACCAAAAGCTCATCAAGACCGGACAGCGTCGTCGGCGCCTGTTTTCTCTACTGGTGGAACCCACAAACGCCACGCCTTGGCCCAACAATCAACGGCCTCCACCACCAACGACACACCGCTCCAGACCCGAAGAAACGAGCGCGCCCAACCGACAAACACCAAGACTCACACCACACACGGCACGTCCCAGCCACCAAGCCTTCGAAAATTGGGATAGTCCACGCCAAAGGTGCATGTTGGATAATTTTGCACCGTGTGCCACTTTGGTCGGTTTGGTGTGGCGTCCAAAAATTAAAACCGCATCCCCAAACCTGCTTTTGCGGGGGCCGAGCTGGTGGAAGGCAGTGAGGAGCAGTTCTGTCTGCGGTGATCGTCTTCTGCTGGCGGATGCTGCGCACACGCCGCGCCCAGCAAGCCCCGGTCTGGTTGGGCTGGCTCATTCTCGCCTCCTAGGGCGCGGCAGCACTGTTGGCCGCTGGTCTTCTCGCTGCCGTATGGCTGCTGCTCGGCTCTCCTGGTCTTGAGGTTCCTCAACAACTCACCCCGAAGGATCTGGACTCGATTGCTACCCGATCCTTCGGGGTGGTCGCAGGAATGGGCGCCGTGGCCGCGCTGGTGATCAACTACCGGCGCCAACGATTGTCTGAAGCGGAAAACAGCCGCAAAGAAACCCGCCTGTTTACCGAACGCTTTGAAGGAGCCAGCGAAAAACTCGGCAGCGAATACGCCGCAGTCCGTCTGGCTGGAGTCCATGCTCTGGCGCATGTGGCCGATGGTGCTCCCAGCCGCGAGTTACGACAGATGTGTATCGATGTGTTGTGCGCCTACCTGTGCCTGAAGACGCCAGCAAAGAGGAACACGTCGAGCATCAGCAACGCACCCTCCGGTTCGCCTCGTTTCGGGAGGTGCGTCACACCATCATCCGCATCATCGGTAGACGGCTCCGCAAGGATGCCCCTGTCTCCTGGCAGGGCTGCGACTTCGACTTCACCGGGGTCGTTTTTGACGGCGGCGACCTCTCCGATGCCCATGTCACCGGAGGTCGCATCAGCTTCCGCGAAGCACAATTCACCAACAGCAGGATGGACTTCACCGGCGCGACGTTCTCCGGAGGCACAGTGGACTTCGCCGACGTTCGTGATCTTTCGGTGATGCCGCAAGGCTTGCGGGAAGCCACGGTGAAGGCTGCGCCGGAAGCGAAGGTGCTGCTGCCAGAAGAGTGGCTTTCGTCTTCCCCTGCGGATTAAGTCAGTAGAGCTCTGACTGGTTTCCTGGTTGCCGTCTTGGCGACGACCGTTCAGACAAGGCCCCTTACGTCGCCTGCACCGCTACGATGCACCCTCCCCTTACCCGGACACGTCCCAGCCGCTTTGGCTTTCACTGTGATGAAAACAGCCCGCTCGAGAACTAAAGGCTATTGACGGTGGCCCACCCTCACTGCTCGATCCTCAACCGGCCTTGAGCAGGAGCCAGGCCGGTTAAGGATCGCGTTGTCTAACCCGTGTCAGGCGCTACACCCGGTGGTTAAGGCCAATCCACGCCAGGGCTGAGGGTTCCGCTAAAGCTTGGGGACGACCAACCGGGGGGATAAACCTCATCGTCTTTTTTGACGGTGGTTGCGGTCGTGTAGCGTCCCGGCTCGGCGGGTTCAACGAAAAAAGGTCCGCATTCGCGCGCCTGGTGAGTGTCGAGGGTGACCCGGCAGGAGTTCAGGGTCGATGGGTCCCGTGTCAAGTGATACTGCTGACTGTCGATCAAGTCGGGATCGAGGTCCATCAACCAGACCCACACGGTGACGTCTGTACCAGCTATCTCGGCGCTGAACGCTTTGACTTCTGCGGAAACAGCAATCTGCCCGTTTTCTTTCTTGATACAAGGGCGCACCTGCACGGTGTCGTTGATCATGCTCGCCCACGACCGGCAGTTTTTTGTGGCTACGGAAAGCTGTTCTCTCGGTTCTCGTGGTTCTTCTGTTTCTTCCACAGTCGCGGGAAGGTCCGCAGAGGAGGAGGGCTCTGGGCTCGCTGAGGGTGAAACAGAAGCCGAGGGGGAAGGCTCTGCGGTGGCTGAAGGTAACGCTGATGGGGAGGACAGTGCAGCTACCGACGGTGAAGAAGACGTCGACGAATCCTTTGAAGACAGAAAATAAACAACTGCAGCAATCGAACAGACCGCACCGATCGCGGCGAACAGTGAGTGGACCAGGAGCCGTCGGGGGACGGCCGCAGCATTTTTCGCCGGGGAGCTGGACTCTGACCCTCCGGAATTCGCTGGTTCTTCCTGCCCCTTCTTCTCTGCAGGAGAGCTGTACTGCTGGGCTTCCAGGCAGCGCGCGGCTTGGCTTCCCCAACTGCGGGGATACCGTTCTGAAAGCCGGGCAGCCAGGTCCTCCACCTGCCTAGTGATTTCGCGCAGCCTTCGCGCCTGGGAGGGGTTCTTTTCTTGAAGGCCAGTGTGGTTGATGAGGGCGTCCACTTCGGCCGTGCCGGGAAGTCGCCGACTCTTGATCTGGTGGATCTGTTCGTGGCCTTGCATCCACCCTGATAAATCGGACTGGTCCACGCCCATTGCCTGAACCAGAGCTTTACGGCCTGCCCCATAGTGTTCGAGGACTGTGCTGAGCTCTTCAGCGAACTCATCCAGGGCCTTGGCTAGCGCGACGGCATCCCGCTCAAAATCAGTGTCAGGAGTCGTGTCCCGCTCCGCCATCCCACCTCCTTCACCATTCCTTGTCACACCTCAACGGTGTTTCTCCTGCTCATAACCGCACTCGGTTGCGGTGCCGCTACACGCCATTCCTCTCCTCTTTCTCACCTGGCTGCGAGGCGACGCGGCTTCTACCAAGGCCGCAGCCACCACAGTCAGGAAGGCCCCCATACCGAGGAAGGAAAAATGCGGAGTTTCACGACATATTCTCAAAAAATGTCGTTATTCTCTTCGAAGTTATCGGACTGTTGAGGTTCTCTTGATCTGCCGTGTCCGTTGGTGTGACAACCACGAGATGTTCTGCTCGTTCTTCCAGCACGGCAGGACCCGACTCGAGGAGAGAAATCCACGCTGGCCGCACAGCAGTGGCCGAGGAACGTGACGAAAGTCGTGGGACACAGGTTTTCCGCTGATCAAGGAGGACGAGGGCCCATCCAGGGAACAAATCTTCCCGGGTAGAGCTTGGGGGATTGCTCTCCAGCGCGACCCTTTCCACCGCAAGGAAGCCCTACGTTATCCCGCAATCACCTAATGCAAGGAAAGACTGGCATGCGGTCGTGGACACTCGCCGCATGCAGATACGCGGCACAAACCCACGTCTCCGGCCCGCCGCTGCCACGAATCTCGCGCTCCCCACCAGCGCAATGACCACGAGTCAAGTCATGCGAACGCACCAATCGGCGACGAGACGCTGCAGCGACCCATTCCGGCCACCCCTATAAGCCGCCACGCCACCCGCAACGACACTGTTCTCCCGAAGCTCAGCCCCATGCCGAAAAAACCGAACCGGACTAAGTTGCTGGAGACGAACAACCACGCAACGCAAAGGAGACTCCATGACGGCAGCAGAAAGCGCACGCCTTACCCTTCTCGTCCTCTACAGCGACCGCATGGAAGAGTGCCGCGCCTTCTACAGTGCCCTGGGACTGTGTTTTGCCCGTGAACAACACGGTCAAGGACCACAGCACTACGCGGCCGTACTCGACGACGGTTCCGTATTCGAGATCTACCCCGCCTCCCCCGAACGCCGCACGGGTATCACACGACTCGGCTTCCGCGTTGACAAGACTTTGCTTCAAACACCCCTGGAAGCCGGACACCATATCTTGACCGACCCGGACGGCCGCAAAGTCGACCTTCACGTGGTCTGAAACCCTCCCCCCGGAAAAAGGGCTCGTGACCGCACCACCCTCCACGAAACCCGCCCCGCAGCGAGCACCGTGAAGTCGTCACCCGACCGCACAAACACGCGGCCTCTAAGGTTCACCACTGTCAGGCACCGCGCCGGGAGCACCGCTCCCCCGCGGGCCCACTCACCCAATATCCGGTCACATACTGGCGGGGATCATTGCCAACACCCACAAAGCCACCCGCCGCCACGGCCACACCCCTGGAATAGCCCACCTTCCCCGAACACACCCCCGTAGCAGGCACCCAGTCGTGCCTGCACCAAACCCTGCGGCCCCACCCCGGAAACACGCCACCGGCATCATGCGCAGCTCACTCCATGCCTGCCCCTGGGGTTTGGAAAACCCCGAACCACGGGGGTTAAGGCGTGTGGGAGGAAGGCCGGCTTGGCGGAATCACGGGGGATTCAGGAACCCGGATCACGATCACAGCGACATCGTCATCGTTGTCCTCAGGGCGGACGCGCTCAATGAGCAGGTCACAAAAGTCGTCGAGCTCGTGGTGGACGAGCTCGGCAGCATGCTGACGCAGCTGCGCCATACCCTCGTCCAGACCGTGGCGGGTGGATTCGATAAGCCCGTCGGTATAGAACACGACCGTACTCGCCACCGGCAGTTCAACAGCGGAGTCGGTGCGCGGAATATCCGTCTCAGCACCCAACAACAGGTCGTGGTGCTCGTCGAGGAAACGGGCCTGCCCGTCCCGCAACACCAGCAACGGCGGCAGGTGGCCAGCGTTCGTCCACCGCAAAACCCGCCGCCCTTCAGAACCGTCTTCTTCAAGCCGCGCAAAAACCATGGTGGCCATGGAGACTTCACTGATGTGCCCCAACGCGTGGTCCAACCGGCTGACGATACTGCTGGGCGGCTCGTCACGGTCCCACGCCAACGCCCGCAGCATGTTGCGGATCTGCGCCATGTGAGACGCGGCCTGCAAGTCGTGGCCCGCCACATCCCCGATAACCAGAGCAGGGGTGCCGTCTTGAAGACGAAAAGCGTCATACCAGTCCCCACCCACGTGGGAGGCATCAGGCGCAGGATGGTAGCGCACCGCCATCTTCACCAAAACCGTTTCGGGAAGCGGCGACAGCAGATACCGCTGCATGGTTTCGGTGACCCGCTGCTGACGCTCATACAGTCGCGCATTGTCGATAGCCAGCCCGGCCTGACGGGCCAAGTCGTCGACCAACGCCAACTCGGTGCTGGTGAAATCGTGGAGCTGATCGGCACGCCCCAAAGTGAGCGCCCCCAGAATGGCGCCGCGCGGCCCCCGCAGCGGCGCGGTGATGGCCGCGTGAATCCGGGTGCGTTCAAACAGCGTCCGCTGAGCCATGGCCAAACCCGTGTCGGGGGGACGCTGGTAGTCGCGGAGACTGACCCGAGTCGTCGACGCCCCGCGCAGCACCCGCGACAGCGGCATCAAAGAGGTTTCTGAAACGGGTGGCAGCGGCCCCTGCATCTCTTCCCGACGGATATGCCGCCCGTTTTCGTGGTGGACCACAAGCGCCCGCTCCAGTTCCCCTATCTCGTTGAGCAGGTCAATAACGACCCAGTCCGCAAGACGAGGCGTGACCTGCCGCGCCAGCAGCCACAGCGCTTCCCTGACCTGCAAAGTAGACGTCAGCACCGAAGTGACCTCGGCGATCAGGGAAAGACTGTCAGCAAGGTCGGTCAGCGTGGTCACCTGGTCGACAGGAACCTCCTCAGAAGAGGGGTCACCCCGCGGGTCACGGGGATGGAACAACACCAGCGCCCCCGTAGTGTCCCTGTTAATGCGGTACGGGGCGGTCAACCAGATCACGGGCAGCAGGGCGCCGTCACCACGCAGGAACCACTTGTTGCCACCGTAGACGCTCTGTCCTTGCAGGAAGGCTTTCATCAGCGGGCATTGGGAACGAGGCAGCAGAGCCCCGCCTTCAGCCCGATGCAGCAGGTCATGGGCGTTACGCCCTATCATGGCGGACTCAGAGCGACCGAGAAGTTTCTCCCCACGAGGGTTGACCGCAATGATCTGTTCGCGGTCATTAGTCACGTACACCCCGATTTTGAGCCCGGACAGGACTTTACGCGGCAAGTCCTGCTCCGATGCGGAAAACGAGACTGGATGCGGCTGATGGTCGCTAGGCACGGCGCTGCCTTCTTTCCACGCGCAAGGCTGCTTACCCGAGTCGAAACCGGTCACAGACTCCAGGTGTTCCCATAGGCCTCCCCTCCCCACCCAGGGCACTACCCCCACACAGCGTTCTGTTTCAGGGAAGCCCAGACCGCTCCTCCCGGACTGCCCGCAGCCCACAGGAAAAGAACAGCAGACGGTCCACCGCGCGCCAACTCACCCCACGAAACCCGCGCTGCCTTCCAGGCCAGGGCTAGGCGCAGCCGCAGTGCTCAAAGGCCCACGTGACGCATGGGGTTGTCGTGCCACGCATCCGCGGGACGAATATAGGTATCGACAACGGACGAGTTCGGCGACCAGCGCCCCTGCCGGGCAATATAGGCGCGAGGAACCCGGGCCGCTGCAGCAGCGGTAGCCGCACCCGCCCGCAGAGAATGCGCGGTAATCGGCGCGTCGATTCCCGCGCGACGGGCAAGGGTTTTAATGATGTGGTTGATTCCAGCACCACTCATCCGCCCCGAACCACGGATAGCAGCACCCGGACTTCCCGCGGGACGCCCATACCGGTCCACGGCACGCAGCAGCGGACCTTCAGTGATTCCTCGCTCGCTAAGAGCATCGATCCACGCCAACGTGGTACGCACAGGGCAGGTGCGAGCTAGTGACCCGTAGGGGATGGCAACAACCGCACCAACTGATTCACGGTCGGTTTTGGAGGTGCGGACCCGCACGTGAAGTCCTTCGGGAACCGGGTGCACGTCAGCGATATCGAGGGCCGCAAGTTCACTGCGCCGAGCCATCATCGCAAAGCCAAGCAGGCAAAGGGTACGGTCCCGCATCCCCGCTAGGTCATCGCTGGTGGCCTCAACCATGGCACGCAACTGTTCCACAGTGAGCGCGGGAGCGCGACGCGGCTCATATCCGGCTTGCGCACGTTCTCTACGGTAGGCGCGCAACACCATGCGGGCGGGTTTGGTGTCAAGAGGCAGACCAAGCGCGGTGTGGTGGGACTGGATGGTGCCGAGCATCCGGTCGAGGGTGGCGGGAGCAGGCGGAGGGACCGTGTGGGTGAGCGCGTCGATGTAGGTAGCGAGTGTGGCAGCGGAGGCAGGAAGCGGACTGCGGTTTTCGCGAGCACACCATTCTTGGAAGGCCGCCCAGTCCCGACGATAGGCGGCACGGGTGTTAGGCGTCCAGCTTTCTGCGATGCGCGCGGCCGCGGTAGGGCTCAATTCCCCGTTAGCGATGATCGGAGCAGGGGAGTCGGCGGGCATGAGCGGGCCGTCAGCGCGGGGAGCGGTCATCGACAGTCCTTCCTCACAAGGCCGCCAGGGGATGGTTTCGCCGGGCTGGACAAGGCGGACACGCAGGCAAAAACCAACCGGTGAAGGCTGTCACAGCCATGTGTCCACCCCACACGTCCCACCCGACCATCCTATGCGGTCAAAAACCGGGAGCAGGCCACCACCGCAAAGCAGGACGGTAACGGTGACCGTGCTTTCCCATACCCCTTCGCAGGCTGTGGGAAGACCGCAGCCCCGTGGCCGGACTTGGAGCCGCCATACGCACGGCGCGGCGGCCACCCCCTCGCAAGGCCCCACCCGTAAGAGAAGGCTACAGCGGAACCTCACACCTGGCGTGCGCCGTGAAAACCACGCTCGCATAGCCGGAATGAGAAGGCACGGCTTGCCAGCTGTTTCTTCCACGGCGGGGATGGCCGCCACCACCACGCTGATTCAGTGAACTATTTCCTTACCCCCAGGCACAGGAGCTACGACCGATACGGCCTTTTCCCACCCGATACTGCGGGGGCATGTGCCGGTCATTGGGAGGACGACGTCAACTCCTCCAGCAGTTCCTCCACAAGAGCACGGATACGGTCGCGGATAGGCCGCACCGCTTCCACATCCTTGCCAGCCGGATCAGGCAAATCCCAGTTCAAGTAGCGTTTCCCCGGATAGATCGGACACGCGTCGCCGCATCCCATAGTGATCACCACATCCGAGGAACGCACCTCCTCCGCGGTGAGGACTTTAGGGACGTTAGCGGAGATATCGATGCCAACCTCAGCCATCGCCTGGACGACAGCGGGGTTGACTGCGTCCGCCGGGGCAGACCCCGCCGAACGCACCCGCACCTTGCCGGCACCCAGGTGCTGCAGAAACGCGGCCGCCATCTGGGAGCGCCCAGCATTGTGCACGCACACAAACAGCACTTGCGGGATCTCAACGTTCGACATACTGGGGCCTTTCGTCAGGGAAGAAACGGCGGACAGCGAGGGCAAGGTGAACGAGAGCAAGCAAGACAGGCACTTCGATAAGCGGTCCCACAACCCCGGCCAGAGCCTGACCGGAAGCAGCACCAAAGGAGGCAATCGCTACCGCAATCGCAAGCTCAAAATTGTTGCCTGCCGCGGTGAAGGCCAGCGTGACCGACCGAGAATAGCCGAACCCCCACAGACGGGCCAGGAGCAACGTCGAGCCCCACATGAGCACGAAGTACAACAGCAGCGGAATCGCGATGCGAGCCACATCCCACGGGCGAGAGGTGATCGCCTCGCCTTGCAGGGCAAACAGCGCCACGATAGTGAACAGCAACCCGTACAGGCCCCACGGCCCCAGCTTCGGCAACAGACGAGACTCATACCAGTCCCGTCCGCGAGCCCACTCGCTTAGCCGCCGCGTCAAGTACCCGGCCAGCAAGGGAACGCCGAGGAAGACCAGCACCGAAAGGGAGATGTCCGTAAAGGTCACCTCCACCACCGCTTGTTCCCAACCTAGCCACCCGGGCAGACCCACCAGGTAGAACCAGCTCAACGCGCCGAAGGCGACTATCTGAAACACGGCGTTGAGCGCGACCAGAACAGCGGCAGCTTCCCGGTCCCCACACGCCAGGTCGTTCCAAACGATGACCATCGCAATACAGCGGGCCAGCCCGACGATGATCACCCCGGTGCGGTATTCGGGAAGGTCGGCCAGGAACAGCCAAGCCAAAGCGAACATTACCGCCGGGCCAACAATCCAGTTCATCACCAGGGAGGCCACCATGAGACGCCGATCTCCGGTGACCGTGCCCAAGCGGTCGTAGCGCACCTTGGCCAGCGGCGGGTACATCATCACCAGCAACCCGAAGGCGATGGGTACCGACACCCCGGCCACACTCATCCCGGCCAGAGCCGTTCCCAGGCTGGGAACCATCCTCCCCAAGGCCAGGCCGACAGCCATCGCCGCCAGAATCCACACCGTCAGGTAGCGGTTGAGAACCGGCAGACGCGGAGCGGCGGTTTTGGTGTCCGATCCAACGAGGGTGTTCACGCTTTAACCTCCGTTGGTGTGGTGTGGCGGGTCAAGACCTGCGCGAGGTGGTGGGTGGCTTCAGCGACGAGCCGGTAGTACACCCAGGTGCCGCGCCGTTCAGCGGTGATGAGTCCGGCCTGGCGCAGCAGTTTGAGGTGGTGGGAAATAGTGGGCTGGGACAGGTCGAAGGCAGCAGTGAGGTCACATACGCACGCTTCGCCTTTGGGGTGGGAGGCGATCATCGACAGCAGGCGTAGCCGCACCGGATCGCCGAGGGCTTTGAAGACACGGGCAAGTTGGATGGCTTCTTGCTCATCCACAGCGGAGGTGAGCAGGGTAGGACAGCAGTCTGCGGCTGTGGTTGGCTCAACCCCAGTTTCTTGATTCGACATACATCTATATTGACAAACTTCGAAACAGGGAGCAATCTTGCATTGAAAAAATTCGATGCAAGGCGTGCGGAGTTTCCATGTCCCGTATCCAACTCGCCCTCAACGTCGCTGACTTGGAAGCGTCAGTGGCCTTCTACACCACCCTCTTTGGGGTTGAGCCCACCAAACGCCGCCCCGGCTATGCCAACTTCGCTATCGCCGAACCGCCGCTCAAACTCGTCCTCATCGAAGGCGAACCTGGCCAGGACACCCGCCTCGACCATCTGGGGGTTGAGGTAGAGACCACAACCCAGGTTGATGCGGCAGCGAGCAGACTCAAAGAAGCTGGATTGGCCACAATCGAGGAGACCAACGTCGCCTGCTGCTATGCGGTCCAGGACAAAGTGTGGGTATACGGCCCCGGCAAAGAACCGTGGGAGGTGTACGTCGTTAAAGGTGATAGCGGCCAGCGCGACAAAGCCATAGACACCTCCACCCCATCCCAGCCCGCAGACTGCTGCCGCCGCTAACCCCCGGGCCGACACCCCCTGTCCTGCCAGATCTCCCGTCGGGGTATGCGTCCGCACATTCCGACGGGGAGTCCCAGGCAGACGCGGAACGCTCGCTTCCTTGATGAGGTTATGGGGACAAAAGCGGACCCAAGGGGCCACATCCGGTTGACGGTTTGCTGCTCGTGCGCCTGGCGCACGAGCAGCAAACCGTTTTTCTTCAGTAGGTACCTCGTGCGCTCCCTGAGGCGAGGGCCCAGGATGCAGACCGCCGGGCTCCCGGAAAAGCGTTGCAGGGGCTCGCCAACGTTATGTTGGCCGGGGGTCGGGGGTGGGGCACGGCACGGGGAATGCGGGGGCACACCCCCCGATTCTGGTTTTCGATAAGGGAAGCTTATAGAAAACCAGAAGCCCATCCAGGCGTCATGTCCGTTTTGTCGGCTTCCTTGGGTTCTGTTGGCTGCGTTTGTTTACGTTATTTAATAACGTTTGCAACGCTACGAAATTAAAGGGGATGGTGGCACACCCCAGACAACACACAACACGACAGCCCCTAGCCCGCCACGCCCCTGCTTTTCACACCGCACCACCATCGTTACTTTTGGTGACACAATGGGGGAAAGCAGGTCAGACAGCACACCGCACACGCATCACCTGGATGGACGGCAGGCATGTCACCGTCTTCACACCCCGATCCGGCGTATCCTCTCCGGACCACCA
Organism: Thermobifida fusca YX; assembly: GCF_000012405.1. Classification (NCBI taxonomy): domain Bacteria; kingdom Bacillati; phylum Actinomycetota; class Actinomycetes; order Streptosporangiales; family Nocardiopsidaceae; genus Thermobifida; species Thermobifida fusca. The sequence goes on from NC_007333.1 coordinate 1,795,318, forward strand.
CCCCAGCAACGGTCACAAGCCCGCCCACATCCCCCACGTTGCGCACCACCCAGGACCTGCCCTCCCCCCGCCCGGCACCCCGCACCCTCACCGCAATGGAGGTGTTCATGAGCAGCCCGCACTGGCAACCCGACATCCTCGGTGACGGCTACCGCCAGCATGTTCTCGACCTTGGCGCCGACCCGGACGGTGAAGGCCGCATCGTGGCCGTCCTCGTCCGCCGCGACATCCAACCCGGAGAAACCGTGCACGGCGCCGTCCTGTACGTCCACGGGTTTTCCGACTACTTCTTCCAAACCCCGCTCGCAGACTTCCTCGCCGCCCACGGCCTCGTCTTCTACGCCCTTGACCTGAGAAAATCAGGCCGCGCACGCCGCGAAGGGCACACCGCCCACTACGTGTCCGACCTTGCGCTCTACGACACCGAGCTCGACCGTGCCCTCGGCATCATCAGCGCCGCCCACCCCGGCCTGCCCGTCGTCGTGCTCGCCCACTCCACCGGCGGGCTGATCACCTCACTGTGGCTGGACCGCCGCCGCGCTGCCGGACGCGTGCCCCCAGTAGCCGGCCTCGTCCTCAACAGCCCCTGGTTTGACCTGCAAGGCAAACCGTCCCACCGCGGGATCCTCACCCAACTGCTGCGCGTGCTCGCCAAAATAGCGCCGTTCCGCCAGCTTTCCACCCTGCCCGGCGTCTACGGGCAAACCATCCACACCAGCGGCACCGGCGAGTGGGACTTCGACCTCACCCTCAAACCGTTGACCGGATTCCCCGTGACCGTGGGCTGGTTGAACGCGGTACGCCGCGGACATGCTCGCCTCCACCGCGGCCTGGACGTCGGAGTGCCGTCGCTGGTGCTGCGCTCAGACCGCTCCGACCTGTCCGGTGTCTACTCTGAGCTGAGCGACCGCACCGACACGGTCCTGGACGTCACCCACATTGCCCGGTGGGCCGGCTGCCTGGGCGGAGAAACCACCGTAGTACCCATTCCGGGGGCGCGCCACGACGTGTTCCTGTCCCTCCCGCAGCCCCGGGAGCATGCCTACCAGGTTCTGGGGTCCTGGCTGGACCAGCACGGACTCTCCACCCGGCCGGCAGGCGACGACAAACCCGCTGCGGAAGGCGGAATCACCCCTGCAGCCTCCTGACCGGCAGCCCTCCCACCACCACACAGCCCCCACTCTCGACCATGTGTGGGGCGGGCCGCGGCCCGCCCCACACAGAAGAAGAAAGGCCTAGGCGCCGACGTAGTCGGCAAGATGCTGCCCGGTCAGCGTGGAACGCGCGGCGACCAGCTCCGCGGGAGTGCCCTCGAAAACAACCCGGCCGCCCTCATGCCCTGCCCCGGGGCCTAGGTCGATGATCCAGTCGGCGTGCGCCATCACCGCCTGGTGGTGTTCGATGACGATCACCGACTTCCCCGAATCAACAATCCGGTCCAACAACGCCAACAGTTGGGCCACATCCGCCAAATGCAAACCGGTGGTCGGCTCATCCAGCACATAAATGCCGCCCTTGTCCCCCATGTGGGTGGCGAGCTTGAGCCGCTGCCGCTCCCCACCCGACAAGGTCGTCAACGGCTGTCCCAAGCTGAGATACCCCAACCCCACATCAGCGAGCCGGGTGAGGATCGCGTGCGCCGCAGGAAGACGAGCCTCACCTGCGCGGAAGAACTCTTCAGCCTCCCGCACCGACATCTCCAACACGTCACTGATCGTGCGGCCACCCAACGTGTACTTCAGCACGGAAGCCTGGAACCGTTTGCCCTCACACGTCTCACACACCGTGGCCACCCCCGCCATCATCGCTAAATCGGTGTAGATCACGCCTGCCCCGTTACACGCAGGGCACGCCCCCTCCGAATTCGCGCTGAACAGCGAAGGCTTCACCCCGTTGGCTTTCGCAAACGCTTTACGGATCGGATCCAACAAGCCCGTGTAGGTGGCGGGGTTGCTGCGCCGCGATCCCCGGATCGCGCTCTGGTCGATCGAGACCACGCCCGCCTCAGCCGGAATCGACCCGTGCACCAGCGAACTCTTGCCCGAACCAGCCACCCCGGTGACCACCACCAGCACCCCGAGGGGGAATGTCCACGTCCACGTTCTTCAAGTTGTGGGTGGTAGCGCCCCGGATCTCCAACTTGCCCACAGGGGTGCGCACCGTGTCTTTCAACGCGACCCGGTCCCCCAAATGCCGACCCGTCAACGTGGAACTGGCTCGCAACCCGTCCACCGTGCCGGCAAAACAAACCGTGCCGCCCTGCGCGCCAGCTCCCGGACCCAAGTCGATGACATGGTCGGCAATGGCGATCACCTCAGGCTTGTGCTCCACCACCAGCACCGTGTTGCCTTTGTCGCGCAGCCGCAGCAGCAATTCGTTCATCCGCTGAATGTCATGCGGGTGCAGCCCGATCGTCGGCTCATCGAAAACATAGGTGACATCCGTCAGACTGGAGCCGAGATGGCGGACCATCCGCACCCGCTGCGCCTCACCACCGGACAGGGTTCCTGAGGGCCGATCCAACGACAGATAGCCCAGTCCGATCTCCACGAACGAGTCCAACGTGTGCTGCAACGTCGCCACCAACGGCGCCACCGACGGCTCATCCAGGCTGCGCACCCATTCCGCAAGATCGCTGATCTGCATCGCGCACGCGTCCGCGATACTGATCCCGCGGATTTTCGACGATCGAGCCGCCTCATTCAACCGGGTGCCGTCACAGTCAGGACAGGTGCGGAACGTTACTGCCCGGTCCACAAAAGCCCGAATGTGCGGCTGCAACGCGTCACGGTCCTTCGACAGAAACGACCGGCGCACCCGCACCACCAGGCCCTCATAAGTCTGATTCGTGTTGCTGATCCGGACCTTGGTGGCCTCCCGGTACAAGAAATTGTGCAGCTCGGTGTCGGTGTAGTCACGGATCGGCTTGTCCGGGTCGATCAACCCTGACGCAACGATGATCTGCACCGGCCAACTGGTGGGCTTGTAGCCGGGAACAGTGATCGCACCTTCGTTGACCGACTTATCAGGGTCATACAACTGGGTCACGTCAATGTCCGTCACCTGCCCCCTGCCTTCGCACCGGGGACACATGCCTCCCGCGAGCGAAAAAGTCCGCCGCACGGTTTTCTGCTCCGGGCCCCGGTCCACGGTGAGCGCGCCACCGCCGTGCACGGAGGCAATGTTGAACGAAAACGCGTTAGGCGGACCCACATAGGGGGTTGTCCGAGCCGGCTGAACAGAATCCGCAGCAGCGCGTTGGCGTCGGTGACCGTGCCCACGGTGGAGCGGGCGTTGGCGCCGATACGCTCCTGGTCGACGATGATCGCGGTCGTCAACCCTTCCAGCAGGTCAACGTCGGGGCGCGCCAGAGACGCATAAACCCTTGAATGAAGGCGCTGTAGGTTTCGTTGATCAACCGCTGCGATTCTGCGGCGATCGTGTCGAACACCAGCGAACTCTTTCCCGAACCGGACACTCCGGTGAAAACGGTGAGCCGGCGCTTCGGGATGTCCACGTTGATGTTTTTGAGGTTGTTCTCGCGGGCGCCCCGCACCCGGATGAGGGTATGGCTGTCAGCAGCGTGACCCGCGGACTGCCGCGGATCCGCTCCGGCACTCTTGCCCATACGATCTCCACCTGGTTCTGCAACAGGGACGTATACGGTGTAGTCAAGCCAAACAACCCCCAGTGACAAAAATGCTTTTCTCTCCACGCCCCTAAGCCGCCTCCCAGGAAAGTCACGCAGGATGACCCCGGCCAGGACTGCGGGGCATGGCCACACCCGCGGGGGAGGGGAAAAGACTGTGCTGTTCCTAGGGTTTTGCGAGCACGCGGCCTAGTCGACCACCCTTCACGGCCTCTTCAGGCACTGTGCACAGCACAGCTTCTGCCACAAGTGGGCCAGAAAACTCTTCCCGTCACGGCCCTGCTGCCGCACCCTTTCAAGCCCTGGTGGTTTAGTCGCGGGCTCCAAGCTGCTCTACCACATAGGAGCGGAGCACCACGGCATTGTTCCGCTCCGTGTCAGCAGCGGAATACAGCAGCGTGACCGGGGCGTGCCGTGCAGCATCCACCAGCACATCAATCCCTTCAGGGTCGCGCGCCAGCTCATCCCGGTAGCGGTCCTGAAACTCCTCCCACCGCTCGGGAAGGTGACCGAACCAGCGACGCAGCTCACTGCTTGGCGCCACCTGCCTGAGCCACCCGTCCACGTGCACCTCGTTTTTCCGAATCCCTCTCGGCCACATCCGGTCCACGAGAAACACCCGCCGCCCACGGGTGGCTGAACCGTCCCGAACCTCCGCGTCGTAAACGCGACGCACCTCAATGTCAACCTGTGTGGCATCCATGGGATGCCTACTGCCCACTTCCCCGCCCCGTTCACCCCACCCTCCCTCTCCTGCGCGGGATCAGCCGAACAGGGCACCTAAAGCACCGCACACGCCACCGCAGCGGCTGCTGCCACGGAACGGACCACGGTGAGCCACACACCTCCCGGTTTCTCAACAGCGACGCCCCGGACGTTCGTCAGCTCCTCGACCGGACCCGCTCACGCAGCGTTAGCCACCGAAACATCGCTGCCCCAGCCAGACCAGCATCGCCCTGCTCCCACCGACGTGCACGGCCACGGCGATCTTTTCCCCTTTGTGCCGCACACTCTCGCTGAGGGTTTCAGAAAACACCACCGGCCCACCCGCGGGACGAGAAGCAATCGGATGATCGTCCCCCACGCAGGCGGGGAAGGGGGTGGGGCGGCCGCGCCACCGAACCAGACTTTTTCTTGCTAACGTTCTGGCGTCTGCGCCCAATGCCCTCCGTGGGGCGTACAGGATCCCCTAACCACACTCGTGGAAAGTTTTCTATGCGACTGATCCCCTCCACACCCGCCGGATGTCTTGCCGCCGCCGTCGGAGTCGTGGTGGTCGGTGGCCTGGGCTACGTCGGCTACCAGTACTTTTCCGACGACGAGTTCACCCTTCCCGTCACCGCGCTCACCTCTCCCGCGCCCACCCCCAGTCCGGTGGACGCCACTTTCACCCTGCCAGGCACCTGTGCTGAGGCTCACGCCCCCGAACTGGTGGGCGACCTTGCCCCGCCCGGCGCCACCCTCGTGGAAAACGTGGAGACCATCGACGAGGCCGACGCCCGCCAACTGTCGTGCACCTGGAGCACCGACAGCCAGTCCCTCACCCTGGTCTTCGCCGTCAACGTCGACCCCAGCGACCGAGTGTCCGTCGTTTCCCTCAACGACGCGGAACAGCAGACCCGGGAAATGGGGTGGGAAGTCGACGTGGACGTCACCACCGACAGCTACCAAAACACCCACACCGATGAACTGGGCGGCGAACTGAAAACCCTCACCACAGTTGACGGCTCCCTGCAGCAGTTGTCCCTGCAACTGCCGGGAGACGTCCACGTCTCCCTCATCGCCTCCTCTATGGACATCAGCCAAGAGGACATGGAGCGCATCCTCATCACCGCCGCCCAACAGCTTCAAAACTAGCCTTCTCTAACGCGTGTGTGGGGGGCAGGAACTCCTGCCCCCCACACACGCATGCTCAGGCGGTTATTCGATGGGAACGTCAGGGATCTCCCCGAACGGTCCAGCACGCAAAGTCACCGACTCCACCTCCGAACTAGGCGCAGAAAACACCGCCACCAGCTCGTAGGTGCGGTCCGGCTGCAACCGGTGCACCTCCTCAGCGAACGCGCTGTAGACCCCGTCCCCGAAGTTCATCTGGGCCACATACCGCACCAGGCCGCTTTCCGGCTCCACCACTTGGAAACCGCCCAAGGTTCCCTTACTGAACCGTTCCGGCCCGCCAGCCACCGCAAAACCCGTCAACCCGGGATCCACGGGCGTATCCGTGAGGTTGGTGAACGTCACCGTTCCCACCACAAAAGCACCATCGCGGCGGAGCGGATAGACGTCCAACCGCACCCCGTCCCGCTCCACACTGGCCACCACTTCACCCGGGTCGTCGGTGAACGGCGCCGGCCACGACACGTGCTGCCCGGCCACCCCCAGCCCGTCATCGGTCTCTTCCTCGCCACCCCCGGGCATCCGGATGGTGTAGGAGAACTCCACACGCCGGTTACGGGCCCGCGCCTGCTCGTCATCCGGGCCGCCTTCCCGCGCAATCGGCTCCCGGCTACCGCGGCCTTCCACCACATAGGTGTAGCCGGTGCCCATCTCCTCCACCAGAAGGTTACGCACCGTCTCAGCCCGCCGCACCGACAAATCGTCGTTGTAGGCGTCAGTGCCGATACCGTCGGTGTGGCCGATGATGATGATCTCCGGATGATCAGGGTCGACGTTGCGTTCCAGGGTTTCCGCGGCCCGCCGCACCACGGCTTCGGCTTCCGGCGTCAAATCAGCCCGGTCAAACTCGAACATCACGTCAGAGTGCAGCGAGATCGTCTCCGTGGTCCCGTCCCTGGTCACCGACGCGATCTCCGAGTCCACAAAGCTTTCCACCCAGCCTTCGACCGCCACCGCGTCCTCATCAGGCCGCCGGTTGTCGAAGGTGAGTTTCTCCCCAGCCGCAGGCGGCTGGTCCACCGACAGGTGCTGGCCGCCGTTGGGGTTCTCCGGCTCGGGCCGCTCCTCGTCCACGTCCTGGACGGGAATCCCCGTCATCGCACCCAAACCACTGCCCACGAACGTCACCTGCCGCACGTGCGGGGGAAGCGGCGGAAAATAGCGCCGGTACTCGTTAGTCACCCCAGGAAACACCGGGTACATGCCGTTACCGGTGGGACTCACCGACCCGTACTTCATCCCCTCGTCGTCCACATACGGCCGATACACCCGCCCCGTCATGGGATCGACCAGGGTGTAGGTCATGCTCAGGTTGCGGTTCGCACCCTCAAACTCGTCCGGATAGGTGATCTCATAGTGGAGCACGGTGTAGTCGTCGGTGCGCTCCAGGCCGGTGATAGCGAACCGCATCGTCGCATCCTGCCCCGTGTCCTGGAAGATCACGCCTTCCTTGACGTACGGGAACTCTTCGCGGACGACCGGCGGGCCATCCCCGGACACCCACGACATCACCACGCTGCAGCCACTCGCAAACAAGCAGCCGCTGGCCGCTAATGCCACAAACGACAAGACGCGCCTGTTCCGCGCCATGGGGGACATCTCCGATCATTGGGGGAATCTGTTCGGGCAACATCCTGCTCGAATCCCCGGACAAGTGCGAAACGCGCACGTCACACCGCAACTACTCGACCACCGGCGCACGGGGGAGAGGCATGACCAGAACCAGCCCACGCACCCCCGGGGGATAAGAGTCAACGCCGTCTCACCGGCCGCCACAAACGAGCACGGCTGTGTGGACCGTTGACACCGCCACCGTCACAAACCCGCCGCCCCTACCTGGCAGGAGTGCGGCGCGCCCACACTGGGGCTTTCTCCGGCCGCGGCCCCACACCCAAGACTGCGGCCGGCACCGCGGTCATCACCGGCATCCGCCCCATCAACCCCAGCACCCCGCCCGGAAGTCCACGGGCTCTACCCTCAAGCACGGGCATAATCACCCGCTGATGCATGACCCGCTGCAACGCTTGAATCACCACCGTCGGCAGCATGCGGCGCCGCTGCACCCGAGCCAACCACCGTTCCCCACCCGGGGAAGCCAGCCTTCCCTCACGCAGCGGACGGGCAAGAATCCGCGCCGCCGCCACCGCATCCTGCACGGCAAGATTGATCCCCACCCCACCGATCGGCGACATCGCATGGGCAGCATCCCCAATACACAGCACCCCCGGGGCATACCAGCGCCGCAACCGGTCCACCCGCACACTCAAATGCTTCACATCATCCATAGACTCAAGCCGGGCAGCCCCGTCGGCAAGCTCAGGAAGCAGCTCAGCCGTGTCCGCCCGCAACGCCGCAATCCCCCGCGCCCGCAACTGCGCATCCGCCCCTTTCCGCCCCACATACGCCACCTGCGCATAGCCCTCCCGCGGAATAGCAATGATGATCTTCCCGCGGCTCATGCGCGGCAGCAGCGACTCCAGCCGCCGCTGCGTGGGAATGCGATACCACCACACATCGATCCCCACCGGAAACTCTTTGACCGGCAAACCCACTGCGCGCCGCACCACCGACCAGCGCCCATCACAGGCGACCACGAGGTCAGCCCGCAGCCGACCCGACCCTGAAGGAGACCGGAAGTCCACCCCCGCCACTCGGTCCCCCTCCCACACCACGCCGGTCACCTCATGCTCCATACACAGCCGAAACGTCGGCTCCCTGCTCGCCTCCTCCGCAAGCAAGGTCAACAAGTCCCACTGGGGGACCATCGCGATGTAGGGGTGCCGCAAAGGCAACCGCTCGAAACTAGCGAACGTCACCTCACGGCCCTCCGGGGTAGAAAAAACCGCGCGCCGCAACCGCGACTGCGGCAACGCGTCAAAACGCTCAAACAACCCCAGGTCATCCAAAAGCGCCATGGTGGAAGGGTGGACCGTGTCACCCCGGAAATCCCGCAGGAAATCCGCGTGCTTTTCCAGCACCACCACGTCAATCCCGGCACGGGCCAACAACAGCCCCAACACCAGCCCGGCCGGCCCACCGCCCACGACAGCACACGTGGTGCGCAGCGTCACACCACGGCCAGCATCCCCGCCACTACCCGCCATTTCCCTCCCCTTACCGGCACACCTAACGCATCCACCCCCGAAAGGGACCATTCCCCTTTCTCAGGGAATACCCCACCCCCTCCCACCCTTGCCCTTGATAAGACCCGCACCCCACCGCAACGCATCACGAAAGGGGGCCTCCATGACTGAGACGATCCACGAGGTCGACGTCGCCGTCATCGGCGGCGGACAAGCAGGCCTCGCCTCCGGCTACTTCCTCACCAAACGCGGCTACCGCCCCCACCGCGACTTCGTCATCTTCGACCGCTCCCCACGCCCCGGCGGAGCCTGGCAACACGTGTGGCGCTCCGTCCGCCTCATCTCCCCACCCCACTACACCCGCCTACCCGGACTACCGTGGGAACGCCCCTTCCACGGGCCACCCAGCGGAGACGAAGTCGCCGACTACCTCGCCCACTACGAACAGCACTTCCAACTTCCCGTGCTCCGGCCCGCCACCGTCCACCAAGTCACCAACGACGGCCCCGATCCCACCATCACCCGCACCACCCCGCTCCTCATCACCACCGACCAGGGCACGTGGCGGGCACGGGCCATCATCAACGCCACCGGAACCTGGGACGCCCCCTTCATCCCCGCCGTCCCCGGAATCGGCGACTTCCGCGGCCGCCAACTCCACGCCGCCCACTACGACACCCCCCACGAGTTCGCCGGCCACCGCGTCATCGTCGTCGGCGGCGGCCACTCCGCGCTCCAAATCCTCGCGGAACTCTCCACCGTCGCCGACACCCTCTGGGTCACCCGCCGCCCACCCGAATTCCGCACCACCCCACTCACCGAAGCAGAACTCGTCGGAATCACCCGAGCCGTCGCCGCCCACGCCGCCAGCGGCCGCCCACTGCGCAGCGTCGTCAGCTACACCAAACTCATCGAAACCCCTGAAGTAGCCGCAGCCCGCGAACGCGGCGCCCTCAACCCCCGACCCATGTTCCACCGCATCACCCCCCACGGGGTGGCCTGGAACGACGGCACCACCGAACACGCCGACACCATCCTGTGGGCCACCGGCTTCCGCCCCGTCCTCGCCCACCTAGCACCCCTCCGCCTCCGCTCCCCCCACGGCGGTATCGCCCTCGCCGACACCCACGCCGCCATCGACCCCCGCATCCACCTCGTCGGCTACGGCCCCTCCGCCAGCATGATCAGCGTCCACCGCGCCGCCGCCACCGCCGCCCGCGTCCTAGCCGCCAGCCGCCCCCAACCAACGACCTAACCTCAACCAAACTTCAACTCCACGAAGCTGAGCACCACCACCCCCGCCCCTGACCTCGACTTAAGTCGAGAATGAAACCTCAACCTAAGGTGAGATCCACCGAGACGGGATACGCCCTCCCCACCCCCAACCACCACTAAAGCTGACGCACCTCGACAACGGACCCCTCCACACCGGCCTGCTCAGCCACAACAGCAGCAGCACGCCGATGACCCGTCACCATCACCACGCGACACCCCGAGCCCCGCAACGCAGCAACCGCCTACACACCCTCGGGACGCAGGCACGGGCCAGCGAATGCCCACCACGCTCCTCCACGCGGCCGCAACCCCCAACACCCGCTCGCGCGCCACCCCGACACCAGTCGCCACCCCAATCACCGCCAGACGGTTATCGGTGAGCGTTCCAGTCTTGTCCACGGCCACCGTCGCCACCCGACCCAAAACCTCCAACGCCGCCCGCCCCCGATCACAATGCCGTGCCGGGAAGCCCACCCACCGCAACCACCGGAACCGAGAACCCCAACGCGCACGGCGGAGCCGCAACCAACACCACCAAGGCCCGCTCCATCCCCTCCCGGACCACCCTGGCACGGACAGGCGCCAAACCCAGCAGCGCAGCAACCCCCGCCGCGTACGCGCAACCAAGAACTCCTCAAGCCCTCACCGCGGCGATCGTCATCAGGGTGCCCACGCCCACGCTGCCCCGCACCGAGCAACACGGCGTGCTCAGAACAAACGCCCACACCCCACTACCAGTACTGCAGTACACAACACCGGCGGCACCACCTCGGGAACACTCACCCAGCCGCCGCCATACCCCGCGGCGAAACGCAGCTCCCCGGGCCTACCACAGCTTCTCCAGGGTTCACGCTCGCCCATCTCCTCGCACCCGCACGCCTCACTCACCGCACGCTTCCGCCACGGCATCCTCGCCCCCGTAATTAGGGCACAACGCGACCGCATTACCCGTGGCAGCCAGCACCACCTCGGCCGCAGCGAGCAGATCGAACAGCTCCCGATGCGCCAGGGAATAAAACACCTGCCGCCCCTCCGGCCGACCCTTCACCAGCCCGCAATCCCGCAGGCACGCCACATGCTTCGACACCGTGGACTGGGCCAGTCCCAACTGGGCCACCAGATCAGCCACCCGCGCCTCCCCCTGCGCCAGCCGACGCACGATCGCCAGCCGGGTGACATCGGAAAGACTGTGGAACAGTGCCTGAGCCGCTCTCAGATCCGAATCCGCGGGAGAATCACCACTCCGCCCATTAACCATCGCCATAAGGCGATAATATCGCCGAAATCGAATCACTAAGAAGAGCGAAAACACCCCGTCCTAACCCCACCCCACCACCACAGCTAACGTGACACCGATACCACCACACCCGACTGCCACCCGCTCCAAAGAACCGACATGCCGCTAGCCGAACGCCTTCAAAGCCTCTTCGTCGCCCTCGCCGCCCTCACAGGACTCGCAACCGGCCTCCTACTCCCCATCGGACCAACAGCCGCCCACGCAGTACTGCCCGCCCTCATCCTCATGCTCACCGCCGTCTTCCTCCAAATGAACTTCGCCCGCCTAGGCGAAGCACGCCACGCCACCCGCCTGGTCACCACCAGCCTGATCCTCAACTTCGCCGTCACACCCGCCCTTGCCTGGACTCTAGGTGCCGGACTCCTCACCACACACCCCGACCTACGCATCGGACTCCTCCTCCTGCTCGTCACCCCCTGCACCGACTGGTACCTCGTCTTCACCGCCCTTGCCCACGGCCACACCGGCCTCGCCACCGCCCTCCTCCCCGTCAACCTCCTCCTGCAACTCGCCTTACTCCCCGGCTATGTCCTCCTGCTCGGCGGCAACGCAGCCATGGTCGACGCCACCACCCTCACCGAATCAGTACTCCTCGTCCTCGCCCTCCCCCTCACCACCGCCCTAGGACTGCGCTGGATCGCAACCCGCCTCAAAGGAGCCCACTGGAGACACCGCTTCCTCACCACCCCCGCCAGCCGCCTCGTCCTCCCTCTGCTGTATGCCGCAGTATTCGCCATGTTCGCCGGACAGGCCCGCACCGTCGTGACCCACGCCCCCGACCTCATCGCTCTGCTACCACCCTTGGCAATCTTCTTCACCGCCCTCCCCGCCACCGCCACCGCCACCGCCCGAATCCTGCGACTTCCCCCCGACCAACGCGTCACCCTGGTCATGACCACCACGGCCCGCAATTCACCCACCGCCCTCGCCATCGCAGTCGCCGCGTTCCCCGACCGCCCCCTCATCGCCGTCGCCCTCGTCATCGGCCCGCTCCTGGAAATCCCCGTTCTCACCCTCCTCACCCAACTCGTGCGGATACGCCCTCCCCACACCACCTCCTCGCCCCGCTAAAGCTGGAGCAGCCCGCCACCACACCCCTGCCAGATAACCGTGGAGAGCGTGAACGCCACCCCGCCAAGCAAGAAGCCACTCGACGTCCAGCCGCACCCCAACCCGAAAACCACGCAAGTGTCTCCGCGCACCCATTGCCCACCCCCACCCACCGTGCTATCAATCGCCATAAAGCGATGACATTCACTAAAAAGAATCATTACGAACAATGAAGCGAACCTGACTCCGCTGTGCATCGGCGGCACCCTGGACCGAAGCAAACCCGCTGACTCCGATAGCAGCGAGTTCATGTACGGAACGCCCGACACCTGGGCACAGGGCACCCACCGCGCAGGTCCCAATCCCGGAGACTGGGACGACTTTATTGAACACTGGTGCTTCTGACGCTCAAATGGGCCTCAGGTTCGAGACTCTCGCTTGACGTTGGGGGCCGACGCTTCGAAGATGGCGTCGGCCCCCAACTCATATGGAAGGCAGGCCCATGGTGCGCGTGGTCGCCAAGATAGTTCTTGCCCTGTTGGCTGCGGTTGGTGGCGTGGTACTGCCTGCCCTGGCTTTCTTCTTCGGAGGTGTGGTCACGTTCTATACTCTGCGGCTTTCCGGTGCTGGTTGTGTTTATTGGCCCGATACCGATCCGCCCGAGTACGACTGCGACTACATGGGCTATGTGATTCCCGTTCTGCTCGGCGGGTTCCTTGTTGGCCTGGTCGTGTTTGTCGCCTACGTCCTGCTGCTGCGGTGGTTTCGTGCCCGGCCTCTCACAGAAGCCGTGGCCGGAGTGCTGCTCGGCGTTGTCCTCACCCTGGCGGGGGTGGTGCTGTTCGCTGCGGCCTTCTTTCTGGGGGGTGCGGCGGGACTCGCCATCGTCCAGAACTTCGACATCGTCTGCGTGAACTCCTGGACGGGAGCGGTACCGCCGGAGAACACCTGCCGAAACACCGACTATGTCACGCCCGTCCTGCTCGGTGGACTCGTGACCGGTACCGCCACTGCCGCCGTCTACGGACTGGGACTCCGGTGGCTCCGCCGAAGAAGAGCAGAAGCCCTCGCTGCCACTAGGGACGAATAGCCCCACAACGGAGACGAGAACTGAGAGGGCAGGGGTAAGAGCACGCCTGTTCCCGATGTCTTTTCCGGCAGGGTGGACCACCCAGGAGAAGGCCCCGAGGTACAAGAAACGTTCGGGACCACGGCAGCTCCGGTGGGTGTGCCGGGATGCGGGGCCGGTTTTTGTTAAGTCCCATTGAGAGAGCTAGCAACGAACCCTGGGGGAGGGGCCCACCATGGCCACAGCCGCACTCATCCTCTACCTCATCGGCCTCATCACCGCATTCGGCATACGCACCCTTACCACATGGCGGCGCACCGGCGACACCGGATTCCGCAAACCCAACACCGCCCCCTTCACCGCCCCATGGTGGGGAACCGTCCTGTTCACCAGCGCACTCGTCCTCGGCCTGCTCGCTCCCGTAACCGGAATGCTCGAACTCGCAGCGGTAAGACCACCCACAGCAATAGGAATCGCCGGACTCGCCACCATGCTCCTCGGACTCATCCTCGTCCTCATCTCCCAAGCAGCAATGGGCGAATCCTGGCGTATCGGCGTAGACGAAACCGAGCACACCGCCCTCGTCACCCACGGTGTCTTCGCGCTCATCCGCAACCCCATCTTCACGGGAATGGGCGTAGTACTCGTCGGCCAGCTCCTCGCCGTCCCCTCACTCACCGCCGCAGCCGCCCTCGCAGCTTTCACCGCAGCAGTCCAAATTCAAGTCCGCGCTATCGAAGAGCCCTACCTCCTCCGCACTCACGGAGAGGCCTACCGCTCCTACGCAGCCCGCACCGGACGCTTCCTCCCGCTCATCGGCCGATGGCGCCCCACCGACAAGTGACACACGACGAAGCCGAGCTCGGCCGCCCCCGGTTCGCATACATCCCCAGCACGCGCCCAGCAAAAGACCCCATCTCCATGAAAAAGAAACACCCATCGATCGACGCAACTACTCGGCAGTCCTGACCCGCACCGTAAGAAAACTCGAGAATGTCAGGGGCCGAGGGATCCCCGTTCTGCGGAGCGGCGTACTGAGCCATGATCGCCAGGACAGTCTCCGCAGAAGCCAGGGGAGCGTCTCACCATTGCGCCAACCCTTTGGACATGAAACCGCTCGCCACCAGCACCATCATCATGCATCACGCTAGAGGACTACGCTCTTTCGTTTCAGAATCCCGGATACCAAGCCGGCTATGAGAAACGGTTACATAGTTAGCTGATTTGTGTTTATTGATTTTGGTGGGTTTTGGTTGGTTTTTCGACGGTGGGTTTTATATTTACTTAAGCACCACCTTTACAATGTAGATCAAAATAAGTGAAAGCAGGGAACGCCTTCTCCTTCTCTTTCTCTCCCTGTTTCTTGCTGGGCGGACTCACCGCTTCTCCTCCTTCTCCCATCAAACTCGCGCAAGGAGGCAGCGCTGAGCCCACTTCCTTGAGCTGCGCCCCTTTTCTCCTCCCCACAACTCCCCCACTACGTGGCGGTCGCCGCATCAGCTCACGAGCCGAGCGCCAGACGGCCCCATCGTGTGCGTGAGAGGGGCAACCGCGCCCAGCCGCTGCGGCAGTGGTGGTCATCCATGGTTGACTGCCTTCATGTCGAGGTCTTCCATATCTGCCCTGCCGCCGAGCTCTTCCGGTGGTATTTCGGACCCTCGTGGTGACCACCCATCGCTGTGGCGGGTGGCAGGTGATCCGCTTATCCCCGCCATCCGCGAGGGTGCGCTCTCCGGGTTTCGGGTTGCAGTGAAGGATCTCTTCGCGGTCGCCGGATACGCGATCGGAGCGGGAAACCCGACCTGGCTCCATGAAGCCCCGGTGGAAACAGACCACGCCCCGGCTGTCCGGGCCCTCCTGCACGCAGGGGCCGACATTGTGGGAATCGTGCAGACCGCTGAGTTCGCCTACGGTCTGACCGGCATCAACCAGCACTATGGGACACCGCCGAATCCCGCCTCCCCCGGTCGGGTTCCTGGAGGATCATCGAGCGGGTCAGCCAGCGCCGTCGCCCTCGGGCTGGCCGATATCGGCTTGGGAAGCGACACGGCAGGCTCGATCCGCATACCAGCCTCCTACTGTGGGCTGTGCAGTCTGCGCCCCACCCACGGCATGGTCCCCACTGCCGGAAGCATCGGGTTGGCTCCCTCTCTCGACACTGTCGGGTGGATCACCCGGACACCACGGCTGCTCAACCGAGTCTCTGACGTGCTTCTACCGCAGCGCTCCGCGCCACCGATCCGCCGACTCCTCTTGGCGGTCGACCTGTTTGATCTGGTTGAACCTGCGGTGCGGGACATGCTGGTGGACGAAGCCCACGAGTGGGCGCAGCAGACCGGTCTCCCCTTGCACCCTGTGGACTCCACCTGTGCTGCGCACCTGGAAGAGTGGGCGGAAGCGGTGGGCATCATCCAAGCCGTGGAGATGTGGCAGACTCACGGCCGCTGGCTGCGGGAGCACGCCGGCGCGGTGTCTTCCCTTGTCGCCGACGCCATCGCCGCTGGGGAAGCTATTCCCGAAGACTACCTGGAGTGGGCGCAGGAGACGGCCTGCCGCGGGCGGCGTCTCCTCGCTGAACTGGTTCCGCCCGGCACCGCGCTGGTGCAGCCAGCAGCACCGACCACACCTCCCCCACCTGAGCAGGCCATGAGCGACCTCGACCTGCTCACAACGACCGTGATGTTCGTGTGCGCGGCGAGCATGGCGGGCTTGCCCGTACTCACTCTTCCCGGGGTGCGCACGTCGGCTGGCCCGATCGGGCTGAGTCTGCTCGCGGCTGCCGGAAGCGACCGTGCTCTCAGCGCTCTCGTCGCCGAACTTGAATAGTCGCCGAGGCGCGCAGGAGAAGCACGCGGATCTCGCGGCCGCGATGCTGCCACCCGTGGGAAAGGCTCATCCGGTGGGTTTTCTGGTGTGCGGCTGGAAGGCCTGTTCCACGGGTGGCGTGCGGACGACCAGTTCCGGTGGCGGATACGGGGTCAGGCGCTGCGGGTCGGCCACGGAGTGGTGGGTTGGAGCACGGCTTCGCTCAGAGCCTGAGTGCGGAACTCTGTGATCTGCTGATATTCGGGGTCCTCAACCATACGGATGAATGCTTCCCGGCTGGGGTAGCGGACGAGCAGCACCGCGTCCCACGCTTGTCCTTCCTCAGCGACCAGGGGAGTAGCGCCGTCGCCGGCGTAGACCAGTTCAGCCCCGTACTTGTGGAGGATCTGGCGTGCCCGCCGAGTGTACTCCGCGTAGGAGGCTCGGCCTTCTGGGGCGAAGCGCAGCAGGTTGAGCATGACAATAGGGCCGCCGGGATCCTCGTCGAGGAAGCGGGCAAGGTCCGCGCGCGTGGGGTCAACTGCCATGGGGAGGGCTCCTTTGCCGTCAGGATGAAGGGCGGGTGGCCTTCTGGAGAAGGCAGTAGCCCCACCACTATGACATACCGCATGGTCGGTATGTATGGGTGCTGGGGCGGTTGGGTCCTTTCCGGCAGTAAGGAGCAGCCACCCCTGCCAGCGGAGGGATCCCATGCATGACGGAAAGCCCGCAGGGGAGATCTGCGTCGTTTCCCTCAGTTGTTCTCATCCGTCCCAGCGCCAGGAGCGGCTTCTTTGTAGGTCGCCGTAATGTACACGGTGACAGCGGCGAGAGCGGCGAGGCCAGCCCAGACAGCGAGAAGCACCCCGAAGCGTTCGAAGCTAGCGTCGACCATGAGCGCGGCGAAAAGGCCAGCGAGGAACAGTCCACCAGCCAGGCCGAGGGTGGCGGCCATGCCCCGGGTGGGTTTTGGTTCCGCGTGGCGGATCAGCCGCCACACGCACGTCACCATGACGAGCAAGGCGGGCGGCCCCGTCACCAGCGCGAAAGCGAGACTGCCTCCGATCACGTCGGTGGGGGCGTCGGTGGTCTCCTGGGTGGTGCCGTGGGCTGAGATCTCGGTGATGCGGCCCCGCCACAGGGTTCCGGTGACCTGTCCGCCTTCGTCTACTTTGAGGAGCACTGGTCCTTTGGAGGAGAAGTACGTCTCCCGTTCCGTGCCGTCCTCGGCGATGAGGACCGCACTGTTGTCCTTGTTTCTGGCGTTCGTCAGGTAGATGTCGGTGACAGTGAACTCCTGCTGCCAGATGCAGTCCGCAGGAGACTCGGGGGCAGCAGAGCAGGGTTGTGCCGCTTCATAGGCGTGGAGCTCCCTGTTGCCGTCGAGGATCGCCGCTCGAACGTGTCCGACAACGATCGCTATCAAGGCGGTGGAGAACAGCAGGACGATGATGCTTCTTGTGTGGCGGCGCAGCACCGTGTTCAGGGAGGAGGACACCCCTTAAGCATCTCACAAAATCCATTCCCCCTGTCATCTCCCCTGTGGTATGGCACGCACGGTGATTGTCATTGTGGTCATGAGGTGTCCTTAGTGTTTGTTTTCGGGGGTGGGGTGGTTGTTCCTGCGGAGATGATGAAGATAAACCTCGAACTTTACATCGTAGATTTCCTTATGGTGGGTGGGGGATACCACCGGCTCGTAGTGAAGCTCTGGGCGAGCGACCCCCGCCCCCACCGCCCGGGCGGCAAGATGCGCCGCCCCCACCGCCGACGCGCTCCGCAGCCGCACCGGACGTAACTCCACCCCTAACACGTTGGCGAGCAGTGCACGGAAACGCGGGTCTCGGCTCCCTCCCCCGGCAAGACGCACCACCGGCGGCAAGCCACCGGGAAGCATCATGGCGGCATGCCGGATCGTGAAAGCCACTCCTTCCACTGCGGCGCGCAGAACCGCTGTGCGGTCAGTGTCCAACCGCAGCCCTGCCAGCACTCCGGTCATCCCCAGCACGGGGGTGCGTTCCCCCGTCAAATGCGGCAGGAACACCACTCCCCCACGATCCGGCTCCTCCCCTGCCGCGGCATACACCTCCTCCCACGTTGCGCCCAGCAGGGTGCGCACCCACTCCACAACAACCCCGACATTCTGCACGGCAGCCATCCGATACCAGCCGGCACGTTCCGCGGTGCGGTAGACGTGAACGCCCGGCACCGGGCTGGGATCAGTAGTGGCCGCAACAATCTGCGCGCCGCTGCCCACGGTGAGCTGCGCCTGCTCCTCGCCCGCCGCGGTAGCTAAGAGCGCTGCCGGGGTGTCGCCCGCACCGACAGCCACGGGAGTCCCCGGATCCATCCCCAGTTCTGCGGCAGCGTCCCCGGTCAGGACCCCTGCGACGTCGTCGGAAGCCGCCAGCGGCGGCAGCAGGTCCGCGGGGAGCTGCGCGGCACGAAGTGCCGGCAGCGACCACGTGTCCGCGGGCACATCCCACAGCAGGGTCGCTGACGCGTCAGACGGATCGGTCGCAGCTTTCCCCGTCAACCGCAGCCGCAGCCAGTCCTTGGGCAGCAACGCCCACCGTGCCTCAGCCAACAGCCGTGGTTCATGGCGTGCTATCCACGCCAGCAGGGGACCGGTCATCCCCGGCACCAGCGGGTTAGCGAGCGCCTCCCGCTCGGTGTCGGCAAGCCCACGCCACGCGGCGAGCTCAGCCGCGGCACGCCGGTCCGCCCACAAGAGAGCGGAACGCAGCGGCATCGCGTCCTCGCGGGCGAGAACCAGGCCGTGCATCTGCCCGTCCACCCCGACCGCCCTGATCCGAGGCTGCCCGGCAGCAGCGAGCGCCTGCCGCACCGCGGCCACCGTTGCCTCCCACCAGTCACCCGGATCGCTCTCCGCCCACCCCGGACGGGGTGAACGCACCGGGTAGGAGGCTTCGCCCTCCCCCACCACGGCGGACTCTGAGTCCACCACCACGACCTTGACCCCGCTGGTGCCCAAGTCCACGCCGAGCCATGCGTCCCGTGCCATTCCGACGCCTTCCCTTGTGCAGACGAGTCGATCAGATCGCCCTGCGGCGCTGCAGCCGGGTGAACGCCAGCCACCCTGGCAGCACCGGAAGCCAGAATGTCAGCAATCGGAACAACAACACTCCGGGCAAAGCGGCGGCCGCGGGAACCCCAGCGATTGCGGTCAACCCGCCGATGAGCGCCGCCTCAACAGCGCCCAGGCCGCCAGGAGACGGCGCTGCCGAGCCGAGCGCATTCCCCGCTAGGTAGACCATCCCGACCGCGGCCAGCGATGGGGTCGCATCAAACGCCAGGATGCTGGTGTACAGGCACAACACCAGGCTCACCGTGAGCAGCACAGTGCCGCCCATCCCCAGCACGAGACGGCTCGGATGCTGGACGAGATCAAGCAGGTGCGGCAGCACCCCGTGCAGGTGGGGGCGAAGCCGCCCCACTGCGGCGCGGCGCAGCCGCGGCACCGCGAGCACGGCCGCGGCCAACACAGAAAGCACCCCCACGACCAGCAGTAGCGTGAACGACGGAGAAAAATCGCCGGGATAGTCCATGTTCGACAGGTAGGCGCACACCACCAGCAGCGGCACTAGCGTCACCAGCCCTGCCACCTGGGACACACCCACCGCGGACACTGCCTGGGCGGTGCTGGCCCCTGCCCGGATCAGATAGCGGGTATTCAACGCCAACGATCCCACGCCTGCTGGAGTGGCGATACGCACGAAACACGAAGCGTACTGCACGAGCACGGTACGCCATAGCCGCAGTCGCACCGGCGAAAACCCGAGCAGCGCTACCGCGGGAGCCAGCACACACAGCAGCGACAACACCGCGGCCGCGCTCGTCCACCCCGGATCAGGGTCGCTGAGCGTATTCCAGGCCACCCCGGTGAGCTGGTAGACCAGGGCGAGCCCCACGACGGTCGCCACCGCGACCGTGACCACGGTCCGCGGCGGCATCCGCTCCAACTGCACTGGTTGAGCGGGGGCGTGCGGGACGACACGCACAATCTCCTGGCGCACTTCCCGCAACAGGTCGCGGTGGCCCCGTACTGCTTGCCGCAAGGGCGGGGGCAGGCCGACGCTCTGCAGGAACGGCAGGATGGCGGCGACCGCATCCGCACCCAGATTCCGGACCGCGGACTCTACCGCGCGGTACGGGCCCACGTGCAGCGCCAACGTCACGAGAAGAGCTGCCTGGTCCAACGAGAGTGCCCACGGTCCGGCGGCGATGCTCCCCGTGGACAAGGCTGTGAACGCGGCATGCCCGTCGGCGCGTTGCACGACAGTTCCGGGGCTGATGCCCCGGTGGGCGACCCGGTGGCGGTGCAGCAGTCGCAACTGCGCCCACACCTTGTCCACGAACTCGTCGGTGAGCTCGCTGTCCCCCAATTCCGTGAGTGGCCGCACTGCGACATGCTCCCGGACGAGAAAGGCTGCGGAAGGACCGAGCTCTCCCACAGCCAGCAGACGCGGCGTCGCCGCACCGGCCGCCGCGGCGGCATACTCCAGCAAAGCCGTGTGCTCCACCCGGTCCCGCAGGCTCCACAGCAAAGGCGGGGCTGCGGCGTTCCGCAGCACGATCCGGGAGAACAACCGCCGTACCACTCCGCTCGTCGGATCAGAGTCAAGAACCGTCACCTGCAGGCGGCGAGTAGCGGTCTCCGCCATAAAACACCGGTTGCCTTCCGAGTCAGTTCCCGCAAACGCCAGGCGCGACGGCTCCCAGCCGAGACGCTCCAGCTCGTACAGCAGCCGCCCCACCGCGAGCCGCGGAATACTCACCCCTATGGCGTAATTCGTCAACGACGCACACACCGCCCCCACCAGCAGAGTCAGGAGCAACGCGAGCGCGGTGGTGTAACCGGACAGCAGCACTGAGGCGGCTGTCACAGCGACACTCACTGCCATAGGACCGGTGACCCGAGGCAAGTGGACCGGGCGGGTGGCGTGCAGGTAGGCGAATGCCGCGGCGAGATAGGCGTGCAACGGGTTGCTGGCCGGGCCCCCCGCAGACGCGTTGAGGATCGTCGGTGTCTCCGCGCCGAGCAGGGCAGCAAACCCCAGGTTGAGTGCCACGGTCGTCCCGTAGCCGGCCCCGGCCGCAGTCAACACCCGCACCACGTGGCGTATGTCGCGGCGGATCAAGCGTTCCGCCACGATGACGCCGCCCAGCAGCAGCACGGCGAGGTTCGCGAGCCCAGCAGCAAGCCCGAACAGTGACGGCGGCAGCAGGGAACGCAGTTCTGCGGGATCGCCCACGGCTGACGGTTCAGCGGCGAGTGCGATCGCCAAGAGAACCATGACCAGTAGCGCGCCCCCGATCACCGCGACCATCAAATCGACCGGCCGCCGGGCGATGCCCCCCGTGGCATCCATCCTGGTTCTGCTGGTGCTCTCTGCCGCTTTCACGCTCTCTACCCTGCCCTGACAGCAGTCTGTTGTCGCGTTGCGTGGGTGGGAAAAGACCAACCCTGCTGGTGGGAGTACGTGCTCCGCGCGTTATCCACAGTCCGGAAAACTTGGTATCGACGTGCCATAGCGGAACGGCAGAATCACCCTAGGCGCACAAGCGGTAATCTCACCGAAAGCACGCTTTACGTCGCTTTCCCGGCAAGGAGAGACATGGTCACCTATGAGCAGGCGCTCGCGATCGCGGACGCGTGGCTCAACGGTTCCGCCCCTCCGGGGCAGCGCCGGGAGGTGCGGACCCACGAATTCGACCTGGGCTGGGTCGTTTGGGCCGTTCCCGCCGCTGTCACCCATGACCCGCTGCCCGGCTCGTCTCCCCCCGACGACGTCGGCAGCCCTTACGGGGTAGTAGACCGGCACACCGGTGAATTGAGCACCTGGCCGTCGACGTCGCTGGAGGAAGTGGTGCGGATGTACCGCGACAAGCATTCCGGCACCCACTTCCCCCACCCCTACGACCCTTCACTCCCCCCGATCGTCGGCCCCGGCAACACCGTGGTCTTCACCTACCGCGACGCGGGCGGAGACGAAATGTCCCTCAGCCGCTCCTCCGGTCCCGGCCTTCCCCCGCCGGAAATCCAAGTGTGGACAGAACTGCGGTGGATGGGGGTGCGACCCGAAGACGTCATTGCCATCCACTCCGACCTGTACCCTGCTGACCTGCCCGGCGGCTACCGCGGCCAGTTCCTACGCACCACCTTCGCTGACGCTGACCTGTCCTGTTCCCACGACTACGGGCCCACGCGAGTGGTCCGTGCCCAAGGCATGGCGGCGCTCCTCGACCACGCCGAGGCGGCGCACCGGCTTTCGGGGACCCCGCCGCTTCCCCGCCCCAACCGGATCCCGTTCCCTGCGGCACACCACGACGGCTCCCCCCTCGCCGACGACGTACTGGACCAGCTGCTCGCGGACACCCGTCTCCCCGTGCAGCGGTACGACGCCGATGCGGTGGCTGAAAGCGGACTTCCTGAGGCCACGCACGACGCGTTGACCCGGTTCGGGCTTCCCAGTCTTATCCCCCACTTCTTCGTCGCTGATCCCCCGCACCAGCCTCCTGCTGGCGGGCTGTTCTGCGACGCTGCCACCCACCTGCATGCTCGCGGCACCCCTGCATCCGATCCGACGCTGGCCGCCACCCTGGGCGAGTATGTACGTATCGGCAGTGACGGGGGCAGTGTGGTCGCGGTACGCCGCGCTGAACCGGATGCCGGCACGGTGTGGGCGATCGACATGCGCAGCGGTGCGGCCCGCTACATCAATCGGTCAGTGGCGGACTTCAGCCACTGCCTCGTGGTGTTAGCGTACACCTTGCCGAAGATGCGCGGCCAAGACCCCTATGCCGCAGGCCAAACAGTTGCGAAGTTCCAGGAGACGCTGGCTGGCATCGACGGTTCCGTGTTTGCCGACCCCGAGCACTGGTGGGCGGTGATTGTCGAGCAGATGTGGGACGGTCTACTGTGAGCGGCTGCTATCCACGGAAGCTGTGCCTCGCATTGGGGTTCGCTGACTGAGCGGTTCTTCTCCCCTGCTTTGCGGCCGCGCTGTCCCCATGAACTTCCCGGCTCGACCCTGCCAGCAGCCCTCCGATAGCTATTGTGGTGAGTTCTTTCTCTGTCTGGCAGGTCGGAGCCGCCATCACGTCGTGAGGCGACGCTGGGCTCTTCTACCTCCGTGTCATCCGGGAACCGCCTTGACAACTGTGCTGCCTCACCAGGCAGGGCATAAATGCGTCCGGTCACCTGGTGTTTCTCACCCAGGTGCGGGCGTTTTTCAACAGTCCCGCGGGCGCGCCACTCCCCGCAACAGTGGGATCACCAGTGTCCGAAGGATCCCCGATCAACCCAGCCTTCAAGGAATAGCCGGAGTGGTCTCGACAACGCTGCTGACAGGCGGCATCAATGCTGCTTGCGTGGGGGCAAAGCGGTTGCAGGCGATCTCGATATCTTCGGCTTCCTGCCGCTGCTCTCCGTGACAGTGCTCCACCTCGGATCTACGTGCGCGGAGTCTGGCGCACACTCCGTTTAGTCTCGCTGGGACAGCCTGAGAAGCACGAAAATGCGCAGCGCTTTTCTTTCTCGAAAGAGAACTAAAGAAGCCGATTCACTACGTGCTGTTGAACCTGCTCTCAGCGAGGGAAGCCCTGTCATATGTTCCACTTAGTGGCAGTGTTCTCCTTCGTCACTTTCCAGGCGGACACGCTCCATCTTGAGCCTTCCTGACGTACCGTCCTGTGCTGCCCAGAGATGAAGCCTTGAGGCTACCCCCACCAGAAACTCTGACAATGTTTAGATTTTTCTTGACCTCTGAGTCAATTTCGGACGTGAAATAACACCTACTTCAGACACTTCACATCAAGGACACCTATCCCCAGTTTTGACTAATTACCTGCATTCTCTCCACGGATCAGGTGAGTTGCCGCTAATGTCACCTTCTGCTGTCTTGAGTACTTGGTGTTTCTCGCACGGAACTGCAGGAATGTTCGGGCCACTGCGCTTGTGGTTACTCCTGCGCTGCCCCTCAAGAGACTTCTGCCACAGCGGCTGCTCCCCCGAAGCCGCACTCAAGACAGGGAGCACCGATCTGGAGACCAGAGGACATACCCGGTTTCCAGCGAAAACAAGGCGTCAAATGGAGACTGCGTGGACGGCCAAGACCTCGTGGTGATCGCACTGTCCGGAGTCCAGCGATTCATCGAAGAATCCAGAAGCACCTCGGACCTGCGGGCAGGCAGCCGAATCATCGCTGAGCTCACCGAACAAGCCGTGTCCGTGTGCCAGGAGTCCGCTGCCGAACTCGTCTTCCCCGCCCCGAGCAAGAAAAGGAAAGACGTGGGAATGCCTAACCGGGTGGTGGCACTCGCCCCCGCAGGGCAGGGGACGACACTTGCTCAGCGAGCCACCGCACGGGTGAATGAGAAGTGGAAGGAGTGGTTGCAAAAGACTCTTGGCCGTATCGAAGAAACCCCCGGTATGCCCGCCGTGACGTGGGCCGTAGCTCCCCCACGGCCAGGCGGCTACCCCGAACAGTGGAAAGAAGCCCAACGTCGCCTAGCCGCACGCAAACAGGTCCGGAACTTCACCGCCCTGGAGGCACGCAACGGCCCCTGCCAGCTGAGTCCTCACTGGCCCGCGACCACGAAGCCACCGAAAGGTCTTCCCTCTTTTGAGCGTGACACGCTGAGCGCTGCCAACTGGCTGAAACGCAAGCTTGGCCGCCCCAATGATAAGGAGAGCGTGTCACCTTACGGGATCCCCTCGACCTACGGGATCGCGTCGGCCCCATTCCGCATCGAAGTTCTGAAAAATATCAACGATCCGGATGTAACTGAACAGGTGGACTACTTGCATCAAGTAGTCCAGGACGAAGATACGGGCATACATATCCCCAACTGGCCACTGCCAGGCATGCCGAAACCTCAGGGAGAATTAGCCCAGTGGCTGTGGCGGCACGGAGGACAGTGGGTTTACACAGACTCATGGTCCGCAGAGTCGCTGGCCCGCGAATTCAGGAAGCCGACTTCTGGAGAAGCATTCGACAACTTCTCCAGAACAGTAGAGATAGGCCGTATTGCTGCCGCTGATCTTCAAAAGATCATGCGGGACAAGTTCCAGGTAGCGCCTCCCTCCTCCTACCTGGCGATTCTTGTCCAAGACCTGGACGGCATGGGCTCCTACCTCTCCGAGGAAAAGAACCTGTCGCACAAGCGGCACACCGAAATTTCTGACCAGTTGCGGAGAGTCGCTGAAAGGCAGACAGAACTGCTGCACGACTCGGCGCTGCTGGGCGTTGCAGTCTATGCCGGCGGAGACGACCTGCTGGCGTTCCTTCCCGCAGCGACAGCCCTTGCGGGGGCACGCGCCTGCAGACAGGCAGTCACCGAAGTATCCCCGGAACTGCCCACGGCGAGCAGTGCCTTACTGTTCTTCCACCGCAAATACCCGTTGCGGCTCGCCTTGGCCGCGAGCCGGGAAGCCCTGGCTGCCGCCAAAAACGTTCCTGGAAAGAACGCTCTCGCCGTGAGCTACCTGCGCCGCTCCGGAACCCAGGAAACATACGTCCAGAAATGGGCTCTTCCTGACCACAACGATCCCGAGGCCTTGGTGTGTGACCGCCTGTCCCTCTTCACCAGGAGTGAGACGGGAGCACGGCTATCCCCCGGGCTACTGCGGGACCTGGAACGCGACAGTCACGCCCTATGCACGCTCAGTCTGGACCTCTTTACCGCTGAGCTCCAGCGCCTCGTCCACCGGCATACTCTCGCGCCCACCAGCGAGCAACAAAAAGCATTTGCCCTCAAGGCTGCAGAGCAGCTCCGCCTTCTGGGACGGCCCACCAGCGCCCTAGAAGACTCAGAAAAGATTTCCGAACAATCACTGATCGCGGCGGCTCGAGTCGCAGTGTTCTTGCGTCAGGAGTGCCGATGAGCACAGGCCAAGCAGACAACGCCACCACATGGATAGCCTTCGAGCCCCATGACACCGTCCACGTACGAGACGGTCGACAGTTCAGTTCCCGAGACAGCAACACGGCCCTGGCAGAGACCGTCATTCCCCGACCCAGCACCATTGCCGGGGCGGCCGCCAGCGCCTACGGCGGCGACCTGACGGCTGTGCGTGGCCCCATCCTCGGTAAGCAGAACCCTGACGGGAGGTGGTGCCCCTACTTTCCTGTCCCCTCAGACATCGTGGTGGTGGAAGGCAAAGAAACCACAGCGCAGGAAAGGGCCTACTACCGGCTTGTCAAAGGATCCGCCGTAGACGGGACCGATCTCGCCCACGTCCCTGGCGCCCCCGAGTCCTTGCTGGAGCTCCCTCCACAGGTCACGGCCAAAGCAGAGCCGCTCCAAGGCTGGATCTCCAGCGAAGGCCTGTCGTCCTACCTCAACGGCACGCTGTTCCAGGACTCCACTGTGGCATCCGACTACCTGGAGACCATGCTGGCCGGCGAGGAACCGCTCGTGCCCGAACACCGGATCGGCATCGCTCTTCAGGACCGGCGGATACGCTCGGGATACCTGTACCACGCCACCCACCTGCGTCCTCGCGATGGGTGGGTTTTCCTCGCCGAGGTCGTTCCGCACCCGGAACGGCCGAAACCGGAGCACACCACAGTGACGCTGGGGGGAATCTCCCGGCTTGCCGAGGTCGCCGAACTCCCGGCCGGCTCTGTGGCGTGGCCGTCAAGGCCTGCTTCCTTCCCCGGCGGGCGAATGCTGCTGTATGTGGCCACACCCGCGTTGTGGCGCGACGGCTGGCGTCCACCTCTTCCACCGGAAGCCACTCTCGTAGCAGCGGCTGTAGGCAGTCCACTCCCCGTGGCCACTGCATCACCCAAACGAGGGTTCTTCCGTACCCGCACCCTGCGCTGGGCGGTCCCACCCGGCTCGGTCTACCTCCTGCACTTCCCTGATGAGGAGACCGCTGCCGCCGTTGCATCCTCCTGGCATGGCCGGGCCCTTGCCCCTTCCGCTGACTGGATCCATACCCACGAAGGCGATCATCCGCCGACTGATGCACCCCCGCTCCACACTGCTGGATTCGGAATCGTCCTCACAGGAGTCTGGACATGACCGCTTTTCTGCTGTACCTGTACGCGGAATCCCCGCTGCATGCCGGCGCCGCAGCCAGCGACGGCGTCCTCGACCTGCCGATTCAACGAGAAAGCAGCACCAACTATCCGCTCATCTGGGGGCAGAGCCTCAAGGGTGCGCTGCGGCAGACCGCCCGCGACGCTGGCTGGAGCGAAGACACCTTGAAGGAGGTGTTCGGATCCGAGCCAGGCGAAGGAGAAGAAACCACCCCTGGAAAACTCGCAGTGGGCGATGCTCAACTTGTTGCGCTTCCGGTCCCCACCTTGCGCCGCTCCTTTGCCTGGGTCACTTCCCGGCTTGCTCTCAGCCGTCTGGCCCGCAAATACGCCATCATCAACGGCCCCCACGTCGTGCTTCCTGAAGTCCCCAACCCCGCCGACGGGGAGGGCTCCTGCGGTCGAGGGTTCTGGGGCGGGGAAACGCCGGAGGTGCTCGGCCCATGCCTCGTCAAGCTTCACAATCCTCGTGGAGGCGGTGACGCCCCTGATCCCGTCACTGACTGGGCACGGCTCTTGGCTGCCGACGCTATTGGCGACGCCCCCCATTTGCGCCCTTTCGCTAGCAAACTCGCAGAAGACCTGCTGGTTGTCGGCTCCGAGCCGATGTCTGTTCTCCTGCGCGAGTGCACCGAGTTCGCGGTACGGGTCCAACTCCACCGTCAACAGAAGCTGGTTCAAAACGGTCCCTTCGTCAGCGAATACCTCCCTGCCGAAACGATTCTCGCCTCCGTGCTGACCCTGCGTGGGAAATACGCTCCGGAAGAAGTCCAGCAGCTGCGGGACCTGGTGAACCATTCCCTCCTCCAAGTGGGCGGAGACGAAACCCTCGGCAAAGGGCTGGTGTGGACCCGGATCGTCGAAGGAGAACGCAATGGCTGAGCGAGTAGACCAGCAGATGGCCGCCCAAGCGGAGAAAGTCATCGGGCCTTTGGTGACCGACCCGCAACTCGCCCAGCGCATCCGTACCCGGATGCGCCAATTCCCGATGCGGCTGCGCTCTTCAGGTTTGGTTGCTGCGTTCGCATTCGCTGAAAGCAAAAGCGGAAGCGCCGACCCCCTCGAGCAGGCCTATAGCCGACTGTGCAAGGCCATCATCGAGCACGCTGCTAAACGTAAGCTTCTCCCTGGCCTCACCCCCCAGTCCACCCCCCGCGAATTCCTGGACGTGCTCACCAAAGCGGACCTTCCCACCCACAGTCGACTCAGCGCCGAAATCGACCTGCTCGCCGGATGGCTCAGCCGAATCGCAGAAGCCCGCTACGGCAAACTGGCGGCCGCTGCTACGGAGCACGCCAACCAGGAAAACCCCGGCGAGTCCGCTGACAGCGATACGGGAGAGGAGCGAGAATGACCTTTCCCCACGGTCGACGGGGAGCTCAGGACACCTCCTCGCAGGAAGAACCGAAAGAAATCCTGTGCGTCTCCTACTCTGGGGCGATAGGCCGAGTCCTCTGCGGAAGAGTGACCCAGAAGCCAGACAGTGCGCAGGATGCCCACCATTGCAAGAGCGCCTCGCCGAAATACGTCAAAAAAATCCGCTACGATCAGCGCTCTACGCTCGACGCTTCCGCGAATTCGCTGATCATCCTGCGACGTTTAGCTATCAGCGACGTCTCTCCCCCCACCGCGGATGCGCGCCGCGAGGATCCCGTGCTCGGCTGGGCAAGCGAGTACTGCCTCGGCTACCAGAAGGAGTGGGCACAGGCAGTTGAGCAACGCCGCGCGCACGCTCTAAGCATTCTCAACGCCCGAAAACGGCACATCTACCGGGTGGAACTGACCGCAGACTGGCGCTTCGTGACCGGACTAGGAGAGCAGACCGGAGACCACGAATTCGGGCTCAGCCTGCACGGCACCTACGGTTGGCCGCTCATCCCCGCTTCCACACTCAAAGGAGCCGCAGCGGCCTGGGCTTCTCGGCAAAAGGTTCCCTCTGAACTCTACACATTGGTCTTCGGGCCCCTGCCCTCCCCTGAAGACGAGGAGGACCGAGACAACCCCCGGTGCGGAGTGCGTTTCTTTGACGCCCTTCCCCTATCCGATCCCCGTAACCACCGCAAAGGTCTGCGCGTCCATAGTGATGTGATCACCCCGCACCAGCACGCCTACCACACCGATCAGTCCGCGGAACCGTGCGCCCCCGGGGAACACCATCAGCCTGTGCCGCTGCCTTTCCTCTCCCTCAGCGGTACTTTCGTCACTCACCTCATCGGGGAGGACCCCGACCTCACCGCCAAGGCAGCTGACTGGCTCAAGCAGGCTTGTGAAGAGTACGGAATCGGTGCACGCACCACGGCAGGCTACGGCTACTTCACCGTCAACATCACCGATCAATGGGACTCCCCGTGACCTTCTCTCCGGGCCACACCACGGTCATCCCGCTGAAGCACGTGGCGGACGCTTGCCGCGCGGGCATATTTCGGTCTCCCATCAGCGATCCTCGTGTGGTGGGACACAGTAGCGGAGCCCTACCCGCTGGCGCCGTCCTGAGGTGTCCACCTGTGCTGGCAGGGTTGGCCAGTTGCGACGAAACTGGCCAACCCTGCCAGCGCCAGCATGCCGGATGTCTCGAGCATTCCTTGTTCACCGCGCTGATCGTGTCTGCTCCGCAGCCCTGTTTTCCGTGCCTTGGTCTCGGCCTCTGAGCGAGTCTTCGCGTACCTCGGCACACGCATCAGCGCGGCAAACATTCGTTAAGGAGCACACTCATGTCTTGGATCACCCTGCGCCTACGTGTCACCACCCCGCTGTTCAACGGACATGACGACGAACCTCTCCGAGTCAGTTCCCTGCGGGGAGCCATGCGCTACTGGTTCCGCGCACTCGCCGGAACCAAGGTCGGCCCCAGTATTCGGACTCTGCGTCGCCTCGAAGACGAAGTTTTCGGCAGCACCACCAATCCATCCCCGGTACGGATGCGACTGGGCAAACTGCCCCAAACCCGCAGGAATCCCTGCCTTTCGTTCCTTGACTCGACACGGTTTCCTGACCAGCTGCGGAAAGAACCCGCCATCGGCTATCTGATGGGGCAAGGCCTCGGCACCATCGTCAAAGGCAGGTACCAGATCACCCGCCCCTACGTATTCCCAGACCACAAATACTTCGAACTCAAGATGGCTCTGTCGGAGGACTCTCGCATCAACGCCCTCACCCTGGCGTCACTGTGGATGGTGTGCGCCTACGGTGGGGTGGGGTCCCGTGTCCGGCGTGGTTTCGGCAAGATACGCATCATTGGAGCGACTCTCCACGACCAAAAATCGGTTACTCCCTGGACAGAGTCGTCACTTCAAACTCCAGGTCTCACTCATTACAAGGAGCTAGACGATCGGCAACGACTGCAGCCCATTGGCCCTCTCGATGACTGCCTGGAGCCCATCGATGACCTGCTCAAGCAGATAGGCGCCCCTGATGAGGCTCGCCCTTGGCGTGACGACGAGATACCTACCTATCCAGTGTTCAGCAGTAAGTGGACGTGCGCCGGGCTCAGCGCCTATTCCGCTTCTTCATGGGCAGAACTGCTGGCCCACGTCGGGCGGCAGTACCGGCTGTCACGGGCGACAGCCGACAACAGCGCTTCCAGGACCAACTACTGGCCCAAAGTCAAAACCCCAGAACGGGACGCTGTCCTCCACGGAAACTCCAACCGCTTCCCCCTAGGCGCCCTAGGCTTGCCTGTGGTCTACAGCAAAGACAAAGTGACCGTGGGTGAACGCCGTGCCTCCCCCTTGTGGATGCATCCCGTTATGGAGGATGGAGAATGGCGGCTGTTCTCATTCGCCTTCCACAACACTTTCCTCCCGGCGGAGACAGAAGTTCGGCTCAGCGGAAAAATTCGCAAGAGTGTCATCATCACGGACGATGATGTTGTGAACCGCACCAGTGACTGGATTCAGCGCATGCGACACGATCCGGCCCCCTACCGTCTCCCTGGAGAAGAAGGCTAACTGTGCCGTGAAAATCCGTGTCCCTGCTCTGCAGGAGCTAGGCGAATTGGCTGGATCTACTAGCTAAGCGCTTAGCGTAAACGAATGCTGCTTCGGGGCAGGCAGGCCTCTCACCCCGGCAGAAGGTGGAAGCCCAACAACAGGGATGTTGCGGGATCCAAGGGTGTCGGTTCTCCAGAAACGGAGTGCTGTCACACACCTCGCCATCACACAGGGCACACTCACGGTCTGCACGCCCCGAACGCTTCCTTGTTCTGTGGTCCCCCCAAGCCTGACCATCGCAGGATCCATGTCCACACCAGCCTGAACATGGTGCTATGACACTTGGGAGCTTTGGGAGTTCCTCGCATCAAAGAGAGGAGCCAGCGTATCCTCTCCCTCCTTGTACTCTCCCGCAGGCATTCGACCAACCAGAGAGCCAAGCGTTGACGTACAACACCTCGTTGATACGCGGTGTATGAAAACTCAGTGGCGCTTCAGAGAGATCCTCATAGAAGAGTTGAATCCGCCTCAGCTCTTCACCCGATCGCTTTTTCCAAACTTTGGCAACCAAGCCGTCGTTTAAGGGCGTAGGCGGCGCCCTCCATTCCTACTGCCAGCCCCACAGCATTGGGTTAGCCTTGGGACTTGAAATAGCGGATCCATGTCTCATCGTGTTTCTGCATGCCAGCCTTCGCCTTCTTGCAATTCGTCCAACAGCAAAATTAGACCAGCACTTAGGGACGCCCCAGCGACTGGTCACCCACGGTCCATCCCCACGTGCGTGGGGCTCACCGCTGATCCAGGCCCCCCACATTTTCCGTGGACGGTCCATCCCCACGTGCGTGGGGCTCACATGTGTTGTGCCGGTCTGGGTTCCGGTTTGGGCGGTCCATCCCCACGTGCGTGGGGCTCACATTTTGCGCAGCTCTGTGATAGCACGGCGGACCGGTCCATCCCCACGTGCGTGGGGCTCACAAAGGGGGAGTGCGGCCGATACCGCGCTCCCCCGGTCCATCCCCACGTGCGTGGGGCTCACCAGCAGTTCCAGGGCAGTCTGGTGGTCCCGGTCGGTCCATCCCCACGTGCGTGGGGCTCACCCAGTCGTCGGGGTCGGTGTCGAAGTAGGGGTCGGTCCATCCCCACGTGCGTGGGGCTCACCCCGTAGGTCACGGTGCGCAGTTCTCCACTGTCGGTCCATCCCCACGTGCGTGGGGCTCACAGCGACCACCAGCGGCGACCACACACCAGCTGCCGGTCCATCCCCACGTGCGTGGGGCTCACTCGGTCACCAGGGCCTGCGCCTCGGCGTGCGCCGGTCCATCCCCACGTGCGTGGGGCTCACCGGCGACCCACCATCTTTTAAACGTTCTACTACGGTCCATCCCCACGTGCGTGGGGCTCACCAGAGAAAGCCCCCCAGAATGTCTCTGGAGGGCGGTCCATCCCCACGTGCGTGGGGCTCACCAAAGTCCCCCCCTGGTGGGGCAGACGACCCCGCGGTCCATCCCCACGTGCGTGGGGCTCACGTCCGGGTGAAAGACGCCACCAAGGACATCACTCGGTCCATCCCCACGTGCGTGGGGCTCACTCGGTCGGAAAGGCCGCTTCGCCGGTGAACCACGGTCCATCCCCACGTGCGTGGGGCTCACTGGCATGCGAAAGGCCCTGGCCATGCCAGGGCCGGTCCATCCCCACGTGCGTGGGGCTCACATCGAAACGCTGACCGCCGCGCTGAACGATTTCGGTCCATCCCCACGTGCGTGGGGCTCACCGTCGACGAGGGGCGCTGAAGTCCGCCGGTGGCGGTCCATCCCCACGTGCGTGGGGCGCACAGTGCGGCGCCACTCCCGAAGAAGCGGCAGCCCGGTCCATCCCCACGTGCGTGGGGCTCACTCCCGCTAGCATGGCGATGCCGCTGAAAAACCCGGTCCATCCCCACGTGCGTGGGGCTCACGTGGCTGCACGGCAAACCTGGTCACGGCAAATCGGTCCATCCCCACGTGCGTGGGGCTCACGGTGAAACGCCGTAGCGGCCCTGGGATTGGCGCCGGTCCATCCCCACGTGCGTGGGGCTCACCGCGGAACGCGGGACGAGCGGAACGCGGAACGCGGTCCATCCCCACGTGCGTGGGGCTCATGCCGGGCACCAAGCGGCCCCGTGCGAGCCGCCCGGTCCATCCCCACGTGCGTGGGGCTCACTACGACATGCCCAACCCACCGCTCGATGACGTTGGTCCATCCCCACGTGCGTGGGGCTCACTAGTAGGCGACGACGTCTTCAGCGTCGCCTGCCGGTCCATCCCCACGTGCGTGGGGCTCACGTTCAGGGGTTATGTTGACGCGTTCAAGGCGGCGGTCCATCCCCACGTGCGTGGGGCTCACCGACTCGACGTCATCGGTGAGGTTCACCGGGGCGGTCCATCCCCACGTGCGTGGGGCTCACGCCCTCGTCGGGAGTCCAGCCCGGCGAGGGTACGGTCCATCCCCACGTGCGTGGGGCTCACTAGGTCATCCCCCCGATCTACTGCCACTGGCTCGGTCCATCCCCACGTGCGTGGGGCTCACAGTTACTTACCTGCAACTTTGCAAGGCGTTATCTTCTCGTTACCACCCTTCCGGGATCGGCGGCATCTCTTGTTCCGCACCTTCCGACGCCGATAGTTGAACAAGTTGAAGCCCGTCGAAGTCCACAATCGCACGACGACGCTCCCCCGCTGTGCGAACGGTGAAACCCTGCTCGTTATCGTCGGGGTGAACGCATAGGGCAGCCCCGTCCCCCACTGAAGCACTCACCGCGGACCACAGCTCGTCGCGGACTCGGGCACTCATCGTTCCTACATACACTCCGGCGACCGGCTCGATCATCCATCGTGACAACGCACCCCGAACATGATTAGGAACCGCTGTAGTTGCAATCATGACGAGCTTGGCCATCAGGGCTCCTCGCTGTCCGCGATGTGATTGGCATAGTTCACACCGCCGGAGACAGCCCCGACCACCGGGTCCCACAAGTCAACGACTTGCCACGGCCCTCCCGAGCTCGGCGGCTCCTCTTCCGAAACGGCCTCCTCAGGGTCGTCTAAGGAGAGGAGGGTCTGCACATCCCGCACAATTTGCGGAATCAGCCGGTACAGCTTTAGGTCTCGACGAAGCCGCAGGCGCGCTTCTTGCTCCGGGTTGGCTGTCCTGCTCAAGGAGAACGCGAGCGGGATAGTGGTCCGTGCTTTATAGAGATCGGCGATGTCGTAGACGAACGCGTCTTGTTTTCCGGAGTGGATGAACCCGAGCGCGGGGTGGCAGCCCAGGTGCGCCAGTACCGAGTGCACCACCCCGTAAAGGGCAGCGTTGCTTGCCGAAAGCGCCTTGTTGACAGGGTCTTGGTCATCCCAGTCATGCGGGTTGTAGTTCCGTTTGAATGGTTTCACCCTGTTCTTAGCCGCCAGGCTTCGGTAGAGGGCTTTCATCCGTGCCCCTTCAAGCTGGCGCAGCCTTTCGATGGACGCACCGGGAGGAGGTTCTTCTCCGAAGCGCATCTCGTACATCCGCACGGCGACGTCTCGTCGGCGTCTGTCGTCGGAGTAGGCGCGTGCCTGCCGGTCGATCCATTTCGTGGTGCGGTTAGGGGCGGGAAAGCTTCCGTAGTTGAGGATGCCTCCCGCCCCGCAGGTTACGACCGTTGTGTTGTGGCGCATGAAAGTCGCCATGGCAGGACTGGTGATTGAGGTTCCCGGTCCCAGTAGGACGCATGCGAGTGAAGCGGTGGGGATTGGGACTCGATGTATTCTTCCGGTTTCGGTTTCGACCTCCGCGCATACGCCGGTGTCGGTCTGCACTATTCGGCAGACATCCACGTAGAGGAAGGAGAGGCCGTCCGATACCCGGGGCAGCATCGCCAGTGTCGGACGGGCTAGCGCCTTACGGGGGTTATCCATGTTCTCCTTCCTCGATTAGGGCGAGGCTGAGCAGCCCGCAGCCGTAGGATTTGCCGCGGCCGATGCCGTTAAGTACCGCATGACGCACGGCGTCGACGTCAGAGATGACGGCTTCACCGTCGAAGCGCACGGCTGGGTGGCGGATTTTGCGGCTACGGTCAGCGGTCCCAGGGTCGCGGACGTCATCGAGTGTCTGCGCGTAGGTGCTGAGGAGTTCCAGTCCGTTGGCTGCCGCACGGGAATGCCACCACTCCTCGGCTGCGGCCCCGCGCAGAGCCCAGGTGTACTCTCTTGGTTTTTTCGGCGGCTCTTTCAGGCCAAGGCGTTGGGTGTTGTTCTCGGACCGGCCGAGTCGTTTGGTGGGACTGGCCACAATCCGGTAGCGGACACGGCTGCCTTTGTCTAGCCGAGCCAGGAAAGGGTCGAGGTTACGCATCTGGACCCCGTGGTATCCGGGGCCAAGCCGGTCAACCCGCAGGGGGGAGTGACTCTGTACCAGCAGGTAGAGCTCGTTTCTGGTTTCTTCGATGCGGAACAGTAAGCCGGATTGCTGACGGGGGTTAGCGATCCGCTCCTCACCGAGGTCAGAAGAAAGCCGGATGAGTTTACGATGTAGATTTCCAGCGGTACGGAAGTCTGCTCGGGTCTGGCGGTAGCGCAGGTCAGGAACGATCTTGGTTAGCCACGTCATGCTGCCTCCTCGGCGCACTGCTTGACGTATGTGAAAAGCTTGTTCTGGTAGTCCCTGCCGGGACCGGCCACGAGTGTCGCGGGAACCTCGGTGGGAACTACTCGGATCTGTCGGGTGGAGTAGCGGCGGCTCTTGCTGTCGAACGAGAGCGGAACGTCGTTGAGCACCGTCAGAGTGCGCGTATCTGGGTATTCGCCCTCTTCATAGATCAAGTCCACAAGCACAGTTGCAGCGTCTTCTTCCACCCTGCGATGGGGGAGCGGCACCGCTTCCACTAGTTCTCGCACCGGGTCAGCGACCCTGCGGCGCAGGACCAGTAGCGGGTCAGGAACGAACGCGCGCCGCCCCAGGTAGGGCTGCCAGTAGGGGGCGGCTAACGCGTCGGCGATAGTGTCTGCTTCCGGTCCGGTGACAGCGACGGTGAACACGGCGTCGGCCAGGTAGGAACGGCTGGTGACGATGGTGGCTTTCTTAGGGTCGCGCCGTTCACCTGCAGCGGTGGGCACGGTGCGCTCTTTGGGAAGGCCGCCGCCGATCGTGTGGAAGTCGACGAGCCGCACCCCTGGCCGGTCGACGCGAACGGTGAACTTCAGTTCCTTGTAGCGGTCCAGAGGGTCGCCGCGGCGCACCCCCTGGGCGGCAGCGAACATTCCGATCAGACCGGAGCGGCTCGGGTAAGGCAGGGTGTCGCGTTCCCCGAACATGCTGTGTTCGCCCCAGCTTTGCATGGGGCCAGCTAGCCGCAGCAGGAAGCCACTCACTCCCGCTCCCCCTCGAAGGCTGCCGCGACCATGGCGTCGATGAGCGCCGGGTAGGAGTCGTACCGCTCCCCCAACGCGGCGAGGTCGGTCTTGTTTTCC
Source organism: Thermobifida fusca YX (assembly GCF_000012405.1). Classification (NCBI taxonomy): domain Bacteria; kingdom Bacillati; phylum Actinomycetota; class Actinomycetes; order Streptosporangiales; family Nocardiopsidaceae; genus Thermobifida; species Thermobifida fusca. The sequence goes on from NC_007333.1 coordinate 1,831,926, forward strand.
ACGGTCGCGTAGCCGCGGATCGCGTCGTCGGGCCAGACTTCGCGGAGCCGTTCGGCGTAGTTGTTGAGTTCCTGGCAGGCGCGGAGGGTGTAGCCGTCGCTGCCGTATAGCGCGGTTTCGAACGCGGGAGCGAAAGAGATGGGTCGGTCGAAGCGTACCGCGATGTGTACCAGGTCGGGCAGGGTCATGGCAGCGGTAGCGTTCTGTTTCCCGGAGGGGACCGTGCTCAGGAAAGCGCGGAGGAACTCGGCCACGGCGGTGCGGGCGGTTTGGGCGTCACCGGTGTTTTCCACCAGTCGGTCGAGGTTGACGTTGGCGTAGCGGTAGAACGTTCCGGCACTGAACTGGCCCGCGTTCATGTGGCCACTACCGTGGTCGTTTTCTTTGGGGATGTCGTCGACAGCGGTGAAGAAGTCGACTTCTACGGTGGTGCCGTGCACGGTGAACGCGTGCGCGAACTGCACTGCGCCGTCGACCTCGGTGGAGGGCAGTTCAGCGAGCATCCGACCGAACAAGTTGACTGAGACGTTGCGGCTCTTCAGTACTTCGGTGATGCGGTCAGCGGGGAGGATTCCCTTGGGGGTCTTCTTGGCTGCTTCTTTGGCGACGGCGTCCCGGTGCTCATCGGCGATGGCGGCGAGTTCGTCGATTGCGGGGACCGGGAGGTAGAACAGGACAGAAGTGGCAGGGGCCTCGCTGTCTTTCTCCTTTTCCAGTTTGATGCCGCTCTTCTTACCGACAGACAGCACGACTTGGCGTGCTCCGGCGTCAGCGAGGTCAGCGTCCCAGCCGCGTTCCCGAAGCCGCTTGGCGATCTCGCTGATGATACGGCGGGTGCGGACCGCCTTGTCGCCGAGCCGGGCTTCCACTTCGTGGCGGACGGCGCGCTTCCAGCTCTGGCTGGACACGCGAGTGCGTTCCTTGCCGCCGTAGACGACCGTCTTGGGGGAGCCCAAGTCGTCGCGGTTGATGTTGGAGTAGGGCAGGGTCTGGATGGCGTGAATGTCAACGAAAGTCATGCTGCTTCGGCCTCCTCATCGGTGGTGTTGTTCTTGTTTTTCTGCTCTGCTTGACGGGTCAGGGTTTCGAGGGTGCGGTGGTAGTCCTGGACCCATTCGCGGGCGACGTGGCGGGGGGTGTGGCCCCAGCGGGCCAGGTCTCGGATGAGGATCCCCCAGTCGATGTGGACTTGGTCGCTGCGCAGGTATAGGACCAGGCGCGGCAGGTGGCGGTGGACGCCGTCGAGGTTCTGGCGGGCGATCAGGTGCAGGCGCTGCTCGGTGCTGTCAGCGTTGAGCCCTTTGTCGAAGACGGCTTGAGCGAGGGATACTCCCAGGTTGGGCCGCCGGTCCGGCTTTCCATCCTTGGTGGCGCTGCTTTCTTCGGCAGGGGTTGGCTCAGTGAGTGCCTCGCTGTCCTGTGGTTCTCCGGTTTGTTCTTCGGTAGCTTCCGCTTCCTGGTCGCGGGCGCTTCTGGGCTGTGCGGCCATGATTGCTGCGACTGCGTAGAAGGCGCGCTCCACAGCGTGGACGTCCCATAGGGACGCGGCCCGGCGACGGTCGACGTCGTAGTCGGTGGGGACGGGAACGTAAGGGGCGACCACGCGGTGAGCGGCCAGCATGCGCGGATCCTCGGGGGCCAGTCCCACACCGCGCCGCAGTGCGGCCCGTGCCGCTGGTTCGTTGACAATGAGCTTGCTCACCCGTTTCACGAGGGCATCAGCGTGCTGGAGTATGTAGTCGCTGTTCACGCGGCTTCCTTGTCCTGTTTCGGTGTCCAGTTGCTGAACAGGGTGCTGCGGTGCCGCTCCACGACTTTGGCCACGCGGGGCCGTTCACAGTAGGGACCGGTCACCTCGTCGTAGGCAGCTAACGCGACCAGGTTGAAGGCGTTTCCGGGGCCTGCCATGCCGGGGGTGTAGCCTTGAGCGGGCCGGTCGTAGACGATGTTCCAGAAGACCGGCTCGGCTTTCGCCCAGTAGCGGCTCATGCCGTGCTGCACCCAGGGTCCGACACCGGTCTCGGTCTTAGCGTTGGTGCCGGAGCTAGTGGAGCTAGGGCTGTTGCTTTCCTTCCACGCTTCTTTGCACGCTTTTTCTAGGCGGCGGCCGAGTGCTTCCGCGGCTTTGCGAGCCAGGGTGATACGACGCACGATTCGGGCGTTCTCGTTGTCGTCGGTTTCCCGGTCTGCTAGCCAGCGCAGCACGGCCGGGGTGGTGGCGGTGAACCACTGTTTGTCACGGGCCTGACCGTCCTGGTCGAACCCGAAGGCGCGCAGCCGCAGGGAGTCCAGGACTTCTTGGGGAACCTGCGCCAAAGGCGTGCAGTTGTCCAAAATTGTCGGCCGGTAGTTGCCGTCTTCGCCGTAGTGCAGCAAGGCGTCGAGGTCCCGCCATATGGCCCGTTCCGCTTCGGCTGGCCGCGGATAGACACGGCCTTCCTTGCTTGTCTGGTAGATGAGGTAAGGGTCGAGTTCTGGCGAAATGTTGCGTTCCCGCCACGCCCAGGTCACCCATGCATCCACGACGTGTGAACCATCTGGCGAGGGGTGCAGCAGGACAGCATGGCGGAAGTGGTCGAGCCTCAGAATCCCGGCGAGTCCCGCGGATTCTTCGGGAAGACCGAGCGGGTCGTTGAGCTCTGGCTGTTCCCAGAAGGCGAGGTCGGCTGCACCAGTGCCGGGGTAGGGAATGTTGAGGATCAGGCTTTCGAACAGGGTGCGGCCCAACGGGTGGTAGGAGACGGTGCCGCGCAGCGGCCCCGCGGTGACGTTGCGTTCGCTTCTTCCCCGGACAACGCGAGCCGTGCACATCCCTGAAGGCCCGTAGCCGAGAGTTGCCAGCAGGTGCCAGACAGCCTCAGCGGAGTCGAGGGGGTGCGGGTCGAGGTCATGGTGGTGGCCGCCGAGCCACACCTGGTTCTCTCCCGCGGTGCGCCCCCATGCCAGCTTGTTGACACCCGAGGTTTTCGGACACTCTTCACGCAGGCGAGGATCTTGCAACCAGGGCCGCTCAGGGTGGAACAGGTCGAAGCGCTCCGAGTAGTCGGCGAAGTAGGCGTCGACCGCTTCCGGGTCGAGTCGTCCTTTGCTGAGGATCTGGCTGCGGCGAGCCTGCCATTTCCGCTTCGGATTCTTGTTTGGCGGCTGGTCGAGGCCGGTGATGCGGGCGGTGATCAGTGCGAGTATCCGCCACAGTACTGCCGCGCCAGGCGGAAGCGGAATCTCCACGTCGGAGAGTTCGTGGGAGCGGATGAGAACGTCACGCAGTCCCAGCATTTCGGGTGCGGCCAGGACGTCGCGGCTGCGCGCAATCAGCCAAGGAGCGATGGTCACATCAAATGACGGCGGTGAAGGAATGGCTCCTCCCACAAGAAAACACAGGGCAACCGACAGCACTGTCGGCTAGACCGGCTAAGGACAGGCCAGCATCGTAGCTTCTAGTAGCGACAAGAATGGCATGAATCTCTCTGAAATCATGGACAACAGCAAAAAATCATCTGACTTGACTAAGAAGTCTCTCTGCACTGCCAGACTGCCACAGAAACGGACAGCAAAAAAATGGGAATTTGTTGTGATAGATAGACCTGCGAGGAACGGTTTGCTCCGTTCTTCCAGATCGGGACCTAATCCCTTATCTTGAGAATCCCATTCTCTCACTGAATGTGATTTTCTTTTTACGGAGAGTTCTTTTTCGAGGGTGTTCTTGACGTGCTAGCTACGGAGCGATTTTCCCTGCTACTACTCGCAGTCCGAGATTCCTAGAACTCAGAAAGTCAGCTGTCCACAGGCGAGGCAGGACGGCTGCCCCGGACCCTTCCTTGTCTCCCCCCACACACGCCCAGACACCCACACTGGAGGACACCTTCGACTGGACGTCCGAGGCCCAACTCCTGAGCCCGAAAGGGCGGAAGGCGGTAGGGCACGGTGCCGCGGTCAATCCTCCGGCCAACCAGGCCACGGCACCACACCCACTTCTAGGGTCAAAAGATCAGCCCCTTACAGGGATCAAGCAACCACTCTCGTCCACCGGTTTCAGTGGGGAGCACCGCGCCCTCGTCTGTCACACGTTGAGGTATAAGAACCAGGTCGCGAAGGTAGAACGACTCCCGCCATGCCTCAGGAGGATGGTTGTCCTCGGTGAGTTGACTCGCCCAGGGACCCATACGCACCGGGATCGTGCGGGCCACCAGGTCGCGGCAGTCTGCCATGGTGAACCGGCCCTCTCGCCCCGTGCCCTGTTCAGGAAACTCGACCGTGCATTCAGGGTCAAGCCAGCGGTTCCCCGCCGTGTCCACGTAGTAGCACAACACCCGGACTGAACCGGCACCGAACCGGGTCGCGAGCACGTGCTCGTCCACATCAAAGCTGAACTCGGTGAGCCCGTTCAGGTTGTCTTCCGCATCGTCTGGGTCGGGGATGACCGCGTTGCGCGCCAAGCCGCGTTGTGCCAGCTCCTCCCCCATGCGCTCCATGTCTGCTTCTAGATCTTCAGCGAGCGAGTCGTCGTCATACACGTCGTCCACAAGCTGCTGCACGTCTTCAGGAATCTGCACCGGGGCCCCGTTCCTGCGGCGCAGCAGTGTGTACGTGCGCTGGAGCAATGCCAGCGGGTACACCGATGTCCAGGAACGCGGAAACCACGGAGCCCTATCAGCGTCGCCGTTCTGTTCCGGGGTGAGTACCACAAGCTCGGGCTGTTTGGCCCATTGGGGACGGTTGATGATGCCCAGGTGTTCGTGCCGCCAGCAGCGTCCCGCCCGTTGCAGCAACAGCGACACTGGAGCGAGGTCGCTGATCATCAAATCCACGTCCAAGTCGAGGGACTGCTCCACCACTTGGGTGGCTACCAGGACAGCGCCGCGAGTGGGTCTCCGTCCGCTCTGTGCACCTTCTTTACCGAACAGGTCAACGATGGTCGCGGTGATCTCCGTGCGCTGCCGGTTAGGGAACCGCGAATGCAGCAGGTAAAGGTCGGGGGCGTCCTCACCGAGCGTCGCAAACCACTGGGAAAGCAGATCGTAGACTCCCTGGGCTTCAGCAACCGTGGTGCAGATGATCGCTGCGCATCCTCCCTGCTTCACTAGTGGAGTCAGCTCCTTAGCGAGCACCGTGGACCGGTTTAGGGCTCCCTCCTTGACCGGCACGTCCACAAGCCGCACCTCCAAGGGCTTGCGGGGAGTCGTAGCGATAGGCAAGGGGTCGACGTCGCTGCTGCGAGTCACTTTTCCGATCCGAGCGTCAACGTGCAGCCAGCCAGGGTAGGAGACCTCCGAAACAGGCTGCGGTTCAGACCTGTTCCACCTTCTGCCTCGGGCACCTTCCAGGTACGCCTTGACAAGTGAGTTCGCGATGCTGTGATGCAAGGTCGCCGACAGCAGCACTACCGGCACATCAAGCGTGCCCAGCCAGCGCAGCAACTGTTCCAAGAGGACCTGCATGTAAGGGTCGACCGCGTGCGCCTCGTCGACAACCACCACTTTCCCAGCAAGCCCGAACAGGCGCAGCGCGTTGTGTTTCGCACGCAGCACCGCCATGAGTGCTTGGTCGATTGTGCCGACTGCCCAGGGAGCGAGTAGGCCCCGTTTACGCCCCATCAGCCAGTCAGTTGCGGCAAACGGATCGCGGTGCCCGAGATTAGAGAGCACTTTCGACACGCCTGGCAGGTCGGCGGGGGCGTAGTCGGGATTCAGCCACGCCATTGAATGCAGGAGGGCCAGCGTGGAGGAGCGCGGAAGGTCTGTGTTCTCCACCCGGTAGCGTGCGTACTCCTTGAGCCGGGTGTGCATCTGGTCAGCAGTGGCCATGGTGGGAAGCGCAAGAAAACGTCCAGGGCGCCCCGTTGCCTTCCCCAGCAGATCCGCCACATGGTAGGCGGCTTCGGTCTTGCCCTCACCCATGGGCGCGGTGATCAGCACTAATCCCGGACCGGTGCACAGGCAAGGAAGGTGTTTCGCCAACGATGCTTGAAGGCCGTTGGGCTTGCTCAGGTGCGGAAACGACTCAGTGAACGTGGCCGGAGGAACTGTGATCGGCCGTAGACCCGCGGCGTCGAGAAGTGAGGGGATGCGCCGTAGCGACGTTTCAAAGTGGGCGCGCAGTGCAGACGCGGAACCGTCTGCGGGCAGGGAGGTGAGACGTTCCAGGAGAAAATCCTCCTGGCTGACCAGCCAGTCAGCAAGGATGACCAGGCCGCACACGACCGATGCTGTAGGCCCGTCAAGCATGTCAGGAGGTGTGGGACGCCCCGTCGCATCAAAAACTGCGTGCAGCAGGGCGTGGCGCTGCTTCTCCCAGTGCGGCGAGGAAAAGCCGAACTCCGCTAGCGGATTGCGGCTTTGAAAAGAGGGGTGTGGGTGGAACGTACCGTGATGGCCCCCAAGCATCTGGGCAACGAGGCCGGTGACTAGTCCTCCGTTGGGATAGCCGAGTGAAGGAAGCGCGAACGGCAGCCATTTACCGGTCGCGGCAGCATGGGACCTTTGTTCCCCACTGAGCTCCTCCCCGGGATAAGCGGAAAGGTCGATAGCGATCTGCTGTTGGAACTCTCGGGTTAGTTTCCCTATGTCATGCAACCCCGCCCAGAAAGCGATGCAGTGTCCCGCGTGCTCTTCGTCAGTCTCCATAGACGAAGCGATCGTGTCTCGCAGCCCGGGAGAGAGATATTCGTTCCACAACACCAATGCCGCGGCAGCAGCGTCGAGGGAATGGCACACCAAGGGGTAGGTCTTGCCGCGAAGGCCGCGTTCTTTCGCCCAGAACCTCAAGTCGAGCGGTGGGATACCGTGCTTGTCATCTGTAGAATCGTGTTCGGGCACGTTTCCTCCTGAGTTCTGCTGCCTTAGCACGCAGAACATAGCGTTCCAAGCAACTTGAGTGAGGCAATTCCACAAAATTGGATTAGAGTGCCCGCAGAGGGAAGCACGCCCACCAGACAGATAACGCGAAGATAACAGCCCACAAAACTGCAGGTCAACAACTGAGAGCCCCACGCACGTGGGGATGGACCGAACTCGCCAGTTACGGGCCGCACACTGACGATGAGAGCCCCACGCACGTGGGGATGGACCCGCGTAGGTGATGGTGTAGGCGGTGCCGTAGTCGAGAGCCCCACGCACGTGGGGATGGACCGATCAAAATGCTCTCGATCGCGGCCCGATCCGAGAGAGCCCCACGCACGTGGGGATGGACCGACCGCCGTCTCGGCGACCCGGATGATCGCGTCGAGAGCCCCACGCACGTGGGGATGGACCGCGGAGTGAAACCAGCCTCTACCTGAAACGGCAGAGAGCCCCACGCACGTGGGGATGGACCGGCTTCAGTCGCACGCTAGACCAGCATCACCGCGAGAGCCCCACGCACGTGGGGATGGACCGACACGCTTAGACGCGCTCAGACGCGCTCAGGCGAGAGCCCCACGCACGTGGGGATGGACCGCGTTGGGGGACGCGGACAGCGTCCTCCCCGCAGAGAGCCCCACGCACGTGGGGATGGACCGTGCGTCTTTAGGGATGACCAGGTTTTCGACGCGAGAGCCCCACGCACGTGGGGATGGACCGCAGACCATTACCCCGCATGAGCGGCGGACACAGAGAGCCCCACGCACGTGGGGATGGACCGGTGGGGTCGACGAGGTTCGTCCAGTGGCCGTAGAGAGCCCCACGCACGTGGGGATGGGCGGCCGCGCACGCTCCCTCGGCCGCCCCGGTGGGGGCGCAGGACCCCAGTGATAAGACTCCGATGGTGGCGGAGGGGATGTGGGTGGTCCCTTCGCCGTCCTCCGCGGTAATGGCGTTGGCGTCGCGGCGCACGGTACCCCGTCCTAGGTAGGCGAAGGGCCACCGGCCAGATGCCCGGGTGAGTTCACGCAGACTGGAGGCGCACCGTTTCCCGGTAGTGCTCCCCGGTCAGCCCACTGGGGCCAGGGTCATCAGGCCGCATCCGTAGGCTTTGGCGCGACCTATCCCCGAGATGAGCGCGCGACGTAGGGCGTCGGGGTCGGTGACTTCGAGCCGACCGTCGAAGGTCACAGTGACAAGAGAGACCGGACGGCCTTTTCGAGCTCCTTTAGAGAAGTTCCAGTCGCGACGGTTGTGGACGATCAGTTCGTGTTCGTCGCCTTCGGGAAGGCGACGCTTTTCCGCAGGTTTCTCCACTACCCGGAATCCCGCAGCGTCTTGGCGCTGCAGCAGCCACTTTTTTTGATAGCGCTGGGTGAGGTGTGCGGTGAGTTTAGTGGGTTCCCCGGCTTTGCGGCGGATGCTGTGCACAGGGTTGGCAGTGAGCCGGAACGCCCACACGTCTCCTTTTGCTAGGCGGGACAGAAACGGAGTGTAGTCGTAGCTTTCCCACGTGGGTTGGGTTGGCCACCCGGCCTGCTCCACGAGGTGGGTCAGGTCAGGTTTGGGCGGGCTGACGATGTAGAGGAACACTTCAGCCCTGGAGGTGCGGTCGATTCGCCACAGCACACGCGGGCCGTCGGTGTCGCTGGGCAGCAGGGTCGGGAAAGAGCTCATGACGGCGGCGTGCATAGCTTGCGGGGAGGCCAGCAGTTTACGTGCCCCGCTACGCGCGGTGTTAAGGCGAAAGCGGGTGAGGTACATGAGGTTCTCTCAGGAGTGGGGTGGGGTCGTGGTTGGGCGGTGTGGTCTTGCGTGCCTGCGGGTTAGGCACGGTGACTGTTAACGTGCGTACGCCGCGCAGGGCGTAGCGGCGATGCACCGGGTCGAAGCTGATTGGCAGGTCACGCAGGCTGTCGGCACCAGGATCACCCGGGGGCGCGTCGACGAGAAGGTCGAGGGGGACCTCCGGAAGGTCGCGTAGTTGGCGCTGATACCAGTTGGCGGCATGCCACTTTTCTTCTGCCAACACTTGTTCAAGCGGTTTTCCGCTGTGCACGCCCAGGTTGATCGGGCGGGAGGGTGGGCAGGAGCGCCGCCCCAGGTAGGGCAGGTACACGGGGTGCTGTACTGCCTGGTGCAGGGTGTCGATGAGGGTGTCTTCGCCTTCGACTGCTGCCACGAACACAGCGTCCGCCAGGTAGAAACGTTCGGACACCGGCATGGATTTTCCGGTGTCGAGGTGTATAGCGGTCTGGAAGTCGCGGATGCGGGTGCCGCGCTGGTCGACGCGTACGCCGAAGCGCAGGGCAGCCAGGTCGGACAGGTCGTCGGTGCGTTCGCGGCCTTGGGCGGCGGCGAGCAGGCCGAGGACACCGCTTTTGGTAGGGGCGTGTTCGGTGGTGCGCCGCGTGAAGCGGGAGGCGGCCCCCCACGCCTGCAAGGGGCCGGCCAACAGTAGTGTCAGGACTTTCACCGGTCTGCCATCCGCTGTGCGACTGCTGAACCGACGGCGGTGACGAGTTCGGAGAGGGTCACCTGTGCGCCGGGAAGACTGGTGAGTGCCTTGGTGTTGGGTCCCACGCAGACCAGCCATGTGTCGGTGTCGTCTTTGACTCCGTAGGCGTGTTCGATCTCGGGGATGTAGGTGGCTAGGCGTTCGCAAGCCTGTTTCAGGTATCCGCCGGCGTTTGTGGCGGTGACGGGTTCTTCGAAAGCGCTAGCGAAGCTCACCGGGCGGGAGGTGCGGATTTTAGCGATCACCACGTCGGGGAGGGTGTGGTTGCCGAAGGTGTTGATCTTGCCGGTGGGCATGGATTCGACGAAGCCGCGGATGAACGCTTCAACGGCACGGCGTAGCGGTTCGGTGAGAGGCTCGTCTTCCCGAAGCCCTTCGCCGAGGTTCTTGCGCAGCAGATCGACGTCGAGGGCAGCGTAGCGGTAGAGGGTGGCGGCGTTGAATTCGATGGTGCCGATCATGCCCGCGCCAGTTTCACTGTCGGGGTTGCGGTCGTCGACAGCGGTGTAGTAGTCGAATTCGTTCTCTACCGCGTGCACGCTGATCGCGTGGGCGACTTGGGCGGCGGCGTCGACGTTGATGTCAGCGCCGTCGGCGACCATGCGTCCGAACAGGGCGATGTCGACGGAGTGGCGGGTGTCGGCGATCTCTTTAGCCCGCTTTTTGTTGTCTTTGTCCTTGAAAAACGCCTTGATGTCGGCGCGGCCTTCGAGAGCGAGTTCAGCCAGGCCGTCGAGCTGGCGGTTGCTGAGGAACATCAGGTAGGAGGATTCGGGGGCCGGAGCGGCTTTGCCTTCCTTCTTTGCTGTGTCGGCTTTGCGCTTGGGCACTTCGATCTTGCTACCGGTGGCGGCCTGAATGGTTTCCGCGGCCAGGGTCCAGGCGTTCTGCTCGTCGATGGAATCGTCGTGGCGGCGGATCCGTTCGGCCAGCACTTCAGCGACCCGCTTGGTGCGCACACCGAGGTCTTCCGGGGGGAGCAGGGTGTTGAAGGCCATGCGGGTGGCGCGTTTCCACGCCTGGCTGGACACGCGGGCGCGGCGCACCCCGCCGTAGTTGGCGGTCTTGGGGGCGCCGGTGTCGTCCCGGTTGAGGTTGCTGGGCGGGACGGTCTGCAGGATGTGCAGGTCGAGAATGGTGCGGTTCATGAGTTGTCCTTTTCGGTCGTCGTGGTGGAGTCAGGGTTTTGGGTGGTCTTGGGCCGGTAGGCGTGGAATCCGCGTCCCCAGGCAGTACGGACGCGTTGTGCTCCTTGGGGGGTGCGGAACTGGTAGAGCTGGTCAGCGAGCAGCCCGTAGTCGAGGGGGATGGCGTCGCGGCGCAGCAGGGTGACGATTTCGCGCAACCTCTGAGCGAGAGCTTTATACGTGACGGCGTGGCCGACTTGCACAAAGCGTTTGCGGAGCGGTTCGTCGATTTCGCTTGAAGGCATGAGTCTGCGTACTGCCTCACCCAGTCCCCAGCCACGTTGGTGCATGCGGTCGTCGCGGCGTGACTGTTGGTGGATGGCGTAGAGGGTGAGGGCGATGTGCGCGGAGTTCTCCGCGACTTCCATGTCTTTTTCTTTGAGGGGAGGGGCGTCAGCGTAGAAACGGTCGTCGAGGATGAGCCCCCACAAGTCGGGGGTGTCCCCGATTTCCTTGCCTGCTCCTCTGCGGAGGCGCGCCAGGGTCGCTACCGCGCGGGGATTGTCGAGGCGGTAGCCTTCCTGGATTTCTCGGACCCGTTGGTCGACGAATGTTCCCACCCATGTCAAGGAGATGGTTTTCGGGGTTTCGGTGGTGGTCACGATGCTGCCTCACCTGTCTGTTCACTGGTGGCCATGGGAAGCTCCTTTTTCAGTTCGGCGCGGAACTTCAGATCAGCTCGGGAAGCGTTGAGCCAGACATCGGTGTTTTTGCCCTTGATGACCCGGCCGTTCCATGCAGCTTCCCCTGCTTCTGCAACGAGTTGCCTGCCAAGGTCGCTGATGATGCGGTGGGCTTTCTGCTGCCAGGCGCGGCGTCTTTCGGTGGCGTCTGTGCCGGGGGCGAGGGTGGCCAGCCAGGTTCGAAAAGGACCGTCGAGCATGCCGAATCCGCGATCACGTGCTGCAGCACGTGGGGTTTCGGGGTCAGCTCCGGCCGCTTTCGCGAGGTCAGCGGCGAGGCCTCCGAGGACGGTGACTGCTTTTTCGGCGTCTTCCACTGCTTTGATCGCGGTGCGCCCCAGGCCGCTGTCGCGTTCGTGGAGCAGGACCACGGCCATGGCCACGTGGTCGTCGACGATTTCGTCGATGACGGCCTGCTGGGTTCCGTAGGAGACGCCGATGAGCCGGGTGCGGATGAAGTAGTCTTCGGGCAGGAAGCCTTCGTTGACGAGACGTGCCACCCAGTCGAGGATGCGGGGGCGCACGATCGCTGCGGCTTCGCCACGCTGTTCAGCTCCACTTGCCTCCCCGGCCACGAGGGCGCCGAGGCCCCGCCAGGCGCTGCGTGTCGGGTCGTGTTCGCGCGGCAGGTAGACCTGTGGCTTTTTCAGTTTCTTCTCTTGGGCTGGGCTGCGCCGCCAGGCGGTCATCGGTTCGTGGTTGTGCTTGTTGTGCGGGGCGAGCGGATCGCCGTAGGCGAGCAGAACCCCGTAAACACCGTCGGCGTCGTAGTGCAGTCGGATACGGCGGCTTTGCCAGGTGTAGAGGTCGCATAGACCGTACGGGCGTTGGGCGAGTTCTTCGTCGTCTGCGGGGGCGGCGGTGGTGGGTGGCTGCCGCCAGGCCGGGCGGTCCTCGGGGGTAACTATGAGGTTGTCGGTGTCGAACGCCACCAGGTTGAGCAGCAGTGTCTCGTACAGGTTGGCGCCTTCGACCAGAATGCCACCGAGGTTTCCGGCCCAGCTAACTCCTTGTGGGTAGCCTTTGCCGCCTTTGGCCCGAGGGTCTCCTACAGCACCGGATTTGATGCCGGAAGTGTCGTAGGCGTGGGCGTGGACTAGCCAGCGGGCGGCTTCAGCGAAGCTGAGGCGGTCCACGCCGCGGGCCCGCATGGTGAAGAACAGCTCCCCGTTGGGGACATCGGCGACGATCCGATCTAGGGAGAACACGTCGTTCTTCTGGGTGTGCAAATCAGCGACCTGGAAGAACGGAGTGGTGGGGTGCAGCAGGTCAAAGCGGTGGTAGTACTGCTCCAGGTATGAGGCAATGCAGTCGAAGGGCAGCTGTTGTTCTGCCTCGTCTTGCGTCCACAGTTCAGCCCACTCGTCGGAGTCTTCTGGGCCGCCAATCGCGTCGTGCAGGATCGCCAGTAGGAGCCGTAGGAGGGCGAACTCTTGGGTGGGCACGTCGCCGACGAGTCGGCGCAAAAGTGGCGCCTGTTTAAAGACTTCGAGCAGCGACAGTTCTTTTTCGGTGCCGTCCCGGTATTGCACGGGCAGCCACGGCTGCGTGATCAGGTTAAAGGAGGGTGCGTCAGTTGTCACGGTGGACCTCAAGGCCGTTGGCACGGGTGTAGCGGAGTTCGTAGCCCGCCAGGTGGCTACGACAGTTCTCGTCGAGAAACAGGATCAGTTCGCCTGCCAGCCAATACGCTTCTTTCGTTTGCCACGCCGGGATGCAGTTGGCTTCAAGCTCGGCGATGACTTGGTCAAGAACTTTGGCTGTGGAACTGAATTGGTAGGGCAAGCGCAGCGCTGAAGAAGCGACGATGCGGGCAAGCCGGACAGGAGGAGCAGCATCGGTGGGCAGTTTCAACCCGCCGCGGTTCTTGCCTAGCCACGGCAGGGTGGTGAGCGTACCGTCGGCGCGCCGCTGCACGACGAGGACTTCCAGGGTTTCCTGACTGTCACGGACTTGGGCGGCACCGCGGCGAGTGTCGTCGGCGTCTCCCAACCCGGCGTTTACCCATCCGGTCAGGGGTTGTCCGGGTTTCTTCACTGGTCCGAGGAGGAAGTCCCTGGCACGGCCGCGCTGGTCGGCTTGGTGGGCGTCGTCGGCGATTCGGGCTTTTTCCAGGGTTTCCTGCCATTCGGCGGGGCCGACCGTTTCGGAGCCGTAGGCTGCCTGCACCAGCGGGTGGATAGCGTCCGGCAGGCGGATCGCTTGTCCTTGCCCAGCAGTCTCGGCGAGGTAGGGTTCCAGGACCGCCAGGGAGCGCAGCAGTGGATAGTCCCGGTAGATGGTCCGAGAGCCTTTCACTGGTTGGGGGACCCTGGTTGTCCAGTCCACCCCGGTGATCAGGCAGCGCGCGGCGCGCAGCCGCGGGGGACGCTCGCACTGCTCTTTCCCGCGCTGGTGGCGGTGCAGGCGGCCCATCCGCTGCAACAGCAGGTCGATTGGTGCGAGATCGCTGACCAGCAGGTCGAAGTCAACGTCTAAAGACTGTTCCACTACCTGGCTGGCGACCACAATGTGTTTTGTGGGGCGGCTGCCTCCCGCTTGCGCGACTTTGTCGGGGGAGCCGAAGGTTTCCAGTAGCCGCGTGTCGTTCTCGACCCGGTCCGCATCCACGAAACGCGCGTGGGCGACGCTCACCTGGTCGTTCCCGAAACGCTGGCGCAGGTGGGCGGCGGCCTCGTGGACTCGGTCGACCGTGTTGCGGACGACTAGGGCACAGCCGCCCTCGGCGAGCTCTTCTTCCAACCGGTCCGCGAGTGTGTCCAGGTCGTCGTCTATGCGTTCCAGCCACACGGTGGTGCCGCGGCCTGAGGCGGCTGGCGCCACGATACGCGGGGCTGTTCCCGGGGCGACTGCGGTGAGCAGTGGGTAGCCGTCTGCTTTCTCCACCTCGGCGAAACCGCTGTCGATACTTGCGGCCCCGGCATAGGCTTCGAGGAGTTCGCGGCGGCGACGAGCCGGCAGGGTCGCGGAAAGTACCACTACTGGCACGCCGTAGGCACCCAGCCAGGACAGTACCCGGTCGAGGTAGGAGTTCATGTAGGTGTCGTAGGCGTGGGCTTCGTCGACGACAACCACTTTTCCGGCCATCGCGAGGTGGCGTAACGCCAGGTGGCGGCTCTTCAGTCCGGTGAAGAGAAGCTGGTCGATGGTGCCTGTCACAAACGAGGACAGCATTCCTTTCTTCCGGCCGCGCAGCCAGTGGTGAGCGACGAGTTGAGCGGGGGCCACTCGTTCATCGCTGCGGGGCTGCCATTCCCCTTCTGTGCCGTCGCGGTCGACGTCGGTGATCCGTCCATTGTCCTGGCGGGCCAGCGTGGTGTACTCCTCGTTGAGAGCAGCCTTGGAGTGTGCCAGGAACACCGAGTGCGTACCGGCTTTGTTGGGGAGACGCTTCAACCAGTGGAGCATCCGCGGGAACATGGCATTCCCGGTGGCCATGGTTGGCAGGGCGATGAAGCATCCGCCGGCTCCGGAGCGGGCAGCGAAGATCTCGGTGACAGCGAGCGCCGCCTCCGTTTTCCCCTCCCCCATCGGCGCTTCGATGATCATCATTCCCGGGGCGGGGAGGGCGCGGGCCAGTCGCACGGCTTCTTCCTGAACGGGACGGATCCGTGCCCCTTTCGGCAAGTCGAAGCGGGTGGCGAACAGGGTTGCGGGATCCTCTTCCGGTTCCACTGCCTGCCAAGGGTGTGGCAGGTCCAGTTGCTTCCAGGCTGTGTCGATGCGTTCAGGGTCGGTGGCGACCCCGTCGGGAAAGTAGGGGAAAAGGTCGGCGTTGCTGGCTATCCAGTCGGCAACAATGACCAGCGCGGTGAGGAGTACCTGCACTGGTTGAGGCAGGTCGACGTGCTGCCACTCCCCCAGCCGCTCAGTCACCCCGCAGGCCGCGGCAGCAGTGTCGAGCAGTTCGGTCTGGACACCGCGCCACATGTCTTCATAGGAGGAGGTACACAGCAGTTCGCGGGACTGGGCGAGCTTCCTCAGCTCATCGTGCGTGGGTGGCACCCCGTGGTGGCCGCCCGCGACGATCGTCCACGGAAGTGTTTTGCGCTTGTGCCAACCATGCCGTTCGATGAGCCACTGCTGGAGCAGGATCTGCCCGGCCAGGTTATGGGGGGCGTCCTTACGGTCCGGCATCTGCTTGTGCAGCGGCATGTCCAGGCCGGTGCGGCGCATGGCGGCAGCCAGCTCCTCGACCTGGCAGGCGAATGCCGGAGTGGCTTTCCCAATGTCGTGGGTTGCGGCCAGCCACACCGCTAGCCGCCGGGCGTCGTCTTCCCCGCCGGGCAGGGCCGCGGCGATCAGGCGCCGCACCTGGCGGGGTAGCCATTCGTCCCACAGCCGGCCTGCAACCGCGGCACTGTCTGCCATGTGCCGCCACAGCGGTAACCAGTCACCCGTGTCACGGTCGTGTTTGGCCCACACGGACCGTGCTGCAGCAGACAGTCTGCCCGGCCACGGCGACGCAGAGTCATCGAAAGCCATGCGCACATCTCACCACACCTCAGGAAGGAAAACACAGCAAACAGAAAAATTTCCTCAAATGTGGTGAAAGAGCCAGGTGAGGAGGGGCGACAAGCGGGCCGCCGCTCCCCCACATGCACCGGGAGCACGGCGAGGCGGACGTGATGGAGGATCCTCGACTGAGGGGTCATCCCCGCATAGGCGGGGAACGCTCTGTCCAGCATCAGTCGTCTACACAGGCGGAGCCTGAGGGTCCAAAGGCTGGTTGCTAAAAAGTAATGTCGCCGCCCACTCGTTGCAGAGGACGGCTTGAGCTGAGTGCTGACTCCCTTTCGGGAATACATGACCAGGATTCGGCGCTGACAGCTCTCCTTTTATTGCGCACACCATGAACTCAGAAAACTCATATTCAAGTCGCGCCAGACAGTTCCTGACGCAACAGCAACAGTTCATGGGTTTTTATCAAAGACAAAAGACGAATCTCTTTCCTCTTCTTCTCCATTCACATAGAATGTGAATTTATTAAAAGACTCTGTCAAGCATTGAAATTCCCAGATAGAGAAATAGCCTCCATCGCCTAGACATTTCCCTAAATCAATCTCTCCAGGAAGAACCATGAAATCATCACTTGTTGCCACCACTCCATACCTATTGATTATATAGATATAGTCACCCGGAAGCTCCCTTCCAAAAAGCTCATGAATCCTCTTTCAGTCATTCTAGACCACAGGAAACTTAGGCTCTCCGAGAATTCTTTCTAGCTCATTCAAGTACACATTCGCCATCTTTACCCCCTCAGAAAATATTCATTTAGAGAGAACACCAAACATGATCGCACCTGCTTCACAAGCAAGCGAAAAATCTAGATACCCCGTCAATCCACTCTGTGGACCGTAAGGGCACCCCTAAAGCCGGAGACACCTGGATGACCAGCAGAAGCGCGAACAGAGAGACACGAGAAGTGAAAAGCACTCGAAACTCACGCCTACTCTGCACTACCGGTCCCCCGGATCCCCTGACCTTCCGGATACAGAAAACAGAAGACCGAATTCGCGATCCGGGAGGCGCCTTGATCAAGTTGTCCCTCCGAAAACTAGCAAACCAGCACCCATCCACAAAGATGAACAAATCACCAATTTGTCACAGTTCATGCTACAGCTGCACGAACTGCCGTTTCTTCAGGTAAGGGCGTCTCACTGGACCAGGGTCGCTACCGCTCTGTCCCACTCGAAGACGAGCCCCTTGAACGGAGTCTGCTGTTGAAGAGCACTCCAATTAAGGCAGCAATAAACAGAACTCTTCGCAAAACTGGCTTAGAGTTATCCTCAGCCAGCAGGCTGACTACACAGAAAGCAACGCGAAGATAACGCCTCGCAAATCCACAGGTCAGCTTCTGTGAGCCCCACGCACGTGGGGATAGACCGTCTTTTCCCCTGAAGCCTGTACTGTGAGACACGGATAGGTTTCGAAAACGTTAGACCCTGTCACTCGGTGTAACAAGGTCTACTTTTCTGCGATAGAAAGCTGGTTTACAGGAAGGCATCGCCTTCTGCGGTGCCGCAGCCGCAGTAGCCTCCGCTCAGCTACTTGACATCCACGCGGACCCCTGTGGAGAAACTTCCCTCGCCATTGACGAGCAGGTGCGACAGCTCGAAAGCCTTTGGCACGTCAAATGCGAGTTTTCCTTCGACTTCCACTCCAGGATTCACTACCTCAAGCCAGTCAATTCCAGACGAGGCTGACACGTCCCGCCGATACATGGCTCCCTCAGTGTCTATGAGCACCTGATCGCCGTCCTCAAAATACTCTGGGCCGCTGCTAACGTTTTTTACGCGGAGTTCAACCACCACGTACTGGCCCTGCGGAACGTGTGTTCTGTAGCTTTCAGCGATCTCGGTAACCCCCTCCTCGACGCTCAGCACAGTGATCTCCCAATCGCCGTGTGTCACAGCGTCGCCCACCGTGTATGACTCTTCTTCCTCAGTCGGGGTCGATGCCGAAGAAGTTCCACCGCTACCGCTGCTGTTACTGCCGCTGTTGCTACTGCTGCTGCTCGCCACGATTCCCAGGAGTATCACGGAAACGATGAACAGAAACAGCACACCGCCGCAACCGCCACATCCGAATAGCGCGATCTTTGCACCTGTGGACATGCCCTGCTGGGGCGGCGGCTGGGGCGGCTGATATGGGGGATGCATCGTTGCCTCCGACTGATAAAAAGTCAGCGACTGGTGAAGCCAGCCCTCTAGGGAAGAAGTTCCTTCGAGGAAGGGAATGATTGCTGTGACACGCCTCTACTCATAGAGAGTGCGCTGGCTTCAACTTATCTAAGATCTGTTTCTTCCTGTCCCAACTGCCTAAATATCCCCATTTTTGATGAGGGCCTGGTGGAAGCCAGTTACTGCGCTGCATGTTTTCAGCCACCGCACACTCTTCCTGGACACGGAAAGTTATCGGAGATATCCAATTCGAACATCCTGCTTCCGAGGGCTTAGTCGCCGGAATGGCAAGTTTTCGGCAGCTAAGCTCCGTTTCCCCAGTAGCGCAGACAGCAACGGAATGGGCGCTCTGCTCTGACCAAGTTCTGATTCTCCTGAACGAGGTGCCGTGTTGCAGCGGGCAAGTGGGGGTGTATCGGTTGTGGACAGAACGGCTCCCTGCCGGAGACAGAAGCACGTGCTGCTGTAGTGGTAGACCCGTGGGAGATGAGGCGCGGTCCGAAGAGCGTGGTGAGAAGACTCTTGTCGAAAAATCCCCTGATGCTGGCGTGATTCCTCGGGACAGCGTTGTAGGCAGATCCGCTACGTGATGCAGGTGGCGAACTTCTAGAGAGAAGACGAATACCCCGCACGGGCTAGGCCTGGGGCTGGTGGCAGGCGGGCCCGTGCGGGGTGGAGGTGAGGATCCGCCCCAGTGTGCTCTCCGCGCCCCCGCTGCGGAGAGCGGTGGGCGGCCTGCGCGGCCGCCCACGTTGACGGGGCGGAATAGTGGTTAGCGCACGCCCAGGAGGTAGTCGAGGGCGAGCTGGTCGAGGCGTTCGAAGTGGTAGCCGCGCTGGGCCACTTCGTCCAGGTTGATGTCTTCGGCGAGCAGGTCGTCCAGGGTCTCCCCTTCGGCGAGGGTGGACTGCTCCAGTTCGAAGACCCGGGCGGCTTCCATGGCTTCGCGGACTTCGGGGTCGGCGCGGAACGCTTCAGCCTTCTCCTTGAAGATGAGGTAGTTGCGCATGCAGTTGCGTGCCGCTTCCCACACGCCGTCGACGTCTTCGGTGCGCGGGGTCTTGAAGTCGAAGTGGCGCGGTCCGTCGTAGCCACTGCTTTCCAGCAGGTTGACGAGGAAGAACGCGTCGCGCACGTCGCCGGCGCCGAAGCGCAGGTCCTGGTCGTATTTGATGCCGCGCTGGCCGTTGAGGTCGATGTGGAACAGTTTGCCGTGCCAGAGGGCTTGGGCGATGCCGTGGGTGAAGTTGAGTCCGGCCATCTGTTCGTGGCCGACTTCGGGGTTGAGGCCGACCATTTCGGGGTGGTCGAGCTCGTTGATGAAGGCGATGGCGTGGCCGATGGTGGGCAGGAGGATGTCGCCGCGGGGCTCGTTGGGTTTGGGTTCGAGGGCGAACCGCAGGTTGTAGCCCTTGCTGCGGACGTATTCGCACAGGATGTTGAAGGCTTCGCGCAGGCGGTCGAGCGCGGCGGAGATGTTCTTGGCGGGTTCGTATTCGGCGCCGTCCATGCCGCCCCAGCACACGTAGGTGCGGGCGCCGAGTTCCGCGGCGCGGTCGATGTTGCGCATGACCTTGCGCAGGGCGTAGCGGCGCACGTCGCGGCTGTTGGAGGTGAAGCCGCCGTCGCGGAAGACGGGGTGGCTGAAGAGGTCGGTAGTGACCATGGGGACGGTCATGCCGCTCTCTTCGAGCGCCCGGGTGAAGCGTTTGATGATGGCGTCGCGTTCCGCGGGGGTGCTGTCCGGCGGGAGGAGGTCGTCGTCGTGGAAGGTGATGCCGTAGGCGCCGAGTTCGCGGAGTTTCCAGACGACGTCGACGGGGTCGAGTTGCGGGCGTACGGCCTTGCCGAAGGTGTTGTGGCCGCGCCATCCCACAGTCCACAGTCCGAAGCTGAACCGGTCCTCGGGTGTGGGCTGGTAGTTGCTCATGTGGGCCTCTTTCGTTGTCGGTTTGGTTTTACGGTTCGAGTCGGTTTCGGGCTTCGGCGTAGCGTTCGCGTACCTGCGGGGTGGGGTCGGCTTCGCTGACGACGGTTCCGGCGTCTTCCCATTCGGGTGGGGTGGGTTTGCCGGAGAGTGCCCAGGCTGCTTGGCGGGCGGCGCCGTCGGCGACGTATTCGCCTTCGGCTGGGATGGTGACGGGGCGGCCGAGGATTTGGGGGGCGATGGCGCGGACTGCGGCGGAGCGGGCGCCGCCGCCGATGAGGAGGACACGGTTGACGGGGACACCTTGGTGGACGAGGGCGTCGACGGCGTCAGCGAGGCCGCAGAGCATGCCTTCGACGAAGGCGCGGGCCAGGTTGGCGGGGGTGAGGTTGGCTCGGGTGAGGCCGTCGAGGCGGCCGGTGGCGTTGGGCAGGTCGGGGGTGCGTTCGCCGTCGAGGTAGGGCAAGAGGACGAGGCCGCCGGCGCCGGGGGGTGCGGTGAGGGCGAGTTGGTTGAATTCTTCGAGGGTGACGCCGAGCGCAGCGGCTCCGGCGGTGAGGACGCGGGCTGCGTTGAGGGTGCAGACGAGGGGGAGGAAGCGTCCGGTGGCGTCGGCGAATCCGGCGATGGTGCCGGTGGGGTCGGCGGTGGGTTTTTCGGCGACGGCGAAGGCGGTTCCGGAGGTGCCGATGGAGACGACGACGTCGCCGGGTCGGGCGTTGAGGGCGAGTGCGGCGGCCATGTTGTCGCCGGTGCCGGGGCCGACGACGTCGATGGCGGGGAGTTCGGGGGTGGTGACGCTGCCGACGACTTCGGCGGGGGCGGCGACTCGCGGGGTGCGGAGTTCGCGGCCGAAGGCGAGGGTGAGCAGGTCGGTCCGGTAGGTGTTGGTGGCGGGGTCGTAGTAGCCGGTGCCGGAGGCGTCGCCGCGGTCGGTGACGGGTTCGGTGGCTTGGGTAAGGCGTTGGGTGAGCCAGTCGTGGGGCAGGAGGATGCTTTCGGCTCGGGCGGCGTTGTCGGGTTCGTGTTGGGCGAGCCAGCGGAGTTTGGTGACGGTGAAGCTGGCGACGGGGACTGAGCCGACGGCTTGGCTCCATGCGGCGGGGCCACCGAGTTCGTTGATGAGGTCGGTGGCGGCGTCTGCGGAACGGGTGTCGTTCCACAGGAGTGCGTCGCGGACGGGGGTGCCGTCGGCGTCGAGGGCGACCATGCCGTGTTGCTGGGCGGCGATGGAGATGGCGGCGACGTCGTCGAGGAGGCCCCCTTCGGCGGCTTTGAGGAGGGCATGCCACCACACGTGGGGGTTGACTTCGGTTCCGTCAGGGTGGGGGGCACGGCCTTGACGGATGAGGGCTCCGGTTTCTGCGTCGCGTACGACGATCTTGGTGGATTGGGTTGAGGAGTCAACTCCGGCGACGAGCGGCATGGTGCCTCTCTTTGGTGGGACTGCTGGACATCTATTAGTTTTGTGTTTGAACGAATTGATTGTCAATCCTTGCCTGGACGGTAACGAGCAGACTGGTAGGAAAGCGTGGTGGAGGAACGCCGTGGCGGGCGTCAACCGGGAGGGAGCCATCGCATGGTGGGCGCTACCGAGGGACCGGCTGGTTTCCAGGCGGTAAGGGAGACCAACTTGGGGATCGTGCTGCGCACGATCCGGACGAGTGCTCCCTGTTCCCGGGCGGTGGTTGCCGCGTCGACAGGGTTGACGAAGGCTACTGTGTCCAGCTTGGTGGCTGAGTTGATCGACCGGGGTCTGGTGTGTGAGACCGGGTTGGTCAACGAGCGTCGGGTGGGGCGTCCCGGCATGATGTTGACGATCAACGGGTCGACCCTGGTGGCTCTCGGGCTTGAGGTCAACGTCGACTATCTCGCGTTGGCGGCGTTGGACCTGTTGGAGCGCGAGGTGCTGACGCGGCATGTGGCTTTCGACGCTCGGGCTGCCGGTCCTGAGGAGTGCGCGAAGCAGCTCAAGACGCTGCTGTTGGAGACGGTTGCGGACCCTTTGCTACGGGATCGTCCCCTGCTGGGGGTGAGTGTGGCGATTCCCGCGCTCGTCGATGTGAGTTCGGGGACGGTCACGAATGCTCCGAACTTGGGGTGGCGGAATTTCCCGTTGCAGCAGCGGCTCACTGAGCTGCTGGCGGATACTCCGCTGGCGGGGGCGCCGGTGCGGGTCGACAACGACGCCAATCTGGGTGCGGTCGCCGAGTACCGGGGCGGGCATCTGGCGCGCACCATGGACTTGGTGTATTTGACGGGTGAGGTCGGTATCGGCGCGGGTGTGCTGATGAACGGTGAACCGTTGCGCGGGGCGAGCGGGTTCGCCGGGGAGGTCGGGCATATTCCGCTGCTCAAGGACGGGCCGGCATGTGCGTGCGGGCAGGACGGCTGCTTGGAGGCGTTGGCGGGGTTGGATTCGATCCTGCGCCGCGCGGTCCCTGACCTGGTTCCGGAGGGGCCGGTGCGGGGCAGTGTCGTGGAGTCCTTGGTTGCGGAGACGGTGCGCCGCGCGGAGTCAGGGGATGCGACGGCGGTGCAGGCGTTGGAGGATGCCGGGGAGTGGCTGGGGCGTGCCGCAGCGACTCTGGTGAACTTGTTGAATCCCAGCGCGATTATTCTCGGCGGGTATTTTGTGCCGCTGTCGCCGTGGCTGTTGCCGTCGTGCCGGGAGGCGATGGCTGCGTATTCTTTCGCGCCGAACAGTGGGAACTGCCGGATTGAGCCGTCCACGTTGGGGTTGAGTGCGGCGGCCCGCGGCGGCGCTATGGCGTTGATCGATGCGTTGGATACCGGGTTGTTGCCGTTGCCGCCGGGCAGTAGTGCGGCCTGACCGGTAAGGGGGTGGCGGCTGCGGGGCCCGGTCTGGTGGTTTTCGGGGTGGGGCCGTCTGGACTGGGTGCGGCGGTGTTCTGCTGGTACGGGGCAGGCTCGCGGTCGTGCTCCTCGTGTTGTGCCCTCAGGATTGGTGCCGCAGGACGGGGCGGAAGGGGAATTCCATACGTGTTTCAGTGATTGTTTTGGTGTTCCTGGGCTAGGGGCCGCTCGAACTTCGAGCCTGTTTCTCACCTGGAGGCGCCTGCAATGCAGATGCAGATGATGCAGATGGCCCAGCGCAACACTGTGATACGCGGCCTGCACGATCTGGGGTTGGCCGCGTGGTTCGGCGGCTCCTTGATGGGGGCGGTCGGTTTGAACAAGGCCGCTGAGCAGGAGGCTGACCGGCTCGACGAGTCGATCCGGATTTCTGGCGCGGGGTGGGACAAGTGGGCGCCGCTGAACCTTGCTGCGATCGGCGCGCATCTGCTCGGCGGGGCTGGCCTGTTGGGGGCGAACCGGGAGCGGGTCATGCACCAGAAGGGGGTGGCTGCTTCGACGATCGCGAAGACAGCGGTGACGGCGGCGGCGCTGGGTGCCACCGCGTATTCCCGGATGTTGGGGCGGCGTGCTGAAGAGGCAGCGTCGGAGACGCCTGGGGGCGCGCCGTCGGCGAACTCCGAGTTGGAGGACACGTCCCGGAAGCTGCGGGTGGCGCAGTGGGCGGTGCCCGCGTTGACGGGCGTGTTGGTGGTGCTCAACGCGTTGCACGGGGAGCAGCAGAAGGCTGGTCAGCAGAAACTGGGCTTCATGCGCACGATGGGTTCCCGTTTGGGGTGGAACATGGCGTGAGCTCGGATGGTGGGGCGGCACTCCCGTGGGGGTGCCGCCCCACCTGTTTTTAGGACAGGTCGATCCAGGAGAGGGCGGTACCTGCGGCTTCGAACACGATGTAGAGGTCGTGTCGGCGGGTGACGCTGTCGACGGGGATGCGGACTTCGGTGAAGTCGAAGTGGTCGGTGGCGGCGGGGATGTCGGCGGTGGCGACGGTGGGGCCGCTGATCGGGTTGTCGATGCGCAGGGTGAGTGTGCCTGGCTGGTCGGTGTTGGCGCAGATGACGGCTTCCTTGGGGGCGGGGGTGAAGTCCACGTCGAGGAAGGCGATCCAGGCGCCGGGTTCGGTGGCGCGTACCGCGTCTCCGCGGTCTTTGGCGGCGGCGCACAGCACGACGCCGTGGTATTCGTCGTTGTCGGCGGCGTGGAGCCGGGTGGCGGGGCGGGGGCCGATGGGTTCGCCGGGGACGTTGAGGGGGGCGCAGACCCGCAGGTCTTTGGCGGAGCGTCCGAGGTGGACGGTGCGGGGTGCGTCTTCGACGACGAACCGGGATCGGGTGACGTCCCAGATGGCGAGCGCGTGGATGGGGAAGTCGATGCGGACGCGGCGGGTTTCGCCGGGGTGGAGGGCGACGCGGGCGAATCCTTGGAGTTTGCGGAGTGGTTGTTTGACGCGGGAGACCCGCTGGTGGGTGTAGCACTGGACGACTTCTTCACCGAAGCGGTCGCCGGTGTTGGTGACGGTGACGTGGACGGTGACGTGGTCGTCGGTGACGTGGACTTCAGGGTCGGTGTAGTCGAAGGTGGTGTAGCTGAGTCCGTGCCCGAAGGGGTAGAGCGGGGAGCCGAGGTAGTACAGGTAGGTGGCGTCGTTGGCGATGATGTCGTAGTCGAACAGGTCGGGGAGTTCGGCTGCGGAGCGGTACCAGGTTTGGGTGAGGCGTCCGGTGGGGTCGGCGTCGCCGAAGAGGACGTCGGCGAGGGCGCGCCCGTATTCTTGGCCGCCGTGGGCTGACCAGAGGATGGCGGGGATGTGTTCGTCGGCCCACACGATGCCGAACGGGTAGCCGCTGGTGAGGACGAGGACGGTGGCGGGGTTGGCGGCGCGGACGGCGCGGAGCACTTTTTCTTGGGCGGCGGGCAGGTCGAGATCGGTGCGGTCTTCGGTTTCGCGTCCGTTGACGAGGGGGTGGTCGCCGGCGACGACGATGGCGACTTCGGCGGTGGCGGCGATGGCGGCGGCTTCGGTGGCGCCGGAGCGGAGGGTGTCGATGGCGAAGACGGCGGCGCTGTCGGCGTCCGGGGTGAGGGTGACGGTGTTGTTGTCGCCGACGGCGACGTAGCGGCCGGTGGCGATGTGTTGCAGGACGCCGGTGCCGTTGGGGTCGGGTTGCCAGCGGAAGGTTTGGCGGACTTCCCAGCCGTTGGGCCCGGGCTGGTCGTTGGTGAGGTGGCCGTTTTCGTCTTCGGAGACGTAGCGGCCGTTGACGACGGCGCGGAGGGCCCAGGCGCCGCCCCAGTCGAAGAGGTCGAAGGCGGCGGATTCGGCGACGGGGCCGAAGCCGGGGGCGGGGGTGATGGTCATGGGGGTGCCGTCGGCGCTGGCGGTGAGGTAGCCCTCGTTGGTGCGGAGCGCGATGCGGTCGACGCCTTCGCAGAACACGGTTTCGGTGCGTTCGGCGAGGCCGGCGCGGGCGGTGATGGCGTAGGGGAGGGTGCCGCTGTACCAGTCTTCCATGAGGGTGTCGGCGAGTTGGCCGATGACGGCGATGCGGCGGGGGTCGCGGAGGGGGAGGATGCCGTCGTTTTTGAGGAGGACGATGGAGCGGCGGGCTGCGGTGCGGGCGAGGGCTTGGTGGGCGGGGCTGTTGACGGTGTCGGGGTCGACGCGGCGGAGGGGTTCGGGGTCGAATTCGCCGAGGCGGACGCGGACCGACAGGATGTGGGTGGCTGCGCGGTCGAGGTCTTCTTCGGTGATGAGGCCGCGGTCGAGGGCGTCGCGGAGGTGGGCGAGAGTGGCTTCGGCGCGGTCGTCGTCTTGGGTGAAGCTGTCGATTCCGGCGCGGAGGGCGTGCGCGTAGGCGGTGGCGTGGTCGTCGTAGTAGTGCTGGGGGTCGACGAGGTTGCCGGGGGCCATGGCGTCGCTGACGACCATGAGTTCGTCGGGGGCGGCGGCGCGGAGGACGTCGTTGATGAGTGGGCTGAGGTGGGCGGGGCGGCCGTTGACGAGGTTGTAGGAGGGCATGACGGCGACTGCGACGCCTTCGCGGAGGGCGGGGAGGAAGGCGGGGAGTTCGTATTCGTGGAGGACGCGTGGGGGGAGGTGGCTGGAGCTGGTGCAGCGGTCGGTTTCGTTGTTGTAGGCGAGGAAGTGTTTGAGGGTGGGGGCGGTGTCCATGCGGTGGGGGTGGGGTCCGGCGAGGCCGCGGGCGTAGGAGACGGCCATGACTCCGGTGAGCCAGGGGTCTTCGGAGTAGCCTTCTTCGTTTCGGCCCCAGCGGGGGTCGCGGAGAGGGTTGACGACGGGGGCCCAGACGTTGCGGCCGACAGTGGCGGGGTTTTTGGTGTGGAAGACGAGGACTTCGGCGGCGGTGGCTGCGCCGACTTGTTGGACGAGGTCGGGGTCCCAGGTGCTGGCGAGGCCGATGGCTTGGGGGAAGACGGTGGCTGGTCCGTGCCAGGCGAGGCCGTGGAGTGCTTCGGTTCCGGTGCGGAAAGATGCGATACCGAGTCGGGGGATGGGGCGTTGGTATTGGTGGAGGAGGCCGATTTTTTCTTCGGTGGTGAGTCGGGCTAGGAGGTCGCGGACGCGTTCGTGTGGGGGCAGGGTGGGGTCGCGGAAGGGTTCGGTCACGGTGTGTCCCTGTCTGGTTGGTGGTCTGCGGGTTATCGGGGTGCTCGGGCGGCGGCGGCAAGGGCGCGAGCGGGGGTGGTGTTGTCGGGGAGGCGTCCTTGTTCGACTGCGTCGAGGACTCGGGCTGCGGCACCGAGGGCGGGGGCGTCCAGGCTGAGGGTGGAGGCCACCGCGATGGGTTCGTCGGCGGGGATGCCGCGGGTGTCGAGGAGGTCGTTGACGACGGGGAGCAGCCAGGGGGCGAGTTCGGCGTAGTAGCCGCCGAGGATGACGCGGGCGGGGTCGAGGACGCTGACGAGGGTGAAGATTCCGGTGGCGAGGTCTTTGGCTGCGTCGTGGAGGCGGGTGAGGGTGGTGGGGTCTCCGGCGCGAGCGCGGGCGACGATTTCGTCGATGCGGAGTTCGATTTCGGCGAGGGAGAGGTGTTCGTCGTCGCGGGTGTCGTCGGGGAGGACGCGGCGGGCGATGGCGGTGATGGAGGCGACGGTTTCGAGGGGTGCGGTTCCGCCGGGGGCGGGGACGGGGATGTGTCCGGCTTCGCCGCTGTAGCCGGAGTGGCCGCGGCGGAGGGAGCCGTCGACGAGGAGTCCGGCGCCGAGGCTGGTGCCGCCGGTGAGGTAGACGAGGTCGCGGGTGCCGGCGTGTTCTCCGAAGCGGTGTTCGGCGAGGACGGCGTAGTTGGCGTCGTTGCCGATTTCGACGGGGAATCCGGGGCCGCGGAGTGCGTCGACGAGTTCGGCGGCGAAGTCGACGTTACGCCAGTTGAGGGAGGGGACGAGGCGGGCTCGGCCGTCGGGGTCGACGAGTCCGGGGAGGGCGACGCCGAGGCCGAGGACTTGGCGGCCGTCGTGTTCGATGCGGGTGACGACGCGGCGGATGAGTGCGGTGACGGCGGTGACGGTGCGGGCGGGTGAGACGGTGTTGCCGGGGAAGGCGCGCCGCCAGGAGAGGACGGGGCGGCCGGCGAGGTCGACGGCGACGGCGGTGAGGTAGTCGGCGTTGACTTCGATGCCGATGGCGGCGCTGGAGGCACCGTCGAGGGCGAGCATGATGGCGGGGCGGCCGACACGGTTTTCGGTGGTGCCGGTTTCTCGGAGGAGGCGGCGGCGCAGGAGTTCGGAGACGAGGCTGGAGACGGTGGTTTTGTTGAGTCCGGTGGCGGCGGCGATGTCGGCGCGGGAGCAGGGGCCCTGCTCGCGGACGCAGCGGAGCACCACTGCGAGGTTGGTGGCGCGGACGTCGCCCACTTCTGCTTTGTTGGGGTCTCTGGTCCTGCCGATCACTGCGTGTCCCGTCTCCGTTTCGTAGCGCTTCGGTTGCGGATCTTGTGGTCCGCATCACCCGAGAGTAATTTGTTTGTCTAAAACCCAAACTAATTCTATACGCGGCTACGTCAAGACTCCAGAGAGTCATCGCAGACCCCTAGCTCCCCTCGTGAAGGGACGACGATGAGACACTCCCACCCCTCCCCCGGCCACGGGCCGAGCCGGCGCCGCTTCCTCGGGTTGACCGGTGCTGCTGCCGCACTCGTGGCGGGCAGCGGCCTGCTGTCGGCCTGCGCCCCCAAGGGGCCGCGTCCCGGCAGCAGCGGTTCCGCGGCCAACCTCGACAAACTGGACGCGCTCGTCCCCGACTACATTCCGTTCCAAGCGGTGGAGCCCGACATTCCCGGCACGCACGGGGCCCCGCCCGGTTTCACCTCCTACCCCACCGAGCTGGTGCAGGCGGTGGACGGCACCCCCGGCAAGGGCGGCAGCTACAAGGCGATGGCCCCGCTGTGGGGGCCTATCCCGCCGGGGTTAGGAGAGAACTCTTTCTACGACTTCGTCAACAGCAAACTGGGGACCACGATCGACTTCCAGTTCCAGGACGGCAACACGATCATCGACAAGATGAACGCTGTGATCGCTGCTGGGGACGTCGTCGACATCACGATGATCCCCGACTGGGCGATCAACCTCATCCCCGACTTCAACGAGGCTGCGCCCCAGCTTTTCGAAGACCTCACCCCGTACCTGGCCGGATCAGCGGTGGAACCGTATCCGATGCTGGCAAGCCTGCCCACCAACGCGTGGAAGTGGGGGGTGTTCAGCGACCGGCTCTACGGGGTGCCGTGGCCCACCGATCCGCTGTCGGAGTGGATCTTCTACCGCAAGGACCTGTTCGACAAGCACGGCTGGGGTCTGCCCACCACTGCTGAGGAGCTGTTCGAACTCGGTGAGGAGATCAACGACCCGCGCAACAACCGGTGGGCGTTCGGCGACTTCTACCGGGTGGCCCGCCAGATTTTCCGGGCGCCGCGGGAGTGGCGGTATGAGGACGGAAAACTTGTCCACCGCTATGAGACTCCCGAGTTCGAGGAGGCTGTGGCGTTCATGCGCCGCGTCTACGACGCTGGGCTCGTCCACCCGGATATCGCGGCGGGGACCGGAGCGAACTCCAAGGAGCTGTTCAACAGCGGCAAGATCGTCATCACCCAGGACGGGTTTGGCGCGTGGACCGAGGCCTACCAGGCGATCCTGCCGCAGAACCCCGACTTCCGTATGGACTTGGTGCCGGTGTTCGCGCACGACGGCGGCACCCCGTCCCTGCACGGCAACGACCCGTCCAGCCAGAGCGTGTTCATCAAGAAGGGCTTGGGCGAGGAGAAGGTGACCGAGATCCTCGCGGTGCTCAACTACTGTGCGGCCCCGTTCGGCACGGTCGAGTACATGGTGTACCGCTACGGCGAGGAGGGGCGGCACTACGAGCTGAACGACGACGGTGCCCCCGAGCTGACCGAGCTCGGGCAGAAAGAAGTGTCCAACGGCTACCTGTTCATCAGCGGCCGCAACAACGCGATCGCGGAAAGCGAGTACCCGGACTACGTGGAGTCTTTCACTGCCTGGTTCAACGAGGCCGCGCAGTACACCGAGGAAAACCCGTTCGAGGGGATCCGGATCCAGCGGCCGTCGGCGTATGTCAGTGCTGAGCAGCCCACGGAAGACAAGATCACGGACATTCTGCGGGGCCGCCGCGAGGTGAGTGAGCTCAGCGAGGTCGTCGCCCAGTGGCGGCGGGACGGCGGTGATGCGGCACGCGACTTCTACGGCGACGTCCTCGCCGAGCACGGCCGTGCTTGACCGGATGCTCCGGCCCCGCTCTGCGGTGCGCGCGGCTGCCCCCGATACTGCAGCAGCGCCTCAGGGGGCCGCGCGCACCCCGCGGGACAGCCGGAAGACGAAGCACCGTCCTGCCGCTAAACCGCTCCGGGCCCGGTTGCGCCAGGACTGGCAGTTGCTGTTGATGACCGTGCCCGCGTTGGGGCTGCTGCTGGTCTTCCACTACATCCCGACGCTGGGCAACATCATCGCGTTTCAGGACTACTCCCCTTACCGGGGGATCTGGGACAGTCCTTTTGTCGGTTTCGACAACTTCTACTGGCTGCTGACCGACCCGGCGTTTTGGGACGCGACCCTGAACACGCTCACCATCACCGCGTTCCAGTTGGTGTTCTACTTTCCCGTGCCGATCGCGTTGGCGATCCTGTTGGACAGTGTGCTCTCCCCGCGGATCCGCATGCTGCTGCAGACCGTGGTGTACATGCCGCACTTCTTCTCCTGGGTGCTGGTCATCACACTGTTCCAGCAGATCATCGGCGGTGCCGGGCTGATTTCGCAGATGCTGCGGCAGCACGGCTATGAAGGGTTGGACATTATGACCAACCCGGACACGTTCCTGCTGCTGGTCACCGCTGAGGTGGTGTGGAAGGACGCGGGCTGGGGGATGATCGTGTTCCTCGCCGCGCTAGCCGCGATCGACCAGAACCTGTATGAGGCTGCGGCCGTGGACGGGGCGAGCCGGTGGCGGCGGTTGTGGCACATCACCCTGCCGGGGCTGCGCCCGGTCATTGTGCTCCTGCTCATCTTGCGGCTCGGGGACGCCCTCAACGTGGGGTTCGAACAGTTCTTCTTGCAGCGTGACGCGGTGGGGCAGCAGGCCGCGGAGGTGCTCGACACGTTCATCTACTGGCAGACCCTGGCGGTGGGTGAGTGGAGCTACGGCGCGGCTGCGGGCCTGGTCAAAGGCGTTGTCGGCCTGGTGCTGATCTTGGTGGCGAACAAGGTCGCCCACATGCTGGGTGAGAACGGAATCTACCGGCGGACATCATGACGACACTGACACGGCAGCGCCCGGTGTGGGCTGAGACCCCTTCCCTGGTGGAGCGGATCGCTAAGGCGCTGGTGCTTACCGGGATTGCCTTAGCGGTGCTGTTCCCCATCTATGTGGTGGTGTTGACCAGTTTTTCGCCTGCTTCGGCGATCAACGAGGCGGGCGGCCTGGTGGTGATCCCCCGCGGGTTTTCCTTAGCCGCCTATGCGGAGCTGTTCGCGGGCGGCGTGGTGACGCGGGCGGTGGCGGTCAGTGTAGGGGTGACCGTGGTCGGGACCGCGATCAGTTTGAGCGCGACGATCCTGGCCGCCTACGGGTTGTCGCGGCCCGGGTCGCTGCTGCACCGGCCGTTGCTGTTCCTGGTTTTGCTGACGTTCCTGTTCAGCCCGGGCATGATCCCCAGTTATCTGCTGGTCAGCTCTTTGGGGTTGATCGACAGCTACTGGGCGCTCATCCTGCCGACTGCGATCAACGCGTTCAACCTAGTGGTGATGCGCGCGTTCTTCATGAACTTGCCGAGCGAGATCGCGGACAGCGCCCGGGTGGACGGGGCCAGCGAGTGGACGATCCTCACCCGGCTGGTGCTCCCCATGTCCAAGGGTGTGGTGGCGGTGGTCGGACTGTTTTACGCGGTCGGCTACTGGAACGCGTTCTTCAACGCGATCCTCTACATCAACGACAACGCTAAGTGGCCGCTGCAACTGGTGTTGCGCCAGTACGTGCAGCAGGGGCAGAACATTAGCGTGGGTGCGTTGGCGGACGCCTCCCAGACGGCGAGCACCCTGCCGCCGAGTCTCGCCTTGCAGATGGCGATTGTGGTGATCGCGCTGGTGCCGGTGCTGGTGCTGTACCCGTTTGTGCAGCGCCATTTCACCAAGGGTGTGATCATCGGCGCGGTGAAGGGGTGAGAGACAGGCCGTGCTCGTCTTCGGGGCTGCGGGCACGGCCTCATGTTTGTGTGTGACTGGACTCGGCGGGCGCCGTGCGAGTCTTTTTTACTGGTTTGGTGGGGGCGTGCCGGGTTCTCCGGCCTTTCTCGTCGCGGGTGTCTCCTCTGGCCGCCGGTGGTGCGTGGTGCGAGCGGCCCGGCCTGGAGTGGTCTGCTGGTGGTTGGTATTCGGAGGCCTTGCGTAGGCTCTTCCCTCCCCTGCCGTAGGTCGGAAGGCCGTCCGCTGGGGCCGCGCGGCCGCTTCCCTGTTTGGGTGAGGCTGGCGGGGTGTGGGCCGAGCTCAGATGCCGCGGGTTTCCGCATGGCTAAGGGCTGTGTCCTGGTTCGTTCTTGTGTGTGCCGGAGGCAGGGGGCACACAGTCCTGGCCGGGCGGGTGCCCGGGTGAAGCCTTCGGGTATGGGATGCCCTGCAGGAGGCCCGAGTGCGGAAAAAGCCCTCGTGCGGACGGGGCACGAGGGCTTTGCAATAACCGGGTGCTCGACTAGTGGTGTCGCGCGCCCGGTCGGCAGCGGCCCGGGCGCTGCCGTGGTGGCGCCAGGCGGGGACTGCGCAACCGGGGTTTCCACGGTGTGGCGTCCGGGCCGCTGGTCTCAGGGCTGACCTAGCCGGCTGCCGAACACGGGGTCCCGTTGAGGGTGAACTCGGTCGGCTTGCTGCCGGGGGCAGGCGAGCCGAGGAATCCGAAGCTCGCAGTGCCGCCGGGGGCGATGGTGCTGTTCCATCCCGCGTCGCGGGCGGTCACCTTGGCTCCCGACTGGGTGAGCTGGGTGTTCCATGCCTGGGTGATCTGCTGGTTGTCGGGGAAGGTCCACGTCAGCTCCCAGCCGTTGATCGGCGTGTCGCCGGTGTTGGTGATGGTCACCTCGCCTTGGAAGCCGCCGCCCCACTCGTTGAGGACCTGGTAGGAGACAGCGCAGGCGGCGTCACCGGGCGGCTCCTCCGTTGGCGGAGTGGACGGTTCCTCCGTGGGCTCCTCGGTGGGTTCTTCCGTGGGCGGGGTGGAGGGTTCTTCTGTCGGCTCCTCGGTGGGCTGCGGTGGCGGCCCGTCCAGGTCGCCGACGATGACGCCGCGGCCGTTGGTGCCGATGTAGACGCGGCCGTAGACGTCGGGGTCGCCGGTGATGGCCGCACCGGTCCAGGCCCACTGGTGCTGGTCGTCGTTGATCCGGACCCAGGTCGTGCCTGCGTCGTCGGAGCGGAAGATGCCGCGCACCCCGTTGATCTTCGACGAGGTGTAGACAGCGGGGTAGCTGCGGCCGGGGGCGGGTTTGCCGAATCCGACGACGTCGCCTTCGTCCACGGCGGTGATCCGGGTGAAGGTGGCCCCGGAGTCGGTGGAGCGCCACATGCCGTAGGTGCTGTTGGTTTCCCCGCCTGCCAGCCAGATGTCGCCTTCGTGGCCGGGGACGGCCGCAAAACGGATGTTGCCCTTCGTGGGCAGGCCGGCGGCGGAGGATTTCGTGAAGGTGGCACCGCCGTCGGTGCTGGTGTAGAACGTGCCGTTGGCGAAGGCGTAGAACTTGTCCGGGTTGACCCGGTCGGCTTCCACGCGGGCCCCGGCGGGGACTCCCTGGGACGGGGTCCACGAAGAGCCGAGGGTGGTGGAGTAGTGCACGCCAGTGCCGTCGGGGCTCCACACGATGCGCGACCCGTCGGCGTTGACCGCGACGGTGCCAGCGCCGGTGACTCCGGAGGGTTCCTGTCCGGCCCACCAGTGTGATCCGCCGCTGGTGGAGATGCCGATGTGGGAGTCGACTTCCCCGTCGACCGCTTCCCCTACCCGGGCCATGACGCTCGGGTTGAGTTCTGCGAAGTCGATGCTGCGGGTGTTGCCGTGGAAGGGCGAGTCGAACATGGCGTCGGGGACGACGGTGATGTCGTCGTGGACGAAACCGCCGATGTCGCCGAGGGCGGAGACCAGTTCGGTGTCGCCGGGCGGGGCGATGAGGTCCTGGACCGCGGTTTCTTCAATACCTTGAGCGCGGACCTTGATGTCGATCTTCTTGCCTTCGTCCCAGTTGGTGAGGTTGTCGCTGCCGTAGATGGTGGCTCCGGTGCCGTACAGCATGCGGTCGGAGTTGAACGGGTCGATTTCGAAGGCCTGGGTCATCCAACCGAGCTTGGGGCTGACTTCGGGCGGGTTGTCCTGCCGGTTGAAGTCCAGCCACGGGGCCGCGGAGATGTCGTGGTTGTAGCGCAGGGTGCGGTCGGGGTATCCGCTGAACTCCCAGATGCGGCTCCAGGTTTCTCCGCGGTCGGTGGAACGCCAGATTTGGATGTCGGGCCACCACAGGATCTGGCTGACCACCATGATCGTGTCCGGGTTCTGCCGGTCAATGGTCAGGCCGCTGAAACCGTATTCGAAGCCGTCGGGATCGGCGGGGGTGATGTCGGTCCAGGTGCCGGTCGTGGTGTCGTAGCGCCACACTTCACCGTCGGATCCGTCGTAAGGGCCGCCGGTGTCGCTGGTGGCGATGTAGAGCAGTCCGTTGACGTGGTCGAAGACGCCTTTTTGCGCGAGGAAGCCGGTGGGCTGTCCGGGGATGCGCTCCCAGGTCTGGCCGCCGTCGGTGGAGCGGTAGACGGTGTTCTGCTTGTCGGCCACCCCGACGTAGATGTCTTTGGTGACGTGGCCGGGCGAGGAGCTGGTGGGGTCGAAGACGACCCAGACGACGCCCTGGTTGTCTCCCAGGTATCCGCCGACGTCGGAGGGGTCGGCGACGTAGTTTCCGGGGTTGGGGAAGCTGGTGACTTTCTGCCAGGTCTTGCCGTAGTCGGTGCTCTTCCACAGGCCGTGGCCGCTGGGTGCGCCCAGGTAGAGCACGCTGTTGTCGTTGGGGTCGATGGCGAGCCGCTCCCCCATGCCGCGGCCGGGCATGTTGCCGCCGAGTTTGAACGGTAGTTCAGTGGTTTCCCAGGTTTCTCCGCGGTCGGTGGAGCGTTTGATCGCGCCGTTGTTGGGGTCCCAGTCGTTGGTGTAAGTGCCGACGGCCGCATACACGCGGTCGGGGTCGACCGGGTCGGTAGCGATGCTGACGACGCCGCTGTGTCCCCAGTCGTCCCAGCCGACGTGGTCGAGCAGGGGGATCCACCGTTCGGTGGCGGGGTCCCACCGGTAGGCGCCGCCGATGTCGGTGCGCGCGTAGATCAGGTCCGGTTCGCTCTGGTTGAAGACGATGCCGGGGACGAAGCCGCCGCCGACGATTTCGACGTTGCGCCAGGTGTAGCCGGTGGTGGCGGAGGCGGGGGCGGCAGCGGAGTGGACGAGGCCGACTGCGGCCACGGTTGCGGCGGCCGCGATGCAGGTGAGTGCACGGGCGATGATGCCGCGTCTGCGGGGGGTGGGCGGGGGTGGTGTTCGCTGTGCTGTTGCTGTCATGTCATGCTCCTGATGTGGGGGTGGAGCCTGCCCGGGGCGGTCCCGGGCGGAGGGGTGGTGGCCCTGTTACCGGTGCAGTTCCACGTGTGTGGGCGGGGTGAGCCCGTGGACGGGAACGATGTCGACACCGGTGATGGGGGCCGGGCCGTCCACGGTGACGCGGAGGGTGTCGCCTTCGCGGACGGCGGTGACGACGGTGTCGCCGTCGACGTCGGTGAGGACGGTGCGCCGCCCCTGACCGCCCCAACTGACGAGGGTGATCGGGGGGAATGGGCCGTCGGGGATGGTGGTGGTTGCTTCCACTACCGGGATGAGGGCGCCCAACCGCACGAAGAGCGGGAAGCGGTTGAGCGGGCTGTGGAGTTTCACGGTGCGGCCGCCGTCGTGGAGGCGTCCGCTCCAGTAGTCGACCCAGTGGCCGGGCGGCAGGTAGACGTTGCGGATGCCTTCCGGCCCGCAGACGGGGGCGACGAGCAGGTCAGGGCCGAGGAGGTATTCCAGTTCGGCCTGCCAGGCCAGCGGGTCGTCCGGGTAGTCGACGCACAGGGCGCGCATGAGCGGTGTTCCGGTGCGTGCGGCGACGGCGGCGGCCGAGTACAGGTAGGGCATGAGCCGGTAGCGCAGGTGGAGGGCTTCGCGGGCGGCGTCTTCTGCTTCGGGGGCGAACCGCCAGGGTTCTCGGGTGGTGGTGCCGTGGAAGCGGACGAGGGGGGAGAACGCGCCGAATTGGGCCCAGCGGGCGTAGAGGACGGTGTCGGGGGTGCCGTTGAATCCTCCGGCGTCGTGGCTCCAGAAGGGGACGCCGCTGAGTCCGTGGCTGAGTCCGCCGCGCAGGGTGGCGGCCATGGCGGGGAAGGTGCATTGGCTGTCGCCGCTCCATTGGGCGGAGTGGCGTTGCCCGCCGAGATAGGAGGAGCGGGCCCAGACCAGGTCGTATCCCTTGACGTCGCGGGTGACTTGGGCGACGGCGTCGTTGAACAGCAGGGTGTAGACGTTGTGCAGGTCGGTGCCGGTCATGCCGTTGGCGGCGACGGCGTCGGCGGGGACGCCTTCCCCGAAGTCGGTTTTGAAGACGGCGACGCCTTGCTGCAGGAGGGTGCGGAGCCGGGCGGTGTACCACTCGGTGGCTTCAGGGTTGGTGAAGTCGACGATGCCGACGGGCGGGTGGGAGCCGTGCCAGGCGTCGGCGAGGTAGACCTCGCCGGTGGTGCGGCGGAGGAAGTAGCCGTGTTTGGCGGCTTTTTCGAAGTGGGGGCTGAGGTGGGAGATGTAGGGGTTGATCCACAGGCAGACGCGGAAGCCGAGGTCGGCGAGGTCGGCGAGCATCTGTTCGGGGTTGGGGAAGGCGTTGCGGTCCCAGTCCAGGTCGGACCAGTGTCCTTCGGCTTGCCAGTAGCAGTCGAGGTGGAGGACGTCGCAGGGGATGCCGCGTTCGCGGATGGTGCGGGCGCGTTCCATGACCCGCTGTTGGGTGTCGTGGATGAATCCGGAGGAGATCCAGGTGCCGAACGCCCATTTGGGGGGTAGGGCGGGGCGGCAGGTGAGCTGGTTGTAGCGGTCGAGGATGTCGCGTGGGCTGGGGCCGGCGATGACGTGGTAGTCGAGGATGTCGTCGGGGACGAGGAGTTGCACGCTGCTGTGCGTGGACTGTCCCATGTCGAATTCGGCGGGGCTGCCGGTGTGGAGGAGGAGGCCGTAGCCGCGGCTGGAGATGTAGAGCGGAACGTTTTTGTAGGCGCGGTCGGATTCGGCGCCGAAGGCGTCGAAGTTCCACATGCGGACGCGGCGGCCGCGCAGGTCGAAGGGGGTGAAGCGTTCTCCGAGGCCGCCGAGGCGTTCGTCGCTGGCGAGGGTGAAGGAGTCGTGGTAGGCGGTGACGCCGTCGACGGTGCTGCGGCCGAAGGGGAGGGTGCGGCAGCGTCCGCTGATGTCGACGTGGCCGCGGTCTTGTTCGGTGAGGAGGCGGCCGGTGTCGTCGGTGAAGCGCAGGTGCCAGGGGTCGAGGGTGAGGTGGGCGTGGAGTGGTCCGCTAGCGATGACGATGTGGTCGTCGTTGATGGTGACGTCGGCGGTGGCGTCGGGGTGGGGGTGGACCATGGTGAGGGCGCGTGTTGCGCGGGGGGCGGCGTCGGGTTGGGCGCTGAGGCGGACGCGGATGACGCCGGGTGCGGAGGCGGTGATGCTGGCGGTGAGGGTTTCGCCCGTGGTGGTGGCGGCCTTGAGGTGGATTCCCTGGTCGGTGATGTCGAGGAGGTCGGCTCGGGTGACGGTGCCGGGACTGCTGTGCCCGGGTGCGGGGACGGGCAGTTCCGGTGGGTCGGCGACGAAGCGCTCGTGGGGGACCATGGGGGGCCGGTAGAGCATGCGGGCTCCTTGCGAGGGCACGGACGTCACTCTCGATTAGTTTGGCTTCAAAACGAACAAAAATCAACGCTCCGTATGAAGGAGACCACGCACCGATAGGTGTGCGGGAGGGTCGCTGCGGGCCAAGGCGGTTCCTCGGCGTGTGCCACGTCGTGCTGTCTGGGCTGGGCGGGTGTGGGCGCGGCTCCCCGGGCCGGGGAGCCGGTTCTGGTCACTGGTGCAGGGTGAGGGGTGCGGTCACGTCCACTGCCTGGTCCGGGTCCAGGGTGACGACCCGGGTGGCGCCGTCGGGGAGTCCGATGCGTACTCGGGTGGTGTGGCGGGCGCGCAGGCGGGCGCGCATCCGGGTGGGGGTCCATTCCAGGTGGTCGACGAGCACGCCGCCGCGGCCGCACAGTCCGCGGGCTTCCCCTTCAGGCCAGGCTGGGGGAAGCGCGGGGAGCAGGTCGCAGCGGCCTTCGCGGGAGCGCAGCAGCATGGCGGCCACGACCGCGGGGAAGCCGCCGCAGATGTCGGTGTTGAACAGCGCTCTCCTGTTGTGGGTGGAGACCAGGGTGGGCCGCCAGTAGCGGGTGGCCATGAGTTCCAGCGTGGTGGCGGCCTCGGTGGCCAGGCCCAGGTTGGCGGCGGCAAGGCCGAGTTGGACGAGTCCGAACGCCATCTCGTCGGACGCTGCGGAGCGCCACCAGGCGAGGCGGGCGCGGATGGCGCGGACGGCGGCGGCGCGCAGCGTCGGGTCGGCGAAGGCGGGGTCGCCTTCGTACCAGAACGGGAAGAGGTGGGAGGCGTGGCGGTGGGTGTGGCGGTCGGTCTGGTCGAGGGGGCCGGCTGGGGTCGCCCATTCGGCGAGTTCGCCGGTGGGAGCGATGCGGTAGCGGGGCAGGCGGGCGCCGAGCTCGGCCCAGCGGCGGGCTCCGGGCAGGTCGAGGATGCGGTGGGCGCGGAGCAGGTTGCGGACCAGGTCGCGGACAGCGGCGAGGTCCATGGTGGCGTTGGCGCAGGCCTGGGAGTCGGAGTCGGCGGGGGTGTTCTCGGGTGAATAGGAGGGGACGAATCCGTCGTCGGTGAGGAAGTCTTCGTAGAACGCGGCGGCGTGGTGCAGGAACGGGAGGGCGCGTTCGCGGAGGAAGCCGGGGTCGCGGGTGTAGCTGTAGTGGTCCCAGTACAGGCGGGCGAGCCAGGCTGCGCCGGCGGTCCACAGGGTGAGGCACCATTCGGGGCCGAAGTGGTTGTGGCGGCCGTGGGTGGAGGCGTGCGGGGGGACCAGGATTCCGCGGCAGCCGTAGAGGCGTTGGGCGTTGTGGGTGAAGTCGTCGAGGAGTGTGTCGACGAGGTCGAAGACCGGGAGCATGAGTTCCGGGGTGCCGAGGGGGTGGAGGGCGGCGACGGCGGAGGCGAGGTTGCCGTCGAAGGTGTAGCCGGAGCTCCACGGCGGACTGTAGGTGCCGCTCCACACGCCTTGCAGGGTGGGGGGCAGTTCTCCGATGGCGCACACGGTGGCGTAGCGGCCCGCCTCCACGAGGCGTTCCATGAGGTGCGGGGTGGGGCCTTGGGCGAGGAGGGCTTCCCCAGGGAGGGGGTCGGGGTGGGGCTGGCGGGGGGAGAGGCGGATGCGGGAGCGGGTGATGAGGGGGGTGTGGTGGGCGGTGTGGCGGCGGAGGAGAGTGTCGAAGTCGGGGGTGAGACGGGCAAGGTCGGGGTCGCCTGGTGCGGGGGTGGTCTCGGAGGTGACGGTGGTGCGGACGAGGAGCAGGACGTGGCGGGCGCCGCTGAGGTGGAGGCGGCCTGGTTCGAGAGGGCGCAGGTGTCCGCCGGGGGCGATGATGCGGCAGGTGAGGGTGTAGCCGGTGAGGGTGGTGGGCCAGGTTCGGGCGAAGGCGGTGTGCAGGGTGAGGGTGTGGGGGGTGCTGGTGAGGCGGGTGTCGGCGGGGGTGGGGGGTTCGCCGGGCAGGGGGGCGAGTTGGAGGGTGCCGGCAAGCTCGTGGTCTGCGCTGAGGCGGATGACGATGACGTTGTCGGCGCGGGAGGCGAAGACGTCGTGGCGGATTCCGTTGGGGAGTTCTTCGCGGACGACGCCGGTGGTGTAGTCGCAGGTGCGGTGGATGGGTCCCCAGGCGGGGGCGTCGGGGATGAAGGTGAGGGTGCCGGCTCCGGTGAGCGGGTCGATCCAGCGGGTGTGGGCGTAGCCGGGGTGTTCGGTTCGGGCGAGTTCGGTGACGTGTTCGGCTGCGGCGCGGGGGCGTCCAGCGCGGATGAGGGAGCGGAGTTCGTCGAGGGCGGGGGCGGTGTGGGGGGCGGGCAGGGGTTCTTCGCGGGGCCAGAACAGGCGTTCGTGGCTGAGGGTGAGGCGGATCTGGGTTTGCATGCTGTGGGCGAGGACGCCTTGGCGGCCGTTGCCGGTGATGAGGGCTTCTTCCCAGGAGGCGGCGGGGAGGCGGGTGGCGGTGCCCTGTGTCGGGGTGGAGTAGGTCATGGGGTTACTCCCTGGTGTGGGGTGGGCACAGTACCTTATTAGTTTGTTTACTAGCCAAAATAAGGAGGGGTGGTATGCCGAGTCCAGCGTCTCTGTGGTTCGGCGGCGACTACAACCCTGACCAGTGGCCGGAACCGGTCTGGGACGAGGACATGCGGCTCATGCGGCAGGCCGGAGTCACCCTGGCCACGGTCGGCGTGTTCTCCTGGAGCCTGCTGGAACCCGAAGAAGACCGCTACACCTTCGACTGGCTGGACCGGGTCCTGGACCTGCTGCACGCCAACGGGATCAGTGCCTGCCTCGCCACCCCGACCGCGTCCCCGCCCCCGTGGTTCACCCTCGCCCACCCCGACGCTCTGCCGGTGACTGCCGACGGGGTGCGGCTGACCCACGGCAGCCGCGACACCTACGACGTGTGCGCCCCCGCCTACCGGGAGGCGTCTTTACGCATCACCCGGGCGCTCGCGGAACGCTATGCCCACCACCCCGCGCTGGCGCTGTGGCATGTGCACAACGAGTACGGCACCCACACCTACGGGGAGCACGCTGCCCGCGCCTTCCGCACCTGGCTGCGTGGCCGCTACGGCAGCCTGGCCACGCTCAACGACGCGTGGACCACGGCGTTTTGGGGGCAGCGCTATTCGGACTGGGAGCAGATCCACCCGCCGCGCGCCACCCAGTACCTGCCCAACCCGGCACACCTGTTGGACTTCCGCCGTTTCCTCTCCGACGCCATGCGCGGCCACTACTGCGCCCAGCGCGACATCCTGCGGGCCGCCAACCCGGATGTCCCCGTCACCACCAACTTCGCGTTCGGCTCCTGGGTTCCGGTCGACCCGTGGCGGTGGGCTGCCGACCTGGATCTCGTAGCGGTTGACGTCTACCCGGACGCCACCGGGGAGGCTGCGGCCCACCAGCACGCGTTCGCCGCTGACCTGGCCCGCTCCTGGGGAAGGGGCCGGCCGTGGCTGCTCATGGAGCAGGCCACCGGCTATCTCGGGGCTCGGGTGCGGCCCAAAGCTCCCGGGGAGATCATCCGGCACAGTCTGAGCCACGTGGCCCGCGGCTCCCGGGGGGCGATGTTCTTCCAATGGCGGGCCTCCGTGGGCGGAGCCGAACAGTGGCATCCCGCGATGTTGCCGCACACCGGCGCGGACTCCCCCGTCTTTGCGGAAGTGTGTGAGCTGGGAGCACTGTTGGGCCGCCTTGCGGAAGTCCAGGACACCCGGGTTGTGGAGGACGCGGCCGTGGTGTGGGATCCCGAGTCCTGGTGGGCGCTGCAGTCGCCGTCACTCCCCTCCCCCGACCTGGACTATCTCGCCGCAGTCCGGCAAGTGCACCGGGTGCTGTGGCGGCAGGGACGCACGGTCGCGTTCGTCTCCCCCCACTCCCCTATGCCGGATCTTCCCCTGCTCGTCGTGCCGCTGCTGTACTTGACCTCCGCGGCGACTGCGCGTTTCCTCGCCGACTATGCGGAGCAAGGCGGCATTCTCGTGGTCACCTACGGCAGTGGGACCGCAGACGAGCATGCGCGGGTGTGGCCTGGAGGCTACCCGGGGGCGCTCCGCGACCTGCTGGGAGTGCGTGCTCTGCAGCACTATCCGCTCGATCCGGCGGTCGACGCGGTCACGGTGTGCGGGGAGGACGGTGAATACTGGGGGCGGGCGCGCCGGTGGAGTGAAGAGCTCGACGTGGCCGACGCTAAGGTGGTAGCACGCTATGCGGACGGCCCGTTCGCGGGGCGTGCCGCGGTCACGCGGGTGGGGCGCGGCGCGGGACAGGCGTGGTACGTCTCCTGCGATCTGGAGGACGCTGGGTTGGGGAAGGTCCTGTCCCGCGCCGGCCTGTCCGGGGGCACCGCTACTCCCCCCGCGGTGGAAGTGGTACACCGGGATTCCCGGGACGAGCAGTGGGTGTTCGTGCTCAACCACGGCAACGGCCCGGTGACAGGCGCCGACCTGGGGCTGGCTGTGGAGAGCCGCGAGGTGCTCTCCGGGGTTTCTGGAGCGGCGCTGGTCGTCCCCGCGGGAGGAGTGGCGGTGCTGCGGGGGCCGCGTCGGCCGTGACCCGGAGGGGAAGGCCGCGGCCGACGCGGCTTTCTCGTATGGCCTTGGG
This sequence comes from Thermobifida fusca YX, assembly GCF_000012405.1. NCBI lineage: Bacteria > Bacillati > Actinomycetota > Actinomycetes > Streptosporangiales > Nocardiopsidaceae > Thermobifida > Thermobifida fusca. Next base: position 1,873,698 of record NC_007333.1, read on the forward strand.
AGGATGAAGGCCATGCGAGGGGTGGAGGACTGCCCTCACACCAGTGCGGCGAGGGGTCGGCGCGGCCGGGAGGAGGAAACCGCGCCGACCCTCACCTTCGTGCCCCGGCCGGGAGGGAAGCCGGGGTTTCTTGGCGGGGAGCACAGTGAGGGCTGGTCCGGGTTGCCGTCCGTGGGCCGCGTCGGCCGCGGCGAGCCACGGCCGACGCTCTCCCGTTCCCGGGAGGGGGACCGGGGGTGTGGGAGGGACCACGGACGGTCCGGCCCGGCACGCCACGAGTGGCGTGCCGGCCCCCGGCCTCAGGAGGGGGACTGAGGCCGGTAGGTGCAGAAGTCGAAGTCGGCAGGGAGCCCTGCCCCGGTCATGTCGTGGGCCCACAGGCCGAGGAACGCCCCCGTGAAACCCCACATGATGGGGTCGTTGCCGAACCGTTCCTCGGCGTACTCGTCGGACAGGATGCTCATGTCCAGACGCACCCCCATGTCAGCCCACGTGCTGCCGTCGGAGGAGACGGCGAAGCGCAGGTCGTTCCGGTCGATTTCGGCGCGCAGGAAGACCTTCGGCCAGTCGGTGACGCTGATCCGCCGTCCCACTTCGCGGATGATGCCGCGGTCGCTGGTGAGCACGCCCGCGAACACGCCGCCCCGGTCGTCGCGGTTGATCCGCAGGTAGTGCCATTGGCGGGTGTTGTAGTAGGCGGTGATGCCTGCCATCTGCCGGAAGTCTTCCGGCTTGAACTCCAGGCAGGCTTCGAAGATGCAGGCGCGGTGCTGCAGTCGGCGTGCCACCAGGCTGGGCTCGTGCAGGCCAGCAGGCGACTGCCCGCCGCGGATCCGCAGGTAGCCGGGCCGTTCGGTGAGGGAGACCCAGGAGGAGTCGAAGGGCCGGCGCAGCGTGCTCCACTCGGGCCGCGGCGTGGGGTCGTCGAAGTGGTCGGTCTCCGACGGCTGCGGCCACGGGTGCGGGGCCAGGCCGCGCGGTCCCGGCACTTCCAGCAGCGGTTCCGCGTTGCGGACGCGGGGCCACCCGTCTGAAGACCATTCGATCTTCTGCAACGCGGTCTCCCGACCGAGGACGCACCGGCCGCTGGGCGGCATCGGGCGTCCGGTCAGGTGCGCGAAATACCATTCGCCGTGCTGGGTTTCGACCATGCTCGCGTGCCCGGCCTTCTGCAGCGGCGCTTCGGGAACGTGCCGCGAGGTGAGGGCTGGCCCGGCCGGGTCGACCTCGTAGGGTCCGGTGACCGAGCGGGAGCGGGCCACGGTGACCTGGTGCTCCCACTGGGTGCCGCCTTCGGCGGTGACCAGGTAGTACCAGCCGTCGCGCTTGTAGATGTGGGGCGCCTCGGTCACGCCGGCTTCGGTGCCGGTGAAGATGATCACCGGTTCACCGACGAGTTTCATGTCGCGCACCGAGAACTCTTGGGCGACGATGCCACCGAACGCGTCCCGTCCCGGCCGCCAGTCCATGGAGGTGCTGAGCAGCCAGCTCCGTCCGTCGTCGTCGTGGAACAGCGACGGGTCGAAGCCGAGGGAGTGGAGCGGCACCGGGTCGGACCAGGGGCCGGTGATGTCGGGAGCGGTGGTGACGTAGTTGGGCGCGTCCCAGAAGTTGCCGCTGTAGCTTGCGACGTTCGTGAAGACGAGGAAGAACAGTCCGTCCCGGTAGGACAGGGCGGGTGCCCACACCCCTGCGCCGTCCCGCCGTCCAGCCAGGTCCAGCAGTCGAGTCTCGGTGAGTGCACCGCCCAGGGGGCGCCAGTGCACCAAGTCCCGGGAATGGTGCAGGGTCACTCCGGGATACCACTCGAATGTGGAGGTCGCCATGTAGTAGTCGTCGCCCACTCGCAGGATGGAAGGGTCGGGGTAGAAGCCGGTGAGTACCGGGTTGCGAATCGTGCCCGCCCTCGGTTCCTCACGAGACGGGGAGGACGTGACTTGGGGAGACGTCATGACTGCCTTTCTGGCTCGGGCCGGAGTCTCCGGCAGACGCGAGGGTCAGTGGTGGCTTATTTGCCGATGCCGGCGGCCAGACCACTGAGCAGTTGTCTTCGACCGAACAGGTAGAGGGCCAGCACGGGGAGCGCCGACAGCACCACGGCCGCCATGAGGCCGGGGACGTCGGTGCCGTACTGGGTCTGGAACTCCCACAGGCCCAGGGGGAGTACTCGGGTGTCCATGCTCTGGGTCAGCACGAGGGGGAACAGGAAGTTGTTCCAGGCGTTGAGACCCACGAAGATCGTCACGGTGACCACCCCGGAGCGGGACAGGGGCAACACCAGGTTCCAGAAGATCTGGAAGTTGCTTGCACCGTCCAGGGACATGGCCTCGTACAGCGAACTGGGGACATCCCGCAGCGAGCTGGTGAGGACGACGATGGACACGGGCAGCGCGAACGCGGCGGTCGGCAGGATGACCGCGGTGAGCGAGTCGTAGAGGTGCAGCCGGGTGATGAGCAGGTAGATCGGGATGATCACTGCCTGGGCGGGGACGGCGAGTCCCAGCAGGAACAGGGTGAACCCGATGCGGACCACGCGGCTCTTGCTGCGCACGATGGCGAAAGCGGCAGGCAGGGCCACAGCGAGGACCAGGATGATCGCGCCGAACGCCACGATGAGGCTGTTGGTGAGGAATTTAAGGAACCCCACCTCGAAGGCGCGCCGGTAGGCGTCGAGCGTGATCTCTTCGGGGATCGACAGTGGTCCAGCGCTGAGGTAGTCGCCGGAGCCGCGCAGGCTCGTAGCGATGAGGAAGTACAGCGGGACCACGACGAGGACCAGCCAGATGGCCGCGCCGATGCCGGCACCGTAGGCGGGACGGCTCACTCTCCTGCTGCCGGCGCGCGCCGCAGAGCGCTTGGCGGAGCGGGCAGGCGTAACCGATTCTGCCTGCTCTCCCGCGGGGCGGGCGGTGATGGTCGACATCGTCAGACTCCTTCTCGCTCGCTGGTCATCTGCGAGTAGCCGCTGACCCGCACCACCAGCAGCGACAATCCGGTACCGACCGCGACCAGCAGGACCGCGATGGCGCTGGCGTAGCCCATTTCGAAGGCGGAGAAGCCCTTGAGGTACATGTGCAGCGGCAGGATGCGGGTGGCTGTGCCGGGACCGCCTCCAGTCAGCAGCAGCACGGTCTCGAAGTAGGTCATGGACCCGACGATCATGAGCACTGAGGAGGCGATGATGGTGTGCCGCAGTTGCGGCACGGTGATGCGCCAGAAGCGCTGCAGCGGGCTGGCTCCGTCGATTTCGGCTGCCTCATACAGCGACGCGGGGATCTGCTTGGCGGCCGCCTGGTAGAGCAGCATGTGGAAGGGGAGGAACTGCCAGAGGAGGACGAACACGATCGCCCACAGCGCCAGGTCGGGGTCGCCCAGCACGTTGGCGCTCAGTCCGGTCAGTTCCGACCATTGGGCGGGGAGCCCGAAGGTGGGGTCCAGCAGGGCCTGCCAGATCAGCGCGATCGCAGCGGTGGACAGCAGCAGCGGGAGGAAGAAGATGGTGCTGACCACGGCGCGGATGCGCTGAGGGCCGGCTGCCCACGCCCCGAACGCCAGGGCGAGCGGGGTCTGGGTGGCCCAGGTCAGGACGGTCAGGGTCAGCGTGATCATCAGGCCGGAGCCGACGAGTTTGTCGGACGGCAGCGTCCGCCAGTTGTGCAGTCCGGCCCACTCGGGGTTGCCGAGCCCGTCCCACGTGGTGAAGCTGAGCCCCGCCACGATGGCGATCGGGGCAAGTCCGAAGATCCCGAAGAAGATAAGGGCGGGAGCGGCCCAGAGGGCTCCGGGCCGCTGCACTCGGGTGGTAGCCGAGGTCACTGGGTGGCCTCCATGGCCTCAGCGAACTCTTCAGGAGTCATGTCACCCAGGAAGACCAACTGCAGGTTGGTCAGCATCGTCTCGGCCGCCGCCGGCGGGATCGCCTGGTCCCAGGACTGGGTGAAGCTGGGCGCCTCGGCGACGAGCTGGTAGGTGAAGGTGGTGAACTCGGAGTGCTCGGTCTCGGCGAGCTTGTCTTCGATGCCGGCGACCGCGGGCACGTGGCCGATCTCGATGAGGTCCTCGACGTAGGCGTCGGAGGCCATGGTCTCGACGAGGAAGTCAATCGCCTCGTCCACGTTGTCGCTGTCCGAGTTCACGGAGAAGTAGTTGCTGGGGTTGCCGACGATCGCGGCGGGGTCACCCTTGCCGTCTTCCAGGGCGGGGAAGGCGATGAAGCCGAGGTTTCCGTCGGCCAGGAAGTCGGGGTTGTGCTCCTGCTGGTTGGAGATCTCCCAGGTACCCATCAGGTACATGGCACCCTTGCCGCTGGCGAGCACGGTGGAGGCGCTGCCGTTGTCGGAGGTGAGGGAGGAGAAGTTGTCACCGAAGGCGCCGCGCTCCACCAGGTCCTGGCACATTTCGAGGGCCTTGATGATGGCCGGGTCCTTCCAGGCGCCTTCCTTGCCTTCGGCGATGGCCTGGAACACTTCGGCACCGCCGATGCGGTCCGTGAGGTACTCCAGCCACATCAGCTCGGTCCACGCCTGGGCACCGGGCAGGACGATGGGGGTGATGCCTTCCTTCTTGAAGGTGTCGACCAGGTCGAGCAGCTCGCTGTAGGTGGTGGGCGGTTCGACGCCGACTTCCTTGAAGACCTTCTTGTTGTAGAAGAGCACCACCGGCAGCACGCCCTGCATCGGAACGCCGTAGTAGCTGCCGTCGATCTTGGCCACGTCCAGGACGCTGGGCAGGAAGGCGTCGCGGAACTCGGGGTTGGCCTCCATCGCCTCGGTCAGGTCAACCACCTGGTTGGCCTTGACGTACTGGGCGAGGTTTCCACCACCCCAGTTGAAGAAGACGTCGGGAGACTCGGGCGAGCCGAGCGCCACCTGGATGCGCTGCTTGTAAGCGTCGTTGACGTAGGTGACGAGCTCGCCGTCGATTCCGGCGTTCTTGCTGTAGGTGTCGATGGCGCTCTGCACGACCTCGTTGACCGAGGCGTCCTCGACCATCCACACTTCGACTCCGGCCTTGTCGCTATCAGCGCCGGGTCCGGAGGTCCCGCACGCGGTCGTGAGGCCGAGCGCGAGCGCCGCCAGGGCGCTGCCGAGCATGTGGGTCCGGGTTATGCGTCTCATGAACGGGACACCGTCCTCGGGTTAGTTTCAGGGGGATTTCGACGACAGCAGCCGAACTCCGAAATTTTTCGAGAGTTTTCGGGATAAAGACGCTAGGTGTGTCGAAAATCTCCGTCAACCCCCCAGACGTCTCATTCAGGTAACAGCACTCACATCCCTGAGAGAGCCCCCAGCTCAGACGAGTACGATCTGCTACAGAGAAGGACAAAGCTCCACACTCCACCCCGAAAGATTTGTCGAAACCTTTCGGTCTAGGATGGTGGGGTAACCGCGTTCCACTGCCCTGAGGAGGCCCGTGTCCAGACGACGCCCCACCCTGGCCGAGGTGGCCCGTCAGGCCGGTGTCTCGGTTTCGACCGTCTCCAAGGTGGTCAACGGCCATCTCGATGTGGCGGCCGAAACCCGACGCCACATTGAGCAACTTCTGGAGCAGCACCAGTACCGGCAGCGCCGCTCACCTGGCCGCCAAGCCGTGGGTCTTATCGACCTGGTCTTCCACGACCTGGATAACTCCTGGGCGATGCAGATCCTGGCCGGGGTGGAGCAGGCTGCCCACGAGCACGGTGTTGGCGTAGTGGTTTCCGCGGTGCGCAACGACAACGACCGTCCGGGGCGCCGTTGGCTGGACAATGTGCGCGCCCGGGGAACCGACGGCGTCGTGCTGGTGCTGTCGGAACTGTCGCCTGAGCAGCGGTCCCAGTTGAAAGCGCTGGGAGTTCCCGTGGCCGTGGTCGACCCGGTCGGTGACCTTTCCCACGAGGTCCCCGCGGTGGGCACTACGAACTGGGCTGGCGGCCTGGCCGCCACCCAGCATCTCATCGAACTGGGCCACACGCGTATCGCCACCATCAGCGGGCCCACACACATGTTGTGCAGCCGGGCCCGGGTGGACGGATACCGCAGTGCGCTTGACGCGGCAGGGTTGACCGTACCCGACGAGTACATCGGCTACGGCGACTTCACGATCCCCGGCGGGCACGCGGAGACCCACCGGTTGATGGAGCTCCCTGAACCGCCCACGGCGATCTTCGCCGGGTCCGACATGATGGCCCGGGGTGCCTACGAGGCCCTGTTCGAACGCGGCCTGCGGGTCCCGCAGGATGTGAGTGTGGTCGGTTTCGACGACCTTCCCGAAGCTGCCTGGGCGGCGCCGCCGCTGACCACGGTGCGTCAGCCGCTCAGTGAGATGGGACAGATGGCGGCCCGCACCCTGCTGCGCATGGTCGCCGGGGAAAAGCCTCACCCTCGCCGCGTGGAACTCGCTACCGAACTGGTGAAACGCGCGAGCACCGGTCCCCCGCCCAGTTAATAAAACATGCCGCCGGGAAAGCGCTCACATGCGGACGTCCACGGGGGTACGCCCGCAACCGCCTTGCCCGCCGGTGCAGCGCCGCGGCGCGGTGCCCTTTGGCTTGAGCGAACCCGCTGCTGACCGGGCCTGCGGTGCGGGCGGCTGGGTGGCTCGCTCCACAGCTTTCCCCCACTGCGATGCGGGTCGGACGAACGTGTCTACCCCGTGCGGGTGAGGGGGCGACAGCTCGAGCTGTCGCCCCCTCTGCCTGTCCAGTGGGTTTTCTGGCAGGCGCTGTGGCGGTCAGTCGCGCCGAGTGTAAGCCACGCCGGGTTCGAGAGTCCGACCACCGAAGAGCTCGGTGACCGTCACAAAGTGGTACCCCTTGGCGTGCAGCTGGCTGAGCACTTCGGGGATGGCGTCCACCGTGGGCCGGTGGATGTCGTGGAAGAGCACGATGCTGCCGGGCCGGGTGCCGGACACGGCCGCTTCGATAGTCTTCTCGGTGTCCCGGTGCTGCCAGTCCAGGGTGTCGACGTCCCACAGGATCAGCGGGTAGTCGATGCTGGCCTGGGTGGTTTCGTTGTACGAACCGTAGGGCGGGCGAACCGTGGTCCGCGTCACCCCGGTCGCCTCCTCGATCGCCTTCCACGTCTTCTCAATGTCGTCCTGCACGGCGTTCCCGCTCTTGGTGGCGAGGTTGTCGTGCTTCCAGGAGTGGTTGGCGATCTCGTGCCCGGCTTCCATCGCGGCCCGTACCGTGTCCGGGTCGCCTTCGGTGAGCTGGCCCAGCACGTAGAAGGTGGCCTTCGCCGAGTAGGCCTCCAAGTGCTTCAGCAGGAGCGGGGTGTCCGCTCCTGGCCCGTCGTCGAACGTCAAAGCCACGCACGGCACCCGGTCGCAGTCGATGGTGTAGGTGGGGACGGTGTTCGAGGGCAGCTCCAGGCTCTCCTCCCCGTCCCGGACGGCTTGCCGGGCGCTGCGCCCGAACCGGGACAGCAGCGGTTCACTGTCGGCCACGGTCACCTGGACCTCGTTGTCGGCGACTTCGCCAGGGCTGAAGCTCACCACGAGATCCCCCGCAGCGTCGAAGCCGAGGTCTGCGAGCGGCGAGTCTTCGTGCTTTTCCGCGCTCTTCCACACTGCTTCGGGGTCGACCAGCGCGGGCTCGGTGTCTTCCGCGTCCGGCAGTTCGTCTTGCGGGGTGGGCAGCCCGTCGGGCATGGCGTCAGCGGCCACATCGTGGTCCTTGTGCAGCGCTAGCGCGACCCGGGCGGCGAGCTGGTCGACCGCTTGGTCTCCGTTGAGGAGCGCAGTCCACGGCAGTGCCTCTCCGGAGGCCACGTCGTACCAGTGGGTGGAGGCGTCGACCCGGTCTTCGTACTGGGAGATCACCCGGGCACCCAGCACTCCGTTCGAGGCGACGAGGAACTCGGCGTGCTGGGTCAATTCCCCGCCGTCCCCTTGGGTGATGAATTCGGTCTCCCGCTCGGCCATCGTGGTGCGGATGTCGACGGTGAAGTCGGTGGCTCCTGGAACCACCGGATATTTGCTGGTGATCGTCGTACCGTCGACGGACACGGAGTGTTCGGCAACGGTCAATCCGTCGATCCACGTGGGTTCGATCGTGTGCAAGCCGTCAGCGAGTCTTTCGCGTCCTCCTTTGAGGGCGCCGAGTTCTTCCCACGACGTACAAGCAGTGAGCGGCGCTGTGACCGCCATGACCGCGCACCAGCTGACCAGTTGCCTTTTCCAGGTTTTCCACACCACTGCGACCCGACCTAACCGACGAAGAAGGGCATGCGGGAGTTGAGACGATCCGGGATCAGGGATCGGTTCGGCGCCGTTGACACCGTTGACTGTACGTTATGTCCCACCACCGAACCACAGGGGAAATAAACGCGCGGTCCAGTGACAGACTTGGGTTTTTCCATGGCTGGACACAACCATTCTGGCGGTAACTGTTGGTGGGGGGAGACAGATCGTGTCACCTGGGTGCGTCTTCCACCAATGGTCGGGACACACCTGCCTGCCTCTCTGCAACTATCGCTCTGTGTAGTTATATGAGCATTGACAGTGGTGGCGGCGAATACGCCTCGGTGGGTGATCGTTATGCGGGCTCTAGTGACCGGAGGAGCCGGATTTATCGGTTCCCACCTGGTTGACTTCCTGCTTACCCACGGCCACGACGTGGTAGTCCTCGACGATCTGTCGACTGGGTCACGCACCAACCTGGTCTCCGCACTGCGGGACCCCCGGATGCGGTTTATTCACGGGTCGGTGCTCGACGATCGGGCGCTGCGCACCGCGATGGCCGGCCGGGACACGGTCTTCCACCTGGCTGCGCTCGTAGGCGCCCGGGTGGTGGGGGTCGACCCGGTGCGTGCCATCCACGTCAACATCACGGGCACGGAGCGGGTCTTGGCTGCCGCTTTGGAACAGGGGTGCCGTTTCCTGTTCGCTTCGGGAGGCGAGGTGTACGGCCGCTGCGACGGGGAGGCGCTCCGGGAGAACGACGACCGTCTCTTGGGCTCGGCCCAGGAAGGGCGCTGGTGTACCGCGGCGAGTAAAGGGCTGGGCGAGTACTTGGTCACCCGCTATGCCCGGGAGTATGGGATGCCCGCGGTGATCGTCCGCCTGTTCGACGTGACGGGGCCGCGGCAGAGCGCTGATCAGGGACATGTGGTGCCCACTTTCGTGGAGCAGGCCTTGCACGGGCGTCCGCTCACCGTGCACGGGGACGGGTCGCAGACGCGCTGCTTCTGCTCGGTGCGCGAGGTGGTGGCGGCGCTCCTCGCCCTCATCGAACAGCCTTTGGCGTACGGGCGTGCCGTCAACATTGGTGCGACCCGGCCGGTGAGCATCCGGGATCTGGCGGTACGGGTCCGGGATCTCACCGGTTCGACCAGTCCGATTGTGAGCATTGACCATCGCGTGGCCCGCGGGCCGCACTACGATCTGACCCGCCACCGCACCCCGGATACGACGTTGGCTGCAGCGTTGATTGACTGGCGGGCCACTGTCGACGTGGACACGATCATCACGGAGATGATCGCCGACTATTCCACGCCCGCGTCCTTGTTTCCGCTGCTGGACGGCGACGTGACGGTCTAAGGTCCGCAGGTTTCCCGCGGGGGGCGGTTGCGGGTTCGGGCACGCTCCAGGGAACCGGGTGCGGTCCACGGCTTTCCGGTGTCGCTGGGCCCGAGTGCCAGGTTGCTGTGCCGGGCGCGGTTGTCGGTCTACTGCGGGGCCTGTGTTCGCGGGCAGCACTGTTTTCGGGAGTGCCCGCTCAGATTCGCGGGGCGCGGGTGAGTGTCGGCAGCCCCTCGGGGAAGAGCACAGCGGCCGGGTCGGGGAGTTCCACTCCCGCCAGTTCTGCGGCAGCGCGGCTCAGTTCCGGGTTGTTGAGGTGTCCTGCCACAGTCGTGATGATCTCCCGTAGCGCTGCCACCACGTCTGCTCCGCGGTATGCGGAAGCGTAGCGGGCGGCCACGGCCGGGGTCCGCGACTGGCATGCCGCGCAGTGCAGCAGCACCCGCTTGTTCTCGTCGCGCAGCTGCGCGACCATACGGGCTGCTTCGTCCAGCACGAAATGCAGGTTGGGGTTGGCTCCGGGTAGGTCGTGCAGCCACACTTCCACGATGTCGCGGCGTGGCAGATGCGGTGGGTGGTCGCGAGTGCCCATCCGGCACAGCGACACTACTGCGTCCGCGTCAGTGCTGTCACGGACGTATTCCATGGTGCACAGCACGACCCCCGGGTCGTGAGGGTGAGGGATCGCGAAGGGTTGGCGGTGTTCCCGGTCAAGACCGGGCACCACTTGGGTGTCGCGTTGCGGCCAGGCTGCGGGGTCCGGGCCGCGGGCGGCGACGAGCGCGGCGGTGACGAGGACGCGCTGCGGTGTGGCTGCGGCGAGTTCCCGCTGCACGGACAGCGGGATAGCGGAGACTCCCCAGCGGGCGCCGGCGAGTACGCCCGCGTACTGGGCGGCGGCGAGCCCGCCTTGGGTGTAGGCCCGCTGGACTGCGGCGGTGAGCTGAGTGCAGGGGAAGAGGCCGCGTGCGAGGTCCAAAGGCGGTGTCGGAGTTTCTGCTGCCGCCCGCCAGCCCACGGCTGCCGGGTGTGCGCTGTCCGGGAAGACAGGGTCGGGGAGGATGCCGTCGACTACTCCGCGTTGCACTGCTGCGGCCCAGTGGCGGGCAAGAGGAGTGCCGGGCAGTTCGCGAGGCCCGGCGGTGAGGTCCCGGATCGCTTCCCTGGCCTGGCCGCCGATTCCTGCCAGGTATTCCTCGGCTGGCTGGGGGTCTTCCCCCAGCAGCAGGCGGGCTGCTGCCCCGCCGACCATTGCTCCGGCGGCCCGGTCCCAGACCACGTGCCATTCGTCCCACACGGCCGTACGTGCTCACCCCCCGAGTATCCGTAGTGTGCCGCACCGTTTTTCTCTTCCGTGCTGGCCGGTGCTCTTTGCGGAAGCTCGGCGCGGGGAGAAGAGGTAGTTTTGGGGCCGTCCCACCGGTGCGAGGAGCGGGAGGAGTGGGTATGGGGCGGGTCACCACCCGGGTACGGGTGCGGCGGATCAGCGGTTCCGTGGCGCGTGACCGCATGGACACCCTCGTGGTGGAAGAACCATTGGAGATGCGGCTCGGCGGTCAAGTATTGACCGTCACCATGCGCACTCCCGGACACGATTTTGAGATGGTGACCGGGTTCCTCATCGGTGAGGGCGTGATCGCTGATGCTTCCGACATCCACTCCCTGCGCTATTGCGCGGGCGCGACCGAGGACGGCGTCAATACGTACAACGTTATCGACGTCGTCTTAGCTCCCGGTGTTCCGGAACCGAATGTCGCTGCGGCACGGAACTTCACCACTACCTCGTCGTGCGGGGTGTGCGGGAAGACCAGTCTGGAAGCGGTGCGGACGAAGAGCCGTTTCGTGGTAGCTGACGACCGGGTGTGTTTCTCCACGGCTGTCTTGTCTGCTCTGCCGGACCGGTTGCGGGAAGCACAGAAAGTGTTTGCGCGCACGGGCGGGCTGCACGCTGCTGCGCTCGTCACCCCCGGCGGGGAGCTGCTGTGTGTCCGGGAGGACATCGGTCGGCACAACGCGGTGGACAAGGTGATCGGGTATGCCGCTGGCCGGTACGGGCTGCCGTTGCGGGGCATGGGGCTGCTGGTGTCGAGCCGGGCTTCGTTCGAGTTGACGCAGAAAGCCTTGATGGCGGGGATTCCGGTGCTGGCCGCGGTCTCCGCGCCGTCGTCGCTGGCGGTGGAGCTGGCCGATCAGTCGGGGATGACCCTCATCGGGTTCCTGCGCGGTCCTTCGATGAACGTCTACGCCGGGGGGCACCGCGTGGTCGAGGATTGACTGCTCCCCCGCCTGAGGGCCGGGACGCCTCTGGGGCTCTCGGTGACCGGGCCCTCGGCGGGGTGTTTGGGGGATGGTCAGCGGGCGGAACCGGTCTGCGGGGCCGGGTCCTGGGCGGTGGGCAGCGTCTCCGGGCCTTGCGCGGCACTGGTGTCGGGGACCGCGGTCTGGGCGAGGAACGCACCGGTCACCACGGCGGCCGCCCCGACAAGCTGGGCGACGCTCAACGCTTCCCCGAGCAGCAGCCAGGCCAGGACGATAGAGGTTACGACCTCCAGGTAGGCCACTCCCCCGGCGACGACAGGGGACAGCCGCCGTACCGCGGCCACCCCGGTGAGGTAGGCGATGGTGGTGGCGACCAGGGCAAGCCACACCAGGAGGATGAGGGCGGGGATGTCCAGCCCGCCGAACCCGACATTCTGGGCCAGGATGCCCCACGGCAGGGTCCACGGGCGGGCGAGGAGGCTCAGGAGTGCGGTGGCGATGAGCGCGCCGTAGGAGATGACAGCGAGAGGGTCGACGTCGTCGCGGGCCGTGTCCGACAGCAGGAAGTAGGTGGCCTGGCAGACCGCTGCAGCCAGCGCGAGGATCAGGCCGACCGCGTCCAGGCGGATGCCTGCCCAGACTTCGACGAGGCAGCCCAGGCCGATGACTGCCAGGGCCACGCCGAGGGATGCGGCGCGGGACACGGGGATGCGCCGCACGAGGCGGGTCCACAGCAGGACGAGGACGGGGCCGAGGAATTCGATGAGGAGCGCCACCCCCACGGGGATCCGGGAAATGGCTGCGAAGTAGAAGGCTTGGACTCCCGCCATCGGGAAGACGCCGTAGGCGAGGAGAAGGGCGGGGCGGGTACGCAGGGTGCGGTGGTGGCGGAAAGCGACGGGAAGCAGGAGTAGAGCTGCTCCGGCTACCCGGAGCCACGTGACGTGCAGGGGGTCGAGTCCGGCGTCGATGAGCGGCCGGGCCACGGGGCCGGAGCCGCCGAAGGCAAGTGCAGAGGCGATCGCGAATGCCAACCCGGAGGACCGGTTTCTGGTGATGTCGGCCATGACTCCCCCTGACATCGAAATTGTCCGCTGATAGGACCTTGACGGCCGCGTTGATCCTAGGCCATCCGGAGACAGTCGGATCCGGGGGTGTCGTGCCGGTGCGGGGCATGGGGCAGCGGACGTCGTGTTAGACGGCGATGCGGTCGCGGAACCGCTCTTCCAGGCGGAGGAGATGGAGGGTGGTTGCGGCCTGCGCTGCCTCCGGGTCCCGGTTCTGCAGGGCGCGGTAGATGATGTGGTGGTCGCCGCGGAGCTGTGCCGCCCATTCTTCCTCGTCGGCTGCCGGGTCGCGGTGGATCCGCGCTCCCAGCGCGGGTGAGGCCAGCCCGTCGATGAGTGCCGCCAGGGTCGCGTTTCCCGCGAGTTCGGCGAGGGTGCGGTGGAAGGCGGTGCCTGCCTCGGTCGCGGCCAGGCCGCAGGCGTGGTCTTCTGCGTCCAGGAGGGCGGCCAGGGTGCTCAGGTGTGTGTCGCTGGCGCGGACCGCAGCGAGTGCTGCGGCGGCCGGTTCCACGATGCGGCGCACGTGGAGCATTTCCAGCAGGGTGGTGCCGCGGCCGACCTCGGCGAGGACGGAGAAGGGTTCGAGCAGTCTGCGGGGGTGGAGTTCGGTGACGTAGACGCCTGCGCCGTGCCGCGCTTCCAGTACCCCCAGGGTGGTCAGGACCCGGATCGCTTCCCGCATGGAGCTGCGGGAGAGTCCCATTTTCGCGGCGAGTTCCCGCTCGGTGGGGAGCCGCTGGCCGGGGTGGAGTGTTCCGTCGGCGATCATCGCCTTGATCTGTTCGACTGCTCGGCGGGTCACCGTCATCCGTCCGGCACGGGGGGCCGCGCGCACGGGGCTCTCGGAGGTCACGTTGGCGCCTTCCTCGTCTTACCAGACCAATGAGGGGAGCACCATCCCCGCACAGGGGGTGTGCGGGGATGGTGCCGGGTGTGGCCCCCGCCGATGACGGGGGCCACGGCGGCTTACATCCGAATCCAGGGCGAGGTTCAGCCGATGGAGCAGACCGCGCCGTTGACGGTGAACTTCTCAGGTTTGGTGTTCGAACCGCCCCAGGTTCCGTTGAAGCCGATGTTGACTGAGCCGCCCGGCGGAACTGATCCGTTCCACGGCAAGGAGGTGGCGGTCACGTCACTGCCGCTCTGCTGCCAGTTGGCGCTCCAGCCGTGGCTGACAGTCTGTCCCGACGGGAAGGTGAAGCGCAGTTCCCAGGAGTCCCACGGGGTGCTGCCGGTGTTGGTCAGCGTCACCGAGGCGGTGAAGCCGCCCGGCCAGTCGTTGGTCTGGTACGTCACCGCGCAGGAGGCGCTGGGCGTGGGAGTCTCGTCCTCCTTCTCGGTGGTGAAGGTGACGGTGGCTGGCGTGGAGAGGTTGCCTGCCGCGTCGTAGGCGACCACCTGGACGGTGTACTCCTGGTCCGCGCTCAGCCCGGTGAGCGTGTAGCTGGTCTGCGCGGTGGTGCCCACCTCTTCAGCGTCACCGTCGCGGACCAGGGAGACCTTGTAGCCGACCACTCCGACGTTGTCGGTGGAGGCGTCCCAGGTCAGGGTGGCGCTGGTCGCGGTGATGTCGCTGGCCTTCAGGTTCCCAGGCTTGCTCGGCGGGGTCTCGTCGTCGCCCGGTCCGGGCTCTTCTCCGCCGGGCTCGCCGGCGTCGTCCTGGTCGGCGATGAAGGACGCGATCCACGACAGGGGGGCGTTCCAGTTGATGGTCAGCTCGTTGGTGGACCACGACTCGATGTGGTCGATGTAGCACATCTGGGGGGCGCACCCGGTCAGCTTGGACTGGGCCACCGGGTCCCAGGTGGTGGAGTCGGAGTTGGGTCCACCGGCCAGCGTGCCCTTGGGCGGGTTGGGCAACCGGGGGTCGAGCTGGTGGGCGTACCAGCGGCTGTGCTGGTTGCGGGAGTCCTTGTCGCCGTAGCCGGTGACGTAGGACTGGTTCAGCGCGTTGCGGCCGAAGATGTAGTCCATGCCTTCCAGCACGCCGTCGCGGTATTTGGTGTCACCGGTGAGGTCGAAGGCGACCGCCAGGATCACCATGTTGTTGAGGACAGCGCTGTTGGAGCCCCAGACGAACACGCCGTTGTTCGGCTTGTAGGCCAGGCCCCACGGGCTGGTCTCGACGTTGGCGAGGTACATGTCGGCGGCATCGACCACGGACTGGCGCACCCGGTCGCGGTCGGCGAGGTCGTTGGGGATCGTGGCCAGCTGGAGGCGGGCCAGCGCAGCAGTCCATCCCCAGTCGAAGGCGCCGTCGCGGAAGACCTCTTCGTCGTCGGTGTGCAGCGGCGACGAGGTCACCGCGTCGCGGTACTCCTCCTTGCCGGTGGTGAGGAACAGTTCGGCCGCGGCCCAGTAGAACTCGTCGGTGACGTTGTTGTCGTTGTACGGGCCGCCGCCTTCACCGAAGGCAGGCGCGTAGATGTTCGGGTTGGCCTTGGCGGCGTCCCACGCGGTTTCCGCGGCAGCCAGGCACTCGGCGGCGAAATCCTCGTCGAAGGGTTCGAACACGCGAGCGCACTGGGCGGCGGTGGCGGCCAGGTTCAGCGTGGCCGCGGTGGACGGCGGCTGCAGGTAGCGCGGCTGCGGGTCAGCGGAGGGCAGCAGCGGCAGCCCGGTCCACTGTTCGTCGTGGATCTTGTGGTGCGCCATGCCGGCGAGCGGTTCGCCTTCGGGCACCTGCATCTTGAGGAGGAACTCCATCTCCCAGCGTGCTTCGTCGAGCACGTCGGGCACGCCGTTGCCGGTTTCGGGCAGGCGCAGGGTGGAGTCGGCCAGCTTGTCGGGCTGGGCGGTGTCGGCGAGCTGGGAGCGCTCGTAGATGCTCATGATCTGGTGCACCGAGATACCGCCGTTGACCACGTATTTGCCGTGGTCGCCCGCGTCGTACCAGCCGCCGGAGACGTCCAGGGAGTAGTCGCAGGTGCCGGGCGCGCACGGCACGTCGGTATCGCCCTGGTTGGGGGGCACGCCGATGTGGCCGGCCGGGCGTCCGTAGCCGGGGGCGATGGAGTCGAGGATCTCGATGCCGCTGCGCTGCGGGTAGTAGAACGACAGCGCGTCGACGCGCAGTTCCTCGTAGACGCTTTCGTCGATGTCGAAGGGGTAGCTGGTTTCACCGTCGACGGTGAGCGTGTAGTCGCTTCCCTTCGTGGTGTAGGAGCTGAAGTCGACGGTGTGGACGTTGAGCCCGGAGCTGGAGTCCGCGCCGTGCGGCTTGGTCTGGCCGCTGGCGACCACGTTACCGTCGGCGTCGGCAAGCTCCCAGGTGAGCGCGCTGGTGGCGTCGGTGACCACGGTCGCCTTCTTGGGACCGTGCGGGAGGTAGCCGACCTGGTTGACGCGGACCCGCGGTCCGGTGTCGGGTTCGTAGACCGGGGGTTCGGCGCCGCCGAGCAGGGCGACGTCGTCGAGGCAGAAGGTCCACGGTTCGTCGGAGCCGCCGATCTGGAAGGCGACTTGGGCGTCGTCCCAGTCGACGTTGGAGGTGAAGACGAATTCGTAGGTTTCTGCCTCGGGGCCGAGCAGGGCACGCTCGTCCATCTGGGTGGTCCACGGCTCCACGGGCTCTTGCACCAGGGCGCGGATGGAGACGGGGACGGTGCTGGAGGCAGTGAAGGAGAAGGCGTAGGACTCACCTTCGATGAGGGGGATGTCGTCCTGGCCGATGATCACGTCCCACGGGTTGACGGTGCCGCCGGGGACGTCGACGCACAGCATCCCGTCGGTGACGTTGAGTTGGATGTTCTCGGTTCCCCACCAGGGTGCGGTGCCGGAGCTGAAGTCGCCGTTGCGAATCTGGTTGACTTCGTCTGCCTGGGCGGGAACCGCCGTACCCCCGAGCGCGACTGCGCAAGTCGCCGCGGTGAGGGCGACAAGGGGGGATCGAGATCTGGGTCTCCTAAGCACGGAAGTCCTTCCGTAGGGGGATTCGAACTGGGAGGATGACCTCACAGCGGAGGCCCACCATGGGAGCGCTCCCATTTCATGTGACCTATGACATAAAAACAGGATCACTCAGCGGTGTCAATAGGTTACGCTCGGATCAGGACTTTCCGGCTGCTCTTTCCTCCCGCAGAACAAAAAGGGCCCCGCTACCCGCGGGGTTATTCTCTGCTCGTCCAGCGTTCTCCCCGGGGCAGCGGGCCCTATTCCCGCCGTTTTACACACTGAATCCGCGGAACAGCAGGCTGGCCAGAATCAGGCCTACGACCAGGTTGAACAGCGTGGCGAGCGCGAAGACTCCGATCGGCCGCCAGCCGACCTCCTTGAGCGAATTGACGCTGAATTCCAGGCCAATACTGGTGAACGCCGCAATGAGGAACCAGTCACGCAGGGCTTTGGCCGTGTCGAGCCCGGCCGCTCCCGCTTCGCCCATGGCACTGGCCCACAGGGTGGCGATGATGGACGCGGCGAGGAAGCCCAGCACGAACTTGGGGAATCGGTCCCAGAGAGTGCGTGCCCAGGTGCCGATGCCGACCGTCGCCCCGCCTGCCGGAGCCACCCGGAAGGTGAAGTAGGCGGTGAGCAGGACGGCGGCCACGCCCATGAGGATGTTCTGCGTGGACTTGACGATAGAGGCGATCTGCAGCGCCCCCTCACCGACGATGGCGCCTGAGGCGGCCACCGCCGCTGTCGTGTCGATGTTGCCGCCGATCCAGGCCCCTGCCTGGGCCGCGTTGAGACCGATGATCTCCACGAGCCAGGGCAGCAGGAAGATGGACGGCAGCGCGAACAGGATCACCAGGCTCGCGGTGTAGGCGAGCTGTTCCTTACGGGCCTGCACGGCTCCGGCTGCAGCGATCGCGGCGCTCACCCCGCAGATCGACACGGAGGAGGCCAGCAGGGCGCGCAACCGGTCGTCCAGTCCGAAGCGGCCGCCCAGCCACCAGGTGAAGAGGAAGACCGCGCTGACCAAGAGGATCGCCTGGAGGATGGCCGGTCCTGCGGCTTTGATGATCACGTCGAACAGGACTGTGGAGCCGAGGAGGACCAGACCGGTCTTGATGAAGAACTCGGTGCGGAATCCTCCGGCGAGCCGACGGCGGATTCCCAGGGCGCTGAGCACGGCGTTGGCCGCCAGTCCCAGCAGGATCGCGTAGACGGGATATTCGACGGCTTTGGCGACTCCGGCGAAACCAGTGCCTTCGGCGGCCGCGGGGACAGCGGACTCCAGGAACCGGGTCACTGCGGCAAGGAGGACGACGACGGCGACTCCGAGCAGCGCCCAGTACCAGGGGCGGGCGGGGTCGGCGCCGTCAGGTGCTGCAACGTCGGGGGGTGTCGTAGTGCTCTCGCTCATCAGGGCACCAGTCCCGTGGGGATAATCCCGATCAGGGAAGCGGCCAACAGGACGAGGCCGAGGACGGTCGCGGCCCAGTCTTCGCTGAGTCGGAAGCGAGGTGCACCGGTGGGATGGGATGCTCTGTCGTTCATGGCGTGTCCTTACCGGCAGACGAGTGTGCAGGGTGCGGGAGTACCGCGCGCCCACCTTAACTCAAGTAATCCTACCTATTTAGTATAGATATGGGCTACTTTTCCGAAAAGACCGCCTCGCTCCCCTGCCTGCGACGCACTACCCTGGGCTCCTGAACCGGTTCACATGCGAGCATGCACCAGCTACCAGGAGCGCTAGTGAGCAACGACCACCTCCCCGAGTTCCCGGCCGGATTCTGGTTCGGCGCGGCTACGGCCAGCTACCAGATCGAGGGTGCGGTCCACGCGGACGGACGCGGCCCGTCCATCTGGGACACCTACAGCCACACACCGGGCCTGGTCCTCAACGGCGACACCGGCGACGTGGCCTGCGACCACTACCACCGCTACCCCGAGGACGTGGAGCTCCTGCGCCGCCTGGGGGTGGACGCCTACCGCTTCTCCATCGCCTGGCCGCGCGTCATGCCCACGGGATCAGGCGACGTCAACCAGCGCGGCCTGGACTTCTACGACCGTCTCGTCGATGCGCTGCTCGAAGCGGGGATCACCCCGGTGCCCACCCTCTACCACTGGGACCTGCCGCAGGCCCTGGAGGATGCCGGCGGCTGGCGTTCCCGCAGCACCGCGGAGCACTTCGCCGCCTACACCCGGGCGGTCGTTGCCCGTCTCGGCGACCGGATCCGCCACTGGATCACGCTCAACGAGCCGTTCTGCAGCGCTTTCCTGGGCTATGCCGTGGGCCGGCACGCCCCCGGGGCCCGGGAAGGCACGCCTGCGCTCGCCGCCGCGCACCACCTGCTCCTCGCCCACGGCCTGGCAGTGCAGGAACTGCGCGCTGCCGATGCGGGCGAGGTCGGCATCACCCTCAACCCCGACCGGATCCTGCCCGCCTCCGACAGTGCGGCCGACCGCGCGGCTGCCGACCGCGCGGAAACCCTGCACAACCGGGTCTGGTTCGACCCGCTGTTCGCCGGCCGCTACCCCGCGAACGAAGCCGACGTGTGGGGAGAGCTCGCGGACGGCTCGTACCGGCGCGACGGCGACCTGGAGATCATCGGCCAGCCGCTGGACTTCCTCGGCATCAACTACTACCGGCCGCTCAAAGTCGCCGACGGCCCGCTGACCGAAGCCGACCCGGCACGCCGCACCGCCGTAGACATCCGCGCCCACCAGCAGCGTTTCGATGGAGTGCGGCACACAGCCATGGACTGGCCGGTCGTCCCCGAATCCTTCACGGACCTGCTGCTGGACCTCACGGAGCGCTACCCGAACCTTCCGCCCATCTACATCACAGAGAACGGCTCAGCCGAGCACGACGTCGTCTCCCCTGACGGACGGGTGCACGACACGGACCGCATCGCCTATCTCAACGACCACCTGCATGCCCTGGCCGCGGCGATCCGCGCCGGGGTGGACGTGCGCGGCTACTTCGTCTGGTCGCTGCTCGACAACTTCGAGTGGGCGTTCGGATACGAGCGGCGTTTCGGCATCGTCCGGGTGGACTACGACACCTTGGAACGGCTTCCGAAGGACAGCTACTTCTGGTATCAGCGGCTCATCGAGCACCACCGCGCCCGCCACCGCGGCTGACCCCTCGTCTGCGGGCTGCCTGGGGCAGCGGCTGCACAGCCGCTGCCCGGACTGGCCACGATCCGCTCTGCCGTAACGTGCGCACCACGGTGTCGATACTCTCCAGGGCCGCACAGCATCGACAGTCCGGCCTCTCCCCTACATACGCCCCTCCGGTTCGCCCCACAGGACAATCTCGATCTTTCAACCTCGGTGGAGCGTGGACCGGGCGTGGACGAATCGGTGGAGGTCTGCCGGGAACACGACGCGGTCTCCTGCGGTGCGAGCGGGAACGGCTTGGTGGCCTGGCTCGTCGGCTCCGCCCCGCTGCCCACTCCTCCGCCTGGGCCGCTGACCCCGGGCACTTTCGGGTTGCCGGGCAGCAGGCACGGCTCGTCCCTGCTGCCGGTCCGCGGCCCGGTGACGTCAACATTGGGAGCTCCTCACCCAGGAGACCGCCGCTCCCGATGGTCCTGATGCCCCTTGTGCACAGCAGCGGCCCACGCTGGGGCCGTGCGCACTGCGGCGGCTCCGGCTTCGGCGCTGCAATGCACGGCCATCGTGCTCTCTTTTCTCGTCACGCTGGGGAGAGTGCCCGCTCCGCCTCACGTTACGGCCATGACTTGCCGAGACAACGGACCCTAATCCCGACCCTCATGTCTGGTTTTTCACGGTGTGCGGTGGGGTGGGAAAGCGTCGCCGAGCGGGGAGCGGGGGACGGCGTAGTGGCATGCCACAGCGTGGTCGTTGCCGTGGTCGGCCAGGGTCGGCACCTCTGTTGCGCAGCGGGCCTGCTCTGCTTCCGTGAGACGGGCGAACACGGGACAGCGGGTGCGGAACCGGCAGCCCGAGGGGGGATGCATCGGGCTGGGCACGTCGCCGCGGAGCACAATCCGCTGCCGGGCACGCTCCCGGCGCGGGTCCGGGATCGGCACCGCGGAGATCAGCGCCTGGGTATAGGGGTGGGCTGCCGCGGTGAACAGGCGTTCCACGGGTGCGGTCTCCACGATCCGCCCCAGGTACATCACCGCGACCTGGTCAGCGAGGTGCCGGACCACGGCCAGGTCGTGGGAGACGAAGAGGTAGGAAAGCCCCAGCCGCTCCTGGAGTTCCTCGAGGAGGTTGATCACCCCGGCTTGGACGGACACGTCCAGCGCGGAGACCGGCTCGTCCAAGACGAGCACTTCAGGTTCTAAGGCGAGGGCGCGTGCAATCCCGACGCGCTGCCGTTGGCCGCCAGAGAACTCGTGCGGGTACCGGTTGCCGTGGGCCGGGTCCAAACCGACGAGCCGGAACAGCTCCCGGACCCGTTCTGCTCCCCCGTTGCGGAACTGGCCGTGGACGCGCAGCGGTTCAGCGACCGCATCGAACACGGTCATCCGCGGGTCCAGGGAGGCGAACGGGTCTTGGAACACGATCTGCATGCTGCGACGCAACGGCCGCATCCGGGACGAGGACAGTCCGGTGAGAGTCTGCCCGCGGTAGGACACCCGGCCGCGGGTCGGAGGGATGAGGTTGAGCAGCATCCGGGCCGTGGTGGACTTCCCGCACCCGGATTCGCCTACCAGCGCCAAGGTCTGGTGGGCGTGCAGGGTGAGAGAGACGTCGCATACCGCGTGGATCTCCCCGCTGCGGCGCCGGATCAGCCCTTTGGAGCGCACCGGGAAGTGTTTGACGAGGCCTTCGGCGACGAGCACGGGCTCGCCGCGGCTGCGGGTGCGCTCCACCGCCTCTGGAAGCGGGTTCGCACTCGGAGCCGTATTAGAGGCGAACAACTCTTCCGGTCGGATACCGGCCAGTTGGTCAGCGAAGTGGCAGGCTGCGGCATGGGTGTCGCTGACCGCAGTGAGCTGCGGGGTGCTGGTACGGCACACCGGTTTCGCGAGCGGGCAGCGGGGCGCGAACGCGCATCCGGAGAGCTGGTGGTCCGGGGAGGGCGGGGCGCCGGGGATGGGGACGAGCCTGCTGTGGGGTGCGGCGTCCATGCGTGGCTGGCTGCCCAGCAGGCCGAGAGTGTAGGGCATTTGCGGGGAGGAGAAGACCTCGTCCACGCTTCCGGTTTCCACGATGCGTCCCGCATACATCACCGCGACCCGGTCGACGTGTCCGGCGGCGATGCCCAGGTCGTGGGTGATGAGCACGAGCGCGGCACCGGTAGCGCGGCGTGCGGCCTGCAGTGCGTCGAGGACTTGTGCTTGGACGGTCACGTCCAGGGCGGTGGTGGGCTCGTCGGCGATGATCACGTCGGGGTCGTTGGCCATGGCGATGGCGAGCACAACCCGCTGGCGCATGCCGCCGGAGAGTTCATGCGGGTAAGCGTCGATACGCTGCTCCGGTTGGGGGATGCCGACGGTCCGCAGGAGTTCCACGGCGCGTTCGCGGGCGGCAGCGCGGGACACGTCCCGGTGGGCGTGGATCGCCTCGGTGATCTGCGTGCCGATCGGGTGGACGGGGTTGAGCGAGGTCAGCGGGTCTTGGAAGACCATGGCGACGCGGGCGCCGCGGATCCGGGTCAGTTCTGCGTCTTTGCGGCCGACGATTTCGTAGCCGGCGACCTGGATCGAACCGGAGACGCGGGCCGTGCGGGGCAGGAGTCCCAGGACAGCGAGTGCGGACACGGACTTGCCGGATCCGGATTCGCCCACGATGCCGAGGGCTTCGCCGCGGCGCAGGTGGTAGGAGATGCCGCGCACGGCGTGGACGTCCCCTTCGCTGGTGGGGATCCGGACGTGTAGGTCGGTGACGCTGAGCACGGGGGCGTCTGCGGCAGCGGTTGCAGGGTTCGGGGCGTGGTTGGTCGAAGTCATCGGCGTGTGATGGTTTGTCGAGGGTCGAGGGCGTCGCGCAGGCCGTCACCGATGAAGTTAATCGTCAGGCAGATCATCACGATGAACAAGCCCGGCGGGTAGAAGAGCCACGGCCGGGTGAAGGCGGCGGTGCGCGCGTTGTCGATCATCAGGCCGAGGGAGATGTCGGGTGCCTGGATGCCGAAACCGAGGAAGGACATGCTCGCTTCGAGCAGGATCGACGTGGCAATGAGGAGGGTGGCGGCGACGATCGTGGGACCGGCCGCGTTGGGGAGCAGGTGGTGGAGGACGATGCGGGCGTCAGAGGCGCCGGCAGCGCGGGCCGCTTCCACGAACTCCTGTTCCCGCAGGGAGAGCACTACGCCGCGGACGACGCGTGCGATCGTGGTCCACGAGAACAGCGCGATGATGAGCGCGACCGCCCACCAGGTGGTGCCGCCGCGCACGTTGCCGCTGATGGCGGCGACAGCGACGAGGAGGGGGACCACCATGAGCACGTCGACGATACGCATCATCACCGCGTCGATCCAGCCCCGGTAGTAGCCGGCGACCGCGCCCCACAGCGCACCGAAGGCGGTGGCCAGCACGGAGACGGTGAGCGCGACTTTGAGGGTCTGCTGGGTGCCGCGCATGAGCTGGCCGAGCACGTCGTGTCCGGCGTTGGTGGTGCCGAAGGGGTGGGCCCAGCTGGGTGGCTGGTTGGGCAGGATTTCCCGGTGCACGGTGTGGTCCCACGGCCACAGGAGGGGGCCGAGGAACGCGAACAGCACGGTGAGGACGAGCACGGTGAGGCTGGCCATGGCCATGCGGTGGCGGAGAAACCGGGTGGCGACCATGCGGAGTTGCCCGTGCTCGGCACTGCGGTCGACAGGATCAGGTGATGCCGCGCTCGCAGACGGGGCGGGGGTGCTGGCGGGCGGGTGGAGGTCACTCATAGCGGATCCTCGGGTCGAGTACGCCGTAGAGCAGGTCGGCAATGAGGTTGGCGATGATGACCGCGGTCCCGCTGAGCATCAGCCAGCCCATGAGGGCATAAGAGTCGTTGCGTTTGATCGCTTCCACGAAGAAGTCGCCAAGGCCGCGCCATTGGAAGACGGTTTCGATGAGGATGACTCCGTCCACGGTTCCGGCGACGGTGACGGCGACGACGGTGGTCAGCGGGATGAGGGCGGTGCGCAGGGCGTGTCTGCGCAGGACGACGCGGTTGGGCAGGCCTTTGGCTCGGGCGAGGCGCACGTAGTCGCTGTTGAGGACTTCCAGCATGGAGGTGCGCTGGTAGCGGCTCCAGGCGGCGTATCCGGTGAGCATCAGGGTGAGGGTGGGGAGGACGAGGTGGCCGAGGTGGTCGGCGAGGAGTTGTGCGGTGGTGAAGCCGCGAGTGTCGGCGGAGGTTGCGCCGACGGTGTAGAAGATCGTGTAGCCGGTCTGCTGGTTGACCCACACTCCGGCTTCCTTGATGAGCGCGCCCAGCCAGAAGGTGGGCATGGCGAGGGCGAGGAAGCCGATGAGGGTGAGGGTGTAGTCGACCATCGAGTATTGGCGGAGTGCGCTGATGACTCCGCTGAGGATCGCTAGTCCGAGTGCCAACAGCAGGGCGGCACTGACCAGGCGCAGGGTGGTGCCGAGTCGTTCGGCGAGGGCGTGTCCGATGTCGTAGTCGGCTCCTTGGACGGAGGGGCCGAATTTGCCGCGGAGCAGGCCGATGTCGCCGTTGCCTCCGATGCCGGTCAGCCACAGCACGTACCGTTCCGGCAGGGAGCGGTCCAGGTAGAGCCGGGCTTCTTCGGCTTTGATCACTTCTTCGGGAACGGGGGGCTGCTGGACGCGCAGGTCAGCGAGCGGGTCTCCGGACAGGTCGATGAGGAGGAAGGTGAGGATGGAGGCCGCGAGCAGCAGCGGGATGGTGCCGAGCAGGCGGCGGACGGTGTAGGCGAGCATGGGGGTCCTCGGGGTGCGGCGCGGTCCTGGGCGAAGGGGTGATCCCCTCCGCCCAGGCTCGGGGGTCACTATTGGGCGACCAGGCCCCACTCGTGGTGCTGGTAGAGGGCGCGCAGGCTGGATGAGGGGTTGTCGCGGACGTTGACGTAGTCGTCGGTCACGAGGATGTAGACGGGCATGTTGAACAGCGGCAGGACGTAGGCGTCCTGGGCGACGATGCGGGCCGCTTCGTTGGCGTATTCGGCGGCTTCGTCGAGGGAGGAGGCGTTGCGGGCGCGTTCGACGAGTTCGTCGACTTCCTCGTTGTGGTAGCGGCCGAAGTTGCTGTCGCTAGTGCTGCTCCAGTACTGGCTGGGCGCGGTGGCGAAGGACGGGGTGCTGCTCCAGCCGTACTGCATGATGTCGTAGTCCTGAGCGGCGAGGGTGCCGCCGAGGTCGTCGGTGGGTTCGATGGTGACCTCGATGCCGATCTCCGCCAGGTAGGACTGGATGAGTTCTGTCGAGGTGTCGCGCACCGTGTTGCTGGTGGAGCGCAGCCGGAACGGGCCGACTTTCTCCCCGTCGCGGGTCAGGGTGTCGCCTTCGTAGGTGTATCCGGCGTCGAGGAGGATCTGGCGGGCGGCGTCGATGTCTCCGCTGCCTTGACCGGTCTCGGTGATGACGTCGGTGTGGTAGGGGCTGTCGTTGGAGAAGACGTGGTTGGTGCGGGGTTCTGCCTCGGGGTAGAGCTGGGCGATGGTGCGCTGCGTGATGTCTTCGACGTCGATGGCGGTGAAGATGGCGCGGCGGAGCTCAACGTCTTTGAGCCACTCGTTGTCGAGGTTGAAGTCGATGTGCTCCCAACTGGGCCCTTCGGTGATGCTCACGTTGAGGTTGGGGCGCTGCCGGGCTTGTTCCACGGTGTCTTGGCCGAAGGCGACGGGTGAGGTGCCGTGGGCTTCACCATTGTCGAGGGCGCTGATCCAGGTGCCTTCGTCGGTGAGGAAGCGGATGACGACGGTGTCGAGCGTGGGCTGGACTTCGCCGTACCACTGTGGGTTGGGTTCTTTGATGACCTGGGTTTTGAGGTCGCCTTCGACGAGGCGGTAGGGGCCGCCGGAGAAGGTGGGCATGGTGGTGTGCAGCCATTGGAAGTATTCGCCCACACCTTCGGGGGTGGTGATGTCGAATCCTTGCTCTTCGGCGATGTGGGCGGGGTAGATGCCTCCGGCGATGTTGTCTGCGCTGAACCGGTCCCGCCATTCGGGGTCGGCGACACCGTCGACGAGGGTCACGGTGACGGTGGAGCCGCCGTCGCTTCCTTCAACGCTGGCGATCTGGTTGTAGGTGTCGGAGCGCGGCTGGCATCCCTTGCAGTGGCCGGCTTCTTCGGTAGTGCTGAGTTTCCAGGTGATTTCGAAGTCGGCGGCGGTGATGGGGGTGCCGTCGTCCCAGACGGCTTCGGGGCGGATCTTGAACTGGTAGGTGAAGGGGTCTTCGTCGATGAGTTGGGGTTCCTCGGCAAGGAGGTCCAGGTTGGTGGTGAAGGTGGCGCCGTCAGGCTCCCAGTAGCCGGTGTTCGGCAGGATGCCGTGGAGCATTTGGAGGGTGTAGACGCTTCCCCCTTCTGGTGAGAGGGAGGCCCAGGCTCCGGGGAGGGAGTCGACGATCCAGGTGATGCTTCCGCCTTCAGCGCGTTCTCCGCTGTTGCACGTGTTGGGGTTGTCTGCACAGTCCGCGAAGGCATCCGTGTTTTCGCTGCCTTCGTGGGGTGCGCAGGCGGTGAATGCAAAGAGCGCCGCGATGAGCAGCGCGGCGCCTGCGGTTGGTCTACTTTTTTCACGCATGGCCTCTCCCCTGGGCTGTTCGTGTCCGTGGCAACGAACCCCGAAAAACCGAACAAGCTGGGAGTAATAAGACCATTACTCTCAATTAGTGCAAAGATTTATCTGAGTTTTGTGATGCAGTCGCAATCTTCCCTTTGCCCCGCCGCTAGCAGGACATTGTGACCGAAAGAATCGCAGCGTGGAAGGGTGTATCGCAAGGTGTGACTCTTCACCGGAGCTTCCTTGCGTCACACGAGAAAACAGCGTCACCTAAAGCGACATTCTTCACAAAAAATAAGAAAATGAATTTCTGCTTTATGTCAGAAATAACCACTTTGTCGCAGTATGGCAGACATATCGGAGTTCTACCGCTGGGGTTCCGCTGCGACTCCCCCATGCGCTCCTGCGGCGGGCTCACCGGCGCCGGTACACCGACAGCCGGAAGACCGCGGTCACCTCGACCGGTTCGGGCAGCCGGGCCAGGCGGGAGCGCACCGCCTCAGAGGTGGTGTGGCGGGCGTTCGGCGTCATCCCCACCAGGGTTGCTGCCTCGGCGTGGGAGAGCCGCAGAGGCAGCGTGAACTGCTCGTCGGCTTCCTGGGTGAAGCTGCGGTGCAACTGCGCGGCCAGCCGTTCCTCTTTGCGAGGGTCCACGGCGATCAGCTCCACGTGCGACCGCAGCTCAGCGAGGTGACGGCGGCCCGGGGTGACGACCAGCAGTGTTCCCCCGCGCTGCACGACCCGAGCAAACTCCGCCCCGTTCCGAGGTGCGAACACGTTGAGCAGCACTCCCACGGAGTCTGCCGCCAGCGGTAGGCCCCGCCACACGTCACAGCCCACCGCTCCCGCCCGAGGATGGGCGCGGGCGGCCCGCCGTAGCGCATATCGGGACACGTCCACGGCCAAGCCGTACGCCTTCGGCAGGGCATCCAGCACAGCGGCCAGGTGGTGTCCGGTACCCGCACCGATATCCGCTACCAGTCCCCCAGTCCACCGCTGCGCAGCGTGGTCGGCCAGTACCGCCGACAGCGGGGCGTAGTGCCCCGCGTCGAAGAATGCGCTGCGGGCCTGCACCATGTCCCGGTCGTCCCCCGTGGTCGCCGGGCGTCCCACGGTGAGGTTCACGTAGCCTTGGCGGGCAGCGTCGAAAGAGTGCCCCGTCCTGCAGGCCAGCGCAGTCCCCTGCTGCTGCATCCCGTTCCCGCAGTGCGGGCAGGCCAGCGCCGCCGCCACGGGATCGGGGATCCGCAGCCGTTGCCTCTCCCCCATGACCGTCCAGGCTACTGGCGCCTGGCCCTTCTAGCCTCCGAGCATCTCGCCTCGCGCACCATGGTCCGCGGCCAGCGCACTCCCGGCACCGGGTCCTCGCGGGCGGCCCTCCGCTCACGCTACCGGTGTGCTCAGGGCTGGCGCAGGTCAATAGGCTGGTGCCGCTTGCTGCTCAGCCTGGACGAAAGGTTGTGATCCTATGGCGTCCCGTCCCACCGTGCTGCTGCTCAACGGCCCCAACCTCAACCTGCTGGGTTTGCGCGACCCCGCCCAGTACGGCACCACCACGCTCGCCGAGATCGAAAAACGGGTCGTGTCGCTCGGTGCCGAGCTGGGAGTGGACGTGGTGTGCGCGCAGAGCAACCACGAAGGCGAGCTGATCGACCGCATCCATGCCGCCCGCGAGCTGGACGGCATCGTGTTCAACCCGGGCGCTTACGCCCACACCAGCGTTGCACTGCGCGACGCTATCGACGCGGTCCCCACCCCGTGTGTGGAAGTCCACATCTCCAACATCTACGCCCGGGAACCGTTCCGGCACACGTCGATGACCGCCCCGGTCGTCAACGGCATCATCGGCGGCTGCGGGGTGCACGGCTACGAACTGGCGCTGCGGCACATCGTCTGGCTGATCACCCAGGGCAGGTGAACCGGCCGCACACCCCCTCCCGACGCCACGGGTCGTTCACCTCTGGTTAAATTCTTCGACGGCAGAGAACCACTGTGTGTTCAGTCGGGGGATGAGGCAACCGTGTCGAGGGCAAAGCGCCGCGCAGGGACCGTAATCGCGCTGCTGGGCGCGTTGACACTGGTAGCCGGGTGCGGCAGCGACAACGCGGTACGCGGCGGCGCGCAGATCCCGGTGCCCGAAGACCTGGAGTGTTTCGACGGCGCCATTCGCGGCGCCGGCTCCAGTGCCCAGGAACTGGCCATGCAGGTGTGGATCTCCGCACTCCAGACCGCCTGCGACGATGCGCGGATCTACTACGACGCGATCGGCTCAGGCGGCGGACGGAACCAGTTCATCGACGGCGCGGTGGACTTCGCCGGGTCCGACGCGGCCATGGACGAAGGCGAACAGGAGGAGGCCCGCCAGCGCTGCGACTCCGACGTCATCCACCTGCCCGCCTACGTGGTACCGATCGCGGTGGCCTTCAACCTGGAGGGCATCGACTCGCTCAACCTGACCCCCGACACGCTTGCCCGCCTGTTCAGCGGCGACATCACCCGGTGGAACGACCCGGCGATCGCGGAGACCAACCCCGACGTCGACCTCCCCGACCTTCCCGTGGTCCCGGTCAGCCGTTCAGACGAGTCCGGCACTACGGAGAACTTCACGGCCTACCTGGCGGCTGCTGCTCCTGACGCATGGCCTCACGACCCTGACGGGCAGTGGCCCTTTCCCCCGGTGGAAGCCGGGCAGGGCAACAGCGGCGTGGCCCAGGCGATCCGTGGCGGTCAGGGCACGATCGGCTACCTGGAGGCGTCCCACGCTGAAGGCATGGCCACGGTCCGCGTGGGCTCGGGGGACAGCTTCGTCGCCCCGTCGCCGGAGTCTGCGGCACGGATCGTATCGGTCTCCCCGCGGCGGGACAGCACCACCCCGCACGACCACGCCATGGAGTTGGACTACTCCGCTACCGAAGCCGACGCCTACCCCATCGTGCTGGTCAGCTACGAGATCGCCTGCCTGTCGTACGCGGACGCCGCCACCGCGGAGGGAGTGCGCACCTTCCTGTCCTACCTGCTCAGCGCGGAAGGCCAGGAAGCAGCGTCTCAGGAATCCGGGTCGGCTCCGCTCGACGCGGAACTGCGCGCAGAGCTGCTGGAGTCCGTGGCGGCGATCGGCACCCACTGACCGCTCCCCTGCACTGCCAGGGCTGCGGACTGGTGCCAGGAGGGTGGGCCGCTGCGGCCGTGACTGGAGACCGAACGGGGGTATCGGTGATCGACACAGAGTTTGTCGACCATGTTGCTGACCGGCTGGCCGCCCTGCCCGGGGTGACCGCGGTGAGCCTGGGTGGCTCCCGGGCCGTGGGCACGCACCGCGCCGACAGCGACTGGGACCTGGCCATCTACTACCGGGACCGGTTCGACCCGCAAGACTTGCGGGACCTCGGCTGGCCCGGTGAAGTCTCGGAGATCGGCGGTTGGGGCGGCGGGGTGTTCAACGGGGGTGCGTGGCTGACCATCGACGGCCGCCGGGTGGACGTGCACTACCGGGACCTGGCCGTGGTGGAGCACCAGATCACCGAGGCGGAGCACGGCCGGTTCGAGGTTGAGCCGCTCTTGTTCCATCTCGCGGGGATCCCCACCTACCTGGTGGTGGCGGAGCTCGCGCTCAACCGGGTGCTGCGCGGCAGCCTGCCGCGGCCGGTGTTTCCGGAAGCGCTCCGCGCCAGTGCCCCGCCCCGCTGGTGGGGCACGGCGCGTATGACGTTGGACTATGCGCGCAGCAACCACGCACCCCGCGCCCAGGTTGCGCAGGTGGCCGCGGGAATCACGGTAGCTGCCTGCCAGGCCGCGCACGCGGTGCTCGCCGCCCGCGGCGAATGGGTCACCAACGAGAAAACCCTGCTGGACCGGGCGAACGTGCGCGGTATCGACGGGATTGTTGCCGGGCTGCGCGCTGATCCGCACGCACTGACCGAGGCAGTGGATGCGGCTCGCGCGCTGTTGACCGAGCGGGTCGACGCCGCTCTCAACCAGCGGCCTGGCCCAAGCCCGAGCCGTTAACCGTCCTGTCAGTGCGGTTCAGGCTGGGGCGGGCGCGGCTTCCAACGGAGGCGGGTCAGCGTGCGGGCTTCCCACAGCACGACCACGGCTCCCGCGGCGAGTGCGGTGAGCACCGCGCTGGTCGCATGCGCCGCCACCGTGTGATATGTCGGGGTGAGCGTGCCCCACAGGTTGATCAGCATGTGGCTGACCACGACCGCGGCGACACTTGCCCCCGTGTTGACGTAGACCCACGTCCATAGCACGCGTAGGGCGACCGTGGCGAGGAACTGCCAGGCCACCCAGTCGGGCGGGTGGACCTGGCTCCACGGCACGACATGCCAGGCCGCGCTGACGACACCGATGACAAGGGCTGTGGTCAGCGCACCGTGGCGGGCACGCAGCGCGTCGGTGGCGTACGCCGTCCAGCCCACTTCCTCGGCTGCAGCCGCGCCGAGGTAGACGCAGACCAAGGCGAGCACCCCGGGCAGGGTCGGCTGCGGCATACTGACCGGCTCCCCGGCAAAGCGCAGGAGGAGGTGGGTCAGCACGGGCCCCGCGGAGACCAGGGGTATCGCGGCATACCAGACCCACCGGCGCGGGCGGGGCGGGACCAGCAGCCGCCCCCACAGGGCACGGACCGCGGCGGACCTCCCCTCCTGCCAGGCCAGCAGGGTAGCGGCGATGGCCGGGCAGACGAACATGAGCGCGCTGACCGGCATCGCCATGGGAACCGCGTCGGGGCTCTCGACGAGAAACCCGAGGATCCAGAAGGGAACCGCGAACAGGAACGTCAGCAGGAAGAGGCGGAGCGGCGCCACCAGTGTCGGCGTGTCGGTCACGGCTACGGACTCCGTGGTTGCTGGTGCAGAAGGCCCCGGCGCTTTGTCGGGTGCTGTCCGGTTCGACGGGGCTGCGGGGACCGCGGTTCCCTGTGCTGCGGGCCTGGGAGGGCCGGGTGTGGTGGATGGAGTGCTCAGTGTTCCCGAGGACGGCGTCGGACAGCGTCCCGGCTCCGGTGCCACACGGCGGCGAGCCGGTTCCAGCCGTGGCGGAGCAGGGTCAGCGGCCGCGGGCGGCGGGCCCCGATCCCCCAGTCGTGGGGGACGGCGATCGCGGACAGGTCCACCGTGTCGGCTCTGCCCTGCATCCGGTAGCGGCCGTGGATCGCGGCTACTGCCGTGCTCAGGTCGTCTGGTTCGGCGGCGGTTCGGGCGAGGGCCCGGGTGCGCCACAGGGTGAGCTGCTGGGGCGTGTCGTGGACGAGTTCCACGACCCCGGCGTTCGCCCATTCAGCGCGGTCCACGAGCTGGGCCACGGTCCGCGGCGCCACCCCGCAGGTCACTGGCACGCGGAGCAGGTAGGGTGCGGGGAATCCGGTGCGGGGTGGGTGCGATGCGAACCGGACGCGGGGTTCGGCGAGATAGTGGGCTTGGATCAGGCGGGCTTCCACCCACCAGTCGGCCTCGGTGTCCCAGTCGGCGACGAGGACCACGTCCACCTCCACGCCTGTGCTGGCGAGGAGCCGGTCCACGCAGGCGCGCACGAGTTCGTAGGGGTGCTGGGCCGCGTCGACGACGGCGAGCACCATCGGCACCCGGTGTTCTCCACGACGCCGCGGCCGGTAGGCGGGGCGGGCGTAGGGCACGAGAGTGCTGAGTGCGTCGCTGCGCAGTCCGGGCACACGGGTGCGGGTGGCGGTGGCGCTGCCTACGTGCCAGGCGCGTGCCTCCCGGTCGGGGATGAAAATCGCCCCGTGCTGCCACAGCCGGTAGCCGAGTTCGGTGTCGTGGCCCAGGGTGAGCGCGGGGTTGACTCCGCCAGCGGATTCGTAGAGGGCGCGGCTCATGGTCACGCATGCGCCGACGAAGGCCTGGTAGCTCAGGCTGTCGGCGTCGCGGAGGTCGTTGGTGCGGGCGAGCAGCCGGGCGATGCGGGGATGGGGTGGGGCGTCGGGGAAGCGACGGCGGAGGGTGCGGGCCACGACAGGGTCGGCAGCGTCCACCGGGTCGGGATCGTGGTCGAGCGCGTAGCGGAGGTCGGCGAAGGACACCGCGTGGGAGTGCGTGTGCTGCCAGCGGACCAGGGTTTCGATGAGGGTGGCTTCGACTAACAGGTCGGGGTCGAGCCAGCACAGGACTTCCCCGCTGCTGATGCGGGATCCGTGGGCGCGGGCATGTCCAGGCCCCCAGCCGTCGGGCGGGGCGGGTTCGATCCGGCACCGGTGGGGCCGCCGGTCGGGAAGGCGCAGCCGGGGTGTGGAGTGGTCGTCGACGACCACGACTTCCATCAGGTGCGCGGGGTAGGTCTGGTGGGTGAGGCAGGCGAGGAGCCGGTCGAGCTGCCGCTGGTTGTTGCGGGCGGGGATGACGATGCTGACGGTGGGGCCGGGTGTCCAGGAGCCCACGGTGGGCGGGGTGAGGGTGCTCCAGTCGTTGCGGAATACTCGCGGATCAGTGGGTTCGGGCGGTGACACACCCTCGATTGACAACTCTGTGTAACTAAATAGATTCACACGGTCACTATAGGGGGCAAGCGGGCAGGGTTCTGGGAATGGCCTGCTCTGCAGCCGGGGGCGTCGCCGAGTCCGTCCTCCTCGGCGACGCCCCCATGACCGCACGGTCACCGTCGCGGCATTCCGACGCTATCCGCAACCAGAGACACTTTTCAGTTTCCCCCGCCGGCCACGGCTTTACTCTCCCACCAGGACCAACGCTTCGTGACTAAGATCACTTACCATAGTGATCTCGGTAACGAAAAATTGGTGCGGGGTGGCGGCACGGCTATTCCCCTTCCCGTGCACCGGTCCCTCCGGAAGAGAGCCGCGCACCAGCGGTGCCCGCCTCCTGTCTTGCGGCTCAGCCCCGCAGCAGGGCGCGGTGGGCCAGTTCACGGCAGACCACCGCGAAGTCCATTCCCGCGGCCTCCACAGCCAGCGGCAGCGTGGACGTGTCGGTCATTCCCGGAGAGACGTTGACCTCGAGGAAGTAGACGCGCCCAGTCTCATCGATGATGAGGTCGGTGCGGGAAACGTCCCGCAGCCCAAGGGCGCGGTGCGCGGTGACCGCCGCATCCGCGGCAGCGCGCGCCACCTCGTCGGAGAGCCGGGCCGGGCTGAAGAACTCGGTGCGTCCCGCGGTGTAGCGGGCCGCGTAGTCGTAGACACCTCCGTCCGGCACGATCTCCACGGCGGGCAGCGCCACCGGGCCGTCCCCCAGGTCAAGCACGCCAACCGCGACTTCGACCCCCGTCACCTGCTGTTCGATCAGCGCGGTGTCGCTGTAGGCAAAGCAGCTCACCAGGGCCGCGGGCAGCGCGGACGCTTCCGTGACGGCCGTCGCCCCGAACGCGGAACCGCCCTGGGCGGGTTTCACAAACAGCGGCAGCCCCAGCATCGCCACGATGCGCTCCAAGACCGCGTGGGCACCCAGGTCGTGGAAGAGCGACTTGGGGAGCGCCAGTCCACGCGGCACGGCAATCCCCTGCTCGGCGACGAGGGTCTTCGCGATCGGTTTAGCGTAGGTGGCCCGGCAGGCATCGGGACGGGCACCCACATAGGGGACCCCGGCCAGCTCCAGGACTTCGCGGATCGCCCCATCCTCCCCGGACGTGCCGTGGAGCACCGGGAACACCACCTGCGGCGGATCATCCGTCAGCAGATTGAGCAGCTCAGGACCGACATCGCAGGTCTGCACCTCCACGTCGAGACGGCGCAGCGCCTCAGCGACACGCCGACCGGAGCGCACCGACACCTCGTGTTCGGGTGACAACCCTCCGGCTAGCACGAGCACCCGGTTCAGGTCGGCCACGGTCCTGCCCTCTCTTCGTCCCTGTTCTGCTGTGGTCACGACTGCTCGGTCTCCTACGGCAGGTCAGGCGCTGGCGCCTCGCCGCCCCGCCCGGTGGAGGAGGGGACACCACCGAAGGTGTCACGCAGCTCGATCTCGCTCTCCAGGACACTCACCAGGCGGCGCACTCCCTCGCGGATCTGTTCGGGAGTGGGATAGCAGAACGACAACCGCATGTTGCGTTCTCCGCCGCCACCGTAGTAGAAGCCGGTTCCCGGAACGTAGGCGACCCGTTCGTTGACGGCGCGGGGCAGCATCGCCTTGGAATTGATCCCTTCGGGGAGGGTCGCCCACACGAAGAAGCCGCCGCTGGGCCGGGTCCACGAGCATTCCGGCGGCATGAGCGCGTCCAGGCTCGACAGCATGGCGTCGCGGCGGGCCCGGTACATTTCGTTGAACTCTTTGATCTGTTCCGGCCACGGCTGGGTGGCCAGGTAGCGGCCCACAATCGCCTGGTTGAAGTTGGAGTGGCTGAGCATCGCCGACTCGACGGCCAAGATGAGCTTGTCACGCACCGCTGCCGGAGCCAGCGCCCAGCCGATCCGGAACCCGGGGGACAGCGTCTTCGAAAAAGACCCCAGGTAGATGACGTTGCGTTCCGACTCGGCGCGGAGCGGACGCACCGGATCGCCTTCATACCGCAGCAGGCCGTACGGGTTGTCTTCGACGACCAGCAGGTTGAACCGCTCGCAGATCTCCAGGACGCGGTGGCGCCGCTCCGGGGCCAGGGTGACCCCGGCAGGGTTATTGAAGGTCGGCACCGTGTAGAAGAACTTGACCCGTTTTCCTTGACGGGTCAGGGCGGCGAGACGTTCCTCGAGCGCTTCGGGGATGACCCCGTCGTCGTCCATGGGGATGTGTTCGATGTGGGCCTGGTAGGCGGCGAAGGTGTTGATCGCGGTCACGTACGTGGGCCCCTCGGTCAGCACCACGTCGCCGGGGTCGACGAAGACTTTGGTGACGAGGTCCAGTGCCTGCTGGGAACCGACGGTGACGATCACGTCGTCCGGACTGGCGTCGATCTCCTCGAGGGCCATAACCTCGCAGATCTGCTGGCGCAGCACCGGGTCGCCTTGGGCTGAGCCGTACTGCAGGGCGGTGCGGCCCTGTTCGACGACGACCTGCTGAGCGAGTTCCCCGAGAGCGTCCAGCGGCAGGGCGCTGATGTTGGGCATTCCCCCGGCGAGGGAGACCACTTCGGGTCGGGAAGCGACGGCGAACAGTGCGCGGACTTCCGAGGCCACCATCCCTGCGGCGCGTGCCGCGTAAGCGTCGACGTAGGGGTCGATACGTGAACCCTGCGGGTTGGGTTGGGACTCTCGGGGATCAACGGACACGATCCACCTCCGCTTGTGAAGGACCCGTACGGACCGGAACCGCCGACAGGCGGGGCCGCGTACGCGGTCCATATCTGGAGGACGGCGGGCAAAGCGGTCATCCCCCTCTTTTTCCGCCGTCGACGCCCCGGTTAATGAGGCAAGTGTACGCACTTGTCAACCTCAGCACCCCCAATGGCCGCATCCGCAGCGGTGTAAACCTCCTCACGGCCGCTAAGTTGGGAGGCGCCCGCGGGCGAGCGGGCACGGCGCCCTACTCGGGGAACGTCGGCAGGAAAGCGGTAAGCCGCTGGGCGGAGACGCGCTCCGCCTGGCGCGTGGTTCGCGTCGTCCCGTGGACAGCCCAGCGGACCGGGGGACGCGTAGGGGGGACGGTTCCGGTCAGCGGGTGAAGCCCCGCAGCCGGTCAAGCTGGCGACGTTCACGCTTGGTGGGGCGTCCCGCACCGCGGGGGCGGCGGGCCACCGGAACGGCGAGCTCGGGCGGCACCACAGGAGTGTGGTCGATGTAGCAGCGGGTCGCGATCGGCGCACCCACGCGTTTTTCGATGATGTGGGTGACCTCGACGATCCGGGTGACTCCGTTGACGCGAGCCCGCACCCGGTCGCCTACCTTGACCGAGGTGGCGGGTTTAGCGGGCTTGTCGTTGACCCGAACGTGCCCGGCCCGGCATGCCTGGGCCGCGTCCGAGCGGGTCTTGGTGAGGCGTACCGCCCACAGCCACCGGTCCACGCGCGTAGCGGGGGGACCGGGCGGGAGCGGAGGAGCCGTTTTCTGCGGTTCTTCCGAACGGGCCGGTTCCTGCCTGGGATCGTGGTCGTGCACGGTCCCCAGGGTAGCGTCGGCTCCCTGGGTTTCGAAGGGGCCGGGGCGGCCCCGGTACGGTACGGCGCCGCCCCGAGTCAGGCACCGGTCAGCAGACGTTGTAGCTGCTGTTGATCCGGGTGATGTTGCGGAAGGTGATGTTGATACCGCAGGGGTTCTCCCGGATACCGGTGTTGGTCACCGTGAGGTTCTGGATGGTGACGTTGGCGGTGTTGGGGAACTCCGACCGCGCAGCGATACGGATCTCCCCGGAGTCGCGCACCGTTCCGGACTGTCCGGCCACGGTGACGTTGTAGCAGTTCTCGATGAGGATGGCGTTGTTTCCGGTGTTGGCCAAGTCGATCCGGTCGATGACCGCACCGCCGCTTTCGGAGACGCAGAAGACGCCGCGTCCGCCGCCGCGGGCCCGCACTTCACCCACGCGGATGTTGACGGGGTAGCTGTCGCCGATCCGTCCGTTGCGGTTGGCCATGCGGAACGCCGCGTACCCGGTGCCGGTTCCCGCGTTCTCCGCGTCCACCAGGCCCACGTTCGCGTTGATGGTGTCGTTGAGCAGCAGTCCGGAGTAGGCGACGTTGCGTGCCACGACAGTGCCGATCGTGATGCCGTCCACGCCGTAGGTTTCCACGCCGTGATTCCCCGTGCCCGACACGTAGACGTGGTCGATGCTGACGTTGCGGGTGCGGACACTCCGGTTGTCATGGTTGTCGATGCGCATGCCCAAGCCGCCGGAGAGCCGCAGGTCCACCTGGCCGAAGTGGACGTTGGACGCGTTGCGCACAAAGATGCCGAAGTAGGGGTTGCCGGTGACGCTGATGTTGGGGACCTCAACGTCGTGGGCGTTGCGGATCCGCACTGCCGCGTGGTTGGCTGACGGGCTGCCGGTCACGTTGATCGTGCCGCACACGTCCAGCACGGTGTAGCTGGGCAGGTCGAGCGAGCTTCCCGCGCTCATCGAACCGGAGCCGCGCACCACCACCCGCTCCTTGTGAGTGCGTCCGGGGGTGAGGCTGTTGACCGCTGCCCGCATCGCCTGGAGCATGTCGCTTCCGGTGTAGAGGGTGCTGCCGCCTTTGCGCGCGGTCCACGTGGTGCCGTTCTTCGTGACTTCGGCGTGGTAGGAGCCGCTACCGCAGGTGTCGGAGCCGCCGCCGTTGTCGGTGACTTTGATGAGCTGCCAGCGCTGGTTGGCGCCGTCGTGGTCGGTGTACTGGGAGATGCGGGCACCGTTGGCGGTGGACCATTCCCAGACCTCCAGGGCTTTGCCGCTGTTGCGGTTGATCAGCCGGATGTCGCCGCCCGCGGAGTCGACGACCCGGAACTGCTGGTTGTACCCGCCGTGGTGGTCGTACTGGCGGATTTCTGCGCCATCGGCGGTGGAGCGTTCCCACACGTCGACGGCTTTGCCGCTGTGCCGGTTGACCAGCGCATAGTAGCCGTCGCCGGCGGGGACGAACCGGAACTGCTGGTTGTACCCGCCCAGGTTGTCGTATTGGCGGATCTCGCCGCCGTTGGCGGTGGACCATTCCCACACGTCCATGGCTTTGCCGCTGTGCCGGTTGACCAGCACATAGTAGGCGCCGGTGTCGATCGTCGCTGCCATAGCCGGGCGGGCGACAACCGTGAGCAGCGCGGCGAGGAGCGCAACAACGCCGCCGCAGGTCATCACGAGTCGCACCGATGAGGGCCATTCTCTCCGGTGGACTAGGGAGGGGGTGAGGGACACGTGTACCTCCGTGGGGATCATGTCCGGCACTGCGCCGGACGGGAGGGGCCGCATGTGCGTCCCAAGTGACGCGCTCGCCGAAGCGAAAGCGTTGTCCGAATAGCTAAGGAAATATCACTGAGCGCGTCAATACCCCTACGTTCCGCAGCGGCGCCATTGTACCCCGGTGAGGCCCGCCCACCAGCGCAACCGGCGTTGCGGAAGCGATATGAAGAATGCGCCAGAGTGCACACCCCCATTCATAGAGTCATCCCATGTCTGTTTCCGTCCCTCGTGTACGGCGGTGGCTGCTCGGCATCCTCGCCGCCGTCCTCGCTGTCGCTCTCATCACTGCTGGACTCGCGGTCTGGACAGTGCGGCGTTCTTTCCCCCAGGTTTCCGGGGAACTGGAGCTTCCCGCGCTGAGTGCACCCGTCACCGTGTACCGCGACGAGTACGGCATCACCCACCTGTATGCCGACACCCCGGAGGACCTGTTCACCGCCCAGGGCTATGTCCATGCCCAGGACCGCTTCTGGTCCATGGACTTCAACCGCCACGTCACCGCGGGACGTCTTGCCGAACTGTTCGGTGCCGACCAGGTCCCCACCGACGCCTACCTGCGCACCATGGGCTGGCGCCGCGTTGCCGAAGCCGAATACGACCTCCTGGCGGAGGAGACCCGGCGCTACCTGGACGCCTACGCCGAAGGCGTCAACGCCTACCTCGAGGGAAAATCCGCCACCGAGGTAAGCTTGGAATACGCGGTGCTGGCGGCCACTAACAGCGAGTACGAGATTGAGCCGTGGAGCGCCGTCGACAGCCTGGCCTGGCTCAAAGCGATGGCGTGGGACCTTGCAGGCAACATGCACGACGAGATCGCCCGTGCCTCGCTGCTGGCTCGCGGCCTGCCCCGGGAACAGGTCGAGGAGCTCTACCCGGCCTACCCGGAGGAGCAGCACGCCCCCATCCTCGCCGGCGGCCGGGTCCGCGACGGAAAGTTCGTCCTCGACTCCGACGAGGCGGAGCAGCGCGACGAGGACGCTGCCGACATCCCCGCCACCGCTGCGGTGCGCGCGCTGGCCGGGCTGCAGGAACCGCTGGAAGCGATCCCGCGCACTTTCGGTCCTGCCTCCTCCGACCTGGGCTCCAACTCTTGGGTGGTGTCCGGCGAGCACACTGCCTCAGGGCTGCCGCTGCTCGCCAACGACCCCCACTTGGGCGCGGTGATGCCGTCCATCTGGTACCAGATGGGCTTGCACTGCACCACCGTCGACGAATCCTGTCCGTTCGACGTCACCGGGTTCACCTTTCCCGGCCTGACGGGGGTGGTCATCGGCGCGAACGACACGATCGCCTGGGGGTTCACCAACCTCGGCCCCGACGTGATCGACCTGTACCTGGAGAAGCTCGACGGAGACTCCGCGATCGTCGACGGCGCCCCCGAACCGTTGGAGACCCGCACCGAGACCATTCGGGTTGCGGGCGGCGACGATGTCGAGATCACCGTCCGGTCGTCCCGCCACGGTCCGCTGCTGTCCGACCCGGAGCTCGGCGCGCAACTACGCACGTTCGCCGCCAAGGCGCCGGTCACTCCCGAAGGGGAGCCTGCCGAGACCGCCCAGGACGGCGACTATGCGGTCGCCATCAGTTGGACCGCGCTCACCCCGGGGCGGACCGCAGACGCGATCTTCCTACTCAACCGGGCCCGCACGTTCGACGAGTTCCGGGAGGCGGCGCGCACTTTCGAGGTTCCCGCCCAGAACCTCATTTACGCGGATACTTCCGGGAACATCGGCTACCAGGCCCCGGGGAAGATCCCGGTGCGGGGGAAGGGTGACGGCCGCTGGCCGGCACCGGGGTGGGACTCCGACTACGACTGGAAGGAGTATCTGCCTTTCGAGGAGCTGCCCACCGTCGTCAACCCTGATTCGGGGTTCATTGTCACCGCCAACCAGGCGGTGGTGGACTCCGGGTACCCGCACCTGCTCACCACGGACTGGGACTACGGCTACCGTTCCCAGCGGGTCGTCACGCTGCTGGAAGCTGCGATCGCAGACGGCGGCCTGACCGTCGAGGACATGGTGGACATCCAGTTGGACAACGAGAACAGCGGGGCGCGGGCCCTCGTCCCCTACTTGGTAGAAGTGGACGTGGAGGGGGCTGCCGCGCAGGCCCAGGAGCTGCTCGCCGGCTGGGACTTCCAGCAGGACGCTGACTCGGCTGCCGCGGCGTTCTACAACGCCACCTACCGCCACCTGCTGCCGCTGGTCTTCGACGAACTGGGCGCCAACCCGAAGATCGAGGCGTCACAGGCCTGGCTGCTCTTGACTTCCCTCGTGGAGTCTCCCGAATCCGAGTGGTGGCGCGGCGAGGAGGTCTCCAGCCGGGATGAAGCGCTGCGCGTGGCGATGGAGCGGGCCGCCGCGGAGCTGACTGAGCTGCTCGGCGAGGACGTGGCTGCCTGGCGGTGGGGTGACCTGCACACGCTCACCGTCCGCAACGCGTCCTTCGGGGAATCCGGTATCGCCGCGGTGGAGTGGTTGTTCAACCGGGGCCCGGTCGCGACGGGCGGGGGTTCCAGTGTCGTCAACGCCACCGGCTGGGACCCGGCCCAGGGGTACGAGGTCACCACGGTGCCGTCGATGCGCATGGTGGTGGACTTGGCGGACGTGGACAACTCCCAGTGGATCAACCTGACCGGCAACTCGGGGCATGCGTTCCACCCCCACTATGCCGACCAGCTCGAGCTGTGGGCTGCGGGGACGATGCTTCCCATGCGGATGACCCGGAGCGCCGTGGAGGAGGCGGCTGAGCACACCCTCGTCTTGCGTCCCTGATCCACCATCGGTTGTGGCGAGGCGGGGTGCCGCGCGGAGCAGGCAGCGGCACCCCGCCCGGTACGGGCCGGGGTTCTACCCTGGTCGGAGGTCCGAGGACGGCCGGGAACCTACGGTTTGCGGGCCAGTCCTCCGGCGAGCAGGTGGTGGGTGGTGCTGTCGGTGGGGGTTTCGGCGTCCGGACGCCACTCGTTGGCGGCGACCACCCCCGGTTCGAGCACGTCCATTCCTTCGAAGAACCGCTCGATCTGCTCCTTGGTGCGGAACCAGCCGCTGCCCAGGCCACCTTCGAGCAGCGCCTGTTCGACTTCGCGGCAGACCGGGTCACCGGAGTCGTAGAAGTGGGTGATCAGCATGTAGCTGCCAGAGCTGATGCGGTCCCGAATCTTCCGGGACAGCGCCCACGGGTCGTCGGAGTCGTCGAAGTGATGCAGGATCGACGCCAGGAACACCGCGACCGGCTGGTCGAAGTCCAGCAGGGCACGCACTTCGGGGTTGTCGAAGATTCCGTCCGGGTGGCGCAGGTCTGCTTGGACAACAGTGGTGGTGACTTCGTCGGCGAGCAGGGCACGGCCGTGGGCGAGGACCACCGGGTCGTTGTCGATGTAGACGACGCGCACTTCCGGGTCGATCTCGTGCGCGATTTCGTGCACATTTCCGGCGGTGGGCAGGCCGGAGCCGATGTCGAGGAACTGGCGGACACCGGCACGGACCAATTCCCGGGTGGCACGGCGCAGCAGCATGCGGCTTTCCCGGCCCAATTGTTTGCCCTGGGGGAAGACCTTCTCCACGGCGGCCGCAGCGGCCCGGTCGGCGGGGAAGTTGTCCTTCCCGCCGAGGAAGTAGTCGTAGACGCGGGCGATGCTGGGGACTTCGGGGTTGATCTCAGCGGGGAGGTTGGTGGGATCGGGTGCCTGCGTTTTCATCCAGGATTCACTGGCCATGGAACCGCTCTTTCACCTGAGGGAACCGCTGGGTAACAAGGGTTGTCGAGATCATCAAACCACAGGAATGGCCAGGTAATGTCCGTGTTTCCCGAAATTGATCCCCGCCAGACAATAAAAGCGACAAATGCCCTGTTTTAGGACAATTTCTCGGGGTTAGTTCCGCGGTGATTCCAAGGCCGCGCGGACCCGTGCCAGCACTTCTTCGTGGGACGCCCCCGCTGGGTAGACCGCCACAAGCACCGCACGGTCCCCCCGCTCATCCGACCGCTGCTCACCGCTGCGGCGTAGTGCGGGCGCCATCATGTCCACGACGAACGCCAAGGCCTGGTCGAGCCGCTCCAGCGGCGAAGGCGACGTGACTTCCGGAGCGCGCAGCCACATCCGTAGCACATGGTTGTGCGCGGCAATTACTGCCGCAGCCACTACTTCCGCGGCGAGCACCCGCGACTCGTCACTGTGCCCGCCGGTCAGGTGCTGGGTGAAGAGCGACTGGTAGCGCGCCGTCATTGCGATTTCGCGGTCCCGTAGCGCAGGACGGGTCCGCACCAGGCGATAGCGGCGCACGGCCAGGTCGGGCTGGCTGGTGTAGGAGCGGAGCACCATGCGCGCCGCCGAGCACACGGCGCTCACTGGGTCTTCGGGCGAGGAGGCGAGATGGGTGCGCACCGCCTCCACCAGCTCTTCTTGGTCAGCGAAGAGCAGGTCGTCTTTAGACCCGAAGCGCCGAAACAGGGTGCTGCGGCTCACTCCGGCGGCGACCGCGACGTCGTCCATCGTGGTCGCTTCGAAGCCTTTCTCGTCGAATAGTCGCAGCGCCGCGGCAACAACCCCGCGGCCCTCCGTACGCCCCGCCATCACCTCTCCTCGCACTCGTTCGACCCCTGGGAACCGCCGCCCCATTCTGCCCGCATGACTACCTATCCCCCATACTGACACTTAGTTCCGTTTATTGACACTTAGTGTCATACTGGGGATGTTCGCGACGCTAGGAGACCCCATGAGTGACTTCGACCTCTACCGGCCCACCGAGGAGCACGAAGCCCTCCGCGAAGCCATCCGCTCCGTCGCTGAAGACAAGATCGCCCCGCACGCGGCCGACGTCGACGAGCAGTCCCGCTTCCCGCAGGAGGCCTACGAGGCGCTGCGCGCCAGCGACTTCCACGCTCCCCACGTCGCGGAGGAGTACGGCGGTGTTGGCGCAGACGCGCTGGCGACCTGCATCGTCATTGAGGAGATCGCCCGGGTGTGCGCCTCCTCTTCCCTCATCCCCGCGGTCAACAAGCTCGGCTCGATGCCGCTGATCCTCTCCGGATCTGACGAGGTGAAGCAGCGCTACCTGCCCGAACTGGCATCTGGCGAGGCGATGTTCTCCTACGGGCTCTCCGAGCGCGAGGCGGGATCCGACACCGCGAGCATGCGCACCCGTGCCGTCCGCGACGGCGACGACTGGATCCTCAACGGCCAGAAGTCGTGGATCACGAACGCCGGAATCTCCAAGTACTACACGGTGATGGCGGTCACCGACCCGGACGGGCCGCGCGGACGCAACATCAGCGCTTTCGTCGTCCACATCGACGATCCCGGGTTCTCTTTTGGAGAACCGGAACGCAAGCTCGGCATCAA
The DNA here is from genome assembly GCF_000012405.1 of Thermobifida fusca YX. NCBI lineage: Bacteria > Bacillati > Actinomycetota > Actinomycetes > Streptosporangiales > Nocardiopsidaceae > Thermobifida > Thermobifida fusca. The sequence continues at coordinate 1,917,195 of NC_007333.1, forward strand.
AGGTTCGCCCACGCGCGAACTGATCTTCGACAATGTCCGTATCCCCGGCGACCGCCTGGTGGGCAAGGTCGGGGAAGGACTGCGTACCGCGCTGCGCACCCTCGACCACACCCGCGTCACCATTGGCGCCCAGGCTGTGGGCATCGCCCAGGGGGCGCTCGACTACGCCCTGGGCTATGTCAAGGAGCGCAAGCAGTTCGGCAAGGCCATCGCCGACTTCCAAGGCATCCAGTTCATGCTCGCCGACATGGCCATGAAGCTGGAAGCGGCCCGCCAGATGGTTTACGTCGCTGCCGCCAAGTCCGAGCGCGACGACGCCGACCTCTCCTTCTACGGTGCCGCCGCTAAATGCTTCGCCTCGGATGTGGCAATGGAGATCACCACTGACGCGGTGCAACTACTCGGCGGCTACGGCTACACCCGGGACTACCCGGTCGAGCGGATGATGCGCGACGCCAAGATCACCCAGATCTACGAGGGCACCAACCAGATCCAGCGGGTGGTCATGGCCCGGCAGCTCTTGAAGAAGTGAGCGAGCAGCGCTGGCGAGGCCAGTGCTGCTGACCGGAGGATCCGTTTGCGCCCCTCGGAGCCCAGCTCCGAGGGGCGTTTCCTTGGCACGGCCCGCCCGCGGTCCCCGGTCCCCGAGGCCGTCTCTTACCGATGGTCGAGCGTGCCTGGCTCTCGAGACGGTGAGCTGCCGCTGACCTTGCGGTGAGTTTTCCGATTATCAGCCGACATTGTCGGGGCGGATTATTCACAATAGAGAATTCCGTCCCTTTTTTATGTCGTGTGAGGTGCGCATGCCCAGCGGTGAGCGGTACTGGGTCCGCGGCTATCGGCGCAGAGACGGAAGCTATGTCCGAGGGCACTACCGCAGGTATCCACGGTCGCGTTCGACATCCGATCCGGGGAAGGCTGTCTTTGGGCCGTGGTTGTTCTGCTGATCCTTGTGGGGCTAGGGATTATGACGCTCGTCTAGCCCGCAAAACTCACCCCGGATGGAATGGTGATCGAAACCCCTTGGGGCGACCTACTCCTGTCAGCCTGCTCGACAAACGGTGGAGAGAACAGCAACATCCGCCCTTCGGAGCATTGTTTCCGAAGGGCTTTTCCGTTGCATCCTCGCAGCGACACCCTGCGGACCATCCGGTGCATGGGCAGCGTATTCACTGTTCAGGACGAGTGGTAGGAGAGATGCTCCTGTCGCACCGGGCTGCGCGTATGCTCTCCTCCCGTGCACTCCCCTGGCTCCAGCACAGTACGGCGACCGGGAGAGGAATCGCGATGACGCGGCTGCGCGAACCGCTTCTCTCACCGATGTGCTTCCCCCACCAGAACCACTCTCTTCTCTCCTGCAGAGCAGCCCGGAAATCTGCAGCAGAATCCTCATACTCTCCTTTCCCGCCGACCGAAATCCGTTATCACCAACTCCAGCAGTTCCACATTTCCATAAAAGGAAACCCATCACTAGTGATGTGGTATTGGCGCTGGCGAATAATCTTTTCCCCGGCTCTCTCCTGCAGCAGTGTTACAGGAAATCCAGAGATCTTGCTGGGCGAGCGGAAAATCCGGTTTTGCTCTCCTCTGCACTTCAGCGGTGTCGGTGCACTCCGGCGACGGAAACGCGGCTCTCTGTCAGAATTGCCCGGCGGCTGGGGGTGCTTCGCTGCCGGAAGCGTCGATGCTCCACGCTCGTCGACCCATGGGAAAGACTGGCTGTAGCACGGGACGAATGCGGGGCAGAAGTAGGGTCAGACCACCGTCCCGCATCTCTCGTGCGTCGTGCAGCCGCGAACTGGGCGCTCCGCTCCACATCCGCCCACTAAAGTGGCATAGGTCACACCACCCAAGAGACTTGAGTCCCTAGTTTTCTGGAATGATTCCAGAAAAGATATGTTGGGAAGAGGTGGGCGCCTCCCTCCGGGGAAGTGTCGGGTTGGCCCCGCACATTGGCCCAGCCGACTCTCGTCCGCTGAGGTGAGCCCCACCACGCGGGCACTGTCGCGCCACACCGGAACTTCCGGGCCGGCGCCGTCCCGATCTCTACCAGCCATATCCACGATCAAGGAGACCGACTTGACCGAGACCAACGAGGCACTGTCCACTGCGAGCAACGCCACGGGCTCCACGCTCGACTCTGGTGCGCCTGCGGCTAGCGACCGCAACTCGCTGAGCGTGGGCAGCAACGGCCCGCTGCTGCTGCACGACGTACGGCTCGTTGAGACGCTCGCCCACTTCAACCGTGAGCGGGTCCCCGAGCGCAACCCGCACGCCAAGGGCGCCGGTGCCTTCGGTGTCTTCGAAACCACGGAGGACGTCTCCCAGTACACCAAGGCTGCCCTGTTCCAGAAGGGTGCCCGTACCGAGATGCTCGCCCGGTTCTCCACGGTCGCTGGTGAGCAGGGCTCCCCGGACACCTGGCGGGACGTGCGCGGTTTCGCTCTGAAGTTCTACACCTCTGAGGGCAACTACGACCTGGTCGGCAACAACACGCCGATCTTCTTCGTCCGCGACCCGATGAAGTTCCCGCACTTCATCCGCTCCCAGAAGCGGATGCCGGACACGGGTCTGCGCGACAACAACATGCAGTGGGACTTCTGGACCCTCAACCCGGAGACCGCCCACCAGGTCACCTACCTCATGGGTGACCGCGGCCTGCCGCGGACCTGGCGCCACATGAACGGCTACGGTTCGCACACCTACATGTGGATCAACGCCAAGGGCGAGAAGTTCTGGGTCAAGTACCACTTCAAAACCGACCAGGGCATCGAGAACATGACCAACGAGGAAGCCGAGCGTCTCGCCGGTGTGGACGCCGACTTCCACCGTCGTGACCTGGTCGAGGCCATCGAACGCGGGGACTACCCGAGCTGGACCCTCTACGTGCAGGTCATGCCGTACGAGGACGCCAAGACCTACCGGTTCAACCCGTTCGACCTGACCAAGGTCTGGCCGCACAGCGACTACCCGCTCATCAAGGTCGGCAAGATGACCTTGAACCGCAACCCGGAGAACTTCTTCGCCGAGATCGAGCAGGCCGCGTTCGCGCCGTCGAACCTGGTCCCGGGTATCGGCGTCTCCCCGGACAAGATGCTGCTGGGCCGCGTCTTCGCCTACGCGGACGCCCACCGGGCCCGGATCGGCACCAACTACTTCCAGCTGCCGGTGAACAAGCCGCGGGTGAAGGTCAACTCCTACACCTTCGACGGGCACATGACCTACGAGCACTCCGGCAAGGCCCCGGTGTACGCGCCCAACTCCTACGGCCGTCCCTGGTCTGACCAGACCGGCCCGGTCGAGGACAGCTGGGAGGCCGACGGCGAGCTGGTGCGCAGCGCCTACGAGCTGCACGCTGAGGACGACGACTTCTCGCAGGCCGGCACCCTGGTCCGCGAGGTCTTCGACGACGCCCAGCGGGACCGGCTCGTGGAGACGGTCGCCGACCACCTGTCCAAGGGTGTCGTCGAGCCGGTGCTCTCCCGGGCCTTCCAGTACTGGAAGAACATCGACGAGACCATCGGCGAGCGGATCGAGAAGCGGTACCACGAGATCGCTCGGTGATACGCTGCTGACCAGGTGACCAGCACAGGTCAGTAGTTTCCGCGGTGGTGCGGGCCCCTCCCCCGTGCCACCGCTTTTCTTGTTCCGGCTCCAAGGGCTCTGTTTCCCGCGGAGCGGGCATGGTCTGCGGCTGCCCGGCAGGGTCACTCCCCCAGAGGGCTGGTGGGCGCTTTCCGTTTCGGCAGGATGCTGATCGTGCCCGACTCCTCCAAAATGGCGTAGTCGATCTGCTCCATCCGCGAAATCCCCTGGCTGCTGCGGGCGACTTCGAGGATCTCGCTTTCGTCGATGTGGTTCCTGGCCAACTGCTCGGCCAGCACCTTCCCCTGGGCGACGAGCACCACCGGCACACTCTGCGTCAGCCGGGCGAACCAGGGGAACCGCCACCTCAGAAAGTCGGCGGTGCGTCCCACGGCGACCAGGGTGAGGATCGCCAGGGCGGCGTTGGTGACCGAATAGTCGTTGCCGAGCAGTGCCTGCTGGGTGGCTTCGGAAATCACCAACAGCAGGAGCAGATCGAATGTGGTGAGCTGCGCCATGCTGCGTTTCCCGGCGAGCCGGAAGACCACCACCAGAATGACGTAGATCGCGACCGCACGCAGCACCGAGTCCACAAGCTTCTCCCTCTTACGGGTAGATGAACTGCCACCACCGCGCTGGCACCGCCCCTTCGACACCGATCCGCGCCCAGTGCAGTCCGGAGTGCTCGGTGCGGAGGTCGAAGGTGACTTTCACCGGTTCCCCCTCGTGGGGGGCAGTGAACCGGTAGACCACCCGGTCGGCTCTGCTGGCCACGGCAGCCGGCACCGGAGTGATACCTTGAACCGTGACCGCTTCCAGGAACTCGTGGGACAGCCCGAGTGCGACCTCCCCCTCCCGCACCGCCCGGGGAGCAATGACGACCTTCAGGGTGGTGGAGGTGGCGACCCGCACAAACCGCTCGTAGTCGACCTGCACGGTCTGGTCGCTGCTTCCGGCACTGGCCCGGCTCAGCGGCCCTCCCCCGAACACACCCAGCAGCGCGAGGGCGAACAGGAGTGCGGCCAGCACCCACGCAATCCGCTCCACCCGCCATTCGAACCGTTGGGACGCCTCGCTGCTGGAAATCACCTCCTGCTCGCTGTCCCCCATTCCTCCCCTTCCCGCGCAGCCAGGGCAGCCCGGTATCGGCCGCCCCTGCCCGCCGCGTTCGCGGCCGCCCCGCCCCACCAGCGTCGCAGCGCACCGCAGTGAGACCCCTGGCACGGCGCTATCCCGCACCTACCCGTTCCGCAAGGAAGTCCTCCCACGTCCTGCTGCCCGTGTCCGCTTCCGGTGCGGCAAGGTTGTCTCCCTGCCGGTAGGCACGGCCGATCTTCCCCGGGATCGGCACTGAGAGCAAAGGCCGGTGCGCGCCGCGTTCCCGCAAGTAGCTGCGGATAAGGTCGCCTGTCGCATACACTCGCGGCCCGGCCAGGTCCGGGACCCGCCCGGCAGGCCCGGCAGCAGCCAGGGCCACCAGCCGGGCAGCGACATCGCCTGCGTCGACAGGTTGCAGACGCAACCCACCGGGGACCGGCACGACCGGCAGCCTCGCGAGGTTGCGGACCGCATCCAACACCAGGTCGTGGAACTGGGCGGCGCGCAGCGTCGTCCACGGCACACCGGAAGCAGCCACGATCTGCTCGGCACGGTGCTTCGTCCGGTAGAACCTGAGCGGCACCCGGTCCACTCCAATGATCGAGATGAACACCAGGTGGCGTACCCCGTGGTGTGCAGCAGCCCGAACAAGGGCCTGGGTTGCCGTGTCGTCGCCCCGAGGCGCCCCGGCCAGGTGCAGCACCGTGTCGACCCCGGCTACGGCGGGCGCCACCCCGATGTCGCGGCGCAGGTCGCCGACGACGTATTCGACACCGTCTGCGTCCGGATGCGGGTGGCGGCTGAGCACCCGCACCTTGCGGCCGGACTCGCGCAGCAGCGGCACGACGTGCCGGCCGAGCGTTCCCGTGCCCCCGGTAACCAAAACAGGTGAAGTCATCGTTGTCTCCCCGTGGTCTTTGGGATCCGCTTCCCCCACTTGCGGGGAGCATGCGTTCCCGCACGGGACTCACCGTGCATCACTGGCAGGGCGGGACTGCGGTGCCACGGGCAGGGAAACGGCTCCCCGCTACGCGGGCGCGCCCGGTGGCCTGCTGTTTCCGGGCGCGCCCACCGTCGGCTGCCCGGGCCCGCTCATCCGGCCCGGGACTGTCCTCACCCGGCTGCTTCACCGAGGGGCGCGAATATCATCCCCGCAGGAAGCCGAGCAGTGCACTGTTGACTTCCTCGGCGTGGGTCCAGTTGATCGCGTGCGGCCCGCCATCCACCACCATGTACTCCACTTCGCCGAGCAGGTCGGGCAGCCGGTCCGAGGTAGCGCTGATCGGCAGGATGCGGTCGGCTGAGCCGTGCATGACGAGCACGGGAACGTCGATGCGCGGCAGGTCGGGGCGGAAGTCGGTGAGCCAGGCCTGCACGCAGGCGTAGGTGGCGTATGCGGAGGAGGAAGCGGCGACGTTGAAGCTGTTCTGCCATGCTTCTTTGCTGATCCGCTTCCCGCCGAAGACGTCGACGTTGTAGAAGTTGTCGAGGAAGTTCTTGAAGTAGGCGAACCGGTCGTCGAGGATCGCCTCTTCGATCTTCTTGAACACTTCGGCGTCCACGCCCTGGGGGTTGTCGCCGGTTTTGAGAAGGAACGGCTGGAGTGCGCCAAGCAGCACAGCCTTGCTGACCCGGTCAGAACCGTAGCGGCTCAGATAGCGGACCACCTCACCGGTTCCCATGGAGAAGCCGACGAGGATGACGTCGGAGAGGCTCAGGTGGTCGATGAGAGCTTTCAGGTCGGCGGCAAACGTGTCGTAGTCGTAGCCGGTCGTGGTGTGGGTTGACCGGCCGAAGCCGCGCCGATCGTAGGTGATGACCCGGTAGCCCGCTTCGAGCAGTGCCCGCTCCTGCTTCTCCCAGGAGTGGCCGTTGAGCGGGTATCCGTGAATGAGGATGACCGGTTGCCCGCTGCCGTGGTCTTCGTAGTAGACCCCAATAGCGGAAGAGTTCTCTGTTCCCACGGTGACAAAAGACATATCGGCTCGCCTTCTTCATTCATCAGACGGTCAAGGCAGTTGCACTCTGCTGGTCCGCCGTGGGGTAACTACCGGCCACATCCTTCCTTCAACTCTCCGACCGCGGATATTAGGAAGAATCGCCGTACTTTTGACGAAATCCCGGCGTGCCGCTCACCGGTTCTCTACTGAGAGCTCTGCTCCCTGGTGCCAGGGAGGGGGCATGCCTGTCCGGGACGGGCATGGCCGGCACGCAGCGGGCGGCGACTGCTGCGTGCCCGTCCGTGCTGCTCCTTACCTTGCGCTGCCCCAGGTTTTCCGCCCTGCAGGGTCTCGCATCGGTTGCGGTACAGTTCTCCGACTCTTTGTTTCGGCTGCTCGGAGGGCTCTTCAGACCCGCAGCACCCGGGTACCGGGGAGGCGGTTCCCGTCGCTGAAAGACATCGGCAAGCAGAGACGGGGACCTGGATACGTGGACCGGCTCCGTACGCACGGGCCGGCAGAGGGGAAGCCGCGCTGCCGCTCGCTGGCCCGGGCCCTGTCCGGGCCCGGGCACGGCACAGGTTTGGCCCCTTTCCTCCCTGGGACGCGGCGACGCTACTGGCCGGGGTGTGCGGTGAGGTTGAGGTGGGTTATCAGTCCTTGGTCGTTGAAGTCGGCCCTCACGTCGAATCCGGGTCCGGTGAGGATAAGACCGTTCCCGTCCGGGGTGGTCTGCTGCTGGAAGCCGCGCAGTGCGGCGTAGCTGGACAGGGCGCGCCTGTGGTTGGACAGGGGAAGATCGGCGAGCGCCTGCTGGATGACTCGCATGGTCCGCGCCGGCTCGGGGGCGGGGAGCATGAAATCGGGATGTTCCATGAGGAAAGCGACGCGGGTTCCTCCGCTGACCTCACCGGTGTAGAAGGTCCAGCATCCGCTCAGGGCTTTGGCGGCCTCAGCGAACAGGAACGCGACCTGGACCGGGTGCTCCGGGTTCTTCGGTAGCTCCGCAAAGGGGATTTCGGCGCGGGTCAGCTCGGGGATGCCGAGCCGTTCACCGTGGGCGCGCAGCTCGGCGGAGAGGCGGGTCAGCTCTTCGGGGAAACCGCTGGGGTTGGCCCACGCCCACAACCATGACCGGGGGCCGGGGGCAGCGGTGCCTAGCAGGTGGAACCGTTCACAGACCAGGGTCTTCTCCGGGCCAATGAATTCGAGCCGTGGTGCGCGCAGGTCAGCGTGCCAGTCGTGTTCGCCGAGCACGTCCACGAGGTGGAGCTGGTGTTCCAGGGAGAAGAGGGCGGCGTCGTCGATCAGGTCTGTCAGTGTCATCGGTGTGGGCATGCTGGGGATGTTAGGGGGAGGTGGTGACACTTTCCGCCTCCGCCGCTGAGGCCTGCTCCCCCATGGTTGACCGACCCGTCACCGTGTCCTGTCGACTGTCCTCGGAGACCGGTGACCGCAGCTCCTGCGGTCTGCCGTGAGCCGGCCTCAGCAGGATCCCCGCACTGCACCGGTCGGTTCTGGAGCTGTCCGGGGCTGAGGAACCGTGGGCCGCTGCGCAGCTTTCCTGCGCGTTTCCGGAGCGGGGGCCGACTGTTCAGGTTGGCACGGACTGGGTGAAGCAGTGGCGGCTGGGGGCGCGCCGCGGCAGCGGAGGCTTCAGCTCTTCCCGTAGGAATTCCTGAGCTCGGTGGGATGGCGGCACCGACGAGGACAGCCATCCCACCAGCGTGGGACCGCGGTTGGAGCACGGCGTTACCCCGCCCTGGCCGGGACGGGGCGTCACCGGTTCCCCGCCTGATCCTCGGCGAGGCAGGGATCACCGTCCCAGCGCACGACGGAGTAGACGCCCTCCGTCCAAGGGCCCAGCGTGCCCCACCGGTGGGACCACTGGTCGACCAGGTAGAGGCCGCGTCCGTGTTCCCGGGACGGGTCGTCGGGTGTGACGACGTGCGGAACCGAGTCCCACTGGCGCGGTGGGAGGGTGTGCACTTCGATCCGCACTCCGTGCTCGTTCACGTCCACTCGGACGGTGAAGGAGTTTCCGGGGTCGCCAGAGCGGGTGTGCCGGAGGGCGTTGGTGGCGAGTTCAGACACGATCAACGCGGCCCGGTCAAGCACGTCTGCAGCGGTAGTGATCCACGGGCACGAGCGGACCACCTCGACCACAAAGCGGCGGGCGGCAGCCACGCTGTCGGGGGTTCCAGGTAAGGCGATAGAGGTCATGCTCACCAGGCCGCAGCCTTTCCACAGAAACACAGAAATGGACATTTAGGGCAATAAATAATGAACGAATCCCGTGTTTCGTGGAAAGAACGAAGTGGAGGGTGGCGCATAGGCTCTCTCCTCGCCGCTACTCGGGTTCAGTAGGTAAGTACTAACGGAGTGGATGTGATCGCTCCGGGTACTGCCGCCTGGTCAGAGGCGGTTCAACACTCCAGCACCGAGCAACGGTTTTCCAGCCTTAGCGCTGTTCTTTGAATATTTATGAAGACCTAAACTGAATAGTTCTAGTCCGGTTCTAAGGAGTCATAGAACTGTGGTGAAACACCCTGCATGGTCCCGCTTCGGCGCCGAGGTCCGCCGGTTACGCGTCCAATCAGGGTATTCACAAGCCCAGCTCGCCAGAGCGATCCCGCTCAGCCAGAGCATGCTCAGTGGTATCGAACTAGGTCGCAAAGGAGCCAAAAGGGATCATGCGGAGGCACTGGACCGGGTTCTCAACACTGGTGGAAGGCTCGTCCGCCTTTGGGATTCCTTGAACTCTATCCCCGCTCACCCTTCGTGGTTTCAAAACGTCCTTGCCCTGGAACGCAAGGCGGTCGAAATCCGCGAGTATCAAATGGTCGTTTTGCCAGGTTTACTGCAAACCGAGGACTATGCACGATCTTTGATTCGCCCTGCTCAGCCATGGGCTAACGCCGAAAAAGTGGACGAGCTTGTTCACGCCCGCATGAGTAGACGTGAGATCCTGACTGCACCAGACCGACCGCTCTGCTGGTTTGTCGTGGATCAAGTCGTCATAGATCGTGTCACCGGTAGTCCAACGGTGATGAAAGAGCAATTGACATACCTTCTCAACCTGATCGAGGACCACACGATCAGGTTTCAAGTGTTCCCGCAAGAAATCCCCCTGCATCCTGGGCTGACAGGGCCGATCAGAATCATGTCCTTTGACGACCGCCCCACCATGGCCTATGTGGAACACACACTCGGTGGCCTGCTGACCGACCAACAGCAGGAGGTTCGCTACTGCTCAGCGATATTCTCAGCACTACAGTCCGAGGCGTTGTCTTCTCACGCCTCTGCGGACTACATCCGCAGAAGAAAGGACCAGCTATGAACTCTGACTACACGGATCTCAGCAAACTCCGGTGGCACAAATCCAGCTACAGCAGCGGCAATGGTGGCAATTGCATCGAGGTGGCAGAAACCCCCACAACTATCCTCGTCCGCGACACTCAACACCGTAACCTTGGATACCTCGTTTTCCCTCTCACCGAATGGACTCTTTTCCTCAGAAACCTCAAAAACGGTTTTTGTTAACCGTTTTCTGCCATATTTCCGGGGTCGCGATCAGTGTGTAGCCGTGGCCCCGGTCCTCAGACCCGGTTGGTACACCGGGCTCCCATCATGGGGTGGAGTGCCCTCGGGCAAGGCTTCGGACTCCCGGGCCTCATGGGGAAAGGACGTCACCCCTGGTCCCAGGCCGTCTCGGCATCGCGGTGCAGGCGCGACCTTATCGTCCGCCCACGTCTTAGCCCATCTGGTTGAGATGGTTCAGGGCGCGGGTGTTGCCGGTCTGGGCGGCCCGCTGCCACCAGTACTGAGCGCTGCCCATGTCGCCGCGGCCGTGCAGCAGGTTGCCGAGGTTGACCATCGCGTCGATGTCCCCCGCGTCGGCGGCCCGGCGATACCACTGCTCCGCACCGAACGTGTCATGCCGGTTCTCCAATAACACGCCGAGGTTGACCATCGCGTCGAGGTTCCCGGCTTCGGCGGCCCGGCGATACCACTGCTCCGCACCGAACGTGTCACCGCGCTGCTCCAGCAGATTGCCGAGCACTCCCATGGCGCGGATGTTTCCGGCTTCGGCGGCCCGGCGCCACCAGGTTTCGGCTTCTGCGGTGTCGCCTTTGCTGTAGAGCAGGTTGCCGAGAGTGTGCATGGAGGCGATGTGTCCGGCTTCCGCGGCCCGGCGATGCCAGAGTTCAGCCTCCGCACTCTCCCCCCGCTCCTTGAGCAGGTCCCCGAGGTTGACCATAGCGTCCACGTCGCCTACCTCAGCGGCACGCCGATACCACGATTCGGCTTCCACCAGGTTGCCGCGTTCCCGGGAGAGGAGGGCGAGGTTGAACATGGAGTCGAGATGTCCGGCTTCCGCGGCCTTCCGGTACCAGGACTCGGCTCCGGCGATGTCGCCTTGTTCACGGTGGCGCAGCCCGAGAGTGAACATCGTCTGCGGGTCGCCCTCCGCGGGCGGGTGGGCAGTGGGATGAGGCTGCGGGGCCGCAGGCATCCACTGGCTGGGTGCGGCATACCCGGTCGCATGAGAGGGCTGCGGCGGTACAGGTGCTGCCGTGGGCGGTGCCGTGGGGAGCGCCTGCGGGGCGATCTGCGGGCTAAAGAACGCTGGGGAACCGGACGCCTCGGGTGCGGCAGCCCGGTAGATGAGCTCCCCCAGTTCGTGGCTGTCGGGACGGGCGGCAGGGTCCTTGGCCATCATCCGGGCGACGAGGTCCGCGAGCTCCAAAGGCACGTCGGGCCGGAACTCGCGGATCGGCGGCGGATCCTGGGTGAGGTGCTGGGCAAGCAGGGCGGGCAGCGGACCGGTGAACGGGATTCTGCCGGTCAGCATGGTGTGCATGACACCGCCGAGCGCGTAGACGTCGCTGCGGGAGTCGACTTCTTCGCCTTTCCACTGCTCTGGGGGCATGAACGCGGGGGTGCCAAGCGCGGTACCGACCGCGGTGAGCTGGCTGGTGGCGTCCGCGATGTGGGCGATGCCGAAGTCGCAGACCTTGACATGGCCGGTGTCGAGGAGGAACAGGTTGCCGGGTTTGAGATCGCGGTGGACGACCCGGTGGGTGTGTGCGGCTCGCAGGGCGTCGGCGGCCTGCACTGCTACAGACACCACAAGGTCCAGCGGCATGCCTTGCGGATGGTCGGCGAGGACGGCGCCCAGGTCACGGCCGCGCAGCAGCTCCATGACGAGGAACAGTTGGCCTTCGTGGTGGCCGAAGTCGTGGACAGCGGTGATATTGGGGTGTTGGATGTTGGCGGAGATACGGGCCTCGCGCTGGAAGCGTCGAATGAGGACACCGTCGTTGTCCCCGCTAAGGATGAGCTTGACGGCAACCTCGCGTTCCAGGTGCGGGTCGAAGGCCCGCCAGACTTCCCCCATGCCGCCTCGGCCTAGCCGTTCTTCCAGCCGATACCGTCCTGCCAGCACCGCCTCGGACTGCACACGCAACTCCCTTGGACATCTGCCATTGTCTTCCTCATTCTTTACCGCAGTGGGCGGTGACTCTCGCCACCGTCCGGTAGCAGAACTCATTGCGCCTCTTCACACGGCTTCGGTGTGGTGGACGTCCGGGGCCGGTGCGCAGCGCAGGGCCGTGGACGCCTCCCGACGGTCGTTGGTTTCCCTTGCTTCTTGCGGGGGCGGTCCGCCGCGGCGCAGGGACGGTCCACCCAGCGGGGCAGACCAGATCCGATCTGGATAGCGACCAGGAAGAGTCCTTAATGTTTCGGGGTATGGGGTGGTGCTCCCGTCCGCGGAGCGGGAAGACGGTTCTGTCCCCTACCTCGCCCAGCACGGTATGCGTCCTCCGGGGCAGGCAGTCCAGTGTTGGGGCGGCGCCCTCTACAGCGGAAGGTGTGCGACGACTCTCGATAGTCCTTTCGTCGTAATTCCTGGTCGGTGCGGGTCCGGTCGCACCGAGGACGGGGTTTCGCTCCGCTCATGGTGGGAATCCCGTCCCCGGTGTTCCTCCGGTGTCCGGGACGTCCTGTCCTCGGGCACCGGCCAGGCGCTCGGATCCACACGAAAGGTGACGTACGTGTCGCAGCCCGGCCTCTTCAACGATCTGCTCCGATGGGAACAGCGCGGATGGGACGCCCTGTGCGCGGGCACGGGAGCGGACTTCTACACCTCGCTGATGACTGAAGACGGGGTGATGGTGCTCGCCAACGGGCTGGTGCTGGACCGTGCCGCCGTGGCTGTCTCCTTGAACGAGACCCCGCCGTGGAGCGGCTATGAGATCAGCGATGCGCGACTGGTCGCTGCCGGTGACGACAGTGCCATCCTCGTCTACACCGGGGCCGCATACCGTGCCGGAGAGCCGTCCGTGTTCCGTGCCCTCATGTCGAGTGTCTATGTCCGGCAGCAAGACCGCTGGCGGCTGGCCCTCTACCAACAGACTCCGCTTCCCGGCCCGGAGGTGAGGGGAGCCCGCACGTGACCCGCGGCCAGCGACGGCTCTCCTCAGGGTTCTCACCAGAGGCACGAGTTCGCGCGGGAGCACCCGGCACCGTTCGGCGGGCTGACTATTAAGGTCCCTTCGCGCGTGTAGTCGGCGCGGTCGCCCTCCCCGGACGGGGAGCGCTGAGCCCCGGTTGACGCCCGCCTCCGTCCCTCAAGGCGATGCACTCCTCGGCTGAACGGGTCACGACAGTGTCCGTTGAACCCCATCCGTTTCCGCACCCCGGGGTTCAGGGACGGTCCGGGTTGTCTTCTCTTCACATGTGCATCGAGGCGTCCACGGCGGGCAGGCCTTGTCCACTCTCGGGGGCTCGGGATGTGTTTCCGGCACGCAACCGGCCGCTGAAGAATTCGGACAGGTTCGGAGGCCTACTGGGATTTTGGGCCGTGAATAACGTCGACCACGTATTCGGCAATAGCCATGCACGACGTTGCTGCGGGCGATGGCGCGTTGCGGACCGCTGTAATACGCCCCATTTGATTGATGCGGAAATCGTCGACAAGGCTGCCGTCACGGTCGAGCGCCTGGGCGCGGACCCCGGCCCCGCCGCGGACCACGTCGCCAGGACCAATCTCCGGCACATACCGTTGCGCGGCCTTCATGTAGGCGCGTTGGGACACCGACCCGTACATCTCCTTCAGCCCGGTCACCCAGTGTTTGCGGGCCATCGCCCAGAACCCGGGCCAGGAGGCGATAGCGCCCAGGTCGGCCAGGTTGACCGTGGCGAGCCGGTAGCCTTCGCGGGCGAACGCAAGCACCGCGTTGGGGCCGACCTCTACTTCCCCGGAGACTCGGCGGGTGAAGTGTACGCCGAGGAACGGGTAGCGGGGATCCGGGACCGGGTAGATCAAACCGCGCACCATGTGCGCCTTCTCTGGTTTGACCAGCATGTACTCGCCTCGGAACGGGATGATCCGCGGTTCGGTCCCGTCGCCGGCGAGGCGCGCAACCCGGTCGGTGTGCAGTCCTGCGCAGATGATGAGGCGGTCCACGGTCACCGGCTGACCGCCGGCGACAACCTCGATCGAGTCGCTGACTTCCCGGATGCGGGTGACCGGCGCAGTGCAGCGGATCTCCCCGCCTGCCTCGGTGATGTCTTTCGCGAAAGACGCGCAGATGAGCGGATAGTCGGTGATGGCGGTGTGCGGCGAGTGCAGGGCGACCAGCCCGGTGGCGTGCGGTTCGATTGCGCGGATCTCCTCGGGCCCGATGCGGCGCAGCCCGGGCACCGCGTTGCTGTCGGCGCGGGCGTAGATGGCGTCGAGCCGCCGCACGTCTTCGGAGTTGACCGCGACCACGAGCTTGCCGCACTCCTCGTAGGGCAGGCCGCGGTCGGTGCAGTATTCGCGGAGCATCTCCCGACCGCGTGTGCACAGCCGGGCTTTCAGGCTGCCGGGCTTGTAGTAGAGTCCTGCGTGGACGACTCCGGAGTTGTGGCTGGTCTGGTGGGCAGCGATCCGGTCTTCTTTTTCCAGCACGACCACGCGCGTGCCTGGCCACCGGCGGATGATCTCCCGGCCGATCGCCAGCCCGATGATGCCGGCGCCGACGATGCCCACAACCTCGTCAGCCATTCCCGTCTCCCTGTTTCCTGTCCGGTAGGTGTGCGATCCAGGCTCAGCGCCGTTGTCGACCGCGACCTGACGGTAGTCGACCGCGTCGATGCAGTGGTGCGCAGCCCTGCGGTCGCGGGCGAAGACCACGGCGAACAGCCCGTAGCTGAGCCGGTGACAGCCGCTCCCGCCTGGGTGGGTGTCTCCCCGGCGCAGACTGCCTCCGCTGCAGCGGGGCGGGCACGAACGTGTGCTGCGCTGGCCAAGAACGGAGGCCCGGAACCGGAATCGGAGCAGGGAAAACCCCGGGTTCGGAGGGCGTGTCACTCCCCCCAATCCGGGATTATGGGATGTCGGATCCGAGGACCAGTCGGCCGACGGGGTGAAGCCGGGGTTTCCCCTCCAGCTCGCTGCCCCAGCACATGCGGGCAACGGTCTCCACGGGGACCAGCTTACGGCGCTGCTGCTCCTCGTTGAGCGTGGCCTTGCCAGGGCAGAGAAGCTCGCGCTCGGACTGACCGCCGCTGTCAGCGGTGTCCTTGATCCCTGCTGGGGTGGTCCTTGCGACGGACGATGCGGAGCACCTCTCCCTCGAGGACCAGACGGTCCAGGACGGGCCTCCCCGATGCCTGCGCGGCCTGCTCTCTTCTCCACCCGGGCGCAGCGAAGGAATCCGTGGGCATCCTTGGGCACGCGGTCGTTCTCCTCCGGGCCGCATGCCCAAGCTATCCCTGGACCCGCTCTGCGGAAGCGGTCCCCTGGGCCGCCTCGGCGGTGTCCAGGACGGCTGCTCTCCGTGCCCCTGCCCGGCGGGCGAGCAAGCCGTAGCGGGGTGCCAGCAGATAGGCGGCAGCGAAGAGCAGCGCCTGCACGAGGACGATCATGCCGCCGGGCGCCACATCCAGCAGGAAACTGGCGTAGACCCCCACCACCGAGGCAGCCACTGACGTGGCCACCGCGATGAGCATCATCCGTTCGAAGCGGTCCGTGAGCAGGTAGGCGGTCGCGCCCGGGATGATCAGCATGGCGACGACCATGATGATGCCGAGCACCTGGAGTGCGATGACCACGGTCACCGCCAGCAGCCCGAGCAGCAGTGCTTCCAGGCGGCGCGGCCGCAGCCCGATCACGTGCGCGTGGGCCGGGTCGAAAGCGTACAAGGTCAAGTCGCGGTGGGTGAACGCCACCACGGCCAGCGTGACGACGGTCATCACCACGATCTGCAGGATCTCGACGTCGCTGACGCCGAGCGGGTTACCGAAGAGGATGTGTCGCAGGTCGGTGTCGCTGGAGATGCGGGAGATGATGACCACGCCGAGCGCGAACATCGCGGTGAACACGATGCCGATCGCGGCGTCCTCTTTGACGCGGGACGTGCGGTTGACTGTGCCGATCAGCGCCACCGAGCCTACGCCGAAGACCAGTGCTCCCACCGCGAACGGCAGCCCGAGCAGGTAGGACAGCACTACGCCGGGCAGGACCGCATGCGAGATGGCGTCCCCCATCAGCGACCAGCCGATCAAGGTCACCCAGCAGGACAGCACCGCGCACACTGCGCCCGCGAGCACGCTAGCCAGGAGTGCCCGCTGCATGAACTCGAACGTGAAGGGGACGGTCAGCCAGTCGATGAGGGTCATGCGGGCTCCTCTAGTCCGAAAGCGCGGAGCATCAGCTCGGGTACGAGGACGCGGTCCGGGCTGCCGTGGGCCAGGACGCGCCGGTGCAGCAGGATGGCTTCGTCGCACAGCTCCCCCACTCCGGCCAGGTCGTGGGTGGAGACCAGCAGGGTGGCTCCTTCGTCGCGCATCTCCCGCAGCACGCGAACGATGGTGCGTTCTGAGGGCTTGTCTACGCCCGCGAACGGCTCGTCCAGCAGGAACACGGTGGCGCCTTGGGCGATGCCGCGGGCGATGAACGCGCGTTTCCGCTGGCCGCCGGAGAGGGCTCCGATCTGCCGGTGGGCCAGGTCGGTGAGTCCGGTGCGTTCGAGGGCTTCGGCTACCGCGTCACGGTCGGACTTGCGGGGTCGGCGGGTAAGGCCCATGTGACCGTAGCGTCCCATCATCACCACGTCGATCACCCGCACTGGGAAGGCCCAGTCCACCTGTTCGGACTGGGGGACGTAGCCCAGCAGGCCGTTTTTGCGGGCCTGGGCGGGCGGTAGGCCGTGGATCCGCACGTGTCCGCTCTGCGGGGTGACGAGTTCCGCGATGGTTTTCAGCAGGGTGGACTTGCCGGAGCCGTTGGCGCCGAGCAGGCCGCACACGACGCCGCGTCCAATCTCCACGGTGACGTTGTCGAGTGCCAGGACGTCGCCGTAGCGGACGGTGACCTCGCGGACTTCGAGTGCGGGCGGGGTGGTCACGAGCGGCCTCCCTGTCCGGTGAGTCCGGCGACGATGGCTTCCGCGTCGTGGCGCAGCAGGTCCAGGTAGGTGGGGACTGGGCCGTTTGCGTCGGAGAGCGAATCCACGTACAAGGGTTCGCCGAGGACGGCACCGGTCTCGCGGGCGACCTGGCGCTGGGCGCTGTCGTTGACGGTACTTTCACAGAAGACCGCGGGGACGTTGTGCTCACGGACGAACTCCACCACGGAGGCGATCTGCTGGGGGGTGCCTTCCCCTTCAGCGTTCATCGGCCACAGGTACTTCTCGGTTAGCCCTGTGTCGCGTGCCAGGTAGGAGAATGCGCCCTCGCAGGTGACCAGGACCCGCTGTTCTTCGGGCACTGTGGCGAGTTCAGCACGGAGGAACTCGCCGATCTCGGTGATCTCAGCCTGGTAGGCCTCGGCGTTGGCCGCATAGTCGGCGGCATGGTCCGGGTCGAGTTCGCTGAGCGCATCCCGGATGTTGTCGACGTAGACGAGGGCTTCGTCCGGGGACATCCACGCGTGCGGGTTGGGGTGGCCCGCATAGTCCCCGGAGGCGACAGGGATGGTCTCGACTCCCTCGGTGACCACGCGGGTGGGGACGTCGAGCGGGTCGGTGAACTGCTCAAACCACAGTTCCAGGTTCATGCCGTTGGCGAGGAGGAGGTCAGCGGCCTGGGCACGGACCAGGTCGCTGGGGGTGGGCTCATATTCGTGGATCTCCGCACCGACCCGGGTGATGGATTCCACGCGGGCGTGCTCCCCGGCGACGTTGCGCGCCATGTCAGCGAGGACGGTGAAGGTGGTGAGCACGACAGGCCGGTCGTCGTCGAGCTGTGTGGCTGGTGAGGTGCCGCACGCAGCAAGTGCTGCGAGGACAATACCGAGCACACCGGTTTTTAAGGTACGACAATCTTTAAAGTTCGCCACGCCTAACTTTTACCACTATGCCGGCCCGCCAACCATGTCCGGGCCGGTGAGATGTGCGGGATTCGACTACGCAGCGTTAGTGGTCTGTCGCGATCCAGAGCGCTTCGGCGACCCCCGTGCCGATGGACCGCTCTTCAACCCCTTCGTCGGTGTGCAAACGCACGACGAGAGGGCCGCCGAAAGGTTGACGTTCCACAAGCTCGATCCGCATGCCGATGCCGATGTGCTGGCTGGCCAGGTAGCGCAGCAGCGCCGGGTCGGAGTCGTTGACACGGACGATCGTCCCCCCGCTTCCCGGGTCCACGTGGGCCAGCAGGCGGGTCTCCTGTGTCGGAACGCGGCCGTCGCTGGTCGGAATGGGGTCGCCGTGCGGGTCGACCGTGGGATGGCCCAGGCGTTCGGCGATACGTTCCACAAAACGGTCCGAGACGACGTGTTCGAGGACCTCCGCCTCGTCGTGGACCTCGTCCCAGGAGTACCCGAGTTCCTCCACGAGGTAGAGCTCGATCAGTCGGTGACGGCGCAGTACGGCCAAGGCGACCTTGTCTCCCGTGGGGGTCAGTCGCACGTCGCCGTAGCGCTGGTGGTCGACCAGCCCCAGTTCACCGAGTTTGCGCAGCATGCCGGAGACCGAGGAGTTGGACACGGCGAGCCGCTCGGCGACCCGGGAAATGGTGACTGGGCCACTTCCGCGTTCCTGAAGGTCGTAGATGACCTTGACGTAGTCCTCGACCGACGTTGACGGCCGGTTCGCAACAGGCGCCATAGAGCCACGCTATCGCGTTCCCCGCAAAAAGTCGGGGCCTCCGGGCAAGGGCGGCCGCGAAGAGGGGACGCCCTTCACTCGCTGAGCCGGTTCGGGGAGTTTTTCTTCTCGCGGTCCGCCCGCGACGGGGACATGATCTGCGGTTTCGGTCCGCCAAAACAGGCAGATTTCCTTTCGTTACGTCATTTATAGGACACAATCTGTTGACATAGCCCGTGATACGTATCACGATTCTGGTACAACCCCTAGCTGGGAGCGCTCCCAACTCCTTTCCGCATCCATCCCCATCCCGGGGGCGTTCCAGGCGGGGGAGACCATTCCGGATCGTCCCTCGGACGTTCCGGGCCGGCCGCCGCGGCCAGCCCCCACAGGTCGCGGCGGTCCTAGCCGTAACGTCTCTCAAGGAGTTCCACGGTGAGAATGAGAAGCCGGCTCGCTGCTTTTGGCGCACTCGCTGGCTTGACTGCAACCCTCGCCGCCGTCACACCGGCCGAGGATGCTTACGCGCACGGCGCGATGACCTACCCCCCGACGCGTAGCTACATCTGCTACGTCAACGGCATCGAGGGGGGCCAGGGCGGCAACATCGCGCCCACCAACCCCGCTTGCCAGAACCTGCTTGCGGAGAACGGCAACTACCCGTTCTACAACTGGTTCGGCAACCTCATCAGCGACGCTGGTGGCCGGCACCGCGAGATCATCCCGGACGGCCAGCTCTGCGGCCCCCACCCGCAGTTCAGCGGCCTGAACCTGGTCAGCGAGCACTGGCCCACCACCACGCTGGTGGCCGGAAGCACCATCACCTTCCAGTACAACGCCTGGGCACCGCACCCCGGCACCTGGTACCTGTACGTCACCAAGGATGGCTGGGATCCCAACTCCCCGCTGGGTTGGGACGACCTGGAGCCTGTTCCCTTCCACACGGTCACCGACCCGCCGATCCGTCCTGGTGGCCCCGAGGGACCGGAGTACTACTGGGACGCCACGCTGCCTAACAAGTCGGGCCGCCACATCATCTACTCGATCTGGCAGCGCTCCGACAGCCCGGAGGCCTTCTACGACTGCACCGACGTGGTGTTCGTCGGCGGCGGCGACGACGGCGGTTCGGGCGGTCCTCAGCCGGACACTGAGGCGCCCACTGCTCCCGGCACCCCGGTGGCTGGTTCCCTGAACGGCACCTCCGCCCAGATCAGCTGGCCTGCTGCAACCGACAACGTCGGTGTCGCCGAGTACCGGGTGTACAACGCGGCCAACGACGAGCTGCTGGCCACGACTCGCACCACCAGCGTCACCCTCACCGGGCTGACGCCGAACACCGACTACTCGATCTACGTCGTGGCGCGCGACGCGGCGGGCAACACCTCGAGCCCGTCGGCGACGCTGACCTTCAACTCGGGTGACGCTCCCGCGCTCGCCTGCGAGATCGAGTACAGCACACCCAACACCTGGTACGGCGGATTCACCGCCCAGGTGCGGATCTACAACGGCAGCCACGAGTCCATCGACGGCTGGGAACTGACGTGGGACTTCACCAACGGTGAGACCATCAACCAGGCGTGGAACGCCACTGCCCAGCAGTCCGGAACCACCGTGACGGTCACCAACGTCTCGTGGAACAGCACCATTCCGCACCACGGCTCGGTGGAGTTCGGCTTCAACGCCAACTCCACGCGGGAGCCGGGAGTGCCGGAGAACTTCAAGCTCAACGGCAGCCTCTGCTCCGTGGCCTAACGGTTCTCCCTCCCTCAACTCGGTGACGACGAGTCCCTCCCCTCCGTCACCGGCCCGAGCCCGCTCCGCCACTGGCGGGGCGGGCTCTTCACGCTTCGAGGGCACGCAGCGGCACCGCCGCTTTGAGCAGCATCTCGGCGTACTCGCGCTCCGGCACCGACTCGAGTACGACAGCCCCGCCTGCTCCCACGGTCACCTGCCCGTCATGGCAGACAGCGGTGCGGATCACCACGCTCAGATCGGCGGTCCCTGAGAAGGACAGGTAGCCCAACGCTCCCGAATACACCCCTCGCGCGCTCGTCTCCAGCCGGTCCACGATCTCCATGGTGCGTTTCTTAGGCGCCCCCGTCATCGACCCGGGCGGAAAGCACGCCGCCACCGCGTCCACCGCGGACCGGTCTGCGCGCAGCCGTCCGCGGATCGTGGAGATCAACTGGTGCACCGTGGCGTAGGACTCGGTGTACAAGAACGCGGGCACCTCCACGCTTCCGATCTCGCAGACCCGTCCCAGGTCGTTGCGGAGCAAGTCCACGATCATCAGGTTCTCCGCCCGGGTTTTCGGGTCGCCGCGCAAGGCGTCCCGGGCGCGCGCATCGCGGACCGGGTCGTCGTGGCGCGGTGCGGTCCCCTTGATCGGGCGGCTCTCCACCCAGCCGTCCGGGGTGACCCGCAGAAAACGCTCCGGGGAGGCGCTATACACGGCGGTCTCCCCCGCGTGGAGCAGGGCCGCGTACGGGGCCGGGTTAGCGCGGCGCAGCCTCAAGTAGAAGGCTGTGCCGTCACCGGGTGCTGGCAATCGTGCCCGGGTAGTCAGGCAGATTTCGTAGCTCTCCCCCGCGGCCAGCTCCTCCAGGCACCGTTTGACGTCGGCCACGTAGTCGTCCGGGGAACGCTCCAGGAACGGGGTCGGATCCACTCCCCTGCCGGTCTGCTGCAAGGCTGACGGGGATCGCAGTCCGCTGAGTGAGCGCGCCATGGCGTCCAGCCAGGCTTCGTCGCCGTCCACGGCGACCAGGTAGGTGCGGTCCGCTGCGTGGTCGACCGCGATGAAGCGGTCGCAGCGCAGCCATACCGCGTCAGGGGTGGCGGCGCGGTGCACGGCCGTGCCGCCGCAGTCGGCTTTGAGTTCGTAGCCGAAGTAGCCGACATAGCCGCCCAAGAAGTCGAAAGGCAGGTCGGGACGGCCGTAGGGGGCGGAAGCGGTGCGGGTCGCGAGCGCGTCGAAGATCGTGCCGGGCTCGGTGTGCGTCGTGCCGTCGGCAGAGCGCACGGCTACCGTGCCGTCGCCTACCCGGTAGGTGAGCACTTCGCTCTGAGGGCTGTCGAGACCGCCGAGAAACGAGAACCGTGCGGTCCCGCCGGTCAGGCTGCTGTCCAGCCAGAAGGCGTAGTCGCGTCCGGCATAGCAGGTGAGGAACGCTGCTTCGGTGTCCACGGCACGCGGCATGACCCGGAACCGCAGGGTTTTCCGCACCTCGTGGAGAGCCCGCGGCGCTGCCCCGGTGGGCGGTACCCCCTGCTGTCCTGGTCGCACCGGGGTCGTGTGGAGTGCGGGCCGCGGGCTTCCGCTCTGCTGCGCGGTAGCTCCGGGACGTCCAGCAACCACCCGGCGGTGGGCCCGGGCCAGGCGAACGAAGTTGGCGACCAGAGTGGGGCCGTGGTCGCTGGCCACGGATTCGGGGTGGAACTGGACGCCCCAGCGTGGCAGGACGCGGTGGCGCAACGCCATGACCACCCCGTCCTCGGCCCAGGCGGTAGCTTCCACATCCTCCGGCAGCGGCGAGGCCACGCACAGCGAGTGGTAGCGCACGGCGGTGAAGTCCTGGGGAATTCCCGCGAAAAGAGCGGAATTGTCGTGGCGTACCCGGCTGAGATGCCCGTGGCGGGGCCGGGGGGCCGAGACCACCGCGGCACCGGCGTGGTGGGCGATGGCTTGGTGGCCCAGGCACACGCCGAGGATCGGCAGGTGCGGTTCGTCCAACACGCGCCGCGTGTGCCCCACGTCGCTGGCCCGCTGGGGTCGGCCAGGGCCGGGAGAGATCACGGCGGCGTCGAAGTCAGCGGGGTCCAAGCACTTCCAGCGCGGATCGTCGTTGGTGACGACCAGCGGTTCCTCGCCTAGGGTGCGCGCAAGCAGATGGACGAGGTTGTAGGTGTAGGAGTCGTGGTTGTCCACGAGCAGCACCCGCATGCCGATCCTCCCTTCCCTGCCGCACCGCGTTTCAGGGTACGCCTGTCAGCGCCGCGCCGATCATGGCGCAGGCTGGCGGCAGCAGGCTGGGGACAAGGGCTGCGCGCCTTCCCCGGGCTGATCCGCTGGTCTGCGACGGCGGGAAGGCGCAGGTCTTCGCATACCAGGCAGGACTAGTGCTGCGGCCCGGACTCCCGGTGCTGCTGTGGCCTGGAGACCCGCCGGTGTCTGTACCGTTAGGGGAAATCGTGGTGAGGAGGTGGCCCGGTGGGCAGGGACCGCATGCAGATCGGCGAAGTAGCCGAACGTACCGGACTGTCGTTGCGGACGATCCGCTACTACGGCGAGGTCGGGCTTGTCGTGCCGTCTGCGCGCTCCAAGGGGGGCTTCCGCCTCTACACCGAATCCGATGTGGCACGGCTGCTGCTGATCAAGCAGATGAAACCCTTGGGGTTCAGCTTGGAGCAGACCCGCGACTTGTTGGGTGTTCTTGACCGGCTCGACTCCCCAGGGCTCGACGACGCGGAGCGCGCCGCGCTGACCGACCAGCTTGACCGGTTCGAAACGGCTGTCGCGGCCCGCTGTGCTGCGCTGCGGGAGCAACTGGCCTTGGCCGAAGAGTTCGGTGCCCGGCTGCGCGCCCGGCGCGGCGCAGCCGTCCCCCGTGCCCGGGCGTGAAGACGCGAGCAACCGGTCCGGAACCGGGTTTCCGCAGCGTGCTGGCCTATCCGCGCCTCCCTGTCATAGCTACTCTCACGGAAGGGTAGAGTTCCTGGCCGGGAACCGGCCCGCTTCCGACGCGTACTCACCGGTTCCCGCGGCGGTGTGGACCTTCGGTGTTCGCGCCGCCGCATTCCGCTGCCCCGGCCGGGGCAGACCTCCCTGCTGTGGTCACTGTCCGGCGAGTTCGTCCATCGACTCCAGTGTCCGGCCTTTGGTTTCCCGCACGAACCGGAGCACGAACCCGAAGGACAGCAGCGCGAACGCCGTGTACACCAGGTAGGTGCCGGGAAGGCTCCAGTCACGCAGCGACGGGAAGGTGACGGTCACCAGCCAGTTGGTGATCCACTGGGTGGCGGTGGCCACGGCCATGGCTGCAGCGCGAATCCGCAGCGGGAACATCTCGCCGAGCAGCACCCAGGTGACCACTCCCCAAGAGAGCGCGAAGAACAGGACGAACGTGCTGGCGGAGACCAGGGCGGTCAAGGCCCACGCCGTTGACAGCACCACGTCGTCTCCTTCCCCTCGGGCGTGGCTGAACGCGAATGCGGTGAAGGCCAGCGCCACCGTCATCCCCGCCGATCCGGCCAGCAGCAAGGGTTTGCGTCCCACCCGGTCTACCAGGCCGATCGCGATCAGGGTGCCGACGATGTTCACGATGGACGTGAACAGGCTCAGCAGCAGCGAGTCGGTTTCCGCGATACCCACCGACTGCCACAGCACCGCCGAATAGTAGAAGATCACGTTGATGCCGACGAGCTGCTGGAACGCGGACAGGGCCATGCCCACCCACACGATGGCCAGCAGCCCGTAGCGGCCGCGCAGGTCGCGCAGGCGGGGGCGGCGTTCCCGGCCGAGCACCCGGCGGATCTCCGCCACACGGCCGTCCACGTCACCGCCTTCGACTTCAGCGAGGACGCGGCGTGCGCGGGCATCGCGGCCGATGCGGACGAGGTGGCGGGGCGACTCGGGAATGACCAGGGTCAGTACAAAGTACGTGGCGGCAGGCAGCACTTCGATGCCGAGCATCCACTGCCAGGCCTGCAGCGGGCCGAGCCGGTGGAGGGCGCTGCCACCCACCGCGGCGGCCAGCCCGTAGTTGACCAGTTGGGAGGTGGCGATCCCGAGGACGATGGCGAGCTGTTGCAGCGAGGCGAGGCGGCCGCGGAACGCGGGCGGGGACACTTCGGCGATATAGGTCGGGGCGATCACCGAGGCGATACCGATCGCCACGCCGCCGACCACGCGCCACCAGGCCAGGTCCCAGACGGTGAAGGGGAGCGCGGATCCGACCGCGCTGGCCGCGAACAGCACAGCCGCGAGCTGCATGACCCGGATCCGACCGATCCGGTCGGCCAGGGCACCCGCGATCGCCGCCCCCACCGCGGAACCGATCAGGGCAGCGGCCACCGTGAACCCGATGACAGTGGAGCCGACCCGAAAGGTGTCCTGGATCGCGCTCACCGCACCGTTGATGACGGCACTGTCGTACCCGAACAGGAATCCGCCCATCGCCGCGGCTGCCGCAATCATCACCACGTGGGCGATGTTCACTTCACCGCTGCTGGGGGCCTCTCCCGTTGTAGACACGTCACTCCTCGCCCGGTTTTCCCCATGGCC
The DNA here is from genome assembly GCF_000012405.1 of Thermobifida fusca YX. Taxonomy (NCBI): domain Bacteria; kingdom Bacillati; phylum Actinomycetota; class Actinomycetes; order Streptosporangiales; family Nocardiopsidaceae; genus Thermobifida; species Thermobifida fusca. Next base: position 1,942,178 of record NC_007333.1, read on the forward strand.
TGACCTTGACCACGAGCACGGCCCGCCATGCGGTTCTGTTCCTCTAGCCGAGACCGCGGGTTTTACACCCTGTCTCGGGGCAGGCGTGTCTGGGGCGGAGGCGCGCGGTTCGGACAGCCGCTGCCCGAGCGGCGTTCTTCGTTTCGGTAGCCGGGGGCCTGGCTGGTGGATTAGCGGTCTTAAGCCCGGTTAGCGGCATCGGAAGACGACTGCTGTCCGGGAGAGGAGTTCGGGTGACTCGCTTCGGATACTTTCTCGCCTGTGAAGAGCACGGGCCTCGGGAACTGGTCCGCCAGGCCCGGCTGGCAGAGGAAGCGGGCTTCTCGGCCCTGTGGATTTCCGACCACTTCCATCCGTGGCTGGACGAGCAGGGGCACAGCCCGTTCGTGTGGTCGGTCATCGGAGCGCTCAGCGAAGCCACCGACTTGCCGGTGACCACCGCGGTCACCTGTCCCATCATGCGCCTCCACCCGGTCGTCACAGCGCAGGCTGCGGCGACCGCTGCTTGCCAGTTGCGCGGCGGTTTCACGCTGGGGGTGGGCACCGGCGAGGCGCTCAACGAGCATGTGGTCGCCCAACGCTGGCCTCCGGCCGCGGAACGGCGGGAGATGCTGGCCGAGGCGGTGGAGCTGATGCGGCGGCTGTGGCAGGGCCGTCTCACCACGCACCGGGGCCGGCACTACCAGGTCGACACGGCGCGCTTGTACACCCTTCCCGACCAGCCGCCTCCCGTGTTCGTCTCCGCGTTCGGCCCGTACGCTGCCCGGCTTGCCGGACGTATCGGGGACGGGCTGATCACCATGGGGGTGAGTCTGCCTCTGATCGAGGAGTTCCGGGAGCACGGCGGGGCGGCCAAACCGATCCAGGCGGGGGTCAAGGTCTCCTGGGCGCCGGACCGGAAGCAGGCCGTGGAGCATGCCCGCCGGCGGTGGCCGAACGACTTCCTGCCGGGGCAGGCCAGCCAGCTGCTTCCGCTCCCCCAGCACTTTGCCGCCCTGGCTGAACTGGTCACGGCCGAGCAGGTTGCGGCCCAACTGCCGTGCGGCTCCGACCCCGACGAGTACCTCACTTTGTTGTCGGAGTACGTGGAGGCGGGGATCGACGAGGTCTATATCGGCAACGTCGGGCCGGATCCCGACGGGTTCTTCGAGTTTTTCGCCACGCAGTTGAAGCCTGTGCTCTCCTCGAGCCCTGAGTGAGGGCTCCCGGGTGTTTCGGACGTTCTTTCGAGAGCGCGGAAGCACTACCCCATCGTTCCGGATCGTCCCGATCACACCGGTGCTGCGACGGTCAGTGACGGTCATTTCACCGCGTTTCCGAAGCGCGCACTGGGGATCGGGGTAGCCTGCTGAATGTGGGAGTGATCGTAGAAGCCACAAGCTGGGACGACCCTGTAGGCGTGCGGCTGCGCCAAGAGCAGGAAGCGGAGATCATCCAGCGGTACGGCGGTGATCTGGAGCAGTGTCCCAAACCGTCCGCGGAGGACGTGGACGTGTTCCTGATCGCCCGCGACGCTGAAACGTCTGTGTCGGTGGGTTGTGGCGGACTGCGCCGGTTGGACGAGGTGACGTACGAGATCAAACGCATGTATGTCACCCCTGCGTGGCGGGGACGCCGTATCGGCGAGGTGCTCCTGCGGGCTTTGGAGGAGGCCGCGATCAGCAGAGGGGCACAGCGGATGCGTCTGGAGGCCGGTACTCGGCAGCCTGAGGCGCTGCGGTTGTACGAGCGGTGCGGCTATCAGCGGATTGAGCCGTTTGGGCACTACGCGAACTGCGCGGAGAGCATTTGCTTTGAGCGGATCCTGGTGCCTTCCGCGGCATAACCGCGCGTGGTTGGGCGTTTCTGTCCTCTGTCTCTTCCTGGCCATGGCGGGGATGGTCCACGGCGGGGCAGGTTCCTGGCTGCCTGGGTTGGGCCCCGCGGCCGGTCTGCCCCGGCCGCTCTAGGGCCAGGCGGTGTGCGTTTCTGTCGGCTATGCGGCTCGGCGAGGGCTTCCCCGGTACGGCATCCACGTGAGGACAGGAAGGGCGGGGTGTGCCGCAGCAGTCCCGGTGGTGCCGGGTGCGCGGTTTCCGGGACAGGGCAGCCTTGGGCACCGGGATTCCTGGCGTGCAGCGGCGCCGGCGCGCTGTTCGGGCGAGGAGGGCCCGTCCGCTCCCGCTGTTCCGGCAGGTCTTTGCGCGCGCGGCCTACGGTATCCGGCACTGTCCGGAGCCTGATCAGGCATGAAAACTCCCCAGCGTCTCAATTATTGAGATATTTGTTTCTCATAGCGAGACGCAAGGGTAGGTTCGCGGTATGACCGCGCATGTCTGGGACGCCGAACTGTACGATGCACGCCACTCGTTTGTCGCCGCGCATGGCACCGCGCTCCTCGACCTGCTCAACGCGGCCCCCGGGGAACGCGTCCTGGACGCCGGGTGCGGCACCGGAGACCATGTGGCCCAGCTCGCGGCCGCCGGGGTGGATGTCCTCGGCGTAGACATCAGCCCGGAGATGGTGGCGCGGGCGGCCGCGCGTTTCCCCGGCATCCCCGTCACCGTGGCCGACCTGCGCGCCCTGCCGTTCCGGGAGGAGTTCGACGCGGTACTGAGCAACGCCGTCCTCCACTGGGTGCCCGAAGCCGACCAGGCTGCCGCCTCCCTGCGTGCCGTGCTGCGCCCCGGCGGACGCCTGGTCGCCGAACTCGGCGGCGCAGGCAACATCGCTACGCTCACCACCGCCATCCACGAGCTGCGCGCCGAGTGGGGCCTACCGCAGGCCGCCTCACCCTGGTACTTCCCCACGGTCGCCCAGTACGCGCGCGTCCTGGAGAACGCCGGATTCGAAGTCCGCGCCGCATGGCTGTTCGACCGGCCCACCCCGCTTACCGGTGCGGACGGCCTGGGCTCGTGGGTGCGCATGTTCGCCACGTCCCTGCTGGCCGGGGTCACCGACACCGACGCGTTTCTCACCGCACTGGAACAGCGGCTGCGTCCCGCCCTCTACCAGGACGGCTCCTGGTGGGCGGACTACCGGAGGCTGCGGGTGGTGGCGGTGGTGCCGTCCCGTTGAGACCGTCCGCGCTCGGGCCAGGTCACGGGGTGTCGGCGTAGGGGTAGACGACACCGAGACGCTGGCGCACCTCGTCCATGATGCGCATGATCCGCAAACTTTCCGCCCACGGCATCAGCGGACTCTCCTGCTCGCCTGCGGCGATGCAACGAGCCACTTCCTCAGCCTCATGCTCATACCCGTTGGCGCGGTGCGGGAAGGCGTACGCTTCCGGTTCGCTGCCGTCCCGGTAGAGGACGAAGTCGGTGGGGCACCACCAGCGCTCCACTTCGATCCGGCCGCGGGTGCCGATGAGGGCGACCCGGTTGGGGAGCGGCGCCTCCAGTGAGCAAGCGAGCAGTCCGGTCACCCCGTCGCGGTTCTCCACCAGCACCGTGCTCTGGGCGTCCACCTTCCCCTGGGGGTCGAGGCGGCCGCTCACCCCTACAACGGTGAGGTCTCCCAAGAAGTGGGAGGCCAGCGCAATCGGATAAACCCCCAAATCCAGGAGGGCCCCGCCGCCCAGTTCGGGGTTCCACAGGCGGCTGGCCGGATCGTAGGGGACGGCGTTGCCGAAGTTGGCGATGAGCATCCGCAGTTCACCGATGGCCCCGGCGGCGAGGAGGTCGCTGATCTTCCGGCTGGCCGGGGCGAAACGGGTCCACATGGCTTCCATGAGGAAGCGCCCGTGGCTGCGGGCCGCGCCGATCATTTCGGTGACCTGCCGGGCATTCATAGCCAGCGGTTTTTCGCACAGGACGTGCTTGCCTGCGGCGAGGCAGGCCAGTGTGCCCGCATGGTGGGCTGAGTGGGGTGTGGCGATGTAGACGACGTCGACGTCAGGGTCCTCAGCCAGCGCAGTGACGCCCACGTGCCGGTTGGGGATGCCCCAGGTGTCGGCGAAGCGCTCGGCTGCGGCCGCGCTTCGCGAACCGACCGCGGTGACCCGGGCCCCGTGGACGGCGCGCAGCCCTTCAAGGAAAGCGGTGGCGATCCACCCGGTGCCGAGCACGCCCCACCGCAGCACACCCCTGTCTGTCGTCATGCGCCCACTTTACTGAATCGGTTCAGGAGCGGGGTAGGCCGCAGCGGTCACCCTTCGAGCAGCCCGGGATGCCCGTCTTCGACGACAAAAGACGCCCGGGTGGAGACGGGAGCCCCGGGTGAGGTCACGTACGGCACCACGCGGAAGTCGGTCTGCCACAGCTCGGGGGTCACGAAGCACCGCGCATAGCCGCGCTGCTCGTTGACGAACCGCAGGTGCGGGTTGGCCGCGAGCAGAGCCTGCCCTTGTTCCCCCAGGTCCTGCCCGTCCTGGCTGCTACTGATCGAGGTGCCGACGAATTCCGTGCCCACGGTCGCAGAATCCGGGTCGGCGTAGTCGGCTTTGAGTTCGGCCGCGTAGTTCTGGTGCCGGTCTCCCGTCACCACCACCAGGTTGCGTACCCCGCGTGCCGCAGCCTCGGCCAGCACCAGGTCGCGCTCTGCGACATAGCCGTCCCAGGAGTCCAACCACACCCGGGTCGCAGGCCCCGGATCGAGGTCGCTCTGCGTCATCGGCACTTGGTTGCCCAGCACGTGCCAGCGGGCGGGCGAGGTCTCGAACCCGTGCAGCAACCACTCGCGCTGCTCCGTGCCGAGCAGGCTGCGGCCGGGGTTGAGCCGTGCAGAGCAGGTGGCGGACTTTCCGTCGTGGCAGGCGTGGGCGTCGCGGTACTGGCGGGTGTCGAGGATCGTGAAATCCGCCAACTGGCCCCACGAGATCCGGCGGTGCAGTCCCATGGCAGGCCCGACGGGGAGGGCGGAGCGGCGCAGCGGCAGGTTCTCGTAGTACGCCTGAAATGCGGCCGCGCGGCGGGCCAGCTCGGCCTCACCGGTGTGGGCCCCGGCCCAGTTGTTCTTAACTTCGTGGTCGTCGAGCACGGCGATCCACGGGAAGCGAGCGTGCGCCGCCTGCAGGTCGGGGTCGCTCTTGTACAGGCCGTAGCGCACCCGGTACTGCTCGAGAGTCTCCGTCTCGGTGGCCAGGTAGTCGGGGATCTCGACCTGGCGGATGGCTCCGCTTACCGGGTACTCGTAGAGGTAGTCGCCCAAGTGCACGACGAGGTCCAGGTCTTCTTCGGCCAGGTGGCGGTAGGCGGTGTAGTAGCCGTCGTCCCACTTCTGGCAGGAGACGAAGGCGAACCGGAGCAGAGCCGGCTCGGTTCGGGGGTCGGGTGCGGTGCGGGTGCGCCCTACCGGGCTGATCTCCCCCAGGGCTTGGAACCGGTAGAAGTATTCGCGGTCCGGTTCCAAACCGGTGATCTCGGGGTGGACGGAGTGGGCGAGTTCGGGGGAGGCGACGGCTTCTCCCTCGTGGACCACGCGGCTGAAGCGCTCGTCTGTTGCAACCTGGTAGCGGACCGTAACCTCCTCGTCGCCCATGCCGCCCCGGCCGTCGGGGGCGAGCGGGTCGGGGGCCAGGCGGGTCCACAGGACGACCCCGTCGGGGTGCGGGTCCCCGGAGGCGACCCCAAGGGTGAAAGGGTAGGAGCTGGCGGAGGCGGAGCGGTGGGACGGGGCGGGAAACAGACCGGTCCCCAGGGCTACGGCGGCCGCAGAGGCAGCACCGATGCCCAGGAAGCGGCGTCGGGACGGCGGGACTGCAGAGAGCGTGCGACGCACCATGAAAACCCCATTACAAAAAGTGACAACCACTACTCTCTGCGCATACTCCATGTGCCGAACGTCAGGAACGTGCAGGGCAATCGGCCGAACAAGGAAAATTTGGTGACCTTTGGCTACTAGTTGGCGCCAGTCCGCCACCGCCGGCATCTTTTCCAAACCGGTTAAGTCCCCTCTAGGATCACCAGCTATGGAGACTCGACGACTCGGTAGGACCGGCAGGAATGTCGGCGTGGTGGGGTTCGGTGCCTGGCAGATCGGTGACGCGTGGGGGGAAGTCAGCGAAACCGACGCCATGGGCGCGCTGCACGCCGCAGTGGAATCCGGGATCACCTTCTTCGACACCGCCGACGTGTACGGGGACGGCCGCAGCGAACGCCTCGTCGGCCGCCTGCTACGGGAATACGACGGGCTGACCGTAGCCACGAAAATGGGGCGGAGGGTGCCCCAGTCCCCCGAGGTCTACAACCTGGAGAACTTCCGTGCGTGGAACGACCGCTCCCGCGCCAACCTCGGAGTGGACACCATCGACCTCGTCCAACTGCACTGTCCGCCGTCAGAGGTCTACGCCGACGACGCGGTCTTCGACGCACTGGACACCATGGTCGAAGAGCAGCGGATCGCCGCCTACGGGGTCAGCGTGGAAACCTGCGAGCAGGCGCTCACCGCCATCCGGCGCCCCAATGTGGCCACCGTCCAGATCATCCTCAACGCCTTCCGCCTCAAACCGCTGGAAGAAGTGCTCCCCGCCGCCCGCGAAGCCGGGGTCGGGATCATCGCCCGCGTCCCGCTCGCCAGCGGCCTGCTGTCCGGGAAGTTCACCGCGGACACCACCTTCGCCGCGAACGACCACCGCTCCTTCAACCGCAATGGTGAAGCGTTCGACGTGGGAGAGACCTTCTCCGGGGTGGACTACGCCACCGGCCTGGCCGCGGTGGAACGGCTCCGTCCTCTGGTCCCTGAAGGGGCGACCATGGCCCAATTCGCCCTGCGGTGGATCCTCGACCAGCCGGGGGTCAGCGTGGTCATCCCAGGGGCCCGCAACGCTGACCAAGCGCGTAGCAACGCTGCCGCGGCCTCTCTGGCCCCGCTCCCGGAAACCGTCCACGCCCGTGTCCGCGCGGTCTACGACGAGCTGATCCGCCCCCAAGTCCACCACCGCTGGTAGCCCGGACGCCCGCCGGCTCTGCGTCCCGGCTACAACAGGTCTTCGGGGCGCGCGGGCCCGATCGGGAAGGGGTGGTCCTCTTCCGGTTCGAGTGACACTGACGGCACCGGGGACGGCGACGGTCCCGGGGACGACGAGTCGCGCGGCGACGGCTCAACAGAGGGACTCACCGCCGGGGACGGCGAGCCGCGCGGCGACGGCTGGACAGGTGACGGGCTCACCTCCGGTGCCGGGGACGGCGGTGCCTCCGGAGGCGGCGCATACACTTCGCGGCTCATCGAGGCCATGAGGAAGTAGAGCACAAGCAGCAGCGCGGCAAGCAGCGCGATCAGCGCCACCACCCCGGCCACCAGGCCAGGGTTGGAACCGGGGTCCGCGCCCGCGCCGCGCAGCGCCCGAAGCCGCGTCGGCCACGGCCAGCGCGCCGTTGCCGGCGCGGCAGCGGACGCCCAGTAAGGCACGTACGTGGGCCCGCTGCCCCGCCGCGGCTCAGGTGCTGCCACCGCGTCCAGAAACACGTTCGCGGCGTCAGGCCGGGAAGCAGCCACAGCCACCCACACCACCGGACCGGAGAGGGTGGAGGCCAGCACCCGGGGACGCTCCGCAAGCCCGGCGCCGTCGACCACCGCGGCCCGGAACCGGTCCAGCACGGCCGGGTCACTGGCGGCACCCGAGCTCAGCACCGCGACGCTCACCGGCTCCCCCGCGGCGCCGCGCGCCGCATAAACCACGCCTTCTGGGCGGTGTACTCTACGCTCCTGGATCCGGTAAGCCCCCACCTGACGCGGATCAGCATCCCGCAGAGCCTCGTGCGCCACCTCCGCGCCGTCCTCTCCCATCCACTGCCGTCGCAACGGGTAGTCTCCCCGTTGCACACCTTTCCGCAGTCCAACGTACCCGCGCCCCGCGCGGAACCCAGCCCATCTCTGGGAGGCCACTGCCGATGTCGTCGACCGCTGAGGAGCCTACCGAGGCCACCACCCTGCTGCGCAGGGTGCTGCAGGAGGTATCCACCGTTATCGTCGGCCAGCAGGCCATGGTGGAACGCACCCTCATCAGCCTCGTCGCCGGGGGCCACTGCCTGCTCGAAGGGGTTCCGGGGGTCGCCAAGACCCTCGCCGTCTCCACCCTCGCCTCTGTGGTCGGCGGGACCTTCAACCGGATCCAGTTCACGCCCGACCTGGTGCCGTCCGACATCATCGGCACCCGCATCTACCGGCCGTCCACTGAAGCGTTCGACGTCGAACTAGGGCCGGTCTTCGCGAACTTCGTGCTGGCCGACGAGATCAACCGTGCCCCCGCCAAAGTGCAGTCGGCGCTCCTGGAAGTCATGTCGGAAAAACAGGTGTCCCTGGCGGGCACCACCTATCCGGTGCCGGACCCGTTCATCGTCATCGCCACCCAGAACCCCATCGAATCAGAGGGGGTCTACCCGCTCCCGGAAGCGCAGCGCGACCGCTTCCTGTTGCGGGTGCGGGTGGACCATCCGCGCGCCCACGAAGAGTTCGAGATCCTGCGCCGGATGAGCACCACCCCTCCGCGGCCCACCCAGGTCCTCAACCTGAGCGACCTGCTCCGGCTCCGCGAACAGGCCCAACAGGTGCAAGTGGACCAGCTCGTCGCCGACTACGTGGTGCGCCTCGTCATGGCGACCCGGGAGCCCGCCGCCTACGGCCTGGCCCCGCTCCAGCATGTCATCGAAGTCGGCGCCAGCCCGCGGGCCACCCTCGGCCTGGTCGCCGCTTCGCGGGTGCTTGCGCTGCTGCGCGGCCGCGCCTACGTCCTCCCCGAAGACGTCCAAGCGCTGGTCCACGACATCGTCGACCACCGGCTGGTCCTCACCTTTGACGCGCTCGCCGACGGGGTCACCGCCGCCTCCGTGGTCGACCAGATCCTCGCCGCAGTCCCCCCGCCCCGCGTCATCTGGGACGACGTCCCCGAGTCCGCCCCGGCGCGGCCATGACTCCTGACGCACGCCAGCGGGAAGCGCTGCGCCGTCTCACCCTCACCGTGACCCGGCGGCTGCACGGGCTGCTACACGGCGAACACCTCGGGCTGCACGCGGGCCCCGGCAGCGAGCCGGGGGACGCACGGCTCTACCAGCCCGGACAGGACGATGTGCGGCGGATGGACTGGGCGGTCACCGCACGCACCACCCACCCGCACGTCCGGGACTTGGTCGCCGACCGGGAGCTGCACACGTGGACCTTGCTGGACTTGTCAGCCAGCATGGACTTCGGCACCGCGCAGGCCAGGAAACGCGACATCGCCATCGGTGCCCTGGCCGCGATCACCCTGCTCACCCGGCGGGTCGGCGACCAGTGCGGCGTCCACCTGCTGAGCGGGGGACGGGTCGCGCGGTGGCAGGCCCGGCCCGGCATGTCGGTCGACCAGATCGTGGCGGGCGCGCTCGGCCAGCTCAAACAGGCTCCTCCGCTCCGTCCGGGGGAGCCTCCCCTCCGCTTGGCGGACGCGCTCGCAGACCTGTCGCGCACCCGCCGCCGCCACGGGCTGCGGGTGATCGTCTCCGATTTCCTGGACACCCCGCCCGGCGGGGTCCCCGACTGGCAGACCCCGCTGCGCCGGATGAGCGCCAACTGTCAAACCATTGCCATAGAAGTCGTGGATCCCCTGGAACTGGACCTGCCCGCCATAGGATTGGTCGCGATGACCGATCCGGAGACCGGCCGCACTCGCCACATCCATTTGACGGAGAAGGTGCGCCAGCGCTACGCCCACGCCGCCGCTGAACAGCGTTCTGCTATCGCCGCGGCGCTGCGCGCGTCGGGCGCGGCCCACCTGCGGCTGCGCACCGACCGCGACTGGGTCCGCGACATCGCCCAGTTCGTCGTCGCCCAGCGCCGTACCGCCCACCGGCTGGCCCGGCACACCGTGCCCCGACCCGCCATTCCGACAAGGACCGCACCGTGACCTTCCTGGCTCCCATCCACCTGTGGTGGCTGCTGGCCGCGGCAGTCCTCCTCGTCGCCTACCTGCTGATGCAGCGCAGGCGCACCGAGTACGCGCTGCGTTTCTCCAACCTCGCCCTGCTCGAGCATGTCGTGCCGCAGGCGTCGGCGTGGCGGCGCCACGTCCCAGCCGCGCTGTTTCTGCTCACCATCATCGTCTTGATCCTGGCGCTGGCCCGGCCAGCCATGGACGTCCAAGTTCCTCGGGAGCGCGCTACCATCCTCGTCGCTATCGACGTCTCCCCGTCGATGGCGGCTACCGACGTCGCCCCGGACCGGCTCACCTCAGCCAAAGAGTCCGCGCAAAGCTTCATCGAATCCTTGCCGCCGCGGTTCAACGTAGGTTTGGTGGCCTTCTCCTCGGTCGCTACCGTTGTCGCATCCCCCACCCAAGACCACCAGGCGGTCGCCGACTCCATCGCGAACCTGACGATCTCGTCGGGCACCGCGATCGGCGAAGGAGTGTTCGCCTCCCTGCAGGCCATCCGCTCCTTCGACGAGAAGGCCACCGATGATCCGCCGCCCGCAGCGATCGTGCTGCTCTCCGATGGGGAGAACACCAGCGGTCGCCCGGTGGCCGCCGCCGCTGACGAGGCGCGGGCTGCGGGGGTGCCCGTGTCGACGATTGCGTTCGGCACCGGAGTGTCGATCATCGAGATCGAGGGCCACTACGTGCCCGCCAACATCGACAAGGAGACCTTGAAGGAACTCGCTATGACCACGGGTGGCCGTTTCTACGAGGCCGAGTCCACCGGCGAGCTCAAAGACGTCTACGCTGATATCGGCTCTTCCTTGGGCACTGAGACCGTGCACAAGGAGATCGTTGTTCCTTTCGTCGTCGTAGCCTTAGTCCTCGCCACTGCGACCGCGGTGCTCTCGCTGGCATGGTCGCAGCGTCTGCCCTGATTTTTGAGAGCCGATTCTCCGTCAGCCCGAAATAACCGCTACCGTGATCCCGTTTCCACCACCCGCATGTCACGGAAACGGAAACCCGAGAATAATGCCTTACCACCCCACGACGACTCCCCCTGCCGCCATCCTGTTCAGCGTGGACGACACCCTGGTGGACGACTACAACGCTGTCTCTCAAGGGGTGCGCGTCCTCATGGAGCGCCTTGGCCACCCCAGCTTCTCGGCTGCTCGCGTCCTCTGGGACGTTCAGGGCATCCTGTCCACGAGCGCCTACCGTGCTGGGCGGATCCCCTTGGCGGAGAAGCGGCGGCAGCTCGTCCGCGCGTTAGCTACCCAGGCAGGGCACTCCCACATCTCCGACCAGCACTGTGATGAGCTGTACCAGCGCTACTTAGACGCGCACCGCGCTGCCTGGCGGACCTTCGACGATGTCGCCCCTACCCTCACCCAGTTGGCACAGCGCAACATCCGCCTCGGGGTGATCACCAATGGCGACCAGAACCGGCAGCACGACAAGCTCTCCACGCTCAACCTCGCCCACCACTTCGGGGCGGTCGTGTGCGCCGAGGCGGCAGGGACCAGCAAACCCGACCCGCGGATCTTCCTGCTGGCCTGCCAACAGCTCGGGGTAGCCCCCCACCAGACGTGGTATGTGGGCGACCAGATGTATGAGGATGCGATCGGGGCGCTCAACGCGGGCCTCTACCCGGTGCTGTGCGACCGGCACCGTCTGCTCCCTGCCACCGAGATCACCACGATCCACACGTTGACGGAGCTGTCCGCGCTGACCACGGGCACGCGTTCTCCCGGAGCAAGCCTGCTGTGAGTACTCCCGGTCCTCAGCCTGTGCGCCGGACCACCGCCCATCTGTTACCGACCACCGCTGACGGGGGCGTGCACGCCCCCACTGCCACGCTGGTGTCGGTACGCCTCGATTTCGGCGACGATCCGGCGGCCCGGTTGCGCGAAGCGGCGCGGCTTCCTGCCGCTGCACCGCTGACCGCGGTCGACGTCCGCACCGAGACGGTCACCGTCCAGCACGGTGACCACGTGCTCGACATGCACATCGACCGGATCTACTACGCCACTCCCACCACGTCCCCGGCAACCCACTCCCTCGCGGAAGCCCTGGCCCTGCCCAGTCGGCCCACCCCCGAGGAACTGGTCCCCGAGGAGGTCCTTCCCGCTACGGCGCTCCGCCGTTTCGCGGTCTACGGACTGGTCACCGACCCGGCGGCGCGGCTCCTCCTGTCCCGGATCGCTCCCGGCTATCCCGGGGAAGGCACCTGGCACCTGCCGGGTGGCGGAGTCGCCCACGGGGAGGACATCCGTACCGCCTTGATCCGTGAGATCGCTGAGGAGAGCAGCCAGGAAGCCCAGCCGGGACGGCTGCTCGCGGTCACCCACCACTATCGCAACCACCCGGACGGCCCCTACACCGACATCTACTCCCTGTGGGTGTTCTTCCACGCGCACGTCGACGACCCAGGCCCGGTCCGGGTAGCAGAGACGGACGGCTCCACTATCGAGGCGTCCTGGTTCTCCCCGGAACAGTTGCCGCACCTGCGTCTCTCCGTGCCGGCGCGGCGCGGCCTGGCTTTCCTCGTGGAGTCCTCTCCAGCTGGGCGATAACGAAAGCGCCTCCCGTTTCGGGAGGCGCGTGGTCCCCTCACCAGAAGCTGCTGCGGCGCGGTCAGGCCCGTGCCGTCCTCCTCCGCCACCAGCGCCGCGCCACGAACACTGCGACGCCCGCACCGACCGCAGCCAGCGCGTACAGCACGGCTTTAGGCGGCAGGCACAGCGCCAGCACGATACAGCCCACGAGTCCCACTACGGGGAGTGCCAGCCACGGCCGGTGCTCGGTGGGGCCGAGCCGCAGGGCTGACGCGTTCGTCACCGCGTAGTACACCAGGTTTCCGAACGCTGCCACGCCGGCCGCGGCCCACAGGTCGAGGTCGGCGACGATGACGGCCGCGGAGGCGGCTCCTGCCGCGAACAGTGCCCGCTCTGGAACGCCAAGCGGGCGGCTTCCCCCGCCCAGCCAGCGGGGCACGTGCCTGTCAGCGGCGAGCACGGCCACGCTGTGCGCTGCAGCAAGCAGCGCCGGGCCGAGGACGCTCGCGCACGCCAGCGCCGCGCCCGCAGCAACCACGGACGCGGCGACGTCACTGGCAGCGCTGCGGAGCACCACATCCACCAGAGGGACCGTGGAACGCGCTAGCTCTCTCGGCCCCAGCACAGCCAGGGCGGTGACCGCTACCGCGCTGTAAACGCCCAGGGCGACGCCTAGCGCCCAGCCGAGCTGCTGCTCTGAGCCGCCTAGCCGCGGAGAGGTGATGGGGCGCCAGCCGGTGAACGCGAAGAACAGCAGCCCTGCCGCGGACAGGACCGCGGCCAGTCCGTGCCACCGCAGCGCCGCGGCAATCCGCGCAGTGTCGGCGGCGCCTCCGCCCCAGGCGAGCACCACCACCCCGGCGAGGATCGCGACCACGACCGCGCACGCGGCCGCCGCAGTTCGGGGGGAGGGGCGGAGCCCGCTCCAGGCGAGCACTGCCACTGCGGCCAGTACCGCCAGCGCGCCCGCCCTAGGGTGGCTGGGCCAGACGTGGACGCCGAAAGTCAGCGCGACCGCGCTGCAGGCGGCTACTGCGCCCACAGCGGACGCCCATCCGGCGAGGACTCCCCAGCCTTCGCCGAGTCGGCGCTGACCGTACACGTAGGCGCCGCCCCGCCCGGGATGGTGGAGGGACAACCGGGTCTCGGAAACGGCGCTGCAGTAGGCCACCGTTGCTGCGATCAGCAGTGCCAGCGGCAGCCACACACCGGTTGCGCGGGCCGCGGGGGCCACGACCGCGAACACCCCGGCGCCTACCATCGCGCTGAGGCCGGCGCCGACAATACGTATGCCGTGCAGCCCTCGCTGGGCCGCGGCGGGTCCAGAAAACAGTGAGGTTCCCACGTCGTGAGTGTGCCGCATCTGCGGCACCCCCGTGTGCCGTCGTGCCGTTCCCCACCTGGCAGACGGCTGGTGCTTGTGCCGGGCGCCCCGCATGCTGCCACGCGGAGCACCCGCTACGGTGAGCCCGTCCGAACGACCGTGAGCTATTCCACACCCGCGCGCAGGGTCTTGCCGCCGTCCAAAGTGATGACCTGTCCGGTCACCCAGGAAGCGTCCGAGGACGCCAGGTAGGCGACGGCTGCCGCGATGTCATCGGGTTCACCCAGCCGTCCCAGCGGGTATCCGGCCGCGACTTTCTCTTCGTTCTCCGCGTACAGCGCTTCGGCGAAACGGGTTTTGACGACGGCGGGTGCGACCGCGTTGACCCGGATCCGTCGGTGCGCCAGTTCGTAGGCCAACTGCTGGGTGAGGTTGATCAGTGCCGCCTTGCTGGCGCCGTAGATGCCGATCCCGGGCGAGGGGTGCTGGCCGGCGAGGGAGGCCACGTTGACGATCGCCCCGCCGTGCTCCCCCATCCACGCGTTGTAGACCTCGCGCACCCAGCCCACCGCGGCGATCACGTTGACCTCGAAGATCTTGGCCATGGCTGCCTCGTCGACCTTGAGGATCGAGTCGAAGACAGGGTTGATGCCGGTGTTGTTGACGAGGACGTCGACACGGCCAAACGTGTCCAGGGTGCGTTGGACGACTTCGGCGCGGTGGGCCTGGTCGTGGGCCCGTCCTGCGATGCCCAGCGCGTGTTCGGGGCCGCCGAGCTGGGTGACGGCTTCGGCGAGGGCTTCCGCACCCCGCGCGGTGACCACCACCCGGCCTCCTTCGTCGACGATGCGGCGTGCCACGGCGAATCCGATGCCTCGGCTGGCGCCCGTCACCACCGCGACTTTGCCTTCGAAACGTTTCACGGCACAACTCCTTGCCACAACGGGGCGGAACAGACGCCACCACGATACCGACCAGTAGGTCTGTCCTGGTGGGGTGCCTGCGGATCCCGGCCGCCCCTGCTACCCTCACCCGACGTGGCCTCGCACTACTTCGACTCTGATCCGACCGCGCCCAGCCGCACCGCCACCGTGACCCTGCTCCTCCCCGACCTGCACCTGCGGCTCGCCACCGACCGGGGCGTCTTCTCCCCCGACCGGATCGACCTTGGCACACGGATCCTGCTCGAGACCGTTCCCCCACCTCCCGACCACGGCACTCTGCTCGACCTCGGCTGCGGCTACGGCCCCATTGCGCTGGCCATGGCACTGCGCGCCCCGAAAGCCACCGTCGTGGGGATCGACACCAACCAGCGCGCCCTCGCGCTGGCACGCCGCAATGCGGAAGCCAACGCTGTCCCCAACGTCTCCTTCCACCGCGCGCCCGGCCCCGAGGACCCCGTGGACCCGCTCCTGCGCGGCCCGTTCGCCGCCCTGTGGTCCAACCCGCCCATCCGCATCGGCAAACAGGCCCTGCACACCCTGCTGACCACGTGGCTGGACCGCCTCGCCGACGGCGCGTACGCCCACTCTGTCGTGCACAAGCACCTCGGCGCCGACTCGCTACACCGCTGGCTGGACGCCTCCGGCTACCCCACGGACCGAGTCGCTTCCCGCGCCGGTTATAGAATCCTGCGCACCATGCGCCGACCCTGACCCGCCGCTAGACTCGGCTTTCGGAATCGACACCACACGAGGACGCACTCCAGGTGAGCACACAGCTCCGCCCTACTGACGTCAAACGGCTCAATCGCCACTGGCGCAGGCACACCCACAACCGCATCAGCCTCATCGTCGAATCGGTCACCCAGCCGTTCAACCTCGGCTCGATCCTGCGCACCGCCGCGACGTTCGGCGTCGACACCCTCTGGTTGACGGGAAACGCCGTCACCCCAGAGCACCGTCAGGTCCACAAGACCGCACTGGGTACGCAGACCAAGGTGCGTTGGGAGAAGACCGCGACGAGCGCCGAGGCCGTTGCTGCGGCCCGCGCCGCTGGCTACCGTGTGGTGGCTCTCGAACTCGCCCACGGCGCGGTCCCCTTGCACCGTGCTCCCCTCACCGGGGACGTGTGCCTGGCTGTGGGAGCTGAGGACCACGGCTGTTCCCCGGCACTGCTCGCTGCGGTGGACGCCGTCACCTACATCCCGCAGACCGGACGCGTCGGCTCCCTTAATGTCGCGGTTGCCACCGCGATTGCCATCGCCGAAGCCCGCCGCCGCGAATGGGAGACCCTTCCCGACGGCGACGACGGCACCGAGTGAGCCGGGCCGGGAATATCCACCCCATCTCGTGGGATTCAACCCCACGACAGAGGGGAACTTTCTCAGCCCTGGCACTCGTATCCAACTGGTAACAGGTTCACCGTCTAAAGAGAGAGGCAATGGACCCGTCCCGAAGTAGCAGCAGCGTCACGAGACGCTGCTGCTCCGACTCTGACGACCCCCACTCAGCCGGTCGCGCACTGACCGAACTCCCCTACGACTCCGAGGCGGTATGTGCGCGATGAACGTCGGCGTCACAATTCTCCTCGGAGTCTTGGTGGTCTTCCTGATCACCGCGGTCACCGGCTACTTCGTCGCCCAGGAGTTCGGCTTTGTCGCCGTTGACCGTTCTCGGCTCAAAGCCCGAGCTGCCGCCGGGGACACGCAGGCCCGGCGCGTCCTCGACATCACTTCCCGCACCTCGTTCATGCTCTCGGGTGCCCAGCTCGGTATCACCGTCACCGGTCTCCTCGTCGGCTACGTCGCCGAACCCATGATCGGGGCGGGGATCGGCGAACTCCTCGGCGGTATCGGAATTCCCTCCGGTACCGGAGTGGCTATCGGCACCGTCGCGGCGCTGCTGTTCTCCACCGTCGTCCAGATGGTGTTCGGCGAGCTGTTCCCCAAGAACCTCGCGATTGCCCGCCCGGAGCCCGTTGCCCGCAGACTGGCCCTATCGACCAGCATCTACCTGCGTCTCTTCGGGTGGCTCATCTGGCTGTTCGACCGGGCATCCATGCTGCTGCTCAAAGCGGTGCGCATCACACCGGTGGAAGACGTCCAGCACGCCGCCACCCCGCGCGACCTGGAACGCATCGTGGAGGAGTCCCGCGACAGCGGCGACCTGCCCGCGGAGCTGTCCACCCTGCTGGACCGCTCCCTGGACTTCCACGAGCGGACCGCGGAACACGCGATGATCCCGCGCCCGCAGGTCACCTTCGTGGAGGCCGACGACCCGGTCAGCCGGGTCGTGGAACTCATCACCACTACCGGCCACTCGCGCTTCCCGGTACTCACCGGGGTGGAGACCGTCACCGGGGTGGTGTGCCTCCGCGACATCCTCGGTTTAGATCCTGCCACGTGGGAGACCACCCGGGTCGCGGATGTCGCCCGCACCGCTGTCCTCGTCCCCACTTCCCTTCCGCTGCCGACCCTTGTGGCGCGGCTGCACGAGGCGAACGAGCAGTTCGCCTGCGTGGTCGACGAGTACGGGGGCTTGGCCGGGGTGGTCACGACCGAAGACATCGCGGAAGAACTCGTCGGGGAGATCGCCGACGAGCACGACCCGGAAGACGAGTCGCAGGCCCGGGTCATCGAAGACGGCAACTGGCTGCTTCCCGGTGCGCTCCACATCGACGAAGTGGAGCGGCTCCTCGGCCACGACCTTCCCGCGGGCGACTACGAGACCCTCGGTGGTCTCGTGATCACCCGGCTCCGTCGCCTGCCCCGTCCCGCAGACCGGGTCACCGTGACCCTGCCCCGGCACCCGGGGGCTGACGACGACGAGCCCGACTGGGTCGTCAACCTGGTCGTGGAGGCAGTGGACCGCCACGTTCCAGAAACTATCCGTCTCGAACTGCGGGAGAGCCCGCAGAGCAGCTGGACGGGGGTGACCGCATGAGCGGGCTGAACCCGGTGGTGGCCCTCGTGCTGTCGGTACTCATCATCGGGCTGTCGGCGTTCTTCGTGGCTATCGAGTTCGCTCTGGTGGCTGCGCGCCGCTACCGGCTGGAAGAAGCCGCGGAGACCAGCCTGTCAGCGCGGGCCGCGCTGCGCAGCGCCCGCGACCTGTCTCTGCTGCTCGCCGGGTCCCAGTTGGGGATCACCCTGTGCACCCTGGCGTTGGGTGCGATCACCAAGCCGGCCGTCCACCACCTCATCGAACCCTTGTTTGACGGTCGGCTGCCCGAAGCAGTCTCCTCCACGGTCTCCTTCGTGGTGGCCTTGGTGATCGTCACCTTCTTCCACCTCGTCATCGGGGAGATGGCCCCCAAGTCCTGGGCGATCTCCCACCCGGAGCGGTCGGCGATCCTGTTGGCCATCCCTATGCGGGTGTTCATGTGGTTCACCCGGCCCGCCCTGGTCGCGCTCAACGGCATGGCCAACTGGTGCCTGCGCCGCCTGGGGGTGGAGGCCGTCGACGAAGTCGCCTCCGGCCACAGCCCGGAGGACCTGCGGGAACTGGTGGAGCACTCCGCTAAGGCGGGAGCGTTGGATCCGGAGCGGCGCGCGCAATTGGCGACCGCTTTGGAGGTCAACTCCCGGCCGCTGCGGGAGATCATCACCCCGAAGGAGGAGTTCGCGCAGGTCGGCCCGGATGACGACATCGCGGAGATCCACCGGGTAGTGCGGGAGAGCCGGCATCTGCGTCTCCTGGTCGGCGAGGACGAGCCTTTCGGGGTGCTGCACGTCCGCGACACGTTCACGTGCCCGCCCGGCACCACCGCCGCCGAGCTCATGCGGCCAGTCCTGACCTTGGACGCCACCACCCCCATCTACGCGGCGCTGAGCATCATGCGGGAAAGCCGCACCCACTTGGCGCTGGTGGAAGAGGAGGAGGAGCTCATCGGCCTGGTGACCATGCAGGACATGCTGGACCGGCTCCTGCTGGCAGGCACTCCCGAGCCCGCGGGACGCTAACCGGCAGCATCCGTCCTTCGCGGGGCCGCCCCAGTGGCGGCCCCGTTGCCATGCAGGCCTGATTGGAGCGCCCTGCTGGGGGTATCCGTCTCCGCGGAGTTTCCGCTGCGGCGAGGAGTGAAGCTATGGCAGTCCCTACTGTCACCCTCAACAACGGGGTCACCATGCCCCAACTAGGGTTCGGCACCTGGCAGGTAGGCTACGACGCGGTCGCTGCGGCGCTGGCGGCCGGGTACCGCTGCTTCGACACTGCCGAGATGTACCGCAATGAGACTGCGGTCGCCGCGGCGCTCGCTGACTCCGGGCTGGACCGCTCGGACGTGTTCATCACCACCAAACTGTGGAACAACCACCACGGATTCCAACCGGCCTTGGACGCGTTCCACGCCAGCCGCCGCAGGCTCGGCCTCGACGTCATCGACCTGTACCTCATCCACTGGCCCAACGCGTCCGATGCAGTCAACGTGGAAACGTGGCGGGCCCTTGAGCAGTTGTACGCGGAAGGCGTGGTACGCGCGATCGGCGTGTCGAACTTCTCCCCCGCCCAGCTCGCCGTCCTCCTTGAGGCCTGCGACGTGGTGCCAGCGGTCAACCAGATCGAGCTCAACCCGTCCCGGCCGCGCCTCGAAGAGCGCGTCTACCATGCCCGACACGGCATCGCCACCCAAGCGTGGGCACCGTTGGCGAAAGGGGGAGCCCTGCTCACCCACCCGGTGATCACTGAGATCGCGGAAGCCCATCAGAAGACCCCGGCCCAAGTGGTGCTGCGCTGGCACCTGCAGCACGGCATCCTGGTCATCCCCCGCTCTGCCACGCCGGAGCGGATCCGCAGCAATTTTGCTGTAACCGACTTCTCCCTCGCCCCGCAGGAGATGGCTGCCGTGGATGCCCTGGGCGCGTGACACGCCCGGTCTGGCAGCGGGCCGTGCGGCCCGGTCAGGCGGGGGCGGTCTGCTGGCTGCCGCGGCGTGAGCAGACCGCAGTCGGAAGGCCGTGCCCTGCGGGGCGGTCAACCCGGATAGGTCACGGTGTGCGTTTCGCTCATCTCCATGAGGCCTTCGATGCCTTTCTGCAGGCCGATGCCGCTCTGCCGGAATCCGCCGGACGGGGCGCGGTCGTCCTCGGCGAGCACTCCGGCACCGTTGATCCAGGTGGTTCCCGTGCGGAGGCGGGCGGCGACTTCGCCGGCACGGTCCAGGTCTGTGCTCCACACCGAGGAGCACAGCCCGGCCCGGTCCTGGTTTACTGCCGCGACCACCCGGTCCACGTCGTCATAGGGCAGGATCGGCAGGACCGGCCCGGACTGGGCTTCGACCACGATGCTCTCGTCCAGGGGCGGGTCGAGGACCAGGGCGGGGCGCAGGAAGTAGCCTCCGCTCTGCTGGGTCTCTTCGCCGATTTCCCCGAATTCCCGCACTTCGCAGCCGATGGCGCGGGCACGGTCGCTAAGGTCGCGGGCGTGGTCGCGATCCCGGGCGTTGATGAGCGGCCCCATGGTGGTGTCCGGGTGCAGCCCGTGTCCGATCCGGTGGTTGGCGAGCTGCGCGGAGAGGGCTTCGACCAGTTCCTGGTAGCGGGAGCGGTGGACGTAGAGGCGTTTCACTCCCCGGTGCAGTTGGCCCGCGATCATGAAGGCGCCGACGGCGATCCGTTCGATGGTGACCGCGTCAAGGGCGACGTCGTCGAGCAGGATCGCGGGGTTGTTTCCGCCGAGTTGCAGCGTCACCCGGGTGATGGTGTCGGCTGCGACCCGCAGGATGGTCCGGCCCGCCTCCGGACTGCCGGTGAAGACGATCCGCCGTACCCGGGGGTCCCGGATGGTCGGGGAGACGGCTTCGTCGCTTCCGGTGACAACGTTGAGGACTCCGGCGGGGAGCCGTTCGGCAAGCAGTTGGAGGGTGCGGACGACGGTCAGCGGAGCGGTCGGCGAGGGGGTGACGATCACGGTGTTCCCCGCGACGAGGGCGTGCGGGAGACTGGTGGCGAGGACCGCCAGCGCCCAGGTGGGGGGAAGGATGATCGTCACCGCGCCCAGCGGCATCACTGAGATTTCGGAGCGGACCTGGTCCGGGGCGAGCCCTTCCCTCAGGGGAGCGTTGAACGGGGCCTCTCCTTGTCTGGGCTGAGGCAGGAGGCGGCGGACTTGCCGTAGTTCTCCGGCGATCCCGGCGGCTGTGATGCACCGCTGTTCGAACACGGAAAGCTCAAGCTGTGCTTCGGTCCGGGTGAGTCCGCTTTCCCGGACGAGGAGGTCGCTCCGCGCCTCGGCGCTGTCGTGCAGGTCCCGCAAGGCTTCGAGGAGAAGTTCGGCGCGCTGCTCCGGTTCCTGAGCGCTCCAGCGTGTCCATGCAGTGTCGGCGGCGTCCACGGCCCGGCGGGCCTGTTCCGGGGTGGCTACCGCGGCGTAGCCGACGACCTGGTGGGGTGCGGCCGGGTCGAAGACCGGAAACCACTCGTCAGCGCCTTCGATCTCTCCGTCGATGAGCAGCCCAGTCCGGGTCTCCTGCCAACTCCCCATGGTCTGAGTCATCCCTGGTGCCCCCTGTGCCTGACGGTCGTGTCGTGCCGCGTCGCTACCCGGCCTTCTGGGCCGCAAACCACCGCTTGGCCTGGGCCGACGGCGGGCTTCGGGCTAGGTGGCGACCGTGTTGAACAGCAGTCCCAGCAGGTAGGTGGCGGCAGCGGCTCCCACGCCGATGGTGAGCTGCCGCAGGGCGCGCCGCAGCGGCGACGATCCGGAGAGCACGCCGACGACCGCTCCGACAGCGAGCAGCGCGATTCCAGTGACCGTGCAGGCCACCGCTACCGCGGCCAGGCCCGACATGCCGGCGAGGAACGGCAGCACGGGCAGAGCTGCACCCACGGCGAAGAACACGAAGCTGGACGCGGCCGCGCTCATCCCGGTGCCGACCACTTCGGGGTCGGTGGTTCCGGGCAGTTCCGGGGGCGGTCCGGTTCTGCTGAGGCGCAGCATCGTCGTGGCGCGGTGCTGCGCTTCGTCCGCGGGGACGCCGCGGGCCCGGTAGACGAGAGCGAGTTCGTTGTCCTCGGCGTCGAGTCGGGGGATGGATTCTCGGGCCGCCTCGTCGGGGACGGATGCGGCAAGCAGTTCCCGTTGCGAGCTGACTGAGACGTATTCGCCCGCAGCCATGGACAGCGCCCCGGCAAGCAGCCCGGCCAGCCCGGTGAGCAGCACAGTATCGGCGGTGGCGCCGCCGCCGACGACGCCGAGCACCAGGGCGATGTTGCTGACCAGGCCATCGTTGATCCCGAATACTGCGGCGCGCAGTCTGCCGGAGAGCCGGGACCGGCTTCGGACAGCGAGTCCGCGCACCACCTCCGCGTGGATGCGTTCGTCGGCCACGATCCGCTCGGGCACGTCGGGCGCTTCATAGGGGATGCGGTGCTCGGCTCGTTGCAGGAGTGCCAGGGCGAGCACCCAGCCGAGATAGCGGGCGAGGAAAGCCAGGGCCCGCATGCGCCACGAACCGCGCCGCGGTTTGCCCACCCGGTCGCCGAGAAGACGCTCCCAGTAGGCGACGTGGCGCGCTTCGGCTTCGGCCAGGGCGAGAAGGATCTCCCGTTCTTCTCCGTCGCGGCGGTACGCCAGCTCCCGGTAGGCGCGGGCTTCTTCCCGTTCGTCGGCGAGCATGCGCCGCCATCGGCGCAGGGTGGCGGGCGACGGGTCGGAAGACGCGGTGTGCTGCTGGTCCATGCAGATTCCTCTGCCCTCCTCCTGGTCAGCTATACCGCCGGCCGGGGCACGGGTGCCTTCCCCGCCCATATTCACACTATTCCTACTTATTTAGTTGACTTTAGGGAGAGGGGAGCATTAGCGTCATTACCGCCGGTAGTCACCGCAGGCATCCCGGCACTGTCCCCTCCCGACCCTGACGAAGAGAGCAGCCATGCACACCAGACGCGACTTCCTGCGGTACACCACGGCCGTCGGAGCAGCCCTCCCCCTGCTGGCCGCGTGCGGCCCTTCGCGCGGCTCAGACGGCACCGGGGAGGCCACTGTCCTGCGCTACCAGGGCACTACGGGGTCCGTCACCCTCCCCGAACTCGCTGCCGACCTCGGCTACCTCGACGGCATCGACCTGGAATGGCTCAGCGACACCACCAGCGGCCCCCAGTCCATCCAGGCCGCCGCCACCGGCGACACCGACTACGGGGGAGCCTTCAACGGGGCGATCCTCAAACTCGTCGCCGCCGGGTCCCCGGTCACCGCCGTCATCGCCTACTACGGCTCCGACGAGGAGACGTACAGCGGCTACTACGTGCTCGAGGACAGTCCCCTCACCCAGCCGCGCGACCTGATCGGCGCCACCGTCTCCATGAACACCCTCGGTGCCCATCACGAGTTCGTGGTCCGCGAATGGCTGTCCCGCAACGGACTGACCGAGGAGGAGATCGCCCAGGTCGAACTGACCGTCGTCCCCCCGGTCAACGCCGAGCAGTCGCTCCGCAGCGGCCAAGTGGACGTCGCCACCCTCAGCGGCATCCATCGGGAAAAAGCCTTGGAGCGCGGCGGACTGCGCCCCCTGTTCACCGATACCGACCTCTATGCGTTCAGCTACGGCAGCCTCGTGCTCCGCAACGACTTCATCGAACGCCACCCCACCACCACCCGCGCGTTCGTCGAAGGGGTGGCCCGCGCCATCCGCTGGGCCCAGACCAGGCCCCGCGAGGAGGTTGTCGACCGGTTCGTCTCCATCATCGAACGCCGCGGCCGCAACGAAGACACCGAGACCATCCAGTACTGGAAGAGCGACGGCGTCGCAGGCCCCGGCGGGGTGATCGCCGACAAGGAGTTCTCGGTCTGGCACGACTGGCTGGTGCGCAACGGGGAGCTCGCTGAGGGCCGCATCTCCCTCTCCGAGGTGTACACCAACGAGTTCAACCCCTATGCCAACGGCACCTACCCGCCCGACTCCGGGCCTGACGGCGAACCGATCGCCGCCACCGCCGGCGGCGGAACCACGGGAGAAGGCCAATGACCCCGAAACTGCGCCTCGACCGGGTCCGGCACGAGTTCCCCGCCCGGAGTGCCGGGCGCGGGCGCCGCTCCACCGGCCGGGTGACCGCGCTGGAAGACGTCACCCTGGACATCCGCGCCGGGGAGTTCCTGGTGCTCGTCGGCCCCAGCGGCTGCGGCAAGTCCACCCTGCTGGACCTGCTCGGCGGCCTAGCCCGCCCCACCTCCGGGCAGATCCTGCTGGACGGCGTCCCCGTTACCGGACCCGGCCTGGATCGGGGCCTGGTCTTCCAGCAGTACGCGCTGCTGCCCTGGCGCACTGCCCAAGGCAACGTCGAATTCGGCCTGGAAGCCCGTGGGGTCGGTCGCCGCCAGCGCGCCCAGCTCGCCCGCGACTACCTGGAACTGGTCGGGCTCGCCGGATTCGCGGAGCGCTACCCGCATGAGCTGTCCGGCGGCATGCGGCAGCGCGTCGCTATCGCCCGCAGCCTCGCTTTCGACCCTGACGTGCTCCTCATGGACGAGCCGTTCGCCGCGCTGGACGCCCAGACCCGCGAAACGCTCCAAGACGAACTGCTGCGGATCTGGGAGCGCACCGGCAAAACCATTCTCTTCGTCACCCACAGCATCGACGAAGCGGTCTACCTGGGCCAGCGGGTGGCTGTGATGACCTCGCGACCCGGGCGGATCAAGACCGTGCTCGACATCGACCTCGACCGCAGCGTCGCAGAGGACCCGCGCTCCGACCCGGCCTTCCGGCGGTACCGGCACGCCGTCTGGGCGGAGCTGCGCGGCGAGGTGACCGCTGCCCAGCAACTCGAACGGACCGTCCCCTCGTGGAAGGACCGCCCTCATGACTGACACGCTCGCTCCCCCCGCCCCCGCCGCCCACCCGCGCGGCCAGGACCGGCCCGCATCACCACCCACCGGGCAGTTCGCCCGGCTGGCCGCGCTGGGGGCGAGACGCTGCGCTGCCCCCACCGCCTTCCTGCTGCTGTGGGAGCTGGCCCCACGGCTTGGCCTGGTGGACCGCGTCTTCCTGCCGCCGCTGAGCGAAGTGCTCGGCACTCTCCTCGTCCTGGTCCGCAATGGCCAGATGGGAGAGCATGTGGCCGCGAGTCTGGGCCGGGGCCTGACCGGATTCCTCATCGCCGTGGCCACGGCGATCCCGCTCGGCATTCTGGTGGCCTGGTACCGGCCAGTCTGCGACCTGCTCGCCCCGCTGCTGGAAGTGTTCCGCAACACCGCGGCACTGGCCCTCCTCCCGGTCTTCGTGCTCCTCTTCGGGATTGGCGAGACGTCCAAGATCGCGCTGGTGGTCTACGCGTGCACCTTCCCGATCCTGCTGAACACCATCACAGGGGTACGCACCGTGGACCCGCTGCTGGTCAAGGCCGCGGTCTCCCTCGGCTTTTCACCGGTGAGCGTGTTCACCAAAGTGGTCCTGCCCGCCGCAGTCCCCTCCGTGTTCACGGGGATCCGCATGGCGGGCACCTCCTCGATCCTCGTCCTGGTGGCCGCAGAAATGGTGGGGGCCCGCTCCGGGCTCGGCTACCTCGTCCAAGCCTCCCAGCTCAACTTCCAGATCACCCACATGTACGCGGGGATCATCGCGATCGCCGCGGTAGGCCTGCTCCTCAACCAGCTCCTGGTGTCCCTGGAACGGCGCTTCTCTCGCTGGCGCCTCGACCATGTCTAACCC
The DNA here is from genome assembly GCF_000012405.1 of Thermobifida fusca YX. NCBI lineage: Bacteria > Bacillati > Actinomycetota > Actinomycetes > Streptosporangiales > Nocardiopsidaceae > Thermobifida > Thermobifida fusca. The sequence goes on from NC_007333.1 coordinate 1,967,448, forward strand.
ATCCACACGAACAGGAGAAGTCATGCCCCAGGCTGAACGGCAGATGCACCTCAACGCTTTCCTTATGGGCGTCGGCCACCACGAGGCCGCGTGGCGGCACCCCCGTACGGAGGCGTCCCGTATCTTCGACGCCGCGCACTTTCAGGAGCTGGCGCGTATCGCCGAGCGCGGCAAGCTCGACGCGGTCTTCTTCGCCGACACCCTGGCGGTCGGGCACCGCCTCGAGCACAACGTCACCACGGTTTTCGAACCGATCACCCTGCTGGCCGCGATCGCCGCGGTGACCGAGCGGATCGGTCTCATCGCCACCGCGTCCACGGGGTACAACCACCCGTTCACCCTGGCCCGGGCGTTCGCGTCGCTCGACCACATCAGCGACGGCCGGGCCGGGTGGAACATTGTCACCTCCGGTGGTGCCGACGAGGCAGCGAACTTCGGCCTCGACCAGATCCCCGAGCACGGGGAGCGCTATGCGCGCGCCCACGAATTCCTCGAGGCCGCAGTCCGGCTGTGGGACAGCTGGGAAGACGACGCGATCGTGCTGGACGAGGCGAGCGGAACTTTCGCCGTCCCCTCCCGGGTCCACCGCGTCGACCACACCGGGCATCGGTTCACCATCCGGGGGCCGCTCAACAGCCCGCGGCCTCCGCAGGGCCGCCCGGTGCTGGTTCAGGCAGGCTCCTCCGAGGACGGCATCGCCTTCGCGGCCCGTTGGGCGGAGGCCGTGTTCACCGCGCAGCAGACCTTGGAGGAAGGCCAGCGGTTCTACGCCGCCCTCAAGGGCCGGCTCGCTGCCCACGGCCGTTCCCCCGATGAGCTCAAGGTCCTGCCGGGAATCGTGCCGTTCATCGCCGATACCGAGGCCGAGGCCAAAGCGTTGGAGCAAGAGTTCACGGAGCTCATCTCCCCTGCCTACGCGCTGCGGCAGCTATCGCAGATGCTGGGGGTGGATCTGACCGAGCACTCCCTGGATGCCCCGCTGCCGCCGCTTCCGCCGGTGCACGAAATCCGCGGCAACCAGAGTCGATTCCAACTGGTAGCAGACTTGGCCCAGCGCGAGTCGCTCACCGTGCGGCAGCTCATCGCCCGGCTCGGCGGAGGGCGCGGCCACCGCACGTTCGCGGGCACCCCTGAGCAGGTGGCCGACGAACTGGAGACGTGGTTCACGCAGGGAGCAGCCGACGGGTTCAACGTCATGCCTCCCTACCTGCCCGGAGGCCTGGAGGATTTCGTCGACACGGTGGTGCCCATCCTGCAGGAGCGCGGACTGTTCCGCACGGACTACACGGGACGGACCCTGCGGGAGCACTACGGGCTGCAACGGCCTGCCGGAGTCTTCACCCGTTCCTCCGGCGCACAGGTCGCGGTCTAATCCTTCCCTTCGCGGCCTGCCGCATTGCTGTTGCGGCAGGCCGCTCCCTGAGCGGGCGCGCAGCCGGGCATGGCCGCGGTTCGTACGGAAAACAGGTTCCTCCAACCCATAAAACCGACTAAATTAGTCGAGAATCATTTCGCCTCCCGACCCGAAAGGTCCGTCCCATGCGTGCCCTGGTCCTCCTGGCACTAGCGGGCTTCCTCGCCCAACTCGTCGACGGCAGTCTCGGCATGGCCTACGGCGTCACCTCCACCACCCTGCTCCTGCTCATCGGTACTAATCCGGCTGCCGCCTCGGCTACGGTCCACCTGGCGGAGATCGGCACCACGCTCGCGTCAGGTATCGCCCACTGGCGGCTCGGTAACGTTGACTGGAAAGTGGTGGGCCGGATCGCTGTGCCGGGGGCGATCGGGGCTTTCGCTGGGGCGACCTTCTTGAGCAGCCTGTCCACGGAGACCGCCAAGCCGGTGATGTCGGCGATCCTGCTGGTCCTCGGGGTGTACATCCTCATCCGCTTTACCGCCTGGGGGGTGTCCACCCGCGACCTCAACAAGCCTGTACGCCGGCGCTTCCTCGTCCCGCTGGGCCTGTTCGGCGGATTTGTCGACGCGACCGGAGGCGGCGGCTGGGGTCCGGTGGGCACGCCCGCCCTGCTCGCCAGCGGGCGTATCGAGCCCCGCAAAGTCATCGGCTCCATCGACACCAGCGAGTTCCTCGTCGCCCTCGCTGCCAGCGCCGGATTCCTCGTCGGACTCGGCTCTGCCGGAGTGAACCTGGGCTGGGCGGTGGCGCTGCTCATCGGCGGTGTCGTCGCGGCTCCCATCGCCGCGTGGATCGTCCGGGTCTTCCCGCCGCGAGTCCTGGGGTCCGCGGTCGGCGGGCTGATCCTACTCACCAACACCCGCACCATTCTCAATAGCGACTGGGTCGCTGTCTCCGGTCCGACCCAGACCGCGATATACGCGATCATCTGGCTGGTCTGGCTCGGCGCAGTCGCCTGGTCGGTCCGCGCCCACCTGGCCGACCAGCGTGCCGCGGCCGTCATAGAGACGCCGCCGGTCCCCCGCCCCGCGCCGGTGGAAGACTGACGCCCACTCGCTGGCGGGGGACCCTGCCGGAGCGGTGCCCCGCGAGCTGTTTCCCTCAGGTCAGGACGGTTCCTGGCCTTCGTCTTTCTGCTGGGCTCGTTCCTGCTGGCCCACCAGGGGTTCCCGCGTGGGATGCAGCCGGTGGCCGTGGTGCAGGTCGAAGGCGGGCCGCTCAGAACGGATCCGCGGCAGCGACGTAAAGTTGTGCCGCGGCGGCGGGCAGGAGGTCGCCCACTCCAAGGAGGCGCCGTAGCCCCACGGGTCGTCTCCGTGGACCTTCTCGCCGTGGCGGGCCGTCCACCAGACGTTGTAGAGGAAGATGAGTGTGGACGCGCCCAGGATGAACGCGGACACCGACGAGATCTGGTTGAGCAGGGTGAACCCGTCCGACGGCAGGTAGTCCGCGTAGCGGCGCGGCATGCCTTCCGCACCCAGCCAGTGCTGTACCAAAAACGTGCCCTGGAAACTGAGGAACAGAACCCAGAAGTGCCACTTGCCCAGCGTCTCGTTGAGCTTCCTGCCGGTGAACTTCGGCCACCAGAAGTAGAAGCCCGCGAACATCGCGAACACCACGGTGCCGAACACCGTGTAGTGGAAGTGGGCCACCACGAAGTACGAGTCGGTGACGTGGAAGTCCATGGGCGGGGAGGCCAGGATCACCCCGGTGAGGCCGCCGAGCAGGAAGGTGGCGAGGAAACCGATAGCGAACAGCATCGGCGCTTCGAAGGTGAGCTGGCCGCGCCACATGGTGCCGATCCAGTTGAAGAACTTCACGCCGGTCGGCACCGCGATGAGGAAGGTCATGAAGGAGAAGAACGGCAGCAGCACCGCGCCGGTGGGGAACATGTGGTGCGCCCACACGGTCATCGACAGCCCGGTGATCGCCGCGGTCGCCCCCACCATGCCCTTGTAGCCGAAGAGCGGCTTGCGGCTGAACACGGGGATGACCTCGGTGACGATGCCGAAGAACGGCAGCGCGATGATGTACACCTCCGGGTGGCCGAAGAACCACAGCAGGTGCTGGTACATGACCGGGCCGCCCACCGCGGGGTTGAACACCTGCGCCCCCACGATCCGGTCCGCGGCCAACCCGACCAGCGCCCCGGTGAACACGGGGAAGGACAGCAGCACCAGGATCCCGGTGAACAGCACGTTCCAGGTGAAGAGCGGCAGGCGGAACATGGTCATGCCGGGGGCGCGCATGCACAGGATCGTGGTGATGAAGTTCACCGACCCCAGGATGGTGCCCAGACCGGCGACGATCAGGCCGAGCGCCCACAGGTCACCCCCGATGCCCGGGGACCGCACCGCGTCCGCTAGCGGCACGTAGGAGAACCAGCCGAAGCTCGCCGCACCTCCGGGGGTGACGAATCCGAGGAGGACGGTGAGGCCGCCGAACAAGAACAGCCAGTAGCTGAACATGTTCAGCCGCGGGAACGCCACATCGGGGGCGCCAATCTGCAGCGGCACGACGAGGTTGGCGAACCCGGCGAACATGGGTGTGGCGAACAGCAGCAGCATGGCGCCGCCGTGCACCGTGAACAACTGGTTGTAGGTCTCGTTGTTCATCAACTGCAGGCCGGGGAACAACAGTTCGGCCCGGATCAGCATCGCCATGATGCCGGCCGCCAGGAAGAAGAAGAACGCGGTGGCGACATACAGATAGCCGATGACCTTGTGGTCGGTGGCGGACAGCCATGAGGCGAGGACCGCCCCTTTGGGCCGTTTCCGGGGTGCCGCGGTGGTCGGTTGCACCACGTCTGAGGCAGTCATGGTCGTCACTCACCCTTTCTCTGCATCATTGCGGTCCCGGAACAGGGATTGCGGCGCATACGGCCGTGCGGGCTCGCCTTGAAGGAGCACCCAGCGGACTCGACTGCCGGTTGGTGGGCGGCGTTGTGGGACGCGGGAGCATCGCCCGGTGCGGGACCGTTGCGGTCCGAAATCGGGTGCGCTGCTCCCGGCTGCTTCGTGGACTGGGTGGCTGGGGCACTGTCACTGGAGACGGCCCACGCTCGGCGAAACGCAGCGGAGTCCGCGGGAAAGCGGACGCTGCAGGGCTGGGCGAGCCGAGCCGGCTGTCCTGGGCTGGCAGGGGTTCCCTGCTGGAGGCCGGGGTGGGCCGCCTGTCCATGGCGGCCTGTCCGCGCTCGGGCCTGCATCCGCTGCAGCCCGGGCCGGGGCGGACGAAGCTGCGGTCTCCGTCGCAGCACGACCTGGTCACGTGTCTGCTCCTGCCGTCGTCGAGCAGTTCGGTGACGGTGTCGATGCCCTCCATGCTTCGCCGTTCCGCCAGCGTCCCCGACGCGATCTGGGTCATGGCGTCCGGACTATCCCCGGCGTGGGCGGCCAAACCCTTGGCACGCCACCAAATTCAGCGGCATCGACCCGCCTGCCACGCCTCAGCGTGCCCGGTCAGTGTCCACCGGCAGCGGAGGCGCTGCCTGCCATGACCAGGTTTCGACCGTGTCTTTCCCTGCCGCCCGAAACCTTGACCTCAACTTTGGTTGAGGTTTTAGGCTGCCGCGCGTCGGTCACGGCGTGGTTTCCTCGCCCGCCCCCGTTCCTGTTTCTGGCTGAAAGGTCGGTGCCCGTTCCATGAGCATGGAGATGACGGCGTGGCACGCGCTGTACCACACCACCCAGGCCCCTGAGGAGCGGCGCCCGCTGTCCTTGGCCACCCTGCGGAGGATCGGGGGATTCGCCCGCCCGCACGCGGCGCTGCTGGGCTCTTTTCTGGTGTGCAGCGTGCTTGGCTCGGTGCTGGCGGTGGCGACCCCGGTGGTCGCAGGCCAGGCAGTCGACGGCATCGTCGGGGGTGCCCCCATCGGCGTTGTCGGGGGATGGGCGCTGCTCATCGCCGGTATCGCCCTGGCCGAGGCGGGGGTGGGGCTGGTCGCGCGGTGGCTGTCGGCGCGGATCGGTGAAGGGCTCATCCTGCGGTTGCGGACCGCAGTCTTCGACCACGTACAGCGCATGCCGATCGCTTTCTTCACCCGCACCCACACGGGTGCTCTGGTCAGCCGGTTGAACAACGACGTCATCGGCGCACAGCGGGCGTTCAGCGACACCCTGTCCGGTGTGGTGGGCAACGTGGTGACGCTGGCGTTGACCCTGGTAGTGATGGTGGGGCTGTCGTGGCAGGTCACGGTGGCGGCACTGGTCCTGCTGCCCGTGTTCGTGCTGCCCGCGCGCCGCGTGGGTTTCCGCCTTGCCCGGCTGGAGCGGGAGGCGGCCGAACACAATTCGGCGATGAGCACGCGGATGGCCGAACGCTTCTCCGCTCCCGGGGCAGCCCTGGTCAAGCTGTTCGGGGACCCAGGGCGGGAGTCGGCGGAGTTTGCTGCCCGAGCCACGCGCGTCCACGACATCGGAGTGCGCCAAGCCATGCTGGAGCACGTGTTCTTCACCGCGCTGACCCTCGTCTCCGCGCTGGCGTTGGCGCTGGTCTACGGGCTGGGTGGCTTTTTTGCGCTGCGCGGCCACCTGGATGCCGGGGCGGTGGTGGCGCTCGCCCTCCTGCTGACCCGCTTGTACGCTCCGCTGACGGCCCTGGCGCATGCGCGAGTGGAGATGATGGGGGCGCTTGTCAGCTTTGAGCGGGTTTTCGAGGTCCTGGACCTGGAACCGCTCATTCAAGAGCGTGCGGCTGCCCGAACGGTGCCGGAGGGGCCGGTGTCCGTGGAGTTTGACCGGGTACGGTTTGCCTATCCGGCCCCGGACGAGGTTTCGCTGGCCTCCTTGGAGGAGGTGGCGCAGCTGGAGGCGCGCGGCGGAGCGGACGTGCTGCACGGTGTGTCGTTCCGTGTGGAACCGGGGCAGCTGGTAGCCCTGGTCGGGTCCTCGGGGGCGGGAAAATCGACGATTGCGCACCTGTTGGCTCGGTTCTACGACGTGGACGAGGGCGCGGTCCGGCTGTCCGGGGTCGATGTGCGGGACCTGTCGTTTGCGTCCCTGCGTGCCACCGTGGGCATGGTGCCCCAAGACGGGCACCTGTTCCACGACACCATCCGCGCTAACCTGCTGCTGGCTCGGCCGCAGGCGAGTGAGGAGGAGCTGTGGGAGGCGCTACGTCGGGCACGGGCTGCTGACCTTGTCGCGGCGCTGCCCGACGGTCTCGACACGGTGGTGGGTGAGCGTGGTTACCGCTTTTCCGGCGGGGAACGCCAACGGCTCGCCCTTGCCCGGCTGCTGCTGGCTCGGCCCCGCGTAGTGATCTTGGACGAAGCCACCGCGCACCTGGACGCCGACTCGGAAGCACAGGTCCAGGAGGCGCTCGCCGAAGCACTGGCGGGACGCACCGCGCTGGTGATCGCCCACCGGTTGGCCACGGTCCAGACCGCTGACCTCATCGTGGTGGTGGAGGACGGGCGGATCGTGGAACGAGGCACCCACGTCGAACTGCTCGCCGCGCGCGGCCGCTACGCGCAGCTCTACTGGACCCAGTTCGCGCAGCCCGCAGGGGGGCAGGCCGCCGACGGCTCGTATGCGTGAGGTTTCTCTCCCGCAGGCCGTGGCTACAACGCCTCAGCTCGCCCTAGGGTGGCTTCCGAAAGCCGTATCCCCGCAGTTCAGGTGCGTTCTTTCCTGGCGGCACCGTTGTGCACCCCGACAGCCGAGGCTGGCGGACACCACCGGGCACCCCACCCCCACAAAGATGTGATCTGCACCTCGGTCAAGCGTGACTCAAATCTTCCAATGAGCATTGTCATGGTTTACGCTCAAACATTACAACGCTCATTGTTTCAATGGTCATCGACGAGAGGTAGTGCTATGGGCTCCACGGCAACGCCCGCAGCGCCCCACGTGCGGATCGCGATCATCGGATCGGGATTCGGCGGGATCGGACTGGGCGTCCGCCTCCGCCAGGCGGGCCAGACCGACTTCGTCATCTTGGAACGCGCCGGCGACGTCGGTGGAACCTGGCGCGACAACACCTATCCCGGATGCGCCTGCGACGTTCCCTCCCACCTGTACTCGTTCTCTTTCGCCCCCAACCCGCACTGGCCGCGCAGCTTCTCCGGCCAGCCGCACATTCGCGCCTACCTGGAGGACGTGACCGACCGGTTCGGCCTGCGTCCCCACATCCGGACCGGCCACGAGGTCGTGGAAGCCCGCTGGGACCCTGCCCAGCTGCGCTGGACCGTCCGCACCACCGCCACCACCTACACCTGCGACATCCTGGTGAGCGCTGCCGGGGCGCTCGCCGACCCCGTCATCCCCGACATCCCCGGCCTGGACGGCTTCCCTGGACAGGTGTTCCACTCCAGCCGCTGGAACCACGACCACGACCTTGCCGGCGAACGCGTCGCGGTGATCGGCACCGGAGCCTCAGCCATCCAGATCATCCCCGCCATCCAGCCCCTGGTGCAGCGGCTCGTCGTCTTCCAGCGCACCCCCGCCTGGGTGATGCCGCGCGCCGACCGTCCCATCACCCGCCTGGAGCAGTGGCTGTTCCGCACCATTCCCGCCACCCAGAAACTCGCCCGGGCAGGCGTCTACCTCACCCGCGAATCCATGGTCGGCGCCTTCGTGCGCTACCCCGCCCTGCTTCAAGCCGCCACCGTCGTCGCCCGTGCCCACCTGCGCCGCGCTGTCCGCGACCCGGAACTCCGCGCGAAACTCACCCCCGACTACGTCATGGGGTGCAAACGCATCCTGCTGTCCAACGACTACTACCCGGCGCTGAGCCGCCCCAACGTGGACGTAGTCGCCTCCGGTCTGCAGGAAGTGCGGGGCAGCACCCTGGTCGCCGCCGACGGCACCACCCACGACGTGGACACCGTCGTCTTCGCCACCGGTTTCCACGTCACCGACATGCCGATCGCCAACCGTATCTACGACGGCGCGGGACGATCGCTCGCCGACCACTGGCGGGACGGCATGAGCGCCCTGCGCGGCACCACGGTCACCGGATTCCCCAACTTCTTCCTCATCGTGGGCCCCAACACCGGGCTGGGCCACAGCTCGATGATCTACATGATCGAATCCCAGCTGAACTACATCCTGAGCGCCCTGCGCCACCTCGACTCGACCGGAAGCGCAGCGCTCGAACCTCGCCGCTCCGCCCAAGACGCATGGAATGCCCGGCTCCAGCAGCGGATGCGGCGCACTGTGTGGGCCCGGGGCGGCTGCGCGAGCTGGTACCTCGATGCCCGCGGCTGCAACACCACCCTGTGGCCCGGCTCCACCCTCAGCTTCCGCGCCGCCACCCGCCGGATCGACCCCGCCGAATACCACCTGTTCCCGGCCCGCACCCCCACTGCACCGTCCGCCCCGACCGCACCGGAGGTAGTGTGAGACTCCCCGACACACTCCGCCCGCCCCGCCCCACCCGCGTCCTACGTGTGCGCTCCGCCGACGGCACCATGCTGCACGCTGAAGTCCACGGCCCCGAGGACGCCCCCACCGTGGTGTTCAGCCACGGCTGGACCTGCTCCACCCTGGTGTGGCTCCCCATCCTGCGTGTCCTCGGCGACAGCATCCGCGCCGTCCTCTACGACCAGCGCGGGCACGGGCGCAGCGAAACTCCGCGCCGCAGCGGCTACAGCACCACGGCTCTTGCCGACGACCTGTGCGCAGTGCTGCATGCCACAGTCCCCCGCGGCACCCGGGTCGCCGTCGTCGGCCACAGCATGGGAGGCATGACCCTCATGGCCGCAGCGGACCGGCCCGAATTCCGCTCCCGGGTGGCGGCTGCGCTGCTCGCCAGCACCGGCAGCCACGAGCTGGTCCCCGGCGCCCACGTGGTCGGCGGCCCGTCTCTCTTGCGCTCCGCCTTCCACCGGATGCTGCTCACCGCTCCGCTGCCGCTCGGGCCGATCACCCCGCTGACCCGCGCCGGGCTGCGCTACGTCACCATGTCCCCCGGCTCCTCCCCGGAGATGGTGGACCTGTGCGTCCGCATGGTCCACGCCTGCCGGGCGCTGCCGCGCGCCCGCTGGGGGGCGGTCCTCCGCGACCTCGACCTGTCCGCTGCCGTGCCCCGCCTCGACATCCCCACCCGTGTCCTCGTGGGGACCGCCGACCGGCTCACCCCGCCTTTCCACGCCCGCCGACTCGCCGAGGCCCTCCCCGCCTGCGAGAAGCTCACCCTGCTGCCCGGCCTCGGCCACATGACCCCGCTCGAAGCCCCCGAGCAGGTCAGCGCGGAACTGCAGGAGCTGCTGCGCAGCCACGTCGCCCCGGCTGCCGCCACCGACAGCGCAGCCCCGCCCCTCGAGGAGGCTCAGTGACGAAGCACCGTTTCCCCGACGGCACAGTCGCGGTGGTCACCGGCGCGGCCCGCGGTGTGGGCGCGCTCCTCGCCCGCCGGCTCGCCGCCTGCGGCGCACGCGTAGCCCTCGTCGGCCTGGAACCGGAGGAGCTCGCCACCACCGCGGCAGCATGCGGCCCCGAGTCCAGTTTCTGGGAGGTCGACGTCACCGACCGGGCAGCGCTCGCCGCAGCCGCCCGGGAGATCGAAGACCGGTACGGACGCATCGACATCGTGGTCGCCAACGCGGGGATCGCCGTGGGCGGGCCGTTTCTCGACTCCGACCCTGTCTTCTTCGACCGGGTCATCGAAGTCAACCTGCTGGGGAGTGTGGCGACTGCGCGCGCTTTCCTCCCCGCACTCCTGCGTCACCGCGGCTACCTGCTGCAGATCGCTTCCCTGGCGGCCCTGACCCCCGCTCCCATGATGTCCGCCTACTGCGCCAGCAAATCCGGAGTGGAGGCGTTCGCCCAGGCGGTGCGCATCGAAGTCGCGCACCGCGGCGTGGACGTGGGGGTCGCCTACCTCAGTTGGACGGACACCGACATGGTGCGTGGCGCCGACGCCGACACGGCCCTGCGGGAACTGCGCAGCCGCCTGCCGTGGCCGCTCAACCGCACCTATCCGCTGCCGCGCACCGTCGACGCCCTCGTCGCCGGGATCGTGCGCCGCGCTCCCCGCGTCTACGGGCAGCGGTGGCTGCCCGCTATGCAACTGGTGCGCGGCATCCTGCCGCCGCTCCTGACCCGGTTGGGCTCCCGGGAGGTGGCCCGCTTGGAGCCGAAGCTCAACGCCACCCGCAACCAGCGCCTCCGCCCGGTCGGCAAGGGCGGTGCCGCTGACGTAGCAGCACAGCACAACAGGAACGCTTCACCCTCCTAGAGGGCTGCGTGCGCCGACCCGGGTGGGGCCCATGTGACATAGTCCACCACCCGGGTCGGCGCGTCTCTATACCCCACCCCCGATGTGCGTTTCTGAGTAATGTATGAGAGTTTTCTGAACATACTCTGAGAGGATCTTGTTCTCCGAGTACGTTCTGCTACGCGACGCGGAGACCGTCTCAGGTACTGGCCCCTGCTTCCGACCGACGCTTGGAGCGATACCTCGTGTCAGTGGATGCCCCCGCCGTGCCTCCACGTGCACGCCCCTCCCGTCCGATGCCCCGGCGCTTCCTGCCCGAGGTGCAAGGGCTGCGCGCGGTAGCCGTACTCTTAGTACTCGTCTACCACCTCAACGCCGCCGTCCTCCCTGGCGGCTACGTCGGAGTCGACGTCTTCTTCGTCATCTCCGGTTTCCTCATCACCTCCCTCCTGCTACGTGAGGTCCACGACCACGGCAGGATCTCGGTCAGCCAGTTCTACATCCGCCGGGTCCGCCGCATCCTGCCCGCGGCCACCCTCGTGCTCCTGGCCACCGGGATCGCCACGGTCCTCCTGCTTCCCGTCACCCGTCTGGAGCAGGCCGCGCTGGAACTCGCTGCCAGCGCCGCCTACATCGAAAACTTCGTGCTGGCCGCGCAGACCGTGGACTACCTGGCTGCGGAGGAAGCGCCCAGCCCGGTCCAGCACTTCTGGTCCCTGGCGGTGGAAGAGCAGTTCTACCTGGTGTGGCCGCTCCTGTTCGTGGGCTGGGCAGCGCTGCGCTCCCGCCTCTCCGAACAGCGCCGTGAACTCGTCCTGGGCGGCGCCATCACCGTGATCATCACCGCCTCCCTGATCTGCTCGGTGGTGATGACACAGACCGACCCCACCTCCGCCTACTTCGTCCCCTTCACCCGGATGTGGGAGCTGGCCGCAGGCGGCCTGCTAGCAGTCGTCCTCGCCCGGTGGAACCTGCCTGACCGGCTGCGCGACCCCGTGGGATGGGCCGGCCTGGTCGCCATCGGCGTGGCCGCGGTCTACTACAACGAGCACACCGCGTTCCCCGGGTACGCCGCTGCCCTGCCGGTCCTGGGCGCGGCCGCGGTGATCGCCGCGGGGGAAGGCAGGAGCCGCTACAGCGCCGGGCAGCTGCTGAGCACCCGCCCCGCCCGGTTCATCGGCGACATCTCCTATGCCCTCTACCTGTGGCACTGGCCGCTCATTGTGATTGCTTTGGGCATGTTCAACGAGACAGAGCTGTCCTTCGGGACCGCCGTCGCCCTGGGTGCCCTCTCCATCCTCCTCGCCTGGCTGACGAAGATCACGGTGGAGGACCCGATCCGCATGCGCGGCCTCCTCAGCACCGGACGCACCGCACTGGCGTTCGCACTGTCCGGGATCATCGTGGTGTCCGGGACCGCGTGGGGCATCAACTCCCACGTCCAGCAGATCCGCTCCGTCGAATTCAACCCGGAGGTCCACCTCGGGCCGCAGGCCCTGGACGAGGAGGACCGGCCTGAGGAGCTCACCGCCCCGCCCTACCCCTCGGTGCTGACCGCCGAAGACGACCTGCCCGACCTGTACGAGGACGGCTGCCAGTCCTCGGAGGAGGACACCTTTCCCTCCCCGTGCGTCTACGGTCCTGACGACGCTGAGACCACGGTGGCGCTGGTGGGCGACTCGCACGCCGCCCACTGGTCCCCGGCACTGCAGGAGATCGCTGAGGACCGCGACTGGCAGCTGTACACGTTCACCAAGTCTTCGTGTGCGTTCACCGCGACCCTGCTCGTCCGCCCCGGGGAGGAGACCCCCTACACCCAGTGCCAGTTGTGGACCGAGAACGTCCTCTCCGAACTGCACAAACTCGATCCGGACTTCGTGATCACCAGTTCGCGGGCCAAGGCGACCCCCTACGGCATGGACGGCGATGAGGAGGAAGCCCGGCGCGCGGTGGCCGAAGGCATGTCCGCGCTGTGGCAGCTTCTGGACGAGGCGGGCATCACCGTGGTGGCCCTGCGCGACACTCCCACCACCCGCAGCCGGATCGTGGAGTGCATCGACCTGCACAGTCCGGACGTCGAAGCCTGCGTCCGGGAGCGGGACAGCGCGCTCAACGGCGAGGACCCGCAGGTCATTGCGGCTGAGGAGGGCGACGTGGACACGCCGATCGTGGACTTGAGCGACCGCTTCTGCCTGGACGACATCTGCCCGGCGGTGATCGGCAACGTCCTCGTCTACCGGGACAGCCACCACATCACGGCCACCTATTCGCGCCTGCTCTCCGACGACCTGGCTGAACGGCTCGAAGAGGTGCTCTGAGCGCGTCCGGCCCTCGGCGGAGGGCAGGGCCCCGCCCGGACACGTGCGGGCCCGCCGCGTGGGAGGAACGCGGCGGGCCCGCTCATGGGGAGGGAGTGAGGAGGGAGTGGCTTAAGAGGCCTTGGTGGCGTCTTCCACTTCCTTGATGAAGCGGTCCGCGGCCTCCGCCGGGGTGAGCCGGCCGAACATCAGGTCGTCGTTGATGCGCTTGATGATGTCGACCACCTGGCCAGCGCCGATGGGCGGCGGCGGGTTGCCGTCGACGATCGTGCCTTCGATCTCGGCGAGGAACTCGGCGCTGCGGCGGTCCGCTTCAGGCAGCGCGTCCACGATCGACTCGCGGACCTCCACGTTGGCGGGCAGGCCCCGGTCGGCAAGCAGGATCGCGGCGGCCTCCTCGCTGTTGAGCAGGAAGTCGACGAACTTGGCGGCCTCCTCCGGGTGCTCGGTGCCCGCGGAAATGGAGTAGTACATGGCCGGCTTGAAGTACATGCCGGTGCGTTCGTGCTCGGTCTCCCCGGGGTAGCGGAGCAGTTCGATCTCCCGGCCCGAGGAAGCGCTGATCGCGCCGAGCTGGTTGGTCCAGAAGTGCGCCATGGCGCCCTTGTTGGTGGCGAGGACCGACTGGTCGGGGCCGCCAGCCTCAATCTCTACGCTCTCGGACGCGCCCGGCTGCGCTCCGCTCTCCAGAAGATCGACCGTGTACTGGAACCACTTCTCCAGGGTCTTCTTGGAGAAGCCGAGCTTGCCGTCCTCGGTGTAGAGGGACTCGCCGTGCTGGCGGGCGAAGATCGCGAACCCGGTCTCGTTGTAGCCCATGGCCTGGGTGCCGACGATCTCGCCGTTGCTCTTCTCGCTGATCTCCGCGGCAATCTTGACGTAGTCGTCCCACGTCCACGTGTCGTCGTCCGGCATGTCCACGCCGGCGTCGGCGAACGCCTGCGGGTCAGCGAGGATCGCATAGGCGTTGACGCCGGTCGCCACCCCGTAGGTGGCGCCGTCGAGGTCGCCGCTCTCCGCGACCAGCGGGTCGATCTTGGACAGGTCCAGGCCGTCCAACTGGGACAGGTCGAGCAGTGCACCCCGCTCCGCATACTCGCGCAGGTAGCGCTCTTCCTGGGTGATGATGTCGGGGGCGTCTCCCGCCGCGGTCGTGGTGGCGAGCTTGTCCCAATAGGATGCCCAGTCGGTGTACTCGCCGACGATCTTGATCCCGGGGTTCTGCTCCTCGAACAGTTCGATGACCTCCTGGGTCATCGCATGGCGTTCATCCGACCCCCACCAGGAAAACCGGAGTTCGACAACACCGTCCGCGCTGTCGCCACCCTGGCCGCCGCAGCCGCTCACGACCATGGTGAGCGCGGTGAGGGCTGCGGCCAGAGGGAGGGTCCGGGAGCGGAGGCGGACTGAGGGGCGTCCGCTGGGGGATTCTGCTCTCATCGTCACTGTTCCCTTCACTTATTTGATCCCGGTGGTGGCGATGCCTCTGACGAGATACCGCTGACCTGCGAGGAAGAAGCCGAAGACCGGACCGAGGGCGACGATCGACATCGCGAACAGCGGGCCCCAGGAGGTCTGGCTCGTGGAGTCCACGAACGTGCGCAGCGCCACGGGGACGGTGTACATGTTCGGGTCGGTGAGGAAGATCAACTGGCTGAAGAAGTCGTTCCACGTCCAGATGAAGGTGAAGATCGCCGTGGTCGCCAGGGCCGGCATGGACAACGGCAGGATCACCTGCAGGAAGATCCGCACATGCCCGCACCCGTCGATGCGTGCCGCCTCGTCGAGGTCCCGGGGCAGGCCGCGGATGAACTGGACCATGAGGAAGACGAAGAAGCCGTCGGTCGCCAGCAGTTTGGGGACGATCAGCGGGTAGAACGTGTTGATCCAGTCCAGCTTGGCGAACAGGATGTACTGCGGGACGATCACGACGTGGATCGGCAGCATGATCGTCATCAGCATGATGGCGAAGAACAGCTTCTTGCCGAAGAACTCCAGCCTGGCGAAGGCGTAGGCGGCCATGGAGCAGCCGAGGAGGTTGCCGATGATCGCCCCGGCCACCACGATCGCCGAGTTGAGCAGGTAGTGGTGGAAGGGATGCTGGAGTGCGGTCCAGCCTTCGGTGTAGTTCCCCGGCATGAAGGTGCTGGGAATCAGACTGGGGTCGCGGAAGATCTCCTCGGTCGGTTTGAACGAGCTGGAGAGCATCCACAGCAGGGGGTAGAGCATCACTACGCCGAAGGCGACCAGCCCTGCGTGGATGAGGAGGAGGCGGCGGATCCGCTCGTTGCGCGCCTTCTTCTGTCCCGTGGCAGTCGCGGTTGTCTTAGTCACCATAGAAGACCCAGTACTTGGAGGCGATGAAGTTCACTGCGGTGAACCCGCCGATGATCATCAGCAGCAGCCAGGCCATCGCCGAGGCGTAGCCCATGTCGAAGGCGCCGAAGCCCTTCTGGTACAGGTAGAGTGTGTAGAAGAGGGTGGAGTCGCTCGGTCCCCCCGTGCCGCCGCTGACGATGAACGCCTGGGTGAACGTCTGGAAGGCGTTGATCATCTGCAGCACAAGATTGAAGAAGATGATCGGGGTGAGCAGGGGGATCGTGATGGTGAAGAACCGGCGCACGGGCCCGGCTCCGTCCACGGCAGCGGCTTCGTAGTACATGGTGGGGATCTGCCGCAGGCCGGCGAGGAAGATCACCATGGGCGCGCCGAACGTCCACACGTTCAGGACCACGAGGGTGCCCAGCGCGTAGTCGGGGTGGGAGACCCATCCTTCCCCTTGGATTCCGAAGAACCCGAGAATCTGGTTGATCAGGCCGTTGGCGCCGAAGATCTGCCGCCACAGGATCGCGATGGCGACGCTGCCGCCGAGCAGGGACGGCAGGTAGTACACCGAGCGGTAGATCGACAGGCCACGCACTCCCCGGTCCAGCACGAGCGCCAGGGCCAGGGCCAGGGCGAGCTGGAGCGGCACCGAGACGAAGACGTAGATGAAGGTGACCTTCATCGAGGTGTGCAGCCGCTCGTCGTCGAGCATCCTCCGGTAGTTGTCCAGACCGACCCAGGAGGGCTCGCCGATGAGGCTGTAGTCGGTGAAGGAGAAGTACAGCGAGGCGAGGATCGGCCCGAGCGTGATGCAGAAGAGCCCGATGAACCAGGGTAGGAGGAAGCCGTAGGCCGTGAGCGTCTCGCGGAGTTTGCGGGGAGCCCAACGGCGCGGCTTCGGCTGCGGAGGTGTGGCTGGTGCGGCGGAGGGAGGTGACCCGGACGTGACGGGACGCCGCTGCAGCAGCGCGCTCATGGCGCCTCACCGTCCAGGTAACCCGCCCCCGGCACGGCGGTAGATCCGGTGACCAGGTCTGGGTTCATAACGTGGAACCGCCCATCTACTGGCTGAACGTGCTCTGGGACGAACGTGCAGAAAACCACTCTGGGATTATCCTGCAGCGAGCTTGGTAAGCGCTATCCATAAGGTATGGTGTTCAGTTTCTAGCACCGGGTGACGAGGGTGTCAACGATTTGACCAACAGAAAAACTCCTCTTTTCCTCGGATGTTCAGCAAAATCCCTGATCGGACGCGTGTGCAGCGGTGAGAAACCATCTCAGCACACTCCGTGCCCCGCATCCCCGCGCCAGCCCTTTTCGACCTCCCGGTCGAGGTAAGCGGTATCCCTACCTGGAAAACCGAGAACCATCGTGAAGAGGGGGTTTCCCGCAAGAATCCGGGGTTCTGCCGCACTTCTCCCACCTCCCTCTGCACAGAGTCATGGAAAGCGTTTACCATATGGAGCGTGAACGAACACACACCACAGCCAGGAGTCGAACCCTCTCCCGCACCACGCCGCTACGCGATCGTGGGCACCGGGTCACGCGCCCGGATGTACACCCGTGCCCTGGTCACCACCCATGCCGACCGCGGCCGTCTTGTCGCCCTATGCGACCCCAACCGCACCCGGATGGCCGTGCATAACGAAATCGTCACGCAGGCAGGATACGACCCGGTCCCCACCTACCACCCCGACGACTTCACCCGGATGCTCGACGCTGAGGCGGTCGACGAGGTGATCGTGTGCACCGTGGACCGGCTGCACGCCGACTACATCGTGGCCGCCCTGGACGCGGGCCGCGACGTCATCACGGAAAAACCGATGACCGCCGACCTTGAGGGCTGCCGCCGCATCTACGCCGCCCAGGAGCGCACCGGCGGTCGGGTCACCGTCGGCTTCAACTACCGCTACAACCCGGTCCACCGCCAACTGCACACCCTGCTGCGCTCCGGCGTTATCGGAGAGATCGGCTCTGTCCACTTCGAATGGCTGCTCGACCTGCGCCACGGGGCCGACTACTTCCGCCGCTGGCACCGGGACAAGCACAACTCCGGCGGCCTGCTGGTGCACAAGGCCAGCCACCACTTCGACCTCGTCAACTGGTGGATCGGCTCCCGTCCCACCGAAGTCTTCGCCTGGGGCGACCTGTTCTTCTACGGGCCGGAGAACGGCCGCCGCCACGGGGTAGCCGCCGACTACGAGCGCGCCCACAACAGCCCCGCGGCCGAAAACGACCCGTTCGCCCTCCACCTGCGCGACAGTGCGGACCTCACCAAGCTCTACCTGGACGCTGAGCACGAGGACGGCTACCGGCGCGACCTCAACGTCTTCGGCCCCGGCATCACCATCGAAGACGACATGTCGGTGCTGGTGCGCTACGCCTCGGGAGTCAAGCTCACCTACCACCTGGTGGCCTACGCCCCCTGGGAGGGCTACCGACTCGCGATCACCGGCAGCCGGGGCCGCCTCGAGCTTGACGTCACCGAATCCCCGTGGACCTCGCCGCACCAGGACGAGACCACACCGGTACGGGGCATGCCCGCCCCCAAGGAGAACACCACTGCCACCTTGACCCTGCGCCCCCACTGGGAGCCGCCGCAGAACATCCCCGTCGCGGTCGGCGAAGGCTCGCACGGCGGCGGCGACATCCGCATGCTCGACTCGCTGTTCGGCGGCGGAGACGACGGTATCCGTCCCGACCACAACGACGGCGCCTATGCCCTGCTCACCGGGCTTGCCGCCAACAAGTCGATGGAGACGGGCGCCCCCGTGGTGGTGGACACGCTCCTGCACGACTAGCCCGCACCCGAGAGTCCCGCGCCGCTGTCCCCTCCTGAGGCGCGGGATCCCTGCGCCCCCGGTGGAAGTGGCCGCCGCCGGGGGCGCCTCGCCTGTCGGCCGCTCATTTCATCCGGGACAGCGCCTCCAGGGCTGCCCGGCGAGGTGCCGAGCAGCCCTGGGCACTGCGCAGCGCCCCTTTAGTGCTCCGGCAGCACCAGGCGGCCGTTCACCCGGCGCGGCACCGGGTGTTCCGGGTGGTCCCGCAGTTCGTCGGGAAGCAGCCGCTGCGGAGCGTTCTGCCAGGTCACCGGCTTCAGGAAGCGGCGCATCGCGGTCATGCCCACCGAAGTGTGCAGCGCGT
The DNA here is from genome assembly GCF_000012405.1 of Thermobifida fusca YX. NCBI lineage: Bacteria > Bacillati > Actinomycetota > Actinomycetes > Streptosporangiales > Nocardiopsidaceae > Thermobifida > Thermobifida fusca. Next base: position 1,985,814 of record NC_007333.1, read on the forward strand.
TAGTCGTCGCAGGCCACACCCCGCCGTGGGTCATCGCCCAGCTCACCGCCACTCCCGTGGGGTAGCCGTTGTAGACCAGGCGGCCGGCCATAGCGCGCAGTACCGGCGCCACCTCGTCGGCGAACTCCTCGTCGTCTTCGGCGATGAGGGTGGCGGTGAGCGAGTCCGGCACCTTCGCCAGGGCCGCGCGCAGGTCGTCGAGACCGCGGTAGGTGACGAGCACGGTCACGGGGCCGAAGCACTCCTCGGTGGCGGCGACGGTGAGCTCTTCGGCGCTCGTCTCCAGCAGCCGCACCGGCACGCTCCAGCCGGCGGAGTCGGCGGGGGCGCCTTCGGCACGGCGGCGCACCGCGGGGTCGTCGGCGGTCTGCTCCCAGCGGGCCAGGTAGTCTCGCTGGATCGCGGCGTTGAGCAGCACCACGGGCTGCCGCTCGGCTACGGCCGCGGCAATAGCCTCGCCCACCTGTTTTCCTGCCGCATCGTCGGGGAGGAAGACCAGCCCCGGCTTCGTGCAGAACTGGCCCGCGCCCAGGGTGAAGGAGCCCACAATTCCTTCGGCGATCTCCTGTGCCCGGGCGGCAGCCGCTGCCGGGGTGACGACGAGCGGGTTGATACTGCCGAGCTCGCCGTAGAAGGGGATGGGGTCGGGGCGAGAGGAGGCGAGGTCGAAGAGGAACCGCCCGCCGCGGAGCGATCCGGTGAAGCCCACGGCCCGGATCACGGGATGACGTACCAGGGCGGCCCCGGCCTGCTGCCCGTAGACGATGCCGAGGACACCGTCGGGGGCCCCGGCCTCCCGCAGGGCGCGGACCATGATGTCGTAGCAGAGCTTCGACGTCGCCGGGTGGGAGGAATGTGCTTTCACCACCACCGGGCAGCCCGCGGCGAGCGCCGAGGCGGTGTCCCCACCGGGCACGGAGAAGGCGAGCGGGAAGTTGCTGGCGCCGAAGACCGCGACCGGGCCGAGGGGCACGAGCATACGCCGCAGGTCGGGGCGGGGCCCCATGGGGGTGTCCGCTGCGTGGTCGATCGTGGCTTCCAGGTAGGAGCCTTCTTCGAGGGCGGCGGCGAACTGCTCGAACTGGAAGCAGGTGCGGGTGAGTTCACCATTGAGGCGGGTTTCGCCCAGCGCGGTCTCCCGGTCGGCGACCATGACGATGGCCGCGCGCTCCGCCTCCAAGGCCTGGGCTACAGCGCGCAGCAGCGCGGCCCGCTCAGCGCGGGACATGGCGGCTAGGACGGGGGCGGCCTGCGCGGCGGCCCGGCACAGCGCATCCACCTCGGCGTCGCCGGTGGTGGCGGCCACGGTCTCCACGGGCGTGCCGGTGCGTGGGTCGATGCTGACGACGTCTGCCATGGGCGGTTGCACGTCCTCTCGTTGACATGGCATTCCGGCGCCGCCTACATTGGGCAAGCGCTTTCCATTGACGATAGCAGCCAAGGGAGTCGATGTCGTGAACACCGTCACCGCCACACACCCCAGGCCGATTCCCCTTCGCGGACCTCGGGTGATGCCGCGATGACCCCCACCCTCCCCATCCCGGTCGTCCTCGCCGGCGTGCACGGGCACGGCCGCTCCCACCTGCGCACCCTGCAGCGCCTCAGCGAACAAGGGATTGTCAGGCTGGTGGGGGTGTGCGACCCCCGTCCGGTACCCCCCTCCCTGTTGGACGGCTTCGGGTCGGTGACCTACTCCCCCGACCTCTCCGACGTGCTGCGCACCACCGGCGCCGCGATCACCATCCTCGTCACCCCCATCCACACCCACCTGCCGCTCGCCCGGACCGCCCTCGAACACGGCTCCCACCTGCTGGTGGAGAAACCCCCCACCGCCACGCTGGCCGAGTTCGAGGAGCTGTGCACGGCCGTGGCCCTCTCCGGCCTGGCCTGCCAGGTGGGTTTCCAAAGCCTCGGCTCTTCCGCTGTGGCAGCCGTGCGCAGTCTCATCGCCGACGGGGCAATCGGCGCCGTGCGCGGCATCGGCGGGGCGGGCACCTGGATCCGCACCTCGGCCTACTACGAGCGCGCCGCGTGGGCGGGCCGCCGCCGACTGGACGGCCGCGACGTGGTCGACGGGGCCCTCACCAACCCCTTCGCGCACGCCATCATCACCGCCCTGGCCGTCGCCGACGCTGAGGGGGCCGTGTCCGGCCCCATCGAACTGGAGCTCTTCCACGCCCACGCCATCGAAAGCGACGACACGTCGTGCGTGCGGTTCCGCTCCTCCACCGGCGTGCCAATCTCGATCGCGGTCACCCTGTGCGCCGCCGAACATCGCCCGCCCCAGCTCGTAGTACACGGGGAGACGGGGAGGATCATCTTCGAATACACCCTGGACCGCGTCACTCTCGACCGGGACAGCGCCGACCCCGTCACCACGGTGTATCCCCGCACCGGCCTCATGGAGAACCTGGTAGCCCACATCACCCGGGAAGTGCCGCTCCTCGTCCCGCCCGAGGCCACGCGCGGCTTCATGACCGTCCTGGAAGCGGTCCGGTGTGCGCCCGACCCGCGTCCCATCCCCGAGTCGGCCCAGCAGGTGTCGGTCACCGCGGAAGGAACCCGCCGCATAGTGTCCGGCATCGACGAGCTTGTCCACCGCAGCGCTTCCCACATCGCCCTGTTCTCCGAACTCGACGCCCCCTGGGCATCGATGACCGAGGTGGCCCCGTGACCAATCCGACCCCAGCTCCAGCAACCCTCTCGGTGTGCGGCACCGTCGTCGCCCGCTACTGCGACGGCTCCGACGTCGCCCCCACCCTCTCCCCTCGCCCCTACCTGCACCCTGTCACCACCCTCGGCCAGACCACCGTCACCGAGGTCTACCCCGACGACCACCGGCACCACCTGGGGGTCAGCATCGCGGTCGCCGACGTGTCCGGAGTGAGTTTCTGGGGTGGCCGCACCTTCACCCGGGACCGCGGCTCCGTCATGCTCGACAACCACGGCCGCCAGCACCACGTGTCCTGGATCACAGTCGATGACGCACACCTCGTGGAACTGGTGTCGTGGACTGCGCCGGACGGCACAGAACTACTGCGGGAGGAACGCTCCTGGACCGCGCGTCCGATAAGCCCCGACGCGTGGGCTCTCGACGTCGCCACCCGGCTGTGCAACACCAGCGGACGGGACCTGAGCATTGGCAGCCCGGCGACCAACGGGCGTCCCCGGGCCGGCTACGGCGGCTTCTTCTGGCGGGCTCCGATCGCCGCAGAACCGCCGCGGGTCTTCGGCCCCGGCCTCGACACCGAAGACCAGTTGCACGGCTCCCGCGCCGCCTGGCTGGCGCTGGTCGGCCGTTCCCCGCAAGGACGCGCCTGGACCTTGGTGTTCACCCAGGACGGCCCGGAACGCGACCCGTGGTTCCTGCGGGCCGCGGAATACCCCGGCGTCGGCACAGCCCTCGCCTGGTCCCGCAGGCTCCCCGTCCCCGCGGGGAGCACCCTGGAACGGCAGGTGACCACGGTCATCGCCGACGGCTGCCCCGACCCGGCTGCGCTCGCCGACGCGGCCCGGAAGCGTCCATGACCTTCGGTAGAAAGGCGGTATCCATGCGTGTCCTGGTCACCGGCGGCTCGGGACGGCTCGGCCGCAGTGTGGTCGCGGTGCTCGCCGACCGCGGTCACGAGGTCACCTCCGTCGACCTTGTGGACGGCCCGTGCCCTGACGGGGTCCGCGGCGTGGTCGCGGACCTGCTCGACGACGACGCCCGCGCCCGCGTATTCGCGGAAGCCCGTCCGGAAGGCGTGGTCCACCTGGCGGGCATCGCGGTCCCGTTCGCCCGCCCCGACCTGGAAATCCTCGACATCAACACCCGGCTGGCCTGGGCGGTGCTCACCGACGCGGTCGCCTGCGGGGCGCGCTGCGCAGTAGCCGCGTCCAGTCCCACTGTTTTCGGGTACAACACTCCCTCTTGGCGCCCCCGTTACCTACCCTTAGATGAGGAACACCCGGTGGCGCCGTGGCACGCCTACGGGTTGAGCAAGCTCATCATCGAAGAGACAGTGCGTGCGGTGGCCCGCACCAGCGGCGACTGCGTGGTGGCGACGGTACGGCCCGGATACGTGATCGCCCCGGAAGAGTGGGAGGGCGCTCCCACCCAGCAGGGGCACACCGTAGCTGAACGGCTGGCCAATCCGGAACTGGCAGCGGTCTCGCTGTTCAACTACATCGACGCCCGCGATGCAGGCGAACTGTTCGCACTGATCCTCGAACATCCGGAGCGGGTGGCTAACGGACAGGTCTTCCACGCCATCGCCGAGGACCCGCTGGCCACTCGTCCGTTGCGGGAACTACTGCCGCAGTTCCATCCCACCACTGCGGGACTGGCCGAGACGCTGGCCGACAGTCAGGCAGCTTTCAGTTCAACCGCTGCCTTCAAGGCCCTAGGCTGGCGTGCTAGGAGGCAGTGGCGTACTGAACTTCGGGAGAACGTCCAGGGCGGAGGCGGTGGTGCGGGCTCCTGAGCCGCCACCGCCGCCCCACGAGCAGAAAGGAAAGAGTTTTCCTGGTGGCACGCAGGGGAAAGGGCGACGGGGTGGGATCCGGGTACGTGACACTGGAGCAGGTCGCTAAACACGCCGGGGTCTCCCTGGCAACCGCGTCGCGCGTGATCAACGGAAGTACCCGGCAGGTCGGTGAGAAACTCCGGGAGCGCGTCACCGCGAGCGCCCGCGAGCTGGGTTACCTGGCCAACGCGTCAGCACAGACACTGGCCCGCAACACCAGCTCGCTGGTGGGGCTCATCGTGCACGACATCGCCGACCCGTACTTCTCCAGCATCGCCGCTGGAGTCACCCGCCACGCTGAGGGTGAGGGTCTCGTCGTGGTGCTGGGCACGACCGGACGCGCTCCGCAACGCGAGGTGCAGCTGCTCTCGACCTTGCGCGCGCACCGCGCCCGCGCGGTGGTCCTGGTGGGTAGCCGCACGATCGACGAGGAGAGCACCCGCAAACTCGCTGACGAGATCCGCATCTTTACCCGGCAGGGCGGGCGGGTCGCCTGCGTTTCCCAGGAGGGCCTGCCCGCGGACACGGTGGTGCCCGACAACCGCAACGGCGCTGCCGCGCTGGCCCGCCACCTCATCGAGCTGGGGCACCGCAAGTTCGCGATCTTGGCTGGCCCCACCGACCTGTGCGCTGCCCGCGACCGGCTGGACGGGTTCCACTCGGCCCTGTCGAGCGCGGGGATCGAGCTCGCCTACCACAACGTGGTGCACGGCGCGTTCACCCGGGACGGGGGGTATGAGTCGACCAAACGGCTGATGGCCACGGGCACCGACGCGACCTGCCTGTTCGCGGTCAACGACGTGATGGCCACCGGTGCGATGGCGGCTTTGCGGGATCTGGGGCTGCGAGTGCCGGAGGACCTGTCCGTGGCAGGTTTCGACGACATCCCCACCCTCCGCGACCTCACCCCGGCGCTGACCACGGTGCGTCTGCCCTTGGAGAAGATGGGCGAAGAGGCGGCCCGGCTGGCCCTGGACGGGGAGACGCCTGACGAGCCGCGGGTGATCCCCGTGCAAGGCGAGGTCATCGCCCGGGAGAGCACAGCACCGCCCACCCGGAGCTGACTGCTGTCCACCATCTCTGGCTTTGCCTGCTTCCAGCCGCAGGCCCCGCGGGGCCTGCGGCTGTCGTCGTCTTGGCCGTGTCGTGCACAGCGGTGGATGCCCTCTCGCTATCCCCCGCCAGAAAATTCGCTGTCCGACGACAACCCCTGCCCCTCGGCGTTTTCCGTTACTTTCCCTGTTCAGATGCGAAAAACCGCACGCAGCGGACTTGACGTGCGCCACATCGCACGCCAGTCTGTTAACTGTCAACGGTTAACCGAAAGGAAACGATGCCGGAGATCTCGCCCATTAGACCGCAGGCTCTAGGGGATCAGGTCGCCAGTGAACTACGGCGCCTCATCATCACTGGCCGCTACGCTCCAGGCACCCCTCTCGTGGAAAGCCACCTGGCTGCGCAGTTCGACCTGAGCCGCGGACCAATCCGCGACGCCCTCAAGATCCTGGCGGCCGAAGGGCTCATCGATACCAACCGCCGCAGCGCCACAGTTGTGGGGCTCAGCGGGGCCGACATCGACGAACTGTTCTCTTTGCGGGAGGCGATGGAACGGTTGGCACTCCGCATCGCGCTGGACCGGGACCGGGCCAGCCTGGTCGCCGGACTCAACCGTGCACTGCATGCCATGCGCCGCGCCGCAGAGGAGCACGACCCTACCGCCTTCACAGCGGCCGACCTTCGTTTTCACTCGGTCTTCTACGACGTCGCCGAACACCGCAGGCTCGGCGACGTCTGGGCTCAATACCGGCCCACGATCGAAATGCTGCTGTTGGCATCCAATGAGCGCTACACGGACCTCACCCCCTCAGTCAGGGCGCACGAACTGCTCGCCCGCCTCATAGAGGAGGGAAACCCCGAGGCCGTGTTCGCAGAACTACATGAGCACCTGGACAACGCCAGGCGCCGGCTCCGTCAGCCTTACACAGCCCAGGAGACCACTTCAGCACAGGAGTAGCAGTCCCCCGCGTTGAGAGCGCCCCCACAAGGGGCCAGCCAGTGAATACCTCCGATCATCGGATCTCCGGATCAGCAAACACTGTTAACGAAAGTGACTCGTCACATCAAAGGAGGCGGCATGCGCCCCACCATCATCCGCACCGCGAGCGGTGTGCTCACCTTGGCCGCCCTCGTGACCGTCGCGGGCTGCGCCGACCGCGGAGCGACTGTTGAGGACGCCGCGGACTACCCCAGCAAAGACGTCACCCTCATCGTCCCCTACCAGGCTGGCGGCGCTTCTGACCTGGCTGCCCGCACGCTCGCCAACCAGATGGAGCAGCACCTGGGGACCAACATCATCGTGGAGAACCGCACCGGAGGCGCCGGTTCAGTGGGCTTGCAGCACCTGGCCGAGGCCCACGCCGACGGCTACACCATCGGCTACCTGCCGGTGGAGACCGTCATGCTGGGATTCCAGGGATACGACATCGACCCCGCCAACTATGATCTGATCGGTCAGATGGTGTCGGTCCCCGCGACTATCGCCGTCCCCGCCGACAGCCCGTACCAGACCCTCGACGACCTGCTCAAGGCCGCTGAGGAAGCCCCAGGAACCATTACCGTCTCCAACTCCGGGGCGGGCTCCATTTGGGAAGCCACGACCACGGCCCTGGGTGAGGCCACCGGCACCGAATTCAAACCGGTTCCCTTCGACGGTGGTGCGCCTGCCGTGACCGCTGCCATCGGCGGCGAGGTCGACGCCGTCATCGCCGGAATCTCGGAAACCACACCTGCCCACGCTGAAGGCCAGCTCCGCGTCCTCGCTGTCTTCGACGAGGAGCCGTCGCCCAGCCTGGAAGGCGTGCCCACCGCGATCGAGGAAGGCGTGGACCTCACCATGGGCGGCTGGGGCGGCATCGGCGCGCCCGCCGGACTCCCCGAAGAGATCAAGCAGACCTTGGAAGAGGCGTTCACAGCCGCTGCCTCTTCTGAGGAATTCACCAAGGTCATCACGGACTCCGGCAACATCCCGGTCAATGTTCCCGCGGACGAGTTCGCCTCATTCGTGGAAAGCGAGGCGCAGAACTTCAAGGCCCTCCTGAGCGACCAGGACTGATCGGCATGGCCGCTTCGCCTCCCCACGGCAGTGGCGGGCCGTCCCCTGTGGCGGCCCGCCCCGCCTCACCAGTACGTGAACTGATTCCGGCGCTCGCTGGGATCGCTGTAGCCGCCGGTGCCCTGGCACTGGCAGCAGAGATTCCGGAAAAAGCGGGGCTGACCAGTTTCAGTCCGCGCTGGTGGCCGGAAGGACTTGCGTTCCTCCTGCTGGGGCTCAGCGTCCTTCACGCCGTCCTGGCCTTGACGCGACCCGCAGCTGCAGCAGAGCGTCCTGCAGCAGCCCACCGCACTGGGGTGCTCCGGCTGACCGCGATGCTGCTGTCGATCCTCGGCTACGGCGTCCTCTGGTACTACGTGGACTTTCGAGTCTCCACGACCGTACTGCTCATTGCGCTGGTCTACCTGGGCGGTGGCCGGGGCTGGAAGGCGCTACTCGTCTTCCCCGCGATCGTCACCGCCACCCTCTACCTGCTGTTCGGCGTCCTGTTGAAAGTCCCGATCTGATGCGCCCACCACAGCGTGACCGTGTGCTCCGCCCCTGCGGCGGAGCTCCATCCGCCCCTCCCACTCACCCACCGAGAGGAGGCAAGGGCCTGCCTCCGCGCCCGTTACCGGAGCAGACGGCCCTGATGATCCGATGAGTCCTCTCGTTGCAGGCTTCAGCTCGCTGCTGGACCCCACCGTCCTGTCGTGCATCGCCCTAGGAGCGGTCCTAGGCATGCTGGTCGGTGCTTTTCCCGGTATCACCGCGACCATGGCTGTCGCGTTGGCCAGCGGCTTCACCCTGACTTTGGATCCTCTGCCGGGTCTGGCGGTGCTGCTGACCATCTACGTGTCCTCCAACTTCGGCGACCGGGTCCCCGCGATCCTGGTCAACACCCCGGGAACACCCGCCTCCATCGCCACGACCTTCGACGGCTATGCGATGGCTCAACAGGGCAAGGCCGGCCTGGCATTGACCTCGTCAGCGTTCGCCTCGGCGGTCGGCACGTTCGCCGGCCTCCTCCTGCTGATGTTTGCGGCCATCCCCTTGTCACGACTGGCCCTGCAATTCGGCCCTGCCGAGATGTTCGCCCTGGTCGTCTTCGGTTTGACGATGATGATCGGGGTTTCAGGGGGCCGAGTCGTCAAAGGGCTCATGGCCGGTGCCTTCGGGCTCCTCCTCGGTGCGGTCGGCCGTGACCCGATCACCGGCGACCTCCGATTCACCTTCGGCCTCGTAGAACTGTCCGACGGGGTTCCCTTCATCGCCGCCATCATCGGCCTGTTCGGTATCGCCGAAGTCTTCGACCAGATCATCACCCACCGCTCCGGAAGCAGCGCAGCACCGATCACCCAGTTCGGTAAGTGGTTCCCCACTCGCGCGGACTGGCGCACCATGCTCAAACCGCTGGCTGTGGGCAGCGGAGTGGGTGGTGTGGTCGGCGTAGTTCCCGCCACCGGCGGCGACATCGCCGGGATTCTCGCCTGGGATCAGGCACGGCGCGTCTCCGCCCACCCGGAGAAGTTCGGCAAAGGATCCCTCGAAGGCCTCACCGCTGCCGACACCGCCTCCAACGCCACCTTGGGCGGGTCTACCACCACCTCGCTGGCTCTCGGTATCCCCGGTGACTCGGTGATGGCTGTGATGATCGGCTCCATGATCGTCTGGGGCATCCAGCCCGGGCCGTCACTCTTCACCAGGAACCCTGAACTGGTCTACAGCATCGCGGGGATCATGATCGTGGCCACGCTGCTGGCCCTCGGACTGAGCTTGCTCCGCATGCGCAGCGTCGCCAAACTGCTCGACCTGCCGCGCCACTTTCTGTGGACGATCATCCTGATCTTCTGCATGGTCGGCACCTACGCCGTCAACAACAGTATTTTCGACGTCGGCGTGATGCTGCTCTTCGGCCTCGTCGGCCTGTTCATGCGGCGTTTCTCCATCCCGGCCGGCCCGGTCGTGCTCGGCCTCCTGCTCGGCAAGCTTGCCGAGAGCAATCTGCGCCGCGCCTTGGAGATCGGCGGGGTGTCCAACATCCTGACCAGCCCGATCGCCGTGGCAATTCTGGCGGTAAGCCTGCTGGCTCTGGTGCTGCCCGCGCTGCGCGCCATGCGGCAGCGCCGCCGCACCACCCCCGCGACCCCCGTCGCTGAGTGACCTTCCTGCCCCACGTCGAGGAGACCGCGCATGTTCGAGGCGCAACTCATTACTGCTCTGCCCACTCCCTTCACCGCTGATGAACGGCTTGACACCAGCGGACTGGCCACCCTGACCACATGGATCCGCGACAGCGGAGTCGACGGTGTCTTCGCCGCAGGCACCACCGGCGAATTCACCGCTTTGGACGACGATGAACGCCTGGAAGTGCTGCGGGTCGCGCTAGAGGTGTTCGGCCCCGACCGCACCTACGCCCATGTAGGCGCGGCCACCTCCCGGCAGGCCGAACGGCTCGCCCGAGCCGCGGTGGCCGGCGGAGCCCGCAAACTCGCCGCCATCACCCCGTTCTACCTGCCCGCTCCCGAAGACGCGGTCCTGCGCTACTTCGAACGGATCGTTGCTGCAGCGGGGGACGCTCACGTGTTCGCTTACCTGTTCCAGGCGCGTTCCACCACCCCCGCGACTCCGCCTCTCCTGCGTCGGCTTGCCGACGTCGGCGTGCGCGGAGTCAAGATCAGCGGGGAAAGCGACGCGACCGTCGCGGCGTTCCTCGCCGAGGCTCCTCACGGCTTCACGTTCTTCTCCGGAAACGACCTGTCCTATGCCGAACTCGTCCGCTCCGGTGGCACGGGGGTCGTCTCCGGAGTCTCCTCGGTGTTCCCCAAACCGTTCATCGCCTTGCGCGATGCCCTGCGCACCGGCGACGCCGCACGGGCGGCCAGCGCGCAGCCACTGGTGGAACGGGCGGTCGCCGCGGTCAAAGCAGGCAACATCGCCCACCTCAAAGCGGCACTAGCCCTGCAGGGCCTTCCCGCAGGACCGCCCCGGGTCAGTTGCGAGTCCGTCTCCGACGCCGACCTCGCAGAACTGCGGGCAACGATCGCCGTTGCGGCCTGAACTGGCCGCACCCCACCCATCCACCCGGTGTGGCGGACCCCGTTGTCCGTTGTGCTGTCCCACGAAGAAGCGAGTGAGCGACGTGGCATTGAAAAAGATCATCAACAACCCCGACGACTTCGTCGACGAGTTGACCGAGTCACTGCTCCTGGCCCACCCCGACCGGCTGCGCGCGGCTTCCCCAAACCGGCGCGCTCTCGTCCGCGCGGACGCGCCCGTGCCAGGGAAAGTCGGGATCGTGACCGGCGGCGGCTCGGGTCACCTGCCCCTTTTTCTCGGCTATGTCGGCCAAGGGCTGGCGACCGGTGTCGCAATCGGCAACGTCTTCTCTTCTCCCTCCGCCGAACAGATCGCCGCAGCCACCCGCGCCTCCCACGGCGGGAAAGGCGTGCTCTACCTGTACGGCAACTATGGGGGTGACATCTACAACTTCGACTTGGCCGCTGACATCGTCGCCGCCGAAGGAATCCGCACAGCGACCGTGCTGGGCACTGACGACATCATGTCGGCGCCGAAAGGCAAGGAGGCGACGCGGCGCGGGGTGGCCGGGCTGTTCTTCGCCTACAAGACCGCGGGTGCGGCTGCCGAACGCGGCGATGACCTGGACCGTGTCCGGGCCATCGCGCAACGCACAGTCGACGCCACCCGGACTATGGGGGTGGGGCTCTCACCGACGATCCTGCCCGCAGCGGGGGAGCCCACCTTCACCCTGGCCGACGGTGAGATGGAGATCGGTATCGGCATCCACGGCGAGCCGGGCAGCTACCGGGGCCCGTTGGAGACCGCGGACGAAATCACCGACCGGTTTCTCACCGAAATTCTTGCTGAACTGGACCCCGCCCCGAACCAGCGGGTCGCGGTCTTGGTCAACGGGCTGGGGGCTACTCCGCTCGAGGAGCTCTACCTCATCTACCGGCGGGCCCACCAGATCCTCACCGAACGCGGAGTGATCATCCACCGCCGCTACATTGGCGAGTTCGCCACCAGCCTGGAGATGGCGGGAGCGTCCCTGTCGCTGCTGCTGCTCGACGACGAGCTGGCGGAACTCCTGGATGCGCCTGCCGCTTCCCCGTTCTTCTCTCAAGGACAGACCGCGCCCGTAGAGCCGGTCGAGTCCGCCACCGATGTTCCTGGTGCCCAAGCGACCGCGGCAACCGACACGCAGGTACGGCGCACCGGGCGGGCCAGCACCCTGCGCACCCTGCTCCTCGATGTCCTGGCTGACCTGCCCAGGCACGCTGAAGAACTCCGTGCCCTGGACGCCCGCCTCGGCGACGGTGACCTGGGAATCACCGTGTCCGCCGGTGCGGACGCGGTCCGCGAGGCACTGCTGGCTTTGCCGGAGGATGTCCACCCGGCCGACCTGCTGCGGGCCGCAGGGGTGGCGTTCGCTTCTGCTAACCCCTCCACTTTTGCCGCGCTGGTCGGCGCCGGACTCTTGGGGGCTGCGGCCGAAGCTGAAGACCTCACCGAACTCACCCTGGCACACGCCATGCCGATCACCACGGCTATGGCCCGGCGCGTCCAGGAACGCGGCGGCGCCCAGCGCGGCGACAAGACCTTCCTGGATGTGCTGTGGGCGGTCGTCGACGCGCTGCCTGCCGCGTCTGATGCGCGGACAGCCGCCGCAGCCGCGGCCAACGCTGCGGAACGCACGGTCTCTGAGACCCGGAACCTGGTTTCGGCTCGGGGTCGGGCTGCTTGGGTGGGCCAGCGCAGCGCCGGAGAACTCGATCCCGGGTCGGTGGCAGTGCTGCGTTTCCTGGAGGATCTGCGCGACCGGATCAACTGAGATCCTGCCGGTCTGCTGCTTCGCTTGATCGCGCAGCGGCCCCTTTCTTCTCTGCTCCGGTCGCCGTGGCCCGGCACGGGTTGTGCTCTCCTTCACACGGGCGGGAGGAGAGCACAACCCAGGGCGGTACAGGTCACCCGATGGGGGCCAGGTCGGCCGCGAACTCCAGTCCGTGGCCCGGGCCGGTCTGCGCGGTCGCCCACCCCGCGCTGATCTCCACACCGCTCGGGCGGGCCAACGCTCCCAGCGCCGCGAACGAGGCGCGGTCGATGTCTTCGACCATGGCCACCCTCGGGAGGCACAACGCTAGTTGGGTGGAGAGTTCCGGCAGCAGGTGGGGGGCTACCGGCACGCTGTGCCGGGCGGCCAGCTCCGCGATCCGGAGAAACGGGGTGATACCGCCCACTCGCACCGCGTTGGGCTGGGCGATGTCACACACCCCCAGTTGCAGCGCGGTTTCGAATTCGGCGATCGTGCGCAGGTTCTCCCCGATCGCCAGCGGAATCCGGGTGTGTGCCCGCAGCCGCGCATGCGCTGCCAGGTCATCGGCGGGCAGCGGCTCTTCCACGAAGTACGGGTCGAACCGTTCCATGGCGGCGAGGGCCCGGATCGCTGTCGGCAGGTCCCAGCGCTGGTTGGCGTCGATCATGAGGAGCCGGTCCGGTCCGATCAGCTCCCGGACGGCTGCGACCCGTTCCACATCGCGTTCCAGCTCGGGCGAGCCCACTTTGATCTTGACCGCGCGGTGGCCGGCGGCAAGCCAGCCTCGCACCTGCTCCAGCAGCTCGTCCAGGGAGTAGTCGAGGTTGACTCCGCTCCCGTAGGCGGCCACCCGGTCGCGCCGCCTCCCGATCAGGTCCACCAGGCTTGCCCCGGCGGCCCGTGCGGTGAGGTCCCACAGCGCGATGTCTACCGCGGCGATCGCCATGAGGGTGAGCCCGCTGGTTCCGGCTTCCCGCAAGTGCCAGCGCAGCTCCTCCCAGCGGGCGTACGGATTCGCATCGCGGCCCAGCAGCACAGCCGGGCAGTCGTTGCGGAGCAGGGCCAGCACCGCCCCCGCCCCGATCAGCGGAGTCCAGGCGAACCCGGTACCGGTCTGTCCGGTGTCGGTGGCCACTCGGACCACGACCACGTCGTTGCGGTCCACCCCGCCGTCCCAGGCCCGGTGCAGCGGCAGCCGGTACGCCTCAGCGGTGATCTCGGTGATCCGCATAGGGTCACTGCTCCTTGAGCAATGCCAGGCCGGTGTCGATGATCGTGCGCAGTTCCGCGAGGTGCTCTTCACTCGGGTCGACGAACGGCGGCCGCACCCCGCCCACGTCCGCGCCACGCAGCCGCGCCCCCGCCTTGATCAAGGAGACCGCGTATCCGGGGACGCGGTCCCGCAACCGCACCAACGGGTCGTAGAAGTCGCGGAGCAGGCGGTCGGCGAGTTCCTCGCCCGCGTGGGCGGCCCGGTAGAACGCGGTGGCAACCTCGGGCACGAACGCGAACGCCGCCGAAGAGTACAGCGGCACCCCGATCCCCTGGTAGGCGTGGAAGGTCAGTTCGGCGGTGGGCAGGCCGTTGAAGAAAACAAAGTTGTCGCCGCGCCGCTGCCGGACGGTCAGCACGATCTGGCGCATGGTGCCCACGTCGCCCACCCCGTCTTTGAACCCCACCACTGTGGGGATCTCCGCGAGCTCGGCCGCGCTGTCCGGGGTGAACACCATGGTGCCCCGCTGGTAGACGATGACCGGAATGTCCACGGCGGAGGTTACTGCGCGCACGTATTCCACCAGGCCGCGCTGGGGGGCGTGCACCAGGTAGGGCGGGAGCAGCAGGACCCCGTCCGCGCCCAGTTCCCGGGCCGCGGTGGCCTGCTCGATCGCGGTGCTCACACTGCCCCCGGCGCCCGCGATCACGGGGACCCGTCCCGCGGTCACCGCGACGGCGCGGCGCACGACGCGGGCGTGCTCCTCAGCGGACAGGGCGTGGATCTCACCCGTGCCGCAGGCCGCGAAAACGCCGCCCGCCCCATGGTCGAGTCCAGAAGCCACGTGCTGTTCGAACGCGGCCTCGTTGACGTCTCCCCGCTCGTCGAAGGGGGTCAGCGGGAAGAACAGGATTCCGTTGAAGTCCATGTGGGCTCCTTGGTTGGTGGTCCGGGAAAGATTTCCCGGACCACGGGGGTGGGTTGGCTCAGATGACGTACTGCACGTGTCGGCGGGCCACGGTGGCGATCACGGCGTCGCCGTCGGCCTCCCACACGTCAGCGTTGAAGATTTCGACTTCGATGTCGCCGGTGTATCCGGCGGCGTCCACGGCGCGGCGCAGTCCACCCACGTCGGCGTAGCCGTCACCGACCATGCCGCGGCCGAGCAGGGCGTCCGCGGGGATCGGCAGCACCCAGTCACACGCCTGGTAGATGGCGATCCGTTCCCCGGCCCGAGCGATCTGCTCGTAGACCTGGGGGTCCCACCACACGTGGTAGGAGTCCACCACCACGCCCACCGCTGCGCTGGGGAAGTTCTCGGCGATGTCCAGGGCCTGGCCGAGCGTGGAGAGCACGGCTCGGTCGGCGCAGAACATGGGGTGCAACGGCTCCAAGCCGAGACGCACCCCTCGTTCCAGGGCGTAGGGGACCAGTTCGGCGAGGCCGTCTACCACGCGGGCCCGCGCCCCCGCCAGGTCGCGGTCGCCATCGGGGAGCCCGCCCACCACCATGACCAGGCAGGGGGCGCCGAGTTCTGCTGCTTCGTCGATGGCGCGCCGGTTGTCGTCCAGGGCTGCCTTGCGGTCGGGGCCGGTGAGGAATCCGGCACGGCAGTAGGAGGAGACGCGCAGCCCGGAGTTGCGGAGCAGCCGGGCGGCGGCGGCCAGTCCCATGTCCGCGACGGGTTCCCGCCACGGCCCGATCGCGGGGATTCCGGCGCGCTGGCAGCCGGCGACGGCTTCGGCCAGGGTCCACCGTTTGACCGTGGCCTGGTTGAGGGAGAGGCGGGCCAGCCGCGGGTCACCGGGCTGGGGGGTGGGGATAGCCGCGGGCTTTCCGGACGGAACGTCGATGGCGGTGTCGGTCACTGGTCCACCCCGTAGACGGTGAGGAGGGTCCGCATCCGGGACACTGCGGTTTCCGGGTCGGTGAGCACCCCTGCGGCGTCGGCGAGGCGGAACGCGGTCGCCAAGTGCGGCAGGTCGCGGGCGCTCTGCAGGCCACCCACCATGGAAAACCCTTTCTGGTGTCCGTTGAGCCAGGCCACGAAGGTGATGCCGGTCTTGTAGTAGTAGGTCGGTGCGGCAAAGAGGTGCCGGGACAGCGGCACGGTGGGCGCCAGGAGGGCGCGGTAGCGGTCGGTGTCGCCGTCGTCGAGGGCGCGCAGGGCCTCGGCAGCGGCCGGGGCGATCGCCGCGAAGATGCCGAGCAGGGCATGGGAGTGGCCGTCGGCATCCCCCAGGATGAGGTCGGGGTAGTTGAAGTCGTCGCCGGTGTAGAGCCGCACCCCGTCAGGAAGCAGGGTGCGCAGCCGCACCTCCAAGGTGTCGTCGAGCAGGGACACTTTGATGCCGTCGACCCGGTCGGCGTGGTCGGCGATGAGCGCGGCCACGGCGTCGATTGCTTCAGCGGGGTCGGTGTACCCCCAGTAGCCGTCAAGGGCCGGGTCGAAGACCGCGCCCAGCCAGTGCAGGATGACGGGCCGGTCCACGTCGGCGAGGAGCTGCCCGTACACCTTGGCGTAGTCGTCGGGGCTCTGCGCGGTGGCGGCGAGTGCGCGGCTGGCCATGATCACGGGGGTGGCTCCCGCGTCCTGGACCACCGCCAACTGTTCCCGATACGCCTTGATAACGCTTTCCAAAGTGGCCTGGCTGGGCTCGAGGTGGTCGGTTCCCACCCCGCAGACCAGGGGCGCGTTCCGCGCGGTGGCTTCAGCCGCGCTCCGCCGGATCAGTTCGGCGGTGGCGGCCCAGTCCAACCCCATCCCGCGCTGGGCGGTGTCCATCGCGTCGGCGACCCCCAGGCCCTGGTCCCACAGGTAGTGCCGGAAGGCGAGGGTGGCGTCCCAGTCGAGCTGGGCGGGCTGCCCAGGCCCGTTGCTGCCCAGCGGGTCGGCGACGACGTGCGCGGCAGCGTAGGCGACACGCGACCGGGCCGGGGTGGTGCGGGTCGGGGTGACGGGAGTGCCGAGGACGGTGTACGTCTCCAGCTCCCCGGTGGGAGTGGGCAGCCGCAAGGTCAGCGAGGTCACGGCAGCGAGACCTCCTCCAACTCCACGGTGCGACCGGTCTTGGCGGACTGCAGCCCCGCTTCGGCGAGTTGGAGGCCGCGCACGCCCGAGAGCAGGTCGTGGGGGAAAGGCACATCCGTGTACAGGTGGGTGAGGAACAGCTCCCACTGGGCACGGAAACCGTTGGGGAAGTCGCCGTTGTCAGGAACGACCTCCCACTGGTCGCGGTAGCCGCCCGGGTCCACCGCGTCGGGGTCCCACACGGCCTTGGGTGTGACGGAGCGGTGCTGCACCTTGCAGTGCCGCAGTCCCGCAACCGCGCTGCCGTGGGTGCCGTCCACCTGGAACTCCACCAGTTCATCCCGGTTGACCCGCACCGACCAGGAGGAGTTGATCTGCGCGACGATTCCGCCTTCCAGTTCGAACACCGCATAAGCGGCGTCGTCGGCAGTGGCCTGGTAGCGCTGCCCGTTTTCGTCCCAGCGTTCAGGGATGTGGGTGGCGATGCGCGTGGTCACGGTGCGCACCGGGGCGAAGAGCTGCTCCAGGATGTAGTGCCAGTGCGGGAACATGTCCAGCACGATGCCGCCGCCGTCTTCGGCCCGGTAGTTCCAACTGGGGCGCTGCGCGGGCTGCCAGTCGCCTTCGAACACCCAGTAGCCGAACTCGCCGCGGATGGACAGGATGCGGCCGAAGAACCCGCTGTCGATGAGGCGGCGGAGCTTGAGCAGGCCGGGGAGGAAGAGCTTGTCCTGGACGACGCCGTTCTTCACGCCGGCGTCGCGGGCCAGCTTGGCCAGTTCGATGGCGGCACTGAAGTTGTCGGCGATCGGCTTTTCGACGTAGACGTGCTTGCCCGCGTTGATGGCGCTCCGAACCGCGGCTTCGCGGGCGTGCGTGATCTGCGCGTCGAAGTACACCGAGATCGAGTCGTCAGAGAGGACCGTGTCGAGGTCGGTGCTCCACCGCTCAATGCCGTGCCGCTCAGCGATGGCGCGCAGCTTCTGTGCGGACCGCCCCACGAGCACCGGTTCCGGGATGATGCGGGAGCCGTCGGGTAGCTCCACCCCGCCGTCCTTGCGGATGGCCAGGACCGACCTGGTCAGATGCTGGCGGTATCCCATGCGTCCGGTGACGCCGTTCATGGCGATACCGAGCACGCGATCACCCATATGTCGTCCCACCTTTCTCATGAAAGCGCTTTCCAAAGTATGCCAAACCCGCGCCGAACGCCAGTGCCCAGGCGAATCCTGCTGCGCTGCCACAGGAGAAAGATCCTCGCCCCGACCTGACTGTACGGTGATTTCTCACTCTCCGTACCGGAGAGGTAGACGATCGGCTACTTTTTTACCCGTTCGACGGCCTCTTCGTCCCCTCCCCACCGTTCCAGGGAAACCGGTTTCACCCCCGACTCGGCGGTTCTCCCGGACTTCACGCCGGGTAGTGCCAAGGGCTTACGCCGCTGTCTCCTGAAGGCCGGGCTGCCGTGCTCCTGTCCGTGTCGGCACGGGGAGGGGAAGCTCCCCCGGCGGGAGCACACGCTCTTCCCTGGTGCTATCCGAACTGTCTCGGGGGATTCTCCGGGATTCTCCGGTCAGCCCACCGGCAGATCGTCTCGGGAAAGGTTTTTCCCTCGCATTTGCGCGCTCCGCTTCTCCGACATATTTCTGTTCTCCCAGTCCTTGGGCCTCGGTTGCTCCCGGAGGTTTTCGCAGAGCTTTCCCATGGCGTGCGGCCGAACGCCTCGGACAAGGGAATACCCGTCTCGGCAAGAGAACCGCGCTTCCCCTTTCCAACGGCGCGCAAAAGGACGACGGTCCCTCAGTCTTCCCTGCTGTGACGATGGGGATGCATGCCCGGAGCGGCGGAAGAGGGCTTGCTCGACCCCATCCGGAATACGCAACTCCGCCGCACTCGATACCACCAGGGGAGCCTTTGCTGCCTTTCCAGCAAAGGCTCCGAACTCATTTAGAAAATCGTAGGGGACACATTATGTCCGCAATTCTGTTCGGAGAGTCGGGCAATACGCGGGGCAGCGCCGCGTCTACCGTCTGTTTTCCAGCGGCGTTCTTTCTTCGCCCGGGTTTTCCTCGCCGCGTTGCCCGGAGCGGAACCCAGGGGACGTACCGCTCCCCCACTTCTGTGTGCTCAGAGGCCGGAGCGTGGTGTCCGGCCCGAGCCGGAGCCGAACAGAACAGCTCAGCTCAATTCGGCCACCACGCGCACCGGCGCGCCGTCCGCTGCCAAGCGCAGCGGCAGCGCGTACACCCGGAAGTCCCGTCCCGCCACGCGCTCCAGGCCGGTCAGGTTCTCCAAGATGAGCACGTCCCCGCGCAACAGCGTCTGGTGGACCGCGAACGGTTCATAGTCGACGCTGCACATGTCCACTCCCACCATGGACACTCGGCATTCCACCAGGTATTCGGCGATGTCCAGGGGAAGCGGCGGATAGTCGGTGAAGTAGGACGGTTCATAGTAGCGGTCGGCCATACCGGTGTGGAACACGACGATGTCGCCCGCGGCGATCCCCGCCTGCTGGACTGTGTCCAGCGCGAACCCGCCGCGCGCGTCGATGTAGCGTCCCCGGCCAACGAAGCGCTCCACGGGGTAGCGGTCCAGGTGGGCTCCGTCGGCCACCATGTGGCTGGGCGCGTCGACGTGAGTGCCCGCGTGCGTACCTAGGGAGACGCGGTGGCAGCGGTAGCCGGCACTGTCGATGTCGGTCACAGGGTCAACCCGGACCTCCGGGTCGCCGGGATAGACCGGGGTCTGCGCGGTGACGGGCACGGACAAGTCCACGAACACGGCTCAGCCCCGGTTTGCTGACACGCGGTGGAAGCGGCGGTGCAGCTCCCGGACCTGCTCGGCAAGTTCCGGCACAGGACCTTCGACCGTGACTCCGGGGACGACCTCGCGAATCGGCAAGGCCCGCACCGGAGGAGCGGGAACCCCGAGCTCAGCGAGCCACTCCATGAGCTGCGCTGAGGAGCTGGCGTAGACGATGCGGCCCAGGCCCACCCAGCCGTGCGCGGCCGCGCACATCGGGCAGTGCTCGCCCGAGGTGTACACGGTGGCCTCAGCCCGTTCGTTGGGGGTGAGGTTCCGGACCGCCCACCGCGCTAGCGCGAACTCGGGGTGGCGGGTGCGGTCCCCTGACGCCACCCGGTTGTGGTCTTCGGCGAGCACCGTGCCGTCGCCCGCGACCAGTACCGAGCCGAACGGTTCATCCCCTGCTTCCAGGGCCTGGGCCGCGAGTTCCACGCAGCGGCGCAGGTGCCGCACGTCAGTCTCGTCAACCATCGGTCCTCCTTCCCACCGCTATGCCCCATCGTCACCGGGGCGCCGGAAGCGACCTTAGCTGCTGGGGTGCGCACTGTCGGGATAGCGGTGGCTTCGCCGTTCAGGAACGCTGCAGGGCGCGGCCCGATCCCGATCAACGGCAGCCACACCTTCAGGCTTGTTGCTACCGGTAATGCGCTCATCACCCCCAGCACCACCATCTGTCGCGGCGCCTCGTCGCTGACCTGCACGCCTGACGGCCCGCCCGGGAGTGTGCCCAGGGCAGGCCCACACTTCTCCCGGGCCTCTCCGCCAGGTGGCGCAGCCCTGGCCTGCTGCTAGCCCTGGCCGAGGAGCGGGCGCAAGTCAGCCGGATCGGTGATACGGCGCAGCGCGGTCAGCCCGGCCGGCTCTGCGGGAGCGAACACCCGCACCACCCAGTCCGTGTCGAGCACCGCGGCCGCCACCCAGGACTGCGCCGTCTGCAGCACGGTGAAAGAGCGCGGCGTCCCGTCCACGGTGAGCGTGCGCTGCGACCAGGCCGCGTCCGGCGCGGGCGCGGGTGCCGCCCAATCGGCTGCGCCCACCGTGCAACGCTGCATCAGGTCGCGTTCCGCGCAGAACGCGCGCAGCCACCGCTCCTCTGGAGGCGTGTCGGCGGCCCAGCCGCGGACCGTGATCTCCACGTCCAGGTGGGCGTCGACCGAACGCCACCCGAAGTCCACGACCACCTTGTCCGGCAGGGTGCTCCCCGATGGCACCGTGGCAGAACTCACCCGCCCCCGCTCAGTCCAGCCGACCGGAGCGAAAAGCGGAACAGCGGAGACCAGTGCGGCCACTGAAACAGGCGTGCCATTCATCGTCGACAGCTCAGCCTTCTCTCGTATCAGGCCAGGGCCGGTAGCGCAGCGGATGGTCCTCAGGAACCTCCACCACACAGATCCGCAGTCCATCCGGGTCGGCGATCCACATTTCGATCAGCCCCCACGGCTCACGCCGAGGCTCCCGGAGGATCGTGGCGCCACGCGCCGCCAGCTCCGCGTGCGCGGCAGCGGCGTCGGGCACTTGCAGCCACAGTTGCACAGCCTCCGGGTCCGGGGGACGGTCACATCCCCCGGACAGCTCCAGGAAGCCACCGCCGAGGAAGAACACCGTCCCCCGCTGCGTGTCCGTGTCGAACTCGCGGTAGATCGCCAGCCCGAGAACGTCCCGGTAGAACACGCGGCTGCGTTCCAAGTCGGTGGGGCGCAGCAGGATACGGCTGCTGAGGACGTGCACCATACCCCGATGCTACGGGGACGTCCCCGTTTCCCAGCGGAGGACAGGCGGCTATTCGAAACGCATCGACTCGGCGTTCTCCGCGCGGCGGGCAAACACCTGGTCCCTCATCTCCTCCATGGCTTTCAGGACCTTCTTGCGTTCCCGCTTCGACAACCGGTCGATGTAGAGGCGTCCCAGCGTGTGGTCGGTCTCATGCTGGAGGCAGCGCGCAAAATAGCCGGAGCCTTCCACGGTCACCGGGTTGCCGTCACGGTCGAAACCGGTGACCCTCGCGTACGGGGCGCGGGCAAGTTCGGCGTGCGGGCCAGGCACCGACAGGCAGCCCTCGTTCTCCACCACTAGCCCTTCCTCTTCAGCCCCCCACGTCTCCAGCACCGGGTTGATCACGTGTCCCACGTGACGCACCCCGTCGTCGTCAGGGCAGTCGTAGACGAACACACGCAAGTCCACCCCCACCTGGTTGGCGGCCAACCCCACGCCTTCGGCGACGTACATGGTGCGGAACATGTCGTCGATGAGCGTGTGCAACTCGGGGGTGCCGAACTCCGTGACGTCGGCGTTGCGGCGGTGCAGGACGTCCTCACCGACGACGGTGACCCGCAGCACCTTGCCGCGGGCGGCTTCAGGCGCCCACGTGGGGTAGGAGTCCACTGGCTTGCCTTGGACTCGGACCCGGGTGTCGATGGAGCTTTCGGACACGTGCTGCTCAGACATCGCTTGACTCGTCTTTCCAGATGATCGGGCGGCCGCCGCACCGGGCTAGGAGACGGGTGGCCGTACCCCGGACGTCGTAGCGCCAACAGTTCGGGCATGGTACCGGTGACCGCACCCCGGTGTTCCTGACGATAACGGACACTCGGGAGTGGGATGTCCCCGTCCAGGGATGGTGC
Organism: Thermobifida fusca YX; assembly: GCF_000012405.1. Taxonomy (NCBI): domain Bacteria; kingdom Bacillati; phylum Actinomycetota; class Actinomycetes; order Streptosporangiales; family Nocardiopsidaceae; genus Thermobifida; species Thermobifida fusca. Next base: position 2,007,920 of record NC_007333.1, read on the forward strand.
TGCGCACGTCGCGAGACGAACCGTGCCCAGGAAGCCGGTCCCGGCACTGTTCCCACTATGCTCGGGAGCCTTCCCCGCCATGCCCTGCTTTCGCCGCCGCGCACAGTCACGGCCGTGCCGGGGTGCGGCCCCTACGGCGAGCGATCCGCAGGATCCGCGGTGAGCAGCCAGTCCACGAGCTCCACCACTCCCCTACCGTTGGGGTGGGCGGTGACCCGGTCGCTGGCCTGCTTCACTGCTTCCAACGCGTTGGCGACCGCCACCCCGTGCCCGCACATGCGCAGCATGGTGCAGTCGTTCTCCGCGTCCCCTACCGCGACCGCGGCCCGCGGGGAATGCCCTAGGCGACGCAGGGCAGCGGCCACCCCTGACGCCTTGTCCACCCCGCGGGGGAGCACCATGACGGCGCCCTTGTTGTGGATCACCTGCAAGGCCAGGCCCAGCTCTCGGATGCTGTCGTCGACAGCACGGTCGTGCGGGTCACGAGTAGCGACAATCACCTCGCCGACGGCGAGCGGGTCCACGCCGCGGGCGCGCAGCCGGGCCAAGAACTCGGCGGGAGGCGGCGCAGCCAGCGGCCAGTGGACAGGACGCCTGGGATCGTAGAGCACCCCGCCGTTTTCCGCGACGACCAGGTCGAACAGCGCCACGTCGGGGAAGACGCTGCACAGGTCGTCGAAACGGCGGCCGGTCGCCAGAACGAGACGGCGGCCTGACGCGGCCAGCCGCGCCAAGGCGGCCACGACCGCGGCGTCAACCTTGCCTTCTGAGGCGAGTGTGGCGTCATAGTCGCAGGCCAATACGTGGTACTGCATACCCGTCTCCATCGGATCGGGAATATTTCGCCGCGTCCCGCCCAGCCCTCGAATGCGGGGAAGCGGAGTGTGGCGCGTGGTCTTATCGGACGCGCACCGCCGCGGTGGCGGCCCTCACAGCCCGCGGTTTCCCCTGCGACGACGCTGTTTCGGGAACGTGCCGCACGTCACGCCCCCATAACCGGATTTCGGTGGATTATCCCTGCCGCCCCGTGTTGTTGTCAGGCGCGTATCCCCGCGAGGTTCTAGTCTGACCTCGGTCGGGACTTCTGGTTCTCGTGCGAACCGCCTCCGTGTGAGGGCACGACGGAGGGGACACCCCAGGTGTTCCGAGTGCGGCCCCAGCGGATTCTCCTGCGCCCCGTCTGGCGCACCGTCTTCCTGTCTCGTCCCTTCGACGTGTTTCCGGAGTCTGCCGTTGTCTCTGACCGCTCTGCGTTCTCGCACGCCTGTGATCTCCGCCGTGCTCCGGGCGCCCGCTCCTCGGCGTCCGACCTCTGCGCCCCGGCCGCAGCAGCGGCCCCAGCGTTCCGCGGCGCTGCTGGTCTTCGTGCTGAGCCTGCTGACCGCCACGAGCGCGCTGGCCACTGACCTGTACCTGCCTGCCTTCCCGGAAATCGCCGCTGACCTGGGGGCGACCGAGTCCCAGGTGCAGTTGACCCTCACCGCGATCATGGTGGGTCTGGCCGTGGGACAGCTCGTGCTCGGCCCGCTCAGCGACCGCTGGGGGCGTCGGCTTCCTCTCCTGATCGGCGCGGCGGTGTTCACCCTGTCTTCGCTCGCCAGCGCGGTAGCCCCCTCCACGGAGGTGCTGAGCGCCCTGCGGCTGCTGCAAGGCTTCTCCGCCGCGGCCGGCGCGGTGATCTCCCGCGCCGTGGTCCGGGACATTTTCCACGGAGAGGACAGTGCCCGCTTCTTCTCCCGACTGTCTCTGCTGACCGGAGTGGCGCCGATGGTTGCCCCGATGCTGGGCGGCCAGCTCCTGCTGGCCGGCTCCTGGCGGCTGCTGTTCGTGGTGCTCGCCCTGATCGGCGTGGCGAACCTGGTCCTGGTGTATGTGGCGTTGCCCGAGACCCTGCCCCGCACTCCGGCTGCCGGCCGCGGCACCCAGCGCGGCTCGGTTCTGGGTGCGCTGCTGCGGCTGCAGCTCGACCCGCGGTTCATGGGGCCGACCCTGGTGATGTCGCTGAGCTTCGCGATGACCTTCACCTACATTTCCGCGTTCTCCTTCGTCTCCGAAAGCGAATTCGGCACCACCCCGCAGCAGTTCAGCCTGATCTTCGGGGTCAACTCGCTGGGCATGGTGCTGGGCAACCAGGTCAACACCATGCTGATCAACCGGATGGACGGCCCGCGCCGGCTGTTGGCCGGGCTGCTCGGCGCTCTCGCCTCGGTCGCTGTCCTGGTGGGTCTGGCGATCTCCGAGCAGGCGAACGTGGTCGTCGTAACCGCCGCACTGTTCACGATGATGTTCTTCACCGGGCTGATCTCGCCCAACGCTACGACGCTGGCGATCGCCAGCCAGCCCTCCTCGGTGGCGGGCACCGGTTCCGCCCTGCTGGGCGCGTTGCAGTTCGCGATCGGCGGCGGCCTGGCCGCGACCACCGGCATGGGGGAAGGCGGCGAGGCGAGCCTGCTGTCGATGTCCGTGGTGATGCTAGTGACCGCGGCCGCGGCCGGCGCGGTCTTCGCCGGGTGGGCGTTCCTGGCCCGCCGGGTTCCCGCGCCGCGCACCGCCTGATTCCAGGCTGGAAGGTTGGTGGTTAAAGGGCCGCTCCGTGCAGAGGAGCGGCCCTTGTCCTGTCACGACTGCTTAGACGCACTGGCTGGGCCAAGGCGTCGGCTCCCCGCGGGATTCGCCGGTGCGTACCCTCGCAGGATCATCGGCAGCCCTGGAGTGTCCAAGGTGGGCCGCGGCTAGGTATCCCGGCCGACAGCAAAGGTCTCGTATGGCGTGCCGCGAGCCGTGCAGGAAGCCGGAGTCGCTGCTCGGCGCGTACTTACGCGCTCTGTTGTTGCGCCACAGGGGCGGCATTCCGGCTTGTTGCTGTTTTCAGGGATTGGGATGCTTGTCTCTTGCGTCTCATCGAAACGGAAATGGCAAGCTGGCGGGGCGAAGGTGCGGGTATGCGGCGACGTTCACTCTGGTCGTTTCTCATAGCAGGGTTTTTCGCGCTGGTGGCCGTGGCTCCACAACTGCTGGCCGCCTACCAGGTCACTGTGCCCTGGGCAGTGACTGTGGCTACCGTGATCGCCGCATTGGCCGCACTAGCGCTGGGGGCATGGCAGCACCGCTACGAGCAGGACGCTACACGCCGTGACGAGCAAGATCGTGCCCTCAGCGAGGGCTGTCTGACCTTACCTTCGGGCAGGCTCCCCAAAGTCCGGGATTTCAGTAACCCCCGAGACTGGGGGGTGCACCCTGCTGCCACTAGCGGTGCAACCGCGTCGATACCGCCTTTCGTGCCCCGTGACGTTGACGAAGAGCTCCGCACCCACCTTGCCACGAGTACGTTTGTGCTAGTGGTGGGGGACTCCACCGCAGGCAAAACCCGGTGCGCTTTCGAAGCAGTCCAAGCCGTACTTCCTCACCACACTCTCATCATCCCCACCACTGTCTCAGGGATTGCCGCTGCTTTGCGGGCCGCTGAGCAGCACCCCAAGTGCGTGCTGTGGCTCAACGACATCAACACCTGGTTTTCTGCCCCCGAGCTGACCCGGGAAGCTGTCTCTCGGCTGCTCGCCCCCGCTCGCCGTGGGCACCGCGTCGTAGTGGCCACTCTGCGTGCCGCTGAAGAGAATCAGTGGCGCACTATTCCCGAGGACAGCGCGGTCGCAGACACTCATCGCAAGGTCCACGACCTGCTGAGCCGCGCCCACCGTATTTTCCTGCCCCGCCTGTTCACCCCCGCTGAGCGGGAACGCGCCCGGAACTATGCCCGCGATCAGCGGATCGCCGACGCTTTGCAGCAGGCCGATGAATACGGGATCGCTGAGTACCTGGCCAACGGCCCCCAACTGCTGGCGGAATGGGAGAGCGCGTGGAGTGCGAACACCGATCCCCAGGCGCCCAGCCACCCTCGCGGCGCCGCTCTCATTGCAGCCGCTGTCGACCTACGCCGCGCCGGCTATGCTTCCGTGCTCCCCCGGCGTCTCATCGAGGAGGTGCACGGCCACTACCTTGACCAGCAGGGCGGCCACCGGCTCAACCCCGAGGCCCTGGACGACGCCTGGCAGTGGGCCACCCGCCCACGCCGTGGCACCACCCGTCTTCTCACTCCCCACGATCCTGACCACGTCGACGTGTTCGACTATCTGGTCGACTCCGTCCAACGCCGCACCCGGGCAGGTGATCACGTGCCCGAACACGTCATCACCACCGCTCTGACCTACGCCGCCGCGACCGACGCCCACTCCATCGGTATTACCGCCAAAGCCGACGGCCGCTACCGACTAGCCGAACACGCCCACCGCCAGGCCTACACCACACGCGCTGACGAGCACGGCCCCACCCATCCCGACACCCTGGATAGCCGCAACAACCTCGCCCTGGCCCTGCACGACCTGGGACGTTTGGAAGAAGCCGAGACCGAGTACCGTGCCGTCCTCGACGCCCACCGCCGCATCCTCGGCGACAACCACCACCGCACCCTCGCCATCCGCAGCAACCTCGCTTCACTCCTGCAAGCCCTAGGACACTTCGAGAAAGCCGAGGCCGAATACCACGCTGTGCTCGACGCCCACCGCCGCATCCTCGGCGACAACCACCCCCACACTCTCACCATCCGCAGCAACCTCGCTTCACTCCTGCAAGCCCTAGGACACTTCGAGAAAGCCGAGGCCGAATACCACGCTGTGCTCGACGCCCACCGCCGCATCCTCGGCGACAACCACCCCCACACTCTCACCATCCGCAGCAACCTCGCTTCACTCCTGCAAGCCCTAGGACACTTCGAGAAAGCCGAGGCCGAACACCGCGCTGTGCTCGACATCCGCCGCCGCATCCTCGGCGACAACCACCCCCACACTCTCACCATCCGCAGCAACCTCGCTTCACTCCTGCAGGGTCAAGGACGCTTGGTAGAGGCCGCGGCCGAATACCACGCTGTGCTCGACGCCTACCGCCGCATCCTCGGCGACAACCACCCCGACACGCTCGCCATCCGGGGAAGCCTGGCCTCAGTCCTGCAGGCCCTGGGGCATCTCGAGAAAGCCGAGGCCGAATACCACGCTGTGCTCGACGCCTACCGCCGCATCCTCGGCGACAACCACCCCGACACGCTCGCCATCCGGGGAAGCCTGGCCTCAGTCCTGCAGGCCCTGGGGCATCTCGAGAAAGCCGAGGCCGAACACCGCGCTGTGCTCGACGCCTACCGCCGCATCCTCGGCGACAACCACCCCCACACCCTGATCAGCCGCAACAACCTCGCTTCACTCCTGCAGGATCAAGGACGCTTGGTAGAGGCCGCGGCCGAACACTGCGACGTTCTCGCCATCCGCCGCCGCGTCCTCGGCGACAACCACCCCCACACCCTGATCAGCTTGGAAAATGTCGCTTCAGTCCTGCAGGCCCTGAGGCTCTCAGTCGAAGAACTCCGCGGCGACGACAGTGACCGCAACGCTCCAGAGTGCCGCGGTTGAGCACCATCCTCCGCGGAGAGGCATCCCCGACGGTGAGGTATCTCAGAATCTCTGTCTGGAATGTGGGTCCACGTTCGGGCTGAGCGTGCGCTGACACGAGTGCTCACAACCGGCTTGAACCAGGATGGACGATTCTGGTGCCCCGTCCCTCAGGAAAGCCATCGTCACCCCGGTTCAACCCGCAGTCCGGGGTCCTCGGCTGCTTTGCCACGACTCCGCCTCAGTACGGGTCCGCCCGCCTCACACCCGGGGGTGTGGGGCGGGCGCCGTCATGCCGAAATATGGGGATCCTCCCACCAAACCAGTACCTGGATGTTCATATCGGGCAATCTTGGTTAGGGATAGTGCGCATATCCGCTGGGCTTGACGCCCCCGTCCGGGGTACCGGGCGGTCGACTCCTGCCGCAACCGTGAGGAGTTGCCCATGATGCCAACGCGCACCCGCCAGTGGCTGTCCAACCGGATGAGTTCCCACCTCGAGTGGCCTGCCTCCCGCGTTGCCGACCTTAAAGGAGACACCACGGTCAGCGTCGTCTTGCCCGCTAAAGACGAACAGGAGACGGTGGGAACGATCGTCACCACCATCCGGGAATCCCTCGTGGAACAGATTCCGGTCGTCGACGAGATCGTCGTGATCGACTCGCGGTCAACCGACGAGACCGCGAAGGTGGCGGCGCGCGCAGGGGCCACGGTCTACGCCCAGGACGACATCCTGTCCGACCTGCCCGGACTGTGGGGCAAAGGCGAAGCACTATGGAAGTCGCTGGCTGTCACCAACGGGGACATTGTGGTCTTCGTCGACTCTGACATCCGCAACTTCGGGACGCATTTCGTCACCGGCCTGGTTGGCCCGCTGCTCGCCGACCCGTCCCTGGCCTACGTCAAAGGCTGCTACAGTCGCCCGCTCCGCCAAGCCAACTCGTACAGTCCCTTCGACGGGGGACGGGTCACGGAACTGCTGGCCCGTCCACTGCTCAACATGTGCTGGCCGGAACTGTCCGGATTCATCCAGCCTTTGGCCGGAGAGTACGCCGGGCGGCGCGACGTCCTCGAGTCAGTCCCGTTCGTCTGCGGCTACGGCGTCGAGTTCGCGCTGCTTGTGGACTTGGCTGAGCTGGTGGGGGTCGACCGGATGGCCCAAACCGACCTGGGCAGCCGGGAGCACTCCCACCAGTCCACCGCAGCCCTGGGCCGTATGGCGGGGCAGATCCTCGACACCGCGTGGTCGCGAATGCACCGGCAGGGCATCGTCGTGCCCAAGCATCCGTTTTCGCGGGGAATCACCCAGTTCGTGCAGACCGATTCCGGCTACGAGTCACTGGACTGGGACGTCCAAGTCAGTGAGCGCCCGCCGATGCGCCACGTGCTGGAGGAACGCGGGGTGCCCCGCCCGCGGCAGCCGTGAGCAGTTCCGCTCACCGGAACCAGTCGCTGCCCTGGGTGAAACGGCGCACCAGGTAGTCCCGCAGGGACACCACCACGAGCCTGCGCTCGTCGGTTTCGTGGTCCCAGGAGATGATGCCCGGCCCATAGCCCGTATGGACATAGGCGAACTGGGGCCCCATGTCGCTGTCCCCGAAGAACATCAGGTTGTCGAACGGCGCATACAGCTCCCGGTAGTCCGGTTCGGAACGCATGGCGAGGTTGTCTTCGATGATGCGTTCGGCTGACCACACCACGGCGTCGCCGTACTCGTTCCACACCCCGTTGGTCTCCCGCAGCAGCTCCACCAGTTCCCAAGGAACAGGCATGCCGAGTGCCTCCTCGATCCGCCAGAACAGCGCTTCCTTGGCCGGTTCGAGGAACTCCACCTCGGGGTACAGCTCACCGATCAGTAAACGCCACACGAGTGCATCATCACAGTTGTGCCCCGGTCAGCGGAAATCGGCGGGCGGATTCCCGGGGAGATCCCCGGAAACACGCCAGTTCACCCCGGGCGTAGCAGGCAGGGCTGCTATCCGTGGTGCCCGGAGCGGGGAAGGAGGTCATGTCAGCACGGGTTCGGCCACGCTGTCCACCGGCGGCCGCTCCGTGATAGCGGTCTCGCGCGGATACGGCACATAGGAGCCGTCCGCTGCTTCGTCGCGCACATACTGCACGAGCGTGGTGGCAACCTCGCCGGTCTCCACCACCCGCCCCGAACGCAGCAAGCGGCTGCGCGCGGTGTGGTGGATCTGCGCGGCCATCACCCCCAGGTCCGGGGTGCTCTGGTGGGTGTGCTCCCGCACCCCCAGGTCCACTTGGGCGAGCGCGTCCAGCCCTGCGGTTTCCAGCAGGTCGATGAGCAGCCCTAGCTCCACCCCGTAGTGGGAGACGAACGGGAGGCGGCGCAGCACGTCAGCCCGCCCGGCATACTCTCCCGCCAGCGGTTGGACGAACCCGGCGAGCTGCGGCCAGTACTGGTTGAGCAGCGGGCGGGCCACGAGCTCCGTGACCCGTCCCCCGTCGTAGGCGCTGCCTGGCGCGCCGGTGAGCGGCCGGTCATAGCAGGCTTTGACGTAGACCACGTCCGGGTCGGTGAGGAGCGGGCCGAGCAGCCCAGTCACGTAGTCGGGGGTGAAGCTCACCAGGTCAGCGTCGATAAAGACGAGAAGGTCCCCGTTCACCACGAACAGCGACTTCCACAGCGCCTCCCCTTTCCCTTCCCCGGGGGCCAGGTCGGGGCGGATCTCGTCTTGGTGGTAGACGGTAGCCCCTGCCTGGGCTGCGACCTCAGCGGTGTTGTCGGTGCTCCGCGAGTCGATCACCACGATCTCGTCCACGAGGGGGGTCTGCTCGCACAGGGCGGTGCGGATGCTGGACACGATCGTGCCGACCGTTGCGCTCTCGTTGCGTGCCGGGAGGACCACACTGATCCGCTGGCCTTGCTTGTTGCCGGCAAGGACGTCAGCGTCCCAATCCCGCATATGGCTGGTACGCCGCTCGAACCATGCCTCTACCTCTGGCAGCACGGTGCCTCCCCTGAGTCCACTCGGTTGATGCGACGTCCCCAGAATCCCGGCGGCTTCCTCGCGCCTGATGGTTCGGAGCCTGCGGCGGTACGGCCGCCGCCCAGGGCGGGACGACGCGCTGGTGCTCTACGAGTCACCGTGCCACGCGGTGCTGTTCCCCACGCAGGTGGGGTCGGTAGTCCTGGGCGCACGTCCCGGCACGACCGGGCACGGCCGTCCGCGGGTCTGCCGTCCGGATGTCCGGGGCAGGCCGGACGCCGGGTGGTCCAAGGAGCGCTCCGGGATACCTCGGTACAGGCGGGGCCGAAGACAGCAGGACGCCGGAGACGCTGGATACCGTGATGCGCGCGGTGCGGGCCGTGCGTCAGCCTGCCGCAGGCACCGGCTGGGACACGGCCCACACCGCCAACGTCTCCCGGCTCTGGTGCTCACCAGTGCTCTGCCCACTGCACCGGGCTGCGGGGTCCACCCGCCGGGCCCGCCCGCACGACCTGCCACAGCGGGTTACTGGTGTCCTTCCTCCTGGGACGACGGCGCATACAACGCTTCGATCTCCTCAGCGAACGCTCGCAGCACCGCGTCCCGGCGCAGCCGCCCGGAAGGCAGCAGCAGCCCGCTCGCCGGGGTGAACTCTTCCGGAAGCACATGGAAGGCGCGGATCGTCAACTCCGGCGGCATGCCCTGGTTGATCTCCTCCACCACCCGGCGGATCTCCTCTCCCACCTCCGGGGTCAAGGCGACCTGCTCCAACGGGGTGGTCAACGGCATGTTGTTCACCAGCCGCCAGTACTCCAGCTGGTCCCGTTTCAACGTGATCAGCGCGGTCGCATAAGGGCGGCCTTCGCCTAGCACGATCGCCTGGCTGATCAGCGGATGCTCCAACAGGCGCGCCTCCAGGACCGCGTAATCGGCGGCCACGACCTTGCCGACCGCGGGCGGCTCCTCCACCACGCTGCGGGAGGGAGTGTCTCCCTTCCGGCCCCACAGGGTCAGCCATCCCCGGTCGTCCAACTCCCCGCGCCAGCCCGTGGCCAGCCAGCCGTCTTGCGCTGCCTGGCCGCCGTCGTAGATCGCGTTGTGGTATCCGGTGAACACTCCTGGGCCGCGGACCAGGATCTCGTTGTCCTCAGCGATCTTCAGTTCCGTGCCCTCCAGCGGGGGGCCCACGGTGCCGGGACGGCATTCTCCCGGGACGGTCAGGGTGGCGAGCCCTCCGGCCTCCACCAGGCCGAAGCCTTCCAGCACAGAGATCCCCAGGCCCGAGTAGTAGTAGGCCACCTGTTCTTCCATCCCGCCCTGCGGGCAGACCACGGCGCGCAGTCGGCCGCCGAAAGCGTCCCGGACTCGGGCGAACGCCCAGTCGTATAGGGCCCGCGACACCCGCTGCCAGGGGCGCCGTTTCTTCCGGCCCAGGTCGACGGCCAACCGGGTAGCGGCTTCGAACCCTTGGGCGCCGTCCCAGCCGCCTTGCTGCTGGGCCCGCGAGCGTTCCACTTCGTAGACGCGGGTCAGGAATTCAGCGTCTGCCACGAGCAGGGTCGGCGCAAACGCCCGGACCTGGTGGGCGAAGACCTCGCCGGGTCGGGGGAAAGCGATCCGCACCCCGGCCAACGTCCCTGCCACGACTGCCAGGCAGGTGGCGAATCCTTGGAGTTGCGGGCCGAGCAGCGCTACAGCATCGGCGGGCCGCAGCTCCCGCAGCACCGGGGAGAGCCGTTCCATGAGGGCCGTGGCCGCGCCCAGCAGGTTGCGGTGGGACAGCACCGCGCCCCGCACCCGCCGCCGCGTGGTCGGCGTGTAGTAGATCAGTGCCGGGTCTTGAGCGTTGCCTTCTTCGACGCGGAACCGCACTGCGGTGCCGTCCATGTAGGCGCCAGGCTTGGCGATCGCGTCCAGCCCGCCCTCGTCCAACGCCCACACCCGTCCCAGGTCCACAATCTCGTGCTGCAGCGACGCCGCCACTCGCGCCTGCCGCTGGTTGCGCAGGACTGCGACCGCGGGACGGCTGTCCCGCAGCGCCCACTGCAGCAGCCCTGGCGAGCACCGGGACGGTACCCACGCCACCACTCCGCCTGCGGCCCACACCGCAAAAGTCAGCAGTGTCCGCTCGTAGCCGTCGGGGGCCGCAACAAGTACCCGGTCGCCACGTACGACGCCCGCGGCGATGAGTCCTTTCGCCAGTTTGGTGACCGAGGTCAGGAACTCGGTGGCGCCCACGTCTCGCCACCCATCCGCGTCAGGACATTGCAGGACCGCGTTGTCGCCGTCACGCTCGGCGCACAGGTACACCAACTCGCCCAGCACGTTCACGCGTGGCAGCGGTGAATCTGAGGTCCGTGACTGGCGCATGACCTTCCCACTCCCTCACAGCAAGGCCGGAGGACCTCCCCCCGTTGTCCCCGGTCATCCGAACGTGCCCTACTGTGCACTGAATCGTTACTTTCCGGCAAGCTCACGGTCTGTCAACAGCTCGCAGGGGTGGGCCGCGGCCGCAGCGAAGCGGGGCGCGCCGGTATTCGACCCGCATCCCCCGCACTACCGGGGAGTAATCAGAAGAAAACACAAGGTAAAAGTCGGACCACTCCGCTGCCTGCCTCGCGCGGAGCCGAAGCGCGGGCAGCATCCGCCCCCGAAACACCGGAAGGGCCGGCACTGCACTACAGTGCCGGCCCTGAGCCACCACCGTGGAAAGCCCGCGCCATTCTCCTGGTCAAACAGCAAACACGGGTGGGGCCGGGCCGCTACCCGCCCAGTTTCAGTGTTTTTGGTCACAATTGGCGCGGCGGTAAGGGTGTTCGCGGCCGCCACAGAATGCCTCCGGCACGGGAACGGGCAGCAGGAAAGCTGCGGGGTGGTGCCGGGATGCCGCCCCCTCGGAGCCAGGGCCGGGCCCTAACCGCGGGCGTGCAGCCGCCCGCGGGCAGCCTCCCCTATTGGACCCGGCCGCACAGACTCGCGGGGCGCTCGCAGCACAACGCCCGGCACAGAACCACTTCCAGGATGCGGGGAAGAAGAAAACGCCCGCTCAGGCTACGGCGCGCCGTTCCAGCGCGGCGCTGAGCGCGAAAATCCCCAGGGCCAGCGCTCCCGTCACAGCCATCACCCAGACCATGCTCGCCAGGGACGCCTCGCCCCCGGCAGCGATTCCCGCCACCGCGGCCAGGATGCCGCCGAACACGAACCGGGCCGACCCCGCGAGAGCCGACGCGGTCCCCGCCACAGACGGCGGCTGCGACGACAGAGCCAGCGTGGTCGCGTTGGGGAACACCAGGCCCATACCGGCCATCATGACGGCCAGCGCCGCCGAGATCGTGACCAGCCCGGCTGTCCCCGTCACCTCCATGACCACCATGGCGGCCACTGCGCCCAGCCCTAGGACGAGTCCGCCCATGAGCCGTCGGACCATACTCACCCGGCCGATGAGCAGGCTGTTCACCTGGGTTCCTGTCACCATTCCCACCGCGTTGACCGAGAACAGCATGCCGAACATCTGCGGTGACGCGCCCAGCTCGTTCTGTGCCACGAACGAGAAGCAGGAGATGTAGGTGAACATCATCCCGAAGTTGAGGCCGAGCGCCAGCATGGGTCCGACGAACCTCGGATCCCGCAGTAGGCGCCCCACGGTGGCCAGCAGCGGCCGTATCCGCATGGGCTGGCGGTCGTGTCGCGGCAGGGTTTCGGGGAGGAAGAACAGCACGGCGAGGAACCCCACCCCGTTCATCAGGGCGAGGAGGGCGAAACTCAACGGCCACGAACCGACCAGCAGCAGCTGTCCGCCCAGCAGGGGGCCCAGGATCGGCGCCATCCCCGAGACGAGCATCAGCCGGGAGAAGAACCGGGCTGCTTCGTCTCCTTCGTACAAGTCGCGCACGACCGCGTGGGAGACGACGGCGCCCGCCGCTCCGGCCAATCCTTGCACAAACCGGATGGCGATGAACATCTCCACTGAGGTGACGAACATGCACAGCAGTGACGTCACCATGAACAGCGCGGTGCCGACGAGGAGCGGGGTGCGCCGTCCCCACGCGTCACTCATCGGTCCCACGGCGAGCTGTCCCAGGGCGAGGCCCAGCATGGACGAGGTCAAGGTCAACTGGACGCGGGCCTCGGTGGTGGCCAGGTCCTCGGCGATGGCCGGGAACGCGGGAAGGTACAGGTCGGTGGCGAGCGGACCGGCGGAGACCAGGACGCCCAGCACGACGGCGAGGAAGGCGGTGGACCGCCGTCTCGGTACGGGCGCGCTCGGCTCGGAGTCACTCTCCGGGCAGGGCGGAGGGTTTTCTTGGGAATTTCGGGATGGGGTTACTGGGGGGCAGGCTTCGCTGCGAGTCACTACACTCCTTCAGCGCGCAACAGTCCCACGGCAAGGGACACGGAGGGGTACCAACCGCTCTCAACACTCGACGGGGAGTAAAAAATCCACACCATCTCATCCGATGATGTGATCTTTATTACTCGAGGTGGTCTCCCCGTGGCATGCCCGCCCTGGACCGGCCTGCGGACCTGGGCTTCCGGTCACTGCTGGCGATCCAGGACGTCTGCTGCCCGGGCTTGCCGCAGCCCGGGCGCTCCCCCGACAAGCGGCCCCGCGGTGGACCGGACGGTGCGCTCAGCAGCAGTCGCAATCACAGCAGTTGCAGTCGCAGTCACACGACGTGCACCACGCGTCACGAGGCTCGCCCGTCCACGGCCCCGGGTAGGGGTCGCGGCAGCATATCTGGCCGGTACAGGTCATGAACAGCGCGACCGCGCAGCCCTCGAACCCGCCGCGACGTCGCGGCGGGTTACTGGCCTTGGGCGTAGTGCAGCACCAGGAGCCCTGGTCAGGAACCTTGCGGGACCGCGGGGACGAACGGTCAGCATGGTCACCGCCCGGATGGTCCACCGGCTGCGGGCCCCCAGGGTCCCGGTGGTGTCCCCCGCCGTAACCTGCTTGAGCAAAAACGCGTCGCACCGCACGCTCCAGCTCGTGCACGAGCAGAGCGTGGACGAGGCGGTCGTCGGTGAACTCGGCGTCGGCGAGAGCAAGCCGCACGCCCAGGACAGCATCGTCGCACAGCTCCCGTACCCGGGCGAGGTCCGTTTCGGTGGCGACGATCGGATTCCAGGTGCCGGAAGCACGGTCGGCTTCCAGGTCCTCCACCGCGTCCAACAGGTGGGCGATCCGGCCGAACAGCCGTCCTGCTTCACGCAGCGGAGCCTCATTGCCGGGCCGCCCGGCCAGGTGCGCGGTGGAGGCGAACACGTCCCCGGTCGCCTCCTCGGTGGGTGCGGTCACCTCCAGAAGGTCGCTTCCCGGCCCGACGCGCTCCTCTACCTCGCGCTGCCGGTCCAGCACGGTCAGCAGGAGCCCGCTGTCGAATCCCAGCCGCCGTCCAGTGTCGTGGGCGTCAGCCGCCCAGTGCCGGGACAGCCTGCTGGCTGCGCCGCGCACCAGCGCTTTCCCGTACACGCCGTCTCTGTCAGCGACGTGGTCCGCCACGGTGGTTGCGGCGAGGAGCAGGGAAACCGACGCTGCCAGGCGTGCTCCCGCGCCGACAGCAACCGGAGCGCGGCGCATGCCCCGCAGCGGGCACGGTCCGGCCAGGCGCGTCTGCCGGCCCGTGTCGGTCTGAGCGGCAACCAGGGCAGAGACCACCAGTCCGTCGTAGTTGGTGGCGAGCCGCGCTGCCTGGCCGTAGTCGTCACGCAGCGCTAGGCACAGTCCGCACAGGTGGGACAGCCACTGGGTGGCCAGATCGTGCGGCAGGGAATGCCGGCATGGTCTCAGGATTCCGAACACGTGCACCGTCGCTTTCGACCTGTCGAAAGTGGTTCGTCCTTACTGATTCGGTTCGGTGGTTTCTGGTTCCGGGCAGGTAAGGAACAATCCCCGCTACCTTTATGTCGTAGATCAGCAGGAGTTCCGAGGTGCGGCCCCTCCGGCGCGGTGAACCAGGTGGAGGCCCGGTAAGCCCGGCGGGTATCCTCCACGCGGCGCCGTGCGCGTATGCCGTTGCACCGCACCGACGGCACGGAGGGAGGGACGGCGTTTCACACGTCCGCATCTGACCGAGGGGAACGCCACCGATGACCTTGTGGACCGCGCGAGCTGCACACCGGGCCTGGCTGGACGCCGAGGCGCGCCGCCTGGTGGACTTTGCCTCTGCTGCCGACCACCCCGAGCACGGTTTCGCCTGGCTTGACGGGAGCGGCGCACCGCTCCCCGAGCAGGGAGTGCACACCTGGATCACCTGCCGAGTCACCCACGTGGCCGCACTCGCCCACCTGGAAGGGATTCCCGGGGCGAGCGCACTCGCCGACCACGGGCTGCGGGCCCTGGCGGGGCCGCTGCGCGACCCGGAGCACGACGGCTGGTTCACCGCCCTGGACTCCCGCGGCACGGTCGCCGACTCGCGCAAAGAGGCCTACCAGCACGCGTTCGTGCTCCTCGCAGCGGCAAGCGCTACCGTGGCCGGACGGCCCGGCGCGCGGGAACTCCTCGACGCCGCCGCGGCAGTGATCGAACAGCGGTTCTGGGAGGAAGAGACAGGCCGCTGCCGGGAGAGCTGGGATGCCGCGTGGCACGCCGACGAGCCCTACCGGGGCGCTAACAGCAACATGCACCTGGTAGAAGCGTTCCTCGCGGCGTTCGACGCCACCGGGGACCGGGTGTGGGCGGAGCGTGCGCTGCGGATCGCCCACTTCTTCGTCCACGAGGTGGCCGCGCCCCGCGACTGGCGGCTCCCCGAGCATTTCACCCCCGACTGGCAGGTCGTGGCCGACTACAACACCGACGACCGCGCCCACCCGTTCCGCCCCTACGGGGTCACCGTCGGCCACGTCCTGGAATGGGCCCGGCTCCTGGTGCACGTGGAGGCGGCGCTGCCTGACCCGCCGTCGTGGCTGCTCGCCGACGCGGAGGCGATGTTCGCCGCCGCCGTGGCACGCGGCTGGTCGGTGGACGGAACGGAAGGCTTCGTCTACACCCTCGACTACGACGACACTCCGGTGGTGCGCTCCCGGATGCACTGGGTGGTGGCCGAGGCGATCTCCGCTGCGGCGGTACTGGGGCAGCGTACTGGCGACGAGCGCTACGAGCACTGGTACCGGACGTGGTGGGACCATGCCGCCACGTATTTCGTGGACACCGTGCAGGGCAGTTGGCACCACGAGCTCGACCCGACGCTCGCTCCCCCGCCCGGCGGCACGTGGAGCGGCAAACCTGACGTTTACCACGCCTACCAGGCGACCCGGCTGCCGCTGCTGCCGCTGGCGCCCAGCCTGGCGGGGGCGCTCGCCACGGTGGGCTGACCGCCAGGGGAAGAGCCGCGCGCCCGGCCGGGGCAGGCCGGGAATGGTACGAGGTGGGCGGACCGCACCTGCCCGGGTCTGTGGTCCGCCGCCCGGGCAGGGCAGCGGGCTCGGCCCGCGTCCGCACCCGGTCCGAGTCCGCTTCCTTGTCCCGGGCTTTCTGTGCTTCTCCGCGGCCCTCAGGTGGGAGAGAATGAGGGCGGTCCGGCCTGTCCGGGCCTGGAGTGGACGATTCTGAGCCGGAGAAGGGCCCGAGCATGTCACGCGCGCCGCAGGAAGACCCCCGTCAGGACACGCCCGCGATCAGCGCTCCGACCCGGTCGGCCGCGGGTATCCCGGCGGTCATCAACAGCCTGCGGGTGGTCAGCCGCCAGTCCGGTGCCGCGCGCGGCCTGGCAACCTTGCGTGACGTCAACCAGAAGACAGGCTTCGACTGCCCGGGATGCGCCTGGCCGGAGGGGAAGCGCCGCCACCTCGCGGAGTTCTGCGAAAACGGCGCCAAAGCGGTGGCGGAAGAAGCGACACGCCGCGCAGTGACCCCCGAGTTCTTCGCCCGCTACTCGGTGGCGGAACTGGCCACCCGCTCCGGCTACTGGCTGGGCCAGCAGGGACGGCTCACCCACCCGGTCTTCCTGGACAAGGGCGCCACCCACTACGTGCCGGTGTCCTGGGAGCGCGCTTTCTCCCTGATCGCTGAGGAGCTAGCCGCACTGGACTCCCCGGACGAGGCCGTGTTCTACACCTCGGGCCGGACCAGTAACGAAGCAGCGTTCCTCTACCAGCTTTTCGCCCGCAAGTTCGGCACCAACAACCTGCCGGACTGTTCCAACATGTGCCACGAGTCCTCCGGGGTGGCGCTCACCGAGACGCTCGGCGTCGGCAAAGGCAGCGTGCTGCTGGAGGACCTCTACCAGGCGGATCTGATCATTGTGGCCGGGCAGAACCCGGGCACCAACCACCCGCGGATGCTCAGCGCCTTGGAGAAGGCCAAACGCGGCGGCACCCGCATCATCACGGTCAACCCCCTGCCCGAAGTGGGGCTGATGCGGTTCAAGAACCCGCAGAAGGCGCGCGGCATTGTCGGGGGCGGCACCCGGCTCACCGACCTGTTCCTGCAGATCCGCCTGGGCGGGGACTTGGCGCTCTTCCGCGCCTGGAACCGGATGCTTGTCGAAGCGGACCGGGACAACTCCGGCTCAGTGCTGGATCGGGAGTTCATTGCCGAGCACACCCACGGCTTCGACGCTTTTGTCGACGAACTGTGCGCCGACAGCGACGAGAAGTTCTGGGCCGACGTCGACACCGCCACGGGCCTGCCGCGGGAGCAGATCACCGAAGCACTGGAGATGATCCAGGCCAGCAAGCGGATCGTCGTGTGCTGGGCGATGGGGCTGACCCAGCACAAGCATTCGGTGCCCACGATCCGCGAGGTCGTCAACTTCCTGCTGCTGCGCGGCAACGTGGGCCGCCCCGGAGCAGGCGTGTGCCCGGTCCGCGGGCACAGCAACGTGCAAGGCGACCGCACTGTCGGCATCGTGGAGAAGCCGAAAGAGGAGTTTCTCGACGCGCTCGGCGCAGAATTCGGGTTCGAGCCGCCGCGCCACCACGGCTATGACACGGTGCGAGCAATTCGTGCCATGCGGGACGGCAAGGTGGGGGTGTTCTTCGCGATGGGCGGCAACTTCGTGTCCGCCTCCCCCGACACGCTTGTCACCGAGGACGCGATGCGGCGGTGCCGGCTGACCGTGCACGTGTCCACCAAGCTTAACCGTTCCCACGTGGTCACCGGGGCTCGGGCGCTCATCCTCCCCGCCCTAGCCCGCACCGACCGCGACCTGTCGGGCGGCAAGGAGCAGTTTGTCACGGTGGAAAACTCGATGGGGATGGTGCACTCGTCCCGCGGGTCGGTGCGGCCGCTCTCTGACCAGATGCGGTCGGAAGTGTCGATCGTGGCGGGCCTGGCCCGGCGGGTGTTCGGCCCGGACGACCCGGTGCCGTGGGAGGACTTCGCCCGCGACTACGACCTGATCCGCGACCGGATCGAGCGGGTCATCCCCGGTTTTGCGAACTACAACGAGCGGGCGCGCCGCCCCGGCGGGTTCCTGCTGCCGCATGCGCCGCGCGACAGCCGCCGCTTCCCCACCGCCACGGGGAAAGCCAACTTCACGGTCAACCGGATGACTCCGCTGACTGTGCCGGAAGGACGTCTGCTGCTGCAGACCCTGCGCTCGCACGACCAGTACAACACGACGGTCTACGGGCTCGACGACCGATACCGGGGGGTACGCGGCGGCCGACGGGTGGTCCTCGTCAACCCGGAGGATGCGCAGCGGCTCGGCCTGGCTGACGGCTCGTACACCGACATTGTCAGCGAATGGCCGGACGGTGTGGAGCGGCGGGCCGCCCACTACCTGGTCGTGTACTATCCGACGGCTCCGGGCTGTGCCGCCGCCTACTATCCGGAGACCAACGTGCTTGTGCCGTTGGACTCGACCGCGGAAGGGTCGAACACGCCCACGTCGAAGTCGATCGTGGTGCGGTTCGAACCGGACAGCGGTCCGGTGGAGACTGGTTGAGCGCTTCCGCGTCCAGGTTTTCTCCCTGCTCTCCGGTTGGGAAAGCGGTCCCTGGGTAACCGCGAAAGCAGACGCCGGACAACGCCACGGTTGGCCGGTCCCGGCCACGATGCGTCTTTGCGGCGCTTCTGGTGCATCACACCTAGAGAGGCGCCAACGGGGCGTCACACCCAGCAGGAAGGACAATGATGTCCACGACCGCTTCGCAGCCCGTTCGGCTCAACGCCCTGGAAATCGGCATCATCGCGCTCGTCAGCGACTCCCACGCCCTTGCCCGGTGCGGTCGCCCTATGGCTCTGTCTGTGGCCGGGCACGATCACCACATCGTGTCCGTGCAGCCTGTGGACGCGCCCTTGTGGACGCCGCTGATCAGCCGGGACGCGGCGCTGGCTGCACTTCCGGGGCGTGATGCCTCCGCAGACGAGGTGTTGGCCGCCGTGGCGGCATTGGCTAGGCGAATCGCCCCGCCCGGGCATCTGGTGGATGTGGGGGCGCGCGGGGTGTTTGTGGACGCCGCCGCCAAGACGCGCATCCCCGCACCCGTGGTCATCACGCCGCAGGAAGAGTGGGGTGCGGTCCGCGCCGTCGTGTCCCGCTGGGCCGCGTGAGCGGTCTGCGTCGACGGCCTCGCCAAACATTCACGGTGAAGATGCCCTGAACTGGGAAGTTCCCCTGGCAGCGGCGTGCTCGGCGACCAGCGTCAGCGAGGTGAGGCATGGACAGCGACAGCACTTTCCAGGGAACCTCCTACGATCCGGTTCCCGGTGGGAGCATGGCCTCTGCCACGGTTGACGTGCACGGCACTGTGGTGGCGTGGAGCTTGGGGGCCCAGTGGCTGTTTGGCTACCTCCCTTCAGAGGCGGTGGGTCGTCCGATCACCGAAGTGTTCGGGCTCGGCGGTCCCGCACCGATCGACTTCGCGTCGTATCCCGCGGCGTGGGTCGGCGAGGTGAACGCGCATGCCCGGGACGGTACTCCGCTGCCGTTGCAGTTGTATGCGCACCCGCTGCACGGCCCGCAAGGGATTGTCCACTGGTATCTGACCATCTTGGACCGGTCTGCGTCTCAGGAGAACCAGCCGCCGGTGGAGGACCCGGATCTGGCACACCTGCGCGAGTGGACGCTGGCCCAATCGCCGCTGCCAGTGGCGATCTTCAACCACAAGGGGCAGCTCGCCGAGATGAACGATTCGATGGCCCGCCTCTCCGGGATTCCCGTGCAAGAAGCCTTGGGGAAGCGGCTACGGGAGCTCACCCCGCTGCCGATCTTCACCGAATTCGACGACCTTGTGGCACGGACCCTGCGGGAAGGGAAGCTGATCCGCCACGAGGTGCGCAGCCAGTTGCGCGAGGACTCCCCGGAACGTGCCTGGACGCTGTTCTTTGCGCCGCTGAAGGACCCTGCCGGGCACAACCGGGGCGCCGCCTGCACGGTGTTCGACACCTCTGAGCAGTACTGGGCGCGCCGCCGCTTGGCCGTGCTGAACGACGCCAGCATGCGGATCGGCACCACGTTGGATATGACCCGTACCGCAGAAGAGACCGCGGAGGTGCTGGTCCCCCAGTTCGCCGACTCGGCTTTCGTGCTGCTGCTGGAGTCGGTCTTCAAGGGCGCGGAACCGACGTTCGCTCCGCTCCACGACCCGGTTTCCCTGCGGTGCCTGGTCCGCCGCTCCACTTTGCGGGAACCCCTCCATATCGAGGGGATCCCTGAACCGGGCAAGGTGGCGCGCTTCCCGTTGAACTCGCCGCTGGGCCGGTGCCTGTCGGAGCAGCGCTCGGTACGGTTCCGGGTGGACTCCGCGGAGCTCGAGGAATGGCTGGAACGGTACCCCGCCTACCGGGAGATCATCCAGGCGGCCGGGGTGCGGTCGTTCATGATGCTGCCGCTGCTGGTTGGTGGCCGCCCGTTCGGTCTCATCCTGCTCACCCGGCGCCACGGCTTGGCGCCGTTCAGCAAGGACGACCTGCTGTTGGCGCAGGACATTGCCACCCGGGCCGCGGCGCGGATCGACAACGCCCGCCGCTATTCGCGGGAGCGCAGCGCTGCGCTGACTCTCCAGCGGAGCCTGCTGCCGAAGCGGCTGCCGCACAATTCCGCGGTGGAGGTCGCCACCCGCTACATGCCTGCCGGTTTCCGGTTCGGGGTGGGCGGCGACTGGTATGACGTGATCTCGCTGTCGGGGGCGCGGGTGGCGCTCGTGGTGGGGGACGTCACCGGGCACGGGCTGCACGCTTCCGCCACCATGGGGCAGTTGCGCACGGCGGTGCGCGCCCTCTCGGATGTGGACTTGGTGCCGGAAGAGCTCCTCACCTACCTGGACGATCTGGTGATCCGACTCAACACGGAGGAGGCGACCTACTCTTCCGCCGAGGAAAGCCCTCGGCCGGACACCATGCCCGAGATCGGCGCGACCTGCCTGTATGCGATCTACGATCCGGTGTCGCGACGCTGCTCTATGGCGCGGGCCGGGCATCCTCCGCCTGCCGTGGTCCACCCGGACGGGTCGGTCGAGTTCGTGGCCATGCCCGCGGGGCCTCCGCTGGGGGTGGGCGGGGTGCCGTTCGAGTCGGTGGAATTCGAGGTGTCACCCAGCAGTCTGCTGGTGCTCTACACCGACGGCCTGGTGGAGTCGCGGACCACGGGCATGGACCAGGGGTTGGAGCAGTTGCGCGCGGTCTTGTCGCAGTCTTCCTCGTCGCTGGAGGGAGTCTGCGATTCGGTGGTGCGCACCCTGCTGCCGGCTGGTGCGATCGACGATGCAGCGCTGCTGGTGGCCCGCACCCGCGCCTTGGATTCCCGCAAGGTGGCCACGTGGGACCTGCCTGCGGACCCCGCAGTGGTGGGGGAGGTCCGCGCGTGGACGACACGGCAGTTGGCCGCGTGGGGGTTGGAGGAGTTGGCGTTCACCACCGAACTGGTGGTCAGCGAACTGGTGACCAACGCGATCCGCTATGCCAGCGCCCCCATCCAGTTGCGGCTGATCCAGGATGGGACGCTGATCTGCGAGGTCTCCGATGCCAGCAACACTGCGCCGCATCTGCGGCGGGCGCGGACCTTTGACGAGGGGGGACGCGGCCTGTTCCTGGTGGCGCAGCTCAGTCGCCGCTGGGGGACGCGACACCGCACCAACGGCAAGACGATCTGGGCGGAGCAGGCCCTGCCGTAAAGCGGTCCGAGCAGCTGAGCGGCTTCCGGTTCAGGCGAGGGCGCGCCGGGCAGCGTCCCGGAGGGTAGCGGCCATCGCGGCGACGGGCTCGGGCAGGCGCGGCCGGTAGACGAGGAAGATGGTGCGGGCCAGGTCGGTCCCGGAGAGCTGGTGGGCGTGCCACTGGTGTTCGGGGTGGGTCCGGAGGATGGTGGCGGGGACGAGGCCGATACCCACGCCGGCACGGATCAGCGCGAGGGTGACCTCGTAGTCGCGGGTCTCGTAGGCGACGGTCACTTCCACGCCGGCTTCGGCAGCCGCGGTCTCCAAGGCGATTCGGTTGTGGATGCCGGGTGCACCGCAGATCCACTCTTCATCGGCGAGGTCGGCCAGGGTGATCCGGGGCTTGTCGATGGCTGGGTGCCCGTCAGGCAGGACGAGCATCAGGGGGTCGGTTAGGAGGCGTTCCCGGCGGAGGCCGGTGGCGGACGGCAGCTCGGTCCCGGGATAGCAGTGGGTGATGAGCAGGTCGAGGTCGCCGGAGGTGACGAGCCCGTAGCCGTCAGGGGGTTCCACGTCGCTGAGGGCGAGCCGCACGTGGGGGTGGGCGCGGCGGAATTCCGCGAGGGCGCTCGGCAGGAGGGTGGTGCCTGCGCTGGCGAAGGCGCCCAGGCTGAGGGTGGACGGGTGCTGGCCGAGGGTGGCGCGCACGGCCCGTTCCGCTTCGCGGAGTTCCCCGAGGACGCGTTCCCCGTGGTCGAGCAGGACCCGCCCGGCCTCGGTGAGCCGCACCCCGTTGCGGCCGCGTTCGAGGAGTGCGCAGCCAAGTTCCCGTTCGAGTTTGGCGAGCTGTTGGGAGAGCGCGGGCGGGGTGAAGGACAGGCGTTCCGCGGCCGCGGTAATGGACCCCGCGCGTGCCACTTCCACGAGGACTCGCAGTCGGTTCGCGTCGAGCACCACACCCCCATGCGGCAAGAGATTCTTAATCTTCTTTAGAAAGAGTAACTTTAACTTAATTCCTCTGGTGGGCAGAGTGGAACCATGACGTCACGCATCACTGTGTCCCGTCAGGTCCCCACGACCTTCGACGTGCACCTCGCTGTCCAACGCACCGCTCCCTATCTGCGTCGCACCCCGCTCCTGCGCACTCGTCTGCGGGGCCGCCCCCTGCTGCTGAAGCTGGAGCATTTGCAGCTCACCGGTGCGTTTAAACTACGCGGCGCCTTGAATGCGCTACTCACCGGGGACAGGGGTGAACGGGTGGTTACCGCCTCGGGTGGCAACCACGGCCTCGGAGTGGCCACCGCCGCGCACCTGCTCGGCGGTACGGCCACCGTGTACGTACCCGAGACCGTTCCCGCGGTCAAGGAGCGGCGGTTGCGGGACGCCGGTGCCGACGTGGTTCGGGCCGGCACCGAGTACGCGGCAGCGGAAGCCGCAGCCCGCGCCTACGCGGACACCGAAGGGCTCCGCTACATCCACGCCTACAACGACCCGGACGTGGTCGCAGGCCAAGGCACGCTCGGCCACGAGATCGTCGCCGACGCACCCGACTGCGATGCAGTCGCCGTGGCCGTAGGCGGCGGCGGTCTCGCCGCAGGCGTGAGCCTGGGCATCGGCGACGAACGGCTCACCGTCGCGGTAGAGCCGCGCGGCTGCGCCAGCCTGCACGCCGCATTCGCCGCCGGCGAGCCCGTGGACACCCCGGTCGATTCAGTAGCGGCCTCGGCCTTGGGCGCCTCCCGGGTGGGCGACATCCCGTTCGCGGTACTGCGCGACCGCAACGTGACCTCCACCCTCGTCTCGGACCCCGAGATCCTTGCCGCCCGCGACCTGCTGTGGGAGGAATTCCGGATCGCGGTGGAGCCCGCCGCGGCTACTCCCATGGCTGCCTGGCTGGCCGGGCACGTCCCCGGCGAACTGCCGTGCGTGGTGATCTGCGGCGCCAACGCCGACTGGCGTCCCCTGGACTGACCGGTGACGCGGCCACCGGTCAGGGGATAGGCCGCGACCCCGGTGCCGCCCCGCGGGAGAACAAACGGCGCAGCGACAGCCTCCCCTGCTCCGGGGCATAGGCGCGCAGCAGCAGCCCCACCAGCGGGAAGAGCACGACCAGCCCAGCCAACGTCAACATCCGCGCCCCCGCGGCCGCCCGGCGCTGCCCGTGCAGCGCGTAGGTGCGGTCCCAGGTGCGCAGATAGCGGTAGAGGTCGCGGAGCGGCCCCCCGATGCGGCGGGCGGAGACCGGGGCGCGCAGCCGGTCGCTGTAGCGCACCGTACGTCCCAACCGGTGCAGGTGGATCGCCAAGTCCAGGTCTTCGAAAATGTCCGGCCCGGGACAGGCGTGGTCGCGGAGCTCCCGCCAGCATTCCTTGGTCACCGCCATGTTGGACCCCCACAGCATGGGGTGGCCGGAGAGCACCCGGTTGACCCGGTGGCACAGCAGCCGCTGGGCGGCCAGCCCGGTGCGGCGCAGCGGCGCATCGTAGAACCAGGACGGTCCGGTCGCGGCCGCCACGTCCGGATCAGCGAACGCTTCCGCGAGCCGCTGCGACCAGTCCGGTTCCACCACGGTGTCGGCGTCGATCCGCCCCAGAATGTCTCCGGTGGCTTCGTCGAATCCGCGATTGCGCGCTGGGATCAGCCCTTGGACGGTTTCACGGATGACCCGGACCCCGTACTCGCGGTACTTCTCGGCGATCTCCGCGGTGCGGTCAGTGGAGTTGTTGTCGACGACGAGGATCTCGTCCACCGGCACGATCTGGTTCACTAACGCATTCAGACAGCGTTCGATCACCGCCTCCTCGTTGTAGGCGGGCACGACCACCGAGATCTTCATCGTCTCCCCACCGTCCAGGCCTGGGTCAGTTGACTAAGACCGGCCGGCGGGACGGGCCGCGTCACCCAACCGGCTCCGCGTCCCACCGGCCGCTGCACCGCACTGCGCGGATCATCCTGTTGCTTCGACTGCCGGAGTGACCGCACCCGATTCTCCATCGGACGCATCCGCACACTAGTGAAACCGCGGGTGATGTCTCCATTCACCGCTAGCCCCACAGCATTCCGGACAGGCCCGCACCGAGGAAAGCCCGGGACGCGGGCGCGCCGGGCGGCGCGGCGGTCAGCAGCGGGGGACGAGCGCCGTGTAGCGGCCGCTCTCGTCCCGTTCGAGGTCGAGCAGTGCCACCACCGCAGAGCGGTCGATCGGGCCGTAGACGTGCCGGAACACCACCCCGTCTTCGAATCCGGGCGGTGCGGGGACGACCCGCTCGTCACGGACTTCCACCCCTTCGGCGAGTCCAGCCTCGTCGATGACGAGGGCGATCACCGGGCTGGGCGGATTGCGGAAGAAGGCGTTGGCGACCCGCAGTGTCATCTCTTCGTCGGCCACGCCGTGGATGAATCCATCCCGCTGCAGTGACGCGGGAGCATACGGGCGATCAGGGTTGGCCCGCCATCTCTCAATCGGTGCCACGTGGTAGATCACTGAACATTTCTACCGCGATTTTCGCCTTCTTCGTCACGTTCTTCCGCGGATCACGCGTTCTCCGACTTGAAATCCCAGGACAAGTTGAGTGAGAAGTTTGTCTCCCTAGAGGCAGGGTCGGGCTTCTGCTAGAAAATTGTCTATTTTCTGTTTGTTTGCAGCGGAGATTCCCCACCGCTTCTCCGCGGATGTTCCCAAAAACGCACGGGGCGCCCCGGCAGGCCAAGCGTGCTGCCGGGGCGCCCCGTGCGGGTGGCGAACGTCAACCGCTCTTATGAGGAGCGGGGCAGGAGTTCCGCCATCCACGCTTCGACGTCCGCGGAAGTGCGCGGCAGGGCCGCGGACAGGTTGCGGTTACCCTCCGGGGTGACGAGGATGTCGTCTTCGATGCGCACCCCGATCCCGCGCAGTTCCTCGGGCACGGTCAGGTCGTCGGGCTGGAAGTACAGGCCCGGCTCCACGGTGAGCACCATGCCGGGCTGCAGGATGCCGTCCACATAGGCTTCGGTGCGCGCCACCGCGCAGTCGTGCACGTCCAAGCCGAGCATGTGCCCAGTGCCGTGCAGGGTGTAGCGGCGCTGCAGGCCGAGTTCCAGCACGCGTTCCACGGGCCCTTCCAGCAGCCCCCATTCGATGAGCCCTTCGGCGAGGACCCGCTGCGCGGTGTCGTGGTAGGCGCGGAACGGGCGGCCGGGACGCACTTCGGCGATACCCGCCTCTTGGGCGGCGTAGACCAGGTCGTAGACGCGGCGCTGCACGTCGGTGAACCGGCCGCTGACCGGAAGAGTCCGGGTGACGTCCGCGGTGTAGAGCGTGGTGGTCTCCACACCCGCGTCGAGCAGCAGCAGGTCACCGGGGCGCACCGGTCCGTCGTTGCGCACCCAGTGCAGCGTGGTGGCGTTCGGCCCGGACGCAGCGATCGTGCCGTAGCCGACATCGTTGCCTTCCACGCGGGCCCGCAGGAAGAAGGTGCCTTCAACGTAGCGTTCCGAGGTGGCCTGGGCCTGCGGCAGCGCCCGGACGACGTCTTCGAAGCCGCGGACCGTGGAGTCGACGGCCCGCTGGAGCTGGGCGATCTCCCAGTCGTCTTTGACGAGACGCGTGTCGTGCAGGAAGATCGCGAGCTCTTCGTCGCGCTTCTTGTCCTCTTCCGCGGTAGTGCCTTCCGAGGAGCGGCGCAGCGTGACCACCGCTTCCAGGGTCGAATCGTGGCCCCGCAGGATCCGGGTGGGTGCCTCAGGGGCTTCGCGCAGCACCTCAGGCAGGGTGCGCACGTCGCGGGTGGGCAGCCCGTAGAGGGTGGCTGCCTCAGCGAGGCTGTTGCGGCGGCCCACCCACAGCTCCCCGTAGGCGTCGAGCCAGAATTCGCCGTTCTCCCGGCTGGAGCGGGGCCGCAGGTAGAGCACGACGTCGTGACCGCCGTCCTCCCGCGGCTCGAACACCAGGCAGCCGTCCTCGGACTGGTCACCGGTCAGGTACACGTAGTCGCTGGCCGCCCGGAAGGGATAGTCGGTGTCATTGGACCGGGTCTTCAGGTTTCCGGCGGGGATCACTAGCCGTTCACCGGGGAACCGGGCGCTCACCGTGGCGCGCCGCTTCGCGGTGTAGGCGGCTTGTTCGATGGGCTCCAGGTCGCGCCGTTCGGTATCAGCCCAGCCGGTGCGCATCCAGGCGGCAAGCTCAGGGGAGACGTCTTTATAAGGACCGTTCTTGCGCCCCTTGAACTGCGGTTGCGCGTCCTTCTTCGCGCCGCGGTCCTGCTGGGTTCCGGGGTACTGCTGCTCGGTCACGGCTGCCCTCCTCATCGCGTGTCCCACCCGGTCCAACCCCGTGAAGGGTGGTTCTGTTTCCCATGCTAGGAGGAGGCAGTCGTGAAAGGCCTTTCCGGTCATCGGGACGCAACGGAACGGTGAAAGTTTCATCTCACCAGGCCGCCAGCGGGGTATGCCCCGAAGAGAGGCGCGGCAGCCTTAAGCCGTCGCGGGCCCTGGAACACGCCCCGCACGCTCGGGGATCGACCTCCCCTGTCCAGGTGAAGGCTGCCGAGCCTCCCCCATCTGCGGCCCGGGTGCGAACAATCTGACCGTCGAACGCGGCCGCGCCCCGCCCTGTCGGGTGTCCCGACTGCGGCTGCCCCAGCGGCGAGGAACGCCTGTCACTCGACAGCGGGGAACGCCAGATACCTCCGCTCGGGATGCTGAGCATCCCGCACCGCCGCACCAGGAGCAGGGAGAGGAGCTGCTTCGACGCAGCGGGGTTCCGGGCGGCTGCAGCTGCTCTTACGGAACACCGGTCCGTGATTCATTCGCTGCTTCTCAATCTTTCAGGATCATTGAGATGATTTCAGCGGCGTGCGCTGCATTCACTATCGCTCTCCGCAATATCCCCAAAAGCGGCGATCGACTGCTGCACGTCTTTGGGCCGTTCCAAGCAGAGCGTTTCCACGCACACGATGGTGGGGCCGAGAAGTCGGAAGAACCCCAGAGTAGTGAACGAGGCAGTCAGCGCGGTGTGGGCACCACAGCGAGAAAAATCTGCACATCAATGAGTGCATTTTGCCCTATGCGGTAGGTAACGCCGTTTCCATTCACCTCGCGGCCAACGAGGAGCAGACGCAGCAGGGCCGGCTCATCGAGGAAAGCCCGCGCCGGTGTCGAGGACGCGTGAGCGGCCCGGTCCGCTCACCGCAGTTGCGTAGCCCCTCCCCGCTCCCCGGCAGGGCATGCGGGGGTCAGCGCGAGGCGTTCGGGCCGTACCTCGCGTCGTGGTTCTTCGGGTCCCGCGGATCGGCGATGTTGCCGAGGATCACCGCAACCGGCGGGATTGCCGCGGCCACCACGCACATCACGATCCCCCAGTCCGCTCCGGCCAGGGCGCCCACCGGAGCGGCCAAGGCAAACAAGAGCAGGCAGACCGTCATCAGCACGACATAGCGTTGCTTACGGCGCGGCTGGGTCTGCCAGCGCCGCCGCAAGGCACCCCGGTGCTTGGGCTTGGGCACGGCTCGCAGCCCGTCCGCGGTCAGCCCTGCACCGGGCGCGGCGCCGACGCCAAGTGGGTGACGAACCAGTCGCGGGCCAGCTCCGCCACTGTCTCCAATGCGCCTGGCTCCTCGAACAGGTGGCCTGCCCCCGGGACGATGGTGAGCCGGTGTTCGCTGCGCAGCCGCACCTGGGCCTGCCGGTTCACGTCGAGGACGTGCACGTCGTTGCCGCCCACAATGAGCAGGGTGGCGGCACGTACCGACTCCAACGCCTCCCCAGCCAAATCCGGGCGGCCGCCGCGGGACACCACGGCCTGCACATCACTGTCCGGTGAGGCCGCCGCCACCAGTGCCGCCGCGGCCCCCGTACTCGCCCCGAAATAGCCGATCGGCAGGTGTGCGGTCTCCGGGCGCTCCCGGATCCACTCGGCTGCCACGGCGAGCCGCCCCGCCAACAGCTCGATGTCGAACACGTTCTCCCGGTCCTGAGCTTCGGCTTCGCTGAGCAGGTCGAACAGCAGCGTGCCCAAGCCGCCCCGCTGGAGTTCCGCGGCGACGTAGCGGTTGCGCGGCGAATGCCGTCCACTGCCGCTTCCGTGGGCGAACACCACCATGCCCACGGCCCGTTCCGGCACGGTCACATGCCCGGGAAGGCGGATCGGTCCGGCCTGGATCTCCACTTCTTCGTCCACCCTGCCCGGTGCGGGCGTCTGCTCCACCCGCGGACGGGCGGCCGCGCGCGCCAGCAGCTCGGTGACTTCCCTATCCGGTGTCTGGGTGAAGTCGGTGTACCACTGGCCGATCGCGGAGAAGATCTCCGGCACCAGGGGGCAGATCACCTCGTCGGCTTCCTCTTCCAAGCGCGCCACTGCGTCCGGCGCGCCCACCGGGATCGCCACCACGACGCGGCTCGCCCCCAGATGTCGAGCGACCTGGCAGGCGGCGCGCGCCGTGGAACCGGTGGCAACCCCGTCGTCGACGATCACGGCGGTTCGTCCCCGCAGCGGGATGCGCGGCCGGTCTCCGCGGAACTGGCGGATCCGGCGTTCCAGTTCCCGGCGTTCGCGTTCCTCTACCTCCGCGAAAGCTTGCTCGCTCACCCCGGCCATGGTCATGGCTCGCTGGTGAACGATGCGGGCCCCGTCCTCACCGATCGCACCCATGGCCCACTCGGGGTGGAACGGCACGCCGATCTTGCGGACCACGATCACATCCAGCGGGGCGGAGAGCGCGGTAGCGATCTCGAACGCTACGGGGACGCCGCCGCGCGGCAGGCCGAGCACGACGACGTCCTGGCCGGCGAGCCGCCGCGCCACCTCTCCGGCGAGCCGCCGTCCCGCATCTGTCCGGTTGATGTACGACATCTGGGTCCTCCCCGGCACAACTCCCGTGGGGCAGGCGCTACCCGCGAGGTCTCTTCTAATGCGGAAAGACCACCGTCCCTCCGGACATCACCTTGTTTCCACGGTTTTGCCCCTGTAAGGGGACTACTGCCCCGCTATCCCCATGAGGGGCATGACATTCGACCAGAAATCTGTTCATGATCTTGAATTGTGAACATGATCCTGTCTTTCATGTGCCTGTTGTCTCGACTCCAGGGCGGTGGTCAGTGACCCATCCGCTTTACCCTGTGGGCAACTCCGACACACCTCACGATCGCAACGCGGGTTCGTCCGAGGGCTGCCCGGTGTCGCTCGACGACCGCGAAGCGCTGCACCGTCTCGCGGTACCGGTCTACGGGGAACTCGATGCGGACCTGCCCGACGTACTGGAACGGCTGCGGAAGCAGTTCGGGCGGATCGCTCCTGTGGAGGTCGCGCCCGGAGTAGCCGCGTGGATCCTGCTGGGCTACGACGTCAACCGGCGGGTGCTGCAGGACTCTGCCGAGTTCGCCCGGGACCCGCGCCGGTGGCGGGAAGCCCGTGAAGGGCGCGCCACTCCGGAGAAGGTGCCGGGACCGTTCTGGTACTTCCGGAACGCGCTCGCCTCCGATGATCCCGACCACAGCCGCTACCGTCCGGTGATCGTGGACGCGCTCAGCGGGATCACCGCTGACGGCACACGGCTGGCGGTGCGGCGGATCGCCACTGAGCTGCTCGCTCCCGTGGCGCTCACCGGGAAAGCAGACCTGGTTGCCGACTTCGCGTTCCGGGTGCCGCTGCTGGTCCTCAACCGCTACTTCGGCCTGTCCGCAGAGGAAGGCCTCGAGCTGGTCGAGCTGATGCGGCAGGTGTGGGACGGCGGTGAGGAAGCGGAGAAAGCACGGCTGGGCCTCTTCGCCTACGCCCAGTCGGTGACCGCGCGCCGGCGCGAGAATCCGGGAAGCGACATCGTCTCCCGGATGGTCCGCCACCCCAACGCATTGGACGACGAAGAGATCGCGCACCAGCTCATCCTGCTTATTTCAGCGGCACACGACCCGCTGATGAACCTCATCGCCAACACCGCGCACACCCTCCTCACCGACGAGGAGGTCCGCTACGACCTGGCCGGCGCCCACCTGCGGGTCGAAGAGGTCGTGGACACGGTGCTGTGGCGGTCTCCGCCGATCACGCTGCTGCCGGGGCGCTACCCGGTGCGCGACACCCTGCTGGAAGGCGCGTACGTGCAGGAAGGCGACTGCTTGATCATCGGCTACGGTCCGGCACACGCCGACCCGGCGGTTGCCCCGTACATCGACCCGCTCAGCCCGTCCGGGATCCGCGGCCACCTGGCGTGGGGGACCGGGCCCCACGCGTGCCCGGCGCAGCGGATCTCCCGGCAGATCGCGGTCGACGCGGTGAGTGCGCTGCTGGACCTGTTGCCGGACGTGCGTCTCGCGGTTCCCCCCGAGTCGCTGGAGCGGCGCCGTTCCCTGTTCGCCCACGGACTCAAGGCGCTTCCTGTCACCTTCACCCCCGTCGACATCACCCCACCAACGGAGGCACCATGGCAGCAGTCCCAGAACCCATCGTCCTCGTCCCAGGAAAATCCCGCGAGCAAGCCCTCCAGCTCCGTGAAGCGGGGCCGCTTGCCCGAGTGGTGGTCGAAGGTCTGGAAGTTTGGGCGCTGACCCACGACCGGGAGCTGCGGGAAGCACTCATCGACCCCCGGTTCCGCCGCAACTGGCGTACCTGGCGTGCGCTCAACGAAGGCGAAGTGGCCACCGACCACCCGGTGGCGGCGATGGTGTACCTGGACAACATGCTCACCGTGGACGGTGAAGCCCACCGGAGGATGCGGAGCCCGGTGGCACAGGCGTTCACCCCGCGGCGGGTCGAACTGCTGCGTCCGCGGGTCACCGAGATCGTCAATGCCCTGCTGGACCAGCTTGCGGAGCGGGACGGTACTGTCGACTTCAAAACCGAGTTCGCCTATCCGCTGTCCATGCGCGTGTTCAGCGCGCTGTTCGGAATCCCCGAGCGCGACCACGGCCGCATGCAGCAGATGGTCAACACGGCGTTCTCCCCGTCCTCGCCGGAGGAAGTGCGTGCCATGCGGGAGGAGTTGGACGCCTTCCTCGACGAACTGATTGAGGACAAGCGCCGCTCCCCTGGCGAGGACCTCACCTCTGCCCTCGTCACAGCCACGGACGAGGAGCACAAGCTCAGCGACGCGGAGCTGCGCGACACCCTGTGGCTCCTGGTCACTGCCGGGTTTGAGACCACGTCCTCTGCGCTTGCCAATGCGGTGCAGACGCTGCTGACGCACCCCGATCAGTTGGCGCACCTGCGGTCCGGATCGATCGCGTGGGAGGATGCGATCGAAGAGGTGTTGCGCCAGTCCAGCAGCGTGGCGACGCTGCCGTTCCTGTTCGCAGCCGAGGACGTACAGATCGGCGACCGCACGATCCGCGCCGGGGAACCGGTGCTGCTCGCCTACTTGGCTGCCAACCTCGACGTTGAGCGGTACGGCGAGGATGCGGCCGAGTTCGACGCCACCCAGTCGCGGCCCCGGCACTTGGCGTTCGGCCACGGACCGCACACCTGCCTGGGCGCGGCCCTGGCCCGCCTGGAGATGGAGGTGGCGCTGACGACGCTGTTCACCGAGTTCCCGGAGGTCAGCCTCGCTGAGGGGGAGGCGCCCCGTCTGGAGTCGGTGTTCATCCACGCCCCTGCCGCGCTGCCGATCCGGCTGGGTCCCCGCCGGACTGCCGCATAGCAGCGGGATGTAACAAGTCACGTGCCGTCCACTGTGCGACTGCCGTCACGGCACTGGGCCGCGCGGTAGTCCCAGTGGACGGTCCGTACGTTATGGCGCGGGATCGCCGACCTGGTCCGGCTGCTTCTCCCACGGCCGGGGCAGCAGTCCGAGGAAGTGGCCGGGAATCCGCATACCGTCGCAGATCTGGAGGATCTTGTCGTAAGTGGTGACTGCTCCGTCACCCCGGGCCAGCCGTCCCACCCGCTCGGGTTTGATACCGCAGGAAGCGGCGATCTTGCTGTAGCTGATGCCCGCCCACTTCCGGGTGAGGTAGAAGAGCTTCCCAAAGTCCCTCTGGGCTAGCGCCTCCTGGACGTCGGGCCGTTGCAGAACGTGCTCGGGGAGTGCAGCCGGGGGAATGTAGTCGCTCATCGGTTGTCTCGCAGGCACCGCCAATCATCAGCCGCGTCGTCCACGGCGTTTACTCGCGGACGGTCTGGAATGCAAAAAATCCGACCTTTATTTCGCGATGATCATAGCGTCTGTCAGAAAGCTTCGTCTGGCAACCCTTTCTTATCCCAGATCCTGCTTCCTTTAGTCTGCCCGCCGCGCCAATGCGCATCGCGAGCCAGGTTAGGCGCTGGACCGGTGTCAAACCCGCGGGCGCGGGTCTGCGATCCTGGTTCTGCACCTCCGCGAGGCTGCGGTGCCGCCGCACCGATGGCTGGCAGCCCTCTCGGGTGTGTGAATCGGTGTGACCGGCTGGGCTGCCGGGGAGCTGCCCGCACAGCGGAACATCAAGGGCGGTGCCGCCGTTCGCGCTTAATGCACAGCGTTATCGCTGATCAGACACCCCCAAGGGGTGCCAATCCGAGGCTGTGCCTGTAAAGTTTTATTAACGTGCTCGCCGCCCGTCCCCCAAGTTCACACTAGGCGTCCGAGCACTTCCGCAGCACCACAATCCACCGCGCTCGACGTGCAGCTTGCTCCTTGGAGACTTCCATGACCACGGGCTCCATCGGCCTGTTTACTCCCCACCCACAGCGCCCCCGTTTGGGAAGTATCGCGCTTGCCTCTGGGGCGGCCTGGGTCCTGGCTGGCAACGACACCGGAACCATGGTGACGGCCTCGCCGCGTCTCTACCCGCACATGTGGAGCTGGGATTCGGCGTTCATCATGGTCGGCCTGGCCCAGTTGGATGTGGACCGCGCCTGCCGGGAAATGGAAACCCTGCTGAGCGGACAGTGGGAGGACGGCATGATCCCCCACATCGTGTTCAGCGACGAAGACGGCTACTTTCCCGGTCCCGACCGTTGGCAGACGGCGGTGGTGTGCGAGCACGCTCCCGCTCGCCCGCACACTTCCGGTATCTGCCAGCCTCCGGTCCACGCCATCGCGCTGCGCAAGATCGTCGATGCGGGACGGCGACGCTCCGGCGCGGACCGCCGCCGCGCCGAGGCGCTGCTGCGGTCCACCTGGCCCCGGCTGTTCGCGTGGCAGCGGTGGCTGGCCACCTACCGGGACCCGCTCGGCACCGGACTGATCGCGGTCACCCACGGCTGGGAGTCTGGGATGGACAACTCGCCCCGCTGGGACTCCCCCTACGCGGCGGTGCAGCCCGGGGACGACCTTCCCCCCTATGTGCGCCAGGACCTGGACAAGGTGTGCGAGGCGGACGAGCGTCCCACCGACGAAGAGTACGACCGCTACCTGTGGCTCATCGAAGAGATGCGCCGCGTCGGTTACCGGGCCGACGAGGTGGTGCGGATCGGCAGTTTCCTGGTGGGCGACGTGTTCTTGACCGCGCTGTTCGCGCTCTCCTGCGACGTCTTGGCCGACCTGGGGGAAGAATCCGGCCAGGACCCCGAGAAGATCGCCCAGTTGCGCCGGTGGGCTGCGCGTTCCCGGACGGCGGTGCTCGACACTCGCGACCCGGAGACCGGACTGGCCCGCGACTACGACATGCGCGCCCACAAGTGGATTGCTGCGCCCACCATCGCCGGATTCGCGCCGCTGCTGAGCGGCGGACTTGCACCGCAGGACCAGGCAGCGCTGCTCGCTATGCTGGAAGGCCCCGACTGGATGGGCCACCCGGACTTGGTCGCTGCAACCCCGCCCACGGTGTCCCCTTCCTCCCCCCAGTTCATGCCCAAACAGTACTGGCGAGGGCCGCAGTGGCCAGTGATTAGTTGGCTGTTCAGTTGGGCGATGCGCCGCAACGGCTTGCACGACACTGCGGCCCGCATCCGGGAAGAGACGCTGCGGCTCGTGTCGGACGGCACCTTCGCCGAGTACTACCACCCACTGACCGGTGCACCCCTGGGCAGCCGCAGCCAGTCATGGACTGCCGCGGTCGTGCTGGACTGGCTCTACGAAGACTAATCCGGCGGTTTCCGCTGCAGCATCGCCCCTTCTGCTCCCGCCCAAGGGTGCTCGGGTTTTTTCTTTCTCTTTCCCGTCATAACACGCCCGGTTTGGGATATATAGCGTTGAATGCAACGGTCAATCCGTTATTCGGGGCTGCTGCTACCCGTTTCTCCTTCGGGCGTGACTCCAAGATCACTAAGGGGTAAGATCACATCCCATTTCCGGGTAACTGTACTTTCTGTCCAGCCAGCAATTCCGGCGAGCATGCAAGGGGCGATAACGCTATGACTGGCGAAGCGCAGGACACCACCGGTACCGAGACGTGGCGAGACCGAGCAGCGAGCCTCGCCGCAGCGTTTGACAATATCGGCGACAACTACGACGAAGCCTTCCCCCATAAGGAAGGCCAGATTGAGTCCGTGCAACGGCTCTCCAGCCGGCTCCCCCAAGGAGCTCGTGTTCTTGACCTGGGCTGCGGTACCGGACTGCCCACCAGTCGCCAGCTCGTGGACGCGGGATTCCAGGTGGTCGGCACCGACATCTCCCCCACCATGATGGAACTGGCCCGCCGCAACGTGCCCGAGGCGGAATTCCGGGTCGCCGACATCATGGACCTCTCCGAAGAGCAGGCCTACGACGCCGTGGTCGCGTTCTTCTCCCTGCTCGTGCTGCCGCGTAAACGCATTCCGGAAGCTTTGAAAGCCATCCACCGGGCTTTGGTGCCCGGCGGCTGGCTCTGCCTGTCCATGGTCGAAGCAGACCTCGACGACGTGCCCATCCATTTCCTCGGCCAGCAGGTGCGGGTGAGCTGCTACCCCCGTGACGAGCTGCGCACCGTCGTGCAAGACGCAGGTTTCTCCATCGAAGACGAAACCGCCTTCTCTTACGCCCCGGCCAGCACCCAGGCCTATCCCGAAGTTCAGCTTTTCCTCATCTGCAACCGCGTCGGCTGAGACATTCCTCCTGGTCGCAAAGTCGGGGAAACGGGGCAGAATCCCTGGTGGTGGGGGTGCCGCTGTGTCGTTTCCCCGACACGCAATCCCCCACCGTCCCAGGCCTCGTTCATCGAACGCGGAGAACCCACACCCATGGATTCCAGATCCCGGAGGCACACCGCCTCCCCCACCACGTCCCGCACATTCGGAGTAGACGACCGCACCGCATCGTCTCCTGACGCTTCCCGACAATGCACCCTGCTCCGAGACCGCCTGGGGTTCCTCAACGACGCCACGATGGCGATCGGCGCCAGCCTCGACCCGGAGAAAACCGCGTGGGGCCTCGCGGACGCGCTGGTGCCGACCTTGGCGGACTTCGCCGTGGTGTACCTGGCTGACGCGCTGCGCCTGCCCCACGACCTGGACGCCAACCCGCCGGAACTGTTCTCCTCGTCGCGGCACCTGTGGCAGGCCGCGGTCACCCACGACAACCATCCGCGCTGGGAGGCCCTGACCGTTAAAGACGACACGTGGTCGCCTGAGCCCACCCACCCGGTATACCGGGCAATGGCCAGCGGA
Source organism: Thermobifida fusca YX (assembly GCF_000012405.1). Classification (NCBI taxonomy): domain Bacteria; kingdom Bacillati; phylum Actinomycetota; class Actinomycetes; order Streptosporangiales; family Nocardiopsidaceae; genus Thermobifida; species Thermobifida fusca. Next base: position 2,043,817 of record NC_007333.1, read on the forward strand.
GACCCGGTCACCTTCAGCGTCGACGCGGACATTGCCGCTGTCCTCGACAGCAGCTCAAGGCACGACCTGGTGGGCTGCTCCCTGCTCGTCGTCCCGCTGAGCGTGCGCGGCCGGAAACTCGGGTCCGCCGTCGTCGCCCGGCACCCGGGCAGTCCCGGGTTCAGCGAGGTCGACATCCTCACCGTGCGCCAACTCGCCGCGCAGACCAGCCTCGGAGTCGACAACGGCTACCTGTACCGGGCCCGGTCCCGGGTCGGCGACTGGTTGCAGCGCAGCATGCTGCCGCAACTTCCGGAACGCCTGTCCAGCGTGGACATCGCCTACCGGTATGTCAGCAGCAGCCACACCGCCCAGGTCGGCGGCGACTGGTTCGATGCGATCCCGCTGCCTGGCAACCGGGTGGCGCTCGTCGTCGGCGACGTCATGGGCCACGGCGTACGGTCCGCTGCGGTCATGGGCCAGTTCCGGACCGCTATGCAGACTTTGGCAGCCATGGATCTGCCGCCCGACCACGTCCTGCGCCACCTCGACGACCTTGCCCACCAGCTCGGTGACAGCTACCTTGCCACCTGCCTGTACGCGGTCTACGACCCGGTCATCCACCGCTGCACTATCGCAAGCGCCGGGCATGTGCCACCGGTCCTGCTGCGCCAGGACGGCACCACGGAGATCCTGCGGACACCCACGGGAGCACCGATCGGCCTGGGCGGGGTCGCGTTCGAATCCTTCGAGTTCACGGTGGCCGACGGGGACGTGCTCGTGCTGTGCACCGACGGGCTGGTCGAAACCCGCACCCGCGACGTGGAATCCGGGTTGGAGGTGCTCCGCTCCCACCTCACCGACCCGCAGCGGCCCGTGGAAGAACAGTGCCGCACCCTCCTGCAGGCGTTGAGCACACCCGATCAGGAAGACGACGTGGCGCTGCTGGTGGCCCGCCTGCGCGGGATTCCCAGCGGCGATTTCGCACAGTGGATGCTGCAGCCGCGGCCCACCACTCCCGGGCTTGCCCGCCGCCTGCTACGCACCACCCTCGCCGAGTGGGGGTTGGAAGAAATGACGGACCTCGTGGAATTGCTCGCCACCGAAGTCATCACCAACGCGGTCCGCTACGCGTCCCGGCCGATCGACCTGCGACTGCTGCGCACCGACATCCTGCTGTGCGAGGTCACCGACGACGACCAGCACCGCCCCGTGCTGCGCCAGGCGTCCGCCACCGACGAGAACGGGCGGGGCCTGCAACTGGTCAGCCACCTGTCCCGGCGGTGGGGTGCCAGCGCGAAAACCACCGGGAAAGTCGTCTGGTTCGAACTGGACCTGCCTGAAGGCGCCCGGCGGGGCACCGCAGACTGATCACCGCTGCAGCCGGTAGTCCAATGCGGTATGGCGGCGCCCCGAGGACGCGTTCCGGATCGCCTGGGCGATAGCACGCCGCGACCCGACCAAAACCACGAGTTTCTTCGCGCGTGTCACCGCGGTGTACAGCAGGTTGCGTTGCAGCATCATCCACGCACTTGTCGTCACTGGCACCACCACGCACGGGTATTCACTGCCCTGGGAGCGGTGCACGGTCAACGCATAAGCGTGGGTGAGCTCGTCAAGCTCCGTGAACTCGTAGCCGACCTCTTCGTTTTCGTCGGTGAGGACGGTCAGCGTCTGGTCGTCCAGGTCGATCGCGGTCACCGTGCCGAGGGTGCCGTTGAACACGCCGTTGGCGCCCTTGTCGTAATTGTTGCGGATCTGCACGACCTTGTCGCCGACCCGGAAGACCCGGCTGCCAACCCGCCGTTCCGCCACGCCTGGACGGGCCGGGGTGAGTGCTTCTTGGAGCAGCATGTTCAAGTTCCCGGCCCCGGCGGGGCCCCGGTGCATCGGGGTGAGTACTTGGATGTCGCGGCGCGGGTCCAGCCCGAACCGGCGGGGGATACGGCGGGCGACCACGTCCACGGTCAGTTCCGCGGCCGCTTCGGTGTCCTCGCAGGGGAAGAGGTAGAAGTCCGTCATGCCCTCCAACAGGAGGGGCTTGCCGGTGTTGATGCGGTGCGCGTTGGTGACCACCCCGGACTGGGCGGCCTGTCGGAACACGTGGGTGAGGCGGACACTGGGCACCGGTGAACCGTCGGCGAGCAGGTCGCGGAGCACTTGGCCTGCACCGACTGAGGGAAGCTGGTCGACGTCGCCGACAAGGAGCAGGTGGGCGCCGGGCGGCACCGCTTTGACCAGCTTGTTGGCGAGCAGCAGGTCAAGCATGGACGCTTCGTCGACGACGAGCAGGTCGCAGTCAAGCGGGTTGTCGCGGTCGTACGCGGCCTCGCCGCCGGGTTTGAGCTCCAGCAGCCGGTGCACGGTCGACGCGTCATACCCGGTCAGTTCAGTGAGCCGTTTTGCGGCGCGTCCCGTAGGCGCGGCCAGCATGATCTTGGCGCGTTTGGCTGCGGCCAGTTTGATGATGGAGGCCACGGTAAAGGACTTGCCGCACCCCGGCCCGCCGGTGAGTACGGCGACCTTGTTGGTCAGCGCGAGTTTGACGGCTTTTTCCTGGGCGGGGGCCAGCTCGGCGCCGGTCTGGCTCCGCAGCCACGCCAAGGCCCGGTCCCAGTCCACGGTGGCGAAAGACGCCAGCCGGTCGTGTTCGGTGTGCAGCAGCGCGCGCACCTGGTTGGCGAGGGCGGTCTCCGCACGGTAGAAGGGGAGCAGGTAGATAGCGGTCACTGATTCGCCGTCCCGGTCAGGGACTTTTTCGCGGACCACTCTCTCCTCAGCGACCAGCTCCGCCAGACAGTCGATGACGAGCGCCGAATCCACCTGGAGGATTTTCACGGCCTCGTTGATCAAAGTGTCCTCAGGCAGATAGCAGTGCCCGTCGTTGGTGAACTCGGAAAGGGTGAACTGGATTCCGGCTTTGACCCGCTGCGGACTGTCGTGGGGAATACCGACGGCTTGGGCGATTGAGTCCGCGGTTTTGAACCCGATCCCCCACACATCCGCGGCGAGCGAGTAAGGCTCCTCCCGCACCACGCGAATAGCGTCGTCGCCGTACTGCTTGTAAATACGCACGGCCAGGGAGGTGGACACTTTCACGGTTTGCAGGAAGACCATCACCTCTTTGATGGCTTTCTGCTCCTCCCAGGCCTCGGTGATGATTTTCGTGCGTTTCGGGCCGAGTTTCGGCACTTCCAGGAGCCGCTCCGGGGAGTTTTCGATAACGTCGAGCGCTGCCGCCCCGAAATGGTTGACGATGTGTTCTGCCAAGCGGGGGCCTATCCCTTTGACGAGCCCGGACCCCAGATAGCGGCGGATCCCCTGGACGGTGGCGGGCAGGACCGTGGTGTAGTTCTCCACCTGGAACTGCCGCCCGTACTGGGGGTGGGAGGTCCACCGGCCTTCCATGCGCAGCGATTCGCCGGGATGGGCGCCGAGCAGGGCGCCGACGACGGTGACCAGGTCACTGCCGCGTCCCGTGTCGACGCGGGCCACGGTGTAGCCGGTCTCCTCGTTGACGTATGTGATGCGTTCCAGCACTCCTTCCAGCACCGCCGGGCGGAAGGGTTCACCGGACGCCATCGAGGTACCTCCCAAGTGGTCTGAGGGGACAGCGGGGTTACCGCTGACGGTACCTGACGGCGCCGACCGGCGGCGGGGAAGTTCCGCGTCGCTTCTGGACACCCCCGGTGCCGCGGTTGCCTCGCGGCATGCTGCGGCCCGCGGCCGCCAAGCCCCACTCGCGTCGCGGAACGCTTCGAGCTGGTAGGCCCGCCCTGCTGGCAGGGCGCTCCGGTGCGGGGTGGCCGTCGTGCCGCGGGCCGGTTGGGCATGCCCGGGCCCGGCACAGCCGGGCAGTCAGACCGGGCGGTCCCCTTTGGGGCGGCCCGGCTGAGCAGGGTCCCCGTGTGGTGGCGGACTACTGGGCGGGCTCTGCCCTGCTTCACTGACCGGAGACCCGCCCCGTGGTGCTGGCGGAGCCTCCGGGGTGAACGTCTGGTCCCCGGTTGAGGGCTGCGCCCCTTCTTCCAGGCTTTTGAGCCGCTGCTGCATCACTTCCAGGACCGGAACCCGCCGGGCGTGCGCCTCCTCGTAGGCGATGAGGTCCCGCAACTGTTCCTGCGACAGTGCGCGGATGCGGTGCTGCAACGTCCCCAAAGGCAGGTGCTCGTAGTCCGGGATCACCAGATCGTCACGGCGGAGTTGTGGCATGGGATCTCCTCGTCGTCGGTGTGGCCCGGCAGGTCACACAGTGGTGAGCGCCACCTTGGTCCAGCCCGGTTTGTGCTGGCCGAAAGCTTCATAGGCGCGCAGCACGTCCCCGGTGATCGGTTCTTCCTGGGTGAGCACCGACGTGATGTCGAGCTGCTGGGAGGTGATCATGTCCAGCAGTTTCGGGATGTACTTGCGGTGGTGGCAGCTTCCCGCGTTCAGCGTCAAGTTCTTGTTCATGGCCAAGCCGATCGGGAAGATGCGGGCGTTCAACGGGTAGTTTCCGATGATCGCCAGCGTGCCGGCTTTAGCGACCGCTTCCACGGCCCACTGCAGCACTTGGGCCCGCTCGTCGCTGAGGATTTGTGCGGTCTCCCCGGGGCGGGCGCTCGGCACTGTGGCGGCGTGCTCCTTCTCCAAGCGGTGCACGTCGTCTTCCGCGGCCACCGCGGGGCCGCTCTCCGGACGCTGCGCGTCTACTCCGACCGCGTCAATGACCCGGTCCGGGCCGATTCCGCCGGTCAGTTCCACCAGGGCGGCCACGGGGTCTTCCACGTTGTAGTTGATCACTTCGGCGTGCAGGCCGCGTGCCTGTTCGAGGCGGCTCTCCACCCCGTCGACGGCCAGGACCCGGCCTGCGCCTTGCTGCCAAGCGCTGAGGATGGTGAAAAGTCCCACGGGGCCGCAGCCGAACACCGCCACCGTATCGCCGGGGGTGACTTCGGCGAGCCGGGCACCGAACCATCCGGTGGGGAACATGTCGGCCAGCAGAATGCCTTCCTCGTCACTGACCCGCTCCGGCAAACCGATCAAGCCCACGTTGGCGTAGGGCACGCGGACGCGTTCCGCCTGGGTGCCGTGGAAGGCGCCGTTGGCTTCCGGTCCGCCGAGGAACGCGGTCCCGGACCGACGCCCGGCAGGGTTGGCGTTGTCGCATTGGGAGAAGTAGCCGGCACGGCAGTAGCTGCACGCGCCGCAGCCGATCGTCGGGGAAATCACGACGCGGTCCCCGGGGCGGAAGTTACGCACCCCGGGGCCGACTTCGGTAACAACCCCCACCCCTTCATGGCCCATGATGGTGCCCGGCCGCATGCCCGGGATAGTGCCGCGCAGCAGGTGCAGGTCGGTGCCGCAGATTGCGCTGGTGGTGAGCTGAACGATCGCGTCCTGGGGATCTTGAATGGTCGGTTCGTCGACGTCCTCGACCCGGATGTCCCCTACTCCGTGCCATACCACGGCTCTCATGTCGTCTCCTCCTCGCATCAGTGCGGACCCCCGCGACGGCACAGCCCAGCGGCCGTGTGCGGTGTGCCGCCGCTGTCTCGCAGCTCCCCGGACGCGTGTGACATCTATCCAGGGGCACCGCTCTCAACCCCCGATTTGCGAGAAACCAGGGGCGACGCTGCGGCAGCCGGGGCATCCCCGGCAGCAGGCGGGAGGAAGAACACCCGCGGGATAGGCAGGCCGTTGACCTGCGAGGGCCGTGGACGCGATCGGGTTGCGCTAGGCAGCTGGGCTGTGAGGAGGACACTCGCGAGCCGGGATCCGCTACGGCGTCCGAGAAACGCGAGGTGAGAGCGGTCATCCTTTGCCGGATGCGCTCTGGCCGCCCCGGAGTGTGGAAGACCGTCTACCGATGCGCGGCCCCGTCTAGCCGAAGAACCCGAAGTACCACAGTGCGCAGTTCGTGCCCACAGCGGCGGCCAGGGCGAGCATCACCCCGGTCACCGACCCGGAGCGCAGGCAGCGGACCAGGTACTCCAGCGACACCACGTTGTTGAGCAGGAAGTACCCCAGGTAGAGCGCTTGGAAGAAACCGTCGATGGTGAGCAGTCCAGGGTAGTACCAGCCGTCACCGGTGTACAGCTCGGTGGTGGCGAACCACTCCCAGGCGATTGATGCGCCCCAGCCGAGGGGAATCTGGATGATCGGGATGATCAGCAGGGGGAGCAGTTTCACGAAGCTCCACAGGCTCGGCTGCTCGGCGTAGCGGGCGCGTTCGGCGCGCCGCCGGGCTCGGGCGAGCTCCTCCTCGTAGCGGCGCCGCTCTTCGTAGCGCTGCCGTTCTATTTCTTGGGCGCGGCGGCGCTGCTCTTCATAGCGTTGCCGTTCCCGTTCCTCGGCGCGGCGGCGCAACTCCTCCTGTTCCCGGCGTCGCCGTTCTGCTGCGGGCGAGTCCCGGTACAGGTCGGCGTAGGCGGCGTCGCGGGACGGCGGGGTGGGCGGGGTCGCAGGCGGCATTGCCGCGGTCGGCGGGGTCTGCCCGCCGGTGTTCTGCCCGTACACCGCGGTCGGCGGAGTCTGTCCCCCGGTGTTCTGCCCGTACACCGCGGTCGGCGGGGTCTGCCCGCCCGTGTTCTGTCCGTACACCGCGGTCGGCGGAGTCTGTCCCCCGGTGTTCTGCCCGTACACCGCCGTAGGCGGAGTCCCGCCTCCCGGCCCGGTTCCCGTGTTGAGCACCGACGTCGGCTGGTGGGGGTCGGCCCCCGGGGGAGTAGCGATCGCCCGCGTCGCCTGGTGATCCCCCAGCACTTCGGTAGCGGCATACCCCCCGCTCTGCGTCCCCAGCACGGCGGTCGCATCCCCCTCAGTGGCGGGTGCCCCGCTGAGCGCCGCGTTCATCCGGGCAACCTGGTCCTGGATGCCGCGCATGAAGACCGGAGGCAGCCACGACGAACCGACCGGCACGTCGCCGAGCGCGTCCAGCACGTCCCCCGGGCTGGGGCGATTCCGCTCGTCCTTGGCCAGACAGGCTGCAACCAGGCCGCGCAGGCTCTCCGGCACCCCCGACAGGTCCGGTTCGTGCTGCAAAACCCGCATCACCATGGTGGGCATCGCGCCCTCACCGAACGGGCCCACGCCGCTAGCCGCGTACACCAGTACCGCGCCGTAGGCGAACATGTCGCTCTTCGGGGTGAGCGGAGCGCCCTGGACCTGCTCGGGCGACATGAACCCGGGGGTTCCGATGATCGACTGGGTGGCAGCAGTGCCTTCAGTGGCCCGAGCGATACCGAAGTCGATCACCCGCGGCCCGTCCTCCGCCAACAGCACGTTGCCGGGTTTCAGGTCGCGGTGGATCAGTCCGACACGGTGGATCTCGGTGAGCGCTTCGGCCAAGCCGGCCGCCAGCACGCGCAAGCTCGGCTCCGGCAGCGGGCCGTGCTCCCGCACTGCCCGGTCCAACGGCAGCGACGGGACATAGGCGGTGACCAGCCAGGGCACCTCACCGTCAGGATCGGCGTCGATCACCGGGGCGGTGAACGCTCCGCTGACCCGGCGCGCAGCCGTGACCTCGCGAGCGAACCGCTCCCGGAACGACTGGTCGGCGGCCATATGCGGGTGGATCCGTTTCACAGCCACCGGTCGCCCTGCCGCAGAGCGACCGAAGTACACCTGACCCATACCCCCGGCACCCAGTCGCCCGATCAGCCTGTAGCGGCCGATCCGTTCCGGGTCGCCGTTCTCCAAGGGGCCCACATTGACCTCCGCTGTGCACCATGCCATCCCGACTTCTGCGATAGTAACGAAACCGGGAGCCTGCTCTGGGCGAGCCGAACGCGGCCCTCCCCGGCACCTGCCGGGCTGTTCCGCGTCCGGCTCGGTTCTCCTCGCGGTCTTACCGACTCGCGGTCTCAATATCGGTACACAGCCAACGGTAGTCGGCGTGGATCACCCGAAGCGCCAGCGCGTGGCGCCGCTCCCCGTAACGGACAACCCCGTTGATCTCGGTGACTCCCGGCTCGTAGGCCTCCATCCACACGTGGCGCAGCCGTGGCCGCTGCCGCATCGCGAAACAGCCGGCTTGCCCCTGCAAGCTCCGGTAGGCGTCCTCGGAAAGCCCCCACCGCAAGTGGTCAGGGTTGCGGTGGCCGGCGAGCACTTCGGCGACGAGCTGGGTGAAGTGCGGCCAGTCTTCCTCTGGCCGGATCCGGCGGCGGGCCGGGCACGGGGGGATGCGTCGAGTGTGGCGCACATAACGGTGGGCGTCCGCAGCGGTCGTCATAGCGCCTCCTTCGGAACGGCTGGATTTCCGGAATCCGTCACCCGTTCCAGAGTCGCTCCGCGGCCTTCTCGACCATCAGATCCGAGTTTTCCCGCGCACCTTTCCTGTTGGTCCGCATATCGACCAGTGCTTCACGATCTGCTGTTTTCTGTACCCCTCCTGTTATCCGGTGCTCGCCATACTGGTCGCGTGAGTGATGTGTACCTCGCCAGTCCCGTCCCCATCGGCCTCGCCCACCGGGGCGGCTGGCTTATTGATCAGCGCGGGCAGGTCCGTACCGATCTGGAGAACACCGCGGCCGCGTTCGAACACGCGGTGCGCTTGGGATACCGCTATCTGGAAACCGATGTGCGGGCGACTGCTGACGGGGTCCTCGTGGCTTTCCACGACCCCGTGCTGGACCGGGTCACGGATCGTTCCGGCGCGATCGCCACACTGCCCTACGCTGAAGTAGCCCGGGCGCGGGTCGGCGGCAGCGAACCGATCCCGCTGCTGGAAGACCTGCTGGGCTCACTGCCTGATGCCCGGTTCAACATCGACGTCAAAGCCGACTCGGCCGTCGAACCGCTGCGCCAGGCCCTGCGCCGCACCAACGCCTGGCACCGGGTGTGCGTGGGCTCCTTCAGCCAGGCGCGGCTCGAACGGGTGCGCCGCACCTTCGACCGGCGGGTAGCCCTGTCCAGCGGTCCGGTGGACGTGCTGCGGCTGCGGGCCGCCTCCCTCCTGCCGCTGCTGCTGCCGCTGGCCCGCCGCGACGTTTCCTGCGTGCAGATCCCCGTGCACTACCAGGGGTTTCCTCTGGTCACCCGGGACCTGGTCGCAGCCGCACACCGTCTCGGCATCCACGTCCACGTGTGGACCATCAACGATCCTTTTCTGATGGAACGCCTCCTGGACGCGGGAGTGGATGGCATTATCACTGACAACGTCACCGCCCTGCGGCGCATCCTCGTCGACCGCGGGCTGTGGCCCGCGACATCCACTTCCTGACTTCGGCGGCCTGGTGGCCGCTGGTGTTGTGACCCCATCCCCCACACGAGAGAAGCATCGCCGTGTCTACTTCCCTCCCGGCGTCCGCGCCCACCCCTTCCAGTTCCGACGCTGAAGCCAGGCTGCTCCGTAAAGAACGGCGGGCCTGGTACATGTACGACTGGGCGCAGTCGGTGTTCAACACCACTGTGATCACGGTCTTCCTCGGCCCTTACCTGACTGCGCTCGCCTCCGGGGCTGCCGGTCCTGACGGCAAGATCAGCGTGTTCGGCTGGATGATCACGCCCGCTTCCCTCTACCCCTATGCCACGTCCCTGTCCGTGCTGATCCAACTGGTGCTGCTGCCCGTGCTCGGCGCGGTGGTCGACACCAGCGGACGCAAACGGGAACTGCTGGGTGTGACCGCCTACCTCGGTGCGTTCGCCACCATGGGCCTGTACTTCGCGGCGGACGACCGCTACCTGCTCGGTGCAGCCCTGTTCGTCGTGGCCAATGTCGCGTTCGGGGCTTCTATCGTGGTCGCCAACTCGTTCCTGCCCGACATTGCCTCGGAAGAGGAGCGCGACACTGTCTCCTCCCGAGGCTGGGCGATGGGCTACCTGGGCGGGGCCCTGCTGCTCACCCTGAACCTGGCCCTCTTCCTCAGCCATGAGAGCTTCGGCTTGGAAGAAGGCCACGCGGTGCGGATCTGCATGATGTCGGCGGGCGTATGGTGGGCGATCTTCACCATCATTCCGGTGGCACGGCTCCGCAACCGGCGCGCCGGGTCGCTGGAGGTCCCGGCACAGCGGATCGCTGTGGGCCGCAGCTTCGCGCAACTGTGGCACACCATCACCAGTCTGCGCGCCTACCCCCGCACCCTGCTGTTCCTGGTCGCCTACATCATGTTCAACGACGGGATCCAGACCGTCATCGCCTTCTCGGCGACCTTCGCCGACCAGGCGTTGAAACTGGACCAGAGCGTGCAGATCGGCACCATTCTCATGGTGCAGTTCGTCGCATTCGGCGGAGCGCTGCTGCTCGGCGCGATCGCCCGACGGGTCGGCACGAAGAAGACCATCCTGGGCAGCCTCGTGGTGTGGACCGCGGTGGTCGCGGTGGCTCCCCTGCTGCAGGAAGGCGCGGCCGTGCAGTTCTTCGCGCTGGGCTTCTTCATTGCGATCGTGCTGGGCGGCACCCAGGCGCTGTCGCGGTCCCTGTTCTCCCTGCTCATTCCCAAGGGCAAGGAGGCGGAGTACTTCGGCCTCTATGAGATCAGCGACAAAGGCTCGGCGTTCCTGGGGGCGCTCGTGCTCGGTGTGGTGTTGGACACCACGGGAGGCGACTACCGGCTGGCGATCCTGTCGCTCATCGTGTTCTTCGCGCTCGGTTTCGTGCTGCTGCTGGCCGTCAACCTTCCCCAGGCGATCCGTGCCGTGGGGAACCGGGTCCCCGAAAAACTCTGAGCGGGTCTCAGCTGCGCGGCGCGTCTGCCGCGCCCGGGGAGGAAGGCGGGCCGTGGGCTCGCCTTCTCCCCTCGCCGCAGTCCGGACGCTTGTCCGGGGTGCCGTGCTCCCCGGTCTGGAGGCCGGGATTCAGCCTGCGCGGTAGGCGCACCACTTGGGTCGTTTCCTGTTTCGCCCGGTCCGGTCCGCTGGAGGCGGGGGCCTTCCCCGCCCGTCCAGCGGTGAGGAGGGTATGCGCGGCGTGGCTGAGCGCCGCCGAGCACCCGGCGGGCGAACCTGGGTGGCGGGTACGGAAGATCCGCCTAACGCGGACGCAGCCGGTCCGCTTTTCAGGACACCATGCTCAAGGGCTGCAATCCTGGTGTGCCTGGGCTGCACGCCCAGCAACCGGGTCCGGTCCAGCGGGCTCCCGGGTCCTGATGCTGCGTCTGCGCGTCCCGCTGCCCGGAACATCCCGCGCAAAGTTTCCCTAAAGCTCCTTTGAGCTGGGCAGATTCCGTGTCCGTGCCGCAAGGGCGGGCGTCCACAATGCGGAGGTCAGCGGTCCCGGCTGTGGGGCTGCTGTGAAGGCGGGGCATTGTCGCACGGTTGGGTACTCACCGTCCGGGGAATCTTGAGACCGACCACTGCGTTCATACCCATGAGACCGCAAGAGCGCCTGGAGGCACCCATACGATGGCCGAGCGAGCACTTCGCGGAACCCGACTTGGGGCGATTAGCTACGAAAACGACCGCAATACCGACCTGGCTCCGCGCCAGGAGGTCACCTACACCTGCCCTCGGGGCCATCGCTTCGCCGTCACTTTTGCCTCGGAAGCGGAAGTCCCGGTGACCTGGGAGTGCCGCTTCTGCGGTGAGAACGCTCTAGTGGTCAACGGCGAGAAGAAACCGGCAGAAGAGAAGAAGACCAAACCTGCACGGACCCACTGGGACATGCTGCTGGAGCGGCGCAGCCTGGAAGACCTGGAAGAGGTCTTGGCGGAGCGGCTGGAAGTACTCCGCGCTCGGCGCCGCGAAGAGCAGAAGCAGATGCGTTCTCTGTCTCAGGAGCGGCGAAGCGCCTGAGGGCAGACGAAGGGCGGTCCAGGAGCGTCCTGGACCGCCTTTTGTCATTTCCGCGGTGCTCAGTCAGCGGAAGTCGGCGTGGTGAACGGATCGTGGCTGCGGCCCACCAGTTCGGCGATCGACCCGAAGACGGCGGTGGGGCGGTAGGGGAAGCGCTCTGCGGTGGACGCGTCGGAGATCCCCGTCAAGACGAGGATGGTCTTCATTCCTGCTTCCAGTCCGGAGCGCACGTCGGTGTCCATTCGGTCACCGATCATCACCGTGTTCTCCGAGTGCGCTCCCAGGGTGCGCAGCGCCGAGCGCATCATCAGCGGGTTGGGCTTGCCCACGTAGTAGGGCGAGCGCCCGGTGGCCTTCTCGATGAGTGCGGCCACTGCCCCGGTCGCCGGAAGCGACCCTTCACGGCTGGGACCCTTCTCGTCCGGGTTGGTGGCGATGAACCGGGCACCGTTCTCCACCAGCCGGATGGCGCGGGTGATCGCTTCGAAGCTGTAGGTGCGGGTCTCCCCCAGCACCACGTAGTCGGGGTCGCTGTCGGTGAGGACGTATCCGGCGTTGTGCAACGCGGTGGTCAGTCCTGACTCCCCGATCACGTACGCGGAGCCGCCGGGCCGCTGCTCCTGCAGGAAGCGGGCCGTGGCCAGCGCCGAGGTCCAGATGGACTCCTCGGGGATGTCCAGTCCGCTGCGCAGCAGCCGCGCCCGCAAATCCCGAGGAGTGTAGATGGAATTGTTGGTCAACACCATGAAGCGGGTGCCGTTGGCGCGCAGTTCCGCGACGAACTGGTCAGCCCCGGGGACAAGGTGCTCTTCCCGGACGAGCACCCCGTCCATGTCCATCAGATAGTTGTAACCGGATTCTTGCATCACGTACCGATTGTCCCATTGGTGGCCTGTACGGTGGGCCGCGCGACGCGGTGGCGGCGTCCGGTGAACCGTGGCTGGTGCCGTTTGCAGCAGGCCGGTTCCCTCTCTGGTGGCCCCGCTCCAGGTGTCCCGGCGCCGGACCGGTATCGCGGATCGTGTCCAAGAGGTCACGAGGGCGGCCCGCGACCGGAGTCTATGCGTCTTTGGCGGGGGGAGACAGGGGATCGCGGCAGGGTTTCGCCGTCTCGGCTTCCCGGGTCCGGCAGAGTGCGACGGCGGCCCGCGGCCCTGGACGGGCGGAAGCCCCGCGGCCCTGGACGGGCGGAAGCGGGGGCTTAGCGGAGGGCGGGCGGGGCGCTGTCCCCCGGGCTGTTCCCCGGGTCGGGTTCGTCGTAGATGATGCGGCCCTGAATGATGCGGCCGGCACCGGGCCGCGGGTCACCGCCCGCGGGGGATGCGCCGGAGACGTAATCCTGCAAGGTGAGCAGGTCTGCTTCCATGCGGGCGCGCATCCGCTCCACGCGCCGCTGGAACCAGCGGTTGACGGCTCCGCGGAGCAGCGGGCGGGTCACGGGAAGGGCGAGGAGCGCACCCAGGATCCCGGTGAGGAACCCGGGGAGGATGAGAAGGGCGCCGCCAGCCAGCAGCATCAGAGTGTCCACCAGGTCAGCGCGGGGCGGCACCCCGGTGCGCAGCGCCTGCTGGGCGTCGAGGTAGGCGCCGCGTCCGGCTCGGCGCACCACCAGCACGCCGGTGAGACTCAACGCGCCCAGTGCCACGATCGTCCAGGCCACGCCGATCTGGCCGGCTACGAGGACGATCAGCCCGATCTCCACCAACGGCAGCGCCATGAGCGCGAGCACGGTCAACAGCGGCATAGTGCCCCATTCCACGCCGGATACCACTCTCTTCTTTTCAACGCGGCATTCCCGCGATGCGTTCCCCCTGCGGGGAATCCGCGCGGGAAGAACCCGCGCGGCAGGGCGGTCGGGCGGGACGCAGCAGGCCACCGTCCCGGCCTCCAGATCAGCCGGTGGGGGACGGTTCGGTCTTCTGCTGGTCCAGCTGCCCGGTCCGCAGCGCACTCCCCGCTGTGCGGCGGGCACGGACGAGGGCAGCGACGACCGCGCCCAGCCCGGCGAGGGTCAGCGCAAGCTCGGGAAGCGCGCCGAGCCGGGTTGCCGGGGTCAGTCCGCGCATCGCGGGAATCTCCGCGACGTGGACGGCGGGTTCCGCTTCGGGTGAGCGGTAGAGCACCTGTCCGCGGGCGTCGACCACGGCGCTGATCCCGCTCGTGGCGGCGATGACAGCGGGCCTGCCGTGCTCGACCGCACGCAGCCGGGTGATGGCCAGCTGCTGGTCGGACTGCCCGGTGAAGTTGTAGTTCGCGTTGTTGGTGGGCTCCACGATGATCTGCCCGCCTTCCGCGACGGCTTCGCGCACTGGGCGGTCGAAAGCGATATCGAAGCAGATGGCTACCGCGACCGTGGTGCCGTTCAGTTCCACCGCCCCCGGCTCGGTGCCGGGGACGGCGTCGCTGCTCACCTGTTCCAGGCGGGAGATGACGGTGGCGAACACGTCGCGGAAGGGCACATACTCCCCGAAAGGCACCAGGTAGCGCTTGGTGTAGTGGTCGCCGGGTCCGGTGTGCGGGTGCCACACCACGCTGCGGATCTCGCGTTCGGTGCCGTCGGGGCTGTAGCGGGTGATGCCGAACAGCAGCGGCGCCCCGATGTCCGCGGCGGCCTCGGAGATGAGGGAGGCGGCGTACGGGTCGGCGTAGGCGTCGATGTCGCTGGCGTTTTCCGGGAGGATGACCATCTCGGGCTGGGGCACTTCGCCTTCGCGGACCAGCCGTGCCAGTTCATGCACGCCGTCCACGTGGTTGCGCAGCACCTGCATCCGTTCGCCGAGGATGTTCATCTCGCCCACGTTGGGCACGTTGCCTTGGACGAGGGCGACGGTCACGGTGCGCTCCTCGTCCAGAGCGGTGGCGTGCAGGGCCAGGGTGCCTCCCAGAGGGAGGAGCACGATCGCGGTGAGTCCGCCGGTGAGGGCGAGCAGCGGTTGGCGTGCTCCCGGTTGGCAGTAGACCCCTTTCAAGGCGCGGGCTGCCGCGACGAGTGCCGCACCGGTCAGCGCGACCATGAAGGTGACCAGTGCGGAGGAGCCGAGGGCGGCATAGCCCGCGAACGGGCTGTCTGGCTGGCTGAACGCCAGCTTGCCCCAGGGGAAGCCGCCGAGCGGGAAGCGTGCGCGGACGAACTCCTGGACCACCCACAGTGCCGCGGTCCACAGCGGCCAGCCGGGCAGCCGCGCCACCAAGGCGATCCCCATCGCCATGGGGATGAAGTAGACGGTTTCCGCGGCGGCGATGACCAGCCAGACGTCGATGCCGAAGACTTTCTGCCAGTGGACGAGCGGGACCATGAGGGAGGCCCCGGACAGCGCGCCCAGCCAGGCAGCCCGCCGGAGGTCCACCCCGTAGACCGCGGCTAGCAGCAGTGCCGGGCTGAGAACCGCGAGAGGCCACAGGCCGTACGGTTCTAGGGCGGCCAGCTGGGCCAGCCCGGACAGTGCAGCAGCCAGTGCGCGAAGAAGCAGGGTCACGCGCCAAGCCTACGGGGTGGTGGCGGGCGAGGGGAACGCGCGGGACTGCGGGGGTGCGGAGAAAGGCCCGCCCACCCTTCGGACCGGTTCCGTCCCGTAGGCGGCGAGCTCGGAGACCGTTGTCTACTGGATGTTCGGGCCTTTTCCGGGTCCAACCCCCCGCCCGGCTGCGGTGTACTGGTCCTCCCACGCCGTGCGCCGAACCTGGTACATGGCGCGGCGTTTAACGCACGAGTGCCCAGGCCGCGAGCCGGTCCGTCCAGCGCTGGACTGGCCGCCAGCCTACCCAGACTCTCGCGCTGGTCCACCACCGCGTGCGTCCGTGTGTCGGCCGCACGAGGGCGGAAACAGCGCACGGCTGTGACGCCGTGGTCTGGTTGACGGCGCGTGTCAGGCTAACGCAATGCCGCTGCTGATGCCAGTCCTCACCGTCCCGAAAAAATCGATCAATTCGATCAGAGAATCGATCAATTTTTGCGGATAGGTAGACAAATCGATCACTCTGGTGTTCGATCTGAGTGACATACCGATCCGTCATCGGTCAGAGACGAAGGAGCTGTGCACTCATGGCCGAGATCGTCCTCAGCGGCGTCGACAAGGTCTACAGCGGCGGCGTCAAAGCCGTGGACAACCTCAACCTCGAGATCAAGGACGGCGAGTTCATGGTGCTCGTCGGTCCGTCCGGATGCGGCAAGTCGACCGCGCTGCGGATGATCGCCGGCCTGGAGGAGATCACCGCGGGCACCCTCACCATCGGCGGCAAGGTCGTCAACGACCTCCCGCCGAAGAGCCGCGACATCGCCATGGTCTTCCAGAACTACGCCCTCTACCCGCACATGACGGTGGAGCAGAACCTGGCGTTCGGTCTGAAGCTGCGCAAGACCCCCAAGGCTGAGATCGAGCGCCGGGTCAAGGAAGCCGCGGCCATGCTCGGTCTGGAGCCCTACCTCAAGCGCAAGCCGGCCGCGCTCTCCGGTGGTCAGCGCCAGCGTGTGGCGATGGGCCGGGCCATCGTCCGTGAACCGCAGGCGTTCCTCATGGACGAGCCGCTGTCCAACCTGGACGCCAAGCTGCGCGTGCAGATGCGCGCCTCCCTGCACCAGCTCCACGAGCGGCTGGGCGTCACCACCGTCTACGTCACCCACGACCAGGTCGAGGCGATGACCCTGGGCGACCGGGTGGCGGTCCTCAAGGACGGCAAGCTGCAGCAGGTCGACACGCCCAAGAACCTCTTCGACCACCCGGTCAACCTGTTCGTCGCCGGGTTCATCGGCTCGCCCGCGATGAACTTCGTCAACGCCCGCATCGAGGCGGAGAACGGCGGCGCCGCGCTGCGCTTCGCCGAGCACGTGCTGCACGTCAGCGAAGAGAGCCTGCGCGAGCACCCCGGCCTGGAGAAGTACTTCGGCCGCGAGATCATCCTGGGCATCCGCCCGTCCGACTTCGACGACGCCAACTTCGCTTCCCACCGCGGCAGCACCATCAACGTGACCGCCAACGTCACCGAGGAGCTCGGCACCGAGATCAACGTGATCTTCGCGGTGGACGCCCCGCCGGTGCAGCACGAAGCCACGGCCGCGCTGGCTGCCGGGGCCGCCGGCAACGGGGACAGCGACGACGCGGCGCTGCCGCTGGCCGGTGAGAACAAGACCTTCTTCACCGCCCGAGTCAACCCGCGCAGCTCGGTCCGCCCCGGCCACCCGATCTCCTTGACCGTGGACACCCGCCGCCTGCACTACTTCGACCCGTCCAGCGGTCTGGCCATCGGCCACCCCGCCAACACCGCGGCCGGCGTCTAGTCGACGGAGCGTTCATCGTCCACACTTCGGGGCGTCCCTTGCCGGGGCGCCCCGACTGCTTGCAGCCCGGTGCGGCCGCAGCTCAGTCCAGCAGCGCCAGCATTCGCTCCGCCGACGCCTGCCACGTCCACTCGGCCAGCACCCACTCCCGGCCGCGTTTACCCATCGTCTGCGCGGTCTCCGGGTCAGCCAGCAGAGCTGCGGCATGCTCGGCGACCGCCGCGGGATTCCGGCCGTCGACCACGAACCCGGTGTCGCCGTGCTGCACGGTGTCGGGCGCTCCCCCTGATGCGCCGACCAGCACCGGGAGTCCGCTCGCAGCAGCTTCCAGGTAGACGATGCCGAGCCCTTCCGCTTCCAAGCCGAACCGCCGGGTCCGCGAGGGCATAGCGAACACGTCGGCGGCAGCGAAGAACGCGGGCAGCTCCGCGTGCGGGCGGCCGCCCGTGAAGACGACGGCCTCGGCCACCCCCGCCCGTTCCGCGAGCGTGTGCAGACGCCGCTCATCCGGTCCTTTCCCCACGACCAGCAGCCGAGCGTCCGGAACCCGTTCCCGGATCTGCGGCAGCGCTCTGATCAGGGTGTCCACGCCTTTGCGCGGTACGAGACGCGCCACACACAACACGACCGGCGCGTCCCCCAGCCCGTAGCGGCCCCGCACCCCGGAGCCGTCCACGTCCGGGTGGAACAGGTCAGGGTCCACCCCGGGCACAAGCCGGACCAGTTTCTCCCGGTCCGCGGGGGCTAACGCGCGCTCCAACGCGGACCGGGTGAACCGGCCCAGGTAGGTGAGGGCATCGACATGCCGTCCGATACGGCGCAGCAGCGCCCGCGAACCCGGCAGCCGCGCCCACCACACTTCGTGTCCGTGCGTCATGGCGACAATCCGGCGGGCTCCGGCCGCGCGCAGGCGGCGGGCTGCTAAGCCCAGCGGGGCGGCCGCCCCGAACAGCACCCGGTCGCAGGCGTACTCCCGTAGCAGCGCGGCGGCCCGGGCAGCCACCCGCGGCGTGGGAAGCAGCGTGGTGGCGCGGTCCCGGACTACGGGAAAATCCAGCCGCGCGTCGAAATCGCCGTCCCCCGGCGACGTGGAGGTGTAGACGACCACGCCACCGTGGCAGGCCAGGCGGACGGCCAGTTCATAGCAGAACGTCTCGATTCCGCCCTGGCGCGGTGGAAAGTCGTTGGTCACCAAGAGTGTCCGCCCCGGCATCAGTTCAGGCCCCCGTCCTTTGTCGTTTCTGGTCCTGACCGTGGTTTTTAGTCGCCTCAGCCGCATATCCACAGCGAGACCCACCGGAGCCGGTCAAACGTTATACGGAAATCTCTCCCTTGCAGGGAGGACAGCATGAGGCATGCGCCGGCCCCTGCCCCTTCCTCTGCCCCCATCGCGCTGGAACGTGCAGACCTGGGGGGTTTCGCCGGTGACGCACGGCGCCAGGAAAAAGGCAACGGTCATACCCCACGGCGGCAGATGACCCGAAAAGCGGAGTCTGTCGCTGTGTTCCCGCAGCACCTGCCCGCTTGACCGCGCCCGGGCCGGTGTGGCGCCCCTTCCCGGCTGGTCGGCAGCACACCACGGGGATGCCGGAACCGGTGCACCGGCATCCCCCGTGGCTTAGAAGGACGGTCTGCGGCTCGGGATACTGCCCGCGGGCTGCCGCGGCAGTGGCGGTGTCAGCCCACCGAGGTGTAGGCGACCACGCCGCGCATCAGCTTGTCGGCGGCCTGCCGCGCCGTGGTGCGCACCCCGCTGGCCTCCGGCACGGCCTGGGCGATCTGCCCCAGCAGGTCGATGAGCTGCTTCGTGGAGCGTACGAAGTCGCCCGCCGGCATCCCCGCCTCGTTGAGGATGTGATCCAACTGGTCGCCGCGCGCCCACCGGTAGGTGGGCCAGACGAAGCCCAGATCCGGTTCCCGCAGGAAGGACACGCGGTGCCGGTGTTCGATATCGCTCAGCTCGCCCCACAGCCGCATCATGGCGTTCAGCGCCTCCTCGACAGGGCCGGACGGCACGCGGGCGAACACCTCGTCAGGCCGCCGCGACTCGTACACCAGCGCGGACACGCAGGCGGCCAGCTCCTCCGGCCCCAGCGCATCCCACACGCCGCGCCGCAGCGACTCGGCTGCCAGCAGGTCCAGCTCCGAGTAGATGCGGCTGAGCAGCCGCCCGTCCTCGGTGACGGTGTCGCCCTCCAAGTAGTCCAGTTCCTGCAGCACTCCGCAGACCCGGTCGAACGTGCGGGCGATGACGTGGGAGCGGCTTTCGATACGGCGCTCCAGTTCCTCGGTCTCCTTCTTCAACCGGAAGTAGCGTTCCGCCCAGCGGGCCCGGTCCTCCCGGCCTTCGCTGTGGTGGCAAGGGTGCTCTCGGATGCGAGCACGCAACTCCGCGATCTCCGGGTCCTCTGGGGCCCCGTCGCGCACCCGGTGCCGGATCGGAGCCGTGGGAAGAGTCTCCAGTTTGCTGCGGAGCGCTGACGCCAGGTCGCGGCGCGCCTGCGCGGAACGCGCAGAGAACGACTTCGGTATCCGCAGCCGCCCTGTCGGCTCCACCGGGATCGGGAAGTCGTTGGCGCTGACCCGTTTCACCTGGCGGTTCACGGTCAGCACGAGCGGGACAGGCAGCGGGCCCTTGTCCAGCCCCGGGTCCAGCACGACGGCGTAGCCGGCGTGGCGTCCCGACGGGATACGGATGATGTCGCCGGTGCGGAGCGCACGCAGGCTGCGTTCCGCTTCCTTGCGGCGTGCCGTGCGCCGGTTGCGTTGCGCGGCGCTCTCCAAGTCGGAGAGCCGGCGGCGCATCGCCGCGTACTCCATGAAGTCGCCGCGCGGGTCGTAGGCGGCTTTGGCGTAGCCTTCCAGCGCCTCCTGCTGGGCGCGGAGCTTCCGCACCAGACCCACCACGGAACGGTCCGCCTGGAATTGGGCGAAGGAGGACTCCAGCATGGCCCGGCCGCGTTCCCGACCGACCTGCGCGACCAGGTTGACCGCCATGTTGTAGGACGGCTGGAAGCTGGAGTTGAGCGGATAGGTGCGGGTGCCCGCCAGCCCGGCGACCATCTCCGGGTCGGTGCCTGGCTGCCACACCACGACCGCATGCCCCTCCACGTCGATGCCCCGGCGTCCCGCACGGCCGGTGAGCTGGGTGTACTCGCCAGGGGTGAGGGCGACGTGCGTCTCCCCGTTCCACTTGTCGAGCTTTTCGATGACGACAGTGCGGGCGGGCATGTTGATGCCCAGCGCCAGTGTCTCCGTGGCGAACACGGCGCGGATCAGGCCGCGGGAGAACAACACTTCCACCACTTCTTTGAAGGTGGGCAGCATCCCGGCGTGGTGGGCGGCGATCCCGCACTCCAATGCCTGCAGCCACTCGGAGTAGCCGAGCACGTTGAGATCCGCCGGAGGGATCTCGGCGCACTGCCGTTCCGCGTACTCGCGGATCTCTGCTGCTTCCTCCGGGGTGGTCAGCACCAGCCCGCTGGCCACGCACTGGCGCACCGCCTCATCGCAGCCCGCCCGGCTGAAGATGAACGTGATGGCGGGCAGCAGGCCTTCGCGGTCGAGCTGTTCGACGATCTGTGCCCGAGTGGGCGGCGCGAACCTGCTCCGCGGCCGGGGAGCACCGCCGCGGGCCCGCGCCTGCGGGTGGCGGCGCTGGTAGGCCAGTTGGGTGAGGCGGGCGTCCTCTTCGGCGAACCGGATGAGTTTCGGGTTGACGTGGAGCCGTTCCCCGCCGACCTCGATCTCCACGGTGCGCTGCCGGGCATGCCGGGACCGGCGGCGTTTCCGGGAGCCGCGTCCGTTCTTCTCCTCTTCCTGCCCGGTGTCGGTGCCCTCCGGTTCCACGAACAGGTCGTGGATGCGGGTGCCCACCATCATGTGCTGCCACAGCGGCACGGGGCGTTTCTCGTCCACGATCACCGACGTGTCGCCGCGCACCTGCTGGAGCCACTGGCCGAACTCCTCGGCGTTGCTGACCGTGGCGCTCAACGCCGCGATCTGCACGGATTCGGGCAGGTGAATGATGACTTCTTCCCACACCGCGCCGCGGAACCGGTCAGCCAGGTAGTGCACCTCGTCCATGACCACGTACGCCAGGCCCGACAGTGTGGCGGAGCCCGCGTACAGCATGTTGCGCAGCACCTCGGTGGTCATCACCACGACAGGCGCCTCACCGTTGATGCTGTTGTCCCCGGTGAGCAGCCCCACCTTGTCGGAGCCGTACCGGCGCACCAGGTCGGTGTACTTCTGGTTGGACAGCGCCTTGATCGGGGTGGTGTAGAAGCACTTGCGACCGTCACGCAGCGCCAGGTGGACAGCGAACTCTCCCACGACGGTCTTTCCGGAACCGGTGGGTGCGGCGACCAGCACCCCATGCCCCGTCTCCAAGGCTTTGCAGGCCCGGATCTGGAAGTCGTCGAAGTCGAACCCGTAGAGATTCTGGAACTCCTCGATGGTGGGGCTGGACTCCTTTTGTCGCCTGCGGAACTCGGCGTAGCGGGCGGCATAAGTGCTCATACTGGTCAGCCTAGAGGGTGGGAGGGGCAACGCGTCGTGTTCTTTTACTCACCGTGGCTGGCCGATGGCCATACCAGGCAAGACCGGTCTTATCGGTTCAGTGGTCGGTCACCATGCGCACCGAGCCGGGGCGGACCTCGCAGACCAGCGGGGGCGCGGCGAGACGTTCCCCGTCGGCGTGGGCGACGACGTCGCCGGCCACGCTGAGGGAGACATGTCGGCCCCGCAGCACGGTAACCTCGGGCAACTCCAGGTGGGATCCGGTGAAGACGCGAGGAAACAGGCGGAGGAAGCGGAGCCGGCCCACCTCGCGGACCACGATCACGTCGAGCAGCCCATCGTCGGGCCGGGCCTGGGGGCAGATCAGCATGCCGCCGCCGTAGCAGCGGGTGTTGGCCACTGCCACGAGCATTCCCGTGGTCTGTACGCGCTGCCCGTCGACGTCGACGGTGTAGTCGAGCGGGGTGAACGCGCCGAGCTCGGCGAGGACCCCGGCCACGTAGTCGAGACGGCCGAGGCTCCTCCGGAAACGGTTGACCCGCTCGTTGACGCGGGAGTCGAATCCGCAGGCGAGCACACTCAGATAGTGGCGGCCCGCCACATGTACCGTGTCCACCTGCCGTGTGTGCCCGGCCAGGATAGCCTGGGCGGCCGCATCAGGTGCGCGGGGCAGCCCCAGTTCGCGGGCGATATCGTTCCCAGTGCCCGCACCCACCACACCCAGCGGGATGTCGGTGCCGACCACGGCTTGCAACGCCAAGTGGACCAGGCCGTCCCCGCCGACGGTGACGAGCACGTCGGGGCGCTGCGCGACGAGCTGGTCGACGAGCCGGGCACTGTCCCCGGCTGACTCTCCCATGAGCAGGCGCACCTGGGCGCCCCGCGCACGCAGCCGCTCACGCAGCGCGGACGCGACGACGGCGGCTCGGCGGCGCCCGGAAGCGGGGTTGACCAGCAGGGTGACAGTCGGCACGGGGGATGGAGGGGGTTGCGGCGCAGGCCGGGCCTGGCCTAGTCGGACTCAGTGGATGGAGCGGTCTGCTTGTTCAGCGGGGAAGGCACCGCGGTCACCGGGACTTCGCCGCGCTGGATCGCGATCTCCTCGGGGGTCAGGTACTCCTCAGGGATGTCGAACTCGCCGTCCTTAGCGCCGAGCACGAACGCTTCCCACTCTTCAGGAGTGAAGAACAGGATGCCTTTGTCCGGGTTCTTCCCGTCGCGGATCGCCCGGTAGCCGTCGTCGAATTTCGCGACCTCCACGATCGCTTCGGAGTCGTCCCGCGACAGCGAGGACCGCATCCACACCACGTTGCTGGTGTCGTGCCATTTCTCGTTTCCGCGAGCCTCAGGCGGAAGGTCGCGGCGGGGCGTGGCGGAAGTGTGCTGTTCGTCCATGGGGCTCTCCCGTGAATGGTGTCCGGATCTCACGACCGGCGCGGGATGCTAGCGGTTCGACGTGCTTTCGGTCGTGCTGTCAAAGTCATTAAGCGGGGAGATCTCGTCGTCGTCAAGCTCTGCCAACGGATCACGGTTCCTGCTGCGGCGCCGGTCGTTGATGAAAGCGATCAGTTCCGCTGTTTCAAACAGCGCCACCATCGGAATTCCCAGGGCCAGCATAGTGAACGGGTCCCCACCGGGAGTAGCAACGGCGGCAAACAGGAAGATCAGGAAGATGATGATGGACCGCCACTTGCCGATGATGCGGTGGGACAGCACCCCCATGAAGTTGAGCAGCACCACGATGAGCGGCAGGACGAAGGCAGCGCCGAACACCGCCAACATCATGATCATGTAGTTGAGGTAGTTGTCGAGGGTGATCAGCGCGGTCGCACCCTCGGGGGCCAGGGAGAACATGATCTCCATGCCCTTGGCGGTGACGTAGTAGGCCAGCACCGTGCCCGAGAAGAACAGCGGGACCGCGAACCCCACGAACAGGTAGGTGTAGCGCTTCTCCTTGCCGCGTAGCGCGGGCGCGACGAACGCCCACAGTTGGTACAGCCACACCGGGCTGGAGACCAGCAGGCCGACGATGACAGCGACTTTGAAGCGCAGGTTGAACCCGTCGAAGATGCCGGTGAAGTTCAACCCGCAGTGGTCGCTGCCGCGCACCTCGGCGGAGAGCGAGCAGAAAGGCTGCTGCAGGAATTCCCACACCGGGTCGAAGACGAGAAAGCCGACCACGAGGCCGACGCCGATGGACAGCATCGATCTGAGCAGCCGGTCCCGCAGTTCACGCAGGTGCTCCATCAGCGGCATGCGCGCCTCAGGGTTCGCCTTCCGCTGCCGTCGTGTCCTCATCGCTGTACGTGTTCTCCGCCTCACCCGGTACCGACCGCGTGCCTCCCCCGTCCCCACGGGTGGTCACGCGACTTCGCTGGTTCGCCCCTCGCGGCTCAGGTCCCGTAGGGGCGCTGGATGCGTTCCCCGGAGTTGTCCACGATCCGCTGACCTGGCGGAAGCTGCGGGTAGCTGCCCGACTGCTGCTGGGTGCCGGGCTGCTCGGTGCGGGCCTCGGCCTGGTGGGTCTGGTCTGCGGTCTGCTGGGAAGTAGTGTCTTCCTCGCTCAGCCCTTTGGCTTCCGCGCGCAGGATGCGAGCGCTGCGGCCCAAGGAGCGCGCCAGCTCGGGCAGCCTCTTCGCGCCGAAGAGCAGCAGCGCGATTACCAGCAGGATGAGGATTTCTCTGGGCCCGATGCTCATGGTTGTGTCAGCCTCTCTGTGCGGCACTGCCTGCGCCACCGATGGTACGTCCTGGTCTGGCCACCCGTCCGGCGGGTGGGTGGTGGCTGGTCTCGCGGACCGCCGCGCGCAGCAGGTCCCATCGCTTCCCTACCGCCGCGTGAGCGACGCGGAGTTCGTTCGCTAACTCCTGGGCACCCGTGCACGATTGCACCGCGCACGCCCCTGCAGCGAGCGCCCCGGCCGCAACGATGAGCACGGCAACGGTCCACAGCACGTCTTGAGCCTACTCAATCCAGGGCGTAACACCACCCTCAGCGCTGGGGAACGTCGGGTCTTTCCTCCGCATACCGCTGCAGCGCCCGTTCAGCCAGCTCCCGGACCCGTGCCGCGAGCTCCCCGGGGGCGACCAGACGCCCGGTAGCGCCCAGCCGCAGCGCCAGCCGCACCGCCCAGCCGGGCTCCGGCGTGCGCAGTGTGGCGCGCACCCGTCCTCCGGGCAGTTCCTGCACCTCGGAGCAGACGTACTCTTCAGTGACCCAGCGCGCCGCAGGCTCCAGTTCGAATGTGACAAAAGCATCGTCGGCGGAGCGCTGCAGCACCCCGCTGCTCAGGTCGCGGCTGCGTACCCCGGCGGGCACTTCGGCAGCCACCGGCAGCACGTCCAGTTCGAGAATCCGGTCCAGGCGGAACAGCCGCACGTCGCGGCGGAGGCGACACCACCCTTCCAAAAAGTAGTGCCCGTCCTGCACGACCAGCCGCATCGGGTCGACTTCGCGTTCGCTGACCCGGTCGGCATAGCCGGACAGGTAGCGCAGGTGGACTCGGCTACCGGACTCCAAGGCTTTGCCGATGCGGTGCCGCAGCTCGGCGACCTCCGGGTTGTCGTCCACGCGCACGTCGACAGCGTCGGCGAGCTGGCCGGCAGCGCCCGCCACGTCGCGGAGCTTCTGCTCCACCCGGGCGAGCGCGACACTGTCCACGCCGGGCAGGTCACGGAGCAGGCGCAGCCCGACGACGAGGCTGGCTGCCTCGTCCGCGGTCAGCCGCAGGGGGGCGGCTAGGGTGTCCGCGTTGGAGATGATGATCTCCCCGGTTTCGGCGGCAGCCTCCACGTCCACGTCGATGAGATCGCCAGGGGTGTAGCCGGGTAGCCCGCACATCCACAGCAGGCTCAGGTCTTTGAGCACCTGTTTTTCGGTGAGTCCGAAGTGGGCGGCGACCTCGCTGACCCGCACGTCGTGGCTGAGGGCGTAGGGCACCAGCATGAGCAGGCGGCGCAACTGCTCAGTGGAGGTTCCGGCTCGACGCGACGCGGGGGGACGCGGCGTGCCAGGGAGTGGCGCGGGCGGGTCTTCGTCTGTCGCGGCCGCGACGGGTGCAGCTACGACGGCGCGCAGGTGGGCGACCACGGCTTTCCGGGCCTGTTCCGGTTCGCGTACCACCACGTGCTCGCCGTATTCGGCGACCCGCGCAGCCAAGTCGGCTTCGTCGACGTACGGGTACTCCACCACGTCCCATCCGGTGCCGCCGGTGCGCTCCCCCGCGACGATGCGCCGGGCGGCGCGGCGCAGCGCGTGGGCGGCGTCGGTGCGCGCCTCCAGCACTGCTACCTGCTCGGGTTCGGGCGGGCGCGCGTTGATCAGGGAACGCACGTCCACATCCTTCGGCACTTGCACCGGGGGAGCGCTGGTGTGGATCTGCACGTCGCCGACGATCCGGCTGAGACGGAAGACGCGGCGGGCACGGCGGTCCCGGTCGTAGCCGGCGACATACCAGTGTCCGGCGACGTTGGCGACCCCCCACGGTTCAAGCTCCCGGCGTTGTGGCGTGTCCTCTCCGGGTTTGCGGTAGTCGAAGCTGATGGGGCGGCGGTCCCGAACCGCCTGCCACACCGAGGGGAACGCGGGCTCGTCGGCGCCGAGAACCGAGGTGACCGCGGGCAGTGCCGCAGCGTCCACAGGCACTCCGACGCTGCGCAGTTTGAGCAGGGCGTTGGCGGCGGCCTCGCCGAGGACAGCGTGCCGCCAGGCGCGGGCGGCCAGGCCGAGTACTGCGGCCTCGTCGGGGCGCAGGTCGATTGGGGGGAGTTCGTAGTCGTCGCGGGCGATGCGGTAGCCGTCTTCGTCGCTGAGCGGATCGTGGCGGCCGGTGATGATCGGAATCCCTGCGTCGCGCAATTCTTTTTTGTCGCGCTCAAACATGCGTTTAAAGGCCGTGTCGCTTTCGACGTCCCCGTAGCCGTGGACGGTCGCCCGAATCTCTTGGGCACTGAGGAAACGCCTGGTGGCCAGCAGGCAGATCACCAGATTGAGCTGCCGTTCGGTCTTGCTCTGCGACATTTCCCGCCTTTCTGGACGCTGCCCGCGTACACGTGCGCCGGTTTCCCGGAATCGCGCCACCATGAACGGTACCGTGGCGCGCGTGATCAGATGGCGTGATGGACGGGTCCGTGACCTTGGCCGCTCGTGGCCTGGTGCAGTGGAGCTTGTCGTGGAGCT
The DNA here is from genome assembly GCF_000012405.1 of Thermobifida fusca YX. NCBI lineage: Bacteria > Bacillati > Actinomycetota > Actinomycetes > Streptosporangiales > Nocardiopsidaceae > Thermobifida > Thermobifida fusca. The sequence goes on from NC_007333.1 coordinate 2,070,486, forward strand.
GGCCAGCGGGGAAGGCGAATGCCGGGCACTGGCCTATCCGGCACTGGTCGGCGACCCGCAACCGGGTGACCGGGTGCTGCTCAACACTACGGCGTTGGCGCTCGGGCTGGGAACCGGCGGTTATGCGTTCGTGATCGCCTTGCCCGACCGTCTGCCGCCCGACCCGAAAGGCCCCGGCCACTTGGTGAAGGCCCGCTACACCCCGATGCAGGCCACCGTGCTGGGCGCGGACGAGCAAGACTCCGAGCACCATGCGCTGCTGCGGGACGCGGACGGGATCGCGGGGATGCCGGTGGTGACCGCGGACCTGCACTCAGCACTTCCCGCCGTGGTGGCGGGGGCGCTGGCGGAGCGTCCCACCGCCCGGGTGGTCTACGTGATGCTGGACGGCGGGGCGCTGCCGCTGTGGTTCTCCCGCACCGTGGCGCAGTTGCGCGCGGCCGGGCTGCTGGCGGGGTCGGTCACCGTGGGGCAGGCGTTCGGCGGGGATGTGGAAGCGGTGACCGTGCACACCGGGCTGCTTGCAGCCCGGCACGTGCTTGCCGCTGATATTGCGGTGGTGGCGCAAGGGCCGGGCAACCTGGGAACGGGCACGCCGTGGGGGTTTTCGGGGGTGGCCGTGGGTGAGGCGGTCAACGCCGCGGCAGTGCTCCAGGGCCGTCCCGTGGGGGCGTTGCGGGTGAGCCAGGCCGACCCGCGCCCGCGGCACCGCGGGGTGTCCCACCACAGTGTGACCGCCTACGGGCGGGTGGCGTTGGCCCGCGCCGACGTGGTCGTGCCGCTGCTTGACGGGGAGTTCGGCGCGCGGGTGCGTGCCGAGGCTGCCGTGCTGGGCGAGCGGCACACTCTCGTCGAGGTGGAGGTCGACGGCCTGTTCGCGGCGTTGGAGGCCGTCCCGGTGCGGTTGTCCACGATGGGGCGCGGGCTCGCTGAGGATCCGGCGGCGTTCCTGGCAGCGGCGGCTGCAGGCCGGTACGCGGCCCGGATGCTGGGTTGAGGGACCCGCTGCCCGGGTAGTGCGGCCGGACCACGACGCGGGGCGGGGATCGATCCCCGCCCCGTCTCCGGCTCCGGGAAGCCGCTACTCTTCGGAGTTCTCCTTGTCGTCCGTGGACTCGTCGTCCTTGGCCTCCTCGGGAGCGGCTTCGCTTTCTTCCACGACCTCCGGCTCCTCTTCCTCTTCAGGCTTGGAGTTGTAGGCGCCGAGCAGGTCGACGACAAAGACGAGGGTGCCTTCCGGCTGGCCGCGCTCCGCAGCCTTGTCGCCGTACGCCTTGTCCTTGGGGATGACGAGCAGGACACGGCTGCCGACCCGCTGGCCGACCAGGCCTTCGTCCCAGCCTTCGATGACCCCGCCGACCCCGATCTGGAAGTGGAGCGGGTCGCCGTCGGTGTCTTCGTTCTCCGCGGCGGCGCGGTCCTCCAGCCCGGTGTTCCAGGTGGAGTCGAAGACCTCCCCGTCGTCCCAGCGCACGCCGGTGTACTGGACGACGATGTTCTGCCCCTTGGTGATCTCGGGCCCGTCGCCTTCGATGAGGGGGATGGCCTTCACGTCCTTGGGCGGGTCGGTGTCCTCCGGGATCGTGATCTCGGGCATGGTGCGCCCCTTGTCGACGACGGTGGGCATGTCCTCGCCGACGTCGGTGATCTGCTCACCGGGGACCACGTCGCCCTTGCCGTGGCGCGCGACGATGTCGACCACGGACACGGACGCTCCCTCGGGGGGCTCCTGCCCCATCATCTCGTACTGGCTGCGCTCCTCTTCAGTCGGCGGCGGGAAGAGGAACACGATCCGGGAGCCAACCGACTGGTTGACGATGGATCCCGCGAGGTCGTCGGGCATCCGCGTCAACGACAGCAGCTCGGGGGCGTCGTGCTCATAGGTGGAGCTGACCTGCTCCCCCTTGCCCTTGTCGGTCCACTGGTACTCCACGATGTGGGCGACCACGAGGTCGGTGTCGCGGATGAGGGCGCTGTCGTCTGTCCCGTGGTGGGCGACACCCGCGATCCGCTCTGTGGGCGGCTCGATGTCAGGGAAGGAGATTTCGGGCTCTTCGCCGACGGCACCGCTGACGACCGGGAGGCGGCTGTCGTACTCCTGCTCCGTCCGCATCAGCGCGGGGGTCTGCCACTCTTCGGGGATGACCCCGCATCCGGACGCCCCCAGCATCAGGGCGCTCACCGGCACCGCAAGGGCCACAGCCGCACGTCGACGCATGTTGTCACTACCTCAAGAGTCTGGCCACGGTCTCCGACACACTATCGGAGAGGGAAGGATGCCGTATCCGAGTAAGAGGTCGTTAAGAACTTGGGGGCACGTAACGGAATCGCGGTAGTTCTGCGACGATTCCGTGCCGTGCCCCGCTCTGTCATGCGTCGCCGGTCCGCTTCTGGTAGGCGTCCAGGATGTGCTGGGGGATCCGGCCGCGCTCACTGACCTCGTACCCTTGGGCCTGCGCCCACTTGCGGACCGCTCTCGTGTCGACCTTTGGAGTGCGGCTCTTGCGCCGGGGCCGGTTGGCGACCTTGCGTCCGGCTTTCACGTACGCCTCGAAGATGGAGCGGAGATCCTCGGCGTGGTCGGCGGACAAGTCGATCTCGTAGGTGACCCCGTCGATGCCAAAGGTGACGGTTTCATCGGCTTTGGAGCCGTCGAGATCATCGATGAGTTCGATAACCGTCTTCCGTGCCACAGTCTCTCCCCCTTTATTCTCGCTTTGCCGGCGTAAACACTATCGAATTACTGGGAAATTCCCGCGCTGCTTCCGCCTTCCCTTCGAGTCTTTCCCTGATATTGCCCGAATGCGACTCTCCTCACACCGGGACTTTCCTTCACCGGCCTCTCTAAGGTCTATACCTCTGCGGACCGTTCTCCTACCTTGATTGAACACTATGGGGGATGCGTCCGCCAAAGTATAAAGAAGACCCCGCATTTCTGCGGGGTCTTCCGATAGGCTCCCGGCCCGGTTGGCCCGGTTTCCGCAAACCGGTCTCCGCGGGGTTTTCAGGAAATCTTTCCGATGCAATCCTTCAAAACGCGACCGTGTTTCGGAAACTCCTTTCCCAGGGTAGGGGTCAGAACTCGACGAGGCTGCGGGCACCGCGTCCGGCGTGCAGCTCGGCGAGGGCGTCCGGCACGTCGTCCAAACCGATGGTCCTGCTGACCAGGGAGGAGAGGTCCAGCTCCCCGTCGCGGTAGAGCTTCAGCAGTTCCGGGACGTCCGTAGCAGGGTCGCTGCTGCCGTACAAGCAGCCCTGCAGGGTGCGGGCGAAATGGGGGATCTCCAGGGCATTGAGGGTCAGCGTGTCCGTGGCCGCGCCGAAGCCCACCACGGTGGCGGTGCCGCCGCGGCGGGTGCAGGACCAGGCGGCTCGGATGGTAGCGGCCCGGCCCACGCATTCGATGGCGTGGTCGACTCCCCGCCCGTCCGCGAGGGCGCGGATGCGCCGGGACAGGTCATCGCTGGGGGTGAGGAAGTGCGTGGCCCCCAGGGAACGGGCCAGCTCCTCTTTTTCTTCGACCGGGTCGACCGCGATCACCATGGCGGCGCCTGCGAGACGCGCCCCCTGGACGGCTGCCAGGCCGACCCCGCCCAGGCCGATCACGGCCACGGACTGTCCGGGACGCACCTGGGCGGCGTTGCGCACCGCTCCGACCCCGGTGAGCACCGCGCAGCCGAGGAGCGCGGCCTCGGTCGGGGGGATGTCTGCGGGGATCGCCACGCACGCGCTTGCGGGGACCACGGTCTCCTGGGCGAATGCGGCCACCCCCAGGCACGGGTGGACGTCGGTGCCGTCGGCGAGGGTCCCCCACACGCGGCGGGAGGCGTCGGCGGCGTTGGCGCACAGGTAGGGCTCGCCGTGGGTGCAGTGCCAGCAGGAGCGGCACGGCGGATTCCAGTTGAGCAGCACCGTGTCTCCGACGGACAGGTCGGACACTCCTGCGCCGACGTCGACGACGTGTCCGACTCCCTCGTGGCCCAGCACGGCGGGCATGGGGTGGGCGAGCTTGCCGGAGGCCAGGGACAGGTCGGAGTGGCACACCCCGGCGGCGGCCATGCGGACCCGGACCAGTCCGGGGCCGAGCTCGGGCAGGGCGACCTCTTCGATGCGCACGGGTTCGCCGGGGGCGCGGACCACAGCTGCGAGTGTGGTGGGCATGGTTCTCCTCGGGGTGGGATTGGTCGTGGGTGAGGTCACGGGAGCTGGACTGCCTTGACTTCGCAGAACTCCTCCAAGCCGAAGCGGCCCAGTTCACGTCCGTTGCCGGACTTGCGGTAGCCGCCGAAGGGCGCGGAGGGGTTGAACCGGCCGCCGTTGATGGCGACTTGACCGGTCCGCATCCGGCGGGCCACGGCGAGGGCCCGGTCGGTGTCGGCCGACCAGACCGCGCCGGAGAGGCCGTAGTCGGTGGCGTTGGCCAGTTCCACTGCGTCGTCGACGTCGCGGTAGCCGAGCACGGTGAGCACGGGTCCGAAGATTTCTTCGCGCGCGGCTGCGGCGTCGCGGTCCAGTCCCGCCAGTACGGTGGGGGCCACGAAGTATCCCTGTTCGGGCACGTCGGCGTCGGGTCCACCGGTGGCGAAGACCGCGCCGTCCTTGCGGGCCTGCTCCAGGTGCCCCAGGACGCGGCGGTGGGCGTCGGCCGAGGCCAGCGGCCCGATACGGGTGGCAGGGTCAGCGGGGTCGCCCATGGGTTTGCTGCGGGCCGCGTCCACGGCGAGGGCGACCGCTTCCTCGTAGCGGTCGTGCGGCACGAGCAGGCGGGTCAGGGCGGTGCAGGTCTGGCCGGAGTTGAGCAGGCAGTCGGAGACGACGGCTTTCACCGCGGTAGGCAGGTCGGCGTCGTCGAGGACAACTCCGGCGGATTTGCCGCCGAGCTCCAGGGCGACCTTCTTGACGGTGGCGGAGGCCACTTCGGAGACGCGGCTTCCGGCACGGGTGGAGCCGGTGAAGGAGATCATGTCCACGTCCGGGTGGGCCGCCAGTGCTTCGCCGACTACGGGGCCGGTGCCGGTGACGAGGTTGAACACGCCGGGTGGGAAGCCGACGGAGTCGATGATCTCGGCGAGGAGGAGCGCCGAGAGCGGGGCGATCTCGCTGGGTTTGAGGACGACGGTGCAGCCCGCGGCGAGGGCGGGGGCGATCTTCGCGACGATCTGGTGCAGCGGATAGTTCCACGGGGTGATGGCGCCGACGACGCCGATGGGTTCGCGGAGGATGAGGGAGTTGCCGATCTTCTCGGTCCAGGCGAAGTCCCGGGCGGTGGCGACGGTGTCCCCGAGAACAGTGAGGGGGAGTCCTACCTGGATGCGGTCGGCGATCACCTTGGGCGCGCCCATCTCCGAGGTGATGAGGGCGGACATCTCGGTGGCGCGCACGGCGAGTTCGCGGCGCAGGGCGTCCAGGTGGGCGAGGCGCTCTTCCAGGTCGGTGGTGGACCAGGCGGGGAAGGCGCGGCGGGCAGCGTGGACGGCGTGGTCGACCTCCTCGGTCCCGCACAGCGGGATGGTGGCGATGTCCTGGCAGGTGTAGGGGTTTTCCACCGCCATGCGGTCGCTGGTCTGGGGGGCGATCCACTGGCCGTCGATGTAGATTCGGTCGGTGGTGATCACGGTGCCTCCAGGCGTGGTCGGTCAGGCGAAGGCGCTGATGCCGGTGAGGGCGCGGCCGATGATGAGTTTCTGGATCTGGCTGGTGCCCTCGTACAGGGTGGTGACGCGGGCGTCGCGGAGGTACTTGCCGGGCGGGTATTCGTCGATGTAGCCGTAGCCGCCGAAGACCTGCATGGCGTTGTTGGCGGCACGCACCGCGGTTTCGGTGGCGTACAGCTTGGCCATGGATGCGGCCGTGGAGAAGGGTTCTCCCCGGTCGATGAGGTCGGCGGCCCGCCACACGAGGAGGCGGGCGGCGTCGGTTTCCACCGCCATGTCGGCGAGCATTTCTTGGACGAGCTGGAATCCGGCGATGGGACGGCCGAATTGGACGCGTTCCTTGGCGTGGGCGAGGGCGCTTTCCAGGGCGCCGCGGGCGGCGCCTACGGCTCCGGCCGCCACGGAGACGCGTCCCTTGTCCAGGGCTGCCATGGCGATGCGGAAGCCTTGGTTCTCCTCACCGAGGATGGCGTCGGGGCCGACCCGCACCTCGTCGAGGAAGAGCTGGGCGGTGGGCTGCCCCCGCAGGCCGAGTTTGCCGTGGATGGTGGTGCGGGTCAGTCCCGGGGTGTCGGTGGGCACCAGGAAGGCGGTGATGCCTTTGGGGCCGGGTCCGCCGGTGCGGGCGAAGATGATGGCGACGTCGGCCCAGGTGCCGTTGGTGATGAACATTTTGGAGCCGGTGAGCACGTAGTCGTCCCCGTCGCGGACGGCCTTCAGGGACAGGGAGGCGGCGTCGGACCCGGTGTCGGGTTCGGTGAGGCCGAAGCAGCCGAGGAGCTCCCCGGAGCACAGGCCGGGCAGCCAGCGTTGCCGCTGCTCTTCGGTGCCGTAGGTGGCGATGGACTTGGCGACGAGGCCCAGGGAGACCGAGACCAGGCCGCGGACGGAGGAGTCGCCGCGGCCGAGTTCTTCCATGACCAGGGCATAGGAGACGTGGTCGCCGCCCACGCCGCCGTACTCTTCGGGGATGGTCATGCCGAGGAAGCCGAGTTCACCGAGGCGCGGTACCAGGTCCCGGGGGACGCTCTCGGCGCGGTCCCACTCTACGACGTGGGGGGTGATCTCGCGGTCGACGAATTCCGCTGCCATGGCGCGCAGCGCGGTCTGTTCCTCGGTGAGGGTGAAATCCATTCCGCACCCCAAAACCTATCGCTGTTAGTTTTCTTGCGTGCAGACTAGGACATCCGGCTCCGCTACAGAACCCCGGGGGTTTCCTTGACCGCGCGCTCTCTTGCTGCACTGAAGACGTCTGACATCTGATCCGTATCCAGGGTGCGGGACGGGCCCGTGGTGTCCCTCCGCTGCTGGACGGGACACCACGCCCTTGTCGCCCCTCTGTACGTCACTGTCCGCTGATCAGTCGGGCAAGCTCCACGCGAGAGCGGATCTGCAACTGGCGGAAGATGTTGCGCAGATGGTGCTCCACAGTGCGCGGACTGATGTAGAGGCGCTGCGCGATCTCCCGGTTGGTGGCGCCCTCCGCCACCAACCGTGCGATCTGCTCCTGCTGGGGGGTCAGCCCCGCGGTGGGTGCGGGAGTGTCGTCGAGCGCCTCCCCGGTGGCACGCAACTGCTCCTTGGCCTGCTGCAGCAGCAGCGGCGTCTCCAACCGGGTGAACGCCTCCACCGCGGCCCGCAGGTGGGGGCGGGCCGCGGACGGCAGCCGCGAGCGGCGCAGCAGCGTGCCGTACGCCATCCGGGTCCGCGCCTCCTCGATACCGCCGCCCCCGCCCCGGCGGTGCAGGTTGAGCGCCTCCTCGAAGTATTCGCGGGCGGTCTCGCCGTCGCTCAGCAAGGCCCGGCAGCGGGCGACGAGCGCCAAGTCGTTGGGGCTCTGCGTGGCGTTGGCCCACTGCTCGAAGCTGGCTAGCGCGGCCTCAGCCCGCTGGGTCTCCCCTATGTGCACGGCTGCCTCCACGTAGTGGGGCACGCTCAGCAGGCGGATCGTGGGGTGGCCCTGGCAGGGTTCGCTGCGCGCCAGCTCTTCGAGGCGGGTCGCGGCCTCGTGCATCCGGCCCCGGGTCAGGTCGAGGTAGGCCAGGGCCCACTCGGTGAGCGCCCGCGCCAAGCCCAACGGCCGGCTGTCGGTGTGCTCGGTGACGGCCGCCACCCGGGTGGCGCATTCTTCCGCGTCCCCGCGCAGTGCCGCCAGCATGGCCAGGACAGCCAGGTGGTGGGCGGCGCAGTTGCGCTGCCCCGTCTCCGTGGACAACCGCAGCCCCAGGGAAGCGTGTTCGGTCGCGGTGGCCAGCGAGCCGTGGAGGAACTCGCCGTAGACGGCGTAGGACAGTGCTTTGGGCACCATCGACACGGTGCCGCGTACCCCGGCGCGGGCGATCGCCCGGGCGGTCTGGCGGCGCGCCCCGATCGCGTCACCCAGGCGCAGGGACGCCACGATCGACCGGATCAAACCGAGCGGCTCATCGTCGTCCTCCACGAGCTCCACCGACCGGCGGAGCGGTTCCAGCGCCGCCGCATAGTTCCCCTGGAACGCCAGCATCGAGCCTTCCAGGTAGGCCAGCCCGGAGTCGCGCTGCGGGTCGGACACGTCGAGGGTGAGCGCCTGGCGTGCCGCGGCGATGAAACGGCTGATGTCCCCGGCGAGGGAAGCGGCGTCAGCGGCGCGCAGCAGCAGGGCCCGGGCCTGCTGGGGGTTGTGGTCGGCGAGCTCGCGGGCCGCCGACATCAACTGGTCGCAGCCTTGGACCGAGTCTTCTTCTCCGACCGCCCGGTAGCCGTTGACCATGTCCGGCAGTCCGCGGATGCGGGCGATCGGCACATAGGGAGCGGCCTGTTTGATGAGGATGGTGCTGCGGCTGTACTGGCCTGCCGCCCACGCCTGGTAGGAGGCTTCCGCGAGGCGGTTGGCCCGCCGGCTGGGTTTCGTGGTCAGCTCAGCGGCCCGCTCCAGCAGGATCGACGCCTCCTGGGCGGTCAGGCCGGGCTCGCCCGCCGAGACCGCCGAGGTGATCTCGTATCCCAGTTCCTCGTCGGGGCCCCGGGTGGCTGCGGCGCGATGCCACAGCACCCGGTAGCGGGGGCCGCGGCCGTCCAGCAGCCGCGCCATCTCCAAGTGCGCCCGGGTCAGCTCGGCGCTGGTCGCGCGGCGGCACACCACTTCGCCCATCATCGGGTCGGTGAACTCCACCCGGTCGGCTTCCACGTAGAGCAGCCCGGCCCGCTCTGCCCGGTCAAGTGCCGCCACCGGGTCGTAGTCGCCGTCGCCCTCCGCGGTCAGGACCGGGACCGCCACCCCGGGTTCCACGGCGGCCAACAGCAGCAGCCGGGACACGTCCGCGGGCAGGAAGTCCAGTGTCTCGGCGTAGGCGTCCATGATCTCCGCGGGCAGCGGCAGCATGACCGACAGCGGTTCGGTGCCGGCACGCTGGGCGGGGGACAGCGATGCGGCGTAGTGGCGCGCGACCATAGGGTTGCCGTGGGCGCGGCGTACGAGTTCGCTGCGCACCGCCGGGTCCAGGTCGGGCGCGGTCTCCTCCAACACCTGGTGGAGGGTCTCCTCCGTCAAGGGGGCCAAGCGCATCCGGGGCAGCCCGGACAGTTCCCGGGGCGCGGTGTCCCGGGTGGCGAACAGAATCGCCGCCCGGATCCGGTTGAGACGGTGGGCGGCAAAAGAGAGCAGGGACAGCGAATCGGGGTCGACCCATTGGGCGTCGTCGACCACGCACACGAGAGGGCGTTCGTGGGACAGGGCGGTGACGAACGCTAAGACTGCGACCGATAGCGCCAACCGGTCGTCCTCGGCGTAGCGGCCGCGGCGCAGGGCGTCGTCCAGCAGCCGCTCGTGCTCCGGGCTGAGCGTTCCCCGGAGGTGCAGTACCGGCAGCAGCAATCCGTGCAATCCGGCCAGGGGGAGTCCGGATTCTGGGCGGCGGCCGTTGACCCGGAGCACCCGGTGACTGTCAAGCCGGTCCAGGACGGCGTCCAGCAGCGCGCTCTTGCCGATCCCCGGACTGCCTTCGACAACCAGTGCCCCACCGCGCCCCTCACGCCCGCGGGAGGCCAGGGTGACCAGGTGTTCGACCTCCGCACCCCGGCCGTATGTGCGGGAGGCCGGGGCCATCAGTACGTCTGCCATGTGACCCACGTTACCGAGACGTAGGTCACAGTCAACGGTGGGGTTGCTCTCCCTGCCCCCGGCGAAACTCCGCCTGGTCCCACCATTCGGGCCCTGAGCTGCGGAAGAGGGATGCCGCGAGGCCCGGAGCTGGGCCGGGCCTCGCGAGAGGACGTGAAGGCTTTTCCGCCGCTGCGGCAGAAGGGCTCGGTCAGTCGTGGAAGTCGTACTCGTCGGGGCCGACCCGCTCGTAGTCGACGGGGGAGATCTCGCCGCCTTCCCGGTCGGTCACCATGGGCTCCTGGAGGCGCTTCATGGTGCCGCCGTCCTCACCGGCCTGGTACTGCTGCACGAGCACACCGGCGTGTCCGCCGTGGTCGTCCGCGGACGAGGCGAAGGGGACCAGCCCGGGGCCCTGCCACTCCATGTTCTCCACCGCTTCGATGAGGCTCTTGCGCGTCGGGTTCTCGCCCGCGGCTTTGAGCGCCTTGGCGAACATCACGGCCTGCACCATGCCGTAGATGCGGGTGTTGGTGAGCTCACCCTCGCCGTACTCCTCGTGGATCTTGGTGAAGAACTGCGTCCACGGGTCGTCGGTCATGTTCACCTGGGGCAGGTAGCCGCTGGTGATGATGCCGTCGAGGATCTGGTCGACCGGCAGCTCGTCGTCGTCGGCGTACTCCTTGAGCAGGCCGCGCAGGGTGGGGATGTCAGAGCCGATGCTGCTGATCACCCACTGCGGGTGGTAGCCCTGGCCGACCGCGTTGAGGATGCCCAGCGCAGCGAAGGCCGGGATGCAGGCGCAGACCACGATGTCCGCCTTGGCCTCCTTGAACGAGGCGATCTGCCCGCCGACCGCGTCGGGTGCGGTGGACTCGTATCCTTCGTCGGCCACGACCTTGTCGGCCAGGTACTGGTCGAGCCCGGCGATCGAGTCGCTTCCCACGTCGTCGTTCTGGTAGTAGTAGGCGACCTTGGCGTCAGGGAAGTTCTCTTCGATGTACTTGGCGATGACCTTGGCTTCCTTGGTGTAGTCGACCTGGTAGCCGTAGGTCAGCGGGTACTGCTCGGGGTCGTTCCACATCAACGCGCCCGAGGAGGGGAACAGGTCCGGGACGCCCTTGTCGTTGAGGTACTGGATGACCTTGGAGTGGGTGGGGGTGCCCAGACCGCCGAGCATGGCGAAGATCTGCTCGCCTTCCACGAGCTCCTGGGTCACCTCCACGGTCTTGGTCGGGTCGTAGACGTCGTCCTTGACCAGGTATTCGATCTTTCGGCCGTGGATGCCGCCCTGGTCGTTGATGTAGTCGAACATCGCCGAGGCGCCCTGGGAGATCGCCAGGTACCCGGCGGAGGCGGGGCCAGTGAGCGGCTGGTGGGTGCCGATGGTGACCGTGTCGTCGGTGACTCCGACAGACACGTCCAGGTCGGCCCCTTCAGAGTCCGCGACCTCGCCAGCGCCGCCGCAGGAGGTGGCCAGCAGCGACAGGGCCAGCATTCCCGCCGCCCACGTAATCGGTTTCCTCATCTCACGCTCCCACGTGTGGTGATGTAGGGGAATAGGGGGATATGCAGGGGAATCAGGTGATGGTTGTGGGAAGAACCGGTGGGCTCACCGTCGGCGCACCACGCCGCTGAGGCGGCTGAGCGCGCCGTGGATGCCCATCGGCCAGGCCATAACGATGACGATGAGCAGCGTTCCGAAGAACACCAGCGGCACGTTGTCGGCCACGCTGCTGCTCAACCCGAGCAGGTCTGCCAGCTCCTTTCCTGCCAGCTCCAGGTAGACCAGGGCCAGCGCACCCCAGAACGCGCCCCACAGGCTGCCCAGCCCGCCCAGGACGAGCGCGGCAAGCAGGCTCAGCGACAGTGCGAGCGAGAACGAGCTGGGGGTGGCGGTGCCCAGCAGATAGGCTTCGCAGGCTCCCGCCAGCGACCCGCATCCGGCGCTGATGACGAACGCGGTCACTTTGGTGCGTCCCACGGGGATGCCCGCCATGGCGGCGGCCGCCTCGTCGTCGCGGATAGCGCGTAGCCGCCGGCCCAGCCGTCCCCGGCTCAGCGTCGCCAGCACGACGAGGGCCACCAGCACGGTGAACCAGATGACCCAGGCCTTCCACTGGTTGTCGGTGACCAGCCCGGCGAGCTCGGGCGGGGCGCCGCGCATCTTGAACAGCAGGCCGTTGGACCCGCCGAGAACGTCGGAGAAGTACAGGGCCAGGGCAGGCAAACCCACCGCCAGGGCGAGGGTGGCCCCGGCCAGGTAGGGGCCGTGCAGCCGCGCTGTGGCCGCGCCGACCACGATCCCGGCGAGGCAGCCCACGACTACGGTGAGCACCATGATCGCTGCCAGCGGCACCATCGGCGCGTGCAGCACGGTCAGAGCCGTGGCGTAGGCGCCGATGAACATGAAAGCGCCGTGCCCCAGGGAGATCTGCCCGCTGGCGCCGACCAGCAGTTGCAGCCCGGCGATCGCGAGCATCAGGTAGCCCACTTTGGCGATGCGCAACTGCTCGATCGGGCCGACCAGGAAGGTCAGTGCGACGACCCCGAGGAGGGCGAGCAGGGCCGCAGCCAGGTGGGTGAGCAGCACGGGCCGGATCCGGGGCCGGGGGCGCGTGGACGGCGCGGCCTTGGGGGCGACCACGTCCGTCGGCGGGTCGTCTCGTCGCAGGGAGGAAGTCATCGGCTACACCTTTCGCACGGTCGCCCGGGAGAAGAGTCCGGCGGGGCGCAGGCTAAGCACGGCAATGAGGATCGCCAGGGCGGCGAGGGTGGTGAGTTCGGAGCCCACGTAGCCGGAGACATAGGACAGGCCCACGCCCAGCACCAGGCCGCCGGCCAGCGCGCCGAACGGGTTGTCCAAGCCGCCGAGTACGGCGGCCGCGATGCCGTAGACGAACACGGCGTCGAGCACGGTCGGGGACAGCAGCGGGGGCACCGCGAGCATTCCGGCAAGAGCGCCGATCGCCGAGGCGATGCCCCAGCCGAGGGTGAGCATCAGCCCGACCCGGACGCCGCTGAGCCGCGCGGACTCTGCGTGGAAGGCGGCGGCCCGCATCCGCAGCCCTAGCGGGGTGAAGCGGTAGAGGAGGAAGAGCACTGTGGCGACTACCCCGACCGCGGCGAGCGCGAAGATCTCCTCTGGGGAGATCGGGACTGCGGCCAAGTCGCGGAAGCTCATCGGCGGCGGGAAGGAGTGCTGCAGGTTGCCCCAGATCATGCCGGCCAGCCCTTGCAGCACCATCAGCAGGCCGAGCGTGAGGATGATGGCGTTGAGCGGGGACTTGTCCTGCACGGGGCGGACCAGCAGCCGTTCGGTGACCACACCGAGCAGGGTTCCGCTGGCCATGGCGGTGGCGAAACCGAGCCAGTAGCTGCCCGTCGCCTGGGTGACGGTGTAGGCGAGGTAGACCGCCATGAGCGCGAGGGCAGGCTGAGCGAAGTTCACTACCCGGGTCGCCTGGTAGATGATGACGAGGGACAGCCCCAAGGCCGCATAGATCGCGCCGTTGGCGATGCCCTCGAAGGTCAGACTGATGAACTGGTTCACGGGATCACCTCAGAAACCCAGGTAGGCGTGGCGCATCCGGTCGTCCGCGAGCAGTTCGGCGGAGCTGCCCCGCGCAACAACTGCTCCCTGGGAGAGCACGAAACCGTGGTCGGTGATGGACAGGGCGCTTGCGGCGTTCTGTTCCACCAGCACCACGGTCAGCCCAGTGCGGTCGCGCAGGTCGTGCAGCAGCCGCATGATCTGCTGGGTGATGAGCGGGGCGAGCCCGAGGGAGGGCTCGTCCAGCAGCAGCACGGCAGGTCGGGCCATCAGGGCCCGGCCGATGGCGACCATTTGGCGTTCCCCGCCGGAAAGGGAGGCTGCGGGCTGGTTGCGCCGCTCCACCAGGGGCGGGAACAGTTCGTAGACCTCGTCGAGGGCTTGGGCCCGGTCGCGCCGGTCGGCGCGCCACAGCCCGCCCAGCCGCAGGTTCTCCTCCACGGTCAAGTCGACGATGACCCCGCCGCCTTCCGGGACGTGGGCGAGACCGCGGCGGACCATGCTCTCGGCGGGGGCGCCGGTGATGTCTTCGCCGTTGACGAGGATCCGGCTGCCGGGGGCGGCGGGCTGGAGCCCGGAGATGGTGCGCAGCAGGGTGGTCTTCCCGGCTCCGTTGGCGCCCAGGACCGCGCAGATCTCTCCCGGCTGGACGGTCAGGGACACCGAGCGTAGGGCTTGGACCGCCCCGTAGTAGGTGGAGAGGTTCTCGATCTGCAGAATCGGGGTGTCACTCACCGGCAGCCTCCTGCACCGGAGTGCCCAGGTAGGCCTCCGCAACCGCGGGGTCTGCTTGGACGACGGACGGCGGACCGGAGCAGATGACCTGGCCGAAGTTGAGGACGACGATGTGGTCGCACACGTCCATGACCAGGTCCATGTGGTGTTCGACGAGGACGACGCCCATGGTTTGGCTGCACCGCCGGATCGTGGCGGCCAGGTCGGCCATGTCCGCGCCGGACAGGCCGCTGGCGGGTTCGTCCATGAGCAGCAGTTCAGGTTCGGCGACGAGGGCGCGGGCCAGGGCCACGCGTTTCTGCAGTCCGTAGGGGAGGGTCGAGGGGTAGGCGTGGGCGACGTCGGCGATCCCGAACTCTTCGAGCACGGCCATGGCCCGGTCGGTGAGCTCCCGTTCGTCGCGCTGGTAGCTGCCGAGTCCGGTGAGCATGCCGGGGAGTCGGGAGCGGCCCAGCGGGTCGGCGCCGACGATCACGTTGTCCAGGACCGTCATCCTCTCGAAGAGGTTGAGGCCTTGGAAGGTGCGGGCGATTCCCAGGCGTGCAAGCTGGTGGGGACGATGGTTGCGCAGGGGGCGCCCTTTGAAGGTGATCGTGCCGCGCTGGGGTCTCACCACGCCGGTTATCACGTTGAACAGCGTGGTTTTACCGGCTCCGTTCGGGCCGATGAGGCCAGTCACGCTCTGGGGGGCGATCGTCAGTCCGACATCGGAGAGCGCGGCGAGGCCTCCGAATCGGACGGTTACCCCCTCGACCTCCATCAGGGGGGAGGGTGCGGTAGGGGCCATGAAGCCTCTTTCTGTCAGTGCGGAGCCACCGCGTCTTGGACCGCGGGGATATACCTCGCCGCATACCAACTGGTTGGCATGCGGCGAGGTCACGAGTGCGGCGCGCCGGGGAGGGACTGAAGGGGGGACAACGCCGCGGACCATCAAGTTACCTATGACCTGGATCACCTGGAAGTGGTCTCGCGCGGAACCGGTGATTTCACCGATAGGCCCTTGCACCGCGATGACCTGCGGCGTAAAAATAATTCAGATTTATTTAGGCGACTGTGACCGTCCGACTCCGGAGCGCATCGTGCCCCTTCCTGTCCGTACCGCCCGCTTCACCGACCGCGTCGCCCTCGTCACCGGGGCCGCAGGCGGCATCGGGGCCGCAACCGCACAGCGGCTAGCCGCCGAAGGCGCCGCCGTGGTCCTCACCGACATCGACACGGAACGCGGAGAACGCGTCGCCGCCCGCCTCCGCGACCAAGGCCACCGGGCGGTCTTCCAGTACTGCGATGTCTCCGACGAAGACTCCTGGGCCCACGCCGTCCGCACCGCCAACGACACGTTCGGCCCCGTCGACGCCCTCGTGAGCAACGCCTACCGCGTCACCATCGCCCCCGCCCACGCCACCTCGCTTGCCGACTGGAACGACCAGATCGCGGTGACCCTCACCGCTACTTTCCTCGGGGTACGCGCCTGCCTCACTGACCTCCTGGCCCGCAACGGCAGTGTGGTCGCGGTGTCCTCTGTGCACGCCATGGTGGGCCTGCCCGGCCGCCCCGCCTATGCCGCGGCCAAAGCCGGGCTGACTGGACTGGCCCGGCAGCTCGCCGTGGAATACGGGCCGCAGATCCGGGTCAACAGCGTCCTCCCCGGCCCGATCCGCACCCGGGCTTGGGACAACGTCAGCGAAGACGACGTGCGCCGCAGCGTGGAGCAGACCGTGGCAGGCCGCCTCGGCGAACCCGACGAAGTCGCCGCCGCGATCGCCTTCCTCCTCTCCTCCGACGCCTCCTACATCACCGGCACCACACTGCTGGTCGACGGCGGCTGGACCTCCTACAAAACCTCCGCGTGACCATGAGCAGCTCCTACCCCGGGCGGGGCGTCCACGGCCGCGTCGTCGAACTCCTCGGCGAACGCGTCGCCTCCGGAATGATCCGCGAAGGCGACACCCTCGACCTGCGCTCCTTGAGCGCCGAACTCGGTGTGAGCATGAGCGTGGTGCGGGAAAGCGTGCGGGTACTCGCCGCCAAAGGCCTCGTGGACTCCCGCCAGAAACGCGGCACCTTCGTGCGTCCGCGCACCGAGTGGAACCTGCTCGACGCCGACGTCGTGCGCTGGCGTGCCCGAGGCGGTGACACCGCCCGGCTCATGGCCGACCTGGCTGAACTGCGTGCCCTCATCGAACCCGCTGCGGCCCGCTTCGCTGCCCAGCGACGCACGGAAAACCAGCTTGCCGACCTGGACCAGGCCCTCGACTGCATGGACCGCACCCGTGGGGATCCGCGCGCCCACGCCCTCGCCGACCTCGAATTCCACCGCTGCCTCCTCGCTGCCTCCGGCAACGAACTGCTATCCCGCATGGACCTGCTCGTCGCCCCCGGCCTCGTGGAACGCGACATCCTCGTGCACTCCGCCGACCCGAAAGCCGACCCGGTGCCGGCGCACCGCGCCGTCGTCGACGCCGTGCGCGCCCGCAACCCTGACGCCGCCGAGCAGGCGATGCGCGCCCTCCTCGCCGCCGCCGACGCCGACCTCCGCCGCCTTGCCGGCACCGCCTTGGACCCGCCCAACCGGAAGGACCGCCCGTGAAGATCGTCCGTGTCGAAACCTTCGCCGTCCCCCCGCGCTGGCTGCTGTGCCGGGTCGAAACCGACGACGGGGTCGTCGGCTGGGGCGAACCCGTGGTGGAAGGACGCGCCTCCACGGTCCGCACCGCCGTGCACGAACTCGCGGAACTCCTCCTCGGACGCGACCCCATGCGTATCGAGGACCACTGGCAGTTGATGACCAAAGCGTCCTTCTACCGGGGCGGGCCGGTACTGTCCAGCGCGGTCGCCGGACTCGACCAGGCTCTGTGGGATATCGCGGGCAAAGTCCTCGGCGTCCCCGTGCACGTGATGCTCGGCGGCCCGGTACGCGACCGGGTGCGGGCCTACAGTTGGGTAGGCGGGGACGAGCCCAGCCAAGTCGCAGACGCGGTAGCGGAACGGGTCGACGCCGGGTTCACCGCGGTGAAAATGAACGCTTCCGGCCGCACCGACCCGCTCTCCACCGCGCACGCTGTCGCCGAGATCGTGGCACGCGCCGAAGCCGTCCGCGACGTGCTCGGCCCCGACCGGGACTTCGCCGTGGACTTCCACGGCCGGTTCACTACGGCGAACGCCCGGCGCGTCATCGACCACCTGGCCCCGCTCCACCCCTTGTTCGTCGAAGAACCGGTGCTGCCCGAATACACCCACCGCATCGGGGACGTGGTCGCGGCCACCACTGTGCCCATCGCCACCGGGGAGCGGCTGTTCTCCCGCTCCGACTTCCTGCCCGCCTTCCAGGCAGGCATCGCCGTCGCCCAACCGGACCTCTCCCACGCGGGCGGCATCTCCGAAGTGCGCCGGATCGCCGCGCTCGCGGAAACCTTCGACGTGCTCCTGGCCCCGCACTGCCCGCTCGGCCCGATCGCCCTGGCGGCCAGCCTGCAGATCGCCTGCTGCGTGCCCAACTTCCTCATCCAGGAGCAGAGCATCGGCATCCACTACAACCAGGGGGCGGATGTCCTCGACTACCTCATCGACCCGGACGTGTTCACCTTCACCGACGGTTTCCTGGCGCGGCCCACCGCGCCCGGGCTGGGCATCACCGTGGACGAGCGCGCCGTCCGCGACGCCGACGGATCCGTCCCCGACTGGCGGGGCCCCGTGTGGCGGCACCCCGACGGCTCGTTTGCTGAATGGTGATCTTTCATCTCAATCACCCCTCCGTGTGACCTCTTGCACATTAAGTGAGGGAATGTTACTTTCGCGGAAACCGACCTGTTTGAGGTATCCGCGCATGGGGAGTGAGAGTCTGGCCGACCGCCTGGCCGACCGCCTGCTCGACCAGGTGGTGCGCGGTGAACTCGCCGTGGACGAGGCCCTGCCCTCGGAAGCCGAGATCGCCGCAGCAGCCGACGTCAGCCGTCTGACCGTCCGCGAGGCGGTCAAAGTGTTGCGGACCAAGAACATCGTCCGGGTCAAACGCGGTCGGGGAACCTACGTCAACGCACCCGAGCACTGGACTGACCTGGAACTCATCCTGCGCATGGCGCAACGCCGCAGCGGGGCAGGCGCCGCAGCACTCGGACTGCTGGAAGTACGGCGCATCCTGGAAGCCGGAGCCGCCGAACTCTGCGCCCAACGCCGCAGCGACGCCGACCTCGCCCTGTTGACCACACACGTCGCGGAGATGGACAAAGCCATCGCCGCGGACGACGCCTCCACGTTCGCCCGCGCTGAAACCGCCTTCCACGAAACCATCGTGCGGTCCTGCGGCAACGTGTTCATCCCAGCGATCTGCGCCCCCGTGGACCGGCTACTGCTGCACCTGCACGCCCGGACCGCAACCATCGCCCACATCCGGGTCCGCGCCCAAAGCCACCACCGCCGGATCCTGTCCGGAATCGCCGCCGGCTCCCCTGCCGCAGCCCGGGACGCGATGCGCGCCCACTTCGACCAGCTCGCTGAAGACCTGCTGCGCCACGTCGTCGACCGCTGCGGTGTCAGCGAACCGTAGCCGGCTGCCGCACCCGACGGCAGAAGCGCAGCGCACAACTGCCTGGGCTGCGGCGGGGAGAAACGCTCCCGCTCCCCGCCGCAGCCCGGCATCACCACTCACATGCCAGCGATGAGCTTCTCCACCCGTTCATCCACCGCCTTGAACGGGTCCTTGCACAACACGGTGCGCTGCGCCTGGTCGTTGAGCTTGAGATGCACCCAGTCCACGGTGAAGTCCCGCCGCTTCTCCTGGGCTTTCTTAATGAACTCGCCGCGCAGCCGGGCCCGCGTCGTCTGCGGCGGCACCGACTTCGCTTCGAAAATCCGCAGGTCGCTGACCACCCGCTCCATCTGCCCGCGCTGCTGGAGCAGGTAGAACAGGCCGCGGTCCCGGTGAATGTCGTGGTAGGTCAAGTCGAGCTGGGCCACCCGGGGGGACGAGAGGCTCAACCCGTGCTTGGCCCGGTAGCGTTCCAGCAGCTTGTACTTGGCGACCCAGTCGATCTCCCGCGCCACCAAGTCCAAGTTGCCGCTCTCCACCGCCTCCAGGGTGCGCTGCCACAACTCCAAAACGCGCTTACCGGTCGCGTCAGTGCCGGTGCGGTCCACAAAGCTCTGCACCCGCTCCAAGTATTCGCGCTGGATCTCCAACGCGCTGGCCTCCCGACCGTTGGCCAGGCGGACCTTGCGGCGGCCCGTCATATCGTGGCTGATCTCGCGGATCGCCCGGATCGGGTTCTCCAACGTGAAGTCGCGCATGGGCACATTCGCTTCGATCATGCGCAACACCAAGTCGGTGGAGGCGAGCTTGAGCAGCGTCGTGGTCTCGCTCATGTTGGAGTCGCCCACGATCACGTGCAGTCGCCGGAACCGCTCCGCGTCCGCGTGCGGCTCGTCACGCGTGTTGATAATCGGACGGGACCGGGTCGTCGCCGACGACACACCCTCCCAAATGTGTTCGGCGCGCTGACTGACGCAGTACAGCGCGCCGCGCGGAGTCTGCAGGACTTTACCCGCCCCGCAGATGATCTGGCGGGTCACCAGGAAGGGAATGAGGACATCGGCGAGCTTCCCGAACTCCCCGTGCCGCGCCACCAGGTAGTTCTCATGGCAGCCGTAGGAGTTGCCGGCCGAGTCCGTGTTGTTCTTGAACAGGTAGATGTCCCCGGCGATCCCCTCCTCGCGCAGCCGCTGCTCGGCGTCGATCTGCAGCCCTTCCAGGATGCGTTCCCCGGCCTTGTCGTGGGCTACCAGGTCGAGCAGGTTGTCACACTCGGGGGTGGCGTACTCCGGATGGGAGCCCACGTCCAGGTAGAGCCGCGCGCCGTTGCGGAGGAACACGTTGGAACTGCGCCCCCACGACACCACACGGCGGAACAGATAGCGGGCCACTTCGTCCGGTGACAGCCGGCGCTGCCCCCGGAACGTGCAGGTGACCCCGTACTCGTTCTCCAGACCGAAGATGCGGCGTTCCACGCGGCCTCACCCGTCCTTCTTCATCCGCGGCGCCGCGGACCCGCGGCCCGCGGCGCCTGCCGAATCACACTCAGTCAGTGGCGCCGCCGTCTTCAGAGGACTGCGCTTCAGCCGCCTCCTCGGCCTCGCGCGCCTCCTGGAGCATCCGGGCCAACCGTTCCCCCTGGATGCGACGGAACTTACGGTGCGGCCGCGAACGTTCCAGCATCGCCACCTCCAGGCTGCTGGCTTTCAGCTCGCGTCGTTCACCGTTTTCGTGCGCCAGACCGTGCACCGCGACCCGCAGCGCGTCGGTCAGGGACATGTTCTTGACGTACCGTTCCCGCAGCGCCGCAGTCACCCGCTCGGCGGAGCCGCCCATCGCCAGGAAGTCGCGTTCGTCGACCACGGAACCGTCGAAAGTAATCCGGTAGATCTGGTCGGAGTCGGGGGAGTCACCGACTTCCGCGACGACAATCTCGACTTCCCAGGGCTTGCTGCTCTCCGTGAAGACCGCGCCGAGGGTCTGGGCGTACGCGTTGGCCAGCATCTGGCCTGTGACGTCGCTGCGGTCGTAGGTGTAGCCGTGCATGTCGGCGAAGCGGACACCGGCAAGGCGCAGATTCTCGAACTCGTTGTAGCGGCCGACCGCGGCAAACGCCACCCGGTCGTAGAGTTCGCTGATCTTGTGCAGCGTCCGGGACACGTTGTCCGCCACGAACAGGATGCCGCCCTCGTATTGCAGTACGACGGCGCTGCGGCCCCGCGCGATCCCTTTTCGCGCGTAGTCCGCCTTGTCCTTCATGATCTGTTCGGGCGAGACGTAGAACGGCATCGACACCGGCGTAGTTTCCTTTACTGGTCGAAGAGCACGGATGACAGGGTCAGCTCACCGGGGCGGTGGGTCCGTCGGGGTGTTCAGCGCGGGCGGCTACCACCGTCTGCGCCAACGATTCGACTTCCTCGTGCGACATCCGACGGTGGCCGTCCTCGGTAATGACGTCGACCAGCGGGTAGATCTTGCGGTGCAGGTCAGGACCACCCGTGGCGGAGTCGTCGTCGGCCGCGTCGTAGAGTGCCTGCAGCGCAACCAGTGCAGCGTCGGTCTCGGCAAGGTCATCGCGGTACAGCTTCTTCAAAGCCCCTTTGGCGTAGACCGAACCGGACCCGATGGCGTGGTAGCGGTGCTCCTCGTAGCAGCCGCCCACCGGGTCGTAGCTGAAAATGCGGCCTTCTCCGCGGGACGTGTCGTAGCCCACGAGCAGCGGGACCACCACAAACCCCTGCATGGCCAGCCCCAGGTTGGAGCGGATCATGGTGGCCAGCCGGTTGGCTTTGCCTTCCAGCGACAGCGGGCGCCCTTCCCGCTTCTCGTAGTGCTCCAGTTCCACCTGGAAGAGCTTGGCCAGTTCAATACCGATTCCGGCCGATCCCGCAATACCGACCGCAGAGAACTCGTCGGTGCGGAACAGCTTGTCCATATCCCGGTTGGCGATCACATTGCCGGACGTGGCTCTACGGTCGCCCGCGAGCACGACACCGCCGGAAAAGACAACAGCCACGATCGTCGTGGCTTCGGGAGTCAAGTGGGCGGGGGAGCTGTCGGAGGGAAGGTTGGCGAAATTGGGCAGCCGGTCGGGACTCACCTGACGGAGGAAGTCGACGAACGACGTGGGCCCCGGACTCATGAACGCGGCGGGCAGCCGTCCACTACCCATGAACGCTTCAGACACGCGACTCCCTTCGGAGGTGCCCCGTCCACGTGGACGGGGCACCGCGGACTTGTTCGTTTGCCTTGCTGTGACCCTACTGACAGCTCAGAAGACGGAGGTACCCGCCGACGGTGACTTCTCTTTCAGCGAACTTCCGCCTGGGGACGGCATCGACGCCTGGGGTACGGTGCGGGACTACTCGCCGCCTTTCTGCACGAACTGCCGGACGAAGTCTTCTGCGTTGCTCTCCAGCACCTCGTCAATCTCGTCGAGGATGTCGTCCACGTCCTCGGCCAGCTTCTCGTTGCGCACCGAGGTCTCCGTGGTCACCTCGATCTCTTCAACCTCCTGGTTGCGTCGGGTTGCGTGCTTCTGACCCCCGGTTTCCTTCGTCGCCATGTGGAGGCTCCTCCCTGTGTTCGAGCTCTCGCCTCTATCTTGGCCACTTGACGCCCAACTCAACCCTTACGCAGAGCGTCGTTTCGCGCACGTTACCCACTGCGGCACACGTACACACGTTTGAACAGCCACAATGCACACCGTATCGCCTGGGAAAACAGAAAAATAGGGCCGGATTTCTCGCCTTGTCCTGCCGTGCTCGCCCGGGGCCAGGCCGCTGTAGGGTACCGGTCGTCCACGTATCGCGCTCACCCACACAGCGCAACGTCCGGAAAGGGGACGGCGGTGGCCGACACCAACGAGTACGCGGCAACGTTCAACCTGGTCGACAGCGACGGAGACCAGCGCATCTCCGCGCGGGAACTGGGGCGGCTCATGGAAGTGCTGGGCTCGCCGATCACCCTCGACCAGGCCGAAGAGGCCGTGCGCAGCATCGACTCCGACGGCGACGGGCTGATCTCGCTCGAAGAGTTCGCTGCCTACCTGGAGTCCGCCCGCAACTGAGGCGGGCCCTCCCCCCACGAAAAAAGGTGGGGGCCGACCCGCGGCCCCCACCAGTGCAGCACTGTGGTTACTGCTCTTCCGCCCGGTAGGCGATTCGACCGTCCAGCACGGTCAGCCACGCGTTCACGTCGCTGAGCTCCTCGGTGGGGATGGCTTCAATGTCGCGGTCCAACACCACCACGTCTGCGAGATAGCCCGGCTTCAACGCGCCCAGCCGGTCCTCCACGCCCAGCGCATACGCCGCGTCCCACGTGTGGGCGCGCAGCGCCTCGTGCACGCTGATCGCCTGGTCGGCGCCGATCTCCACACCCTCGCGGGTGGTGCGGCGGACCGCGTTGGCGACCGTGTCCATCGGACGCAGGCTGGACACGAACGAGTCACTCGACAGCACCGGACGCAGCCCCAAGTCCAGCTCCTCCCGCATAGGCTGCAGCCGGTGCGCCCGCTCCCCCAAGCGGCGCAGGAAGTCGCCGCCGCTGTCGTAGAGGAAGTTCGGCTGGTTCACCGGGATCACCCCGTAGTCGGTGAACCGCCGCGTCTGCTCAGGCGTCGGGTAGCCGCAGTGCTCGATCCGCGGCCGCGGGTCAGGCCCGGCCACTTTGACCGCCGCGTCGATCGCGGCCAGGGTCTGCTCCATCGCCCAGTCGCCCTGCGTGTGGATGGCGACCTGCCAGCCCTGCTCGGCCGCGCGCCGCACCAAGTCCACCAGCTCCTCGGGCTCGTGGTACATGCTGCCGGTGAACTCGCCGTGCTCCCCGTACGGCACGCTGAACCGAGCCGTGCCGCCCAGCAGAGTGCCGTCCGAGTAGAACTTCATCCCGGTCAGACGCAGCCAGTCGTCGCCGAACGGCGCCGCCAGCCCCACAGAGTGGAACGCGTCCAACTGGTGGGACAACGGCAGCCCGAAGGTCCGCACCGGCAGAGTCCCCGCCGCGTGCGCTGCCCGGTAGACCCGCAGCTCCCGCGCGGAAACCTGCGGGTCGCACACCGTGGTCACCCCGGCGGCGAGATACGTGTCCGCGGCATCCTGCAGCCAGCCCAGCAACTGCTCAGCGGGCAGGTCGGTGTGGAAGTTCGGCCCGTGGCAGCCGATGTCCACCGCCAGCGGCAGCAGCAGCTCCATCGCCGAATCCACCACCATCCCGGTCAGGCGGCCCGCCTCGTCCCGCAGGAACGCCCCACCAGGCGGGTCGGTGACGTCATCGGTGACCCCGCTCTGCGCGAGCGCGGCAGAGTTGACCACCGCCTGGTGCCCGGAAACGTGGTAGATGATCACCGGATGCTCGGTGGTGGCCTCGTCCAGCACGCGCCGGGTGGGACGGCCCTCCGGGTATTTGGCGTCGTCCATCCCGAACGCGCGGATCCACTGCCCCGGCGGGGTGCGCTCCGCCGCGGCCGCCACCGCCGCGACCAGGTCGGCGACACTCGTCACCGTCGGATAGCGGGCGTCGAGCGCCGCCAGCGACTCTGCGGTGGACAGCAGGTGGTTGTGCGGGTCGATAAACCCCGGCAGAACCGTGCGCCCGCCCGCATCAATCTCCACCGCGTCGGGACCCACCGCGGCCCGAGCCGCCTCCTCAGTTCCCGCGAGCAGGATCCGGCCGTCCCGGACGGCCAGCGCTGCAGCACGCGGGTTCGCCTCGTCCATGGTGATCACGGTGGCGTTGCGGATCAGCAGAGCGGACACAGCTCGACTCCTTCGTCATCGGTGTCACAGGGTGCGCCGCCAATGCGGCACAACCAGACAGGGTCCAACGGGTCAGGCTTCAGCAGCAGCGAGCACGTCGCTGTCGCGGTAGCGGGGCGCCTTGACCAGGCAGGCGATGCTCACCAGGGCCATGAGGATGAGCAGGCCCGCAACCGAGTAGATGGTTCCGGTCGCTGCGTACAGCGCGGTGCAGACCAGCGGGGACAGGCCACCGAAGATCGCCCCGGCCACCTGGTAGGCCAGCGAGACGCTGGTGTAGCGGGCCTCCGGCGGGTACATCTGGGCCAGCACCCGGGCGATCGGGCCGTAGGTCGCGGCCATCACCAGGCGCATCAGAGCCAGTGCCAGGAAGATCAGCGCCGTGCTGCCCGTCTCCAAGACGAGGAACTGCGGCACCGCCAGGATGATCACACCGATCAAGCCCAGCACCACCACGCGGACCGTGCCGAAGCGGTCACCCAGCCAGGACACGCCGAGGGTCGCGACCAGTTCCACGAAAGCCGCGACCGACAGGCCGTTGAGGATGACCTGCTCGCTCACGCCGACTTCCGTCACCCCGTAGCTCTGCAGGAAAGTGGTGACGACGTAGTAGCCGCCGACCGCCACCGGAAGCACACCGATGCCGAGCAGCAGCGGCTTCCACGAACCCTGCAGCGCGGCGCGCAGCGGCAGCTCCTTGGGGGCCTTCTCCTGAACCGCGGTGAAGACCGGGGACTCCTCCACCTTGAGGCGGATCATCAACCCCACCGCCACAAGCACGATGGAGGCGAGGAACGGCAGGCGCCACCCCCACGAGTAGAGGAAATCGTTGCCCACGGCAGCGATCAGGCTGAAGGACCCGGTGGCCAGCAGCGCACCCGCGGGGTTACCGAGCTGGGCAAAAGATCCGTAGAACGTCTTCTTGTTCTCGGGCGCGTGCTCCACGGAGATCAGCACCGCGCCGCCCCACTCGCCGCCCACGGCGATGCCCTGCACGAAGCGCAGCACCACCAGCAGCAGCGGAGCAACGAACCCGATCTGCTTGTACGTGGGCAGCAACCCGACCAAAAACGTCGCGGTACCCATCATGACCAGCGTGGTGACCAGCGCGGACTTGCGGCCCACCCGGTCACCGTAGTGGCCGAAAATGATGCCGCCCAGCGGACGGGCGAAGAAGCCCACCGCGAACGTGGCGAAAGAAGCCATGAGTCCCACGAGAGGATCCGTGTCCTCTGGGAAGAACGCGGTAGCAAAGATGAGGCTGGCAGCGGTGGCGTAGATGTAAAAGTCGAACCACTCGATGGTGGTACCGACGAACGACGCGATCGCGGCACGTAGCGGACTGCTGGTCGTTGGGGGACTCTGCTTACTCATGATGGCTCCGTGCGGGTCTCTTCAGACGCCTCCTCGTGGAGGTGCCGGTAAACTGCCTGAACTCCACGATGACCTGCGTAAATAGGAACAATGTGACGTTAGACTCCCCCATAGGGAACCGTGAAAGACGATTCGTATAGTCAAAACCGTGACTAATGTGCAGTACGCACAGTTTGCGGGCGGCAGACCGCTCACTATGCGCGCTTTGACCGCCCGACCTGACCTGGAAATCCGGATCCGCGCCGGCCACGGCGGACTGGACCGCACCGTGCGCTGGGCCCACGTCACCGAACTCCACGACCCGGTGCGGTGGCTCCGCGGTGGAGAACTCGTGCTGACCGTGGGGTTAAACGTCGGCGCCACGGAAGCAGAACAGCGCGCCTACGTCGCCCGGCTCGACACCGCGGGATGCGCCGGACTCGGCTTCGCCCTTGACACGTGGCTGACCGAAATCCCGCCGGCCATGGTGGACGAGGCAGAACAGCGCAACATGCCGCTGCTGTCCGTGGAAGGCAACACCCCGTTCATCGCGATCGTGGAAGCGGTCGCCGAACACTACGCCACCGAGCAGCTCCGCCTGCAAGGCAAAATGCTCACCGCCCAGGACGCCATGGTCCGCTCCGCCCTGCGCACGGGTCTGCCCGGTGTGGTCACGGAACTCGCCAAAGCAGTCGCCGGGGAAGCCCTTCTCCTCGACCAGAACGGGTTGACCACGCACTCTGTCCCCGGTGGCGAACACCCCTGGCACAGCACGGTGCGGTCCGCGGTCGTCCTCGACGGGGACCGGCCGCGCGGCATGTCGATCCTCGCCGACGGGGACGCCACCATCCTCCTACAAAACCTGCGCGCTGGCGGCAGCACCCTCGGCTGGCTGGCGCTGCGCTGCTCCTCCCCCGCCTCCGCCCCCACCCGGATGCTCACCAACCACGCTGCATCCCTGCTGACCATGCACCTGCTGCGGTCCCGGGACGCGCGGCGCCTGCACCACCATGCCCGCGCCCCGCTGCTGCGCCTCCTCGTCACCGACCGCACCGCCGGAGCGTCCGCGGCCCGGCTCCTGACGCTCCCGCCGCCCCCGTTCGAAGTAGTGCACCTGGCCACCGACCGCCCTGACACGTTGGTCGACCAGGTTGTTGACGCGCTCGCCGACGTCATGGGCAGCGGCCCAGCCCTCGACCGGGCCGCGCTGTGCGCGCTCGACGACGGGGTCCTCGTCGTGCTCCCCGAATCACGGACCCGCCCCCGCCTGGGTGAACTCCTCTTCACTGATTTGGCGGCACGTCCGGAAGGCCCGCGTGCTGCGGGAGCATGCCAGGCCCGCGGCTCGGCGTACCTCGCTGATGCGGCGAACCGCGCCCGCCGCATCGCCGCTTCCGGTCCCGGCTACCGGCACGCCGCAGACACCGAAGCATGGTCGCTGCTGCGCGACTCCCTTCCCGCGGAAGCATCCGAAGAATTCCAGCAAACCGTGCTGGGCGCGCTCCGCGAGCACGACGCGCGCAACGGCACCGAACTCGTGGCCACGCTCCGCTCCTACCTGGAGCACAACTGCGGGATCGAAGCCACCGCCCGCGCCTTGGGCGTGCACCGCAACACGCTGCGCGCCCGGCTGCGCACCGCGGAACGAGTCATGGGCCGTTCCTTGGACGTGCCCCGGCACCGCCTGGAACTGTGGGCGGCCCTCGCATTGGATGCGGGCAGTGCTCCCGGCCCGTAGGGGATCCAGGCCGGGAGCACCCAGGCCTCAGCGTTTGCCCGTCAACGCGGCCACCAAGTCCGCAGCGGTTTCACAACGGTCCAGCAGTTCACCCACGTGCTCCCGGGTGCCGCGCTGCGGCTCCATGGTGGGGACCCGCTGCAGCGAGTCGTAGCCGGGAATGTCGAAGATGACCGAGTCCCACGATGCTGCGGCCACCGAGTCGGAGTACTTGGCCAGGCAGCGGCCCCGGAAGTAGGCGCGCGTGTCAGCGGGAGGCTCGGTGACGGCCCGCTGCACTTCCGACTCGTCGAGGAGCCGCTGCATGCGGCCGCGCGCCACCAGCCGGTTGTACAAGCCTTTGTCCTCGCGCACGTCGGTGTACTGCAGGTCGATCATCTGCAGGCGGGGGTGGTCCCACGCCAGGCCGTCGCGGGCCCGGTAGTTTTCCAGAAGCTTGAGCTTGGCCACCCAGTCGAGCTGGTCGGCCAGTTTCATCGGGTCGTCGGCGAGGGTCGTCAGCACCGTTTCCCACCGGTCGAGCACGTCGGCAGTGTCCGGGTCGACGTCGGTGCCGTAGCGGTCCTCCACGTATTTGCGGGCCTGCTCCAAGTATTCGCCTTGGAGCTGCAGCGCAGTCATCTGCCGTCCGTCACGCAGCCGCACCTGGTGGGTGAGGCTGGGGTCGTGCGAAATGGCCCGCAGGTCGGCGACTGGCGTCTCCAACGACAGGTCGTTGGTGAGGAAGCCGTCTTCGATCATCGACAACACGATCGAGGTGGTCCCCAGCTTCAAATAAGTGGAGATCTCGCTCATGTTCGCGTCGCCGATGATGACGTGCAGCCTCCGGTACTTGTCAGGGTCGGCGTGCGGCTCGTCGCGCGTGTTGATGATGGGCCGTTTCAACGTGGTTTCCAGGCCCACTTCGACTTCGAAGAAGTCGGCGCGCTGGCTGATCTGGAACCCGGCGTCGCGTGCGTCGATACCGATCCCCACCCGGCCCGCCCCGCACACCACCTGACGGGAGACGAAGAACGGGATGAGGTGCTGCACGATCTCCGAGAACGGGGTGGACCGGCGCATCAGGTAGTTCTCGTGACAGCCGTACGAGGAGCCCTTGTTGTCAGTGTTGTTCTTGTACAACTGGATGGGCTCCGCGGAGGGGAGCATCGAAGCGCGCCGGGCCGCATCCGCCACGATCCGCTCCCCCGCCTTGTCCCACAGGACTGCGTCACGGGGATTGGTGGCCTCGGGGGCAGAGTACTCGGGGTGGGCGTGGTCGACGTAGAACCGCGCCCCGTTGGTGAGGATGACGTTGGCCAACCCCAAGTCTTCGTCGGTGAGTTGGCTCGGATCAGCCGCCTCGCGCGCCAGGTCGAAGCCGCGCGCGTCGCGCAACGGGTTCTCCTCCTCGAAATCCCAGCGAGCTCTGCGCGCCCGCGCGGCCGAAGCCGTCAGGTAGGCGTTGACCACCTGGGTCGAGGTCACCATCGCGTTGGCACCGGGGTTTCCTGGCACGGAGATCCCGTACTCAGTCTCGATGCCCATAATCCGCCGCACAGTCATGTTGTGAAGGGTATCCACCGAGACACGCTTTGATGCATGACCCGCCGAATTGTGCTCGAACAGCCGAGTTCGCCCCGTACGCCACGGTGACGGCCAGTCCTCACTTCCGAGCTCGATTCGCGAGGGCGGGACCCAGGGTTTTGGGTCGTCCGACCGATGGTTCCCGCCAGCATCGGCGCTTTCTTAGCGAGAAG
Source organism: Thermobifida fusca YX (assembly GCF_000012405.1). NCBI lineage: Bacteria > Bacillati > Actinomycetota > Actinomycetes > Streptosporangiales > Nocardiopsidaceae > Thermobifida > Thermobifida fusca. Next base: position 2,099,617 of record NC_007333.1, read on the forward strand.
CCCCAGGACTACCAGCGAGCAGAATCGTCTCAATATCGGCTTTCGACCCGAGAACGTGACATCCCTCCCTGCACGCCCTCTGGCCGCAAGCTACCGAAATCCACAAATCAATACGAAAGTGCAAAACCTAAAACGAAGATCTTCCACCACCCCTTCCCCTTGAATCAGAAAATAAAAATCGCAAAATACTTGTAATTTTATTCAATTTTAAATCATCTTCATCAAACCACCAAAAATCCAATCTACCCCCAACAGCACACTGGACCGCCAGAACATTTCTCGCTGATTAGAGCCTACAAAGAGCCTTCATGGACACGAAAAACCGGAAATTCATGGAAACCACACAGGGCATGGACATCTCAAAGCTACGCGCAGCTAGAGACTTGTGCGCGGTTCTTCAAAACCGCATACAGGAGGACTGTTCGCCATACAGCTGATACGGAAGATCAACCCACTACCACGGTAGTGCCCAGCGGGAAGCGCCCCCTCAACCATGGATGGTTGAAGGGATAATCTCTGACGGTGTCACCGACATCGAGAAAAAGACAGTTGATCCATCTCTGATCAGCTCAATTCTAACGAGCCAGCTGTACAGCAATCCTTATATATTCCCGCATGCGCGGGGAGCACCCGAGTGCGACGTTTCCGCAGCCGGGGCCTCGAGGACCATCCCCGCATGCGCGGGAAGCACTCCCCCGTTCAGGGGACCGGATGGGGCGCGGCGGACCATCCCCGCATGCGCGGGGAGCACCCTAAACGACCTGCAACTTTACCAGCGTGCAGCACCAATTTCATTCACTTCCGAAAAGAAGACCAAGCTCCCCAATAAGAAAATTTGGCCCAACAGGCATGGAGCATCAGGACAGAGTCGTCTCGCATAGCAATGAAACCACCGATGTGAGAAGCCTTCAGCACAAAGCCATTCCTCAGGCGTAGAAAACCCTCACCGCACATCCCACAGGTCCCCCTACGGACACGACGACAGTCCTGCACACCGACTAGAGCCCACGCGATCCCACCACTCCCCTTTACAGAGCTGGACAGAGCAGGTTCCGCGCCTGTTGGTAAGCCGACGGCCGCCAAGCAGAAAGAAGGGCCTGCCGGGGATGTCCGGCAGGCCCACCAAGTCGCTTGTTACAGGTACTGGCCAGTGTTGGCCACGGTGTCGATGGAACGACCAGCGTCGGCGCCCTTCTTGCCCGACACCAGAGTCCGGATGTAGACGATCCGCTCACTCAACCCATTTTCCGCAGGTCAACACTTCGAGCACCGACACCATGCCATCACATTGCTGACACGCTGACACCAGGCGTGTAACCGAGTTTCCGATACCCCTCATCCAACACCCGGCGGGCCGCCGACACCGACCCCCGCAACATGTGCCAGTAGACACGCTCCGTAGTCGCCGTGCTGGCATGCCCCAGAATCCGCGACACCTGTGGAAGCGGCATCCCCCCACTGATACACCGCGACGCGAAGTCGTGCCGCAACCAATGGAAAGTGAATTCGTCCGGCAATTCCGCGGCCCCACCCCGTCCCGGAAATCCTCATAGAACGACGGCCGATGAACATACGGAGCTGACCTCCCCGGGCACAGGAAACCATCCTCCGGGATCGACCACCGCTCCGCATGCTCCATAATCCGCTGGTACAGGAACTCCGGCACCGGCACCTCCCGGAACTGGTCAGCCCGCCTGTGCTTCAGCGGCGCCAACCGCTGCGCCCCAACACCTGTCGGGTGATCCGCAGCACCCACCCCTCCTCGCCCTCCACCAACTGGTCGAGACGGACCGCCAACGCCTCACCGATCCGCAACCCCGCAGCATGCCCCAAGTAGGGGGCGATCTGCCACGGCCCGTGCAGGCGGCTCGCCAACGTGTCCAACTGCTGCAACGTGACCGGCACGAACACGCGGGACTCCACGTGCTCAGGCAGCGGTACGTTTGCGCATGGGCTCCGTTCGATTACCCCCGACTTCCGCAGATCGGTGAACACCGCGGCGACCGCGATGAAAATGCTCGCCACCGTGTTCGGCGCGAACCGGTCGGTGAGGTGCCGCACCAACGATTTCACGTGCTCTCGGGACACCTCGACGTCCGCCAGGTCCCCGAACGCGACTCCCGCCGCAACTTCGAAACCGTACACGTGGTTGCGCAGACTGTACCCGTAGTGGGCGGTCGTACTCCGGTTCCCGACCCGGGTACGCAAGAACTCTTCCGCGGCCTCCCGGAAACTGCGCCGCTGCCCCCTCGGCGCGATGACGACCTCGTGGATCGCCTTCTTCGCCTCCACCTGCTTGGCCCAACGCTCCGCCGCCCCCACTGGTCACCGTTGTAGGCCTTCGCAGAAAAACTCACGGTCTGCATCCGCGACCCGCGGCCGCCGGGTCTCCACTGCACGGTCACCGAATGGGGGCAACGTTTCCAGATCCGGAGCCTCTTCTTCTCATCGTCGACACCAGCCGCACATTTGCAGCGCTTGTACAAGGACGCCAAGGCTTCCTCCGAGGGGTGGATCGGATACCAAGGTCCTACCGAGTCAAGCCGCGGCCCGCTGTCTCTCCAACCAGGCGAGCACGTCACGTTCCAGCCAGCGCAGGTGCCTGCCAATCTTGTACGGACGCAGCCCCCACTGCCGCCACCGGTCGTATACCGTCTTCACCGGCACGTGCAGCCAGTCAGCCAGCTCCTGAGGGGTGACCAGCCGATTGGACCCCCCCAACGTTCCCGTCTGCTTCACCTGTTCAGACATGCTTCTTCCTCCTCGTCACTCCGGTGGGACCTCGTTATCCCGCTCAAACGGCGTCTCACCGAAGCTCCGCATCCACTCCACGACACGGTCCACGTCGTGGTACGGCGGAATCCCCTCGGGGCGAGACATGAGGAAGAAGTCCATCAACCTCCTACGAAGCTGCTCAGGGTCACGGGGCGCGCCCAACGGCCACTGGCCGTCCAACCACCGCCAGGCATCATGCGCGGCCACGACCCCCACCCCGGTCACCTCCACCCGGCCCACAGCCGTGGGAGGAAGAAGCAACGCCGAAGGGGACACGTCCAGGACAGCGGCAAACGCGACCAAGTCGTCTACGTCCACCCGACGCCGACCGTGTTCCACGTTGGTGATCGCCACAGCGGTGATCGGTCTACCCCGCTCGGTGAGACGGCGGGCCATCTCGGTAGTGGACAGGCCGCGCAACTGTCGGATACGCCGAATGTTCGCGGCGACCTGTAGCCCGGTGGGGCCGAGCGTGTTGGGGCGGCGTGGAGTGCGTGACGTAGCCATGGGGTGAGTTTCCCATCCCACAGCTGCCACACAGGTTTCCACATTCACCTCCCCAATACTCCTCTAACATGATAGAGGAATATTCTTAGATCTTGTTATAACCCATCAGTCCTGGGAGTTGTGTGCAGAAACCCCCGGCGGCGTGGGCGCACCAGTCCACGCCGCCGCCAGAAGAACACAGCACAGCGCGAACAACAACCACCACGGAGAGGATTAAAGACCCCCAAGTTCTACTGCGGACCAGCGCCCTCACAGGCATGCACCCTTTCCTTGACCTTGACCATCTACAGAGGGTTACAGGTCCGGAAAGGCGAAAACGCCGGGGTACAGACCAAAAAAAATTTTCGGGGTTTACAGAGCCACAAAGAAATCCCTGCTCAAGGCGCCAGAGCAGGAGGGTCGAAAAACACCTGCCAAGAGACGACACAAATCGGTACACTCATCCGTGGTTGAATGCAAAGAGCCCCCGAGATGCTGATCTCGGGGGCTTTTCCACGCCTACAAGATCAGACCTGGCCTGCTTTCAGGGTGTGAAGAAACGCAGTCCACTCCTGCGCGCTGAATTTCAAGTACCCGAGGTGACGGTTCTGGGTGTCACGAACGAAGACGACAGCCTCGGGAGTCTCGGCCACCTCGACGCAGTTGTCGCCTGAACCGCTGTAGGAGGACTTGCGCCACTGTACGTTGGGTGAATGCATGTTCTCCCGCCTTACGCGATGAGGTTTTTCAGGTAGGCCACCGACCTTTGCGGGGTCTCCGCGGCACTACATGTGTGCCCGAAAATCCCCACATACCGTTGGACGACCTTTGGGTCTTCCAGATACAGATCGTCGGTGGCGGTTTCCAGGTACACCATCGGTGGATCTGCTGGGTCCTGGAAATCTAGGATCATGAAACTGCCATCGATCGCCGCGTGAGCGCCGAAGCTGTCTCGCACCACCTGAATGTCAACATTCGGCCGAGCTGCCATATCGATAAGGCGCTGGATCTGAGCGGTCATCACTTCCCGGCCGCCCACCTGCTTACGCAGCGCGGCTTCATCAATGAGCGCCCACAAGTACAGGGGATCGTCCCCTTCTAGCACTTGCTGGCGGCGCATCCGCCCGGCGACCTTCCGGGTAATGTCGTCGCCGTCCATGACGCGGCCGCTTCTCATGACGGCCGCCGCATAGTCTGGGGTTTGCAGCAGGCCCGGGATGAGCAGCGCCTCGTAGGTACGGATCATGCTCGCCCCAGCCTCGAAGTCCGCAAGGCCGCCACGGAGCACATCCCGGTATTCCACCCACCAGCCGCGCACACGGGACTCTCGGGCAAGGTTAATGACCGCTTCCCGCATTTCCGGGGACAGCTCATACACCTCGGCGAGGTCCTGCATGTCACGCGGGGACGGGTGTTTCCATTCGTTGCGCTCCATGCGTGACAGCTTCCCGGAGGGCCAGTCAAGTCTGCGGCTGACCTCGTCAATCGTCAGTCCGCGTTCTTCGCGCATTTTCCGCAGCAGCGCTGACAGCCGCCTGCGGCGCGCGCTGGGGCTGTACCTTCCGGCCATGCGGGTCACCTCCTCCTGCCTGGCGTGATCATAAGCCACGGCAAGGAAGCCGACATATCGGTCACATGATATTCGCATCTTGATTTTCTAAAGATGTGCATCGCATTATGACAGTAAGCATTCATCCGCATGGGCTTGGGCTGTGCAGCCCTCTAGCCCCGTAGGGGTAGGCAACCATGATCTTGAACGCTAAAGGGTCTCCTCCGCGCCGGAGGCCACTTTCACGTAACCGATCCCATCCTCGGCATGTTTGGCCTGACCAGCCAGAACAGTCCGCGGCCCATTTCGAAGCTCGAAACCCTGGCTCGTTTTGCGTATGGGTGCCCCATGAAGGGGTGTTCCGCGTCTGGGTGCATAGAGACCACCTCATTCATGGACCTGTGGTCGCCCCCCGACCTCAACTATCTCGAGGCCGCCCTACGCGGGCGTGTTCCCGACGTGCACCTGAACGTCGCCACCCCACCGGAACAGGCCGACACCCAGCTCACCGCCAAGCTCACCGTCTACATCCGCGCCTACCTGACCCAGCGCAGCAAGCACGCCGACTAGCCCCCTGCAATGCAAGACTGCCCGGCTTGAGACGGAGGCTGAGGCAGTCCCCGAGGGAGAACCATGCACGCAGAAAAACGTCTGCCCGCCTGTCTCCACAGTGTTGCCGCCGCACGGGCATGGGTGTCCCGCATTCTCGACGGGTATCCCGAAGACGTGACCGAGACCGTAACCCTGTGCGTATCGGAAGCGGTCACCAACGCCATCCGATACTCCCGCAGCAGCCTGCCACGAGAAGGCGGAAATCTCGGCGAGGTCATCCTTCGCCTACACAACCTGCCCGGCTGTCCTCTCTACGTGGAGGTGCAGGATGAGGGCCCGCTCACCCCCAGTAGCCGCCCTCACGTCGTGGACGGCAGTGGCCCTCTGGCTGAACATGGCCGTGGCATGTGGCTGATCAGCACGCTGGCCAAACAGTGGACAGTCATGTCAGAGGAAAGCGCCACCCTGCTGAGTATGGCCTTCAACACCATGCCCTCCACCGGGAGGGCTGAGCCATGACCGTTCTCATCCTCACCAACCCGTTTGACATCACCGCTGACGACGTAATCCTGCGGCTCACCGAGCGTGGCGTACCCGTCGTCCGCTTGGACCCAGCCGATTTCCCCCAACAGGTGGTGCTGCACTCCGAAATCGGTGGCAACGGATGGACAGGCACACTTACCACCCCGCACCGCATTCTCGACCTGTCCACGGTGACCGGCATCTGGTATCGCAGGCCCAGGAAATTCCGCCTACCCGCCCAGATGAGTCAAGCCGAGTACGAGTTCGCGGCCACTGAGGCCCGCCGCGGCTTCGGTGGAATCATCAACAGCCTGACCGGCTGGATCAACCACCCTTCAGCGATCGGCCGCGCCGAATACAAGCCCTACCAGCTCCACCACGCGGTGCAAGCAGGGTTGAACGTGCCCCGAACCCTGATCACCAACGACCCTAAACAAGCCAAGGGGTGGTGTGCGCGGGTCGGCGACGTCGTCTACAAACCGCTTAGCGCCCCCTCGTGGTTGGAAAACGGCGACACGTATGTCGTCTTCACCACCCCGATCACCCCAGACCAGTGGGGTGATCCTGCCATCGGCCGCACTGCTCATATGTTCCAGCAACGGCTGGATAAAGAGTTCGAGGTGCGTCTCACCATGGTGGATGGCAAGGCGTTTCCCGCGGCCATCCACGCCCACTCGGACGCGGCTCGTATCGACTGGCGATCCGACTACGATGCGCTAACCTACAGCATTCCCACCGTGCCACAGCGTGTTCTAACAGGGGCGCGTGACCTACTACGCCGTCTACATCTGCGCTACGCGGCCCTGGACTTTATCGTCTCCCCGGACGGCCGATGGCACTTTCTGGAGGTCAACCCCAATGGCCAGTACGGGTGGATCGAGGAGCACACCGGACAACCGATCAGCGACGCAATCGCTGACGCTCTCACAAGGAAGGAAAACTAATGTCGACAGCGGTCACCGACGCCTTCCCGCTTGGCAGGGACGAGAACAGAAACGACCAAGTCACCGAGTGGCGCCCGTTCGGAATGCGGTACGGCGTACAGCCCACGCCTATCCCTGTCCCCCTCAGCGACACCAAGTATGATCCCGACCAGCAGGTCCTCGTGGTGGCAGACGGCCAGCCGTGCGCGAAAATCGAAAGAGCCGGCACCATGAGAGTCACCTATCCCGACGGCCAGAAGCCGGGGCAGAGCGACGTGGAAAAAGACTAGGGCTGATGACCACACAGCACACCTCATCGCCGCGTGCGCTAGCCGACAAGCTGGCACACGACGGCAAGCTGCGGGACCCCGCCTGGATTAAGGCCTTCGCTTCGATCCCCCGGCACCTGTTCCTGCCCCACATCTACCAGCCACACCCCGACGGCGGGTTTACTCTCGCCTCCACCCCTGAAGAGCTGGCCTACCAAGACGAGGGGTGGACCACCCAAATCAACGGGACCTTCCCCACCCCCAAGGATGGGGAACCCATCCAAGGACAGCCCACCTCCTCCAGCTCAGCGCCTGGGCTCATGGCGGTCATGCTGGAAGCCCTCGATGTGACCGACGGTGTGCGGGTACTGGAAGTGGGCACAGGAACCGGATACAACGCCGCACTGCTCTGCCACCGGCTTGGCGACCAGCACGTGGTCACTGTCGAAGTAGACCCCGTACTGGCTGAACAGGCCCAACAGCGGCTCGCAGAAGTCGGCTACCGGCCCATCGTGCACGTGGGAGATGGTGCAGATGGGTATCCCCCAGGCGCCCCCTATGACCGAGTGATCGTCACCTGTGCACTGACCTCCCTGCCGTGGAAGCTGATAGAGCAAACTCGGCAAGGCGGGGTGTTGGTGGTCCCAGTGTGGCGTGGCCATCTTCCCGCTGGACTGATGCTACGACTCACCGCAACCGGCGGCAGTCTCGCGCGCGGCCAGGTGCTTGACGCCTACGGCGGGTTCATGCCGGCCCGGAACACGCCACCTGCGGACGCCGTGCAACTGCTCCACCGCCACCAAGCAGCCGCGGATGAAGGTGGCACGGCACGAACCACCAGCCTCACCACGGGCACAAGCGGGGAACCATGGGCGTGGTTTGCTGCCCTTGTCGTGCCTGACGCCGTCTCCTTGGGGACCATCCACGACGACGGGCCTCCGCGCCACTGGCTGCTCACCGAAGACTCCTGGTGCTATCTCACCCCTGATGGGCGTGTCGTCCAAGGCGGACGGCGCCACCTATGGGATGAGATAGAAGCCGCCCACAGCACATGGGAACAACTCGGCCAACCAGCACGGCACCAATGTCAGGTCATCATCGACCCTGACGGCGCCCGGCTCACCTATCAAGGTCGGGAATGGCCGATCCTGCTCTAACCCGAATCCGGGCTGAACCCCTGAATTTCCCGGGAGTTCAACTTTTTTACATGCTTGGCGAGGCACGAGGGCCGGTGAATACGCCATGGCAACGACCGGTTCAGGGTGTAGGGCCTGGGCGAGCAGATGGTGCTGCGGCCAGTGGAGAGTGACGGTCGAGTAGGGGGCAGGACGGGACCATCCCCGCATGCGCGGGGAGCACTGCCACGGGTCGGGGTTGGATCCGTAGTCGGGGGACCATCCCCGCATGCGCGGGGAGCACCAGGTTTTCACCCGCCACCGGTAGGAGGCCCCGGGACCATCCCCGCATGCGCGGGGAGCACTCCGGCATAGCGTGTGGCAGTGGCCCCCGGGAAGGACCATCCCCGCATGCGCGGGAAGCACTCCCCCCGTTCAGGGGACCGGATGGGGCGCGGCGGACCATCCCCGCATGCGCGGGGAGCACCCTAAACGACCTGCAACTTTACCAGCGTGCAGCACCAATTTCATTCACTTCCGAAAAGAAGACCAAGCTCCCCAATAAGAAAATTTGGCCCAACAGGCATGGAGCATCAGGACAGAGTCGTCTCGCATAGCAATGAAACCACCGATGTGAGAAGCCTTCAGCACAAAGCCATTCCTCAGGCGTAGAAAACCCTCACCGCACATCCCACAGGTCCCCCTACGGACACGACGACAGTCCTGCACACCGACTAGAGCCCACGCGATCCCACCACTCCCCTTTACAGAGCTGGACAGAGCAGGTTCCGCGCCTGTTGGTAAGCCGACGGCCGCCAAGCAGAAAGAAGGGCCTGCCGGGGATGTCCGGCAGGCCCACCAAGTCGCTTGTTACAGGTACTGGCCAGTGTTGGCCACGGTGTCGATGGAACGACCAGCGTCGGCGCCCTTCTTGCCCGACACCAGAGTCCGGATGTAGACGATCCGCTCGCCCTTCTTACCGGAGATACGCGCCCAGTCGTCAGGGTTGGTGGTGTTGGGCAGGTCCTCGTTCTCGCTGAACTCGTCCACGCACGCCTGGAGCAGGTGGGAGACCCGCAGGCCCTTGGAACCGTTCTCCAGGTAGTCCTTGATCGCCATCTTCTTGGCCCGGTCCACGATGTTCTGGATCATGGCACCGGAGTTGAAGTCCTTGAAGTAGAGGACTTCCTTGTCACCGTTGGCGTAGGTGACTTCCAGGAAGCGGTTCTCCTCGGTCTCCGCGTACATCCGCTCGACCACCCGCTGGATCATCGCGTTGACGGTCGCGGTGGGCGAACCGCCGTGCTCTGCAAGGTCGTCCGGGTGCAGCGGCAGGTCGGGGGTGATGTACTTGGAGAAGATGTCCCGGGCTGCTTCAGCGTCGGGCCGCTCGATCTTGATCTTGACGTCCAAACGTCCCGGGCGCAGGATCGCCGGGTCGATCATGTCTTCACGGTTGGACGCGCCGATCACGATGACGTTCTCGAGTCCTTCAACACCGTCGATCTCGCTGAGCAGCTGCGGGACGATGGTGTTCTCGACGTCGCTGGACACGCCCGAGCCGCGGGTACGGAAGATGGAGTCCATCTCGTCGAAGAACACGATCACCGGCGTGCCTTCGCTGGCCTTCTCTCGGGCGCGTTGGAAAACCAGCCGGATGTGCCGTTCGGTTTCTCCGACGTACTTGTTGAGCAGCTCGGGGCCTTTGATGTTGAGGAAGAAGCTCTTGCCGACATCGCGGCCGGTCTTCTCCGCGACCTGCTTGGCCAAAGAGTTGGCGACCGCCTTGGCGATGAGGGTCTTACCGCATCCGGGCGGCCCGTACAGGAGCACGCCCTTGGGCGGACGCAGCTTGTGTTCGCGGAACAGCTCCTTGTGCAGGTAGGGCAGTTCCACTGCGTCGCGGATCATTTCGATCTGCCCGTTGAGGCCGCCGATGTCGCTGTAGGAGATGTCGGGGACCTCCTCCAGGATCAGCTCCTCGACCTCGGCCTTGGGGATGCGTTCGTAGACGTATCCCGACCGGGGCTCCAACAGCAGGGAGTCGCCGGCGCGCAGCGGTTCGTCGCGCAGCGGTTCGGCGATCCGCACGATCCGCTCCTCGTCGTGGTTGGAGATGACGAGGACACGCTCGCCGTCCTCAAGGATCTCCTTGAGCATGACGACTTCGCCGACAGTCTCGTACGACGAGGCTTCGACAACGTTGAACGCCTCGTTCAACATCACTTCCTGGCCTGGGCGCAACTCGTCGACGTTGACTGACGGGCTCACGTTGACCCGCATCTTGCGGCCATTGGTGAAGATCTCGACCGTTCCGTCGTCGCGGGCTCTGAGGAAAACTCCGAACCCGGAGGGCGGCTGGGAGAGGCGGTCGACCTCCTCCTTGAGGGCCACGATCTGGTCACGGGCTTCCTTCAAAGCCGAGACCAGCCGCTCGTTCTTGGCGTTTGCTGCTGCCAGAGCGGTCTGGGCTTCCTGGAGCCGGTCTTCAAGCAGCCGCACGTGCCGAGGGGAGTCGGCGAGCTTGCGCCGCAGGACGCTGAGCTCCTTTTCCAGGTAGGAGACCTGAGCCACGAGTTCGTCACGGTCGCGCTCTGCATGACGCTCGTCATCGCGATCGGCCACGTCCGCCACCTCCCGTTAAGAGGAAAAATCTATTCGGGAGCCTACCTACCCAGGCCCCGTTCCTAACCTGCCGATCTTGGCGAGTGTGGGACAGGACACTCCCCTATCCGGCAAACAGCCAGGTCAGAGCGGGTGTTCAGGATGCGGCGTAATGAGAAAGTAACGTCGCCGGGTCAGTGGGCTGCTTTCTGCTACCCCTCCGGCTCGGCCTCGTAACCGCGGGCGGCGAGATAGTCCTCCCCGTAGGCGCCTTTAGCGGGGCGGCGGCGCCGTTCCGGTGCGGTCACGTTGTCGGCGAGCCTGCGGGCGAGGACCAGGAACCCGGTGTGTCCGATCATACGGTGGTCGGGGCGCACCGCCAGGCCTTCCACATGCCAGGTGCGCAGCATGGTTTCGAAGACGTACGGCTCATGGTAGGAGCCTTGTTCCCGCAGGCTTTCCACGATGCGGGACAACTGGGGTGTGGTTGCCACGTACACGCAGATCAGCCCGCCGGGGAGCAGCGCTTTGGTGACTTTTTCCAGGCACTCCCAGGGGGAGAGCATGTCGAGGACGACCCGGTCGAACTGGTCTTCGTCCAAAGCGTCTTGGAGGTCGCCCACGGTGAGCCGCCAGTGGCCGGGTTCGGCGCCGAAGAATCGGGTGACGTTCGTGCGGGCGATTTCCGCGAAGTCGGCGCGGCGTTCGTATGAGGAGACGTATCCGTGTTCTCCGACGGACCGCAGCAGCCAGCAGGTCAGCGCTCCGGAGCCGACCCCGGCTTCCAGCACCCGTGCGCCGGGGAAGATGTCGGCTTGCGCGATGATCTGGGCAGCGTCTTTGGGGTAGACGATGGTGGCGCCGCGTTTCATCGAAAGCGTGAAGTCAGCCAGCAGCGGACGCAGCGCGACATAGGCGATGCCCGAGCTTGACGTCACGACACTGCCTTCGGGGCGGCCGATCAGGTCGTCGTGGTCAAGCCGTCCCCGGTGGGTGTGGAATGCTGCCCCAGAGCGCAGGGTGATGGTGTGCATCCGTCCTTTGGGGTCGGTTAGTTGCACGATGTCGCCCTCGGCGAAAGGGCCGCGGCGGCCGTGAATGCCGGTCACTGGTGTCGTCTCTTTCGTGACTATGTGGGGTCTGCGGACCGTTGATCCAGCCTAGTCCCAGTGGCGGCGCCTAGCGTAATCGTCAGCAACGGTAGAGAGTAGCGTCGGAAGGCCGGTAGGCGCAGGGAGGCGGGAGCTGATGGCATCTCGGGGACGGGTCGGGCTGGGGATTGACATCGGGGGAAGCGGGATCAAAGGCGCCCCTGTGGACTTGGACCGGGGAACGTTCGTGGTGGACCGGGTCAAGATCGCTACTCCGCAGCCCGCAACCCCTGAGGCGGTGGCTGCGGTGGTGGCGGAGATAGTCACCGCGTTCGCCGACGATGTGCCGCAGGATGCACCGTTGGGGGTGACGTTTCCCGCGGTGATCCAGCACGGGGTGGCGCGCAGCGCCGCCAACGTGGACCGCTCGTGGATCGGCACCAACGTCGAGGAGCTGCTGTCTGCGGTGACGGGGCGGCGGGTGCTGGTGGTCAACGACGCTGACGCCGCAGCGATGGCGGAGCACCGCTACGGCGCTGCCTCAGGCGTCGACGGGGTGGTGCTGTTGACTACTTTGGGTACCGGTATTGGTACGGCGGTGCTAGTGGACGGGGTGCTGCTCCCCAACACGGAGTTCGGGCACTTGGAGATCGACGGCTACGACGCTGAGACCCGGGCCTCTGCTAGCGCTAAGGAGCGCGAGAACCTCTCCTACAAGGAGTGGGCTGAGGAGCGGCTGCAGCGCTACTACTCGGTGATCGAGGATTTGCTGTGGCCGGACTTGATCGTGGTGGGCGGCGGGGTCAGCCGCAAGGCGGACAAGTTTTTGCCGCATCTCCGCTTGCGCGCGCCGATCGTGCCGGCGAAGTTGCGCAATACCGCGGGGATCGTGGGTGCGGCCGTGCTGGCCGCGGAGCGGCTGGGGGGTGACCGGGTCTCTGCCTGACCGGTGGGGCGGGGGTGTCCCGCATGCCATGGGGTGGTGTGCGGGCCGGTCGCAGCCGGGAACGGGTGACCGGGGTGTGGGGTCACCGCTGTGGTGCGGTGAGGAGCCCGTGGATGCGTCGGGCTGCTACGGCTGGTTCGGCGGCGGGGGCCAGGGGTGTCATCGATGGGGCTTTGAGCTCATCGGAGGGCACCCTCAGCCACCACCAGAGCCGGCCGCGGTGCGGGCGCAGCACGGTGCGCTGCCTGCGGATCGGGCGTTGGCTGGCCGCGTCCCGTAGGATGGCGTCGACTGCTCCGATCTGGCCGTTCAGCATGGTCTCTACTCCGGAGCGGCGGAGTGAGGCTTCGAGTTCGCACAGTGCCAGACTCCAGCGTGTCTCCCCCCGGTGCCCGTCGAAACGGGACGTTGTCCAGGACTGTGCGGGTCTTCCGTGTGGCATCTCAACTGTCACTCGTTCCCCCTCCATGTCTGAGATGATCCCAAACACAGGACCTCTGGCCTCTTGACTGTGCCCGTTTCGTCACCCCGAAAGAAAGCTTTATGCGCGTCTCGCATGATCATATTTTTTTGCAGATAGCCGCAAAGTGCAGGCCAAGTCTTTAACCTAGGCTCATGTCCCAGCGTGAAGGTGTAGGAACCCTGCCTGGGGATTTCTGGACCCGCCCCGCGGTGGCTGCCGCACTAGCCACCTGCGACATGGCGGCTCTTGTGGAAGCCGTCCGGCTCGCTCGGGGGTGGTCCCAGACCGACCTGGCACGGACGGTCGGCTACAGCCAGAGCTGGGTATCCCGAGTCGTCAACGGTCAACAGTCGCTCACGTTGGACCAGGTGAGGGAGGTCTGTGAGCGGCTGGGGATTCCCATTCACCTGTTGCGGTTCGCTCCGGCACAACCTAGTTCCGTTCCGTTGACGGCCTCACGCCCTCCCGCCGCATTCGCGGCGGGCCGTATGAAGGGGGCGGGTCCAACGCGACGTCGAGACTTCACTAAGGCTGTCGCTCTAGCGACGCTCTCCTTGCCGAACCTCTCGGCGGTGGGGAACGTGCACGAGGAGACGGCAGCGACCCTGCGTGCCATTACCGGGAGCCAGCGCAGGCTGGACGCCTCGTCGCCCTCCCGGGATCTGGTCAACGCTGCCTTGGCTCACTGGGAGCTGTCGGCACGGACGCTGTCGCGTGCCAAGCGGACTCCGTTCGCCGCTGAGGTGGCTGCCGCGTCCAGTGAGGCGGCGGGGTTCGCTGCGTGGCTGCACGCTGATATGGGCGACTCCGGGTCGGCGCGGTCCTTCTACCACCGGGCGGTGAAGCATGCTCACCAGGCAGGGGATGTTCTGTTAACCGTGTACATGCTCGGCAGCCTGGCGCTCTTCGAGATCGACTCGGAGGAGCCCGAACTGGGGTTGCGCCTGGCTGAGGAGGCTGCTCACAAACTGCGCGGCGAGGTGCACCCCACTGCGCAGGCGTGGCTGTCCTGTGTGTGCGCGCTTGGTCATGCGGCGTTGGGGAATCGTGCCGCTACCCAGGAGCGGCTCGCCCACGCCGAGCACGCCGCGGAACGGCCTGAGAACACTGATCCGCCGTGGCCGTGGGTGTTCCGGTTCGATTCGGCGAAGGTGGCCGGGTACCGGGCGTTGGCCGCGGTGCGGCTGCGTCGACCGCACGAGGCGCGGGCCGCGTTCTTCGAGGCGTTCCCCAGGACTGTTTCGGCTCCCAAGCAGCAGTCGATACTGATGGTGGAACTGGCGACGGCGCACGCTGATGCTGGGGACGTGGATGAGGCGTTCCGGCTTGCCTCTCACGCCCTGCAGACGGGGGTTGCCTACCGCTCCGAGAAGGTTCTCAACCGGGTGCGACGGTTCCGTCGTGAATACCGGGGACCGCAGGCGCGGTGCGTCCACGCGTTCGATGAGCAATTGGCCAGCCTGACCACCGGGAGGTTGCCTCTGTGAGCAGATACCGTGTCGCGGTTACTGGGCACCGCGGACTGCCGGAGCAGACCATGCGGCTTGTCGCGGGGGAGCTTCGGGACTATTTGAGCAGGTTCGGCTCCGGCTTGGTGGGGTTGTCGTGCCTTGCCGACGGCGCTGACACGCTTTTCGCGGAGATCGTGCTGGAAGTGGGCGGCGCGTTGGAGGTGGTGGTGCCCGCTGAGCGCTACCGTGACTCGCTGCCTGCCGACCACCACGCCGCTTACGACGCGCTGCTGGCCCGCGCGCAGGCGGTGCAGCGTCTGCCGTTCGTCGAGTCCACGCCGGAGGCGCACCTGGCGGCGGGGAAACTGCTTGTGGACTCGTGTGACACGCTGGTGGCGGTGTGGGACGGGGCGCCCGCCCGGGGGCCTGGGGGGACGGCGGACATTGTCGCCTATGCCCGGGAGCACGACCGCCCGGTCCACGTGATCTGGCCTCCGGGGGCGTCCCGCTGAGGCTGGGACTGGCCGGGGAGGGCGGGTGGCCGGTTGGCTGCATCGGATCGTGGGGGTGCTGGGGCTGAAGCGGGGTGCGGGATGCTCCGCGGAGGCGTACGGGCGGTGTGCGGGCGTGGTGTCCCCGTCGGCTGTATGCCGAGCGGGCGCGGGGTGCGGTTAGAAGCCGTTGCCTTCCATGGCTCCGCGAACGTCGGCGGTACGCAGCGCCCCCACTGCGGTGCCGTCCGCGTCGACGAGTAGGTATTGGGACGCCGGTTGGGCGTTCATGGCTTTAATCAGGTCTTCCCCGGCAAGGTCGGCGGGCAGCACAGTGCCGGGGGTGAGGGTCTGGGCGGTGTGGCTGACGGGGAGCCAGGGCCGCCGTTCCACGGGTACGGCGTTGGCTGCAGCGTCGTCCACGATGGAGGTGGGGGTGCCCGCAGAGTCGACGACGAGGATCGCTTCCGCGTCGGCTGCGGCACGGCGGCGCAACGCTTCGGCGAGCGGAGTGTCGGTGGTTACGGTGATGGCGGTGCGGGCCAGGTCGCGGGCGACGAGCTGGGGCAGGCGGGCGCGGATCCGGGCGGTGTGCAGGGCGACGGAGGCGTTGCGCCAGATGAAGGCGCCGAGCAGGGTGGTCCACAGGACGGTGACGATGCTGGGGGCGGCCCGCCATAGCAGCCAGGAGTAGACGAAGGGGAGCGCGATCACCAGGATCGCGAGGATGCGTCCGCCCCAGGCGGCCGCGGTGGTGCCGGTCAGCGGCCGTCCGCTGGCTGCCCACACGGCGGCGCGGAGGATACGGCCGCCGTCCAGGGGCAGTCCAGGCAGCAGGTTGAAGACGCCTACCAGCAGGTTGGCGACCCAGAGCTGCCAGATGAGCACGCCCAGCACTGTGGCAGGGTCGACCAGCAGGTAGCAGAGGAAGCCGAGACCGGCGAGGACGAGGGAGAGCAGGGGGCCGCTGAAGGCGATCCAGAACTCCTGGCGGGGCTGTTCAGCTTCCCGGTCGATTTCGGACACTCCGCCCAGCAGGTAGAGGGTGATGCTGCGTACGGGGAGTCCGTAGTGGCGGGCTGCGACGCAGTGGGCGAGTTCGTGGATGAGCACGGACACGTACAGCAGCACGGCGAAGAGGAGCGCTACCAGGTAGGAGGCGGCGCCGAGGTGCAGGATGCTGTCGACGACCGGCTGGTAGAGGAAGGTGAGCAGCACCGCGATCACCACCCAGGACGGGGTGATGTAGACCGGGATGCCCCATGGGCGTCCGATGCGTAGCCCACCCTTCCTGTCCCGGGGCTGGGAAGCTGCGGAGTCTGGTTGGTTCACTCTTCCAGGCTACGGCTTCTGGTGTCGATGTGCCGGTGCTGCGGGCGGCTAAGGTGGGGAGTCATGAGTTCCGCACCGTCCCCCGTGCCGCTGCGGGCCCTCTCCCCGTCGCGGGCCACCGACTTCATGCAGTGTCCCCTGCTGTTCCGGTTCCGGGTGATTGACCGGATTCCTGAGCCGCCGAGTCCGGCGGCTCGGCGCGGCACGCTCGTCCACGCGGTGTTGGAGAAGCTGTTTGAGCTTCCTGCGGAGTCGCGGACGCCGGATGCGGCGCTTGCGTTGCTGGAGCCGCAGTGGGAGCGGATGCGGGAGCAGGAGCCTGATGTCGAGGCGATGTTCCCTGATGCGGAGGCGTTGGCGGCCTGGTTGGAGGAGGCGCGCGCGCTGGTGCGGCGCTATTTCGACTTGGAGAGCCCGCAACGGTTGGAGCCTCAGCAGCGTGAGGTCCGCTTGGAGGTTCCGTTGGAGTCGGGCCCGCTGCTGCTCGGCTATGTCGACCGAGTGGATGTGGCGCCCACGGGGCAGGTGCGCATCGTCGACTACAAGACGGGGAAGAGTCCGGCTCCGCGTTACGAGGACAAGGCCCGGTTCCAGATCTTCTTCTACGGGGTCATGGTGTGGCGGGAGACCGGTCGGGTACCCGACCGGCTGCAGCTCCTGTACTTGGGGGACGGGGCGGTGCGCTGGTACGACCCGACCGAGGAGGAGATGCGTAACGCGGAGGCGCATATCCGCGCGGTGTGGGACACGATTGTGGAGACTGCTCGCACGGGGCGGTGGCTGCCGCGCCGGTCGCCGCTGTGCAACTGGTGCGACCATCGGGCGCTGTGCCCGGCGTTCGGGGGGACTCCTCCCCCGCTTCCCCAGCAGGCCGCGCAGGATGTCGTGAAGCCGCTCGCGTCCTGAGTGGGCTGATGCCGGTTCGTGTGCTGCTTGCCGACGGTCGGCCGCTGGTCCGTGCCGGGCTGCGGCTCATCGTGGAGTCGGATGCGCAGACGAGCGTGGTAGGTGAGGCCGCGGAGGTTCGCACGGCCCTCGCAGCGGTCCGCCAGTTGCTGCCGGACGTGGTGGTGGCTGATGCGGAGCTGCCGGGCGGGGGCGGTGCCGTGCTCAGCCGCGAGGTG
Organism: Thermobifida fusca YX; assembly: GCF_000012405.1. Classification (NCBI taxonomy): domain Bacteria; kingdom Bacillati; phylum Actinomycetota; class Actinomycetes; order Streptosporangiales; family Nocardiopsidaceae; genus Thermobifida; species Thermobifida fusca. The sequence goes on from NC_007333.1 coordinate 2,117,310, forward strand.
CGGCAGTGGGCAGCGGACTCGGGGCAGACGGTGCAGGTTGTCGTCGTGGCTTCGTCCGTGGCAGAGGGTACGGCTTTCGAGGTGTTGCAGGCGGGGGCGCGCGGTCTGCTGTTGCGGGATTCGTCCCCGGAGGAGCTGGTGCGGGCGGTCCGCGAAGTCGCCCGGGGGAACGCGGCGCTGTGTCCCCAGGTGACTGCTCGACTGTTGGACCGGCTGGCGGCGCTCCCCGCTGCCCCGCAGGCCAGCGGCCCGGCCGCGGAGGTGGCGCGGTTGACTCGTCGGGAGCGGGAAGTGCTGCGGCTGTTGGGGCGGGGGCTGACGAACGCGGAGATCGCGCGGCAGCTCGTGCTCGGCGAGACGACGGTGAAAACGCATGTGGGCCGGGTGCTCGCCAAGCTGGGGCTGCGGGACCGGGTGCAGGCCGTGGTGTACACCTACGAGCACGGGCTGGTGGTTCCCGGGGAGGGTGCGGGAGACGGCCGCTCGTCCCGGGGTGAGTGATCTCATACGGTCCGGTGGCGGATCGGTGCAGGGTGGGGGCAACTTCGGCGGCGTGGGGAACGTCTCCCCCAATGAGCTTTCCGTTTCTTCCCCTTGTATCCCACCCACTCCCTTATGTCCCAGGTTTGGATGCGTCATTCCCGGATGGAGCATGCGTCCCGTTGGGCAGGGGTCCCTCCCGAGGAGGTGAGCGCCGGATGAACCAGGCACCGCGGCGTTCCGACACATCGCACTCCCCCACCCTGCTGACCCGGTTGCGGGACTGGCGTGCCAGCCGCGGCGTGCTCGACCTGGAAGCAGAAGAGTTCGAAGACGAAGCGCCGCGTCCCGATCCGCGGGCCATGGACCTCGTCCTGCGGGTAGGGGAACTGCTGCTGGCCAGCGGGGAAGCCACCGAGACGGTCAGCGACGCGATGCTGAGTCTGGCGGTGGCGTTCGAATTGCCCCGCAGCGAAGTGTCGGTGACGTTCACCGGCATCACCCTGTCGTGCCACCCCGGCGGGGATGAGCCCCCGGTGACCGGGGAGCGCGTGGTGCGCCGCCGCTCCCTCGACTACCACAAGGTCAACGAGCTGCACGCGCTGGTGGAAGACGCTGCGTTGGGCCTGCTCGACGTGGAGCGCGCAACCGCGCGGCTCCACGCCATCAAACGCTCCCGGCCGCACTATCCCCGCTGGGTGATCGTGGCCGGGCTGGGGCTGATCGCCAGCAGCGCCAGTGTCATGGTGGGCGGTGGGATCATCGTGGCGGCCACGGCGTTCGCCGCCACCGTGCTCGGGGACCGGGCCGCGGGCTGGCTGGCTCGACGCGGGGTGGCCGAGTTCTACCAGATGGCGGTGGCCGCGCTGTTGGCGGCGAGCACCGGCATGGCGCTGCTGTGGGTGAGCGAGGAGCTGGAGTTGGGGCTTCGCGCGAACGCGGTGATCACCGGGAGCATTGTGGCGCTGCTACCGGGGCGTCCCCTGGTCTCCAGCCTGCAAGACGGGATCAGCGGCGCGTACGTGTCGGCGGCGGCCCGCCTCTTGGAGGTCTTCTTCATGTTGGGGGCGATCGTCGCGGGGGTTGGCGCGGTCGCCTATACCGCGGTGCGGCTAGGGCTTTATGTGGACCTCGACAATCTGCCGTCGGCGGGGACGTCACTGGAGCCGGTCGTGCTGGCAGCTGCGGCAGGTTTGGCGCTCGCGTTCGCGGTGTCCCTGGTCGCGCCGGTGCGGGCCCTGCTGCCGATCGGCGCGATGGGGGTGCTGATCTGGGTGTGCTATGCGGGGCTGCGGGAACTGCTCGCCGTGCCGCCTGTGGTGGGGACCGGGGCGGGCGCGGTCGTGGTCGGGGTGATCGGCCACTGGCTGGCCCGGCGGACCCGGCGTCCTCCGCTCACCTTCATCATTCCGTCGATCGCTCCGCTGCTGCCGGGAAGCATCCTGTACCGGGGACTGATCGAGATGAGCACGGGGGAGCCGCTGGCCGGGGTGGCGAGCCTCGGTGAGGCGGTCGCGGTCGGCCTGGCTCTGGGTGCGGGGGTGAACCTCGGTGGTGAGCTGGTGCGGGCCTTCTCGTGGGGCGGTCTCGTGGGTGCGGGGCGCCGGGGTCGGCAGGCGGCCCGCCGGACCCGGGGAGGCTACTAGTTTCCTGCTGGAGCCGGGACAGGGGCAGCCGCGGCAGAGTGCCGGGGAGTGCTCAACCGCCGGCTGCCCCTGGTCTGCGGTTCAGGCGACGTCGGTGTCCGGCTGCGCGGCGCGGAGCCGGCGGCGTTCAGCGCGGTGAGCGCGGGCCGCGTCCGGGTCGAGGACGGGGGCGGCAGCCAGCAGCTGCTTGGTGTAGGGGTGCTGCGGGTTCTCGTACACCTCGTCGCTGTCGCCGGTCTCCACGACTTTGCCTTTGCGCATGACGAGGACGCGGTCGCTGATCTGGCGGACCACGGCCAGGTCGTGTGCCACGAAGATCAACGTCAGGTTGAAGTCTTCTTGCAGTTCCGCGAGCAGCCGCAGCACCTGGTCTTGGGTGGAGACGTCCAGCGCGGAGACCGGTTCGTCGCAGATCACCAGTTGGGGGCGGAGGATCAGGGCCCGGGCGATGGCGATGCGCTGGCGCTGCCCACCGGAGAAGGCGTGCGGGAAGCGGTTGTAGTGGGACGGTTCGAGTCCGACCCGTTCCAGCAGTTCCTGGACGCGGGTGCGGATCAGTTTGTCGTCGCGTTCCCCTTGGATGCGCAGGGGTGCGCCGATGCTGTCGCCGATGGTCATCCGGGGGTTGAGGGACGAGTAGGGGTTTTGGAAGACCATCTGGATGTCGCGGCGCAGCGGGCGCATCTTGCGTTCCGGCAGGTGGGTGATGTCCCGGCCTTGGAAGAGGATGGTGCCTTCGGTGGGCTCCAACAGCCGCATGATCATGCGGGACAGGGTGCTTTTACCGGAACCGGACTCGCCGACAATGCCCAGGGTTTCGCCGCGGTACAGGTCGAAGGAGACGCCGTCGACCGCGTAGAAGTCGGTGGCGCCGCCGAAGAGGCCGCCGCGGATACGGAACCGCTGGCGCACGTTGCGCACGCTCAGCAGCGGCTCCTCATCGGTGCTGCGCTGGCTCGGCGCAGGCGTTTCCGCGGCGGCCGGGGTGGTTTTCCCTTCGCGTTCGGCACGCAGTTGGGCACGGCGCTGGGCCCGGGAGATCTCGATCCGGGGCACGGCGGCGAGCAGTTGCTGGGTGTAGGGGTGGCTCGGAGAGTTGAGCACCTGACGCACGTCGCCGCGTTCCACTGCCACGCCTTTGCGCATGACGAGGACGTTGTCGACTGATCCAGCGACCACGGCCAGGTCGTGGCTGACGAGGATGAGCGCCATGCGCAGGTCGCGGCGCAGCTCGTCGAGAAGGTCGAGGATCTGCGCTTGCACGGTGACGTCCAGGGCCGTGGTGGGCTCGTCGGCGAGCAGCACTTTCGGTTCGCACACCAGGCCCATGGCAATGAGGACGCGCTGCCGCATCCCGCCGGAGAATTCGTGCGGATAGGAGTTGATGCGTTTCGCCGGTTCGGGGATGCCGACCCGGTCAAGCACGTCGATGGCGCGCCGCCGTGCCTCAGCCCGGCTCGCTGTGGGGCGGTGGGTGAGGTAGGCCTCGATGATCTGGTTCCCGATGGTGTACTGCGGGTGCAGGGAGGACATCGGGTCTTGGAAGACCATGGCGATGTCGTTGCCGCGCATCGCGCGGATCTCCTGGTCGCTGGCGGTGACCACGTCGATTCCAGCGACGCGGATCTCCCCGGAGAGCTGTGCCCGGGTGTCGCGGTGCAAGCCCATCAGCGCCAGGGAGGTGACGCTCTTACCGGAACCGGACTCGCCCACGATGCCTAGCGCTTCACCTTCGGCGACTTCGAAGGACAGGTTCTGGACGGCGTGGACGTCGCCGTCGTCAGTGGAGAAGGTGATGGAAAGGTCGCGCACGGAGACAACGGGAAGCCCATTGCCTTGGCTTCCGGTTTCCGGAGTGCTCATTGCCTGTCTTCCTTGCTTGGGTGTCCCCCGCCGTGGCGGGTAGGGCGGTGGGTCATGGTCGAGGTCAGCGGGCCGTACGCACCCTGGGGTCGACCAGGGGGTAGAGCAGGTCCACGGCCAGGTTGCACAGGACGATGAAGAACGCGCCGAACAGGGTGACGCCGAGGATGACCGGCAGGTCGCTCTGCACGATCGCGGTGACCGCGAACCGTCCAATGCCGTTGAGCGAGTACACCTGTTCGGTGAGTACTGCGCCGCCGAGCACCAGTCCGATGTCCAGACCGAAGATGGTCAGGATCGGGGTGAGCGTGGGGCGCAGGCCGTGTTTGAGGATGACACGGCTTTCTTTGAGGCCTTTGGCTCGGGCGGTGCGGATGTAGTCCTCTCCCATGGTTTCCAGCATGCCGGCGCGGGTCTGGCGCGCATACTGTGCGGCGTGCAGGAACGCCAGGGTCAGCCACGGCAGCAGCAGTCCGGAGGCCCAGGCGATGGGGTCTTCGGTGAACGGCGTGTACCGGGCGTTGGGGAACAGGCCCCAGTCGTGCACGAGGAAGGCCAAGGCGAGCTGGCCGGTGAAGAAGATGGGGAGGGAGACTGCGCCCAGGGCCAGGCCCATGGAGATCCGGTCGAAGATGCTGCCTTTTTTGACGGCTGAGATGACGCCGACGGCGACCCCGCCGACCAGCCAGAGCACCGCGGCGCCCAGGCCGAGGGAGAACGTGATCGGCAGCCGCTCGAGGATGGCGGGGAAGACCTCCTGGTAGGTCTGGAAGGAGTAGCCGAAGCAGGGGGCCGCGCAGTGCACGACGTCGTTGCCGAAGGTGTAGTCGGCTCCGAGGACGATGCCTTTGATGAACTCCCAGAACTGGATGATCAGCGGCTGGTCCAGGTTCAGCCGTTTGATGGTGGCTTGGATGGCGGCTTCGGTGGGGGCGCGGCCCACGTACATGGTGGCGAGTTGTTCAGTGGTCCGCCCGGCGAGTCGTGGCACCACGTAGAAGATGACGAACGTCATCAGGGTCACGACGAGGAGCAGGATCACACTCGCGCCCAGGCGCCGGAGGATGTATCTCAGCATTGCGGTCGGCGCTGGCCTGGGCGAACCGTGGCTGTTCGGCCCAGGCCAGCGCCTTCACCTGCCTTCCCGATACTGGTCGAGCGTGGCGACTACTCGGTTTCGGTGGTGCCGAGCGTCATGTAGTCGTACATGTGCCAGCTCGGGTTGAAGAAGACGTTGGTCAGGTTGTCGGGCCGGTAGATCACGGACTTCTGGAAGACGCCGGTGAGGATGGCGGCGTTCTCCATGGTCAGCCGGTCGATCTCGGCGTAGATCGCGGCCTGCTCTTCCGGGTCCTCGACGCTGACGACCTCGTCGAACAGCTTGTTGATCTCCGGGTCGTCCAGTTCGGCGATGTTGGAGTTACCCGCCTGCTTGATGGCGTCGCCGTCCAGGATGGAGCTCATGAAGCCGTAGCCGGAGGGCCAGTCCGCCATCCAGCCGTAGTAGGTCAGGCCGAGCTTGTTCTCGGCGACGAAGTCAGGCGAGCCGGCCTGGGTGTTGGTGTAGGTGTCCGACGGGTAGCCCTTGACCTTGGCCTCGATGCCGACCTGGGCCAGGTCCTGCTGGATCGCCTCGACCGCGTCGACTTCAGCGGGACGGTCGGAGCGGACGCCGATGTTGACTGCGAAGCCGTCGGGGTGGCCGCACTCTTCCAGCTTCTCCTTGGCCTTCTCCACGTTGGGCTTGCCGGAAGCCGCGTCGTAGGGGTCGTAGGAGGGGTCGGCACCGGGGATGTCCGGGGGCAGCACCTGGGTGGCGATTTCACCGCCCAGTTCACCGCCGTAGGCGCGCTGGATGCCTTCGCGGCCGACCGCGTACTGGATGGCCTGGCGGCAGGCGAGGTTGTCCAGCGGCTCGACCTTGGTGTTGATGTTGACGTAGAAGTGGGCGCCGGTGGTCGGGTTGTCGATGTTGGCGCGCGCCTCCTCGTCGGCGACGAGCTTGCCCTTCATCGCCGGGCCCAGGCCGGTGCCGGCCAGGTCCACGTCGAGCTCTCCGTTGACGAGGCGCTGGTCGATCTCGTTCTGGTCGACGCCTTCCTCAACGGTGATCCGGTCGGGCAGTGCGGTGCGGATCGGGTCACTGTCCGGGTCCCACTCTTCGTTGCGGACCAGGACCAGGCCGTTGCCGGGGGTGTAGTCGTCTTCGAACTTGTAGGGGCCGGAGGAGACCACGCGGGTCTGGTACTGCTCGCCCTTGTCGGCCTCGGGCGGCACCGGAGCGGTCTGCGGCTGCGCGAGGACGTAGAGGAAATCCGAGAACGGTTCCTTGAGGTGGAAGACGAGGGTGTAGTCGTCCGGGGTTTCGATCGCGTCGAAGCCTTCCAGCGGGTCACCGCCGCCGTAGGGGCCGTCGTAGTCGTCCTCGTCGAGGAGCTGCTGGAAGTACTTGGGGCCGTTGGGCAGCGCCTGGTCGCCGAAGTTGCTGCGCGCGATCGCGTACTTGATGTGCTCGGCGACGATCTCGGTGCCGTCCTCGTACTTGAGGCCTTCCTTGAGCTTGACGGTCCACTCGGTGCCGTCGTCGCTGACCTCGGGCATGTCTGCGGCCAGGTCGGGGACCAGCTCGGTTCCCGCCTCGCCCGGGGCAGCCGCATAGGTGAGGAGTGTGCGGGCGTAGTAGCGGCTGAAGTTCCACACGTAGCCGTAGTAGGTGTTGCCCGGGTCGGTGCTCTCCATGTTGGCGGAGATCGCGAACCGCAGGGTACCGCCCTTGGCGTCGGAGGGGTTGACGATTTCGGTGCTGCCCTTGTCGAAGCCGGCACCGTTGCCGCTGCCGCCCCCGCTGCTGCCGCTGTCACCGCCGCAAGCGGCGAGCATGAGGGCGGCCGCCGCACTCAGTGCGGCGAATCCCATGACACGTTTGTTCACTGACTTCCCTTTCTCACTGCGGATAGGCGGGAGACCCCGCCGTGCGGGTGCGCGTAGTCGCCGGGGCGAACGCGTCAGTCTGTGGACCTGGGGTCGAAGGCATCACGGAGCCCGTCACCGAAGAGGTTGAACGCGAGGACCGTGATGAAGATCGCAAGTCCGGGGATGATCACGAAGTGGGGGGCGACCGCGTAGTAGTCGAGGGATTCGGAGAGCATGTGGCCCCAGGTGGGGGTGGGCGGGTTGACACCGACGCCGAGGAAGGACAGGGCCGCTTCGAAGAGGATGTTGGTGGGGATCAGCAGGGTCGCGTAGACGAGGATCGGCGCCACCAGGTTGGGCAGGATTTCGCGGAAGATGATGTGCCCGGTACCTGCGCCCATGGAGCGGGCTGCTTCCACGAATTCGCGTTCGCGCAGGCTGAGGGTCTGCCCTCGCACGATCCGGCCGATGTAGGGCCAGCTGAAGAAGCCGATGATGAACACGAGCACGGCGATGCGGAGGGCGTTGTCGCTGAGACCGAACGCTTCGTCGGGGATGACACCGGCCAGGGCGATCGCGAACAGCAGCAGCGGGAAGGCGAGGAAGATGTCCATGGCGCGGCTGATCACGGTGTCCACCCAGCCGCCGAGGTAGCCGGCGAGGATGCCGAGCACGGTGCCGATGGTGACGCACAGCAGGGTGGACAGGAAGGCGACGAGCAGGGAGATGCGCGCCCCGTAGACGATCCGGCTGAACAGGTCACGCCCGTTGACCGGTTCCACGCCGAGCAGGTGTTCTTTGCTCATGCCGCCGGTCGGGTCGATCCCGCTCCACGGGTCGTTGGGGTTTTTGAGGACGCCCTGGGTGGCCGGGTCGATGAGGTCTTGGTGGAACTGGTTGGGCGGATGTCCGAACCAGTGGGTGAGCAGCGGCGCGAAGATCGCGACCAGGATCAGCAGGAGAACGACGATGCCTCCGCCCAGAGCGACCCGGTCTTGGCGTAGCCTCCGCCAGGCGATCTGGGTGAGGGAGCGACTCGCGATGTCACGCCGCCCTTGGGCGATGGCCTCGGGTTCGGCGTGCTGCGCCGATTCAGGCGCGTCCAACGGCGCGGTCATGCACCTTCCCCCACTTCTCGCGCTTGTGGCCGTGGATCAGGCCGGGCTGTTGTCCCGGATGTCGCAGTGTCGTGTGCCTCTGGGCCCCTGTCCGGCGAGGCAGACGTCGACGTCACCAGAAGACCACTCATGGTGACCGTTCGACACAACAGTCCGAACAGTAGCGGGAATTCTGGTGCGTCTTACGACACACTTCGCCAAAAATACTCCCTGGTAATCAGCAAAACGTCCAAATCACCCCGGAGTACCAGAATCGTGATACGAGCACTACTCAACTGTCATTCATCTTTGATGTTACGTAAAGAATTGAAACAATAACGCAAAGTTGTATCGGCGGCGGTGCGGCACTCGTACTCCCCCGCACCGGTCCGCGGACACACAACAGGGACCCGCCCGTGCCGGGCGAGGCCCTCAACACTGTGAGCAGAAGGGGGAACCTACGTAATCCCCCGCTTGCGCAGCAGCTCCTCGATTTCAGCGAACTCGTCGTCCACCCCCGCACTGGACCGGGGGCCTTGCGAGCCCTTCCCCACCGCCGGGCTCGCCGGACGGCCTTGAGTGGACGCGGGCTGCTCTGCGGGTGCGGCCGGTCTGGAACGTCCCCGCAGCAGGCGGCCGATGGTCCACAACACCACCGCGACACCGGCCACCACCACGCCGGCCCACGCCAGCGGGTCGAACACGAGCCCACCGAAGAACCGCACCAACTGGCCGGCCAGCGACGCCAGCAGCCCCATCAACCCGATCAGCCCGAACGCCAGCGGCAGCAACGACCACGCCACAGCACGCAGCCCTGCTGAAGCACCCTTGCGGCGCCACACCACCCAGGAGATGATCAGCCCCACCACGGTGAGCGCGGCGCCTAGCAGCAGACCTTCAAACGGCATCTGTGTCGGCATGGTCCCTAGTCTCGCTCCGCGAACGCTGTCTCCACATCGGGTTTCTCCCCTAGTGGACGCCGCTTAAGCGGATTTTTCCCGACAACGCCAGGTTTTTGCTGACCGTTCAGCGTCACGAGTTGACCACTTGTCGTAGCCAGTCCACGCTGATCTCCGTCAGGGAAGAGACCACATACCGCCGCTCCGCCTCCTCGATCGGAGCCACATGCGGCACCGCGACCACGACACACCCTGCGGCTTGGGCCGCAGCCACGCCAGCGGGCGAATCCTCCACCGCCACACAGCGGCGCGGATCCACACCCAGCAGGCGTGCCGCCGTGAGATAAGGCTCCGGGTGCGGCTTGGCCTGGGACACTTCGTCCCCGGCCACCGTCGCCGCGAAATAGTGCTCCCCCAGACCGCGCAGTGCCGTGCCCAGCAGCGACCGGTACGTGGAAGTGACCAGCGCCATCGGCACCCCCAGGGCATCCAGTTCGCTGAGCAGCTCCTTAGCGCCCGGCTGCACGGGGGGACTGTCGGCCATCCGCCGCGCCACCGACGTGTACAGCATGGTGACGATCTCACTCTGCGGAACCGACGTCCCCGAGCGCTCAGCGATGTAGGAGGCCACCATCGCCGCGGAGCTCCCCAAGCAGCGCCGCTGGTCCTCGACCGTCCACGTGGTACAGCCGAGTTCGGCGGCGACCTCGGCCTCCGTGGCGATCCACAGCGGCTCGGTGTCGATCAGCGTGCCGTCCATATCGAACAGCACCGCCTGCGGAAGTTGCTGCTCAACGGTCATACGTTGAAGTATTTCGCCTCGGGGTGATGGACAACGATCGCGTCAGTGGACTGTTCGGGAACAAGCTGGAACTCCTCGGACAACGTCACCCCAACCCGTTCCGGACGCAGCAGGGCCACGATCTTGGCGCGGTCCTCCAAGTTGGGGCAGGCCCCGTACCCCAGGGAGAAACGGGCGCCTCGATAGCCGAGCTTAAAGTAGGCGTCCAAATCGGCCGGGTCGGGATCCTCCCCGGCGAAGCCCAGCTCGGCGCGGACCCGGGTGTGCCAGTACTCCGCGAGTGCCTCCGTCAACTGCACGGACAGCCCGTGGAGCTCCAAGTAGTCCCGGTACGCGTTCTTCTCGAACAGCTCCGCGGTCGCCTTGCTGATCGTCGAACCGACGGTGACGACCTGGAACGCCACCGTGTCCAGTTCCCCGGACTCCTTGGGGCGGAAGAAGTCAGCCAGGCACAGGTGCCGGTCGCGGCGCTGCCGCGGGAACGTGAACCGGGTCAGCTCGTTTTCGTCCTCACCGAGGACGACCAGGTCGTTGCCTTCGCTGTAGCAGCGGTAGTAGCCGTAGACGACCGCCGGCTCCAGCCACCCCTCGGTCTGGATCCGGTCCAGCCACATGCGCAGCCGCGGCCGCCCCTCCGTCTCCACCAGCTCCTCGTAGGTGGGGCCGTCGCCGCGGGAGCCGCGCAGCCCCCACTGGCCCATGAACGTGGCGCGCTCATCCAGGAAAGCCGCGTAGTCGGCGAGCGGAATCCCCTTGCAGATGCGGTCCCCCCAGAACGGCGGGGTCGGCACCGGGTTGTCGGTGGCCACGTCGCTGCGCGTCGGCATCTTCTCCGGCTCGGTGACGGTAAGCTGTGCGCCCCGCTTCACCCGGCGGGTGCGCAGCGGCGGCAGCTTAGCCCCCTTCACCCCGCGTTTGACCGCCATGATGGCGTCCATGAGCTTCAAGCCTTCAAAAGCGTCGCGGGCATAGCGCACCTCGCCTTTGAAAATCTCGGCGAGGTCCTGTTCCACATAGGAGCGGGTCAACGCGGCACCGCCCAGCAGGACCGGGTAGCGGTCAGCGACCCCGCGGGCGTTCATCTCCTCCAGGTTCTCCCGCATCACCACCGTGGACTTCACCAGCAGGCCGGACATGCCGATCACGTCGGCGCGGTGCCGCTCGGCCGCCTCCAGAATCGCGGAGATGGGCTGCTTGATCCCCAGGTTGATGACCTCGTAGCCGTTGTTGGACAGGATGATGTCCACAAGGTTCTTGCCGATGTCGTGGACGTCGCCCTTGACCGTGGCCAGCACGATCCGCCCCTTGCCGAGGTCGCCGTCCACCTTCTCCATGTGCGGCTCCAGATAGGCCACGGCGGCCTTCATCACCTCGGCCGACTTCAGCACGAACGGGAGCTGCATCTGCCCGGAGCCGAACAGGTCGCCGACGGTCTTCATCCCCGCCAGCAGCGTGGTGTTGATGATGTCCAGCGCGGACCGCTGGGTGAGCGCTTCGTCCAGGTCCGCTTCCATGCCGGCGGCTTCCCCGTCGACGATACGGCGCTCCAGGCGCTCCCACAGCGGCAGCGCGGCCAGCTCTTCCTCGCGCGAGGCGCGCATCGCCTGCGCGTCCACTCCTTCGAAAAGCTGCAGGAAGCGTTGCAGCGGGTCGTAGTCATCGGTGCGGCGGTCGTAGATCATGTCCAACGCCACCTGCCGCTGCTCCTCGGGGATGCGGTTGATCGGCAGGATCTTGGAGGCGTGCACGATCGCGGAGTCCAAGCCGGCCTGGACGCACTCGTGGAGGAACACCGAGTTGAGCACAATGCGGGCAGCCGGGTTGAGCCCGAAGGAGACGTTGGACACGCCCAGCGTGGTCTGCACGTCCGGGTGGCGCCGCTTCAGTTCACGGATCGCCTCGATGGTTTCCAGAGCGTCGCGCCGCGACTCCTCCTGTCCGGTTGCGATCGTGAAGGTCAGGCAGTCCACGATGATGTCGTGCTTGCGGATGCCGTACTCGGTGGTGAGCTGCCGGATGAGCCGCTCGGCGACCTCCACTTTCCGTTCCGCGGTCCGCGCCTGCCCCTGCTCGTCGATGGTCAGCGCCATGAGGGCCGCCCCGTGCTCCACCGCCAGCGCGGCGACCTTGGCGAACCGGGAGTCAGGGCCGTCGCCGTCCTCGTAGTTGACCGAGTTGAGCACGGCGCGCCCGCCCAGCATCTCCAGTCCAGCTTCCAGTACCGCTACTTCGGTGGAGTCCAGTACGAGCGGCAGCGTGGAGGCGGTGGCCAGCCGGGAAGCCAGCTCCCGCATATCGCGCACCCCGTCGCGTCCCACATAGTCGACGCACAGGTCGAGCATGTGCGCGCCGTCGCGGATCTGCTGGCGGGCGATCTCCACACAGTCGTCGTAGCGTTCCGCGAGCATGGCTTCGCGGAACGCCTTGGAGCCGTTGGCGTTGGTGCGTTCCCCGATCGCCAGGTAGCTGGTGTCCTGGCGGAACGGGACGCTCTGGTAGATAGAGGCGGCGGCGGGTTCGACGTGCGGTTTGCGGTCCGGCACGCCGCGTCCCTGCACCCGCTCCACCACTTGGGCGAGGTGCTCAGGGGTGGTGCCGCAGCAGCCGCCCACCAGGGCCAGGCCAAACTCGCGGATGAACGTGTCGTGTGCTTCGGTGAGCTCATGCGGCTGCAGCGGGTAGACGGCCCCGTCCGCCCCCAGCTCAGGCAGGCCCGCGTTCGGCATGCAGGAGAGGGGGATGCGGGAGTGGTGGGAGAGGTAGCGCAGGTGCTCGCTCATCTCTGCTGGACCGGTAGCGCAGTTGAGGCCGATCATGTCGACCCCTAGCGGTTCCAGCGAGGTCAGTGCCGCACCGATCTCGGAGCCCACCAGCATGGTCCCCGTGGTTTCAATCGTCACCTGGACGATGATCGGCGTGTCGGTACCCGCGGCCTTGCGGGCCCGCCGTGCCCCCACGATCGCGGCTTTCGCCTGCAGCAAGTCCTGGCAGGTTTCGATCACGATCGCGTCGACACCGCCGTCAATGAGCCCGCGTGCGCACTGTTCGTAGTGGTCGCGCAGCACAGCGTACGGGGCGTGGCCAAGGGTGGGCAGCTTCGTCCCGGGCCCCACAGAGCCGAGGACGTAGCGGACGTGATCGGCAGTGGTGTACGCGTCGGCGGCTTCGCGGGCCAGGCGGGCACCGGCTTCAGCCAGTTCGTAGGTGCGTTCCGCGATGCCGTATTCGCCGAGGTTTCCGAAGTTCGCGCCGAACGTGTTGGTTTCGACACAGTCGACGCCGGCCTGCAGGTAGGCCTCGTGGATCTCCCGGACCACGTCGGGCCGGGTGATGTTGAGGACCTCGTTACACCCCTCGTGTCCCTCGAAGTCGTCCATGCTCAGGTCGTATGTCTGAAGCATCGTTCCCATCGCCCCGTCGGCGACGAGGACGCGGGAACCGAGGACTTCACGGAAGGAGAGTCGAGCGCTCATAGACCGACCTTTGGCTTCGCTGTTGACGGACGTACGGCCCGCTGAGCGGGCCGCGAGGACGGTTGGGGCAGCCCCGTGGGACGCTACTGCCTACGCCACCCCCGGGTGCTTTGACGATAGCGCACCGTGGTTGTGCCTTTTCGTCGGACAATTACGGACCGCGGAACTCAGGGTGTGGCACGCTCCACAACGTCGACAAACCTGGAATCCTGGGCAGCGATTCGGCGTTTTGTTCGGTTTCGCCTCTACGGCGCAGTCCTGTTTGAACATATGGTGGACACAACAGCGGTGCGGATCGATAGTGATCCGGTACCCATGACCCCGATGATTGAAGGAGGCGGCCTGTGCCTGAGCTCGACAGCGTCTCGGAGCTGGTCGAGCCCGTGATGGTGGCCGCGTTCGAGGGCTGGAATGACGCCGGTGAGGCGGCCAGCGCCGTGATCGACCACCTGACCGATGTCTGGGGGGCTACCGAGCTGGTCTCCCTGGACTCTGAGGAGTACTACGACTTCCAGGTCACCCGGCCTCAGGTCACCGCAGTCAACGGTGCCCACCAGGGAATCCACTGGCCCGGGGTGAAAGTGCTGCTGACCCGTTCTCCCGAAGGGCGAGACGTGGTCCTGGTGCGAGGTGACGAGCCCAGCATGCGTTGGCGTGGGTTTGCCAGCGACCTGTTGTCGATCGCCCGGGAGTTGGGTGTGCGACGCGTGGTCCTCTTGGGCGCGCTGCTCGCCGACGTACCGCACACGCGACCCGTACCGGTCACGGGCATGTTCTCCCACCCCGAACTAGCCACCTCAGCGAGTCTGGAGCCGGCCACCTACGAGGGACCAACCGGAATTGTCGGCGTGCTGCACGACATTTTCAGCGCTGCCGGTCTGGAAACGATCTCCCTGTGGGCGGCGGTCCCCCACTATGTGTCCCAGCCGCCCAGCCCTAAGGCGACGCTGGCGTTGGTCCGCCGGGTGGAGGACACCTTGGATTTGACGGTCCGGCTGGGGGAACTGCCGGAGAACGCCCGGGCCTGGGAGCGCGGAGTGGACGAGCTCGCCGCCCAGGACACCGATATCGCGGACTATGTGCGCAGCCTCGAGGAGGCCAAAGACGCGGCGGAACTCCCCGAAGCCTCCGGGGAGGCTATTGCCCGTGAATTCGAACGTTACTTGCGGCGACGGCGCGGCGGATCCTAGCCGCTGCGGTACAGCTGCCGGTGGCCCGTCCCGGCCGGGGCGGGCCACCGGCGTGTCTGTGTGCGGTTCAGTCCACGCTGATCCGTCGCCATTCTCCGGTGGCGAGGACCGCGGCCCAGGCACCGGCGATCCGGGCCAGGCCCCGGCGGACCTCGTCGACCACGGCGGGGGCCAGCGGAGACAGCGCTGCCTCGCCGGGGTTGATCCGTACCGTGACCCGCAAGCCGTCCAATACCCGCTGGGCGCGGGCGATCGCTTCGGCGTCGGCGCTCTCCCCTGCCGCTGCCCGCAGTTGGGCGCGCAGCCCGTCGCGCAGGGCGAGCGCTTCGTCGAAGTCGGCAAGGGTGATCGGAATGGCGCTCTCCGGGATCAGCCGGTGGTCACGCAGGAACCGGGCGAGATCTGCCCGGCCGGCCAAAGAGTCACCGGTGGTGACGAAGTCGCGGATGAGCGTGGCCGCGGCGCTCAGAGTCTCGGGGGTTGCCATTGCTCCATCACATCACGGATTGACACCAAGCGTTGACGTTTCCGCTGACTTCACCCTTTTGTGGACGGACCGTTTTCCCGCCCCCGCACCCTACCGCGCGTCTTCTGCTTCGTCGGCGGCTTCCCGCATTCTCGCCAGGAATTTCAGGTATTCGGCTGCCCTCTGTTCGTCGACTTCGCGAAACAGGGCGTACGCCTTTTCGGCTTCGGCCACCGCTGCGGTGAGCAAGCCCTCAGCCGCCATGATGCGGGCCTTACTGTGGTGCAGTAAGCCACGCTGGTTTTTCAGGTGCTCGGCAGGGATGCGCAGTTCGGGGTGGGCCTCCGCCCGTTTCAGCCACTGCTCGGCCTGCTGGTGGGCGGTGTGCGCGTCCGCAACCCGGTGGGCGAGGAGCAGCGCGACCGCCCGGCAGTAGTGCTGCTCGTAGACCTGGTACGGCTCGTCGAGTTCCTCCCACAGCACGGCGGTGGCGGCGTGGCGTTCGGCTGCCTCCGTGTGGCGGCCCATCCGGCTCAGCACGCGGGCAGCTTCCACGTGGAGGACCGCGGTCTGCGCCGGGTCGTCCTCCATAGCGATGATCTCGTCCCAGCGGGCCAGGGCGTCCTCCAGTTCCCCGAGTTCACCAAGGGAGCGGGCGAGGATTTCCCGCACTGCTTTGCGGTCGACGGAAACGAGATGCTGTTCTGCTGCCAGGATCTCCTCAGCGGCTTCCGCAGCCTCGAAGTAGCGTTCGATGGCGTGGTAGGCGCGGGCCAGCAGCACCTTGGCGTGCGCGGCCATCGGAGCGATCCCGAGCGCGGTGGCCTGGGCGACTGCTTCCGCCAAGACAACCGCGGCCTGCTCGTACTCCTGGTCTTCGCACAGCCACTGGCCGCGGGTGAGCAGCACACTGGTCTCCGCTCCGGGAGGAAGGTCGGGGATCAGGTGGGCTTCGGCTTCCTCTAGCGCCTGCCAGGCAGCGTCCCACGCGTCCTGGCCGCTCGCGCGCAGCAACTGGGCGTGGCGGCATGCGGCCTCGACGACCAGGCGCGGGCTTCCGCTGTCCCGGGCTTCTCTCCTGGCCTGGGCGAGCAGGGCCTCCTGTTCGGGGAACGGGGCGTGTGTTGCGGCACTGATGGTGGCGAGGAGCAGCAGCACCTGGGCCCGCGCGGTCGCGTCAGCGTCGGGGTAGCCGCTCTCTTCCAGCAGCTTTCGGGCGTGGGCAAGCTCACCGCGGAACATCAGTGCGCGGCGAGCCGGATGCGGGCGCCCACCCGCTGGGTGGGGGTGCCGTGCTCGTCCAGGTAGGCGACCGCCTGCTGCAGGAGGGCCAGCCCTTCAGTCCTGTTCCCGTCCTCGGCCAGGGACTGGCCGAGCAGGCTGAGGACCCGGTGCCGGTCGGCGTCGAGCTGTGCGGCAGCGTAGTGGTCGGCAGCGGCCCGGTAGTGCTCGACGGCTGCTGCGTGGTCCCCGTCCATGTCGTGGAACCATCCTTCGGCTTCCGCGCGTCGGCCCCGGGCCCAGGACGGCAGTTCGACGCCGACGGTGAGCTCGTCGAAACGGCGCCAGGCAGCCCGGGCCTGTTCCTTGCGCCAGGTGCGGCGCCACTGCTCAGCCTGGTCGAGGAGGTCCTGCCAGGTGTCGGCGAGCGGTTCAGGCAGCGGCTCCGGTGAGGCTGCGGCGGGGCGGGGGCGTGGTGCGTACTCGGTCAGTGGGAGTTCCGCCACGACCGGTTCGGCGGCAAGGCGGTCGCGGATCCTCGTGCTCTGCGCGGTGGTGCCGTTGCGCGCGTCGAACCGGGCGGCGAGCGCCAAGGCGTGGTCCCGCATCTGGTCGCGCAGTTCGGTGACGCGGAGCTCCGCGGCGGGGCGGTCCTGGTGCGCGGGACGGCGCACGGTGAGGTCGCCGTGCCCGCATGCGGCGAGCCGGTCCAGCAGTAGCGCGGCAGAGGCCGCGAACTCCATGGCGTCCATCGGGCTGGGGGTGCGTCCAACGCGCCCAGGTGCCGTTCCAGGAGTTCCAGGCCCCGCGCGTGGTTCCCGGTTACGGCGCAGAAGAACAGGTGGGTGCCGAGGGAGAAGAGGTAGCGCGTCTCATAGCGTCGGTGCACCCGGTAGGTGCGGCGATGGGCGTCGACTGCCGCCTCGTAGCGGCCGGTGCGCAGGTAGGGCTCGATGAGGGCGCTCAGGATGCCTTGCGGCTGTTCGACACAGGTGAGTTCCCCGGAGAGTACCGGTTCGGCGATGGCGATCGCCTCCGCGTGGGCTCCCCGCCACGCCAGATGGAAGGCCATAGCCGTGGGGACGCAGCCCGCACAGTCGGAGCTTTCGTCCTGGGGGGCGGTGCGCCACCGTTCGAACTCGGCGTCCGCGGTCGCCACGTCGCCGATGTGGCGGGCCACCTGGCAGCGCAGGCCGTGGACGGGGTGCAGGCTGTAGCCGCTTTCCCGGTAGCGGCGCTCCATATCGTCGAGCAGCGCATAGGTGCGGTCGAGCGGGATCTCCGGAAAATCGGTCAGTGCGGCGATGATCCACTTGAACTGCCACAGCAGCCGGTGGTGCGCTTCGGGGCCGTAGCGGGCGGGGTCCGCGTCGAAGGCGGTGAGGCAGCGGGTGAAGGTTGTCATCGCCCGCGCCGGCTCGCCCCCGTACTTGTACGCCTCGGTGAGGGACATCCGCAGGTGGAACACGTCTTCTTCGGTGGCGCCGCCGCGGATGGCCAGATCCAGGGCTTTCTCCAGGCCGGTGGTGCGGGCCCTGCCGTAGGGCAGGGCTAGTGACTGCTGGGTGAGGGTGCGCCAGTTCAGCTCGGTCACTGCTCTCTACTCCTCGGATTCTGTGGGGCAGCCCAGTCCAGCAATCCGAGGAACGACCGGTTGAGGACTGCGCTGTCGGCCGGGCGCAGCGGGTGGCGGCCCTGCAACAGGGCTTGGCCGTAGAGGGCCTGGACTGCCACGGTGATCAGGTCGGGGTCGGTGAGGGTGGTGATCCGCCGGGTCAGGGGGTTGGCATGGTTGAGCACGAGACGGTTCTGGTCGGCGGCGAGGGCGGGTTCGAGGGCGCCGAGCACGTCGGCCCAGAGCGGGTCGGCCTCGGCCCGGGATTCGGCGAGTTCTCTGCGGTGTTCCGCGGCCCGGCTGGTCAGGTACAGCGCGGGCAGGGAAGCGGGGGCGTAGCTGCGGAGCAGTACCGTGCAGCCGAGGGAGTCGAGGGCGCGTTCCGCGACGTGGAGGAAGTCGCGGAGCCGCAATTCGGTTTCTGACGGCAGCCTGCCGAAGCGGGTGGTGAGCTCGCCGGGGTCCAGTGGGCGGAGCAGAGCGGCGCCCTGCCGGTCGCTGAGGCGGGAGATGATCTCGGTGTCGTAGACGTAGCCCGCGTTGACGAGACCCACGCCTTGGGCGGCGGCGACCGCGGACAGGCTGCGGAACTCGTCGATGTCGGACGTGTAACGGACTTCGGAGTGGCGTCGGGTGAACTCTGCCAGGGGCATCGTTCCGGAACTGGTTTCGAAGTCCAGCCAGCGGTACACCAGGTCCAGCATGGTGTCGTCGTGCGCGGCCAGCGCTTTCACACCGACGTGGTGGAGCTGCAGGAAGCGGCGGAGCTCTTCCGGTCTGCTGTGGGCGAGGGTGAGCAGCCAGTCGCGGATCTGCTCCCCTAGTGTGTCGCAGACCTGTCCGAGCAGGTCGTCGTCGTAGAGGGCTTCGCGGTTGGCGGTGGGACGCAGTTCTTCGGCGTCGACGACGCAGCGCACAAAAAACGCCCACTCGGGCAGCAGGTCGGTGACGTTGTCGGCGAGCAGCATGCGTTTGAGGTAGACCCGGTGGGCGGCGCGCACCGTGGGGTTGGCCGCGTGCGGGAGCACGAACGCTACTCCCCGCAACCCGGCCGCGGCCGCTTCCAGGTCGATCACGTCCAGCGGTGCAAAACCGAACACTGCCTGGCAGTAGTCGGCGAGCGCGGCGCGGCGGCGCACCGGGGTCGGGTAGGTCCGGCGCCACGGCGGTTCCCCTTCCGTGACAAGGGTGTCCCCGACTCGGAGTTCCACGGGGAGGAATGCGCCGTAGTGGCGGGCGAGGTTCGCGACAGTGGAGGCGGCGAACCATTCCTCAGCGTCGCGGCGGGGCCGCAGGATGACGGTGGTGCCGACTTCGTTGCGTTCTTCTTCGGCTTCCTCGACCAGGTAGCGTCCGTCGGAGTAGCCGACCCAGCGGATCGTGGGGCCGCCGTGCATGGAGCGGGTCAGCACTTCGATCTCGTCGGCGACGAGGAATCCGGAGAGCAGCCCGATTCCGAACTGGCCGAGGAATTCGTGGCGGGCGTAGCCGAGCTCGTCGCGTTTGCTGGACCGGCCGATAGTGGCGAGGAGTTCGTGGATCTGCGGTTCGGTCAGGCCCACCCCGGTGTCGTGGACCCGCAGGCTGCCTTCACCGGTGTGTTCGGGGGTCTCGATGTGGATCCGGGCGGGGGCGTCCGGCTCTTCGGCGCGCCGCGCGGTCACGGCGTCGACACCGTTCTGCAGCAGTTCGCGCAGGTAGACGCGGGGACTGGAGTATAGGTGTCGACTGAGGAGATCGACCACCCCCGCAGGTCTACTTGGAACGCGCGTTCGGTCACGGTCCGCCCTTTCCAGCCGCTGGGGCGTTGTTCTCTCGTACAAAGACGAGCGAACTATAACGGTGCGCAACGACGTTTCGCGCTGTGCTTTCGGTTTCCTGCGGCTGGTGCGGGCGCCAACGGTGGGCCGGGACACTGTCCCGGCCCACCGGACTCAGCGGTCGAGGGCCACTCCGAGCAGGGTGTCGACGGTGGTGCGCATGAGCGCGGGCGCGTCCGGATCGTCTCCGCTGCCGCTCAGGGCTGCGTCCGCCCACTCGTCGACCGCGGCCAGCGCGGTGGCCGTGTCCAAGTCGTCGGCGAGGGCGCTGCGCACCCGGGCCAGGAGCGGCCGGGCGTCGGGGGCGTTCTCCACTGCGGCGGCGGCCCGCCAGCGCTCCAGCCGCTGCTCAGCGGTGCGCAAGTCGGCGTCGGTCCACTCCCAGGCCGTGCGGTAGTGGTGGGCCAGCAGGGCCAGGCGGATCGCCATCGGGTCAGTGCCCGCCTTGCGGAGCTGGGAGACGAACACCAGGTTGCCCCGCGACTTGGACATCTTCTCGCCGTCCAGGCCGACCATGGCCACGTGGAGGTAGTGGCGGGCCTGGGGGCGGCTGCCCGTGGCACAGCAGGCTTCGGCGGCTCCCATCTCGTGGTGCGGGAAGATCAGGTCGTCGCCGCCGCCGTTGAGGTCGAAGCCCATGCCGAGTTCGTGCACGGAGATCGCGCTGCACTCCACGTGCCAGCCGGGACGTCCGCGGCCCAGCGGAGTGTCCCAGGCGGGTTCGCCGGGGCGTTCCGCCCGCCACAGCAGCCAGTCCAGCGGGTCTTTCTTGCCCGCGCGACCCGGGTCGCCGCCGCGTTCGGCGAAGAGCTCCAGCATGGCGGTGCGGTCCAGCTGGGAGAGGCTACCGAAGCCGGGGGCGTCGGCAGCGGAGAAGTAGATGTCGCCGTCGACTTCATAGGTGACCCCTTGCGCGCGGAGGCGGGCCACGAAGTCGGCGATGAGGTCCATCGACTCGACGACTCCGAGGAAGGCGCGGGGCGGCAGGATACGCAGCGCCGCCATGTCCTCACGGAAGACTTGGATCTCCCGCGCGGCGAGCTCTTGCCAATCCTGTCCAGTGGCTGCGGCCCGCTCCAGCAGCGGGTCGTCGATGTCGGTGATGTTCTGCACGTAGTCGACCGTGTGTCCGGCATCCCGCCACACCCGGTTGACCAGGTCGAAGGTGAGGTAGGTGAAGGCGTGGCCTAGATGGGCGGCGTCGTAGGGGGTGATCCCGCAGACGTACATCCGCGCGGTGGCCCCCGGGGTGATGGTGCGGCGGGAGCCGGTGACGGTGTCGTGGACACTGAGCGGCCCGCCGTGGTCCGGCAGGGCGACGACTGTGGGCGCAGGCCAGGAACGCATGACCATGAGGTTATCTGCCGCCCCTAGCGGCCCGGTAGGCGGGACGGCTGCTTTCCCCGTCTGCTTCCTCACGGCCTGGGCGGTCCGACAGCATCCTCCCGACGTGCGGACTGGGTGATGAACCGCATGCTCAGCGCGACCCCGATCAGGCACAGTCCTGCCAGTACCGGGTTGCCGTGTGCCCAGTGCCACAGCACCGCCCCTAGCGCCACCACGTACAGCAGCCAGTAGGCGGCGTTCTCCCATACCCACGGTTTGTCCACGGTGCACCTCACCTTCTCGGCCGCGGACGGCTCCGGCTGCCGTATTTCCGGTCAGGTCACTGTTACGGACGTATGCGACCGGAGTGAGGTTTACCGGTCGGCTTAGCGGATGAGCGACCAAGCTGCGGGATCGCCGGGGGTGTCGGTGAAGGCGTAGCGCAGCACGGTGAGGGTGAGGGCCAGCAGGGTGACCGAATTGGTGGCCCACACGCGGCCGTCCGGCAGTTCGAGCCGGGCGACCAGGGAGGTTCTGTCGTCCCCTCCCCCGCTTGCGGAGTGGGCGGTATCCGCAGCGGCTTCGTCCAGCAGGCGCACCCAGTCCCCCCAGATCTCGCGGATGTCCGACGAGGTGCGCAGCACGTCCTCGGACGGGGCAGGCCGGGTTGCAGCGAACCGTGGACCGTGCTGGGCGGCGCGCGGCGCGGTGGCGTCCAGCCCGGTGTTGACGACGACGGTCACGCCGGGCGCGAGTTTCTCCTCGGTCAGGTCGGAGCCGTCCCAGCTCACCAGGGCGGCTTGCTCGGGGTCGGCGATGACGAGGTGGAACGGGTCGAAGGCCCGCAGCTCGTCCCGGCCCAGGCCCAGGGTGCCCGTGGCGGCGGCCCGCAGCGGAAGCTCGCCCCGGCTGCGGCGGGTCACTCCCGGAGGCACGGTGGAGTCGAACACGGGCCGCCGTCCCGTAGCGGTGAGTTTCTCCACCCGCCCGTTGAGTATTGCGGCCACGCGCGGCGTTGCCGACTCAGGGGGTGCAACCGCCAGCCAGGTGCCGCCGGCCTGGGCGTCGCGACCACCGATGAGGTGCGGCCACTGCGGCCAGTGCTGTCCTGGCCGGTCAAACGGGCGGTCCACCATTTCGTCGCGGAGGGCGGCCAGCACAATCGGGACGGGAGCGGTGGGATCGAATCCCACAATGGCGGTACACATTGGGACTGCTCCTCAGTGTCACCGGGCAACGGGAGCGAACGCGCACCGTCAGCGTCTCCCGTAGGCTCTGGCTGCGCGCCGCGGCTCCGATTGTCGCAGCACGCTTTCTTCCAGTATGGGACGGGATGGTGGTCGATGGTCCAGCAGGACGGGCAGGCGGCGCTACCGGAGGCTTCTGACGTCGGATTGACCTCTGCGCAGGCCGCGCAGCGGCTGGCTGCCGGACTAGGCAACGATGTTCCGGTGCGGGCCAGCCGCACCGTCGGGCAGATCATCCGGGCCAACGTCTTCACGCGGATCAACGCGATGGTGGCGGTGCTGTTCGGAGTGATCGCGGTCATCGGGCCGGTCCAAGACGGGCTGTTTGCCCTCGTCATCGTGATCAACACCCTGGTCGGCATCGTCCAGGAGCTGCGCGCGAAAAAGACCCTGGACTCGTTGGCGATCATCAATGCGGCCCGGCCGCGGGTGGTCCGCGACGGGGTAGCGGTGGAGGTGCGCCCCCAGGAGGTGGTGCTCGACGATGTGATCGAGCTGGGGTCCGGGGACCAGGCCGTGGTGGACGGGGTTGTGGTGTCCGCCTCCGGTCTGGAAGTGGACGAGTCGCTGCTGACCGGGGAAGCGGACCCGGTCCTCAAACAGCCCGGCGACCCGATCCTGTCAGGCAGTTTCGTTGTGGCGGGCAGCGGCCGGTTCCGGGCCACTCGGGTGGGCCGTGACGCATACGCGGCCCGGATCACGGAGGAGGCGTCCCGGTTCTCCCTGGTCCGTTCGGAGCTCCGCTCCGGGGTGGACCGGATCCTGCGGTTCATCACCTGGCTGCTGTTCCCTATCGGCGGTCTGCTGCTGTACAGCCAGTTGTTCTTGGATGCGCACGTCACCGCGGAAGTCTCGGCGGGCGGCACTATTTCCGGGCCGTTCGCGGATGCGTTGCGCGGCACGGTGGCCGCGCTGGTGTCGATGGTCCCGGAAGGGCTGGTGCTGCTGATCAGCATCGCTTTCGCGGTGGGGGTGATCCGGCTGGGACGGCGGCGCTGCCTGGTGCAGGAGCTGCCCGCGATCGAAGGGCTGGCCCGGGTGGACGTCGTCTGCACCGACAAGACCGGCACGCTCACCGAGGCGGGGATGCGGCTGGCGGAAGTACGGCCGTTGGACGCTGCCGCGGACGCGGACGCGTTGACCGAGGTGCTCGCCGCGCTTGCCGCGGCCGACCCGCACCCCAATCCGAGCATGGCCGCGATCCGCGACTCCTGCGGCACGCCCCCGGACTGGCCGGTGGCCGCGGTACGGCCGTTCTCCTCGGCACGCCGGTGGAGCGGGGCGAGTTTCACGACGCCGCAAGGGAAGCAGCATTGGGTGCTGGGTGCGCCTGAAGTGCTGGCGGACGCCGACTCGCCAGCGGTGGCGGCCGCTGCCCGGACGGCGGCGCAGGGCCTGCGAGTGCTGCTGCTGGGACGGGCCGACGCAGCCGTAGACGGCCCTCACCAGGTGACCCCGATGGCCCTGGTCGTGCTCGAGCAGCGGGTGCGGCCCGACTCGGCGCCGACCCTCGACTACTTCGCCCGCCAGGATGTGGCGGTCAAAGTGGTCTCCGGGGACAACGCGGCCTCCGTGGCCGCGGTCGCCCACACTCTGGGGTTGCCCGGCGCAGACCAGCCGGTGGACGCCCGCGACCTCGCCCCGCAGGACGCAGATTTCGCGGAGAAGGTGGAGAAAGCGACCGTGTTCGGCCGGGTGTCCCCGGAGCAGAAGCGGTCCATGGTGGCGGCGCTCCAGCAGCATGGCCACACCGTGGCCATGACCGGGGACGGGGTCAACGACGTGCTCGCGCTCAAAGAAGCCGACATCGGGGTGGCCATGGGGTCGGGGAGTCCCGCGGCTCGGTCGGTCGCGCAGATCGTGCTGCTGGACGACCGGTTTGCGACCCTGCCGCACGTGGTCGCGGAAGGGCGGCGGGTGATCGGGAACATTGAACGGGTCGCCAACCTGTTCCTCACCAAAACCGTGTATTCGATGACGATGGCGACCGTGGTGAGCCTGCTGGCGGTCGCCTACCCGTTCTTCCCCCGCCACGCCACGCTCATCAACGCCGTCACGTTCGGAATCCCCTCGTTCTTCCTCGCGCTGGCGCCCACCACGGAGCGGGCCCGGCCGGGGTTTGTGGCGCGAACGCTGCGGCTGGCCGTGCCCGCAGGGCTCGTCAGTGGACTCGCCGCGATGACCACCTACTTCCTGGTGTTGGACGGGGCGGACACTCCCACGCTGGCCGACCGTACGGCGGTACTGATCACGCTGTGTGCCACCACGCTGTGGGTGCTGCTGCTCGTGGCCCGCCCTTATGTGTGGTGGAAGGCGGTGCTGGTCGCTGCCATGGTGGGGCTGCTGCTGGCAGCGCTGCTCACCCCCGTGGGGCAGGCGTTCTTCGCGTTGGATATGAGCGACCCCGCTGCGGTGGGCACCGCGTTGGCGGTGGCGGGGGTAGCGGCCGCGATCATCACCGTGATCCGCGTCGTGGACGCCCGGTGGCTCTCCCGGGAACGGGACACCCGGGATTCCTGAGCGTGCGGTCGGGATCAGATCGGCGGCCAGGGCAGCGCAGGCCAGTCCTCGGGAGGGTAGGGGTGGATGCGGTGCTCGCAGAGCACTTCGACGCGGCGCAGTGTCGCATACCGTTCCTGCGGGGTCAGGTGGCGAGCGAGGACACGGGCCACGTCGCTGCCCGGGTCCTGGAGCATCGCCCGAAGCGCGTCAAGCCGTACCACGGCCGGTTCGGGCAGCGGCTGACCCGCCCACTGCCACAGCACGGTGCGCAGCTTGTACTCCGCGGAGAACGACACTCCGTGATCACAGCCGTAGAGGTGGCCGTTCGGGGTGGGCAGCAGGTGGCCGATCTTCCGGTCAGAGTTGTTGATGACCGCGTCGAAGACCGCCATCAGCCGCAGTTGGGGGTTGGTGCTGTCCCGGGCGAGCGCGACCAGGTCCACGCTGGTGTCCGCAGCGATCCACAACTGCACCATGCCGGGGCCGTGCGGGGCGTCCTCCCGGTAGACGGTGGGCGGGACGAGGTTCCAGCCCAATGCTTGGGACACCGCGTGCGCGGAGACCTCGCGTCCAGCGAGTGTGCCGTCCGGGAAGTCCCACAGCGGCCGCTCCCCCGCCACCGGTTTGTACACGCACGCCGCTGTCCGGCTACCGTCGGTCACCTCGCAGTACAGGGTGGTGTTGGAGGCTCCGGTAAGCCTGCCCAGCACGGTGAGACGCCCGTAGCGCAGCAGAGTGAGGTCCTCGTCGTCGGTGGGGCGGCCGTGCGGTGCCGCGGTCATGGAACTCCGTTTCGAGGGGACAACCAGCTACATGATGTGCACGGGACGGTAGCCATTCTGGCGCGGGCAGATGTGCCCGCCGGGGTCGAGGGGGTTGCCGCACAAGGGGCAGTTGGGGCGGCCCGCTGCGACCACGCGCCGCGCACGCTCCGCAAAAGCCCGGGCTTCCGCGGGGGTGAGGTGGACGCGCAGAACATCGTAGGGCACGTCGTCGGCGAACGCTTGTACTCGGGGGGATTCCCCGCTTTCGTCGGGTCCACGGAGCTGCTGGGCTTCCACGATGACCCGGCGGGTCTGCGCGTCCCAGGCGAGGGCCAGGGTGCCGACCCGGAACTCTTCCTCGATGGGGCGTTGCAGCGGGTCGTTGTCGCTTTCCGCAACCTCGTGCAGGTCGGGTGCGTCCCCGAACCGCCGGCGCACCTCCTCCAGGAGTTCCCCAACGCGTTCCGCCAGCGCAGCCACCTGTGCTTTTTCCAAGACGACGCTGGTGATACGACCGCCTT
The DNA here is from genome assembly GCF_000012405.1 of Thermobifida fusca YX. Taxonomy (NCBI): domain Bacteria; kingdom Bacillati; phylum Actinomycetota; class Actinomycetes; order Streptosporangiales; family Nocardiopsidaceae; genus Thermobifida; species Thermobifida fusca. The sequence continues at coordinate 2,143,155 of NC_007333.1, forward strand.
CCACCGCTTGGAGAAAGAAGGTGCGTTCCCCGGGCGGACCGACGGTGCCGACGACGAACCGGTCCGGGGAGTCGTACTGGTATAGGGGCATCGACGGGGACTCCGTGGATGGGTCTGGGTTTGTGCTTGGTGGGCTTGACTCTTCCTTTTCTATCAGGCTTCTCCTGCCCCGCCACCGACGACGGCGTCCCCCGTGGCGTCCTCAGGGGGCCGCAGCCCTGCCGTGCCGCCTCCCACGTCGTTGATCCGGAGCACGAACGGGCGCAGCCTGGTGTAGCGGACCGCGCTCAGCGAGCACGGGTCGATCTGGATGCGCTGGAACTGGTCGAGGTGCAGGCCGAGCGCGTCAGCCAGAATCGCTTTGATCACATCCCCGTGGCTGCACACCAGGTAGACGGGCGTGTCGTGCTGGGCGAGCAGCCGCGTGTTGTAGTCGTGCACGGCCGAGACCGCGCGGTGCGCGGTCTCGGCGAGGCTTTCTCCTCCGGGGAAGCGCGCGGCACTGGGGTAGGCCTGGACGACCGGCCACAGGTCGTCCTTGGCAAGCTCGGTGAGGGGGCGTCCGGTCCACTCTCCGTAGCGACACTCTCCGAACCGCTCGTCCACGGTGACGGGCACGCCGACCGTGTCGGCGACCGCTTGTGCGGTTTCCACGCAGCGTTCCAGCGGGCTGCTGACAATGGCGTCCACGCGGAGGGACGCCAGCCGCTGCGCGAGCGCCGCTGCCTGGGCCCGGCCCCGCTCGTCCAAGTGGATGCCGGGCGTCCATCCTGCCAGTGTCTTCCCGGTGGCCGCGGTCAGACCGTGCCGCACCAGCAGGAGGGTCACGGCCGCGGTCCTGGATGAGTTCGCCATGCCCCGTACCCTAGTGAGTCGCTTCGGCTGCGGTCACCGAAGCCGCGCTGCCTTCGAACTCCGCTCCGGATTCGGGGGTCAGCACGCCGAAGCTGACCAGGGCGAGGATGAGGATGCCCAAGGCGATCCGGTAGTAGACGAACGGCATGAAGCTGTTGGTGGAGATGAACCGCATGAACCAGGCGATCACCGCGTAGCCGACAGCGAACGCCACCAGGGTGCCGACGATCGTGGCGCCCACGCCCGCGTACTCGTTGCCGCCGATGTCCTTGAGCTTGTAGAGCCCGGACGCGAACACGGCGGGCATGGCGAGCAGGAAGGCGTAGCGGGCGGCGGCTTCCCGTTTGAAACCCATGAGCATGCCACCGGTGACAGTGGCACCGGACCGGGAGACGCCGGGGATCAGCGCGAGCATCTGGAACAGCCCGTAGATGAGGCCGCGCTGGGCGTTGAGGTCGGTCAGTTCCCGGTGCTTGCGGGAGTAGCGGTCCACCATCCCCAGCAGGACGCCGAAGACGATCAGGGTGAGCGCGGTCAGCCGCAGGTCCCGGAAGGGCGCGCTGATCTGCTCTTCGAACAGCAGGCCCGCCACCCCGATGGGGATGCTGCCGATGATGACGTACCAGCCCATGCGCGCATCGATGTGTCGGCGCAGCTCCTTGTTGCCCAGGGAACGGAACCACGTCGCCAGGATGTTCCCCACGTCTTTGCGGAAGTAGATCAGCACGGCGAGCTCGGTGCCGATCTGGCTGACCGCGGTGAACGCCGCGCCGGGGTCTGGCCAGCCGGAGAAGGCCGCGACGATACGCAGGTGGCCGCTGGAGGAGATCGGCAGGAACTCGGTTAATCCTTGGACCAGCCCAAGGATGATGGCCTCGATGATGGACACGGCGGATTCGGCTCCTGGTCACAGAAGGGCGACATGATGGGGGGCGTGATGAGGACCGCACCGCGCAGTGCGGAAAGACCCGGGAAGCTTAGCGCGCACCGGGCGTCCACGTGTGGAAGAGCGGTATCGCTCGACTGTCGTGAGACGGTACTCTCCGCGCCATGGAACAGCGACATCTGGGCAGATCGGGCCTGTGGGTCTCCACCATCGCCCTAGGCACGATGACCTGGGGCGAGGATACCGAGGAGGGTGAGGCGGCCGACCTGCTCGCGACGTTTGTGGACGCGGGCGGCACACTCATCGACACCGCCGACATCTACCAAGGCGGGCAGGGAGAACGCATCCTCGGACGGTTGCTGCCCACCGTGGTTCGTCGGGACGACGTGATCATAGCGACCAAAGCGGGGCACTGTCTGGATCGTCGGCGTCCCAGCAACACTTCGCGGCGGCATCTGCTGGCCGCTTTGGAAGCGTCCCTGCGGCGGTTGCAGACCGATTACGTGGACTTATGGCAGCTCCATGTGTACGACCCCACCACGCCGCTGGAGGAAACTCTCGCAGCGGTGGACTCCGCGGTGGCGTCCGGGAAGGCGCGCTATGTGGGGGTGGGGCAGGTGACAGGCTGGCAGTTGGCGCGCTACGCCACCTGGCAGCAGGCGACGCTGGCGTCAGGCAGTTCCCCGATCGTGGCGGTGGGCACCGAGTATTCGCTGCTGAACCGGGAATGCGAGCGGGAGCTGCTGCCGGCCGCCAGAGCCTGCGGAGTGGGAATTCTCGCATGGTCGCCGCTGGGGCGCGGTGTGTTGACCGGCAAGTACCGTACCGGGGTGCCCCGCGATTCGCGGGGCGCGAGCGCGCACATGGCGTCGTTTGTGGAACCCTACTTGGATGAGCAGGGCCGCCGTATCGTGGAGTCGGTGTACACGGCCGCGCAAGGACTGGGCGTGCCCCCGTTGGGGGTGGCGTTGCGTTGGGTGCTCAGCCAGCCGGGGGTGGCTGCGGCGTGCGTGGGGCCGCGCACGGTCGCCCAGTTGTCGGAGATCCTGGCCGCGGAGAACGTGGTGCTGCCCCGGGAGATCAGCGAGGCGCTCGCTGACGCGTCGGCTGCCGCGGTGTGACCGCGGGCCGCGGCTTTGGTTGCGGCGCCGTGAAGCGGAGCGCGCGCCCCACTAAGCTCACGGGGGTGGCTTTCCGCCCGTGTCCGGTCTGAGCCTGTGAGGTTCCCTACCGTGGTCGATCCCTCCCCTGCTGTCCTGGACGATGCTGTTGCGCGGACGCGTGAGGCGCTCACCCGCATGGGGGCGCCTGACCGGCTGGCGGCCCCGCTGGTGGCCGTGCTCGGCCCGGACGCTGCCGCGCGGCTCACCGCTGACCCGTGGCAGTTGCTGGAACTCTCGTCGGTCACCCCTCGCCAAGCGGATTTCTGTGCGCGCACGCTGCTCGGCGCCGCGGCCCGTCCCGACGATCCGCGGCGGGTGCGTGCCCTCGTGGTCCGCCTGGTGCGGCGCGCTGCCCGGGAAGGGCATACCGCGGTCGAGTACGCCCGGGTCGCGCGGGCGCTGCGCAGCCTGGGGGTGACGGCGCCGGACGCGGCAGGGCAGGCGGCCGCTGAGGACGACCGGGTGCGACTCATCGAGGACATGCCGGAGGAGGGGGACGACAGCGAGTTCGACGGTGACCTGCCGGAGCCTCCCGCCCCCGACCGGTTCCTCGCGTTGGCGTCCCTGGGGGAAGCCGAACAGCGGCTGGCCCGGGAGCTGGTCCGGTTGACCGCGAGCGAGCCGATCATGGACTCGGCGACCGCGGCGGAGACCGTGCAAGCGGCGGCGGAGAAGGCAGGCCACGACCCCGCACCCGAGCTGGTGGCCGCCCTAGTCACGGTGGCGTTGCGCGGCGTCACTGTGGTGGTGGCCGGGCCTGCGGCGCAGGAGGCGCGGCTGGCGACGATCCGCTATGCCGCGGCGATCGCCGTGGAGAGCCAGACAGGGATGGCACTGCTTACCCCCCAGGCGAGCGGGGCGGCCGCTCTCAACCGGGTGTTGGCCGAGGAAGGGATACGGGCGCGCACGGTGGCCGCGGCCTTGGACGATCACGCTCTTGCCGAGTGCGGCCTGGTCGTGGTCGACCGGGCCACGGCACTGGACACGGAGACGTTCGCGGCTCTGGCTGCGGCCTGCCCCGGGCACGCGCACTTGGTGCTTCTGGCTGATCCCGCACAGCTGCCTTCGGCGGGGCCCGGGCAGGTGGTGGCCGATCTGATCGCTTCGCGGACTGTGGCGGTGGCTGCCCTGCCGGACGATGCCCGGCCGACGGCGCAGGCGGCGCTGGCCGCTGAGGTCGGCGCGGGTCGGCTGCCGGAGCGGGTGGATGCTCCCGGGCACGAGGTGGTGGTCGTGCCGACCGGGTCGGCGGAGGAGGCCGTGCACCGCACCCTGCAGCTGGTGACGGATTCCATTCCCCGCACGTTCGGTGTAGACCTCGCCCAGGTGCAGGTGGTCACGGCGGCTCCCGACGGTCCGGCCGGTGCTGCCGAGCTCAACGCGGTGTGCAAGGCCCGGTTCAACCCTGGTCCGGGTCTGGTGGGGGGCCTGGATGTGGGCGACCGGGTGCTGTTGGCGGGCCGCGGCCACGGATATGCGCCCGGGGACACGGGTGTGCTGCGCGGGCAGAGCGGGGCCAGCAGCATCGTCGAGCTGGCTGACGGCTCCACGGTCACGGTGACCCAGGCGGCCCATCTGCGCCCGGGGTGGGTGGTGCCGCTGGCGGCCGCACTGGGTGGCACGTGGCCTGCCGTGGTCGTGGTGTTCACCCCGGATGCGGCGCTGTCGCGTCCAGCGGTGCGCACCGCGCTGGCTTTGGGGGAACGGCACGTGTCGATCGTCAACGCGGCCGGGGACGCGCTTGCGAAGGCGGTGCGCGGTGTTCCTGACGTCTCCCGGGCAACCCGGCTGGTGCGGCTCCTCCGCGAGGGGTGAGGCTGTGGGGACTTCCGGGCGCTTGAGGACGCTTCGGGCGTCTGGAGTTGAACCGGTGCAGGCCGCTGGCCGGTTTAGAGGCGGTCCAGGAAACCGCCGTCGACCACCAGGTTGGCGCCGGTGATGAAGCTCGCGGCCGGGCTGGCGAGGAACGCGACCGCCCGGGCGACTTCCTCGGGGCGGCCGAGCCGACCGAACGGGATGCGGGCCCGCACACTCGCGTAGTAGTCGGGGTCGGTGTCCCGCCGCCGGGCCCAGCTGCCGCCTTCGAACTCGATGGGGCCGGGAGAGACGATGTTGACCCGCACGCCCCGGGGTGCCAGCGCCCGGGCCAAGGCGGTGGCGTGGTGGTTGAGGGCTGCTTTGACCGCGCCGTAGGGCTTGGGACCGGACGGTGCGGTGACGTGCAGCGCAGAAGTGCTGGAGATGAGGATGACTGCGCCGCCGCGTTGGGAGGAGGCGAGGTGTTCTTGTGCTTGGTCGGTGAGGACCGTGAACGGCAGGATGTCGGTGCGCAGGGCTCCTTCCCATCCCACGGCGCCGCCGCCGGAGACGTTGGAGACGACCACGTCGAGGCCGCCGAGTTCGGCTGCTGCCTCGTCGACGAACGCGCGCAGCGCCGGGGCGTCGGCGACGTCCACTTCCCGGGCCATGACGATCGCGCCGGTCTCGCGCAACTGTCGTGCCGCGACTTCCAGCGGTGCCCGGGTGCGGGCGCAGATCGCCAGGTTGGCGCCTTCTTCAGCGAAGACTTGGGCGATCGCCCGGCCGATCCCCCGGCTTGCTCCGGTGACCAGCACCGCGGCACCACGCAGTCCCAGCTCCATGCCCGTCTCCTCTCGTCCGTGCCCGTACGTCGGCTCCCGGGACGCGACTACCCGGGAGCCGACCGTTCACCGGATCATGCGCCGGTGGAGTGGAATCCTCCGTCGACGTGCACGATCTCCCCGGTTGTGGCGGGGAACCAGTCCGACAGCAGGGCCACGACCGCGCGGGCCGCGGGTTCCGGGTCGGTGATGTCCCAGCCCAGCGGGGCGCGCTTCGGCCATTCCGCGGCCAGCTCCTCGAAGCCGGGGATGCTGCGGGCTGCCATGGTGTTCAGCGGCCCGGCCGAGACCAGGTTGACCCGGATCTTCTGCTCACCGAGGTAGCGGGCAAGGTAGCGGGCGGTGGAGGCCAGTCCGGCCTTGGCCACGCCCATCCAGTCGTAGATGGGGTAGGAGACGCTGTTGTCGAAGTCCAGCGCCACCACCGAGCCGCCGTTCTTCATCAGCGGCAGCAGCGCGGTTGTGAGGGATTTGAGGGAGAACGTGGACGTGTGGAGCGCGGTAGCGACGTGCTCCCAGCGGGTGTTGAGGAAGTTGCCGCCGAGCGCCTCCTGCGGGGTGTAGCCGATGGAGTGGACGATGCCGTCGAGCCCGTCGACGTGCTCGGCGACCCGGTCGGCGAGGGTGTCGAGGTGCTCGTCGTTGGTGACGTCCAGTTCGAGAACCGGCGGGGGTTCGGGCAGCCGCTTAGCGATCCGCTCCACGAGAGTGAGCCGACCGTATCCCGTGAGGACCACGGTGGCCCCCTGCTCCTGGCACAGCCGTGCCACGTGGAAGGCGATGGAGGAGTCGGTCAGGACGCCTGTGACCAGGATGCGTTTGCCTTCGAGAATTCCCATGCGTTGTCTCGTTCCTTGACGGGTGGCTGGTGTGGACAGAGTCAGTGGCCCATGCCGAGGCCGCCGTCGACGGGGATGACCGCACCCGTGATGTAGCCGGCGTCCTCGCTGGCGAGGAACCGCACGGCTTTCGCCACGTCGGCGGTGGTGCCGTACCGGCCCAGCGGCACGTTCTTCTTGATCTCCTCCTGGCGTTTCTCGGGCAGCGCCGCGGTCATGTCGGTCTCGATGTAGCCGGGGGCGACCACGTTGACGGTGATGTTGCGGGACCCGAGTTCCCGGGCGAGCGAGCGGGCGAAGCCCACGAGCCCGGCCTTGGATGCGGCGTAGTTCGCCTGTCCCGGCGACCCGGCCAGGCCGACCACGGAGGAGATGAGGATGATGCGGCCACTGCGTTTACGCATCATGCCGCGCACTGCGCGCTTGGCCACCCGGAACGCGCCGGTCAGGTTGGTGTCGAGCACCGCGTTGAAGTCTTCTTCGCTCATGAGGGCCAGCAACTGGTCCTTGTTGATGCCCGCGTTGGCGACCAGGACCTCGACCGGGCCGTGGGCCTCCTCCACCTGCTTGAAAGCGGCGTCCACCTGGGCGCTGTCGGTGATGTCGCATTGGACCCCGAACAGTCCTTCCGGGGGCTGCCCGGTGCGGTAGGTCACCGCGACGTCGTCGCCCGCTTCCTTGAGCTCCCTGGCGATGGCCAGACCGATTCCGCGGCTGCCACCGGTGACCAGAACCGAGCGAGACATGACGGCACCTCCGAAACCCTGCCAGGCAGAAACAACAGACGTGTGTGGAACGCACAGCAGAGTATCCACCTACCGCCGGGTAGCCCCAACCCGGTGCGCGGCGGACCGGGTTGGGCGGGGTGCAGCCGAGGAGTCGTGCCGCGGCTGCCCGGGGCCTGCTGCGCGGCGGGCCTCAGGCGGAGAGACGGGCGAGGCCGCCTTCGACGAGGACTGGCACGACCTGGCCGATGTATTCGAAGTTGCTGCCGACGGTCTTGCCTTGGACGTAGCGGTAGTGGATGCCTTCCAGGATGACGGCGAGTTTGAAGAACGCTAGGCCGGTGTACCAGTCGAGCCGGGAGATGTCGCGGCCGGAGCGTTCCGCGTAGCGGGCGATGAGCTCGTCGGTGGTGGGGAAGCCGGGGGCCCGGTGCACGTCGCTGGGCCCGGGGGTGGCGAGGATCTCGTCGCTGAAGTAGACGAGCATGAGCCCGAGGTCGGTGAGCGGGTCGCCGAGGGTGGACATCTCCCAGTCCAGGACGGCGGTGATCCGGTCGTCGGTGTCGACGAGCACGTTGTCCAGCCGGTAGTCGCCGTGCACGATGGCGGCTGCCCCCGACTCCGGCACGGTGTCGGCGAGGCGGGCACGCAGCTCGTCGATGCCGGGCAGGTCGCGGCTGCGGGAGGCGTCGAGTTGTTTGCCCCAGCGGCGGACCTGGCGTTCGAGGAAACCGTGCGGGCGGCCGAAGTCGGCGAGTCCGACGGCCGCGGGGTCCACCGAGTGCAGGGCGGCGAGGGTGTCGATCAGCCGCAGCGCGATGTCGCGGGTGCGGTGCGGACCTCTGCTGGCGAGCTGGTCTGCCCGGCGGAGCGGGGTGCCCGGCACGAACTCCATGATGTAGAAGCGGGCGCCGATGACGGAGGTGTCTTCGCAGAGCGCGACTACAGCGGGGACGGGAACGTCGGTGTCGGCGAGCGCAGAGATGACCCGGTATTCGCGGGCCATGTCGTGCGCGGTGGGCAGGACGTGGCCGAGCGGGGGGCGGCGCACAACCCACCGTGTGGTGCCGTCGGTGACGGAGTAGGTGAGGTTGGAGCGTCCCCCTTCGATGAGTTCCCCGGTCAACGGACCGGTGACCAGACCGGGCCGCACCTCGTCGAGGTAGGCGTGCAGCCGCTGCAAGTCCAGCCCAGGCGGGTTCTCCACACTCATCGCCACTCCTCTACCAATTGACCGACTGGCCGGTATCTCACTGGGCAACAGGAATATACCCTGAGCGCTCTTACCGGAGAGACCACGGGACTCCAGGAACATACCGTCCAGTCAGTCTGGTATTTTCGGGGTGGTGCGCGGAGCTGTTCCCACCAGGCTTCCTCCTCGCCGCCATCCAGCCGAGTCCCCCTTGCTGCGCCGCCCTCTCCGCGCCCCTGGACGCATTGTTTCCGCGGCTCACCCACCCCGTGCGGCTAGCACGGAAAAGCCAACCGCCGCCCTCGGTCACCCCGAGCACGAATCCACGCGAAAATCCCGCAACAATCGCGCTGAAATACTCCGCCGCTATCGGAAAGAAAAAGATTTCCGGCACGCGACACCGGGCCGGGATCTCCCATTCCGCGTAGCGGGAACCTCCAGGGAGCAATCCGCGTCTTCCCCGGAAAAGACCGGGACCCTCTCTTTGGCGCAGCGGGCCTTGAAAGAATCCGCCCGGTTTTCTTACGAGACGGGCCTTCCCGTTTCTTCGCAGTGTTTTAGCCGCTGCAGTGGACAGGGCTCATAAAGGCGGGACTCACGTCCCGCACGCACCGCTACCGGCCGCTGCCCTCACACCAGCCCGGCGTCGTGGGCGAGAATCGCGATCTGCACCCGGTTGTTCTTCTCCAGCTTGGTCAGAATACGGCTGACATGGGCTTTGACCGTGGCCTCGCGCATGCCGAGCTCTGCCGCGATCTCCGCGTTGGACAACCCGCGGGCCACACCGACCAGCACTGCGCGCTCCCGTTCGCTCAACACTTCCAACCGCCGGGCCGCCTCCGCGGCACTGTTCCCGCTAGGAGCCGCGAACCGCTCCAGCATGCGCTTGGTGACACTGGGCGCGAGCATCGCGTTACCCTCGTACACGGTGCGCACCGCAGTGATCAGGTCCCGCGGCGGAGTGTCCTTGAGCAGGAACCCCACGGCTTTGGCCCGCAACCCGCGGTGCACGTACTCGTCCAAGTCGAACGTGGTGAGCAGCACCACTTTGGGCGCGTTGGGGAGTTCCGCGAGATGCGCGGCAGCGGTCAGCCCGTCCATGCCCGGCATGCGGATGTCCAGCAGCACCACATCGGGCTGCAACTTCCGCGCCAAGGCCACGGCCTCGGCACCGTCCGCGGCCTCCCCCACGACCTCCAGGTCAGGCGCGGACTCCAGGATCATCCGCAGTCCGGAACGTACCAGTTGCTCGTCGTCGACCACGAGAACCGAGATCACGAGATCTCCTCTGCAGGACGGGGAGTTTCGGTGGGAGCCGCGGGGATGATAGCGCGCACCCACCACCCGCCGTCTGCAAGTGGACCCGCCACAAAAGTTCCCCCGACGAGAGCCAGCCGCTCCCGCAGGCCGATCAGGCCGTACCCGCTGTCAGGCACGGGATTGGCGACCTTCACCGTGGCAGGGCCGTTGACAACGGTAACGGTCAGCGCGGTCCTGCCGTAGTCGATCCGGACGTCGATCTCCGCCCCCGGGGCGTGCTTGACCGCATTGGTGAGCGCTTCCTGCACCACCCGGTATGCGGTGCGTTCCACTTGGGCGTTCAACGGGCGCGGAGTTCCCGTCGTGGTGAGGTCGACGTTGGCCCCGGCAGCGCACGCGGCGTCGATCAGGCTGCCCACATCGTCCAAAACCGGCTGGGGGGCGGTAGGCGCCGCCTCCCCGTTCCGCAGCACGCCGAGGATCTCCCGGAGTTCGCTGAGCGCTTCCCGGCCGGTCGTGCGGATCAGTTCCGCGATCTCAGCGGTACGCTCATCCGGCGCGGAGACTTCCAGACCGCCCGCGTGCAGCACCATGAGGCTCACCCGGTGGGCGACGACGTCGTGCATCTCCCGGGCGATCCGGGTGCGTTCCGCAGCGATCGCGGTCTCCGCGCGCAGATGCTGCTCCCGTTCCAACCGTTCGGCGCGCTCCCGCAAGTTCTCCACGAGCTGCCGGCGCGTCCCCACCCACATACCGAAAAAGAGAGGGAGCAGGATGAACGTGACTCCCAGCGGGATGATGAGGAACGGCTCCCACATGGTGTAGACGAACGCCAGCGCCGCGCTGTGGGCGGCCGCCCACAGCGCGAGCGGGCGCCACCGGTTGGTGAACCACGCCGCATAGCTGTACAGCGCGACAGGCGCTGCCCAGACGTTCCCGAACAGCACGATCAGCAGCAGGCTCGACGCCAGCAGCAGTTCGGGGCGGCGGCGGCGGACCAGGATGGCTGCTGCGACCAGGCAGGGGATGACCAGGATGAGCTGGGCACCCACGAGCATCGCGGCGACCGGGGAGACCTCATAGAGCTGGCTCGGCAGGTAACCCAGACCCCACTCCCCGCGTTCGCTAGCGACGACGGAGATAGCCATCCCCCCGACGATCAGAGGGAAGAAAAATATCGCGTAGCCGACATCGGCCAGCGTGAAGCGGTGCTGCTTGCCCCACTGCCACGCCGCGTACACCCGTTCGCCCCACCGCCGTGTCATACCTGAGAGTCTAAAAGCCTGGTTAACAGGGCTTCTTCCCCCTGAAGACGGGATTCCCGGATCGACGAAAGTTGGTGGTGCCGTTCTTCGAAAGTCGGTTTCCCGCCGTTTCTCCCCTTTCTTTCGGGGACGCAGGAATCGCCTGCGCGGCGGAGATTCTCGGGGAGTGCGCGGATTTAGCGTCGAGGTATCTGACGTTGTTCTGTTCCATCTCGACGAGGGAGAACCACCGTGCCTACACCCCCCGCACCTTCGGGGACCGCGGAGCCCCACGCTGTTGTCGTCCAAGGACTGACCAAGGTCTATCCGACCGGGGGAGAACCGGTCCGTGCCTTGGACGGGGTGGACGTGTCCTTCGCACGAGGCGCGTTCACCGCGATCATGGGGCCCTCCGGTTCCGGGAAATCCACGCTCATGCACTGCATGGCCGGGCTGGACACGCCCACGTCCGGTTCGGTGCGCCTCGGGGCAACGGAACTGACCGCTTTGAGCGACAAGCAGCTGACGCTGCTGCGGCGCGACCGGATCGGTTTCGTCTTCCAGTCGTTCAACCTGCTGCCGATGCTCACTGCGCGGCAGAACATCCTGCTCCCCTCCCAGATCTCCAAGCGCAAAGTCGACCCGGAGCGGTTCCGCCACATCGTGGAGGTCACCGGCCTCGCCGACCGGTTGGAGCACCTGCCCGCCAAACTGTCGGGCGGCCAGCAGCAGCGGGTGGCGGTGGCCCGGGCCCTCGTGGGCTCCCCTGAAGTGCTCTACGCCGACGAGCCCACCGGCAACCTCGACTCCCGTTCCGGCGCGGAAGTGCTGTCCTTCCTCCGCGACTCGGTCCGCGAACTAGGGCAGACCATCGTGATGGTCACCCACGACCCGATCGCCGCCTCCTACGCCGACCGGGTGGTGTTCCTGCGGGACGGCCGGGTGGTCGACGACGTCACCCACCCCACCCCGCAGCTCATCCTCGACCGGCTCGCTGGACTGGAGGGCTGACCCGTGCTGCGCACTACACTGGCTGGGCTGCGTTTCGCGTGGCGGCGGCTGATAGCCACCTCTCTCGCCATCATCCTGGGTGTCGTCTTCGTCACCGGCACCCTCGTCTTCGGCGACTCCCTGCACCGCAGTTTCACGGTGCAGGCAATGGGCTCCATGGACCGGGTCGACGTCATCGCCCTCGCCACGGGAACTTCGGCCGACGAAGACGAGCCACCGCTGCTGGACGAGTCGGCGTTGCGCCGCGTCCGCGAGCTTCCCGAAGTCGCTGCAGCTACGGGAGCCGTCATCGGATCCGCGCCGCTGCTGGACGAGCAAGGGCGCGCCCTGGGCACGGTTCCCACGGTGGGCATCTCTGTGGGGGGCGACGTCCCGCGTTACGACGCGGTTGAAGGACGCCTCCCCAGCACCGCAAACGAAGTGGCGCTCGCCACAGCCACCGCGGCGAGCAGCGGTTTCGAGGTAGGCGACACGGTCACCGTGCTCGACCCGGAAGGCACCAAACACGACTTCACAGTGACCGGGGTGATCGACTTCGGACCGGAGACCTCGATCAGCTACCGGGGCGCGGTCGCCTTCACCCTCGACACCGCCCAGCGGATGACCGGAGTTACTGGATACCGGGAGATCTACGTGCGTGCCGCCGAAGGGGTGCCCGCGGATCAAGCGGAATCCGCGGTGGCCGACGCCCTAGGCGCGGACGCTGACGTGTACACCGGCCGCGAGTACGGGGAGAAACTGGCGAGCACAGCGGGAGTCCAGGCGAGAATCTTCACCACGGCACTGCTGCTGTTCGCGGCCGTTTCGGTGTTCGTTGCCGCGCTGGTGATCCACAACACGTTCACGATCCTGGTGGCCCAACGGCAGCGGGAACTGGCGCTGCTGCGCTGCGTGGGCGCCACCCGCGGCCAGGTCTTCCGCGCTGTCCTGGTGGAAGCGCTCGTGGTGGGGATGGCTGCCTCCGCGGTCGGGGTCGTCGCGGGGATCGGGCTCGGTTGGGGCGCATTCGCCCTCGGAGAGCGCTTCATCACCGATTCGACGACGTCGAGCCCGCTGGTCATCACCGCTGTCCCGATTGTGGTGGGCCTGCTCGTCGGGGTGCTGTCCAGTGTGGCATCCGCGCTGCACCCCGCGGTGCGCGCCACCCGCGTCCCCCCGCTGGCTGCCCTGCGGAGCAGTGCGCTGACCGAGGAGCAGAACCGGCGTGTCGGCTGGCTGCGGGCCGTTACCGGCTCGCTGTTCCTCCTCGGCTCGGCAGCGCTGCTGACGGTGGCGCTGCGCTTGGAGCCGAACCAGATCGCCATGATCCTGGTGGTGGCCTCAGGCCTGGTGTGCTTCGTCGGCGTGGCAGTGTGGGCGCCGTTGATCGTGCGTGGTGTTATCACCGTCCTGGGCTGGCTGGTACGGCGTTTCGGGGTGCCTGCGTCGCTAGCCGTAGACAATGCGCTGCGGGCGCCGCGGAGGGCAGCGGCCGCGATGATCGCGTTGACGGTCGGCACCACCCTGATCACCGGCTACTCGGTGGTCAACGCTTCGATGCTCGACACGCTGGAGACCCGCCTCGATGAGCAGTTCCCCGTCGACTACATGATGGTCACCCAGCTCGACCCGGACCAGGCAGGCCAGTACCAGGAGCTGCCCGCTGAAGTCGTGGCGGAGCTGCGGTCCTCTCCGGCGATCTCCACCGTGGTCACCCAGCGCACCGAACAGGACGACAACAACACGCCGGTGACGGCCTTCCCGCACGCGAAGCTCGGCACGGACATCGGGGAAGCACAGGAAGGGGACCTGGCTGACGTGGTCCCGGGAACGGCTGCGATCTCGGAGAACCTCGCCCAGAAGCACGAGGTCGGCATCGGGGACTCGCTGTCCTTGCACACCGAGCACGGCGACCTGTCCCCCACGGTGGTGGCCATCCTGCCTGCCGGCGGCGGAATTCTCGGTGTGCTCGTCTCCGTCGACGACTTCGAGCGGCTCTTCCCGGACGTGCCGGACTCCCAGGCCTACATCACGGCTGCCGCGGACGCCTCCCCCAAGGAAGTGACCGACGCGGTCAACGCGGCGATCGCTGACTACCCGCAAGTGCAGGTCGCCAACGTCTCCCAGATGAAGCTGGAGTTCGAAGAACTCCTCAACTCCGTGTTCCTCGTCATCCTCGCCTTGCTAGGGCTGGCGGTCATCATCGCGGTGTTCGGGGTCGCCAACACGCTGGCGCTGTCCGTGCTGGAGCGGAGCCGCGAGTCGGCGCTGCTGCGCGCGCTGGGGCTGACTCGGCCGCAGTTGCGTCGCATGCTCGCCGTGGAGGCAGTGCTGCTCTCCGTGACGGGCGGTGCGCTGGGGATCGCCCTGGGCCTGCTGTTCGGGTGGGCCGCGGGGAAAGTCACCCTCATGGGCTTGATCTTCACGGTCCCTGTCGCGGAGATCGCTGGCCTGGTGGCGGTGGCGGTCGTGGCTGGCCTGCTTGCCGCAGTGCTTCCCGCGCACCGCGCCTCCCGGGTCTCGGTCACCGAGCAGTTGGCTGCCCAGTAGCCGCTGTCGTGGGCGTGCCCCGGCGCCCTGCCAGGGTGCCGGGGCGCCGCGCTGCTGTCCTGCGGTGGCGGCTCGCTGCGCGCTTTTCCGGCCTCTCTGGGGCTCCCTGATCTAGATTTGCCTGGTGGGGAGGATGCGGGGAGGGTGGATGAGGAGGTTTCAAGTCCGGGCGCACCGCCGCGGTGCGGGCTGGGAACTCCACATTGAAGGGGTGGGGGCAGCGACGGCAGCGAAGGTGACCCAGGCTGAAGCGGTGGCGCGCGAGTCGATCGCCGCTGCGCTGGGGGTCCCGGACGACTCGTTTGCCGTGGACGTCGTGGTCTGCCTCGCCCCGGAGATCGAGGCGATGATCCGGCAGGCGCGGGAGGCTGCCCGCCAGGCAGCACAGGCGCAGCAGGAAGCAGCGCGGCAGGCCCGCGCGGTCGTCGCCCGGCTTCACAGGGAGGGGTTGAACGGCCGGGAGATCGCCTACTGTCTGGGGGTCACGCCGCAGCGGGTGTCGCAACTGCTGGGCGGTGTGGGGCGGCAGAAGGCCGCCAAGCCTTTCTGACCGTGCCCGGCGCGGCCTGGTTCAGGTGCGGTGCCGGGAGCGGGCCCGCTCGTGGCGGAGCAGGAGGAAAGGACGCAGCGCTGACTCGACCTGGACTGCCAGGTCCATTTTGCTGTGGCCTTCAGCGCGGTCCTCGAAGTGGATGGGGATCTCCACGATCTTCTGGCCGCGGCGGTAGGCGCGGAAGTGCATTTCCACTTGGAAGCTGTAGCCGCTGCTGTGGATGCTGGGCAGGTCGATGGCTTCGAGCGCGCTGCGCCGCCACACTTTGAACCCGGACGTGATGTCGCGGAGCGGCATCGCCAGGATCGCCTTGACGTAGGCGTTGGCCCAGGTGCTGAGCAGGCGGCGGCGCAGTCCCCACTCCTGCGACAGGCTGCCGCCCGCCACGTACCGGCTGCCGATGACCACTCCCGCATTGGTGGACAGCATGGTGCCCAGCAGTTGCGGAAGGTAGAACGGCGGGTGGGAGAGGTCGGCGTCCATCTGGGCGACGAACTCTGCGCCGTCGGCGAGGGCGCGGGTCATGCCCGCCACGTAGGCCCGGCCGAGCCCGTCCTTAGCGGTGCGGTGCACGACCGTGATCCGCCCCGGATGCGCGGCAGCAAGCTTGTCGGCGAGCTCACCGGTGCCGTCCGGTGAGTTGTCGTCCACAACGACGAGACGCAGCTCCGGCAAGGGGAGCGCCAAAACCTGTTCGACGAGGACCGGCAGGTTCTCCGCCTCGTTGTAGGTGGGGACGACGACACTCAGCCGAGAGCGGGACCACGGTTCGGGGAGTGTGACCGCAACAGGCATGGCAACGAGCCTCCAACTATCGGACTCGGCTCAGCGTAGCGGCTTTCTCTTGCCTGCGGGTAGCAGCGCTGGGACGTACCGCTACCGGCCCCGGTCGGGGTCGGGCACCGCCACATGCACGGTGGTTCCCATGTCTTCGAAGGTCAGCAGTACTTCCGGGTCGGCGTTGCTGTCGGTCACCAGGTGTTCAATGGACTCGGGGGCGACGGTCTGCACCATGGTGTCGGTCCCCAGCCGGGTGTGGTCGACCAGCACGATCACTTCTTCGGCGCAGGCAGCGAGTGCCTGGTCCACTCCGGCGATCGCCGCGTTCGAGGTGCTCACCCCCCGCTCCGCGGTGACCCCGTGTCCGGTGAGGAAAGCGCGGCGCACCCGCAGCCCTTCCAACGCCTGTTCGGCGGCCCCGCCGACGAGCGCCAGGTCAGCGCCGCGCAGGATTCCCCCGGTGACGACTACTTCTACTTCAGGAGCGTCTGCCAGGATCTGGGCGTTGCGCAGCGAGTTCGTCACCACGGTCAGGCCGCGGCGGCGGACCAGTTCGGCGGCCAGTGCCGCGGTCGCCTCGCCCGGGCCGAGGACGATCGCGTCTCCTTCCGCGACCAGGGTTGCGGCGGTGCGGGCGATCGCCACCAGTTCCGGGGTGGTGGTCTGCTCCTGGCTGCGCCGACCCTGGTAGCCGGGAAGAGAGGCGCCTCCCCTGCGGCGGTCCAATACTCCTTGGGCTTCCAGGACCCGGACGTCCCGGCGGACTGTCACCTCGGAGACCTGGAGTTCATGGGCCAGGTCGCGGAGGGCCATCGTGCCGTGGGCGCGCAACAGTTCCACGATGAGTTCCCGGCGCCGGGCGGCGAACGCGGGCCGGTCCTGCACCGTCATCTTTCCACCCCTCACTCCCCTCAGACCCGATGCGGGTTGAGGATGATCATAGGGGGCATTCATCAGCAAAAACGGACCCCGTGGGCGCGCAGGGTCTGTTCTATCGCCTCATCGTCCGCGTAGTCGGCGGGGTGCACTGCGCTCTCCGGGACCTCCCCCAGTGTCAGGGCGAGGATAAACAGGATGACGAAGACGACGAAACCAGCGAGAGCGCCGATGCCGAGCAGGATCAGCGGTGACATGCCGACCTTCCTCTCACGACCTCAGCGGACGCATTCCCCCTTTATCCGGTTCTTACACGCGTCGTGGGCGAGGTCAGCAGAAGATAGCGCGGGGGACAGGACGGACTGCCTGATCCCCCGCGAGGTCATGCCGTAGCGTCCACGGAAGCGTTGCGCGTGGCGACTGCTCCGCGCAGCGCGGGCGCCACGACGGCGATCCCCAGGCACAGCACGGCTGGGACCACCAGCGCCATAGCGATGTCGATGGTGTGCGCGACCGCGCCGATCGCGACCGGGCCGCTCAACAGGCCCACTTGGCCCATGCCGGAGACGAAGCTGAGGTTGCGGCCCGCGCGCCGCGGGTCGTACTCCACGGCCGCACCGAACACGTGCGGGATGATGCAGGACAGTCCGGCACCCATGAGAGCGAACCCGGCGATCCCGGTCCCTGCCCACGGGGTGGCCAGGATCAGGGTCAGTCCTGCGGTGGCCACCAGCGCGCCGCCGCGCACGATCGCCACTGCGCCCAGGGTGGCGGTGAGCCGGTCGCCGACCAGGCGGCCCGCCGCCATGAGGGCGGAGAATGCGGAGAAGCCGAGGGCGGCTACGGCCCCGGACGCGCCCCGTGCGTCGTGCAGGTAGACCGCGGCCCAGTCGGTGACGGAGCCTTCGGCGAGCATGCAGCAGAACGCTGCCACCCCGAACAGGACGATCCGCCACGGTATCCCCCGTTGCGGTCGCGGTGGGGCTGGGGTGGGGCGGGTAGCGGCCACGGTGTCCACGTCGCGGCCCCGCAGCAGCCACGGGCGCACCCCAAGGGCGAGCCCTGCCATGGCCAGCGCCACGGCAGCGAAGGTGAGCGGCGCGGCCACGTCGAAGTAGGCGGTGGCGCCGCCCACGGCTGCTCCGGTGAAGCCGCCGATGGAGAAAGCGGCGTGGAAGGAGGCCATGATGGGGCGTCCGTAGCGCCGCTCTACCCGGGCCGCGTGCACGTTCATCGGCACGCCCAGGAGTCCGCTGCCGAGCCCGACCGCGACCAGTGCGGTGAACAGGTAGGGCAGGGAGTTGGCGAATCCTGGGCCGATGAGGGTGAGGGAGGCAAGCAGCGCTGCGGGCGGCATCACTGCGCCGCTGCCGTAGCGGTCCACCATGCGCCCGGCCAGTTGCATGGCGGCCAGCGAGCCGACCGCCATACCGAGCAGGGCCAGGCTCAGCTCGCCGTCGTTGAGGCCGGCGCGCTGCTTGACCTCGGGGATACGGGATGCCCAGACCGCGATGATCATGCCCGCGATGAAGAAGTGGGCGACCACGGCGATGCGGGCGCGACGGAGCCGGGAG
Organism: Thermobifida fusca YX; assembly: GCF_000012405.1. NCBI lineage: Bacteria > Bacillati > Actinomycetota > Actinomycetes > Streptosporangiales > Nocardiopsidaceae > Thermobifida > Thermobifida fusca. The sequence continues at coordinate 2,161,284 of NC_007333.1, forward strand.
GTTCGCTCCCGGAGCAGCTTGACGGAAACGGGCAGACGGAATTCGTGCTGGTTCTCAGCCACGGCTCACCAATCCGATGGGGGGTAGCAGGGACAGCCTGGACCGCAGGGTCGCGGCGATCGCAGGCGGGACGGTGGACTGCGGCGGACGACCGCCGCGGGGACCGGCGGGACCCTGTAGGGACCGGTGTCCGGTCAGTCAGACGCGGTGGACCGCCACTCCGGCGGCCCGGATCTCGGTGACGCTGTCGTCGGACGCACCAGTGTCGGTGACCAGCACGTCAAAGTCGCTGACGGGGCCGACATGGCCCATGGTCACCTGGCCGATCTTGGTGGAGTCGGCGGCCAGGACGACCTGCCGCGCCGACCGCATCGCAGCCCGTTTGATGGCGACGTCGGCCAGGTCGTAGGCGGTGACCCCGTCGGCCAAGGAGAGCCCGCAACAGCTCAGTACAGCAGTGTCGAAGCGGACCGCGGCCAAAGAGGCCTCGGTCAGCGGACCGGTCATGGCCAGTTCTCCGGAACGCACTTCTCCCCCGGGCATGAGGAGCCGGACCGTGGTGCTCTCGCTGAGCACCGCTGCCGCTTGCAGCGACAGCGGCATCACGGTGACGTGCCGTTCTGCGAGAGCACGGGCGACCTCCACGACGGTGGTGCCCCGGTCCAAGAGGACCGCCTGCCCGTCGCTGATGAGTTCGCCCACGGCCTGGCCGATGCGCTTCTTCGCGTCGACGGCCATGCGCTCCCGGATGGCGTAGGGCGGTTCCTGGCCACGTGGTAGGAGGCTGACTGCACCCCCGTGCACGCGTCGCAGGACGCCCTTATCCGCCAGGTGGTCCAGGTCACGGCGGATGGTCATCTCCGAATGGCCGGTGAGTTCGGCAAGTTCGGCAACGCTCACCTCCCCTTCAGCCCGGAGGCGAGCCACGATGAGGTCCATCCGCTCTGCACTGTCCACGACTCAATTCAAACACAGAACTTGTTCGTTTTCGCCTTATTAGGCGATTTTTTGTGTGTGAACTATCAGCCTTTGTGAGTGATTGGTGGCACAGTGCGCTCTGGTCCGGTCTCGTAGGCCACAATGGGGAGGTGTCTGCCACGTCTCCCTCCCACCATTGCGACGTGTGGTGGGCCTCCCCTGCGCTCGCCTCCCCTGAGCTGCTCGGCCTGCTCGACGAAACCGAACGGGCCCGCCACTCCCGCTTCCGCCGTTCCGACGACCGGGACCGCTACGCGGTGGCGCACGCCCTCGCGCGCCTCCTCTGCGCCCACGCAGCCGGATGCGACCCCCGCGAGGTGGTCTTCCACCGCCGCTGCGGCCACTGCACCCGGCCTGAACCGCACGGCAAACCGCATCCGGGCGGTCCGGCGGCCGGCTGGGAGATCTCGATCACCCACTCGGGCGACCGGGTCGGTGTGGCCCTCACCCGTGGCCTCCCCGTCGGGCTGGATGTGGAGGGCATCACCGACCGCGATCTGGACGGGCTCGCCTCCTACGCACTGACCGCGCGGGAGCACGCCGCGTGGCGTGCCCTCGACGCCGCCGACCGTGCTGCGGGCTTCTTCACCTACTGGGCGCGCAAGGAGGCGCTCCTCAAAGCCACCGGCCAAGGCCTGGCCGGGGGGTTGACCTCGGTGGAGGTCAGTCCACCCGATGCGGCTGCAGCCCTGCTGGCCTGGCACGGGCCGGAAGCCCCCACTCAGGTGTGGCTGTGCGACCTGGACGCCGGGGCCGACTACCGCGCCGCGCTGGCCGTGGTCTCCGCCCGCCCGGTCACGGTGGCCGTCCACGACGCCTCTGTTTTGTTAAACCAATCACGGCAGATGTTCGATTCGGGGTCTGCGCTTCTGCCAAACCCCCGGTAAGACCGGTCCCAGCAGGACTCGGCCCCGCGGCTGCCCCGTGTCCCGGCGGGGTCAAACATGGCGGAAGGGTCACATTCCTGTGCTGGTCAGGTAAGCCGTTCCTGCCTTGACCCGCTTTCAGCGGTGTTGATGTATTTCAAAGCGTGCCCAGCAACCCGCCGCGTCTCTTGTCGCCTGCTGCTGTCCCTGACCCCTACCGCTGGCTGGAGGACGACGACTCGCCGCGCTGCCTCCGCTGGCTCGCCGCCCGAGACGCCGAGTTCCAGTCAGCTCTCCCGACTTGGCCCCTGCGCGACGCACTCGCCGCGGAGATCCGCCACCTGGTCGCCACCACCCAGTGGTCTCCGCCCCTGCGGCGCGGCGGTCTGCTGTTCGCCACCCGGCGCGACGGCGGCGACGAGCATCCTCGCCTCGTCGTCATCGAACCTTCGGGCCGCGAACGCGTCCTGTTCGACCCGACCGTCGGCGCCCCGGACGGCACCACCACCCTCGACGCCTGGGAGCCCAGCCCGGACGGCACCCTGGTCGCAGTCCAGACGTCGCACGGCGGGACCGAACGCGGGGAACTGCACGTCCTGTCCGTCGCCACCGGCAGGCCCGTCGAACCTCCGATTCCCGGGGTCCGCTACGCCCACGTGGCGTGGCTGCCCGCCTCCTACGGACCGGCGTTCTACTTCGTGCGCCGCGACAGCGCTAACGGGCGGCGCGGTGTGTGGCTGCACCGGGTAGGCCGCAAGGAGGACACGCTGGTCCACCCGTGCCAAGCGGCACGCACCGTGCCCGGCGTGCGACTCCACCGCGACCGGTGGCTCGTCGTCACCGAAAGCCACGGCACCGGGCACCGCAACGACCTGTGGCTGGCCGACTTGGCCGCGAGCCCGCCCGAAGCTCCCGTGCTGCGGCCGGTGCACGTGGGCCGCGACGTGGAATCGGAGGCCACGATAGGCCCAGACGGCCTGCTGTACCTGCGCACCACCTGGCATGCCCCGCTGCGCCGGATCTGTGTGGCCGACCCGGCCGCCCCCGCCCCGGAACACTGGCGGGAAGTGGTCCCCGAGGCCCCGGACGCCCTCCTCGACGGGTTCGCGGTGGCGGGCCGTGCCGACGCCGTCGACGTGGTGTACACCCGCACCCGGCTCGGCATCAGCGAACTGCGCGTCCACACCCCCGGCAGCGCCCGCGCCGACTGGGTGGTCCCCCTGCCCGGGGAAGGCATGGTCGCCCAGGTAACCGCGGACACCAGCGGGGAGGTGTACTTCTGCTACGCCGACGTGGCCACCCCGTTGACGGTGTTCACGCTCGGGGCGGACGGCGTCCCCGTCCCTTGGCCACCGCACGCGGCCTCCCTGCCCCCGCGCACCCCGATCGAACGGCGCAGCCTGTCGTACCTGTCCTTCGACGGGGTCCGGGTGCCCCTCACGATCTTTGCGCTTCCCGGCACCCCGCCGGGCCCCACCATCCTGCACGCCTACGGCGGATTCGGCCGCCCTCGACAGTTCGGGTTCTCCGCCACCGTGCTGGCCTGGCTGCGCCATGGCGGCCGCTACGCCGTGGCACACGTGCGCGGCGGCGGCGACTTCGGCCGCACCTGGCACCTCGCCGGTGCTGGACGGCACAAAGTACGCGCGGTCCGCGACCTGGTCGCCGCCGCGGACTTCCTTGTCGCCCGGGGAGAGTGCCGCCGCGACGAACTGTGCCTTTCCGGCGGCTCCGCCGGCGGTCTGCTCGTGCTGGCCGCGATCGCCCGCCGCCCGGACCTGTGCGCCGCAGTCATCGCGTTGGCCCCGCTCGCGGACATGATCCGCTTCCCGCAGCTCGGCTTGGGCGCGATGTGGAGCCGCGAATTCGGCAGCGTCACCGACCCCGAGGATTTCGCGGCACTACTCGACTACTCCCCCTACCACCGGGTGCTCCGCACTCCGCCCGCCGCGTATCCGGCGGTGCTCCTCACCGGTTTCCACGGCGACACCCGCACCGGCCCTGCCCATCCCCGGAAGATGTGCGCGGCCCTCCAAGAACGGACGCGCGGCCCGCGTCCCATCCTGCTGCGCTACGAGCACGGGGTGGGCCACGGGCCGCGCGCGGTCAGCCGCGCGGTCGAACTCGCGGCCGACGCCCATGCGTTCGCGGCCGCGCAGACAGGGCTGTCCCCGACCCGCCGGCCCTCGGCGGGCGCGGCCCTCAGCACGCAGCAAGGGAGGTGAAGAGATCCATGGACGACGCCCTCTTCGAAGTCGAGGTCGAGGACCTGCCGGAAGTCACGTCGCGTGATGTCACCGCTGGTCAGGACAGCGACGGTACGGACGGTAGCTCCGACTTCATCTGATCCGCGCGCCGCCGAGGCCCTGTGCCTCGGCGGCTTTCCCCTCTCCACGCCCTCTTCGACTTTGGAAAGGATCCGATGACTGACCGACTGTTCACTGAGACGCTGCTTGCCGCGGTGGGCGAAGACCTGCTGCGCACTCGGCTGTCGGAGGAGTTCATCCGCGTCGACCTGGGCGCAGAGACCGTGGCGCCGCTCCTCACTTTCGACGCGCTCAGCGAACTGCTCAGCACCCACCAGTTGGAGCCGCCCCGGCTGCGGCTGCATCGCGCCGGCGCACCGGTCCCCCTCGACAACTACACCGAGGTCGGTGAGGCTTCGGGGGTGCAGCGCCGTCTGGTGCGGCCGGAAGCGCTCTACGCACAGTTGCGGCAGGGCGCGAGCCTGGTGCTTGACGGTATCGACCGGATCCATCCGCCGATCCGCGCGGCCGCCGACGACCTGATGCGTCTCGTGCACGAACGGGTCCAGGTCAACCTGTACTTGATCTGGGGGGACTCCCACGGGTTCAACACCCACTGGGACGACCACGACACGTTCATCGTGCAGGTGGCGGGCACCAAGCACTGGCAGGTCCACGGCCAGGGCACCCGCCCGTATCCGATGAAAGAAGACATCGACCACTCCCACCAGCCTCCTGAGGGCACGGTGTGGGAGGGGACCGTCCGTGCCGGGGAGGTCCTGCACGTCCCGCGCGGCTGGTGGCACACGGTGACCGGAACCGGGGACGTCAGCATGCACTTGACGTTCGGGTTCACCCGGGCTACCGGGGTGGACTGGGCGCGGTGGCTGGTGGACCGGCTCTACGAGGTCGAGTTCGCACGCCGGGACCTGCCCCGGTTCGCCACCCCGGAGGAGCGGCGCAAGCACCAGCACGAACTGCTCCGTCACCTGATGGACCTGGCAGAACAGCACGGCCTCGACGAGTTCCTCACCGACCGCGACTCCCGTTTCCCGCGCCGCCAGTCCTTCTCCTTGCCGTGGGCGGTGGACGGTGCCACGCCGCAGCCGGACACTGTGGTGGAGTTCACTCCGATTCTGCCGTCGGCGCTCCGCGACGAGGGGCAGAAAGTCGCGCTGACGGTGGCGGGCCGCCGCTACACGTTCGCGAAAGCCGCGCAGCCGCTCCTGGAAGTCCTGGTCGATGCGCGTGTCCTGACTGTCGCGGAGCTCGCAGAGCGTGCCGGGGCGGAGGTGGAGACGGCGGCCGCGCTGGCGCGGGTACTCGTCCAGCACCACCTCGTACTTTTGCGGAGTACGTCCTGACCTGCGGAATGTGCCGGTAGCCAGAATTGCCTTCCCAAGTTAATTTAGGCTAGCCTTAGTTCCGCGTCAGCGCTGCGCGTTTTGTTGCGCTATCTCCATTAACGTGCCACGCGGAAAGGCTTCTCCGGCACATGACCCGTCAGTGTCACCCGCTTGCGACCGTAGTCGACGCTTGTGCGCCTCTCCGGTTCGCTCCGCTGCCGGACCTGCGCCTCCGGTCGTTCACCCGGTCCGGAGACCAGGGTGACGCCGGGCAGTGGTGCCGTGCCGACTTGTTGGCCGCGAAAAACGCCTTCGCACCGGTCTACGACGGGTTCGTCGCGGCCACTCGGCCCGGCCACCGGCTGCCCGCCGCCACCCACTTCCTGCGCGCAGTGTTCCGGGAACCGATCTTCCTTGTCGCGGCGGGACTGTACCTGACCGGCCGTGCCCCGCTCCTGGACGCCAGCCACCTGTGGTTTCCGGTCCGCGCCGACCGCACCCTCGGCACTCCGATGCTCACGGAGTTGAAAGTGGCTGTGACCGCCGACGACCGCTTCGCCGGCCACCCGGAAACGGTCACCTTCCCCGGCAGCGACGACGTGGTCCGCGCCGCAGCGCACGCGATGGTCGCCGCGTTCACCCCGGTGATTGACGCCCTGTCCGCGCACACCCGGGTGGGGAAGCGGACCCTGTGGGGCTGGGTGCTGGACACTGCGCACTTTTACATGCTCAACCCGGCGCGTTTCCTCGGCCGCGACGCACAGGCAGCATGGGCGCTGGCCAACCGGTTGGCCGATGCTCTCCTCGAGGCCGGGGCGGTGACACGGGCCCGTCCCCGCCTGTTCCCGTTCTGCGACAACCATCCGCGTGGCACCTGGGCGGTCCGGGGCACGTGCTGCTTCGACTACAAGGGCGACCCCGAGCACGGCTACTGCACGACCTGCCCGCACAAGTGCGACAACGAGCGCCGCAACGAGCTTCAGGAGTGGCTGCGCAACCCCGCGCTGGCCCCCTAGCGGCTTCCGGCGGCCCTGCCCTCGGGGTTTTCGGGAGTGCTCACCTTGTGCCCGGGCGCAGAGCCGCCGGCACGGCCCTGCGCCGGCAGCACGGGTCGCGGGGACACGAAGCCTTGGCTCCGCGGCCCGTTCCGCTCCACGGGGCACGCCGCCAGTTGCGCACCCCTGATCAGGAAAGCTTCTGACCTCTTTTCTCTGCACTGGCCGGTGTTGCGCCTGGTTCCGGGGCCCGGCGCAGGGCTCTGGCCGCGCACACCGGGCCGCCCCTGCGGGTGCGCCCTTCGCCCTCTCAGGCGTTGCCCCAGCGGCCTGGGACCAGACCGCGGTCCCGGCAGGCTTACGACCCGGTGCGGCGCTGCGGTTGACGGCGGCCGTACCGCCATTTCAGGTACTTGCCTTCACGTTCCACGCGGCGCATCTCGGTGTAGAGCTCGTCTGGATCCGACGCGGAGACCACCTGCCCGCCCTCAGGCAGAGGCCAGCACGCAAACGCCCAGTAGCGGCGAGTGTAAGGGCCCCAGATCACGACCCAGGCCCCCTGCTTCTGCCATTCGATGTGCGCGGCGACTTCCCGACGCTCAGGATCGTAGAACTCCCCTGGTGCACGACCCGTTCCAGCACGTTTGCCCAACCGGACGTTTCCCTTCGCACGCTTGACGGAGGCCGCTGCCTCCGTCAAGCGTCACACGGTTGCCGCCCAGAGGAAAGACCACTACCGGAAATCGTCGCGGAATCGGTTTATTTCCTCCATATAGCCGCGCACTTCAGTCCTTGACTACTCGTCGTCATCGTCCGCGGCGTGGTGGTCGAGATTGGACACGCCGCGCCGCCAGTAGCCGTCGACTTCGAAGTCGCGGCCGCGCACCAGGCCCCGTTCCTTGAGCAGCCGACGGATGGGTTTGAGGGCGTCAGCCTCCCCGCCAGCCCAGACGAACACGCGGCCCTTGGGGAATTCGGTCTGCTCCAGCGCACGCAGCAGCAGGTCGGTGGTGCCCGGGGCGGCGCCGTTGCGGTGCAGCCAGGTGATCTCGGCGCCCTCCGGTGCGTCCAGTTCCTGCTCCTCTGCGGCGTCAGCGACCTCGAAGAACGCGGTGACCGAGGCGTCACGCGGCAGTTCCTCGATGCGGCGTGCCGCGGCAGGCAGCGCGGTCTCATCGGCGAGCAGCACGTAGTGGTCGGCCTCGGGGTAGTAGACAGTGCCGCGCGGACCGAGCACGCCGAGACGGTCACCCGGCTGGGCGGTGGCCGCCCAGCGCCCGCCAGGACCGTTGTCGTGGACGACGAAGTCGATGGTGAGGAGTCCCGCTTTCGCGTCGAAACGGCGGACCGTGTAGTCGCGGTAGATGACGCCGGGAGCCCGGAAGTTGAGGCAGCGGTCGTCTTCGACGACAGGGAGCACATGCTCTCCCGTCTCAGGGTTGGGGAACCACAGTTTGACGTGGTCGGCGAAGTTGTCGCTGCGCAGTCCAGCGATGTCGCTGCCGCCGAGGTCGACGCGGACCATCCGGGGGGTGATTCTCCGGACGTTGACGACCTCGAGCAGTCGGGACTTCAGCGGGTACATCTCGACGGTGCGTTCCGTCACGGTTGCGGTCATGGCACTCCTCTACTCGGTTGGTGCGGGAGCAGCCCCCCGTGGCCGCTCCTGGCGGGGTTGGTGGCCGGCGACCGGTTCGTTCGCGGAATCGCCGGAGTCGTCGGAAACGACCAGTACTTGGGCAGTGCGCAAACGGGGGAAGACGAGGGCGAGCGCGGCGACTGACAGCACGGTGAGGACACCCCCCGCGGCGATGGTGGCGGCCACGCCGAGCAGCGGGGCCAGGGCGCCCAGGGCAAGCGCCCCCCCGGAGTCGCCGACCGTGGCCTGAGCAGTCCATAGGCTGTTGACCCGGCCGCGCAGGTCGGCAGGCGTATGGGACTGCACGAGGGCGTACCGGAGGATCTCTTCACTGACCTGGGCGTAGCCCAGGAGGACGAGGAAAGCGAACGCTATCGGGAGCGCCGGGCTGAGCCCGAGGCCGAGTACGGCGAGGCCGCAGAGCCCGACTGCGCCGATCAGCACCGTGCCGGTACGGCGGAGGTGGCCGGTCCAGCCGCTGGTGAGGGAGCCGAGCAGTGCGCCCAGCGCCGGAGCGGTGTAGAGCAGGCCGACCGTGGCGGGGCCGCCCCCCAGCACGGTGTCGGTGAACTCGTTGATGAGCACCTGGGGGGAGGCGAACAGGAGCTGCGCGAAGCCGAGGAGCAGCAGCGGGCCGACGACCCGGTGGTGGAGCGCGAAGCGGGTCCCGGTGCGGACCGACTGCAGCACCGATTCCCTTTGGCGGTCGCCGTCCGGTTCGAGGCGCGGCAGCCGCCAGACGAGGACCGTGGTCACCAGCGACAGTGCTGCGGTGAGTGCGTAGTTGCCGCCGATTCCGGCAGCGGCGATGAGGGCCCCGCCCAGAGCGGGGGCCAGGACCGCCCCGAGTTCCCCGTTGAGGGCGAGGAGCGCTCCGGCTGCGGGCAGCTTGTCGCGGGGGACGAACCCGGGGGCCGCCGCCTGCAGCGCGACCGCGCTGAAGGAGCCGAAGAACCCGATGAACAGGGCCGAGGCGTGGATGACCCACAGCAGGGGTTGGTCGAAGAGGAAGCTGTTGGCCGCGAGCACGGTGTAGCCCACCACCGCGGAGGCGCGACCGACGACGATGAGGCGGCGCCGGTCGCCCCGGTCCGCGAGGACCCCGCCGACGAGGGTTCCACCCAGCACGGAGACAGCGTTGGCGGTGTGGACCGTGGCGACGAGGAACGACGAACCGGTGAGCTGGTAGACCTGGGTGGGCAGGGCGACCGCGGCGAATCCCAGTCCGAAGATCGAGACGATCCTGGCGACGAAGACGATGCGGAATTCCCGGCTGATGCGCAGCGGGGTGACGTCGATCATCAGTCGGGTGAGTTTCACGGCGTCCTCACGGATCGGCGACAACAACCCCACGGGTTGTTACTTAGGCAAGGCATACCTTAACACCACCGAGCCGTGTCGCCGCGCACTTTTAGGGGAGAAGCGCCCCCGATTTCTGGTCGCTTCCGGGGACCGGCTCAGCCAGGTCGTCGCCCAGGGCGACGATGCGGTTGTTGGCGTCCACGTGCACCACGTGGGGCCGGTGGGTGGCACGCTCAGCCTCGGTGAGCTGCACATACGAAATGATGATCACCAGGTCTCCCGGCGCTACGAGGCGGGCGGCGGCCCCGTTGATTCCGATGACACCGCTGCCGCGCTCCCCGGTCAGCACGTAGGTGACCAACCGGTGCCCGTTCGTGATGTTGACCACGTGGACCTGTTCGCCGTCGACGAGGTTGGCCGCGTCCATCAGATCGGCGTCGATGGTGATGGAACCGACGTAGTGCAGGTCCGCGTGGGTGACCGTGGCCCGGTGGATCTTTCCGTTGAGCATGGTGCGCAGCACCGTAGACCTCCCTTTGCGGTCGTCGGGTCTGTCCCCGGGCGGGTTGTTCGCCCGAGTGATCCGTTGTCGACGCCCAGGGTAGGCGGATCGCCTCCCGAACCGTGACAGCGGGCTCTTGGTGGGGCGCGCGGCGCTTGGCCGCGCGCCGGGCTGCCGACCGCACGCGGGGCTCACCCCGCCGTGCTGTGCGCCTCCATCGCCTCACGGAGGCTGCGCGGACGCAGGTCGGTCCAGTGGGTGTTGATGTAGTCCAGGGCTGCGGCGCGGGACGTCGGCCCGAAGACGGTACGCCACCCTTGGGGAACCTCAGCGAACTCGGGCCACAGGGAGTACTGGTCTTCGTCGTTGACCAGGACCAGGAAGACTCCTTCATCGTCGTCGAACGGGTTGGTCATCGGTGGTGCTCCTTCCTCGGGGAGGCGGTGCCCGCCGAGGTCCGGCGGGCACCGGAGGGGGTCATAGGCCCTTGAGGACCTCTTCGATCTGGTCGAGGACGATGTTGGCTTGGGCGTAGGTGCGGGCCGCGCTGTAGCGCAGGGGGTGGACCTGGCCGGCTTCCACCGCGGGCAGGCTCTGCCACAGCTTCTGCTCGAGCAGCGCCTCGGTGAACGGGTCGGGGTTCTCCTGGGCGTCGGTCTCGTAGAAGATGACGTCAGCGTCGGAGAGTTCGTCGATCTCCTCGTAGGAGTAGAAGGCAGCGAAGTTCTCCCCCGCCGGCTGCTGCGCCTTGCTCTGCTTCGCACCGAGCGTGTGGAGGATCTCCCCGCCCCAGGCGTTGGTGTTGACCACGGCGAATTCGCCGTCCACGCCGAAGACCAGCGCGAAGGTGGTGTCGGCCAACTGGTCGGCGTAGGCGGTGGAGATCTCCTCGACCCGCTCTTCGAAGCGCTGCTGTTCGGCTTCGGCCCGCTCCCCGTCGCCGACGACCCGCGACAGTTCGAGCGTCATGTTGCGCAGCCCGGAGCCCGCACCGTCGAAGTCGAAGAAGACGGTGGGGGCGATCTTCTCGAGGTCTTCGCGGATGCCGACGTACTCGTCGTGGCTCTCCACGCGGACCCCGCCGATGATCAGGTCGGGCTGGGCCTCCGCGATGGCCTCCATGTTGATCTCCAGGCTCGCCGACTGCACGACCGGGTAGGTGGAGAGCTGCTCGAATTCTTCAGCGGTGTAGAGGGTGGCTACTGGTTCGATCACACCGACAGGCTCGATCCCGGCTTCCAGCACGACCTCGGTGCCGAATTCCAGGGCGACGATGCGTTGCGGGTCAGCGGGGATCTCGACGGTCCCGTAGTCCGTTTCGACGGTGACCGTGTCGCCCTGTGCGGGGGTGTCCGCTGCCTCCTGCGCATCACCGCAGGCGGTCAGGGTGAGGCTGAGGGCGAGGGCGCCTGCGCCGAGGACAAGTCCGCTTCGGAGGGCTTTCTGCTGCACTCTTGATCGCTTTCTTCGTGTCGGTGGCCAGTGTCCTACAACCACGATTAAGTTAGGCAAGCCTTGCCTAAGTGAACGGTAGAGGGTGGTGGAGGGCTTTCCCAACCCCATCGGCTAGCTGTGTCCGGATCGTGATGTTGGGGGAAGCGGGCGGTGACTGGCCGCGGCCTCGGCCCGCCGCACCCCCTCAGCGAGGAGCGGGCCGATCACCGCCAGCGCCGCCGGTCCGACCAGGTCGTTGTGTCCGCAGTCGACTTCGTGGTCGACCACCTCGCCGGTGACGTACCGGCGCCACAGGTGCGCACCGATCCCGCTGTGCGGGTCACGGTCCGCCGCGGCCGTGAAGAAATGCAGGTCGCCGTCGTAGACGCGGTAGCGCGCCCGGTACATGACTTCCATGGTGAACGCGCGGGCCCGCACCACCCGGTCGATGACCTCCGCGTCGAACCCCGCCCACACTCCCCCGCTGTCACGCAGGAACTCCACCACCTGCTCGCGCCGGTACGGCTTGGTCAGCCAGCTCGGCAGTTCCCGTTGAGAGCTCGACAGCAGGAACTCGAGCGCCTCCTGTTCCGCTTCCTCAGTAGTCGGGACTCCCCCGGCCGCCAGCACTTCGGGGGTATCCGTGGGATAGGTGTCAAGCAGTGCCAGGAACGGCACCTGCTCCCCTTCGGCTTGCAGACGGGTCGCCAAAGCGTGCGCGACCTGGCCCCCGAACGACCAGCCCACCAGGTAGTAGGGGCCGCGGGGCTGCACCCGGCGGACGTGCCGGGCATACAGGTCGACCAGTTCCTCCATGGAGCCGGGGACCTGCTCGCCGCGCAATCCGGGAAACTGGACGCCGATCAGAGGGTGCTCACGGTCCACGAACGGCGCCAGCGCAGCATAGGACCAGGCGAACCCGCTCGCCGGGTGGAAGCAGAACAGTGGAGGCTTCCGCCCGCCTTCGCGGAGGCGCAGCACAGTAGCCAACAGGTCGTCGCGGCGCCCGGTGTCCACGTATTCGCGGAGCTGGGCGACCGTGGGAGCCGCCAACAGGGTGCCCACCCCCACGCGCACCCCCACGTGCTTGCGGAGACGCGCGGCCAGGCGCATCGCCAACAGTGAATGCCCGCCCAGCTCGTAGAAGTCGTCGTCGATACTGACCTGGTCGACGTTGAGGACCGCGGCGACATGCTCGCACAGGGCGCGCTCCAACTCGTCGCGCGGGGCGCGTCCGCCGCGTTCCGGGAGCGCAGGCGCGGGCAGTGCGGCACGGTCGAGCTTGCCGTTGACCGTCAGCGGCAGCCGGTCGAGCTCCACCAGGTGGGCGGGGAGCATCGCCGCCGGCACCAGGTCCGCTAGGGTGCGGCGCAGCGCTGCCGGGTCGATGCGCGCCCCCGCGGCAGGCACCACATAGCCGACCAGTTGCGCCCGTCCAGGAGTGTCCTCCCGGACAACCACCGCGGCCTGCGCCACCTCCGGCTGCTCCTCCAGCACGGCGGTGATCTCCGCGGGTTCGACGCGCACCCCGCGGATTTTCACCTGGTCGTCGACCCGGCCCAGGTAGTCGAGGTGGCCGTCCGGCCGCCACCGCACCAGGTCCCCGGTGCGGTACATGCGGGACCCCGGCGGCCCGAACGGGTTGGCGACGAACCGCTCCGCGGTCAGATCAGCCCGGCCGATATAGCCGCGGGCCAGTCCGACGCCGGACACGTACAACTCGCCGGGGGTGCCGGGCGGGACCGGGCGCAGCGCAGAATCCAGGACGTACACCTGGGTGTTAGCGATCGGTCCGCCAACCGTGGGGGTCGCACTGTCTGCGGTGCCGCCGCCGAGCGTGTTGATGGTGTACTCGGTCGGCCCGTACAGGTTGTAGCCGAGGACCCCCTCCGCGCCGCGCAATGCCTGCCACACCGTGTCGCTGACCGCTTCCCCGCCAAGCAGCACCAGGGACGGCCGGTACTGGTCCGGGTCGAGCAGTCCGTCCTCGATGAGCTGCCCGCAGTAGGAGGGGGTGACGTTGATGACGTCGATCGAGTGGCGGCGGCAGTAGTCGACGAGCCGGTCCGAGTCGCGGCGCAGCTCCTCGTCGAGCAGGTGGACTTCGTGGCCGTCCACCAGCCACAGCAGCTCCTCCCACGACATGTCGAAGGAGAACGACACCGTGTGCGCGATGCGCAGCACCCGGCCGCCGAGGGAGTCCACCACCGGGCCGAAAATCGTCTCACGGTGGTTGACCAGCATGTTCACCAGGCCGCGGCCCGTGATCTGCACGCCTTTGGGCCGCCCGGTGGACCCGGAGGTGAAGATCGTGTAGGCGAGGTGGTCGCCGCGCAGCGGACGCGGCCGGTCCGCGTCGGTGGGGTCGGTGTCCGCCATCCGGGCCAGCTCGTCCCGGATGGCGGGATCGTCGAGGAGGAGCAGCGGCCCGCTGTCGGCGGGAAGGTGGCCCCGGGCAGCCGTGGTGGTAACGGTGAGCGCCGGAGCGGCGTCGGCAAGCATCACGCGGAGCCGCCCCGCCGGATACTCCAAATCCAGCGGCACATAAGCGCCGCCCGCTTTGAGCACCGCGAACAGGGTGACCACCCAGTCACTGGAGCGGGGCAGCGCGATCGCCACCGGGGTTTCCGGGCCCACGCCGCGGGCGAGCAGCAGCCGGGCAAGCCGATTGGCGCGCGCGTTGAGCTCCGCGAACGTCAGCGTCGCGTCGCGGGCGACCAGCGCGGTGCGGTGCGGCCAGGCCCGCGCCGACTGCTCAAACAGGTCCATCAGACTCTGCTCGGGAAGGTCGCGTGCGGTGTCGCCGTGCGCTGCCGCAAGCGCGGCGCGTTCCCGGTCAGACAGCACTTCCAGGGCGGCCACCGGCTGGCCGGGTACCGCGGTGACCTGCTCCAACAGCCGCAGGAACCGGTCGACCAGGGCGTGGGCGGTCCCCGAGTCGACGAGGTCGCCGCGGTAGGCGAGGCTGAGCCGGAACTCCTCCCCCGGCTGGGCGACGAACGTCAGCGGATAGTGGGTGGCGTCGAAGCCGGTAACCGACTCCAAGCCGGTGGCTTCTCGGATGCGCTGGTAGCCCTCGTCGTCGTAGGGCAGGTTGCGCAGCACGTAGAGGGTGTCGAAGAGGCGGCGGCCGCCGAGCGCGCGCTGGATGTCGGCCAGCCCCACGTAGTGGTACGGCAGCAGGTCGGCCTGTTCCGCTTGGACGCGGTGGAGCAGCGCCGCCACAGACTCGCCGGGGCGGATCCGCACCCGCACCGGAACCGTGTTGAAGAACACGCCGACGATCGACTCCACCCCGTCGATCTCGGGTGGGCGGCCAGAGACGGTACTGCCGAAGACGATGTCGTCCGCGCCGGTGTGGCTGCGCAGCACCAGGCTCCACACGGTCATCACCACGGTGTTGACCGTGACCCCGATCCGGCGTGCCAGCGCAGTGAGCCGGTCCAGGAGAGGCCGGGCGACCACCGTGTCCACGGTGTGCGGCATGACCGTCCCGGATGTGCCGTCCTCGGCGGGGGCGACCAGGGTGCCTTCGGTGAGGTCGCCGAGAGCGTGCCGCCACGCGTTGAGCGCGGCCGCCTGGTCCTGGCGGCGCAACCACACCAGGTAGTCCCGGTAGGGGCGGGACGGCGGCAGCACGGAAGCGTCACCGCCGTTGCGGTACACCTCCATCAGTTCGGCGTTGTACAGCTCACCGGACCAGCCGTCCATGACGATGTGGTGGAAGGTGAGCACAAGCACGTCCCGCTCCCCCGGCAGACGCACGAGGACGTGGCGGACCAGCGGGGGCCGGGTCAAGTCGAACCGGCGTTCCCGCTGCTCCACGCGGATCCGCTCCAGGCGGCGCTGGGCTTCGGCGGCATCCAGGTGGGACAGGTCGACTTCCCGCCAGGCGGCGCGGAGCTGCCGGGGAATGAACTGGACGGGGCGTTCCACGCCCTCGTACCAGATTCCGGCGCGCAGCGCCGGGTGGCGGCGCAGCAGGGCGTCCGCGGCGGCCCGCAGCGCGGCCGCGTCGACCCGGCGGGAGAACGTGAAAATGTTCTGGACGGTGTAGACGTCGAGCTGCCACTCGTCGACGGTGGCGTGGTAGAGCAGCCCTTCTTGGAGGGGGGTGAGCGGGAGGACCTCGTGGATCTCCCGGGAACCCGCGGCTGCGGTGGTCATGGTGGTACTCCTCAACGGTCGGGCCTAGTCCTGTTCGCGCCACGTCTGGGCGAGTTCAGCGAACTCGTCGGGGGTGATGAGGTCGGAGAAGTCGTCCTCCTCCGGCGTCTCCTCCGAGGCGGGAGGTTCAGCTTCGGACGGTGGGGTCGTGGGGACGGCGTCGGCGAGCCGCTCCGGGGTGCGGTAGGTGAACACGTCGCGCACGGTGAGGTGGATTCCTTCGCGGACGAGCCGGCCGACGAGCCGCAGTGAAGAGACGCTGTCCCCACCGAGTGCGAAGAAGTCCGCGTCCGCGCTGACCTCGGCCATCCCCAGCACCTCGGCGAACGCCGCGCACAGGGCGTGCTCGAGGGGGGTGCGGGGGGCGCGCCTGGAGACGGGGCCCGGGTCAGGGTCGGGCAGCGCGTCCCGGCGGAGTTTGCCGTTCACGGTGAGCGGCAGCGCGTCCACCACCACGAACGCGGCGGGCACCCATGCCGCGGGCAGGCGGTCGGCAAGCCCGCGGCGGACCTCGTCCACGTCAGGCGGGGAGCCGTCGGGGACGAGGTAGCCGACCAGGCGGAGCCCGCCGGCAGGGGCAGGGCGGGCGGCGACCGCGGCGTCCGCAACCCCGGGCTGAGCGCGGAGCACCGCCTCCACTTCACCGGGCTCCACGCGCACCCCGTTGATCTTCACTTGGTCGTCGACCCGGCCGAGGTATTCCACGGCCCCATCAGCGCGGCGGCGCACCAGGTCACCGGTGCGGTAGAGGCGGGAGCCGGGCGGGCCGAACGGGTTGGCGACGAACCGGGACGCGGTCATGCCGGGGCGGCCGACATAGCCGCGCGCGAGCTGCACCCCGCCCAGGTACAGTTCGCCGACGGCCCCGGTCGGCAAAGGCCGCAGGGACGAGTCGAGGACGTACAGTTCCGTGTTCCACACGGGACGGCCGATCGGCACCGGGTCGCGGACCGGCTCCGTGCCCGCCCCGCACACCGGGTGGGAGGTCACGTCGACGGCGGCTTCGGTGGGACCGTACAGGTTGTCCAGGCGCGCCTGGGGCAGGGTGCGCGCCCAAGCGCGGGCCAGGTCGGCGTCGAGCGCTTCCCCGCTCACGATGACCTGCCGCAGCGCGGTAGCGCGGCGGGCCGTGGGCTCGTTGAGGAAGACGCGCAGCAGGGACGGCACGAAATGGCAGACCGTCACCTTGTGCTCGGCGAACAAAGCGGCCAGGTAGGCGGGGTCGCGGTGGCCGCCTGGGCGGGCCACGACCAGGGTGGCTCCGGTGATCAGCGGCCAGAAGAACTCCCACACCGACACGTCGAAGCCGACAGGGGTTTTCTGGGCGACCCGGTCCTCGGGGGTGAGCCGGTAGGTGTGCTGCATCCACTGCAACCGGTTGGCGATCGCCCGGTGCGCGACCCCCACGCCCTTAGGCTCGCCGGTGGATCCGGACGTGAAGATGGTGTAGGCGAGCTGGTCGGGGTGGACGTCCCGGGTCGGCAGCGGCTCGAGTCCGGCCAGGCGGTCCCGGGTCGCAGCGTCGTCCACCACGACAGTGCCGGGCAGCCGGTCACCGAGGCGCGGCAGGGCCCCCTGGCAGGTGACGACGGTGCCGGCGCGGGCCCGCTCCACCATGGCAGCCAGCCGGGCCGGGGGATGGTCCACGTCCAGCGGCAGGTAGGCGGCCCCCGCACGCAGCACGCCCAGCAGCGCGATGACCAGGTCCGCGGAGCGGGGCAGCGCCACCGCCACCACGTCCCCTGGGGCTACGCCGCGTTCCGCGAGCAGCGCGGCGAGCCGTCCCGCCCGGTCGTGCACTTCACGGTAGGTGAGCCGGATGCCGTCGGCGATGAGCGCCACCCGGTCGGCGTGGGTGTGCGCGGCCGCGTCCACGAGCGCGGTGAGAGTGTGCTCGGCGAGCGGGTGCCTCGTGGCGTTGTGCGCGGCGAGCGCAGCCCGCTCCGCGTCGCCGAGCAGGTCGAATGCGCACAGCGGCCGCTCGCTGTCGTCCACCAGCTGGGTGAGGACGCGGACAACGAGGTCGAGGACGGCCTCGGCGTCCGCGGCGGAGAACTGGTCGGGGTCGTAGTCGACGCAGAGGGTGATGTCCTCTTCGGGAAGCACCACCAGCACCAGCGGGTAGTGGGTGGCGTCGCGCACTGTGACGCCGGTGACGCGCATGCCCGCGTGGTCGGCGGCGTGCCGGGAACGGTCGACCGGGAAGTTCTCCACCACAAGGAGGGTGTCGAAGAGGGTTGCCGTGCCGGCGGCACGCTGCACCGCGCTGAGCCCGAGGGCATGGTGGTCGACCAGGGCTGCCTGCTCGGTGTGGATCCGCCGTAGGAGGGCCGCGGCTGTTTCGGCTACCCCCAGCCGGACCCGTACCGGAAGCGTGTTGGTGAACAGTCCGATCATCGCCTCGGAGCCAGGCACGTCAGGGGTGCGTCCGGAGACAGGTTGACCGAAGACCACGTCGGTGCTCCCGGTGCGCGTGGCCAGGGCGATCGCCCACGCGGCTTGGAACACGGTGTTGGGGGTGACCCGGTGGGCTCGGGCCGCGTCCCGCAGCCTGGCGCCGAGCGCTGCGGGAAGCACCCGGGTCGTCCGGCGGGGCGGCCGAGCCGTCCCGGAACGTCCCGGAGCGACCAGGCACGGTCCCGGCAGGTCCGCGAGCGCGGTGCGCCACGCATCCGCCGCGGCATCCCGGTCCAAGCGGGCCAGCCAGGCCAGGTAGTCCCGGTAGGAGGGGGCGGGCGGCAGCGCGGCGGTGTCGCCGTCCGCCGCGTACAGCGTGCACAGTTCGGTGATGAGCAGTGGGAGCGACCAGCCGTCCAGCAGGATGTGGTGGGCGGTCACGACGAGGACGTGCTCGGTGTAGCCGCGGACGAGAAGGAATCGGAGGAGCGGCGGCGCGGCCAGGTCGAACCGGTGGGCGAGTTCGCGTTCCGCGAGCGGCTCCGCGGCGGCCGCGGGGTCCCCCTCGGCCCGGGTCTCCTCCCACGCCACGTCGACGTCGGCGGGCACGAACTGGACAGGCTGGTCCAGGCCTTCGTGGGCGAATCCGGCACGCAGGTTGGGGTAGCGCTGCAGGAGTGCGCGGGCGGCACGCCGCAGCCGGGCGGTATCGATCCGGCCGTGCAGGGCCACCCGGCACTGCAGGGCGTAGACGTCCCCGTCGGCTCCGGTCAGCGCGTGGTGGAAGAGCAGCCCTTCTTGGAGGGGGCCAAGGGGGAGCACCTCGCTGATTCCGCTGGGTCGCTGAGTCAACGCCGTTTCCTCCACAGTGATTCGAGCTGGGCGAGCTGGTTGGCGTCGAGGGAGACCAGCGGTTCCTCCGGTGCGGGGGCGGCAGGTCCCTCCTCGGTGACGGGCTGGGCGACCGCGGCGAGGTCAGCGACCACGGGGTGGCGGAAGACGTGGCGGGCGCTGATCTCCCATCCGGCACTGCGGGCCCTGTGGACGAGGCGCAGGGTGAGGACGCTGTCGCCGCCGAGCGCGAAGAAGTCGGCGTCGGCTCCCACCTTGTCCAAGCCGAGGACTTCGGCGTAGACGGCGCACAGCGCGGCCTCCGCCTCGGTTGCGGGTTCGCGGACCGGCGCGGCGTTGTCGGCCGTGGGCGTGGGGTCGGGGAGGGCTTTGCGGTCGATCTTGCCGTTGGCGGTCAGCGGGAACTCGTCCACCACCACGAACGCCGACGGCACCATGTAGGCGGGCAGGGTCTCAGCGAGTGCGGTCCGCAACTCCCTGGGGGTGACCAGGCGTTCGGCTACCACATAACCGACGAGCCGCTGGTGGTTTCCGCTGTCGTTACGGGCCACCACCACTGCTTGGGAGATCCCGTCGATACGGGCGAGCGCGGTTTCGATCTCCCCGAGTTCGACGCGAAAACCGCGAATCTTGACCTGAAAGTCGGCACGACCCAGGAAATCCAACCGCCCATCCGATCGCCACCGCACCACATCCCCCGTGCGATACATGCGAGACCCGGGCGGACCATACGGATCAGCAACAAACCGCTGCGCAGTCAAATCGAACCGGCCGTGGTAGCCCCACGCCACCCCCTCACCAGCGATATACAGCTCCCCCGCCACACCTGGCGGCACCAGACGCAACCCCGCATCCAGCACATACACCCGCGTATTCGCCATCGGCACGCCAATGGTGACGGGGGCGCCGCTGCGTACCCGGTCGGCGGTCGACCAGATCGTCGTCTCCGTCGGCCCATACACGTTGGTGACCTCCACCGCCCGTTCCGCCAGGGTCTCGGCGAGGGTGGCGGGGAGCGCTTCCCCACCGACGAGGACACGCAGCCCGTGCAGCGCGTGGGGTGCGGTGTCGGCGAGCATCTGCCACAGCGTGGGGGTGGCCTGCATGACGGTGGGACGCTCGGCCGCGATGAGGTCGGCTAGCGCGGCCGGGTCGCGGACAGTGTCGGGAGCGGCGAGCACCACGGTGGCTCCGGCGAGGAGCGGCAGGTACAGCTCCAACGCGGAAATGTCGAAACTCACCGTGGTCACCGCAAGCCAAGAATCCTCGGGCCCCATAGGCACCCGCTCAGCCATATCGGTGAGGAAGTTCGCCAGATTACGGTGCGACACCACCACACCCTTAGGCCGCCCCGTCGACCCAGACGTGTACAAGATGTACGCCGCCCCATCCACGGTGGCCGACGGCACTGCTGTGCCGGGTTCGGGACGCAGGTCCGGGTCGTCGACGCAGATCCGTGCGGTGTCCTGCGGCAGGGTCGGCTCCAGCGTTGCTGTGGTGACCACGGTGACGGCGCCCGAGTCGGTGAGCATGAAGGCGAGACGCTCCGCCGGGAAATCCGGATCCAACGGCACATAGACCGCACCAACACGCTGCACAGCCAACAGCGCAGCCACCAGCTCCGGAACCCGCGGCAGCAACACCGCCACCACCTGACCAGGCCGCACCCCACCCGCAACCAGCAGACCAGCCAGTCGCTCCACCTCAGCATCCAACCGGGCATACGACCACACGGCCCCACCACAGCGCACCGCCACCGCCCCCGGCACACGCCGCGCCCACTCAGCCACCGCCCGATCCGGACGCACCGCCGTCACCGGCCGCCCCGTCGCATTCCACTCAGACACCAACCGGCGACGTTCTGCCCCCGACACCACCTCCACCCCAGCAACCGGACGACACGGGTCCGCGCAGGCGTGCTCCAACACGGTGCGGAGGCGCGCCACCAGCTGTTCCGCGCTGTCATGGTCGAACAGGTCGGCCGCATAGTTGAGGGCGATGTGGGCTCCGCCGTGCCCGTCCTCGATAAACGCGAACTCCAAGTCGAATTTGGCGGTGTCCAGCGGGACTTCAACGAGCCGGGTGGCCGCGCCGAACAGGCGGTCCACATCCGAAGGGCGACGCTGGTAGGAGACCATCGTCTGGAACAGCGGGTGGCGGCTGACCGCCCGGGGCGGTTTCACCGTGTCGACTACCGCGTCGAACGGCGCGTCGGCGCGGGCGAACGCTTCCAGGTCGACGGCACGGACCCGGTCCAGCAGGTCGGCGAAAGTAGGGTTGCCGGACAGGTTCACGCGCAACACCAGCGTGTTGAGGAAGAAGCCGACAGTGTCGTGGACGGCTTCGTCGGCGCGGTCGGCGACCGGGCTGCCCAACGGGATGTCGTCGCCGGCGCCCAGACGGTGCAAGAGCACGGCGACAGCGGCCTGGACCACCATGAAGACGGTGACGCCGTGCTGGGCGGCGAGGCGGCGCACAGCTTCGACCAGTTCAGGGGGGAGTTCGGCACGCGCTAGGCCGCCGCGGTGGCTTGCTGTCGCCGGCCGGGGCCGGTCGGTGGGCAGGTCCAGTTCGTCGGGCAGGTCCTGCAGGGCGTGCTGCCAGTAGTCGAGTTGGCGGCGCAGCGGACTGGCGGGGTCGGTGGCCTCGCCCAACCAGTCGTGCAGCGTGGCCGCGTAGTCGCTGTACTGGGCGGGCAGCGGCTCCCAGTCGGGGGCGCGTCCCGCGGCCCGCGCCCGGTAGGCGGTGTCCAGGTCGCGCAGCAGCGGCGCGAAAGACCACTCGTCTGCGGCAATGTGGTGGCAGACGAGGAGCAGCACACAGCCGTCGACCTGTTCCCCGGTGATCATGCGGACTCGCAGGGGGATCTGGGTGGCGAGGTCGAAGGGCTGGGCGGTGAGTTCGGCGAGCAGGTCCGCCACCGGCCCTGCGGCCTGAACTTCCGCGACGTCGACCGCGGCGTCCTCGGGGGCGAGGAGAACCGGGTCGGGGCCGTCGT
This sequence comes from Thermobifida fusca YX, assembly GCF_000012405.1. Taxonomy (NCBI): domain Bacteria; kingdom Bacillati; phylum Actinomycetota; class Actinomycetes; order Streptosporangiales; family Nocardiopsidaceae; genus Thermobifida; species Thermobifida fusca. The sequence continues at coordinate 2,183,006 of NC_007333.1, forward strand.
CGCTGCTGCGTACGAGGGTGCGCAGCACCTCGTGGCGGGCCACGAGGTCGCGGACTGCGGCGCGGAGAACATCGAGGTCGAGCCGGTCGGAGACGTGGACGGCGAGCGGCACGTTGTAGGCGCCGCGGGTCTGGTAGACCTGCTCGATGAGCCAGAGCCGCCGCTGGAAGTGGGAGAGGACAGGTGGGGCGTCTGGGCCGCGGCGGGTCACGGCGGGCCGCCGTCCGGTCTGTGTGGTGAGGCGGGCGGCAAGCGCGGCCGGGGTAGGTGCTTCGAACAGGTCGCGGACCCCGACGTCGACGCCGAGGAGGGCGCGGAGCCGGGCGACGACACGCAGTGAGAGCAGGGAGTGGCCGCCGAGCGCGAAGAAGTCAGCGTCCGCGGTGACGTCGGACCGGTCGAGGACAGCCGCGAAGACCTGGCAGACGATCTCCTCGTAGGCGGTGACCGGGTCCCGTCCGGCCGGGCCGTCCCCTGCTGCGGGCGCGGGGTCGGGGAGGGCTTTGCGGTCGATCTTGCCGTTGGCGGTCAGCGGGAACTCGTCCACCACCACGAACGCCGACGGCACCATATAGGCGGGCAGAACCGCGGCGAGCTTCTCCCGGATCTCGGCCGTGCCGGGCGCCGCTGCCCCGGCTGGGACGAGGTAGGCGACGAGCCGCTGGTGGTTTCCGCTGTCGTTACGGGCCACCACCACTGCTTGGGAGATCCCGTCGATACGGGCGAGCGCGGTTTCGATCTCCCCGAGTTCGACGCGAAAACCGCGGATCTTGACCTGAAAGTCGGCACGACCCAGGAAATCCAACCGCCCATCCGATCGCCACCGCACCACATCCCCCGTGCGATACATGCGAGACCCGGGCGGACCATACGGATCAGCAACAAACCGCTGCGCAGTCAAATCGAACCGGCCGTGGTAGCCCCACGCCACCCCCTCACCAGCGATATACAGCTCCCCCGCCACACCTGGCGGCACCAGACGCAACCCCGCATCCAGCACATACACCCGCGTATTCGCCATCGGCACGCCAATGGTGACGGGGGCGCCGCTGCGTACCCGGTCGGCGGTCGACCAGATCGTCGTCTCCGTCGGCCCATACACGTTGTGGACGACGGCTGCCCGGCTGGCGAGCACGTCCGCCAGCGGTACGGGCAGCGCCTCGCCTCCCACGAAGATCCGCAACCCGTTGAGCACGTCCGGATCCTCGTCGGCGAGCATCTGCCACAGCGTGGGGGTGGCCTGCATGATCGTGGGCTGGCTGGCGCGCATGACCGCGGCGAGTTCCCGCGGATCGCGCACCGTGGCGGCGTCCACGAGGGTGATCGTCGCTCCGGCGAGGAGCGGCAGGTACAGCTCCAACGCGGAAATGTCGAAACTCACCGTGGTCACCGCAAGCCAAGAATCCTGCGGCCCCATAGGCACCCGCTCAGCCATATCGGTGAGGAAGTTCGCCAGATTACGGTGCGACACCACCACACCCTTAGGCCGCCCCGTCGACCCAGACGTGTACAAGATGTACGCCGCCCCATCCGGGCCGTCCCAGGCCGGTGCCGGAGTGTCGGGGGCAGCGGGTGCTGTATCGTCAAGGAGGATTCGGCCCACTCCCGCGGGTACTGCCGCCTCGAGTCCGCGAGTGGTGACCACGGTGACGGCGCCCGAGTCGGTGAGCATGAAGGCGAGACGCTCCGCCGGGAAATCCGGATCCAACGGCACATAGACCGCACCAACACGCTGCACAGCCAACAGCGCAGCCACCAGCTCCGGAACCCGCGGCAGCAACACCGCCACCACCTGACCAGGCCGCACCCCACCCGCAACCAGCAGACCAGCCAGTCGCTCCACCTCAGCATCCAACCGGGCATACGACCACACGGCCCCACCACAGCGCACCGCCACCGCCCCCGGCACACGCCGCGCCCACTCAGCCACCGCCCGATCCGGACGCACCGCCGTCACCGGCCGCCCCGTCGCATTCCACTCCCCGAGCATGCGGGACTGTTCTGCCTCCGCGGCTACGCCCACGGTGCCGACGCGGGCCCCCGGATCCGTGGCGATGCGGGTGAGGAGGTCGCGGAAGCGGTCCAGGAGCGCGTGGGCCTGCGCGGAGTCGACCGCGTCGGGGCGGTGGCACAACCGCAGTTGCAGGCGCGGTCCGGGAAACACGTTGACGGAGACCGGATAGTGGGTGGTGTCGGTGACGTCGACGTCGCGCAGCCGCACGCCCGCGTATTCTTCGTCGGCCACCGCGTCCCGGTACGGGAAGTTCTCGAAGACGAGGAGGGTGTCGAAGAGCGGTGCGGTACCGGTGAGCTCCTGCAGCCGGGTGAGGCCGACATGGTGATGTTCGGCGAGCGCGGCCTGTCGACGCTGCAGGTCGATGAGGAGGTCGGCGATGCTCCGGGCCGGGTGGGCGCGGAGCCGTACCGCGATGGTGTTGATGAACAGGCCGAGGATGTCGTCGACCCCGTCGAGTTCGGCGGGCCGCCCGGAGACGGTGACCCCGAAGACGACGTCGTCGCGCCCGGTGAGCCCGGCCAGCAGCAGGCCCCATGCTGTTTGGACGAGGACTCCGACGGTCACGCCGAGGGAACGGGCGGTCTCGGTGAGTCGGGCGGTCTCCTCCTCACTGAGTTCAGCGAAGAGTTCCTGCTGGGCTCCGTCACCGCCGTAGGGGTCGGCGTCGGGGGCGAGCAGGGACGGTCCGGGCAGGTCGGCGAGTTCCGCCCGCCAGGCGCGGTCCGCGGCTGCCAGGTCCCGGTCGGCCAGCCACACCAGGTAGTCGCGGAAGGTGGCCGTGGGCGGCGGGCTGGTGGGGTTGGCGTACAGGGTGAACAGCTCCCGCAGGAAGAGCGGGGTGGACCAGCCGTCGAGCAGGGTGTGGTGGTCGGTGACCACGAGCCGGTGGTGGTCCGGGGCCAGGCGGATGAGGACGAAGCGGATCAGGGGCGGACGGGCGAGGTCGAAAGGGGTGTCCCGTTCTTCGGCGCGTAGTTGCGCGCAGCAGGCCTCCTGGGCTGCCGCGTCCTGTCCGGACAGGTCGACGATGCGCCAGCGGAGCGCCACCTCAGCGGGGACGAACTGGACAGTGTCGGTGCCGTCGCTCCAGAAGCCGACGCGCAGCGACGGGTGCCGGTCGAGGAGGGCAGCAGCGGCATCCCGCAGCCGGTCCGCGTCCAACAGCCCGGTAATGTCCGTGCACGACTGGGTGGTGTAGGCGTCGCGGCCGCCGCTGTAGAGGCTGTGGAAGACTAGCCCGGCTTGGAGCGGTGTGGGCGGCCACAGGTCGACGATCCGCGGGTTGGCGACGTCGGCGTGCTCCGCCCAGTCGCGGGCGATCCGGGTGATGCGCTCCTGGTCGACGGCGACGAGCGGCACGTCGGAGGGGGTGAGGGTGCACACGCCGGGGGTGGCGGCGTAGGTGGTGAGGCTGCGCAGCGCCGCGGTGAACTCTTCGGCGAGGAAAGCCACGTCGGCGGTGTCGTGGACGCCTTCGGCCCACCGCCAGGTGACCGCCAGCTGGGGGCCGCGGGCAGTGTCGCGGGCGGCGATACCGACTTCCAAACCGCAGGTGAGCGGCTGGTCGGGGTCTTCGTCGAGCAGCAGGTCCGCCACCTCTGGGGCGGTCTGCCAGGGCTCGTCGTGGGAGGCGCCGAACCGGCCCAGGTAGTTGAAGAGGATGTCGGAGCGGGCCGCATGCGCGAGAGCAGGCGCGGTCTCGGGGTTGAGGCGGCGCAGCAGGCCGTAGCCGAGGCCGTCGCCGGGTACGGCGCGCAGGGTCTCCTTGACGCGGGCGAGGGCCGCTCCGACGTCGGCGGCCTGGTCGCGGGTGAGCGCCAACCGGACCGGGTGGGCGCTGGTGAACCAGCCGACGGTGCGGGTGGTGTCGGCGGGTTCGGCCAGCTCGTAGCGTCCGTGTCCTTCGACGTCGACGAGCACGCCGCTGTCGGCGTGGCCGTGCCGTGCCCGCAGCCGGGCGGCAGCCACGGCCAGGGCGGTGAGCAGCAGTTCGTCAACGCCCATGCCCAGGGCGGGACCGGTGTCGGTGAGCACAGCGGCCGACAGGTCGGGGTCGACAGTCCACTCCATGCTGCGGCGCGTAGCTACCGTGTCGCCTGCGTTGAGGGGTCTCATGCCGAGCGGCTGGTGGGTGGCGGGGTCGACGGTCCGCTGCCAGTAGTCGAGTTCCGCGACGCGTGCGGCGCGGCGCGCTTCCGCGGCGAGCAGGCGGGTCCAACGGCGCAGCGAGGTTCCGGCCGGGGCGAGGGCCGGGGGGTGTCCTTGGGCTCGGGCTGTCACAGCGGCACGCAGGTCGGGGCCGAGGATCCGCCAGGAGACCCCGTCGACCACGAAATGGTGGATGCGCAGCAGCAGCCGCCCGGTGCGGTGCGCACCCCGGTCGAACCAGACCGCGGCCAGGGTGCGGCCTTGGGCCAGGTCGATTCGGTCAGCGGCGCGCGCGTTCTCCCGGGCCACTGCTGCGGCCAGGTCGGTGTCGGTCCACTCGGCGGCATCCACCCGGCGCAGCAGACCGGAGGGGACCGTGTCAGGCGGGGCGACCTGCAGGGCGGTGCCGGTGGCGTGCAGCCGCAGCGCGTCGTGGTGGCGGACGAGGTCGCCCAGGGCGGCGGCGAGGACCTCTTCGCTGAGGCCGGGCGGGGTGCACAGGACCTGCGACTGGGCGAACCGCGCGGGGGGCACGCCCTGGTCGAGCAGGTCAGCCATGAGAGGGGTGGGCTGCAGGTCGCCGACAGGATCGTCGTCCGGCTCAGCGGCAGAATGCCCGGTGAGGGGGGTGGCGGCCGCGGCGAGCCGGGCCACGGTGGGCCGGTCGAAGACGTCGCGCACCCGCAGCGCCAGTCCGGCGGCCCGGGCCCGGTTGACCAGTTGGATCGCGGTGATGCTGTCCCCGCCGAGCCGGAAGAAGTCGTCGTGGACTCCCACGGTCGGCACGCCGAGGACGTAGGCGAAGATGTCCGCCAAGGTCTGCTGCCGGGGGGTGGCGGGCGCATCGTGGCTGCCGGCGCTCTCCACTCCCGGGTCGGGCAGGGCGGCCCGGTCCAGTTTCCCGTTGGGGGTCACCGGAAGGTCGCTGGTGAACACGACCGCCGCGGGCACCATAGCGTCGGGCAGGTGTTCGGCGAGGTGGGCGCGGAGCTGGTCGGGGGTGAGGGTGACCCCCTGGTGGAGCACCACGTGGGCGCTGAGCCGCACCGATCCGGAGGCAGCGGTGTGGGCGGCGACCGCGCAGCGGGCCACCGCGGGATGGGTTTCCGCGACTGCTTCGATTTCCTCTACTTCGACGCGGAATCCGCGGACCTGGAGCTGGGTGTCGACGCGGCCGAGGTATTCGAGCTGGCCGTCAGCGCGCTGCCGCACCCGGTCCCCGGTGCGGTACATGCGGCTGCCGGGCGGACCGTACGGATCGGCAACGAACCGGTCCGCGGTCTGGTCGGGGCGGCCCAGGTAGCCTCGCGCGACCTGGACGCCGGCCAGGTAGAGTTCGCCGGCCACCCCGACCGGCACCGGCTGCAGCGCGTCGTCGAGGATGCGGACGGCCACGCCGGGGACGGGTCGGCCCACGGTAGGGGTGTCGCTGTCTGCCACGGACGCCACGAGCGCGTCCACCGTGTTCTCGGTGGGCCCGTAGCAGTTGACGGCGCGGGTGGCGGGGAGGGAGCGCAGGCGGCGCCACAGGTCCTCGGGGCAGGCTTCCCCACCGAAGCTGAGGAGGTGCGGCAGGTGCCACACCTGCCCGGAGTCGAGCAGGCCGCGCAGGTAGGTGGGGGTGAAGTCGAGGTAGTCGATGCGGTGGGCGGAGATGTAGGCGCCGAGGCGGGCGTAGTCGTAGATGTAGTCGTCGCCGAGCAGGTGGAGTTCGTGGCCGTAGAGCAGGCCGAGCAACTGGTCCCAGGACGCGTCGAAACCGAACGACCCGGTGTGGCCGACCCGCAGGCGCTGCGCGGCCGTACCGTCGAACAGGACGTGGCGGTGGGCGGCGACCAGGTTGGCGAGGGCCCGGTGAGGGACGACGACGCCCTTAGGCTTCCCCGTGGTTCCGGAGGTGTAGATGAGGTAGGCCGCGTTGTCGGGGTGCGGCAGGGGCAGCGGTTCGCTGGTCGTGGGGGTTTCCGCGAGGCGGGTGCGCACCTGGGGGTCGGCGAGGTCGATGCGGTGCGCGTCCCCGAAGTCCGGGAGGGGCGCGCCGAAGTCCGGTGCGGTCACCGCCACCACCGGACGGGTGTCGGCGACGATGGCGGCGAGCCGCTCCACGGGGTGGGCCGGGTCCAGGTACACGTAGGCGCCGCCGGCGCGCAGCACCGCGAACAAGGCGACGAGCACGTCCAGGGTGCGGGGCAGGGCGAGCGCCACGATCCGCTCCGGGCCGACCCCGTGTGCGCGCAGGAGCCGGGCCAGCCGGTCGACGCGGTCGAGGAACTCGGCCCGGGTCACACTGCGGCCGTCGGCAACCACGGCGACAGCGTCCGGGTCGTCTGCAGCGAGCTGGTCGAGCAGGCTGGGGATGAGCGGGGGGTGCTCGTCGACCGGTGGTGCAGCGGGCCCGGCCGCGGTGGCGCCGGTGTAGTCGAGGCGTGCCACAGGAGTGTGGGCCGGGGCCGCAGCGGCCGCGTCGAGCAGGCGGACGATCTCGGCGAGTCGAGCTTGGACGTCTGCGGGATCGTAGCGGCGGTCGTTGGCGTTGGCTTCCAGGGTGAGGCCGCCGTGCGGGGCGCGGTAGACCGAGAGAGCCAGATCGTCGACGGGCCCCTCGGACAGGGTCACCGTGGTAGCGGAAACCCCGTCGAAGGACAGGTCGTAGTCGAACAGTTTGATGTTGATCTCAGGGCCGAACAGCGGGCGGTCCGTGCCGACCAGGGCGAGGTCGCGGCGCAGCCATTCAGCGCGGTAGCGCTGGTGGGCGCGCAGGTCGCGGAGCGCGGCCGCGGTGGCGGCGACAACCTGTTCCACCGTGTCCCCGGGGCGGACGTGCACCCGCAGCGGCAGCACGTTGACCACCATGGCGGGGGTGCGCAGCGCGGCCCGGCCGAGCCGCCCCATGACCGGGATGCCGAGGACTACGTCGCGGTGCCCGGTCATCCGGGACAGGTAGGCGGCAGAGCTGGCGATCACGGTGTCCGCCCAGGTGGCCCCGGTGCGCTCCCCCAGTTCGGTGAGCCCGGTGAGAACGTCGGCGGCCACGTCGGCCCGTGCCCGCAGCACCCCGGCGTAGGGCGCCTGCGGGCGGGAGGACAGCAGGGCTGTGGGGTAGCCGTCGCCGAGCAGTCCGGTCCAGTAGGCGCGGTCGGCCGCGCACTGTTCGGAGGCGGCGTAGGCGGTTTCGTCGGCGACGATGTCGGCGAGGCTGCCGAACCGGGACGGCGGCGGTTCCTGGCCGCGTCCCAGGGCGGTGTAGACGTCGGCGACCCGCCGGGCGAGCAGGGTGACCGCGTAGGCGTCGACGAGGATGTGGTGGTAGCGCTGGTACCAGTACCAGCGGCGTTCCCCTACCCGCAGGAGGGCGTAGCGGACGAGCGGCTCGTCCGTGTCGAACCGGACCGGGTGCGCCATGTCGCGGCGCATCCACGCGGCGGCGGCGTGCCGCGGGTCGGCTTCCGCGGTGAGGTCGTGGACCTCCACCACTCCCGCACCGTCGGCACGGATCTCCTGCACGGCGGTGTCGCCCCGGGCCACCGGGCGGGACCGCAGCGTTTCGCTGTCCCGGACGACGCTCTCCACGGCACGGATGAACCGGTCGACGTCGAGGTCGGCGGGGATGTCGGTGTATTGGCCGACGTTGAACACGGGGCTGTCCGGCACGATCTGCTGGGCGTACCAGACTCCGGCCTGTGCGTCGGTGAGAGGCAGCCGAGTGGTGGAGGTGTCCGACATCAGTTACTGCTCCTTAGACACGGGGCGGGGTTAGGGCTGCTGGGTGAGGAGCACCAGCCAGGCCGCGATGGTGGGTTCTTCCGCGAGGTCGGCGAAGTCGGCGGAGATGCCGTCTTTCCGCCAGGTTTCGAGGAGGCTCATCAACCTGATGGAGTCCAGTCCCCGGTCCAGCAGGTTTTCGTGGGGGTCGATGGAGTCGGCGGGTTCGCCGAGCAGCCGGGCGATGTCGGCGCGCATCCGCTCTTCGGTGATCACAGAGTGACGTACCGTGTCGTCGTTGGTCATGGTTGTCTCCGTTGCGGGGGTTTGCAGTGGTTAGGACGTGGCGCGGCGCGCTTCGATGGAGTCGATGATCTCGGCGGCGCGGGTGGCGACGTTGGACAGCAGCACCGAGGAGATCCCGTGCGTGTGCTCGGTGCCGCCCTGCAGGTACAGGCCGCAGGTGACGGTGTCGTCGGTGACGATCCGGTAGTCGCGCTGCAGAGAAGGCCGACCGGCGGCGTCGAACACGCAGTGGTGGCCGAGGTCGCCGAGCAGCGGCCGGATGTCCACCGGCTGGTAGCCGGTCGCGTAGACCACGTGGTCGACGGTGAGCACGGTCTGTTTTCCGCTGACCTGGTCTTCCAGGGTGAGGTCGACCCGGTCGTCGGTCTCGGTAAGCGCGACGACTCGCGTCATGTTGTGGATCTGCAGCCGCGGTTTTCCGCGGACGCGTTCGGCGTAGAAGCGCCGGTACAGTTCAGCGATGAGGTCCGGGTCCACCGCGGAGTAGTTCGTGTTGCGGTGGTAGTGCATGAGTTCGTCTTTGAACTCTTGGGGTGCGTCGTAGTAGGCATCGACTGCCTCGGGGTCGAAGATGCGGTTGGCGAACGGGGTGTCGTCGGACGGGCTGTAGCCGTAGCGGGAGAACACCGCGTGGACGGGGAGGTCGGCGAACCGCTGGTGGAGGTGGCCGACGACTTCGGCAGCGCTCTGTCCTGCCCCCACCACCGCGAAACCGTGCACCGGGGCTGCGGGCAGGTCAGCGAGGCGGTGTAACAGGTGTTCGCTGTGCCAGACCCGGTCTGAGGGGTGCACCCCCTCGGGCATGCTGGGGCGCAGGCCGGGGGCGAGGACGACGTTGCGGGCGCGTTCCACGGTTTCCCGGCCGGCAGTGTCGCGGGCGACGACGTCGAGGTAGACGACTTTCCCGTGCCGGGTGACGGGGCGCAGCGCCACCACGTGCTGTCCGTAGCGCACCTGGTCGCTGACCCGCTGGGCGCACCACACCAGGTAGTCGTGGAATTCGGCGCGCAGCGGGAAGAGCGTCTTGTGGTTGATGAAGTCGTGCAGCCGTCCCATCCGGTGGAGGAAGGACAGGAAGCTAAAGTCGCTGGCCGGGTTGCGGGGGGTGACCAGGTCTTTGAGGAAGGAGATCTGCATGGTGGCGTCGTCCAGCAGCATCCCCTGGTGCCAGCTGAAGCGTTCTTGGCGTTCCAGGAACAGCCCGGTGGGGGCTTTTCCGCCTGCGGCGCGGCGCTCTCGCAGCGCAATGGCCAGGCCCAGGTTGGAGGGGCCGAAGCCGACGCCGACCAGGTCGTGGACGGGGCGTTCGGAGGTGTCGGACACCTCGTGGTCGAGGGACGGTGTCATGGGTCAGCCTCCGGTTTCCACGTCGACGCGGGCGGAACGCAGCGCGGCGAGCGCATCTGCTGTGCTGGTCACCATTGCGCAGCGGGTGGCCGCGTAGGTCAGGGCGAACCGGTGCTCCTCGGCGCTGAAGTCCGCGGTCGCGTCGGCGACGAGGAACGGTTGGATGTCGCGCATGAACGCGTCGGCAGCGGTGAGCAGGCACCCGATGTGGGCGTAGACGCCGGTGACGATGATCTGGTCCCGGTTGAGGTCGGCGAGGCGGGCTGCCAGGTCGGTGCCGACGAATGCGCTGTAGCGTGCTTTGACGACCACCAGGTCGGTGGGTCGGGGGGCGATCCGGGTGTCGATGGCCGTGTGTTCGTCGGTAGCGCTCATGCCGCGCCCCCAGAAGTGGAGTTCCAGGCCGCGTTGTGCCGGGTCCATACCACCGGGTTTTACGGTGTAGATCACAGGGATTCCGAGGGTCCGGCAGGTGTCGGCCAGGGTGGAGATGTTGGTGAGCACGCCCCGCAGCGGATCCGCGCTCTCTGCGTAGGGGCGCAGGAAGTAGCGCTGCATGTCGTGGACGAGGAGCACCGCACGGGCAGGGGTGATCTGCCACTCTGCCCGGTTGGCGGGCAACTGGTCCACGGTGGGCAGCGGATAGGGGGTGATGGCTGGCAGGCTCATCGGGTGGTGTCCAATCTACGTGCGAGTTCCCGGCGGAGTTCGCTGCGGGAGATCTTTCCGACGCCGGTGACGGGGAAGCGGTCCACGAATTCGACCCGGTCGGGGATCTTGTAGGAGGCCAGGCCCCGTTCGCGGAGGAAGCGCAGCAGTTCGCTCCGGCTGGGTGGTTCGGTGCGCGCGATGACGTAGGCGCAGACGCGTTCCCCCAGGTAGGGGTCGCTCATGCCGACCACGGCCGCGTCGTGGACGGCAGGGTGGGCCAGGATGTGGTTCTCCACTTCTTCCGCGGAGACCTTCTCGCCGCCCCGGTTGATCTGGTCTTTGGCGCGGCCTTCGACGACGAGGTGGCCGGTGGGGGTGCGGCGCACCAGGTCCCCGGTGCGGTAGAAGCCGTCGGGGGTGAACGCGGTGGCGTTGTGCTCCTCGGCCCGGTAGTAGCCGCGGATGGTGTAGGGGCCGCGGGTGAGCAGGTGGCCGACTTCGCCGTCGGGCACCGGCCGGTCGGCCTCGTCGACGATGCGGATCTCGTCGTCCGGGCTGATCGGCCGCCCCTGGGTGGTGGTGATGATGTCGTCGGGGTCGTCGAGCCGGGTGTAGTTGACCAGCCCTTCGGCCATGCCGAACACCTGCTGGAGGGTGCAGCCGAGGACGGGGCGGACCCGGCGGGCCGCTTCCGGGGCGAACTTGGCGCCGCCGACTTGCAGGACGCGCAGTGAAGAGAGGTCCCGGTGGCTCTGGGAGCCGTGCTCCACCGCGTCCAGCCACTGCAGCGCGATCGGGGGGACGACCGCGGTGATCGTGACCCGCTCGGTTTCGATGAGGGAGAACGCGGTGTCAGGGGAAGGGTTGGGGGCGAGCACGACGGTGCCTCCAGCGTGAAAGGTGCCGAGGAAGCCGGGGGAGCTCATCGGGAAGTTGTGCACGGCGGGCAGCGCCGCAAGGTAGACGGTGTCGGTGCCGAGGGCGCAGATCTCCGCGCTGGCCCGCACCGAGTACAGGTAGTCGTCGTGGGTCCGGGGGATGAGCTTGGGCAGCCCGGTGGTGCCGCCGGAGAGTTGGAGGAAGGCCGCGTCGCTCGCCTCGGGCCGAGTGAAGACGCCGGGGTCGGGCCGGTCGGCACGGAGCTCGGCCAGCGGGGTGAAGCCGCCCGGCTCCCCGACGACCACCACGTGTTCGGGGGCAGTGCCGGCGTGGCGCAGCTGCGCGGCCATGGTCCGGTAGTCGAAACCGGCGTGCCGGTCAGGGATGATGAGTGCTTTCGCCTGGGCCGTGGTGCACAGGTGGGTGATTTCGTGGGCCCGGTGGGCGGGGAGCGCGTACACCGGCAGCGCGCCGAGCCGGAACAGCGCGAAGACCACTTCGAACAGTTCTGGGATGTTGGGGAGTTGGACGACGACGCGGTCGCCCGCGGCAATGCCGAGCCGGGCCAGCCCGGTGGCGAGGACCGCGGAGCGCTCCCCCAGTTCGGCATAGGTCCAGCGCTGGCCCGCGCCGACCACGGCGAGGCGGTCGGCGAAACGGCGGGTGCGGTCGGTGACGAAGTCGCTGAAAGTCTCCCCGGTCCAGTACCCCGCCTCGCGGTAGCGGACGGCGAACTCCGCGGGCCAGGGGGTGCAGCCGTCGAGCATCAGGGTCCTTTCCATGGGGGTTACCGGAGCTGGTCGGCTCCGAGGGCGAGCAGCAGGGTGCGGAATTTGGCGGTGGTTTCCGCGAGTTCGGCCTCGGGGTCGGAGTCGGGCATGATGCCGCCGCCCGCAAACAGTTCGGCGGTGGCGCCGTGGATGTCGGCGCAGCGGATGGTCACCACCCATTCGCCGTCGCCGGCGGCGTCGGTGTAGCCGACAGCCCCGGTGTAGAAGCCGCGGTCGAACGGTTCGAGTTCGGCGATGGCCGCATAGGCCTGGTCGGTGGGATAGCCGCAGACCGCGGGGGTGGGGTGGAGGGCCTGGGCCAGCACGTGGACGGGGGTGCGCGGGTCGCGCAGTTCGCCGGTGACCTGGGTGGCCAGGTGCCACATGGTGGGAGTGGTGACCGGCTGGGGTTCGTCGGGGACATCCAGGGAGCGGCAGTAGGGGCGGAGCGCTTCGACGACGGCTTCCACGACGACGGCGTGTTCGGCGCGGTCTTTGGCGGAGGCGAGCAGGGCAGCGCCGCGTTCCCGGTCCCGGGTCGGGTCGGTGTCGCGGGGGCGGGAGCCCGCGAGCGGGCGGGACACCACGGCGCGGCCGTGTTTGGCGACGAGCAGTTCCGGGCTGGCCCCGACGAGGGTGCGCGGACGGCTGTCGGGGGCAGGCAGGTCGGCGGCGAAGGTGAACCCGCCGGGGTTGGCTTGCGCGAGGTTGGCGAGTACCGCGGCGACGTCCACGTCGTGGCTGCTGGTCAGGCGGAGGCAGCGGGCCAGGACAACTTTGCGCAGCCGGGTGCTGTCTGGGCTGGCCAGGAGGGCGACGGCGCGTTTGACCGCGGCGGTGTGTGCGGCGGGGTCGGGAACGGGGGTGGCGGTCCAGGTGCCGTTCCGGGGGCGCCGCGCGCGGGTGGCGCCGGTGCCGGGCATGATCGCGGGGCCGCGCTGCACGGTTGCGGGGATGACGAGGCGAGCGGGTGCGGTCCGGTTGAAGGGGAGCGCTCCGACCGCGACGGCGTGCCGTCCCGGCTCGGCGGCGGTGGCGTGCAGTGCATCGGACAGGTCGTCGACCCCGGTCACGGTGGTCAGGACGCCTTGCCCGAGCAGCGACCCGGAAGGGGAGGTGAAGAAGAAGTCCCGGGGACGGTAGGCGTCCAGGAGTTCAGTGACGGTCGCGGCCGGGGTGGCGACGCACTGTCGGGGCATCGTTGGCCTTTCTTTCGGGCACGCTGGGGGAACGGGCCGCGCGGGCCCGCGGTTCACTGTGGGGCAGGGCGACGGTCAGCGCAGGGAGGCGCCGCCGTCGACATACAGGTCGTGCAGGGTGATGTGCCGTGCTGCGGGGGAGGCGAGGAAGCACACGGCGTCGGCGATGTCCTCGGGGCGGGCGATGCGCCCCAGGGGGATGCCGATCCGGTACAGGTCGGGGTCTCCAGCGACGGCGTCGGCTTCGGTGTAGCCTTCCGGGCGCATCGCCCACAGCATGGGGGTGTCAGTGGTGCCGGGGGACACCACGTTGCAGCGGATGCCGTGCGGTGCGAGTTCTAGGCCGAGCGACTTGGTGAAGGCGACTGCGGCGGCTTTGGATGCGGCGTAGGCGGCCATGGCGGCGCGGGGGACGCCGGCCGCGTTGGATGCCACAGTGATGATGCAGCCGCGGCGGCGGGGCACCATCTGCCGTGCCGCGGCGCGGGAGACGGTGAACACCCCGGTGGCGTTGACCGCGATCAGGTCGTGCCAGTCGTGGTCGGGGCAGTCGACGACGGGTCCGGTGCGCAGGATGCCGGCGGCGTTGACCAGGATGTCGACGGGGCCCAGGTCGTGTTCGATCTCGTCGAAGAGGCGCTCCACTCCCGCGGTGTCGGTGACGTCGCGCGCGTAGCCTTTTCCGCGCTGCCCGGCCTGCGCCAGGCCGGTGACGGTCTGGGCAGTGCTTTCGGGGTTGACGTCGACTGCGGCGACCGCGGCGCCCTGCGCGGCGAGAGCCGTGGCGACAGCGCGTCCGATCCCGCCTCCTGCACCGGTGACGACGGCGACCGATCCTGCGATCCCCTTATGGGACACGTCTCCCCCACACAGCTCCGCAAGAAACCAACTAAGGCAAACCTTGCCTAACTACCGCCGACAGTCTCAATGCAGAGAGCCGCGGAAGTCAACCCGCACAATTCCGACATTTGTGCACAAAATGCGCAAATTTGCGAACAAGAAGTGTTCGAGTAATCACACCACTAAGGCATTGCATAATTCGCAGTCAGCACTTCCTGCCCCGACTCGGAGCGACATCCCTCCCGAGGCGAGCACCGCCCCCGCCCCGCGCATCTGCTGACCACAGCAGCAACCACCACTCAGGGAAACTCGGAACATACTCGCAGTGACGAGACGAGGAGCGGGCTGCCGCTGCCCCTTCATACCGGGACCGCCGCTCGCGCCTCGTTCCCGCTCCCGGCACGCCCTCTCCCGGAAAGCGGCGCAGCACACATGGGCGGCCCGGGGTCCCCGGCCGCGGCAGCACGCTACTCGTAGGGGTCGGGAGGATGGTCGACGGGGACCATCTCTGTCACCTCGAACCGGTGGTCGCGCACCCGGCGAATGTCACCCTCCGGTTCCACCCACCGGCCGGTTACGGTCCACCACGAATCCGCGGGCGGCTCCTCCTGGTTGACGATCAGCACCCGGTTCACGATGGCGTCGGCGGCGCAACAGGCGATCTGGAGCCGGGCCAGGTACCAGCCCTCCCCGTCCGGGTTGGGCACCGCGAACCCGGTAAGCCGGATCTCCCGTCCGGCCATGCTGCGCTCTTCGTCGGTCCAGGCCCGCACCACGAATTCGCGCAGCGACATCTCCACCGGCCCGTCCGCATCAGGGGTGTCTGCGGGGACGTCATCCGGCAGGGCGCGTTCCACCGCTGCTGCGGGGTCGGCTGCCGCCGCCGTGTAGGCCCCCAGCGCGGGCGGCGCCACCACGAAGATCACCACGACCGGCAGCAACAGCAGCCACGCCACCACCGGAGCCCGCCCGTGGTTGTGGCCGTGGGCGGGATCATGCCCCGGTTCCGCCTCATCCTCCGGCGATCGCAGTTCCGCGACCACCGCCACCAGGCCGAGCAGCACCAGCACTGCCCCGGCGGCGATCAGGAACGGCCGGAACTCGCCGCGCACGTAGTTGAGGTAGTCCTGGGAGGCCACAGTCACACTCAGCGCAGCCGCTCCCAGCAGCACCATCACCATGCCCTGCGCCAGGCGGTTCACAGCAGCAGTCCTCCCACCAGCACCGTGCCCAGCAGGGTCGCTGCCAGGGTGAGGGGGACGAAGCGGCGTACGAACGCCCAGCCGAACGCCCCGGCCTGCAAGGCGATGAGCTTCAGGTCCACCATCGGCCCAACCACGAGGAAAGCGAGTTTGGCGGTAGCAGAGAACTCGGTGAAGCTCACCACGACGAACGCGTCGGCTTCCGAGCAGATCGACAGCACCACGGCCAGCAGCGCCAGCGCCAGCACGGAAAGCACCGGAGTGTCGGCGACAGCCGCCAGCCACTCCCGCGGCACCAGCACGTTCACCCCCGAGGCAACCAGTCCCCCCAAGACGAGGAACCCTCCGGCGTGCATCAGGTCGTGCCGCATCGTGTCGGCAAACGCCCGCCACCCCGTGGTTCTCCCTCCCCCGGTGCGGGGCAGCCGCAGCCAGTCGGACCTGCCGAATGCGGCCCACAGCCAGCCCACCGCGACCGCGGCCCCCAAGGAAGCGAGAAAACGCGCCACAGCCATCTCCGGCTGCCCGGGGAAGGCGACCATGGTCGCCACGATCACGACCGGGTTGATGGCGGGCGCGGCGAGCAGGAAGGTGAGCGCAGCCGCCGGGGGCACCCCGCGCCGGATCAGCCCGCCAGCGACCGGCACCGACGCGCATTCGCACCCGGGGAGCACCGCACCGGAGAGCCCGGCCGCGGGGACCGCGAGCGCCGCCCGGCGCGGAACGATCCGCTGCCACACCTGTGGCGGGACCAGCGCGGTGATGGCGGCAGACAGCGCCACCCCGAACACGAGGAACGGCAGTGCCTGCAGGCTGATGGCGGTGAAGACCGTGGCCCACGCCAGGAATGCCTCGTGGGTCAACCGTCCGGCCAGCAGCGCCTGTCCCGCAAGCAGCACCGCGATGAACAGCACAAACCACCAGACCGTGGCGGTAGTGCGGGACCGTGGCGGGCGTCCCCACTCCGGTGGCGGGAGCTCCTGGCCGTCAGCAGGCTCGTCCCAGTCGCGGATCAGGGATGCGCCGAGGGAAGGAGTGGAGGCGGGGGTGCGGGAGGGTTGTTCCGACACGCGGAGTCCTCACTGAATGTAGGAAGATCACCACTGCGGGTCATGCTACCCCTGAGTGCGCCGGCTTCTCTGGGGTTTTGGAAAACTCGGCGGGAAACACCCCATGGAATTCGCCACGCCCGAAACCCCGCGGGCAGTGTTCTCTGCCTCCCCAGTCCGCAGCGGGACGGCCGCGCCCCTCGCCCGCACACCTCGGGGAGGCCTGGGACGTGTTCGCCCTATACCCGGCCTGCGGCGCGGCGACACGCCCCGCACGCAGGCCGGTTCGCGGTCTCCCAGCGCAGGGCTACTCCGCGACGCGGACCACCATCTTGCCGATGTTGCCGCCGCGCAGCATCGAGATGAACGCCTCCGGCGTGCGCTCCAGGCCTTCCACGACCGTCTCGCGGACTTTGATCCGTCCGTCGGCGACGGCGGGGGCGACCTCGCGCTGGAACTCCTCAGCGAGGTGGGGTTCGTCGCTCACGATGAAGCCGCGCAGGGTCAGCCGCTTGGTGACGATCTGGAACAGGTTGCGCGGCGCTCGCGGCGCGCTGGTCGCGTTGTAACCCGAGATCGCCCCGCAGATCGCAAACCGCGCGAAGTCGTTGGCGCAGGCGATTGCCGCCTCCAAGTGGTCGCCGCCCACATTGTCGAAGTACACGTCGATGCCGTCCGGAGCAGCGTCGGCCAGTTGTTCGCGCACCGGGGCGGCCCGGTAGTCGAAAGCCGCGTCGAAGCCCAGTTCGTCGCGCAGGTAGGCGACCTTCTCCGGGGAACCGGCGCTGCCGATCACCCGCCGAGCCCCGTACAGCGCGGCGAGCTGGCCGACCATGCTGCCCACGGCACCGGCCGCGCCGGAGACGAACACGGTGTCGCCTTCCCGTATCCCGGCTTTGTGCCGCAGGCCCACATAGGCGGTCAGACCGGGCATCCCCAGCGCTCCCAGGTAGACGCTGGGGTCCACCGGACTGTCGGCGGGGAGGGGACGGACTCGGGAGGCGGGCAGCAGGGCGTGCGACCGCCAGCCCGCGTTGTGCACCACCAGTGTCCCCGTCGGCACCGCCGGATCGGTGCTGGCTTCGACCACGCCCACGGCGCCGCCTTCCATGGGGGCGTTGAGCTCGTAAGGGTCGGTGTAGGTCCGTACCCCGGACATCTTCCCCCGCATGTAGGGGTCGACAGAGAGCACCAGGTTGCGGACCAGCAGCTCCCCGGGACCGGGATCAGGAAGGGTGCGGGTAACGAGCGCGAAGTCGGTCACCGCGGGCTCGCCCTGCGGCCGGGCGATCAGGTGGAACTCGCGTGCGGTTGTCGGCATAGCTCTCCTTGGCTGCTTGTGGGACTGTCCCTCCCCATGTCCCAGAACGACCTTCCCATACCCACCGGTATGGCGCGGTGCGGGGGTGGGGTGTCCCGTTACCCGGTGTTTGGGAACCGCCGCGCCGGGCAGCGTGCCTGCCAGGAGGTGCCCGCATGATGAGCCCTATGGACCGTCAACGGCACGCCGGCGATACCGCCGACATCAGCGCATCGGAGAAACGCTACTCGCACTGGGGACGGCCCAGTTCCTGGATTGCTGTGACCTTGATGATCCTCGGCTTCCTGGTCGGCGGGGTCGGCCTGACCCTGGGCCCGCCCCAATGGGCCGTGGTGATCGGCGGCGCGGTGATCTTCGCAATCGGCGGGATCATCGCCTACGCCATCGACATCTTCAAAGACACCGGGGTGGCTGAAGAACCCGAGAAGTACCTGGACGACAGCCTCGAGCACGGAGAACACCCGCTCGGCGCGGAGGAGGAGCACCACCGGGCCTCCTGACGCACGACCGGTTCCGTCCGCCGGCAGACAACTGCATAGGGCATGAGCACCGCAGCGTGGCGTCCGTGCGGCGGGGGCCGCCCACGGTGCGGCTCAGGGCAGCGCTGCCCAGCGGTCCGCTGCCTGGTCCAGCCCGCAGGGCGGGCGCGCCGGCGGGTTCAGGGACGGCGCGGCGCCGCGGATGCCTTGGCCAGCTCGGCAAGCCGCGCAAGCTGGGCGGTGCGTTCGACCCGGGCCTGCGTGGCCAGGTCGTTGCGTCCCGCTTGGAGCAGCAGTTCTTTGGTGGCCCGCGCCGCCGCGGCAGGTACGGCGAGGAGCTGCGCCACGAGTGCGTCGACTGCCGCGTCGAGCTCCGCGTCGGCGACCACGCGCTCTGCCAGCCGAAGCTGCGCCGCCTCTGCGGCATCGATCGTGCGGGCGGTCAGGCATAGTTCAATGGCGCGGTTGACCCCGACCAGCTCCACCAAGGGTTGGGTCCCGGTGAGGTCCGGCACGAGGCCCAGCGCCGGCTCTTTCATGCACAACTGGGCGGTGTCGGACAGGATGCGGATGTCGCAGGAGAGTGCAAGCTGGAATCCCGCGCCGATGGCGTGTCCGCGCACCGCGGCGATGGAGACAATGTCGGCGCGTCGCAGCCAGAGGAATCCCTCCTGGTAGGAGGCGATCACCTGGTCCAGGGCCGCGGTGCTGTTCGGATCACGGGCCAACAGGGTGAACGGGGTCGGCTCGCCGTCGACTTTCCCGGCTTGGAACATGTCCAGGTCGATCCCTGAGGAAAAGGTCGGACCCTCTCCCGTGATGACGACAATTCGGACAGCCTGGGGAAGGGTGTGGCCGATACGGGCCAGCTCTGTCCACATCCGGCCAGTCATGGCGTTGCGCCGGTGAGGCCTCGACAGCGTGATCCGTGCGACCTCTCCGTCGATCGTCAGTGTGAGTCCAGCCGCAGCGAGTTCTTCCGCTGTGGGGGCCTTCGTCTGCGCCATCGCACACGCCTTTCACCCAAGGGATCGCGAGCCCACCCGATTCCTACCAACGAGTAACATAGCAGTTCACGGGTTGCCCACCCTAGGGTCACCCCCGGTTGCGTCTGGTCGCGCCTCCCCTGCCCCGCAGTGTCGCTCCCGCTTCGAGCAGCAGCCGGTGCACAAAGCCATAGGAGCGGCCGGTTGCCGCAGCCAGCGCGCGGATGCTCTCCCCGTTGTCGTAGCGCCGTTTCAGGTCAGAGGCCAGATCTGACCGCTCCTCTCCGGTCACCCGGGTGCCCTTGCGCGACGTCTCGGACACAAGTACCTCCCGATGCTCTCGGTACGGCAACGAAGTCGCTTGCTGCCATGATCAGACATGGCGGCTTCAGTGGGCTACCCATTGAGACCGGAAAACCACATACTTCCTCCGGCGACCGTGTTTCGGTTATGGCGAAACTACGTCCAAAATGACTCAAGCCAGCGCCACGAGATCGGTGAACTCCGCGTCCCAGAAGTCCTCCACCCCGTCGGGCAGGAAGACCACCCGTTCCGGTTGGAGGGCCTCCACCGCGCCCTCGTCGTGAGTCACCAAGACGATCGCTCCCCGGTAGGTGCGGAGCGCGTTGAGGACCTCGTCCCGGCTCGCCGGATCCAAGTTGTTGGTCGGCTCGTCCAGCAGCAGCACGTTGGCGCTGGACACCACGAGCGTGGCCAGGGCCAGCCGCGTCTTCTCCCCGCCGGAGAGCACCCGCACGGGCTTGTACACGTCGTCCCCGCTGAACAGGAAGGACCCCAGCACACGGCGGACCTCCACCTCGGGCAGGTCCGGGGCCGCGCTCACCATGTTCTCCAGCACCGTGCGGTCGAGGTCGAGCTCTTCATGCTCCTGGGCGTAGTAGCCGAGCCGTAGACCGTGCCCGCGGATCACCCGGCCGGTGTCGGGCTGCTCGATCCCCGCCAGCAGGCGCAGCAGCGTCGTCTTGCCCGCACCGTTCAGCCCGAGGACCACCACTCGGCTGCCGCGGTCCACTGCCAGGTCCACCCCGGAGAACACTTCCAGTGAACCGTACGACTTCGACAGTCCTTCCGCGGCGAGCGGGGTGCGCCCGCATGGCGCGGGATCCGGAAGGCGGAGCTTAGCGACCCGGTCCGGCCCCCGTTCCTCCTCGACCGACTCGAGCAGCCGCTCCGCCCGGTGGAGCATCTGCTGGGCGGCGCGGGCCCGGCTGGCTTTCGCCCGGAACCGTTCGGCCTGCCGCTGCAGCGCCGCCGCCTGCTTCTCCGCGTTGGCGCGCTCCCGCTTGCGGCGCCGCTCGTCGGCCTCCCGCTGTTCCAGGTAGGCCCGCCAGCCCATGTTGTAGATGTCGAGAGTGCTGCGGCTGGCATCCAGGTAGAACACCTTGTTGACGACGTGCTCGATCAGGTCCACGTCGTGGCTGATGACCACGAGCCCGCCCTGGTAGGACTTGAGGAAGTCGCGCAGCCAGGCGATGGAGTCGCCGTCGAGGTGGTTGGTGGGCTCGTCCAGCAGCAGCGTATCCGCCCCGCTGAACAGGATGCGGGCCAGTTCCACGCGGCGCCGCTGCCCGCCGGAGAGGGTGCGCAGCGGCTGGGTGAGGATCCGCTGTTCCAAGCCCAGGCTGGAAGCGATCGACGCCGCTTCGGCTTCCGCCGCGTACCCGCCGAGCACGTGCAGGCGCTCCTCGAGCCGCGCGTAGGCGCGCACCCCCTGGTCCCGAATCTTGGGGACCTCGCTGGCCATTTTCTGTTCCGCGACGCGCAACTGACGCAGCACCTCGTCGATTCCGCGGGCCGAGAGAATACGGTCGCGCGCCACTACGTCCAGGTCACCGGTCCGCGGATCCTGCGGCAAATAGCCGACCGTGCCGGTTCGGGTGACCTTTCCCGCGGCCGGAATCGCCTCCCCCGCCAGCACTTTGGTCAAGGTGGTCTTGCCCGCGCCGTTGCGGCCGACGAGACCAATGCGATCACCCGGCCCCACCTGGAAAGACGCAGGCGCCAGCAGCAGGCGTGCGCCCACCCGGAGCTCAAGGTCAGAGGCGATGATCATGGGTCGTGAAAAGCTTTCTTCACATCCGGCGTCGACAGCAGTGGGTCGGATAGCAGGCGGCCCTTGGGAAAAGGAGCCGTTCACGCAGGAAAAACCGTCCGGCAGCCGCCGTCACTACAGCGCGGAATCGCTGGTCGTCTCATTTCGACAGCGGCACCGGGCCGATTATTCCCCCTTCTCTGCGGTGCGGTGGGCTTTGTCTGCGTGCTCTCCGCTCCGCTCTGCAGCGCTGTCCCGGGCCGAGGGCCGCGCGCCAGCAGCGGACCGCTCCTCCCCTGCTCCGGGGCGCTGCGGTGTCTCCGCTGTTTCCTGTTCCTGGGCAGAGGCCTCCACCGTGAATGGCCGGTTGCGCAGCAGCACGGCCAGGACGGCGACCACCGGTGTGGCGAGGAACGCCCCGGTGATCCCGCCAATGATCGACCCTACGGAAATCGAGAGCAGGACCACGGCCGACGGCAGTTCCAGGGAGCGCCCGTAGATCCGAGGCGCGATGATGTGGCTCTCCAGTTGCTGCACGGCAATGGTTCCGGCCAGCACCACCACCGCCATCCACAGTCCTTCGACGACCAAGGCCACGAGCACGGAGACCAGCCCAGCCAGGAACGCGCCGATCACCGGGAGGAACGCGCCGATGAAGGTGAGGATGACCAGCGGCATCACGAGGGAGAGGTCATCCCAGAACACGAAGAGCAGGACCGCGCCGATACCGATCGCGTCGATGAGGCCGACGAGAGCGACCCCGCGCACGTAGCGTCCGATGACGTCGTAGGTCAGTTCCCCGGCGTCCCGCAGGGCGCGGCGGGTGGCGGACGGGAAGAGCGAACGCACCCACCGCATCAACTCGTCCCCGGAGTGGACGAAGTAGATGGTGAGCACAATGACGAGGATGATCCCGACCAGCACTTCGCCTACCGCGACCGCACCCGCCCAGGCGCCGCTGATCAACTGGCTGCTGTTGCGCTGGATCCACTGCTGGGCGCTGGCGATCCACTCGTTGATGAGCTGGTCGTCCATCCCGAACGAGGCGGCGATCTGCTGCAGGGTGACCACCGACTCGTTGATGCTGGCCACGATGGCGTCGAACCCGGAGATCGCGGGAAGCACGATGAGGGTGACGACGCCTCCGAAGATGATGACCGCGCCCAGCACGCTGATGGTCGTGGACAGCCCTCGTCCCAGTCCGCGGTCCCGGAGCCACTGGGTGGGTGGCATGAGCAGCGCGGTGACAAAGACCGCGAGAATGACGGGGATGGTCACCACCCGGATGTAGATGGCGCCCCAGAGGATGAGCGCGATCACGACGCCGATGATGAGCAGCCGCCAGGCCACGTCGCTGGCCTTGCGCAGCAGGTCGTCTTCGACTTCGGGAACGGGAGGCGCCTCTTCCACCACCACGCGGACCTCCCGCTCGGGCAATCGCACGCTCCTGGCGGCCTTCCGCAGCGTCCATGTGGTGGGCCAGTTCCAGCGCACTCTGCGTCTCCCTCTTCCCGATGGTCGTGCTTCCGGGTCCTCCGTCCCCGTCAATAGTGGCACTCTGCGGCCCGGACTGTCCGCTTGTTAAAGCAAGGTGTCAGATGCCCCAGGTGCTGCGCTGTGTTCCTACGGGCACGATCTCGTTGCCGAACGGCGCCAGCGCCACCGGGATCAGTTTGAGAGAAGCCCAGGCCATGGGGATACCGATGATCGTGACAGCCAGCCCGATCGCTGTGGCGATGTGCTCCAGGGCCAGCCACCACCCGGCCACAATGATCCAGATGATATTGCCGATCGTGCTCCCGGTGCCCGCTCCCGGTTTGCGGACCAGGGTCCGGCCGAACGGCCAGAGCGCGTAGCTGGCCATCCGGAAGGACGCCACCCCGAAGGGGATGGTCACGATGAGCAGGCAGCAGAGCACACCGGCGAGGGCGTAGCCCACGGCCAGCCAGAAGCCCGCAACGAACAACCAGATGACGTTGAGGATGAACCGCAGCAGAGTCACTGGCCCCACTTTCTCCTGTCCGTTTCGCCGCTCTCGTCTCGCGGCCGTGCCTGCCCGGTATGACGACGAGAGGCCCGTCCTGGTTCCGGACTGCGGTGACCTGCATGTTCCCGAGCCTCCTCGGTTCCGGGCACTACCCTCAGCGCTGGAAGCCAGTCCGAAATTGTGACCTGGTTATCAGAACCGTTCCCTGGAACGGGAACGACTGTCCCCATACGATGGTTTTGTCTGGGCTCCGGCCCGGACCGTGACGTCTTCCCGGCGATGTCGGATCTGCTTCCGGTGCGTCAGAGCGCCGCATCCGGAAAGATCCGATTTCGATAACGGTTGAGCGAGTAATTTCCCTACCCCCGTGCGGAATCGGGAGCGGGGATGGCATGATTACGTACCGGTTCGCGGGGAGAGCGTTCCCACCGCCTCCGCAGCCTCGTGCGTGAGCACCCGCCGGTTCGGCAAATCTGCGCCTACGTGCTCTCAACCTCACGGGAACACCAGAGCAGAGCTCAGCGTTATTGCTGTGCCGGGTCGCTTACGCGGCTTTATCCAATTTGTTCATCAGCTTGCACACAGCTTACTGCGATTTTATGTAGAGGTGGTTCAACCATGTCTCAGGTACGTCGGCAGGCCACGCTGCGCCCCCGCCCGAGCTGGGGGTGGCAGGATGCCGCCGCGTGCCGGGGCGAGGACCTTGTGCTCTTCTTCGGTCCCGACGGCGAGCGTCAGCCGGAACGGGAGATTCGTGAGCGCAAGGCCAAGGAGATCTGCGCTCACTGCCCTGTCCGTACGGAATGTCTCGACTACGCGATCTCGCGTCCCGAGAAGTACGGAACCTGGGGTGGACTCAACGAGGACGAGCGCGCGTCCGAGCGTCGGCGCCGGATGCGTCGCGCTAACGCAGCCTGATTCTGCCGCCCCGGCCGGGAGTAATTTCTCACCGATTCTCCCACACTGATTGATCGCCCGACCATCAGGGTCATTCACCGTGGCGCCCCGACAAGCACGTCGAGGGCGCCACGGTGTGTTTCTTACCCATCTTTATTCCCATTTTTCGCGATTTTCATCACAGAATCCGATCGAACCACTCGGCAGCGCGCACCCCAACCCTGCGCCACTCTTCCGGCTGGTGCAGCAGCTGTTCGGCTCCCGCCACGATCTCGACCGCGGTCGGCCCGGTCATCCGGCCCAGCGTCCACTCGGCGAGCTCCCGAACAAAAGAGTCGGATCCCTGCACGAGGACCAGGGTGGGCGCGCGCACCTGGGTGAGGGCTTCGCCGGCCAGGTCGACGCGGCCCCCGTGGGTGACGACCGCCCCCACCTCTCCGGGGAGCCGGGCAGCCGCATCCAACGCTCCCGGCGCGGCCTGCCCGGCGCCGAGCAGCGCGATCGGCGCACTGGCCACCACAGGGGTGCGGCGGATCCAGCGCACCCCGGCCGCCAGGCGCTCCCCCAGCACTGCCGGGGCCAACTCGTCGGCTTCCGGGCTCGCTTCCGTGGGAGTGAGCAGGTCGAGCAGCAGAGTCGCATACCCCGCGGCGCGCAGCACCGTCCCGATCGCCTGGTTGTGCGGGGCGAGCCGGCCGTGCCCCGAGGCCATGACCACGGTGCCGCGCACCACCGAGGGGACGATGAGCTCTCCTTCGAGTTCGACCCCGCCCGCCGAAAAGCGCGCCGGATACCGGGAATCCCCGCTCTCTCCCAGGTCGCGGTGCTCGGCGAGCAGGGCAGCGACCTGTCCCTCGTCGACTTCGGAGAAATCCCGGTACCACCGGTCCAGCGAGTGGAAGGTCTCGGGGACGGCGAGCGCGACGACGCGGTCGGCCTCCTCCTGGAGGCGTTCCACCGCCTCGGTCGAGGCGACGGGCAGGGCGAGCACCAGCCGCGCGGGACGGTGTCGGCGCACCATACGCAGCGCTGCGCGGGCGGTGCTGCCGGTGGTGGCGCCGTCGTCGACGACGATGACGTCCCGGTCGGTCAGCCGCGGCAGTGTCCGGGCCCCCCGGTACATTTCGCGGCTGTGGGTGATCTTGTCCCGGGCTTCCGCGACGACGTCGGAGAGCCGGTTGCGGGGGATCCGCAGCCGGGCCAGGGCAGTGTCGTCGTAGCAGACGTGTCCGTCTTCGTCGACCGCGCCTAGGTCCACGTCGGGCCGGTCCGGCAGGCTGATCCGGTTGACCACGGCCACATCGAGCGGGGCGTGCAGGACGCGGGCGACCTCGGCGCCCACCGTCACCCCGCCTCTCGGCAGGGCGATGACGACGGGGGTGGCTCCGATGACGTCGCGTACGCGCTCCGCCAGCCAGTGTCCGGCGACGGTCCGATCGGGGAAAGGCAGGGATACGGGTAGTGGACTCACGGTGACCACCGCAGACTTCTCAGGTAAGCAGGGTGATACTGCCCTACCCGTTCCATGCCGTCGACCAACCCTGCTACTCCTGTTGTTTTGCCTGGTCAAAAGGTAAAGAACCGTTGACTTGCTGCGCGGCTGCACGTCGCGCTGTCTGCCGGGGTGCGGGCGCGGTGCTCCGGCTTCCCCCTGCCGACAGGGACCTGCTCGCCGCGGGGAGTTACGCCACTGCCCTGATTGGCCCTAGGATCACCCCGGATCGCCACCGTGATCCTGTTTTGCGGATGATTCTCCGCAACCGCCGCGCTCTGAGGAGGTTTGTTGTCCGGTCATCGGCTGAATTCCGCGGCGCCTGACCCGGCAGCGCGGCGGGCCCGCTGGGGGGTTGCCGGGCTGTTCGCGAGCAACGGGCTCGGCTATCCCTCTGTAGTGCCGTGGCTCCCCGAGATCAAAAACCAGCTTGAGCTGTCCAATACGGCTCTGGGCACCGCGATCGCTGCCATGCCGCTGGGTGCGCTGCTGACCGGTATGCTCGCCGGACCGTTCATCTCCCGGTGGGGCAGCGGCCGTACCGCGGTGGTCTGCGCGCTGGTGTCCACGTGGCTGCTGCCGGTGATCGCGCTGGCACCCCAATGGGGGGTGCTGGTGGCCATCCTGTTCGTCATCGGCTGCGTGGACACGTGGTGCGATGCGGCGATGAACGCTCACGGGCTGCGGGTACAGCGCCGCTACGGGCGCAGCATTATCAACACCTTCCACGCGGTGTGGAGTGTGGCGGCGGTCGCGGGCGGCCTGCTGGGCGCAGCCGCGGTCGGACTGCGGCTGCCTTTCCTGGTCTTCCTCATCGGGCTCGCATGCATGCTCACCGGACTCGTGGTGGCCTCGTCGCGGCTGCTCTTGGACGGCCCGGAGCACGCCGAACGCAGCGCGGCCTCTCTCGGGGACGGCGCCCGATGGTTTCCGGCTGCGCGAGCAGTGGGGCTGATGGTGGCGCTCGGTGTCCTCCTCATGCTCGCAGCCGCGGTGGAGGACGCGGCAGCGTCCTGGGGTGCGGTTTACATGCGGGACAGCATCGGGGCGACAGCGTTCCTCGCGGGGCTGCCGTTCGTCGCCTGCCAGGCGGCGATGACCGCGGGGCGACTGGCCGGGGACCGGCTGACCGATGCGTTCGGGGCGGTGGCGGTGGCACGGACCGGTCTGCTGCTGTCCGCGGTGGGGTTGAGCGGGGCACTGCTGTTCCCCACCCCGGTGACCACCGTGGTGGGCTTCGGGTTGTGCGGGTTGGGTGTGGCCACCCTGTTCCCGTTGACGCTGGCCGCTGCGGGCGAGATCCCCGGGGTGCACAGCGGGACCGGTGTGTCTATGGTGGCCTGGCTGGCCCGGCTCGGTTTCCTGGCGTTCCCGCCGCTGGTCGGCCTGGTCGCGGACGCGACTTCGCTGCGGGTCGGCCTGGCCCTCTTCCCTGTCGCCGCGCTCATCGGCGCTGCCTTGGCCACCAGTCTCCGGCCCCGCACCTCAGAAGACGGGTGACCCCGCAGGTACGCAGGCACACCGCGTCTGCGGGGTCAGCAGAAACGGGATCCGATCCCCGGACTACCCGGGCCGCACCTGCTTACGCGCAGGTGTCGAGCATGGCGGAGAGCCCTTGGTAGTCCTCTGGGGAGACGGGGAGGTCGTACCGGTAGAGCACGTCGATGTAGCGGATGGCGTAGGTGCACTGGAATGCCTCGTGGGGCTGCCATTCGCCGGGGCCGGCGTCGCCTTTCTGCTGGTTGGCCGGGCCGTCAGAGGCTAGGAGGTTGCCGGGGTCGTTGGCGAACTCGATGCGGGTCTCGCGGTCCCATTCACTGGCGCCCATCCGCCAGGCCAGGGAGAGCGGCACGATGTGGTCGATCTGCACGGCCCGCGGGTCGTCCGCGGTGAACTCGATGGTCTTCCCGGTGTACGGGTCGTGCAGCGTACCGGAGAGGACTTTGCAGCCGTCGGAGGCGAGCTGCACATTGTCGAGGTCGCGGGCAAGGATGTCGTTGCGCGTGGAACACCCGTTGCTGTCGGTGTCGATCCAGCCGTGGCCGAACTCTTCCCTCCGGTAGTCGCCGCGCGGAGCAGGTTCCGCGAGCTGCAGTGACTCGAGCTGCTCCCAGGCCGCGGCCGCATCCGGGTCTTCGCTTTGCGGGGCATAGGGCTCACTTGGCGACGGTGTGGCGAGCCCGTCTTCCAGTTCGGCGAGTACGTCGTCGAGGAACTGGCAGCCGGCCGTGGTGAAGAGCACTGCGGCGGCCGCCGCTGCGATCCCGATCCGCGTTCTGCCGAGGCGCTGCGTGGGGGGCATGGAAGCTCAGTCTCCTGTCATCACTACGAGGGGGTACCGCGATCTACTCTGCCTCAGCGGCGGCGCCGGCGCGGGCGGGCAGGCCGCCGGCGGGCTGCGGCAGCGCGATCGGGCCGGGGGGAGGACTGCACTTCGGAGTTTTTCCCCGCCCGGCTTTCAGCAACCCTCGTGTCCTGCTCGCGCGCCTGGGCGATCCGCTGCAGGGCCTGCTCGTGGCGTTCTGCGAGGCGGACCGCGCTGGCCTGGCGGCGGGCGGCGAGCTCGGCCCGGGCCCGCGCGGTTTCCGCGACCGGCCACATGGCGTCGATCTCGGCGTTGAGGGAGGATCCGGCCAGCACGGCGAGCGCGGTCAGGTACAGCCAGATCACGATGATGATGGGCGCGGTGAGCGGACCGTAGAGGTTCACCTGTCCGAAGGAGGCTTCCAGGTAGAGCCGCAACCCTACGGTGCCGCAGAGCAGGATGAGGACGGCAGCGATCGCTCCCGGCAGTTGGCGGACCAGGGAGGTGCGCACCGGGACGCTCAAGGTGTAGAGGGCCACGATGCTGCCGAGGCTGAGCAGTCCCACCAGCGGCCAGTAGCCCAGGTGGAGGTAGGTGTCGGCTGCGGGGAGCAGGGCGCGGAGTGCGTCCGGGCCCGCGACCACAGCCGGGAGCACGACCAGCGCGAACAGCAGCGCCCCGAGGTAAGCAACGAACGCGAGCAGGCGGCGGCGCAGGTAGCCGCGCATGCCTTCCAGCCCGTAGGCGATGGTGATGGCCTCGATGAACACGCTCATGGCGCGGGAGCCGGACCAGAGTGAGACGAGGAAGGTGAGCGAGAGCACCCCGCCGTGGGCGCCACCGAGAAAGTCGTCGACAAGGGGTTCGACGGTGGTCTGCACGGCTTCAGCGGTCAGGACGGTGGCGGCCAGGTCCAGCATCCAGGCGCGGATCTCCACTACTGTCTGGTGGCCGAGCACCGAGCTGAGGTGGCCCAGGGTGCCGACGAGGCCGAGGAGGAGGGACGGCAGGGACAGGAGGGAGAAGAACGCGGACTCGGCGGCCAACCCGATGATGCGGACTCGCAGCGCGGACCGCACCGTGCGGGCGACCAGCATGGCTGCGGCGCCGGAGCGGGGGTGGCGGTCAGGCCAGGTTCTGACCGCTTCCTGGAGCCGCTCGAGGTTCGCCCATTGAGGTCGCACACCTTCGAACATAGCCCTGAAATGTCCGTTTTGCCGTATGCCCTGCGGGGATCGTCGTGGTTTCCTCGCTGTTCCGTTGACGAACCGTAATTCGGAGCCGCCTTCGACGCTGTGATACGACTCACGAAACTTTTCCCACTTAGTGGGTAGACAAATCATTGACGGCATGACATGGTCGTTGCCATGATCGCTGCCCTCGACCCCATGCTCTGCGTGCGCCGTCACGTGGACTACCTTCGGGTCCGCAGCGCTCTCTGTCGCAACGTCGCCTCAACGCCTAGCTGCTGAGCACCAGTTCCGCCCTGGGTGTGCTCGCACCGACGTTGCCCCTCCTCTCCGCTGTTATGTGCCGCATTACAGTCCGGTCGGACGGGTGTCGGGCCGCGACGCGCCCAGAACGCGATTGACCGGACTCGCAGAGTCACGGTCCGCGCCCCGGTGGACGACATAGACTCGGAGGACTTCACCCATGCCGTCCGCACCCACACCGACCGGCCGTCCCGCCAGGAAGACGACGCGCCCGCGCCGCGGCGAGGGGCAGTGGGCTCTCGGCTACCGCGAGCCGCTCAACAAGAACGAAGAGATCAAAAAGAACGATGATGGGCTCAACGTCCGCAAGCGCATCATCGACATCTACTCCAAACAGGGCTTCGATTCCATCGACCCTGCCGACCTGCGCGGACGATTCCGCTGGTACGGACTCTACACCCAGCGCGCCCCGGGGATCGACGGCGGTAAGACAGCGGTGCTGGAGCCCGAGGAGCTCGACGACCGCTACTTCATGATGCGGGTCCGCACCGACGGCGGACAGCTCAACGTGGCGCAGCTCCGCGTGCTCGCGGAAGTATCCACCGCCTACGGCCGGGACACCGCCGACATCACCGACCGGCAGAACATCCAGATGCACTGGGTGCGTATCGAGGACGTCCCCACCATCTGGGAGCGGCTGGAAAGCGTGGGGCTCACCACCACCGAAGCCTGCGGCGACACCCCTCGCGGCCTGCTCGGCTGCCCGCTGGCCGGGATCGCCGAAGACGAGATCATCGACGCCACCCCGCAGCTCCGCCAAATCGTCGCCGACCACATCGGCAGCCCGCTCTTCTCCAACCTGCCGCGCAAGTTCAAGACCGCGATCGACGGGTGTGCCGTGCACTGCACCAACTACGAGGTCAACGACGTGGCTTTCGTCGGCGTCATCGGACCCGACGGTACGCCCGGTTACGACCTGTTCGTCGGCGGCGGCCTGTCCACGAACCCGATGTTCGCCCAGCGGCTCGGCGCGTTCGTCCGCCCCGAACAGGTCAGCGAAGTGTGGGCGGGCGTCTGCTCCGTGTTCCGCGACTACGGCTACCGCCGGCTCCGGCACCGCGCCCGCATCAAGTTCCTCATCAAAGACTGGGGTCCGCAGAAGTTCCGCGAAGTACTGGAGAAGGAATACCTCGGCTACTCGCTGCCGGACGGCCCCGAACCGGTCCTCGACCCGGGCACCCGCCGCGACCACGTGGGCATCCACCGGCAGAAGGACGGCCGCTTCTTCGTGGGCTTCGCCCCTCGGGTGGGCCGGGTCAGCGGCACCATCCTGGGACGGATCGCCGACATCGCTGAAGCGCACGGCTCGAACCGGGTGCGTACCACCGCCGACCAGAAGCTGGCGATCCTGGACATCACCGAAGACCGGCTGGACTCGGTCGTGGCCGCGCTCGAAGCCGAAGATCTCCAGGTGAACCCCAGCGTCTTCCGCCGGCAGACCATGGCCTGCACCGGCATCGAATACTGCAAGCTCGCCATCGTCGAAACCAAGAACCGCGCGATGGCCCTCATCGACGAGTTGGAGCGCCGCCTCCCCGACTTCACCGAACCGCTCACCATCAACGTCAACGGCTGCCCGAACGCCTGCGCCCGCACCCAGATCGCGGACATCGGGTTGAAAGGCCAGCTCGTCACCGACGCCCACGGCAACCAGGTGGAAGGCTTCCAAATCCACTTGGGCGGAGGACTGGGCCTGCAAGCCGGGTTCGGCCGCAAGGTGCGCGGGCTGAAGACGACCGCCGCGGAACTCCCCGACTACATCGAACGGGTAGTGCGCCGGTTCGCGGAGCAGCGGCAGGCCGAAGAGACCTTCGCGGAATGGGTGGCACGCGCAGACGAGGCGGACTTGAAATGAGCGCTCAGCGAAGCCACGCCACGGAAAGGGAACGCCGGTGAGTGAGCGCGCTGTCCCCTTCTACTGCCCCTACTGCGGGGACGAAGACCTCCGGCCGCACGAGGGCGACGGCACCCGGGGCCAAGGCTATCCGTGGGTCTGCGGCTCGTGCGCCCGAGTCTTCCGCCTCTCCTTCGTCGGGCTCCACGCCGCGGCGTTCCCCCCTTCCACTACGACGCCGACCGGGGAGGAGCAGCGTTGAACATCACGGCCGACGGCGCGGCGTTCGCCGCTGAGGCTGCCGCCCGCCTGGAAGAAGCCAGCGCCACCGAGATCATCCAGTGGGCCGCCGACACGTTCGGCGACCGGCTGTGCCTGACCGCGTCGATGGCGGACGCCGTCATGGTGGACCTGGTCTCGAAAGTAGTCCCGGGCATCGACGTGATCTTCCTGGACACCGGCTACCACTTCCCGGAGACGCTGGGGACCCGCGACGCGGTCGCGCAGACCTACCCGATCAACCTGATCACGGTCACCCCCAGCCGGACCGTAGCGGAACAGGATCGCGACCTCGGTCCCCGGCTGTACGCCCGCAACCCCGACCTCTGCTGCTACCTGCGCAAAGTAGAGCCGCTGCAGCGGGCGTTGCAGTCCTACGACGCCTGGCTGACCGGGCTGCGCCGCGACGAGGCGGTGACCCGCCGCACCGTGGGGGTCGTGCAGTGGGACGCCCGCAAGAAGAAGATCAAAGTCAATCCGATCGCCCGCTGGACCCAAGAGCAGGTGGACTCCTACATCGCTGAGCACGGGGTGCTCGTCAACCCGCTGCAGGACGACGGCTACCCCTCGATCGGGTGTGCGCCGTGCACTCAGCGGGTGCCGGAAGGCGCCGACCCCCGCAGCGGTCGCTGGGCGGGAACAGGGAAAGTCGAATGCGGTCTCCACAGTTGAACAGCGCCCCGGCCGGGATCCCGCTTGTCGCGGTCGCCCACGGCAGCGCTGACCCGCGGGCGGCAGCCACCGTGGAAGCGCTCTTCGCCCGGGTGCGGCACCAGCGTCCGGACCTGGACGTGCGGGTGAGCTATCTCGACCACGTTGCTCCCCCGCCAGACGAGGTTTTGGCTGCGCTCGCCGCGGAAGGAGCGAGGGAAGTCGTGGTGCTGCCGACCCTGTTGACGGCCGCCTACCACAGCAAAGTGGACTTGCCCCGCGTCCTGGAGCGGGTGCGTGCCGACTCTCCGTGGCTCCGGATCCGCTACGCCACCACCCTCGGCCCGCACCCTCTCCTGTTGGATGCGCTCGAACGGCGTCTCGCGGAGGCGGGGGCCACAGCCAACCCAGACACGGCGGTGGTGCTGGCCGCTGCCGGGTCGAGCGACCCGCACGCCAACGCCGTGGTCGCCGCGGCAGCTCGCGACCTGGCTGCCCGCGGTCCGTGGCGTGAGGTGCGGACCGCGTTCGCGTCCGCGGCCCGCCCGTCCCTCGCCGAAGCGGTGGAGGAGCTGCGCACGGCGGGCGCCCAGCGCGTAGCAGTCGCCAGCTACCTGCTGGCGGAAGGCTTCTTCGCGGACCGGGTACGGACCCACTGCACGGCTGCGGGGGCACAGATCGTCTCCGCTCCTCTCGGGGACTGCCCGGAGCTCGCTGCGGTGGTGCTGCACCGTTACGACGAAGCGCTCCGCGCCGCACCCGTGTCCGAATCAGCCGCCCCGTAGCAGCATCTCCTCTCGGGGCATCCGGGTGTGCAGCACCGGGTGCCCCGCTTCTGTTTCCGGCTCATAGCGGGGCTGCTGCTCGCGTTCCCGGACGTGGTGCGGCTTCGGACAGCTTCTGCTGCCTCACGGGACGGTGTCCAGCCTCAACGGCGCAGCCCAGCGCCACCGGACTGCGCTGCCAGAGCTCGCTCCTGTTCGCGGATATTTCCGATGATGTGGCACGCCTGAGGGTACTAGGACCCACACGAGTCCCCACAGGACGAAAGGGGGTGCCGACGCCCAGTCAAGGCATAGACCTCCGCGAGAGCGGAACAACGCTTCTGTCCGAGTCCACACAGCGCAGAAGGGCGCCGATGCCCATGGTGGAAGTCTGGCCTGGTCACGCGTATCCGCTCGGGGCGACCTACGACGGGTCCGGAACCAACTTCTCGCTTTTCTCCGAAGTCGCGACCGGGGTAGAACTCTGCCTGTTCGACGACGACGGGGCGGAGACTCGGGTTCCGCTCACCGAACAGGACGGCCACGTCTGGCACGGCTACCTGCCGACGGTGGGTCCCGGACAGCGGTACGGATACCGCGTCCACGGACCTTACGATCCGGAACGTGGCCTCCGCTGCAACCCCAACAAGCTCCTCGTCGACCCCTACGCCAAGGCCATCGACGGGCAGATTCACTGGCACGAGTCCCTCTTCGACTACCACTTTGCCGACCCTGGCCGGGTCAACAACCACGACAGCGCCCCCTACGTCCCCACCTGCGTCGTCGTCAGCCCGTTCTTCGACTGGGGGGCCGAACAGCACCCCAACATCCCCTACCACGAGACGGTCATCTACGAGGCCCACGTCCGCGGGATGACCATCCGCCACCCCGACGTGCCGCCGCCGCTCCGCGGCACCTACGCCGGAATGGCGCACCCCGCCATCATCGAGCACCTTCTCTCCCTGGGCGTCACCGCGGTGGAGCTCATGCCGATCCACCACTTCCTGCCGGAGCACGCCCTGGTCGCCCGAGGGCTCACCAACTATTGGGGCTACAACACCCTGGCGTTCTTCGCGCCGCACAGCGGATACGCCGCCACCGGGACCCGGGGCCATCAAGTCCAGGAGTTCAAAACCATGGTCAAGGCCCTCCACCAGGCGGGGATCGAAGTCATCCTCGACGTGGTGTACAACCACACCGCGGAAGGCGACCACATGGGCCCCGCCCTGTCCCTGCGCGGCATCGACAACCTCGCCTACTACCGGGTGCGGGAAGACAATCCGCGCTACTACCTGGACTACACCGGCTGCGGCAACAGCCTCAACGTGCGCCACCCGCACTCGCTGCAGCTCATCATGGACTCGCTGCGCTACTGGGTGCTCGACATGCACGTCGACGGTTTCCGCTTTGACCTCGCCGCCGCCCTCGCCCGGGAGTTCCACGACGTGGACCGGCTCAGCACATTCTTCGACATTGTCCAGCAGGACCCGGTCATCTCCCAGGTCAAGCTCATTGCCGAACCGTGGGACGTGGGCCCCGGCGGCTACCAGGTCGGTAACTTCCCGCCCCTGTGGACCGAGTGGAACGGGAAATACCGCGACACTGTCCGCGACTTCTGGCGGGGCTACCCCGTACTGCCGGAGCTCGCCTCCCGCATCTCCGGCTCCTCCGACCTCTACCAGGCCGACGGGCGCCGCCCCGTGGCTTCCATCAACTTCGTCACCTGCCACGACGGCTTCACCTTGGCCGACCTCGTCTCCTACGACCGCAAACACAACGAAGCCAACGGGGAGGACAACCGGGACGGCACCGACGACAACCGCTCGTGGAACCACGGCACGGAAGGCCCCACCACCGACTCTGCCATCGCCACGCTGCGCCGCCGCCAGATGCGCAACATGCTGACCACGCTCATGCTCAGCCAAGGCGTGCCCATGCTCTCCCACGGCGACGAGATCGGCCGTACCCAACACGGCAACAACAACGCCTACTGCCAGGACAACCCCATCTCCTGGGTGGACTGGGAGCTCGCCCGCCGCAACGCCGACCTGCTCGACTTTGTGCGCACCCTGTCCCGGCTGCGCCGGGAGCACCCGGTGTTCCGGCGTCGCCGCTTCTTCCAGGGGGCCCTCCCCGGGCGGGGCAAGCAGCGCGACATCGCCTGGCTGCGCCCGGACGGCACGCTCATGGAGGATGCCGACTGGGGGCGGGGGTGGCGCGCCCTCGGCGTGTTCCTCAACGGCGACGCGATCACCGAGCCGGACCGGATGGGCCGCCGGATCCGCGACGACTCGTTCCTCCTCCTGCTCAACGCGGGGATCAACGACGTGCAGTTCACCCTGCCCGGTCCCAGCTACAGCGCGGCGTGGGAGACGGTGGTCGACACGGCCGACCCTGAGGTGGCCGGCCGCCCCTACTTGCCCGCCGGCAGCGACGTCACCGTGATCGACCGGTCGTTCCTGGTGCTCAAGGGGGTGACGAAAGCCCTGCCCTCCTGAACCTGCGCGGCGGCTGGAAGGCAGCGGAAAACCCGGGATCCGTCCTGCCCGCCGCAGCGTCTGACCGGATAGCGCGCGGACCGCGACAGGGCGGGCTGGAGAGGACGGCTCCGGCCCGTCCCGTCCGTTCTCACTCTGCGGTGCTGCGTCTTCCGCGGCGCCGACGCAGCTCTCCTCGCACGGGAACCAGTGCCACGGCGAAGAGCGCGCTGACGAGGACTGCGCTCAGCAGCGCGGGGATCAGATCCCCGGAGGTGCTGGCCCACGCAGCGAGGGCTTCAGCGGTCAGCAGTGCCGCAGCCACAGCCACGACGCTGAACGCCATCAGGATGAGCATCAGGCGGCCATCGGACATCGGGTACCGGTGTGTCCAGTCCAGCGACGTCAGCCACGCCTTGATGCTCCGCTTCCGGGGCGCGGCCCCGCGGTTCTTGGCCCGCCTGGGATGTGCGGCGCGCTGCCGGATACGTGCTCCCTTGGCAGGCGAGCGGCGGCGGCCCACCGCTTGCCGGTGTGCGACGGACATGCCCACCTCCGTACTCTCGTTCGGCGGGCCGCTACCCGACCACCCCCGACCAAGAACCTCCCACATATGAAGAAAAGGGACATGAAGCTCTAGAAATCCCTTTACGTTCCTCAGAGGTGGAAACCGGTAAAGAATCCTGGGAAGGGGTAGCGTCATTACCCATGAGCGAACAGAATCCACCGGTCCAGCGATCCGAAGAAGAATGGCGGGCGATCCTCGACCCTGAAGCGTTTGCCGTACTCCGCCTCGGTGCCACAGAACCACCGTGGAGCGGCGAATACGTGTCGACGACAGCCCAGGGCGTCTACCGCTGCCGGGCCTGCGGGGCGGAACTCTTCCGTTCCGAACACAAATTCGACGCCCAGTGCGGGTGGCCGAGCTTCTATGATCCTGTAGACAGTTCCGCGGTGACCCTGCACGAGGATCTCTCCCACGGCATGGTGCGCACCGAGGTCCGCTGTGCCCGATGCGGCTCCCACCTGGGACATGTCTTCTACGGGGAGGGTTATCCCACCCCTACCGATGCCCGTTACTGCATCAACTCCATCGCTTTGACGTTGGAAGCAGAGGACACAGTGGAATAGCATCCTTCTTCATGTCACCCCTCCCCTTACCCCTGTGGAACATCTCTGACGAAGGTTCTCCCCTATGACCCCCAAGCGTCATCCAGCCGGACCACGACGGCTGGTTCCGCGGATGGCTCGCGGCTCCGCCCCCTGGCTGCTTCCCGCCTTCACTGCCGCGGGTCTGGCCGTACTTACGAGCCGGGGTTCGCGAACGCGCAAGGCGCTCGCAGTCCCCGTAGTAGCCCTGGCGGCGGGGATGGCCTGGTTTTTCCGTGACCCCGACCGTGGCCCCGCGAGTGGTCGCTTTCTCTCCGCCGCCGACGGTGTCGTCCAGAGCGTCGATCCACTGCCCGATGGCAGGACCCGGATCGCGGTGTTCATGAACCCCCTGAACGTTCACGTGAACCGGGCTCCGATCGCCGGTGTGGTCACCGGGGTCGAACACCGTCCCGGCGGCTTCCTCCCGGCCTTCGACAAGGACAGCGAACGTAATGAACGCGTCATCTGGACCTTCGACACCGAAGTGGGCGAAGTCACGGTCATCCAGATCGCTGGGGCGATGGTCCGCCGCATCGTCCCGTATCACCCGGTCGGTGCGAAGGTCGAGCAGGGTGAGAGAATCGGTCTCATCCGCTTCGGTTCTCGAGTCGACGTCTACCTCCCCCCGGGCATTGCGCCTGCGGTGGAGGTCGGACAGAAGGTCCGCGCCGGCGAAACCCGCCTCGACCGCGACTAATCCGGTGACCGCACCACCGGATACGGCGGTTCGGACGGAACCGCGCCTCTCCGTAGCCGACTGTCTCACACTCGGCAATGCGCTGTGCGGGTTCATGGCGGTCTGCCAGCTCGTCACCGCACAGCTCGCGCACACCGCGTCCGGTGCCCTGGGACCGCTGCCCCGCGAAGCGGTCACGATGCCCATCATCCTGCTGCTGGGTGCGGCAGCCTTCGACCTGTTCGACGGGAGGGTGGCGCGCCGGCTCGGCGGCAGCGCAATGGGCGCCGAGCTCGACAACCTGGCCGACGTGATCAGCTTCGGGTTCGCCCCGGCGTTCTTCGTGGTCACCTGGGGTGCTTTCACCCACTCCGCTGGTTCGGTGCTGGTGCTTGTGGTCGCGGCGGCAGTCCTGCTGGCGGTCGTGGTCCGGTTGGCCCGGTTCTCCTGCCAGTCTCCCGGGGACCGCCACTTCACCGGCCTGCCCAGCCCGTTCGGTGCGATGACGGTGATCGTCATCGTGCTGCTGCACCCGCCGGTGTACGTGGGGAGCCTCGCGATCCTCGTGGTGGCCTGGCTGATGGTCAGTTCGATCCGCTACCCCAAGCCCCGCGGCCGGTCGGCCTACACCGTTGTGGCGTCTCTCGTGGGAGGCGCGGGATGCCTGGTGGCGTGGGCGATGGACGCTCCTGGCGGGCTCCTGCTGCTCTACTCCAGCGCGCTGTTGATGCTGCTCGTGCTGGTCTTGGCACCGATGTCGCTGCGGCGGCGCCCCTGACCGGACGGTTTCTGGGGTGCGGCGTCTCCGCCTCGAAGGCGGAGGCGCCGCACAGCCAGGAACGGGGCGGGACGGCCGCCTCGACTAGGGCAGGGCCTCCACCAGTTCCGCGACGCTCTTGCGCTTGCCCGTGAAGAACGGGATCTCCAGGCGGGTGTGCCGGCGGGCTTGGGCGGCACGCAGCGCCCGCACCAGGTCAACGATGCGGTGCAGTTCGTTGGCTTCGAAGCCGAGCAGCCACTCGTAGTCGCTCAGCCCGAAAGTGGACACGGTGTTCGCGCGCACGTCCGGGAAGGGTGCGGCCATCCGGCCGTGCTCGGCGAGCATCTGACGGCGCTCCTCTTCCGGCAGCAGGTACCACTCGTAGGACCGCACGAAGGGATAGACGCACAGGTATTCGCGCGGTTCCTCCCCGGCCAGGAAGGCGGGGACGTGGCCCCGGTTGAACTCCGCCGGACGGTGGATGCCGATCGCCGACCACACCGGGGTGCTGGCCCGGCCCAAGGCGGTGCGGCGGAAGTCGGCGTAGATCGTCTGGAGCTGTTCCGGGGTGTCCGCGATCCACCAGAACATGACGTCGGCGTCGGCGCGGAAGCCCTGCACGTCGTAGACGCCCCGGGTGGCAGTGCCTTTCTCCGCGGCCGCGTCCAGCAAGCCGGTCAGTTCGTCTCCGGCAGCGGCGCGGTCCAGCGCGGTGATGTCGCCGATCCGGAACACCGACCACATGGTGTAGCGGATCAGCTTGTTGAGTTCCTCAACGTCGGGAGTGGTGGTTTCCGTACTCACCTGTGACTCCTTTGTCCTCCGGTTGTGTGAGTGATACGGCGCGCGGCCTCTTCAGCACTGCTGAGGCACGCGGGGATACCCACGCCGTTGTAGACGGCGCCGCACACGGCGAGCCCGTCGATACCGTCCAGGGCCGACCGGATCCGGGCGACCCGATCGCGGTGGCCCACCGTGTACTGGGGGAGTCCGGCGTTCCAGCGGGTGACGTGGCTGTCCACTGGCGGTCCGGACACCCCGCACAGGTCTGCAAGGTCGCTGGTGGCCCGGGCCACCAGCGTGTCGTCGTCGTAGTCCACGACTGCGTCGTCGCCGAACCGGCCGAGCGAGCAGCGCAGCAGCACAATCTCTTCCCCCGGGTTGGCGTCGCGCAGCTCCGCGGCGAGCCACGGCCACTTCACACTGCTGAAGGTCACCGCTTTGATGGTGCGGCCTTCCACGCTGGGCACCAGGAATCCGCTGGCGGTAGGCGGGGCGGGGAACGCGGAGAGCGGGTAGGCGAGGGTGACCACGGCCATGCTCGCGTAGCGGACACCGCCCAGTTCCACTGCGGCGCTCGGGGCGATCGTGCGCAGCAGGCGTGCCGCCTCCGGCGCGGGGCAGGCCAGCACGACCGCGTCGGCATCGACCGTTTCGGCAGGCGGGTCGCCCACGGCCAGTTGCCACCCCTGCTCGGTGCGGCGCAGGTCCCGGGCCGGGGTGGCGGTCCGGACGGTGACGCCTGGCTGTGCGGCAAGGGCGTCGATCAGGGTGGCCAGGCCGCCGCGCAAGGTGGCGAAGAGCGGAGGCGGTGGCTCTGCGGTCGGGCGGGCGGTCCGGGAGTGTGTGTCGCGTGCGATCGCTGCCAGGGACCGCTGGGTGCGGGCGGCCGAGGCGAGCTGCGGCAGGGTGGCGTCCAGGGACAGTTGGTCGGCGCGGCCCGCGTAGACACCGCCCAAGAGCGGTTCCACGAGACGGTCGACGGTTTCGCGGCCCATCCGGATCCCGATGTAGGTGGCGACCGGGACGTCCGCCTTGACGGGGGTGGCGGGCCAGACGAGGTCGCGGGCGGCGCGCAGCACGCCGAGCGGGGAGAGCACCCCGCTGCGGGCTAGGGCCGCGAAGTCGCTGGGCACTCCCATGACATGGCCTTCCGGGAAGTCCCGGAGCTTGCCGCGACTGTAGATCTGCGAGGTCACGGTTCCTGGGTGGGTGACCCGCTCGGTGAGACCGAGTTCGTCAATGAGGGAGAGCGCCTCGGGACGGCGGGCCAGGACTGCTTCCGCGCCGACGTCGGCGGAGACCCCTGCGACTTTCTCCACCGCGAGTTTGCCGCCGGGCCGTGCCGCGGCTTCCAGCACGGTGACGCGGTGTCCGCTGCGGGCGAGCCGGTGTGCGACGGCCAGACCGGACACGCCGCCACCGACCACCACGGTGTGTGGTGTGGTGTCCATGCCGCCAGCTTCCCAGATACTTTTAGAAGCCTTGCACCACCCCCCGTTTCCAAGCGGCTACCCCGTGACCGTTATGTGACCAGATGACCAGGAACCTCCGGGGCTGTGGGGGTCGTCACACCAGCCATGAGCACCAACGTGTCCCCCCGGCCGCGGCAGCGCCGCAGGGGTGCCGCATCGATCGTCACGCTGTTTGCCGCCCTGCTCCTGGCAGGGTGTGCCTCCTCCAACCTGGCCGGGGACTCGGCCGGTGAAGTCCCCGCTGTCGCAGAGCCCGCCGACGCCGCTCCGGAAGCGCTTCCGGCGGACACGGACGGCCTGCTCGTGCTCCCCCCCGACCAGCGGAT
Source organism: Thermobifida fusca YX (assembly GCF_000012405.1). Lineage (NCBI taxonomy): Bacteria > Bacillati > Actinomycetota > Actinomycetes > Streptosporangiales > Nocardiopsidaceae > Thermobifida > Thermobifida fusca. Next base: position 2,223,303 of record NC_007333.1, read on the forward strand.
GGTGGTCCACTCCGCGTCCATGAGCCTCCTCGTCGAGGATGTCGACGAGGCTGCCGCGGAAGTCAAAGAGTGGGTCCGGCAGGCCGGCGGGTACGTCGCCTCCGAGACGGCGAATGCGGCGTCCGGACGCAACCCGCAAGTACGGCTGAGCCTGCGGGTGCCGGTCGACTCCTATGAGGAGGCGCTCAACGCGTTCGCCGCGCTGGGGACCCGGCAGAGTCTGGAGCGGAGCGTCACGGACGTCACCGAAGAGGTCGCTGACGTCGACAGTCGGGTGGCTTCCGCGGAAAAGTCCGTGGCGCGGTTGCAGGAGCTGCTGGACGAGGCGGACACGATCAGCGACATTCTGGAGATCGAGGAGCAGATCAGCTCCCGCCAAGCCGAGTTGGAGGCCATGCAGGCGCGGCAGCGGGTCCTGGCCGATCAGACCTCGTATGCCACGGTGGACGTGGAGTTGAGGCTGCCCTCTTCAGCGGTCCCCGTGGACGACGGCGACTCCCCCGGCTTCGTCGGGGGTCTTGCTGCGGGCTGGCGCGCTCTGCTGACCGTGGTGGACGTGGTCGTCGTGGTCATCGGCTGGCTGCTGCTGTTCACCGTGGTGGCTGCGGCGGCCGCCGTGCCCGTGGTGTGGCTGCGCCGTCGGCGCTCCCGACGCAAGGAAGACACCGCAGCAGGTACGGGCACGGACACACCGGTTACCCATGAGCCTTCCGCAGCCCAGGAACAGGATCCAGCCGCCCCTGGCCAAGACCGGGACTAGCCCCGTGCCCGTCCGGCCGTTTCGGACGGGCACGCACTGGGCTTCTTCGTGGTCTCAGTTCGCGGTCTGCGTGTGGACGTACTCCACCAGCCGCTCTAGGACTGCCGGGTCGGTGGTGGGAAGCACTCCGTGGCCGAGGTTGAACACGTGGCCTTCGGCGGCCTTGGCGCGGGCCAAGACGTCGTCGGTGCGTTCCGCGACCACGCTCCACGGGGCGAACAGCACCGCCGGGTCGAGGTTCCCCTGGAGTGCGGTGTGGGGACGGACCCGTCGCGCTGCCTGGTCGAGCGGCACCCGCCAGTCCACGCCCACCACGTCGGCACCGGCCTCGCTAAGCAATCCCAGCAGCTCGCCGGTGCCGACCCCGAAGTGGATGCGGGGCACGTCGAACTCGGCGAGCTGGGCGAAGATCCACGAGGAGTAGGGCAGGACGTTGGCCCGGTAGTCCTCCGCGCTGAGCGCTCCCACCCAGGAGTCGAACAGCTGCACGGCGCTGGCCCCCGCGGCGATCTGCACCCGCAGGAATTCCAAGGTGATGGCGGACAGCCGCCGCATCAGTTCAGTCCATACCTCGGGCGCGCCGTACATCAAGGCCTTGGTGTGCTCGTGGTGCCGGGAGGGCCCGCCTTCAATCAGGTAGGAGGCGAGCGTGAACGGCCCTCCGGCAAACCCGATGAGTGGACGGCTGCCGAGTTCCCGCACCAGTTCGCGGATCGCCTCGGTTACGTACGGCACGTCGTCGGGTTCGAGGCCACGCAGCCGCCGAGTGGCGGCAAGGTCGCGGATCGGCTCGGCGACGACCGGGCCGACGCCGGGTTTGATGTCGAGGTCGACGCCGATGGCCTTGAGCGGGACCATGATGTCGCTGAAGAAGATCGCGGCGTCGACGTTGTACCGGCGCACCGGCTGCAAGGTGATCTCGACGATCATGTCCGGCCGGGCGCAGGCTTCCAGCATGGGCACGCCTTCGCGGAGCTTCCGGTACTCCGGCAGGGAGCGTCCGGCCTGGCGCATGAACCATACCGGGGTGTGCGGGACGGGCTGCCTGCGGCAGGCCCGGAGAAAAGCAGAGTCTTGTAGCGTCACACTTCTGATCGTGCCATGCTCTCTGAGTGACCGCGCGGCATGTCCCAAGATCATCACGAAACTCCGACACGCCGGCAAAAACTTCCAGGAGCTGCCAGGAGTCGTGACACTGTCGTCAGTGTGCTCTTTCCGGTGACCCGAAAAGATTAAGGCTGAACTTCCACATGCCCCCTCACAGTAGGTCTGATGAGGCTCCGCCCGCGTTCCTGCGGGCAGTGCAGAGTCTGCACACCCGAACGGTGCGGCCTGAGATCGTGGTGGAGGACATTCCTGCGCCGCGGCGCCTTGCCCCGTATACGGTCGCAATGGCGGCGACGGTGCACACCGACGAGGGGGACGCGGCGTTCGGACGGTTGATCGTGCTGTACGACCCGGAGGAGTCCCGAGGCTGGCCGGGGCCGTTCCGGATGGTGGCCTATGTGAGCGCCGAACTGGAACCGGACTTGTCAGGGGACCCGCTGCTCGGCCAGGTGGCCTGGAGTTGGCTGACCGAGGCCCTGGAGGCGCAGGGCGCGGACCATCGCGCACTGAGCGGGACGGTCACCCGCGCCACCACGGAGGGCTTCGGCCTCAAAGCGGGGGAGCCCACGACGACGGAGGTGGAGGTCCGGGCTTCGTGGACGCCGACGGAGGCCGAAGACCTGTCCGCGCACCGGGCCGCCTGGCTGGATCTGCTGTCCGTTGCCGCCGGACTCCCCCCGGTGGATGTGACGGATATCTCTCGCAGGGCGCGTTCTGATGCTTGACGGTTAGGGTGGGGCTTGTACGGCCCCGCCTCGGCCGGGGCTTGTCGGTTGGGGCGGCCCCCAGGCGGCAGCGGGGAGCACATACCGTAGGGGTGTGGCGAACGTGCTGAACTCCAAGACCGAAGAAAGCCCCGATCCTGAGTCCACTGCCTCAGAACAGACGCCTGAAGCTCCCCTGCTGAGCGAGCCCAGAGACGGGATTCCCCCGGTCGTCGCCGACGATGAGGAACTGGCACGCGTGGCCGCCAAGTTCGCCGCGGGCAGCGGGCCGGTCGCGGTGGACGCCGAACGCGCCTCGGGATACCGCTACGGACAGCGCGCCTACCTGGTCCAACTACGCCGGGCCGGGGCCGGCACGGCGCTGATCGACCCGGTGGCCTGTCCTGATCTGTCGGTGTTGCGGGACGCGGTCGGCGACGCCGAGATGGTGCTGCACGCGGCCCACCAGGACCTGCCCTGTCTCACCGAAGTGCACCTGCGCCCGCGGCGCTTGTTCGACACCGAGTTGGCCGGGCGGCTGCTCGGCTACCAGCGGGTCGGCTTGGGTGCCATGGTGGAGCGGGTCCTGGGCGTCCGGCTCGCTAAAGAGCATGCTGCGGTGGACTGGTCGACCCGGCCGCTGCCGGAGGACTGGCTGCGCTATGCCGCGCTGGATGTCGAGGTCCTCATCGAGCTGCGGGACGCGTTGGAAGCTGAACTGGCTGAGACGGGCAAGCTGGAGTGGGCACGCCAGGAGTTCGCGGCGGTACTGGCCGCTCCGCCGAAAGAGCCGCGTCCTGATCCGTGGCGGCGCACTTCGGGGATCCACCGGGTCCGCAGCCAGCGCGGCTTGGGTGTGGTTCGGGAACTGTGGCTGGAACGCGACCGGATTGCCCGGGAGCGCGACCTGTCTCCGGGCCGGGTGCTGCAAGACTCGGCGATCGTGGAGGCCGCCCTGGCCATGCCCAGGACCCCGCAGGAGTTGACCGCGATCAAAACGTTCACGGTCCGCCTGGCCCGCCGCTATGTCCCGGTGTGGCTCAAAGCCATCAACCGGGTGCGGGACATGAAACCGGCGGAGCTGCCCCAGCCGAGTCCGCCAGGCTACGGGCCCCCGCCCACGAACCGGTGGGCCGACCGGGATCCAGCCGCGGCGCGGCGGCTCGAGGCGGCGCGTTCCGTGGTCGCGGAGATCGCGGAGCGGGTGGGCATGCCGACGGAGAACCTGCTGCAGCCGGATGCGGTCCGCCGTCTCGCCTGGTCGCCGCCGAGCCAGGTCAGTGTCGACTCGGTGGCCGAGCACCTGCGCACGCACCAGGCCCGTGACTGGCAGATCGAGTTGACTGCGGCTGCGCTGGCCGAGGCGCTGCGTGCCGCGGACCGTTGAGGCGCAGCACTTGAGGTGACCAACCCCATAGCCGGTGGCGGACTGTTTCGGGTACCGTGCACCCCAGACACATGATGTTATTGAACCGTGTCTGTTCTGGAGCTGAAGAGAAATATTCGCACGGTTCTCAGCAGACTGGCGTCCCTGGTTTTCTCGTGGTTCTCAGCCGTTCGGCGGGCAGTGTCGTGCGGTTCCCCTACCGCTCCTCCTGGCCTTCCCGCCGGAGGGGAGGACATTGACGCAGCGGAACAGACCGCGGCTTTGGAGCGCGTGCTGACCGAATGTGCTCAGCGGCACGGCGAGGAGCATCCGGACACCATTGCTGCGCGCAACAACCTTGCCGGCCGGTATGCCGCTACTGGGCGGCGCGATATCGCCGTCACCGAGTTCGAACGGGCGTTAAGCGACGCGGTCCGGACGCTTGGCGAGCACCACGTGCTGGCCGAGGTCGTCCGGGAGAACCTCGCCGTGTGCCACGAGGATGCCGACCGTTTCGGCGACGCCGCGCACCATTGGCAACAGCTCGTAGCGCAGCGGGCTGCGCGGCTGGGTCGGCATCACCCGGACACGCTGCTGGCCCGGGCCCGGCTCGCGGTGGCGTGCCGGCGTGCCGGACGGCTACGCGAGGCAGCCGACCACTACCGTGACGTCCTGCAGCATTCGGCGGCGTTCTCCGCGGAGGATGTGGAGGCGTGGCGGTTGGGCTTGGCCCGGACGTTGCGGCGGATGGGTCAGGACGACGAGTGCCGGGCACAGCTCCGGCTGGTGGTGGCCCAGCGCCGCCTCCGCCTCGGTGTGCGGCATCCGCGCACGCTGGCCGTCCACTACCAGTTGGGGTTGTCGTATGCACGGTCCGGCCGTCCCGAGGAGGCGGTGCGGGTCCTGCGCGAGGTCTACCGCCACTGCCTCGCTGCAGTGGGAGATCCGGAGGTGCGCCGGCTGGCGCTGCAGGTGCGCCGTGAGCTGGCAGCGGCGTACCGTGCCGCGGGACGTCCTCAGGCGGTAGCGGCACTGCGCTGACTCCGCTGCGGTGTCCCGGTCTGCGGCTGCGGTGGGCAACGCCGCGGGTTACTGCGGAGTATTCCCCGGAAGGCGGCTTTCTCCTATACTCGCAGCATTAGTTACTGATGAGTAGCATAGGGGCGACAACCCGCCATCCGCCTGATAAAGGAGGGGCAATCGTGCCGCGAACTGCCCGCGACGTCGTATTCGTCGACGGGGTGCGCACTCCGTTTGGTAAGGCCAATAAAGGCCTTTACACCGAGACCCGCGCGGACGACCTCGTCGTCCGGGTCATCCGCGAACTGCTGCGCCGCAACCCCGCACTGCCCCCGGAACGCATCGACGAAGTCGCTATCGCCGCCACCACCCAGATCGGCGACCAGGGAATGACCATCGGCCGCAGCGCCGCCATCCTCGCCGGACTGCCCCGCAGCGTGCCCGGCTACGCCATCGACCGCATGTGCGCGGGCGCCATGACCGCGGTGACCACCACCGCGGCCGGCATCGCTTTCGGCGCCTACGACGTCGTTATCGCCGGCGGTGTCGAACACATGGGCCGTCACCCCATGGGCGAAGGCGTGGACCCCAACCCGCGCTACCTCTCCGAGAAACTGGTGGACCCCTCCGCCCTGATCATGGGCAACACCGCCGAGAACCTGCACGACCGCTACCCCACCATCACCAAGGAGCGCGCCGACGCCTACGCGGTGCGCAGCCAGGAGAAGACCGCCAAAGCCTACGCCGAAGGCAAGATCCAGCCTGACCTGGTCGAAGTAGCGGTCCGCAGCAGCGAGAACGGCTACGGCCTGGCCACCGTCGACGAACCGCCGCGACCCGGCACCACCATGGAGGCGCTGGCCACCCTGAAGACCCCGTTCCGCCCGCACGGCCGCGTGACCGCGGGCAACGCCGCGGGCCTCAACGACGGTGCCACCGGGGCGATCCTCGCCGCCGAAGACGTCGCCGCGGAACTCGGCCTGACCGTCAAGATGCGCCTGGTCGACTTCGCGTTCGCCGGAGTGGACCCCGAGGTCATGGGTGTCGGCCCCATCCCGGCCACCGAGAAGCTGCTCGCCCGCAACGGCCTGACCATGGACGACATCGGCCTCATCGAGATCAACGAGGCCTTCGCCGTCCAAGTGCTGGCCTTCCTGGAGCACTTCGGCATCCCCGACGACGACCCGCGGGTCAACCCGTGGGGCGGCGCCATCGCGATGGGCCACCCGCTGGCCTCCTCGGGCGTGCGGCTGATGATGCAGCTGTCCCGCCTCTTCGCGGAACGCCCCGATGTCCGCTACGGCCTGACCACCATGTGCGTGGGCATGGGCATGGGCGGAACGGTCCTGTGGGAGAACACCAACTGGGAGGGGAACGCCAAGTGATCAGCGCGATCGAGGCCGCGCGGGAACAGTTTGCCGACGAAGTCGTCACCCGGGCACTCTCCCGCGACGTCGAACTGCCCTACGGGGCGGGCAAGGCCGTTCTCATCACCCTCGACAACGGCCACGACCACACCAAACCCAACACCTTCGGCCCTGCCGGCCTGCTGAGCCTCAACGAAGCGATCGACGCCGCTGCCGCACGCACCGACATCGTCGCCGTAGCGATCACCGGCAAACCGTTCATCTTCGCTGTAGGCGCCGACCTCAACGGGGTGCCCAAGATCCAGAACCGGGAGCAGGCGCACGCCATCGGCAAGCTCGGCCACGACGTGTTCCGCAAGCTCGGCGAACTCCACGTGCCGACCTTCGCGTTCATCAACGGCGCGGCCATGGGCGGCGGTGTGGAAGTGGCGCTGCACTGCACCTACCGCACCGTCTCCTCCGGGGTGCCTGCGTTCGCGCTGCCCGAGGTGTTCCTGGGCCTCGTGCCCGGCTGGGGCGGCACCTACCTGCTGCCCAACCTCATCGGCGCGGAAAAGGCGCTGAAGCTCATCATCGACAACCCGCTGGCCCAGAACAAGACGATCAAGGGCCCGCAGGTCTACGAGATGGGCATCGCCGACGCGATCTTCGAACCCGCCGACTTCCTCGAAGAGTCGCTGCGCTGGGCCGCCAAAGTGGTCACCGGGGAGATCACCGTCGAGCGCCCCGAAGTCGACAAGGGCGAGGCATGGGACCAGGCCGTGGCGACCGCGCGGTGGACCGTGGACGCCAAGCTGCACGGGGCCTCCCCCGCCGCGGTGCGGGCGATCGACCTGGTTGCCGAAGCGAAGAACCGCACCCGGGATGAAGGCTTCGCCGCCGAAGACGAAGCGCTCGCCGACCTGATCCTCAGCGACCAGCTCCGCGCCGGACTGTACGCCTTCGACCTGGTGCAGAAGCGGGCCCGCCGCCCCAAGGGCGCCCCCGACAAGTCGCTGGCCCGCCCCGTTACCAAGGTCGGCATCATCGGCGCGGGACTCATGGCAAGCCAGCTGGCGCTGCTGTTCGCCCGCCGGCTGGAAGTCCCCGTCGTCATGACCGACCTGGACCAGGAGCGCGTGGACCGCGGCGTGCGCTACGTGCACGACGAGGTCGACAAGCTGCTCGCCAAGGGCCGGGTCAACTCCGACAAGGCCAACCGGATTAAAGCCCTGGTCACTGGGTCGCTGTCGTACGAGGCGTTCGCCGACGCCGACTTCGTCATCGAAGCCGTCTTCGAGGAGATGTCGGTCAAGAAGACGGTGTTCGCCAAGGCGGAAGAGCACATCTCCCCCGAGGCGGTGCTCGCCACCAACACCTCCTCGCTGTCGATCAGCGAGATGGCCGCGGACCTGAAGCACCCTGAGCGCGTGGTCGGCTTCCACTTCTTCAACCCGGTGGCGGTGCTGCCGCTGTTGGAGATCATCCGCGGCGAACGCACCGACGACGCCACGCTGGCGACTGCTTTTGCTGTCGCCAAGCAGTTGAAGAAGACCGCGGTGCTGGTCAAGGACGCGCCCGCGTTCGTCGTCAACCGGCTGCTCACCCTGTTCATGGGTGAAGTGCTGTCCTCGGTGGAGGAAGGCACCGAACCGGAGGTCGCCGACCGCGCGGTCGCGCCGCTCGGCCTGCCCATGTCGCCGCTGATGCTGCTGCAACTGGTCGGCCCGGCCGTGGCCCTGCACGTGGCCGAAACCCTGCACGCCGCGTTCCCCGACCGGTTCCGCGTCTCAGAGCAGCTCAAGGCAATGGTGGAGGCGGGCAAGACCACGATCTACGCCCCCGACTTCACCATCGACCCTGAAGTGCGGGCGTTCTTCACCGGCGGCGACTCCCCCAAGAGTGAGGAGGAGATCCTCAACCGTGCCCTGGAGGCGCTGGCCCGGGAGATCAAGATCATGCTCGATGAGGGCGTGGTCGCCGAGCCCGCCGACATCGACCTGTGCATGATCACCGGTGCGGGCTGGCCGTTCCACCTGGGCGGTATCACCCCGTACCTGGACCGCACGGGAATCTCGGAGAAGGTCAACGGGGTCCGGTTCCACCCCGACGGTTTGAAGGCGCTGTAGCCCGCACCACGGCTCCCGCGCTGCGGCCCCGCTGCTCCCTTGCCGGGCAGCGGGGCCGTGCCATGTCCCGGCCCCGGTCTGATCATGTCCGGCTGGTGGGGGCGTTCCCGTCTTCCATCCCCGTCCGATCCGGGACAAGCTGGTACCGAGCTCGGGCCACCAGACGGAGCGCTGCTTGCCTGCGCAGCGCTGCCCGGGACAGTTCCGCGAACACGCGACGGTAGGGCTCGATGGCGTTGTGATCGGTGAGAGAGAGCTCCGCACCAATGGTTTCTACGTTCACCCGGTCATCGTCGAAAATCCAGAAACCGTGTTCGGGAATCGCGGGGAGTCGGACGTGCAGCGGCACAATTCCGATCACCGTGCCTTTGCGTGCGATGAGCTCCACGATACGGTCCAACCGACCGACCATGACCCTGCTTGGACAGATCCGCGCATACAGGACTGGCTCCCCAAGAACGATGTCCAATGTCTTTTCCGGATCGTCGAGAACACGGGCACGCTCCATCCGGGCTCGACATCGTCAGGCGCACCATGCAGGGGCCACCACACTGCGCAGGACCCACCGGGCATAGTCGGGGTCTGCAACAGTCCCGGAACCACCGAGGTCTCAACAGCCCGGAGCTGGCGTGTACGCCTCTCCAGATCGCCGAAAACCGCTTGTTTGGCTCGGGTTCCCAGCGAGTTGACGACGCCAGTTCGCATAGTGGGTTTCCAGTGTCCTGCGCATAGCGAGCAGTTCGGCAATGGAACCTGGAGCGCCACAGGCTCCCGCCCATGCCTTCAGGTCCTCCACCGAAGCGGTCTGCCTGCCCAATTCCAGCTTGGACACTTTCGACGGATGCCAGCCCAACGCCTGAGCCAGTGCCCGGCCAGACAGCCCGGCCGCTACCCGGATCTCCCGCAAGCGCGCCCCAAGAGAGGTACAGGCCATCTGATAGTCGGTCATTGCACTCTGGTCGCCAAGTAGTCGGTATAGGTCAGCGCATGATGCCACGCCGCGTCTCGCGTGGTCACCGCAGCGACGACAGTTTCTGGAGTATCGTCGAGCCAGATGCCAGCGACGTCATCGCCGTCGAACTCAAACCGCGCGCCTATGCGACTGTCAAAGATCCAGAAATCCTCGTCGGGGAGTTCCGCGACCACCGGATGTTCCCGGGGTAGGTAGCGGATATCCTCGCCTGCTGCGAGATTTCAAGGTGTCGCCCGCAACTCCCAACGCAGGTAGTCTGAGGGCGGATCGTCAACAATCCGCACCCTCTCCATCCGCTTCCCTTTGGCGAGCTCTTCCCGCACCATGGTCAACCACGGTTTGAGCCACTCGATTCCGGGGTCTTTTCCGGCCAGCCATTCTTGAAACGGCTTGTCCTCCCCCACGTTTCCGTACCAGCTTCGGGTTTCCAGACGCCACACGGTGTACCGATAGGCCCGGAAAAGATCAGTGAATTCATCATCGCTCACATATTCCCGCACGCCGTTATCCTTGGGGGCAAAGCGGACCATCAGCTCTCGAGGGACGACGACAGCCGCCTCGTTAGGCAACACATTTTCCAACTGAGCCAGTGCCTCAGCGTCAACAAGCCGATAACCCTGCACAACGATGTCTCCCGTGTCGGTTTCGTACAGGGTCGGGAACTTCCCACTCACTGACGTCGTACCAAGCTTGCGAAGTTTCATGTCCTCTCCTTCGCAGGGATAGTCCCCGTTTGTCTATTGTGAAGAAGGATTGCTAGAGATTTCCCTCCCCTGCGCGAGCAATCTCGAGCAATCTCTCCCCCGTTCTTCTCCGAGGCCTCTACCGTTCATGGTGGGAAACATAGAATCCACCGAACGTTTCAGAAAGGCGTCCACTGTGGACCGGTGTGCAGTTGAGGAATCTGAGAGTGCTTACCCCCTACGTTCGAGTCGGTGTCCAGGACGGTCGACTCTTTCTCGGATCCGGATCCATTCAACGAGTCTTCAGCACCACATCCGTCTGGGAGCCGCTGATCCGCCTCGTCGGCTACTACTCGATTCCCCGAACCTTAGCGGAGGCAAGAACCTCTGGAAGGAGAATGCGGATTTTCTTCTCAACTTTCCCAGGAGCTCGTATCGATCCTCTACAACGGCCCTTACCTCATTCCCGCCGACTCCTATCACCCGGTAGACAGGTATAGTCGACATTCTTTATTCCACTGGCTCTCAGGAGCCGACCCGCAAGAAGTTCAAGAACGCCTGGCAAGAAGTCACGTTGTCTTCCTGGGATGCGGTGGTATCGGGAATCTGATGTCCGTCAATCTGGCCACTGCTGGAGTCGGCCAGGTGACCCTTGTCGACAGCGATCTCATCGAGAAAAGCAATTTGACGAGACAATACCTGTTCATCGGGGCCGAGTCGGTAGACCCAAATGCGAGGTTTTAGCACGGGAATTGCGCTCCCGTAACTCCGCCGTCGAGGTTTCCCTCATGCAACGGCGTATCATCAACCGCGCGGATCTTGATACCCTTACCAAAGCCGACCTGATCGTGCTTTCAGCCGACTCTCCAGGGATCACCGAACTCGTCAACGCTCACTGCGTCACCACCGGACAGGTCTGGCTTAACGTGTGTTATGTCAATGACATTGCGGTATGGGGCCCCTTAGTCATCCCTGGTGTGACCGGGTGCTGGGCTTGTCAACGACTCACTGCTCGGGACTCCCCAGGGAATACAGAGCTCGATATCCTGATATCCCGCATCAACAGTCGCTATCAGTCTCCCTCTCATGGCTCGACCAATATGCCTGCTGCTGCGCTCGCCAGCCTTGACGTCTTGAAGTACCTGGGCGGCTTCGGTTCTGTGCAGTCATTGAATCGGAAAGTGGGATTGTGGACCCACGAACTACGGCTAGACGAACAGTCCAGTCCGCGCAACCCTGAATGCCCGGCATCCGGATCGATGCGGGCTTCGTCCAAGAGCTCTGTCTAACCTCGGGGGTTCATTTCCTTTGTCTTCTTCCTGTATCTTCTGTGCGATCGCTGCCGGACAGGCACCCTGTCATCCGTTCTGGGAGGATGACCACCATTTGGCATTTCTGTCGATCTACCCCAATACCGAAGGGTTTTCGGTGGTCATCCCCAAAATCCATCAACCTAGCTACGTGGTCCAGATGGACACCGATGCCTATCTCGCCCTTCACCTTGCCGCTCGTGAGGCGGCTCGATGCCTCGACAATGCGTTCGAGGATGTGGCACGCACCGGAATCATGTACGAGGGCTATGGCGTCGACCATGCCCACGCGAAACTCTTCCCCATGCACGGCACAGCAGGAAACGAAGGCGCCTCCTGGAGAGCCGTGCACTCCTCAGTAGACATTTATTTCCACCGGTACGAGGGCTACCTGTCCTCTCACGACCACGCCCGTGCTGATGACACAGAACTGGCTGCGTTAGCCGAGCGCATCAGGAGCGCACGCCAGTAAATCGAATAATCCCCTTTAGAGACCAGAGAGAATCTGGTCTCTAAAGGGGATTTTATAGACAACGAAGGGGTGGAAGTTATTCCCATCCACCCCCTCACGGTCTTTATTTTCGCTGCTAGTTGCTTCCGTCTCCGTTCATCGAAAACCTCCCCTTCCACTCTGCAAAGAACGATAGGACGATTTTCGAGGCCCTCTTACGTCGTCCTGGAATGAAAATAACACCGACTTCCTGGAAGAAAAGAGAGGTTTCTTGAGATTGCTCTGCCGCGTGCCCTGGACGCCGGTTCGCGGGCCGCCCGGGCGTCCAGGGCGCCTTATCGGTCGGGTTGCGCGGCTAGGAGCCGACTTTCGCCGCCGCGGCCGTGTCCTGCGTGGACTGCGGGGCCTCGTCGCTCTCGGTAATCCCGATACGGTCGTGCAGCCAGCGCAGCGGGCCAGGCAGCCACCAGTTGGCCTTGCCGAGCAGCCGCATCGTGGCGGGCACCAGCAGGGCGCGCACCAGGGTGGCGTCCACGACCACCGCCACGGCCAGGCCGATACCGACGATCTTGAGGAGCAGCAGGCCGGAGACCCCCATGGCGAGCAGCACCACGATGAGCAGCAGTGCGGCACTGGTGATGATCCGCCCGGTGCGCTGCAGCCCCACCGCGACCGAGTGGGTGTTGTCGCCGGTCGCCAAGTACTCTTCGCGGACCCGGCTGAGCAGGAACAGCTCGTAGTCCATGGCGAGGCCGAACGCGACGATGATGATGAGCACCAGGTAGGTGGGGTCGATTGTGCCGACCGGGGTGAAGGCCAGCACGTCGGCCAAGTGCCCTTCCTGGAAACCCCAGATGACCGCACCGAGGGATGCGCCCAGCGACAGGAAGCCCATGATGACCGCCTTGACCGGCAGGACTACCGAGCCGAAGGCGAGGAACAGCAGGACGAGGGTGGTCAGGGTGACGAACGCCAGGGTGGTGGGCAGGGTCCGCACGATTGCGTCCGTGTTGTCGAGCTGCTGCGCGGCTGGGCCGCCCACCAGCACCTCGTCCGCGCCTGTGGGAGGCTCCGCGGCGCGGACGTCCCGCACCAGCCTGGACGTGGAGTCGTCGTCGATCTCGCCCTCGTAGGTCACGGCCAGGTGGGCGGTCTCGTCGCCGGTGCGGAGAATCTGGGCGCCGTGCGCGCCGTCCAGGTCGGCGAGCTCCGCGCGGAAGGCTTCCAGGTCGTCGTCGGTGACACTTCCGGTGACGACCACGTCGATCTGGCTGATCCCGCCTGCGGGGAAGTCCTCGCGGAGCATCTGCGTGGCCTGGCGGCTGTCAGCGTTGTCGGGCAGGTAGCGCTGGTCGGTGGAGCCGACGTTGAGAGAGGCCAGCGCCGACGCGAACGTGACGAGCACGGCAGCGACCGTGACCAGGTAGAGGATGGGACGGCGCATCACGCTGTGGGCCAGCCGCGACCAGCCGCCTACCCGGTCGTCGACGTCCGTGCCGGAGCTGCGCCGCACGCGGATGGGCAGCCGCAGCGCGTCGATGCGCGGGCCGACCACGGCGAGCAGAGCGGGGAGGACGACGAGCGCGGCCACGAGGTCGAACAGGACGACAGCGATCCCGCCCAAGCCGATCGATCCCAGGATGGGTTGCGGGAAGAACAGCAGCCCGGCAAAAGCGATGAGGACGGTAATCCCGGAGAAGGCGACGGTCCGCCCCGCCGTGGCCAGGGTGGCGGGCAGGGCGCTGGTGACCTGCCCGGTGCGGCGCATCTCTTCGCGGAACCGGTTGACGAGGAACAGACCGTAGTCGATGGCTAGGCCCAGGCCGAGGATGCTGGCGACGTTGACGGCGAACGCGGACACCTCGGTGATGTAGGTGAGGGCGCGCAGCAGAACCAGGGCGCCGAGGATCGCCAGACCGCCCACGGCCAGCGGCATCAATGCGGCGACCACACCGCCGAAAATAGCGACGAGCAGGACGAGCACCAGCGGCAGGGAGATGAGCTCGGCGCGGACCACATCGGTCCGGGCCTGCTCGGACAGTTCGTTCTGGATCGCTATCGGACCGCCCACGTAGGTGTCCAGCGGTCCGGCGTCCAGGTCGCGGGCGATCTGCCGGAAGGACTCCATCCGCTCCACCGCGTCGTCCCCGGCGAGAGTGATGGGCACGTACACCGCGTGGCGGTCTTCGGAGATGAGCACGCCCCGTTCGAGGTCGCTGAGCCCGTCGTCCAGGTAGGTGGTGGCCGAGACCACGTACTCGTCAGGGAGTTCGCTGACGGCTCGCTGCACCGCCTTGGCGAATGTGGGGTTGTCGAAGGTCAGCTCGTCGCTGCGGTAGACGGCTACCACGTCCACCCCGTCGTGGCCGAGCCTCTCCTCGATCACCTCGGCGGCTCGGGTGGACTCTGCCTCAGGGTCTTCGAAGCCCCCGTCGCTGACTGCGTCGAACAGCCCGGTGCCCCAGCCGAGCGCGAACACGACGAACGCCGCCGTGCCTAGGAGCACCCAAGCCCGACACCGGTAGGCGAACCGGCCGAGCGCAGAGAACATGAATGTCTCCCTCGGGTGTTCATTTGTGATAAATGGCGGTAACGTTAGCAAACACCGTTAACCATAAAGTACGGCGCTTACTGTACAGGGACCTTTCCACCAGCCACAAATCCCACCGCGAAGGACTTTCCGTGCCTAAAGACACGACCTTCCCCGCGAGGTGCGAGACCGGGGCCGCGTCCGTTCCCATGTCTCGGCGGATGCGGATCCGCGCAGCCACTCTGGCGGAGATCAAAACAATCGCCCGCAACCTGCTCAGCGCGCACGGCCCCGGCGGGGTCTCGCTGCGCGCGATCGCCCGGGAGATGGGCATGACCGCTCCCGCCCTCTACCGGTACTTCTCCAGCCTCGACGACCTGCTGCTCGCTCTCCGTGCCGAGTTCTTCGCCGAACTCAGCGCGCAGATCACCGACGCCAGCGGACGCCTCCCCGCCGACGACGTCGACGGCCGCCTGCTCGCCGCACTGCGGGCCTTCCGTTCCTGGGCACTCGCCAACCGGGCCGAGTTCATCCTGCTTTTCGGGCCCCGCGACGAACCGTTTACGACCACCGAACCGCACTGCGCCGCGCTGCAACACGAAAAGCAGCGGTTCGCCGCGATCTTCCTCTCCCTTTTCAACCGGCTGCTCGAAGAGGGGCGGGTACCGCTCCCCGACACCGCGTCTTTCTCCCCCGAGCTCCGCGCGCAACTGCACCTCTTCGCACGTGACGCCGGGTTTGCCGGGGCGAACGCCACCGAGGGGGCGCTGCGCGTCCTCACCGCATGCTGGGTCCGGCTCTACGGACTGGTCTGCATGGAAGTCTTCCGCAGCATGCCGTTCACCGTCGGCGACCTGGAACCGCTGTTCGAAGCGGAGCTCTGCGATGTGCTGACGTCGATCGGGGTCCGCTACCGGGCGCCGCACTCCTGACCGGAACCGGCTGGCACCCCGCAACGTCTCACAGAAGTGCCCGCCCGGAACACCCTGCTCGCTCGCCGTTGAGCAGGATGTCCGAATAGTGTGGGCTTCTCCGCTGTCCACCCCCGACGACGAAGGACCCCCCGTGGAGACGCCTCGCGGCGGCGCTGCCGCCCCGGATCCGACCCCTCAGGCTTCTTCTCAGGACGACACTCCAATCCCGCCTTCGGTGACGCAGCACAGCAGCCCCGTACCCCCGCTTCCGGGGACGGGAGCCGCGGAACCGCGCGCGGATGCGAGCCCTCTCCCGGCTTCCTGGACGCCCGCCGGGCCCCCGCCCCCAAGTTTCCGCCCGCTGCCCCCCAACCCGCCAGAGGCCCCGCCGCCCTCCCCCCAGTACCGGCAGGAGCTGACCGCGGCCCACGTCACTCCCCAGTTCTCTGCCCCCGCCGCGTTCGACGGCGCCTTCGGCGCCTGGGAGCAGCACCCTCCTCTCGCCCCGCCCCCGCGGCAGGGTGATGTGCGGCTCTGGCTGGCTGCGATGGGAACCGCGTTCGTTGCCGCGCTCTGCCTCGTGCTGTGTGCCGTGATGACAGCGGCGACGCTGCGCGGCGGCACAGTCCACGCGTCCGGTAAGCCGCACCGGGATGTCCGCTACGCAGACTCCTGGTTCCACACCGCCGGAGCCATCCCGGTCGACGTCGCCGACCACCCCTTCTATGCCCTGCCCGCCCCCGGCGCCGTGGCATGCGAGATCCCCGAGTTCAACGCCGCCACGGTGGCGGGGTGGGAGGAGTTCACCGAGGTGATCGGCCCCTGCCTCAACGCGATGTGGCTCTCCCCGCTAGAAGAGCTCGGGCTGCGCCCGCAGGAGCCGCACTACGTGATCCTCGACGAGATCCCCGCGGAGCTGCGCGACGAGTCCGAGGAAGAAGGAGTCACCCTCGCCTACTACTTGGAGCACGAGCTGAGCATCACCATCCTCGTGCCCAACGTGCGGAAACTCCTGCGGTACCCGGGCATGGACGACAAGCGCATCTGGTTTGCCCTGGTCGCCCACGAATACGGGCACCACCTCCAAGGGGAGACCGGTCTTCTTGACGCGGCCTACACCCTGCAGCTTGATGCCAAGTCCACGCGCCAAGAACTCCAGTTGGGACGGCAGATCGAACTGCAAGCCGAATGCCTGGCAGGGACCGGGGTTGCCGCTATCGCCGGCCACGACCACGCCGACGTGGCGTTCGTCAACCGCAACTTCAACGAAGGCACGGGGGACAGCGACACCCACGGCAGTGCCGACAACCGCGTCCACTGGTTCAACGCCGGAGCCACCGCGGAGACCATGGCGGCGTGCAACACTTTCGCGGCCGAAGACCGCTTGGTCCGCTAGCCTGCCCGCTCCCCTGCCCGAAAGCATGCCCCAGTGCCAGGCCGCCCCGGGGTGCGGTGCTCTACCCCGTCCAGTTGCGGCCAGCGCAGCACGCCCCGGGGAGACCGCCCGCTCTCCGGTGCGCTGCGGCCTCCCCGGGCACCCCGGTCGTCCGGAGACCACCGGGCACTACTGGCTCGGCAGGGTCAGTTGCGTTCCGCCAGCACGCGGCGCAGCTCCGCCCAGCCGCTCAGCTTGACCCGCTCCCCGCGGGACAGCTCCGCTGCCAGGGCCGCTTCGGCCGCGTCGATAGCCAGCCAGTCAGCGTAGCTGCTGGCCGTCACCCCTTTCTCCTTGAGCAGGTCGTCGATGGTGGTCGCCGGGACCCGGGAGGTGCGGAGCTTCGGGGCGTCGTCGAGCAGGGAGCGGACAGTGGCGGCAGCATCCGACTTGTTGGTGCCGATCACGCCGGTCGCGCCGCGCTTGAGCCAGCCCGCCACGTATTCGCCGAGCAGCGGGGTGCGCTGCTCGTCCACCACCCGGCCGTCCTCATGCGGCAGGGTGCGGGTGGTCTCGTCGAAAGGCAGGTCGGGGAGGGGGGAGCTGGCATAGCCCACCGACCGCACCACCATGCCCACCGGCAGGACTTCTCGCTGTCCGGTGCCGACCAGCCGCCCATCAGCGTCGAGCGCGGTGTGCTCCACCTCCAGTCCTTCGACTCGGGTGTCGCCCACCACGGCGACGGGTTTACGCCAGAAGTGCAGTTCGACCCGGCGTCCCGTGCCACCGCCGGGGCGTTGCGCCCACTCCGCAAGAGTGCGCAGGTTGGTGCGGGCCGCGCGGGCCGCGGTCGCCACTTCTTCGCTGTTGGGGTCGAGGTCGACGACAGCGGGGTCCACTGTGACGTCGACGTCCGTGAGCTTGCCCAGCTCCCGCAGTTCGTTCGCGGAGAACTTGGCCTGGAGAGGGCCGCGCCGGGCGACTATGTGTACGCAGCGCACCTTGCTGGCGGCCAGCACCTGCAGCACGGGTTCAGGGATGTCGGTCTGGCGGAGTTCGTCGACGCTGCGGACCAGGATGCGTGCCACGTCGAGGGCAACGTTGCCCGCGCCGACCACGGCGACCTCTTCCGCGTCGAGGACGAACCGGGTCACTTCGAGGTCGGGGTGGCCGCTGTACCAGTTCACGAAGTCGGTGGCGGCGACACTGCCGGACAGGTCCTCGCCGGGAATCCCCATTCGGCGGTCCACGCTCGCCCCCGTGGCGTAGACGACCGCGTGGTAGGCACGCGCGAGGTCAGCCCGGGTGAGGTCGGTACCGTACTCCACACCGCCCAGGAAGCGGACGTCGGGATGTTCCAGGACACGAGCCAGAGTGTGCGCCACCCGCTTGATTGACGTGTGGTCGGGGGCGACACCGTAACGGACCAGGCCGTAGGGGGTCGGTAGGCGGTCCAGCACGTCCACGGCCACCGGCTCGCGGGACTGCCGGGTCAGCGCCTCGGCGGTGTAGATTCCTGCGGGGCCGGAGCCGATCACGGCTACCCGCAACGGGTCGGGAGTGCTCATGCGCCCATTGTGACGCATGCGATATTGCGGTTTCGAGCGCAGGGAGCGCCCTGCGGTTCCCGTCAGGCACGCACCGTAACTCTCGGATTCTTTTCGGCAGCCCGGCTCTTCAGCGCGGTATCCGCTGGTCGACCCGGTCGAGGAAACCCTGCCAGAAGTCGTCTTCCGGGTCGACGATGGACGGGTGGTCGGGGTGGCCGCTGGCCGCAAAGCAGTCGAGGATGCCGGGAATCCGCAGCTCTTGCGTGTTGCGCGTGGCAAGGGCCTTGCGCAACTGCTCGACTTCGTCGGGATCCTGGTGGGCGTCGTCCGCCAGGTAGATCTCGGCGTAGTTCACTCCCCGCTGGTAGGGGGAGTCCGGTCCTACGGGACGGTGAGCCATCGTCATCCTCCAATCTTTCACCTTCCCAGGACCGCTACCCGCTGGGGAGCGCCACCAACGATGGTGCTCCCCAGCGGGCAAAGCCCGTATTCTCCGGTCAGGACGCCGGCTCGTCCTCCAGGGACTGCTCCGCGCGCTGGGCCACGATCTCGGTGAGTTTGCGCGCTAGTCCCTGCGCGTCCAACCCCATCTGGGCGAGGATACGGTCGCGTTTGGCGTGCTCCAGGAAGCGCTGCTCGATCCCGAACGTGCGCACCGGAATGTCGAGGTCGGCGTCGCGCAGGGCGCGGGCCACCGCGTCACCGACCGCGCCCACCCGGCCGTTGTCCTCGACTACGGCGACCACGCTGTGCCGGGCGGCTTCCGACACCAACGCCGGGTCCAACGGTTTGACCCAGCGCGGGTCCACGACGGTCACCCCGATCCCCTGGTCGGCCAGCCGGTCGGCGACCTCGCAGCACGTCTGCGCCATGGGCCCGACCGCGACCAGCAGCAAGTCCGGGGCCTCGGTGCCGCTCGCAGGACGCCGCAGCACGTCCATCCCGCCGATCTGGTCGACCGCGGGGATGGCGGGGGGCACCACGCCCTTGGGGTAACGCACCACGGTGGGCCCGTCGTCGATGGAGATCGCCTCGCGCAGCAGTTCCCGCAGCCGCACCGCGTCGCGCGGCACCGCGATGCTCAGGTTGGGGACGACTTGCAGGATGGACAGGTCCCACATCCCGTTGTGGCTCGCACCGTCGTCTCCCGTGATGCCCGCCCGGTCGAGCGCGAACGTGACCGGCTGGCGGTGCAGCGCCACATCCATGAGGACCTGGTCAAAACAGCGGTTGAGGAACGTGGCGTAGACCGCGACGACCGGGTGGAGGCCACCCATGGCCAGCCCGGCTGCGCACGTCGCAGCGTGCTGTTCCGCGATGCCCACGTCGAAGACCCGGTCGGGGTAGGCCTCGGCGAAGGCGGCGAGGCCGGTGGGGTGCAGCATGGCCGCGGTGATCGCGACCACGTCTTCGCGTTCCGCGCCGATCCGCACCATCTCGTCGCTGAACACCGACGTCCACTTCAGGCCCGGCGTGGACTGCGGGCGTCCCGTGGCCACGTCGAACGCGCCGAGGGCGTGGAACTGGTCTTCGTCGTGGTTCTCCGCGGGCGCGTACCCCTTGCCCTTCTGGGTGAGGACGTGCACGATGACCGGCGCCCCGAAATCGCGGGCCCGGCGCAGCGCCCGCTCCACCGCTGCCACGTCGTGCCCGTCGATCGGCCCGACGTACTTCAGCCCCAGGTCTTCGAACATCATCTGCGGCTGAATAGCGTCCTTGAGGCCTTTCTTGAACGCGTGCAGCGCGTCGTACAGCGGCGGGCCGACCACCGGCGCCCGGTTGATCGCGTTCTTCGCGGTCGCCAGCATCTGCTCGTAGCCGCGCGTCATACGCAGGTTGGCGAAATGCTCGGCGAGCCCGCCGATCGTCGGCGAGTAGGAGCGGCCGTTGTCGTTGACGACGATGACGATCCGGCGGTTTTTCCCTTCGGCGATATTGTTGAGCGCTTCCCACGCCATTCCGCCGGTGAGCGCGCCGTCGCCGACCAGGGCGACCACGGTGCGGTCGGTGATCCCCTGCAGTTCGTAGGCGCGGGCGAGCCCATCAGCGTAGGACAGTGCGGTGGAGGCGTGCGAATTCTCAATAAAGTCGTGCTCGGACTCGGCGCGGGACGGATATCCGGAGAGGCCGCCCTCTTTCCGCAGTTTGGAGAAGTCTTTCCGGCCGGTCAGGATCTTATGGACGTACGCCTGGTGGCCGGTGTCGAACAGGATGGGATCGCGCGGCGAGTCAAACACGCGGTGCAAGGCGATGGTGAGTTCGACGACACCCAGGTTGGGGCCGAGGTGACCACCGGTTCGGGCGACCTGGGAAATGAGGAACTCCCGGATTTCCGCCGCCAATTGGGGAAGCTGGGAGTCGGGGAGTTTTTTCAGGTCGTCTGGATTGTGCACCGAGTCGAGCAGCGTCACTCTCGTCATTCCCCTCGTATGCAAGACATCAGGTCGGCCGCCGGACCACGGACGTTTCCCGAGCAGACGGAAAACGGACCGAAGGTGGAAGTGGACACGGCCGACACGGTGTCCGATTCCCCGACGGCTCGGTAGTGGGAACCGGACGAACCACGATCAACCGGCACCACCATAGGCACACAGCTTATGCTGATCCACCACGCGGCGGGATTGAGGCAGCGGTCTGTTGCGCGGTCCGGTGGGAGGCGGGGGCACCGGCCTCGATTCCGTGGGCCGCACACATGCGACGCAGTTCTTCGGCGATGCCCTGGGTCGTCCAGTGGGCGTTGAGCCCGCTGGGGTTGGGCAGGACCCACACGGGGACTCCTTCGATCGCGTCCTCGGGGGGTTGCGGACCGATACGGGCCCGGGGCCGCGCGAACGCTTTCCGGTAGGCGGTGACGCCGAGCACGGCGAGCAGCCGGGGCCGGTAGGCCCGGAGTTTCGCGGCCAGGGCCTGCCCGCCCGCCTGCAGTTCCGCTGCGGTCAGCTCATCGGCCCGCGCGGTAGCCCGGTCCACGAGGTTGGTCACCCCTAAGCCTAGGTCAAGGAGCAGGTGCTGTTCGGCGGGCCGCAGGAGGCGGGGGGTGAGCGAGGCGGCGTGCAAGGCGGGCCAGAACCGGTTGCCGGGCCGGGCGAAATGGTGCCCGCTCCAGGCCGAATACAGCCCCGGGTTGATCCCGCAGAACAGGATGGTGAGGCCGGGGCCGATAACGTCGGGGACGGTTGTGGCACGGGCCGCCGCGAGTTCCGCTGCGTCGGGGCCGCGCCGCGGCTTCCGCATGGGTGTGCTTCCTCCTCGGCTCCGCTCCGGTCGGGGTTTTCTCAGACTAGGGCCCGCAGGACGAGGGTGCTTCCCGAGACCGCGACCACGGCCAGGAGCGCGATCCGCAGCCGCTGTCCGCCGAGCATGCTTCGCAGCGGCCGGGACAGCAGGAACCCGGCTACGAGGAAGGGGATGAGGGCGGCTCCCGTCGCCACTTCGCGCAGCCCGAGCTGGCCGCCTACCGCCAACGCGGCTAGGGAGAGCAGGACGCCGACAAAGAAGTAGGTGCCCAGGGTGGCACGGATCCGCGGGCCTTCCTCGTGCTGGTACACGAGGGCGACGGGCGGGCCGCCGATCGAGGTCGCGGTGCCCATGACCCCGGAGATCACTCCGGCCACGCTGAGCGTGGCGGGGGTGGGGCGCAGCCGGAGTGTGGTGAGGCTCGCGGCCACCGCGAGGAGGACGCCGACCCCCACCCACAGGCCGAGGGTGTCGGGTGTGGCGAGGGCGACGACCCACACGCCGCCGACCGTCCCTACCAGCCGTCCAGCGAGAGCCCAGGAGATGCCGCGCAGGTCGGCGTGGCGCCACTCGGCACCGACGGTGAACAGGGGCAGCACCGCGGTGAGGACCAGCAGGGTGCCGGGCATCAGTGTGGGGTCCAGCATCGCGACGACAGGTGCCGCGGTCAGCCCCAGGCCCAGCCCGACACTGCTCTGCACAACGGTGCCGATCAGCACTGCGGTTCCGGCCGCGGCGAGGAATACCAGCTCAGACTCGGTCACGTGAGGTGAGGGTAGCAGTCGGCCCTGTGCGGGCCGCAGGGAGGAGCGGTGTTCCCGGAAGGGAGGAGGTTCCGGGAACACCGCGGGTGGGTGGCCGCGCGCCGCTGGGAGGGAGTGGCGCGGGCAGCAGCGCGCGGCCGGGCACGCCCGGGTCCCCCTACTCCCGGGCGTGGGCTTTGCGGGTCCGGCGGGACACCGCGTCGAGGATGACCGCTACCAGGAGGACCACCGCGGTGATCATGAACCGCACCGAGGAGTCCATCTGCAGCAGGTACAGCCCCGAGGAGATCGCGCCGAGCACGAGGCCGCCGAGCAGGGCCGAGTAGGCGCTGCCGCGTCCGCCGAAGAGGCTGGTGCCGCCGATGACCGCGGCCGCGATCGCCATCATCAGGTCGTCGCCGCCCCCGGTGAGCTGGTTGACGGCGTAGCTGCGCGACACGAGGAGGATGCCGCCCACCCCGGCCAGGGTGGAGGCGAGAGCGAACACGGAGATGCGGATCAGGTCGACGTTGATGCCGGCGCGGCGTGCCGCTTCTGCGCTGCCGCCCACGGCGAACACCATCCGCCCGTAGCGGGTCTTCCGCAGGATCAGGTCGAAGAGCACCACGACCCCGACGAAGAGCAGGAAAGCGACGGGCACTCCGCGGAAGGAGTTGAGCACCCACACCCCGCCGAGGACGGGGAGGGCGAGGAGCGCGGTGCGCACCCCGATCTCCGTGACCGACTTGGCGGGCAGCCCGGCCGCGGCGCGGCGGCGCGCCCCGCGGACGCTGATCAGCCCGTAGAGGGCGACCGCGGTGATTCCGATCCCCCAGCCGACCGCCGGGACGAGATAGGTGTGGGTGATGGCACCGATCAGGCCGTTGTAGGGGACGTTGATCGTGCCTTCAGGGCCGAGCAGGTAGAGCTGGGCGCCCTGCCAGCCGATCAATCCGGCCAAGGTGACCACGAAGGCGGGTACCCCGATCTTGGCGAAGATCGTGCCGTGCAGGGTGCCGATGAGGGTGCCGGCGAGGATGGCGACCACGATCGCGGCGATCTCGTTCCACTGGTAGTTGACTGCCAGGAGCGTCACGATCACGCCGCACACGCCTGCGACCGATCCGACGGAGAGGTCGATCTCCCCGAGCAGCAGCACCATGATCACGCCGCAGGCCATGAAGCCGACGGCGACGATCTGCAGGGTGAGGTTGGACAGATTCTGGGCGGTGAGGAACTTGGGGTTGAGGCTCCAGAAGACGCCGGCGATCACGATGAGTCCGACGAGGACCGGCAGCGGGCCGAGTTCTCCGCTGCGGAGCCGGCGCAGCGCGCCGCGCACCAGCCCGCCTAGACCGGAGCCGTCCATGATGAGCCGGGGGTCCCGGGCGACCGTGGCGCCCTGGGGAGCCGGGGTGGTTTGCTGAGCCATCACGCCCCCTCCGTTCCCGGAACCGCAGTGCGACCGGCACGTCGGGACACCGGGTTGTCGGCGGCGCCCGTGATGGCCGCCACGATCTCTTCGTAGCTGGTGTCTTCGATCCGGAAGTCGCCGGCGTTGCGTCCCAGGCGCAGCACGACAGCGCGGTCGGCAACAGCTCGCACGTCGGCCATGTTGTGGCTGATGAGGATGACTCCGAGGCCTTGGTCTCGGAGGCGTTCGATGAGGTCGAGTACTTGCGCGGTCTGCGCCACGCCCAGGGCTGCAGTGGGCTCGTCCAGCATGACGACCTTGGGGTCGCCGAGCAGGGAGCGGGCGATGGCGATGATCTGGCGCTGCCCGCCGGAGAGGGCAGCAACGGGAATGCGCAGGTTGGGAATCCGCACGGAAAGCGAGTCCAGGAGTTCGTGGGCGCGCCGCTCCATTTCCAACTCGTCCAGGACTCCGAGCGCGGTGCGCTCGGTGCCGAGGAACAGGTTGGCCACGATGTCGAGGTTGTCGCAGAGCGCCAGGTCCTGGTAAATGGTGGCGATGCCGAGCTGTTGGGCATCGCTGGGACGGTTGATCTGGACCGGCTTGCCTTCCCACAGGATGGTGCCGCTGTCCGCCGGGTTGACCCCGGCGATGACCTTGACGAGGGTGGATTTTCCGGCCCCGTTGTCGCCCAGCAGCGCGACGACTTCGCCCGCGTGGACGGTCAGGTCGACGTCGCTGAGCGCCTGGACCGCGCCGAATCTCTTGGAAATCCCGGACAGCTCCAGGATCGGTTGTGCCATAACGTGTCCTCGTGGTGATCCGCTGTTCGGGGGCCGGACTGTCCGGCCCCCGATCCGGTCTCCTGGGAGCCTCTCGGGGTGTGACTGGAGCGGCAGCCCCGGTTCCGGGGCGGGTGCCGCTCCAGTCGTCGCGGGGCCCGCCGGTTTCCGGTGGGAGGCCTGCGGAACCCGCGCGACGTACTCCGTTAGGAGCCTGCCCCCTTGCACAGCTCGGTGTCGGCGTACTGGTCGGTGCAGATCTCCTCGATGGTGTAGAAGCCGTCGGAGATCACGGTGTCTTCAATGTTGTCCGCGGTGACCGCGATGGGTTCCAGCAGCACGGCCGGAATCGTGTTGCCCGCCTCATCGGTGACCTCGGTGAGCGGGTGCTCCTGGCTTCCCTCGTACTTCTCGCCGGTGGCGGCGGCGACTGCCATGGCGGCGGCCACTTCAGCCTCAGGGCGGATGGCCTTGTAGACCGTCATGTACTGGTCGCCGGAGATGATCCGCTGGATGCCGGCGAGTTCGGCGTCCTGGCCGGTGATGGGCGGCATCTCGTCCACGCCTGCGGCTTTGAGGGCAGCGATGATGCCGGCGGCCATGCCGTCGTTGGCGCTGTAGACACCGCTGATGTTGTCGGCGCCGACCGCGGTGATGGCCTGCTCCATCTGCTGCTGAGCCTTGTCGGGCGACCAGTCAGGGGTGTCGTATTCGGCGCCGATCTCGACCTGGCCGTCGAGGATCTCGTGGGCTCCGGCTTTGAAGTCTGCGGCGTTGGGGTCAGTCGGCGATCCGTTGATCATGATGACTTGGCCCTCGCCGGCGGTGCCTGCCTTCTCCATGCCTTCAATGAGCGCCGTACCTTGGACGCGGCCGACGGTCTTGTTGTCGAAGGAGACGTAGTAGTCGACCCCGCCTTCGGCGAGCCGGTCGTAGGCGATCACCGGAACGCCTTGCGCCTTGGCCTGCTGGACGATGCTGCCCGCGGCTTTCGCGTCCACGGCGTCGAGCACCAGGACGCTGGCCCCCTCGGTGAGCATAGCTTCCGCCTGGGCCTGCTGCTTGGAGACGTCCTGGTCAGCGTTCTGGTAGGAGACCTCGCACTTGGGGCAGAGTTCCGCGACGGCCTCTTCGAAGTAGGGGCGGTCGAATTTCTCGTAGCGCGCGGTCTTGGACTCGGGAAGCAGCAACCCGATGGTGAAGCCTTCGTCGATTGAGGCTGCGGCCTGCTGTTCTCCTTCGGTTCCGGTGGTGCAGCCGACCGTGGCCAGCAGGACCGCGGCTGCGCCCACCGCGACGCGGCGGACGATGTTTCGGTTGCTCATCGCTTGACCTCCTTGGAAGCCCACCGGGCGTCGGGGGATCGCGAACCCATCCGCGTCAACGTGGACTGGGTCACGTGGTGGACTGATGCCGTGAAGTCAAACTCGTCACCACCTTGTCGTCAAGACTTGAACGCATAACCGAAGTGTCACAAAACCTTGACTTCACTCCTTAAATACAAAGAAATCGCAGGTCATGCGGGCTTTGTCTTGATGTGAAGATCAGAGAATCCCCTAAAAATTTTTCTCTGATCGTTTCAGAAGGTGGAGTCAAGCACGACCTGCAGCGCTCCCCGCAGCGCCGCGCGCTCCCCCAGCTCCCCGGTGACCAGGCGCAGTCCGGTGAGCGCGTTCCCCAGGGCTCCCAGTTCCATGGCCCGGCGCATGGGGTCGAGCAGCAGCTCTCCCGCTTCGGCGATCTCGCCCCCCACAATGACCATCTGCGGGTTGACCATGTTGACCACGACTGCTACGCCGCGGCCCAGTGCAGCGCCGGCCTCCGCGATGATCCGGCGGCACCCGGGGTCGCCCTCCTGGGCCGCCTCGAGCAGGTCGACCAGGCTGGCCCCGTGCTTGACCCGGCCCTGCTGCGGCAGCATGTCCAGCAGGTAGGGCGTGCCGACCAGGGTTTCCAGGCAGCCTCGGTTGCCGCACCGGCACACCTGCCCGCGCTCGTCGAGCCCGATGTGCCCGATCTCCCCCGCATTGCCGTTCATCCCGCGGAACAGGCGCCCGCCGAGGATCACGCCCGCGCCCACCCCGTGGGCGACTTTGACGTAGACGACGTGCTCCAGGCCGCGGGCAGCGCCTTCGGTCAGTTCGGCGAGGGCGCAGAGGTTCGCGTCGTTGTCCACGGAGACCGGCAGTCCCAGGCGCTCTTGGAGTTCCGCCCCGGGGTTGAAGCCGGCCCAGTGCGGCATGCTGGTGATATCCCCGATGAGGCCGGTGGCCGGGTCGACGGGTCCGGGGATCGCCGCCGCGACTCCGAGCACCATGGAGCGGTCCACCCGCGCCTGGGTCAGCAGGGTCTCGGTCAGCCAGACCGCCCGCCGCACCCCCCGCACCGGGTCTTCGGAGACGTCGTAGGCGATGCTCTCCTCCTGCAGCACGCGCCCGTCGGTGTTGCCCAGGGCCACGGTGAGGCGGGAGTGCGTGAAGTCGATCGCGACGAGTACCCCCGGTGGGCGCTGCAGGGTGACGGCCCGGGCCCGGCGTCCGTTCGAGGAGGTCTCCCGGACGGACACCACGCCCATGGCACGCAGGTCGCGCACGATATTCGACACGCTCGCCGCGGACAGGCCGGTGGCACGGGCGATCTCGGCTTGGGTGAGCGTTCCGCCCCTGCGCAGCGCAGCGATCACCCGTTCCCGGTTAGCCTGCCGCAGGGCAGCCTGAGATCCCGGGGTGACCTGGGCATCTGTCGTCACTGGCGCTCCTTGTTCGGGCCGCGGAAGAGGCGGAGAAAAGCTGTCCGCATGGGAGCTTACAAGGCTTGAAGGCAAGGTTTTTGCCCAACTTACGCAGAAAAGTCGGTTTTGTGAGCCATACTGGCGCAATCTGCGCAAATACTGTCCCCTCCGCGCCGCAGCGCGATCCAGCGAGCAGCCGCGGGTGTCGGCAGCAGGCTGCGGGGTACTGGACGGGCACCGGGCTTCCCAGAAGAACCGGCGGGAGCGAGGGCGGGGTGTTGGGTGACGCGGAACGCAGGGTAATAACAGGCGCAGTCGGCCAGGAGGACAGGCCGGACCACCGGCCGCCCCGGCACGGGCCAGGCACTGCCGCTGCAACGACAGCAGCCCGGGGCTCCCCAGCGCGCTGGTGGTGCGCCCAGCAACAGCGGCGCGCCGTCCCACGCTACCGTGGATGCCCTCCGCCAGGCGAGCCCTGGGGAGGGAGAGGGCGCTAAGGGTAGTCCCTCGGAAGAAGCGGTGGTCCACGAGAAGACGGGTGGTGACCGATTGGATTCCGAAACGGTGAAGTCCCTCGCGGAGGCGTCCCGTACCCGTCCGCCCCTCGCCGGGAACGCGCGGCTGGTGGCGATTGAGGGCCGGTCCGGAGCCGGGAAAACGACCCTGGCCGAGGCACTCGCCGCAGAAACCGGGTGGCCCGTGTTCCACATGGACGACGTCTACCCCGGATGGACCGGTCTGGCTGCTTCGGTGGACCTCCTCGCCTGCTGGGTGGTCATGCCGCTGCTCAACGGCGCCAACCCGCGGTGGCGACGGTACGACTGGGTCCAAGGCCGGCTCGCCGAGTGGCGCACCGCATCCGTCACCGACGGCCTGATCATTGAAGGGTCCGGCTGCGGGGCCGCAGAGATCCGCCCGTACCTGTCCATCCTGGTGTGGATCGACGCCCCCGACGAGGTCCGCTACCGGCGGTTGGACCTCCGTGACGACGCTGAAGCCTACGCCCCCTACCGGGGGATCTGGGCACACCAGGAGAACGTCTTCTACGCCGCGCACACCCCTTGGGAGTATGCGGACGTCGTCATCGACGGGACAGCGCCCCACCAGCCCGCCCAGCAGGGCTAGGGCAGCTCCTTCCCACCCGCGGGTCCACCATTCGGCCCGCCCGCTGCCGCGCCGCGTTTCTACGCCCCCGGGCACGGGTACGGCTCTGGCAGGGCAGAGGCCCGCCACCGTCTCCTGGACAGTGGCGGGCCCTGTGGGTCGCCCCGGGCCTGGTGGGCCCGGGGGAGTTCTTCTAGGCTGACTACTTCTTGTTGATCAACTGGCGCAGCACGTACTGCAGGATGCCGCCGTGGCGGTAGTAGTCGGCCTCACCCGGGGTGTCGATCCGCACCACAGCGTCGAACTCGACCCCGGTGTCCGTGGTGACTTTGACCGTCTCGGGGATGCGGCCCTCGTTCAGCTCGGTCACGCCGGTGATCGAGAAGGTCTCCTCACCGGTCAGGCCGAGAGAGTCCGCGGACTGGCCTTCGGGGAACTGCAGCGGCAGCACGCCCATGCCGATCAGGTTCGAGCGGTGGATGCGCTCGAAAGACTCGGCGATGACGGCGCGCACGCCCAGCAGGCGGGTCCCCTTGGCCGCCCAGTCGCGCGAAGAACCGGAGCCGTACTCCTTGCCGCCCAGCACCACCAGCGGGATGTTCTGGGCAGCGTAGTTCTGCGCGGCGTCGTAGATGAAGGTGACGGGACCACCTTCCTGGGTGAAGTCGCGCGTGTAGCCGCCTTCGGTGCCCGGTGCGATCTGGTTGCGCAGCCGGATGTTGGCGAAGGTGCCGCGGATCATCACCTCGTGGTTGCCGCGACGCGACCCGTAGGAGTTGAAGTCCTTGCGCTCCACCCCGTTGGCCATGAGGTATTCAGCGGCCGGGGTGCCCGGCTTGATGGCGCCGGCGGGCGAAATGTGGTCGGTGGTGACGGAGTCGCCGAGCTTGGCCAGCACGCGGGCGCCGACAATGTCGCTGACCGGTTCGGGCTCCAGCGGCATGCCGTCGAAGTAGGGCGGCTTGCGCACGTAGGTGGAGTTCGGGTCCCAGGAGAACGTGTCCCCGGTGGGAGTGGGCAGCGAGCGCCACCGCTCGTCGCCGGCGAACACGTCAGAGTAGGCCCGCTGGTACATCTCCGCGGCGATCGCGGAGTCGATGACCTCCTGGATCTCCTCCGGCGAAGGCCAGATGTCGCGCAGGTAGACCGGGTTGCCGTCGGTGTCGGTGCCCAGCGGCTCGGTGTCGAAGTCGATGTCCATCGTCCCGGCCAGCGCGTAGGCCACCACCAGCGGCGGGGAGGCCAGGTAGTTCATCTTGACATCGGGGTTGATGCGGCCTTCGAAGTTGCGGTTACCGGACAGCACCGCGGCGACCGCGAGGTCGTTGTCGTTGATCGCCTTGGAGATCTCCTCCGGCAGCGGACCGGAGTTGCCAATGCAGGTGGTGCAGCCGTAGCCGACGAGGTTGAAGCCCAGCTTGTCCAGGTACGGGGTCAGGCCGGAACGCTCGTAGTAGTCGGTGACGACCTTGGACCCGGGGGCCAGCGAGGTCTTCACCCACGGCTTGCGGGACAGCCCCTTCTCCACCGCCTTCTTGGCCAGCAGGGCCGCGCCCAGCATGACCGACGGGTTGGAGGTGTTGGTGCAGGAGGTGATGGCCGCGATGACCACGGACCCGTGGTCGATGGTGAATTCGGTGCCGTCCCCCAGGGTGACCTTGACCGGCTTGCGCGGACGCTCGGTCACCACGCCGTTGCTGGAGATCGCCGGCGCGTCAGAGGCCGGGAAGGACTCGGCGGACGCCTCGTCCGCGCGGGTGACGATGCCGTCGTTGTTGACGTGGTCGCGCACGTCCCGGCGCCAGGCCGTCTTGGCGTCGGACAGGGCGATGCGGTCGTGCGGGCGCTTGGGTCCGGCGATCGACGGCACCACCTCGGAGAGGTCGAGCTCCAGGTACTCGGAGTACTCGGGCTCCACCGACGGGTCGTGCCACAGCCCCTGTTCCTTGGTGTAGGCCTCGACGAGGGCGGTCTGCTCGTCGCTGCGGCCGGTCAGCTTCAGGTAGCGGATCGTCTCGTCGTCGATGGGGAACATCGCGGCAGTCGAGCCGAACTCCGGGCTCATGTTGCCGATGGTGGCGCGGTTGGCCAGCGGCACCGAGGCCACGCCCTCGCCGTAGAACTCGACGAACTTGCCGACGACGCCGTGCTCCCGCAGCATCTCGGTGATGGTGAGCACGAGGTCGGTGGCGGTGGTGCCGGGGGGCAGCTCACCGGTGAGCTTGAAGCCGACGACCCGCGGGATGAGCATGGAGATCGGCTGGCCGAGCATGGCTGCCTCGGCCTCGATACCGCCCACGCCCCAGCCCAGGATGCCCAGGCCGTTCTGCATGGTGGTGTGGGAGTCGGTGCCCACACAGGTGTCGGGGTAGGCCTGGCCGTTGCGGACCATGGTGACCCGGGCCAGGTGCTCGATGTTGGCCTGGTGCACGATGCCGGTGCCCGGCGGGACGACCTTGAACCCTTCAAAGGCGTTCTGGCCCCAGCGCAGGAACTGGTAGCGCTCGCGGTTGCGCTCGTACTCCATTTCGACGTTGCGTTCGAAGGCGTCGGGGCGCCCGAACACGTCGACGATCACCGAGTGGTCGATGACCAGCTCGGCAGGGGCCAGCGGGTTGATCTTGGTGGGGTCGCCGCCCAGGTCCCGGACTGCCTCACGCATGGTGGCCAGGTCGACCACGCAGGGCACGCCGGTGAAGTCCTGCATGATCACGCGGGCAGGACTGAACTGGATCTCCTGGCTGGGCTGCGCCTTGGAGTCCCAGTTGGCCAGCGCGCGAATATGGTCGGCGGTGACGTTCACGCCGTCCTCGGTGCGCAGCAGGTTCTCCAGCAGCACCTTCAGGCTGTAGGGAAGCCGCTGGACGCCGTCGATGGCATCCAAGCGGAAGATTTCGTACGACTCGTCACCGACACGGAGCGTGTCGCGGCTGCCGAAGCTGTTCGCCGACACGGTTGTCGCCTCCTGGTCTCGCCACTTTTTCCAAGCATCCTGCCCTAGCGGCACAGCCGGGGCGTCACTGAGGCTTCCCTTACAAGATCACTCCCGAGCCGGGACGGCTCTCCCCGTGATGCGCGGGACAACGGGGACCACCTGCGTCGACGATCCGGATTCCGCACGTGGGGCTGCGGAGCCGGCTGTGCCGCGCTGGATGGTGGACCGCCGAGAGCGGTGAACCTCACATGCTCAGTGATTCGCTCGCGCTGTTATCTCGATATCAAGGTATCGGACGTATATCTCGATATCAAGTTACTGGACAGTAATGTCTGATTGTCGTTTCTCCACTACCCCTCCGGGCCGGGAGACACACGGACGAACATCCCATGTTCTCCCGGCCCGGAATGCCCTCAGGCCACCTGCGGGGCGACCCGGTCAGCGATCAGCTCCAGATGGTCCAGATCGGAAAGGTCCAGCACCTGCAGGTAGATGCGCTCCGCGCCGATCTCGGCGAACCGGCCGATCTTCTCCACCACCTCGTCCGGTGTGCCCGCCAGGCCGTTGACCTTCAGCTCGTCCACCTCCCGGCCGATCGCAGCGGCGCGCCGGGCTACCTCGGCATCGTTCCGACCCACGCACACCACCTGGGCCGCCGAGTAGATCATGGGGATTTCACGCCCCGCCTTCTCGACCTCGGCACGCACCCGGTCGAAGGCCGCCTGCGTCTCCTCCACCACGCAGAAGGGGATGTTGTACTCGTCGGCGTACTTCGCGGCCAACTGGGGGGTACGCCGCCGTCCCCTGCCGCCGATCAGGACGGGCGGCCGCGGCGACTGCGCGGGCTTGGGCAGCGCCGGGCTCTCCGTCAAGGTGTAGTGCTTCCCGTGGAAGGTGAACGTCTCCCCCTCGGGGGTAGCCCACAGCCCGGTGATGATCGCCAACTGCTCTTCGAACCGGTCGAAGCGCTCCTTGGCGTCGGCGGGGAACGGGATGCCGTAGGCCGTGTGCTCGGCTTCGAACCATCCCGCGCCGAGGCCGAACTCCACGCGTCCCCCGCTCATCTGGTCGACCTGGGCGACGCTGATCGCCAGCGGCCCCGGCAGGCGGAACGTGGCCGCCGTCATGAGCGTGCCCAACCGGATCCGGGACGTCTCCCGGGCCAGGCCGGCCAGGGTGACCCACGCGTCAGTGGGGCCAGGAAGCCCGCTGACGTCCCCCATCTTCAGGTAGTGGTCGGAGCGGAAAAAGCCGTCGAAGCCCAGGTCTTCACTGGCTTTTGCGACGGTGAGCAGCGTCTCGTAGCTGGCGCCCTGCTGGGGTTCGGTGAAGATTCTCAGTCGCATACCCCTCATTCTTCCGCTGGACGCGGCCGGTCGCGTCCAGCGACGCGGTGCGGCACGCCGAGGGGCAGCGTCTAGGCGGGGAGCAGGACGCCCACGCACTCCACGTGGTGCGTCATGGGGAAGGCGTCGAAGGCGCGCAACCCGTCCATCCGGTAGCCGTGCTCCGCGAAGACAGCCAGGTCGCGGGCGAACGTCGCGGGATCGCAGGAGACGTAGGCGATCCGCTGCGGACGCAGCGCCGCCAGGCGGCGCACCACGTCGGCGCCCATACCGGAGCGCGGCGGGTCCGCCACGACCAGGTCGATGCGGGGAGGCGTCCACCGGCGCAGGTGGGTTGCGACGTCTGCCCGAGTGATCTGGACCTGCGGCAGGTCGCGGAGGTTGTGGCGGGCGTCGCGGACCGCTTCGGCGCCGCTTTCCACCCCGAACACCCGGCCTTGCGGGCCTACCGCTGCGCCGAGCGCACCCGCGAAAAGCCCGACCCCGCAGTACAGGTCCAGCGCGGTCTGCCCGGGCTGGGGGTCCAGGGCGTCGAGCACTGCCCCGGTGAGGGTCTCGGCGGCAGCCGGGTGGATCTGCCAGAACGCTCCCGCGCTCACCCACCAGCGGCGCCCAGCCGCGTTTTCGGTCACCCCGTGCCGGCCGCGGGGCGGCTGGACCCGCCCGTTCCGGGAGCGGCGCAGCACCGTGACCGGACTGTCCAGCGCCGGCAGTTCAGGGGTCCCGGTGCGCGCCGGGGTGACCGTCACGAGGGTGTCTCCGGTTCCCGCCGCGGCGGCCACTTCGATCTCGGCTGCGTTCCGCCACGTCTTGCGGGGCACGTTGAGCCGGTCGATCCCGGGGTGCGCGAGAGGGCAGTAGTCGACCGGTTCGATGCTGTGGGAACGGTGCCGGCGCAGCCCGACCGTCCCGTCGGGGGTCACGGCGAACCGGACCCGCGTCCGCCAGCCCAGCCCGTCCGGGGTGCCAGGCAGCTCCTCGACTGCCACCTCACGGTCGATTCCGGCGATGCGACGCAACTGCTCGGCGACCACCTGTGCTTTGAGCCGCCGCTGGGCGTCGAGCGAGGCGTGCTGCCAGTCGCAGCCGCCGCACCGGCCAGGGCCCGCGAAGGGGCACGGCGGGGCCACCCGGTCCGGGGAGGCCTCCAGTACTTCTACCGCCTCGGCACGGAGGAACCTCCTGGTCTCCTCGGTGATCCGGGCACGGACCCGCTCCCCCGGCAAGGCATGGCGGACGAAGACGACCTGGCCTTCGTGGCGTCCGACGCACCATCCTCCGTGGGCTACCCCGTCAAGACGCACGTCGACGTGGGTAGTGAGCCGACTCATGGGAGCACACGACCTTTCGGGTGACAGGGCGGTCCGGCGGCGCGGCAGAACCCGGACCGCCGCCTCGCGACCACTCTAGTCGGACCGCGGCAGCGTAGTGACCGCGGCCGATGCGCCACACCTGGCGACTGTGGTTGGGTATATCCCAGCCCAGGCCCGCCAGGGGCGGCGGGCCGCCACCACGAGGAGTACCGGGAGCGAGCACGAGGTGCACGTCGTCATCTTGGGGTGTGGCCGAGTAGGGTCCACCCTCGCGCACACGCTGGAGGATGCAGGCCACACGGTCGCGGTCATCGACCGCGCCCCTGAAGCGTTCCGCAGGCTGCGTTCGGCGACCGCCCGGCATGCGGTCACCGGACTGGGCTACGACCGAGAAGTCCTCATCCGGGCAGGTATCGAGCGTGCCGGTGCGTTTGCCGCGGTCAGCAGCGGCGACAACTCCAACATCATCGCCGCGCGCGTGGCCCGGGAGACGTTCGGCGTGCGCAATGTGGTGGCGCGCATCTACGATCCGCGGCGCGCCGAGGTGTACCAGCGGCTCGGGATTCCCACCGTGGCCACGGTGCGCTGGACCGCCGACATGATCCTGCGCCACCTGGTTCCCGGGGACGAGCTCCTCGGCACCGGGCCGCTGTGGCGGGACCCCTCCGGAACCCTGGTCATGGTGGATGCGGTGGTGGGGACGGCGTGGTCGCGTCAGCGGGTCGAACGGGTCGAGGCCGAGCTCGGGGTGCGGGTGGTCTACCTGAGCCGGGGCGGGGAGATTCACTTGGCCCGTGCCGATCTGCAGTTGTGGCCGGGGGATGTGCTGCACGTCGTTTCCCCTTCGCAGGCGGTCGAGCGGACTGTGGAGCGGATCAGCGCTGACGGGGGTGACCGGTGATGCGGGTGGCGATCGCGGGGGCCGGGGCGGTCGGCCGGTCCATCGCTGCCGAACTGCTCAGCAGCGGGCACGAGGTGCTGTTGATCGACCGCGACTCGCGCGCCATCGACGTGCACGCGTTGACTGAAGCGGAATGGCTGCTAGCTGACGCCTGCGAGGTCAGCTCCCTGGAGAACGCCCGGTTGGAGGAGTTCGACGCGGTGGTGGCCGCGACCTCCGACGACAAGGTCAACCTGGTGGTGTCGCTGCTGGCCAAGCGGGAGTTCGGGGTGCGCCGCGTGGTGGCCCGGGTCAACGACCCCAACAACGAGTGGCTGTTCACCAGCGCGTGGGGGGTGGACGTGGCCGTGTCTCCGCCGCGGCTTCTTGCCGCACTGGTGGACAGTGACGAAGAACCCGAGCTAGGCCATTCTGGCGAGGTGGTTTCGCTGGCCTCGCTGGGGGGAGCGGACCTGTTGGAGTCGGTGCTGACTGAGGAGTCGCCTTTCACGGGACGCAGTGCGGCGGAGTTGAGCGCCGCGCTGCCGGAAGGCGTGGTCCTGGTCGCCCTCGTGCGGGCGGGGCAGGCGCGGGCCCCGCTGCCGGAGACGGTGCTCGCCGCGGGCGATGTCGTGGTCCTGCTCAGCAGCGCGCGCAGCGACGACGCACTGCTTGCGGTGCTCAGCGGCTCTGACCGGGCTGCGGACTAGCGCACATCGCGCGGGGGAATAGGGGGCGGGGCCGTGGAGTTCCCCATAATAGTTGAAACTTTAATTTCTCCTTGAGAAGGCTTTTGGGAGCGGGCATGCAGTTCGGGATCTTCAGCGTCGGCGACGTCACCCCTGATCCGACCACCGGCCGGACCCCTACCGAGCACGAGCGGATCAAGGCCATGGTCACGATCGCGTTGAAAGCCGAGGAGGTGGGCCTCGACGTCTTCGCCACCGGGGAGCACCACAACCCGCCGTTCGTCCCCTCCTCCCCCACCACCATGCTCGGCTACATCGCCGCCCGCACCGAGCGCCTCATCCTGTCCACCGCCACCACGCTGATCACCACCAACGACCCGGTGAAGATCGCGGAAGACTACGCGATGCTGCAGCACCTGGCCGACGGGCGGGTGGACCTCATGCTCGGCCGCGGCAACACCGCCCCCGTCTACCCCTGGTTCGGTAAAGACATCCGCCAAGGCATCCCGCTGGCCATCGAGAACTACCACCTGCTGCACCGGCTGTGGCGGGAAGACGTCGTGGACTGGGAAGGCAAGTTCCGCACCCCGCTGCGGTCCTTCACCTCCACCCCGCGCCCGTTGGACGGCATCCCCCCGTTCGTGTGGCACGGCTCCATCCGCAGCCCCGAAATCGCCGAACAGGCCGCCTACTACGGTGACGGGTTCTTCGCCAACAACATCTTCTGGCCGAAAGAGCACTTCCAGCGACTCATCGACCTGTACCGCCGCCGCTACGAGTACTACGGCCACGGCTCAGCCGACCAGGCGATCGTCGGCCTCGGCGGCCAGGTCTTCATGCGGAAGAGGTCCCAGGACGCGATCCGAGAGTTCCGCCCCTACTTCGACAACGCGCCCGTCTACGGGCACGGCCCCTCCCTGGAAGAGTTCATGGCGGAAACCCCGCTGACCGTGGGCAGCCCGCAGCAGGTCATCGAACGGACCCTGAAGTTCCGCGAGTACTTCGGCGACTACCAGCGCCAACTGTTCCTCATGGACCACGCAGGACTGCCCCTCAAAACCGTGCTGGAGCAGCTTGACATCCTGGGTGAGGAAGTGGTCCCGGTGCTGCGCCGGGAATTCGCTGCCCTCAAACCCGCCCATGTTCCTGACGCCCCCACCCACGCCAGCCTCCGCGCGGCCGCCCAAGCCGCGCAGCGCGCCGGCAAGCAGGAAGAAGAGGTGTCCCGTTGACGACGCGTACGCTCACCGTGCTCTCCGCCGGGCTGGGCAACCCCTCCTCCACCCGGCTGCTCGCCGACCGGCTCACCGAAGCCGCGGAACGCGCCCTCCACGCCCGGGGCATCACCGCGGACACCGCCGTAGTCGAACTGCGCGACCACGCCCACGACCTGACCAACGCGCTGCTGACCCGGGTGCCCGTCGGCAGCCTGCGCGAGGTGCTGGACCGTACCGCAGCCAGCGACGGCCTCATCGCGGTGACCCCGGTGTTCACCGCCTCCTACAGCGGTCTGTTCAAGACCTTTTTCGACGTCGTTGAGCCCGGCGCTCTCGCCGGCATCCCCGTCCTGATGGGAGCCACCGGCGGCACCCCGCGCCACTCCCTGGTCCTCGACCACGCCTTGCGGCCGCTCTTCGCCTACCTGGGCACGGTGCCCGCGCCGACCGGGGTCTACGCCGCTTCCCAAGACTGGGGGAGCGACGAAGCCGGGGCGCTCACCGAACGGATCGACCGCGCAGCAGAAGAATTCGCCACCCTGGTCGCCGGGGGCGCTCCGCAGCGCCGCCCCGACCCCTACGAGAACCCCACACCCTTCGAAAAACTGCTCTCCGACCTGTGAGTCGGGCTCCCCTCCCGGCCGGGGCAGGTCTCGGCCGGGAGCGCTAGGGGTGCGCCTGCACCGTCTCGTCCGTCCCGCTCTGCGTGCCCTGGCCGTCCGCAGCTTCCGGCTCGGATTCCATCGGGGTGCGTCCCACCGCCAGCAGCCACACCATGGCGGCGAACGCAGCGACCTGCAACGGCCAGCCCATGAGGATCTTGGTGGCACCCAGCCAGCCCACCATGCCCGCCGCCCACAGCGGGTACTGCACTACGACCCGCACCACGCACGGCAGCACCAGCAGCCACGTCAACCGGGAACTGAGCCGCACCACCGCCGGATTCCGCCGCCACCCGACCGGGTCACCGGTGACCGCGCCGATCAGCAGCCCTATAGCGGGCCAGCGCACCACGATCGACAAGGTCAGGACCAAGGCGTAGACGCTGTTGTAGATGATGCCGGGCAGGAACGCGTCTTCTGCCTGCCCGCTGCGGAGCGCGAACACCGCGGCAATGGCAATCCCGAACAGGCTGTTGACCACATACTGCACCGAGGAGCGCTGCACCAGCCGGACCACAGCCAGGACCACGGCGGCCGTGCCGCCCAGCAGCAGCCCCAGCCGCAGCGGGTCTAGTCCGGCGACCTGCCACCCGTAGTTCGTGCCCAGCAGGTAGGTGCACGTGAAGAAGAGCGTGGGCACCGCTGCCTCGACCATGCCGCGCTTCCCGCCCAGGGCTTGGGCGAGCTGCCCGCGCACCACCTCCTCAACGGTGCGTTCGGAGACCTCAGTCTGACTCTGGTTCGTCATCTCACTCCCGGACACTGCGACTGCGGACACGGTCTTCCGGCCTCGTGGCCCTCTCCCAGGGTAGTGCTCCACCCACGCGCAAGAGAGTACGCTACGTGTCCGTTTCACAACCGAAAGCGCTCTGCGGCGGTGAGCGTGGGACGCGTGGCAGCCGCGCCCCGCGGGAATCCTGCTGGGGCAGGAACCCGTGCCCGCAGCCCGCAAGCGCCGTCGAGGGGAGTGTCCATGTCCGGCGGTTTCCTCCGTGATGACCACCTGGAGTTCGCGCTGCACCTGCACCGCAGGCTGGCCGAGGCTGTTCCTGACGGGGAGGTGATATGGTCGCCCTACTCCGTGGCCTGCGCCCTCGGCGTCCTCGCCGCGGGGGCGCGCGCCACCACCCGCACCGAATTGACCACGC
Organism: Thermobifida fusca YX; assembly: GCF_000012405.1. Lineage (NCBI taxonomy): Bacteria > Bacillati > Actinomycetota > Actinomycetes > Streptosporangiales > Nocardiopsidaceae > Thermobifida > Thermobifida fusca. The sequence continues at coordinate 2,261,722 of NC_007333.1, forward strand.
TGCTCGGCACCGACCCTGCCCCGCTCCTCGCCGCGCTCGACCGCGCCGTCGCGGACAGCCCCGACCTGGCGTCCCGCACCGTCCTGTGGGTGAGCGCAGACGTTCCCGTGCGCTCGTCCTTCCGCGCCACGGTGCACGACCGCCCCGATTCAGACGTGCGGACCGCGGACTTCCGCACCAACCCTGAAGGGGTCCGCGCCACCGTCAACGCGGACATCGCCGACGCTACCCGCGGGATGATCCGCGAACTGCTCCCGCAGGGAGCGGTCACCCCTGACCTGCGGGCGATTCTGACCAACGCCCTGTGGGCCAGGGCACGGTGGACCACCCCGTTCGAGGCGCACCTGACCCGGGAGGGGACGTTCCGCACCCCGCGCGGGCCGAAACGCGTCCCGTTCATGCACCGCACCGGGACGATGCCCTACGCCACGGCGCGCGGCTGGGGAATGGTGACCCTGCACGCCCACGACGAACTCGCGGTCGACGTCCTGCTGCCGCCGGGCACGAACGCCGCCGCTGTGCCGACCGCGCCGCTGCTCACCGCCTTGCACCGGCGTTCCGCATCCACCAGTGTCGAGCTGGCTCTCCCCCGCTTCGAACTGACCCAGCCGCACCAACTCGTCGAAGTCCTGGCTGAGGCGGGGGTACGCACGCTCTTCACCGCCTCCGCTGACCTGTCCGGGATCTCCACGGTGCCGCTCTACGTGGACACGGTCATCCACCAGGCCAGGCTCCGGGTGGATGAACGGGGCGCGGAAGGAGCGGCAGCGACCGCAGCCATGATGCTCCTGGCCGGTGCCATGCCGCCGCGGCGGACGATCCGGTTCAGCGTCGACCGGCCGTTCCACATCGTGGTACGCCGCCGCGGCGCCATCCTGTTCCTCGGGTCGATCGCCGACCCGCACGACCCCGGTCCGGCCCAGTGAGCCTGGAGCGCACTGTCCTCCGGCTTCTCAGCCGGACAGCAAGCCCTGCAGGCCAGCAGCCCTGTTGTGGGAGGACAGCCGCGCCCACGGTCACTGCGGCGGGTTCTGAGTCCCGGGTTTGGGCACGGCGACCTGTCCCGGAGCCGGCCGACTCTGGTTCGGCAGCCGCAGTTCGAGAAGGTCCCGCGGCGGGACCGGGTGGTGTCCGCGGACGACCACGATCCCCGCGAAAATCTCCTCGATCCGGGCTGCTGCCTCGGGGCGGACCGCGCCCTCGCCGCGGATCACCCCGCGGAGGAACCAGCGGGGCCCGTCTACACCGATGAACCGCATCGGCTGGGCGAGGCGCTGGCCTTTCTCGTTGGTCTTGCCCGGAACCGGGACGATCGCGCGGATCTCCGGGCCGAACGTCCCCTCAAACTCTTCGCTCTTCCCGCCGGACTTGGCGATCTCCGCGACAATCTCCTGCCGGATCTCCGTCCACAGCCCGGTGGACTTGGGGGCGGCGAACGGCTGGACCTGCAGCGCGGTCCTGCCGTTGATGATCGTCACCCCGATGACCCGATTCTGGTTCTGCTGCCGCGCGACGTTGACCTGCACTTCGATGTCAGGGCCAACGGGGACGCGCAGCGACCCCAGGTCGACCCGCCGTGCTTCGGGTACCTCCTCAGAGACGTCCCACGGCCCCTGGGCTCGGTACTTGTCGTCCTCCTTGACGGGCTCAGCCATCGGAGTCGGCCGGGGCGCGACGGCGGGGGGGATGATGTCGTCAACGCGGCTCTTGGCCTTCTTCTTGCGTCGGCGTCCGAACACGCCGCAACACCTCTTCCTTAGAGTCCCGAAGTCACCCGGAGACAGTCAGCTCTGCTCCGCCCCTGCGGCGTGCCCTCCGGTCGAACCGAACCCTCCGGCGCCCCGCGCCGAGTCGCTGAGTTCGTCCACTTCGACGAAGGCTGCCCGCTCGACGCGTTGGATCACCAGTTGGGCGATGCGGTCTCCCCGGGTCAACTTCACCGGCGTGGCGGGGTCCGTGTTCAACAGAGGCACTTTGATCTCGCCTCGATAGCCGGCGTCCACCGTGCCGGGGGCGTTGACCACGGTCAGACCGTGGCGCGCGGCCAGTCCGGAACGCGGATGGATGAACGCCGCATACCCGTCGGGCAGGGCAATCGCAATCCCGGTGCGCACGGTGGCGCGTTCCCCGGGAGCCAGAACGACGTCCTCGGCGGTGACCAGGTCCGCTCCCGCGTCCCCCGGGTGGGCGTAGCGGGGCAGCGGGAGGTCTGGGTCGAGTCGTCGGATCTCCACCCGCACCGTACCGAAGACAGGGGAAAGGTCACTCACAACGGCCGAGCCTATCGCGTTAGGTGGGCGCCCCACATCACGCAGGGCGCCCACAACGGTTACTGAAGGCTACTTCTCTGCGGGGGCGAGTTCGACGTCCACCCGGAGTTCGGCGTCGTCGGTGGTTTCGAAGACCAGCGTGGTGACCCGGCCCGCGGCAGCGAGGTCGTCACGGCAGAGGCGGGCCTGCTCGGCCTGCTTGCCGTGGACGGTCACCCGCTCCACTTCGGCGCGCATGGACAGCTTCGCCTCCGACTTGGCCTTGCGGACCGTGTGCAGCACTTCGGAGGTGGCGGCGAGCACCGCGGGATCGCCTGCCTCCGCGGCAGCGCGGAACTCCTCCACCGACGGCCACTTCGCCACGTGCACCGACCCGTCCTGCCACCACGACCAGACTTCTTCGGTGACGAAGGGCAGGAAGGGGGCGAACAGGCGGTGCAGCACCGACAGCGCAATGAGCAGTGCGGCGCGAGCCGATGCGCCCTCCCGCGACTCGGGGTCGTAGGCGCGGGCCTTGACCAGCTCCAGGTAGTCGTCGCACAGGTTCCAGAAGAACCGCTCGGTGCGCTCCAGCGCCCGCGTGTGGTCGTACTCGTGGAACGCGGCGGTGGCGTCCTGGACGACCTCGGCCAAGACCGCCAGCATGGAGCGGTCCAGCGGCTCAGTGACCGCTGCCGGGTCGGCGACTGTATCCTCGCCCGCCACGGACAGCGCGAACTTGCTGGCGTTGAGGATCTTGATCGCCAGGCGCCGCCCGATCTTCATCTGCTTTTCGTCCAGGGCGGTGTCCGTGCCCAGCCGTCCGCTGGCCGCCCAGTAGCGGACCGCGTCCGAGCTGTACTTCTCCAGCATGGACAGCGGGGTGACCACGTTGCCCTTGGACTTGGACATCTTCTTGCGGTCCGGGTCGAGGATCCACCCGGAGATCGCCGCCTTCTTCCACGGCAGGCAGTCGTGCTCGAAGTGGGAGCGGACCACGGTGGAGAACAGCCAGGTGCGGATGATGTCCTGGCCCTGCGGGCGCAAGTCCATGGGGAAGACCCGCTCAAACAGGTCCGGGTCGCTCTCCCAGCCGCCGGCGATCTGCGGCGTCAGCGAGGACGTCGCCCACGTGTCCATCACGTCGGGGTCGCCGATGAAACCGCCGGGCTTGCCGCGCTGGTCCTCGGTGTATCCTTCGGGCGCCTGCGAGCTGGGGTCCACCGGAAGCTGCGACTCGTCCGGCAGGATCGGGGAGTCGTAGATCGGGTTGCCCTTGTCGTCCAGCGGGTACCAGACGGGGAACGGCACCCCGAAGAACCGCTGGCGGCTGATCAGCCAGTCGCCGTTGAGCCCGCCCACCCAGTGCTCGAAGCGGGTGCGCATGTGCTCGGGGTACCAGTCCAGCTCCTGGCCTCGCTTGAGCAGTGCTTCGCGCAGCTCAGGGTCGCGCCCGCCGTTGCGGATGTACCACTGGCGGGTGGTGACGATCTCCAAGGGCTTGTCGCCCTTTTCGAAGAACTTGACCGGGTGGGTGATCTTCTCCGGCTCCCCGATCAGGTCCCCGGACTCCCGGAGCATTTCGACGATGCGCTGGCGGGCAGTGTGCACGGTCGCCCCGGCGAGCTTGGCGTAGGCCGCGCGCCCCTCCTCCGAGTCCAGTCCTTCGGGCGGGTCGGCGACGATCCGGCCGTCCCAGCCGATGATGGCCCGGGTGGGCAGCTTCAGCTCCCGCCACCAGGTGACGTCGGTGACGTCACCGAAGGTGCAGATCATGGCGATACCGGTGCCTTTTTCCGGGTCGGCCAGGCGGTGCGCCACGACGGGGACTTCCACCCCGAACAGCGGGCTGCGCACGGTTGTCCCGAACAGGCTCTGGTAGCGCTCGTCGTCAGGGTGGGCGACCAGGGCCACGCAGGCAGGCAGCAGCTCGGGGCGGGTCGTGGCGATGATGATCGGGTCGCCGCCGTCGCGGTGGAACGCCACCTTGTGGTACGCGCCGGGGCGTTCCCGGTCCTCCAACTCGGCCTGGGCCACCGCGGTGCGGAAGGTGACGTCCCACAGCGTGGGCGCCTCCGCCATGTACGCTTCGCCCCGCGCCAGGTTGCGCAGGAAGGCGCGCTGGGCCACCGCGCGGGACTTGTCGTCGATGGTGGCGTAGGTGTACCGCCAGTCCACGCTCAGCCCGAGCCTGCGCCAGATGGATTCGAAGACCTTCTCGTCCTCAACGGTGAGACGTTCGCACAGCTCGATGAAGTTCCGTCGCGAGATCGGGACCTGGTTCTTGGGGTCAGGCTTCTCGGGCGGGGTGAAGTCCGGGTCGTAGGGGATCGACGGGTCGCAGCGCACCCCGTAGTAGTTCTGCACGCGTCGCTCGGTGGGCAGGCCGTTGTCGTCCCAGCCCATCGGGTAGAAGACAGACTTGCCGTTCATCCGCTGGAACCGGGCGACGGTGTCCGTGTGGGTGTAGGAGAAGACGTGTCCGATATGCAGCGAACCGGACACGGTAGGTGGCGGCGTGTCGATCGCAAAGATCTCTTCGCGGCTCTTAGAGCGGTCGAAGTGATAGACGCCGGACTCGTCCCAGACGTCTACCCATTTCGCCTCGATACCATCGAGCGAAGGCTTGTCAGGCACGTTGAAGGAACGAGAGCGGTTGGTCATAGGCCAATGGTATTGGCACCGCGACCCTGCTCGTTCCGCCTGTCCCCTCGGGCCCCGTGGGCGACACCCCACGCGCACCACCCGGCGTAGACCAGGGGAACATGGCAGTATTTCGGGCAGCGCTTGTCCAGGAATGACACCGGAACGGAAGTATTCCCATGGCCGACAAGGATGGCGACCTCGCTGCTCGGATCATCGGGGGTGTGGCAGCCTTGGCCGCAGCCTACGTCACCCGTAAAGCTCTCACCCTGCTGTGGACCAAAGCAGTAGGCAAGGAGCCTCCGGCCGACCCCGAGTCGCCCGACATCAGTCTGGGGGAGGCACTGGGCTGGGCCGTGCTCACGGGGGTAGGCATGGAGGTCACCCGCGTGCTCGCGGTACGCACCGTGCACAAGCGCCTGGCGGCCCGGGCTCCCCGCGCCCCGGAGCGTCCCCAGCGCTGAGCCGCTGTTGCGCGGTATCGGGCTGGCTGTCCCGGTACCGCGCGGTCAGGCCGGGTACGGCGGGACGATCGTGCCGCCTGCGGGGGCGGCGCCCGCGGCTGCTGCTGCCCGCAGTTCACGGCGCACGGTCCGGGCCAGGGCCCGGGTGCCGCGCCGGTTGAGGGTGCCGCCGGCCACCGCGCCGGTCAAGTACGGGCCCAGTGTGGTCATCTGGCGGCCGAGCAGTCTCATAAGCCGGTTGCGGAGTGCGGTACGGGCAGCCGTACCCATGGTGGCGGTCAGCGACGGGACCCCGCGGCCCGGGCGGAGCGCCCTCCGCTGCGTCCACGACGCGAGGTAGCTGGAGGTGCGCCGCAGCGGAGTCCCGGATGCCGGGACCCCGTAAGCTTCGTGGAGCTCCCCGATCAGTTTGACCTCTACCGCGGCGACGACCAGGGTCTCCGCGAGAAGCTGGACGGGAGCGGTGAGCAGTGTCGGCGGTGCCGTGAACTGGACGGCCGCCAGCGCGCCTCCCACTGTTCCCACGGCGGTGGTGACGTTCACCGCGACGCGTTCCAGCGCATCAGCGAGGTCGTCGCCGGACAGTCCCCGGTGGTGCTGTATCAGCGTCTCCTGGTCGCGGATCGGGATGCGGGGAGCGATCTCCTCGGCGAATACCGCGGCCAGCCAGCGGCCGCTCGCCACGCTCCGGGCTTTAGCGGTCTGCAGGCTGTGGGCTAGGGCCGCGGTGATCCGCGTGAGCAGCCGTGCCCGGCTCTGCGCGTCAGTGTCCTCCGCTACGAGGAGGGCAACGAGCTCACCGACCCGGTCGCGGTCGACGACCACCAGTTCTTTTCCGGGACGCTGTTCTCCGTTACCCCGCGCAGCACGGTCGTTGGTGGTCTCGTCATCCACGGTTCTCTGCCTCTCCTCGACTGAGCAGCGTTCCCGCTTCTTGTGAAGACAACCTGCGCGGTCCCCGCATTCCCGCTGGTGCCGCCGTCGGAGAGAGAACGGACGAGACCCCGGTGCGGCCCGGGGTCTCGTCCGTGTCTGTGACGCAAGAAGGCGGTGGAGTGAAGAGGTCTCCACAGATCAGTAGGCGCATTCCTTGCAGATGAGCTGTCCGTCACGTTCCTCCGCCAGTTGACTGCGGTGGTGCACGAGGAAGCAGCTCGAGCACGTGAACTCGTCAGCCTGGCGAGGCAGGACGCGCACCGCGAGTTCTTCACCCGACAGGTCCGCCCCGGGCAGCTCCATGCCTTCGGCGACCTCGTCGGGGTCGACGTCGATGGTGCTGATGCTCTTGTCTACCCGGCGCGCCTGCAGTTCCTGCAGGCTGTCCTCTCCCAGGTCGTCGTCTGTCTTGCGTGGGCTGTCGTAGTCGGTGGCCATGGCTCTACTCCATCCCCCTCGTCTCATCTTTCGTCATCTTCGTGGTCTCGTCGCGCGAATGTAACGCTTCGGAGACATCTGTTGTGCCCGTTCTGCCCGAAAAGTTAGAGATGGCGTCGTGGCCCGGGTTCTCCGTCTCGCCTCGACAGTGATCTCCGGTGACCGAACGTGGTCGTCTTCAGCAGCCGCGGCTTTCCGGCTGCTACCCCTGAGCGAACAGTTCTCGGCCCCGTTGTCTTCCCGGACGCCTCGGTCTCCGCCCTGGCGATCTGGGCCGCATCGGCACTGCAGGAAGCGTGAACACCCCGGTTAAGACGCCTTTCGCCTTTTCGGTGCCCGGGTGAGCATACCCACTCCGGGAACTACTCCGTACCAGGGTGCCCACCTCACCGGACACGTATGCATATCACGGCCTGGGTGGGGACATGCCGGAACCTGGGCGACACGCCGATAGCGGGTGGTCAGGCGGAAGACTCGCCTTCGCTGCGGCGGTTGCTCACCGGAAAGTGGACGGTCACCACGAGCCCGCCCCCGGCCCGGGGCCACACGGTCACGGTCCCGTGGTGGGCGCGGACCACCGAGCGCACAATAGACAGGCCCAGGCCAGCGCTCTTCGTGGAGCTCACCCGGTGTCCGGCCCCGCGCCGGAACGGTTCGAACAGCCCTTCGATCTCGTAGGCGGGGACCACCGGCCCGGAGTTCTCCACTTGGATGGCTGGGGCGCCCTCGTTGATCCCGGAGCGGACCGTGATCTCCCCGTTGGGGACGTTGTAGCGGAGCGCGTTCTCCACCAGGTTGCTGACGAGGCGTTCCAGCAGTACGGGGTCCCCGGTGACCCGGGCTTCCCGCAGGTCGGTGCGGAGCCGCAGCCCGGACTTCTCGATCTCGTCGGAGAGCTGGCTGAGCACGGTCTCCGTCACTTCGCCGAGGTCGACGACCGTGCGCACGTCCAGTTCGCGGTCGCTCTTAGCGAGGAAGAGCAGACCGTCGATGAGGCGTTCGTGCCGGGCATTGGTCTCCAGCAGGGTGCGGGCAATGGTTTTGAGGTCGGGGGACGCCTCCGGGTCGGAGACCGCGACCTCCAGCAGGGTGCGGTTGATCGCCAGCGGGGTGCGGAGTTCGTGGGAAGCGTTGGCCACGAAGCGGCGCTGCCCGTCGAACGCCCGGTCCAAGCGTTCCAGCATCGCGTCGAACGTGTCGGCGAGCTCCCGGATCTCGTCGTCGGGCCCGCTCATCGCGATGCGTTCGTGCAGGGAGCGTTCGGAGAGGCGGCGCGCGGTACGGGTGATCTTGTGCAGCGGGGACAGGGCCCGCCCGGCGACGGCATATCCGAGGCCGACCGCGAGCACACCCACCACGATGAGAGCGAGCACCGAGTAGCGGGTCACCTGGGTGGCGATCCCGTCGATGAGGGCCGCCTTGATCTCGTCGGCGATCTCGGATTCCAGTTGGTATCCGTCGATGTGGACGGTGAAGTCGGGCTTGTCGAGGACGCTGACCAGGATCACGTAGTTGAGCAGGAGCAGCAGTGATCCGGCAGCGAAGAACAGCATCCCGTAGATGAGGGTCAGCCGCATGCGCAGGCTGATGTTGTCGGTGATCCGGAAGCTGCGGCTGTGCTTCGTCTCGGCCCGCCCGTTGGCCGTGCCGGGGTTGGCGGGCTGGTTGAGCGGCCGGGACAGCCTGCGCCATGTGCCGGTGTCCCCCGGGGGTGTGGGGGGTACTTCTGCTGAGGCAGCCGCAACGACGTCGTGTTCTTCTTCGGTGTTCAAATCCGGTACCCCGCGCCTTGCACCGTGTGGATCACCGGGGGGTCGCCGAGTTTCTTCCGCAGCGTCATCACGGTGACCCGCACCACGTTGGTGAACGGATCGGCGTTCTCGTCCCAGGCTTTCTCCAGCAGCTTCTCCGCGCTCACCACGGCCCCGTTGGCGCGCATGAGGACTTCGAGGACCGCGAACTCTTTAGGGGTGAGCGAGACGGGCCGCCCGTCTCGCTCCACCGTGTGGTTGGCAGGGTCCAGGGTGATGCCCTGGCGGCGGAGCACCGGCGGCAGCGGGGGCACGGAGCGCCGGGCGAGGGCGCGCACCCGGGCGACGAGTTCGGCGAAAGCGAAGGGCTTGGCCATGTAGTCGTCGGCGCCCAGGCTGAGCCCGGCCACCTTGTCGTCGAGCTCCCCGGCCGCGGTGAGCATGAGGATCCGTCCCGGGTAACGGGCCGTGGCCAAAGATTTGCAGACTTCGTCACCGTGGGTTCCCGGCAGGTCCCGGTCCAGGATGATGACGTCGTAGTCGTTGACATTGGCACGTTCGAGGGCGCTGTCGCCGTCGTAGGCGACGTCCACCGCCATCGATTCGCGACGCAGTCCTACCGCGATCGCGTCGGCCAGAACCTGCTCGTCTTCGACCACGAGTACGCGCACTGTGTCCTTCGTTCGTTTTCGTGGTGATAAGGAAAAGGCCGCTGCCGGCGCATCCCCCAACACACCGGCAGCGGCGTTTATCTCCGGCTGCGCCTTCAGTTGTCCACTCCTCGACAAGGTGGAAGCCCTCGCCAAGGGCGTCTCACGCAGCCGGAAGCACGACTTCCGGCTGGAGGCCGGTTACCCCTTTGATGATACTTCGAACCCGACGCCTCCGACACACGAGGCGTACTGTTCTGTGCACTCAGCGGCCCGAAAAGAAGGAGTCGCGGTCGGCGCATCCCCCAACCGCCGACCGCGACGTTCACCCCGCACATCTCAAATTTGACACAGCACGGATAAGAAAGAGATAAGCGTTGCCTTTCCGTGATCATCCTGGGGTATTGGCCCTGCTCCGCACATTGCGCGTTATTCTCCGGATCCCCCTGTGCCCCGCGTAGGGGCCGGGGTTATCGTGGTGCCCTGTCGCACCGATCGATCAAGCACAGCGTCGTGCTCCTCGGGAGAGAAATCTCTCAGTCCCGTCACGGAATTCTGTCGAACCGTGATGTTTGGTGCGCGGACTGTCATGGGTATGGTCGGCAACCGCCAACCATGGTGAGAGAGGGGTGTGATGATGGGCGAGTTTCTGGCAGAGATTCGCGTACGAATCCGCGAAACCTCTACGTCGCTCCAAGCGGCCCAGGCTGCCGGAGACGAATTCCTTGCCGACGCGCACGCGTCGGAGCTGGAGGACTTGCACCGCATCGCTGCCCTCCACGGAATCGATCCGTACAGCGCGTAACTGGCGGCATGCCGCGGCAAGGCCGGGGCACCTGCAGGGCGGCCCGGCCTTCGGCATCGGCGCCGCCCGCCCCGTCCGCAGGCGGAATGGCGGATGGCATGCGCCGGTGCACTGCGCTGTTTCCCCGACGACTCGCCTCGCTGCTCCCGACCGGAAGCAGCCCGGAATAGTCCCGAGCAGACTCGGCACACCGGTACGACGCTGAGTCAGGGACGGCACGTGCGCACCCCACCGCCACGGACCGGAACACCGGTCAGGCGTCCCGGTCCGCTTCCAGCGACACCAAGAGGTCGTGGAGCGGTTCGAACAGGCCTGGGGGTGCGGCCACCAGCATGGCGTTATTCGGCGGGGTGCCGCGCAGCCCCGCCACGCGAGCCCCCGCTTCTTCCGCGATCAAGGCCCCTGCGCCCCAGTCCCACGGGTGGACGCCTTGCTCGTAGTAGGCGTTGACGCTCCCCTCCGCCACTGTGCACAGGTCGATCGCGGCTGAGCCGCCCCGGCGGATGTCCCGGATCTTCGGCAGGAGTGCGCCGAGTACCTGAGCCTGCTTACGGCGGCGCTCTGCCGCATAGCCGAACCCGGTAGCGACCAGGGCCATGCTGAGGTCCACGGGGTCGGCCACGGAGATCGGTTCCCCGTTGCGGTAGGCGCCTTCCCCGCGCACTGCGGTGTAGGTCCGCCCGAGCACGGGGACCTCCACTACCCCGGCCACCACTTCCCCGTCGACTTCCGCGGCGACGCTGACGGCCCATTCGGCCCGCCCGTAGAGGTAGTTGACCGTGCCGTCGATGGGGTCGACCACCCAGCGCACCTGGCTTCTGCCCTGGGCTGCGCCGCCCTCCTCCCCCAGGATCGCGTCGTCGGGCCGAGCGCTGAGGAGGACGTCGCGGATCATCTCCTCGGTGGCCCGGTCCATCTCGGTGACCACATCAGTGGGCGAGGACTTGACGTCGAGTACTGAGATTCCGTGTTGGCCGCGCGCTGCCAGCGCACCTCCTTTACGGGCCGCTTCCAGCGCAAGGTCCAGCAACTCCCGCGGATCGGGAACGGTCACGGTGGTCTCCTCACAACGGATTTGTGGGGTGCCTTGCCCGGGCGGGACTGCGGAGCCCTCTTACTCCCTCGTGGAGCGCATTGCCGGCGTTTTTCTTTTTGTCCGCAGACACCGCCGCTTGTCAGTTTGTGCCGCATTCGAGCCTATCTGTGGCCGCTGATCCACGAAGGGACACAACGCACAACACTCGACACTTTATGTAACCAATCAGCTACTCAAAGTGATAAATTTCTCGCGGTCACCGCCCTTTCACGTTCTCACGCCGAAAAGCCGAAGGAACCAGGATCTCGTGGGAAAAATTTCGCGTCGCACTTTTCTGTCCGCCACCGCACTCACCGCCTTGGGTACCGTCGGTTGCTCGACGACACAGGCCGGGACCGGTCCTGAGGCCGCGCCGCGACGAGTCCGAGTGATCGGTGACGGCTCTACGTCAGACACCGGACCGCAGCCCAACCAGCCGACCGTCGACCAGCTCGACCGCCGGTCAGGGCCACCGCAGTTCGTCGTCGTCTCCTGGGACGGTGCCGGAGAACTCAGCGACAGGCTGTTCAGCCGCTTCCGCGAGGTGGCCCGCCGCAACAACGCCCATATGACCTTCTTCCTCAGCGGCATCTACCTGCTGCCCGAGCACCGTAAACACCTCTACCATCCGCCGAAGCACCCGGTGGGCGCCTCCGATATCGGCTATCTCAGTGAGGAGTCCATCCACCGCACCATCCGGCAGCTCGACTTGGCCTGGCGGGAAGGCCATGAGATCGGCACCCACTTCAACGGGCACTTCTGCGGACCCAACGGGGTGTCCACCTGGTCGCCCGCCGACTGGGAGTCGGAGATCCAGCAGGCCATCAAGTTCGTGATGACCTGGAAAACCAACACCGGATTCACCGACCTTCCGCCCTTGCCGTTCGACTACCGCAAGGAACTCGTGGGCGGCCGCACCCCCTGCCTGCAAGGCAGAGACCAACTCCTGCCCACCGCGGCCAAACTCGGCTGGCGCTACGACGCGAGCTCTCCCGGATGGCTGCAGGTCTGGCCTGTGCGCCGGCACGGACTGTGGGACTTCCCCCTGCAGTCGCTGCCCATGGCCGGCGAAGACTTCGAAGTCCTGTCCATGGACTACAACATCATGGTCAACCAGTCGAAGACGCCCCAGGGCGACCGCAGCAAATACGGCCGGTGGCGCGCCCAAGCCCGCGACACCTACCTGAAAGGGTTCGAACGCGCCTACTTCAGCAACCGGGCCCCGCTGTTCATCGGAAACCACTTCCAACGGTGGAACGGCGGCATCTACATGGACGCGGTTGAACAGTTCATGGACGAAATCGGCGGGGAACCCGACGTCCGAATGGTCTCCTTCCGGCAGCTCGCCGACTGGCTCGACGCCCAAGACCCCGGTGTCCTCACGAAACTCGCCCGGCTCAACGTCGGCCAGGCCCCGCCGGGAGGCTGGGAGGAATACCTGAACTCCGATGCTCCGCTGCCTTGACTGCCTGCCCGGCTGACGGGGGTGACCCGGTCACCGCCGGATCACCCCCGTCGCACCGTCAGCTCCGCTGGCAGCAGTCAGCTGGATCGTCGTGGCACGACCGTTCGATAGCGCCCAGGCCGCGCGGCGGACGCCCCTCCGCCCGCTCCGCCACCAGGTCGCGGACCATCGCGACGAACGCCGGGTGCGTTCCCGGAGCGGCCGCCCGCTCCAGGCGGATGCCGAGCTTCTCCGCGGTCTCGCGGGCCTCCACGTCCAGGTCGTACTTGACCTCCATGTGGTCGGAGACGAACCCGTGCGGAACCACGACCACCGACCGCACGCCTTCCTTCGCCAACTGCTCCAGCCGATCGTTGATGTCAGGCTCCAGCCACGGCTGGGAGGGCGGGCCGCTGCGGCTCTGGTAGACGATCTCGTAGGGGTAGTCGCGGTCGAGGCGTTCCGTGATCAGCCGGGCTGTCTCCAGCAGCTGCGCCTCATAGGCGGTCAGCGACCCGTAGTCGCGGCGGGGATCGCCTGACTTCTTCGCCATCGCGATCGGCAGGGAGTGCGCCGAGTACAGCAGCCGCGTCTCCGGCCGCAGCTCCTCAGGAATCCGCTCCAACGCCTGGCGGGTGTGGTCAACGAAAGCGTCGATGAACCCGGGGTGGTCGTAGAAGGGGCGGATCAGGTCAATCTCGGGAGCCTCCGGCACCGCGGCGCGAGCCCGCTCGATGTCCTCCAAGTACTGCCGGTGGCTCGAGTAGTTGCTGTACGCCGACGTCGCCAGCGCCACCGCGCGGCGCACCCCGTTGCGCGCCATCTCGGCCACGGTGTCCTCGAGGTAGGGGTCCCAGTTGCGGTTACCCCAGTAGATGGGCAGTTCGACCCCGTTGGCGGCGAAGTCGTCACGCAACGCTGCGATCAGGTCCCGGCACTGCTGGTTGATGGGGCTGACCCCATCGAAGAGGTAGTAGTGCTCCCCGACTTCAGCCAACCGTTCCCGAGGGATGCCCCGACCGCGGGTGACATTCTCCAGGAACGGGATAACGTCTTCCCTCTTCTCCGGACCACCGAAGGAGATCAGCAGAAACGCGTCATAGGACCTCATGGCCCCATCAAACCAGCACTCCGCGTGACCCGTGCACCACCCCCTCCTTCACGGCGGCGTGACCCTCTTGACAGTCCGCCGCCGAGCCCGCACACTGCGAATCCCCTCCTCGAAGCCAGACCCGCCCCACCCGGTCCCCGGGCCAACCCCCCTGCTGAGGACGCCGTGACCCGCACTCTTTGGCACAACTGGGCTGACACCTGCCGCATCACCCCCACCCGGATCGCCACCCCTACCAGCACCGCCGAGGTCGTCGCCGAAGTACGCGCAGCCGCGGCGGCGGGCAGCCGGATCCGCATGGTGGGATCAGGGCACTCCTTCACCGACATCGCGGCCACCGACGGCACCCTGCTCTCCCCCGCCGCCCTGGCCTCGGTGCGCTCCGTGGACCTCGCCGCCGGACGCGCCACCGTCGAAGCGGGAATGCGGCTCTGCGACCTCAACGAAACGCTCGCCGCGCACGGCGCAGCCCTGACCAACATGGGAGACATCGCCGTGCAGACGCTGGCGGGTGCCACCCAGACCGGCACTCACGGGACCGGCCGCGCCTCGGCGAGCCTCGCCGCACAGATCCAGCAACTGGAACTGGTCCTGGCCGACGGGTCCGTGGTCACCTGTTCCCGAGACGAGGACCCGGACCTGTTCGACGCCGCCCGCGCGGGCCTGGGAGCGTTCGGCGTGGTGACCGCAATCACCATGGCGGTCGAGCCCGCGTTCCTGCTGCACGCCCGGGAAACCCCCATGCCGCTGGGGGAAGTCCTCGAACGCTTGGAGGAGCTGCGCACCACCAACGACCACTTCGAGTTCTTCTGGTTCCCGCACACCGAACGCACCATCACCAAGCGCAACAACCGCGTCCCCGGCCCAGCCCGCCCGCTTTCAGCCTTCCGCGCTTGGCTGGACGACGAGTTCCTCTCCAACTCGGTGTTCGAAGTCGTCAACCGGATGGCGCGGCGCCTGCCCCGCCTCATCCCCGCGATCAACCAGATCTCGGCGCGGGCGTTGACCGCGCGCGAATACGTCGACGTCTCCTACCGGGTGTTCACCAGTCCGCGCCGGGTCAAGTTCGTGGAAATGGAGTACGCGATCCCCGTCGAGCACCTGCCCGACGTCCTCCACGACATGCGCGCCGTGTTCGCGAGCAGCCGCCACCGGATCAGCTTCCCCGTGGAAGTGCGGTTCGCCCCCGCCGACGACGTGTGGCTGTCCCCCGGCTACGGCAGGGAGAGCGCGTACGTGGCCGTGCACGTCTACCAGGGCTGCCCGTGGCAGGAGTATTTCGCGGACCTGGAGGCGATCTTCACCGCTGCGGCGGGACGGCCCCACTGGGGCAAGATGCACACCCGCACCTTGTCCTACTTGGACAAGGTTTATCCTCGGCTGCGCGACGCTCTCGAAGTGCGCGAGCGGGTCGATCCGCACCGGCGCTTCACCAACGCCTATCTCGACCGCGTGTGGGGAGAATAGTCTCGGCGCAACGATCCGTCTGCGGTCTCTCCTCTGCCTTTGCTCGGCGTGTCAGCTCGACAGGCGCTCCGCAATACGGTCCGCTTTCTCACAGCCGTGGCCGGGACTTGCCACCCCACACAAACGGGAGAAAACGGGCCAGTGTCCACAACCACGGCCTGGCCGTGCCCCTCTCGGCGTGTCGGGATGGCACGATAGGGGAGTGCACCGCGCTCCGCTTCAGGCGTGTCTTCGAACATGCCGGGTGCGGTACTGGCTCGAAGGACCTGGGCCGACAAGACTGTGAACTGGGGGATACCGGGTTTCCCACCCCCTCGACGGGACGCGAAAGGGAGGGCGATGCAAGAGCTTCGCCTGGTCGCCGTCAGTGAGGACGGAACCTACCTGGTGCTGGCCAGTGCCGGACGCGGAACCCGTTTCATGCTGCCCGTCGACGACCGGCTCCGCGCTGCCGTGCGCGGGCAATTCTCTCGGCTCGGCCAGTACGAGATCGAAGTGGAGAATCCGTTGCGCCCCAAGGAGATCCAGGCCCGGATACGCGCGGGAGAAACTGCCGAATCTATTGCCCAGGCCGCAGGAATCCCTGTCGAGCGCGTGCGCTGGTTTGAAAGCCCAGTGCTGCAGGAGCGCGAGTACATGGCCCGGCAAGCGCAGCTTGCCCTGGTCCGCCGTCCCGGGGAGACCGCCCCGGGCCCCACCCTCGGCGACTTAGTAGCCGAACGGATTGGCGTGGCCCAACTGGAATCGGGGGAGGCGACCTGGGACTCGTGGAAGCGGGAGGACAACACCTGGCAGGTCAAACTGTCCTTCCGTGTCATGGGGGAAGAGCACGTCGCCCATTGGATCTACGAGCCGCGGCGCCGCTCGGTCACTCCCTATGACGAGGAGGCGGTGCGTCTCCTCTCCGCTGACGACCGTGAAGTATCGGTGCCGCCCGCACCTCCCGAGGCAACCGTCACTCCTTTCACTCCACGCCGCTCCCCGGCACGGGAGGCTGCCCCGCCGCCCCAGGCGCCTGCCGCGACACCTCAGGAGACGGACGCCTCGACAACGCCCCGCTCCCCCATCACCACAGAGCTGGTGCGCCCCACCACCGAAGACACGGTGTTCACTGCCACCGTGCCGGAACGCCACCACCGGCCCGGTCCCGCCCCCACGCCCGGTCCCGGCTCCCCGACACAGCGGGGTGCCAGCCCGCAGCGGGCGAGCCGCCCCGAAGCGTCCGTGCCCGCGGCCACCGGAGCTTCCCAGCAGCCCCGCCGTAAACGCGGCCGCCGCACCTCAGTGCCGTCCTGGGACGAGATCATGTTCGGGTCGAAGCGGTCTGACTGAGACCGCACCTGCCGACCAGCAGCCGGCCAGGGTCCGCGGCCAGGCTAGGCGCCCGCACCGCCAGAACGGTCACCCTCCTGGCCGGAAGTGTCCGCCGCCTGGTCAGCAGCCCCGGCAGCAGACGCTGCCAGGAACGGGGCGAGCAGTTCCGGGGTGACGGCATGGGCGAACGCCACCGAGTCCGCGAAATCGACGTCGATCGCGTCGTATCCTCCGCTGCCCGCACCAACGGTGGCTTTCATGGTGGCCAGCCCGGCCCGACGCTGGAACACGCTCTGCCGCCACCGCCAGCCGATGATGGCGGAGCGGGCCACCGTGGCCTGCACCCGGGCGAGCGACCCGGAGCGGACACTGACCTGTTCCCCGTCGTAGCCGTGCCCCAGGGAGCGGTAGCGGTCCATACCCAGCGGCACTCCCAGCACCGCCACCGCGAGCAGCCCACCGGCCACCCAGAACCAGCCGAGTGCTGCCGCACACCCGGCGAGCAGCAGCGGCGGCACCACCGCGCGGAACAGTCGGCGGGAGCGCGCAGCCGCGGGATGGGCGACCAGCTTGCCGTGGAACGGACGCAACGCTTGCGCCACAATCCGCTCCACCTCGGCCCGCGGCCCCAGCGGCAGCAGCGCCGAACGGGACGTGGACCCGCCGAGCCCGGTGACGATCGCGGACAGCCGGCCTAGAGCCCACGGCCGCTGCACGAGGGTGTCGTGCAGTTCGTAACCGTGGATACGGCGGTACTCCAACGTGACGCTGTGCCGGGTGAACAGTCCACGCTCGGTGACCAGGGCCTCCCCGCGGCGGTGCAGGGTGAACTGCCACTGGTTGATCATGTAGGAGACCACGGCGAACAGCGGCATGGCCACGAGTATCGCCGCCACCACTCCGAC
The DNA here is from genome assembly GCF_000012405.1 of Thermobifida fusca YX. Classification (NCBI taxonomy): domain Bacteria; kingdom Bacillati; phylum Actinomycetota; class Actinomycetes; order Streptosporangiales; family Nocardiopsidaceae; genus Thermobifida; species Thermobifida fusca. The sequence goes on from NC_007333.1 coordinate 2,278,974, forward strand.
AAGGGTGAGGAGCAGCAGCCCGCTCCGGGAGGTGACGATCCCCCAGATCGTGTCCGCCTGGCCGATGACGTAGGCGCCGATCACCTCAGCGTCGATGAACTGGTTGAAGAAACCGAACAGGGCCGCCAGCACAGCAAACGGGGTGAGCAGGTAGGCGGGGCTCAGCACCGCGTAGAGGTACCAGCGCCACGGCATCCGGAAGTACGTGACCTCCGCGCTTTCCGCGGGGGCCGCCTCGGTTTCCGCTGCTGGTTCCTCTGCCTCAGCCGCCTCGTGCTCCACCAGGAGGGAGTGGCGGCGCAGCAGTTCCACGCGGAGCTGTTCCGCCTCGGCGGTGGCGATCGCGTCGAGCTTCGCCTCCTCCTGTTGGAGGGCGCCGCCTGCGGCCGCGTCGATCCGGACCACAGCCAGCCCGAAAATGCGATGCAGCAGGGTGGAGGTGACGTTGACGCCTCGGATACGTTCCAGCGGGATCGCGCGCCGGCTCCGGGAGATCAGACCGGAGCGGATCTCCAGTCGCTCGCCGATGATCTGGTAGCGCACGGTCCAGTAGCGGACGATGCCGGCGACGACCAGCAGGACACCGACCAGGACTGTGCCGCCAAGCACCCACGGGTTGAAGTCGCCCGCGAACAGCGCCACCAGCACGGGCAGGCCCGCCGAACGGCCGTGCTGGATTGCGGTGGTTACCACGGTGAGCGGGCTGAGCCGCCGCTCCGCCTCAGCGGCCAGGCGGGGCGCGGCCGACTCAGGGCGCGAGCCGTCCGGTTCGGGAAGGTCCGCACCGGCCTGGTCGGGTTGCGGCTCATGCTCGGCGTTCACGTGGCGTCACTCCGCAGTTGTCCCGCGCGTGCAGCTAGTTCTTCGGAGAGCTGCCGGGCCTGCGCTTCCGGCAGCCCTTTGATCGTTGAGGAGCCGGCGTGTGAAGCGGTCTGGATTTCCACGGTGGCCAAGTCGAAGAGCCGCTCCAGCCAGCCCTGCGTGTGGTCCACGGTCTGCAGGCGGGTGATCGGCACAAGCTGCCAGGTACGGCTGATCCAGCCCTTGCGGGTGTAGACGACGTCGGCGGTGACCTCCCACCGGTACACCCGATAGCGCCACCGCGGTGCGACCACCAGTTTGACCACGCTGTAGCAGGCGACGGCCACGGGCACCCACCAGATCCGGTCCACCAACCAGTCTGGCAGCCAGCCCCACCGGGCTGTGTCCACAGCCCACGCAGTCAGTGTGATCCCTCCGACTGTCACCGCCCCTTCGATCGCGTCCGTGACGGTCCATAGCCAGACCGCTCGAGGAGAAACCCGGTTTTTGGGAGGTCGAAGCTGGACTGTGGTCACCTGCCCAAGTTTACGCGTAGTGCCCGAAAGAAGCGTGTTTCATGTCACCTGTGCCGCTGCAGAGCGTCAACGACGTCCGCACTTCTTCGGGATCATTCCTGGCAGGAGGGACGAAAGGACCATGACGGCAGTATGGTTCCTGCGGAACCGCTGACGCGTCCCACGGCTTTGTGTTCGGATTCTGCCGGGCGCATTCTCGCGGTTTCCCCTACGTTCGTTCCGTGCCTCACAGGAGTCCCATGTTCTCCCTTGCACGACATCGCCGTAGCACCGCCGGTACGGCCGCAGCCGTACTGCTCGCGTTGACCGCCACCGGATGCGGAGTGCTGATCGGACCCAGCAACGGCGAAGTGAGCGACGACATCACCGTCACCAGTCCGATGCTGCGGGAAGGCGAAAAGATCCCGGACCGTTATACCTGTGCAGGCGAAGGGATGTCCCCGCCCTTGCGCTGGTCCGGACTGCCTGCCGAAACGGAGTCGTTGGCGTTGGTCGTCGACACCGTCTACGAGTCAGGCGGCGCGGCCGTGCACTGGGTGGTCTACGGGCTCGACCCGGACAACCCGGAGCTTCCCGAGGGGACCGTCCCCATCCCCGCACAGCAAGGGATGAACAGTTTCGACACGGCCAGCTACCAGCCGCTGTGCCCGGAGAAAGGCAACGAGCACGAGTTCCGGTTCACGGTCTACGCCCTCTCTGAACGCGTGGAGCTCGGAGAGGCCGCGCCCTTGGACGTGGCACTCGGCGCGATCGCCACGCGCACTCTGGCACGAGGACGGCTGACAAGCGTGCCGTGACACCCCTGAAAGACCGCGATTTACCCAGCTTTCCCGAAAGGCTATCTTGATTCCCCCCTGCACGGATGGCACATCTATGCATAAAGTGGGGCCGTGCACCCCGCTGATTTGTTAATGACCGAATCCACTTCACGTCCACCGGTGCGCTGGCGTGTCCGGGGGCCACGGCGTCCGGACACCACTTCCGGGGTGTCGCATGCCCGGCATCGCTCACCATCCTCCCGGTGCGGTGTGCGCCAGGGCGGGGTAGGCCCGACGCCGGAAGCTCCCTCCACCACCGCCGGTGCCGTCTCTGTCCTCTACCAGGCCGCGGGGCCCAAGGTGGTGTATTCACCATGATCATCGCGCTCATCGCCGTTATCGTCATCATCGTCCTCCTACTCATCGTCCTGGGGCTGCGCTCCTTGGGGGCGAGCAGTGGAGCCGATGACTACGACGAGTACGACGACTACGACGAGACTGTGGAGGACGAGGTGGCGGAGCGGCCGCGGCGTTCCGCGCGCCACACGCCCCGCGGCCGAGTCGACGACGTAGCCGAGCTCGACGAAGACCCCGTGGCGGATGAGGAGGAGGAACCGCGTTCCCGCCGGCGTTCTCGGGGCTCCTCCGAGTCGCGTGCCTCCCGCAAGTCGCGGTCCCGCAAGAAACGCGACGACTGGGACGATGAGGACGCGGACTACTTCTCCAGCCTGTACGCCGACAGTGACGACGAGTCCGACGACGACCCGTTCCGCACGGCGCGCCGCGACACCCGGCACGAGTCGACGCAGGCGATGGACGTGGTCTTCGACGATGACGACGACCTTGACGAGGAGCGGCCTTCCGCACGAGACCACCGCTCCCCGGAGCCGGAGGACGTCCCAGCCGCCCCGGCGCAGGGCAACGACTCTCTCGCGGTGTTGGCGAGCCTCGGCCAGGAGTCTGCTCCCTCCGCGCTGGCCCCGAACGGCGAGCCGGACGCTGCGCAGCGTCCCGCCGACCCTCCGGCTGCCGCGAGCCGCGTGGACGACGACCCGTTGAGCGCCCCTCGGCCCTCCGCGTACGACACCGGAAGCCACCACCGCACTTCCTACGAGGTGGCGGGTGCTCCGACCGCGTCGGCACGGCCGGACGACGACCCGTTGAGCGCTCCCCGGTCTTCCGCGTACGACACCGGCAGCCACCGTCGCGACAGCTCGTACGACGATCCGCTGTCGTCGCCTTCGTTCAGCACCGGCTCCCACAGCCGGAGTGGTCTGGGTGGTGCGCCGTCCCCGTTCGACAGCGGTTCACACGAGCGGAGCCGCTACGACACGCCGCTGCCGGGGGCTCCGTCGGAGCGGTCCGCAGCGCCGGATCCGCTCACCGATCCGTCGTTCACGCCCACGAGCGCGTCCTCCGACACTGGTTCTCCGATCTGGTCGAGCCTGGACACGGGTTCCTACCAGCGGACGTCTCCGGTGCCGCCCAGTCCGCCGCCTTCCGGTGGGCAGCCGCCGCTGGGCGACCCGGCGGGAGCACCCCCTGCTTTCCCCGCCTCATCGACCCCTGCCAGCGGCACCCCCGGCGGCTACGGGTCCACCCCCTACCCGCCCACCCCCGGTTCCTTCAGCTCCTACGACACCGGAACCCAGCCCCGCACCGACTACAACACACCACCCCCCGCATCCACCGGGGACACCGGGTACGGGGCTCCGCTGTTCCCTGCCTCGGGCGGACCGGCTGCTGAGCCGCCGTCTCCTGCCGCTGACCCGTGGGAGCGTCCCCTGTGGGGCCAGAGCCCGACCGGTGGGCAGCCGCCGCTGGGCGACCCGGCGGGAGCACCCCCTGCTTTCCCCGCCTCATCGACCCCTGCCAGCGGCACCCCCGGCGGCTACGGGTCCACCCCCTACCCGCCCACCCCCGGTTCCTTCAGCTCCTACGACACCGGAACCCAGCCCCGCACCGACTACAACACACCACCCTCCGCGCCTTCGGGAACGCCTTATCAGAGCTACGACGTGCTGGGGGACTATCCGCAATCGCCTCCCTCACCAGCGGGGTACGGCGAACCGGGGTATGACCGGCCGCAGGAGTGGCCGCCTGCACGGCCCGACGGTCGCTTCGACGACCGTCCCGACGGCTACCCCTACCGGTAGGACCACGTTCACGCGGGGCGGGGAACCGCGGTTCCCCGCCCCGCGTGCTTTTCTCCGTCTGCTCCTACCGCCGCTTGCTCAGCGCGCCTTCCCGCTGGATGAGCGGGCACGAGTCGTGACGAGGAGGTCGGCGATGCTCTGCTTTGCGGTCGCCGCTGGTGGGATCGCGGACCGGAAACCACCCGGGTTCGGGGACGTGCGGGCTCTGGAATGCCTCGGGTGTGCCGGTAGCGGACAGGCGTCTGCCCCGGCGGCGCGCCAGCTGGAGAGGAAGACGAAGGGTGGGCGGCCCGCTAGCGGGCCGCGTGTCTACTCTTCGGACTGGTCCTGCTGCGGCCCCGGTTCACGTTCGTCGTTCTCCACCGGCGACGCCTGGTAGATGGCGAGACCGATGATGACGACGATCGCGACGACGGGAAGACCGAACATCAGCAGATACACCGTGGGGCTCATGCTCACCATCTCGGGTTGGTCAGGCGCTGCAACCTCTCCAATGTAACGGTGGGCACGGACTTTACGGGGCACGCACCGCATCTTCGGCGGGCCCTTCCCCCAGTATTTTCTTCCCGTCCGGTGTGACCAGCGGTGCTGTGGGGCATCCCGTGCCACGACGGGCTTTTTCGCGGGTGCCGCAACCCGCTTTCCAACGGTTGCCGAAACCAGCGGATGCCCTGCGTGCCCTGGACGGGGACGACACGGCTGTGTTCCTCGACTCCCGGAAAGACCTCAGACTTCTCGGGGCGCTAAAGAGCGAACAGTCCTGCTCTCGCGCATAAAAGACCAGGCCAGAAGGGCGGAAAACAGGGAGTCGGCCGGTAAGCCGGATTCTGTCAACCCTGAACGGGTTGTGACGGCCATCCATCTAGGACCGCTGTTGCCAGCGGCCTCATGCGGTCTACCCACGGACATCGGACGGGCCGCCCTCAAGCGTCCGTGCAGGAGACCGAAGTCTCCCTCTTGACCTTGCTCCGGGTGGGGTTTACCTAGCCGACCGGATCACTCCGGCCGCTGGTGGTCTCTTACACCACCGTTTCACCCTTACCGTCCCACGGGGACGGCGGTCTGTTTTCTGTGGCACTATCCCGCGGGTCACCCCGGGTCGGTGTTACCGACCACCCTGCCCTGTGGAGTCCGGACTTTCCTCGACACCGCGTGCGCGGTGCCGCGGCCGTCTGGCCGACTCCCTGTAGTAAAGAATTGTACGCCCCGGTGTTTTCTTCCGCGGCCAGTCGCGGCCTAGCAGGCCAGGTGGCCGGTGTCGTTCAGGGAACGCACCACCATCGGGCCATCGCTGAAGCAGTGGACCTCGCAGAGGCACGCCACATCCAGATGCATCCGGTACAGCGCCGGCAGCGGGGCGAGCATGGCCTGCTGGACCAGCAGTTTGATCGGGGTGACGTGGGTGACCACCACCACGGTGCGGCCGCGGTGCCGGGCGAGCACCCGGTCCCGGGCCCGGGTGACCCGGCGGGAGACTTCGGCAAAACTCTCCCCTCCCGGAGGGGGGACGTGCGGATCGGAGAGCCAGCGGTGGAACTCCTGCGGGGAGTGCTTGCGCGCTTCAGCGAACGTCATCCCCTCCCAGGCGCCGAAGTCGGCTTCCCGGAAGTCCTCCTCCACTTCCACGTCCAGTCCGCATTCCTTGGCCACGTACTGGGCGGTGTCCAGGGTGCGGCGCAGCGGGGAGGAGACGACCACGTCGACGGGGCGTTGCGCGAGCCGCCGTGCCGCGGCTTTAGCCTGCTCGTGGCCGACTTCGGTGAGGGGGATGTCGCCGATCCCGGCGAAACGCCGCTCCACGGACATGGGTGTCTGGCCGTGGCGCAGCAGCAGGAGCCGGGTGGGGTTGGTGTCCGCTGGTCCCCAGCCCAGCGCGGTGCCGTCGGTCTTCCCCTGGTCCACCGGCGGTTCGACCGGTTCGGCTGCCTGCACCGGTTCTGTTCGCTGGGTGCTCCAGTTGCGCACAGCGCCGTCGAGCGCTTCGTTGGCGAGCCGGTCGGCCTGCGCGTTCTGCTCCCGCGGCACCCACCGGTACGTCACCGACGCCAGTGACGCTGCGACCTGCCGGGCCTGGCGGGCCAGCGGCTGCAGCGCCGGATGTTTGATCTTCCAGCGGCCCGACATCTGTTCCACCACGAGCTTGGAGTCCATGCGGACCTCCACTGCGGCGGTCGGGTCAATCGCGGCCGCTGCTTCCAGGCCCGCGATCAGGCCCCGGTATTCGGCCACATTGTTGGTGGCCTCCCCGATCGGGGAGGCGACTTCCGCGAGGAGTTCCCCCGTGTCGGCGTCGCGCACCCGGGCCCCGTACCCGGCTGGGCCGGGGTTGCCCCGGGACGCGCCGTCCGCTTCGATGACGATCCTGCGTCCCATCCCTGCTCTCATTTCGCCGCGGTCACAGCCCGGAGTCTGCGACACGCACCAGGATGCGGCGGCAGTTCTCGCACCGGGTCACCTCTTCGGGCGGGGCCAGGCGCATCTCCCGCAGTTCGGCGGCGCTCAACTGCAGTTTGCAGCCCTCGCACCGGCCGTAGCGCAGGGCTGCTGCTCCGATCCCCGCGTACTGTTCCCGCAGCCGTTCGTAGAGGTTGAGCAGGTCTTCAGGGAGCTCTTTGACGATCCGGCTGCGCCGCTGGGTGGCGCTGTCCAGCTCGTCCTTGATCCGCAGCACCGCTTCGGAGCGGCGGTTTTCTGCGTCATCCCGTTCCTCAACGGCTTCGGTCACTTTCCGGTCGAGGTCCGCGCGGCGCTTGTCGGCTTCCTCCCGGCGCTCCATCAGCTCAAGAGCGATGTCTTCCAACTCGCTCTGCCGGCGCGCCAGCAACTCGATCTCTGCTTGGAGACTCTCCAATTCCCGGGGAGAGGAGATCTGACCGGATTCCATGCGCTGAGTGTTGCGTTCGGCGCGTGCCCGCACTTGGTCGATGTCACGCTCGACTTTGCGCTGCTCCCGGTCGAGGTCGCGGAGCTCTGTCTCGGTGACCGCCAACTGGTCGCGGAGCTCGGTGAGTCGCGCTTCACACTGTCGGAGCTGCTCTTCTTCCGGCAGGGCACGCAGCAGACGGTTGAGCCGGTCACGTTCGGTGTCGGTCTCTTGGAGATCAAGCAGTCGAAGCTGGTGAGCGGGTTCTGCTTTCAACGGTCCTCTGTTCTGTTCTCGACGACGGTGATGGCGCCGCAGTGCATCAAGGCGCAATAGCGGCGCCGAACGACTGCTGCCAAGCGTCAGTAGCGGTTGCGGATACGCGAATTTCCACGTTAGCCCGCTCTCCGCCCAAAGCGTCGCGGAGCCGGGCTGCTCCCTCCGCCAGCCACGGCCATTCGGTGGCCCAGTGTGCGGCGTCGATCAGGGCGATATCGCCGTGTTCGGCGAACTCGGAGGCCGGGTGGTGGCGCAGGTCGGCGGTGAGGAACAGGTCCACTCCGGCACGGCGTGCCGTGTCCAGGAGGGAGTCGCCTGCACCCCCGGACACCGCGATCGTCCGCACCGTGCGGTCCAGGTCCCCGGCCACCCGCAGGCCGCTGGTGGTGGGCGGCAGACCGCGGGCTGCTTGCGCGGCGAACTCGCGGACCGTCATCGGCTCGTTGAGTTCCCCGATGCGTCCGATACCGCGCTGGCCTTCAGGGTCGGTGGGGTCGGGGTCGAGCGGACGCAGCGGCCCGTCGAGTCCGACAGCGGCCGCGAGCGCGTCGGACACACCCGGCGCAGCGGTGTCAGCGTTGGTGTGCGCCGTGTACAGGGCGATACCGGCGCGGATCAGCCGGTGAACCAGTCGCCCTTTGGGGGTGGTGGCGGCCACGCTCGTCACCCCGCGCAGCAGGAGGGGGTGGTGGGTGATGATCAGGTCGGCGCCCCACTGTTCGGCCTCGTTCACGACCACGCCCACCGGGTCCACCGCGAACAGGATCCGTCGGACCGGCTGGTCGGGGTCTCCGCACACCAGTCCGACCGCATCCCAGGACGCGGCCCAGGCCGGATCGTAGATCGCTTCAAAGGCGGCAGTCACTTCGTGCAGTGTCAACGGTGAAGGGCTCACGCAGGCAGCGTAACGCTTCACCGCCGTGGTGTGCCCTAGGGTCCGACGCGGTGTCCCGCGGCCCCGGCCCTGGGCAGCGGGGCGGGAACAGCCGGGCCGGGACGGACGGCAGGTGCTGCAGTCCAAGGCTTGGGGCGGCACTACGCTGGTCGTCCATGGCCCTCGCACCTTTCTCCCGTATCGGAGCGCACGTTCCGGTCTCCGGTGGCCTGGCCAAGCGTGGGTTGTCCTACGCTGACGCGATCGGCGCCGAAGTCATCCAAGTCTTCGTCACCAATCCGCGAAGCTGGGCACATACTCCGGGGAACGCGGAGCAGGATGCGCTGCTGCGCGCCCGCACTGACCTCCCGGTTTTCGTCCACGCCTGCTATCTGATCAACTTGGGTTCGCCCGACGAGGAGATCGCTGCCCGGTCGGTGGCGTCGTTGAAGTACACGCTGCAGCGGGCCGCGCAGATCGGGGCCCGCGGCGTGGTGGTGCACACCGGGTCCGCGGTGCGCGGGGGCCGTGCCGCCGGTCTGGCACGGGTGCGGGCCCGGCTGCTGCCGATTCTGGAGGCGCTGGACGAGGCTGCGCCGCCGGTCCTGCTGGAGCCGATGGCGGGGCAGGGGCAGGTGCTCTGCGCCACGGTGGACGATCTCGCCGACTACTTGGACGCGGTGGACCGCCACCCTAAGGCGGGGGTGTGTCTGGATACCGCGCACGTGTTCGGAGCGGGCCACGACGTCTCCACCCGAGCGGGAATGCGGACAATGTTGGACCGGTTCGGCGAGGTGGTCGGAGCGGACCGGTTGCGGCTGGTGCATGCCAATGATTCGGCTGCGCCGTGCGGGAGCCGCCGGGACCGGCACGCCGGTATCGGACTGGGCTATATCGGCGCTGACCCGTTCGCCGAAGTGTTCACGCACCCGGTTTCCGCGGGGGTTCCCGTGGTGGTGGAGACCCCGGGCCCGGAGGGGCCGCATGCCCGGGATGTGGCCACGCTCAAAGAGTTGCGGGCGCAGGCTGCGACGCCGGAGCAGGAGGCTGCGCGGTGATGCACGCAAGGAGAAAGCGGCGTGCAGGGAAGGCCGGATGCGGGTCGGTTTAGGCCACAATTAGGGGAGGACCGCGAGGGAAGGACACACCGCCATGGATCCCGTGAGTCTGGTGGTCGGCGCGATGATCGCCCTGGGAGGGGTGCTGGTGGGACGCCTGCTGCCCAACCGCCGCTCCTCCGTGCCTCCGGCGCAGGCTTCTCTCACTCAGGGTCCGCGCACCCCTCAGCCGATCTGCGGTTGCGGACACCACCTGGTTTTCCACGACCAAAAGGACAAGACGTGCCAGGCGCAGGTGGTGATTCCGGGACGGTGGACTGGGGAGCGCACCCACACCTACCGGAAGTGCATGTGCCAGGGGTATCGGGGGCCGATGCCGGTGGACGAGTACTACGTGCCCGACATCATCGACGGGGAGTAGGCCGCAGCCCGGTGCGGGGAGCGCTGCTGGGAGCGGGCGGCTTCCCGGCGGGCTCCTTCAGCTACCGCGGCGTAGACGGCGCGGGCGACTCGGCCGCCCCAGCGGGAGCGGACTCCGCCGAACAGTTCCCGCTGGGCGGGCGGGGTGTCGCCGACGAGTGCCGCAACGCAAACCGCGTCTGAGGCGGTGCCGGTGCAGGCGTACCCGCTGTCGAAGAGTGCCTGGACTTTGGCTTCGGTGGCAGTGGCGACCAGGTTGACGAGTGCGGTGTCCGACATGGGGGCGGGCACGGCGACGACGATGTTGATCGTCCCGGGGCGGGTCTCTTCGCCGGGGAGGCGTGCTTCGTCGAGCGCGGGGTCGGCGGCCGCCCAGGTGGGGCGGCCGAGTCCGACGGTGGCGAGGACTTCGACCCCGTGGTCGTCAGCGAAGCATGCTTCGCTGACGTTGGCGGCGGTGAGCAGGCCTACCCCGGTGCCGGTCATCCCGAAGTGGGTGGCGAGTTCTTCGAGGTGGTTGTCCGGGTCGGTCCGCCGGTAGTCGCCGTCGACTTGGGCGTTGATGACGTAGTCCCGTGGTCCGAGGCCGCCGCCGAGCACGCTGGAGGCGGCCATGCGCCAGCCGGGGCCGCACTGCCAGAGCACTGCGGCAAGGGCGCGGCCGTTGTCGCGCCGCCAGCGCAGGTGCGCGGTGAGGAGGGTGCCGTCGCCGATCGTCTCCGTGTCCACTCCGCTCTCCAGGGTCGGTTCCGCGGGGCCACTTTAACGAGTCCGCATCGGGCGGCAGCGGGGTCATGCTTCCATCTGGGCGAATGCCACGCGGAGTACTGCGAGTCTCACGCTTCGTCCCATTGTCTTTTTACGGAGGGTTTACACGGCACATCCGGAACGTTACCCTCCTACTGGGAGCGCTCCCGTGACTCAGGCCACAGGCCCCCTTCCCGGGGCGAGCCCCCACCACCCCGGGAAGGCCACTGCGACCCCTGAGCTCAATTCATGGGAGCGCTCCCATGCCAGTGCTCCCGGCAGAAAGGAGAGAACCGGAACCCGGTACCGCTGGTTTCACTGATCCCCCTGTTTTCACCCGGCATCGCCCCGACACCAGCGATGCCACCCCCGCGGCGGCTGCAGTCCACACCCGGCACGCCGCACACCCCTCTCCTGTGTGACACGCGGTTCCGAACGGCCTTGCCGGTTCTCGGTATGCCGACGAACGGCACGGCTGCTCCGGAACCGGAAGATCCGGAGGTTATTTCCAAGCATGAGATCGTTACTGTCTCCCCGGCGCTGGCGCACGCTGGCCTCGGGGGCGCTCGCAGCGGCCCTGGCCGCCGCTGTACTCTCCCCCGGCGTCGCGCACGCCGCCGTCGCCTGCTCGGTGGACTACGACGACTCCAACGACTGGGGTAGCGGGTTCGTCGCCGAAGTCAAGGTGACCAACGAAGGCAGCGACCCCATCCAGAACTGGCAAGTAGGCTGGACCTTCCCCGGTAACCAGCAGATCACCAACGGCTGGAACGGCGTGTTCAGCCAGAGCGGCGCCAACGTCACCGTCCGCTACCCGGACTGGAACCCCAATATCGCCCCCGGAGCCACCATCTCCTTCGGCTTCCAGGGCACCTACAGCGGCTCCAACGACGCCCCGACCAGCTTCACCGTCAACGGCGTCACCTGCAGCGGATCCCAGCCCGCCAACCTGCCGCCCGATGTCACCCTGACATCCCCGGCCAACAACTCGACCTTCCTGGTCAACGACCCGATCGAGCTGACCGCGGTCGCCTCCGACCCCGACGGCTCGATCGACCGGGTGGAATTCGCCGCCGACAACACCGTCATCGGCATCGACACCACCTCCCCCTACAGCTTCACCTGGACGGACGCTGCCGCCGGCTCCTACTCGGTGACCGCGATCGCCTACGACGACCAGGGAGCCAGGACCGTCTCCGCTCCCATCGCCATCCGAGTGCTGGACCGGGCCGCCGTCATCGCCTCACCGCCCACCGTCCGCGTGCCGCAGGGCGGCACCGCCGACTTCGAGGTGCGGCTGTCCAACCAGCCCTCCGGCAACGTCACGGTCACCGTGGCGCGCACGTCGGGCAGCTCCGACCTGACCGTCTCCAGCGGCTCCCAACTCCAGTTCACCTCCAGCAACTGGAACCAGCCGCAGAAGGTGACCATCGCCTCCGCTGACAACGGCGGAAACCTGGCCGAGGCGGTCTTCACCGTCAGCGCCCCCGGCCACGACTCGGCCGAGGTGACGGTCCGGGAGATCGACCCGAACACCAGCTCCTACGACCAGGCCTTCCTGGAGCAGTACGAGAAGATCAAGGACCCCGCCAGCGGCTACTTCCGCGAATTCAACGGGCTCCTGGTCCCCTACCACTCGGTGGAGACCATGATCGTCGAGGCTCCGGACCACGGCCACCAGACCACGTCCGAGGCGTTCAGCTACTACCTGTGGCTGGAGGCGTACTACGGCCGGGTCACCGGTGACTGGAAGCCGCTCCACGACGCCTGGGAGTCGATGGAGACCTTCATCATCCCCGGCACCAAGGACCAGCCGACCAACTCCGCCTACAACCCGAACTCCCCGGCGACCTACATCCCCGAGCAGCCCAACGCTGACGGCTACCCGTCGCCTCTCATGAACAACGTCCCGGTGGGTCAAGACCCGCTCGCCCAGGAGCTGAGCTCCACCTACGGGACCAACGAGATCTACGGCATGCACTGGCTGCTCGACGTGGACAACGTCTACGGCTTCGGGTTCTGCGGCGACGGCACCGACGACGCCCCCGCCTACATCAACACCTACCAGCGTGGTGCGCGCGAGTCGGTGTGGGAGACCATTCCGCACCCGTCCTGCGACGACTTCACGCACGGCGGCCCCAACGGCTACCTGGACCTGTTCACCGACGACCAGAACTACGCCAAGCAGTGGCGCTACACCAACGCCCCCGACGCTGACGCGCGGGCCGTCCAGGTGATGTTCTGGGCGCACGAATGGGCCAAGGAGCAGGGCAAGGAGAACGAGATCGCGGGCCTGATGGACAAGGCGTCCAAGATGGGCGACTACCTCCGGTACGCGATGTTCGACAAGTACTTCAAGAAGATCGGCAACTGCGTCGGCGCCACCTCCTGCCCGGGTGGCCAAGGCAAGGACAGCGCGCACTACCTGCTGTCCTGGTACTACTCCTGGGGCGGCTCGCTCGACACCTCCTCTGCGTGGGCGTGGCGTATCGGCTCCAGCTCCTCGCACCAGGGCTACCAGAACGTGCTCGCTGCCTACGCGCTCTCGCAGGTGCCCGAACTGCAGCCTGACTCCCCGACCGGTGTCCAGGACTGGGCCACCAGCTTCGACCGCCAGTTGGAGTTCCTCCAGTGGCTGCAGTCCGCTGAAGGTGGTATCGCCGGTGGCGCCACCAACAGCTGGAAGGGAAGCTACGACACCCCGCCGACCGGCCTGTCGCAGTTCTACGGCATGTACTACGACTGGCAGCCGGTCTGGAACGACCCGCCGTCCAACAACTGGTTCGGCTTCCAGGTCTGGAACATGGAGCGCGTCGCCCAGCTCTACTACGTGACCGGCGACGCCCGGGCCGAGGCCATCCTCGACAAGTGGGTGCCGTGGGCCATCCAGCACACCGACGTGGACGCCGACAACGGCGGCCAGAACTTCCAGGTCCCCTCCGACCTGGAGTGGTCGGGCCAGCCTGACACCTGGACCGGCACCTACACCGGCAACCCGAACCTGCACGTCCAGGTCGTCTCCTACAGCCAGGACGTCGGTGTGACCGCCGCTCTGGCCAAGACCCTGATGTACTACGCGAAGCGTTCGGGCGACACCACCGCCCTCGCCACCGCGGAGGGTCTGCTGGACGCCCTGCTGGCCCACCGGGACAGCATCGGTATCGCCACCCCCGAGCAGCCGAGCTGGGACCGTCTGGACGACCCGTGGGACGGCTCCGAGGGCCTGTACGTGCCGCCGGGCTGGTCGGGCACCATGCCCAACGGTGACCGCATCGAGCCGGGCGCGACCTTCCTGTCCATCCGCTCGTTCTACAAGAACGACCCGCTGTGGCCGCAGGTCGAGGCACACCTGAACGACCCGCAGAACGTCCCGGCGCCGATCGTGGAGCGCCACCGCTTCTGGGCTCAGGTGGAAATCGCGACCGCGTTCGCAGCCCACGACGAACTGTTCGGGGCCGGAGCTCCCTGATCCTGAACAGTCCGTCTCCTGACCGGCGGTCCGTGGCGGCGTAGTGCTCCCCCGCCGCGGACCGCCCTCCACCACCCCCCTGGGGCCGTCCGGCGCACCAACACCGGACGGCCCCAGACTCCTTTCACGGCCTGCTACTCGGCCCGACGCCCCGCCCTATCCAGCCCGATCAACCAGGTCAGCGTAGTCCGGGTGCCGCTCGAGCCACGCCTTGACATAGGGGCAGACCGCACGCACCCGCAGCCCGCGGGCCCGCACATCATCCAACGCCTCCCGCACCAGCCGGCTGCCCATCCCCTTCCCCTGGAAAGAGCCGTCCACCCGAGTGTGGAAGAAGACCACCCGATCACCGGCAACAGGCTGGTATTCCGTGAAACCGGCGATTTTCTCCCCGGCACGGATCTCGTACCGGTGCTGTGCCGGATTGTCGATCACCGTGACATCCATGGCGTTCCCCTCCCGTTCCCCAGGCGGCGGCGCATCTCTCATCCGGCGGCCTGCCCAGGACTGTCCTCTTCCCCAGGACAGCCTGAGCACGCGCCCGCACGGCGAACCCCAGCCACAGCCCTAGCATGGTGAACGGCCACGGTCGCAGGGCGACCACGACACCGAGGAGGAGTGATGGGCGACGGCGGCACAGTACGCCACCCTTCCGTACGTGCCGTATCACCGGCAGCGTTGGACGAGGCGGTACGCGTCCTGCGGGCAGGCGGCCTCGTAGCTTTCCCCACCGAAACCGTCTACGGCCTAGGCGCGGACGCCGCGAACCCGGCCGCGGTAGCGCGCATTTTCGCCGCCAAAGGCCGTCCCGCTGACCACCCCCTGATCGTGCACGTCGCTTCCGCGGAGAGCGCGCGCGACTGGGCTGCTACCTTTCCTCCTCTCGCCCGCACGCTGGCGGACGCGTTCTGGCCCGGCCCGCTGACCCTCATCCTCCCCCGCTCCGCCCAAGTGCCGGACGCAGTGACCGGTGGACGCGCCACGGTAGGGCTGCGGGTCCCCGACCAGCCGGTCGCGCTCGCACTCCTGGAACGCTTCGGCGGCGGAATCGCCGCACCTTCCGCGAACCGGTTCGGCCGAGTGAGCCCGACCACGGCCGCGCACGTTGCCGCTGACCTCGGGGACCGGGTCGACCTGGTGTTGGACGGCGGACCGTGCACGGTCGGCGTGGAATCGACGATCGTCGAAGTGGCCGACGGCCGGCTCACCGTGCTCCGCACCGGAGGCATCACCCCCGACGACCTTGCCGCGGTCACCGGAGCCCCCGTCGACACCACCCCCACCGGACCGGCCCGGGCACCCGGCATGCTCGCCGCCCACTACGCACCCGCCGCACGGGTCGTGCTAGCCGAAGCAGCAGAAGCCGCGGACACGGTCGCCCAGTGGGTGGAGAAAGGACACCGGGTGGCTGTGCTGGCGGAGACCGCTACCGTGCCCGAAAACCTGCCGGAAGGCGTGGTGGTGCTACCGTCCCCTGCTTCGGCTCGGGACTATGCCCGCGTGCTGTACCAGCGGCTGCGGGACGTGGACGCGGCGGGAGCCGACGTGGTCGTCGCGATCCCCCCCGAACCCGCGGGGATCGGCTTGGCGGTACGGGACCGGCTGCTGCGCGCATCCCGGGCGCACTGACCTCTCCCCCTGGGGCAAGGGATTTTTCCGCATAGACGAGCCCGTTTCCGGGATCTCTTTCTGTGGAGACAGAAAGAGAGCACCGACACCAGGGAGGGCCGATGAAAGCTCAAGCCGGAGACCGGATCGTTGTGGAACGCCCCCGCGATGACCTGCCCGCGCGCAAAGGCGTCGTGCTCAAAGTGCAGGGGGACAACGGGGGCCCGCCCTACTGGGTGCGGTGGGAGGACGAAGGCCGGGAAACCCTCGTCTACCCGGGACCGGACGCCCGTATCGAGCCCCGCCACCCCGTCCCCCAAGCCCGCCAGGAGCATACGGAGGCCCGTCAACCGCAGCCGGGACAGTCCCTGAAACGGATACAGATCGACGTCGCAGTGTCGGAGGTGCACGAGAACGGCTCCGTGCGCACCCTCGCCGAAGCGCAACTGCCGTCCACCAAGTGGAACCTGCGCGGCCACGGAGAAGCACGCAAGCATCCCACCGACGCCGATATCCCGGAGATTGGGGAGGAACTAGCCGTGGCGCGGGCGCTGTCCGATCTCGCCCACAAGCTGCGCCGAGTAGCCGCAGAAGACATCGAACAGGCCAGCCAAGCGTGGCAGCCCACGTGACCCGCAGCACCAGCAGCCCTGACAGCAGCGGGCACTCAGCGGTGCCGTTGCTGTCAGAGTTTCTCGTTCGATGCACAGCCCAAGGGCCCACGCGTGTTGGCCTGAGGCAGCGCTAAGTAACCGATAGCGCTCCTCAATGCCCGAGCAGTCCAGGCACTGCTGCATTCCCACAACTTTCGAGAAGGCGCCCGGGACATCAGTGGTTGTGTCCGATCTATCCCCACGTGCGTGGGGCTCACGCCCGGCCGGTAGTCGCCTCGGTATATGGCATAAGTTCACGTCTTATGGCACCGGTCCATCCCCACGTGCGTGGGGCTCACGTGACTGGCTCCGGTGGCACGGGTGACTGAGGCGGTCCATCCCCACGTGCGTGGGGCTCACAGCGCCCTCCTGTTGCTCCTGGTGCTGCTCCTTGGTCCATCCCCACGTGCGTGGGGCTCACGATCTATGCATTTCCGCCATCGTCAAGGCCGTCGGTCCATCCCCACGTGCGTGGGGCTCACCGCCCGACTAGCCAGCGCCCAGTGCCACAGGACGGTCCATCCCCACGTGCGTGGGGCTCACCAGCCATCGTCGGCACCGCCGCCCACGCGTGGCGGTCCATCCCCACGTGCGTGGGGCTCACTGAGCGCTAGATATCGAGACATCGCCAACGAACGGTCCATCCCCACGTGCGTGGGGCTCACTGGGTCTGCTGGAGAGGAAGCGGCTCGAAGTGCGGTCCATCCCCACGTGCGTGGGGCTCACGGGACTGGGAGGACATCACCACCAGAAGCGCTGAGGTCCATCCCCACGTGCGTGGGGCTCACGCCCTGCCCCCTCTGTTGGGGGCAGCTCCCGCTGGTCCATCCCCACGTGCGTGGGGCTCACGACCCGATCACCCGGGCGGCGTTCGGCCAGGCCGGTCCATCCCCACGTGCGTGGGGCTCACAGAAGCTGACCTGCAACTTTGCGAGGCGTTATCTCCTCGTTACCAAAGGCGTGGACAACTTCCTGGGCATCTCCGCCATCCTCAAGGCCATCGGTCCATCCCCACGTGCGTGGGGCTCATCGGGTACCTCGTCGATCTCGGTGTAGTCAAGGCGGTCCATCCCCACGTGCGTGGGGCTCACCGCCGGGGGGAGCTCCCCCACCTCGGTGACGGCGGTCCATCCCCACGTGCGTGGGGCTCACCACGCAGCGCAGGTGCGACCGGAACCAGAGGCGGGTCCATCCCCACGTGCGTGGGGCTCACACAACCTGCGCCAGCGGCAGCAGGTTCGTCGACGGTCCATCCCCACGTGCGTGGGGCTCACAGAAGCTGACCTGCAACTTTGCGAGGCGTTATCTCCTCGTTACCAAAGGCGTGGACAACTTCGTCGCACAAGACACTCTAGACCGTTTTCCAGAAATCTGAGTCAGAACTAGAACCCAATTATCACCGTCGCCATACGCGGAATGCCTGGCGGTCCCTGCGTGGCCATGACGAGCTTTCTTCTTGCGCGACGGATGACGGTTGATGGCACCACGCCCACGGGGCTCAGGGGAAGTGCTGTAGCTGGCCTCAATACAGCAAGACGCCCGGGGCCGTACCGGCTCCCGGGCGTCTCCGAGTGCGTATCGACGTGGGCGCGAGAGGACTCGAACCTCCGACCGCCCGCTTGTAAGGCGGGTGCTCTGACCAACTGAGCTACACGCCCGCACCATGGGCCCGACACTGTCAGGCCCGTCCCGCACAGAGATAGTACCGGTTCCGAAGAGTCGGCGTTGCACTCTTTACGGGCAGACCGTCCGCCATCCTCGGCACCACCCGGCCCACCCGCTGGTCACAGCCCTTCTGCCTCGGGCGGATCCGGTGAGAAACCGCAGGCCCTATTAGGTGCTCCTGCCTGCTTCCGCTCCCGGAAACCGGCTAAAGAGCCGTGGAAAGCCGCAGGGCAGCGCCATCCTCAAGGATTCCAGCCGAGGTCCGCGAACGCCTGGCGGTAGTCGTCCATGTCGCGGCCTTGGAATGTCGGGTTGACGACCTTCCAGCGCACCACGCCCTCAGTGTCGATCAGAAAGCTGCCGCGCAGCGCTACCCCTTTGGTTTCGTCGAACACGCCGTAGCGTTGCGCGACCGCGCCATGCGGCCAGAAGTCGGACAGCAGCGGAAAGTCCACGCCCTCCCGGTCCGCCCAGACCCGGTGGGCGAACATGGAGTCCACGGAGATTGCCAGCGGCTGCACGGAGCGCGCGGTGAACTCGCTCATGCACTCGTGGAGCTGCCGCAGCTCCTTGTCGCAGATACCGGAGAAGGCCAGCGGGTAGAACACCACCGCTACCCTGCTGCGCCCGCGGAAATCGGAGAGGCGCACGGTCTGGCCATGCTGGTCAGCGAGTTCGAAATCGGGGGCGTTCTGGCCAACCTCGATCGGCATGGGTCCTCGGTTTCTGTGCGGGTCGCGTCCGCCCCGGTGAGGAACGGCCCGCGACCCGGGTTAGTCGTCGACGTCCGCGGTGTCGGAGAAGAGCACGGAATCGTCAGCGCTTGGGAAGGACGAGACGGGTCCCCGACCAGTCGGGGCCTGCGCTCACCGCACTGGTCTGGGACAGTCCCGCGGTCGTGGCCGCCTCCGAGACGTCGTTAGGCGAGACGTGTCCCTCTCTGCCCGCCTTGGGCGTCAGCACCAGGATGCTGCCGCCTCCTTCGATCGTGGCGGACACATCTACGAGCACGTCGGTGAGGTCGTCCTCCTCGTCGGCGCGCCACCACAGCAGTGCCGCGTCCACGACGTCGGGATAGTCCTCATCCACCAGCTCGTTGCCGGTCACTGCAGCGATCGACCGGCGGAGCTGCTCGTCCACGTCGTCGTCGTATCCGAACTCCTGCACCACCTGACCCGGTTTGAATCCGAGTCGTTCGGCCAGGCTGCGCTCGCTCTGTGCCTGGCCCGCGGTCGCGCTCACGAAAAGTCCTCCTCCGTTATGGGTGGTGCCCGCTGTCACGGGCACGGCCGCGACTGGTCCCGTTTCCGGGGTGATCCCGCCGTTGCTGGCTAAGTTCACACGTTGGGTGCCTGGTTCGTCAACGCGTGTTTGTCAACTGTGCTCTGCTTCTACCATCCTGCCCCGTCAGAGGGACTCGTCAAGAACGACAGCCTCACCTGACGATCGGGATTGTCGACGTTCAGGTCAACGATGGCGATAGATTGCCACGTCCCCAAGGCGAGTTTCCCGGAAACCACGGGGATCGTGGCGTAGGGGGCGATCAGGGCTGGCATCACGTGGGAGCGGCCGTGGCCGAGCGTCCCGTGCTTGTGTCGCCAGCGGTCGTCGGGGGGCAGCAGGTCCCGCAGGCTGGCGAGGAGGTCTTCGTCGGAACGGGACCCTAGTTCCATCACCGCCACCCCGGCAGTGGAGTGGGGAACGAACACGTTGAGCAGCCCGTCTCCACCGGTTTCCGCGACGAACGTGGCGCATTGCGGGGTGATGTCGGTAACGCTCTCTGTCGTCCCGGTGTGTAACTCGAGCACAGTGGTCCGCATGCGGCAACGGTTACCCACATTCGGACCGGTTCCAAACTCGTTGCACCAGTTTCTCCAATTTTTCAATGTCAACAGCATGGGTGGGCTGGCTTGTTCCGAGGAAAGCGACAATACTCACGCCAGCGGCCCTGACTGTCCGCGGCGGGACTACAGCGGAGAGCGAGAGTGGGAAACGGATTACGGCTCGGCCCGATACTGCGTCACGTGACCGAGACGAGCGCCACGATCTGGGTGGAAACCGAGGCCGCTGGCACGGTCACGGTGACTGCTGGCGACCGGTCAGTGAGCTCCGACACTTTCCAGGTGCACGGGCACCATTACGCGCTCTGCGACCTCACCGGTCTTGCCTCGGGGCGGGCGGTGCCCTACCGCGTGGCAGTGGACGGTGTGCCTGTCTGGCCGCCTGCTGGCTCGTCGCATCCGCCGAGCCTGGTGCGTACTTTGGATCCCGCGGCTCCGCAGCGGCTGCTTTTCGGCTCCTGCCGGACCCCTACCGATCACGGTCCGGCCGCGGTCGCCCGCTATGGGGCGGATGTGCTCCGTGCCTATGCGCTGCGGTTGGCGGAAGCCCGCCGTGCTGCTTCCGGGGTTGCCGCGGAGGAGCCGACCGCGTTGCTGCTCATCGGTGATCAGGTGTATGCCGATGAGATCCAGCAGCCGATGCGGGACTATGTGGCGGACCGGCGCTCCCGCCATGGCGGGGACTTGCCGCATCCGCCCGACGACGAGGTCGTGTTCTTTGACGAGTATGCGGAACTGTACCGGCAGTCGTGGAGCGACCCGGATGTGCGGTGGCTGCTGTCCACTGTGCCCACTTTGATGCTCTTCGACGACCATGACATCCGCGACGACTGGAACACCTCTGGCCGCTGGCGGCAGGAGATCGCCGAGAACCCGTGGTGGCGGCACCGCATCACTTCCGGGTTGGGCGCCTACTGGATCTACCAGCATGCGGGCAACCTTTCTCCGGACGAGCGCGCCGCTGACCCGGTGTGGCAGGCGTTGTGCAGCGGCGGCGGGGGCGCGGCGTTGGACGAGTTTGCGTGGCAGGCGCACCTCGCCCCTGGCGCCTACCGGTGGAGTCATGCGCACACGTTCGGGCGCAGCCGTGTGCTCATGGTGGATACGCGGTGCGGCCGGGATGTCGCTGACGACCGGGCACGGTCCATGCTCGGCCCGGTCGGGGAGCCGTGGTTGGACGAGTCGCTGACCGGGGACGTGGACCACTTGATCGTGGCTAGCACACTGCCGTTTCTCCTGCCTAAGGGGGTGCACTATCTGGAGGCGTGGAATGAGGCGGTGTGTGCGGGCGCGTGGGGGGAATGGTTTCGCGGGCCGGGGGAGCGGCTGCGCCAGGCATTGGATTTGGAGCATTGGGCCGCGTTCCAGCGTTCTTTCGCTTCGGTTATTGCGGCGGTGGCGGAGGTTGCGACTGGGCGGCGGGGGAGGCCTCCGGCGAGTGTGCTGTTCCTCGGCGGGGATGTGCACTTTTCCTATCTGGCTCGGGCCCGGCTTCGCGGCTATGCCACGGACACGGTGATTGCGCAACTAGTCTGTTCTCCGCTGTGTAACTGGCTGCCGCCTGCGCTGCGGCGGATGACGTGGCTGTCGGCTCGGGCGGTCACCGGGCTTAGCTGCCGTCTTCTGGCCGCTTCAGCCGGTGTGCGCGCGCCCGCGGTGACGTGGCGTCTCGACGGCGGGCCCTGGTATGACAACGCTTTGGCCACCCTTGTGCTGGACGGCCGGTCTGCCACGGTGCGTTGGGAGCACTCTCCTGTGCCCCGTACGCTTGCGCGGGCTGTCACCCAGCCTGAGCGTCGTCCTCCGGTTGCGGAGCTGGCCGCTTACCGTCTCACGCCGCGTTGAGCGGACGAGGAAAGACCGGGGTCATCCCACGGCGCGGAACCGGAGCCGGGTGCCGGGGCGGGCCTGGGCGGCCCAGCGCAGGTCTGCGGAGACGACTACGGCGATCACCGGGTAGCCGCCGGTGACGGGGTGGTCGGCGAGGAAGAGCACGGGGTCGCCGTGGTGCGGGATCTGCAGTGCTCCGGGGACGATCCCTTCGCTGGGCAGTTCTCCCAGGCGGGAGCGGGGCAGCGGCGGCCCTAGCAGGCGTGCCCCTACCCGGTCGGTTCGGCTGCTGACCACGTAGTCGCTGGTGAGCAGGGTGCGGATTGCGTCTTCGGTGAACCAGTCGTCGCGCGGTCCCAGCATGACGCGCAGTTCGACCTCGTCGCGGGGGAAGACGGTGTCTGGGGCGGCGTCCACTACGGGAAGGTCCTGGGGTGGCGGCCCCACTGGCAGCACGGTGCCCGGGGTCACCTGTTGGGGGCCGAGGCCGGCCAGTGTGTCCGTGCTGCGGGATCCCAGCACGGGGGGTGTGTCGAGCCCGCCGCGGACCGCCACATAGCTGCGCAGTCCGCGTTCCGGGGTGCCTATCCGCAGTTCGGATCCGTCGCGGAGGTGTATCACCGTGTTCATGGCGGCGGCGCGGCCGTCCACGCTTACCGGTCCTGGTGCCCCGGTGACTGCTACGGTCATGGCTCCGTGGGCGCGGCATCGCAGCCCGCCGAAGGTGACTTCGAGGGCGGCAGCGCGGGGCGGGTTGGCGACAAGCCGGTTCGCCAGCGCGTAGGAGACGGGGTCGGCGGCCCCGGAGCGTCCCACTCCGAGGAGGGCGTGGCCGACCCGGCCTGCGTCCTGCACGGTGGTGAGCACCCCGGTTTCGAGCACTTCCAGCGCTGGCATCGGCTCCTCCTCTCCCCTGCCTGTCGGGTTGGGCGCTGGTTACACGGGGACGAATTTCACTCGTGTTCCGGGGCGGAGCAGTCCCGGCGGGTCCCGGTCGAGGTTCCAGACCGCGACGTCGGTGCGGCCCAGCAACTGCCATCCTCCTGGGGAGCTGCGTGGGTAGATGCCGGTGAAACCGTCGGCGAGGGCGACTGATCCCGCGGGTACGCGGGTGCGGGACTCGGCGCGGCGGGGGACCCGCAGCCGGGGGTCGTCGCCGACGAGGTAGCCGAAACCGGGGGCGAAACCGCAGAACGCCACGATCCAGGTGGCGGCGGTGTGGGCGGCGACCACTTCGGTCTCGCTCAACCCGGTGGTTGCCGCGATGTCGGCCAGGTCTGCGCCGTTGTAGCAGACGGGAATTTCCACTTCTCCGACCGGGTGGGCTGCGGCGGGTCGCAGCGGCAAGTCGCGTACGGCTTGCCTGATTCGGGTCCGGTCGGTTCCGGGGGTGAGCCGCAGCAGGATGGTGCGGGCGGCGGGGACGACGTCCTCGACGCCGGGCAGGGGGTGTTCGGCGAGCGCGGCGTGCAACGCCATGACCGTGTCCAGGTCGTCGACTTCGATGAGGAGTCCGGCGTCACCGTATTCGAGGATGCGCATCACCGTGGGTCCTCACCTGTGGTGGGCGAACGCTTTGAGGTTGATGCCTGCGTTGCTGAGCCGCTGCGCGACCTGTTCGGCGACTCGGACCGCGTCGGGGGTGTCGCCGTGGACGCAGAGGGAGTCGGCGGTGATCCGGATCGGGGTGCCGTCGATGGCGGGGATGGGGTCGCCGTTGGCGATCCGCAGGCAGCGTTCCGCGATTTCTTCCGGGGAGTGCAGGACCGCTCCGGGGTGGCGGCGCGGCACCAGGGTGCCTTCGGGGGTGTAGGCGCGGTCCGCGAACGCTTCGCGGACTACGCGTAGCCCGGCTTTTTCCGCCAAGGTCAGCCACAGGGATCCGGGGAGTCCCAGGACTGCCAGGTCGGGGTCGTAGAGGCGTACTGCTTCGACGACGGCGCGGGCTTGGTCTTCGTGGTGGACGATCGCGTTGTAGAGCGCGCCGTGGGGTTTGACGTAGCGGACCCGTTCCCCGGCGACCCGGGCGAGCGCGTCGAGCGCACCGATCTGGTAGATGACGTCGTTGACCAGCTCGTCGGGGCTTACTTCGATGAACCGGCGGCCGAATCCGACGAGGTCGCGGTAGCCCACTTGGGCTCCGATGACGACGCCCCGGCGGGCCGCTTGTTCGCAGACCCGGCGGAGGACGAGAGGGTCTCCGGCGTGGAAGCCGCAGGCGACGTTGGCGCTCGTCACCACGGAGAGCAGTGCTTCGTCGTCGCCGAGTTCCCAACGGCCGAAGCTCTCACCGAGGTCGGAGTTGAGATCGATGTGCATCGGTGTTCCTGTCCGTCGGCCCCGGCAGGTGTGCCGGGGCCGACGCTGCGGGAGTCATCCTCCCGAAAGAGGGGGTTGTCTGTTCCAGGTTAGTTTTTAGCTTTCTGCCGCTGCTCGTCGCGACGGCTCCGGGTCTTGGGACGGGTGTTGGACCGCAGCCGCAGCAACTGGAGTTGCAGCGGCTGGGTGGAGTTCGGACCGCTCTTCGCGGTGATACTCCTGGACCCGCTGGTGAATCCGGGGACCACCGCTTCCACCGGTGTGTGCGGGCGCGGCGGAGCCAGCCGCGGAGGCACACCGGGGATGGCCGGGTCTTCCTCCACTGTTTCCTTGTCGTCCTTCTCCGTACGTCCGGTCCGGTCGGTGTCCCCCGTGGACGTCGCTGCCTCCTTGCCTGCCAAGCGGGCTCGCCGCCAGTCAAGCCACCAGGTGATCAGCGGCCATTCGACTCGGGCAGGCTGGGCGAGTGCTGCCCACAAGTACGCTTTCGCGCCCCAGGCTTCCATCGCCCGCCGTGCGCGGGAGACGGTGAAGTAGCCGGGAAGCGCGAGGAGCAGTTGCGGCCAGGACAGCAGTAGGGCGGCCACATACGGGAAAAGACCATCGCCGGTAATCGATGCGGCCGCACCCATCACAATGGGTGTCATCGCCAGTCCGATGCGTACAGTGGAGATCTGGCGAAAGCGGTACAAGGAACGGCGCACCGACGTTTCTGGGGAAACGCCGGCGGGAAGAGGTGTGGGCTGGGCAAAATATGCCAGCAGTAGCGCGCCGACGGCAACCGATACGGAAAGGAGAATCGTCCAGCCGGGCGCTGACCACCGGCCATCCACCATTAAGGCGAGCGGCCCTAGCAGGAGGATCGGGAGCGGAACGTGGAACAGGACCCGCCGTCTAATCTGGCCTGCGGCTGTAGGTTCCTGGACGTACTCTATGACGCGAGTGCGCAACCGTCTCAACATGGACGTCGTCACCACTCCCCTCTTCACGCGCTTACCGTCCCACCAACCGGTTGACACGTCCCTGAAGTAGGGCCGAGAACCGTGGCCGCGGTACGGAGAGAAGCGGACCCCTAATTTTTTAGGGACCCCATCGTTCACGTTATCTGGTTTTCTTGGACTGTGGGGCGCTGTCACCTCACAAGAAGTGCCGCTCCCGGGACTTTCTGTTCTTCTTCCGCGGCTTAAGGCGCCCTCTTTTGGCACGGGTGGCCGGTTTACGGGGTGTCGGCGAGCCGGCCGAGGGTCAGCGCTACCCGCAGCACGAACGATCCGCGGCCGTCGGTGGGGACGTAGCCGGTGAGCTCCGCCACTCTGCTGAGCCGGTAGCGCACCGTGTTGGGGTGGACGAACAGCATCCGCGCGGTGGACTCCAGGGACGAGGCGTGCTCCAGGTAGACCGACAGGGTGTCCAGCAGGGGGGTGCCCGCGTCCCGCAGCGGCTGGTACACCTCTTCGATGAGGGTGCGCCGCGCGGCCGGGTCCCCGTTCAGTGCCCGTTCGGGCAGCAGGTCCTCGGCAGCGACCGGCCGGGGCGCGTCCGGCCAGCCGGGGGCGGCGCGCAGCCCGTCCACGGCGGCGCGGGCCGACTGGTTGGCGGCGCTCAAGTCGTAGACGGGGGGTCCCACCACGACCGGTCCCGGGCCGAACAGTCCCGCTAGTGGTGTGGCCGCGCCCATGGGGTCGGAAGCGTTCTTCTCGTTGACGCCTACAACGACGACGACACGGTCGCCTTGGACGCCTGCGAGCACGTCATGTCCTGCCCGACGGGCATGGGAGCGCAGGTCTTCCAGGGTTTCTTCGGCGTCTTGGTCGCCGAGGAGGCCCGCGATCGCGATGACGGGGATGCGCGACCAGCCGAGGGAGGCACCCCACGTCTGGAGGCCTTCTTCGCGGTTGCCGTGCAGCAGGGCGTCGACGATCAGCGCTTCCAGCCGGGCATCCCAGGCTCCTCTGGCTTCTGCGGCTCGGGCGTAGATGCGGGCCGTGCTGAACGCCACTTCCCGGCTGTAGCGGAGCATGGCTTCGCGCAACTGCTGTTCGCCGCCGGGGGCAGCGAGTTCGGAGACCCGGCTCTCCACCACGTCGATGACGACCCGCACCATTTCCACGGTCTGCTGCAGCGACACTGAGCGGATGAGTTCCCGCGGCGCCGTGCCGAACACTTCCACGGCGATCGCGGGGCGGCCCCGGTGCGGGTTTTTGAACCAGTCGACGAAAGCCGCGACCCCTGACTGGGCGACGAGGCCCACCCAGGAGCGGTCTTCCGCGGACATGGAGCGGAACCATGACAGCCGCTGTTCCATCTGGGCTACTGCGGCCGTGCCCAGGGCGCCCATGGCGCGTTCCAGTCGGCGCACGGTCTCTGCGCGTACGGCGTCGTCGTGCGGGGACGCATCAGGGGAATCGGTCACCCTTCTAGGGTGACACTTCACGGCAGGACAGCCGTACAGTGGGGTTCCGTGCTCCCCAGGGGGCGCTGCGGAGACGGCGGGGGAATACTTCTCTGCGGGGATATGTGCAGTCTCCACAAAGGGCTCACCGTGAAGTTCGTGCCTGTCCCCATCAAGCTGGTGTTGTTCTTCAGGGCAAGGTTGATGCTGTGCTTGCAATCGTCGCTCCGGGCCAAGGCGCCCAGGTACCCGGTTTCCTCTCCGCGTGGCTTGAACTCCCCGGAATGGCGGAGCGGTTCGCTGAATGGTCGGATGTGGTCGGGCTCGACCTCGTCCGCTACGGCACCACCGCTGACGCTGAAGAGATCCGGGACACCGCGGTAGCCCAGCCGCTGCTGGTGAGCGCGGGCATTGCGGCAGCGATCGCGTTGTTCGGCGACCTTGAGTCCGCCGCCGCATCAGCCGATGTGGTGGCCGGGCACAGTGTCGGCGAATTCACTGCGGCCGCGGTTGCCGGTGCTCTGACGCCCCGGGATGCGCTGCTGCTCGTTGCGGAGCGGGGCCGGGGGATGGCTGAAGCGTCCGCGGTCACCCCGACGGGAATGACTGCGGTGCTGGGCGGCGATCGGGACGAAGTCCTCGCCGCGATCAAAGCAGCGGGTCTGACTCCCGCTAACGACAACGGTTCGGGGCAGATCGTGGCCGCCGGGACTCTTGAACAGTTGGAGGCGTTGGCGGCTGCTCCCCCTGCCCGGGCACGGCTGCGTCCTCTCGCGGTTGCCGGTGCTTTCCACACCCACCACATGGCTCCCGCAGTGAAGCGCGTGGAGGCCCTGGCAGCCACCCTCACGCCCGCTGATCCTCGTACTCGGCTGTTGTCCAACCGTGACGGCGCAGTGGTCACCTCCGGCTCGGAGTACCTGTCCCGTCTCGTGTCGCAGATCAGCTCCCCGGTTCGGTGGGACGCCTGTACCGCTACCCTCGCTGATCTCGGTGTCACCGCACTGATGGAGCTGCCGCCCGCAGGCACGCTGACTAATCTCGCCAAGCGAGCGCTGCGCGGTGTGGAACTGCTCGCCATCAAGTCTCCCGAGGACCTGGACCGGGCACGCACACTCGTCGCGGACCACGCGGGTGCGACCTCCACCGACCTGGAAGGGCAAGCGTGATGAAAACCTCCCAGTCCGTCCCCGGAGCATGTGTCGTCGCTTTCGGCGAGTACCAGCCCGCCAACGTCGTCACCAACGACGACTTGGCGAAGCGCGTCGACACTTCTGATGAGTGGATCCGCAGCCGGGTGGGTATCGCCGAACGCCGGATCGCTTCCCCGGAGGAGAGCGTCACCGACATGGCGGTCGCTGCCGGCGGCAAGGCGCTGGCTGCCAGCGGTTTGGCGCCGGACGACATCGACCTGGTGATCGTGGCGACCTGCACGCAGCGCGACCAGATCCCTAACACGTCTGCGAGCGTGGCCGCGCGGCTCGGCATCCCCGCGCCGGGGGCGTTCGACGTCAACGCGGCTTGTGCCGGGTTCTGCTACGCGCTGTCGGTCGCCAACGATGCGGTGCGCGGGGGTTCGGCGCGCAACGCGCTGGTGATCGGCGCGGAGAAGCTTTCCGACTGGGTTGACTGGGATGACCGGTCCACCTGTGTGATTTTCGCGGACGGTGCGGGCGCGGCCGTGGTGTCGGCGTCGGACGAGCCGGGGATCGGCCCCGTGGTGTGGGGGAGCGCCGGGGACCGGGCCGACAAGATCTACCTGCGGGACCACAAGTACATCTACCAGGAGGGTCAGACGGTCTTCCGGTGGACGACCACCGAGCTGTACCCGGTGGCGTTGGAGGCCTTGGAACGGGCCGGGGTGGCCCCCGAAGAGTTGACTGCCTTCGTCCCGCACCAGGCGAACCTGCGCATTGTGGAGGCCATTGCCCGTAAGCTGGGCGCGCCTCAAGCGATCATCGCGCGCGATATCGTCACCGCGGGGAACACCTCGTCGGCTTCCATCCCGCTCGCCTTGTCGCGCATGATCGGACGCGGCGAGCTCCCCTCGGGCAGCACCGTGCTCACTTTGGGTTTCGGAGCTGGTCTCACCTATGCGGCACAGGTCCTGCGCCTTCCGTGACGCGGTGCCCGGCTCCGTTTGCAGCACACCGAAGTCGTCGTGCGGCTCCGCCTCACGGCAGGAGAGAACGTAAGGAGAAACCTGACATGGCCTACTCGGAAAAGGAGATCCTGGACGGTCTCGCCGAAATCATCGACGAGATCGCCGGTGTCCCCGCGGCCGAGGTCACCCCGGAGAAGAGCTTCGTGGACGACCTCGACATCGACTCGCTGTCGATGGTCGAGATCGCCGTCGCCGCACAGGACAAGTTCGGCGTGGAGATCCCCGACGACCAGCTCAAGGACCTGAAGACGGTTCAGGACGTCATCAACTACATCCAGAAGTAACGGAGCTGAGCCGTCGGCCCGCCGACGCCGCAGCCGTCGGCGGGCACGCTGAGTGTCGTCCGGGACTATGCCCGGGCCGCCCGCACACCGCGGGACCACAGCGCACCGACCATTTCGACGAGAAGGGCGATCGACCATGAGTAACCGCGAAGTCGTCGTCACCGGCCTTGGAGCGAGCAGTCCTCTGGGAGGTGACGTCGCCACGACCTGGTCGGCGCTGCTCGAAGGTCGATCCGGCATCACTTCCCTGCCCGAGGAGTGGCATGAGAAGCTCCCGGTGCACTTCGCGGGCCTCCTCGCTGAGGAGCCGTCCGAGAAGCTGGAACGCCACCGACTGCGCCGCCTGGACCGGACCCAGCAGTTGGCGTTGATCACCGCGCGGGAAGCGTGGGACGACGCGGGCTCCCCTGAAGTAGACCCGTTGCGTCTGGGTGTCGTGATGTCCAGCGGTATCGGTGGCATCTTGACCACCCTCCACCAGTACGACATCTTCCGGGAGAAGGGCTGGAAGCGGGTCTCCCCGTTCACCGTGCCGATGCTCATGCCCAACAGCCCGGCCGCCGCTGTGGCGCTGGAGTTCACTGCCCGGGCGGGGGCTCACGCCGCGGTCAGCGCCTGCGCGTCCAGTGCGGAGGCCATCGCTGACGGCATCAACATGATCCGCTCCGGCCGCGCCGACGTGGTGATCGCGGGAGGGTGCGAGGCGGCGATCCACCCGCTGAACATTGCCGCGTTCGCTGCGATGCGTGCCTTGTCCACCCGCAACGACGACCCGCAGGGCGCGTCGCGTCCGTTCGACGTCAACCGGGACGGTTTCGTCATGGGTGAGGGGGCAGCCACTCTCATCCTGGAGTCGGCTGAGCACGCTGCGGCCCGCGGGGCCCGCGTGTACGCGGTGGCCGCGGGAGCCGGATACACCTGCGACGCCTACGACATTGTGCAGCCTGACCCGGTCGGTGCTGGGGCTTCCCGTGCGATCTCTGCCGCGATCGCGGACGCTGGGCTGAGCCCGTCCGATATCGCGCACATCAACGCGCACGCCACTTCCACGCCGGCGGGTGACGTGCCGGAGACCGTGGCGATCCGCAGTGCCCTGGGCGACTCGGCTGCTGACGCTGTCGCGGTGACCTCCACCAAGTCCATGACCGGCCACCTGCTGGGTGGTGCTGGTGCGTTGGAGTCGGTGGCCACCGTCTTGGCGCTGTACCACGGGGTGGTGCCTGCAACCATCAACGTTGAGGAGATCGACCCCGGCGTGGTGGTTGACGTGGTGGTGGACAAGCCTCGGGAGCTGCCGTCTTCCGCGGTGGCTGCGCTGAACAACTCTTTCGGTTTCGGCGGACACAACATCGCCTTGGCGTTCCGCCGTCCTTGACCGGTGCTGGGCGCGCCCGCCACGCGGTGGGCGCGCTCTGCTGTTTTCTGGGATTGTCCGCGGCACCCCGCGGGTCCGGCGTCTGGCGGGGTGGGAGGCGGCCCGGCTTCTCGTCTCCTGTCACGTCGCGTGAGCCGAAGAATTCAACTGGTTTTCATCTCGCTGTCTCCTCGTGCAGGGTCGGAGTGGCGACCATGGTGCCGTGTCTCCACAGACGAGCTTCTCCGACGACACACGAGTGGGTGTTCTCCCCACCGCTTCCCTTTCGGTGGTCTTGCGCCCGATCATCGACCTGGACTCTGGTGCGGTCTTAGCGGTTGAGGCCGTCGTCCCCGTTGACCGGCGGTCCGGTGCGGACGTCGCCGTGCTCACCGAACTCCTGGGACGGGTCGCCCGGGAGACTGCGGCGCGGGAAAGTTTTCTTCCCCTGGTGCTGCCTTTCCCAGCCCGGTTGTTGACGGCGGGCCAGGAACCGCTCGGGTTCCTGCGGGACACTCTGCAGCGGAGCGGACGGCAGCCGCGTGACGTCACGCTCATGGTGGACGCGGATTTGTGCTTCCTGCCTCGTGACCACCTGGTTGCTGCGTTGGCCCGAGTGCGGGAGATGGGGTTCCGGTACGCGTTCGACACTGCGCGGGTCTCCCCGGACCTTCTCGTGGAGACCGCGCCGTTCCTGTTCCGGATCGAAGGGTCGTTGACGTCCGGGCTGCCGGACCAGGAGCAGTGTGCCGCGATCGTGGACGGCATGACACGGATCGCGCGTGGGGCAGGAACGTTCCCTCTCGCGTCCGGGGTGACGTCGATAGCCCAGTTGACGGCGCTGCGCACTGTGGGGGTGCGGATGGCGCAAGGGCCCCTGTTCGCGGGGGACGACTGGGCGCCGGGAGACCGGGTCACCCAGATTCCCGCCTTGTCTTTAGAGCCGCTCGCCCCGGATTCCGGGGCTGGGCTGCGCGTGTCGGAGTTCATGGTTCCGGCGGTGACGATGACGGTCGAAGCCACTTCGGAAGAGGTGCTGGAAGCGTTCAGCGCCGATTCCGCGCTCAACAGTGTGATCCTGCTCGACCATCGCGAGCGTCCCGTGGCGGCTTTGGACCGGGCCCGGTTCCTGCTGTCGATCACCGGCCCGTACGGGCACGCCTTGTACGCGAAGCGTCCAGCCCAGAAGCTCGCTGATCCGCCGCGGACTGTTCCGCTTACGGCCCCCGCACTGGCTGCGCTGCGGATCGCCGGCACCGACCAGGATCGGGTCTACGACGATCTCATCGCGGTCAACGAGTTCGGCCAGTGCCGGGGCGTGGTCCACATCAGCGACATCATCCGCGGCCTGTCTGCCCGCTGACGCGGCGTCGGCGCCTCCTCGCGAGCGGGAAGCGCTCCGTTCCGTAGGGGCACGTAGAAGGGCGGAGAAGCGTCCCGGCTGTTAGGCCGTGGTCTTCCGGTGCTGTGCCGGACCGGGGCACAGCCGTCGGCGGGGACGGTTTCCCGGTGTTGTGCTCCTACCCTCCCCTGGTTCTTTGGCGGGTCTGGCGGGGCCACCACACCCCGCCCTGGTGGCGGTCCCCACCACCAGGGGCAAGCGGGGCGGTGCCGCTAATCCAGTTGGTGTTCCTCAGCGTCGCGGACGACGGGCGCGAGTTCCGTCATCCGCGGCCGTTTCGGCAGGCGCCCGTCCCCCGTGGACCGGCCCATGAGTCTGCGCCCCAGCCAGGGGACGAGGAACCGCACCGCCCACCGGCGGGTCTCCCGGCGGCGCAGTGGCCGGGGAAGGGGAACGTAGGGGGTGGGCCAGGGGTTGGCCCACAGCTCGCGGGGGCCGATGGGGTGGCCGAGCAGGTCAGCGATCCGGGCCGCGACGATCTGGTGCCCCATCGAGTTGAAGTGCAGGCGGTCCACGCTCCAGGCCCGCGGATCGTTGAGCGAATCCAGCGCCCACAAGTCCACAATCTCCACGCCGTTGCGTTCGGCGATTGCCCGCAAATGCATGCTGAACACGGCGATACGGCCGCGGTACATCCGCAGTACCGGAACCCAGCCGGTGTCGTGTCCGGACAGCATGACCACCCGGATTCCCGCGTCACGCAGTCGGCGGATTCCCCGCTCGTACTGCCGGGCGAGCTGGTCGAGGTTGGTGTTGGGCCGCAGCACATCGTTGCCCCCGGCGTGCACGGTCACCAGGTCGGGGGCGAATTCCAGGGTCTGCTCCAGCTGCTCCCCGAAAATGTGGCGGATGCGACGTCCGCGCACCGCGAGGTTGGCGTAGCGGAATCCCGGTGTTTTCGTGCTGAGGTGCTCGGCGAGTCGGTCGGCGAACCCCCGGTAGGTGCCGTCGGGGTTCGGGTCGTCCAGCCCTTCGGTGAGGCTGTCCCCGATAGCCACATACGACCGGATCACACTGGGCTGGGCTGCCGGTGTGCGGTGGAGCGGCCCTTGTTCGAAGCCGTGGGTGTCCTGTGTCGACCGCAGGGGGGAGATTCCCTTATGCGAGCTGGTCAAGTGACCCTCTCCTTTTCAGCTTCGGCGCTTCGCGGGTCTTTGTGCGGTTGTCGCGCCCTGACGCGGATCCAGGAGGCTGCCCGGTCCTTTCGGTGCCGGATTGTGACGCGACCGCTCAAGCAGAAAGCCCATGGCATCCAGCACCGCACACCAATGCATCCGGGACACCATCGGCTTTACCGGTGCGCTTTGGGCTCCGCCTGACCGGAACACGGGGCCGCCCTGTGGGGCATGCTGTTCCGGACGACGCGTCCGCCTCCGGGCTGTACCCCGCCGCTCTGCCCGCTGTCGGCATCCGGCCAGAACGCGTGCCGGTTACTACGTCTGGCACGCCAACGACTTCCGTGTCACGAGTCGATGATCGGGGTGAGGTGCGGGGGTACTAAGAGTAGATAAGCATACCGTCGCCGAGTTGAGGCGGGTGGCGGAGGATGCCGCGGCGTCGAGCAGCGGACGGCCCAGGCTGTGCGGGGCGTTCCGGGAAAGAGGTGTGGGCAGGCGCGGTCCGGCGGGGCGCGGTTCTGCTCGCTGGGTGCCGGGTGGGCAGCGCCGCGGCCGTGCTCGTTTCTCGCGGTGCGAGGGGACTCCTGGGCGGGCTCCCGATTTTCAGCCATGAGGGTTGAGGGAGGGGCGGGCGTGGTCCGCCGGTGCGGCAGGCCCGCAGCGGAAACCCCCACTCTCCCCTAACCAGACTTATGGGTAGATTGCCCGACAGACGCATTCTTAGGGTACTCTCAGGATTTCCCGTTGAGCACTACACAGAACGCGCTAATCCCCCATACGATCTGCAGGGATCGGCACCGTCACGCCGCGCCAGCGCCTGCCTCGCCGGTGCGCTGCGCCGGCCGACAGGGCCTGCCCAGCCCTTTTATCCACAGCCGAGGAGCGTCATGTGTAGCGCTTGATCGGACATTTGTATCGTTCTCGCATATTCAGCGAGTCGTGTCCCAGGAGGTCGAGGTCCCCCGTCGATGAACGCCGTTTCGCCGATCAGCCTCACCGACCTCGTTCCTGCTTTGCGGTGGAGTAAGTCGCCGGATGCCGCGACCGTGCTGCGGCATCCCCGGTTGGTGGATAGCTGGTGGCGGTCGCTTCCCCTGCCTCGTGTGCTCGACATCGCCGGTCCAACCTGGCTGGCGCACTGTCTGGCCCGGCTCTCCGTAGAGCAGTGGGACCACCTGGAAATCTGCGAGTTCGTCCCGACCTTGCGCGGGCTCACGGTGGATTTAGACGACATCGCTGAGCCTATCCGCGGTGCGGTGCGCAGCACCGCGGGAAGCTGGGAGCGGCTGATCCACACCTCTCCGCAGACCATGCGGTCGTGGGAGTTCCCCAACAACTGCGACCTGCTCGAGGTGGTTGGCGCGGTGATGTGGCAGTCGATTCTTCCCTTCACCAGCGGCCCCCTCAACGGGCCCGCCCCGTCTCCCGCCTTGATCATTGAAGCGGTGCGCACCATCGCGAACTGGATGCCCGCCTCCGCGCCGGACCACGTGCGCAACGCGATGGCCTACTTGACCGAGGCCACGGGCTCTGACTCTGCGGGGCCCACCACTGACACGGTGAAAAGCGCCCAGTCTTCCCCTGCGTCTCGCGCGATCCGGACCCTGCGGGCTCTGCGCGCCCAGCGCGACCACGATCTTGCCGCGGCCCAGAACACCGCCACCGCTTCCTCCCCGTCCCGTTCCGCAGACTCTAAAGAGTCGACGCCCCTCCTGGCTCGTCGCGGCGGCAGCCCGCTGCTGGGCCCCGGCGGTACCCTACGCCGTCCAGCGTTCGGGCCGCCGAAGGCGCTGCGCCAGCAGGCGGCGAAACCGGCCGCTGCCGCAGAGGACGCTCCCACCGCGTCCACCCCTGAGCCGGGCGCGCACCCCCTGGTCGACCTGTTCGACCAGTTGTGCCGTGACTGGAGCGAGTTGGAACAGCTCATCGCCACAGAGCGGCTGTTCACCTCGGAGCCGACCAGTATCCGGCTTCTCGCCGACCAGCTTCAGATGGACATCCGGGAGCTGCGGAGCGCCCAGCGCACCGTTGAGGAGCGGCTGCTGCAGTGGCTCAACTCCCCGGTGGGTGCGCCGATGGCGCAGCATCTGCGGGAAGTGTCCGACCAGTTGGGGGTGGCCAGCACCCTCGACACTCTCATCAACGCGCACCCCGACCACCAGGTCACTGTGCCGTCGCTGGGGATTCCGCTGTGGCAGATCGTCATGACTCTGTTCACGGACCGGCGGCTGGAAGGCAGTTGGCTGCTGGCCACCGACCCGGGGCATCTGCGCCAGCAGACCCGGCGTCTCCTCACCGACCAGCCCACGCTCAGCGAGGCGGAGTCCCGGCTGGCGGGCATCGGCATCCGCCCGCAAGCGTTGCGGCCGTGGCTTTTGAACACCCCGGGGGTCACCATCCAAGACGGGCGGGTACTGGTCGACGAGAGCGTGCCGTTGAGCACCGCCGAACCGGCGGGGGGATACGCCGGGTCGTCCGCGTTCCCCTCGGCTGCGCCGGGCGCGACCACCAGCAGCGGTCTGCCTATTCGCCGGCGGCCGGCCGAACCGCAGAGCTCCGCCGAACCCACGCTGAGCGTGGCGACGTCCGCGCGGTGCTTCCGGGCCCCCGACGGACGGTGGTGGCACCGGGTCGACGTCACTTCCGACCAGCTCAACGGTGCCCCGGTCGCTGTCCCGCCGGGGTATGCGGCGCACCTGGGGTTGCGGCCCGGGCGGCTGCTGTGCCTCACCGGCCCAGGGGCGGACCTGCTGGTCCTGGTCTGGCGGGACCAGGCGGCGTTCGACTCGCTGCGGCCGCTGCTGCGCCGGCTCGGCGCCCAAGCCGGCGACCGGTTGTTCATCACTGTCAACGGCGACCGGTTGGATGCCCGGTTGTTGCAGGCTTCGTCGATTCCCACGGACAACGGTCCGCTCGGCTTGGCGTTGAGCCTGACCGGCTACACTGCCCCGGCCACGGCTGAAGAGGCGCTCGACATCATCTTCCGTCGGATCAGTGAAACCGACGAGGGGTTCACGGGGGCCCCGGCCGAGCTGCTCAACCTGTTGGCCAAGCGCGGGGACGACGACATCGCGGAACAGTTGCGTCTGGCCTTGCCTGCCGCATCGGTTCCCCACTCCGGTCCCCCGCCGCAGCCTCCGGCAGGGACTGTTCCGGGGGCGCTCGGCTAGCCGCCGCTGTGCGGGGCACGTCCCGCGGGTGAGGCCTGCCCAGCCCTGGCGCAGTCCAGTGCCGGGCCCTGCTCACACGTGCCCTGGGGCTGTGGGAGGCTCGGGTTCGTCGGCGTGGAGGGCGCGGATCAGTTCCCGTTCGTCGTCCCGGGTCAGGCTGGTTTCCAGCACGGTGGGTTCCAAGGGCCGGAGGGCTTCCACGACCCGGTCCCGTGTCTCGGAGTGGACGAGCAGGAACACGGCGGCCCGCCCGTCGTCGAGCTGGTGTCCGATCTGGCGGATCAGATCGTCGTCGATACCGATATCGGTGAGTCGGCCCGCCACAGCGCCGATCGCGGTCCCCACTGCGAGCCCCAGCACCGGGGAGAGGAACAGCGCCCCGATCAGAGTGCCCCACAGGGCGCCGCCCGCGGCCCCCACCCCGGTCACGTTCAGCGTCTGCTGGATGCGGGGCCTGCCCCGGGCGTCTTTGTAGACGTAGGCGGCATCCTTGAGCCGCAGCAGCTCCCGCCGGGCCAAGTCGTCGGCGATGTCAAGCGCCTGTTCGGCCCGGTCCCGGTCGGCTACCCCGAGCACTACCAGGTGCGCCATGGCTGTTTCCGCCTCCTCCTGACCGGCCGCGCCCCTCCCCTGCCCGCTGGGCGCTGTCGGTCACGCACTACCCCGCCACGGCACAGCAAACGCCCGCGGTGCATAACACCGCGGGCGCGGGTACGGCGTGGTGGCAGGATGCGTTGCGGGATCAGACGTTGAAACCGAGCATCCGCAACTGGTCTCGGCCGTCCTCAGTGATCTTGTCCGGCCCCCACGGCGGCATCCAGACCCAGTTGATCTTGACGTCGCGGTCGAACTCGTCCAGCGTGCTGGCGACCTGCTCCTCCAACACGTCGGTGAGCGGACAGGCCGCGCTGGTCAGCGTCATGTCGATGACGATGCTGCGCTCGTCTACGTTGACCCCGTAGACCAGTCCGAGGTCGACCACGTTGACGCCGAGCTCAGGGTCGATGACGTCCTTGAGCGCGTCAGTGATCTCCTCCACCAGCGCTTCGTCCACCTCGGCGGTCTGCGTCTGCGTCGAGGTGGTCTCCTCGTTTCCGGTGCTCATACGGCCTCCTCCTGCCGCTGGGTTGCCAGAGACTTGGCGGTCGCGTCCTTCCACGCCATCCAGGCGAGCAGGGCGCACTTGACCCGGGCGGGATACTTCGACACCCCAGCGAAAGCCACCGCGTCCTGCAGCACGTCCTCGTCGGGTTCGCCTTGCCCTTTGGACTGCATGAGCGCGGTGAACTCGTCGAGGATCGCCATCGCCTCGTCGACCGTCTTGCCGATGAGCAGGTCGGCCATGACCGAGGCGCTCGCCTGGCTGATGGAGCAGCCCATGCTGTCGTAGGAGATGTCGGCGATCGCGGCGCTGCCGTCGCTCTCCTTGTCCGCGGGCTTGAGCAGCACACGGAGGGTGATCTCGTCGCCGCAGGTGGGGTTGACGTGGTGGCTCTCGGCGTCGAAGGGTTCCCGCAGCCCTTTGTGGTGCGGGTTGCGGTAGTGGTCCAGGATGATCTCCTGGTACATCGCGTCGAGTCTCATGGCACGCTCTTCCTAGCTTCGGGCCACGCCGAAGAATCGCTGCGCCTCCCGGATCCCTTCGGCCAGGGCGTCCACGTCGGCGAAGGAGTTGTACAGGTAGAACGAGGCGCGCGTGGTGGCTACCGCCTCAAACCTGCGGTGCAGCGGCCATGCACAGTGGTGCCCCACCCGCACGGCCACCCCCAGGTCGTCCAGTACCTGGCCCACATCGTGGGGGTGGATCCCGTCAACGGTGAACGAGACGGCGCCCCCACGTGCCTCGGCGTCGGCCGGTCCGACGATTCGTACACCCTCGATGGAACCAATGTGTTTGAGCGCATATTCCACGAGAGCGTGCTCGTGCGCGGCGATGGCGTCCATCCCGATGGAGTTGAGGTAGTCGCATGCCGCGGCCAGGCCGACTGCCTGGGGCGCCATCGGGACGCCGGCTTCGAACCGCTGCGGCGGGTCGGCCCACGTGCTGTGCTCCATGTGCACCGTGCCGATCATGGAGCCGCCGGTGATGAACGGCGGCATGGCGCACAGCAGCTCCCGGCGCCCCCACAGCACGCCGATGCCGTTGGGGCCGCACATCTTGTGCCCGGAGAACACGAGGAAGTCCACGCCCAGCTCGGTGACGTTGACCGGCATGTGCGGGACCGACTGGGCGCCGTCCACGAGGACCAGCGCGCCGACCGCGTGCGCCCGCTCCGCGATCAACTGGACCGGGTTGACGGTGCCCAGCACGTTGGACTGGTGGATGAGCGCCACGAGCTTGGTGCGCTCGTTGATGAGGTCGTCCAAGTTGGACAGGTCGAGGCGGCCCTCGTCGGTAACCCCGAACCAGCGCAGTGTCGCTCCGGTGCGGCGGCACAACTCCTGCCAGGGCACCAGGTTGGCGTGGTGCTCCATTTCAGTGACCACAATCTCGTCGCCGGGTTTCACGGCGAAGCGGGAGAATTCCTCGCCCGCGGTGACCGCGTTGCTCATGGCGTAGGCGACGAGGTTGA
This sequence comes from Thermobifida fusca YX, assembly GCF_000012405.1. NCBI lineage: Bacteria > Bacillati > Actinomycetota > Actinomycetes > Streptosporangiales > Nocardiopsidaceae > Thermobifida > Thermobifida fusca. The sequence goes on from NC_007333.1 coordinate 2,317,308, forward strand.
TCGCTTCTGTGGCGTTCTTGGTGAACACCACTTCGTCAGCAGGGGCACCGACGAAGGCCGCGATGGTGGCCCGGGCCGCCTCATAGGCGTCAGTGGCCTCCTCCGCGAGCTGGTGCGCGCCCCTGTGCACCGCCGCGTTATAGCGTTCGTAGAACTCCCGCTCGGCGTCGAGGACTTGCCGGGGTTTCTGGGATGTGGCCCCGGAGTCGAGGTACACCAGCGGACGCTCATTGCGGACGGTCCGGGACAGGATCGGGAAGTCTGCCCGGATCGTCTCGACATCCAGCTCGCGTGTCACGGTTAGGCGCCTACCTTCACGAAACGCTCGTAACCCTCAGTCTCCAGTGTCTCAGCAAGGTCCATGCCGCCGGACTCGACGATCTTGCCGTCCGCGAAGACGTGGACGAAGTCGGGCTTCACGTAGTTGAGGATGCGGCTGTAGTGCGTGATGAGCATGACGCCCATGTCGTTGGCCTCCTTGGCCCGGTTGATGCCTTCGGAGACGATCTTGAGGGCGTCGACGTCGAGGCCGGAGTCGGTCTCGTCGAGGATGGCCACCTTGGGCTTGAGCAGCTCCAGCTGGAGGATCTCGTGCCGCTTCTTCTCACCGCCGGAGAAGCCCTCGTTGACGCCGCGGGCGGCGAAGGACGGGTCGATGGACAGCCCCTTCATGGCCTCCTGCAGTTCCTTGGAGAACGCCCGCAGCTTGGGGGCCTCGCCGCGCACCGCGGTGACAGCGCTGCGCAGGAAGTTGGACATGGACACGCCGGGAACCTCGACCGGGTACTGCATGGCGAGGAACACGCCGGCGCGGGCCCGCTCGTCGACGCTCATCTCCAGCACGTTCTCGCCGTCGAGCAGCACCTCGCCGTCGGTGATCTCGTAGCGGGGGTGCCCGGCGATGGCGTAGGCCAGGGTGGACTTGCCGGACCCGTTGGGGCCCATGATGGCATGGGTCTCCCCGGAGCGGATGGTCAGGTTGACGCCCTTGAGGATCTCGCGACGCTCCTCTTCGCTGATGAGGACGTCAGCGCGCAGACCGCGGATCTCGAATGTGGTCATAGTGTCTCTTCTTACGCCTTCTCGGTGTCCAGCGAGACGAGTACGTCGTCGCCGTCGATCTTCACTCGGTAGGTGGGGACCGCCTGGGTGGCCGGCGGGTTGAGCGGTTTGCCGGTGCGCAGGTCGAAGCAGGAGCCGTGCAGCCAGCACTCGATGGTGCCGTCTTCCACTTCTCCCTCGGAGAGGTTGACCTCGGCGTGCGAGCAGAGGTCGCTGATCGCGTAGATCTCGCCCTCGCTGCGCACTACCGCCACGGGAGTGCCGTTGACCTCCACGCCTAGTGCGCCTTCTTCGGGGAGGTCGCTGAGTGCACAGACCCTGGTGTAGGTTTCCTCGCTACTCATGCAGCGCCAGCTTCTCCTCAACCTCGGCCATGATGCGGTCGCGCAGTTCGGGGACTTCGATGCGGTCGATGATCTCCGCGAAGAAGCCCCGGATCACCAGGCGGCGGGCCTCGTCGGCGGGGATGCCCCGCGACTGCAGGTAGAACAGGTGGATGTCGTCCAGACGCCCGCTGGTGCTGGCGTGGCCGGCGCCTTCGACCTCGCCGGTGAAGATCTCCAGGTTGGGCACGGAGTCTACTCGGGTGCCGTCCGTGAGCACGAGGTTGCGGTTGTGCTCGTAGGAGTCGGTGCCCTGAGTGCCCTCACCGATGATCACGTCGCCGATCCACACGGCGTGGGCGTCTTCGCCGCTGAGCGCACCCTTGTAGTCGACCCGGCTGCGCGTGTGGGACACGTTGTGGTCGACCAGCGAGCGGTGCTCGTGGTGCTGTCCTGCGCCTGTGAAGTACAGGCCGAACAGTTCGGCGTCGCCTCCGGGGCCGGAGTAGGAGACCTTGGGCGACAGGCGCACGAGGTCACCGCCGAGCGTCACCACGATGCTCCGGAAGCTGGCGTCCCGACCGACCGTGGTGTACTGGTGCGACACGTGGACGGCGTCGCGGTCCCAGTCCTGGAGGCTGACGACGTTGAGCCGTCCGCCGTCTTCGACAACGAATTCGACGTTGTCGGCGTACACCGAGCTGCCCCGGTACTCCAGCACGACGGTGGCGGACGCGGCGGATTCCACCCGAACGAGCACGTGGCCGTGGGCCTGGTCCTGCTGGGCTCCGGTGACGGTGAGGAACACTGGTTCACTGACCTCGGTGTTCTTCGGCACCGTCACGACGACAGCTTCGCGGAACGCCTGGTAGGCCAGCGCGCTGACCCGGTCGTTGGGCAGGAACGAGGTGCCCAGCCGGGCGTCGTCGCGGCCCACCGTCTCAACGGTGACTTCGTCCGGGGCGATCACCTTGACGTCGACGGCGCCGTCGGCGCTGCCCCCTTCGTGGAGGCCGCGGAGCCGGCGCAGCGGGGTGAACCGCCACTCTTCCTCGCGGCCGGTGGGCTTGGGGAAGTCGTTGGGGTCGAAGGACCCGTGGACGAGTTTGGAGACGGGAAGATCGCCGCCGTGGCTGTGTTCCCGGATTCCGAGATTGGGGGTGGCCATGGTTAGCCGACCGCTCCTTCCATCTGCAGCTCGATGAGCCGGTTCAGTTCCAGGGCGTACTCCATGGGCAGCTCGCGGGCGATGGGCTCCACGAACCCGCGGACGATCATCGCCATGGCCTCGTCCTCGTCCAGGCCCCGGCTCATCAGGTAGAAGAGCTGGTCCTCGCTCACCTTGGAGACGGTGGCCTCGTGGCCCATCTCGACGTCGTCTTCTCGGACGTCGACGTAGGGGTAGGTGTCGGAGCGGCTGATGGTGTCGATCAGCAGCGCATCGCACTTGACCGTGGACTTGGAGCGCTCTGCCCCCTCCTGTACTTGGACGAGGCCGCGGTAGGAGGCACGGCCGCCGCTGCGCGCCACCGACTTGGAGACGATGGTGGAGGAGGTGTTGGGGGCGCAGTGCACCATCTTGGAACCGGTGTCCTGGTGCTGGCCCTCACCCGCGAACGCGAGGGACAGGGTCTCGCCCTTGGCGTGCTCGCCCATGAGGTAGACCGCCGGGTACTTCATGGTGACCTGGGAGCCGATGTTGCCGTCGATCCACTCCATGGTGGCGCCCTCGTAGGCGACGGCACGCTTGGTGACCAGGTTGTAGACGTTGTTCGACCAGTTCTGGATGGTCGTGTAGCGGCAGCGGGCGTTCTTCTTGACGATGATCTCGACGACCGCCGAGTGCAGCGACTCCGACTTGTAGATCGGCGCGGTGCAGCCCTCGACGTAGTGGACGTAGGCGCCCTCGTCGACGATGATGAGCGTCCGCTCGAACTGGCCCATGTTCTCGGTGTTGATCCGGAAGTAGGCCTGGAGCGGAATCTCCACGTGCACGTTCTTGGGCACGTAGATGAAGGAGCCGCCGCTCCACACCGCGGTGTTCAGTGCCGCGAACTTGTTGTCGCCGGGCGGGATGACCGTGCCGAAGTACTCCTTGAACAGGTCCGGGTGCTCCTTCAGCGCGGTGTCGGTGTCCAGGAAGATGACGCCCTGGGCTTCCAGGTCCTCGCGGATCTGGTGGTAGACCACCTCGGACTCGTACTGGGCTGCCACCCCGGCGACGAGGCGCTGCTTCTCCGCCTCAGGAATCCCCAGCCGGTCGTAGGTGCGGCGGATGTCTTCGGGAAGCTCTTCCCACGAGCGGGCCTGCTTCTCCGTGGACCGCACGAAGTACTTGATGTTGTCGAAGTTGATCCTCGACAGGTCAGCACCCCACGTCGGCAACGGCTTCTTGGTGAACAGCCGCAGCGCCTTCAGGCGCAGGTCCAGCATCCACTCCGGCTCGTTCTTCTTCGCCGAAATGTCGCGGACGACCTCTTCGTCGAGACCACGGCGCGCCGAGGCGCCGGCCACGTCGGGGTCGGCCCAGCCGTATTCGTAAGTGCCGAGCCCTTCGAGCTCGGGGTGCGCGGTAGACGTCATTTACGCGGATCCTCCTGGACGGGACGTCCTGTTTGGCGTGGTGTGCCCGTGCCTCGCTGGCTACGGGCCTCGGCGCTCAGGGAGCCGATGTCACGAGGGCTGACGTGGGTGGTGCAGACGCTATCGCCGTGCGCGATGGTGGCAAGGCGACGCACCGGAGTGCCAAGAAGTCGGGCAAAAGCCTCGACTTCTGCGTCGCACAGTTCAGGGAATTCAGCCGCCACGTGGGCGACTGGGCAGTGGTGCTGGCACAACTGCTCCCCTCCGGCCGGGGCTGCCCCCGCCGAGGCGGCGTAGCCGTCGTTCGACAGTGCCTCAGCGAGCAGCCGGACCCGCTGGTGCGGGGGTGCGTCGGCCAGCAGCGGACGGTAGCGACGTTCGAGTTCGGCCACCTGGCGTTGCGCGAACTCGGCGACGGCCTGCGGTCCTGCCTTCTCCGCGAGGAAGCGCAGTGCACTGGCGGCGAGGTCGTCGTAGCCGTGCACGAACGCGTCGCGTCCGGCCCCGGTGATCACAAAGACACGGGCGGGTCTTCCCCTCCGGCGACGCCTCACGGGGTGGGCGTCGCGGGCCTCGACCATGCCTTCACTCACGAGGTTGTCGAGGTGGCGGCGGATTGCCGCCGGGGTCAGCCCGAGCCGCTCGCCCAGAGCGGAGGCGGTGATCGGGCCGTGCTCGAGGATGAGTCGGGCGACCCGTGCCCGGGTTCCGGTCTCGGATCCCAGTTCGTGGCCGACAGGCGTCAAGGCAGCACCGGTTCTGGCACTGCCCTCCGTACGCTCTGCCCCACCCATGTTTTTCACAACATCAGTGTGGCCTAATTCCCTCCCGATGAGCAAACCGCGCCGAGTGCTGTAGGACACACAAGTTAGCCTTGCCTTACTGGCCTTTTTCTCATTTGCTCGGTTTCGATGATCAGCATCATCCGCGCCTCCACCCCGCAAAACAACCACATCATGAGAATGTCATCTCACAACATGAAACACTCTTGAGCGGTTTCCGCGCGGATGTCGCAGTCGGGTACGCCCCCTGCACCCCCCGCCGTAGACTCTTCGCCATGGACACCCCTGCCGTCGAGGTCACCGACCTGGTCAAGCGCTACGGTACGGTCACTGCCGTAGCGGGCCTGTCGTTCACCGCTGCCCGCGGCGCGGTCACCGCGCTCCTCGGCCCCAACGGTGCGGGCAAGACCTCGACGATCGAAATCTGTGAAGGGTTCCGGCACGCAGACGCGGGCCGGGTCCGTGTCCTCGGCCTCGACCCGATCCGCGACGCGGCCGCGCTTCGGCCACGGGTCGGGGTCATGCCGCAGAGCGGCGGCGTGCCCACCGGGGTGCGCGCTGGGGAGTGGCTGCGTCTTCTCGCTGCCTTCTACGCCCATCCCCTCCCCCCTGAAGCGCTCCTGGACCGGCTGGGCCTCTCCGCGGTAGCCCGCACCCCGTTCCGCCGGCTGTCCGGAGGACAGCAGCAGCGCCTGTCCTTGGCCGCTGCCATCATCGGCCGTCCCGAACTGGTGTTCCTGGACGAGCCCACCACCGGCCTCGACCCGCAGGCCCGCATGGCCACCTGGGAGCTGATCGGCGAGCTGCGCACCGCAGGGGTGGGCGTCGTGCTGACCACCCACTACATGGAAGAAGCGGAACGGCTTGCCGACCACGTGGTCATCATCGACCACGGCCGGGTCGTCGCCGACGGCCCCACAGCCGCCCTCACCCGCGGCGATCGGGAGCTGCGGTTCCGGGCTGCTCCCGGACTGGACGTGTCTGACCTCGCCGCTGCCCTTCCACCGGGCTGCAGCGTCACCGAGCGCGACGCTGGACAGTACACGGTCACCTGCGCTGACCCCGACGAAATAGGGCCGGGCCTGGTAGCGACCGTGAGCACCTGGTGTGCGTCCCGCGGACTCCTCCCCGAGGACCTGCGAGTGCACCGCCGCACCCTCGAAGACGTCTTCCTTGAACTCACCGGCCGGGATCTTCGCGACTGATGTCCTCCACCACACCGCTTGACTTCACTCCCCGCCCCAAGGCTGCTCCCGTAGTCCGCCGGGTGCTGGCCCAGGCAGGGCTGGAACTGCGCCTTCTGCTCCGCAACGGCGAGCAGCTCCTCTTGACCCTCGTCATCCCCGTGCTGCTCCTGGTCGGATTCAGCATCGTCCCGATCCTCGACGCGGGCACGGCGTCGCGCGTGGATTTCCTGGCCCCGGGAGTGCTCGCGTTGGCGACGATGTCCACCGCCTTCACCGGCCAGGCCATCAGCACCGGCTTTGAACGGCGCTACGGGGTGCTCAAACGCCTGGGCGCCACCCCGTTGACCCGGCTGGGGCTTCTGGCCGCGAAAACCCTGGCGGTACTGGTCATCCAACTGCTGCAAGCCGTGCTCATCAGCACGGTGGCCTTCCTGCTGGGATGGTCACCGCAGGGCGGGGCCGTCGGCGTGCTCAGCGTGGTGCTGCTGATGGTGCTGGCCACCGCTGCCTTCAGCGCGCTGGCGCTGCTGATGGCTGGGACACTGCGGGCCGAGGCGACTCTGGCAGCCGCCAACCTGGTCTACGTCATCCTGCTCGGGCTGGGCGGGGTCGTGTTCCCCGTCGACCTGTTCCCCCCAGCGCTCCTCCCCTTCGTGGAAGCCCTGCCTATCACCGCGCTCTCCACGGGCCTGCGCACGGTCCTGGCGGAAGGGGCCGCAATGCCGCTCGGCCCCGTGCTCGTCCTGCTGGCCTGGAGCGTGGTCGGCGCGGCTCTGGCAGGCCGGTTCTTCCGCTGGGAGTGAGTCTTCCCGTCCAGGCGCCGCTTCCCGGGGCTGTGACGCGGTACCGCCCGCGCCGCCGACCGGACTGCTGGCGCACTAGACTCCCCGCGTGGCGTCCTTAGGCATCCCCTGGTTCGTGTTGGTGCGCTACGTGGGGCCGCCGCTCGTGCTCTTAGCCGTGGGCGGACTCCTGGTGTGGTGGCGCAGGCCTGTTCGCGCTGGCCTGGTTGTGGCGGCGCTGTGCGTGAACGTGGGTGCCGCTGCCCTGCCTTTCGGCTGGATCGTCCTGCAGGTGGCCACCGGCTGGGCGACGAGCAGCACTGCCGGGCTCATAATGACGCTGGGGCAGCCGCTCGTCTCGTTCACCGCCTGGATGCTGCTTCTGGTGGCGGCGGTGGCCCGGCCGCCAGCATGCGAGCGGCCTGCGGAGCGGTGACCGGCTGCCCGGACGGTTCCTGCGCTACCTCCGCGCCCGGCGCAGCCGTGCCGGTGCGGAACAGCCGCGTCCGCGCGGGCTCGGACGCGGCCGCCGCGGTCACCTGCCCAGGGTGGCGACCATGAGCGCCTTGATCGTGTGCATCCGGTTCTCGGCCTGGTCGAAGACGATGGAGGCCGGCGACTCGAACACCTCGTCGGTGACTTCGAGCGCGGTCAGGCCGGTGCGGGCGTGGATCTCCCGTGCCACCTCGGTACCGAGGTCGTGGAAAGCCGGCAGGCAGTGGAGGAACTTGACGTCAGGGTTGCCGGTGGCTTTGAGGGCCTCAGCGTTGACCTGGTAGGGCAGCAGCTGGCGGATGCGCTCGTCCCACACTTCGCTGGGTTCTCCCATCGACACCCACACGTCGGTGTAGATGAAGTCCGCCCCGGCCAGTCCTTCCGCGATGTCGTCGGTGAACGTGACCCGCGCCCCCGTGGTCTCGGCGATTGCGCGGGCGGGGGCGGCGACCCGCTCCTCGTCAGGCCACAGTTCGCGGGGGGCAACCATGCGCACGTCGATACCGAGCATGGCTCCGGTGACGGTGAGGGAGTTGCCGAGGTTGTTGCGGGCATCCCCCATGTACGCCAGGGTGACCTCGCGCAGCGGCTTGTCGGTGTGCTCCATGATGGTGAGGAAGTCGGCGAGCATCTGGGTGGGGTGCCATTCGTCGGTGAGGCCGTTCCACACCGGCACGCCCGCATACTCGGCCAGTTCTTCCACCGTGGCCTGGCTGGCGCCGCGGTACTCAATCGCGTCGAACATGCGGCCCAGGACACGGGCCGTGTCCTTGATGGACTCCTTGTGCCCGATCTGGGAGCCGCTCGGGTCCAGGTAGGTGACGTGAGCACCCTGGTCGTGGGCGGCAACCTCGAAGGCGCAGCGGGTGCGGGTGGAGGTCTTCTCAAAGATCAGGGCAATGTTCTTGCCGCTGAGCTGCGGCTGCTCGGTCCCCGCATACTTGGCGGCCTTCAGGTCGGCCGCCAATGTGATCAGGAACATCAGCTCCTGGGGGGTGAAGTCGAGTTCCTTGACAAAACTGCGATTACGCAGGTTGAACGCCATCGCGGCCGGCTCTCCTGTCCGTTACCTCAACTCTTCTGGAAAGGTATACAGATTATCGAATATTCATTCGATCTGCTAGAGGGTCACCGGATCCCGCTCCAGCGGACACGTCAGGCAGTGCGGCCCGCCTCGGCCGCGGCCGAGCTCATTGCCCGGGATAGTGATGACCTCAATCCCGTTGGCCTGCAGATACGCATTGGACGAGACATTCCGTTCATAGGCCACAACCACGCCCGGCGCTAGTGCGAGGAGATTGCACCCGTCGTCCCACTGCTCGCGTTCAGCCGAGAAGACATCCTGGGTGGGAGTGAGGACCGTGATGTCGTCGACCCCCACCGCGGCGGCGATGGCCCGGTGCATGTCCTCTGGAGCGTGGTCCGTGATCTTCAGCTCCTTGTCGCTGTCCCCCGGCTCGATGGTGTAGGAGGGCAGCATGCCCAGACCCGCGTACTTCGTGAAAACCCCGTGATCCACGTTGGTCATCACGGTGTCCAGGTGCATGATGGCGCGGGCCTCGGGCATCTGGATCCCCAGAATGCGCTGGGCGCCACCGCGGGCGAACAGCTCCCGCGCCAGCAGCTCCACCGCCTGCGGGCGGGTGCGCTCACTCATCCCCACCAGCACAGAGCCGTTGCCGACCGGCATGACATCGCCGCCCTCGATCGTGGCGGGCGCCCAGGACACCCCCGGATTCCACACGGGGAAATCGGTTGCGGCGAAGAGCGGGTGCCACCGGTAGACCGCTTCGTACAGCGTGGTCTCCCGCATCCGGGCACGGTTGCGCATCACGTTGATGGACACCCCGTTGCCGATCCAGCTCGAGGTGTCGCGCGTGAAGATGAGGTTCGGGAGCGGCGGCAGCACGAACGCGTCCAGGTCCAGGGCGTGGAACCACACCGACTTCGGCTCGGAGATCCGCTGGAGGATCTCCCGCTTGGTGATGCCGCCGGTGAGGAAACGGCGCAGCTCACCGGGGTCCATCGCGTCAAGACAGGCACGGATGGCGTCGAGAGCCATCGGACCGTAGAAGCGCTCCTCCAGCACCTCGTCGAGGATGAACCTCTTCGCCTCGGGGATGTGCAGAGTCTCCGCGAGCAGGCTGCCGAATTCATGCACGGTCACCCCCCGGTCCCGCAGGAGCTGGACGAACAGGTCGTGCTCCTCGCGGGCGCGCTCCACCCACAGCACTTCGTCGAAGAGCAGGGTGCCCTTGTTGCTGGGTGTCAGGCGCTGGATTTCCAAGTCGGGCCGGTGGACGAGGACCTGGCGCAGACGGCCGATCTCAGAGTCGACACGGAAAGCCACAACACTCTCCTCACCGTTGGGTTCGCCGCCGGCGGCTCCAGTCGCCGCCCGGCACCGGCGTTCTCCCCGTTCCTTCCCGCCCCAACCCGCCCGCGATCTCGCTTCATAGGATGATCGGGTGAATAGCGACTCTCCTGGGCAGTCTGCACCGGGTCCGTTCTCCCGGGCTGCGGCGCTCGTCCGCGCCGCGGGCACTGCCATCCCGGCGACCTGGCTGGTCGGGGTGAGCATCCTGTCGGTCCAGTTCGGCGCAGGGGTGGCGAAGAACCTGTTCGCGGTCCTCCCCCCAAGCACCGTGGTGTGGCTGCGCCTGCTGGCTTCGGCCCTGGTGCTGCTGTGCTTCGCCCCTCCCCCACTGCGCGGGCACTCTCGCACGGACTGGCTGGTCGCGGTCGGTTTCGGCACGTCGCTGGCGGTCATGAACTACGCCATCTACGAATCGTTTGCGCGCATCCCGCTGGGCGTGGCCGTGACCATCGAATTCCTGGGCCCGCTGGCCGTGGCCGTGGCGGGATCGCGCCGCTGGCGGGACCTGGTGTGGGTGGTGCTCGCCGGCACGGGGGTTGCGCTGCTGGGATGGGACGACGGCGGGGTCACCCTGGCAGGGGTGGCGTTCGCCGCCCTCGCGGGCGCTGCGTGGGCGTGCTACATCCTGCTCAGCGCAGCCACCGGCCGACGCTTCCCCGGGACTTCCGGACTGACGGTGGCCAGTGTGATCGGCGCAGTGCTCGTCGCGCCGATGGGCCTCGCCCACAGCAGCCCGGCCCTGCTCGACCCGAGCGTGCTGCTGACCGGTCTTGCCGTGGGGCTGCTCTCCTCGGTCATCCCCTACTCCCTGGAAATGCAGGCGTTGCGCCGCATTCCGCCCGGGGTGTTCGGCATCCTGATGAGCCTAGAACCGGCGGCGGCCGCACTCGTGGGCCTGGTCCTGCTCGGGGAATTCCTCACCGTCGCCCAGTGGGCCGCGGTGGCCTGCGTGGTGGTCGCCAGTGTGGGTGCGACCCGCTCCGCCCGGCTGTGAGCCTGCCGCGGTGCCCCCGCTGCGCTGGGAGGCCAACCCCCATAGACCGCTCCGCTGCTGGCGGAAGACAGAGCTTTGACAGGGGCCGCCCTGCCCTCGCCGCGACTCTCCGTCGGCCCCGGTTCTTGGGCGGGGCCGGGTATGCGCCTTCTCCGGTTGTGCCGGACACCCGCAGCGGCCGCTGTTGCGGTCGAGGAGAGCCGAACAGCTCCGGGGACTGCCGCCCCACTGCCGTGCAGCCGACCGCACGGGCCGGAAAGGAGCCGGTCCGGCCCTGGACTTCACCTCGGCTCCCCCGCGATCCGGTCTGGGTGATTCGGGAAAACGGCCCCCGCCAGGCTCTTCACGCTGGTGCGGACCTGCGCGAACGTCCGGCATCGTTGCAGCTCACCGCTGGTGGGGACCCCAGCGGAAGCCTCGTCACCCTTCTACTACGATCTGTCGTATGACAGCCTCTCCCTGGTCTGTCGCGCTCGCGGCGGACGACTTCACGATCCTCAACCTGCCGCTGTGGGCCTGGCAGGTGGCGTTCTGCGCCGTCGGCATAGTGGTACTGGCGCTGTTGGCTCGCACGATCTGGCATCCCACGACCGCTTCCCTGCGCTGGTGGGCGTTGGGCAACGTCATCGTCAATTCCGGAATCGCGGTCACTGGAGCGACTGTGCGGGTCACCGAGTCGGGGCTGGGCTGCTCGGAATGGCCCAAGTGCACCCCGGAGAGCTTCGTCCCCGTCGGCACCCACCACTCCGCATTCCACGCGGCTATCGAGTTCGGCAACCGGACTCTCACCTTCCTGCTGCTCGCTGTCGGGGTGATCGTCCTCCTGGCGACACTGCGTATGCGTCCCCGCAGACGCGACCTGCTGGTCCTGGCCGCCCTGGTGCCGGCGGGCGTGCTCGGCCAGGCGGTCGTCGGCGGGATCACCGTCTGGAGTGACCTGCACCCTGCGTCGGTGGGCGCGCACTTCGTCCTCTCGGTCCTCGTGGTGATCCTCACCATGGCCTACTACGTGCGCTGCCGGGAGCCCGAAGGAGAACTGCGGCTCACCGTCACCCCGCGGCTCCGCCTCGCCGCCACTGTGCTCGTCCCGGTCGGGCTGGTCCTCATCGTCGCCGGAGTCGTCGTCACCGGGACCGGTCCGCACGGCGGTGACGCTACCGCGCCGCGCTGGGACTTCCCGCTCGACGCGGTCACCCGCATCCACTCCCTCCTGGCGTGGCTCACCACCGCGCTGACCGTCGCCGTCCTCGTCATGGCGGCGCGGAGCCGCGCACCGCGCCTCGTGCAGGTCCAGGCGTGGCTGCTGCTCGCCGCACTACTCGCCCAGGGAGCGCTCGGCTACGCGCAGTACCTGCTGGGACTGCCTTCCTGGATGGTCGTGCTGCACGTCTTGGGCTCCCTGCTGGTGTGGACCGCGATCCTGCGGCTGTACTTCGCCACCGCGGAACGCGTGGCTGTCACCAGCCCGACGGTTGCGACGGAGCTTGCTGCCCACCGGTAGCGGGCGGCTGCGGCGGTAGGCTGCCGCGCTGGGCGTGCGCCTGCGCGATGACGTGCTGGAAGTCTGCGCGCCGCAGGAATCCGGAATCGGTGGGCTGCTGCACCCAGGCGGGGGCGACCGGGCGGGCGGCGCGGCCCAGAAACGCCTCGCGGGCCATGTGCATGAGGGCCAGGATGGCGTCGCGCCGCTCCCACCAGGCGGGCATGGCCACACCGCGGTCCAACCTCCGGTGGAGGAGGGCGAGTTCTGTGGCGGCCAACTGGTAGTCCTCCATGGCCCGGCGGCCCCGCACCCCTGCGGTACGCCGTGCCCAGGCCCGCGCCTGTTTGCGTCCGCTCATCGTGCTGAGCATCCGGATATCGGCGGGCGTCACCAGACCTGTGGAGATGTAGGGCGGCAGGTAGGTAGCGATCGCCGCGACCTGGCGGCGGCGGTCATGCACGGTCACCCCGATGAGCGCGACGAGGACGCAGAACAGCAGCGCGTACACCACTCCCAGCCCGGTCCAGCCGAACGCGGTCGAGCCGTTCCACAGCGCGTGCAGCACGACCGCGCCCAGCCAGCCGAGGACCGGCATGGCGATCCGCGCCACCAGGCCCGGGTGGGTCGCAGCGTAGGCGACGCCCAAGCCGATCATCGCGGTGTAGATCGGGTGCCCGAGCGGGGCGATGATGCCGCGCAGCACGAAGGTCACCGCGAACCCGGAAGCGCCTTCGGAGAACAGGGCGCTGAGGAAGTAGGAGACGTTCTCCACAAACGCGAACCCGGTAGCGACCATCGCCGCGTAGATGATGCCGTCGGTGGCGGTGTCGATCTCGTGGCGGCGCCGCCACAGCAGCAGGAGCAGGGCGATCCCCTTGGCGCTCTCCTCAACCAGGGGTGCTCCCACCGTGGCACTCACGTAGGCGCCGAAGTCTTCCCCGAACCTCGGGACGGTGTACAGCTCCATGCCGAGGGTGTTGAGAATGAACGAGGCCAGCACCGCTACGCCGGCACCCCAGAGGAATGCGAACAGCAGGACCGAGTTCGGCTCCGGTTCGAGGCGGTCCAGCAGCAGGACGAGGGGGATGATGATGCTGACCGGGATGACGGCTGCTACCAGGCTGATGAAGAAGGCGACGACTCCCTCGCTCCCAGCACCGGAGAAACCGCTGAACAGGAGGTAGCCGAGCATCACCAGCATGCACAGGACGCTCACCGCGATGCCGCTGACCAAGCCGAGAGAGTGGCGGCCCGGGGTGCGTCCTTCCAGGATCGCTTTGGTGTCCAGGGGGCGCATAAGCACTGAGCGTAGCTGCCCCGGTGGTGGGGCAGCGACCGCGCCCTGCGGGTGCGGCCCCGTGCGGCGGGCACGGGACTGGCAGAAGCCGCAGCGTACCGGTCCCGTGCCCACCGGTCAGCGTTCCGGAGTGTGGTCCTCCAGCGGTGCTCTGGAAGGGTCGGCGGCTCCCGCGGAGGCGCGGGACCCCGCCTTGGCGTGCTGCCCCGCGGATGCTGCGGCGGCCTCCGGGCGGCGCGCGGCGCCGGCCTTGTCGGGGTAGAGCACTTCCAGGCCCGCGATGAAGGCGCGCAGGGCGAGTTCGAAACTGTCGTTGTCGATCTCAGCGGCGAGTTCCGGCAGACGGTGCGCCTGGGACAGGTTGGGGTAGCGGTCCTGGTAGACGCGGGCGTCTGCATCGAAGCCGCGGGCAAAGGAGTTGATCGCGGCGCCCACCACGAGGTAGCGGGTGGAGGCGCCGATCATCGTGGCGAGCCGGGCCGGCCAGCCCGCGGAGACGAGGCCGCCGTGGATCGCGTCGGCCCGCCGCAGGGCCTCTTCGCGGCGTCCCGGCCCGGACGCTATGAAGGCGACCATGTTGGGATGGGCCGCGAGAGCGTCGCGGTAGGAGCGCGCCCATACGATGAGTCCGCGTTTCCAGTCCCCGTCTTTGAAGCCAGAAACGTCGATGTTGGCGGTAATGCGGTCGACGACGTCGTTCAGCAGCTCTTCTTTGGTGCGGTAGTAGCTGTACAGAGACGGGGCCTGGACGTTGAGCTCCTGGGCGAGCTTGCGCATGGACAGTCCTTGCAGCCCGTCGCGGTCGACCAGGGCTAGGGCGGCTTCCTGGATACGCGTTCGGCTGAGCAGCGGTGTCCTAGGGCGTGCCACTGTGATCCCCGTCCTTCCCCTTCTCCCCGGCCTCCCCAGCGCGTTCTCTGTGGTGAACGCGCTTGGCGTGGATCGCCTCAAGTATGGGTCAGGCGCAGAACCAAGGTGGCATACCGGTCGGTCTTCCCAAACCGAACACTGTTAGATTAAATGTGACGCGCGACTCCCTCACGCATGGGACAGCGGCTTTTCTGCTGTGCCCAAGGACCAGCCGCACCGAAGGAGCCACCATGCAACTGTCACTCGCCACGATCCTGGCCGAGGCTGCGCGTCGCCACCCGGAACGCACCGCACTCATCGCTGACGGTGAGCGGATCTCCTACGCCACCCTGTGGCACGAGTCCCTGCGCCACGCGGCCGCCCTCCGCTCTCTCGGCGTCTCCCCCGGGGACCGGGTCGCCCTGCTCGCAGGCAACGTCGCCGACTTCGTCCGCTGCTACTACGGCATCCTCGCCGTGGGCGGGACCGTCGTCACCATCCCCCCGATGCTCCGCCCCCAAGAGGTCGCCTTCCTCCTCTCCGACACCGGGGCGCGCCTCGTCCTCGCCCAAAGCCTGTTCGCTGACCTCGCCCACGCCGCGGTCGACGGCAACGACGTCACCGTGCGCACTGTCGGGGACCCGCAGCGGCCCGACGCGCTGGCCCCGCTCGTGGCGGACAGCGAACCGCTGCCCTCCTACGTGTCCCGCGCCCCCGACGACATTGCGGTGATCTTCTACACCAGCGGCACCACGGGCGTCCCCAAAGGCGCCATGCTCACCCACCTCAACCTGGTGATGAACGCCACCGTCAACGCGTTCGACGTCCACCCCATGAGCGGCGAAGACGTCGTCATGGGCTCCCTGCCCCTGTTCCACACCTTCGGCCAGTCAGTGGCGCTCAACACCACCTTCCGGGTGGGCGCCACCCTCATCCTGCAGGAGCGGTTCGACCCCGACGAAGCCATCCGGATGATGTGCGAGTACGGCGCCACCATCTTCGACGGCGTCCCCACCATGTTCGTCCGGCTGGCAGAAGCCGCAGCCCACCACACCAAACTTCCCTCCCTGCGCTTCTGTGTCTCCGGTGGCGCTTCCCTCCCCGAAGTGGTACTCCGCCGGTTCGAAGAAGCGTTCTCCACCACCATCTACGAGGGCTACGGCCTGTCGGAGACCTCGCCCACGGCCAGCACCAACCAGACGCTCTACGGCGCCCGCGTCGGCTCGGTCGGCCACCCCATCTGGGGTGTGGAAGTGGAGATCGCCCGCGCCGACATCGACGACCGGATCGAACTCCTGCCGCGCGGCGAGCACGGCGAAATCGTCATCCGCGGCCACAACGTCTTCGTCGGATACCTCAACCGCCCGGAGGCCACCGCCGAGGCGATCGTTGACGGCTGGTTCCGCACCGGAGACATCGGCTTCATCGACGACGACGGCTTCATCCACATCGTGGACCGCAAGAAGGACCTGATCATCCGCGGCGGCTTCAACGTCTACCCGCGCGAAGTGGAAGAGGTCCTGCTGAAATTCCCCGGGATTTCCCAGGTAGCGGTGATCGGCGTGCCCGACGCCGAACTGGGTGAGGAGGTCTGCGCGGTGGTGGTGCCCGACAAGGAGGGCGCCGTCGACCCCGCTGAACTCCAGGCCTGGGCGCAGGAGCGCCTGGGCAAACACAAGTACCCGCGCAGAGTGGAGATCGTGACCGAGCTTCCACTGGGTCCGAGCCTCAAAGTACTCAAGCGCGAACTGCGTGCGCGCTTCGGGGGAAAGAGCTAAGGAAACATGGTCGATTTCTCACTGACCGAAGAACAGCGGGAAATCCGCAACTGGGTGCGCACCTTCGTCGAGCGCGAACTTATGCCGCTCGAACCGGAGGTGCTGCGCCGGGAACGGAACGGCGAGGGGCACGGTCTGACCCCCCAGGAGTTGCACGACCTGAGACAGCTCGCCAAGAAGTCCGACTTCTGGGGGATCCAGACCCCCGTCGAGTACGGCGGCATGGGACTGGATGCGGTCACCACCGCACTGGTGGAGATCGAACTGGGCCGTACCTTCATCCCGTTCAGCTTCGGCGGCGGCGCCGACAACATCCTCTTCTACGCCAACGAAGAGCAGAAGAAGCGCTACCTGCTGCCCACCATCGCGGGCGAACGCAAGTCCTGCTTCGCCATCACCGAGCCCGGCGCCGGCTCCGACGCCAAAGCGATCCGCACCCGGGCCTACAAGGACGGCGACCACTGGGTGATCAACGGGGAGAAGACGTTCATCACCGGTGGGAACGAAGCCGACTTCGCCATGGTGTTCGCGGTCACCGACCCGGAGAAGGGCGCCAACGGCGGAGTGACCTGCTTCCTGGTGGACCGGGAGGCGGGATGGCGCTCCGAGCCCATCCCCACCATGGGCGAGTGGGGTCCGGCCTCCCTGGTCTTCGACAACGTCCGGGTGCCGGAATCCAACGTGCTCGGTGAGGTCGGCAAGGGCTTCGAGCTGGCGATGAAGTGGATCGGCCGGGGCCGCTACCTGCTCCCCGCGCGTGCGCTCGGCGCCTGCGAACGGCTGCTGAGCATGGCCATCGACTACGCCAACACGCGTGAGACCTTCGGTAAGCCGCTTGCGGAACGGCAGGCCATCCAGTGGATGATCGCCGACTCCCAGGTGGAGATCGAAGCGCTGCGGCTGCTCGTGCTCCACGCCGCCTGGCAGGTGGACAACGGCCGGGACTCCCGGCACGCCCAGTCCATCGCCAAACTGTACGGCGGTGTGAAAGCCAACGAGATCGTCGACCGGGTGCTGCAGATCCACGGCGGTATGGGCTACACCCGGGAGCTCCCCATCGAGCGCTGGTACCGCGAGCTGCGGCTGCTGCGCATCTATGAGGGAACCGACGAGATCCAGCGCCGCACCATCGCCCGCGACCTGCTCAAAGGGTACGTCAAAGTCGGCGCCTCCTTGGGGTGAGCGGCCGTGGGGCCACCATCCGCAGCCTCGGCCCCACGGCCTCCAAAGAGACGTATCCCGAAAAGATAGGCGATCCGCCTGGAGTGCGCCAGCGGCACGCCCCTGGCGCACTCCGCAGCAGGCCGGAACACGTCCGCCCTCCCGCCGGCACGTCGCCTGCGACGGAGGGCACCCCGCGGGGGTCGTCAGCGGCGGCCCGCTTGCCACCGCAGGGCACCCATCCGCAGCCGGGTCCCACGGTGCGAGCGGGCCGACCCCCGTCCATGTGCGGGACGGGTCCTCCCGCAAACGGCGCGGCGCTGCCCGTGCTTCCCCGCTCGTGGGGGCACGACCAGGCACGTATCCGCGGTCCTGGCGGTCAAGGAGGCACAGGGCAGCGCCTAGCGTCGTTCACCCGGTGGGCGGCGTCTCGGCTGCGCGTCCCAGCACCGCCACCAGAAAGTCGGACTCCGGGGTGAACGGGCGCAGATCCCAGGTGGCTAAGCACAGCTCGGTGACGAGACCGGCTTCGGCCACGTCGGCGAAGAACCGCTCAAACGGATAGCCGCGGCCCGCGCCGAAGCCCACGACGATCCGGCCTCCGTCCCGGATGTGGGCGCCCATCCTGCGCAGCACTTCCACTTCGGTGCCGGGGGCGAGGAACGTCATCACGTTTCCCGCGCAGACCACGAGGTCGAAAGGCTCTTCCCCGCGCTCCACAAGGTCAAGCTCGGCCAGGTCGCCCACCCGCCAGTCGCCCTGCGGATAGTCTTCGCGGGCCGCGTTGACCAGATAGGGGTCGATGTCCACCCCCACCACGTGGTGGCCGCGTGCAGCGAGTTCCCCGCCGACCCGTCCCGGCCCGCAGCCCGCGTCCAGAATCCGGGAACCGCGCCCCACCATCGCGTCGATCATGCGAGCCTCGCCCGCAAGGTCGTTCCCCTGCGCGGCCATGGTGCGGAAACGCTCCACATACCACCGGGAATGGCCGGGATTCTGCTGCACCATGGCTTCCCAGCGGGTGATCTTCCTCATGGCTCCACTCTCCCACCCGTGTCGTGCCGCAGGTCGCCTCGGCCGCCTCCCGAAGCGGCAACGATAACGGGAGGCTGCGCGCAGCCTCCCGTTATCGTCGTCACCTCTCGTCGATCAGCGCAGTGCGTTAGCCAGGAGCGGGTCGATCGTCACCGCCACGAACAGCAGGGCCAGGTAGGCGTTCGACAGGTGGAAGAAGCCCATGGTCTTGAGCTTGCTGCCGCTCACTCCGGCACGGACCTGGTTGTAGAGGCGGTGCGCCTGGGCGAGCAGGATCACCCCCAGCACGGCGGCCGCCACCGGGTACAGCAGCGTGGTATCGGCGATAGGCCACAGCAGCAGCGACACCACCACGGTGGCCCACGAGTACAGCACGCACTCCAGCATCACCCGGCGGTCGCTAGCCACCACCGGGAGCATGGGGACGTTCGCGGCGGCGTAGTCCTCGCGGTACCGCATGGCCAATGCCCACGTGTGCGGCGGTGTCCAGAAGAACACCACCAGGAACAGGATGAACGGGGCCCAGTCGAGGCGCTCGGTGATCGCCGCCCAGCCGATGAGCACGGGCATGCAGCCGGCGATCCCGCCCCACACCACGTTCTGCGCGGTGCGCCGCTTGAGCAGCAGTGTGTAGACGAAGATGTAGAACGCGATCGCGAACACCGACAACGCCGCGGCCAGCCAGTTCACGAACACCACGAAGCCGACCGTGGACAGGACCGCCAGCGTAATCCCGTAGATCATCGTGCCGCGCGGCGTCACCTGCTCCATGGCGGTGGGTCTGCGGCGGGTACGCCGCATAGCACGGTCGATGTCCCGGTCGATGTAGCAGTTGATGGCGTTGGCACTGGCCGCGGACATGGTGCCGAACACCAGGGTGGCCACGGCGATCCCCAGCGGCGGCACGCCCTGGGCTGCCACGAACATCACCGGGATAGTGGTGATCAGCAGCAGTTCAATGACCCGCGGCTTCGACAGGGCGATATAGGCGCGGATGTAGGTCCCCAGCGAAGCGGAGCGCGACACACCCCCAGTGGGAGAATCAGCGGCCGCGCAGGTATCGGTGGCAGCGGGACGACCGAGGAGTGTCATGGCCGCCGCCGTACCTGGGTCACGCGCCGGGCCGTTGTTCTCGGCTGCTGGGGTTGCTGGCCGTGCGGCGCGGAACGCACGGCCGTCACCCGTTCTACGGACACAGACACGCTCAAACCTCAAAGAAACTGGGCGTCAGGGCATCAAATGGGCATCAATTGTTCCTGGCTGCTCACCACGAATGCGCGGCGCGGTGCGGCACCTGTGACCCCTCGCGCGCCTGGCACGACGCACGACACCGTCAACGACAGAGTGTAGTGCTAGGTTCGGGCGCGTTCTCATCGGGGCCGTCCGTCGGTGCGGCGTCAACCATGCCAGTCCGGTGATTAGATGTCGGGGTTTCGGCGATAGGGTCAGGGATAGTCACCAGCCCTCAGGGGTTCCGTCACCGCGACACGCACGGCGCCACATTACGACGCCCCGCATCTCCTCACGCTGCGCGGCTGTCACTACGGTTGGTTAGCTGCGGGTCACGGTGGACCCACCCCAATCCTTCTTTTCCGGCCACCACGCCTACACACTGGCCTGGATTCGCGAAAGGAGCTTTAGCCCGCGTGAACACCGGCACCCCAAAGACCCTGGACTGGTCTGATCTCGATAGACGTACCGTAGACGTGGTTCGTGCCCTGGCGATGGACGCGGTCGAAGAAGCGGGATCCGGGCACCCTGGAACCGCGATGAGTCTGGCGCCTGTGGCCTACCTGCTCTTCCAGAAGGTGATGCGGCACGATCCGACAGATCCGAAGTGGATCGGCCGCGACCGCTTCGTCCTGTCCTGCGGGCACTCCAGCCTCACGCTCTACATCCAGCTCTACCTGGCTGGCTACGGGCTGAGCCTGAACGACATCAAGCGGCTGCGCCAGTGGGGCAGCCTCACCCCGGGCCACCCCGAATACGGGCACACCGCCGGGGTGGAAACCACCACCGGCCCCTTGGGGCAGGGCATCGGCAACGCGGTCGGCATGGCCATGGCCGCCCGCCGGGAGCGGGGCCTGTTCGACCCGGACACCCCGATCGGGGAAAGCCCGTTCGACCACTACATCTACGTCCTGTGCTCTGACGGCGACGTCCAGGAGGGCATCAGCCACGAAGTAAGTGCCCTCGCCGGCACGCAGAAGCTCGGCAACCTCATCGTCATCTGGGACGACAACCGCATCTCCATCGAAGACGACACCCAGATCGCATTCACCGAAGACGTCGTCGCCCGCTACGCCGCCTACGGCTGGCACGTCCAAGAGGTCGAGTGGGTCGGCGAGGACGGCTCCTACCACGAAGACGTGGCGGCGCTGTACGACGCGATCCGGGCCGCCCAGGCGGAGACGGAACGTCCCTCTTTCATCCGGCTGCGCACCATCATCGGCTGGCCGTCCCCGAACAAGCAGAACACGGGGGCGATCCACGGCGCCGCGCTGGGGGCTGAAGAGGTCGCCGCCACCAAGCGGGTGCTGGGCCTCAACCCTGAGGCGCAGTTCGACGTGCCCAACGAGCTGCTGGAGCACGCCCGGGGCGTGGTGGCGCGGGGCCGCGCCGCCCGCCAGGAATGGGAGGCCTTGTTCGCCAAGTGGCGGGCCAACGCGGGCGAGCGTGCCGAACTGTTCGACCGGCTGATGGCAGGCTCGCTCCCGGACGGTTGGGAGAAGGCGATCCCGACCTTCGAGCCCAGCGCTAAGGGCATGGCCACCCGGAAAGCGTCCGGTGAGGTGCTGAGCGCGATCGCCCCGGTGCTGCCGGAGCTGTGGGGCGGCTCGGCGGACTTGGCCGGATCCAACAACACCACGCCTAAGGGCGAGCCGTCGTTCATCCCCGAGGAGCGGTCCACGAAGGCGTTCTCCGGCCACCGCTACGGCCGGGTGCTGCACTTCGGGATCCGTGAACACGGCATGGGGGCGATCCTCAACGGGATCGCGCTGCACGGCCCCACCCGCCCCTACGGTGGCACCTTCCTCGTGTTCAGCGACTACATGCGGCCGTCGGTGCGGCTGGCTGCCCTGATGAAGCTGCCGGTCACGTACGTGTGGACCCACGACTCGATCGGTCTGGGCGAAGACGGACCCACCCACCAGCCGGTGGAGCACCTGTGGTCGCTGCGCGCCATCCCCGGCCTGGCGGTGGTGCGTCCCGCCGACGCCAACGAGACGGCAGTGGCCTGGCGCACCATCCTGGAACGCAATGACGGCCCGGTGGCGCTCGCGCTGACCCGGCAGTCGGTTCCGGTTCTGGACCGCTCCGAGCTCGCCTCTGCGGAGCTGGTCTCCCGCGGCGGGTACATCCTGGCCGAAGCCAGCAACGGCCGTCCGGAGGCGATCATCATCGCCACCGGAAGTGAGGTGCAGATCGCGTTGGAGGCGCGTTCCCGCCTGGAGGAGTCGGGTACTCCTACCCGTGTGGTGTCGATGCCGTGCCTGGAGTGGTTCAACGAGCAGGACGACGCCTACCGCCAGCAGGTGCTTCCACCGTCGGTCCGGGTCCGGGTCTCCGTGGAAGCCGGGGTCGCCTTGGGCTGGCGCGAGCTGGTGGGCGAGTATGGCGAGTCGGTGAGTCTGGAACACTTCGGCGCTTCGGCTCCGTACGCGACTCTCTACGAGCAGTTCGGGCTCACCGCCGACCGGGTAGTGGCAGCCGTACACTCCAGCGCTGCCAAGCTCGGCGGTGACCGTGGATCAACGACCGGCAACTGACCGTTGTGGGGAGGGTCGCCGTCGGCGGCCCTCCTCCTTCTCCAAGGAGTGGATCACACCATGGGCAGCCCACTTCAGCAGCTCTCTGACGCGGGCGTAGCCGTCTGGCTGGACGACATCAGCAGGCAGCGGCTGCGCAGCGGCAACCTGGCCGAGTTGATCGCCCAACGCAACGTCGTGGGAGTCACCTCCAATCCCACGATCTTCGCCAAGGCGCTGGCGGAGGGCGACGCCTACGACGGCCAGTTGCGCGACCTGGCCGTGCGCGGCGTGTCAGTGGAAGAAGCGGTACGCCTCATCACCGCGTACGACATCCGTTGGGCTGCGGATGTGCTGCGCCCGGTCTACGAGGCCACCGACGGCGTGGACGGGCGGGTGTCGCTGGAGGTCGACCCGCGGCTGGCCCGCGACACGGAGCGGACTGTCGCCGAAGCCCGCGCCTTGTGGTGGCTGGTGGACCGGCCCAACCTGATGATCAAGATCCCCGCGACCGTCGAGGGACTGCCGGCGATCACCGCGGCGCTCGCCGAAGGCATCAGCGTCAACGTGACCCTGATCTTCTCGCTGGAGCGCTACCGGGCGGTCATGGACGCGTTCCTCGCCGGTCTGGAGCAGGCCCAGCAGGCCGGCCGTGACCTGTCGACGATCCACTCGGTGGCGTCGTTCTTCGTCAGCCGGGTGGACACCGAGGTGGACAAACGGCTGTCGAAGATCGCCACGGAGGAGGCGGTGGCGCTCCGCGGCAAGACCGCGCTGGCCAACGCCCGCCTGGCCTACGCCGCCTACGAAGAGGTGTTCTCGTCTGCCCGGTGGACCGCCCTCGCCCAGGCCGGGGCGCGCCCGCAGCGTCCGCTGTGGGCGTCGACCGGGGTGAAGGACCCGGAGCTGCCGGACACGCTGTATGTGACCGAACTGGTCGCCCCGGGCACGGTGAACACGATGCCGCAGGCCACGCTGGACGCGGTCGCCGACCACGGCACGATCACCGGGGACACGGTGCGCGGACACTACGACGCGGCTCGGGCCCACCTGGATGCGGTGGAGTCGGTCGGCGTGTCCATGTCCGACGTGGTGGAGACCTTGGAGGACGAGGGCGTCGACAAGTTCGTGAAGTCCTGGGAAGAACTGCTGGACCGCGTCGCCCAGCAGCTTGCCGCCCACACGTGAGCACTCTCTCTTCCCACCCGTAGCAAGCTCTCCACCTGGCAGAACGGTGCAGGGCCCGCCCGGCCCCGCCTTGTCGAATCCGATTCGGTACTGCGGGACGCGACAATTGCAGTGACCGTGTGTGAAGACAAGGAAGGACCAATCGCCTTGAGTAGCGATCAGGTACAGGCCGGGGGCCTCACCGTCACCCTGCGCGGCCCGGTCCGGGACGCAGCGGAGAACGCGTTGCAGCAGCTACGGGCCAGCAGGGTGGCGTCCCGCCTCGCCGCTAAGGACGCCACCCTGTGGGGGCCTGCGGCCGAGCCCGAGGCGTCGATCCGGCTGGGCTGGGTGGACCTGCCGCAGGAGTCGCGGGCCCTGCTGCCGCAGATCAGCGAAATCGCGCAGGCCAAGCGGGAAGCCGGCCTCGACCGCGTGGTGCTGGCCGGGATGGGCGGCTCCTCCCTGGCCCCCGAAGTGATCGCCGCGAGCCGCGACGCCCGCCTGATCACCTTGGACACCACCGACCCGCACCAGGTGCGCCGTGTCGTCACCACCGACCTCGACCGCACGGTCGTCGTGGTCGCTTCCAAGAGCGGGAGCACGGTGGAGACCGACAGCCACCGCCGTGCCTTCGAGCAGGCGTTCGCGGACGCGGGCATTGACCCGGCGGAGCGGATCGTCGTCGTCACCGACCCGGGCTCTCCCCTGGCCGAACTGGCCGGGGAACGCGGCTATCCGACCGTGCTGGCCAACCCGCACGTCGGCGGCCGCTACAGCGCGCTCAGCGCGTTCGGCCTGGTGCCGAGCGCACTCGTCGGCGTGGACATCGAAGCGCTGCTGGATGAGGCAGCGGCCCTTGCCGCCACGCTGGCGGACGACACCAACCCGGCGCTGCTGCTCGGTGCGGCCCTCGGCGGGTTCTCCGGCCGCGACAAAGTGGTGCTGGCCGGAGCCACCCCGGTGGGCTTGGGCGACTGGATCGAACAGCTCGTGGCCGAATCCACCGGCAAGGACGGCACCGGGCTGCTGCCGGTGGTGGTGGAGAGCGCTTCCGCCCCCGGTTTCACCCCCGGGCCCGACACTCATCTCGTGGTCTACGGCGAAACCGAGCCGGAGGTCCCCGAGACCGCCGACACCGTGGTGACCGGCCCGCTCGGCGCCCAGTTCCTCGCCTGGGAGTACGCCACCGCGGTGGCCGGCCACCTGCTCGGTATCAACCCGTTCGACCAGCCGAACGTGCAAGAGTCCAAGGACAACACCAAGGCGCTGCTGGAGCTGTCGAACAACGGCACCTTGCCCACCGGCACCCCGCTTCTCACGGACGGCGCGGTCGAGGTGTACGCCTCCGACGGCACCGGGGTGGGGGACGCCAAGAACCTCGCTTCGGTGCTTCGGGCCCTCATCGAGCAGATCCCGGACGACGGCTACCTCGCGGTGATGGCCTACCTTGACCGGGACGCGGAAGGCGACGGACAGGCTGCCGCTCTCCGTTCGGAGCTGGCCGCGCTCACCGCGCGCCCGGTCACCTTCGGCTGGGGGCCGCGCTTCCTGCACTCCACGGGGCAGTACCACAAGGGCGGCCCGGCCAACGGAGTATTCCTGCAGATCACCGGGGACATTACCGAGGACCTCCCCATCGCCGGGAAGCCGTACACCTTCTCCCGGCTGCAGCTCGCCCAGGCGCTGGGCGACTTCAACGCCCTGGCGGAGCGGTCCCGGCCCACGGTGCGGCTGCACTGGCGGGACCGGTCCGCGGGTCTGGCAGAACTGATCCGGGCCTTGGGTGAGATTCGTCCCTAATTCTGGGAAGAAGGTCGGTGGTGCCGGGTCCGGGTTCTCCCGTGCCCGGCACGCTCAGCCGGACCAGCCACGACCGCGATTCACCCAGGGAGGACGCCGACGTGAAAGAACCGGTGATGCCGGGAGCGGTCCCCAACCCGCTGCGCAGTGTGCTGGACCGGCGGTTACCGCGGATTGCCGGCCCGTGTGTGCTCGTCCTCTTCGGGGTCACGGGCGACCTGTCCCGCAAGAAGCTGCTTCCCGCTATTTACGACCTGGCGAACCGAGGGCTGCTACCGCCCGGTTTCGGACTCGTGGGATTCGCCCGCCGGGACTGGGCCGACCAGGACTTCACCCAGGTCGCCTATGACGCGGTCCGTACGCATGCGCGCACCCCGTTCCGGGAAGACGTGTGGCGCCAGTTGAGCGAGGGGGTGCGGTTCGTCCCCGGCGAGGCGCATGACGACGCCGCGTTTGATGCGCTGGTGCGCACCGTGCGGGAACTGGACGAGAGCCGGGGCACCGGCGGCAATTACGCGTTCTACCTTTCGCTTCCCCCGAAACTGTTCCCCACGGTGCTCACCCAGTTGAAGCGGAGCGGCCTGGCGGAGAGCTCGGGGGACTCGTGGCGGCGGGTGGTGATCGAGAAGCCGTTCGGCCACGACCTGGCCAGCGCCCAGGAGCTCAACGCCCTCGTCGACGACGTGTTCCCACCGCACTCCGTGTTCCGTATCGACCACTACTTGGGGAAGGAAACCGTCCAGAACCTGCTGGCGCTGCGTTTCTCCAACACCCTGTTCGAGCCGATCTGGAACCGCTCGTATATCGACCACGTCCAGATCACCATGGCCGAGGACATCGGGGTGGGGGGACGCGCCGGGTACTACGACGGTATCGGGGCGGCGCGCGACGTCATCCAGAACCACCTGCTGCAGCTCCTCGCCCTGGTCGCGATGGAGGAACCGCTGTCCTTCACCGCGGACGCGATCCGCGCGGAGAAGGTCAAAGCGTTGTCCGCGGTCCAACTCCCCGACGATCTTGCGACCGGGACCGCGCGCGGCCAGTACACCGCGGGCTGGCAGGGCGGCGCCTGGGTT
This sequence comes from Thermobifida fusca YX, assembly GCF_000012405.1. Lineage (NCBI taxonomy): Bacteria > Bacillati > Actinomycetota > Actinomycetes > Streptosporangiales > Nocardiopsidaceae > Thermobifida > Thermobifida fusca. The sequence goes on from NC_007333.1 coordinate 2,343,291, forward strand.
CCCGGCTACTTGGAGGAAGAAGGCATCCCCCCGAACTCCACCACGGAGACGTACGCGGCCATGCGGCTGGGGGTGAACACGCGGCGCTGGGCGGGCGTCCCGTTCTACCTGCGCACGGGGAAACGCCTGGGGCGGCGGGTCACCGAGGTCGCACTGGTGTTCCACCGCACCGCCAACCAGGTGTTCGACCATGTTGCCACCGCCAACCAGGGCGCCAACTCCTTGGTGATCCGGATCCAGCCGGATGAGGGGGTGACGTTGCGGTTCGGCTCCAAAGTCCCCGGGACCGCCATGGAGGTGCGCGATGTCAGCATGGACTTCAGCTACGGCGCGTCCTTCACCGAAACCAGTCCGGAAGCCTACGAGCGGCTGATCCTCGACGTGCTCATCGGCGATCCTCCGCTCTTCCCCCACCAGGAAGAAGTAGAGCTGTCGTGGCGGATCCTCGACCCGGTCGAGGAGTTCTGGGCCAAGAACGGCCGCCCCGAACCCTACCCGGCGGGTAGCTGGGGCCCGCCCAGCGGCCACGAGCTGCTGGCCCGCGACAACCGTACGTGGCGCAGACCATGACCGGCTCCGGCCCCCTCTGCCCGCCTCGGCCCGCCGGGAGCCGGAGGCCTGCGCTTTCCCGCACCCGTGCACCAGCCGTTTTCGGGGCCTGCGCTACGGCCCGGCCCCGCGCCTGTGCCGCGCATAGGGCGATCAGTTCTGGGGAGGACCGTTGTGACCCTGTATCTTCCGCGAACAACCACCGCGCAGATCACCGAAGCGTTGGCTACTGAACGGCGCAGTGTCGGCGGCGGTGCGATGAACCTTGTCCTCACCCTGGTCATCGTCACCGATGAAGCCGGCCACTACGACGCGGTGCAGGCGGCCACCGAAGCCGGCCGGGAGCATCCCAGCCGCGTGATCGCGTTGATCCTGCGCGACCCTGGCCTGGAACCGGCGCTCGACGCAGAGATCCGCCGTCCCGGCACTTTCGGTCCGGGGGAGACCGTGCTGCTGCGGCTGTACGGTCCGCTCGCCGACCATGCCGACTCGGTGGTCACCCCGCTGCTGGTTCCGGATACCCCCGTGGTGGCGTGGTGGCCGGAGGGCGGTCCGGTCCATCCAGCAGCCGACCCGGTGGGACAGCTGGCTGCCCGACGCATCACCGACTCCCATCGTGCCGCCGATCCTCTCGCGGACCTGGTGACGCGGATCAGCCATTACCATCCAGGGGACACTGACCTGGCGTGGACGCGGACCACGCCGTGGCGGGCCTTGCTCGCGTCCACGATGGACCAGTCGTGCGGGTGGGTCACCCGGGCAGAGGTCGTCGCAGAAGACCACCTGCCCAGCGCCGACCTGCTGGCCGCGTGGTTGTCGCAGCGTTTGGAGGTTCCGGTGGAGCGCCGGGTGTCCAGCGGCCCCGGGATCACCGAGACGGTGCTGGTCACCGAGGACGGGCCGATCACCATCAGCCGCAAAGACGGGCGGGTGGCGACCCTGCAGCGGCCGAACCGTCCTCTGCAGACCGTGGCCCTGTCACGGCGTCACCTTTCCGAATATCTCGCCGAAGAGCTGCGTCACTTGGACGCCGACGAGATGTATGCGGCCACGGCGAAGTTCCTGGCGGAACGGTTAGCAAGAGCGGAGGTATCGGCGTGAGCCGAATCGTCAATCCCCCTACCGTGGTGGTGCAGTCCGATGCCGAGCTGCTGGCCAAGGCGACAGCGGCGCGGCTGGTGACCCGCCTGGTGGATGCCCAAGCAATGCGCGGCACCGCCTCCTTGGTGCTGACCGGCGGCGGGATCGGTATCGCGGTGCTCGAACAGTTGGCGCTGGCCCCGGCCCGCGACGCCATCGACTGGTCCCGCGTGGACATCTGGTGGGGGGACGAGCGGTTCCTTCCGTCCGGCGACCCGGACCGCAACGAGACCCAGGCACGCCGTGCCTTGCTGGACCATGTTCCTGTTCCGGCGGAGCGGGTGCATCCGATGGGCGCCTCCGACAGGGTCGACGACTCCCCGGAAGCGGCGGCACGCCGCTACGCTGACGAGCTGCGGGAGGCGGCCGAGTACGGCGACGCGGTGCCCGCGTTCGATGTCTGCCTGCTGGGTGTGGGTGAGGACGCCCATGTGGCCTCGCTGTTTCCCGGGCGGCCTGCCATGTATGAGACGGAGCGGACCGTAGTGTCGGTCCACGGTTCTCCTAAACCGCCGCCGGTGCGGATCTCGTTGACGCTGCCGGCGATCCGCGCAGCCCGGGAAGTGTGGCTGATCGCTTCCGGGGAGGCCAAGGCCAACGCGATCCGGCTGGCGTTGGATAAAGCCGGGCCGATCCAGGTGCCTGCGGCGGGCGCGCGGGGGCGTTCCCGCACGCTGTTCCTTCTCGACCGCGCCGCAGCCAGTGCCCTGCCACCCGGCTTCTACGTCCCCGGCGTGGTGTAGGGCGCAGGGTGCCGTTTGAGCGGAAAGGGGCGGGCAGCAGGACGCTGTCCGCCCCTTGTCTCCTCCCATCCCGGCGGTAGTCGAAGACGCCATCGGTTGTTCCGGGCGCCCACGTCTGCGGGGATTCCTCACATCAGCAAGGGTGGTCCGTACCGGGGAGAGGTCGCCGCGCCGCAGGTCTGTGAGGGCTGTAGGTGCGACGGTTCCGCAACACCGCTGGCAAAGAGAAACACACACCGTAACTGAATCGGGGGTTTCCTCCACCGAACGAAACAGAGAGTAACATGCCGGACACAGGTCTGGAAAGAGATCTGTCGTTATTTTCTGATTTATCGCGGGCACTGGCGCCGCGGTCCTCGTCCTTTTCCCGCTGTGGAGCTTGTGGTGTCCGCTCCGCCCCTGCGGAGGCAGGGGCGCGGGGGCGGCCTCTCCTCGCCTTTCCGGTGCCGCTAGCGGGGATCACTGCACGTCACGAGAGGTTGTGCCTGTGCGGTGCCACGGTCCGTGCCCCCGCTGCGCCGCGGGGCGGAACCGCCGCCTGGGCGGTGCTGCGGGAACGCAGCGCGGTGGGGCGCCACCACGGCAGCGTCCCACCGGTCGTGCAGAGGTCAGGAATCTCTCGGGATCAGGGGTAGTAGATGTCCGGCCACGGCGGCGGCGCCATGCCGTCTCCGATGGGGAAGGACGGGTGCGGCGGCTGGTTGTATGCGGTGTTCTGCCAGGCGATCGCTACCCGGTACTGGGTGTCATGCATCAGGGTGGGGATCCGCAGTTCCGTGGGGTGCGGGCTGGCGTAGATCCGCAGCGCCGAGTTGTCGCTGGTCCGCCAGATCACCTCTTCGCGCCAGTCGCCGAGGATGTCGCCGGACAGGGACGGGGTGGCTTTGGTGCCGTTGTTGGAGGCCACACCGCTGCCCGTGAGCAGGCGCGTGTCGCCGTTCGGACCGTACTTGTCGATCCGGGTCTGGTCCAGCAGTTCCCGGCTGGGGTCTCCGTCCCACCAGACGAGGAAGTTGATCGAGCTGGGTTTGCGGCCGATGGCGGTTCCGGAGGTGTTGAGTAGGCCGTCCACCCGTGAGGACCAGAATTCGGCGCCGGGGCTGCCTGCCCAGATATCTCCGGCGACGCCGCGCCCGTTGTCGTCGCCGGAGGCGGTGCGCCACAGGGTGCTTCCTGTGCGCGCGTCGGCGAGCCAAGCGTTGGGCTGCGAGGAGCTTTCGGAAACCCCGTACACCTCGAGTCCGGGCCGGGCGGGGACGAAGTCGCCGACGTGCAGGGCGTCGCCGTGGCCGTATCCGGTGGTCCACATGCCGCGCCCGTCATCGTCGACGGCCATGGCGCCGAACATGATCTCGTCACGGCCGTCGCCGTCGGCGTCCGCGATGGACAGGGAGTGGAACCCTTGGCCTTCGTAGCCGCGTCCGGTGTTGGTGGAGCTGTTGGTGTCGAAGGTCCACCGGCGGGTGAGTCGTCCGTCGCGGAAGTCCCACGCTGTGATGACGGTTCGGGTGTAGTAGCCGCGGGAGAACCGTGGTCGGGCACGGGCCCGCCCTCCTGCCGATCCCCGGGGACGTTCCCGATTCCCACCTCCGGCGCCTGGTTGAGACGCTGCGCCCCACCAGTATGCGCACCCCGCAGGGGGTGGTCGCGCTTGCCGACGGGGTCCCGGTGGCCGACGACGTGGCAGTGGTCGTCAGCACGTCGGGGTCGACCGGCCAGCCTAAAGGAGTGGAGTTGAGCGCGGACGCGCTCCTCGCGTGTCGCCGTTCGGACCGTACTTGTCGATCCGGGTCTGGTCCAGCAGTTCCCGGCTGGGGTCTCCGTCCCACCAGACGAGGAAGTTGATCGAGCTGGGTTTGCGGCCGATGGCGGTTCCGGAGGTGTTGAGTAGGCCGTCCACCCGTGAGGACCAGAATTCGGCGCCGGGGCTGCCTGCCCAGATATCTCCGGCGACGCCGCGCCCGTTGTCGTCGCCGGAGGCGGTGCGCCACAGGGTGCTTCCTGTGCGCGCGTCGGCGAGCCAAGCGTTGGGCTGCGAGGAGCTTTCGGAAACCCCGTACACCTCGAGTCCGGGCCGGGCGGGGACGAAGTCGCCGACGTGCAGGGCGTCGCCGTGGCCGTATCCGGTGGTCCACATGCCGCGCCCGTCATCGTCGACGGCCATGGCGCCGAACATGATCTCGTCACGGCCGTCGCCGTCGGCGTCCGCGATGGACAGGGAGTGGAACCCTTGGCCTTCGTAGCCGCGTCCGGTGTTGGTGGAGCTGTTGGTGTCGAAGGTCCACCGGCGGGTGAGTCGTCCGTCGCGGAAGTCCCACGCTGTGATGACGGTTCGGGTGTAGTAGCCGCGGGAGAAGATCATGCTGGGCCGTTTCCCGTCCAGGTAGGCGGTGCCGGCGAGGAAGCGGTCCACCCGGTTGCCGTAGGAGTCGCCCCACGAGGACACGTTGCCGCGGGGCGGCACGTAGTCCACTGTGTCCAGGGCCCGGCCGGTGCGCCCGTCGAAGACGGTGAGGTATTCCGGTCCGGACAGGACGTATCCGGAGGAGTTGCGGTAGTCGGCGTTGGCGGAGCCGATCACCGCCCCGGTGCCGTCGCGGGTCCCGTCAGCGGTTTTCATGGCGACTTCGGCGCGCCCGTCGCCGTCGTAGTCATAGACCTGGAACTGGGTGTAGTGGGCCCCGGCGCGGATGTTGATGCCCAGGTTGATCCGCCACAGGAGGGTGCCGTCGAGTTCGTAGGCGTCGATGAGGACCGGCCCGGTGTAGCCGGACTGGGAGTTGTCCTTGGCGTTGGTGGGCTCCCACTTCAGGACGATCTCGTAGCGGCCGTCGCCGTCGAGGTCGCCGACGCTGGCGTCGTTGGCCTCATAGGTGTAGGAGGAGCCGTGGACGGTGCCGCCCGCGGGACGCTGCAACGGCACGTCCAGGTAGCCGTTGGTGAAGTTGAGGGAGGCTGCGGAGGGGCCCAGTTCCACGCCGTCGACGACCGGCCGCACTGTGTAGGAGGCGTCGGCTGGGGCGCCGGCGTCAAGGTAGGAGGTGGCGGAGGTGAGGGGGGTGGAGTTGACGCGGGTGGATCCGCGGTAGACGTTGAACGCGATGTCGCGGGGGTCCGAGCCGAGCAGCCGCCAGCTCACCAGGTTCCCGTTGCCGCTGCGCACGCTGATCAGTCCGCGGTCGAGCCGTTCCGCTTGGCGGGCTCCGGTGGGTTCGGGGAGGGCGGGTTCTTCGGGTTCGCCTGGTTCTTCAGGCCCGCCGGGCTCCTCGGGGCCGCCGGGTTCTTCTGGCCCGCCCGGCGTGGGCTGGTCAGTGCATACGGTGCCGTTGAAGGTGAAGGACTCGGGGATGCCGACCGTGCCGTTGTGGGTGGCGTTGAAGCCAAAACTGACGGTGCCGCCCGTGGGGACGCTGGCGTTCCAGGGAGTGTTGGCGGCGGTGACCTCGGCGCCGTTGGTCTGGAACTCAGCGTTCCACCCGTGGGTGATCCGCTCCCCGGAAGGGAAGCGCCAACTGAGGGTCCAGCCGTTGACGGGGTCGCCCAGGTTGGTGACGGTGACGGTTCCAGTGAAACCGTCGTTCCACTGGTTGACGCTGTAGTCGACGCTGCATCCGGCGGCGGCGTGGGCTGGGCTGGGGAGAGCCGCAGCACCGGTGGCACCGAGCACGAATGCGGCAAGGGCCGCGCCGAAGCGCACCGGTCGGCGCCGCGTGGGGGGATACTCTCGCACGAGTGCTCCAGTCGGTTCAGGGACAGGAAAAACCCGTATTTGGGATCACTCCCAAAGAAATATGCACAGAGAGTAACACTTCCAACACTCTCAGGAAAAGGCTTTCCCGGCACCCCACCCGACATTCCGCTAAAAACGACACATCTAGCGCCACACTCCGCTAGGCTCTTGGGGGCCGCATACCGCGGGCCTGCGCGAAGGCCCAGCCCTCCATTCGAACGCGTGTATGATCACGGTGCCAGTACCCGTACCGCCTACCGAAGGGGAGCCGCATCGTGGTCACCGAGGTCTTCACTCGCAAGTACTGCGACCCGCATGCCGTGAACGGCGAGAAGGTCGAGGCCACTGAAGCGATCCAGTTCGCCTGGGACGGTGTCATCCGCGAAGTCGACGCCTGCGTGGAGTGCAAGCAGGAATACGACGCCCGGTTCGAACCGCTGCTCGACTACTCCCGTCCGGTGAAGCGGCGCCGTACGAAGAAGACCACGGCCGAGAACACCCCCGCAGAGAGCACTCCCGCCGAGAACTAGGCGGCTGCGCAGCGCTCTGTTTCTCCAGCGCGCCCCTCGGCCCCATGTCCCGGCCGGCGCCGCTCTGCGGCGCCGGCCGCTCGTGTCTTCCCACCCTCCCCTCCTATTACTGAGAGTATTTTTCTCGTTACTCTTCGAACGGTGATGTGTGCTGCACGGCACGCGGGCGGGACTGGAGATCAGGTGAGTATCTGGCGCACGAAGAGCATCGAACAGTCCATCCGGGACACCGACGAACCCGGGTATCGGCTCCGCCGGGACCTCAACGGCTTCGACCTGATCGTCTTCGGCATCGGAGTCATCATCGGAACCGGCATCTTCGTCGTCACGGGACGGCAGGCCGCCGAGAACGCCGGCCCCGCCATCGTCCTGTCCTTCCTCGCTGCCGGAGCTGTATGCGCACTGGCTGCCATGTGCTACGCCGAATTCGCCTCCACCGTGCCGGTCGCCGGGAGCGCGTACACGTTCGGCTACGCCACGCTAGGGGAATTCGTCGCCTGGATCATCGGCTGGGACCTCATCTTGGAGTTCACCCTGGCGGCCTCTGTGGTCTCCGTGGGCTGGTCGGAATATGCCGGAGACCTCCTCGCCCTGCCGACCACGGTCACCCTCGCCGGTCTCCCGGTGAACCTCGGCGCCGTGGCCATCGCCGTCCTCCTGGGCCTTGTCGGCATGCTGGGAGCCAAACTGTCGGGCCGGGTCACCGCGGTCGTGGTGGCGATCAAAGTCGGCATCGTGCTCTTCATCATCGCCGTGGGCGCAGCCTACGTCGACCCCGCCAACTGGACGCCGTTCATCCCACCCGCGCAGCCCGCGGCCGCGGACACCACCGGGGTGAGCGATGCCACGCTCACCCACGTCCTCTTCGGCTTGGAACCCACCTCCTTCGGCCCGTGGGGAGTGGTCGCCGCCGCATCAGTGGTGTTCTTCTCCTTCATCGGCTTCGACATCGTCGCCACCACCGCTGAAGAAACCCGCAACCCGCGGCGGGACATCCCTGTCGGCATCTTCGGCTCCCTGCTCATCGTCACCCTGCTGTACATGGCGGTGGCCGCAGTCGTCACAGGGATGCGCCCGTACACGGAACTCAACGTGACCGCACCCCTCTCCGACGCCTTCCGCTCTGTCGGCGCCGACTGGGCGGCGACCCTGATCTCGCTGGGCGGGGTCATCGGCATCACCACCGTCATCCTGGTGCTGATGATGGGTCAGGCCCGGGTCGCGTTCGCCATGTCCCGCGACGGGCTGCTGCCCCGAGCGCTCTCCCGTATCCACCCGCGGTTCGGCACCCCGTATGTGACCACCCTGCTGACCACCGCGGCCGTGGCACTGCTCGGCGGCCTCGTTCCCATCAGCACGCTTGAAGAGATGGTCAATATCGGCACGCTGTTCGCGTTCGTCGTAGTGTCTGTGGGCGTGGTCGTCCTGCGTTCTCTCCGCCCCGACCTGCCGCGGGCATTCCGCGTGCCCTGGTCTCCGGTACTGCCGCTGCTGGCCGCGCTCTCCTGCCTCTGGCTGATGCTCAACCTGACCGCGCTCACCTGGATCCGGTTCGCGGTATGGCTCGTGATCGGGGTCGCCATCTACTTCCTCTACGGAATCCACCACAGCAGGCTCGCCGCGCCTCCCGCACAGCCCAGCGGTGAAGAAGGAGAAGGGGTGGGCGAGGGGTTTCTCGGCGCATAACGGGCTGTGCCGCACTACTCGAACCGCCCGGACTGCCTCCGGCGCCTGGCGGCTGCCCCGGAACACCGTCCAGGAGCGCCCTTCATCCCGCCGCGTGCTCGCCAACGGCAGCAGCCCGGCTGTCCCCGCGGGCTTTCCGATACAGTGCTGTGCGCTCAGTCGCGTTTCGCCTCGGTGAGATCGGCGAGCACCTCGGTGAGGGCGGCGACTCCCGCATGGCAGTCCGCGGGATCAACGCGCTCCTCGGGAGCATGCGAAATACCCGTGGGGTTGCGGACGAAGAGCATGCTCGCGGGCACCGCTGACGCAAGGATCGCCGCATCGTGTCCCGCACCGGTGGACAGCAGCGGAGCAGGTGTCTCCCCGCCGACCAGGGCAGCCAACCGGTGGCACAGTTCCCGGGGAAAATCCACCCGGGGGAAGAACGACTCCTGAAAACTGCTGAGGCTGACCCCGTGCTCGGCCGCGGCCACCCGGGCCGCCATATCGATGTCGTGCACCATGGCACGCAGCGTGGCTTCCTGGGGGGCGCGCGCATCCAACCAGGCGCGTACCCGGGACGGAATGGAATTGCTGGTGTTGGGGGTGAGCCACACTCGTCCCACCGTAGCCACCGCATCGTGTTCGAGTGCGGCCCGGCGGACTGCGCTCACCGTCTCCGCGAACGGCAGCATGGGGTCGTTGCGATCGGCGATCCGCGTGGTTCCGGCATGGTCGGCCTGCCCGGAGAAGTCCAGTCGCCACCGGCCGTGCGGCCAGACCGTGGCGCCCACCCCGACCGGAACCCCGTGGTGGGCGAGGAAACGGCCCTGCTCAATGTGGAGTTCCACGAAGACGCCGATGCGCGCCAACCGCTCGGGGTCGGCGCCCATCCGCTCCGGATCCAAACCGGCCTCGGTCATCGCCCGGGCCCAGGTGACCCCGTCGGCGTCGGTGAGACCACGGACCCGTTCCGCGGTGATGGCCCCGGTGAGCAGCCGGGATCCGAGCCGCGGCACGCCGAACCGGGCGCCCTCTTCCTCCACGAACACCACGACTGCCAGCGGACGCTGCGGACGCAGACCGCGCTGTTTGAGTTCATCAACGGCAGCCAGCGCGCTGACGACTCCGAGCGGACCGTCGTACCCGCCGCCGTTGGGAACCGAGTCCAGGTGCGACCCGGTGACGACAGCGTCGGGACCGGCCTCTGGCCACCAGGCCCACAGGTTGCCGTTGCCGTCGGCCTCCACTGTCATCCCGCGGGCTTGAGCCTCACTGGTGAACCAGGCCCGCAGCTCGGCGTCGACGGGTGTCCACGAGAGGCGCCGGTAGCCTCCGGTAGTGCGGTCGCGTCCCAGTGGGGCGAGACCAGCCCACAACCGGTCGAAAGTGTCGCTCACGGGTCGCTCCTCATCGTCGCTGGGTCCTGACTGTCGGGGCGCAGTAGCGCATGCCTTTGATGCCAGTGTCCCGAACCGTTCCGTCCGTTACGGCGGGTGCCCCCGTGTCGACTGTGCCAAGACAGCGTCGTGGCCCTTCGTGCGGACACTCCACTCCCGGGAACCACCCCTTGTGGGGGTGCTGCCCGGTTGCCCGCTCTTCTTCGCGGCAAAGCCGGCGAAGAACGTGACGGGCGCCCTCCAGGACGGATCGGGGGGCGCCCGTCGTTCCGTGCGTGGGACGGACACGCACGGGTGTGGGGAAGGTCTTCGTCACGGTCGTGGTGGACCACTGCCAGGGTCCATTCAACACGTCCGCTAACGCCCGTATCTACCCGACTGCTCATGCGTTTGCACGATCATGAGCATTGTCGCAGTTGTCTGTCTTGTGCGCGACTTTGCGAGGTGAGACCGGGAATGAGGCAGTGCCCGGCGCATCACCCGCCGGGCATACCAGCCGATGCTGCGCGGCAGACGCGGGTCGCTCGCAGACGGTACGAAGCGCACGCCGCAGACCGCGGCACTCCCCCTCCACAGGAGTCCCGGCGGGCAGCCGTCCTCACCCAGCAAGAAAAAAGAGCCGCCCCGGCGCATCGCACGCGGGACGGCACCGCTCCGCTGTCCGGCCTATCGCGGGCAGCGGAGCGCACAGCGCCGGGATTCCCGCCACGGCAGCCGCAGACAGCGCAAGACCCGATCCGGGCCCAGACACGCCAGTGCCCCCGCCGGACATCCGACGGGGGCATCTGAGACCTGGTCGCACGTCCCAGAAGAATCGGCGAGCGCAAGGACAGACCCGGATACTGACCGCGTGGTCCGTCCGCCCACGCTCAGTCTCAGTCAGTGAACGACTTCAAAGCAGACGACATCGCAGCGCGCTCCGCACGGAGCTTAGCGATCGCCTCTTGCAGGATGGCCTCGCCGTCGGCTTCGCTACGCCGCTCTTTCACGTAGGCCAGATGCGTCTTGTAGGGTTCGGTCTTCGGAGGGGCCGGAGGGTTCTCGGGGTCCTTACCGGCGGGGAAACCACAACGGGGGCAGTCCCACTCATCAGGGATCTGAGCATCGTGCGCGAAGCTCGGAACCACTTGGTGCTTGTTGGCGCAGTAGAACGCGACACGAATCCGCGGGGCCGCCTCACCACGCTCGGCCTCACCCATCGGGCCGGCACCAACGCGGCTGCCACGGATGGCACTGCCACTACCCACGAAAAACTCCTTCAGCGTGATGTGCCCGGCAAGCCCGCCGCACGCGCCGCAGAACGCACACAGCACCGAGCGCGTGCCAGGCCCTGCGGGCGTAGGATCGCGATGCTGTGACTAGCCCTGTCGGAGAATGAGCAGGCCGAGCGCGACGATACCGACGATCCAGACAAGCCCGGTGGCGATCGTCAACCGGTCAAGGTTGCGCTGCACCACCGATGAGCCCCCCAAGGAAGAGGTGACGCCGCCACCGAACAGGTCGGAGAGGCCGCCGCCTTTACCCTTGTGGAGCAGCACCAGCATGATCATCAGTACGCTGACGACCATCAAGGCAATAGAGAGACCGACGATAATCACACGCTCACCCGCAACTCGACCCCAACGAGGGGGAATCCGAACGACCAGAACCTCCGTCCGGTCCCGCAGTGTGTGAGGGAAAGCGGAACCCCGGACAGGGTATCGGGAACATTACCTGATTTTACCCCTGACACTGTAGGCCCCAGTGCCATTCAGTGTGAACAACTCCGCTGACGGCGCCGTCGGCGAGCCGCACCGCGCGCGGACGACCCGCCGACGGCACAGGCTCAGCCCTGGACCGCGGCGCGGATCAGCTTGACGAACTCGTCAGCGTCCAGGCTCGCACCGCCGACCAGCGCGCCGTCAACGTCTGCTTGCGCCATGATCGCTGCGACGTTGCCGCTCTTCACCGACCCGCCGTAGAGGATGCGGGTCTGCTGTGCGGCCTCAGGGGAGTACAGTTCACCAATCCGCTTGCGCAGCGCCGCGCACACCTCCTGGGCGTCCTCGGGCGTGGCGACTTCGCCGGTACCGATCGCCCACACCGGCTCGTAGGCCACGACCAGGGTGCGGACTTGCTCCTCGGTCACGCCCTTGAGCGCGCCTTCCAACTGGGCGAGGGTGTGCTCGACGTGGCGTCCCGCCTTGCGGACCTCCAACCCTTCACCCAGGCACAGGATGGGCGTGATGCCGCTGGCGAAGGCCGCTTTGACTTTCGCGTTGACGACCGCGTCGTCCTCGTGGTGGTATTCGCGCCGCTCCGAGTGCCCGGCCAGCGCGTACGTGCAGTTGAGTTTGGCCAGCATCGGGCCGGACACTTCACCGGTGTAGGCGCCCTTCTCGTGCTGGGAGATGTCCTGGGCACCGTAGGTGATCCGCAGTTTGTCCCCTTCCACCAGGGTCTGCACGCTGCGGATCGCGGTGAACGGCGGCAGAACCGCGATGTCTGCGGCGTCGTAGTCGGCGTCGTTGAGGGCGAAGGCCATCTTCTGCACCAGCGCGATGGCCTCGAGGTGGTTGTTGTTCAGCTTCCAGTTACCCGCAATCAGCGGCTTGCGCTTGGCGGTTGCCATGTCGTCCTATTCCTCCAATGCCGCGATGCCGGGCAGGGTCTTTCCTTCGAGGTACTCCAGGCTGGCACCGCCACCGGTGGAGATGTGGCTGAACGCCTTCTCGTCGAAGCCGAGTGCCCGGACGGCTGCGGCCGAGTCGCCCCCGCCGACCACGGTGAACGCCGAGGAGTCGGCTAGGGCCTGCGCCACGGAGCGGGTGCCCTTCGCGTACGGCTCCATTTCGAACACGCCCATCGGGCCGTTCCAGAACACGGTCGCGGCGTCCGCCAGTTTCGACGCGAAGAGCTCAGCCGAGGCCGGTCCGATGTCCAGCCCCATCCGGTCCGCGGGGATCTCCCGGACGTCGACCACGTCGTGGGCGGCGTCCGCAGCGAACTTCTCTGCGGCCACCACGTCCACCGGGAGCACGAGTTCCACACCGCGCTCCTCAGCCCGGCGCAGGTACCCCTTGACGGTGTCGATCTGGTCCCGCTCCAGCAGGCTGGCGCCCACCTCGTAGCCCTGCGCGGCGAGGAAGGTGTAGGCCATGCCGCCGCCGATGAGGATGCGGTCGGCGGTGTTGAGCAGGTTGTCGATGACGCCGAGTTTGTCGGAGACCTTGGAGCCGCCCAGTACGACCACGTAGGGGCGCTGCGGGGACTCGGTCAGCTTGCGCAGCACGTTGACTTCGGCCAGCACCAGTCCGCCGGCGGCGTGCGGCAGACGCTTCGGCAGGTCGTAGACGCTGGCGTGCTTGCGGTGCACGGCGCCGAAACCGTCGCCGACGTACAGCTCAGCCAGTGCGGCGAGCCGATCGGCGAACTCACCGCGTTCGGCGTCGTCCTTGCTGGTCTCGCCCGGCTCAAAACGCAGGTTCTCCACGAGGGCGACCTCGCCGTCGGCCAGCTCGCGGCTGATGGCCTGGGCGGATTCGCCTGCGGTGTCGGAGGCGAAGCGCACCTCGGTGCCCAGCAGCTCACCCAGGCGGGCGGCGACCGGCTTCAGCGAGTAGGCAGGGTCGACCTTGCCTTTGGGGCGGCCCAAGTGGGCGCCGATGATCACGCGCGCGTTCCGCTCGCGCAGTGCAGTGATGGTGGGCAGGCTGGCCCGGATACGACCGTCGTCGGTGATGCGGTCACCGTCGAGCGGCACGTTGAGATCGGCTCGGACGAAGACGCGCTTGCCCGCGACGTCGAGATCCTCGATCGTCCGCATATCGTGACTTCTCTTTCTGGCAGAAGGTGGGCTCCATGGGGCGGCGACGCCCCCGTCCGGCCGTGCGTGGGCCGGTGGCGAGGGCGTCGCCGATGCCGTACGCGGCGCGGGTCAGAGGTTGGAGCCGACCAGCTTGACCAGGTCGACCAGGCGGTTGGAGTAGCCCCACTCGTTGTCGTACCAGCCGACGACCTTGACCTGGGTGCCGAAGGCCATGGTGAGGCTGGCGTCGAAGGTGCAGGACGCCGGGGTGCCGACGATGTCGGAGGAGACGATCGGGTCCTCGGTGTAGACCAGGATGTCCTTGAGCGCGCCCTCGGCCGCAGCCTTGAAGGCGGCGTTGACCTCTTCCTTGGTGACTTCGCGCTCCAGCGTGACCACCAGGTCGGTCACCGAGCCGTCCGGCACCGGCACCCGCATCGCCAGGCCGTCGAGCTTGCCCTTCAGCTCGGGCAGCACCAGAGCGGTGGCCTTGGCGGCACCGGTGGTGGTCGGGATGATGTTCTGCGCGGCGGCCCGGGCACGGCGCAGGTCCTTGTGCGGGTAGTCCAGGATGACCTGGTCGTTGGTGTAGGCGTGCACCGTGGTCATCAGACCCTTGACGATGCCGAAGTTCTCCATCAGGGTCTTCGCCATCGGCGCCACGCAGTTGGTGGTGCAGGAGGCGTTGGACAGGATGTGGTGGTTGGCCGGGTCGTACTTGTCGTCGTTGACGCCCATGACGACCGTCAGGTCCTCGCCCTTGGCGGGGGCGGAGATGATGACCTTCTTGGCGCCGGCGTCGAGGTGCTTCTTCGCGTCCTCAGCCTTGGTGAAGAAGCCAGTGGACTCCACGACGATGTCCACCCCGAGGTCGCCCCACGGGAGCTGAGCCGGGTCGCGCTGGGCGAGCGCCTTCATGGTGGTGCCGCCGACCGTGATGCTGTCCTCGCCGACCTCGACCTCGCCCGGCAGGGTGCCCAGCACCGTGTCGTACTTGAGCAGGTGCGCCAGGGTGGCCTTGTCGGTGAGGTCGTTGACCGCCACGATTTCGACATCGCTGCCGCCGGCGGCCTGAACCGCCCGCCAGAAGTTACGGCCGATTCGTCCGAATCCGTTTACACCTACACGGATGGTCACGGAACCATTCTCCTCACGTGTCGTCTGCGTCGTCGACGCTTGTTTCCGACGCGTACGCGTCGGACCGTGGAAAACAGTGTGCGTTTCGTCGGGGCGAGCCTATCGTCCGCGTTCCGAGCCGCCGGAGCCGGATCTGCTACGGCGCGGGCTGTCCCGTCGGGGCCAATACTGGCACCCTCACACCTCAAAGGTATAGACCATTAGACCGTATTCTTCCCCACCCACCACCATTGTTTCCGCAGCTCGTGAAAGTGTGGGCATTTCCAGAAAAAGGTTCACACTTTATTACGGGCGCATTAACGAGGGATGTTGACCGGCCATTGGGCTACTTTCCCCTTCTACCACCCCACGCCCTATCCGAGAGTGACCAAATGACTACTCTCGGATATATATTGTGATCATCCTCACACTATGGAACGAGCATGTCGGGTGTCAGGCTCGCCTCGGTGTTGGGGATCCCCAAATCAGCCGCACGCTTGTCCGCCATCGCCAGCAACCGCCGGATCCGGCCCGCAATAGCGTCCTTGGTCAACGGCGGGTCAGCAAGCTGGCCCAGCTCCTCCAGCGACGCCTGCTTGTGCTTCAAGCGCAGCTTGCCCGCGGCCACCAAGTGGGGAGGGGCATCGTCAGCGAGAATCTCCAACGCGCGCTGTACCCGGGCCCCCGCCGCCACCGCGGCCCGCGCGCTCCGCCGCAGGTTCGCATCGTCAAAGTTCGCCAGCCGGTTAGCGGTCGCCCGCACCTCGCGGCGCATCCGCCGCTCCTCCCACGCCAGCACGCTCTGATGGGCGCCGAGCCGCGTCAGCATCGCACTGATCGAATCCCCGTCGCGCACCACCACCCGGTCCACGCCGCGCACCTCACGGGCCTTGGCGTGCACCTTCAGCCGGCGCGCCGCCCCCACCAGAGCCAGCGCCGCCTCCGGCCCCGGGCAGGTGACCTCCAACGACATAGACCGTCCCGGCTCAGTCAACGACCCGTGAGCGATGAACGCGCCACGCCACGCCGACTCTGCATCGCACACCCCACCCGCCACCACATGGCGAGGCAGGCCGCGCACCGGGCGGCCATTGCTGTCGATCAGCCCTGTCTGCCGGGCGAGGCTCTCCCCCTCCTTGATGACCCGCACCACATAGCGGTTCCCCTTGCGCAGCCCGCTCGGAGACAGCACCAGCACCTCGGACTCGTGTCCGAACACCTCAGCGATGTCCTTGCGCAGCCGACGCGCAGCCACCCCGGTATCAAGTTCGGATTCGATCACAATACGTCCGCCGACCAGATGCAGTCCGCCGGTGAAACGCAGAATCGTCGAGACTTCCGCTTTGCGGCAGCATGGCTTGAGAACGGTCAGTCGGCTCAACTCGTCCTTCACCACGCCGGTCATCGCCATAGATGCGGCCCCTTCCCCCTGTAGAACGCACATGCGCGCGCCGCGGCCAAGCAGCGCCCTTTCGGGCAGACTACTTGGCCACGCCGCCAACTCCATGTCCTCCGTGCGTGTGTCTGGCCCCTTGACCGTTCCGACACTCCGCACTTTCCCGAGTTTGCGATCAAACCCGCTTAGCTGGCGAAGATCTGATCGAACGCCGCTGCGAACCGATCCGGATCATGCCGCGGTGAGCCGTCGTCGACCGCCAGGTCGGCCACCACCAGCCGGGCGCCCAGTTCCGCGGAGACCTGCTCCAGCCGCACCGTGTCCTCCACCCCTTTGCGGTCCGCCAGCACCACGTCCACCCGCAAGTCAGGGGCGTGGTCGGCAAGCACCTCCAGGTAGGTGTGCGCGGCAAACCCGTCCGTCTCTCCCCGTTGCGGAGACAAGTTGAGCGCCACAAGGCGCCGGGCCTTCGTCGTCACCAGCGCCCGCGCCAAATCCGGCACGAGCAGGTGCGGAAGCACGCTGGTGAACCACGACCCCGGACCGAACACCACCCAGTCGGCCTCGTGCACAGCCCGGATCACCTGGCTCGGCACCGGCGGCCGCTCCGGAATCAGCGAAATCGACCGCACTCGTCCCCGAGTACTGGCACAGGCCACCTGCCCGCGCACCGTCACCACCTCGTCCGGGCGCTCCGGGTCGGCGCCCTCCACTTCGGCGACGATGTCCAACGGCACCGACGACATGGGCAGCACCCGGCCGTGCGCGCCCAGCAACTGGCCCACCCAGTCCAAGGCGGCCACCGAGTCACCCAACAGTTCCCACAGCGCGACGATGAGCAGGTTGCCTACCGCGTGGCCGTGCAGTTCACCCTCGGATCGGAACCGGTGCTGCACGACTTCACTCCAGGTGCTGCCCCACTCGTCGTCACCGCACAGCGCAGCCAGCGCCATCCGCAGGTCCCCGGGAGGCAGCACCCCCAGCTCGCGGCGCAGCCGCCCACTGGACCCCCCGTCGTCAGCAACCGTGACGATCGCGGTGACGTCAGTGGTGACCCGGCGTAACGCGGATAACGACGCGTACAGTCCGTGCCCTCCGCCGAGCGCAACCACGCGCGGCGGTTCGGCAGCGTCGTGCTCACTGTGCGGCTTCTCCCAAGCGTCCTCGTAACCCGCCATCGGTCTACGCGCCCCTCATTCCCTCCCGGCTCCTCCCAGCCCCGGGCACTGTGGAGCGGCCCTCGCCGCCGCGCCGCCGCCTACTCGCGTCCCAGGTCCCGGTGGATGATGTTCACCTCGACTCCTTCGTCACGCAAGCGTGCGGCAAGCTGTTCCGACATGGCGACGCTCCGGTGCTTGCCTCCAGTGCATCCCACCGCAAGCGTCATGTAGTGCTTACCCTCCCGCTGGTATCCGGAGACCAACAGCCGCAGCACTTCGGTATAGGAGTCGAGCATCTCCTTGGCGCCGCGCTGGGCCAGCACATAGTCGCGCACCGGCTCGTCCTGCCCGGTCAGCGGGCGCAGCTCCGGCACCCAGTGCGGGTTGGGCAAGAAGCGGCAGTCCAACACCAGGTCGGCGTCGACCGGAAGTCCGTGCTTGTATCCGAAAGACACCACATTGGCGCGCAGTCGGGTCTCCCGGGCCTTCCCGAAAAACCCCACCATCTTCGCCTTGAGCTGGTGCACGTTGAGCTGGGACGTGTCGACCACCAGGTCAGCCTCGCCGCGGATCGACCGCAGCAGTTCCCGCTCCCGGCTGATCCCGTCGGTCAACCGCCCGTCCCCCTGCAGCGGGTGGGGACGGCGCACACTCTCGAAGCGGCGCACCAGCGTCTCGTCTGACGCCTCCAAAAACACGACGCGGGCCCCGATCCCGCGGCTCCGCAAATCCTCCACGGTGGACAGCAGGTCCTCGGTGAACGCCATGCTGCGCACGTCCACGACCGCGGCGATCTGGGGCACGGCGCCTCGGGTGCGCGCCGCCAGATCAATCATGGTCGGCAGCAGGGCCGGCGGCAGGTTGTCGACGACGAACCAGTCGAGGTCCTCCAGTGCCCGCGCCGCGGTGCTCCGCCCGGCCCCCGACATGCCCGTCACGACGACAATCTCTGGCAGGAGATCGTCTCCTCGACTGGTCGCCACGTGTTCTTCCCCTCGTAGTCTCACTCGTCTGCCTTGCTGTTCTCCGGTTGTGTCCGCTGTCCGCCCTCCACGCTCGTGAGCCGCTCGTAGATAGTCTGCGCGGTCCGCTCCCCGATCCCCGGCACCTCAGCGATCTCCGCGGCCGTGGCCTGCGCCAGCCGCCGCACCGACCCGAAATGCTTCAGCAGAGCGGCGCGGCGGACCGGCCCCAGCCCGGGGATGTCATCCAGCACGCTGGCTGTCAGCGCCTTCGCTCTCTTGCGTCGATGGTAGGAGATCGCAAACCGGTGCGCCTCGTCTCGCACACGCTGCAGCAGGTAGAGCCCCTCACTCGTCCGCGGCAGGATGATCGGGTCCTCTTCCCCGGGCAACCACACTTCCTCCAAGCGTTTCGCCAGCCCGCAGACCGCCACATCCTCGATCCCCAGATCGTCCAAGGCCCGCTGGGCAGCCGCGACCTGCGGACGGCCGCCGTCCACGACGACGAGGTTAGGGGGATAGGCGAAACGGGGGGCCTTCCGCTCCGCCCCCTGCGGCGCACCGCTCTCCCCCAGCGTGTCCAGTTCGCCGACACGCTGGCTCTCCTCCAGGTAACGGGTGAACCGCCGGCTGATGACCTCGTACATCGCGGCCACGTCACTGTCCGCGCCTTCCGCCCCGCGGATACTGAACCGCCGGTACTCGGACTTGCGGGCCAGACCGTCTTCGAACACCACCATGGACGCCACAGTGTGCTCCCCCTGCAGGGTGGAGATGTCGAAGCATTCGATGCGCAGCGGCGCCTCCGCCAGACCGAGCGCCTCCGCGATCTCCGCCAGGGCTTTGGACCGGGTCGTCAAGTCGGAAGCGCGCTGGCTCTTGTGGCGGGCCAGGGTCTGCTCCGCGTTTTTGAGCACGGTCTCCATGAGGGCCCGTTTGTCGCCGCGCTGGGGGACCCGCACATCCACGGCCGCGCCGCGCCGCTTCGACAGCCAGGCGACGACCGCGTCCCGGTCGGCGGGCTCGGCCGACACCAGCACTTCGCGGGGAATCGCCGTGGTGGACTCCTCATCGTCGGCACCCCCGTACGTCTGGGCCAGGAACTGCTCGACGAGTTTCCCCGTGGAGACGTCCTCGACTTTGTCCACCACCCAGCCGCGCTCCCCGCGGATCCGGCCGCCGCGCACGTAGAACACTTGGACCGCGGCTTCCAACTGGTCCTCGGCGATCGCGATCACGTCGCAGTCGGTGCTGTCCCCGAGCACCACCGCCTGCTTCTCCATGACCGTGCGCAGCGCCTGGATATCGTCACGGATCCGGGCGGCACGCTCGTACTCCTGCGCGGCCGCCGCCTGTTTCATCTCGGCTTCCAACTGCCGCAGGAACCGGCCGGTCTCCCCTGCCATGAAAGCGCAGAAATCCTCGGCGAGCGCCCGGTACTCCTCCACGCCGATCCGCCCCACGCACGGGGCAGAGCACTTGTCGATATAGCCCAGCAGGCAAGGGCGGCCACTGGACCGAGCGCGTTTGAACACCCCAGCCGAGCAGGTGCGCACCGGGAACACGCGGAGCAGCAGGTCGACGGTGTCGCGGATCGCCCACGCATAGGAGTAGGGCCCGAAGTAGCGCACCCCGCGGCGGCGGGCCCCGCGCATCACCTGCACCCGGGGGAACTCTTCGTTGAGGGTCACCGCCAAGTAGGGGTAGCTTTTGTCGTCGCGGTAGCGGACATTGAACCGCGGAGAGTACTCCTTGATCCAGGAATACTCCAGTTGCAGGGCCTCCACCTCGGTGTTCACCACCGTCCAGTCGACGTCGGCGGCGGTGGAGATCATGGTCTGGGTGCGGGGGTGCAGCGCGCTGAAATCCTGGAAGTACGAGGACAGGCGGGCCCGCAGGTTCTTCGCCTTGCCGACGTAGATCACACGGCCGTGCTCGTCCCGGAAACGGTAGACCCCCGGATCGGTGGGGATCGATCCGGGCTTCGGACGCAAAGTCGGGCGGACGGTCATCGGGTTTCCCTCATCAGTGCTCCCCGCCCCAGGCGGGGGTGGACTCCGGGAAGCGGAACAGGCCCCGCGGACGCAGCGTCCTGGAGCCTCCCCTCCCATTCTTTAGTGCGTACTCCCAGACATACCGTTGGCCGCACCCCAGCGGTCAGCGGTATCGCCGGAAGCCCCAGGGGACAGGGCGCGACGCCCCGGGCTCCGCGTGGAGACAACGTCAAGGCTCCCGGGCAGGGTTCCCCGCGGCAGACCCTACGCGCTGGAATGCCGATCCTCTGGGAGGACACTCCGCGGTGTCACGGCTCACCCTAGGGACGGTCACAGATCGGCATAGGGATGTTCTAGGTTGTCCCTGTCTGCGTTGTATCCCTTTTCTTTTTCTTCTCAACGTCGCACAAGGGGGCCCCTCCAGTGATGTCACTCGGCAACTGGGTTGCAGTAGGCATCGCCGTCGCCATCTCCGTGTTCCTGGTCACGGTGCTGCACTGGTTACTGACCCACCAGCTCTCCAGAGTGTGGGCCATGGCCGAGCACCTGGTGCGACGCTGCCGATACTCCGCGTACGCGGCGGCTATCGTCATCGGGATCAACCTGGCGATCCCCGACGCGCGAGGGTTTGAGAACCCCAAGTTCTGGTATCCGATCTTCCAGCACGGCATGCGCATCGCGATGATCGCGTCGCTGACGTGGCTGGGGCTGACCATGGCCTACGCGGTCACCGACATGATCCTGGCGCGCCTGTCGGCGCGCAACGGCGACGCTGACCGCCGCTCCCGCCGCCTGCAGACCCAGGTGCGGCTCCTGCGGCGGGTGGTGGCCACCGTGCTGGGCCTGCTCGCCGTCGCAGCGATCCTGTTCACCTTCCCCGCGGTCGCCGCACTCGGTGCCGGTATTCTGGCGTCCGCCGGTCTGATCGGCATCATCGCCGGTGTGGCCGCTCAGGCCACGCTGGGCAACATGTTCGCCGGACTGCAACTGGCCTTCAGCGACTCGCTGCGCATCAACGACGTGGTCGTTGTAGAAGGCGAATGGGGCCGGGTCGAAGAACTGACGCTCACCAACGTGACCGTGCGCATCTGGGACGAGCGCCGACTGATCTTCCCCGTGTCCTACTTCACCACGCAACCCTTCGAAAACTGGACCAAGCACGGCAGCAACATCACGGGCGTGGTGATGTTCCGAGTCGACTGGGAGGTCCCAGTGGACCGGCTCCGCGCCGAAGTGGAGTCGTTTGTGACCAACCACCCCCAGTGGGACGGTCGCAGTTGGTCGCTCGACGTCACCGACATCCTCGACTCGGGTCTGGTGGAGCTCCGCGCCACAGTGACCGCCGCCGACTCCAGCGCCCGGTGGACCCTCATGGTGCAGTTGCGTGAGCACATGCTCACCTACATCCGGGAGAACTTCCCTGAAGCCCTTCCGCGCAACCGCACCCAATTCACGGGCATGGACGGCGAAGACCAGCGTTACCCCGCGGTGGTGCCCACTGGAGCGCCCCGCCAGCCTTCCGCCGCCCCCGCCTCGGACGACACTGCACGCACCAAGACCGACTAAGCCTGGCTGTTCCGCTCAGACCAGGATGATGTCGGTCCCCTCCACCTTCACTTCGAACTGCTCCAAGGGGTCGACGGCCGGCCCCTGGAGCACCTCACCGTCGAGCCCGAACTTGCTGTGGTGGCACAGGCAGAGGATCTCCGTGGTGACTTCCTGGACCGTACAGCCCCCGTGGGTGCACGAAGCACTGAACGCGAGGAACGTGCCTGGTTCAGGCTGGGTGATCACCAGCTTGGCGTCCATCAGCAGCAGCCCGCCGCCTTCGGGGACGTCCGTGGTCTGCGCCACTACAGTGCCGCGCAGCGCATCCTGCGGCTTCGGCGTGGTCCCGCAGCCGGTCGCGGTGAGCGCCACCGCTCCCGCAGCGCCCGTCCCCGCCAGCATTGCGCGACGGCTGATCCGGCAAACACGCGGTGACGGCTCCGTTGTCATCTCCAAGCTCCCTGAAATGGTCGAACAGATCTACTACGCAATGTAGTACGGATCTGAGAGTAGACCGGCACGGGGTCCCGCAGCTCCCCACCGCCTCCCCCGGCACCGGCCCCGGCCGCGCCGGAGGGCTCTGCCGCACGCCCAGCTGAGCAGCCGCGCCACGACGGGGACCAACCCCACCATAGTGGTCCGACCCCACCCTCGAGGCATCGCCCCACGCCACGAACGGAGACGCCCACCCCACGGGCCCCGCCGCGCCCCGCGCGCCCTGTCGCGCGTGCCCGCATTCCCGAGGCAGGGCGCCACACCGCCCCGGCCCGCCGGCTGCCGGTCAGCGGAGAATCGCGCGGAGGAAGTGGCCGGTGTGGCTCTCCGGATGCTGGGCAACCTCTTCCGGGGTTCCTGTCACCACCACCGTGCCGCCGCGCGACCCGCCTTCCGGCCCCATGTCAATGAGGTAGTCGGCGGTCTTGATGACGTCGAGGTTGTGCTCGATCACGATGACGGTGTTGCCCGCATCCACGAGCCGTCCCAGCACGTTCAACAGTTTCTCGATGTCAGCGAAGTGCAGTCCCGTGGTCGGTTCGTCCAGGATGTACACGGTGCGCCCGGTAGAGCGGCGCTGCAGCTCGGTGGCGAGCTTCACCCGCTGGGCCTCCCCGCCCGACAGGGTGGTGGCAGGCTGTCCGAGCCGCACATAGCCCAACCCCACGTCGTGCAAGGTCTGCAAGTGGCGGCGGATCGCGCTGATCGACTCGAAGAACTCCAGCGCCTCAGTGATCGGCATATCCAGCACGTCCGCGATGTTCTTGCCCTTGTAGTGCACGTCGAGCGTCTCGCGGTTGTACCGGGCGCCGTGGCAGACCTCGCACGGCACGTAGACGTCCGGGAGGAACTGCATTTCGATCTTGATCGTGCCGTCGCCCGCGCACGCTTCGCAGCGGCCCCCCTTGACGTTGAAGGAGAACCGGCCCGGCTGGTAGCCGCGGACCTTCGCTTCTGTCGTCTGCGCGAACAGTTTGCGGATGTGGTCGAACACCCCGGTGTAGGTTGCCGGGTTCGACCGCGGGGTCCGGCCGATCGGGCTCTGATCGACGTGGACGACCTTGTCCACCAGGTGCACCCCGTTGATCCGCGTGTGCCGCCCGGGCACGTCGCGCGCCCCGTGCAGCTCCTTGGCCAGCGCCTTGTACAGGATCTCGTTGACCAGGGTGGACTTGCCCGACCCGGACACCCCGGTGACGGCAGTGAACACCCCCAGCGGGAACGCGACGTCGATATCGCGCAGATTGTTCTCGCGGGCGCCTTTGACGACGAGCTGCCGCTTGGGATCGCGGGGCCGCCGCTTCTCAGGCACCGGGATCGTCCGCCGCCCCGACAGGTACTGTCCCGTGATCGACTCGGGGTGCTCCAGCAGTTCCTTCACGGTCCCGGACACGACGACCTGGCCGCCGTGCTCCCCGGCGCCCGGGCCGATGTCGACCACCCAGTCCGCGACGCGGATCGTGTCCTCGTCGTGCTCGACGACGATGAGCGTGTTGCCGAGGTCCCGCAGCCGCTGCAACGTCTCCAACAGCCGGAAGTTGTCCCGCTGGTGCAGTCCGATCGACGGCTCGTCGAGGACGTAGAGCACCCCGACCAGCCCGGAGCCGATCTGGGTGGCCAGCCGGATCCGCTGGGCCTCCCCACCAGACAGGGTGGCTGCGGCCCGGCTGAGGGTGAGATAGTCCAGGCCCACGTCGAGAAGGAAGCCGAGCCGGGCGTTGATCTCCTTGAGGACTTGGGCGGCGATCGTCCGGTCGCGGTCGGACAGTTCCAGCGACGCGAAGAAGTCCGCGCACTCCCCCAGCGGCATCGCGCTGACCTCGGCGATGGACTTGCCGCCGACGGTCACCGCGAGGGCTTCCGGTTTGAGCCTGCTGCCCTGGCATGCGGGGCACGGCACGACCCGCATGTAGCCTTCAAGCCGCTCCCGCACGAGCTCGCTGTCGCTCT
Organism: Thermobifida fusca YX; assembly: GCF_000012405.1. Taxonomy (NCBI): domain Bacteria; kingdom Bacillati; phylum Actinomycetota; class Actinomycetes; order Streptosporangiales; family Nocardiopsidaceae; genus Thermobifida; species Thermobifida fusca. Next base: position 2,367,456 of record NC_007333.1, read on the forward strand.
CCGCGTGGCGGCGGCGGATCCAGTTGACGACTCCCTCGAAATCGGTGTAGTAGGCGCGCCGCCGCCCGTACCGGTTGCGGTAGCTGACGTGGACCTGGGTGTCGTAACCGGTGAGCAGGGCCTGGCGTGCTTTGCGCGGCAGCTTCTCCCACGGGGTGTCCAAGTCGAACCCCATGGCCTCACCCAACGCCTGCATGAGGCGGAGGAAGTAGTCGCTGGGGCTGCCGCTGCTCCACGGAGCGATCGCGCCTTCAGCAAGGGTCTTCGTGGGGTCGGGGACGACCAGTTCCGCGTCGACCTCCAGTCGGGTGCCCAGCCCGGTGCATTCCGGGCAGGCCCCGTACGGCGAGTTGAAGGAGAAGGACCGCGGCTCAAGCTCTTCGAACGACAGGTCGTCGTAGGGGCAGTACAGGTGCTCAGAGTAGATCCGCTCCCGCCCGGGATCGTCCTCGGGCAGGTCCACGAACTCCACGATGATGGTGCCGCCCGCCAACTGCAGCGCGGTCTCCACCGAGTCGGCCAGCCGTTGACTCGCCGTGGGTTTGACGCTGAGCCGGTCCACCACGACAGCGATGTCGTGAGTCTCGTACCGTTTGAGCTCCGGCGCCTCGTCCAACCGCACGAGCACACCGTCGACCCGCGCCCGGGTGAACCCTTTGGCCTGCAGGCTCTGGAACAGTTCCGTGTACTCGCCTTTCCGCCCCCGCACCACGGGCGCCAGCACTTGGAAACGGGTGCCCTCCGGCAGTTCCAACACCCGGTCCACGATCTGCTGCGGGGTCTGCGGGGCGATCTGGCGGCCGCAGCGGGGACAGTGCGGCTTTCCGATCCGCGCCCACAGCAGCCGCAGGTAGTCGTACACCTCCGTGATGGTGCCGACCGTAGAGCGCGGGTTGCGGCTCGTGGACTTCTGGTCGATGGAAACCGCGGGAGACAGGCCCTCGATGAAGTCGACGGCGGGCTTGTCCATCTGGCCGAGGAACTGGCGGGCGTACGCGGAGAGCGACTCCACGTACCTGCGCTGCCCCTCAGCGAAGATCGTGTCGAAGGCCAGCGACGACTTCCCTGAACCGGACAGCCCGGTAAACACGATCATCGAGTCGCGGGGCAGTTCCAGGGAGACGTTCTTCAAGTTGTGTTCGCGGGCCCCGCGGATCACCAGACGATCGGCCATAGTTCTTCGCGCGTGGCCCCGGGACCGTCCCGGACGCCGGTGCGCTTCATCCTTCCTCGTCGAGGGTGTGCGGTCGGACCACGGCGGTGCGTATCGCGAGACTTCCTGTACTGCCGCGCCCACCGGTACGACAGGGCGCGCTGCCCCGTGCGAGCATGCGGCAGCGCCACCGCCGGAGCTTCGCCCACAGCAACCACGTGGGGTCCGGCCTCATTCCGGCTGGGACCCCATTCTATGGGTACGCCTGTTCGATTTTCGGGTGTCGCGGGAAGCTGCGCGGTCACTCGCGGGGCGTGATATCGCCGGCACGAGCCTGCAACTTCCGCATATCGCTGCGGGACTTGACCACACTCGCGATGACCGTGATGGTCATCACGCCGAGGATGACGCCCAGCGACAGGCTGGTACCGACCTCGGGGACGTCGACCCCGTTCTCGTGGAGGGCATGCAAGAGCATCTTGATGCCGATGAACACCATGATCGCGGCGAGGCCCCAGCTGATGTAGGCCAGCCGGTCCATCAGCCCGGCCAGCAGGAAGTACAGGACCCGCAGCCCGAGCAGCGCGAAAGCGTTCGCGGTGAACACCAGGTAGGCGTCCTGGGTGAGCCCGAAGATCGCTGGGATCGAGTCGACCGCGAAGATCAGGTCGGTGACACCGACCGCGACGATCACCATGAACATCGGGGTGATGTGACGGCGTCCGTCGAGTTTCACGGTCAGCCGGGGGCCGTGGTAGCTGTCGGTTACCGGCCACACCTTGCGGAGCATGCGCACCGCGAAACTGTCGGTGTAGTTGGTCTCCTCTTCCTCCGAGCCTGCGACGTTGTCCCGGACGATCTTGATCGCCGTGTAGATGAGGAACGCGCCGAACAGGTAGAAGACTTCGCTCCACGCGTTGACCGCTTGCGCCCCGACCGCGATGAACACGCCGCGCATGACCAGCGCCAGCATGATGCCGACCAGCAGCACCTCATGCTGGTACTTCTTGGGCACCGCGAAAGAGGTGAGGATCAGGTAGAAGACGAAGAGGTTGTCGACGCTCAGGCTCTTCTCGGTGACATAGCCGGCGAAGTACTCACCGGCCTTCTCCCACCCGGCGAAATACCAGATGCCGATCCCGAAGACGATGGCGAGCGCGATGTAGAAGGCCGACCACCACGAGGCCTCTTTGAGCGAGAACTCCTTCGGCTCGCGCTTCTTACTCCATGGGCGATCGACGATAGCGAGGTCGACGACCAGGATCACGGCGATGCCGACGATAGTTGCCAGCCAGACCCACCAGGGTGCGTCCATGTCAGGGATCCTCTTCTCCGGTTACGGTGGCCGCCTCGAAAAGCGAGCACGACAAGAACCGGAGGTCTCTCCCATCCACGAACACCATGGTGTGGACCGACGGACCGGGAACGCCCCGTTGCGTTCCGTGGTGACGGCACCGTCGCGAAGGGATACTCCCCTACCGAACTGCAGAAAGCACGAAGCCGAAAAAATTTCAGCTCGTGTTCAGCATCGGGGTCTATCATGCCATCGCTGCGGAGTGCGGAGAACCACCGTCCCCGATATTTTTCTCCTCCTCGACAGTGAGCCAGGCCTCACCGTGTGCGTGCCCGGTCCACGAGTTCCGCATAGTAGCTGATGACCTGCGCACAGTCAGAACCAGGCGGGGGAAGCACGGCTGCTGCGGCCCGGGAACGCAGCCGCATGCGTGCCGCCCGCGCCTCATCGTCCAACACCTGGACTACCCCGTCAGCCAACGCATCCGCATCCCCCACGGGAACCAGCACCGCAGCGTCTCCCACCAAGTCCGCGACCCCTCCCGCGTCCGTGGCCACCACAGGCACCCCGGCACGCAGCGCCTCCTGCACCACCAGCGGCTGCCCCTCCCACATGCTGGACAGGACGAACACGTCGGCCGCGGCAAGCAGGTCAGCGACGTCGTCGCGGTTGCCGAGCAGCCGCACGGGGAGGTTCTCGGCGGTGATCCGCGCCGTAAGCGACTCCCGCAGCGGCCCCTCGCCAGCGACGACCACCAGCGGGGACGGGGTGCGCCGCGCCCACGCGCGCGCCGCATCCAGCAGCACCGGCAGTCCTTTCTGCTCGGCCAGCCGGGCCACGGTCACCAGCAAAGGCTGCCCGGGCTCAACCCCGAGCTCGGCCCGGATCTGCTCCGGGTCCCGTCCCGAAGGGGCAGCGGGCGGGGCAGGGACGAGGGCGCGCGCCACACGCCGCGCCCCCCGCGTCCGAGCCCGCTCCACCAAGTCGCTGGACACGCCCAGCACCAGGTCGGCGCGGCACACCAGGATCTGTTCGAGGAGGCCGAACAGCCACGCCCCGCCCCCGGCTGGGGGAGCGTTGTGCATGGTGACCACGAGCGGCGCAGCCGCACCGCTCAACGCCACCAGCGCCCCGGCCCGCGCCCCGTGCGCGTGGACCACGTCGGCCCCGGCGAGCAGAGCGTTCAACCGCAGCAGCGCGGCAAGGTCACGGAACGGCCGCGGCCGGTCAGCGACCTCCAACGGCGCGAACCGCGCCCCTGTCCCCGTGAAGTCGAACCGCTGCTCGGTCGCTTCCGGCCCCACCACCGCGACCCGGTGGCCCTGGGCCACAAGTCCGCGGCTCAGCGACCGCACATGGCTGCCCACTCCCCCGCTGCTCGTCGCTAACACCAAGGCAATCCGCAACCCGTTCACCCCGTTGTCCTTTCCGTGGTGTCTGTCGCGCCCATACGGCGGGTCAGCACCGCGTGCAGCGCGGCGGCGTCGACCGCTGCCACCGCCGCCCCGTAGCCCAACACCGCGGCGAACGCCGCCAGCAGAGCCGCAACCATGGCGGCCCCCGGGGACCCGGCAGGCAGCAGCGCGGAGACCCCCGCCCCGCACCCGTAGCCCACAACCGTGCCGAGCAGGCACGCTGCAGCGGTACGCCCCAGGGAAGCGAACGCTGTCCGCCCTCTGACCCGCCACACCGCTCCGCCGAGCAGCACCACCCCCACCCCCAATCCCAGGGACGTGCCCGCCCCCAGTGCGGCCACAGTCTGCTCTGGCGGGCACACCGCCACCGCGGTCGCGGACGCGCCCGCCGCCACCGTCCAGCCCACCACCTGGGCTGCGGCGGCGAGCCGTCCACGGTGCACGGCATACAAGGCCCGGCTGAGCAGTGCCATGCCCCCGAAAGCAACCACCCCGGGCGCATACGCGAGCAGCGCCTGCTGCAGTGCTTCCGCCTGGTCGTCTGCGAACAGCCGGGCCAGGGGGGCGGCGGCCGCCGCCAAAGCCACGGCTGAGCCGCTCACCGCGATCAGGCAGGCGCGCATCCCTACCGCAAGCACCCGGTCGTATCCGGCGTGGTCCTGCTGGCCGTGGTATTCCGCTAAAGCAGTGAACGCGCTCGTGGCGATAGGCACCGCGATCACGCCGTAGGGCAGGGTGAACAGGGCCCACGCGTAGCTGTACAGCACCCCGGTCCCCCCACCGCCGCCGTGGTTGGCGAGCCACATCGACACCAGCAAGGTCACCTGCATGGCCACCAGCGGCACCAGGGCCGACACCGCGAGCGCGCGGGCCCGCGCCCCCACCCCCGGGGGAAAAGACAGGGTCGGCCGCAGCCCTAACCGCATCCGCAGCACCGGTATGAGCGTGGTCAGGCACAGCGCAGCCACCCCGGCAGTCGTGCCCACGGACAGCACGAGCTCCGCTGCGGCAGGCACGGCTCGGACGTCGGTGCTTCCCGCACTCAACGGCACGTAGGCCAGGTACGCGCCGGCCACGACGAGGCTGGAGATCAGCGGCGCCAGCGCGGGGGCGAGGAAGCGCCGGTGCGCCTGCAAAACCCCGTACAGCACGGCGGCAAGCCCGTAGAACAGCACCTGCGGCGCGAACACCGCGAGGAATCGGGAGGCAAGGGCCAGCAGGTCAGCGGTGGAGCAGCCGCGGGTGCCGGCGAGGAGCACCGCCATCACCGACTCTGCGGCTGCGGCGAGGAGCAGGCTCAGCGGCACGGCCACGACCACCACCCAGGTGATGAGCGCCGAGGCGGTGCGTTGGACATAACCGGTATCGCCGCGGCGGGCCGCGTCGGCCAGCACCGGCACGACCATTCCCGACAGGGCACCGCCGATGACGATCTCGTAGAGCACCGTGGGGACCTGGTTGGCGGTCACGTAGGCGGTGCCCAGGCAGTTCTCCCCGACCGTGTGGGCGAAGACCACGGTGCGGCCGAATCCGGCGGCGCGCGCGACCACGGTGACGACACTGATGAGGATCGCGGCTCCCGCCACGGAAATTCCCGCTCGCCGTTCCCGGACCACCGCCGGTCCGCTCCCCTCCGTTAATTCCTCGCGCCGCTGCCGGACCGTCCGCTTCCCGCGGGCCAGGCCCTGTTCCGTCCCGATCAACCGGGTTGCGTAACCGGCGCGGGAAGCGGGGCGGGACGGCGCCCCCACTCGTCGAGCAGCCGCAGCGGCGGGGTGACCGCGATGACGTGCGTGAAGCTCACGTATTCACTGGCCGCGGTCAGTGCGACCACTCCGGCGAGCAGGCCGAGCCGCGCCCACCGCGGGCAGGAGGCGGCGGCCGCCAAGCCGAGGAGCGCTCCGAGGGCGTTTGCCCCCGCGTCACCGAGCATGGCGCGCTCGCGGAGGTCTTCAGGGAGCAGCGCGCAGGTCGCGCCGAGCAGCGCGGCGGCCACGGGCGCAGCCCCGGGGTGGGCGAGCGCGGAGGACCCTGTCAGGAGCGCCACTTTGGCGGCCCGCCCCGGACGCAGGTCGAACAGGTTGAGCAGGTTGGCGCTTCCCGCAATCAACGCCCCATCGACCAGCGTGTCCACCGCGGTGCGGTTCAAGGTTGCAGCGGCTGCCAGGCCGCTCGCGCCGATCCCCGCGATTTTGACGGCTCCTGTGGTGAGGCGGCCGCGTGCCAGCGCGCCCACGTGCCCGCGGAAACCCCGTGAAGAGCCGGACCCGTACAGGTCGTCGTAGGCGCCGAACACCGCTGCCCCGCCCCCGGCGAGGACGGCTGCCACGCGCAGCGCAGGCCGGATCCCCGGGGTGAGTGCGATCCCCGCGCAGGCGCCGGCTGCCACCGCGGGCCCTTCCAGCAGGGTGACCCGCTCCCCCCGGTAGTTGACACGGTTCCACTTTCCCCGGGGATGAGCGGTGCCCCACCGGTCGGTCAGCACCCGGTACAGGCCGCGGGCCGCAACCGCGCCCACCCCTGCGGCGAGGACCGCCGCGCCGGTGGTGCGCCACGCCGGGGTAAGGGCGTCCCGGAGTCGAGGACGGTTACGAGCCTGGGTGGTGAAGAAACGGAGCAGCATGGTTCGGACTCACTAAGGTTCGTCGTCGACAGCAGAAAGGGCACCGGACGGGGTGGGAGTCGGTTCCGGCCGCGGGGTGGGGAGGACTTCCGGCAGGAAACCGTCGGCCTGCGCGCCAATGCCGTAGTGGCCGGGGCGGCCTTCCACCGCTGTCGCCAACGCCAGCACGGTGACGACGTCGCCCGGCGCGGTGCCGGCGATGTCCACGGTGGTGAACCGGGCTTTTTCGGTGCGCGCCTGCCCGATGACACCGTGCGGGTCGGCTGCGTCCGGCGGCCCCGCCAGCACCGTGGCGATCCCGACCTGGTCAAGAGCGCGGGCGAACGCCAGCATGATCGCGTTGGCGGGCGGGGTGGCCGCCGGATCCTCGGCGTCACGCTCGTCAGCGAACGCGAACGGTTCCGCGGGGGCGAGCAGGAGTGCCGCATCCGCCCGGCCCGCGGGTTTGCCGTGCACGGCGAGCAGCCCCGACGTGACGTATCCGGCGAGGACACTGTCCGGGTCGAAGCCGGTGTCGGCACGCTGGTCGTCCTCGAAGGCGAGCAGCGCCTGGGCGAGTTCGGCGCCGGCCTGCTCGTAGGGGTTGTCGTAGGAGACGTTGAGGCCTTCAGCCCACCGGTCGGCGACTTTGGCGACGTGGGTGGCTTCAGCGGGGTCGAGGTAGCGTTCCGTGAGAGTGATACGGCCCACGACCGTGCCCCCGGCGTGCCGCAACTGCTCCACGACTGCGTCGCGCAGCGTAGGGTCCACTCCGTCCGGCTCCACCACGACGATCCGCACGTCGGTGAGCCTGCGGTCGAGCATCACCGTCTCGTAGGCGGCGATGAGCTGCGCGGCACCGGCGTTGAACTGGTCCGCCACATCCTTGTCGGCGCGCAGCCGCTCGCTCTGCAGCCGCAACTGCTCTGTCTCCTCTTTGAGGGTGTGCAGCAGCGGGTCTTGCAGCATCGTGCTGCCCAGCACGATGCCGACAGTGAGTGCCAGGAAGATCGCGACTGTGGAGACCAGGTGGTAGCGGAAGTCGATCACGCGAAAAGCCCCGTGAGCCAGTAGTAGAACGCGTCCCACCGCGCAGCGAGGAAGGTCATGTAGACCTGTCCGGCTGGAGAGCAGTAGGCCGCGACGACGATGGTGAGCAGGCTGGCTGCTACGAGCAGGAGCAGCGTCCACGGCGAGATCCGGCTGCGGTAGAGACGGCTGACGCCTTTAGCGTCGACGAGTTTGCCGCCGACCCGCAGGCGGGTAAGGAACGTGCTGGCCATTCCCGCGCGTCCTTTGTCGAGGAACTCTTCGAGGGTGGCGTGGGTGCCGACCGCAACGATGAGCGCGGCTCCCGCTTCGTCGGCGAGCATCATCGCCACGTCCTCGCTGGTCCCGGTGGCGGGAAACACCACGGCCTCGTAGCCGAGCTCGGTGAGGCGCCGCAATCCGGGCGCCCGCCCGTCCCGGTAGGCGTGGACGACGAGTTCCGCGCCGCAGGCCAAGGCTCGGTCAGAGACCGAGTCGAAGTCACCGACGATGATGTCAGGCCGGTATCCGGCTTCCAGAAGCGCGTCCGCGCCGCCGTCCACTCCGATGATGACCGGGCGGTATTCGCGGATGTAGGGGCGGAGCGCTGCCAGATCCTCCCGGTAGTGGTAGCCGCGCACCACGATCAGCACATGCCGGCCTTCGATCGGCGTGGTGATCTCGGGAACGCCGACGCCTTCCAACAGGAGCGCCCGCTCGCGTTTGAGGTACTCCATCGTGTTGGCGGCGAACGCTTCAAGCTAGACGGCCAGGCCGGCGCGGGCTTCGGCCATGGCGGCTTTGATCGATTCGGCGTCCTGCTCCACCCCCTTGGCCACGACCGTGTCACCGCGCAGCAGGGTGTTGCCCTCCAACCGGAGACGCTCCCCCTCTTCGATCTGCGTGAAGATCTCCGGCCCTACCTCGTCGACGAGGGGGATCCCTGCTTCGACGAGGAGCTGCGGCCCCAGGTTGGGGTAGCGGCCGCTGATACTTTTGGCGGCGTTCACTACCGCGGAGACCCCGCACTCGACGAGAGCCTCAGCACTGACCCGGTCGAGGTCAACGTGGTCAATGATCGCAATATCGCCGGGTTTGAGGCGTTTAGTGAGGTTTTTGGTGCGGCGGTCAGCGCGGACCGGCGCGGTCACGCCGGTCACCCCGTAGGGCTTGGCGCGACGGAGTCTGATCAATCGCGCACTCAGCGCGGTCGGAACCTTCATCGCCCGCATACTGCCACGGAAAGTGAAAACTCAGTGACATAGAGTGCCGCATCGGCGTGTCGACACTTCCGTGGCCCGCCCCGCAGGCGGCAACCTCACCGCGCGCAGCCGGAAGCCCTCTTGCGGGCGCCGCCCAGCTCAGCCCCGATTCCGTTCCGCCTCCGCAAGCGTGAGAAGCTCCTCCGCGTGCGCTTGGCCGAGCTCGGAATCCTCCATCCCCGCCAACATGCGGGAAAGCTCCCGGACCCGCCCCCCGCGGTCCAACCGGATCACCCCACTGGACGTGACCATGCCGTCACTGGACTTCTCCACCACCAGGTGCACGTCAGCGAAAGCCGCCACCTGCGGCAGATGAGTGACCACAATGACTTGGGCGCTCCGCGCCAACCGGGCGAGCCGCCGACCGATCTCCACTGCCGCCTTACCACCGACCCCGGCATCCACCTCGTCGAACACAAAAGTCGGCACCGGGTCAGCACCCGCGAAAACCACCTCGATCGCCAGCATGACACGGGACAGCTCCCCACCGGACGCCCCCTTGTGCAACGGCAACGGCGGGGCGCTGGGATGCGGCGCGAGCAACAGCTCCACCTCGTCCCGCCCGTACGGGCCGAACTCTTCACCGGTACGGATCCGCACCGACACCCGGGCGTGCGGCATCGCCAGCGCGGTGAGCTCCTCGGTGACCGCCGCCCCGAACCGCTCCGCGGCCTGGGTACGGATCGCGGTGAGCTTGTCCGCAAGCTCAGTCATCCGCTCCCGCAACTCGGCTTCTTCCGCGGTGAGCTGCTCGATCCGCTCGTCGTCGCCCTCCAGCTCGGTCAACCGCTTACTGGCGTCCTCCGCCCAGGCGAGGATCTCCTCGGCCGTGTCCCCGTACTTGCGGGACAACTGGGCCAGCAGCGCCCGACGCTCCTGGACTGCGGCCAGCCGCGCAGGATCAGCATCCACCGACTCGGCGTACGACGCCAGCTCGGTAGCGGCGTCACTGATCATGTAACTGACCTCATCAAGCCGGTCAGCGAGCGCGGCCAGCGTCGTGTCGTGCTGGCGGACCGCAGCCAACGCCTGCCGCGCCCCCGCCAGCAGCGTGGTGACGTCCACTTCCACGCCGGAAGCAGGATCACCGACCAAAGCCTCGTGCGCGGTGGTCGCAGCCATCCGCAGCGCATCAGCGTGCGCCAGGCGCGTCTCCTCCGCCAACAGCTCCGCCTCTTCCCCAGGACGGAGCTCCGCCGCAGCGATCTCCTCAATCCCGAACCGCAGCAAGTCTGCTTCCTGGGCACGCTCCCGGGCCCGCGTGACCAGCTCCGTCAACTCCGCCGACACCTCCTGGTGCCTGCGGTAGGCAGCCGTGTACGCGCCCAACGTCTTCTGCAGTTCCTCGCCCGCATACCGGTCCAGCGCGGCGCGCTGCCGGTCGGTGCGGAGCAGCCGCTGCTGGTCCGACTGGCCGTGCACCGCCACCAGGTCATCAGCCAAGTACGCCAGCAGGCTCACCGGGGCAGACCGGCCCCCCACCGACGCCCTGGACCGGCCCTCCGCTGACACACTGCGGGAGATGATCAGCACCCCGTCGTCGAGCTCCCCGCCGGCCTCCTCCACCCGCCGGGCGACCTTGCTGCCGGGGTCGACCGTCAACCGTCCTTCCACCACCGCCCGGCTCGCCCCAGGACGCACCCGCTGCGGGTCGGCCCGGCCGCCGAACAGCAGCCCCAGACCCGTGACCACCATCGTCTTGCCCGCACCGGTCTCGCCGGTGACCACGGTGAACCCTGGGGACAGCTCCACCACGGCGTCGTCAATCACGCCGAGACCTTGGATTCGGACTTCTTCGAGCACCGAACTCTCTCCCGTAATCACCACTGCTGCGGCACTGTGCGGTTCACCCGCGTCCGCCCGGACCGCCTATCCGCTGTCGCGTTCCGCCGCCCGTCCCCGCCAACCTGCCACTGGGAGAGCGAACTTCGCGACGAGCCGATTGGTGAACGGTGCCTGCTGCAACCGAGCCAAACGCACCGGTGTCTTCGACCGTGAGATCTCCACCCGCGCTCCAGCGGGCAATTCGACCCTACGACGTCCATCACACCAGAGCACCCCGTCAGTCGTCTCCGGCAGGACCTCCAGTGCGATCACCGCATCCGGGGCGACCACCAGCGGCCTCGCGAACAAAGCGTGCGCGCTCAACGGCACAACCAGCAGCGCCTCCACAGAAGGCCACACAATCGGACCGCCTCCCGAGAACGCGTGCGCGGTCGAACCGGTGGGTGTCGCACACACCACCCCGTCGCACCCCCACCGGGAGAGCGGGCGCCCATCGATCTCCAGCACCACTTCCAGCATGCGGCCCGACTCGACCTTCTCCGCAGTGGCCTCGTTCAACGCCCAGGTGCGCACCGCAGGTGCCGCACTGGTGCGCCCGCCGTTGTAGACCGCCACATCGATGGTCATCCGCTCCTCAACCGAGTAGTCGCGCTCGACCACGCAGCGGACCGTATCCGACAAGTCGTCGCGCTCCGCCTCAGCGAGGAAACCCACGTGCCCGAGGTTGACCCCCAGCAGCGGCGCCCCGGCAGGCCGGGCGAGCTCCGCGGCACGCAACAGGGTGCCGTCCCCGCCCAGCACCATGATGAGCTCGGTTCCCGCGGCAGCGTCCGCCCCCGGTTCCACGACCTCCACCGGCTGCATCCGCGCACCGGTCTTTCTGATCGCCTCGATTTCGGAGGCGAGCATCCGCACCGTCACCCCGGCGCGGGTCAGGCTTTCGTGGACGAGGCGCGCACTGCGCAGGGCGGCGGGACGTCCCGTGTGGGCCAGGAGAAGCACGGTGCGGTTGGTCGTCTCTCCAGCCACGCCGCCGAACCGATCCGTACTTTCGCTGGTCTTCACAGAGGGCCCTCCTCGTCGCCGGGGCTGGCACCGCATCACCGCGACGCCAGTTGATCGCCAAGTGGCCGAGTTACGTTATCCAACCCTGAGTAGCGGGCGGACACGCGGCCTACGGCTATTGCGGTCCCTCCGCGACCGCCCGCTCCAGCTGGCGCTCGTCGAGCGGGGCGGCGCCAGAGCGCAGCCACAGGAAATACTCGACATTACCGGATGGCCCCGGTAGCGGACTGGCAGTGACCCCGCATACCCCTAACCCGAGAGTCCAGGCGTGGGCGGCGACATCCCGCACCGCGGAGGCACGCGCTTCCGGATCGCGGACCACCCCTTTAGCACCGACCCGTTCCCGGCCCACCTCGAACTGCGGTTTGACCAGGAGCACGAAATCGGCGTCGGAGGCGGCGCACGCGAGGAGCGGAGCGAGCACGAGCCGCAGCGAGATGAACGACAGATCAGCGACCACCAGGTCGGGGCGGGGCTCGCCGACCTGGTCGGGGGTGAGCTCGCGGACATTCTGCCGTTCCAGCACCGTCACCCGGGGATCGGACCGCAGCGACCACGCCAACTGTCCGTAGCCCACGTCGACCGCGACCACGTGGGCGGCGCCGCGCCGGAGCAGAACATCGGTGAATCCCCCAGTGGACGCACCCGCATCCAGGCAGCGCCGCCCAGTCACGTCAACCGCGAAAGCGTCGAGCGCCCCGATGAGCTTGTAGGCGCCCCGGGAGACGTACACCGGCTCGTCGTCAGCCTGCTCCACCACGATCGCCTGGTCGACACCCACCTGGGTCGCGGCCTTGGTGGCGAGGGTGCCTGCCACACGGACCCGGCCTGCCGCGATGAGTTCAGCCGCATGGGCCCGGGAACGCGCGTGGCCGCGCCGGACCAGTTCGGCGTCGAGTCGGCTACGTCTAGCCATAGCGGGGTGTACGTCTCCTTCTCACTGTCAGAGCTGTCGTCCCTCCAACCGTACGCTCCCCAACCGGGTGCCCCGCACGGTCTTCCGTACCACGCCCAGCGGGTCAGCGGACCGCGCCCTGGCCGGGCGCATCCAGGACGGACAGCACCGCGGCCAGCTCCTGGTGCACGGTCTCGAACACGGTGACGTGCTCGTGCACGGGAAGGCTGTCCAAGGAGTCCAGCCGGGCCTGCACTTGGTCGATGACGCGTTCCGCGAGCGCTTCTTCGTCAGTCATGGCCTACTTTCCGCTCCGGGCTGCACTACGGCGGGCTGCAGCGCGTTTGCTCTGGGACTTCGTGGCGCGGGCGCGGCCGCTCTTCGTCTTCCCGCCGCGGGCCGTCGACTCTGCAGCCGCGGTCTCGTCTTTCCCGGTCTCCTCAGCTTTCCCGGTCTCCTCAGCGGCGGATTCCTGAGCGGTCGAGGCTGCACCAGGATCCGGGGTGTTGGATTCCGGTACGGCAGTCTTCGCGATCTCCTCCGCTACGCCAGCAGCCTCAGTGCTGGGGGTTTCCGCGCTCCTCGTTTCAGCGGAGGGCGAGGCCTGGTCTGTCGCCACGGTAACCGCCGCAGCTTCGACAGCAGACTCCGGTTCCTCGGCCGCGACCCGGCGCCGCTGGGTCGCGGTGACCGCGGCCAACCGCCGTTCCAGCTCGCTGACCCGGCGCGCTAACCGCTCATAGTCCTCTCGCGGCACAACGTCGAGGCGGTCCAGGACTCGCGCGACCTCAGCCTCCACGAGTCGGCTGAGTGCGGCACGGTTGCTCTGGTTGGTTTCAATCAGCTCGGTGGCCAACGCCTGAATACTGGGGCCGACCCGCGCGCTGAGCAGCGCAGCCTCCCCACCTTCCGGCTCGTTCTTGGGAAGCTCAGAGCTCCGCGTTGGTGCCCCTGGGCGTTCTTCACTCTCCCGGATCAGGATTTTGGCTACCGCAACCGCGTGTTTCCTCGTGAGTTCGGTGAGGCCGCTGGCGGCTTCCAGATAGGCGCGTACCACTTCGACGACCATGAAACATGCTCCTCGCAGAAATCCGGGTGAACCAGTTGCGGTGCCTGATACGGGAAGACTTGAGAGAAAAACTACCGTTCTTCGAGCGCAGGCAAAGGCGATCTCAACTCTCGGACAGGAACCGGTCTCCGCTCCACCGCAGCCCTGGCGAGGGAGTGCCGTGCCGAGCAGCAGGGAACGGCGGGCGCACACCCGCCCTGTGGTTTCCTCGCTCACTGGGGCGCGCTGGCCTGGCGCCGCGCCGCACCGGGCTTCCTGGTGCACAGGGAAACCTTCCGGGCCTGCCCGGCACGGGCGCCTGCATGCCGCGTTCTCCCCGGTTCACGGCCGACTGATCGTGCAGTATGAAAGGTATGGCCACCCTCAACGAATGCCGTTCCGCTCTCGACCTGGTCTCTGCGCGCATCACTCAGTTCGACGAAGCACAGCGGCGCGCCCACATCGTGGAACGGACGATCAGCTTGACCATCAGCGACCTGGACAGCGTCTTCGACATGCGGTTGACCCCGCACGGCCTGGTCGACATCACCCCCCGCCCCTCTACCGCCGCAGGCAACCGCGCCCAAGTGCGTATCACGATCAGCAGCGACGACCTTGTCGCGTTGGCCGAAGACCGCTTGGACTACGCCAAAGCCCTGTTCACTGGTCGCGTCAAAGTGAAAGCGAGCCTCAGCGACATGGCGCGGCTGCGCAAACTGCTGTAGCTCTCCACCCGAGTCTGCAGCAGCACCGCAACGCCGCAGCCCTGTGCTTCCCGAACCGGCACCCGGCCCACCTCCGCGCTCTGCCGTTCCTGCCGCCTCAACCAGCACCCCTGCTGTTCCCGGGATCTGCGCCGGAGCGTCCTCAGCGAGCCCTCCGTTGGCTTCGCCAGGGCCCGGGTACCCTTCTTCATTCGGGTGGATGTCGCCGCCTGTCCTCTCACCGTTCCGATGGAGGTTTCTCCGTTCCTCTTGTCTGCTGTACCGGCTGTGCCCTGCAGCCGTCCGCCACGATGCTCCACGGTAGCGGGCTCTTCTCTTTGTCCCAGCGTCCGAGGATCAAGGGCGGTCGGCGTGGGTGCTCTGTGGCCTGCCCCTGTTTCTTCCGCACCCGTTCCCGACCGGTGCGGCCCCGTCCCTGACTCTCCCGGTGCAGGGACCACCTCCAGCCTCGCGCCGGGCTTCCCGTCTGGCTCCACCGACCACAGCAACGGACGACGATGACTCTGCTGACCGCATCCCAACCGCTGCACTCGCTGTACGACGCGGCCCTCATCGACTTGGATGGGGTCGTCTACCTTGGCCCACGTGTAGTCCCCGCTGCCCCGGAAGCGGTAGCGAAGGCGCGCGCCCAAGGCATGCGGGTGGCTTTCGTGACCAACAATGCGTCGCGTACCCCGGCTGCTGTTGCCGAGCACCTCACCGCCCTGGGGGTAACCGCGGCAGCCGACGAAGTGGTCACCTCCGCCCAGGCCGCGGCCCGCCTGATCGCGGAACGGTTTCCCCCCGGATCACCGGTACTGGTCGTCGGGGACACCGGGCTGCGCCAGGCAGTGCGGGCCCACGGCCTGCGCCCGGTGACGACCATCCACGACCGCCCAGTCGCTGTAGTCCAGGGATATTCCCCCCGGCTCGGTTTCGATCTGGCTGTTGAAGGAGCGTTGGCCGTGGCCGCGGGCGCGCTGTTCGTGGTCAGCAACAACGACGCTACGGCCCCCATGGGTCGCGGTATCCAGCCGGGCAACGGGTCCTTTGCCCGAGTGATCGCCCACGCCACCCACCAGGAACCGCTTGTGGCAGGCAAACCGGAACCCCCCTTGCATGAGGAGGGGGTGCGCCGCACCGGTGCCGTCAACCCCCTGGTGATCGGTGACCGCTTGGACACCGATATCGAAGGTGCACACCGGCGCGGTGCAGCGAGCATGCTGGTCCTCACCGGGGTGACCACCCCGGTGGATCTCCTCCTCGCCCCGCCGCAGCGTCGGCCCTCCTACCTCGCCTACGACATTGGCGGACTCAACGAACCCCATCCCGAAGTGCTGTGGGACGGTCGCGAAGCGCGCTGCGGAGGATGGACTGCGACAGTCCACTCAGACCGGCTGCTCTTGCAGGGGTCCGGGGAACGGCTGGACGGCCTGCGCGCCCTCTGTGTCGCGGCATGGCAGAGCGGCCGCGTGTTCGCCCCCGACTCTCTCCACGAAGTCACTGGCATCCTCGGCTGGTAACCGCGGAAGAGTCAGCCGCTTTGACGCGCCGCGCTGTCTTGGCTTCCACCTCGAACACGCTGGCCGCGCCGTGCACAGAGCGCCAGAACCGCCGCCGCAGCGCCCCGGTGACCTGAACTGTGTCGCCGATCCGCCAATCCCGGGTGAGTTCCACCATGTCCCGGTGGAAGCTGACACAGGTGATGGGATCCGCTTCCTGCCGGGGACGCCGCTTTGACGAAGGCCGGTTCACTGCGATACGCCAGGTCACCAACTGGCCGCCGTTGTGCAGCTCCCGAACCGACGGTTCGGCGATCACACGCCCGGCGAGCAGAATCTCGTTACGGTGCTCAACTTCTTCGCACGTCTGCCATCCAGCGGGCGTACCGCGCCGGGAGGAGCTCGGGAGCGCCGACGGGTTGTCCATGGTGGTCCTCTCCAACCGGAAACCGATCGTGCCGCGCCCTACCGCGACACCCTGTCTCACTCCAGAGTCGCCCAACCACTCCGAGTTACGGAAGCCGACATCGCTTCCCTGTGGATAACCAGGGTGTGCCGCGGCCAGCGGATCCCTGGACGGGTTCCCGGAAACCACGTGAACTAGATTCGGTTCTGGTGGCGAAGAGTCGAGGAAAGGAAACAGCACATGGCGGAGCAGACGGCCGGGGCCGCCGCGGAGGACATCGTCGCCCTCGGTGACGACGTCTTCGCGATCGACACCCGGATGGCGGGCTACCCGGGGATCACCTCGAGCTACCTGATCCGTTCCGAACGTCCCTGCGTGGTGGAAGTCGGCACCGCCGGATCCGCGCCGGTGCTCCGCGACGCCCTGCATTCCCTGGGAGTGGAAGCGCAGGACTTGGCCACCGTGGTGGTCACCCACATCCACTTGGACCACGCGGGCGGCACCGGGGAGATCGCCCGCATGTTCCCCAATGCCGAAATCATCGTCCACGAACGCGGTGCCCGCCACCTCGCCGACCCGACCCGGTTGATGAACAGCGCCCGCATGGTGTGGGGAGACCGGCTGGAGGTGCTGTTCGGCGAGATGGCGCCCACGGAAGCGACCCGCATCCGGGCAGTGGACACTGGCGCAACCATCGACTTGGGCGCAGGCCGCACCCTCACCGCCTACTACTCGCCTGGCCACGCCAAACACCACATCGGCCTCGTAGATTCGGCGACCGGCGACCTGTACGTGGGCGATGCAGCGGGAATGTACAACCCCTACACCGGTGATGTGCGTCCCGCCACGCCTCCCCCCGACTTCAACCTGGCAGCGGCCCTGGACTCGCTGCGGCTGTTCAGTGACATCAAACCGCAGCGGCTCATGTTCTCCCACTTCGGGGCGGTCAGCGACGTAGAACCGGTCTTGGAGCGCTCCGTGGAGGAGCTGCGGCTGTGGGTGGAGACCGTACGGGAGTCGCACAGCACCGCCGGCGACCTCGACCATGCAGTCGCCTTGGTGCGTGAGCGGGTGCGGGAACGCTACCGTCCTCTCCCGGACGAGGTTCCGCAAGGAACCCAGGAGGTCTTGGAGATCCTCTGCGGGGAGGAAGGCAACGTCTCCGGCATCATGCACTGGTTGGACCGGCTCGCAGCGGAGCAGGCCGCTGCAGCACAGGACTCCCCGCGACAATAGCACGGCTGCGCGTCGCGGATCAGCGGTTTCCCGGGCGGCAGGTCTCCTCTCGTCCCCTGTCGCAGCCTGCCGCCCAGGCGCCCCAACAACAGCCCGTTCTATGTGTCGGCGCGCCGCACGGCTGCTGGCAGAGCGCAACCGAACTCCTCAGAGCTCACAGGGTTGTCGTTCCAGCCGCAGGGGGCGCCTCTCCTGGGTCGGAGCGTGGAGTATCGGGTCCGTTCAAGAGGCCGAGCTCGGTGAGCAGGTAGGCGTAGAGGCCGTCGGTGAACGACAGGTCGGAAGGCAGCGTGTCGAAAGCCCGCACTTCCATGGTCTCGTGCTCCCCGGTCAACGGGTGCAACGCCGCGGCCTGGGCACAGGTCACCACAGTGGTGTGCCCGTTCGGCAGCACGTAGTAGCCGACAGCCCGCAAGCCTGCCAGCTCTGCCCCGGCTTCCTCCCACGCTTCACGACGCGCGGTCGCTTCAATATCCTCCCCAGGTTCGGCATGGCCGCCCGGGAACTCCCAGGCTCGGTCCCGGTGGCGGACCATGACCAGGTGCCGCCCCGACACCAGCAGCACGACCACCGAGTCGTGGCTGGCAGGGAGGCTCCCCAGGTGGACGATGGCCCCGTTCAACGGGGGTGGGTTCACAGCCATGGAAACAGGAATACGTGAAGGGAAAAGGTGCGTTCCGGTACAGCCACTCCTGGCCGTACCGGAACGCAATAGATGAGTGAATCGGGTCTAGCGGGTGTCGTGCTACTGGTCGGATGAGTCCGCTGCGGGAGCCTTCGACTCTTCCGGCTCCACAGCACTCAATGCGAAGTCCTCCGCATCGCTCCACACCACGTCGTCGCCGACGTCGACAATCTCGAGTCCTTCCAACGCGGCCAGACGCTCGTCGGCGTCGGTCACCCCTTCCCGGTCTACAGCAGACGCTCGGGAGAAGTATTCGCGGGCTTCCCCTTTGCGGCCCAGCTCTTCCAGCACGTCGGCATAGGCGTAGAACAGCCGTGCCACCCAGGGGCGTGCCCGGTGTTCCTTCAACTGCGGGCATTGCAGTTCCACCAGGGCCCCTTGCAGGTCCCCCATGTCACGTCGCGCCCCCGAAGCAACAATGCGCAGCTCGACTTGGTGCGCGACGTCAAGCTCGTCGATCGGGGCCTCGCGGATGATCTCCAACGCACGTTCGGGGCGCCCCAGTCCCCGCTCGCAGTCAGCGATCATGGGGAGATAGATGTCCTGCCCCGTGATACGACGGGCAGCCCGCAGGTCGGACAGGGCTTCCTGCCACCGTCCGGTCAGATAGGCAGCGATACCAGCGGCTTCACGCACCGCGCCGACCCGGGACGCCTTACGGCGGGCATAAAGAGCATGCTGGTAGGCACGCTCCGGGTCTTCATTGAGGAAGTCTCCTGCAGCGACCAAGTGCCTGGCCACCAGCTCCGCCAGGAATTTAGGGAGAGTGCGCAGCTCTTTGCGGATCTCCAGGTCCAAGCGGTGCGGATGGGCGTTCTTAGGCAGCTGGGGAGCAGCGTCTTTCCCCGTGCCTGCTGTTTCTCCCCCCGACGTGAGGTTCTCTGGCTGCTTCTCCCGGCTGGGAGACGGCGTTGTAGGTTCTGGGCGGTCGCCGTAGCCGGCCTCCTTCTTCCGCGAGGAGCGGCGGCCCTGACCAGACTTCCCCCGCACTCTGCCATAACCGAACCGGGAGCTTTCCCGTCGCCGTTGACCATGTCTGCCGGATCGGAAACCTTTCCGGTTTCGGGTCCCAGAACCGTCGCGCCTCTCCGATCGGCTGTCGTCAGTCATGTTCCGTCCGTAAACAGTCAAAAACGCTGCCACTTGTCCGTAGCAGCGCGAAATGATTCAAAGATGCACGTCAACTCTACGGTACCGGTGAATCGTATATTGACCGTGCAAAGAAGTAGAAAAACAAAGTGGGGGTGGAACGGTTGTTCCACCCCCACTCACACATGTGTACGGCGGTGTCCTACTCTCCCACCCCACCACAGGGCAGTACCATCGGCGCTGGGCGGCTTAACGACCGGGTTCGGAATGGGACCGGGTGGACCCCGCCCGCTATGACCGCCGTAACCCTCACACCCCCACCAACCACAACCCACAGGCTCTAGGTCATGGGGGAAACCTTCACGCGTGTGTGTTCGTGTGTGCGAGCTGTCCTGTATCTGTGGTGGACAAGCCCTCGGCCGATTAGTACCGGTCAGCTCCACCCCTCACAGGGCTTCCACATCCGGCCTATCAACCCCATCATCTCTAGGGGGCCTTACCCACTCAACGGTGGCAGGAGACCTCATCTTGAAGCAGGCTTCCCGCTTAGATGCTTTCAGCGGTTATCCCTTCCGAACGTAGCCAACCAGCCATGCTCCTGGCGGAACAACTGGCACACCAGAGGTTCGTCCGTCCCGGTCCTCTCGTACTAGGGACAGCCCTTCTCAAGTCTCCAACGCGCGCAGCGGATAGGGACCGAACTGTCTCACGACGTTCTAAACCCAGCTCGCGTGCCGCTTTAATGGGCGAACAGCCCAACCCTTGGGACCGACTCCAGCCCCAGGATGCGACGAGCCGACATCGAGGTGCCAAACCATCCCGTCGATACGGACTCTTGGGGAAGATCAGCCTGTTATCCCCGGGGTACCTTTTAGCCGTTGAGCGACGCCGCTTCCACACGCCGACGCCGGATCACTAGTCCCTGCTTTCGCACCTGCTCGACACGTCCGTCTCACAGTCAAGCTCCCTTATGCACTTACACTCACCACCTGATTGCCAACCAGGCTGAGGGAACCTTTGGGCGCCTCCGTTACCCTTTAGGAGGCAACCGCCCCAGTTAAACTACCCACCAGACACTGTCCCTGAACCGGATCACGGTCCCAGGTTAGATGCCCGAAACAGCCAGAGTGGTATTTCACCAACGCCTCCACCCGAACTAGCGTCCAGGCTTCACAGGCTCCCACCTATCCTACACAAGCCATCCCAAACACCAATGTCAAGCTGTAGTAAAGGTCCCGGGGTCTTTCCGTCCTGCTGCGCGAAACGAGCATCTTTACTCGTAGTGCAATTTCGCCGGGCCCGTGGTTGAGACAGCGGGGAAGTCGTTACGCCATTCGTGCAGGTCGGAACTTACCCGACAAGGAATTTCGCTACCTTAGGATGGTTATAGTTACCACCGCCGTTTACCGGCGCTTAGATTCCCAGCGTCGACACCCAAAAGGCATCTAACCGGTCCTCTTAACGTTCCGGCACCGGGCAGGCGTCAGTCCGTATACCGCGTCTTACGACTTCGCACGGACCTGTGTTTTTAGTAAACAGTCGCTTCCCCCTGGCCTCTGCGACCCCACACAGCTCCAGACGCACGGTCCTTCACCGCACAGGGCTCCCCTTCTCCCAAAGTTACGGGGACAATTTGCCGAGTTCCTTAACCACGGTTCATCCGAACGCCTCGGTATTCTCTACCTGACCACCTGCGTCGGTTTAGGGTACGGGCCGTCCACACACTCGCTAGAGGCTTTTCTCGGCAGTACGGGATCACTCACTTCGGCTCAACGCCTCGACATCACGCCTCACCCACAACAGAGCACGGATTTGCCTATGCTCCGGGCTACACGCTTGACCCGGGACAACCACCGCCCGGTAGAGCTACCCCCCTGCGTCACCCCATCACTTACCTACTACTCCCTTGGACCCCACACCAACACCACCCCCACCCACAAAGGACAGGAGCAGCGCCAGTCTGGTTAGCATCAGAAGCCTCGGTATTGGGCGCGTGCGGACGGGTACGGGAATATCAACCCGTTATCCATCGACTACGCCTCACGGCCTCGCCTTAGGTCCCGACTTACCCTGGGCGGATTAACCTGCCCCAGGAACCCTTAGTCAATCGGCGCACACGTTTCTCACGTGTGTCACGCTACTCATGCCTGCATTCTCACTCCCACGCAGTCCACCACACGATCACTCGGCGGCTTCACCCCACGCAGGACGCTCCCCTACCACACCAACCACACCCACAAAAGGCATGATCAGCATCCACGGTTTCGGCGGTGTGCTTCAGCCCCGCTACATTGTCGGCGCACAATCACTCGACCAGTGAGCTATTACGCACTCTTTCAAGGATGGCTGCTTCTAAGCCAACCTCCTGGCTGTCACAGCAACTGCACAACCTTTCCCACTAAGCACACACTTAGGGGCCTTAACCGATGATCTGGGCTGTTTCCCTCTCGACCACGAAGCTTATCCCCCGCAGTCTCACTGCCGCGCTAGCTTCACCGGCATTCGGAGTTTAGCTGACCTCAGTAACCTTGTCGGGCCCATCAGCCAACCAGTCGCTCTACCTCCGGCAAGCACCACGCGACGCTGCACCTAAATGCATTTCGGGGAGAACCAGCTATCACGGAGTTTGATTGGCCTTTCACCCCTACCCACACCTCATCCCCCAGGTTTTCAACCCTGGTGGGTTCGGGCCTCCACGGAGTCTTACCCCCGCTTCACCCTGGACATGGGTAGATCACCCCGCTTCGGGTCCACAGCATGCGACTCAAACGCCCTCTTCAGACTCGCTTTCGCTACGGCTCCCCCACAACGGGTTAACCTCGCCACACACCATGACTCGCAGGCTCATTCTGCAAAAGGCACGCCATCACCCCACCACAAGCAAGGCTCTGACGGCTTGACAGCACACGGTTTCAGGCACTCTTTCACAACCCCTCACCGGGGCACTTTTCACCTTTCCCTCACGGTACTCGTCCACTATCGGTCACCAGGACGTATTTAGGCTTAGCAGGTGGTCCTGCCAGATTCACACGGGATTCCCCGAGCCCCGTGCTACTCGGGAACGCACCCAACACCCCGCCCACGGATTTCACCTACAGGACTCTCACCTTCTACGGTGCCGTTTCCCACCGGCTTCGGCTATCCGCAACGGCAGTGCTCCAGGCCGGCAGACCCAGACAGGCACGCCCCACAACCCCACACGCGCAACCCCTGCCGAGTATCACACGCGCATGGTTTAGCCTCATCCCCTTTCGCTCACCACTACTCAGGGAATCACTCTTGTTTTCTCCTCCTGCGGGTACTGAGATGTTTCACTTCCCCGCGTTCCCACCAACTGCCCTATACATTCAGGCAGCGGCGACGTGCCATCACGCACGCCAGGTTCCCCCATTCGGACACCCACGGATCAACGCTCGGTTGGCAGCTCCCCGTGGCCTATCGCGGCCTCCCACGTCCTTCATCGGCGCCTGGTGCCAAGGCATCCACCGTGTGCCACACTCGCTTGGCCACCACAGAAACAAGACGCTCGCACACACTATCCACAAATCAAAACCCACGCCACACACCCAACCAACACACACCACACGGCATGCGCCAGCCAGGATGGCCAGAACAACCCCCACACACCCACACCCAAGCCAAAACACTTCAGCCAGAGTGCAACAGGGCCTGCGGGATACGGTTGTTCCCTCAGACACCCAACAGCGCGCCCCCACCCACCACCAACGACAGGCAGGGAAAAGATTGCCTCTCAACCCACCGGGCCACCCCCCAACACACGCGCCACACACCATGCAGCACACAACGGGAGGCGTCCACTTTCGAGCCAGCCGACCACCAACACACGCCAGACACACCCTGCATCCAGCACACAGTCGGCTTCAAGCTCCTTAGAAAGGAGGTGATCCAGCCGCACCTTCCGGTACGGCTACCTTGTTACGACTTCGTCCCAATCGCCAGCCCCACCTTCACACGCTCCCCCCCACAAAGGGTTAGGCCACGTGTTTCGGGTGTTGCCGACTTTCGTGACGTGACGGGCGGTGTGTACAAGGCCCGGGAACGTATTCACCGCGGCGTTGCTGATCCGCGATTACTAGCGACTCCACCTTCATGGGGTCGAGTTGCAGACCCCAATCCGAACTGAGACCGGCTTTAAGAGATTCGCTCCGCCTCACGACATCGCACGCCCTCTGTACCGGCCATTGTAGCATGTTTGCAGCCCAAGGCATAAGGGGCATGATGACTTGACGTCATCCCCACCTTCCTCCGAGTTGACCCCGGCAGTCTCCCATGAGTCCCCACCACCACGTGCTGGCAACATGGGACAGGGGTTGCGCTCGTTGCGGGACTTAACCCAACATCTCACGACACGAGCTGACGACAGCCATGCACCACCTGTCACCGATCCCCGAAGGACCCCCCATCTCTGGAGGATTACCGGTGATGTCAAGCCTTGGTAAGGTTCTTCGCGTTGCGTCGAATTAAGCAACATGCTCCGCCGCTTGTGCGGGCCCCCGTCAATTCCTTTGAGTTTTAGCCTTGCGGCCGTACTCCCCAGGCGGGGCGCTTAATGCGTTAGCTACGGCACGGAAACCGTGGAAAGTCCCCACACCTAGCGCCCAACGTTTACGGCGTGGACTACCAGGGTATCTAATCCTGTTCGCTCCCCACGCTTTCGCTCCTCAGCGTCAGGTAAGGCCCAGAGACCCGCCTTCGCCACCGGTGTTCCTCCTGATATCTGCGCATTTCACCGCTACACCAGGAATTCCAGTCTCCCCTACCTACCTCAAGCCTGCCCGTATCCACTGCACACCCGGAGTTAAGCCCCGGACTTTCACAGCAGACGCGACAGGCCGCCTACGAGCTCTTTACGCCCAATAATTCCGGACAACGCTCGGACCCTACGTATTACCGCGGCTGCTGGCACGTAGTTAGCCGGTCCTTATTCACCACCTACCGTCAACCCCCAGAAAACCAGGGGCCTTCGTGAGTGGTAAAAGAGGTTTACAACCCGAAGGCCTTCATCCCCCACGCGGCGTCGCTGCGTCAGGCTTCCGCCCATTGCGCAATATTCCCCACTGCTGCCTCCCGCAGGAGTCTGGGCCGTGTCTCAGTCCCAGTGTGGCCGGTCGCCCTCTCAGGCCGGCTACCCGTCATCGCCTTGGTAGGCCGTTACCCCACCAACAAGCTGATAGGCCGCGAGCCCATCCCTGACCGGAAAAACACCTTTCCACCCCACACCATGCGGCACGAGGTCATATCCGGTATTAGACCCAGTTTCCCAGGCTTATCCCAGAGTCAGGGGCAGGTTACTCACGTGTTACTCACCCGTTCGCCGCTCGTGTACCCCCGAAGGGGCCTTACCGCTCGACTTGCATGTGTTAAGCACGCCGCCAGCGTTCGTCCTGAGCCAGGATCAAACTCTCCATCACAGGCCTAAACACCAACCCCCACCACACACCCAACAAACAGTGTGCACAACAGGGGGCGGCAAACCTTACAAGAGCTCAACCCCAACCCGGCACCCCACACACACAACGCGCGCAAGGCACCAGATCAAAGGAACCCCCACCCCCACAAACCCAGGGGGCAGGAAGGAGCCAAAAACCACACAAACCCGGCTGTCAAGAAACAACCACGCGCTGTTGAGTTCTCAAGAAACAACCGCCAACCGTCTACAAACCCACACGGGCTCTTCCCCGGATGCGGCACATCATCCTCATCCCAGTCAACAATTCCAACCAGTAATTCACCGGTCGAAAATTGCTGATCGGGAGCTGAGCGTCGAATTCAGACCTTTCATTTGGTCTTTCTTCGAGCTCCTTTTCCAGAGTACCAGCTTCTTCGAGTGCTTCAGACCATCCCTGGTCTGACTGCGCCGGTACCCGTGCCCCTCTGAAGTGAGGGACCTGGAGAGAGGCTACCAGTCGTCGCGGATGCTCTGACCGGAGTCTCTCCCAGCAGCCGTGGTCTTGCAGGCACCTCGAAAGGGAGATGTCTCCCACGGCGGTTTCAGGAGTTTAGTTCGCTGTCCTAGGCATGTCAAACATGCCTGGGCGCCCGGGGGCGCTACCCCGGGATACCGAAGTAGCCTCTGTGAGGCCTCTGCGGCACGTCAGGGAACGTCTGCTGTCCCGCTCGTGCGCTCTATTCAACATCGTAGCGAAAGGTGTTCTTCCCCCACTGGCGAGCCGTAAACATCCGCACAGCAGATTGACGGCCCATCCAGTGGGGGCTACGGCTACTCCACCGAAGCGCTAGCGCAGGATGACTCCCCCGACGTTGCGCTTGCCGCGGCGGAGCACGAGGTAGCGCCCGTGCAGGAGGTCTGCCTCACTCACCCGGGCCTCGATGTCGGTGACCTTGGCGTTGTTCAAGTAAGCGCCGCCCTCCTGGATGGTGCGGCGGGCCGCTGACTTGCTGGGCACCAGACCGGTGGACGCAAAGAGGTCCACCAGCGGGGGAAGCTCCCGGACGGTTCCCGAGAGTTCCACGTGCGGCACCTCCTTCAGCGCAGCCCCCAGAGTGTCGGGGTTCAGGTCGGCGAGAGTGCCGTGGCCGAACAGCGCCTTGCTGGCCTCGATGACGTTGCGGCACTCCTGCTCGCCGTGGACCAAGGTGGTCAGCTCTTCAGCGAGAGCCCGCTGCGCTGCCCGTTCGGCAGGGCGTTCAATGGTCTTCTGCTCCAGCTCCTCGATCTCCTCGCGGGACCGGAAGCTGAAGATCCGCAGGTAGCGGGGGATGTCCCGGTCGTCGGAGTTGAACCAGAACTGGTAGAAGGCGTACGGGCTGGTGAGTTCGGGGTCCAGCCACACTGCTCCGCTCTCGGTCTTGCCGAACTTGGTGCCGTCGGCCTTGGTGAGCAGAGTAGTGGTCAGTGCGTGCGCCGGACCGTGCGGCTCGTTTCCTTCCATGCGGCGGATGAGGTCCAGGCCGGCGGTGATGTTGCCCCACTGGTCGCTGCCGCCGATCTGGAGCGTGCACCCGTGCCTGCGGTACAGCTCCACATAGTCGTAGGACTGCAGGAGGACGTAGCTGAACTCGGTGTAGCTCATGCCCGCGCCCTCAAGCCGGGTCTTGACGGTCTCCCGGGCCAGCATCTGGTTGATGCTGAAGTGCTTGCCGATGTCCCGCAGCAGCCCGATCGCCGTCAGCTTTCCAAGCCACTCCGCGTTGTCCAGCAGCAGGGCGTCCGTGGGTTTCGGCTCCGCGCCCTCAGGGGTGAACTCGAGGAACGATGACAGCTGCCGCTTCAGGTTCCCCACCCACTGCCGAATAGTCTCCGGCGAGTTGAGGGTGCGCTCCGCGTTGGGCTTGGGGTCGCCGATCATCCCGGTAGCCCCACCGACCAGAGCGATAGGGCGGTGTCCCGCTCGTTGGAAGCGAGCCAGGGTCAGTGCCTGGGTCAGGTGCCCGACGTGCAGGCTTCCCGCTGTGGGATCGAAGCCGCAATAGAGGGTGACCGGGCCATCAGCGAGTGCCTTGCGCAGGTCGTCAAGGTCGGTGGTCTGCGCGATGAGTCCGCGCCACTGCAGGTCGTCGATGATGTCGGTCATGGGGTCTTTCCGTAACGGCTCTTCAGACTTCGATGGCCGGGCCACCTGGGGTTCACCGACCGCTTCCCTACGGTATCGGTTTGTCGCGCGAACCGATGCGACGGCGGTGCTGCCTCCCCGCCGGGGGCAGGTCCGCGCTCTTGACTTCATACGCTAGAGCACTCGGCTACGAAGCCTGTCCGCAGAGGCGTGACCCTCTCCGCCTGCGCGCCATGGCGCTGGTCCCGGCTGGGCGCCGTGCCGGGACCGCAGTCTTTTCAGAGGGCTTGCAGCCCTTCCAGCACCGCCTGGAGCAGCGAGTCGGTCGGGCGCGGATCGGGTGTGGCGCCCACCCGCAGGGCCCCTTCCGCAACCATGTCGCTGACCAGCAGGCGAGCGAGGCTGGGCGGGATATCCAGCGCGGCGGCGATCTCCGCGACGGAGTGCGGGACCGCGCAGAGACGGAGGATTTTTTCCTGTTCCGGAGCGGTCTCGTACCCCTCCTCAGGGGGATGGACCGCGACGACCATGCTGGCCAGGTCCAGGACCAGGGCCGTGTCATCACTGTCCTTCAAGGCCAAGGCGAACGGCCGCAGCAGCCGGCCCGGATCAGAGGTGGAGAGCCCGGTCATGGCGTCGCTCCCGGCTGGACCGGTGAGTCCTCGGCGGTGGAAGAGCCCTCGCTGTCTTCCTCCGCCACGGGAATCCCGGACAGCTCCTTCGGTGGGGAGCAGGCAGCAGCGGATTCGCGAGGCTGGTCGAGGAGGCTGTTCGGGAGCGTGACCCGCGCGAGCACACCCCCGTAGGGAGACGGCTCCAGGGTGACGGTGATCCCGTGGCGGGCCGCCAAGCGGGCCACCACGAACAGGCCGAGGCGGGGTTCGGCGGACAACGCCATCACGTCGAACTCCGGCGGCTGGGCCAGGGTGGCGTTGAGCCGGGCGTACTGGTCGGGGTCCATCCCGATGCCGCGGTCCACCACCTCCACGGCCACCCCGTCGGGGGTGCTCTTGGTGTCGATATCCACCTGGGCTGGTTCCGGGGAGAAGTTGACGGCGTTCTCCACGAGCTCGGCAAGCAAGTGGGTGACATCGGCCGCCGCATGTCCGTGCACTCTGGTCTGCACCACGGAGCACAGTCGCACGCGGGTGTACTCCTCGATTTCGGAGCTTGCGGCGCGCAGCACGTCGATCAGCGGCATCGGGTCTTTCCACTGCCGGGCAGTTCCTGCCCCGGCGAGGATGAGCAGGTTGTCGGCGTAGCGGCGCCCCTGGGTGACCAAGTGGTCCAGGCGCAGGAGGCGGCGCAGGGCAACCGGGTCGTCTTCAGCGGATTCGATCTCGTCGAGCAGGCACAACTGCCGGTGGATGAGCCTCTGGTTGCGTTGCGCGATGCCGAGGAAAACCCGGTTGGCTCCTTCCCGGATCTCTGCCTGCCGTACGGCCGCGGCTGCCGCGGTGCGCTGCGCGGTGTTGAACGCGTCAGCGACCCTGCCGATCTCGTCCGTGCCGTAGCGCAGTGTGGGCAGCTCAGCGGTGACGTCCACTCGGGCCCCGGTGGACGCACGGGCGACGATCTCGGGGAGACGGCTGTCGGCGACCGCCAACGTCTCCGAGTGGAGGCGGTGCAGCCGTCCGATCAGTCTGCGGGCGAGGCGTAGAGCGTAGACGATGGCGACGCTTCCTGCCAGGAGCACGATGAGGCAGCCCACGACGGTCACGACTACCGCCTGCAGCGCCGCTGCTTTGGCGTTGTCCAGCACGGTTTCGGTCTGGGCGGTCACCAGCCGTTGGAACAGGGGTTCGGTGACGTCCATGACGCGCTGCCATTCGGTGGCGGCTACGGGGATCTCGGTGTTGAACTCGGCGGTTTCGGACGAGTTGACCACCGGGGGTCGGGACAGCACTTGCAGGCTGAGTTCCTGCAAGGTGATCCAGGAGGGGGACTGGTGGAGCGCTTGGTGGGCGGTGCGGGCCGGTGAGCTGAGTTCCGGGCCGATCCGGTCGAGCGTGTCCCGGTAGGAGGCGGTGAGGAAGGTGAAATGCGCGGTCTCGGAGTACCCCATGCCGCCTGCGGCGGACGCTCCGGCCAGCAGGGCGTCGGCTTGGGCGTAGCGGTCTTGGGCGCGCATGAGTTCCAGCGCAATAGCCCCGTCGGTGTGCGGGCCGTCACCGTGCAGCCGGGCGACGATGGCGTCGTTGACGAGAAGGATCGCGGAGAGGACCGAGGTGTACTCCTGGAGGGCGGTCTCCCGGTCGATCTTCCGCTGGTCGACTTTTTCGCGGAGCGCGGGCAGGCCTTTCCACGCCGCAAAAAAGTCGCGGAGGCGGTCGTCGAGTTCGGTGTCGGCGGAACCGAGTAGACGCGAAGCCTGTCGGCGCTGCCGGGCAAAGATCGTGTCTGTGTGCTCTCGGGCTTCCTGAAGTGCGCCGTGGGTCGCCGCGGAACCGTCGCCGAGAAATTCCTGGGTCGATTTTCGTTCGGCGCGCAGTTCCGCGGCGATCAGGCTCAACGCTCGTATTCCGGCCTCGCCTCGCTGGACTGTGCCTGCCAGGCGGAGCGCACCCGTGGTGCTCGTGGCGGTCAGCAGGGCCCATAACAGCAGGAAGCTGACGCTGGGAATGAGCACCATCCGGATGAGCTGACCGCGAATAGCGCCTTTACCGGCTGGGTTGTGTTCGCACGTGGTCATGGTCTTCCCCCTCAGGGGACGACCGTACCGAAACCCATCGCGTTAAGTGGCCACTTTGTGACAATCAGTTATTACTTTGTGGGGCCCCAAAGGCGACGGATCAGTTCTCCTTGCGGTGTCGGGCCCCCACTGGCGCTGGCAGGTCCTCCAGGGTGGGCTGCTTTTCCACTCCCAGGGTGTTGAGCAGTTCGGCGTAGCGCAGCGCCACGATCTTGGCGGTGATGGTGTTCGCCCCCAGGGGAGCGCTGACGCGGGCCCCGTGCTTGGCCGCCAGAGCGTTGATCTCGGCAGGGGAGATCTCCTGCCCCATGATGCTGGGCGCGATCACCGGACGACGGCACCCGGCGGCAGCGAGTTGCGCAAACGCTTGCTCAAGATTCGCGGGGTCGTCCAGTGCTGCGGGAAGCACGGTGATACCCAAGCGTGCGGCGAGGAGCACCGCGGTGACCCCGGCAGCGTTCAACGCGTCCGGACCGCCGACCGAGCCGACCAGCACTCCGTCGGCCATCGTGTCACTGGGTGCCATCACACTGATCAGCCGCATCCGGTCGGCACGCACGTAGGATGCCTCAGCCAGCCGCAGGTGGAGAGCTTCGGCGAGCATGGGGTGCGGTCCCAGCGGGTCGGTGACCCGCACCTGCAGACCGGTGGCCTGGATCGCCTGGGTGATGGCGTTCAACGTGGGCTGGTGCGGTCCTGCCACCAAAGGAACGATGACGGCGTCACACGGGTCAGAGTCCCGCTGCTCCTCGTCGCGCTGCACCGCGATGTCCTTGAGGAGCGCGACAATGCGGTCCGCTTCTCCCTGGGTGTAGGCGAAGTGCAGGGTTGGCTCGGGCCGGTAGGGACGGACGAAATCCACCATCTCGGTAGCGAAACCGCTCCTGTCGCCCTCGGGTGTGCCAAAGGCGACGAGGACCAGGGGTGGCGTGCCCACCCACTTGTCGAAGGACAACGGGTCGCGATGCCGCCCCGAACGCCGCCGTCTTGAGGTGATACGGGGAGGAAGCCGGTCAGAATTGTGCATACCGTCTGAACTCACGCGAGTGATAGTAACGA
This sequence comes from Thermobifida fusca YX, assembly GCF_000012405.1. Taxonomy (NCBI): domain Bacteria; kingdom Bacillati; phylum Actinomycetota; class Actinomycetes; order Streptosporangiales; family Nocardiopsidaceae; genus Thermobifida; species Thermobifida fusca. The sequence goes on from NC_007333.1 coordinate 2,397,912, forward strand.
TTGGAGGTACTGGGCCTATCACGGTCGATTCTCAGCCGTGAAGATCGCACCGTGATAACGGATCATCCCATGGTTGCGGTACTTTGCGTGGCAGTCTCGCGGACCTGGGCTGACTCGCGGCGTCGCATGATGTGCTGCACCAGGGTGATGAGCATGTGGGCGCAGGACGTGCGATCACGGGCATCCCCCAGGACGACGGGCACGTCCTCAGCGAGATCGACTGCTTTCCGGATCTCTGTGCCGGTGTAGTTCGGAGCCCCGTCGAAGCAGTTCACCGCGACCACAAACGGGATACCGCGCCGTTCGAAGAAGTCCACCGAGGGAAAACACGTCTCCAACCGCCGGGTGTCGGCAAGCACCACCGCACCCAGCGCCCCGGCAGCCAGCTCGTTCCACATAAACCAGAACCGCTCCTGACCCGGGGTACCGAACAGGTACAACACCAGCTCAGGGCTGATGGTGATCCGACCGAAGTCCAGCGCCACCGTGGTGGTCGTCTTGTTCTCCACGCCGGACAGGTCGTCCACCCCCAGACTGGCCTCGGTCATCACCTCCTCGGTGCTCAGCGGGGTGATCTCACTAATCGAGCCGACCATCGTGGTCTTCCCCGCGCCGAACCCGCCCGCGATGAGAACCTTGAGCGCCGCGGGGAGCACGGGAGCGTCTGCGGAGCTAGAGTCTGCGAATGCCATCGAGCACCGCCTGCAGCAGAGTCATTTCAGAGGTAGCAGCCCGAGGAGGCATGGGTGCTCGAGCCAGCACGAAGCCTTGGGTGACGAGATCACCGAGCAGCACTTTGACCACGGTGATCGGCAGGTCTACCCGGGCAGCGATCTCAGCTACCGACACGGGGGAACGGCACAGCCGCAGAATCGCGCGGTGTTCCGGCAGCAGATGGGTGATGCCCGTCTCCCTCCGGGAGGCGACAACCGTACTGATCATGTCCAGTTGGCTCTCCGCGGGACGGGTGCGGCCCCCGGTGACCGCATAGGGGCGGACGAGAGGCCCTGCGTCTTCCTCCCAGTGCGGGCCTCTACCAGTGCCGTGGTGGTCTGTCATGACCCGGTTGATACCCGGCCGGCGGCTTCGGGATGGCGCGGGGCACTGGTGAGGAACTGTCCGACTCGCTTGATGCGGCTGTTCATTTCGTAGGCGATCATCCCCACGTCGGCGTCCTCAGCCGCGAGCACTGCCATGCACGCGCCCTCGCCCGCGGCAGTGACGAACAGGTAGGCGTGCTCCATCTCCACGACTGTCTGCAGCACTCGGCCGCCCTTGAACTGCCGACTGGTGCCGCGTGCCAGGCTCTGGAATGCTGAGGCAACCGCGGAGAGATGCTCCCCTTCTTCGTCGGTGAGGCCACGGGACCTGCCGATGAGCAGACCGTCAGCGGACAGCACGATGGCGTGGTCCGCGCCGACGACCCGGTCGACCAGGTCGTCGAGGAGCCAGTTGAGATTTTCCGAGGCGTTGCTCATCTGCTTCCCATTCCTTCGTGTGTTCCTGCGGTTTCGTTCGGTCGTCCACTCTCCGGGCAGCCCATCCCAGCCCACTGTGCGCGGACGATTGGCCACAGTACCGAGCAGGCCCCGCGTGGTTCCGGAGTGGACCGCGAGGCCGAACGCGGGCCGACGAAGGCTTCGCACACGTGCCGCCGCATAGGAGCACCTACTCAGTCACGGACTCAGGGGACCGTGTCGCTCTACTCTCCCGCCCTTTGCGGGTGCCGCGGTGGAAGGCTTCCATCATGCGGCGCGCCTCCTCTGACGACCGGCGGGGGGTTGCCGCGGGCTGGGTAGCGGAAGGGTCCGGTGCTCCAGCGTCCCGCAAGGGGGCGGCGAGATGAGTCTGCCGTTGACGCTTCGGCAGCGGGGGCCGAGGGTCGTTCGGGTCACGGGACACGGTTCCCGCCGGGGAGGCCGGTTCGGGCACTGGGGGAGCGGCAGGCACGGCAGGAGGAGCGGGCGGCGCGGTCCGGGAGGCAGACGACCGGTTGTCGCGCTCCGCCTCGTACGGTCCCAGATCGAGGTCGTCGGGGGGTGTCTCCACGACCAAGGTGTCCGGAATCAGCACAATCGCCTGGGTCCCGCCGTCGGGGCCGGAGCGGAGCCGCACCTGGATGTTGTGCCGGGCGGCGAGCCGGGCCACCACGAACAAGCCGAGCCGGACGTTCTCGCCCAGGGCCACCACGTCGAATTCAGGCGGGTGAGCCAAGAGGTTGTTGGCCTCGGCCAGGCTCTCCTCGCTCATGCCCAGGCCCTGGTCTCTGACTTCGACGGCGACCCCTTTCGATACCCGCTCGCTGTACACCTCAACGCGGGTGTGCGGCGGCGAGTAGCGGGCAGCGTTCTCCACAAGTTCCGCGAAGAGGTGGATCACGTCGGCGACTCCTTGGCCGAGGAGCGCCACGTCCGGGGTGGGCAGCACCGTGATCCGGGCATAGTCCTCGGTCTCGGAGACCGCGCTGCGCAGCACGTCGATGAGGGGAATGGGGGAACGCCACCGTCGGCCTGGCTGGCCCCCGGCCAGGATGATGAGGTTCTCTGCGTTGCGCCGTCCGCGAGTCGCCAGGTGGTCCAGCTGGAAGAGGCGGTCCATGAGGTCCGGGTCCTCTTCTTGGCGTTCAATCTGGTCGATCAAGCGGAGCTGGCGCTGGAGCAGCGACTGGTCGCGGTAGGCGAGGGCCAAGAACACCCGGTTGGCGCCGGAGCGGATCTCGACTTGGCGCGCGGCAGCGGCCACTGCCGTGCGCTGGGCGGTGTTGAATGCGTCGGCGACCTGGCCGATCTCGTCGTTGCCGTAGTCGAGGCGGCGCGGCTGGGTCTGCAGGTCCACCTCTTCGCCTTGTTCGAGGCGGCGGACGATGTCCGGCAGTTCGTTTCGGGCCAGGTCCAGGGTGTCCTGGCGGAGCTGGGACAGCCGTCCAGTGAGCCGGGTCGCAGTCTTGGAGGCGATGCCGTAGGCGAGTGCGCCGGCGAACAGCGCCAGAATGGAGCCGCCGATCGCCGTGGAGAACACTTGGGCGCTGGCGTCCTGGGTGGTTTCGATGGTGACCTGGGCTTGGGCTTCGGTCATCGCCACGAGGGTCTCGTTGACCCTGACCGCGTCGGTGTCCCATACGGCCACGGCCGTGGGCAGGGTTTCGGACCATCCGCCGAAGACGGGGTCCTCGGTCGGCCGCCAGTTGGCGATCTGCCCCGCGCTGGCGACCATGCTCTCCCATTCCGTGGACTCGGCGAGAGCGGCGTAGTAGCGGGCCGCGGGTTCGGAGAGCGCCCAGCGGAGTTCGTTGAGCCGCCGCTCCAGCTCGTTGATCAGCCCGGAGAACATGATGCGCTCGGCTTCGGTGAGTTCTCCGGCGACCTGTGCCCCGGCGATCAGCGCATCGGCCTGCGCGAAAGTCTCCTGGGTGCGCATGGTCTGCACGAAGGCGCCGCCCGTGGCCACGGCTTCGCCGTCGCCGAACTTCCGGCTGTGGATCGCGTAGTGGTCGATGCCCGCGGCGATGATGGCGCTGTAGCCGCGGTGGGCTTCGCTCCGGTTGATCCGCCGGGCGGCGATGTCCTTGCGCAGGGTCTCCCGCTGGTTGAGCGCGGAGCGGAAATCGGCTTCGGCAAGGTCGTCCTCGGTGAGGCGGATCTCGGCCAGTGCCTCGTCGGTCCCTGCCTGCTGGGTGCGGAGCAGTCCCAGGACTTCGGGGGACGGATCGGCCAGGTATTGGAGGGCGAGTTCCCGCTCTGCCTGCAGCTCGACGAGCGCGGCATAGAGGCGGGAGCCTTCCTCGCTTTTTGCGGCTGCCGCACGCAGGACCAGGGCCTGGGTGACCGTGGCCACACTGAGTACGACGAAAAGGACAAGGAAAGTGATCGCGGGGATCAGCACAATCTTGTTGAGTTGTGTCTTGATCCCGCGTCTGGTGCCGTCCGGCCCGCTCATGGTGTCCTCCCCGCACCGCGACACGCCAACTACCCATCGTCATGGTGTTCGTACCAGCGGTGCCGTGAAGGGACGCTACCGGAAACGAGGGGCGTGTGTGAGGGTTTTGACCAAACCGGTCCTGCGTCGCGTGCTTCCTCTTTCGACAGTGCAGGGCGGACAGGGGTCCCCGTCCGCCCTGCGCTCTCACGCGTGCGACTGGGTGAAGGCGCGGTGGTCGTCGATCGCCTTCCGCAGTTCGGCGAGCTGTTCCCGGACCCGCGCCGGGGCAGTCCCGCCTCGGGCGGCCCGCGACTCCAGCGACCCTTGGACGGTGAGGACCTCGCGCACCTGCGGGGTCAAGTGCGGGGAGATGGCGGCCAGGTCCGCGTCGCTGAGGTCGGGCAGGTCGATGCCGCGTTCCTCGCAGACCCGCACGCATGCCCCGGCGATCTCGTGCGCCTCGCGGAACGGCACCCGCTGCCGCACCAGCCATTCGGCGATGTCGGTGGCGAGCGAGAACCCCTGCGGGGCTAGTTCCGCCATCCGCTCCCGGTTGACGGTGAGGGTGGCGACCATGCCGGTGAACGCGGGAAGCAGGACTTTGAGGGTGTCGACGGCGTCGAAGACCGGCTCCTTGTCCTCCTGCAGGTCGCGGTTGTAGGCGAGCGGCAGCCCTTTGAGGGTGCTGAGCAGGCCCGCCAGGTCGCCGATAAGCCGCCCTGCCTTGCCCCGGGCGAGTTCGGCGATGTCCGGGTTCTTCTTCTGCGGCATGATCGACGACCCGGTGGAGAACGCGTCGTCCAGGGTGATGAACGAAAACTCCTTGGTGGCCCAGAGGATGATCTCCTCGGAGATCCGGGACAGGTCCACCCCGATCATCGCCGCCACGAAAGCGAACTCGGCCACCACGTCGCGGGCTGCAGTGCCGTCGATGGAGTTGGGCACCGACCGGGAGAAACCCAGTTCCGCGGCGACCGCTTCAGGGTCCAGTCCCAGGGAGGATCCGGCGAGCGCCCCGGAGCCGTACGCCGACATGTCGGCTCTCCGGTCCCAGTCGCGCAGCCGTTCGATATCGCGGATCAGCGGCCAGGCGTGCGCCATCAGGTGGTGGGCCAGCAGCACCGGCTGGGCGTGCTGCAGGTGGGTGCGGCCCGGCATCGGCACGTCGAGGTTGGCTTCAGCCTGGTCTGCCAGTGCTGCGACCAGGTCGAGGAGGAGCGCGGTGATCGCGCGGGCCTCTTCGCGCAGGTACATGCGCACCAGCGTGGCGATCTGGTCGTTGCGGGACCGCCCGGCGCGCAGCCGTCCGCCCAGTTCCGGGCCGACCCGTTCGATGAAGCCCCGTTCGAGCGCGGTGTGCACGTCCTCGTCGTCAGGGCTGGGTGTGAAAGCGCCGGAGGCGACGTCAGCCTCCAACTGGTCCAGCCCGCGCAGCATCTGCGCGAGTTCCGCGTCGTCGAGCAGGCCCGCTGCGTGCAGGACACGGGCGTGGGCGCGGGATCCCGCAATGTCGTAGCGGGCGAGCCGCCAGTCGAAGTGGGTGCTTTGGGAGAGGCGGGCCAGTGCTTCGGACGGGCCGCCGCTGAAACGGCCGCCCCACAGGCGTACGGTCTGGCTGTCGGGCTCGTGGGCCACGATGGGTCCTTTAACAGTCGATGGTTTGGTGGAACACGGGACAGGCGTCCCGCACACCCCGGGGTGTGCGGGACGCCACCTCAGTGCGGGCTCCGGGTCAGGAGAGCCGGCGGTCGCGCATGTTGGCGATCTTGGCGGGCATGCTCCAGATGTCGATGAATCCGCGGGCCAGGCTCTGGTCGTAGGTGTCGCCGCTGTCGTAGGTGGCCAGGTGGTAGTCGTAGAGGGAGGCCTCGCTGCGCCGACCGGTGACCACGGCCCGGCCGCCGTGCAGCACCATCCGGATGTCGCCGGTGACGTGCTTGTTGGCTTCGAGGATGAACTTGTCCAGCGCGTTCTTCAGCGGGGAGAACCACAGGCCGTCGTAGACCAGCTCGCCCCACCGCTGGTCCACCCAGCGCTTGAAGCGGGCCAGCTCGCGTTCGACGGTGACGTTCTCCAGCTCCTGGTGCGCGGTGATGAGGGTGATCGCGCCGGGCGCCTCGTAGACTTCGCGGCTCTTGATGCCCACCAGGCGGTCTTCGACCATGTCGATACGGCCCACGCCCTGGGCGCCGGCGCGCCGGTTCAGCTCCTGGATGATCTCCAGCGGGCTGAGCTCCTTGCCGTCGAGGGCGGTGGGCACCCCGGCGGTGAAGGTGATGACGACCTCGTCGGGCTCCCGCGGCTCGGCCGGGTTCTGGGTGTAGTCGTAGATGTCCTCGATGGGGCCGTTCCAGATGTCCTCCAGGAAGCCGGTCTCCACGGCGCGGCCGAACAGGTTCTGGTCGATGGAGTACGGCGACTTCTTGGTGACGTCGATCGGCAGACCCTTCTCTTCAGCGAACGCGATCGCCTTGTCGCGGGTCATGCCCGAGTCCCGGACCGGGGCGAGGACCTTCAGCTCGGGGAAGAGCGCTGCCAGGCCCGCTTCGAAACGCACCTGGTCGTTGCCTTTACCGGTGCAGCCGTGCGCGACCATGGTGGCCCCGTGGTAGCGCGCAGCCTCGGCCAGGTGCTTGACGATCAGCGGCCGCGACAGCGCGGAGACCAGCGGGTAGCGGTCCATGTAGAGCGCGTTGGCTTGGATGGCCGGCACACAGTAGTCGTTGGCGAACTCCTCCTTGGCGTCGGCGATGACCGCCTCCACCGCGCCGCAAGCCAGGGCCCGCTGGCGGATGACTTCCATGTCCTCTCCGCCTTGGCCGCAGTCGATGGCGACCGCGATGACTTCAGCCCCGGTCTCTTCGGCGATCCAGCCGATAGCCACGGAGGTGTCGAGTCCTCCTGAGTATGCGAGTACGACCCGCTCGGTCATGGATGTCTCTCCTAGTGCAACAGAACGGATGCGGCGGCATCCGGGTCGATGGTCGTGTGACAGGCCTCGGCTAGACGCGCCGGTTGGCGAACCGCAGCAGCGTGGCTGCGAGTTCTTCCCCGCCTTGGGGGTCGCGGGCGACGACCAGGATGGTGTCGTCTCCCGCGATGGTGCCCAGGATGGCGGGGATGTCGCTGTGGTCGATTGCCGAGGCCAGGTACTGGGCTGCCCCCGGCGGTGTGCGGACGACGACGATATTGGCCGAGGCCTCGGCCGAGACCAGCAGGTCTTCGGCTAGTCGGCTCAACCGTGGGTTGGAGACCTGCTCCAACTCAAGTTCGTCGGCGTGGGCCCGGGGAAGGCGTTCCCCGCCCTCCCCGGGGAGTACGTAGACGAGGTTGCCGTCGACGGTGCGGAGTTTGACCGCGCCCAATTCGTCCAGGTCCCGGGAGAGTGTGGCTTGGGTGACCTGGACCCCCTCCTCAGCGAGCAGCCGGGCCAGTTCGTTCTGCGAACGAACAGCGTACTTGGTGAGCAGTTCGGTGATCTTGGCGTGGCGGGCTGCTTTGGTGGGGGGTGCGGACTTCGCGCCGTCGACGGTCATCGTCGCTGGTCCTCCTCAGCGTCGCGGGCGGCGGCGTTCAGGATGTCCGGGAGTGCCCGGGTGAACTCGAGGATTTCGGCCCTGGTGATGATGAGCGGCGGGGCCAGGCGGACCACCTCGGGTGTGACAGCGTTGACGAGGAACCCGGCTTCGGCCGCGCGGGTTTGGACGTGGGCGGCTGCCGGTGCGGTGAGCTGGATTCCGCGCCACAGGCCGACGCCGCGCACTGCCGCCACCAGGGGGTGGCCGATGCCGGTGATTTCGGCGGCGAGCAGCTCCCCCAGTTCGGTGACCGATTCCAGGAGCCGGTCCTGTTCGATGGTGGTGAGGACGGCGAGGGCTGCCGCGGCTGCCACGGGGTTGCCGCCGAACGTGGACCCGTGGTCGCCTTTGGCGAAGGCGGTGCCGTACCGGCCGAAGCCCACGCAGGCCCCGATCGGCAGTCCACCGCCGAGTCCTTTGGCGAGAGTGAGGACGTCGGGGCGGACCCCTTCGGCCTGGTGTGCGAACCAGTGCCCGGTGCGGCCGATCCCGCTTTGGATCTCGTCGAGGACGAAGGCGGCTCCGGTGGCGTCGCAGATCTCGCGGACCGCGGCCAGGTAGCCTGGCCGGGCCGGGACGACTCCGGCCTCCCCTTGCACGGGCTCGACGAAGACCGCGATGCACTGGTCGGTGACGGCTTCGCGCAGCGCTGCCACGTCGCCGTGGGGGACGAACCGCACGTCCAGGTTGAAGGGGCCGAACGGGTCCCGAATCGCGGGTTTGCCGGTGAGGGCGAGCGAGCCGGAGGTGCGGCCGTGGAAGCCGGCCACGGTGGAGACGTAGTAGGTGCGTTCCGGTCCCGCGGCACGTCGGACGAGTTTCAGCGCTGCCTCGTTGGCTTCCGTGCCGGAGTTGGCGAAGAAGACCCGCGCGGACCCGCCGAGCAGGCTGACGAGTTTCTCCGCGAGTTCGACTTCCCGTTCGTGCAGGAACAGGTTGCTGGTGTGGATGAGGGTGGCGGCCTGCTCGGTGACTGCTGCGACCAGGGCGGGGTGCCCGTATCCCAGGGACGACACCGCGATCCCGGCGATGAGGTCGAGGTAGGTCTTCCCGTCGGCGTCGGTGACCCGGCATCCTTCGCCGCGGACCAGGGCCACGGGCGGGATGCCGTAGTTGGGCATGAGGACCGCTTCGAAGCGTTTCTGCAACTGTTCGGTGGCGCTCATGCGTCACCCCCGGCGGGATCCTTGTCCGGCAGGACCATGGTGCCGACTCCTTCGTCGGTGAAGATCTCGAGCAGCATCGCGTTGGGGATGCGCCCGTCGAGGACGTGCGCTTGGGGGACGCCGCCGCGGACTGCGCGCAGGCAGGCTTCCATCTTGGGCACCATGCCGGACGACAGGGTCGGCAGCATTTCCTCCAGCTCGCTGGCGGTCATGTGGCTGATGAGCTCCGAGTTGACCGGGTAGTCGGCGTAGAGGCCTTCCACGTCGGTGAGCACGATGAGTTTGGCGGCGCCCAAAGCCACGGCCAGTGCCGCGGCCGCGGTGTCGGCGTTGACGTTGTACACGCCGCCTTCGGCGGAGCGGGCGATGCTGGAGATGATGGGGATGCGTCCGTCGTCCAGCAGGCTGCGCACGGCCCCGGGTTGGACGTCCACGACTTCGCCGACGAGTCCGATGTCGACGGGTTCGCCGTCGACCATGGCGTATTTGCGTTCGGCGGTGAACAGGTGGGCGTCTTCACCGGACATGCCGACGGCGAAGGGGCCGTGCTCGTTGATGAGCCCGACGATCTCGCGGTTGACCTGGCCGACGAGGACCATGCGGACGATCTCCATCGTCTCGGGCGTGGTGACCCGCAGCCCGGCGGTGAAGGTGCTTTCCACGCCGAGCCGTTCCAGGTGCGCGTTGATCTGCGGGCCGCCTCCGTGGACGACGACGGGGCGCAGGCCGGCGTACCGCAGGAACACGATGTTCTCAGCGAAGCGCGCCCGCAGGTCCGGGTCGGTCATGGCGTTGCCGCCGTATTTGACGACCACGGTCTTGCCGTGGAGGGCGCTCAGCCAGGGGAGCGCTTCGATGAGGGTCTTCGCCTTGTCCAGGGCTTCCTGGCGGGTTCTGGAGATCATGTGGAGTAGGCCGAGTTCTCGTGTACGTAGTCGACGGTCAGGTCGGTGGTCCACACTGTGGCGGAGGCGGAGCCCGCGGAGAGGTCGACGGTGACGGTGACGTCCCGGGGTTTGAGGTTGACTTTGGCGCGGTCGTCGCCGACCGATCCGCCCCGGCACACCCATACGCCGTTGATGGCGACGTTGATGTTGTCCGGTTCGAAGACGGCGTCGGTAGTGCCTACTGCGGCGAGGACGCGTCCCCAGTTGGGGTCCTCTCCGTAGATCGCGCATTTGAAGAGGGCGTTGCGGGCGATAGCGCGTCCGACGGTGACCGCGTCGTCGGTGCTGGCCGCGCCCACGACTTCAATGGCGATGGCTTTGGTCGCGCCTTCCGCGTCGGCCAGGAGTTGGCGGCACAGGTCCTGGCAGACTTCGGTGAGCAGGCGGGAGAACTCTGCCTCGTCCGGGGTGGTGCCGGAAGCGCCGCTGGCCATGAGCACCACGGTGTCGTTGGTGGAGGTGCAGCCGTCGGTGTCGAGCCGGTCGAAGGTCACTTCGGTGGCGGCGCGCAGTAGGGCGGTGCACTGCTCGGGGGTGAGCACGGCGTCGGTGGTGAGGACCGACAGCATGGTGGCCAGCGACGGGGCGAGCATGCCCGCTCCTTTAGCCATGCCGCCGATGGTGTAGCCGCTGCCGCGGCGGAAGGCGATTTTGGAGACGGTGTCTGTGGTGCGGATAGCGTCGGCCGCGTTGAGGCCGCCGTCGCGCGCCGCCTCCGCCACTGCGGCGTCCACTCCGGCAAGGAGTTTCGGCATGGGCAGGCGTTCCCCGATGAGACCGGTGGAGCAGACCACGATCCGGTCCGCGGAGTCGTTGAGCGCTGCGGCCAGGTGTTCCGCGGTGGTGCGCGCGTCCTGGAAGCCCGCGGCCCCGGTGCAGGCGTTGGCGCCCCCAGAGTTGAGGACGACGGCGCGCACTTGGCCGTCGGCGACGGCCTGCTGGGACCACTGCACCGGTGCAGCCTTGACCCGGTTCTTCGTGAAGACTGCCGCGGCGGAGTGGTGCGGGCCGTCGTTGATGACGACGGCGACGTCGCGCTGGCCGCCGTCTTTGATGCCGGCGGCTACTCCTGCCGCCCGAAAGCCTAAAGGCGCGGTAACACTCACGGTGCCACTCCAGTCATAGGGAGTCCGGTGGTTTCGGGGAGGCCGAGGGCAAGGTTGGCGCTTTGGATCGCACCACCCGCGGTTCCCTTGGTGAGGTTGTCGATGGCTGCGACCGCGACGAGGCGGCCCGCTGCTTCGTCCACGGTGACTTGGACAGCGGCGGTGTTGGCGCCGAGGGTCATCGCGGTGGTGGGCCACTGTCCCTCGGGCAGCAGGTGGACGAAGGGTTCCGCGTCGTAGTGGCGCTGGTAGGCGGCGCGGACTTCGTCGAGGCCGATGGCGGGCTTGAGCGGTGCCGAGCAGGTGGCGAGGATGCCGCGCGGCATCGGCACGAGGACCGGGGTGAAGGACACGCGCACCGGGGTCTCTGCCACCGCGGACAGGTTCTGGACGAATTCGGGGTTGTGCCGGTGTGCTCCCCCGACACCGTAGACGCTCACCGACCCCATGACTTCGCTGGCGATGAGGTGGGGTTTGGCGGCTTTGCCAGCGCCGGAGGTTCCGGAGGCGGCGACCACCACGACCTCCGGTTCGACGAGCTGCTCCGCGAAAGCAGGCATCAGGGCGAGGGTTCCGCAGGTGGGGTAGCAGCCAGGGACCGCGATCCGCCGGGTCTGGGCCAGTGCGGCACGGGCCCCGGGGAGTTCAGGCAAACCGTAGGGCCAGGTGCCGGCGTGTTCAGAGCCGTAGAACTTCTGCCAGGCCGCGGCATCGGCCAGCCGGAAGTCGGCGCCGCAGTCGACGATGAGGGTGTCGGCGTCGAGCTGGGCTGCTAGCGCAGCGGAGTGGCCGTGGGGCAGGGCGAGGAAGACGATGTCGTGGCCGGCAAGGGTCTCGGGGGTGGTTTCGGTGAGGATCCGGTCAGCGAGCGGGGTCAGGTGAGGGTGGTGCTCGCCGAGCCGGGTCCCGGCGTTGCCGCCCGCGGTGAGTGCCCCGATCTCAATGTCGGGGTGGGCGAGCAGGAGGCGCAGCAGTTCCCCTCCTACGTACCCGCTGGCGCCGGCGACCGCCGCCGTATAGCCCATACCTCTCTCCCTCTGAGCAGGGTGCGACGTGCACCATCATGCACTCGACTGAAAAATTATGCAACCTAGTGTATAGGCTTGGCTCGGTGGTTGGGCGGGTGCCCCGCCCAACCACCGGAGGTCAGCGTCCGGCGAGCTTGGTGGCCAGCTCGGCCAGCGTGGACGTCTCAAGCGTGCGGGATGCCTCACGGCGGTCAGCGCCGCGGTAGAGGCCGTAGACGAGGTGGGTGCCGATCCAGCGCAGCGGCTCCGGCTCCCAGTCGCGTGCCCGGTGGCCCACCCACGGCAGCCGCGTCAGGTCCGTGTTCCGCTCCAGGACGAGATCGCGCAGCGTGCGCCCCGCCAGGTTGGAGGTGGCAACCCCGCTGCCGACGTATCCCCCGGCCCAGCCCAGTCCGCTGGTGCGGTCCAGGTACACGCTGGGGCACCAGTCCCGCGGCACGCCCAAGACCCCGGACCAAGCGTGGACCACCGGGGCCTCGCTCGCCGCCGGGAACAGCCGAGCCAGCGCCCGCCACAGTTCCGCGATCGCCTGCGGCTGGGTCGCGCCGTTGGTGTCGTGGCCGGACCCGAACCGGTAGGGGACCCCGCGCCCCCCGATCGCGATACGGCCGTCCGCGGTGCGCTGCGCGTAGATGTAGGCGTGGGCGGCGTCCCCGAGCACTTCGTGCCCCTCCCAGCCGATGCGCTTCCACACCTCCGGGCTGAGCGGCTCGGTCACGATCATCGAGGAGTTCATGGGCAGCCACTGGCGCCGGTAGCCGGCAATCTCCGCGGTGAACCCCTCCGTGGCGCGGATGACATAGTCGGCCCGTACCGTGCCCTGTTCGGCGACCGCGGCTGGCCGCTGCGCGTCCTTGCGCGGCCGCAGTTCCGTGACGGCGGTGCCTTCGAAGATGTCCACGCCGAGGTTCTCCACCACGGCGGCCAGGCCGCGGACCAGCTTGGCGGGGTGGATGCGCGCGGCGTGCGGGCTGAACGCTTCCGCCACTGCCCCGTCGACCCGCAGCATCGGCTCGTAGTCGGGCTCCAAGAGGTAGTAGTCCTCCGGCCAGTAGCCCCACTCCTGCAGGTAGGCGATCTCCTGGAGCAGGCGGGCCTTCTGTGCGTGGTTGGTGGCGACGATGCGCATGCCGCCCTTGACGATGTCGGCGTCGATGCCTTCGTCCTTGGCGACCGTGATGACTTCGTCGACCGTAGCCATCATGGCGCGCTGCAGGGCGATCACCGCCCCTTTGCCGTGCTCTTTGGCGTAGCGCTCCCGGGAGCCAGCGAACTCCGCGGACAGCCAGCCGCCGTTCCGCCCGGAGGCGCCGAAGCCCGCGAATTCCCGCTCGAGGATCGCGATGCGCAGGTCGGGCTGCTCTTTCTTGAGGTAGTAGGCGGTCCACAGCCCGGTGTATCCGGCACCGACGATGCAGACGTCGTAGTCGGCGTCACCGGGCAGGGCGGCACGCCGTTTCGGAAGCCCCAGTTCGCGGTACCAGAAGGACACCGCACCGTTGCGGAACTCCTTCGAACGGGGGATGGCACGCATCTCGGCTGCGCTGGCGATCAGTCTCATGGGTATGTCTGCCTTCCCGAACGCTCCCGCATGACGCCTGCCCCGTCCCCGGCGTCGGTTGTCGTGTCACCTCCGCCCCGGGTCCCAGGGGGGCGGTTGTCCCGAAGAAGGGGAATTGTAGCCAAAGGTCAGCTCTTGCCCCCGGGCCGCTCCCGGGCAGCCCACAGCAGTCTCAGCCCTTCCCCAGCTCCTCGCGGGCGTGACGCGAGTTGTCCCGCAGTTTGCGCGCCTGTTCGGCTAGGGCGCGCACGCCGCGCTCCCCGAGGGGGGCCAGCACATACTCGCGAAGGAGGGCAACGTGCTTGGTCCTGGCCTGTTCCGCGAGGTCCAGCCCTTTTTTGGTGAGCGTGGCATAGGTGACGCGGCGGTCCAGAGCGCAGGCCTGGCGGACCAGGTACCCGTTGCGTTCAAGCCGGTCGGCAAGTTTGGTGAACCCGCCGCTGCTCAGGGAGACTTCCCGGGCGAGCTGGCTCATGGGAAGGCGGTGGTGCGGGGAGCGCTGCAACCGGAGCAGCACTTCGAACCAGGGGCCGGACATGTCTTTCCCGCACGGGGCGATTCCTTGGAGGAGCAGCGGGGTGGTCTCCGAGAGCGCTTCGTGGAACAGCCCCCAACAGGTGATCAGGTCTTCGTCGGTGATCTGCTCGGTGTCGGTGCCAGCTTTCGTCCCCATGCGCATCCCCTCACGGCCGTCCCGGGCGGCTCATTTCATCCTACGCCACAAATATCTTCTTAGATAACTAATGGTGATAGGTGATCTTTTCCCCATTGTCCTGGGATGACGGCGGCCGCGGCGGCACTCGCGGGCAGGCCGCCGCCCCGGGTTTCCCAGACGGCGAGCCACGCCCTGCGGCTGACGCACGATGCTCCGCACGAGTGGGGGTCGCCCGGTCGGGCGATCCCCCACACTCCTCGCCACCTCACGGCTTGGAACCGGTCAGCCGCGCAGCACTGCCCCGGTACGTTCCGCGGCCGCTGCCACGGCAGCATCCTTGATCCGGTTGGTCTCCTCCACGGTCAAAGTGCGGTCGTGGGCCCGCAACCGCAACGCATACGCGAGCGACTTGCGGCCCTCACCGACCTGATCCCCGGTGTAGACGTCGAACAGCCGGACGCTTTCCAGCAGTTCACCTGCGCCTTCCCGCAGTGCCGCCTCCACCTCGGCCGCGGGCACGGACGCGTCCACCACAAGGGCGACGTCCTGGGTTGCCACCGGGTAGGTGGAGATCTGCGGCGCGGTGGCGGCTGCCGCCGCTGCCTCGATCCGGTCCCAGTCGATCTCCAGCGCCGAGGTCCGCGAAGGCAGGCCGTAGGCCTTGATCACCCGCGGGTGCAGCTCTCCGGCGTGCCCCACGAGCACCTCGCGGTCGCCGTCGGCCACGTACAGCGCAGCGCAGCGTCCCGGATGCCAGGGGGCGTACTGGGCGGCGCGGACGATGAGCTCCACCCCGGCCACGCTTGCCGCTTCCTTCGCGGTGTGGATGGCATCGGCCCACGTGGCAGGCTCACCACCGCCCCACCAGCCGGAGCGCAGCCGCTGTCCCGCCAGCACCGCACCGATGTGGCGCGGCTGCTCCGGCAGCGCGGCCTCCAGGGTGGCGCGCTCCTCAGCGGTGGGCGCCCGGTCAACCGGCAGGATCGGAGCCTTGGCGGGCGCGTCCGGCTTGGGGTGGTAGACCAGCCCCATTTCGAACAGCGCAATGTCGGTGAAGCCGCGCCCCACGTTGCGCACCAGGGCCTTGAAAAGGCCGGGCAGCAGGGTGGTGCGCAGCAGCGGCTCGTCGTCGTTGAGCGGATTGGCGAGTCGCACCGCGGTCCGCCGCGCGTCATCCTCGTCCAGACGCAGCCGGTCGAAGTCGCGCACCCCCACGAAGGGATAGTTCAGAACCTCGAAGAATCCCCGGTCGGCGAGCGTCCGTCCCACGGCACGCCGCAGCCGCTGCCCGCGGGTCAGTCCGCGCCCCGGAGGAGCCTGCGGCAGGAGGGCCGGGATGTTCTCGTAGCCCTCGTTGCGGATGACCTCTTCGGCCAGGTCGTTCGGGTCGGTGAGGTCGGGACGCCAGCTCGGCGGCGTGACCTTGAGCGTGTCGCCTTCCTGGACAACCTCGCAGCCGACCTGGCGGAGCCGGGCGATCTCGGTCTCCACGGGGTAGTCCACGCCCGCGACCCGGCCTGCGTGCCCCGCCCGGACCACGATGGGTTCCCGGGGAACCGTGTGGTCGATGTGGGTGATCCCGTCCTCGATCGTCGCCCCGCCGAGTTCCGCGAGCAGCTCCACTGCGCGGGTCGCCGCGGCGAGCTGGATGTCGGTGTCCACCCCACGCTCGAAACGGCGGGACGACTCCGACGACAACTGGTGGCGGCGGGAGGTGCGGGCGATATGCGCGGCGTCGAAGTGCGCCGCCTCAATGAGGATGTCCGTGGACGTCTCCCGGATCTCGGTGCTGAGACCGCCCATGACACCCGCGATGTTGATCGGCCCCGACTCGTCAGTGATGAGGATGTCGTCGGGGTCCAGGGCGCGCACCACGTGGTCGAGGGTCTCCAGCTTCTCGCCGGGCCGGGCGAGGCGGACCTCGATCGGACCGCGCAGGGTGGAGCGGTCCCAGGCGTGCAACGGCTGCCCCAACTCCAGCATCACATAGTTGGTGATGTCCACGGCCAGCGAGATGGAACGCACCCCGCACAGGTGGAGTCGGCGGCGCATCCACAGCGGTGTGGGCGCGGCCGGGTCGAATCCGGTGACACCGCGCAGCACGTAGCGGGAGCAGATCGCCGGGTCGGCGACACTCGCGGGATAGCCGCCCTCGGCAGCGGACGGCAGCGGGCGGACCGCCGGGTCAGTGAACTCCACACCGTAGGCAGCGGCCACTTCCCGGGCGATACCGCGCAAGGACAGCGCATAGCCCCGGTCCGGGGTGACCGCGATGTCCAGCACCGACTCACGCAACCCCAGCAGGTCGTCGGCCTTCGTGCCGGGCTCGGCGAACCCTTCAGGCAGCACGATGATGCCCTCGTGGTCCTCCCACAGGCCCAGTTCGCTCGCCGAGCAGATCATGCCCTCCGACATGCGGCCGTAGGTTTTCCGGGCCGAGATCGCGAAACCGCCGGGCAGGACCGCGCCGGGCAGCGACACCACGACCAGGTCGCCTTCGGCGAAGTTGCGGGCACCGCAGATGATGCCCTGCGGTTCCCCCGTACCGTTGGCGTCGCCCACGTCCACGGTGCAGAACCGGATGGGCTTTTTGAACCCGGTGAGCTCTTCGATGGTCAGCACCCGGCCCACCACGATGGGGCCGCTGATGTCAGCGCCGACCTCCTCGACAGTCTCGACTTCCAGGCCCAGGCTGATCAGTTTGTCGGCCAGCTCGCGCGCGGTGGCCTCGGCAGGCAGTGCGACGTATTCGCGCAGCCAGGAAACGGGAACCCGCATCACATCTCCATCCCGAAGGCCGCGGTGAACCGGACGTCACCTTCGACCATGTCGTGCATGTCCTTAACCCCGTGGGCGAACATCAGCGTCCGCTCAATGCCCAGGCCGAAAGCCCAGCCGCTGTACCGCTCGGTGTCCACTCCAGCGGCGACCAGCACCCGCGGGTTGACCACGCCGCAGCCGCCGATTTCGATCCACCCTTCCGAGGAGCAGGTCCGGCAGGGGGCCTCGGGGTTGCCCACGGAGGCACCCCGGCACACGAAGCACTCCATGTCCACTTCGGCGGAAGGCTCGGTGAACGGGAAGTACGACGGGCGCATGCGGGTGCGCAGCCCTTCGCCGAACATCCGCTCCACGAACAACTGGATGGCGCCGCGCAGGTGCGCCAGCGTGATCCCCTCGTCCACCACGAGTCCTTCCAACTGGTGGAAGACCGGGCTGTGGGTGGCGTCGAGTTCGTCGGTGCGGAAAGTGCGGCCGGGGACGACCACGTAGACGGGCAGCTCGCGGTCCAGCAGTGCGCGCACCTGCACGGGCGACGTGTGCGTACGCAGCACCATGCCGGACTCTTCACCGTCCGGGCCGGCGATGAAGAAAGTGTCCTGCATCGTCCGGGCCGGATGGTCGGGCAGGAAGTTGAGGGCGTCGAAGTTGTACCACTCGGCTTCGACCTCCGGCCCCTCAGCGATCTCGAAGCCCATGCCGACGAAGATGTCCGCCATCCGCTCGGCGATCGTGGTCAGCGGGTGCCGGGCCCCGCGGGGAATCCGGTCGTAGGGCAGGGTGACGTCAACCGTCTCCTCGACGAGGACACGCGCCTCGTGCTCCTCTTCCAACTGCGCCTGGCGCGCTTTGAGCGCCTCGTTGACCTCGCGCCGGGCACCGCCCACCCGCCGGCCCGCATCAGCCCGCGCCGCGGGCGGCAGGGCGCCGATCTCCCGGTTCGCTAAGGCCAGCGGGGAGCGGTCCCCGGCGTGGGCGATCCGGACTTTTTTGAGTTCTTCCAGTGTGGAAGCCTTGGCGATAGCCTCGAGCGCTTCATCGCGCATGCGTGCGACCTCGTCCGGGTGAAGCGGCGTCACCTCGACCGGGTCGTAGGAGTGATTGGGTGCAGACATAGGGTGGTTGCCTCGCAATCCCGCGACGTGGGCGGGACGGAATATCGCGGCCCACCGCCGTGCGGCGGGTGGACACAAACCAACGGGGAAGTGCTCGCGAAGCCCGCCGCCGTCGAGTCCGTTACACGAACTCGGGAGTGCCGGCGGGCACGGTAAATCGGAACTCGGCGCCGCCACTGGGCGCACGGCCGACCGTGATCGTGCCGCCGTGGGCCTCGACCAGGCCCTTGACGATGAACAGCCCCAGGCCGGTGCCTCCGCGGCGTTTGCCGCGCCAGAACTGGCGGAAGACGCGCGGGACAGCTTCGGGCTGGATGCCCTCGCCTTCGTCGCGCACCGACACGGCTGCTCCTCCCTTGTACGGCTCGATCACTATCGTGACAGTACCAGCGCCGTGCCGCAGCCCGTTTTCCACCAAGTTAGTGATGATCTGATCGATCTTGTCGACGTCCAGCCACATTTCGGGCAGTGGACCGCGGACATCCAGCCGGAAACGGTCCTCCGGCTCGCCTGCCGCGACACGCCCGGCGATGATGCGGCGGACCCGTTCACCGAGGTCGACCAGTTGCCGGCGCACTTCCATCCGGCCGGACTGGATCCGGGAGACGTCGAGCAGTTCAGTGATGAGCCGTGTGACCCGGTCCGCGTCGGCGTTCACCGTCTCTAACATGAAGATCTTCTGCGTGTCGGTGAGCCGGTGCCACTTGGCCAGCATCGTGGCGATGAAACCTTTGACGCTGGTCAGCGGGGAGCGCAGCTCGTGGGCGACCATGGACACCAGGTTGGCGCTGGACCGCTCCGAAGTGGCCCGGGACGAAGCGTCGCGCAGGGTCACCACGAGCCGGACCACCTCCCCGCAGGGTGTGTCCCGGACGTAGCGGGCGGCCACCATGAGTTCGCGGCCGTCAGGCATCAGGAGTCGCCGCTCCGGCTGGCGGACGCGGATCCGCAGCCCCCCGTAGGGGTCGGTGCACTTCCACCAGTCGCGGCCTTCAGGGTCGTGGAGCGGGAGTACATCGCGGAAGTCTTTGCCGAGGGCGTGGTCTGCTGGCACCCCGGTGAGACGGGCTGCCATGCGGTTGAAGGTGATCACCCGGCCTTGGTCGTCTGCGACCACCAGCCCGTCGGGAAGGTCCTCGGCCGACAGCAGAGCCGCACACCCACCATGGTCACTGACTGTCGCCTGGCCGCTACTCACGACCGCCTCCCAAGCCCTCTGCACACGTTCCTGCCGCTTGCTCTAGCGGCACAGTCCTGGTTATGCACCGCCAGTGTCCGACGCTCCCCGGGACACCGCTCCCGGAAAGGTCGTTACCCGCTGGTCGCGGCGGCTACGCGCGCGGCACGCCTCCTGACGTACCGCAGGCACGGGGGCGGGGGTGTCGCCGGACCGCGGGGCTCCGAGACGAGGAGCGTAGCGGTACCCCTAGGGAACCGGGCAAGCCTCCGCTTCCCGCGCCAACGGTCCAGATCAGGTCATCCACCGGGGTACGGCCGCTCCGGAACAGCTCAGCGCATAGATGGCAGGCCGCGCAGGTGTGCTACCCGTATCTGGGATTGCCACGCGTGAGACGCATAACGGGGCCGGCCAGGCGGCGATCCCCGGTAGTGCGTCAAGACGAGGGGGAAAGGCGGGTGCGGCGCTGTTCCCGGGCAGTGGCGTAGAGGCAGACCGCCGCGGCAGTAGCGAGGTTGAGGCTCTCAGCGCGGCCGTAGATGGGGACACTGACCGTCTCGTCGGCGAGCGCAAGGGTTTCCTGCGGCAGTCCCCATGCCTCATTGCCGAAGATCCACGCCACCGGACCGGTGAGCATGCCTGCATCAGCGGCCTCATCGAGAGTGCGTTTCCCTTGACCGTCCGCGGCAAGCAGGGTGAGCCCGGCGTCCCGGAGGAAACCGGTGACCTCTTCGATCCGCACGCCCACCACGACCGGGAGGTGAAAGAGACTGCCGGCTGAAGCCCGCACACACTTCCCGTTGTACGGGTCCACGGAGGCGTCAGTGAAAATGACGGCGTCCGCCCCCGCGGCGTCCGCACTGCGGAGCACAGTGCCCGCGTTCCCCGGGTCGCGGACGTGCGACAGAACCACGACCAGTCGCGGCCGGTCCACCGCGGACAGGGGAACGTCGACAAAAGAACAGACCGCCAGCAGCCCTTGCGGGGTCACTGTCTGCGCCAGCTCCCCCATCACGTCCAAAGTGACCCGGTGGACGGGGATACCTGCCTGTTCGGCGGTGCGGATGAGAGCGGTGTGGCGCTGCATCGCCTCGGCGGTCGCATACAGTTCGTGCACCACGTCAGGCAGGTCGAGCGCTTCCCGGACAGCCTGGGGGCCTTCGGCGAGGAAACGCCGTTCGCGCTGTCGGAAAGCACGTTTGGCGAGCCGACGAGCTCCCTTGATTCTGGGAGACCGAATGCTTGTGAACTCGTGGCTCGCCATTGTCGATTACACCGTCGCTAGGCCGCGGACTCGCTCGGCGCGGGGATAGCCTTCTTGGCGGTCTCGACCAGCGCGGCAAAAGCGGCGGCGTCGTTGACCGCGAGCTCAGCGAGCATACGGCGGTCCACCTCGATGCCGGCTGCTTTGAGCCCCTGCATGAAACGGTTGTAGGTCAGACCGTGCGCGCGAGAGGCCGCGTTGATGCGCTGGATCCACAGACGACGGAACTGGCCTTTGCGGTCCTTGCGGTCCCGGTAGGCGTACGTCATCGAGTGGAGCATCTGCTCCTTGGCCTTGCGGTAGAGGCGGGACCGCTGGCCACGGTACCCCTTGGCCTGCGAGAGAACGACCCGGCGCTTCTTCTTTGCGTTGAGAGACCGCTTGACGCGTGCCACTTGTGACTCCTCGATTGAGACAGACGTTCCGGACGCACCGTCCGGCGATAGTCACCAGGAAGTTCGGCGGAGATTCCTGGCCCGGTGCGGTCTCCGCCGCACACGGCTGCGCGGCGGGGCGCGGAACCGCCGACGACCGCGTCCCTAGAACTGCGGGGTTCGGGTCAGCCGAGCAGCTTCCTGATCTTCCTGGCGTCGGCCGGAGACACCCGCACGTCCACGCTCAGGCGCCGGGTGCGTTTGCTCGGCTTGTGCTCCAGCAGGTGGTTCTTGTTGGTACGGCGACGCATGATCTTGCCGGTGCCGGTAACCCGGAAACGCCTACTAGCCCCACTGTGGGATTTGTTTTTCGGCATGCCGCCGTCGCTCCTTTTCGCTTCCGATTGGTGTGCCGCCCATCCAGGGCGGCGTAACTCCCACCCGGCGCATGAAGAAAGCGGGGTGCGCGACCCGGACAGGGCCGCGCGACCGCGCTTGTCCTTCATACGTCGGGCGGATGTCCTCAGCCGCCTCGACCGAAATTCTTCTCGGCGTTAACCGCGCTTACCGCGCCCTTTTCCGCCTTGCGCAGCGCGCGCCTCGGCCTTCTGGTCGCCGCGCCGCTTGTGCGGACCGAGGACCATGACCATGTTGCGGCCGTCCTGTTTGGCCTGGGATTCGACCTGACCCAGTTCCTGGACGTCTTCAGCCAGTCGCCGCAGGAGACGGTACCCCAGCTCCGGTCGGGACTGTTCACGACCGCGGAACATGATGGTCACCTTGACCTTGTCCCCGCTCCGGAGGAACCGCTCGACGTGACCCTTCTTGGTCTCATAGTCGTGCTGGTCGATCTTCGGACGGAGTTTGATCTCCTTGATGACCGTGCTCGACTGGTTCTTGCGCGCTTCCCGGGCCTTGACCGCGGACTCGTACTTGAACTTGCCGTAGTCCATCAGCTTGGCGACCGGCGGGCGCGCGGTCGGCGCGACCTCCACAAGATCGAGATCGGCCTCCTGCGCCAGACGCAGGGCGTCAGCCACGGGAACGATACCGACCTGTTCCCCATTGGGGCCGACGAGACGGACCTCGGGCACCCGGATACGGTCGTTAATGCGGGGCTCTGCGCTGATGGGACCCCTCCCTCATGTTTCGTCGGGTTTTCGCTTACCTTGCGGGGGTCTCCAGAGCGGCATATGCCGGAACAACGAAAACCCCGCCAGCTAATGCAAGCGGGGTCGAACCACCACAGGGACGGAACGCCGCACGGCTTTCCGCTCGCCCTGTGGCTACTACCAGAACCCGTGGCACCCGCAGGCACTACAGGTGGGAGGTTCTTCCTCCGCTTGCGGTCCGGCGCGCGTACCTGCACCGGATCAGGTCGTTGCCTACTCTACCAAGAAACCGGACCGTTAAGGACGTTCCTTGGCACCGGATGTCACCGCTCTCGGGACTCCCCACGAGTGACAACACTCACGTGTCCAGATTATTCCGCGCTGCCCGGCGCGCCAACTCTGCTTCGCCGGCAGCACGCATCGCTTCAACCGGGGCCTCGTACCCCGTCATCAGGGTCAACTGGGCCACCGCCTGGTGCAGCAGCATGGGGAACCCCCCAACCACCACCGCTCCCGCTGCGGCGGCTGCGCTCCCCAGCACGGTAGGCCACGGGGCGTAGACGACGTCGAACACCGGGGTCTTCGCCGCGGCCACCGGCTCCGCCCACTGGTCGGCTGCCCCCGCGGGAAGCGTCGACACCACCAGATCCGCATGCACGTGCTGGTCGATCTCGGTGAGCAGCGCGAACTTCACCTGGGCGCCCATCCGCTCCGCCGCAGCCGCGAGGTCCCGGGTCCGGGAAAGGTCACGGGCCAGCACGGTGACCGCGCCGGGTTCGGTAGCGCCGAGCCGGCGCACAGCAGCGAGTGCGGACGCGGCGGTCGCCCCCGCCCCCAGGATGGTGACCGTGTCAAGCCGGTGGATGCCCGCCTCACGCAGCGCCTCGGTAATCCCCGTGACGTCGGTGTTGTAGGCGTGCCGCCGCCCCTTGTCGAAGATGATGGTGTTCGCGCCCCCGACCGCTGCGGCCGTGTCCTCCACCTCATCTGCGAGGGTCAGCGCGACCTTTTTGAGCGGCATGGTCAACGAGAGGCCCGCCCAGGACTCGTCGCACTGGTCAAGGAACGCGGCGAGACCGTGCTCGTCGCATTCGTAACGGCCGTAATGCCACTGGTCCGCGATACCGAGCGCGGTATAGCCCGCCGTGTGCAGCACCGGCGAGAGGGAATGGGAGATCGGCGAACCGAGGACGGCCGCTCGCTTCACGAATGTCCTCCTCCGGGGGAAACCGTCGGCTTGCTCTGCTCCAGCCTGGCATGGGAGACGCAGCTCAGCCGCTCTGGCTCTGGTTGAACTCGTTGACCAGTTCCCAGAACTCGGCTTCGCTGTCCGTGAATTTCGTGACCCCGTTCTCCGGGTCGGTGGTCACGAAGAACAGCCAGGGCCCCTCCTCCGGGGCGAGCGCAGCTTCGATGGCATCTTTACCAGGGCTGACAATAGGGCCGACCGGGAGTCCTTCGTGGAAGTAGGTGTCGTATCCGGTCTCGTCGTTGCGGCACCGGTCCTGCTGGTCCCGGTTGATCGCGATGCCGTACTCGCCGAGGGCGTAGAAGCAGGTGCTGTCCATCTTGAGGTACATGCCGTCGTCCAGGCGGTTGTAGATGACCCGGGCGACCTTCCCCATGTCCTCGATCTTTCCGGACTCGGCCTGCACGATCGCGGCGATCGCCATGATCTCGTTCGGGTCGAATCCTGCCTCTGCTGCCCGGTTCTCCAGGTCGATCTCGGCAGCGACCTTCCGGTACTGCGCCACCATCTGCTGGAGGATCTCAGTCGCAGAGGCGCTGCGGTCGAACTCGTAGGTCTCGGGGAAGAGGTACCCTTCCGGCCCTTGAGTGGCGTATTCGGGCAAGTCCAGCGACTCGTGGTCCTCGTAGGCCTCCTGGAACTCTTCCCGGGGGATTCCGGTCTGCTCAGCCAGCCGGTCCAGGATCTGCTCGGCGCGCAGTCCTTCCGGAATAGTCACGTTCAGCGCGATACGGCTCTCCGGGTCGAGCAGCAGGGCGACCGCCGCCTCCGCGCTCATCCCCAGCCGCATCCGGTAAGTGCCGGGCACGAAGTTGATGTCGGAGAAGCGGATTTCGTTGGTGAACGCGCGCACGCTCGCGATCACCCCGGCCTGGTGCAGCTTCTCCGCGATCACGGTTCCGGAGTCGCCTTCCTCGATGACGATGTCGACTTCGCCGTTGCCTTCCCCGGAATAGTCCGGAGGAATGATGTAGGTACGCAGGAGCAGGTAGCCGCCTGTCCCGGCGGACACCAGGAACAGGCTCAGCACGATCAGGGCGCTGGCGAGTGCGACTTTGCTCTTCTTCCGCTGCCGTCTGCTCTTGGCTCGGCGACCGGCAGCCCGTCGGCCGCTGTGGCGGCCCCTGCGGGAGCGCCGGGGCGGGGCCTCGTCGTCTTCGTCCTCGGTGAACGGGAACGGGAGTGCGTCAGAGTCTTCGTCGTCGAGATCGGTCTCGCGTGTCTTTAGGCTCGCCGTGGCGGTCGGTGTCTCCCCGGTCTGCGGGGAGACGGTACGGGAGCGGCGTCCCCGCGGCGGGGCGCTGTCCGCTTCGTCAAAAGCGGGAGGACGGGCTCGGCGGCCTCGTCTGGGGATGTCCCGGTCCTCGTCGGCGCTCGGCTGCCGCCGTCGGGTGCGGCCGTCCAGGATGTCGTCGTTTTCTCTGCGGCTGCCGGGGTCGGCAGGGGACCACAGCGGATCATCCGACCACGCTGTACCGGGCCGCTGCTCGTCGCGGAGCGGGGTGGTGCCCCGCCCTTGCGGGTATTCCGCGGGGTGGGCGGACCTGGCGCGGCGCCCCGCATACGCCGAAGCCGTCAAAGGGTCGGGCGGCTGGTCGTAGCGTTCTGCCGACCGCGGCCCTGCGGGCTGTGCCCCCCTGCCGTCGAATAGCGGGTCCGACTCGGGGGCCCAGCGGGCGGATTCGTCGCTCTCGGGTCTACGGCGCCGTCCGCGCGGCTGCTCACGCAAGGCTTCGGCTTCCGACACCGGGAACGGGAAGGAGCCGGTGTCCGCGGGCCCCGGCCGTCTCCGCCGTCCGCGGGGGCGTTCCGTCCCGTCCAGCGGTTCCGCTCCCCCGGTGGGAGCGGTGGTCTGCGTGGCGGAGGAGGGCTGCCATGCGAAGCCGTCCTGTCGGGGGACCTCCGTGCCGCGCCGGTGCCCTACCCCGTACTCGTCCCGGTATCCGCGTCCCTCATAGTCGGCGGCCCTCGCCCCGGTAGGGGCCGCGTCGGTATCCCGTGGCGGCGGCCAGGGGTCCGTCAACGGGTCGGGCCGGCGTGCGCGGCGCGGGCGGTCGTCATAGTGGTCGTTGCCGTTCATGGCGTCCCCTCGACGAGTTCACCGGGAGGCAGCTTGGTACGCCGCTCGGTGTCGAGGGCGTTCTGGAGAAGGACAGTGGCTGCCGCCTGGTCAATGACCGATCGGCGGGCTCTGCCGCCACGGGCCCCGCGTTTGCGGTATGAAGCGCCCGTGCGCAGGTGGAGCTCCGCGGTCACCGTGGTCAGCCGTTCGTCGACTAGTCGCACCGGAACCGGGGCGAGCCTGCGCGCAAGCGCTTTGGCGAACGCGCGCGCCGCGCGGGCGGCACGCCCCTCGGCTCCGGACAGTGACGCCGGATAGCCAACGATGACTTCCCGAGCTTCGTACTCAAGCACAAGGGCGGCAATTCTGTCGAGATCTCCCGGTCCGCGGCGGATTGTCTCCACGGGGATAGCGAGAATCCCGTCGGGATCGCTGCGGGCCACCCCGATCCGGGCGGCTCCGGGGTCGACAGCGAGCCGCACTCCTGTTCTCACCAGAGAACTCCCCGTACGGCACCGGCGCTCACGTCCCCTGGCCTTCCCGTGGCCAGTGGCCAGGGCGACAGCCACCGCCCTCTGTTCACGACCCCGCCACTCTCTGTTCCACGAGGCGCAGCGCCGTGTCGATGGCGGTCACGTCGCTGCCGCCACCCTGGGCGATGTCCGGACGGCCGCCGCCGCCACCGCCGAGTGCACGGGCCGCCACGCCGACCAGCTCGCCCGCCTTCAAGCCCGCCTGTTGGGCTTCCTTGTTGATCGCCACCACCACGACGGGGCGGTCGCTGGGCACGCCGGCGATCGCCACCACCGCGGGCCGGTCCTCACCGAGCCGGCCGCGCACGTCCAACGCGAGCTTGCGCATGTCGTCGGCGGTGGTGCCGTCTTCAACCCGGTGGGTCACCACGCGGCTGTTGCCGTGGTCGCGGGCGCTTTCCGCCAGCTTTCCGGCGGCTTGGAGGACTTGGGCGGCGCGCAGCCGCTCGATCTCCTTCTCCGCGGCGCGCAGCCGAGAGACCAGGCTGTCGATGCGCTGCGGCAGTTCCTCGCGCGGCGCCTTGAGCTGCTCGGAAAGCTGTCCCACCAGCGCCGACTCGGTGGAGACGCGGCGCAGCGCGTCCAAGCCGACCAGCGCTTCCACGCGGCGCACCCCGGAGCCGACCGAGGATTCCCCGAGCACCTTGACCAGGCCGAGCTGCCCGGTCGCCGCCACGTGGGTGCCGCCGCACAGCTCGCGGGAGTACTCGGTCATGTCGACCACGCGCACCCGGTTGCCGTACTTCTCCCCGAACATGGCCAGCGCGCCCATCCGGAGCGCCTCGTCAAGGGTGGTCTCCAGGTACTGGACCTCGATGTTGCGGGCGAGTACCTCGTTGACTTCCTCCTCGACCTGGGCGATTTCCGTAGCGTCGAGCGGTTTGTCCGAGGTGAAGTCGAAGCGCAGCCGTCCCGGCTGGTTCTCCGACCCTGCCTGGCCTGCGGACGGGCCGAGGGTGTTCCGCAGCGCAGAGTGGATGAGGTGGGTCGCCGAGTGCGAGCGGGACACGGAGGCGCGCCGACCCGTGTCAATCGCGGCGTGCACGGTGTCGTCGACGACGACTTCGCCCTCGCGGACCGTGCCGCGGTGCACAAACAGGCCTTGGATGGGCTTCTGCACGTCCTCGACGTCGACGACGCCGCGGCCGTCCACGGTGATCGTGCCCTTGTCAGCGAGCTGGCCACCGCTTTCCGCGTAGAAGGGGGTGCGGTCGAGCACCAGTTCCACCTGGTCGCCCTTGCGGGCCGCCCCGGTGGACTCGCCGTTGACGATGATGCCGAGCACCCGGGCTTCGCTTTCCGAGTCGGTGTAGCCGAGGAACTCGGTGGGGCCGCCGGTCTCCAACAGGTTGCCGTAGACGCTGATATCGGCGTTGCCGAGCTTCTTGGCCTGCGCGTCGCGCTTGGCGGTCTCCCGCTGGCGCTGCATGAGCTGGTGGAAGGTTTCTTCATCGACCTTCAGGCCGTGCTCGGCGGCCATCTCCAGCGTCAGGTCAATGGGGAAACCGTAGGTGTCGTGCAGCTGGAACGCGTCGGCGCCGGAGAACACGGTGCCGCCGGTCTCCTTCGTGCGCCGGACCGCCCGGTTGAACAGTGTGGTGCCGGCCCGCAGCGTGTCCGCGAAGTTCTTCTCTTCCGCGTCGATGATGCTGTGGATCTTGTCCGCGTCGGCACGCAGCTCGGGGTACTGGTCGCCCATCGCGTCGATCGCGACCGCGGTGAGGTCGTGCATGTGGAACGACTCGTCCCCGGAGAGCAGGCGCAGGTTGCGGATCGACCGACGCAGGATACGGCGCAGCACGTAGCCGCGCTTCTCGTTTCCAGGCCGCACCCCGTCGGCGACCAGCATGGTGGCGGTGCGCACGTGGTCGGCGATGACCCGCAGGCTCACGTCGGCGCGCTCGTTCTCCCCGTAGGTGGTGCCGGTGAGCTCCGCAGCGCGGCGCAGGATCCGGCCGAGGGTGTCGGTCTCGTAGATGTTGTCGACACCCTGGAGGATGGCGGCCATGCGCTCCAGGCCCATGCCGGTGTCGATGTTCTTGCTGGGCAGCTCCCCGAGGATCGGGTAGTCCTCCTTGCCGCTGCCCTCGCCCCGCTCGAACTGCATGAACACGAGGTTCCACACTTCGAGGTAGCGGTCCTCGTCGGCTACGGGGCCGCCTTCAGCGCCGTATTCGGGGCCGCGGTCGAAGTAGATCTCCGAGCAGGGTCCGCACGGTCCGGGCACACCCATCGACCAGAAGTTGTCGGCTTTGCCGCGCCGCTGGATGCGCTCCTCGGGCAGTCCTACCTTCTCCCGCCAGATGGTCGCGGCTTCGTCGTCGTCCAGGTAGACGGTGACCCACAGGCGTTCCGGGTCGAAGCCGAAGCCACCGTCGGCCACCGAGGTGGTGAGCAGCTCCCAGGCGAGCGGGATGGCCTTCTCCTTGAAGTAGTCGCCGAAGGAGAAGTTGCCCAGCATCTGGAAGAAGGAGGCGTGACGGGTGGTCTTGCCGACTTCGTCGATGTCAATGGTGCGTACACACTTTTGCACGCTGGTGGCGCGCGGGTAGGGCGGAGTCCGCTGGCCGAGGAAGTACGGCTTGAACGGCACCATGCCCGCGTTGACCAGCAGCAGTGTGGGGTCCTCAGCGATAAGACTTGCCGAGGGCACCACGGTGTGTCCGTTTTTCTCGAAGAATGCGAGGAAGCGGCGAGCGATCTCTGCCGACTTCATGTGATGCCCTCCTGGTGAATAGGACTCCAGTCGACCGGTCGAGTGGAGTGAGGCGCCCGGTCGAGGTTTGGCAGGTAAGCGGATATCAGGCGCCTATGGTAGAGCGAACGATACGTGGACGTTTCCCATTCCACGCCGGCTCAGCGGCCCCGAAAACCGGAGACACCCTACTGACGCGGTCGGTACAGTACCCCGGCGGCTCTCCCCACCAGGGAGACCATGGTCACGCACCGTCCACCGCCCCAGGCTACTCGCTGGGTGATGTGATGCACAGCAGAATAGGACACGCCCGAAACCGGGGAATTACGGCGGTTCAGGATCTTAGCGGTATCTGTCGCGCAGTGACTCCCTTGTGATCTCGGGTGCGGATGAGACCGGTATTTCCCGGGTTCGGCACGCGGAGGATCACTGCTGGACAACCGGGTTTTCCCCGGGCCAGTGCACCGCAAAAACAACGTCAGGGTTGGGTCAGCCGCTGGTGGACCCGGCGTTGACCAGCGCCTGGTAGGCGGTGTGGACGTTCTCGGGCACGTGCGGTGCAACGGCAAACCTGCGGGCGTGGCAGTCGATGACCAGCCGGGCGTTGCCGATACCGGCCAGGTAGTCGGGAAGGCCACCGGTTCGGACGCGCAGCCCGCCTCCGCCTCGGGCCAGAGCCTGCGGATAGCGGCGCAGGCACGACGTCCCCTATAAGGCATGGTCACCAGCAGCACCAGGGTGGGGCGGAGGCCCGCTTCGGCGAGGAGTTTCCAAGAAAGTATCCGGCGGGGTAGAGCTGTGCTGCGTAGGTGGCTACGCCCAGTTCTGGCAGCCGAACACCACCGCCGTGTCCGCCGGGTGCAGCCCGCGGCCCATGCGGTGGTAGCGCCAGATCCGCTCCCATGACCGTTTCTGCTTCCTATGACAGACCGTTGCCCTCGCACGCAGCACACCTGTTCTTCGGTAGCGATGAAGAAGCGGCGGCCGAGACCATGCTGGACGGGATCGCAGACCGTACTCGGGAGGGATGCGCTGCTCGTGGACCAGCCGCTCCGCTGGGAGTGTTCCGTTCCCTGACCCTCCCCTTCACTGTGGGCGGCCATTCGAGCGGATTGCCGGGTGTGAAACTTTTTATTCGTTTGTCGCCCCGACGCGGTTGCCGGCCGATACTCCGGATGCCCGTCCCCGCCCTTCGAATCCCGAAACAGCAGCACACCACTCGCGCTCCAGGGCTTTCCGCGCCGGATCACGAAGATGATCTTTCGTTTCCCGCGACGCGCTGCTCGTGCCCTACCGCGGTGTCCCATGGACTTCTTCACGGTTCCGGCGCTGCTGCTTCTCCAAGGGTGTCGGGGCTGCGCTCGCAGCAGACGGCACTCCGCCGGCCGCCTCACCCCCGCCCGCGAGGACGACCCGGTCGTGGGCCGCTCCCTATCGCAGGAATCGCCGCTCCGGCAGGCATCCCCTCAATGCTTTCCGCGACAAAGGAAACCATCTTCTTTCCGCTGCACGGGAGAAGATTGCATAAAACGTCGTCTTTCTTTCCGAACGTTGTCGCCGGAAACAAATTCTTCATACGGTCGTCGTGGGTCAAGGCTCTTCACGAAGAGCTTTTTGACAAAAAGACTTCTTTGTGTGCCCCCTGTGACCCCTTGCCGGGGTTTCGACCGTAGAGCCGGGCACTCTCGTCCGTGGATTTCCCTCCCGTGGCCTGCGGCCCTGTCCGGGCAGGTGTTCCCCACTATTGCCGGACAATCCGCCCTAGGAAGCCGCCTACCGGTCGCAAGCGGAACAGGAGACGTGGCCGCGGGAGCGGGCAGCCTCCCCGCGACGGGACTGAGAGGTGCTGTCCAGACGAAAGGAGACGACGGCGGTCCCGCAGCCAGGTCCGGCGGTGTGGGGCCCGCAGAATTCTGCGGGCCCCACCCACCAGCGCTGGTCAGTAACGGGACGCCTCGGGGAGTTCCTGACGCTGGAAGTCGGGAGCGTAGCGGCGGAGCAGCTCCTCCTCGTAGTCGCGCACCGCCTCGGCCACGTCCTCGTTGAATTCCCGCAGTGCCTCCCGGTAGGAACCGATCCGCTTCTCCACCCGGTCGGCGATACCACCCGGACTCCAGAGTCGGGCACTGCGGCCGAAACGGTACATCACATAGCCGCCGACCACGATTCCGGCCACAAAATACACGGTTCTGCGGATCACACGCGTTCCTTTCTGCGGCGGGTACGGATCAACGCCAGGGTTTTGCGGCGCCCCAGCACGCGGCGCATGCCGTAAGAGAGCGACGCGACCTTGATGAGCGGCCCGGTGACCGCGGAACGGGTGAGCGCGGTGACCGTGGAGACGTCCTCGCTGCTGCTGGCGAGATTCGCGGTGATCTCCTCGACCCGGTCGAGTGATCCGTGAGCGCGTTCGACCGTGGCGGCAAGGTCGTCGAGCAGCGGTGCGGTGCGTTCCCGGAATTCCGACACCGCCCTGGTTGCCTCGGTCAGCAACCGGGTGAGCTTGACCAGGGCCACGCACAGGAACACAGCCACCACGGCCCAGACGATGGACGCGACCAGGGCCGCGAGTTCTCCTCCGGTGAGCATGCGGACTCCGCTAACGATTGGGATTATTGAGGCAATTGACCAGACCGACTCCGGGTCGGCACAGACGGCTTTCCACCGGCGGCCTGACAGCCCCAAGGGTGCGGCCGCCACCGCACAATAGAGCCGGATCGGTCTGACACTATCGCGATTTCCTTGCCCGCTACGGAACCTGAGGCGAGCCTTTCTCGGTCCTCTCTTGCTACGGTGCTCTCACTTCCTGCTGCGCGTATCGGACCCGCAAGGCAAACACTTTAAGTAGATAAGCCGATACACGGAGTGGCGAATTCACCAAGGCGGCCCCAGCAGGGAAGATAGAGATGTCTCAGCCTGACAAGACGACCGAGTTCTCCGGATAATTACGGAAACCACCGACTGGCTACTAACGTGCATTTCAGCACTTCACCTCGGATTTTTTGAGACAGGACCACGATGAGTCGACGTTCTGAACGGACGATTTCCGTTCTGGTCCCCCCTGACCTGGCTCCCACCGCCCCGGAGGATCCCCGCACCATCGGGCCGTACGTGCTCGTGGGGCGGCTTGGCGCCACGGAAACAGGCAGCGTCTACGCTGCTGTTCACCCGGACGTGGAGCCGGAGGCACTGCTTGCCGTCAAGGTCATCCCGTCGTCCCGTGTCGCAGACGAGGCTGCACGCACCCGACTCGAACAGCGGCTCCGCACGCTGGGCGCTGTAGACGGGCGCTGTTACGTGCCGCCTGTGGCATTCGACGTCCACGGCACGCCTCCGTGGCTGGCCACGCGCTATTCGCCGGGCACGCCGCTGAAGCAGTACATCGACCAGCGCGGGCCCCTGCGGCTGGGGCGGCTGACTGCGCTGGCCGCCGGACTGGGCGAAGCCCTGTCCGCATTGCACTCTCTGGACGTGGTGCACGGCGACCTCAAACCCAGCAGTGTGCTGCTCAGCTCGGCGGGACCGCGGCTGCTGGACTGCGCGCTGTCAGGTGAGGCGCCAGCTCCGGCGGGGTCAACACCCTGGCTGAGCCCGGAGCGGCTGCGCGGCGAGGCGCCCACCCCGGCCTCTGACGTGTTCTCCTGGGGCGCCGTCCTTGCGTTCGCCGCCACAGGGAAGCCTCCCTTCGGGACGGGAACCCCCGAGGAGGTCGCGGAACGCATCGCATCCGGTTCTCCTGACCTTTCCGATGCGGCAGAAGAGATCCGTTCCCTGCTGGAGTCGGCGTTGGCGGCTGACCCGGCGGAGCGGCCCAACATCCGCGAACTGGTGCGCTCCTCGATCTCGCTGTGGGAGTCCAGCCTGGGCACAGTGGGCAGTGAAGCCGGGCCGGGCAGCGGAGTCACCCGGGTCTTGACCCGGGAATGGCAGGGGATTGTCGAACCCGCGCTCCTTCCCCGCGTGGTCCACTTGGACGACCGGGCCCGGGGCAAGAAGAGCGGCCTCAGGTCTCTCACTATGCCGGTTCCCCTGCTGTCCCGCTCCACGGCGCAGCCGGCCTCCTCGGCTGCCGCTGCTGATGCTCCAGACAGCACCGGGCCCACCAGTTCCGGTGCTGCTGCGACCGCGGTCACAGCGCAAGAGGACACGGAAGCCAACACCGACACCCCAGCGAAGGCTGCGTCGGCCCCGTCGTCCAGCAGCTCTGCTCCGGCCGCGCCACCGGCTTCCTCCCCGTCCACCGGACCATCGGGTTCGAAGGGACCGAACAAGCGATTCCTTGCCCTGGTGGGCGGCGGCGCTGCCGCGGCCCTGCTCCTGCTGGGCGGTGGAGTATGGGCCGTGTCCGCGTTGCGCGGCGACGATCCGGAACCGCAGGACGTCACCGCGCAACCCGACTCCGCTCCCGAGGAGGCGCCCCAGGAGGAGCCTCCTCCCGCGTGGGACACCGGCACCCTGGTGGTGCGCCTGGACAGTTCCAGCGACGTCCACCTGCTGGCCGGTCCGTGGCCCTACACCCCGGTGAAGCCCGCCTCCGGCGACGACGCGTTCGCCGGGCTCAACGGTCGGGAGGTCACCCCGGAGGAGTGGAGCGAAGCGTGGGCCCCGGTGCCGGGGGTTGAGGAGCCGTTGGAGGCGCTGATCGCCTCCGACGCCGAGGTGATGTGCGCGCACTTCTGCCTGAACCCCGACCAGGTGTATGTCGACGAAGAGGGCCGGGGAACCTACAAAGTCACCGGGCGCGACCTGGGGAACTATCTGAGCTGGGGCGATGCTGTCATCGCCGAGGTGACCTTCGGGGAGCCGGACCCGGAGACGGGTCTGCCGGTGATCACGAAGGTCACGGAACTCTACCCGCTGCCCACGGCGTGAGTGGGGGCGCGCCCGTCGCGCCTCCACCCGGTTTCCGGGAATCCGCACCGCGGAGATCTCTGACGGTCGATAATCGACGGAGAACCCCCGGAACCAGGAACGCCAATGCCCCACGGTTTTCCGTCTGACCTTCCTCCCCTTCACCCCAGCGACCATGCCATCCGCATCCCCGGCTACGACTTGGTCGGCCGCCTGGGTTCAGGAGGCATGGGTGTCGTCTACGCCGCACTGGACCCTCAAGGGCGGCGCGTAGCGGTGAAGCTCATGCGCACGGAGATGGTCCCGGATATCAGCCAGCAGCGTCGACGGTTCCAGGAGGAGGTCCGCGCGCTGCAGCGGCTGCGGGACAAGCATGTAGTCCCGCTGCTGGACTCGGGGATTGCCGCGGGCCGCCCCTGGCTGGCCACCGCCTACGTCCCGGGACGCAACCTGCAGCAGTGCGGGAAGCTGTCCGGCCAGCGCCTGTTCTTGCTGGCCCGGGGGGTCGCTGCCGCGCTGTGCGCCATCCACCGCGCGGGCATTGTCCACCGCGACCTCAAACCCTCCAACATCATGGTCTACTCCGACGGCACACCGGTCGTACTGGATTTCGGTATCGCACGGTCGCTGGGCGCCGCAGGGCTCACCGGGACCGGGGCCCCGCCCGTCGGTACAGCGGGCACGATCAGCCCGGAACGGTACCGGGGTGTGTCCGCCCCGCCCGCGGACGTCTTCGCTTGGGGCTGTGTCGTGGTGTTCGCCGCGACCGGGCAGCTGCCGTTCACCGCCCCTTCGCCCGAAGAAGTTATGCACCGGGTGTTGCACTCCCCGCCTGAACTGCATGGTTTCCGGGGGCCGCTGGCGGATCTCGCGGTGCGGGCGATGGCGAAGAACCCGGCGGAGCGCCCCACCGCGGAGCAGTTGCTGAAAGAGCTCGACGCCCTTGGCTCCCCCCGGCCGTTCGCCATGCCCCGCGTCTCCCGGAAAACAGGCGACGCGGCAACCCTGCTGGTCCTGGAGATGCAGCAGCACTACGCCAATCCGGTTCCCTGGCTGCGCCGTAACCAGGAGCGTATCCTCGGCGAAGCACGGCGCATGGGAGCCGACCGCGGCCTGCGCGACCTTGTGCACCGGGCCGCCGAGGCGCGCCTGAGGGCTGCCGAACTGGACGAGGCTCTTGCGGAGATCGCTAGCCTCCTAGCCCCGCACGAGCGGCCCAGGTATCGGGGCTACCCCGTCGACGAGGACGGACTCGTCGCGTTGGCCTCCGGTGGGGCGCGGGAACAGGCTCTGCTGCGCCGTCTCTTGGGGGAGCGCAGCGTGATCGTGGAAAAGTACGCGGCGCAGCATATCTGCCGGCACGTCCTGTGCGTGAGCAAGCATTTCGGGCGGGGCTGCCGGGTGCTGCGGCGGCTCCGCTCCCAAGTCGTCGCCGTCGTGGACCGCACGTGGGAGCCGCTGCGCGAGCTGCGGCACCAGATCTGGGCGGAGCACGACGCGCTGGGGCATCCGCGGATCCTGCTGCCCCCGGACCAGGAACTGGTCGACCGAGTGTATGCGACAGCGCTGCTTGTCCGGCGGCGCACCGACGAACTCGACCGGCACCGCAAGGCTGTGCTGGCGCTGCAATGCCCCACCTGCTGGTGGGCCAGCCAGCAAGAAGCCGTGGTGCAGGCCGACCCCAACACCGACAAAGGGCTGGCCCATGTGGTCATCGCCTCGGTCGCCGCGGACACGGCGCGGCGGTTCGCCGAGGCCGTCCGGCAGGGCTGACGGTCCCCGGGACGGATCCCCTCACTCCAGGAAGAACAGGGAGAGTTCGACGGACCCCGGGCTGCCTCCGGTCCACAGTTCCCGGTATTTCGCGTTCGCGAACTGGGGGATCTCTTCGATCGCGATCTCCGTGACGTCGGCGGCGAACTCTTTGGCTGCCCCGATCTGTTCCCTGCTGCCGCTGCCGAAGGCGATGACGAAACCGATCTCCCGCCGCTCGGCCAGGTGTTCCCGGCACTTGTCGCTGGGCTCGCCGTAGCCGTCGCCGGTGGTGAAGTCGCTGTCGTCCGGATCGGAGAGGATACGTTCGAGTTCGGACACGACCCTGTCTCGGTCCACGGTGAATCCGCTGCCCAGCCGGACCGTGAATTCGCAGGAATCAGGGCTCAGCAGTTTCTGTGGGGGCGGCGGAGGGGGTTCCGGGGCTTCGGGGGCGTGCTGTGCGCTGAGCGAGACGAGGAACAGCACCAGCAGCAAGTCAGCAAAGAGCCAGCCCGCCAAGTGGATCGCTGGAATCCGACTGCTGGTGCGTGCGCGGCGTCTGGTCAGGACCATGAGTCCTCCTCGCGGCCGCCCACCAGTTCCTCATTCCGACGCCGGGTCACGTCGTGCTGCACAGTCTTAATGAAGAAGGCGAGTTCGTCGGAGAGAGCAGTGAACTCGTCGACGGCACGCCGCAAGGTGTTGCTGGACTGTTCGGTGAAGGCGCCCAGCTTGTCCTGGGCCGTGGCCAGCTCCTCGGAGACCCGTTCCAGTTTCTCCAAGGCTGCGGTGACCCGGTCCATTGTGTCCGTAGCGAACTGCGCAGACTCGGTGATACTCCGCTCTACGAGGGTGGTCTGCTGCTGCAGCAGTTCCAGGATGCGGCGGGTCTGCTCGCCGAACCGCTCCTGGCCTTCGACGGCGCTGTGGGTGAGCGTGGTGAGGCTTTCGAGGAGTTCGGCGGGGGTGCGGGCTTCGCGGACCGCGTCGGCGAGCTGCCCCATCCGGGTCTGCCATTCGTCGAGCGCCTGGATGAGCTGTTCCCGGGGGTCCCCGGCGAGCGCTTCGGCGATGCCGTCGGCTGCTTGGCGCATGTCGGCTGCGGCCCCGTGCATGCTGTCCGTCGCGGCGCTCAGCGCGTTCTCCATGCCGGCCATCGCCCGGCGGATCCCCTGCAGGGTCTCGCTGGCGCCGCGGATCTCCGTGCGCATCGAGTCGGGGCGGTCCGGAATCAGGTAGGTGGCCAAAGCCAGCAACTGGGTGATCTCCTCGCGCTCGCGGCTGCGGTCGCTGAGCGCGTCAGTGATCCCCTCCAGGAGGTGGACGAGGAGGGTCGCGCCGATCACGCCGAGCAGGAAGATGCAGACCCAGAGCGCAGTGGTGCTGAGCGGTTCGAACTGGCCGGTACCGGTGAAACCGCCCTGCTGCCAGCCGTACAGGAAGTTGGCTCCCTCAGGGGCGTCGCTGAAAGCGGACAGCACCTGCATGAGCTGGTACCACGTCCAGAACACTGGCAGGAAGATGAGGACGTCGCGGATCCCGCGCAGCAGCCACAGCAGCAGGCTCATCCAGCGCGGCGGCGGGAGGTCAGGCATGAGGGAGTCGGGTGGATAGGCGGCGACCAGGTCGGTAGCTGCCAGGTCTGCGCCGCCGTCAGCCAGGCTGCGTGCGAGAGAGCGCAGTAGTTGCGCGCTCGCCGGTGGCGCGGTGCTGGCGTGACGGTCGAGTTGTTCAGCGATGGCGGCCAGGTCGTGGGCACGGCTGTTCGAGGTGCTCACCTGAAGGTCTCCTCAGATGACAGCGATGGAGAGGTAGGGCTCGGTGCCGGAGGGGCAGAAACGGACTGGCTTGATTGGGGAATACCGTTCACCGGGCTGTTGAGCAGGCGGAAGCTGAAGTAAAGAATCAGGGCGATGACGGCGAGGATGATGAGGACAGCGGCGACCACAGCCAACGCAGTTCGCGCCCAAGGCCCCAGTCCCGGGTACGTGAAGGACTGCTTCTCTGGTTTCCGGGTCCGCGTTGTCCGCCCTGCCCAAGGGCGGAATCGCCGAAGCCGGTGCCAGCCCTCCACCACAGGGGACAGCCAGGTCCGTTTTCGAGCGGCAGCGGGAGGCGCAAACACCAGGGGGGCTTCGTCGCTGCGGTGCTGCCTCGGCCCTGTGCCGTAGGGTTCAGCGTCCCACTCTTCGTCGGCGACCACGGTGGTGTTGTCGTCGGCACCGTGCGCGGCTCCACCCGGCTCCGGCAGCCGGTAGGTTGTCGCAGCCCTCCCGGCATCCCGGTGCGGGGTCTCCGAAAGATCCTGGCTCTTGATCTCGGAGTCGCGGTCCTCCACGGCAGGGTGGGAGGGGTCCAGGGGGAGCGAAGGCGCTTCGCTCGTGTTCCTGGTGCTCTCCTCCCCTGCCCTAGGCCACAGCTTTCTTCGCGCCCCCCAACGACGGCCGGTCTCGGCTACGGGAGGGGCTCCGACCAGCTGAACCAGGCCTGGATAGCGCCGGAAGTGCTCCGACAGGTGGAGCGGGAAACTGTTCCACAGGCGTTCCGAGGTTGCGGTGTGGCCCCAGTGGGTGGCGGAGACACGGATGAGCGCCAGCCGGAAATAGGGGGGATCGGGGAACCGTTCCTCCCGCTCCAGTTCCCGCACTTTCTTTTCGGAAAGGGCGCGTTCGCGGTCCTCTGGGGGCATTTCTCCGCTGGCCAGCCACATCAGCTCTGCCAAGGCGAAGATGATGTCCAGCCCTGCCTCGCCGTAGGGGTCCTTTGTGTCGCGGAAGGCGTACAGTTTTTCTTGGAAGTATTCGTGCTCCTGGCACACCTGCTGGAATTCGTGCACCTGCAACGCGCCGGTGCATCGCAAGTCGAAGAGCAGGCGCAGAGTCTGGAGGAATTCCTCCACTGTCTGAGCACGGAGGAGCCTGCCCGCCAGGTAGGTGCTCGCACCGTCGAGCGGCAAAGCGTTTCCCACGTGGGGAAACTCGCGCCAGATCCGGAGCCGCGATGCGATGGTGAGGTGTCGGGCCGCGATCGGCAGCAGGGAGTGGAACAGGGGGTGCCCACCGACGCGGGTGAGCTCCTGCTCCAACTGGCGGGACAACTGGGGGTCGGTCTGGCCGGCTTGGGGTGGCCCGTAGCCGAGCACGAGCAGACTGCCGAAGAGCTCCCGTCGCCGCTCCGCTGTCTCGTCGGCTAGTGCCTCCAGCAAGAAGCCGTTCTCCTGCAGTTCCGCACGGACCGCTTCCTGATGGTCCTGCGTCGCGGTGGCGCACTGCTGCAGGGCGCCGAGCAGTCCGCGGCGGAACTCCCGGGTCCCAGGGTCCCCCGTGTAGTGGGCAGCGAGGACGATCAAGTGTGCTGCGGGGACTTCCAGTTTCTCCACCAGGGCCTGGACTTCTGTGGCGGACAGGTCGGCGAGTTGCCGCGCGTGCCACAGCAGTACGCCGCGGTCGATGGTGGAGCGCCCCTGCCCCTCCTGCCATAGGCGGGCTATCCGGTCGAATACTGGTCGGATCTGTTCGCTGCGTTTGTGGGCTGAGCTGGGAGAAGTAAACAGCCACTGGCCTGCGGCGCGCAGGCTGTCGAGTTCGGGGGTGTCCTCCCAGTCCAGTGCGAGGGAAGCCACCCTGCTCCGCAGGAACGCGGTGAGCTGTTCGGGCATGCTGGGCCAGTCCCGCCAGAACCGGCACAGTTCGGTCGTCTCGCTGAGGCTCAGCGTGGTGAATTCTCCCTGCGCCCAGCGCAGGCCGTCGTCTTGGGCCAGGTAGCGGCGGGCTTTGGCTACTTCTTCCCCTTGGGTGTCGATCCGGAGCGCCTGCCGCAGCAGCCGGTACAAGCCCTGGCGCTGGTAGCGCAGGTGGGACAGGCTCTGCAGGAGTTCCTGTGGGCGACGCGGGGTGGCCTGTGACGGGGCGGCGAGCACCTGTTCCACCAGGTAGCCGATGTCCTCTGCCCAGTCCTCCAGCGGCGCCCGGCTGGCAGGGGACTTGCGGTACCAGTGCGCGGGCGGGATGCGCAAGTGGGTCTTCTCTACGGTGACCGCGATTCGTGGTTGGACGGCGGCCGCTTGCACGTCCCCTTCCACGATCAGGGAGACGTCCAGCAGGCTCGCCAGTGCGTGTCCCAGAGCGTAGGGGTCGCTGGCCGCCCCGGCGAAGTGGAAGTGGTAGTCGGGGTGGCGGAGTACGTGCCGCAGCAGCGCCGCAACCTCTTGCGGATCAGCTCGGCCAGGAAGTGTGCTCGCGGCTTCCAGGTCCGCGGGGTCGAGCGCCGGCAGTTGCGGGTCGGCTAGCGAACCGTCCGCAGGGGGCAGCCATCCGTCCCAGTCTCGCAGGCCGAGGGCGAGCCGCGCAGTCAGCACGTCAGCCGTTCCCACGAGAGCGTGGAGCTGGTGGGAGCCCCGGGACGAGGTCGGTACCGCGTCGGCGCGGACGATCACTGCCATGCCGGGACGGGACTGCGGCCGCAGCAGTCCCAGTGCGGGCCGGTCGGGGTGCAGCAGTCCGACCAGGTCCCCGTTGTCCAACAGGCCGCTCCACCAGGCCAGGTCCCGCTGGCCCAGGGACGTCCCCACCGGGCCTATGCCGCGCCCGCCCAGCAGGTGCTGGTCGGTCCACCGGAACACCACCTGGTGGATGCGCTGGTCCCGCTCTCCGCGGGTTGTGCTCACCCCATCCCCCTTCACAGCGGTTCGCGCACACCTTTCACATAGGCGTGGTTGATCGTCTTCGGGTCGATGAGTCCTGTCATGGCGAACAGGGACAGCAGGGGGCGGAGGACACGCATGTGGCGGAACTTCCGCTTGTTGTAGTGCCCGTCCTGCTCCTCGCATCCGGTCGCCGAGGCGAAGTGGAGGGTGACGTCCTCGAAAGCGTTGACCGGGTACAGCCATTCCCGAGCCCCGTTGGTCGCGCAGTAGACGTAGACGTCCTCGCTCTCCTCGTCGACGGTTTTCAGCACGAAGTCGTCGTCAAGCTCCAGCCACCTGCTGACCCAGTACTCCTTTTGGGCGAGCAGGAGGTCGGCTTTGGCGAGGACCACAACTGCGGGTTGCGGCAGCGGGTTCTGCGGTGTCTTCCCCTTGGCGCGCGCCACCAGCCGTTCGTTCTGGCGGAGCTTGTTGATCACGTTGCTGAACCCGGAGGGGTGGCGCAGGCCGCGGCGTTTCCCTCCCCAGCCGTACAGTGCTTGCCCGTCGGCGACGAAGATGTACGCGTCCAGGCCGTAGATGAACTGGAGGCGGCTGCGTGCTTTGGAGTCCAGGAAGAGCTCGCCGGCCACGTCGAAGAAGCTCACCACGTAGTCGGTCTCTTCGCCGGTCCAGGTGCTAGTGACCGTGTAGGCCATGCGGAACTCGACGGGGTCGTTCCGGCTGGTGCGGCGCAGGACGGTACGCCGGTCCGGGGCGAAGAATCCGGCGATGTCCTCCCGTTGCACGTAGTACTCCCACATCTCGGCGAAGGGTTCCACCTTCAAACCGAGCTCCGCGAGCCGTTCCTCCTCTTCCTGCATCCGGTAGAGCATCGCCGCCAGCAGGTGCGACTTGCCTGAACTGCTGGTTCCGATGAGTCCGATGTTGAGGGTGCGCCGGACCTGGCAGTACTCGTAGGGGATGTAGTGCGGTTCGGGCAGTTCGTTCTCGTCTGCCGGCGGCGGGAGGGGAGGGCTGGGCTGGGCCCCGGTGGTGCTCTCCCACCCGTCCCCGTCCTCGTCGGCGTCGTCGGCCAGCGAGAAAGGCGAGGGACCGGCGGACTCGTCTTCCTCCGGGTCGTCGAAGCCGATGCCGTCGGTGAAGGCGGCCGTGGGGCTGTCCTCCCCGGGACGGTTCATGACGACGGTTGTCATGTCGTCCAAGGGATCGGCTGTGCCGGGATAGTCGTATTCCCCCTGCACCAGGTCGAGACGCACTTCGCGACGGCATTCCAGGTAGATGTTGCCGCGGTCGTAGGAGGCGACTCCGAGCAGTCCGCGCCGCCGGACCGCGTCGGTGACGTCGTCCACGACCTCCTGGGTGGCGATGTTGCGGATCACGCTCCTGGCGCGCGAGGTGTCGATGTGGGAAAGGCAGTAGGGACAGTTCACCGTCGGCGGTAGGTCCGCCGGTCGGCTCGGATAGCTCATCACAGGATCCTTCCCAGCAGTACGACAAGGACGATCACCAGGAGCAGCAC
Organism: Thermobifida fusca YX; assembly: GCF_000012405.1. Taxonomy (NCBI): domain Bacteria; kingdom Bacillati; phylum Actinomycetota; class Actinomycetes; order Streptosporangiales; family Nocardiopsidaceae; genus Thermobifida; species Thermobifida fusca. The sequence goes on from NC_007333.1 coordinate 2,439,006, forward strand.
CGCCGCCTTTCCGCTCACGAGCCGGGAGGCCGCTGCCGCCGGCTTCCCGATGCGGCCGAGCAGGCGGCGAGCGAAGGCCCCGATTCCTTCATCCAGCAGCACCCGCCCTAGGGACCGCGACGGCAATTCCTCTGAGACTGGAGGGGTCCAGCGCGGTTCGGCGGACGGGGGCGCGGGGGGATAGCGTCTGCGGCGGATGTCCTCGTGCCTAGTCCGGATAGCCCGGAACCTGTGCCGCGCTTCGGCTTCCTCCGGGCTGTCCTCCCGACGCTCCGCAGGGGTTGCGGCGGCTGTGCTGTTTTCTACTGGCACGAGGCGGGAGGCCCGTGCCCAGGCTTCGGAGGCGCTGATGCGCCGCTCCTGCTGGTCGAGCGCAGCGGCGATGAGGTCACCCAGGCCGAACAGTCGACTGTTGAGTTCCCGCTGGTCGCCGGGGGGAAGTGTGTCGCCGTTCAGGGGTCGTCCGATGGCGACGTGGTAGAGCAGGCGGGCTGCGTCGGCCACGTCGATGGCGCCCTGCAGTCCGTCGGGGTCGCTGGCCATGCGGCGGTAGCGGGCCAGCACTGCCTCGCGCCGGTTCCACACCAGGCTTTCGGTGTTCACGGCACCGTGGACGTAGCCGACGCTGTGCAGGACGGTGAGCGCCTCGTAGATGTCGATGGCGATTTTGCGAACCACTTTGGGAGAGACCGGAAGAATGCCGGGTGTCTGCTGGATTTTCGGTTCCAGGAAGAAGGGCTGTCCTCTTCCTTTGGGCATCCGCAGCACGAGCGTGCTCTGGGTGCCATTGGTGCCTGTTCTCGTCCCGACATACTCGGCGAGGCTGTGCGGGAATCTTCCTCCGGTCTCGTTCATGACCGCCTCGGTAGCCTGTTCCGCCAAAGCTGCCTCGGCGGCTAACTGTTCGGCGGTCTGCGGGTCAACCGCTTCGATGAGTACCTCGACCCGTTGCGTGTCACCGCTGCTGTCGTCCCGAAAAAAGTAGCGGTAGCGGCCGTCCCCCTGCGGCGTTCCGGTGGCGTACTCGGTCATCCAGTGGTTCCCGCCCTATTCGACGTCCGTTCACAGGCGTCGCTGTCAGCCATTCAACAAGTTTGATAAAAGACCCTAATAACCCACTCTAGGACTAGATCACCCCTATTTTTGGGGATATGCCGCAACATCACCGGGGAGATTCTCCTTTCCCCAGGTGAGCCGCCGAAGAGTACACCATTTGCAACCGGGAGTGCTGTTCGAGGGAGACCTCTCCCGGCGAACCACATCACTGCCGCCCCAGAATTCCCAAAAACGACATTCTGCTCTTTTGTTGCAGATAAGCGACACTTCTTCGGGCGGATTTCTTCCAACGATCATCACATTTTTGGGATTCCGGGATCGTCTGGACGGCCGCGGCAGAAAACCCTCTTCCCACCCGCGCCTGGTGACCGGTCGCCGCTCACAGCACCGGCGCCGCGCAGACACGGCCTTGCACCGCCGCGCCCAGGGCACTGCACTCCCAGGCATCCATCACGGCGCCCACACCAGGCACCCGTAGCTGCGCGGCCCTAGACCGCCGCAAAGACCCGGCCCGTCCACGGTCAGTGGGAGCCGCCCCGCAGCACACCCTTAATCCGTCGCAGCACCTCACCGAACCGGCGCTCCGCACCGTGGGTGGTGGGCCGGTAGTACTCTGCCCCGTCCAGCCCTTCAGGCAGGTACCGTTGGGCCACGACCCCGCCGGGATAGTCGTGGGGGTAGCGATAGCCCGCCCCGTGGCCGAGATCGGCAGCGCCCCGGTAGTGGCTGTCACGCAGATGGGCGGGAACCGGGCCGAGCTTGCCGGCGCGCACGTCGCTGATCGCGCGGTCGATAGCGGTGATCACCGCGTTGGATTTGGGGGCCAGGGCGATGTGGATGACCGCCTGGGCGAGGTTGATGCGGGCTTCCGGCAGTCCGACCAATTCGACGGCCTGGGCCGCGGCCACCGCTGCTTGCAGCGCCGTGGGATCAGCCATCCCCACGTCTTCGCTGGCGTGCACCACGAGGCGGCGGGCAATGAACCGCGGGTCCTCCCCCGCCTCGATCATGCGGGCCAGGTAGTGCAGAGCTGCGTCCACGTCGCTGCCGCGCATGCTCTTGATGAACGCGCTCACCACGTCGTAGTGCTGGTCACCGGAGCGGTCGTAGCGGACGGCGGTGCGGTCAGCCGCGCGTTCCACGTCGGCCACGGTGATCTCCGTGCGGTCGCCCGCGACCAGAGCGGCGGCTTCGAGATAGGTGAGGGAGCGCCGCGCGTCTCCCCCGGCCAGCCGTACGAGATGGTGGAGCGCTTCCTCGGTGAGGGTGTAGCGGCCTGCGAGCCCGCGCTCATCGGTGAGCGCCCGGCGCACCACGGTGCGAATGTCGTCATCGCTGTGCGCGTGCAGGGTGAGCAGCAGCGAGCGGGAGAGCAGCGGACTGATGACCGAGAAGAACGGGTTCTCGGTCGTTGCGCCGATGAAGCTGACCCACCGGTTTTCTACGGCGGGCAGCAGGGCGTCCTGCTGTGTCTTGCTGAAGCGGTGGACTTCGTCGACGAAGAGCAGGGTGTGGACCCCGCGCATGCCGAGCTCGCGTCGGGCCTCGTCGACAACGTCACGGATGTCCTTGACCCCCGAGGTGACCGCGGACAGTTCCACGAAGCGTCGCCGGGTAGCGCGGCTGACCACCGTGGCCAGTGTGGTCTTCCCCGTGCCGGGCGGACCCCACAGGAGGAGCGCCATGGGCGCGTCGTCCTCCACGAGCCGCCGCAGCGGACTCCCCTCGCCCAGCAGGTGCCGCTGCCCCACCACCTCGTCCAGGGTTCGCGGGCGCATCCGCACCGCGAGCGGTTCATGGGACCGGTGGGCTTCGGCTCCAGCGTCGTCGAACAGTGTTTCGGACACGGTTTCAGCCTAGTCCGCCGCCTGGTGCAGCTGCCCTGGCGCGGTAGCGGCGGGCCGGCATCTCCGATTCACTCGGGCCTGACGCGGAAACGCTGGCGCAGCAGGTATCCCAGCCCGCAGCACAGCAGCCCGATCCCGCTGCCAAGCAGTGCTCCGCCCACGGTGTCCGTCAACCAGTGCGCGCCCAGGTAGATCCGGCTCCACGCCATGGCAGCGACGACGACGGTGCCGCAGAGGGCCGTGGGGAGACGGGCCCGGGGCGGGCAGACCGCGCTGGCGGCGACGGCGAGCACCGCAGCGAACGCAGTATGCCCAGACGGGTAGGAGGCTGTGTCTTCCCACACGAGTGGATCGACCGGCCGGGAGCGGTCGAGCAGCCACTTGACCGCTGGGACCGCGACCAGCGAGGTGGCTGCCCATGCGGACACCACTAGAAACGCTGCCGACCATTGCCGTCGCAGCAAGGGGAGGAGAAGCACCCCGGTGAGCGGGAGGGCGCCCCACGGCCATGCTCCGACACGGTGGAGCAGGACCGCCACCTTCGTCGCGGCTGGGGTCCGCGCTGCGGTGACCGTCTCGGTGAGGGCCGTGTCCCAGCCGAAAGGCCCGTGCTGGCTGCATGCCAGCACGAGGGTGAGGAGCGTGAACGCGGAGAGGAGGCCGCAGGCTCCCGCGCCGAGGCGTGCCACCGGGGCTCAGCGGACCCGGGCGACGAGGATAGCGATGTCGTCGCCGCGTCCCGCGGGGGCGAGCTCTGCGAGCGCGGTCGCCGCACCGTGGACGTCGGTGACTTTGGCGCTGAGTTCGCTGCCTACCGCGGCCAGGCCGTCGTCCATGTTCACTTCGGCGCTCTCCACCAGCCCGTCCGAGCACATCAGCAAGGTGCTTCCCGGAGGGAGCGGGCGGGAGCTCACCGGGTATTTCGCTTCCGCGTCCACCCCGACGGGCGGTCCGGTCTCGGGCTCCCACACTTCGAAGCCTGACTCGGTGGCGAGCACGACGGGAGGCTGCCCGGCCCAGGCGGCCTGCAGCTGTCCCAGGTCAATGTCGATTACCAGGTAGCCGCAGGTCGCAAAGACGATCTCCCCGGTTTCGGTGAGGAGCCGATTGGTTTCGGTGAGCACGGTTCCCGGATCGCTCTGGTTGGTGGCGTAGGCGCGGAACGCCATGCGGATCTGTCCCATAGCGGCAGCAGCCTCCACCCCGTGGCCTTGGACGTCTCCGACCACCAGGCCGATCCGCCGCCCGGGAAGCCGGATGGCGTCGTAGAAGTCGCCGCAGACCCGCCAGCCAGCTCGGGCGGGAAGGTAGCGCACGGCCACGTCCAGTTCGGAGAAGGCGGGGGGCTGCGGGGGCAGCATCCTCCGTTGGACGGCGTCGGCCAGCTCCAGTTCCGCGCTTTGGCGGTTGACGCGTTGCAGGGCCTGCCCGGCGAGTCCGGCCAAGGTCAGCAGGAGGGCGCGTTCGTCCGGAGTAGCGTGGTGGGGCTGGGTCCAGGCCACGACCCACACGCCGATGGCGGTTTTGCCGTCCCCGAACATCGGGACGAAAGCCCACGAGTGGTCGTCAGTCTGGCAGAGCGCCTCTCCTAGGGCGGGGAACCGCTCCAAGAGTTCGGAGCGGCTTTCGAAGAAGCGCGGCTGGCTGTCGTGGAGGACTGCCCCGACAGGGTGGGCGGAATCCCGGTGGTTGTCGGGGTAGAGCCACTGCCCGGTGCTTGCCGTGCTCTCCGGGTAGAGGCGGAGCTCGGTGTCGTCGAGCAGCACGACGTGGGCGCCGTCACCGCCGAAAATAGGCGTGAACTCCCTGCTGAGCAGGTTGGTGACCTCCTGCACCGTGGTGGCGGAGACCAATTTGGCGGCGAGTTCGTTGACTTGACGGCCCTGGGCTGCTTCGATGCGGCGGCGGTCCGCCAAGCGGCGTACGAGCTGCACGTGCTCGGTCATATCGTCGACGATGCCGACCAGTCGGGGCCGGTCTCCCCCGAGGTAGGTGGCGCGCGCGTACAGCCATCGCTCGTCTCCTACCTGGTCGAACATGCGGAACCGCTGCTCGTAGTTGCCGCCCTGGTAGGCGGTTTCCAGTGCGGCGCGTAGCCGGGAGACGTCGTCCCGGTGCACTCGGGCGAGGCATTCTTCCAGGGTGCAGGCGTCCCCGGCGAGCATGCGGGCCAGCGGGGAGGGACCGAACAGTTCGCTCAGCGTGCCGCTGGTGAGGTCAAGGGACCACAGGGCGGTGTTCGCTTCCCTGAGCCGCAGCTCGGTCACGATGCGCAGGGTCTCTTCGTCGTGGCTGAGCAGCGAGAGCTGAATGACGACGCCCGCGGTTTCGCCGCCCGGTGCGGCGGGGAAAGACCGGGCTTGGACGATGGTGCGCCGGGACAGCCCGTCGGCGGTGCGGATCGTCAGGTCGGGCCACTGTCGGGGGGCGGCGCCCCGCAGTGCCTTGTTGTGCTGCTCCCAGGCTCGGCCGTGGTCGTCAGGGGTGAACAGTTCGGGCCAAGGACGTCCCGCGATCTCTGTGGACGGGCGCCCGAGGAGAGCAGTGAAAGTGTCGTTGACCGCGAGGACCGCTCCGGCCGGGTCAGCCACAAGCATCGCGGTCGGCGCGTACTGGAAGGCCGTGCCCGCCGGATCACTCATCCCTGCTACGAGGGCGTCAGTCTTTCCTCCAGAACCGGCGAAGCCGTCCGTTGTGCCGGTCGATCCGTTCACGTAATAGATCTTCCCTGTATCGTCGCGAATGTCCTGTCCGCACGCAGCGGACCCCTCCCGAACATCCGTTTTGTCCTGCCTTTGTTGGATACCCCCCTTGCGGCATTGCGGAGTCGAGGGGAAGCTTCCGCTCTGTCCGGTGATGTGCGGATCAACCGAATCAGAGTCGGAGAATGGTTCGCCCACCGGAATTCACTACAGATTTACCGCTCCGCCGGGCTGTTTTGCCAATCCCTTGAACTTTCTTGTGTCAGATGTCAGCGGGATTCTCGGCACACCGTCCACAATTCTAGCGGTTCAGAGCCCCAGCGCACCCGTTGCGACGTCGGACGTTTTCCGTATATGCGTCGGGCCTCGCCGCAATGCCCGTGGCGCGGCGAGGCCCGTCAACTGTGAGGTGAACTGTGTGCGCTAGCGTGCGGCGCCTTGCAGGCTCCCGGTGACGTCGCCTGCCGGGTCGTAGACGACGCACAGGATCTCCCGGTCTCCTGCCGCCCAGGACTCCGGGGTCGGGAAGTAGTAGCTGTAGCTGAGCGTGGACTGCTCCAGCGGGATCCCCACGAAGCTGTCGAACTCCGTCGAGCAGAAATCTTCGGCGAAGTTCTGGACTTCGGTATCCCCCGGGTAGGAGCCATCCGGCATATTCCCGGACGCATAGGCTTCGCCGCTGTGCGGTTCACTGCAGGGGACGGTGAGGACGGTCGAAATCTCTCCTTCGACCCCGGTCTCCTCTGCAGGAAGACAGTCGCCGACCTTGATGTCGAAGACGTCCTCCTCCGTCGTCGCGCTCGGGCTTGCCGGTTCTTCGAGGTCTTGTTCCATCTCGTTGAGGTCCTGTTCGAGGTCCCGCAGCGCCTCGTCCACTGTGGCGTCTCTCTGGGCCAGGAGCAGCCCGCAGCCAGATAGCGCGAGGGTAGCGGCAACGGTCGCCGTAACAGTAACGAACCGGCCGATCCCCCACCGGGGAGAACCCAGGGTCATCGAATCTCCACTTGTGTTGAGAACGGGGGTTTGATGCGGCGACTCGTGCGCGACTGACGGACGGCTCTGGCCGCACCAAGGAGCCACCCGGCCGGGCCACGTGCGGGGTCATGGCAGGCCCGACCAGCTTAGGGCCGAAGGTGGCGCCTGGTCTGGGGGCGCGACCTGAGTATTCGCCCGCAAGCCGAGGGATGGTGCGGAGAAATCCGCCCACTCGCTCACAAGTCACAACCGATTCGTGAGATGCCGCAGCAACCCCCGACAGTTCTCGTGACTCAAGTCACACAAGCAGAGGGTGTCGTCACAGCCAGGGCCCGGCCTTGCCGGCCGGGCCCTGCGGGGGTGGGTTGGTGGGGTTAGAGGAAGAAGACGCCGCTTGTCGCCACTCCGGCTTCGCAGGCGTTGCCGTACGTCTTCTCGAAGGAGACCCGGCGGTCTCCCCAGTAGCCGCGTGCGGTGGCCTTCACCGGGTCCCATACTGCGGGGCAGTAGGCGCCGGGCAGCGGACGCAGCCGCTCAAAGTAGCCGTCGACTTCCCGCAGGGCATCGCAAGCCTTCTCCGGAGAGGAGTGCGTACCTCCGTCGGGGGAACAGGTCAGTGTCACCCTCGCGTACTGGCTGACGGACGAAACCGTAGAGGTCGGGGAAAGGGTGAGGACGAAACCAGCCTTGGCCTGGGGGGCAGGGGTGATCACGGGGTCGGTGGGATTGGCAGAGGCGCTGGTTCCAGCACTAAGCACGGCAAAAGCCGTGGCCGCCACGAGGGCAAGGGAGCGGCGGAGGAACGTGGTGGTCATAGGTCACCTTTCGCCGATTCTTGCAAGGCACACGACGCGGGTGCTCCCCACGGACCGACAGCCCCACTAACGTCACTGTCGGCAACCAGTCCGCGACGTAACATCACTGTAATGAGCGAAAAATTGCCGCAAAAGCGCACACACGACCATAAAACTGGTTTCTGCCGGCCGCTTACCGGCCACCAGGAGCTTTAGCAGAGGACTTTTCTTCGCACAAAAAGAGAATCATGAATAATTTTCATTTTTCCCGGGCTTATCACCACCCTGGGGCGAGCACCCTGAACCCGTACGTTTATCTCGATAACGGACAAGATTCCCGCTGGGAACAGCGATTACCGAACGGCACCCGCATATCCGCCCGTATTTCTTGATCAAAGATTTCTCTCTGGGGAGAGCACCGCGCTTCGAACCGTCTCATACTGGCCGCGGCCGAGGGCGCTCCGTCCCCGGCCAGCGAGGCCCGAGGCCTCCCAGGCCCGCCCCACGCGAAAGCCCGCCGGGTGAGGCGAGCGCTGCCTGCCCGGCGGGCTTCCCTGACGCGTACGTAGTGCGCTACGACGTGGCCTGTTCGGGGACGGCGTCGACTCCCGCTTCACGCCGCTGCTCCGCCGTAATCGGCGTAGGCGCGCCCGTCAACGGGTCGGCCCCCGAAGCGGTCTTGGGGAACGCAATGACGTCGCGGATCGTGCTCTGCCCGGCCAGCAGCATGACCAGGCGGTCCCAGCCCACCGCCAGGCCGCCGTGCGGCGGAGGGCCGAACTGGAATGCCTCCAGCAGGAAACCGAACTTCGTCTCGGCCTCGTCCTTGCTCAGACCGATCGTGTCGAAGACCCGCTGCTGCATTTCCGCCCGGTGGATACGGATCGACCCCGACGCCAGCTCGTAGCCGTTCATCACCAGGTCGAAAGCCCTGGCCGTCGCCGAACCCGGGTCGTTGTGGAACGTGTCGGCGACCTCCTGAGCCGGAGCGGTAAACGGGTGGTGGACCGACGTCCATCCTCCCTCGTCGTCCTTCTCGAACATCGGCATGTCCGTGATCCACAGCACTTCCCACGCCGACTCGTCGATCAGGCCGCACCGCTTGCCGATCTCCAGCCGCGCCGCACCCAGCAGCTCCTGGGAGGCGGTCCGCTCCCCCGCCGAGAAGAAGATCGCGTCTCCCGGCTTGGCCCCCACCCGCTCGGCCAGTCCGGCACGCTCCTCCTCCGACAGGTTCTTGGCGACCGGGCCGCCCAACGTGCCGTCCTCGTGCACCAGCACGTAGGCGAGGCCCTTAGCGCCCCGCGACCGGGCCCACTCCTGCCAGGCGTCCAGCTCCCGCCGGGTCTGGGAGGCGCCGCCGGGCATTACCACAGCACCCACGTAGGGGGCCTGGAAGACCCGGAACGGGGTGTTGGCGAAGAAGTCCGTGAGCTCTACCAGCTCCTGCCCGAAACGCAGGTCGGGCTTGTCGGTGCCGAAGCGGTCCATCGCCTCAGCGAACTTCATGCGCCGGAACGGCCGCGGCAGTTCGACGCCCCGGACCTCCCGCAGCAGCCGGGTGAACAGTTTCTCGCCGATGTCGAAGAGGTCCTCTTCGTCGACGAAGCTCATCTCGATGTCGATCTGGGTGAACTCCGGCTGCCGGTCGGCACGGAAGTCCTCGTCCCTGAAGCAGCGCGTCAACTGGTAGTACCGCTCCATGCCGCCCACCATGAGCAGTTGCTTGAACAACTGCGGGGACTGCGGGAGGGCATACCAGTGCCCCGGCTGGAGCCGCACCGGCACCAGGAAGTCTCGGGCGCCCTCCGGGGTCGAACGGGTCAAGTACGGCGTTTCGACGTAGACGAAGCCGTTGTCGTTCATGACCTCGTGCGCGATGTAGGTCGCCCGGGAGCGGACACGCAGCGCCTCAGCCGTCTCGGGGCGGCGCATGTCCAGGTAGCGGTAGCGGAGCCGGGCTTCCTCAGAGATCTCCTGGTTCCCGTCCAGCGGGAACGGCAGCGGCGCCGATTCGCTCAAGACCTCGATATGGGAGGCCACGACCTCGATCTCACCGGTGGCGATGTCGGGATTCTCGTTGCCTTCCGGCCGAATCCGGACTGTACCGGTCACCTTAATGCAGTACTCCGAACGGAGGTCGTGGGCCAGCTCGTCCTCGCGGACCACGACCTGGACGATGCCGGAGGCATCCCTCAAGTCCAGGAAGACAACACCGCCGTGGTCGCGGCGGCGGGCCACCCAGCCCGCCAAGACGACATTCTGCTCAGCGTGGTCGGCGCGTAGTGTGCCCGCCTCGTGCGTGCGGATCAACGGGTCTCTCCTTCAGCGGTTATCGCAGTGGTTGCCTGACGCGTGCGGTTGACCGGCTTCGCGGCCGCGAAGCCGGTGCCGGTATCTCGTCTCCGCGGCGGCTGTACTCCCGATACCGCATGCGAGGCGACGCTACTGGTCATCGTCGTGTTTCCGTTCCTTGCGCTGCGCGGCTAGCGGCGGCCCGACTACAGGCCGCGCAGGAAGGGGTTAGTGGCCCGTTCCCGGCCGATCGTGGTGCGCGGACCGTGGCCCGGGAGCACGACAGTGTCGTCCCCCCGGCTCAAACAGACACGGGACAAGCTCCGCATGATCGCCGCGTGGTCGCCGCCGGGAAAGTCGGTGCGGCCGATCGAGCCCGCAAACAGCAGGTCGCCGGTGAACAGCACCTCCGGGGTGTCCTCGGTCGGCGGAAGCGCGTAGACCACCGATCCCGGGGTGTGGCCGGGGGCGTGCGCCACGGTGATCTCCAGCCCCGCTAGCTGCAACACCTGACCGTCGGTGACCTCGACCACCTGCTTCGGTTCGCGCAACTGCTCGTTGCCGAACAGCGCCGCCAACTGCGCTGCCAGCCCGGGATCCACGCCTCGTGCCGGATCGCTCAGCAGCGGGCGGTCCGCCGCGTGCGCATACGCCGCGATATCGTGAGTCTGGCACACCTCTTCGGCCGACCATACGTGGTCGAAGTGACCGTGGGTGAGCAAGACGGCCACCGGGGTCAGACGGTACTCGTCCAGCAGGCGGGCCACTCCTTCTGTGGCCTGCTGCCCCGGGTCGACGATGACGCACTCCGCTCCCGCTTCCGGGGCGACGACGTAACAGTTCGCCGCGAGCGGTCCAGCGGGGAAGTCTGCGATGAGCACGGTCGGCAGTGACCTCGTTTCCAAGGCGGGGACGCTGTTGGTTACTCCATGAGCGTACCGACGCCGCGGCGATTGTGGCGACTCGGTGCCTCCCAGTGGGTCGGGAGATGACGATGCTGCGCGACCAGCCTCACTTGGTACTGTCGGGCTTGTACCCAAAGCACCGGAAATACCAAGGAGTGGTCACTCCCCCATCCCATTTCATCACCATTCGGTCACCACGCTGCCCATGGCTCTTTGCCAAACGCCGTGACGGTGTCATATTGGTCCCTGCCCGGGACCGCACGTAACTGTGATTCCGGTCCGGGTAGCGACATCACAGGTCGATCCGGCGGATACGGGTAGATTCGTTCCCATACACGTGCCAAAGCGCCGTCGCTCCGGCGGGAGATCACGTCTCGGCCGCAGTGCTGGTGGCACGCTGCCACGACCATACGGACCTGACGAGCATCAGGCTCATCACACAGGAGGACACGGTGACCACGGACCCCTGGGGCCGCGTAGACGACGACGGCACGGTCTATGTGCGCACGAGCGAGGGCGAGCGTGTCGTCGGGTCATGGCAAGCGGGGGCACCAGAAGAAGCCCTCGCCTTCTTCAAGCGCAAGTACGATGCGCTGGTGACAGAGGTGGAACTACTGGAAACGCGCCTAGCAACCACCGACCTGTCTGCAGCGCAGGCGCTGGCGAGCGTGCAGAAGCTGCGTGACGCCGTGACCGAGGCGAAGGCCGTCGGTGATCTCGACGCGCTGGCTCGACGCTTGGACGCGCTCACCGAACGGATCGAGCAGCGCAAGCTCGAACAGAAGAGGGCCCAGGAAGAGGCCCGTGCCCAGGCCCGCGAAATCAAGGAACGCATTGTCGCGGAGGCGGAGCGCGTCGCCGCGGAGACCACCCACTGGAAGACCGGCGGTGAGCGCATGCGCCAGCTCATCGACGAGTGGAAGGCTGCACCGCGCGCGGACCGTGCCACCGAGCAGGCCCTGTGGAAGCGCATGTCGGCTGCGCGCAACGCCTTCTCCAAGCGACGCAAGGCGTACTTTGCCGGCCTGGACCAGCAGCGCGAACAGGCGCGCGAGCTCAAAGAGCAGATCGTCGCCGAAGCGGAGGAGCTCGCCGACTCCACCGACTGGGGCCCGACCGCGGCCCGTTATCGCGAACTGATGCAGCAGTGGAAGGCTGCGGGACGCGCCGACCGCGCCACCGAGGACGCGCTGTGGAGCCGGTTCAAAGGCGCCCAGGACCGCTTCTTCACGGCCCGCAACGCTGCTCTCGCAGAACGGGACGCGGAGCTGCGCGGCAATGCCGAGATCAAGGAGAAGCTGCTGGAGGAGGCGCGGCAGGCGCTGCTGCCGGTGACGAACCCGCGGGAGGCACGCGTCAGACTGCGTGACTTCCAGGAGCGCTGGGACGAGGTCGGACCTGTCCCGCGCGACGTTCGCGACCGGCTGGAAGGGGGCTTCCGCAAGATCGAGGAGGCGGTACGCAAGGCCGAAGAGCAGGAATGGCAGCGCACCAACCCCGAGGCGCGCGCCCGTGCTGAGGCGACTCGCGCCCAGTTGCTGGAGTCCATCGCCACCTTGGAGAAGCAGCTTGCCGAGGCCCGTGAGGCCGGGGACGAGCGGAAGGCCACGGAGGCCCAGGAGTCCTTGGCTGCCCGGCAGGCGTGGCTGGCCGAGGTTGAGCGGACGCTCGCGGAGATGAGCTGAGGCTGTCTGCCCTGGACTGTTGTGGTGGCCGCACCCCGGGATCCGGGCGCGGCCACCACGCTGTTACGAGGATGCTGTCGCCTGCTGTTCCTGCTCGCGACGGAGGCTGGTCTCCTCAGGAGGATCGTCGTTCATCACGACGGTCAGCAGGATCGCGGAGTCGGCCAGTGCGGTGAGCGAGTGCCGGGCCTCCGGGATGATGATCATGTCTCCGGTTCGGGCGTCCCAGGAGTGTTCTCCGGAGAAGAGCCGCACTCTGCCGCGCAGGACTTGCAGGGTGCTCTGCCCTGGGTTGGGATGCTCGGACATCTCCGTCCCCTCGCGCATGGCGATGACGGTCTGCCGCAGCGAGCGTTCGTGCCCCCCGTAGACGGTGGAAGCGCTGCGTCCCGCTGAGGAGTCGCGCGCCAGCCGGAGATGGTGGTCAGCGAGCGCGTCCAGTGAGATTTTCTGCATACCGCCAGTCTGTGGGATGGACTGGACTGGCAGAATGTGACACTCCGGTTAGTTCCGGACCCGATACACGTCGTAGACGCCGTCCACGCTCCGCACCGCTTTGAGGACGTGCCCCAGGTGGGCGGGGTCCGCCATCTCGAAAGTGAACCGGCTCAGCGCGACCCGGTCGCGGGTGGTCTGCACGGTCGCCGACAGGATGTTGACGTGCTGGTCGGAGAGCACCCGGGTGATGTCGGACAGCAGGCGGGTGCGGTCCAGCGCTTCGATCTGCAGCGCGACAAGGAACATCGAGTTCCCCGTGGGCTGCCATTCCACCTGGACGAGACGGTCGGGGTCGAGGTGTTTGACGTTGCCGCAGTCGTCGCGGTGGACTGAGACCCCGGCCCCGCGGGTAACGAATCCGATGATGGCGTCCCCGGGCACGGGGGTACAGCACTTGGACAGGCGCACCCACACGTCCGGATCGCCTTGGACGACCACTCCAGGGTTGCCTGTGGGCCGTTTCCGCGGCACCCGGATCGGGGTGGTGGCTTCCGCGATGTCCTCTTCGTTGTTGTCGAGCGAGCCCACGGATTCGATGAGCTTCTCGACGACTTTGTGGGCGCTGATCTGGTTTTCGCCGACGGCCGCATACAGCGCGTCCAGGTCGCGGTAGCGCAGGTCGTGGGCGAGTGCGATCAGCGACTCGCTGGTGAACAGCCGCTGAACCGGCAGCTCCTGCTTGCGCATGACCTTGGCGATCGCCTCTTTGCCCTGCTCGATCGCTGCTTCGCGGCGCTCCTTGGTGAACCACTGCCGGATCTTGTTGCGGGCTCGAGCGCTTTTCACGAAGTCCAGCCAGTCGCGGCTCGGGCCGGCGTCGTCGGTCTTGGCCGTGATGATCTCCACGGTCTCCCCGTTGTGCAGCTCGCTGTCGAGGGGAACCAGACGGCCGTTGACGCGGGCCCCCACCGTGCGGTGGCCGACCTCGGTGTGCACCGCGTAGGCGAAGTCGACGGGGGTGGCGCCCTGCGGCAGGGCGATGACGTCCCCGCGGGGGGTGAAGACGAAGACTTCCTGCACCGACAGGTCGAAGCGGAGCGACTCCAGGAACTCGCCGGGGTCCTTCGTCTCCTGCTGCCAGTCGATGAGCTGCCGCAGCCAGGCCATGTCGGTGGAAGCGCCCTTGGCTTTGCCGCCGTTGTTGCGCTCCTCCTTGTACTTCCAGTGCGCGGCGATGCCGTATTCTGCGCGCCGGTGCATGGCGCGGGTGCGGATCTGCAGTTCCACCGGGCTGCCTTCCGGGCCGATCACGGTGGTGTGCAAGGACTGGTACATGTTGAACTTCGGCATCGCGATGTAGTCTTTGAACCGCCCCGGCACCGGATTCCAGCGGGCGTGAATGATGCCGAGCGCCGCGTAGCAGTCGCGGACGCTGTCCACAATGACGCGGATACCGACCAGGTCGTAGATCTCGTCGAACCCGACATTGCGGGCGATCATCTTCTGGTAGATCGAGTAGTAGTGCTTGGGCCGACCGCGCACGGTGGCTTTGATTTTGGCTTCCCGCAGGTCGGCGGAGACGATCTCAATGACCTCCTGCAGGTAGACGTCGCGCCGGGGGGCGCGTTCCGCGACCAGGCGGGCGATCTCGTCGAAGCGTTTGGGGTACAGGGTGGCGAACGCGAGGTCCTCCAGCTCCCACTTGATGGTGTTCATGCCCAGGCGGTGGGCCAGAGGCGCGTAGATTTCCAGGGTCTCCCGTGCTTTCTTCTCCCGCTTGGCCTGCGGCAGGTAGCGCAGGGTGCGCATGTTGTGCAGGCGGTCGCAGAGTTTGATGACCAGGACGCGGATGTCGCGGGCCATCGCTACGACCATCTTGCGGACGGTCTCGGCTTGGGTGGCCTCGCCGTACTTCACCTTGTCGAGCTTGGTGACCCCGTCGACAAGTTCGGCGATCTCATCCCCGAAGTCGCTGCGCAACTGGTCGAGGGTGTACTCGGTGTCCTCGACCGTGTCGTGCAGCAGCCCCGCGGCGATGGTGGCCTCCTGCATGCCGAGTTCCGCGAGGATGGTGGCCACGGCGAGGGGGTGGGTGATGTAGGGGTCGCCGCTCTTGCGTTTCTGGCTGCGGTGGTAGTGGGCAGCGACGTCGTAGGCGCGCTCAATCAGCCGGATGTCCGCTTTGGGGTGGGTGGCGCGGACGGTTTTGACGAGTGGTTCGAGGACCGGGTTCATAGTCGTCCCCCGTTGGGCGCCGAGTCGGGCGAGCCTACGTCGAACCCACACTGTGGACGACGTTCCGGGATGGGTGGGGGGTGCTGGGCGGGCGGCGCTGCGGCTGTCAGCTTCGGGGGCGGGCGGTGGGGACTGGTCGCGGGGCGGGGCACTCGGACGGGTGTCGTGGTCGCGCTCCTGGCCTGGTGGAAACGCCCCCGCAGGCACCTCAGCGGCGGGGGCGGGAGGCTCGGGGCGTACCGGTTTGGTGTGGGTCGATACCGTTTCGCTACGCATTGGGCACCCTCCCGCGGCTGAGTCGGCGAGGCCGCCACCACGCCGGATGATTGGTCTAGGCCGAGACGATGGGACGTGGCTGTCACCGTTCCAGGCACCGTTTCTGAAGTGGCGGGTGTGGTGAGCACCCGTGTGGTTAATGCAACGCGATGCCGCGGTACCGTCATTCCCTGTCCCGGGCCTCTCGGCGGTGGGCGGCGCCCGCCTTACTCCTGCCACGGAGGACCCGTGGTGCCCAGGCCGGATCAGACAGTAGCCAGTGCCCGCAGTTCGACGTCGGCCAGTTTCTCGCGTCCCTTGAGGAACCCGAGTTCCAGAAGAACTGAGAGTCCAACGACGGTACCACCCGCTCGCCGGATAAGGTCCACCGCGGCCCGTCCTGTGCCCCCGGTCGCGAGCACATCGTCGACGATCAGCACTCGGCTCCCCGGGGGTACCGCGTCGGCGTGCATCTCGACGGTGGCAGTACCGTACTCCAGATCATAGGACTCGGCGAGAGTCTCCGCGGGCAGTTTCCCGGCTTTGCGCAGCGGGACGAACCCCGCCCCTAGGCGCACCGCGACAGGGGCAGCGAAGATGAAACCGCGTGCTTCCAAGCCGGCGACCAGGTCGATCTCGCTGCCGAGCAGGGGTTCAGCGAGCGCGTCGATGGCGGTGCGCAGCGCGGTGGGGTGGGACAGCAGCGGGGTGATGTCCTTGAAGACCACCCCGGGCTGCGGATAGTCGGGGATGTCACGGACGTAGCGGTCGATCAGCGTGCTGACGTCGGTGCTCATGGGTGGGACGGCTTTCTCGGTTGGGTGGGGATCGGGGTACCGGTCTTCACGTGCACGCCCGGTACCGGGGACTGCAGGGTGCGGAGGCGCCGCGACGCCCCCGTCGTTCCGTCGCGTGGCCGGGACGGTTGCTGGGCGGGGTGGTCGGAGAACTACGAGGAGACGATCCTCGCCACGGCCGCTTTCACCATGCGGACGCGGGTTCCCGGCGAGATCTCCAGTTCAACGTCGTCGTCGTGGACTTCGACGATGGTGCCGTAGATCCCTGCCCCGGTCAGCACTTCCATTCCCGGCTGCAGCGACTTCTGCATCTCCAGCTCCTGCTGGCGGCGCTTCTGCTGCGGCCGAATGAACAGCAGGTAGAAAACCACGATGATGAGGGCGAACATCAGCAGTTGGCTGATGAGTCCCGCACCCTGGTTCTGCGGCTGCTGTTCTGCGAGAGTGATCAGACCCTGCACGGGGTGTCCTTTCTGGGTCTTGGCGACTGCGCCCGCCGACGGGCGCGACTGCGGTGAGGCACGCCTGCCTCAACGAACGGCGGGCCCCACGGGTTCCCTACCGTGGCCACATGCGGCCATTCGTGGTGACAGCCTACGGCTCTTCGTCGGGATCGAAGAGCGCGGCTGCCCCGAAAGCAGCATCCGGCGGCGGGGTAAGCCCCATGTGGGCCCACGCCTGGGGGGTGGCGACCCGGCCACGGGGGGTGCGGGCGATGAACCCGGCGCGCACTAGGAAAGGCTCCGCGACGATCTCCACGGTCTCAGGCTCCTCCCCCACCGACACGGCGAGGGTGGACAGTCCTACTGGGCCGCCGCGGAAACGGCGCAACAAGGCGTCCAGGACGGCACGGTCGAGGCGGTCCAGTCCCTCGTCGTCCACCTCGTAGAGGCTGAGCGCGGCGCGGGCGCACTCCAAGGTGAGCCGCCCGTCCCCGCGGACTTGGGCGTAGTCGCGGACGCGGCGCAGCAGACGGTTGGCGATTCGGGGGGTGCCGCGGGAGCGGCGGGCGATCTCCGCGGCGGCGTCGTCGAGCAGTTCGATGCCGAGCAGTCGAGCCGAGCGGTGCAGGATGAGTTCGAGCTCTTCAGGGCTGTAGAAGTCCATGTGCGCCACAAAGCCGAACCGGTCACGCAGCGGGGCGGGCAGCATTCCGGCACGGGTCGTGGCACCGACGAGCGTGAACGGGGCGATCTCCAAGGGGATCGCGGTGGCGCCGGGGCCTTTGCCGACCATGACGTCCACCCGGAAATCCTCCATAGCGACGTAGAGCATCTCCTCGGCGGGGCGGGCCATGCGGTGGATCTCGTCGAGGAAGAGCACTTCGCCTTCGCGGAGAGTGGACAGGACCGCGGCAAGATCCCCGGACCGTTCGATGGCGGGCCCGGAGGTGATCCGCAGGGGAGCGCCGAGCTCAGCGGCGATGATCATGGCCAGTGTGGTCTTGCCGAGGCCCGGGCCGCCGGACATGAGGATGTGGTCCGGGGCGGTGCCGCGCTGCTGGGCGCTGCGCAACACCAGGGAGAGCTGTTCACGGACACGGTCTTGGCCGACGAATTCGTCGAGGGTGCGCGGGCGCAGCGCGCTTTCGACAGCGTGGTCGTCCAAGGCTGCCTCGGGCGACACTAGTTCCCGGTCGTGTTCGCTCATCAGCGGTCTCCTCTAGGCCCGGCTGAGTCTACGCAAGGCGCTGCGCAGCAAGGCAGCGACGTCGGGCTGTTCCCCGGCTTCTGCGGCAACAGCGTCGGCGGCGGCTTCGGCCTCCCGCGTGGACCAGCCCAGGTTGACCAGGCCGGACACTACTTGGGCACGCCAGTTGCGGGGCGCGGCCGCGGCGGACTGCTCGGGTGTGGCGGCTGTATCGCCGCCGGGTTCGCCGAGCTTGCCTTTCAGTTCCAACACGATGCGCTGGGCGCCTTTCTTGCCGATCCCCGGCACTCGGGTGAGGGCCGCGGTGTCTTCGGTGGCAATGGCGCGGCGCAGCGCATCCGGGGTGTGGACGGAGAGCATGGCCAAAGCGAGCCGCGGTCCGACCCCGCTGGCGGTTTGGAGGCGTTCAAAGGTGTCGCGTTCGTCGTCGTCCGCGAACCCGAACAGGGTCAGGGAGTCTTCCCTGACCACCAGCGCGGTGGCCACGGTGGCTTCCTCTCCCACCCGCAGGCGGGCCAGCGCGGCCGGGGTGCAATGCACGGTCATGCCGACCCCGCCCACGTCGATGACCGCGGTCTCGGCTCCGCGGGACACCACCCGGCCGCTGAGGAACGCGATCACAGCACTGTTCTCCCTAGTGTGTGGTGGCTCACAGTCCGTGCCGTTGCCGGGCGAGCTCGATGGTGCGGGCGAACTTCTGGCGGGCGCGTGCAATCCGCTCCTGGGCACTGCCGCGCCACAGGTAGCAGATGGCCAGGGCCACCGCGTCCGCGGCGTCGGCGGGCCGGGGCGGGCTGTCGAGCCGCAGGATACGCGCCACCATGGTGCCGACCTGGGCTTTGTCTGCGCGTCCGCTGCCGGTGATGGCGGCTTTGACCTCGCTGGGGGTGTGCAGGGAGACAGGCAGGCCCCGGCGGGCGGCGCAGACCACGGCGATTGCGCTGGCCTGGGCGGTTCCCATGACCGTGCGGACGTTGTGCTGGGCGAAGACCCGTTCCACGGCCACGGCGTCGGGCTGGTAGTCATCGAGCCACTGCTCGATCCCTTTTTCGATCCCCAGGAGGCGGGCAGGGAGTTCCTCGTCGGCCAGAGTGCGAACTGCCCCCGCAGCGACCATGGTGAGGGGGGCGCCGACAGCCCCGTCGACCACGCCTATGCCGCAGCGGGTCAGCCCCGGATCGATTCCCAGTACGCGCACCGCTCCCCCGTTTCTCGAACGTTCGTTCGCAGAGCCTACCCTCCGCGGCGTCCTGGGGGGTACCCGGAAACACGCGCGCCCCGGACAGGCCGGGGCGTGCGTGAGCGGCAGTCGACCAACCGGGCTAGCTGATCTTCGCCATGATCTCGTCGGGGATGTCCGCGTTGGTGTAGACGTTCTGCACGTCGTCGGAGTCCTCGAGAGCGTCGACGAGGCGCATCACCTTCCGGGCGCCTTCCTCGTCGAGAGGGACTTCCACGCTGGGAATGAAGCTCAGCTCAGCGGACTCGTATTCGATCCCCGCTTCCTGCAGGGCGGTACGCACCGCCACCAGGTCGCTGGGCTCGCAGATGACCTCGAACGCTTCGCCCACGTCGTTGACGTCCTCAGCGCCCGCGTCGAGGACAGCGAGGGTGACGTCGTCCTCGGTCGTGCCTTCCTTGGGGACGACGACCAGGCCCTTGCGGTTGAACAGGTAGGACACCGAGCCCGCGTCAGCCATGGAGCCGCCGTTGCGGGTGACCGCGACGCGCACTTCGGAGGCGGCGCGGTTGCGGTTGTCGGTGAGGCACTCGACGAGCAGGGCGACGCCGCCGGGAGCGTAGCCCTCGTACATGATGGTCTCCCAGTCGGCACCGCCTGCCTCTTCACCGGCGCCGCGCTTGCGGGCACGTTCGATGTTGTCCAGCGGAACCGAGTTCTTCTTCGCCTTCTGGATAGCGTCGTAGAGGGTCGGGTTGCCGTCGGGGTCGCCGCCACCAGTACGTGCCGCCACCTCGATGTTCTTGATGAGCTTCGCGAAAAGCTTGCCTCGTCTGGCGTCGATGACGGCCTTCTTGTGCTTGGTGGTGGCCCATTTGGAGTGGCCGGCCATGCCTATCCTTTCACCATGTCGACGAAGAGCCGGTGGACACGCGTGTCACCGGTGAGTTCGGGGTGGAACGAGGTCGCCAGCAGCCTCCCCTGCCGCACCGCGACGATCCTACCTGCCGTGTCTCCTCGGGAAATGCGTCCGAGGACTTGGACGCCCGGGCCGGTGGATTCGACCCACGGTGCGCGGATGAAGACCGCCTCCACCGGGCCGCCGTCCACTCCGGTCATCTCCACGGTTCCTTCGAAAGAGGCGACCTGGCGGCCAAAGGCGTTGCGGCGCACCGTCATGTCGATGCCGCCGATGGTCTGCTGGCCGGGGGCTCCGTCGGCGAGACGGTCCGCCAGCATGATCATGCCTGCGCAGGTGCCGTAAGCGGGCAGTCCTGCGGCGATGCGCTCACGCAGCGGGGTGAGCAGGCCGAAGACGGCGGCTAGCCGTCCCATGGTGGTGGACTCCCCGCCGGGGAGGATCAGCCCGTCGATTGAGTCGAGTTCGTCGGGGCGGCGGATGCGGCGTGCCCGGGCACCTGCCTGTTCCAGGGCGTGGATGTGTTCGCGGACATCGCCCTGGAGTGCAAGCACTCCGATCGTGGGTGGAACGGACGACAAGGGGCGACCTCGCTGACTGCTGATGTGCTCGGCCCGTCGGGGTCTGCTCCGTGCTGCGGGCCGTGCGCCGAGATCTTGTCTCGTACTTCCAGGGTAGGTGGTGTGACGGTGCGCGGGGGACTGCGCAAGCGTCCTCGGCTGCGGGTCGTGCCTGCGGGCTGCGGCGCGGCCCTGTTCAGGGCGCCGTGCCCGGCCCGGCACTGTTCCCGGGTGCGGTGGTCAAGAGCAGTTCAGCGAAGGGGTGGTGGGAGCGTGTCGAGGAGCGGGGCAGGGACGTGGGATGTGCCGGGGCGTCGATGCTCTCGGTGCCACACCGTCCGTCCTCCTCACGGATCCGTCCGCCAGCGGCGGTCGAGTTCGGGGCAGGGGCGGTCCGCCGGTGCTCCGCGCGCTCGGCCTGCCCGAGGAGACCCCGTAACCGCGGGCACAGAGCGGCGGTGCTCCCCTGCTGAGTCTGGGGCGCAGCGGCTGGCCGGTCGCGGGGTGGCCCACCTGGGGGTGCGCCTCGCCGTTGGCCGCGGGGCTCGTGCTGCGGAAGGGTCGTGCCGGGCGGGCGCCCGCCGACCACCGTGGGCGCCCGCGTGCGGCTACGAAAGACTACCAGCCGCGGCCCGCGTAGCGCTGGGAAGCGTCCAGTTCGTCGAGGTTGATCCCGACCATGGCTTCCCCGAGGCCGCGGGAGACCCGAGCGATGGTGTGCGGGTCGTCGTAGGCGGTGGTGGCTTCCACGATGGCCTTGGCTCGCTTGGCCGGGTCCCCGGACTTGAAGATGCCCGAGCCGACGAAGACGCTCTCCGCGCCGAGCTGGCGCATGAGGGCGGCGTCTGCGGGGGTAGCGACGCCTCCGGCGGAGAACAGGGGCACGGGCAGCTTGCCTTCCCGGGCGACCTCCCGGACGAGTTCGTAGGGGGCCCGCAGTTCCTTGGCGGCAGCGAAGAGCTCGGCGTCGTCCAGTTGGGTGAGCCGCCGGATCTCGGAGGTGATCTGCCGCATGTGGCGGACGGCTTCGACCACGTTGCCGGTACCGGCCTCTCCCTTGGAGCGGATCAGGGCCGCGCCTTCGGCGATGCGGCGCAGGGCCTCACCCAGGTTGGTGGCACCGCACACGAACGGCACGGTGAAGTCCCACTTGTTGATGTGGTTGGTCTCATCAGCGGGGGTGAGGACCTCGGACTCGTCGATGAAGTCCACTTCCAGGGCCTGGAGGACTTGGGCTTCGACGAAGTGGCCGATGCGGACCTTCGCCATGACCGGGATGGACACGGCGTTGATGATGCCCTCGATCATCTCCGGGTCGGACATGCGGGCCACACCGCCGTCCTTGCGGATGTCGGCGGGGACACGCTCCAGCGCCATGACGGCGACTGCGCCGGCGTCTTCAGCGATCTTGGCCTGCTCCGGCGTGACCACATCCATGATCACACCGCCCTTGAGCTGTTCGGCCATGCCGCGTTTGACGCGGACGGTACCGACCGTGCTTTCGGTTGTGTTCTCGGCGGTGTTGGTCACGGCTGTGGACTCCAGGTTCTCGATGGACACGACTTCACGCTTGAATGCGAAGTGGATCTTATTGGGTGGGGTGTGCGATGTTGACGGCGCCCTCCCGCACACGCCCCATCTATGGTAGATCCGGTTTTGTCCGCTTTTACGGACATTGCGGAGTCTGCGGGTGCGGGTTTGCGCCATTGTGGCGACCGTCGATCACAACGCCGAATCCCCGCCAGTCATTCCCCGGAGGCAGTGGAGTCTGGCCAGCGCTGGTCGAGCGGTTCGGGGGGCTCGTCGTCCATTTCGAAGTAGGTGGGCAAGCGCGCATGTCCGGCCAAGTGGAGGGCGCCGACCAGCCGCGAGGAGCGGGCGGTGTGGATAGCGGTGACCGTGTCGTTGTAGAAACGGCGCGCGATGTGCACGTGCCGGGCGGCCGCGTACGTCTCGGCGAGCAGGTCGCCGTGGTCGGGGACCGCGTCGCACTCGGCGAGAACCGCGCGCAGTACCCGGGACAGGTTGCTTTCCGCGACCTCGCGCTCGGCACGGTCCTCAGCCCGGCGCGCTCGAGCCGCGGCGTCGGAGAGGAGGACGCTGGCCGCCGGCCCCAGCACACCGGAAGCGGCCAGCTCCCCCACCACTGCACCGCGGCGCGCCAAGGCGGCGTCGAGCGCGGCCTGGGCGGTCTCCAGCCGACTGTGCAAACGGTCCAAGCGGCTCGCCCGCCACGACAGGTAGAAGGACACGGACAGCAGCACCAGCAGGGTGCACACAGCGATGAGGACTTCGGTCACCGCTCCGTCCTCGCCCCGACAAGCCCTCCGACTCCGGCAGGCACCACGGCCTCGTAGACGCGTACCACGTCGGCGGCGACCGCAGGCCAGTCGTAGGCGCGGACCGCCCGCCGGGCCGCGCGGGACAGTTCCGCCCGGCGTCCCGGATCGTCCAGCAGCTTCTCGGCCTGCTGCGCGAGAGCGTGCGCATCCCCGACCGGGAAGAGCGTCCCGGCAGTACCGTCGCGCAGCACCTGCCGGAACGCAGGGATATCGCTGGCCAGTACGGTCGCGCCCGCGGCCATGGCTTCGGTCAGGATGATCCCGAAGCTCTCCCCGCCCAGGTTGGGGGCGCAGAAGAGGTCGACCGAATGGTAGAGGCGGACCTTGTCGGCGTCGCTGACCCGACCCAGGATTGTCACGCGGTCGCGGAGGTCGGCGTCGATCCGGGCGCGCACCTGAGCGGCGTCCCCGGGGCCGGCGATGAGCAGGCGCAGGCCGGGGCGGCGGCGCCCCAGTTCGTTGAAGGCGTCGACCAGCACCCCCAGGCCTTTGCGCGGTTCGTCCATGCGGCCCAGGAAACCGAGCGCGCCGCCCGGTCCCGGCCAGCCGGGCAGCGGGTCGGCGTGGGCGTAGCGCCGCACCCATACCCCGTTGGGGATGAGCACGGCGTCCCCGCCGAGGTGTTCGACCATGGTCTTGCGTGCGGCTTCGGAGACGGCGATGCTGCCGTTGACTTTCTCCAGCGCGGTCTGCAGCATGCCGGCGGAGGCGGCCATCGCCCGGGAGCGCGGATTGCAGGTGTGGAAGGTCGCCACGATCGGACCGTCCGCCACCCAGCAGGCCAGCAGGGACAGGCTGGGCGCGGCGGGTTCGTGCACGTGCAGGACGTCGAAGCCGCCGTCGCGGATCCACCGGCGTACCCGGTTGGCGGCCCGCAGCCCGAAGGCGAGACGGGCCACCGAGCCGTTGTAGGGCACCGGCACGGCGCGCCCCGCGGGCACGATGTGCCCGGGGAGGTCGGTCGCAGAGTCGCAGGGGGTCAGGACAGACACCTCGTGGCCGAGTTCCATGAGCGCCTCGGCGAGGTCGCTGACGTGCTGTTGGACCCCTCCGGGAACATCCCAGGTGTAAGGGCAGACCAGGCCGACCCTCATCGGCCCACCTCCCCGCGTGGGCGAGCGAGGTCGGCGGTGAAGACAGGCTGCATCATGTGCCAGTCCTCGGGGTGTGCGGCGATCTCCTGTTCGAAGACATAGGCCAGCTCCTGGGTCATCGCGCGGATACGGGTGGTGCGGTCCCCGGCGGAGGGCGGTCGGATCTCCTCGTGTACCCGGATTCCCCAATGCGGGCCGTCGAACCATAGCGAAACCGGCAGCAGCGCCGCCCCGGTGGCCAGGGCGAGGGCGGCGGGCCCGGCGGGCATCCGGGCAGGCTCCCCGAAAAAGTCCACGTCGATACCTTGCCCAGTGAGGTCGCGATCGGCGAGCAGACACACCAGTCCGCCCGCGCGAAGCCGCCGTGCCAGGGTGCCGACCGTGGTGCCCCCGCCCCGGGTCAACGGCAGGACCTCCATGCCCAGGCGTTCCCGGACCGCAGTGAAACGCTGGAACAGGCTTTCGGGACGCAGCCGTTCCGCAACCGTGGTCAGCGGGATGCCGCGCAGGGTGATCCACGCGCCCGCCTGGTCCCAGTTGCCCATGTGCGGAAGAGCGGCGACGACGCCACGGCCCGCACGGAGGTGCGCTTCGAGAATGTCCACGCCGGTGGAGCGGGTGCGGGCCACCAGTTCACGACGGTCCATGGCAGGCAGCCGGAACAGCTCGTACCAGTAGCGGAAGTAGGAGCGCATACTGGCCCGGGAGAGGGCACGCAGTTCCGCCTGGGTGGCGTCAGGGCCGACGAGGCGGCGCAGGTTCGCTTCCAGTTGGTCGACCCCGCCGAGGCGGTGCCGCCACGCATAGTCCGCGATCGTGGTGAACGCCCACCGCCCGGTCTGTTCCGGCAGATGCTTCACGAGCGTCCAGCCCAGCGTGTAGGCCGCGGTGACTGCCCGGTCCGGAACCCTGGCACGCATGGTCACGAGGTTTCTGTCTCGGCTTTGTCGAGGATCTGCTCGTCCGGCTCGGTAAGGCGGATCCGGGTCTCCACCAAGCGTTGCACGATGGTGATGGCGCTGAGGAAAGCGAGCAGCCACAGCCCGGTAGCCAGCGCGTAAGGGACGCCGAGCCCGTGCAGTCCGGTGGCGACCAGGATGATGATGAGGCGTTCGGTGCGTTCCGCGATGCCCACATCGCAGTTGGCCCCCAGGCCTTCAGCGCGCGCTTTGATGTAGGACACGCCGAAGCCGCTGATCATGCAGAACAGGGCGAGCCAGGCGAGGACCTCGTCGCGTCCGCCGCCGATGAGCCACACCAGCAGTCCCGCGAAAATGGCGGCATCGGAGAGCCGGTCCAGTGTGGAGTCGAGGAACGCTCCCCAGGCACTGGTCTCTCCGGAGGCGCGGGCGACCGCGCCGTCAAGCATGTCGAAGAGCGCGAAGAACGCGACGACGAGGGTGCCGATGTACAGCTCGCCCAGAGGATAGAACACCAGCGAGCTGATGACGACGCCGCCGGTTCCCACGAGGGTGACCGTATTCGGGGTGACGCCGATACGAACGAGGCCGCGGCCGATGGGTGCGAGCAGTCGGGCGGTAGCGGGGCGCAGGATTCTCAGCATGGTCTCTTCATCGTCGTGGAATTCGGCTCCGGTCATCGGAACTGCATTACCTGAGCACGGGAACTCGCTTTCTGGGCGTCTTGCCCTGCGGGGCTTTCGGGAGTCGGCCGCGGTTGCGCGCGACCCAGCGGTAGAGTGCCGCAGCCGCATCGCGGAAGAGCGGGCGGCGCAGCAGTGAGCCGAGCGGCCACCAGTACACGTGCGGGCTGTTGAGGAGAAGGGCCGCGGCAGCGTCTGCCCCGCCCCAGACCCGGCGCCGGTCGGGGTGGAGGAGCAGCATCTCCGTGCGGGCGCGGGCGCGCAGCGGCTCATCGAAGTTGAGCTCCTGCCAGGCTGCGCTTTGGATTCCGCTGCCACGGATGATGCGGCGTTCCACGACCCGAACCCAGGAGACGCAGAAACCGCACGCTCCGTCGTAGACGAATACCGGGGCGGTCATGATTTCGGCCAGTGGGCGACGAGCTGTTCGCGGGTCTGGCCGAGGAGTTGGGGGAGCACCTTGGTCTGCCCCACGATCGGCATGAAATTGGTGTCGCCTCCCCACCGGGGGACGACGTGCTGGTGCAGGTGGGCGGCGATTCCTGCGCCCGCGGCTTCGCCGAGGTTCATGCCGACGTTGAAGCCTTGGGCTCCGTAGGCGGAGCGCAGCGCGGTGATGCCGGCCTGGGTGAGGGCAGCGATCTCCGCGGTCTCGTCCTCGTTGAGCTCGGTGTAGTCGGCGACATGCCGGTACGGGCAGACCATGAGATGCCCGCTGTTGTACGGGTAGAGGTTGAGCAGCGCGAAAGCGGTCTTGCCCCGGGCGAGCACGAGTCCTTCCGGATCCGAGAGCTGCGGGGCACGGCAGAACGGGCAGCCGTCGTCCGGTCCGCTCCCGTGGGGTTTGTTCTCTCCTTTGATGTAGGCCATGCGATGCGGGGTCCACAACCGTTGGAGGCCGTCGGGACCGCGCACCTGCCGGCCCTCGCCGTCATCCCGGGTTTCCCGCTGCATACTCACCGACCCGCCTTTCTCGTCCTTGCAACGCAAGCATAGAACCGGGCTGCCGCAGAAGTGGTCGGGGCGGCCCGGTTCGTTTCAGGTCGGAGGTTAGGCGATCCCGCCGTCTTCGGCGTAGCGGCTGTGCAGTTTGACCGGGGAGGGGGTGCTCTTCTGCTTCTGCTGCCGGCGCCGGGCGGCCAGCAGGTTCAGGACTTCCACGAAGACCGAGAAGCCCATGGCGGCGTAGATGAAGCCCTTCTCGATGTGGAAGTGGAAGCCTTCAGCGACCAGGCTCATACCGATGAGCAGCAGGAACGCCAGAGCAAGCATTTTGACGGTGGGATGCTTGTTGACGAACTCCGCCAGCGGGTTGGCGAGGAAGAGCATGACGACGACGGCGACGATGACGGCGGCCACCATCACCCAGATTCCCCACCCGGCGGGGTTGATCATGCCCACCGCGGTGATGACGGAGTCGAGTGAGAAGACGATGTCGAGGACGACGATCTGCGCGACGACCGCGCCGAACACGGCCGCGCCCTTCTTCACGGGCTTGTGTCCGGAATCCCCTTCCAGGCTTTCGTGGATCTCGTAGGTGCCCTTGCCGAGCAGGAAGAACCCTCCGGCGATGAGGATGAGCGACTGGCCGGAGAACTCCAGGGAGCCGATCGAGAAGAGCGGAGTGGTGAGCTGGACGATCCAACTGATGGAGGCCAGCAGCATGAGCCGGGTGATCAGGGCAAGGGCGATACCCGTCTTCCGGGCCCGGCCTCGCTGGTGTTCGGGGAGCTTGTTCGACAGGATCGAGATGAACACCAGGTTGTCGATCCCGAGTACAACCTCCAGCAGCGTCAGCGTCAAAAATCCGACAATGAGATCAGCGCTCATGGATTCGCTACGGCTCCGAGGCTAGGGCGGTTACGGGGCGGTCGGAAACGGAAGGACTCTAGGGAAGCCGGAATAAGCTTCGCATAAATCTATCGCTGTTTCGTTATCCGGCTCCGAGCAGGACACGGAGCTGGCGAGGGGCTGGAGCGCCGTGCGCGAGCACAGCGTCGTGCCGGTCGCGCCGCCTCTCGTGCGGACGGTCCGCGGCCAGCTCGCGAACGATGTCGCTGAGCTCCCGGTAGCCGACGTACGGGGCAGTGAGGCGGGTGCTGGTGAGCTGGGCGCACCGCCACGTGCGAGCCGCTTCTCCCTCCTCGTAGTGGCCGCGCTGCGTGAGCAAAGCCATAGCGGCGGGCTCGTCGAGATCCCCGGTGTGGAACCGGACGTCCACGATCGCGTTGAGGATGGTGCGTAGCCGCACAGTCAACTGGGCGAGGCGTGCCGCTTGGTCGGTCTCTCCCCCGTCGCCGTGCCATCCCGCGCAGGCGAGCTGTTCGGTGATGTATCCGGCCCATCCTTCGATGAACGGACTGCTGCGCAGTACGGAACGCACCCGGGTGGGGCCCTGGTAGCGGGCCGCGTGCGCGGCCTGCACTCCGCGTCCGGGGACAGCTTCGTAGGCCATCAGGATGCGCAGCGCGTCCCGGTGGTGGGCAAGGCGCCCCCACGGTCCGTCTGCAGCAGGCGGGGCCACCGCGATTCGGCCGGCTCCGTCCAGGGGTCGCGCAGCTGGTCCCCGCGGGTCCGGTGCGGTGAGGCGCACCTCGCTGGCGGGGACGGTGACGAGGTCGAGCTCTGCGGTGCGCGCCACGAGGTGGTCGAGCGCCTGCGCGCACAGGGAGCGGACCTCGTCGGGCGGGCACGCGGACTCGGCGGCGAGCTGGTCGAGGACCTCGCGGACCTGGCCTATGCGGCGCGGCTGCCCGGTGTAGGCGGCGGCGACTTCGGCGAGCTCCTCTTCGGTAGCGATCAGGTCGCTTTCAGCGCGGGTGAGCAGGGTGTGCGGGTCCAGCTCGGAGTCGAGCGTGTACCACAGTTGCGCGGCGTAGGCGGGCTCACCCAACCGGGGGTCGGCGGCGGCGTCCTCCACGCGGGACTCCAGCCAGGCCGCGTAGTCGAGGAACGCCTGGTGCGCGTCGGCGCGGTGGCCAGAGAGTTCTGCGCGGCCATCGGGGACTGCGGCGAGCAGCAGTTCGACGTCGCCCTCCAGCATCGCGGCGGCCCTGCGGGCCCGGCGGCTCGCAGCGGTGACGTGGGGGCGGGGCATGCCGGGGCCGTCATCCAAGAGGAGGCGCGCCTGGTGGAGCGCATCCGGCAGGGCCGCACAGTAGGCGGTCAGCGCAGCGAGACGCTCTTCGGCGCGGAGCGGGCCGTGGTGCAGGATCGCGGTGAGGGCCTTGTCCGGGAGGGTATGCAGCGGATCCCAGGTGTGCGGGCGCAGTTCCGTAGTCCGCCACAGGTCAGCGCTGAGGTGGGTGCGCAGCATCTCCAGGTCGACCCGGTCCGCGACGGGCAGCAGCGTGTCGTCGATGTCGTCGAGCGCACGCAGCCCGTCAGCGAGGACTTCGGCGTGCTGCTCCCACGCTTCAGGCGACTGGTCCGCCAACTGTCCGGCGTAGCGGACGTCCCCGTGCTGCAGCCCCCATTCGGGACGGTCGGCGCACAGTTGGTCCAGGATCCGCTCGACGGTCGCGCGGAACCGGTCGGTCATAGCGTTGACCCCGGGATCGGGGTGCGAGGATTCGGCTGGCGAAGACATCCCTTCCATACTGCCAACACCGGGCCCCTAGTGCCGCGGTTGCCGCCCGTCTGCTTCCGGCGCTGCCGTCCCCGGCCGGGTGCAGCGGAGCGTGCGCCGCAAAGCAACGGGGCCAGAGGCGAATCCCTCTAGCCCCGCAGGCAGCGTGGTTCCGGGTCACACTTGGCGGCGTTCCCGGATCACGGTGAGGATCTCCTCGATCGCCTTGTCGATCGGGACGCCGTTGTTCTGCGAACCGTCGCGGTAGCGGAAGGACACCGCGCCCTTGCTGACGTCGTTGTCGCCCGCCAGCAGCATGAAGGGGATTTTCTGCTTCTGGGCGTTGCGGATCTTCTTCTGCATGCGGTCGTCGCTGGCGTCCACTTCGACGCGCACCCCGTGCTCCCGCAGCCGACGCGCCACGTCCTCCAAGTAGGGCACGTGCTCGCTCGCGATTGGAATGCCCACGACCTGGACCGGGGCCAGCCAGGCGGGGAAGGCGCCCGCGTAGTGCTCCAGCAGCACCGCGAAGAAGCGTTCGATGGAACCGAACAGGGCGCGGTGGATCATCACCGGCCGCTGCCGGCTGCCGTCGGCAGCCTGGTATTCGAGCTCGAAGCGCTTGGGCTGCTGGAAGTCCACTTGGATGGTGGACATCTGCCAGGTCCGGCCGATGGCGTCCTTGGCCTGCACCGAGATCTTCGGACCGTAGTAGGCCGCGCCGCCGGCGTCCATGACCAGTTCCAGGTTCTGCTTCTGCGCGGCCTGCCGCAGGATCTCGGTGGCTTCCTCCCACTCTTGCGGCTCTCCGATGAACTTCGGCGAGTCGTCGCGGGTGGACAGCTCGAGGTAGAAGTCGCTCAGGCCGTAGTCGCGCAGCAGGTCTAGCACGAAGGTGAGCAGCCGGTCCAGCTCGTCCGGCATCTGCTCCTTGGTGCAGTAGATGTGCGCGTCGTCCTGGGTGAACCCGCGTGCCCGGGTCAGCCCGTGCACCACGCCGGACTTCTCGTACCGGTAGACCGTGCCGAACTCGAACAGCCGCAGCGGAAGCTCCCGGTAGGAACGGCCCCGTGACCGGTAGATCAGGTTGTGCATGGGGCAGTTCATGGCCTTGAGGTAGTAGTCGGCCCCCTCGAACTGGATGGGCGGGAACATGGCGTCCGCGTAGTTCGGCAGGTGCCCGGACGTCTCAAACAGCCCGGCCTTGGAGATGTGCGGCGTGTTGACGAACTGGTAGCCGGCCTCTTCGTGGCGGCGGCGCGAGTACTCCTCCATCACCTTGCGGACCACGCCGCCCTTGGGGTGGAACACGGCCAGGCCGGAGCCGAGCTCGTCGGGGAAGGAGAACAGGTCGAGTTCCACGCCGAGCTTGCGGTGGTCGCGCTTGGCGGCCTCCTCCAGCATGGTGAGGTAGGACTTGAGCGCGTCCTTCGTCTCCCAGGCGGTGCCGTAGATCCGCTGGAGCTGAGGGTTCTTCTCGCTGCCGCGCCAGTAGGCGGCGGCGGTGCGCATCAGCTTGAACGCGGGGATGGCCCGAGTGTCGGGCAGGTGCGGACCGCGGCACAGGTCCTTCCAGCACACCTCGCCGGTGCGGGGGTGCAGGTTGTCGTAGATGGTGAGCTGCCCCGCACCAACTTCGACACCGGCTCCTTCGGCGGCCTCGGCCGCGCCGCCCTTGAGCTCGATGAGCTCCAGCTTGTACGGCTCGTCAGCGAGTTCTGCTCGAGCGTCCTCGTCGGTGACGGCACGCCGGGAGAAGCGCTGGCCCTGCTTGATGATCTCCTGCATCCGCTTTTCGATGCGTTTGAGATCGTCCGGAGTGAACGGCTCAGCGACGTCGAAGTCGTAGTAGAAGCCGTTCTCGATCGGCGGGCCGATACCCAGCTTGGCTTCGGGGAACAGTTCTTGGACGGCTTGGGCGAGCACGTGGGCGCACGAGTGGCGCAGGATCGCGCGTCCCTCTTCAGAGTCGATGCGGATTTCCTCCACCACATCGCCGTCGGCGAGCTCGTGGGTGAGGTCTCGCGGCTCCCCGTTGACCAGCGCGGCGATCACGGTTCGCCCGTCCGCTTCTAGCGCCTGTCCCGCCGTAGTGCCTGCCGCCACCACACGCTCGGTTCCGGCGAGGGTGATACGCAGTTCAGGCACGGCGGACACGATGTCTCCTTGAAAGGTTCTCGTCGAAAACGGTTGTCGGCACAGTCGCCCGGGTGCAACGGGCCCGGGGACGGGGTTGTTCCGTCATTCCGATGCTAGCGGCCCCCGCTACCGGTGCGGCACTGTCGCATCCCGGTGTTCCGTTCTGCGGGCTTCCCGGCCCGGCGGGGGAGACAGGGACGCCTACCGTCGGTGATCTTCGTCGCTTAGCGGGCAGTGCCTCGACTGGCGGTGTGTTTCCCCGTAGACTCGCCGCCGCGGAAGTCGAGGCGCGCCCCCGTTCGAGCGCTCCCCCTTCCCGCGATTCCCGCCACGCTCTGCCCACGGTGGTCGCCGTACGGTTGGGGCGGCTCGGGAGCTGTTCTCTCTTCTTTCTCGTGATCTCCGGTGTGTGACGGCACCCAGTCTCACTGCTGCCTGGTGGGCGCCCTTCGGAATCGCTCAGGCCCGTACGGTGCGCTTGGGAGCCGCGTCTCGAGGAGACGTGGGGTTCCTCCCGGGATATCGGACTCGGCTGGCCGCAGCGGCGTTGGGCGTTGCGGACAGGAGTCGGCGCCCTCGGTTACGGCGGGGATGCCGTGCACATGGCCTCTCCCGCGCACCGGAGTACCGGCTTGTCCGGCGTGTGTGTTTTTTCTGACCGTTACCCCTGGGGGAGAGTTATGGTGGAGACCATGTCCGCGCACCCAGCGACCGGCTCGGACGGCGCTCCTTCCGCGGTTCCGGCACCCCGGAGCCGCAGCAGAGTTCGCCGCTGGCGGCGGGTCCGTGTCCACGCACGCCTGTGGCGTAGGCGCATGCGCTCTCATCCCGCGCTCCACTTGGCCTGGCGGGTCACGGTCGGCCTCGTCGGCTCAGTGGTCCTCTTAGGAGGCGTCGTGATGTGCGTCACTCCCGGGCCGGGGATCGGTGGGGTGATCGTAGGCCTGGCCATTCTCGCCACAGAGTTCTCGTGGGCGCGCCGTCTGCTGTGGCGGGCCCGCGACTACGCCTCCCAGGCGCGTTCCCGGGCTGCCGAGAAACTCCGGGAGCGCCGAGCACGTACTTCCCGCTAGCTCTGCGGGAGCGCAGCGGAGTGTGGCTGACCCCTCTAGACATGACAAAGCCCCAGGTGATCTACTGGTTAGACCAGTGAGTAACCTGGAGCTTGTGGGCGATACTGGACTCGAACCAGTGACCTCGTCGGTGTGAACGACGCGCTCTAACCATCTGAGCTAATCGCCCATGGCTGCGTCCTGTTCTCTCCCCGGGGGAGCCGGACAAGGAAAACTCTAGCGCATCTTTGGGAGTGGATGATCCACTCTGGTGCGCACCCCTCAACCGTGGACGTGATAGGTATCACATTGAGCTCACGTAAGGGAAGGTCAACACGGACACAATGTGAAAATGTGAAAATTCCTCATCTCTGTCGGCGTTGTGGGACATACCCCGATCTGAGGACGCCACACACCGCCCTTAGGGTGATGCGGCCCACAAGTCCACCGGAAATTCTTTCTTTCCCCAGTTCATTAGAAGGTTGGCGAAGAGTGTGGGAAGTCCGGCGTGACGCCGCTTCACCTCGACCGAAAAGTTCCCCGGTAACGCGTCACTGATCGTCCGGACCGTCGGAACGGACGAGATGGCAGGTCCCGATGCGCGGGGAAACCCCAGCCATCTGAGTCATCCGAACACTGTTGACCGGACGAGAGAAGGTTTGGCTTATGAGCAGCAGCGGCACCTCTATCACCTGCGAAGTCGGTTTGCAGCTGATCGTTCCTGATCGTGCCCCCGTGCCCCTGGTGGCCCGTCTCGACTACTCCGTGGACGACCCTTACGCCATCCGGGCGGCCTTCCATGTGGGCGACGACGAACCCGTGGAGTGGATCTTCGCTCGTGAGCTGCTGACCGTGGGCATCATCCGCGAAACAGGCGAAGGCGACGTGCGCATCTGGCCCTCGCAGGACGGGAAGGAGCGCATGGTCAACATTGCCCTCTCCTCACCTTTCGGCCAGGCGCGGTTCCACGCGCAGGTGGCACCCCTCTCGGAGTTCCTGCACCGCACCTACGAGCTGGTTCCTGCCGGGCAGGAGAGCGACTACATCGACATCGACGCTGAAATCGCTGAGCACCTCAGCTAGACCCGCAGGTGGCGTGCCCCGGTCTGGGCGCCTCGACCCCTCGCGCGCCCAATGACCGGGGATATCCGAAAAGTTCCCGACAGGGGATTACCCCTGCCACCCACTCACTAAACCACACCGCCACTATGCGGTAGGGCACAGAGAGTACCGGGACTCCCGGATTCTCTGTGCCCGTTTCCTTCTCAGGGGTCGATCTCGGCTGCGCTCCGCTCCGCGAACACCTTCATGGCTTCCGCGGTCACCGGCCCCGGGGCCGCCGGGAGCACCCGGTCGTCGATCGCGCGGATCGGCTGCACGTCGCGCCCGGTGGAGGTCAGAAACGCCTCGCTGACCCGGGAGAGCGCCGCCATGGGGATGTCTTCTTCCGCACCGCCCACCCATTCGAGGACCAGTTCCCGGGTGATCCCCGCCAAGGGCCCCGCCGACAGCGGAGGAGTGACCAGCCGCCCGTCGAGGACGACGAAGATGTTGCTTCCCGTGCCTTCGCACAGGTTGCCCACAGTGTTGGCGAAGATCGCCTCCCCGGCCCCGCGCTGGCGCGCATAGGCGAGTGCGCGCACGTTCTCGGCATACGACGTCGTCTTCAGGCCGCTCAGCGCGCCGTTCTCGTTGCGAGTCCACGGCACGACCACCACGTCGGTCGTGGGTGCGGGCTGCGCGAACGGCCCCACCGCCACCATGGCGGTCAGTTCCCCTCCGGTCCGCTCCGAGCCCAGCGGTCCCAGTCCCGCCGTCACAGTGATGCGGACCCGTCCGGGATCGGTGTCCGGGTTGGCGGCCAAGGCCTGGTGCACCCCGTCGCGGAGGTGATCGAGGTCGAGTTCCCCCAGTCCCAGGCCGCGCGCGGACCGGGCGAGGCGCTGCAGGTGCCGGGTGAGCGCGAATGCTTGGCCGCCCACGGCCTTAACCGTCTCAAAGACCCCGTCGCCGACCGTGATGCCATGGTCGAGGGCTGGCAGCCGTGCTTCACGTGCGTCCACTACGCGGCCGGAGCCGTACCCGGCTCCGGAGATCCAGATTTTCATGCCCGTTCTCCCATCCCTCGTGTCTCATGGCTCGCTCGGCCCGGACCGCATCCCGCGCTCTCGTCAAGAGGCGTGACCGACTCCGGCCGACGTGGCCCGGGAGCGCGTGTACGGGAGTACCGTAGCGAGGCAATGCGGGTGTTTCGGCCCTCCTTTCCCCTTTTGGACCGTGCTGGTCGCAGGGAATCCCCAAACACATCACAAATGGCTATCATCTGGGCAACGCTCGTAAGACCATTGGCCGCTTGCAGCCAGTGACCGCCGGACTCCTCCGGCTGCGATCCGTTCCATTCCCACGACAACACAGATCAAGAGAGCCATGACCTCACGGAGCACCGCCTCTGGCGAACTGAGCTGGTTGCTCGACGACCTCCTCACCCGCGCGGAGGGCACGCACCACGCAATTGTGCTGTCCACCGACGGTCTGCTGATGGCCTCGTCGAGCCAACTCGACCGCGCTGACGCCGAGCAGCTAGCCGCCATCGCCTCTGGGTTGCACAGCCTGGCCGGAGGAGCGAGCCGCCGTTTCCACTCCGGGAACGTGCGGCAGAGCATCATCGAGATGGACAAGGCGTTCCTCTTCGTCGCCGCAGCAGGCGAGGGGGCGTGCATGGCTGTTCTCGCCGATGCTGAATGCGACGTCGGCATGGTCGCTTACGAAATGAACATGGTGATCCAGCGGGTCGGCCAGTACCTCTCCGCTCCGCCTCGACCGGACATCCCGCTGACGCCTGCACCAACCGAACGCTGAACCGCCCGTTCGGTCGGCGGCCTCCCGGCACCGGCCGAACGGCTACTCCCCGCTGATTTCCTCGGTTCGAGTTTGTAGGACCGCTGGAATCCGCTAAAGTTCTTAACGCAGCAAGAGACACCCCCTCAGGGAACCGTCTCTGCCGCGCGGACGTGGCTCAGTTGGTAGAGCATCACCTTGCCAAGGTGAGGGTCGCGGGTTCGAATCCCGTCGTCCGCTCGAAGCATCACATCACCTGTGGCGCTTTATGCACCACGCGGACGTGGCTCAGTTGGTAGAGCATCACCTTGCCAAGGTGAGGGTCGCGGGTTCGAATCCCGTCGTCCGCTCGCGGTAGAGATCGCATCCTGATCTCGGGCGATTAGCTCAGTGGGAGAGCGCTACCTTGACACGGTAGAGGTCACTGGTTCAATCCCAGTATCGCCCACCAGCACAGCTCAGAAAGCTCCCTTACTCTCCGCAAGGGAGCTTTTTTCGTGCCCGCCCTACTGGAGGCGCGGGGCCTGGACCGTAACGGCCCAGGCATGGACCGGCACACCGCGGCAGCACACCGGCCCCTCACCCGCTTGCGCCTCTCGCCCCCTTGCTCCCGAACTGCGCGTCTTGCACACCAGCGGCCCCTATGCAAACCTGCGGAACCGCGCCGGTGCGGGTGGGTGTCCGCGCCGCCGTCGAGCAAGGGAGCAGGCATGCACTATGTCTTCATGGGCGTCTCGGGGAGCGGCAAGACCACGGTGGCCCGAGGGGTCGCCCAGGAGTTGGGACTCCCGTTCGCCGACGCCGACGACTTCCATCCCGAAGCCAACATCGCCAAGATGGCGCGCGGCATTCCGCTGACCGACGAGGACCGGCTCCCCTGGCTCCAGGCGCTGGCAGCGTGGATCAGCGAACGGGAGCGGGAAGGGACTTCCTCGGTCGTGACGTGTTCGGCGCTCCGCCGCTCCTACCGGGACCTTCTGCGGCGCAGCGCTCCCGGCGTGTTCTTCCTCCACTTGCACGGCTCGGCTGAACTGATCGGGAAGCGGATCCGGGAGCGGCGTGGCCACTTCATGCCGCCCCAACTCCTGGACTCCCAGTTCGCCACATTGGAGCCGCTTGCCCCCGATGAGGCAGGTGCCGTCCTCGACGTGTCCGCTTCCCCTGAGGACCTCATCGCCGAAGCGGTGCGGATCGTCACCGGGCTCCGCAACGCCCAGGCGTAGCAGTCCAGGAGACGTTCAGACCGGCAGCCAGAGCAGTTCGACGTCGTCCCCGGCCCAGCGGGGCGGGACCACTGCCACAGCGTCAGCCGCAGCGGCACCGCGCAGCGATGCTGGCCGGTCGTGCCCTACCGGGCGGGCACGGTCCGCGAGGACCTCTACCGCGACCAGGCGCGTGTCGTGCTCATGGACGGTGACCTCGCCGTCGAGGCGGCACCGGGTGATCCGCCCCGGCGCTGTCTCCGCGCGGCCCGTCATGGCGCAAAGCAGGGGGAGCAGCAAGGTCAGGGAGGCGGCGAGGGCCGCCCCCGGATTGCCGGGCAGTCCCACCACCACCCGGCGCGAGTGACGTCCTCCAGCGAGCTGGGCGAGCAACTGCGGATGCCCGGGGCGGCAGTGCACGCCGTCCACGAGGACCTCGGCGCCCAGCTCCACGAGCGCGCCCCGCAAATAGTCCGCGGGCCCCACCGAGGAAGCGCCGCACACGACGAGGACCGACTCGTCTCCCTCCGCGGCCAACTGGGCCGTCAGCGCGTCGAGTCCGTCGGGGATGCGGTGGAGCGTGGTGAGCACACCTCCGCCCGCGGCCACGAGTCCGGGCAACATCGGTCCGATAGCGTCGCGCACCGCCCCAGGGCTGGGCACCCCCTCGTCTACGAGCTCGTCGCCGCTGACCACGGCACGCACGCGAGGCCGGTAGACAGGGAGCCGGTCGTGGGCCAGGCTCGCCGCCAAGCCGAGCACGGCAGGGGTGATGACGGTGCCAGCGGGAAGCACAACCGCCCCTTCGGGGGTTTCCTCACCGCGGCGCCGCACGTGGCGTCCAGGCGCGATATCGCCGGCGAGCACATCCGCGTTGCGCCGGGCGTGCTCGTAGGGAAGTACCGCGGTGGTTCCCTCCGGCACGCGGGCCCCGGTCGCGACCTCCACCGCCTGCCCGGGGGAGAGCACCAAGTCGTGCTCCTGGCCAGCCAGTACCCGGCCGTGCAGGGTCCACGGTCCAGGGCCGCAGACCGCGTAGCCGTCCATCGCGGCCGCGTCGTAGGGGGGAGCAGCGATCCGAGCCTGGAGTTCGTCCGCGAGTACTCCGCCCAACGCCTCCGTCAGCGTCTCCCAGCGGAGTTGGCCGGGACCGCAGCGCCGGCCCAGACGTCGAGCGGCTTCCCGGGCGTCTGGCCAGGGCAGGCCGGACCGCGGGGTCTTCCGGGCTGTCGGGAGGTCACCGTGACGTTGCACGTCTCCCTTATATCCCTTCCCCGCTGATGGCCGCTGGGTCCGGTAACCGAAGGGCCTGGCGGAGACATCCGAGACGTATTCGATTTGCTGTCCCGCGAGATTCCGCTACAGTTCTTAGTGCACGTGGATGTCAGGGCTGAGCAGAGGCCCGGCATCAAACGGCATGCGGACGTGGCTCAGTTGGTAGAGCATCACCTTGCCAAGGTGAGGGTCGCGGGTTCGAATCCCGTCGTCCGCTCGGATTTGACGGTGCGGGTTTCCCCACCGTCTTTTCATCCGGTGGAGTGGCCGAGAGGCGAGGCAGCGGCCTGCAAAGCCGTCCACACGGGTTCAAATCCCGTCTCCACCTCTGATTCCCGGGTACCGGGGCGATTAGCTCAGTGGAAGAGCGCTACCTTGACACGGTAGAGGTCACTGGTTCGATCCCAGTATCGCCCACCAGTGACTCTGGATGATCGGCCTGCTTTTGACGGAAAGCGGGCCGATTATGTTTTCCCGGCTTTCTCCTGGGTTGTCCGGGGCGACCAGCCCTTTTCCGGTTCTTCTGAGCACTCCCCGGCAACCCCGTCCGTCCTCCGGGCAGCCCTGGTCCCGGTCTCGGCAAGGGCCCCGGTTCCCACGCACACGGCTGCCCCGGTAGCTGGCCTCCTTTGACCGAAACCACACCCCTAAAAGTGATCTATTTCACTTCCCCTGCGAGGCGGGAGCGTTGTCCCTGGTCACGGCAGTGCCTGCTGCTGTGATCAACGCTCCTCGGGGGACGGCAGCGCTCTCCCAGCCCCGGTTTTCCGCGGACTGCACGGCAAGACGCGCGGGAAACCCGGACGACCGCGTGCGGTCCGACCATACTGACCTGGGTAGAGGGGCAGACGCCCGCAGAACGACTGTTCGGGAGGTTCTTCATGGCTCGACCGCCGTCTCCGTACGACTTCCTGCCGCAGGTTCCCACCTTCACCGTCACCAGCAAGGACATCTCCGACGGCCAGCCTCTGCCTCAACCTCAGGTCAGCGGGGTGATGGGGGCCGGCGGCGAGGACGTCTCCCCCCACTTGGCGTGGAGCGGGTTCCCGGAGGGGACGCGGAGCTTCGCGGTAACGTGCTTCGACCCCGACGCGCCCACGGCCAGCGGATTCTGGCACTGGGCCGTATGCGACATCCCCGCCGGGGTCACCGAGCTTGCCGCCGGGGCGGGCGCTGAAGGCGGCAAGGGCCTGCCCCCGGGCGCGGTCATGCTCCGCAACGACGCCGGAACCAAGGGATACGTGGGCGCGGCCCCGCCCTCGGGGCACGGCCCCCACCGCTACTTCTTCGTCGTGCACGCCGTGGACGTAGAAAGCCTCGGTCTCGACGATTCCACCACTCCAGCGGTGCTCGGCTTCAACCTGTTCTTCCACACCTTGGCGCGAGGCATGATCGTGCCCACCTACGAGGTGCCCTAACCGGGAAAGGGCT
The DNA here is from genome assembly GCF_000012405.1 of Thermobifida fusca YX. Taxonomy (NCBI): domain Bacteria; kingdom Bacillati; phylum Actinomycetota; class Actinomycetes; order Streptosporangiales; family Nocardiopsidaceae; genus Thermobifida; species Thermobifida fusca. Next base: position 2,477,843 of record NC_007333.1, read on the forward strand.
CGGGCCGCTCCTCGGAGCGGCCCGCTTCCGATGTCCGGGAACGGATAGGGTCGAAGGGTCTGCCGTCCCCCAGCGAATCGTGGAGGAGACGCGGTGACCTCTCGCCCACTCCAGGACTCCCCCTCCCCCATCACCACGGTGGTCTTCGACTACGGCGAAGTCCTCTCGGTGCCGCCGCCTGAGTCCCGTTCCCGGTTGGTAGCGCTGAGCGGCGTGCCCGCCGAACAGTTCTGGGACGCCTACTGGCATGAGCGGCGCGCCTACGATGCCGGACTCGACTCTCGGGAGTACTGGGACCGGGTTGGCGCCCGGCTCAACATCTCGTGGGATCCCGCGGTCCGGCAGGAGCTGTGGGCCACCGACATGGGCGGCTGGCTGGTGCCCGAACCTGAGGCCGCTGCACTGGCCGCTCGGCTCACCGCCAGTCCGCTCCGGGTGGCGTTACTGTCCAACGCCCCGCACGACCTCGCCGCTCCGCTGCGTTTCTCCCCGCTGCTGTGCGGCTTTGACGCGCTGTTTTTCAGTTGTGAGATCGGATTATGCAAACCCGATTCCCGGGTGTATGAACATGTGCTGCGCGAGCTTGGCGCCGACCCGCACGAGACCCTCTTCATTGACGACCGGGAGGCGAATATCCGTGCCGCCGCGGCATTGGGGATCCGTGTGCACCACTACACCGGGGCTGCCGGGCTTGCCGCACTCCTCCAGCAGCTCTCACTGGGGTGATCCCACCATTCATGGGCGCGCCTTCCCGCGTTATTTCTTCGGGTCTCCTCCCCTCCACGGTCCCTCCCTTCCCTGCGGCAACGCGGGTGTCGGCTGCTGTTCTCTGGGGCCATCCCGACGTATCGTGATGGAAACCCCGTCGGTCACGCGAAGGGGAAAAGGGGATGCAGGACGAAGACCGTGTTCCTCCCAAGCGGATGCGCGCCTCGGACGCCGACCGGGACGCCGTCGCGGAACGTCTCGCGATCGCGTTGACTGAGGGCCGTCTCGATCTGGACGAATACCACCACCGACTCACCCGGGCGATGAACGCTGTCGTCATCGGGGACTTGCTGCCGCTCGTTGCGGACCTTCCGGAGCCGAAGCGCACCGAGGCGGTTCCCGCCCGGTCCCGGGAACGCATCCCCTCCTCGGCGTGGAAAGAGTGGATCGACGAGTGGCGGTGGTGGCTGGGCGGCGCGATCATCATGAGCAGTATCTGGGGGGTCACGAGTCTCCTTGCCGGCAGTCTGCTGCCGTTCTGGCCGCTGATTCCGCTCGGCATCTGGGCGGCTATCCTGCTTGCCGCGGCAATTTGGCCCCATAACGACGGATCCCGCCGCCGCTGACCACCGTCTGATGTAGGGGAGGCTCGGCTGCGCTTGGGGAGTCCGCCCCGCAGGACTCGGTCGTCGCGACCCCTGCTCGGGCGCCCAGGAGCCGCGCTTCGCAACTCCCCGGTTCTTTCCACAGAAATGAGGGCGGATATGGCTGGCGAACACCTTCCAGAAGAGCGGATCCGCGCATCGGATGCGGACCGGGACGCCACCGCGGAGCAACTGGCTCAGGCACTGGTGGAAGGCCGATTGGACCTGGCTGAATACGACAAGCGGCTCGCCGCTGCCATGAGCGCGACGACCCTGGGGGAGCTCGCCCCGTTGACCGCGGACCTTCCTCCCGCTCCCGGTTCTGCACGCGCCCCCGTCGACCTGGCTGCGGTGGGCCGCGCGCACGCCCCTGCCCGCAGGTGGCGCGACTTTCTCGAACCGTGGCGCGGGTTTGCCAGCCTCGCCGTCATCTTGGGCGGAATCTGGCTGGTGACCAGCATCATGGCCGGGGAACTGCTGTATTTCTGGCCAGGGTGGCCACTGGGGATCGTGTTCGTCATCACCGCGGCCAACGCCCTGAGCGGATCCGCACGATCGGATAAGGACACCCCTGGGGACCATTCCGGCCCGCACACAAAGGCCTGATCCTGCGCGCCGATCATCCGGTAGCGTGCAGCCACCGGACCGGGGCTCCTTCGCCCGCGTAGCGGAACGGTTCGAGCTCCTCGTCCCACGCACGGCCAAGGAGTTTGTCGATTTCCTCAGCGAGATCAAGTCCTTGGGCGGCGGCCCGCTCCATAGCGTCGCGCAGGCGCGCCTCTGACACCAGTACCTCACCGGAGGCACTGGTCACCGCGCTGAAGAAACCGAGCGTGGGCGTGTAGCTGTAACGCACCCCGTCACAGCCGGGAGTGGCATCTTCGGTGATCTCGTAGCGCAGCCGCTGCCAGCCGCGCAGCGCCGAGGCGATCGCTGCGGACAGCCCCGGTGCTCCCTGCCAGTTCAGTTCTGCTCGATACGTGTTGGGAGCCGCTGGCTGCGGTTCCCAATCCAGTTTCACGGGCACGCCGACTACACCCGCGACCGCCCACTCGACGTGGGGACACAGCGCCGCGGGCGCAGAGTGGACATATAGGACGCCACGTGCGGACACCGAACCTCCTGATACGGACGAGTGCGCTTCCCCGACGCCCTCGTACTTCCAGAGGAGATGTCCGTTTCTAGGTCCTCTCCTCTCTTCATTGTGTCCCATGCACCTCAGCAGCACCAGGTTGAGAAGACCAAAAATGCCAAAAGGTCCCCGTACCGCGGGCCTGATGGTTACCGTGTTACTCCAGGCGTAGCCGGGTGTGTGATTTTACTGGGGGTGCCCTTGAGTGGCCAGACCTATAAGGCCGCCTGTGTCAAGGAACTGGTCCGGCGTGCCGCAGACAACGACGAAGCTGCGTGGAACGCCCTCCTCGACCGGTACTCAGGATTGGTCTGGAAGATCACGCGTTCCTATCCTCTTCTCTTCCACGACGCGCAAGACATCACGCAAACCGTGCTGTGCAATCTGGCCGAGTACCTCACCCGGCTGCGCACACCAGAACGGATTGGGGCGTGGCTGGCGACGGTAACCCACAATGAATGCCGCCGCCACCTGCGCATTCACGGCAAAGTGCAGATTTTTCCCGCTGAAGATCTCGACAGTCCCGATCACCGGACACCCGAGTCGCTCAGCCTGGTGGCTGAGGACGTGGCCCGGGTGCGTTCCGCCCTGAACCAACTGGACTCCCCAGAACGCGAGGTGGCTCACGTGGACGTCTACCGTCCTGGCCTGCCCCGACCGAGGCAGCCCGACTGGCAGGGGTGACCGTACCGGAGTTGCACCGGGCCCGACGCCGGGCGCGGCGCCGGCTGTTCCGGTTGCTCAGACAAGGAGAGGAGGACTGTTGACCGGCACTCCCGATGAGGAGCGGCCGCCCGACCATGTGCTTGCCGCGGCCCGGGCGGCCTACCGGTTGCGCCGTCCCGAAGCGCGCTTCACCACGTTAGTGGCGGACTCCGCAACAGACCCGGCACCGGGGTTGCGGTGCGTGCCGGAGTCCGGGCCGCGGCTCCTCACGTTCTCCGCTGAAGGGATCGAGCTGCACCTGCAGGTCACGGCGTACGGCGCGGTCTGTGACCTGGCAGGTCAATTCATCCCCGCCCTTTCCTTCGTCGTCGAGCTCCGGCACGCCGGGGAAGTCTCGTCCCACGCCACTGACCCGAGCGGCGCCTTCATCGTGCGTTCCCTTCCCCGCGGCCCCGTCAGCCTCGTTTATTCCCCCGCCGACTCTGCCGGGCCATACCTCATGACGCCGTGGACGATCCTGTAATCCACCAATTCCCCCACATCCCACAAATCACCCGCACCACCCCACCAATCGCTAATCCTCCATTTACTGAAAATAATCCCCAATCTCACAAAAAGGGATGTTGCGCCATTCCACTCGTCTTTTTTGCCGCGGGATGCTATGACTTAATGTGTCGTTTTTCGACGCGGTAAGCACACTTCGAATCATCTTTCTTTCAATGCCGTCATTCGTCTTTTTTGCTGTTCTTCCGACCGAGTCCCCCACGGAAGGCGATCTGGTATGGCGGACCCGCACCGGCTCATGAGCCGGCTTCCCGTCTCCCTTGTAGCCCGCGACCCCGCTGCAGCACTGCGCCGCGCGCAACGGCTGCTCGGCAGTTCCACCGACCCTCGGATCCGGTCCCTGGCCTTACGGATCAGCGGCCTTGCCGTCTACGAACTGGGCTCCTTCACCGAGGCACGGAAACGGCTGACCGAAGCGGTCCGCGTCGCCGTCCAGGCCAACCTGGCTGAGGAGGCCTTGCTGGCGCGCGCCTCCTGGACCGGAGCGCTGTCTCGCTACCCTGGCCCCAGCCCACGCATCCCCGTTGCCACTGCCTCCACCAGCTCGGCCCTCTGGTTGCTCGCCCAAGGGGTGGCTGCCTACCACAGCGGCCGCTTCGATGACGCCCTCGCCGCCTTCACGGCGGCCGAGCCTGCGCTCCGCACTGCCTCCGACCCGCGCCTCCTCCCCGGCCTGCTGTGCAGCCGCGGTCTGGCCCTCATCCGTGCTGGACGGCTGACGGAAGCAGAAGAGACTCTGCTCCACGGGCTTGCGCTAGCCGAGCAGTACTCCCTGCCCCGGTTGAGCGCCATGATCACCCAGAACCTGGGCTGTCTGGCGGCCCGCCAGGGCGACACCGGCCTGGCCATGGCACGCTTCGCGCAGGCTGCCCCCCTGCTGCAGACCCCCACCCGGTACCCCGCGCTCGTGTTGGAGCGCGCGCACGCCCTCGCCGACGCCGGCATGGTCCGGGAGGCGTGGCAGCTCAACCTCTCCCTCGGAAAAATCCGCGGCTGCGGAGCCGACCGGGCGCTCGCCGAGCTGCTGTCCCTGAAAATCGCCGTGGCATCCCGCGCGCACGTGAAGGTCGCGGCCACCGTCGACCTCCTGGAACGGCTCTTCGGTGCCGAGTCGGCATGGCTCCGGGCCGCCGAGCAGATCACCGAGACGTGGGGCGGCAGTCTGCCCGCGCCGCGCGCCGTGCCCCCTCCCCCGGCCACCCCGCACTTGGAGGTGGCCGCTCACGCCACTCCCCTCCGGACGGCACAGGCCCTGCACCACGCCACGGCTGCACTGCAGTCCGGGGCGGCCAAGGCGGCGCTCCGCCGGCTGGAGCAGGCCAGGACGATCGACCTCGGTCCGCACACGTGCCGCAACCAGCGCTGGGCAGCCCTCCTCGACCGATACCGCGCTACGTTCGCCGAGGCGTGGCGGGGAGTCTCCACGGCCCGCTACAAGCTGCACGAGCTTGAAGTAGAGATGGCGGTGGACCAGTGGCATCCCTGCTGCCGTCCCCGGGACGCGTCTTCGGGGCAGGGCTGGGAAGACCCGTGGGAAGCCCTGTCCACCGGGCTCGGTTCCCGGGCCCTCGTGCACTACTCCGACCTGGACCAGGCTCCGGCTGCACTCACCGTGGTCGACGGCACGGTTCGGCTGCATGAACTGGCGGCCGGGTCCACCATCAAAGACGCCGTCACCCATTTCGAGCATCTGGCGGCCCAGCACGTATTCTCTCCCGGTCCAACCACGGCCCGGCTCCTGGCCAGACGAGCCGAGGAAGTGCAGCGTCTCCTCTTCGAGCCGATCGCTGCGGCCATCGGAGACCGCGAAATGGTGATCGCGCCAGGTGCCTACACCCAGGTTCTGCCTTGGGGACTCCTGCCCGCGCTTCGCGGACGTCCCATCAGCGTGGTGCCGTCGGGCCAGGTCTGGCTGCGCTGCCGGCAGCGGGCACTGCACTCCCGGCAGCCTCCTCGGGCCCTGCTGGTGGCAGGGCCCGGGCCAGAAGACGCGGAAGCCGAGGTGCGTGCGATAGCCCGGTTGTACCCTCGGTCACGGATACTCGTGGGGGCCAAAGCCCGGTCTCGAACTGTGCTGCGCGGTCTGGCCCGCGCCGACTTGGCCCATTTCAGCGCCCACGGGTTCGCCCGGAACGGGGCTCCGATGTGCGCAGGCCTCGTGCTTGCGGACGGCCCGCTGCTCGCCTACGACGTGGAACGGGTGCAGCACCTTCCCGCCCTGGTCGTGCTCTCGTCCTGTACCACGGGCCGTCCCATGCCCGCTGTCCCCTCAGGATTTCCTCTGGGAATCGCCGCCTCTCTGCTGGCCCGCGGCAGCGCCACGGTGGTAGCGAGCGTGCTCAGAGTGCCCGACGTGCAGGCCGCTGCCGCGATGGTGCGGGCGCACCAGGCGCTCCGCTCCGGTGTCCCGCCCGCGACCGTCGTCGCCGAACACCTGGCCCACCTGGGTTTCGTGTGCTTCGGCGCAGGGTGAGCTTCCCACGGTCTGGGAACTGCTCCCAGCCAGGAATGATCGACGGGTCGGGGGTAGAGGTCGAATATGGCTGAGATACGTAATCGTCGCAGTACAGACCCGGTGCTACTGGACGACCTCGATGAGGACGCGGTGGTGGAGGAAACGATCACACCGTCGACGGAGGAGACCCGCCACGGTCGGCCGGAAGACCCCATCCACGCGTTGGACTCCGACTACGAGGACGCCGGCCAGCCTGCGCTGGCGGACACCACCGAAGACACGATCCTGCCCAGTGAGCGTCCCATCGCCATGGACGAATTCGGTACCACCGGCACCGACAAGGAAGCCGGGGAGCCGTTGGATACGGCGCTCTCCCGGGAGGAACCCGAGGTCTGGGAGCGAGAGGAGATGCTGGAAACCGAAGGAATGGCCGAGGCGTCCCCCTCGGCGGGACGGCTCGTCGCCGAAGACGAGGGGGTACGCCCCGACCTGGAGGCTGAAGCTACCGCTGAGGACGTCGGTCTGGACCGGGGCGGGCTCGCTCCTGAGGAGCGCGCCGTCCGGGAACGCGAAGAGCCGTGAGGTGCGGTCGCTACCAGCCGCGGCGGTGCCACTCGGGCAGACTGGGGCGTTCCGCACCCAACGTGGTGTCGCGGCCATGCCCCGGGTAGACCCACGTGTCGTCGTCCATCTGGTCGAAGATGCGGGTCTCCACGTCAGTGATCAGGCTGCGGAAATCCGCGTCGCTCCAGGTTTTTCCGACCCCGCCGGGAAAGAGGCTGTCCCCGGTGAACAGGTGGGTGTGCCCAGCGGGGTCGTCGTAACGCAGCGCGATAGAGCCGGGAGTGTGTCCCCGCAGGTGGATCACGGAGAGGGTGCAGGATCCCACGGGGATCGTGTCACCGTGTTCCACGAGTTCGTCGGTGGATACGGGAAGTTCCGGCGCGTCCGCGGGGTGGGCGACAGTCCGCGCACCGGTGGCCCCGACCACGTCGGCGAGAGCGCCCCAGTGGTCCCGGTGGCGGTGGGTGGTGATCACCCTGGCCAGGCCGTTGTCGCCGATAAGTTCGAGCAGGCGGTCGGCTTCGGCAGCGGCGTCGATGAGGACCGCTTCCCCGGTCCGCACGCAGCGCAGGAGGTAAGCGTTGTTGTCCATCGGGCCGACCGCGATCTTGCTGATGGTGAGTTCAGGGAGCTGCCGCACGTCGGCAGGGCCCCCGACATGCGTGTTTCCGGTATACGACACACTCTCATTGTGCCGCGGCCGTGCCCGGAGCGCTCAGCGGAAGGCCCCTAACCTCCGCAGGGGGCCGCTGCGCAACAGCGGCACTTCCATTTCGTGCGGGGTCAAAGACCCGTGGTGACCGACGAGCCGCGACTCGGTGTGCTCCCGGTGGGGTGCGATCAGCGCGGTAGTGCCGTGGGCGGCGGCCACCACGTCGCCGACCCGATCCAGGATGCCGGGATTGACTTCGTCCGGAGGCCCGAACCAGCCCGCGTCGACGGCTTCTGCGCGGCTGACCACGGTGGCGACTCCGGCGAGCCGTTCCCGCCATGCAGCGAGGACGTCGGCGGCTGCGCCCGACCGGGTGTACACCTGGCGGGCCCGGGGTTCCCCGGCGACCACCCGGACTCCTTCGGTGAGGTCCGGGTCGCTCGCCACGTCGATACGGCTCTGCTCGTCCGTGTCGACCATGCCGTGGTCGGCGGTGATGTAGAGGAACGCGTCCTCGGGAAGGACCGTGGCGAGCTGTTCCGCGAGCCGGTCCACCTCGGCGAGGTGGTGCCGCCAGTAGGGGGAGCCGACACCGTGCATGTGGCCGAGCATGTCGAGCTCGGAGTGGTAGACGAACAGGTAGGCGCGGTCGGCGGCGGTGAGGGCGGCTGCGGCGTGGACGACGAGTTCGGTGGTGGTGTTGGCGGGGACGTAGCGGCTGCCCCGGGCGGACGCCCGAGTGAAGTTGCCGCCCTGGTAGGCCGAGTCGGCAATGTAGGCGGTGGTCACCCCGGCCGCTTCTGCCCTCTCGTAGACGGTGCGGCGCGGCTGCCAGACCAGGGGGTTGACGTTCGCTGTCCACCGCAGGTGGTTGAAGACCGTGTCGGTTCCCGGCAGCGCCACCTGGTAGCCGATGACCCCGTGGCTGCCGGGGACAGTCCCGGTGCCCACCGTGGTGAGGGAGGTTGCGGTCGTGCTGGGGAATCCGGCGGTGATGGGTGCGCACCCCTCGGCGAGCGACGCCAGGAAGGGGGCGCGGTCGCGGTGGGCGAGCAGGGCCCGCCAGCCCAGGCCGTCGACCATGAGGACGCAGGCGCGGCGGGCCTCAGGCAGGCCGAGCACGTTGGGTTCCCCCGCCACGCCCAAGGAGGCGAGGAGGGAAGGGCCGAGGTCGGCCAGGGAAGCCGTACCGTACCTGGGCACGGTCAGCGGTGTCTCGGCCGCGGGACGGGCGGTCATCGAGCAACAGCCTCCGAGAGCGCCTGGCTGAACGCCAGCAGGTTGGCGACCGCCTCTGGGCCGTCGGCGGCCTGGCTGACCCGCAGGGTCAGCGGTTCCGCGGTGATCCCCCCGGTGTATCCGTGGTCAAGCTCGCAGGATTCGTCGGCGCACGCGGCCGGTTCCAGGTCGATGCGCGCGATCGACCCCCAGTTCACGGCAAGGTTGATGCTGAGCACGGCCTCGCTGGGCAGGGTGCCGGGCACGTATGCCGCGGGGTCGGGGACGACACGGGTGAGCGCCACGGACTGGATACTGTCCAGCCGCACCGATTCGGTCGTGGTGGAGGCGTGCGGTCGGCCGTTGGCATCGACCGGGGGATGCTCATCGGTGTGGCAGACGACGAGCCGCGTGGGGGTGAGCAGCAGCACGCTGATGTGCCGCCGCACCTCCATCCCCGGGTCGAAGGTGGCCTCGTGGTGGACCACGAAAGCTTCAGCAGTCTCACTGCCGAGGGCGCTGGCCACAGCGTCGATCACGAGCGCGGGGTAGTAGCCGCTGCGCTCGATCTCCAGGCGCCAGTCAGTGGACACTGCACGCGTTTTCCTCATGTGTCCATCCTGCCCTCTCGAACTGACCACATGCACCTCGGCCTCTGTCGTGGCTGATGTCGCAGGTGTGTACCAGGGAGCGCGCGGGGCAGTGGCCCGGTATGGACGGTGTGGTTCTTGCTGTGCCTGACCGGCCGCGCCCGACGCCTCGACGCCCAGTACCGGTGCCGCCGGAGCCGGAGCCTCCTCCGCCTGCCCCGGTCCCTCCGGAGCCGCCCATGCCGGTCCCGGAACCGCCAGCGCCAGGGCCGATTCCTCCGGAGCGTCCCCCGCCGACGCCTGAGCCTGATCGGCGGCCCCAGCCACTGGAGCGGGACGCGTCCCGGGTTAAAACGGCACGCGCAGGCGCCGCGGTCCAGAGTCGGGCCGCACCTCGGGGGCTTCCCGCAGCCACACTCGCGCCCCCATGACGTGGGCTCCGGTGGAGTTGACGATGACCGGGTCGAGTTCGACGTAGGCGACGTCGGGGAGCGCATCAACCATGCGGGAGACGCGGACCAGCACCTCTTCCAAGGCTTCCACGTCGGGCTGGTCGGCGAGTGACGAGGTGCCCGCGGGCAGGCCGAACAGCAGCGGGGAGGAGCGGACCGCGCGGACCAGGTCGGCGGCCTCGGCGTCGGTGAGCGGCGCGAGCCGGTAGGCGCGGTCGTCGAGGAGTTCGGCGGTGACATCGGCGAGCCCGAAAGCGATCACCGGGCCGAAGGAGGGGTTTTCTCCCGCGCGGATGAGCGTGGGCACGCCGGGGGTGACCATCCGCTGCACGACGAGCATCGCCTCGTCGCCGAGCCGTTCGTGGAGCGACGTGAAGGAAGTGCGCACGTCCTCGGCGGAGAGCAGCTCCAGGCGGATACCGCGTCCGCCGGCGCGGAGCCGCAGGTCCGGGGAGTTGGCTTTGACTACGACCGGATAGCCGAGCTGTTCCGCTGCGGCAGCTGCCTCGTCTGCGGAGTGCACCGGAATGTACGGCTCGACAGGGATGCCGTAGCAGCCGAGCAGTTCCCGGGCGGTCTCCGGGGGGAGCGCTCCTTCGTCGCTGAGCACGGGTTCGCTCGTGAACCAGACCGAGTGGTCGGCGGTGCCGGCTTTTTTCGCTTCGGCGAGGGAACGGGTGATCACGGCACGGGCCCGGGCCGTGTCGATGTCGGCGAGCTCGGGGTGGCGTCCGTGGGAGCGCTGCCGCCACAGGGCGTAGCGGGTGGCGTGTGCCAGGGCGCGGACCGCGTCTTCCGGGGCCGGGTAGGAGGGCACAGAGCCGCGGAGGGTCTCCCCGCCTTCCCCGACCAGGCGGAGCTCTTCCGGAACACCCTGATGGCCCAGGTAGGCGGTGACGATGGGTTTCGTGGCCCGCGCCGAGCGCTCTCGCATGACTTCGGCCACGCCGCTGGAGATGGGGGCCAGGGCCGGGATGAAGACCACGACCAGGGAGTGCACTCCGTCGTCGGCGAGGGCCGCGTCCAGCGCTTCCGCGAAGTCGCGCTCGGTGGCGTTGGGGCCGAGGTCTACGGGTTCGAGGGGGTGCAGTCCGGCACGGACACAGGCGTCCTTGACCAGCAGCTCCAAGGCCGCGGAGTTGCCGATGATGCCGACCCGGGGGCCTTTCGGCAGCGGCTGGTAGGCGAACAGTTGCGCGACGTCGAACATCTGGGTGATGTCCTCGACCCGGACCACGCCGGACTGTTCGAATAGGGAGGTCACCGCGTAGTCGGGCAGGGAGAGGGTGCCTGCGGCGTGTCCTCGCGGCACGCCGCGGACGGAGCCGCCGCTGCGGACGACGACTACGGGCTTCCGGCGGGCCAGGCGGCGCGCCAGGCGGGTGAACTTGCGGGGGTTACCCAAGGACTCCAGGTACTGCAGGACGACTTCGGTGGCCGGGTCTTCTTCCCAGTACTGCAGCAGGTCGTTGCCGGAGACGTCCGCGCGGTTGCCCGCGGACACGAAGGTGGACAAGCCCAGGCCCCGCTGGGCGACCCGTTCCAGGATGGCCCGGCCCAGGGCACCGGACTGGGAGAAGAAGCCGATCCGGCCCCGTGGGGGCAGGTTGGGGGAGAGCGTAGCGTTGAGGGAGACCTTCGGGTCGGTATTGGCTACCCCCAGGCAGTTGGGGCCCACGACACGCATACCGGCGGCGCGGGCGGCCCGGACCAGTTCGTCCTGCCGTTTCTTGCCTTCGGGCCCGGTCTCGCCGAACCCGGAGCTGACCACGACAAGTCCGTGGACGCCTTTGCGGGCGCACTGGTCGACCACGTCCGCGACCATGTCGGCGCGGACCGCGACAATGGCGAGGTCGACCGGGTCGGGGATGTCGAGGACACTGGGGTATGCCTTGACCCCCGCAACCGCTGTGGCTTCGGGGTGCACGGGGAAGACCGGTCCCCGGAAGTCCCCGTTGAGGAGGTTGCGCAGCGCGGTCTGGCCGATGGTGTACGCGGTGCGGCTGGCACCGATCACCGCGACGGACTTGGGGAACAGCAGGCGGGCGATGGAACGCGACTCGGCGCGCTGTTCGCGGGCGCGCATGACTTCCAAGGAGACCTCGGTGGGTTCGAGGTCGAGGGTGAGGCGGATGACGCCTTCGTCGAAGGTCTGCTGCGCGGTGTAGCCGGCTTCCCGGAACACGTTGATCATCCGCCGGTTCTCCGGCAGGACGTCGGCGATGAAGCGGCGGATGCCGCGTTCCCGGGCGGCGGCAGCAATGTGCTCCAGCATGACGGAGGCGAGCCCGCGGCCCTGGTGGGCGTCTTCGACGACGAAGGCGACCTCGGCCTCGTCCTGGCCCACCTTGTCGTAGCGGACCACCGCGACCATGGCGTCGCTGATCGTGGCAATCAGGGCTACCCGGTCCTCGTAGTCGACCTTGGTGAACCTCTCGACGTCGCGGGAGGAGAGCTTCGGGTAGGGAGCGAAGAACCGGTAGTAGATCGTCTCAGGGGAGAGCCGAGAGTGGAACTCCTGGAGGAGGGTGGCATCGTCAGGAGTGATCGGCCTGATGTGCGCGGTGCCGCCGTCGGTCAGCACCACATCCGCTTCCCAGTGCTTGGGGTATGACTGCACGATTGTGAGAGTAGACGACTTCCTCCCCAGTTTGGGGGATTATCGCCGGGAAGGCGGGTTTTCTGGGCGCGGATCAGCGGCTGCTTCGGGGGAAGTCCTGCGGATTCGTTACCCGGGCCGTGTCCTGAACCTGTTAACGTCTCAAAGCGCGTAGGAAAAGCACGTGCGCCACCCGGTCGGTAAGGATAAGACTCATGACGCGAGTAGTCGTAGTCGGCGACCTCATGACCGATTCCATCGCTCGGGCCTTCTACCCGCTTGCCCGCGGCAGTGACACCCCCGCGTCAGTGGCCACCTTCGGGGGCGGCTCCGGGGCGAACGTGGCCGCGTGGCTGGCGGTCGAGGGCACCGACACTGCGCTGATCGGCCGCCGCGGCTCCGACATCACGGGGCGGACCCGTGAGATGGAGCTCATGGGGTATGGCATCGACGCGCGCATGGTCATGGACCCGGAGCGGCCTACCGGTACCTGCGTGGTGATGATCACGCACCGGGGCGACCGCACGATGCTCAGCGATCCGGGCGCCAACGCCGCATTGCAGCCAGAAGACCTGCCCCGGGACCTGTTCGGCCCGGACGGGCACTTGCACCTGTCGGGGTACACGCTACTCAACGAGGGGTCGCGCCGCGCGGGCCGGGTGGCGTTGCGGCTGGCGCAGGAGAGCGGGATGTCCATCTCCGTGGACTGCGGTTCGCACGCCCCGTTGGAACGGGTCGGGGCCGAAGCGTTCCTGGAGTGGACGAACGGGGTCCGGCTGCTGTTCGCCAACCAGGAGCAGGCGGCGGTGCTGACCGGGCGGGACGATCCCGACGCGGCGGCGAAAGTGCTGACCGCCTGGTACCCCAACATCGTGATCAAACTGGGGGCTGACGGCGCACTGTGGGCGTCGAAGGCTCGGGAAGGCACGCTGCACGTGCCCGCCGAGCCGGTGGAGCCTGTGCCGGGAGCGATCGGTGCTGGCGATGCGTTCATTGCCGGTTTCCTGCCGGCGTGGCTGGCGGGCAAGCACCCCAAGGAGGCGTTGATCAGCGCGCAGCGGTTGGCGGCTCGTGCCCTGCTCCAGCCGGGGGCCCGTCCGGAGCTCGACTGAGCGTGCAGGGCCGCCCGGTAGCGCGGGCGGGGTTGGAGCGCGGCCGCGGTGGGGCGCGGTCCGCATACGGTGTGCCGCGGGGTGTTCGCGAGCGCTGTGGGTGCTGCCCGGGATGAGCGCTTCGCTGCCGCACGGGCGGCGGGAGGGTGCCGGTCGTCGTCTTTTTCGTGGTGGCAGGCTGTGCCGCGGAAGAGGAGTGTGCCGCTCCTGCACGGTGGGTGCGTGCAAGTCGCGTGAGGTGGGGCGGACGCGCTGCCGGGCGTGCTGAGTGCGGGTTGTCGCGGAGCTGCCCGTAGAGTCCCTGGATCCTGGCCGACGGTTTTTCGGTGTCGGCTGCGACGGCAGGGCAAAGCTAGGGGCGTGCGAGCCGGGAGCGGGGCTGGCAGTCGGCTGTGGGCAGCACGGTGGTCCGACACGATCCCGGATAACAGACACATAACACACGCGTCATCAAATGTTGACAGAGAGTGACATTCGCTTGTCTTATACACAAGAACACTCTCTGTGATGTTTTGCTCACAGTTGCGTGTGTTGTTCTCCCCCTGATCAGAAAGGCTGCGTCATGTCCCATGCCTCACGCAGGCGATGGCGGCGGGCGACCACCTCGGCGGCAACAGCCGCCCTGCTCTGCGGCGCACTCCTCACCTTCCCCTCGGCACCGGCCGCGGCACAGGTCCGACTAGGCTCCGGCAGCTACACCACCGTGCTCCCTCCCGGGGCCTCCGGGCCCAGCGACCATACGGGCGCCCCGGTGGCCCCGAAAGTCACCGCAGACTTCACCCAGCCGGTCGTCACCAACGACTGGTGGTCCTCGCTGATCTTCCAGCGCTACCCCGGCAACCCGTACGGCGAGAACCTCTACGCCCACCCGCTGTCTTTCAAAGCCCAGGCCCACGGCCTGGAAGTCGGCTACCCCGACACCCCGGAGCTCGTCGCGGACGGACTGAAATACCAGTACACCCACTCCCCCGACTTCGTTCTCGGCATCCACGGCCTCAACGCCCCCGCGGCCAAGGTCGCCGGCTACAGCGACTGGACTGTCACCGCTGACCTGTCCGACGGAACGCGGCAACTACGCACCACCATCGGCCAGGGCCTCCCCTTCGTCTACGCGGACGTTTCCGGCGGGCCGATCCGCGTGGAGTTCACTGCGCCGCCCACCGTGTGGCGGCGGTCTGGGAACGCGGTCGGCGTCACCGTCAACGGGCACCACTACGCCCTGTTCGCCCCCAGCGGGACGACCTGGTCGGAGTCGGACACAGTCTTCACCGCCGACGTCGGTGGCTCCGGATACGCCTCGGTCGCGCTCCTGCCCAGCCCGGACGACTTCGACAGGTACGCCCCCTACGCCTACTCCTTCGTCACCTCGACCACGCTGACCTACGACTACGACCCCGCATCCGCCACACTGACGAGCACCTACCGCGTCACCACCGAGGCGCGGGAAGGCACCGCCCAAGGCACCCTCCTCGCGCTGTACCCGCACCAGTGGAAGGAGACCACCACCGCGCTGACCGACCTCAGCTACGCCTCCCCGCGCGGGCCGATGCGGGTCGTGGAAGGGGACCGTTTCACGACCGAGCTGACCACGCACGGCATCCTGCCCAGCCTGCCCACAGTGGACTCTGCGGACCACCAGCGGCTCCGCGCCCTCATCGACGCGGAACTCCACGCCTCCGACCCGTGGAAGGGCGCCAGCGACACCTACTGGACCGGCAAGGCCCTGGGACGGCTCGCCCAGCTCGTCCCGATCGCCGACTCCATCGGCTACACCGCGGGACGCGACGCCCTGCTCGACCTCCTGAAAAACAAGATGGAGGACTGGCTGACCGCGGACGGCCCGGGGGACAACGCCCAGTTCTACTACGACGACCAGTGGGACACGCTGATCGGCTTCCCCGCGAGCTTCGGCAGCAACACCGAGCTCAACGACCACGACTTCCACTACGGCTACTTCATCACCGCCGCAGCCACCATCGCCCGCTACGACCGGTCCTGGATCAGCGAGGAACGGTGGGGGCCGATGGTGACAACGGTGCTGCGGGACGCCAACAACCCCGACCGCGACGACGAACGCTTCCCCTGGCTGCGGTCCTTCTCCCCCTATGCGGGGCACGGCTGGGCTTCCGGGCACGCCGGGTTCGCCTCCGGCAACAACCAGGAGTCCTCGTCCGAAGCCATGCACTTTGCGGCCAGCGCTGCCCTGCTAGGCTCCCTCATCGGCGACGAGGAGCTGCGCGACCTGGGCGTGTACCTGCACACCACGCAGGCCTCGGCGATGCGCCGGTACTGGCAGAATGCAGACGGGGACGCTTTCCCCGCCGGCTACTCCCACGACGTCGTCGGCATGGTGTGGAGCGACGGCGGTGACCACCGCATCTGGTGGGACGGCACCCCCGAAGAGCTCTACGGGATCAACTACCTGCCGATCACCGCGGGCTCGCTCTACCTGGGCCACGACCCTGAGCACGCGGCAGCCATGCACCAGTCCCTGGTCACACGGCTCGGCCGTCAGCCGCAAGTGTGGCGCGACATCCACTGGGCCCACCAGGCGCTGTCCGATCCGGATGCGGCGCTGGCCGCGTTCGAAGCGCAGTGGCAGTCCTACGAACCGGAATCGGGTTCCTCCAAGGCCCACACGTACCAGTGGCTCTCCACGCTCGCCGAGTTCGGCACGGTCGACACGTCAGTGACCGCTGACACGCCCCACTACGCCGTATTCCGCGACGGAGACAGGCGGACCTACGTGGCGTTCAACCCCACCGGCCAGCCGCTCACCGTGACCTTCTCCGACGGCACGACGCTCACCGTCCCGCCGGGGCAGTTGGCGACCGGGTGACGCAGCAGCCGGCTCCTCCCGAGTACTCCCGGTAGTGGTCGGGTTCGCCACCGCCGACGGTGAGCCCGGCCACTCCCCCACCGCGGGTCTTCCCGCGCAACCCTCTCCGGGACGCAGGCGCCCGCCAGGCAGACCGGCGCGCTTCCCGGCTGTTGCCTGCCCGCACTCCCCTGCTGACGGCCTGCCCTCCAGGGTACTCCTGCGCCAGGGGAGGGTGCCAGGCTGCCGGCCCCAGGCCGTACCAGGGGCAAAAGAACTGCTCTCCCGTTCGAAGCGGTCGTATACACCGGTCACAATGGCCAACATGGCCCGTACAACGTCCCCGCCTCCCGAAGAACTCACCGAGAAGATCATCGACGTCGACGTCTCCGAGGAAATGCGCGGCAGTTTCCTCGAGTACGCCTACTCGGTCATCTACCAGCGCGCACTTCCCGACGCCCGCGACGGCCTCAAACCGGTCCAGCGGCGCATCCTCTACCAGATGAGCGAAATGGGACTGCGCCCCGACCGCGGACACGTCAAATGCGCGCGTGTCGTCGGCGAAGTCATGGGTAAGCTGCACCCCCACGGCGACAGCGCCATCTACGACGCGCTGGTGCGGCTCAGCCAGCCCTTCGCTATGCGGGTCCCGCTGGTCGACGGACACGGGAACTTCGGTTCCCTCGGCGGCGACGACGCACCCGCGGCGATGCGGTACACCGAAGCCCGCCTGACCCGCGCCGCCATGCTGATGGTGGAGTCCATCGACGAGAACGTGGTGGACTTCCGCCCCAACTACGACGGTCAGGAGACCGAACCGGAAGTCCTCCCCGCAGCGTTCCCGAACCTGCTGGTCAACGGCGCTTCCGGGATCGCGGTGGGCATGGCGACCAACATGGCCCCGCACAACCTCGGCGAAGTGATCGCGGCGGCCCGGCACCTCCTCGCCCACCCTGACGCCACCCTCGAAGAACTCATGGAGTTCATCCCCGGCCCTGACCTGCCCACCGGGGGGACCATCACCGGGTTGGACGGGATCCGGGACGCCTACACGAAAGGCCGCGGCACCTTCCGGATCCGCGCCACCGTCTCCATCGAGAAGCTGACCCCGCGCCGCACCGGCCTGGTTGTCACCGAGCTGCCCTACAACGTCGGCCCGGAGAAGGTCATCAGCCGCATTAAGGAGCTGGTGCAGGCCAAGAAACTGCAGGGCATCTCGGACCTGAAAGACCTCACCGACCGCAACCAGGGCCTGCGTCTCGTCATCGAGCTGAAGAACGGCTTCAACCCGGAGGCTGTCCTCGAAGAGCTCTACCGGCTCACGCCGATGGAGGAAACCTTCGGCATCAACAATGTGGCCCTGGTGGACGGCGAGCCACGGACGCTCGGACTGCGTGACCTGCTGCAGGTCTACGTCGACCACCGGCTCGAGGTGGTGCGCCGCCGGTGCGAGCACCGGCGCGCCAAACGCGAAGAGCGCCTCCACCTGGTGACCGGCCTGCTGGTGGCTCTGGCCGACATCGACCAGGTCATCGCGGTCATCCGCGACTCCGACGACTCCACCCAGGCCCGGCAGCGCCTCATGGACACCTTCGACCTGTCCGACACGCAGGCCCGCTACATTCTCGACACGCCGCTGCGGCGGCTCACCCGGTACGACAAGCAGGAACTGGAGCAGGAGCGCGACACGCTCACTGCTGAGATCGCGGAGCTGACCGCGATCCTGGAGTCCGACAAGAAGCTCCGCCGGCTCGTCTCCAAGGAGCTGGCGGCAGTGGCCAAGGAGTTCGCTACACCGCGCCGCACCGTGCTGCGGGAAAGCACGGGAGAAGTCCGCACCTCGGCGATGCCGCTGGAGGTCGGCGACGACCCGTGCCACGTGCTGCTGAGCACCAGCGGCCTGATCGGACGCACGTCGGGGCAGCAGTTGCCGCCGATGTTCGAGGGGCCGCGGACCCGCAACGACGCCATGGCGTCCAATGTGCGGGCCACGGTGCGCGGCGAAGTCGGGCTCGTCACCGACCTGGGCCGGGTGATCCGCGTTCCCGTGCTGGAGCTCCCCGAACTCCCAGACAAGGCCGACGAGAATCCAGCGATCTCGTCCGGGGTTCCTGTCACCGAGTTCGTGGAACTCGACGCCGACGAGCGGGTGATCGCCTTGACCTCCCTCGACAGTGACGGACCCGGCCTGGTCGTCGGTACCCGAAGCGGCATCGTCAAACGGGTCGGCGGCGACTATCCGCAGCAGAAGGACGACTTCGAGATCATCGCGCTGCGTCCCGGCGACCGGCTGGTGGGGGCCACCCCCCTGGTCACGGGGGAAGAAGACCTGGTGTTCATCACCTCCAACGCCCAACTGCTCCGCTTCTCGGCCACAACCGTCCGCCCGCAAGGGCGGGGCGCGGGCGGGGTGACCGGCATCCGGCTCGCGGAAGGAGCGCACGCGGTGTGGTTCGGCGCGGTGCTGTCGCCCGAGGACGCGGTGGTCGTCACCGTCGCGGGGAGCAGCACCGGCCCGGACTCCCAGCCGGGAACCGCGAAAGTGACCCCCTTCACCGCGTTTCCCGCTAAAGGGCGCGCCACTGGGGGGGTGCGGTGCCAACGCTTCCTCAAGGGGGAAGACATACTGCTGTTCGGCTGGGTGGGGCGTTCCCCGGCCCGGGCGTTCCGTGAAGACGGCGGTCCCGTGCGGCTCCCCGACCCGGTGGAGCGGCGGGACGGTTCCGGGGAGGCACTGCCCCGCCCCATCGCCGCAGTGGGCACCGGCCAGGTTGACACCGGGACCGTGGTGGCTTCACTCTTCCAAGGCTGATGGTTCCCGGTGCGCCGGGACTCCACTGCCCAGTGCTCGGATAAGGCCGTGCGCGTGGATCGCACGGCCTTATCCGAGCCAGGCATGGCATGAGGAACAATTGCTATCGCCGGGGAGGCGACTGTGAACGGTGTCTTCGACGATGTCCTCGCTGCGAACGAGGACTATGTCCGTACTTTCACACTGGCGGGCCTGCAGCCGGTGGCCGCCCGCGGGCTGGCCTTAGTGACCTGCATGGACTCGCGGATCGAACCTTTGGAGATGCTGGGGCTCAAGCCTGGGGACGCCAAGATCCTGCGGAACGCGGGGGCCCGGGTCACCGACGACACCCTGCGGACCCTCGTCCTCGCGGTGTACCTGCTGGGGGTGAACCGGGTCATCGTGCTCCCGCACACCGGGTGCAAGATGGCGTCGGTCTCCGGTGACGAGGAAGTCCACGACACGATTGCCGCGCGCTACGGCGTCGACACCCGCAGTCTTGAATTCCACACCGACAGCGACCAGATCGGTGCCCTCCACCGTGATGTGGAGCGGATCCGGCACCACCCGCTGCTCCCCCCTGACCTGCCGGTCATGGGTGCCATCTACGACGTCGACACCGGCCGGGTGACCCCGGTGGATATGTGATGTGAGGAGAGTGTCGCGTCGGTAGCCGCAGGGAATTCCTCTGTGAGGAGCACCGTTGTGCCTCCCGAGGAAAGGAGTGCTATGGCAGAAAGCAATTACGAAACCTACCGACGCGGCAGACAACACTTCGACCTCGGCGATCCGATCGGTGCGGCCCGTGTCCTGGCCCCGCTTGCGGAGGAAGAACCCCGCAACCGGACGGTCCTGGAACTCTTGGGACGCTCCTACTTCCACTCGGCTCAGCTCGCCAAGGCCGAAGAGGTCTTCCGCAAGATCATCGAACTGGACCCGTGCGACGCGTGGGCGCACATTGCCCTGGCCCGCACCTTGGAACGGCAGAACCGAGCTGACGAAGCGGCCCCCCACCGCAGAATGCACGCGATCATGTCCGGCGGCTCCCTCGACTAACCCCCTGTTCCGGACAGCCTGGGGCGGGCCGGGCCCCGGCTGGCACGGCCTTCAACCGCGCGGCGCTCACGTGTCGATACGCGTGGGGTCGAGTTCGCGGGCCCCCTGGGCGATGAACGCGCGGCGTGGTGCCACTTCGTTGCCCATGAGAAGTTCGAACATCGCCTCCGCTTCCGCGGCGTCTTTAAGGCGGATGCGCCGCAGGGTGCGGTAGCGCGGGTCCATCGTGGTCTCCGCCAACTGGTCGGCGTCCATCTCCCCGAGGCCCTTGTACCGCTGGACGGGCTCCTTCCAGGTGATGCCTTTCGCTGCCAGCTCCGCCAGTTTCTGGTGCAGTTCAGCGTCAGAGTAGGTGTAGATGTAACGGTCCTCGGGGCGGGCCCCGCGCTTCCGGCGCACATTGGTCAGCTCAATGCGGTGCAGCGGCGGCACCGCGGCAAACACCCGGCCTGCTTCCAGCATGGGACGCATGTAGCGGTAGAACAGCGTCAGCAGGAGGCAGCGGATGTGCGCCCCGTCCACGTCGGCGTCGGCCATGAGGATGACCCGGCCGTACCGGGCGGCGTCCAAGTCGAAGGTGCGCCCGGAGCCAGCGCCGATGACCTGGATGATCGCGGCGCATTCCGCGTTCTTGAGCATGTCCGCCACGGACGCTTTCTGCACGTTGAGGATCTTGCCTCGGATGGGCAGCAGCGCCTGGAACTCGGAGTCCCGGGCGAGTTTGGCGGTGCCCAGCGCCGAGTCGCCCTCCACGATGAAGAGTTCGCTGCGTTCCAGCCCTTCGCTGCGGCAGTCCACCAGCTTGGCGGGCAGCGCCGAATTCTCCAGGGCGTTCTTGCGCCGCTGGGTCTCCCGCTGCTGGCGGGCAGCCAGGCGCGCCTTGGCGGCGTTAACGATCTTCTCCAGCACAGTGCGGGCCTGCTGCTTCTCCGCCCGCTTGGTGGAGGTCAGGAAGGCACGCATGTGCTGGCTGACGATCTGGGAAACGATGCGGCTGGCCGCGGAGGTGCCGAGGACCTCCTTGGTCTGCCCTTCGAACTGCGGCTCCGGCAGGCGCACCGTCACCACGGCGGTGAGCCCTTCGAGGACGTCCTCCTTGGTGACCGGCTCGTCGTTGGCTTTGAGGAGTTTGGTGGCACGCAACTGGTCGTTGATGACACGGACGAGAGCGCGTTCGAAACCGGAGACGTGCGTGCCGCCTTTAGGCGTGGCGATGACGTTCACGAAGGAACGCACGACCGTGTCGTAGCCGGTGCCCCAGCGCAGCGCGATGTCCACGTCGAGGCGCCGCTCCACATCGGTGGGGACCATGTGCCCCTGGTCGTCGAGGACCGGCACGGTCTCGGTGAAGGTGCCGCTGCCTTCGATCCGCAGCAGCGGGCTCACCGCCGTGTCGGGGGCCAGGTAATCGCAGAACTCCCCGATACCGCCGTCGAAGCGGAACTCCTCCTCGTAGGGCTCCTCGCCTTCGGTGCGCTCGTCGCGGATCGCGATGCTCAAGCCTGGGACGAGGAAAGCGGTCTGCCGGGCCCGTTCCACGAGGGCTTCCCGGGATATTTCGGCATCTTTGAGGAAGATCTGCCGGTCGGCCCAGAACCGCACGCGGGTCCCGGTGACTTTCGCGGGAATCTTCCGGATCTTCTCCAGGCCGGAACGGGGAGTGAACCCGGCATCGGGGCCGTCCATGTCGAACACCCCGGGGATGCCACGCCGGAAGCTCATCGCGTAGGTGTGGCCCCCGCGGTCCACTTCGACATCCAGCCGCGCGGAGAGCGCGTTCACCACGGAGGCGCCCACACCGTGCAGGCCACCGGAGGCGGTGTAGGAACCGGAACCGAACTTGCCTCCGGCGTGCAGTTTGGTCATCACCAGTTCCACGCCGCTCAGTCCGCTGCTGGGTTCGATGTCGACCGGAATACCGCGCCCGTTGTCCCGTACTTCGACTGAGCCGTCCGCGTGCAGCACGACCTCGATGCGGGTGCAGTAGCCCGCGAGAGCTTCGTCAACGGAGTTGTCGATGATCTCCCACATGCAGTGGGTGAGGCCCCGGCTGTCCGTGGAACCGATGTACATGCCCGGCCGTTTACGGACCGCCTCGAGGCCTTCCAAGACCGACAGGTGTCGAGCCGAGTATTCCTCGGGGTCGTGGAAGTCAGTAGTGAGGGCGGCGGTCACGGGGACTCTCCTGCAGTGTCTGGGATGTGCGAATGGACCGTACCCGGTGGTACGGGCGGGGTGTTGCTGGGGCGGGCATGCGGCCGCCCGTGCGCTGTCTCGCTCTGCGGTACAGCAGCACCGAGTTCGGTTTGAGGGTAGCCGCAGCAGCCGTAGTCCGCATTCCGAGCTACTGGGATAACCCCACGTGTCGCAGGGTAAGACTCCGTTCAGACAATCCGAGACGCACCAGGATGAGAGGTAGGCCACGAACCGGGCCGATTCCGCTGTCGGCGTACAGAAGGGCTGGTCGGGAAGCTCTTCGTCCGGTTAGATGTTGTCCCGAGTGACTAGCGCCGAGAGATTGAGGAAGGCGAAGTGACTGGAACTCTTGCCCCCACCAGGCCGCTGACAGCTTCTGACCGCTGTGACCGCTGCGGCGCCCAGGCGTATGTCCGAGTGGTGCTCAACTCCGGCGGGGAGCTGCTGTTCTGCGCCCACCACATGCGCCAGCACGGCGAGTCTATTCGTAAGGTCGCCATGGAAATCCACGACGAAACCGACCGTCTGCTCTCTCCGAAGAACCGTGCTGGAGAGCGCTAGCCCCTCACCTGAAGACGCCCGGCGGCGATCCTCTGCGAGGGTCGCCGCCGATGTGTATTCGGGCAGGGGCAGGGCGCGTGCCGCGGCCGCACCCGCGTCGGAGTGAGCACGGTTCCCGCGCCCACGGGTGCCACGGCAGAGAGACCGGGGCACCGCTGCTGGACGGGGAGGGAAGCCTGTGGCCTGGCGGAAGCGCCGCCCTTCCCGGTCCTCTGCATACCGTGGCCAGGCGCGCCGTGCGCTGCTGCGCCCCAGCGCCGGGTGCCCAGGGTTCCCGCGGGTGCGCAGGACCGGCGCGACCATCTGCCCTTCAGTGTTCACTGTGCGTACTCTCGGGACCCTCTTCGGTATCGCTTGGTACGATTTGCCGGGTTGCTGTGCTTCCAAGCTTTCGAAGGCCTCATGCTCATCCTGCTTCCCCCCTCTGAAGGCAAAGCATTTCCGGGAGATGGTCCCCCGCTCTCCCTGGACTCCCTGAGCCTGCCCGAGCTCACGCCTGCCCGGGAGTCGGTGCTGACCGCCCTGGAAGAAGTCTCCGCGCGTCCTCTTGCCGAGGCACGTACCGTGCTCGGCTTGTCTTCGCGGCAGGCCGAGGCCCTCCCCCGCAACCGGGAACTCCGCACGGCAGCGACCTTGCGCGCCGCCGACCTGTACACCGGGGTCCTCTATGACCGGCTGCGGCTTGGGGAGCTGCTCGCGGGACCGGCGGCCGCCCGCGTCGACACGTCAGTGCTGATCTTCTCCGCGCTGTGGGGAGTACTGCGGCCATCCGACACGGTTCCGCCGTACCGACTGTCCATGGGAGTCTCACTGCCTCCGCTCGGACCGCTGGGAGCGTTCTGGCGGGCCCACCTCACCGAGACGCTGACGGCCGTGGCCCGCGGCCGTCTGGTGGTGGACTGCCGGTCGACCGCCTACGCGGCCGCTTTCCGGCCCGGCCCGGAAATCGCGGAACACACTGTCGCCGTTCGCGTGCTGCGGCAGACTGTCATGGACGGTGTTCCCCGCCGCTCGGTAGTCAGTCATCAAGCCAAAGCAGTCCGGGGTGCGGTGGCGCATTCCCTGCTGACCGCGCAGGAGACCCCGCAGACCCCCGGGGAGCTGGCGATCCTGCTCGCTGACCTCGGCTACCAGGTGGAGCTGACGTCTCCCGCGCGGGGCGGTGGACCGCAGACGCTGAACGTCATCGTGTCCGGCTGAATCGCTTCCCGGTTCCCTCCGTGCTGTCAGGTGGTGCTTCCTGTGTCGTCGGTCACTCCCTACAACCCGAACATCCCGCCCCCGCCCAACCCGTACACCCGGCAGGATCCATCTGGTGCGGCGCCCCGTCCCCCGCGACGCGCCTCCCGTGCCACCGCGGTGCTGTCCGTGCTGCTCGGGCTGGGGGTCATGGTGTTCGCTGTCCCGGCGGCCGTGCTCCGCACCAGTGATGTCATGGACCATCCGCTGCGGTGGCTGGCCCTGGTCGTCCTGCTGGTCTTAGGACCGCTGCTGGCCTTCGGCAAGCGGCCGCGGAGCGCTCAGGCGCTGGGCCGCGGGCTGCTCTTGGGGACGCTGACCGGGTGCGTCGTTGCAGCCCTGCTCTCCTGGGGGTGAACGCGGGCCACCGGTCAGGCGAGGCCGAGTTTCCGCAAGACCCGGACGAACTCTTCGGGGGTGCGCCACATGGCCCGGTGTAGGCGGTTGCCCACCTGGTAGAGGTGCCAGCGCGCGTGGTCGCGGGCCGAGGTCTGGTAGAAGGACCAGCCGAAGAGGTGGTGGGCTTCCAGGTCGCGCGGGTGCGGAACAGGCCGGGTGCACCATTTAGCGGCCGCAGCCTGGAGTTCCGCGGTCACGTCCTCGTCGTAGTAGGTGAGGAACACGCGCAGCGCGGAGAGGAACCGCTTGCGGTGGGCCAGGTCTCTGATGCACTGGCTGAACCGTTCCTCGTGGGCCAGCGCGATCATCGCGGTCAGCGGGTTGCCTTCGGGGGCAAGATCCACGGACCCGCGGGCAAACTCCATCATCTCTTCGATGTTGCCGCCCCACTTGGGAGCCAGGACTTGGATGCGCGCCCAGTGCGCGGGGAAGAGTGTGGGGCAGCGTTCGATGACCCGCTGCCAGATGTAGTCCTTTTCCTCCCGGTCCAGTTGCATGCCCAGGGCGAACCACTGGAGGCAGGACCAGGGCACGGGGTCATCCGGGTTGATCTCGGCTGCGGCCAGCAGCGGGTCGCGGGCCTGGGCAAGGGTGGCGAAGAACAGTTTGAACCGCTCCCGGCTGACTGTGCTCGCCACACCGTCGCCGCGGATCCGCCAGGCTTCGTCGATGAGGGTGCGGCCCAGCCAGAGCAGGATGTCCGCGGCGTCGTGCTCCTCGGTGTCCGGGGAGAGCAGGGCGTGGATCTGCGCGCTGCGGCCCACCGCGGCGCTGCTGAGGGCGTCCACGTACAGGGCACGCAGTTCAGGGTTGTTGCGCGACTCTCGGAGCAGGGCTGTCCCGGCTGCGAGATGCCCTTCCTCCACGGCTTCGACCCCGGCATCCAGGACCATGTTGTCCCAGCAGCGGCCGACCACCACGTTCGCGGGGGATGATGCGCCGCCCGCTACAGACTGCGCATCCTGTCCGAAAGCTCCCATAGGAGTCGAGAATAGTGCCGCACGGTCCCGCCCTCGGGGAAAAGGGGGCCGTGACTGGCTACTGCTCGGTGTTCGTGAAGGTCAGCGCCCCGCCAGCAGCAGAGATCACGAAGAGGTCTCAGATTTTTATCTTCCCCATACTCGGGCAGCGGCATGATCGGAGCTGTCCGGTGCAGGGGATCATGAGGCAGCCTCCGACGGCTCCGTTCTCCGGATTCGCCACACCATTGAACGGGCCGCCGGAGTCCGTCTATGCGAGTGGGCCGGCCACCTCTGTCGAGGGACCGGCCCAGGCCCCACGTGGAGTTAGTCCAAGTAGTCGCGCAGCACCTGGGAACGGGACGGGTGGCGCAGCTTGGACATGGTCTTGGACTCGATCTGGCGGATCCGCTCCCGGGTCACGCCGTAGACCTTGCCGATCTCGTCCAAAGTCTTGGGCTGGCCGTCGGTGAGCCCGAAGCGCATCGACACCACGCCTGCTTCCCGCTCGGACAGGGTGTCGAGCACCGAGTGCAGCTGCTCCTGCAGCAGGGTGAAGCTGACCGCCTCGCCCGGCTGGATCGCCTCGGAGTCCTCGATCAGGTCGCCGAACTCGCTGTCGCCGTCCTCGCCGAGCGGGGTGTGCAAGGAAATCGGCTCGCGCCCGTACTTCTGGACTTCGACAACTTTCTCCGGGGTCATGTCGAGCTCCTTGGCGAGCTCCTCCGGAGTCGGTTCGCGTCCCAGGTCCTGCAGCATCTGGCGCTGGACCCGGGCAAGCTTGTTGATGACCTCCACCATGTGCACCGGGATACGGATCGTCCGGGCCTGGTCGGCCATCGCGCGGGTAATGGCCTGCCGGATCCACCAGGTTGCGTAGGTGGAGAACTTGTAGCCCTTGGTGTAGTCGAACTTCTCGACCGCCCGGATGAGGCCGAGGTTGCCTTCCTGGATCAGGTCGAGGAAGAGCATGCCGCGGCCGGTGTAGCGCTTGGCCAAGGACACCACCAGGCGCAGGTTCGCCTCCAGCAGGTGCTTCTTGGCGCGCTTGCCGTCTTCAGCGATCCACTCCAGCTCCTCCCGTTCCTCCGGGGTGAGCTCGTGGCCCTTCTTGGAGAGCTTCTCCTCAGCGAACAGACCGGCCTCGATCCGCTTGGCGAGCTCCACCTCCTGCTCCGCGTTGAGGAGGGGAACCTTGCCGATCTGCTTGAGGTAGTCCTTCACCGGGTCAGCGGTTGCTCCCGCCGCGACGACCTGCGCTGCCGGCGCGTCATCGTCGTCGTCGTAGAGGACGAAGGAGTCATCGTCGTCGGCGTCCGCTTTCTCGGGGAGGTCCCGGCTCCGCTTCGCCGGAGTGGTCTCCTCAAGCTCGACGACCTCGTCGTCGGTGTCGTCCACCAGTTCCAGGTCGGCGCCGGTCTCCTCGAAGTTGTCCTCGAGGAGGTCGGTCGCCTCCAAGCCGAGCTCCTCTTCGACCGCGGGGGTGGCCGCTGTCGCAGCCGTCTTCTTCTTGGTCGCGGTCTTGGCGGTCTTCTTCGTGGTCGACTTGGTCGTGGTCTTCTTGGCCGTGCTGCGCTTGGCGGTCGTCTTGGATTTCGTGCTGGCGGCCTTGGTCGTGCGTTTCTTGGACGCTGTGGTGGTCTCCTCCGCGTCTTCCGTGCTCTTCTTCACGGCAGTCGCGGCCTCGGGCTTCTCTTGGGCTGCCGCCGTGCGTTTGGCCCGAGTGGTGCTGGTTTGAGCCGCCGCCCGAGAGGCGGAGGTTGTCTTACGCCGGGTGGACTTGCGTCGAGGCGGTGCGGACTCAGCCGCGTTCACGATGAGGGTGACGCCTTCTTTGGTCAGGGTGCGGAGCACAGCCTGAGCCTGCGACATCGGGATCTCGGCCTCTTCAAAGGCACGGCGCACGTCCTCGGGCTCAAGGTACCCCTGGGACCGCCCACGCTCGATCAGCTGCTGGATGACTGGCTCTTGCAGCGCCTCCGGCTGCTGCTTAGAGCGGGTCGAACTGGCAGGTGACACAAACACCTCTCGAACGGACGTGTGGCGAGACTGTTGGACTCGACGATCCGGTGAGTCGGGGGGACGGTGTCCAGCTCCCGGCTCGGTCCCGATTCCCCCACTCGCGGGAGGCCCACCGTAGTACTGGGCCGCTGTGCCTTCTCTAGCGTTTCGACACATCAGCCAAGTAAGATTCTTTCCACCGCGGACCTGGCTGGTACGCGGTTGAAAGGTCCGGTGGTCGGGTTCGGATCAACCCCGCTTGACGCGGGGACTACTTGTGGATCTTTTGCTCCCACCTTAGGCGGGCGGACGGGTAGTTCGCCGCTGGCTGCTCGCGCGACCCGATCTCACGTTGCGGGGACGTGGACGGCAAGCAAGGTTACGTCATCATCCTGGTCATGCCCCGCAAGCATCCTTTCCACAAGGTACTTCAGGATTTTCTGTGGATCGCCCACCACCTCCGCCGGTGCTCGGGAAGCTGCGGTGACGAGTTCTTCGAGACCCGCTCCTGCAGCACGCTTGCGGTTCTCTACTAGTCCATCGGAGTAGAGGACCATGGTGTTACCGGGTGGGACAAAAAATTTGTGCTGTTCTCTCGGCAAAGGAATACCGAGCGGGGTCGACGGCTCGGTTTCCAGGAGCCGAGGCTCCCCTTCTTCTGGGATCAGTAGCGGGGGCAGGTGCCCGGCGTTGGCGAGGGTACCGTGGCCGCTTTCCGGGTCCAGCACGAAGTAGATCAGAGTTGTAATCTGATCGTTGCTCTCAGTCGCGGCGAACAGGTTGTCGAGACCGGTGAGGACGTCCGCGGGCTCGGGCATGCTGAACGCCAAGGCGCGCAGCGCATTACGCACCCGGCTCATCCCTGTCGCCGCTTTGATCCCTTTGCCCATGACGTCGCCGAGCACGCCGGCCACCCGGCCGTCGGTCAGCCGGAACGCGTCGTACCAGTCCCCACCCACCTGCACGTATTTGGTTCCGGGGTTGTAGAGCTTCCCCAACCGGATTCCGCGTACTTCGGGGAGTTCTTCGGGGAGCAGGCTCTTCTGCAGGGCCTCGGCCGTGTTGTGCTCCCGCTCATACAGGGCGGCGCGTTCCAAGGCCAGCGCGCACTGCCCCGCAAGCGCTTCCAGGAACGTCCGTTCCTCTTCGGAGATCTCCCGGGGCTCCCGGAAAGAGAAGCGCAGCGCGCCGATCGGGCGGCCCGCGCTCATCATGGGCAGGGCGATCCAGGCCCGCTCGTCGGTGTGCTCCAGGTAGGTGAGCGTGTTCTCGTGGTCTTTCATGACCTCCCGCAGCGCCTCCGGCGACCCCGCGATGATGGTGCGGCTTTCGCGGACCGCCAGGGTCATCATGCTGAGGTCTTCGAGCCGCATCTCGCGGGGCGGCGCTCCGGGCACGTCCGGGATGCCGTCGTCGTTGAGAAGCTGCAGTTTGAGCCGTTCCGGGGTGAGCTGGGCCACCGCGGTGCGGTACACCCCGACCGCGGAACTGCCGATCTCGGTCATCACGTTGACCACTTGATCGACGGTGAGCGCCTCGGCGAGGTCGGCTGTGGCCTTCTGCAACCGGGCCGTCCGCATCGCCGCCTTCTGCAGCTGCTGGGTGAGGAGCTGCCGCACCTCATCGGTGGCGGTGACGTCGACGTGCGTGCCGACCCACTCCACGACCTGGTTGTCGCGGGTCAGGGGGACTGCGCGAGTGCGGTAGTGCCGGTACTCGCCGCTGTGGTGGCGGACCCGGAAGTTCTCTTCGAAGACCGTCCCGTCTTCAACGGCGTCTTCCCATGCGAGCTGGACGCGCTCGCGGTCGTCGGGGTGTACCGCGGCCAGCCAGCCTTCGGCGAGGTACTCCTCTACCGACTGGCCGGTGAGGGCGCGCCATTCCGGACAGTCTTCGTCGACTCGGCCGTCGCGGGCGGCGGCCCAGACAATCTGGTTGCTCGCCTGCATCAGGGCGCGGTAGCGCTCTTCGCTGCGCCGTAGCGCCAACTCCGCCTTATGGCGTTCGCTGATGTCGACCGCGATCAGCGCCACCCCGGTGATCTTCCCCTCGTCGTAGGCGGGGAACCAGGACAGCGCCCAGTGGCGTTCCTCGTCGGGGTTTCTGGGGGTGCCACCGATGAGATGGTGGTCGCTGTAGACCACTGATTCACCAGCCAGCACCGCGGAAAGGGCCCGCTTGTGCTCTGCAGCGTCCGGCGGAGGAAGGACGTCGTCCGGCGTGCGGCCGTAGCATTCGTCGGCCGACCGCCCGTAAATAGTGGCCAGGGTACGGTTGACGCGCTGGAAGCAAAAGTCCGGGGTGAAGAAGGCGAAACCGATGGGCGCCTCTTTGAGAAGCGTGTCCAGGAGTGCGGAGTCAACGGGGTGCATAGGGGAAACTCGGAGAAACGGGACGGACGTCTCGGTGCTCATCGGTGACACCTCCGGGACCCTTTCCCCGTGATCAGAATAGATCTGAGGGCTGCGGGAAGCGGCTGGTACGGTGCTCGGCCATCCCTATTGAGAATAGGGGGTATGTCCCGTCGGGCGGGACCGCGAACGGTGCCCACAGCGACCACTCCCTCCCCGCACGGTCCGCCGGAAAAACAGGAAACCCCAGTTCTGGAAACCGTACCTCACCGCAATTTCGCCTGTCACCGCACCGCCTCAGCATAGGACACGACGGTTTGATCCCCCGGTCTAGCCAAAGGGCGCAGCCCGCGACAATAGCGGAGAGTAAACAATATACTTTACCCTAATGATATCCGGAGGATCTCGCCGTTTCGGTCGTCCTTTTTAGGGAAACCCCGCTGTTCTCCGTGGTAGACCTTTGGCTTTCGCCGCAGCTTTGCGAAGCAGCGCTGACCGAAATAAGGTTTAGGGTTCTTCTCCCCCACGCTTCCCGGGTCCCCCTCGAGTCCCCGCTTTTCCCTCCGCCCCCACGGAACGTCACAGCTCAGGTGAGCTGAGTGTCGGATTTCCAGCGGTCAATCCCCGCATAACAGATATAGCGCAACAAACTTCCCAAATCACCCCAAACTTGGGCAAGGTCCAGGCAGGAGGGCTTGACAGGCTGCTCCGACGTTGTGGAATGGAATCGGCCACCGTTTCCGCCGACGTCACGAGGGGGCGTGAATGCTCAGGATCGACCAGCACACGGACATGCAGCACGTCACAGCCCGACTACGTAACGAATTCCACACCCTGCCGCACCGCTCGGTGGAACGCTGTGTCACCGACACCTGGCACTGCGCCCGGCACCTCGGGTTCGAGGCCACGCCCAGCCTGGTCGAACGCGTCGCTCGAGAGCACCTGCGTGCCCTCGTCGAATCCGCACCTCCGTCCGCGTCCCCATCCGCTGCCGATACCGGCCTGCTAGATTGATCCTGATCGGACCTCCCGCGCTCTGCTGATACCACGCGACTAGGCCGAAACCATTCCCAGCCCTTTCCCTGTCCTTGTCATACCCTCGTTGAGTGTCGAATCCGCCCTCTTCCTCCCGCTCTGCTGCCGTTCCACCGCCCGACGAGGTGTTCGCGGAACTCCTCCGCGGCGCCCGGGCGCTGCTGACGGTACGTCATCCCCTTGATGCAGAGATCACTGTCAGTGAGCTACTGAGCACCTGGCAGGAAATGCGGACCCGGGACATCGACCCGGACCTCATCATCGGCGAGGGCCTGCTCGACTACGCTCGCCGTGCCGCCACCCCGGCTGCCCTGGCCCTGCTCACCGGGGTCTCCACCATCGGGGTGTCCGCTCGGCACCGGCTGATCGCCCGGCGCGGCGCCCGAGAGCTCGCTGCCCGCGGCATCGCCAGCCCGCACTGGGTCACCTCACCCGCTACGGTCCGACCTATCAAGGCCTACGTGTCCCGCTCCCTCTTCGGCGACGCGGACGAACTCATCTGCGTCTACCGCCACGAAACCGAGGAAGGCGCACCGTCCGGGGAGCACGCGCTGGTCACCACCATCGACCACAACCTGGGAGGCGTGCTGCGCGATGCGTGGGTGAGCACCAAGGTCGACCAGTTGCTCCGCCACGGCGCCGACCAGGCAGCCCGAGACCCCATGATGTCCTTCACCTCGGTCTCCCTGGGGCGCGCCCACACCCTGCTCACGTCGGCGATCGACCGGACTGCCCGCCTCGTGGCCGCGACCGCCGCCGACTCCCCCGCTTTCCGGCCCAGCCGCTCGGTCACCCAGCTTCTCGGGTTCATTCGGGCGCGCGCCCGCATCCTGCCGCCCGAACCGCCCAGCCGCGCCGTGTCGTGGCGGCGCGACCGACGCGCCACCCTCGCCGCGCGCTTCCTCGCTTCCGATGCTGCGGCCGACCTGTCCGACAGTTACGCTGCGGGACGCTGCGCGGAGCACATCATCGACTACGGCTGCGACGCCGACTTCGGCCGCCCCATGCGGGTCAGCCCGCAGAAAGTCGAGGCTTTTCTGCTGGAATGGCTGCCGCGCCGCGTGCTGCTGCTGCCGGAGGAACAGGAAGCCATGCCGCATGTCCTAGCAGCGTGGGTCCGCTGGGCCGGCCCCTTCCAAGGACTCCCGGAAGTGGCGGTCCACGCCACGGTCGACGCGGTATGGGAGGCGACAGCCGCGTTCTCCCGGTCGTACTGGGACCCTTCGTCCACGTTCGGACTGCGCCGCGAAGTGCTCAACCGGCTCCTGCCCGACGGGGACCTCTCCGCCCTACCCCGCCGCATGTTCGCCTTCCCGCTGGTGACCGAGTTGGCCCACGACGAGTTCGACCCAACGACCCGGTCCGGACGGCGGGCACTGCTGCGGCTCGACCACTTCGGCTCCTACGACCCGCCCCAGAAGCCGCGCGGACGGCACAGCGGGGCCCCCAAGGAGCCGTACCGGCCTCTCGACCGGTTGGACGAGGAAGCACTTGACGCGCATGAAGAGCTCGCCGACCGGCTGTGGCGCGGGGACCCGCCCAACCTGTGGTCCGCGGCGCAGCGGCTGCTCGACCGCGGGCTTTCGCGGTCCGAAGTCCTGGACACGCTGCTCGTCGCGCTGAGCGGGGCCGATGATGAAGCCGCGCTCGTCAAAATCCTCGACGAACTCTAGCCCGGCGGTCCACGGCCTCTTCCGGGGGCACGGACCGCCCTTCGGGGAGCGGGCAGTCCGCCCGCTCCCCGGCAGTTACTGCGCGGCTCCGCCGAAGAGGCGTGGAATCTGCTCGCTGGCTTCCTTGACGTCTTTGACGGTGTCCACTCCTCGCCAAAAACCGTCGATCCGGTAGCCGTAGAGCCGCCCCTGCTTGGCTAGCTCCGGGAACGTGCTGGACTCGTGGTCACCCTTGACCGGCAGCAGCTCAGTGGCCTCCGGCTCGAAAATGTAGACGCCGGCATTGATCCAGAACGGCAGCAGCGGGCTTTGGGTGAACCCTTCGATCAGGCCGCTGTCGGTGACGTCCACAATCCCCCAGCTCGTGCGGTACTGCGCCAGGGCGAGCGTGATGAGCCCGCCTTTCTCCCGGTGGTAGGCGGTGAACTCGTCCAGGGGGAACCACGTCAGGATGTCGCCGTTGAGCGCGAAGTAGGGGGACTCGGTGTCGCGGAGCCCGGAGCTCGCGAAACGCAGCGCGCCACCGCGCCCCAACGGCTCGTCTTCCACCAGGATGCTGACTTCAGGATCGGTCCGCCCTGAGAGGTGCTCCCGCAACACCTCCGCCTTGTAGCCGCAGGAGACCACGACATGCTCGACACCGTGCCGGGCTAGCCATTCCAGTTGGTAGTCGATGATCGGCCGACCGGCGACCTCGACCATGGCCTTGGGACGGGTGTCGGTGTAGGGCCGCAACCGGGTCGCCTGCCCCCCGGCGAGAATGACGGCCTGTCGGATAGGTTCGCTGGAACGACTCATGAGCGGACCATAGCAGGGGCCGCCCGATCTTCCGGAAGTGTGCAGTCCGTTGCGGCGGCCCCACTGTTCACCGCTGGGTCAGCTCTGTGTAGGCGGCGCGCAGGTCGGCGCTGGTGATCGTGGTCAGATCGGCGGCACTGGCCCGCTCACCGAGGTTCTCCGCGACCCGCAGGTCGCGGTAGGAGCACGCCTTTTCAAACAGTGACCGGGCGAAGCGGCCGTTGCCGAGCTCGTCGATCCAGCCCGACTCGCACACGTAGCTGAAGACCCGTTCCATGTCCGCGCGGGCCCCTTCGTCGAAGGAATCCCCGGTCTGCGCGGCGGTGCGCTCCGCGATTTCGATGAGTTCCTGAGGCGTATAGCTGGGGAAGGCCACGCGCACCGTGAACCGCGAAGCCAGCCCGGCGTTGCTGTGGAGGAAGCGGTCCATGTCCTCCGGGTAGCCAGCGAGGACGATGACCAGCCGGTCCCGGTCGTCTTCGGCGCGTTTGAGCAGGGTCTGCACTGCTTCAGAGCCGAACGCGTCGCCGCCGCTGTAGCCGGGGTTGACCAGCGAATACGCTTCGTCGATGAACAGTACCCCGCCCAGGGCCCGGTCCACCAGCTGGTTGGTCTTGATCGCGGTCGCACCCAGATGCTCGCCCACCAGGTCGGCGCGGCTCGCCTCCACCACGTCGGCGCGGGTGAGCAGCCCCAGCGCCGCGAACACTCGGCCCAGGATGCGGGCCACCGTGGTCTTCCCGGTGCCTGGGGGGCCGACGAAGACGAAGTGCCGCATCGGAGCTGGGACCCGCAGGCCTTGTCCCTCGCGCAGCCGGGCCATCCGCAGTTGGGCGGCGATGGCGCGGACCTGGCGTTTGACCGGTTCCAGGCCGACCATCGCGTCGAGCTCCGCGAGCGCCTCGGTGATGTCGGGGGGCGGAGTGAAACCGGGGAGCCTCGCAGTGAGGGCCTCGTAAGCGGCGACAATGTCGGCGGCCCGCACCGTCACCAGTTCTTCCGGGTCGGGACGCTTCCCGGAAGACTCCCGGGTGACGACCCGCACATCGCGGGCCTCGGCAGCCTTCTCCACCAGGGAGCGGGCGAACCGGCCGTTGCCCAGTTCGTCGACCACTCCGCGTTGGACGACCTGCTCCATCCGTTCCGCTAGTTCCGCGGCGGCGGCCTCGTCGAGCCGGTCGCCGCGGCGGGCGAAGAAGGACTCAGCGATGCGGCGCAGTTCGTCCGCGGTGTAGCTGGGGAAACTGATGCGGGTGGCGAACCGGGAGGCGAGTCCCGGGTTGGAGGCGAGGAAGCGGTCCATCTCCGCCTCGTAGCCGGCGAGGATGATGACGAGGCGGTCGCGGTCGTCCTCGGCCCGCTTCAGCAGGGTCTGCACTGCTTCGTTGCCGAACCGGTCGGGCTGGCCGTCCCCCTCGTTGACGAGCGAGTACGCCTCGTCGATGAACAGCACCCCGCCCAGGGCCCGGTCCACGAGTTCGTTGGTTTTGATCGCGGTCGCGCCGAGGTACTCCCCAACCAGGTCGGCGCGGCTCGCTTCAACCACGCGTGCCGTGGGGAGCAGCCCGAAGGAGTGGAAGATCGTGGCGAGGGTGCGCGCAACACTCGTCTTGCCTGTTCCGGGCGGCCCGGAGAACACAAAGTGGCGCAGCGGCCGGTCGACGCTGTATCCCGCGTCGGCCCGCAGCCGGGCCGCTTCGATCGCGGCAGCGATCGCGCGGACCTGCTGTTTGACCGGTTCCAAACCGATCATGCTCTCGAGCTGGGCCAGCGCCTCCGTGACCGGGATCGGTTCTTCTGCGGCGACCTCTCCTTTGCCCGCGCTGCCTTTCCCGCCGCGGGCGCGAGCGCGCTGGGCCGCGGGGACGGCGGGCCCCGCAGCGGCGGCAGCCCTTCCCTCCTGCCGGTAGCGGTCCAGCTCCTTGGTGAGCTGGCGGGCCGCCACCCACCGCCAGAGCAGGGTCACCGCGGCACCCAGCACCATCCCGGCGACCCCCAGGCTTGCGGGAACCGCCGGAATGGTCATATGGGCCAAGGCCAGCCCGAAGCCGACGATCAGTCCGCCGAGCAGGGTCACCAGCGTGGTGTGCCACACCGGGAACGCGGAGATGCGCGCGGCCACGAGCGCCACGGGCAGCGGCAGCAGCGGGATGAGCAGCAGTGCCGGCTGGCCGTGCAGCGGAATCGACATCAGGGTGTGGGCCACCACCGTCCAGCCCACGCAGACCACGGCGGTGGCGAGTGCCCCGGCGGAGTGCATGAACGCGGTGAACAGTGCAAGCAGCAGAACCGTTCCGGTGACTGTCGCCCACACGGAGAGCTGGGTGAGCACCGCGACCACCGCGGCGGCGAGGACAATCCCCAGCCCGGCGAGCAGCCGGGTACGTAACGGGGTCCGGTGGTAGGTGGAACGGAGGCGTTCCAGAGAGGCCGCCCTGGGCCGCTGCGCGGCTCGGGGTTCGATCTGGCGCCCCATGCTGCCCCTTTCGCGATATGCCCTGTGCGCCCTGTTTCAGGGACACTCGTACCGGCTCGCGTTCCATACTGCCGCTTACCGCGCGTGTCGCGTAAGGAGCGCTGCGCGTGTCGCGGACCGGAGCGGGCCGGGCCCTCCTGCGGACGGGCTCAGTCCAGAAGGCTCAACTGGCCGTCCACGGCGCTGTCCCGGACCACGCGCAGATGGCGCCAGCGCGGCAGCCGGTCCAGGTAGGACCAGGACAGCCGGTGGTGGGGGGTGGGCCCGTGTTCGGCCAGCGCTGCGCGGTGGACCGGCGAAGGGTAGCCCGCTCCCGTAGCGAAACCGTAGCCGGGGTACTCGGCGTCCAGCTCGGCCATGAGCGCATCGCGGTGCACTTTGGCGAGGACCGAGGCTGCCGCGACACTGACGCAGGTCAGGTCGGCTTTGACGTGGGTACGCACGGTCCACGGGGCACCGACGTAGTCGTGCTTGCCGTCCACGATGACCGCATCGGGGCGCACCGGCAGGGCGTCGAGCGCCCGGTGGGCAGCCAACCGAAGCGCCTCGGTCATGCCGAGCCGGTCGATTTCCGCGGGCGAGGCCTGGCCGAAGGCGTAGCCGCGGACCCAGGAACGCACCTGTTCGGCCATGGCGGTACGCCGCCGCGGGGTGAGCCGTTTGGAGTCGGTGAGCCCTTCCGGGGGAGGCGAGCCGTCGGTGATCGCCGCGCAGACCAGGACAGGGCCGGCCCAGGCGCCGCGCCCTACCTCGTCAAGCCCGGCGACGACCCGGGCGCCCGCTGCGATGAGCTCCTGTTCCACGTCGTAGGTCGGCGGGGGAATCGTCGCTGATGCCTTCACCATTCGGCCAGAGTAGCGAGATTCCGCACTACTCCGCGGTAGCGCACGTCGGTCTCTCCGCTTCCCCTATTCTGGGAGAGATACGGGCTGCCCCACACGGCCGTCCCTGCGGCCGCTCCCTCGTGGGGTTACCGTGCCCGTTCGCTTGTTTTCCGTTCCACGTGTTCCTTTGTTCTGTTGGGGGCTGCCTCCTCATGTCCGCCGCCACTCCCGAGCCCACTGGACCCGCACCACAGGGTGGACAGCCAGGGACCGGGGAGGAATCGGTCGCCAAACTCATCTCTATTGCGCCTCGGCCGACCCTTGCCCAGCGGATCATCTCCTGGGCGTCGCGTCCCCCGGGGGTGCTGTACCTGCCTAGCTGCGTCATCGTGGCCTTGGTGCTGCTGTACGAGGACAGCGTGCCCGGTGGCCACCTGCCCAGCTTCATCCTGGGCCTCGGCGGGGGTGCGCTGCTCGCCACCATGGGTGCGCTGCGGCTGGGCATCGCGATGACGGTGGCCCGGCCAATGATCCGCTACTACTGGCTGCGCTGGCTCACTCCACCGCTGATCGCCCTCGCCGCTGTGGTGCTCTCCCTCGCGGATGTCCCCTTGCAGGCGCGGGTGGACGCGTCAGCCGACGACCTGCTGCGGCTGCGAGCCACCTCCAACTCTTCCACGGTGCTCCTCCCGGAGGAGCAGTGGACGGGTTTCTACCCGGTGAGTGAGGTCACCGAGCTCGAAGGTGTGACGTTGTTCACTGTGGAGGGTGCCGGGCTGCTGAAGAAGTCGGGGCTGGCCTACAGCCCCAAAGTGCTGCCGACCGACGTGTTCGTGCCCGGTCACGGCAACCGGGTCTACGAGCACATCGGAGGCGAATGGTACTCCTGGACCGAGCACTGACCTCGGCCGCAACCACGTGCGGGGGTGGGCTTCCAGCCCACCCCCGCACTGTCTGTCGTGGCTGTTTTCCGATGGACTACCGATCCTGCTGGCGGTAGTGGGCGATGGCCTCCTGCGCCTGCTGGACCGCGTCCCCTTCCTCGATGCGCGCACCGATGACGGAGCCGAGCCCGCCCGTCCGGCGTTCCGTGATCCCCGGCAGAAGCTGGGCGAGCAGAAGCGTGGACAGCGCGGACGTGTCCCCTGCCCCTGAGCCGGTGCGCACCACTACCGGAGTGGGGGCCTGTTCGGCGAGCTTGGCGCCCACTTCCAGTCGACGCCGGGCCAGCTCGTAGCGGAGCATCGCCTGGTTGTCGCGGTAGGCGGTGGCGAGCCGCCGCTGCGCAGTGGCTTCGTTGATGGCGGCGACCAAGTTGGTCCGGCCCCGCGTCTCGATCTCGTAGCGCACCCGCTGCGCCTCGGTCTCCTGCTCCTCCAGCATCTGCGCCACGTCCTGGCGAGCCCGGTTCAACGCCGCGTTGACCTCGACGATCTTGGCATCCCGGGTCTTCTTGGACCGTTCGATGTCCATCAGGAGCGTGTCGATGCGGCGCTTGCGGATCAGCTCCCACTCCTGCTCGTAGGCGACCATCTCCTTGGCGACCCGCTCCCGGGTGGACAGGTGCTGCTGGTACTGGTCGGGGAGCTGCACGTCGGGGATGTTGCAGCCCATGATCTGCACCCCGTACCGGCTGAGCTGCCGGTTCAGCAGCTCCTGCATGTCCGCGACATCCGAGCCCCGCAGGTCGTGGGCGTTCTCCGTCTGCACCAGGCGGCTGCGTTGGCGGATCGCATCCTGCACTGCGCTGGACAGCACCAGGTCGAAGTTGCTGGCGCCGATGGTGCGGACGAAGGCGGTCGCGTTCGTGATCCGGAACTTCAGGAAGAACTCGATCGACTTGAGCGGAACGTTCTCTTTGGTGGGGCAGGCGAGCACGGGGGCGTTGTAGGGGATTTCGGTGGAGGTGTCCACCACGAAGTCGACGCGGGTCCACGGGTGCCACAGGTAGTGGCGTCCCGGTCCGAGCTCCGCGACGATAGCCCCGAACTTGGTGAGCACCCCCGTGGTGCCCTGTTCGATCTCCACGATGGAGGAGCGCCACCACCACAGCAGGGCGAGGGCGAGCGAGATGATCCCGAAGAACAGGGCGGGGACCGCGATGACCGTCCCGACGATCTCCCCTGCGGCCAGGGCGGCGACCAGCGCGGTCAGGACCAGGTAGATCCCCACCCACACGAAGGTCATCCATTTGAGCCCGCGGCTGTCCCGGGGAATCACGACGGGGACCAGCGCCCCCTGGTCGCCGCCGCGCAGCAGGCGGGCAATGTCACCCCAGGAAGCGAGCGCCTCTTTGATGGTGGAGTTCCCGCGGCTGACCGGCTGACTCATCACTGGCCTCCCCACTGGTCGGAGTCGTAGTGCGCCGTGTGCGGCTCACCGGGGGACGGGCTGCCCCCTGCTTCCCCCTCCGATGCCGGGCTCTGCTCCGCGAGGGTTGCCTCAGTGGCCTGGGGCGTTTCCTGCTCGCCGAGCAGTGCGGCGATCTCGGGTTCGCGGGCAGCGATACGCTCCTGGATTTCGGCGAGCCGGGTACGGAGCGCGGCGATCTCTTCGTCGGAGAAGAGCACCGGGTCCGTGCCGCCGATGAGCTGCTGCGCCACGCGGAGGAAGTCGATGGCTGCGTCGCCGTCGCCGACCTGTACGAGCTGCGGCAGACTGTCCGCCACCGCTTCCAGCTTGTCCAGCAGGTCCTGTTGGAAGCGGTAGTTGAGGATCTCGGGGGCCTCAGCCGCGCTGACCGCGCGGATGTCCAGGGCTTGCGCTTCCAGCAGCGCGGCATTGGCCTGCGCGGTGCTCTCCGCCTCGACGAACCGCTGCCGGGCCAGGGCACGGGCGCGGTTGGTCTCCCGCTCCAAGGCGGTGTCCATCTGCGCCTGGTACTGGGCGATCTCTGCCTGGATCCCGGAGAGGGTCTCGTTGAGGGAGGCGAGCTCCTTGTTGAGGTCTCCCTCGTTCTGCTCTTTGCGGAGCTGGAGCTGGTACTCGTAGGTGTAGGCCTCTTTCGCCACCCGCACCATCTCGGGGGCGGCCAGGTTCATGCGGTACTCCTGGCTGGACGGCTCCGCGTGGGTGATGTTGACACTGGTCAAGCGCACCGCGGGCAGGAACTGCTGGTTGAGCTGCTCCAGCAGGCGGGTGGTGTTCTCCCCGACCAGGTCGTAGATCTTCGCGGCCTCCTGTTCGTAGATGAGGCTGCGGGTCGTCTCACTGATGGCGTTGTTGAGCTTGTCCTGGAAGCCTTGGACCGCGCCCAGGGTGAAGACGAACTCGATGGGGTCTTCAATGCGGAACTGGAGGAACAGGTCGACCGAGGCTTTGACGCCGCTCCTGGTGGGCGCCTCCCGGATCGGGGCGTTGAAGGGGTATTCCCGGGTCGTGTTGATGATGTAGGACACCCGCTTCCACGGGTTGAGCAGGGTGACCCGGCCAGGACCGACGACCTGCTCCAGCTTCCCGAACTTGCTGATCAGCGCGACGCAGCCGTCGGGCACCATGACCATGCCCTGCCGCCACCAGCTGAAGGCGCCGATCGCGGCGGTCAGCACCCAGTAGTGGGGACCGAAGAAGATCATGGTGGCGTGCGGCAGCGGCAGGGTGACGAGGCTGCCCACCAGTCCTAGCATCACGAGCAGGATCACTGGGAGCAGGGCTCGCGCGGTGCGGCCGCGCGGGATCACCATGGGGCAGATGACGTGGACGGGTCCCTCGGGGCCGCGCTCGTAGCGGCTGCGGTTGAGTGCCTCGCCCGCGTTGGCTAGAGACGTGGTCTGCTGTTCGATCCGGGTGCCCACGGAAGCGTTCTGGTCGCGTGCGGCCAGGAAGTCCGCGGGGTCGAGTCCATACTGCTCAGCTGCCTGGTCGACAGCGTCGCTGAGCACCTGGCGCGGATCGCCTCCTTGGGCGATCGCGCTTGCTGCCCCGCGCACGGCTTGCGCAAAGGACATAGGCGAGGACTCCTCTCCATTGATGTTGAGGACATACTGTCCAGACGCGGTGGACACTCGTCTGGTTCCGATTCCTCCGCGGTCCCGGCATCCTTTCACAGGGATACGGACTTCCGAGTAACAAGAGAGCAACCGTCCCAAAATGCGCGAGGGCGGCCGGGTGGCCGCCCTCGCGGGACGTGGCTGCGGGGATGCCCTGCAGTCGGTTAGCTGCAGCCGCTGGTCGAGCCGCAGCCTTCGCAGACGTAGCAGCTTCCGGACGGCCGCATCTTGGTGCCGCAGCTCACGCAGAGCGGCGCGTCAGCGCTGAACTCTTTGCGGGACTCCGTGGACTCCACCGTACTCCGCGGCTTCGGCTCCGGTTCCGGAGGCGCGGTCAGCGTCTCGGTGACCGGCGCGGACTGGGCGTAGGTGACCACTTGGGCAGCGACCTGGGCCGGGTCCTCGCCGGCGGCCTGGGCAGCCCGCTCTTCCGCGGTGAAGACGCCGAGTGCGGCGCGCTCCTCGTACGGCAGGTAGTCCAGGGCGAGGCGGCGGAAGATGTAGTCCACGACCGACTGCGCCATCCGGATGTCGGGGTCGTCGGTCATCCCCGCCGGTTCGAAGCGCATGTTGGTGAACTTCTCCACGTAGGTCTGCAGCGGCACCCCGTACTGCAGCGCGATGGAGATCGCGATGGAGAAGGCGTCCATGATCCCGGCGAGCGTAGAGCCCTGCTTGCCGAGTTTGAGGAACACTTCGCCCAACCCGTCGTCGGGGTAGGAGCCGGCGGTGATGTAGCCTTCAGCACCCCCGACCGTAAAGGAGATGGTCTGGCTGGGACGCCGCTTCGGCAGCCGGCGCCGCACCGGGCTCCGGAGCTCGACGGGGCGGGACTCCTCCTTCTTCTCCTCTTCCTTCTTCGTGGTGGACAACGGCTGGCCGACCTTGCAGTTGTCGCGGTAGACCGCGAGCGCCTTGAGGCCCTTCTTCCAGCCTTCGAAGTAGAGGCGTTCGAAGTCCTCGACCGTGGCTTCCTCGGGCAGGTTGACGGTCTTTGAGATCGCGCCGGAGAGGAACGGCTGGACTGCCGCCATCATCTCCACGTGGCCCATGGGTCGGATGTAGCGCTTGCCGGTGGCGCAGTCGAAAACCTCGTAGTGTTCCGGGCGCAGTTCAGGGGCGTCGACGACGTGGCCGTGCTCAGCGACGTAGTCGACGATGGCCTGGATCTG
Source organism: Thermobifida fusca YX (assembly GCF_000012405.1). Taxonomy (NCBI): domain Bacteria; kingdom Bacillati; phylum Actinomycetota; class Actinomycetes; order Streptosporangiales; family Nocardiopsidaceae; genus Thermobifida; species Thermobifida fusca. The sequence goes on from NC_007333.1 coordinate 2,519,537, forward strand.
GTCTTCGTTGTAGCCGAGGGTGCGCAGCGCCCGCGGAATGCCCTGGTTGACGATCTTCATGGACCCGCCGCCCACGAGCTTCTTGATCTTGACCAGGGAGAAGTCGGGCTCGATGCCGGTGGTGTCGCAGTCGAGCATGAAGGAGATGGTGCCGGTGGGGGCGAGCAGGCTGGCCTGGGCGTTGCGCCATCCGTGGCGTTCCCCGAGTTCCAGGCACTCCTTCCACGCGCGGGTGGCGGCGTCGTGGATCGGCTTCTCCAACTGTCCGACCGGGCGGAGTGCGTCGTTGGCTGCCGCGTGCTTGCGCATGACGCGCTTGTGGGCCTCCGCGTTCTTGGCGTAGCCCTCGTAGGCGCCGACGACCCCGGCCAGTTCCGCGCTGCGCCGGTAGGCCGCGGCGGTCATCAGCGAGGTGATCGCGGCAGCCACCGAGCGGCCCCCGTCGGAGTCGTAGGCGTGCCCGGTCGCCATGAGCAGGGCGCCCAGGTTGGTGTAGCCGATACCGAGCTGGCGGTACGCGCGGGTGGTCTCGGCGATCTTCTCGGTGGGGAAGTCGGCGAAGCAGATGGAGATGTCCATCGCCGTGATGACCAGCTCGGTGAGCCGTTCGAACTCCTCGACGCGGAACGAGCCATCCTCGTCGAGGAACTTCATCAGGTTGATCGAAGCCAGGTTGCAGGACGAGTTGTCCAGGTGGACGTACTCGGAGCAGGGGTTGCTGGCAGTGATCCGACCGCTTTCCGGTGTGGTGTGCCAGTCGTTGATGGTGTCGTCGTACTGGATGCCCGGGTCCGCGCACTCCCAGGCGGCCTGAGCCATCTTGCGGAACAGGTCCCGGGCCCGGACCTTGCTGATGACTTCCCCGGTGGTGCGGGCGATGAGGTCGAAATCCTCATCGTTCTCCACGGCACGCATGAACTTGTCGGAGACCCGCACGGAGTTGTTGGCGTTCTGGTACTGGACGCTGATGATGTCAGCGCCGCCCAGGTCCACGTCGAAGCCGGCGTCGCGCAGCACCCGGATCTTGCGTTCTTCGCGTGCCTTGCATTCGATGAACTCTTCGATGTCTGGGTGGTCGACGTCGAGGACCACCATTTTGGCGGCCCGCCGGGTGGCGCCCCCGGATTTGATGGTTCCGGCAGAGGCGTCGGCGCCGCGCATGAAGGACACCGGGCCGGACGCGGTTCCACCAGAGGAGAGCAGCTCCTTGCTGGAGCGGATGCGAGAGAGGTTCACCCCCGCGCCGGAGCCGCCCTTGAAGATCAGCCCCTCCTCCTTGTACCAGTCGAGGATCGACTCCATGGTGTCGTCCACCGACAGGATGAAGCAGGCGGAGACCTGCGCCTTCGACGAGGTTCCGACGTTGAACCAGACCGGGGAGTTGAAGCTGAACATCTGGTGGACGAGGGCGTACTTGAGCTCGTGATCGAAGATCTCAGCGTCCTCGTCGGAGGCGAAATAGCCGTGCTCCCGACCGGCTGCGGTGTAGGTGTCGACGACCCGGTCGATGAGCTGTTTGAGGCTCCACTCGCGTTGCGGGGTGCCCAAGGCGCCGCGGAAGTACTTGCTGGCCACGATCTGGGTGGCGTTCATCGACCAGCTCTTGGGGAATTCGACCCCATCCTGCCGGAAGTTGACCGAGCCATCGCGCCAGTTGGTCATGACGACGTCGCGGCGTTCCCACTCCACAGTGTCGTAGGGGTGGACTCCAGGAGTGGTGAAGACGCGTTGGATCTTCACCCCCCTGCGAGGTTTTCTGCCTTTACGCGTGGCAGAGCCGCTCACCGTCTCGGTCATCGTGCTTCGCTCCCCTTGGTGGAAAGGTGTATCCGAGGGTGGTCGCCGTTCGTCTGCCGTAGCCGGCGGCACCCTGAGTGTCCTCTATGGCTTGTTGAACGCTGTGGTGCCCGGTGGTGGGTTCAGCCCTGGGTTGCTGTGCGCTCTGCCCTCAGCTCCGCGATCTCGCGTTCGAAGTCTTCGAGGGATTCGAAGCTGCGGTAGACGCTCGCGAAGCGCAGGTAGGCGACTTCATCGAGGTCGCGCAGCGGTCCGAGGATGGTCAGTCCGATCTCGTGCGAGCTGACTTCCGCAACCCCGCGGCTGCGGATCTCCTCCTCGACCCGCTGTCCGAGGAGCGCGAGCGCGTCCTCGGTGACCGGGCGGCCCTGGCAGGCCCGTCGGACTCCGGCAATGATCTTGCTGCGGGAGAAGGGCTCCGTGGCTCCTGATCGCTTGGTGACCATGAGCAGCACCGTCTCCTGGGTGGTGAACCTTCTCTCACAGGCCGGGCAGGAGCGACGGCGTCGGATCGCTGTACCTTCTTCTGCGGCCCGGCTGTCGATCACCCGGGTGTCCTGGTTGTGGCAGAAGGGACAGCGCACTGTTTGTCATCCTTCCCAGGTCAACACCGGACAACCACAATTTGTGGATGGTTTCATCCACGAAGGCACTAGATCTAGTGGCCGTTAACCTACGGCTAGAGAGTCTTAGACGCAACCTGAGACAAGTCCGTCCGGCGTGTCGCCACGCACGGCTTCGGACTGCGAACGGTGTGTGTGGCTGGAGATGTTCGCAACTGTGCGGTGTGCGGGAGCGAAGCGTCTGTCTCAGGGGGATGGTAGAACGAGTTCCTGTCCTGGGGTGAGCACCGGTTCGGTGAGGCCGTTGATCTCGACGATCTCGTCCACAGTCTTGCGCGGGTCTTCTGCGGGACGGAGTCGTTCAGCGATCTCCCAGAGCGTGTCTCCCTCGTTGACCACGACCGTGCGTGACCGTTCGGGGAGGTGGAGGAGCGTGTCGGTGGAAGCGTCCGCGTTGGAGGCGCTGAGGGCCAGAAACGCTACGGCGAACAGGGCGCAGCCGGCGGCGGCTGCCGTGCCGAGCAGGCAGAACAGGACGATCCGTCCTCTCCTGGTCAGCCGCGGGGGCCCTGCGGGGACGGGGCGTACGGCCCGTTTACGGGCGGGACTGGCCGGACTTCGCCGGACCTCGGGTGGAGGGACGTCATTGATCCACTCCGGTACCTCCTTGGACCAGTCGTAAAGATCGGTTTCCAGACCGCCGCGGGCAGCGTCCGTGTCGCTCGTAGACCGACAGGAAGCGCGGGCAGCGGATGGCGTGGGGGCATGCGGCAACGCGGCCTGGGACATCGTCCTTCCCTTCGAACCTCCGCCCACCAGAACCGGCGTTCGATTACTACCGCATTCTGGGAAATTTTTCAGCATCATCTCGAACGTTTGTTTGATATTGCCTTGTCCAAGGACTAACGTGGAATGTGTTTCGCTCCGGTAGAGCATCGGCGTCGGTCCTATCACGCCGACGCCCTCGACCTTCGGAACGAGCATTGATGTCGTAGCAAGCCGACAGTCCCCAACGGAGGACACTAACCGCCGAGGAGGCCGGACGTGCCGGAGGAGAACCGCGGAGGGCACCAGCCTTACACGGAGGAGAGTTCCGTCTCCGCACTCCACCCGGTCCGCACGGATGACTCCGTGGGGTCCTCTGCCGAGCAGACAGGTGACGCTCCGACACTCACGGAACGTCAGCGGAGTGTCCTCAACGTCATCCACCGCTACGTGCGTGAGCGGGGATATCCGCCGTCCATCCGGGAGATCGGGGAGGCGGTGGGGCTGTCTAGCCCCTCAAGTGTCGCGCACCAGTTGAAGGTGTTGCAACGCAAGGGGTACCTTCACCGCGATCAGAACCGCCCCCGAGCGGTGGAAATTCGTATTCCACATAAAACTTCCGGACGCACGCGAAGGGAACTCGGCGGGCTCTCCGGCTCCGAGGAAATCGTGGACATTCCCCTGCTCGGCCGGATCGCGGCGGGCGGCCCGATTCTGGCGGAGGAGCATGTCGAGGATGTGCTCTCCCTGCCGCGGCAGCTTGTCGGAGAGGGCACGCTCTTCATGCTCACCGTCGTGGGCGATTCCATGATCGATGCCGCTATCGCCGACGGTGACCTGGTCGTTGTCCGTCAGCAGCCTGACGCTAACAACGGGGATATCGTGGCCGCGCTTCTAGGCGACGAGGCCACGGTCAAGGTCTTCAAGCGTGACAGAGAACACGTCTGGCTGCTGCCGCGAAACAGCGCCTACGATCCCATCAACGGCGATTCTGCGACCATTCTGGGCAAAGTCGTCACCGTTCTTCGCAAGGTATAACGACTTCGCTTCAGTTTGATACGACCCCGTAATTAATCTCTGAATTGTCCTTTTTGGGCCATTTGTCGGTAATTGTTACCGCTGTTTTCTCGTAGGATTTTCCGCCCCGTTGTCTCCACTGGCCTGGCCGCCCCAGGCGCGCCGCAAGGGGCACGCACTGGGGACGGCCAGGACTGGTCACTCTCGTCTGGAACGGTCCGTTACTGGTAGTCGCCGCGGCGGATCTCTTCGAGGGTGGCGCGGGCCAAGGTCTCCGCTTCCTGGATCGCCTCCTCCTCGGGAAGCGACACCCCGAAGTTCACCTTGTCGTAGCAGGACGCGAACGACAGGTTCGCCACGTACGTGGCAACACAGCCGACCTGGTTCTCACTGTCGTACCAGGACACGGCTCCTTCACCGAGGCCGGAGACCTCCGTCGTGGTGTAGTCCTGGGAATACCACTCCAGGTCGTCGCTGGTGTGGTAGCGCTCCCCAGGGTCGTTGAGCATGATCGTGAGGAAGGCGTAGCTGCCGTTGCCCAGGCTGTTGACGTTGTCCCAGGAGCAGTGCTGCCCTTCCCACCATTCCTGGCCGCCGGTGTCGACGTCTTCAACCTCCCCGCGGTAGTCGGGGACGAGCCGTTCCAGCTCGCTGTGCTCCCCCACCGAGCAGCCGGGCAGCATCGTGAAGTCCCCTTCCACCTCGGACGAGGTCGTCCCCTGGGAGTCCGAGGTCTCCCCGGTGGCGGACGTCTCCTGGTCTGAGGTGCTGTCGCTGCTGCTCAGAGCGGCGAATACGAGGATCCCGGCGATACCGAGGACCGCTGCCGCGCCCACGACGATCCCGGCGATCAAGCAGCCGTTTCTCCCTGTCTTCTGCGGAGCAGGCGGATATCCTCCCGCTCCGTACGGCGGGGGAGAGAACTGCGCCCCGTGGGGCGGCTGCCCGGGGGGAGGAGGCGGGGGGCCGTAGGGCTGGGATCCGTACGGGGGTTGCGGCCCGTGCGGCGACGAGGGAGAAGAAGGTTGGGTCATGGGATGATCCTTATCCAACAACAGTGGAAGGTCGTTCGTGTGCGGGGTTTCACGGCATCCCTGGCGGAGGCCGCCCCGGCAGGGCTCTCGACTGCTGGAAGCGGATTCACTCCTGCTCCAGGGTCGCGACGATCTCCTGGGCCACGCTCACGGCACCGTCCATTGCCTCTTCCGCAGAGACCTCCCGGGTGGCGGAGAAGTCCGTGCTGGCCTCGTAGCAAGCGGAGATCATGAGATTGGACTTCCGCACCGCCACGCACCCGTGCAGGGTTGTGGCGTCGTACCACCGCACGGCCTCGTCTCCGAGTCCCGTCACGGCGGTCGTCGCGTTGTCCTCCGATTCCCGTTTCAGATCGGCTCGGGCGGAGGCCTCTCCCCCGTGGCCGAAACGGTTTCCGCTGCGGATGAAGGCCACACTCACGCTCGACGGCATCCCGGGAGAATCCTCCGTGGTCGTCCACCGGCATTGGGTGCCGTCCCACCACGTAGCGCCCTGGGTGTCTACGGGAGCGTCGAGGTCGGTCACGTACCCCTTGACCAGTTGGTCAAGGACTCCGCTCTCTTCGACGAGGGCGCACGGTGGGGCCTCCGCATAGTCCCCGCCGGGACCGCGCAGCCAGACGAGGAGGCCGACTCCTCCGCACCCCAGCAGCACGAGGACGAGTACTGCGCTGACCAGCACAGCCACCGCGCAGCCGCGTCCGCTGCCGCGCGGCTCCTCATGGAGGGTGGCGGACCCGCCGGGGGGAGGCGGCTGGACCATGGACTTCCCTTCACCTGTCCGGAGATCGACGCTCTTCCTCTGCCACCGAGCCAACGTTACTCGCTGGTTCGGACGGGAGGTCTGGCAGAGGAGCCCGATCCCTGAGCATCACTTCACCGGGTAAGAAGCCGCTTACCGCGATAAAGTTCGCGGTAATCTCCCCAAGCCGGGCGGAGCGGACGGTCCGGCTTCCCGGCTCCGTTACAGGGCCGCCGCCACCTCTGCGGCGATCGCCGCTACTTTCTCCCCGGCGTCGGCCCCGCCGTACCAGACCCGGATCGTCAGGTTGCGGTCCCTGGTCGCGGCCTCGGCTCCCTCACCGACCCCGGCGGGCCGCACCAGCGTGTCCCCGCGCGACAGCTCCCCCTCCGCCAAAGCGTCCAGTTCTGCTGCTGCGCGCTCCTCCCCGCTCGATTGGCTGTCGCTGAAGTGGGCGCGGAAGGAGACGATGAGCATCCGCGGGTCCTCACCGGAAGCGTCCAGTGAGGACCACACGCACGACCGGCCGGCGGAGAGCGGGAGCGGCCCAACGGTCTCCGCTTCGAGCACTGCTGCGGGGACCGCGCCTTCCACGGTCGCACTCGGCACTGACGTGCAGGCGGGCGGCTGCGGGTACGCGTCCGTGGGAGCGGCCTCCACTGCGGGACCGTGCTTCGCCCACAGCAGGCCGCCGGTGATGGCCGCGGCGCTCACCACGGCAGCGCCGCCCACCACCGCGGCCCCGCGCACCACTGTGCGCCGCCTCGCCTCGTCCATCGTCGTGTTCTCCTCTTCCGCGCCCGCCCACGGTCCGGCTGCGGGCGGCGGCCCGGTTGCGGTACCTCAGCAGTGGTCGGCGTTTAGGCGACCACGATGTTGACCAGTTTGGGCTCACGGACCACGATCCTGCGGATCTCACGTCCGGCGATGTGATTCTGGACCTTCTCCGAGGCGAGGGCCAGCCGCTCCAGCTCTTCCGCGGAAATGTCCGGGGAGACCTGCAGCTTGTCGCGGACCTTGCTGGCCACCTGGACCACGCACGTCACGCTCTCCTGGACCAGGAGCGCAGGGTCGGGCTCCCGCCAGGTGCCCACCGACACCGATCCGGTGTGGCCGAGCATCTCCCAGCCTTCCTCGGCGACGTAGGGAGCGAACAGACCCAAGGTGATCGCAATCACCTCAGCGGCTTCACGCACCGCGGGGTCGGCGGCGCCAGGGCCCGAGTCGATCGCCCGGCGAGCAGCGGTGACGAGTTCCATGATCCGCGCGATGGCGACGTTGAACCGCTGGGCTTCCACGGCCTCGGTAACCTTCGCCAGGGTCTGGTGGGTCATCCGCCGCAGCGCCAGGTCGCCGGTGGCCGGGTCCACCCCCGGTGCAGAGGCGGCTGCGGCCTCCGCCATCACCCGGTAGGCACGGTTGAGGAACTTCACCGATGCCCCCGGGGACACGTCTGCCCAGTCGATGTCTTCCTCCGGCGGCCCGGCAAACACCATGGTCAGCCGGACGGCGTCAACCCCGTAGCGGTCGATCTCCTGCCCCAGGTCCACACCGTTGCCCAGCGACTTGGACATGGCCTTGCCCTGGTTGATGACCTGGCCCTGGTTGAGCAGCCGGACGAAGGGCTCGGTGAACGGCACCATGCCCATGTCGTAGAGGACCTTGGTGAAGAACCTGCTGTAGAGCAGGTGCAGGATCGCGTGCTCGACACCGCCGACGTACTGGTCGATCGGTCCCCACTTGGCGACTTTCTCCTGGTCGAACGGCGCGGTGTCCAGGTTGGGCGAGCAGTAGCGCAAGAAGTACCAGGAGGAGTCGACGAAGGTGTCCATCGTGTCCGTGTCCCGTTTGGCGGGCCCGCCGCAGCGGGGGCAGGACACGTTGACCCAGTCGGTGGCGGCGGCCAGCGGGGAGACCCCCTTGGGGGCTAGGGCAGCCCCGCGCAGGTCGGGCAGGCGCACCGGCAGTTCTTCGTCGGGGACCGGAACTTCGCCGCACTCCGGGCAGTGGATGATCGGAATGGGAGTGCCCCAGAACCGCTGGCGGGACACCAGCCAGTCGCGCAGCCGGTAGTTGACGGCGGCCTTGCCGGTGCCGCGTTCGGTGAGGATCTCGATGATGCGGGGGATCGCTTCGCTCTTGCTGAGGCCGTTCAGCGGACCGGAGTTGATGAGCGTGCCCTCCCCGGGGGTGGCGATCCCCGTCTCAGCGGGGTCGGGCTCGCCCGTGTCCACGACAACACGGACCGGCAGGTTGAACTTGCGGGCGAAGTCCAGGTCGCGCTGGTCGTGTGCGGGCACCGCCATGATCGCGCCGTGGCCGTAGTCGGCCAGTACGTAGTCGGCCGCCCAGACCGGGATGCGCTCCCCGTTGACCGGGTTGATCGCGTAGCGGCCCAGGAAGACGCCGGTCTTCTCCCGCTCGGTCGACTGGCGTTCGATGTCACTCAGCTTGCTGACCTGGGTGCGGTAGGCCTCGAACGCTTCCCGCTGTTCAGGCGCGCACAGTTCGTCGGCCAGCGGCGAGTCGGGGGCGACCACGAAGAACGTCGCCCCGTACAGGGTGTCGGGTCGCGTAGTGAAGACGGTGACCGGTTCCTCGCGGCCTTCGATAGTGAACTGGACGTCAGCGCCTTCCGAACGGCCGATCCAGTTGCGCTGCATGGTCAGCACGCGCTCGGGCCACTTGCCCTCGAGCTGCTCCATGTCGTCCAGCAGCCGCTGGGCGTAGTCCGTGATCTTGAAGTACCACTGGTTGAGCGCCCGCCGCTCGACCTCGGTGCCGCAGCGCTCGCACTTGCCCTGGATGACCTGCTCATTGGCGAGCACGGTCTGATCCTTGGGGCACCAGTTGACCAGGCCGTCCTTGCGGTAGGCCAGACCGCGTTCGAAGAACCGGAGGAAGAACCACTGGTTCCAGCGGTAGTACTCGGGGTCGCTGGTGTGCAGACGACGGGACCAGTCCAAAGAGATGGCGTAGCGCCGGAACGACTCGGCCTGGGTCTCAATGTTGGTGTAGGTCCACTCGGCCGGGTGGAAGTTGTGTTTGATGGCGGCGTTCTCCGCGGGCAGGCCGAAAGAGTCCCAGCCGATCGGGTGCAGCACGTTCTCCCCGCGCGCGAAGTGGTAGCGCGCGATGACGTCGCCGATCGCGAACGCCTCAGCGTGCCCCATGTGGAGGTCACCTGAGGGGTAGGGGAACATGTCGAGCACATAGCGTCGCGGACGGGGGTCGGCCGGGTCTTCGCTAGCCGTGAAGGGGTTCTCCTTTGCCCACCGGGCCTGCCACTTCTCCTGGAGTGCCCGGACGTCGTAGGAGCCACTCGTCGTCTGATCGCCGCTAACCGCTGTCATGGTTGGATGGTTCCTCTACCGGTGTTGCCCTAGGGGGCGGGTTCCGATCTGGCGCACTGCTGTTGCCGGACCAGCGTCTTCCGACTCACCGAGTGACCTGAGGATGCCGGTCCGAATCACCTGTGTTTCAAGGTTAGCGCGCAACGGCACGGCCGAAGCGCAGCCGTGATTCCCCTGCGGCATCCCGCGGTCTTCCCGGGCTGAGCCAGCGTGGGACAGCTCTCTGCCGCTGCAGCCGCAAAGGGCGGGAAAACCGGCTACCGTTGGCGGTAAAGCATCCTGGCTCTATGGCCGTGTCGGCTGGGCGGAGCCCGTACCCGCCGCGCCACGTTGGTCTTGGGAATCGATGGGGAGGACAGCAGTTCACCGGTCGGCCCCCGCTGGTGGAACACGGTCGCGGCACAGAACCGCGCCCACCCTTGCTGCAGGGAAACGGCGGCGTGCCGGTTTCGTCTTCCCCTCGCGGTAGGGCAGCGACCGGCGGCCCCAGACCCGGTGGTCTGCCGCAGCCCTGCCTGTGCCGGGCAGCACCGCCCGGATACGGGAGCAGCGGCCTTCCCTGGCACCGCGGGACACTCCGGTGCGCTGCACCCGCCCTTTCGGTCTCCCTCCCCCGTAGCGTCTCGGCTCCCGCCCAGGGCGGTGTGCCACGGCTGTCCTTCACCCCCGGTACCCCACCGTTCCGGGAGGGCCGGGGCGCCGCCACCCCAGCAGAGTGGATCCACCGTCCGCTTTCCCGCTGTTCCACGCCCCGCGTATCCGCGGGGAATCCGCCAGAGGAGAACTGACATGCCGCTGTTCGATCCGCGTACCGTCGTCCGGGCGTCCCTGTCCGCTGTGGCAGCCGCCCTGGTGGGCCTGAGTCTGGCCGCCTGCTCGGCCTCTTCGGACACCTCCCCCGCTGAGACGGTGGCGGAGCAGGATCCAGCTCCCGTGCTGGGCGAGTACGACGACCGCATCCAACTGGTGGAGGGGACCCCGTACACCCTCACCGCTGAGGATGGCGACTCTTTCGTCTTGGAAATCACCGAATACGACGAGGCGGAGCCGCAGGTGACGGTCAAGGTCACTCCGGAGGGCGGAACGGGTGAGGAGACCACGGTGACGCTGGGGGACCTGATCGAGGTGGACGGAGTCCCGTGGCGGGTGTCCGAGTTGGGGTTCGGTGACTCGCTGCCTGTCTCGGTGACGCTCACCAAGGCTGAGTAATCCCCGCAGTGGGGGGAAGGCTCCCTGGTCCCGCACCTCACCCATAAGTTACTGTTCAGTAGAACAGTGACATGCGGCACTTCCCGGAGGAGCCAGGATGCTCAATCTCTCCGTTCTGCTGGAAGACGGCGCACGCAACCGGCCGGAGCGCGATGCGATCGTCTTTGGCGACATGCGGCTGAACTACGCCCTGGTCAACATGATCGCCAACCAGGTAGCCAACCTCCTGGTATCCCGCGGTATCCGCCCCGGGGACAAGGTTGCGCTCGCCTGTCCGAACGTCCCGTACTTTCCCTTCGTCTACTTCGGTGCGCTCAAGGCGGGAGCGGTCGTCGTCCCCCTGAACGTCCTGCTTACGCCGCGCGAAATCGAATACCATCTCCGCGACTCCGGCGCTAAAGCGCTCTTCGCGTTCACCGGCACCCCGGAACTCCCCCTCGGGGAGCGCGCCTGGCAAGCATTCCAGGAAGTCGCCGAATGCGAGCTCTACATCGACCTGCCGGCCGCCGCGGGGGCGACCACGTCCGCAATCCCGGGCGCAGAAACCTTCTGGGCCGCGCTCAACGGGCAGCCCGGCGAGTTCGAGTCGGTGCGCACCGAAGGCGACGACGTCGCAGTGATCATCTACACCAGCGGCACCACCGGCCAGCCCAAAGGCGCCCAGCTCACCCACACCAACCTGCTCTTCAACGCGGTCGCCTCCAGCGCCCTCTTCGACCAGGCTCCCGACAGCCACGACGTGTTCCTCACCGTGCTGCCGCTCTTCCACATCTTCGGGCAGACCACGATGATGAACGCGGCTCTCTACCGGCACGGGACCATGGTGCTGATGCCCCGCTTCGACGGGGATGAGGCCCTCTCCCTCATGGAAAAGGAGAAGGTCACCATCTTCGCCGGGGTGCCCACCATGTACTGGGGGCTCCTCAACGCCCAAGGGGACCACGACATCAAGCAGATCTCCCAGACCCTGCACACCGCGGTCTCCGGGGGCGCCTCCCTTCCCGCCGAAGTCGCCCGGAAAGTCAAGGAGAAGTTCGGCATCGAAATCCTGGAAGGCTACGGCCTCTCCGAAACCTCTCCCGTGGTGTCCTTCAACAACCCCAAGCGCAAAGCCAAGCCGGGATCGATCGGGCTGCCCATCTGGGGCGTGGAGATGAAGCTCGTCGACGAGAACTTCAACACCATTGAAGGCGAAGGGCCGGGAGAGATCGCCGTGCGCGGCCACTGCGTGATGAAGGGCTACCACAACCGTCCCGAGGCCAACGCGCAGGTGATGCGGGACGGCTGGTTCCGCACCGGGGACATCGCCCGCCGCGACGAGGAAGGCTTCTACTTCATCATCGACCGCTCCAAAGACATGATCATCCGCGGCGGATACAACGTGTACCCGCGGGAGATCGAAGAGGTGCTGATGACGCACCCCCAGGTGAGCCTGGCCGCCGTGGTGGGTGTCCCGCACGACACGCACGGCGAGGAGATCAAAGCGTTCGTGATCCCCGCCGAGGGGGCCACCCTCACCGAAGACGAACTGATCGCCTGGGCCAAGGAGCGTCTGGCGGCCTACAAGTACCCGCGGATCGTGGAGTTCCGCACGGAACTGCCCATGACGGCGACCGGCAAGATCCTCAAGCGGGAACTTCGCTGACCAGCTGCGGGCGGTGCGGCGCTGCCGTGGAGCAGCCGCACTCGTTTCCCAGCGCCGCCTAGTGCTGCCGGGGCCGCGGGGAACCGCTGCGGACCGCCACCCTGTGCCGGATTCCGCGGTGTCTTCCGGCCCCGGCCGGTCCGCGGCTCCGGTTGCGGGCTACCGCGACGCGCGGCTAGGCGCACGGCCCGCCTCCCGCGCGGGGTGCTTATCGTGCTGTCACCCTGCGCAGCGTGGGCAGCAGCTCCTCACGGCCGTAGACCGCTGTGCCGATAGCAGCGGAGAACGCGGCCAGCATGTGGACGAAGACCAGCGGATCGCCGTGCGCCCGGACCCAGGCGGCCTCGTGCTCCCCGATCGCGTACGCCTCCCAGGCGGAGACGACCGCGAATTCCACCTCGGGTTCCAGCAGGTCGGCGACGGTGCGGGCGACCGCTTCCCGGGAGTCCGCGGCGCGCCACGGCACCCCGGTCTCCTGGACCCGGCGGGCAAGGAAGGCCGCGCACACTTTCAGGGTGGAGACGATCCGCTCCCCCGCCTCCGCGCTGATCCCCGCGGAACGTTCACCGATCATTCTGCGGTCGGCGCGCACATACGCGTCGATGAGGTCGAGGGCGACGGTGGTGTGGTGCCGGTCGTCATCGGTCGCAGCCATGGGCTCATCATGCCCGGTTCCGCGACTGATATCCCCCGGCTGTGCACCGCGGTTAAGGCAGCGGCGGTTCGAAGTCGGGGCGCAGCGGCATCCGCGCCTCGGTCCCGTCGAGCTTCACCCCGAGGATCTGGTGCAGTTGCACCACGTTGCGTTCGAAGCCGAGCACGCACCCGGCCATGTAGAGCCGCCACACTCGGGCCGTGCCCTCCCCCACTTCCCGCACCGCGGCATCCCAGTTGCGGTCCAGGTTGGCCAGCCAGTCCCGCAGGGTCCGTGCGTAGTGCTCCCGCAGGTTCTCCTGGTGGCGGATTTCGAACCCGGCGTCGTTCATCGCCGCCTGCAGCCAGCCGGGCCCTTCCAGCTCCCCATCGGGGAAGACGTAGCGGTTGATCACCCCGCCGCGTTTGAAGGGCGGCAGGTCGTTGCGGGGCCGGGTGATGCAGTGGTTGAGCAGGCGGCCTCCCGGGACGAGCTTGCGGTACAGCGACGCGAAGTAGGCGGGCACGTTCTTTTTGCCGACGTGCTCGGTCAACCCGATCGAGCTGATCGCGTCGTACTCGCCGTCGGGCAGGTCCCGGTAGTCCATGTGCCGGACTTCTGCCAGGTCGCCCAGGCCCTCGTGGGCGATCCGCTTCTGCGCCCACTCAGCCTGCTCTTTGGACAGGGTCACCCCCAGGGCTTTGACCCCGTGCTCCCGGGCCGCGTGGATGACCATGCCGCCCCAGCCGCACCCCACATCCAGCAGTCGTATCCCAGGGGCAAGACCGAGCTTGCGGGCGATCAGCTCGTGCTTGAAGAACTGTGCCTGCTCCAGCGTGGCCTGCTCGGTCGGGTAGACCGCGCAGGTGTAGGTCATCGACTCGCCCAAGACCAGGGCGTAGAAGGCGTTGGAGACGTCGTAGTGGTGCTGGATGGCTTCGGCGTCGCGCTGCTTGGAGTGGCGCCAGCCCAGGGCGGCGAGGCGGGACTGGCGCACCTCCTGCGGCGGCGGTGGAAGCCGGTTGACGAACTTCACCCACCCGATCCCGCGGATGATCCGCAGCAGTTCCCCGGGGGACAGCCGCGGCCGGTCCTGGAACACCACGTCGGCCATTGCCCGCAGCGCGGTGTACATGTCCCCTTCGACGTCGAGGTATCCCGCCACGTAGGCGCGGGTCAAACCGAGTGCTCCCGGCGCTTGGACGATGTAGTTGACGGCTGCCGGGTGGCGAACCACGATAGCGACTTCACTGCGTGGATCTCCCGCAGTGCTGCCGTCGTAGGCCCGGAAGTGGACGGGCGCATCGGGTCCGACGACACGTTCGAATACCTCCGCCAGTCGCATCCCTCATCCTTTCTCACCCGCCGCCGACGCACTTGGTGTACAGGTCGAGCAGTCGACCGTCGGGGTCGTAGGCAGCTTTGAGCTTGCGGTAGATCTCCCCGTTGTAGAGCTCCCAGAACTCGTCCTCGTCGTAGAAGGCGTCCGAGTAGAGCGACTTGTGCCCGCCCAACCGGGTCACTTCTTTTTCGATCAGCCGGTTGTGGTATGTCCTGCCTCCACCGGGACGGATCGGAACGAGGCCCCAAAACCCGAAGTTGACGTAGAGGCGGCGGGGTTTGAGGGGGTAGAGCGGCCAGACCGGTTCCGTATCGTCGGCTGTGTCTTCTCGCAGCCGCAGCGGGCACAGCCACACCGGGGACATGCCGATCTCGGTGTGGAAGAAGTCGAGGAACTCGGCAGCCCGCCCCACCTCAACCTCGATGTCCTGGATCACCGGTTCCTTGGGCGGGCGCCCGCGGTAGTAGTCGAGCAGGCGGCTCGCGTCAGTGCGCCGGTCCCAGGCGACGAGCTTGCGGTAGACGTCGGAGCGTTTCAAGGAACGCGGCCACAGGCGGCGCACCACGGGATGCTGCAGTCCGAAGGCGCGGGAGCACCAGAACCAGTCGGTGTCCCACCGCCACAGGTAGTCGTGCGTGGTGAGGTAGTCGCCGGGGCCGGGGCCCGCGTAGCGGGGGATCGACCGGTAGTAGATGTCGGTTCCGGTGTAGTCGCTGGTCCACGGAGCCCGGTCGGTGAACGTCCCCAAGGTCAGGTACAGCTCGTTGCGGGCGAACACGACGCCGTCGACGAAGTCGACGGTCTCCCCGTCGTGGGTGCGGTCCGCGCAGATCTGCTCCAGCGCGGCCATGGCCGCTGCGGCATCGGTGAACCGCAGGTGCCGCAGGTGGACGTAGGGGCGGACCGGTTCGAGCTGGATGCGGAGCCGCAGCGCGTAACCGAGGGTGCCGTACGAGTTGGGGAAACCGTAGAACAGGTCGCGGTGCTCGTTGTCGCGCCGGGCCACCACCACCTGGCCGCTGCCGGTGAGGATCTCCATCTCTTCCACTGACTCGTGCGGGAGCCCGTTGCGGAAGGACGAGGATTCGATCCCCAGCCCGGTGACCGCACCGCCCAGGGTGATCGTGCGCAGTTGCGGAACCACCGGCGGCATCAGGCCATGCCGCAGGGTGGCGGCGACCAGGTCCTCGTAGGTGGTCATGCCGCCCACCTCCGCGACCCGCGCCTCCGTGTCGATGCTGATCACCGAGGTGAAAGCGCTGACGTCGAGACGCGCGGCATCGTCCCGGCTGCGGAAGCGGAAGAGGTTGGAGGTGGTCTTCGCCAGGCGCACCGGCTTGTCGGCGGACAGCCGCGCATAGGCGCGGCGCAGCTCGTACACCGCGTTGATGTGGTTGGCGAGGTTGGACGCGGAAGACTGACAGTTCACTGCTCACCCACTTCTCCCCCGCCGTTCCCGCGCGGCATTCCGGGCTGTCGGAGCCGCCGCACGGCGGTCGGGGCGCCGGTTTGAGGCCAGCCTAATCTCCCAGTACGGCAAATCCGGGGATGTTACGCGGCGTTTCCCGGTTTTGCGCATATCATCGGCTGGCGTGCGCATCGCATTAGTCGACTCAGGGATCGGTCTGCTCTCCACCGCCGCCGCGCTGCGGCGGATCCGTCCGGATGCGGACCTGATCCTCTCCATGGACCCTGATTACATGCCGTGGGGACCGCGCAGTGTTCCGGAGATCGTCGCGCGGGCGCTGGCCGGGGCCCGGGCTGTGCTTGACGAGCAGCCCGACGCCGTGGTGGTGGCGTGCAACACCGCCTCGGTGCACGCGTTGGAGTCGCTGCGCGCCGAACTGGAACCGCGGATTCCCGTGATCGGTACCGTCCCGGCCGTGAAGCCCGCCGCAGACCGGGGTGCGCCGTTCGCGATCTGGGCGACCCCGGCTACTACGGGGAGCCCGTACCAGCGGGACCTCATCGACCGGTTCGCGCGGGGGATCGCGGTGACCCCGGTGGCCTGCCCCGGCCTGGCTGACGCGGTGGAACGCGCCGATCCGGCTGCTGTGGCGGAAGCCGTCGACCACGCCGCCGCGCACACTCCTGCCGACGTGTCAGCGGTGGTGCTCGGCTGCACCCACTACGACCTGGTGAGCGACGTCATCACCGCAGCGCTGGGCGAGCATGTGACCCTGTTCACAGCCGCGGATGCGGTCGCCGCGCAGGCCCTCCGGCGAATCGGGGTCTCGCCCCAACCGGACGCGCCCCGCACCGGTGGGCTGCGGGTGTATGCCAGCGGCCGTCCCGCACAGCTTCCCGAGGCAGCCCTGACCTACCGGGCGGGGGTGCTGCTGACCACCGAGGTCGCGGCGTGAGCGTGTCTGCTGCGCCGGTAGTCGTCCCGCACGGATGTGCTGTCGGCCCGGTTCTGTTCCGCGGCAGCGTCTGAATTCCCCGCGCAGTGCGCCACGGCGGTGTGCCGCGCTGTTCAGGGCTGGCGGACGGTACCCGTCTCGGACAGGGTGGCCAGCAGGCCGACCAGTTCCCGTACCCCTTCCATGTCCCCGTCGTGCAGCAGGGATTCCAGCAGGCTGAGCGCGGTGGTCGCGTCGGCGGGGAGCGCGCGGACCCTTGCCCACTGCTCTCGCGCTGCGTTACGGGCCAGGTCGAGTTCCCGGGCTACGCGTCCGAGGCGTTCGAGGAGCACCGCATCCCCCGGGCATTCGGCGAGTGCGGCCCAGATCAGGTCGGCCCGCTGCTCGGGGTTGAGGTCCAGGGCGTGGTTGCTCCACAGCCACGAGTCCAGGCGAGCTGCGGGGACCGGAAGCGACGGCGATGGGAGCTGGCGGACACTGGCGCGGACCGCAGCGAGGTCGGCGGTGAGCGCGTCCTCGCGGCACATCTGGGCTACCGCGGCTTGGGCGTATTCGACCATGCTCAGCGCGGTCCAGCGGGCGCCGCGGCGCAGGGCGAGCCGGGCTGCTCGCACCGCCAGTTCCAGTTGGCGGCGGGGCGCGCCGTTCTGCTCCAGGTGGCGGACCCACCCGGTGAGGCGGACGCCGAGCCGCCAGTCGTTGAGCGCTACCCCGGCCGCGTCGAGGTCTTCTGCGGCCTGCACCCACAGCGGCCGGAGGAACGGGTGGGCCTGGGCTAGTTCCACGGCTGGCAGCGCCGCCGCAGCCACCTCCACCAACTGCCGTCTGGTGCGGGCCAGGCGGGCCAGCAGCCGGGCGCGTTCGAAACGGATCCGGAGGTGCACGTCGTCGCGGGCGGCGTCGGGGCCGCTCAGCACGGGGACCTGGTTGTCAAGCCGGTTGAGGACTGCCAGCGCTTCCTCGTCGCGGCCCATGAGGTGCAAGGCGCGCACGCGTGCCACGGCGAGCTCGACGGTGAAGCGGAGCGTCTGGTCTTGGGTGTCGAGGAAGTCGACCGCCTCGTGCGGGCGTCCCACGTCGCTGAGCAGGTCAGCGAAGGCCGCGGTCAGCGCCGTGTAGGCGGGTGTTCCGGGTTCGACGTGCTCTAAGGCGGTGGTGAGCAGGAGCTCCCGTTCCACGGTGCGGCCAGGGCCGTCGATGTTGGCGTGGCAGGCAGCGGCGATCACGGCAGGGCAGGCGCCGGGCGGGCAGTGGGCCGGATCGGCGTGGGCGGCGTGCACCAGTTCGGTGACCTCGTCCAACACCACTGTGCCTGCCTGGTGGTGGAGGATACGCGCGGCGAGCTGCCAGTACCGCACATAGTGGGCGGCCCAGAGCGGGGCCCCCGGCTCGGTCGCGGCCCGCAGGGCGGCCGGCAGTTCGATGGTGATCCGGTGGGTGTCGCCGAGGACAGCCAGTTCCGGCAGGCGCCCCAGCGCGGTAGCTAGCTGCTCGTGTCCGTTGGCCCGTGTCTTGTCGGCGGCTTCCGCCACCCATTCCCACAACGTCATCGTGGCACTCCCTCCCCGCATCACGCACTGAACGTATCAACGCGATCACTGCAGCGGCCCGATTGACACAGCGGTCCTTGACGGTGTCCTTTAGAGTCAGCGGCACTGGGCTGTGCGGGTCGGGTGTGGTGCGGCGGACACGGACAGGAGTAAGTACGGTATGGGATGGCTGGATCGCTTCGGGCTACGGAAAGCGCAACGCCGAGGCAGAAAAGCGCGTTACGATCGTCCTGCGGAGGATTCCGACATCAAGGCGCTGATCGAGTTCGCCAAGAGTCGGAAAGGCGTCGAGTTCTACGTCGAGCCGGAGACGTTCGCCACGGGCACGACTGCTGTGGCGGTCGCCCACGACGGGGAGTGGATCCGTCGACGGGTCGGTTCCCCTGAGGTGCTGCGCCGGGTCGCGCACAAACTCGCTCTTCCCGCCTACGACGTGAACCTCGTTGGTTACCCCAAGCGCATGCGGGAGTGGACGGCCCGCAACAAGCGCCGTTTGTCCCTCGACTAGCTTCGATGGAGTGTGAAGGGTGGTGCCCCGATGAGTGACGACCCCGGATCCGTGAGGCACCGCCCACCCTCGGAAGGCGCTACTCCCCTCACCGGCTCGGCCGCCCAGGTGCCGCCATGGCTGCTGCGGGCGCTGCTGCTTGTCGTGTGGGTGGTCACTCTCGCGGCGCTCGCCTGGTGGCTGTTTGTGCAGCTCCAAGGGCTGTTGCTGCTGCTGTTGATCTCTTTGTTCCTGGCGCTGGCGCTTGAGCCCGCCGTGAACTGGCTGCACCGGCACCGCTGGCCGCGCGGGCTCGCCACGGGGGCGGTGATGCTGGCAGCGGCCGGCACTCTGGTGCTGTTCCTCACCGTGCTGGGGTCGATGCTTGTCGGCCAGGTCGTCGCGTTCGTCTCGGATCTGCCCCGGATGACGCGTTCGCTGCTGGCCTGGGTGAACGCCACGTTCCACACCGACTTCTCCCCCACCACGCTGCTGAGCGAGCTGACGAGTGTCAGCGGGCTGGTCGAAGAGTACGCGTCCCAGCTCGCGGGCAACGTGGTGGGAGCGGGATCCACCGTGCTGGCGCTGCTTTTCGACGGGTTGACGATCGCGCTGTTCACCTTCTACCTGTGTGCGGACGGCCCGCGGTTCCGCCGCACGATCTGCTCGGTGCTGCCACCGCGCACCCAGCGGGAGGTGCTGCGCGCCTGGGAGATCGCGATCGAGAAGACCGGCGGCTACATCTACTCGCGGGCGCTGCTCGCGCTCATCTGCACGGTGGCCCACTACATCCTGCTGGCGCTCTTGGACATCCCCTTCGCGTTCGCGCTGGCCCTCTGGATGGGGGTGCTATCCCAGTTCATTCCGACCGTGGGCACCTACATCGGTGGGGCGCTCCCGGTGCTCGTAGCGCTCCTCGACGGTTTCTGGCCGGCGCTGTGGGTCCTGGTGTTCGTCACCGTCTACCAGCAGTTCGAGAACTATCTGCTGCAGCCGCGGATCACCGCTAAGACGCTGGACATGCATCCGGCGGTGGCGTTCGGCTCCGTCCTGGCCGGGGTCGCGATCCTGGGTGCGCCGGGGGCGCTGCTGGCGCTGCCTGCCGGGGCGAGCTTGCAGACTTTCCTCAGCTTCTACATCAGACGCTACGAGGTGGCCGAGCACCCGCTGCTGGGCGCGGGCGACTCCGGGGGCACGGCGGAGGAGTCAGAGTCCTCTTCCGGATCGTCTGCCGACCCCTCCGACTCCGCTGAGGCCTCTCTTTCTCCGCCGAACCCAACGAACCGGGGCGACTAGGAAGAGGAGGGGCGCAACCTACTCTCCCGGAACACCCGCTGGCAAGCCCCACAAGCCACTAAGAGGAACAAGAGGGAATTTTTGGACACCGGTGGAGACAGTTTGTAGGAACCACCTGGTGGAATCGGTTCCCCCGCGGGGGAGGCTCATCGCATACTCACTCGTGGGAGGGGTCGTGGAAATGAGACAGGAGTTGACCGCCCTGTGCTGTGACTGCGGGGCAATCCGCCGGGTCACCACCTACCGCGGTATCGGGGAGGCCCAGTCTGCCCACGGTGCGGCCCGGTGCGTGGTACGGCGGATGTGCCGCTCCTGCGGACGGCAGACCTACCACGCCTACATGCGCGACGACGAGGACCGCGACGAACTGGAAGACGCGCTCCGGTTAGACAACGCCCTGGCTGCCAAGGCGTTGGAAGAGGAGATCAGCCAGTTGCGCCGGTGCGGTGTGGAGGTGGGGCACGCTCCTGTTCCCGCGATCTGGGACAGTCCGCCGGTCGGCATGATCACCCAGCGATTGAGCGACCGGAAATACTCGCTCGTCCTCGACCCGAATTCGTCGATCGTGGCCCGGCTCAAACTCATCGACCTGCTGTGGTACGAGCTGACCACGGGGGAGCACAGCGACCGGTGGCACATCCACTCTCCCGGCGACGGTCCGGGCTACGCGATCCGCCTCTTCGGTTTCCGAGCGCCCCGCTGAGTACGGGTCGGCGGGTTCAGGCCGCGCGGGACGCTGCCTCGTGGAGTCTCCGCAGCGCCGCCCGGGCCACTTGGGGGTCGGTGGTTCCCCAGTACGGGGGCAGGGAGGCGCGGAGGAACGCCCCGTAGCGGGCGGTGGCCAGCCGCGGGTCGAGGACCGCGACCACCCCTTTGTCGTGGACGGACCGCAAGAGCCGCCCGGTGCCTTGGGCGAGGAGCAGCGCGGCATGGGTAGCCGCGACTTCGAGGAACCCGTTCCCTCCTTGTGCACCGATCGCGCGCTGCCGGGCCGAGGCCAGCGGGTCATCGGGCCGGGGGAAGGGGATGCGGTCCACGATGACCAGTTGCAGCGCCGGTCCCGGGACATCCACGCCCTGCCACAGTGACAAGGTGCCGAACAGACAGGTGGCCTCGTCTGCAGCGAACTGCTGGACGAGGTGGCCGGTGGAGTCGTCCCCCTGGCACAGGATCGGGTAAGGCAGGCGTTCCCGGAGTTCTTCTGCGGCGTGCACGGCTGCCCGGGTGGAGGAGAACAGGCCGAGGGTGCGCCCTCCTGCCGCGTCGATGAGTTCCGCCATCTCGTCGAGGTATTCGGGGTGGAGGCTCTCCCGGCCCGGCGGGGGCAGGTGGGTGGCGATGTAGAGGATGCCGCTGCGGGCGTGGTTGAACGGTGAGCCCACGTCGATCGCGCGCCACCGGAGCGGGCTGGGTTCGGCCGAGGGCGTGGCAGTGGTTTCCGCGGGCTCTGCTGCCTCTGCCGGGTCATGATCGGGCAGAGGGCCGAGTCCCCACTGCCGGGCCATCAGGTCGAAGGAGCCGCCGAGAGCGAGGGTGGCGGAGGTCAGCACCGTGGTGCGCTCGGTGAACAGGGCCTGGCGCAGGGTCCGGTTGACAGCCAGGGGAGCGATGCGAAGTCCGGGGGTCTGCCGTGCGCCGCGCGCGAACCACACCACGTCCTGCCGGTCCCGGAGGGGCTGCTGGACGCAGAGGAGGATCCGTTCGGCGGTGCAGTGGACTTCTTCGAGGCCGGCGAGGGCGAGCCGGCGGGCGCTGGCGGCGTGCGGGTCGTCCCGGGGCGGCTCGGGCAGCGCGGAAAGGCAGGCGTGGGCGGCGTCCCGGACTGCGGCTACGGCGGTGGCCAGCGGATCCGGCAGATGGTCGAGACGGCCCGGCGGGGTGTCGGCGAGCATCAACGCCAACCCGTCAGCGGTCTCTGCGAGGCGTTCGGTGAGTTCCACGTCACAGACCGGGGCGGCCCGCTTCGCCGCAAGGCTGATGCTCCGGTCACTGAGCACCCCAGTCGCCACGGAGGTGACCCGGTCGACGAGCTCGTGCGCTTCGTCAACGATGAGCAGGTCGTGGTCGGGCAGCAGCCGGTAGCCCTGGACAGCGTCGATAGCGAGCAGGGCGTGGTTGGTGACGACGAGGTCCGCGCCGATGGTCTCGGCCCGGGCGAGCTCCGCAAAACAGTCGTCGCTGACCGGGCACATCTGGGGCCCGATGCACTCGTTGGCTCCCACGGAGACCTGCCGCCAGGCCAGATCGCTCACCCCCGGGGTGAGGTCGTCGCGGTCCCCGGTGAGGGTCTCCTCCGCCCATTCGTGGAGCCGGCGCACTTGGCGGCCGAGCGAGGACAGCAGGTGCGGGTCGAACAGTTCAGCTTCTTCCGGACCTGTCGCTGCCTGGGAGAGGCGGTAGCGGCACAGGTAGTTGCGCCGTCCTTTGAGGATCGCGTAGACGGGACGGCGGCCCAGCAGCGGTTCGAGTGCCTCGGTGAGCCGCGGCAGGTCGCGTCCGATGAGCTGGTTCTGCAGCGCGATGGTGGCGGTGGAGACCACAACCGTGGCGTTGGCGGCGACCGCGTGGCGCAGTGCCGGAACCAGGTAGCCCAGGGATTTTCCTGTTCCGGTGCCGGCCTGCACGACGAGGTGTTCGCGGCTGTCGATCGCTGCGGCCACCGAGCGGGCCATGGTCGCCTGGCCGTCGCGCCGGGTGCCGTTGAGGGCGCGCACGGCCGCGTCGAGGAGCTCGTCGACGTCGGGAAGATCAGACACGCCCCTGACAGTACCGGGTCGGTGCGGCAGGTTCGGCCGGTTGTCCACAGGAGAGCCAGGGCGGTCTCCCGCGGGGGTTCTCACCGCGGGCACGCCCTGGCTGGTCGGTGCGCTGTGCCGGGTGCCTCTGGGGCGGTGGCACGGTACGGCCCTGGCGGGTGTCCGCCAGGGCCGCGGTGCCGGGGAGCTTGGTTCCGGCTGTCTTACGGCTGCCGGCGTGTTGGCTCAGCGGTTAGCCGGCGTAGGTTTCGAACTCGGCCACCCGCGGAGTGCCGTTCGAGCTGAGGATCTCGAAGTTGATCTTCCGCAGCGTGGTGGGGGTGAAGGTGATGACTCCCGCCCCGGTTCCCGTGGCCAGGACGGCGCCGGTGTCATTGTTGACGACCCGCCAGGAGCCGATGTTGCCCACGGCCCCAGCCGCCTCGCGGATGTGGATCGCGGACACCGTCACGTTCGAGCCCCACTTGACCGAGATGCGGCCGGTGGAGCCGCTCGGCGACCAGTAGGTGCTCATGTCGCCGTCGATGACGTTCTTGTAGCTGGTCCCGCTGGCCTTGCTGGAGCCGTCGGCGTCGGCACCGATGCTGAGGTTGGTGCCGCCGGGCGGGGTGCCCGGGTCAGGGTTCCCCGGATCCGGATTGCCCGGATCGGGGTTGCCCGGATCCTCTGCCCGGCAGTTGCCGTCGGAGACCCGGTTGCCCTTGTTCGCGCCCGCGGTCTGGCTCACGATCTGCGGCACGCAGCCGGCGTCGTCAAGCCGGTATGAGTAGGGGATGCTCACCGATGTGGTGGACTGCGGGTTAGGTCCGGCAGGGTAGTTCTCGTTGCCCTGGCTGGACCAGGTCACGTTGTCGAAGATGTTGCCGCGGACCTCCCAGTAGCCCCGCTCGTTGGTGTAGAAGGTGCCCAGGACGTCCTTGGAGTTCTGGAAGTAGTTGTTCTCCACTTTGGCGCGTGCCCCGGCCCGGGAGTTGATGCCGGAGTTGTTGAGGCGCACGTAGTGGTTGTTGTACATGTGCGCCACGCCGCCGCGCAGCAGGGGCGTCCGCGAGTCGATGTTCTCGTACAGGTTGTGGTGGAAGGTGATGTAACCGTTGGAGAGGTCGCTCTCGCTGGATCCGATCAGTCCTCCGCGGCCAGAGTTACGGAGGATGCTGTAGGAGAGGGTGACGTACTGGGTGTTGTCCTTGAGGTCGAAGAGGCCGTCGTAGCCCTCCGACTCACCGCCCGAGGCCTCCAAGGTGACGTGGTCCACCCAGACGTTGCGGACGTCCTTCTCCATGCCGATGGCGTCGCCGCCGTTAGACGTGGGTGATCCGGACTTCTTGACGTTCCGGATGTGCACGTTCTGGATGATGATGTTCCGGGATTCCCGGATGTGGATGCCGATCTGGTCGAACAGGGCTCCGTTGCCGACACCGACGATTGTGACGTTGCTGATCTTCTTGAGTTCGATCTTGTCACTGGCGGTGTCGCATCCCGGTCCGGACACCTTGGAGGTGTTGCCGTGGTTGATGGTTCCTTCGACCTGGATGATGATTGGGGTGCTGGTGCTGGGCCGCTGGCACAGGGCTTGGTGGATCTCGGTTCCTGTGGTGGCTCGGACCACCTGTCCGCCCGCACCGCCCGTCGTTCCGCCGTTGAGGGCTGCGTAGCCGGTGGCGCTGCCGGTCTGCGCCGATGCCGGGGACACCGGTAGGGTTAGACCTGCTGTCACCACGGCCGCTGTGGCTAGCGTCGAGGCGAGTCGACGCGTAATTGATCGTCCCACCGTTTACCTTCCGTAGTAGTTCGTAAGCACCGAGGTGCTTTCCTTGAGCATAAAGAAAGCGCTTTCCGTGTCAAGAGGATCACACCGATTTTTGGTGGCAGGAGGACTCGACGGACGCTGCCCGCCCCTGCGTCTTGGGGGTCTGCCTGCTGGGCGGCCGTACTCCCTATCGAGTGCGCGACACCGCTGAGAGCGGGGCGGCCGCCAGTGCCGACCGCCCCGCAGCTCTCCGGAGCCCGGTGGGCGCACCATGGCTCGCTGCCCAGGACCGATCGGGGAGCTGCGCTACCGGATGCAGGATGTCCAGCAAGGAAAAAGACCCGCGGGCAGTGGAGAGAATTCCACCGACTCCGCGGGTCTTGCTGTGGAGCTATGGGGATTCGAACCCCAGACCTCTTCCATGCCATGGAAGCGCGCTACCAACTGCGCCATAGCCCCTTGGGTCATCACCCACTCTACCCGATCTCCAGGAGTGGTCGGTACATCTTGCTCCCGCCGCGGGGGAACGGGACCGCTTTCTCCTCGGCTCGAAGGCCGGAAACCCCGATGGACCAGGGTCGCTGTCCAGCTTGATCGGGCCTGGGCTCTGCCCCACCCCTTCAAGAAACCGCTTTCCCATACTGGTGAGTGGCGCTCCTCACTTTCTCCCACCCCCATGGTCGGAGCTCTGCTCCCGACGGCACAGCAGCCTTCACCCAGTCCGCCCCGCGTATGGGGCTCATCCAGGAGACAGCGCGGAGGCGGCACCCGTTGTGCCGGGAGGTGCGCTGTGGTGTGACAGGCCCTTGCTGCACCGGCTCCGCACAATGCATCACGGGCCCCACCGGTGCTGGTGAGGCCCGTGATGTGTGCCTATGGAGTGGAGCTATGGGGATTCGAACCCCAGACCTCTTCCATGCCATGGAAGCGCGCTACCAACTGCGCCATAGCCCCGTGTGGAGTCCGCGGGACGTGTCCCGCTGACTTCCAGAACAATAGCGGAATTCCCCGCGTTAGTCGAAACAGTTAGCGGTCGTCGCCCAGGACCTTCTCCTCGGGCAGGCTCCTGGCGTTGTACTCCAGCAGCCGCCAGCCGCCAGAACGGCTCGGCCCGAGGACAGACCAGGAGCAGTTGCTCAACGTGCCCAGCACCTCCCACTGGTCTGCCTGGAGGCCGAGCATCGTGTGGATGCCGGCGCGCAACGCGGCACCATGGCCTACCACGACGAGGGTTCCGCCCTCCGGGACTTTCTCCAAGCCGCGCTGGATGGCTTCTGCGACTCGTTTGCCGACGGTGCCCAAGTCTTCACCGCCGGGGATGTCCATGGTGGGCAACCGCTCGGGCCATCCCGCGGCGATCTCCGCGCGGGTCAGCCCCTCCCACGGGCCGCCGAAGCGCTCCCGCAGCGCGGGGTCGTACGTCACGGGCAGGCCGACGATGCGGGCCAGGGCCCGCGCCGTGTCCGCGGCCCGCTGCAGGTCAGAGGCGACGATCGCATCGGGTCGCAGTTGGGCAAGCAGTCGGGCAGCCCGTTCCGCCTGGGCGAGTCCGGTCTCGTTCAGGGGAACATCGCGCTGGCCTTGGAAGCGGTTCTCGATGTTCCAGTCGGTCTGCCCGTGGCGCCAGCAGATCACGCGGCGGGTTTCGGTCACCAGGTCACTCCTGTCCGCGAAGAGAGCGGTTAATCGGGCGACGACTCACTCACTGCTCGAGCCGTTCGCGGTGTGGTCGACGCCCTGAGCCGCCTGAGGCAGCTCGATCTGGGGGCAGTCCTTCCACAGCCGCTCCAAACTGTAGTAACCGCGCTCCTCTTCGTGCTGGACGTGCACGACGAGGTCAACGTAGTCCAGCAGTACCCAACGGCCCTCGTGTTCGCCTTCCCGGCGCACCGGCTTGGCTTTCGCCTGCCGATACAGGCGTTCCTCGATCTCGTCTACGATCGCCCTGACCTGGCGGTCGTTGGGCGCGGAGCACAAGAGGAAAGCGTCAGTGATGACGAGCTGATCGCTGACATCGTAGGCAACAATGTCCTGCGCGAGTTTGTCGGCCGCGGCGGTGGCCGCAATGGTGACAAGTTCAACAGTCCGTTCCGTAGCGGTCACAGGTAATGGCTGCCTCTCGTGGGCTGCTCCCTCGCCTGCTAGTCATCGAGGTACAGCCCGGTCTTGTTGATGTAGCGGACAATACCGTCGGGCACCAGATACCAGATGGGCTCGCCTTTACGGACGCGTTCTCGACACTCGGTCGAGGAGATCGCCAGGGCCGGGATCTCCACCAGGGAGACCTTCCCCTCGGGCAGACCGGGATCGGCGAGCTGGTGCCCCGGTCGGTTACAGCCTACGAAATGCGCGAGTTCGAAAAGTTCATCCGCGTTGTGCCAGCTCAAAATCGCGCTCAGCGCATCCGCTCCCGTGATGAAGAACAACTCCACGTCAGGGCCGTACTGCCGGCGCATCTCGCGCAGCGTATCGATCGTGTAGGTGGGCCCTTCACGGTCGATCTCGATCCGGCTCACCCGGAACTGGGGGTTCTCCGCGGTGGCGATCACCGTCATCAAGTAGCGGTGCTCGGCCGGGGTGACCCGCTTCCCCTGCTGCTGCTTCTGCCAGGGGTTTCCAGCGGGGACAAAGATCACCTCGTCGAGGTTGAACAGGTGGGCCACCTCGCTGCCGGCCACCAAGTGTCCGTTGTGGATGGGGTCGAAGGTGCCACCCATGATTCCGATACGGCGCGGTTTTCTCTTCCCCCGCGTAATCGTCTTCTCCTCGGGCACGGTCACCGCTCTCGTCTCATCCCCGTCGTTGGGGCTACTCCTCCGGTTTCGAGAGTAGTCATCCCGGTTTCGACCACTGTGAGCACCCCTCCCCTGGACACCGCCCTCCCCGTATCCGCAAACCGTAGATTCTCGGCATAGTCACGCATAGCATTCAGGCATGGCTACTACTCCAGACCGTGCTCGCGTCCGGCTCCGCAACATCTCTTCGCGCGCCTACGAGCATCCCGCGGACCGCGGCGCCCTCGTCGCCTTGCGGTCGCTGCGCGGCTTCGACGAAGTCTTCAAGCGGCTCTCCGGCCTCTTCAACGAGCGGGCGCTGCGGCTGATGTTCCTGGCCAGCGCGGTACGGGTCGACGAGCGCCAGTTCCCCGACATCCACGACTATGTGCGCGACGCCGCCTACGTGCTGGACCTCGACCGGGTTCCAGAGCTGTACATCCAGATGAACCCGCAGCCCAACGCCATGGCGATCGGCAGCAGCCGTCCTTTCATCGTCGTGACCACGGGCCTGGTCGACCTGCTCGGTCCTGAAGAGCAGCGGTTCGTGGTGGGGCACGAGGTAGGGCACATCCTGTCCGGGCACGCCGTCTACCGCACCATGCTGCTGGCTCTGGTTCGGCTGGCGGCGCGGGTCGCCTGGTTCCCCCTGGGCTATGTCGGCCTGCGCGCGATCGTTGCGGCGCTGGAGGAGTGGTACCGCAAATCAGAGCTGTCCTGTGACCGTGCCGGGCTGCTCACCTGCCAGAACCCGGAAGCGGCCAAGCGGGCGCTGATGAAGCTCGCCGGGGGTTCACGGCTGGCCGAGATGAACGTCGACGCTTTCCTCGACCAGGCCCGGGAGTACGACGCTGCTGAGGACATCCGCGACGGGTTCATCAAACTCCTCATCACCCAGGGGCAGACCCATCCGTTCGCGGTGGTCCGGCTCGCGGAACTGGACCGCTGGATCGCAGAGGGCTCCTACCAGCGCATCCTCACCGGCGACTACCCCCGGCGGGACACCGATACCGACGCCCGCATCAGCGAGGAGGCCCGCAGCGCGGCCCGCTCGTACCGGGAGGCGTGGGAGCGCACCTCTGATCCGCTGGTGGGCACTTTGCGCGATGTGGTGAGCGGCGCGGCGGCCACGGGCAGCAAGATCTTCGACTCGATGGCCGACCGGTGGCGCAACGGCCCGGGACGCCGCACCACCGCCTGACCCCGGCCAGTGGTCCGACCATTTCCCGTAGGATGCAGGCCCCGGATTTCCTTTTTCTGCATAAATGAGAAATATAAAATTTATGTAAGAAAAATCCGGCCCTCCCTCTCCATTTCCGATGTGAATTGGTTCACATCAAAGGGATGTGCTCCACCGCATCTGACCTGTCCGGGTGAGGATGCACTCGTATGACGTCTGCCGTTCGTGGGTATCGGTGCAGATGAGACGCGTGCTGCTCGGTCCGGGCGCCGCACCGCCCCGCCATCCCAGCCCTCTCGTGTTTCCCGCGCCTAAAAGAAAGCAAAAGGCTCGGTAAACCAAAAGCCTCGAACACGAGTGATGTAAGTGCACGGACCGTGCCCTGCCATGCGTCTTTTCTTGCACTGGTCCGCGTGCGCCACGCAAAGGCAGCATCACTACAGGGGGAAACGGGGAATCATGTCCATCGATGTGACCGTCATCATTCCGGTCCACAACACCGGCCGGGGGGTACTAGCTGGGCTTGAATCGCTGCGCGCGCAGACTCTGCCCCGCTCTCGCTTCGAAGTCATCTACGTCGACGACGGTTCCACTGACGGGACCGGGGAGCTGCTCGACACGGAACTCGCTGGCGAAGAGAACTTCTCGGTCGTGCACATCGAGAACTCCGGCTGGCCTGGACGCCCCCGCAACATCGGCATCGACCGCGCCCGAGGCGAGTACCTCTTCTTCATGGACGATGACGACTACCTCGGCGCGGAAGCCTTAGAGCGCCTGGTCGCCAAAGCCCGGGAGGACTCCGCTGACATCGTGATCGGCCGGATGGCGGGCATCGGCCGGAGAGCGCCCCGGGAGATCTTCCAAAGACCCTTGTCCGGGGCGACACTGCGCACCCACCGCATCCTGCTCACCACGCTGACGGTGCACAAGCTCTTCCGCACCGAGTTCGTCCGCTCCCACGGGCTGCGCTTCCCCGAAGGGAAAGTCCGGCTCGAGGACCACATGTTCATGCTCCCCGCCTACCTGCGCGCCGCCTCGGTCTCGGTAGTCCACGACTACACCTGCTACTACTGGGTGCGGCACAAGGACGAAAACTTCGGGAATATCTCGTTCCGCACCCCTCCCGACCCCGAGGACTACCTCGGCAGTGTCGAGCGGATCATCGACATCATCGAAGCCGAAACCGAACCGGGAGAGTTCCGCGACACCCTGCTGGCGCAGTGGTACCGGTCGAAACTGCTAGGGCAGATGCAAGGGGCTAAATACTTGCGGCTGCCCGAGCAGACCGCGGAGGTCCTCCACACCGTCGCCCACTCGCTCGTCCAACGCCGCATCCCCGAACGGGTGGACGCCAGACTCAACCCGTTCTCCCGGCTGCGCGCTACCGCGCTGCGGACCGGACAGTTCGACCTTGTCCGCCACGTCGCCGAGTTCGAACACGACCTGGGACAGCACACCACGGTGACCGGATACCGGTGGGACGGCTCGGTGCTGTACGTGGACGTGGAGAGCACCCTGGTGCGCAAAAGCGACCAGCGGCCCCTGGAATTCGTGCGCTCCGCCGAATCGGTCTACTGGGACCTCCCGACCGCCGTGCTCTCCCACCCGGAGGTGTGCGAGGCCGCCGAGGTCACCGCGGCGCTGAAACGGATCAAGCTGCGTACCTTCGCCCGCAATAAGAAGCTCGGCGCAGATGTCACCGTGCCGACCTCGTTCACCCTCCTCGAAGAACCGGTGGGTGCGGACCGGTTCACGGTCCGGCTGGTCGGGACGGTCACGCTTGACATCCAGCGCGGCAACCTGGGCGGCCCCCTGCTCGGCAAGTGGTGGTTCGTCTCCCGCATCGACTTGGGCGGCGTGAGCTGCGATTTCACGCTTGGTCCGCTGCGCTCCCCCGCAGCGGAGGCCACGCGGGTCCCCGCCTTCGTCCACCTCGACAACACACCCCCGGTGCTGGTGACCCCCAGCTACAACGCGAAGAACCACCTGGTGGTCACCGCCGACGACCCCTGGCAGAAACTCCCGGCGCTCATCCCCCCGCAGGAGCGCCCGGCTGTGGTCCGCAACAGCGACGGCCTGCAATTGCGGATCCCGCTGGCCCTGCACACCAGCGACGAGCGCATCGGGTTGCCGCTGTGCTTGGTCGGCAACGGGGAGAAGGTAGAGAGCGCGGCAAGTGTGCGGCCCGATTCGGCCAGCGCGACCAACCCGCACTCCGTCCTCACCGCTGACGTGCCCCACGTCTCCGGTCCGGGGCAGTGGGAACTCGTCGTGGAGACGGCGGAGCGTCCCATCCCGCTGCGGCTCCGGCTCAGCCGGGGCCTGTTCCACTGGTCGGTCAAGGTGCAGCACCCGTCCCGGTCGTTGCGTGCCCGGATGGGCCGCCTCTACCGGGCGCTCCGGCGCCGGGCAGGCCGCCTAGCCCGTGATCTCGGCCTCCGCCGCTGATCCCGCTGTCTTGTTCACTGTCCCCCACGCAGGTCCGCGGGCGGGGCGGACGTGTACGCGATCTCCGTAAAATGCACCGTCTGCCCCTCTCCCGTGGGGGACTGGGCGAGGAAGCCCGCCCGGGCAGGACCGGGGAGCGCGAAGTAGCGGATCAGGTGCCACCACCCGTCGCCGAGATTGGTGTGGAAGGCGTAGGCGCCTCCGGTCCGGGTGATCCGCAGCATGGCTTCCCCCTCGACCGCTAGCGAATTGCAGTCGTCGGAGACACCGTCGCGGGTCACCACCGACACGATGGTCGGCTGGCCTTGCGGGGACAGCTCCAGGCACAACTTGGCGTGGTTGTCCTCGTCGACGTAGAGGAACAGCACGCCGGCGTCGTAGGTGGCGTGGAGGCTCGGGCTGACGCGCGCAGCGAGGGTGAAATCCCCGTCGAGTCCCGCCAGGAGGGCAGGGGCGTTCGCGATGCGGACCGTCCCGTTCGGGTCGCTGAACACGTCCGTCCGTGCTCCAGCGGTGATACAGAGGCTGTCCGGTCCGGTCACCGCGAAGTCGACCGGGGTGTTCCACCAGGTCAGCGAGGCGGGAAGGGCGGGGATGGTTACCGGTTCAGGCATGGGGGTCCTCTCGTGGACGCTGGGGAGTCGCCGTGATCCTCCACCACGGCCACGCTCTGTGACAAGACCTTCCCGCGTCCGGACCGCCCTACCGAAAGCGGCCGCGGGGAGGCGGCCTGCCGCTTCGGCCATGGCCGTCGTCCTCTCCCCCGTGCCGCTGCGCGGCGGCTCTGCGGCGGAACGATCCCGCTGGGCGGGGAACGGGAGCCGCCGCGGCTCCGCTCCCCGGCTGCGAGGTGCGGGCCGCGGCGGCACAGCGCTGGTCAGCGCACGTGGCCTTCCCCGGTAACCACGTACTTGGTGGTGGTCAGTTCCGGCAGGCCCATCGGACCGCGTGCGTGCAGCTTCTGGGTGGAGATGCCGATCTCCGCACCGAAGCCGAACTCGCCGCCGTCGGTGAAGCGGGTGGAGGCGTTGACCATGACGGCCGCGGAGTCCACCAGGGAGACGAAGCGGCGTGCCGCTGCCTGGGAGTCGGTGATGATGGCCTCGGTGTGCGCCGAAGAGTAGGCGCGGATATGCGCCACGGCCTCGTCCAGGGAGTCCACGACGCGGACCGCCAGGTCCAAGGAGAGGTACTCGGTGGCCCAGTCCTCTTCGGTGGCGGGCACCACGCTGCTGTCGTAGGAGCGGACCCGCTCATCGCCGTGGATGGTGACTCCGGCCTCGCGCAGTTCGGCCAGCGCCCGCGGCAGGAAGGCGTCGGCGATACCGGCGTGGACGAGCAGGGTTTCGCTGGCGTTGCACACCGAGCAGCGCTGGGTCTTGCTGTTGAGCACGATCTTCAGCGCCTGGTCGAGGTCGGCTGCTTCGTCGACGTAGACGTGGCAGTTTCCGGTGCCGGTCTCGATCACGGGGATCGTGGACTCGTTGACCACGGTCTGGATGAGCGAGGCACCGCCGCGCGGGATGAGGACGTCTACCAGGCCGCGGGCCCGCATCAGGTGCTTGACCGACTCGCGGCTCTTGCCGGGCACCATCTGCACGGCGTCGACCGGCACCCGCGTGCTGGCCAGCGCCTGGCGGATCACGTCGGTGAGGACCGTGTTGGAGGAGTACGCGGAGGAGGAGCCCCGCAGCAGGACAGCGTTTCCGCTCTTGAGGCAGAGCGCGGCGGCGTCCACGGTCACATTGGGACGCCCCTCGTAGATGATGCCGATGACACCGAGCGGAACCCGGATCTGGCGCAGTTCCAGCCCGTTGGGCAGGGTCTTGCCGCGGACGACTTCGCCGACCGGGTCAGGCAGTTCGACGATCTCGTGGACCGCGTCCGCGATCGCGGTGATACGGGCGGGGGTCAGGGTGAGGCGGTCGATCATCGCCTCGCTGATGCCGTTCTCCCTGGCTTGAGCGACGTCCTTGGCGTTGGCCGCGACGATCTCCTCGGTCCGCTCGCGCAAGGCGTCGGCCACGGCGGTGAGCGCCTCGTCCTTAGCGTCCCGGCTGAGCGGGGCGAGGTCTGCGGCGGCGTCCCGAGCGCGCTCAGCGACCTTGCGGACGTCCCGCTCGATGTCAGTCATGGTGTCTTCGCTTTCTGCAGTCGGTTGTCCTACACACCGCTTTGGACGGCGCGGGTAGCGGCGGTCCGCTCCCCGGATCGGAGCCCAGCGCCGCAGACGGTGGGGTCCGGATGTGTTCCGCCGTCCCACGCACAACGGTATCGGCGTCGCGGGGCCGCCGCCACTGCAGCTGTGGGGAGGCGGTCTGTGGGCCGCCGGGCACGGCGCCCGGGCCACGTGCGGGGCCGCACCCTGGGCGGGCAGGGATGCCGCGGCGGCCGCTCCGACGGGCAGCGGCAGCAGATCTCCCCCGCTGCTCCGTGTCAGCCGCACGCGAAGGGCGACTACTTAAGGTTCACCCATTGACGCAATCGGTCACCACGTCGCACCATGCTGGAGACGTCACTTCACAGAGAGCCAACACCAAACTGGGAGCGCTCCCACACCGGTGTGTTCGCACAATCCCCCTGGAGACCCCATGTCCGTCACTGAACCTCCTCCCCGCCGACGCGGCCGTCACAGCCGGGCGCGCCGCTTCCTCACTTCCCTGGGAGCTACCGCGGCCCTCACCGCGGGCATGCTGGGCGTCCCCTTGGCCACGGGAACCGCCCACGCCGAACCGGCGTTCAACTACGCCGAAGCCCTCCAGAAGTCGATGTTCTTCTACGAGGCCCAACGCTCCGGGAAACTCCCGGAGAACAACCGGGTCTCCTGGCGCGGCGACTCCGGGCTCAACGACGGCGCGGACGTGGGACTCGACCTCACCGGCGGCTGGTACGACGCCGGCGACCACGTGAAATTCGGCTTCCCCATGGCCTTCACCGCGACCATGCTCGCCTGGGGCGCCATCGAAAGCCCGGAAGGCTACATCCGCTCCGGCCAGATGCCCTACCTCAAGGACAACCTGCGCTGGGTCAACGACTACTTCATCAAAGCCCACCCCTCGCCCAACGTGCTGTACGTGCAGGTCGGCGACGGCGACGCCGACCACAAGTGGTGGGGTCCGGCCGAAGTCATGCCGATGGAGCGGCCCAGCTTCAAAGTGGACCCCTCCTGCCCGGGCAGCGACGTCGCAGCCGAAACCGCCGCGGCCATGGCCGCGTCCTCCATCGTGTTCGCCGACGACGACCCTGCGTACGCGGCCACCCTCGTGCAGCACGCCAAGCAGCTCTACACGTTCGCCGACACCTACCGCGGCGTGTACTCCGACTGCGTGCCCGCCGGAGCGTTCTACAACTCCTGGTCGGGCTACCAGGACGAGCTCGTCTGGGGCGCCTACTGGCTGTACAAGGCCACCGGGGACGACTCCTACTTGGCGAAGGCCGAGTACGAGTACGACTTCCTCTCCACCGAGCAGCAGACCGACCTCCGCAGCTACCGGTGGACCATCGCCTGGGACGACAAGTCCTACGGCACCTACGTGCTGCTCGCCAAGGAAACCGGCAAGCAAAAATACATCGACGACGCCAACCGGTGGCTCGACTACTGGACGGTCGGCGTCAACGGCCAGCGCGTGCCCTACTCCCCCGGCGGGATGGCTGTGCTCGACACCTGGGGAGCCCTGCGCTACGCCGCTAACACCGCGTTCGTCGCCCTCGTCTACGCCAAGGTGATCGACGACCCCGTCCGCAAGCAGCGGTACCACGACTTCGCGGTGCGGCAGATCAACTACGCGCTCGGCGACAACCCGCGGAACTCCAGCTACGTGGTGGGCTTCGGCAACAACCCGCCGCGCAACCCCCACCACCGCACCGCGCACGGGTCGTGGACCGACAGCATCGCCTCGCCCGCGGAGAACCGGCACGTCCTCTACGGCGCCCTCGTCGGCGGTCCCGGCTCCCCGAACGACGCCTACACCGACGACCGGCAGGACTACGTCGCCAACGAAGTCGCCACCGACTACAACGCCGGATTCTCCAGCGCGCTGGCCATGCTGGTCGAAGAGTACGGCGGCACCCCGCTGGCGGACTTCCCGCCCACCGAGGAGCCCGACGGACCGGAGATCTTCGTGGAAGCCCAGATCAACACGCCGGGCACCACGTTCACCGAGATCAAAGCCATGATCCGCAACCAGTCGGGCTGGCCGGCCCGGATGCTGGACAAGGGCACCTTCCGGTACTGGTTCACCCTCGATGAAGGCGTGGACCCCGCGGACATCACGGTGAGCTCCGCCTACAACCAGTGCGCCACCCCGGAGGACGTCCACCACGTCTCCGGCGACCTGTACTACGTGGAGATCGACTGCACCGGGGAGAAGATCTTCCCCGGCGGCCAGTCGGAGCACCGCCGCG
The DNA here is from genome assembly GCF_000012405.1 of Thermobifida fusca YX. Taxonomy (NCBI): domain Bacteria; kingdom Bacillati; phylum Actinomycetota; class Actinomycetes; order Streptosporangiales; family Nocardiopsidaceae; genus Thermobifida; species Thermobifida fusca. The sequence continues at coordinate 2,554,646 of NC_007333.1, forward strand.
AAGTCCAGTTCCGCATCGCCGGCGGCCCCGGATGGGACCCCTCCAACGACTGGTCCTTCCAAGGCATCGGCAACGAACTCGCCCCCGCCCCGTACATCGTGCTCTACGACGACGGTGTACCGGTGTGGGGCACCGCCCCCGAGGAAGGGGAAGAGCCCGGCGGCGGAGAAGGACCGGGAGGCGGCGAAGAACCCGGCGAGGACGTGACCCCGCCGAGCGCGCCCGGCTCCCCCGCGGTCCGGGACGTCACCTCCACCAGCGCCGTGCTCACCTGGTCCGCGTCCAGCGACACCGGCGGCAGCGGCGTAGCCGGGTACGACGTCTTCCTCCGCGCCGGCACAGGCCAGGAGCAGAAGGTGGGATCCACCACCCGGACCAGCTTCACCTTGACCGGTCTAGAACCCGACACCACCTACATCGCGGCTGTCGTGGCCCGGGACAACGCGGGCAACGTCTCCCAGCGGAGTACCGTCTCCTTCACCACGCTGGCCGAGAACGGCGGCGGGCCTGACGCCTCCTGCACGGTGGGCTACAGCACCAACGACTGGGACTCCGGATTCACCGCTTCGATCCGGATCACCTACCACGGCACGGCCCCGCTCTCCAGCTGGGAGCTCTCCTTCACCTTCCCCGCTGGCCAGCAGGTCACCCACGGGTGGAACGCCACGTGGCGCCAGGACGGGGCCGCCGTGACCGCCACCCCCATGTCCTGGAACAGCTCCCTGGCGCCTGGAGCCACCGTCGAGGTCGGCTTCAACGGCTCCTGGAGCGGCAGCAACACACCTCCCACCGATTTCACCCTCAACGGCGAGCCCTGCGCCCTCGCCTAACACGGCAACCGCGGCCGTCCGCCCCGCGGGCGGCCGCGGCACCGTGCCGCTACCGGTCCAGGAAGTCGAACAGCTCTTCCCAGCGGCGCACGATCTTCTCAGGGGCGTACCGGGTCACGGAACGCCGTGCCTGGTCCCCCAACCGGTCGCGGAGCTCCTGGTCGGCGAGGATCTGCGCGAGCCGGTCCGCGAGGGCGTGCGTATCCCCGGGCGGGGCCAGCAGCCCGTCGACGCCGTCGGTGACGATCTCACGCACCCCCGGAGCACAATCGAAAGCCACACACGGCACCGCGCACGCCATCGCCTCGAGCAGCACGAGCGGGAAACCTTCCCCGCGTGACGACTGGACGAAAACCGACGCCTCCCGCAGCGCCCCGGGCACATCGGATGTCGTCCCCATCCACTGCACGGAGTCGTCCAGCCCCAAATGGCTGCAGTAGTCGCGCAGCTCCTGCTCTTCGGCGCCGCTCCCGTAGATCCGCAGCGTCCACTCCGGGAAGCGGGGCGCCACCTTGGCCCACGTCTCCAGGAGAAGGTCGACCCGCTTCTGCTCGTCGAATCGGCCGATGCTCGCCACCACCCGACCGGTGCGCGGCGACGGCTCCTCGGGGTACCACGGCAGCGGGTTGGGCATGACGTCGAGGTTGTTGAGCCCTTGGTTGATCCACCGGTCCGCGTCCTCCCGGGTGAGCGCAAGCAGGCAGTCCACGTCCCGGTAGTACCGCTGGACTCGAGCGAACCTGGAGGTCCGCCTGGACTCCTCGAACGATTCGTGGGTCATCCCCACCACGTGCAAGCCCGCGGTATCGGCCATAGCCACCCACTCCATCGCCCACACTTGGGTGACGATGACCACCCCGCCGGGTGCCGCGGTCTGCAGCAGGTCGGACAGTACGGCCGCGTGAGCGCGTCGGGTCGCTTCCCAGCGGGCCCGCCGCAGGCGCGCCCCCACGTTGAGCCGGTCGCGGAGCCGCCGGGGCGGCCGCAGGGACGGGGGTCGGGTCGCGTGCAAGGTGGTCGTGGGATAGGGCGTCTCCCCGACCTCTTGGACGACATTGGGGGGGGCGACTCCCACCACGTGCACGCGGTGGCCCCGGTCGGTGAAGAGGCGGGCCATGCGGTGCGTCCAGCTCGTGACACCGCCCAGCTCGTTGACGCTGTTGGCGACCAGGAACAGGTCACGTCGCCGTTCGGGAGCGCTGTTCATCGGCGGCCTTCCTGGAGAAAGAACCGGTCGACGATGGCGCGCGCAGCCGTCCCAGTGTCGTAGGCAGCGAAACGCTCGGCGAAGGCTCGGCGGGCTTTGACGTACTCGGTATCGGCTGTGTCCAGTTCCCGGAGCGCGGCGAACAGCTCTTCCTCGGTGAACGCCAGCGGTCCGGGTGCCACTTCCGCCAGAGAGAAGTAGGTGCCCCGCGCATGGTGCACGTAGTCGTCATAGTCGGGCACGTAGTAGATCATCGGACGGTCGAGCAGCACGTAGTCGAACATCACCGAGGAGTAGTCGGTGATGAGCGCATCCGCCGCGGCGAGCAGCGGGGTGGTGTCGTGCTCCGCGGAGACGTCGATCACCGCTTCGGCTGCCGAGGGCGGCACCACCAGACGCTCGAGGTAGTGGGAGCGGACGAGCAGCACGTACTGGTCGCCGAACTCGCGGGCGAACGCCGCGAGGTCGAACAGCGGCCGCACCGCGGTCCGCCGCCGCGGCCGCCCGCGGAACGTGGGCGCATACAGCAGGATGCGCCGGTGGTCGGGAAGGTGCGGTGCGGCACCGATCCGCGGATAGGTGCGCCGCCCGGTCCGCTCCTCCTGCTGCCGCTGCCGCACCAGGGCGTCGTTGCGGGGGTAGCCGACGGGGAGCGCCACCGCGGGGTTGAGACGGAACGCCGGGATCAGTGTCTCCATGTCGTGGTGGGACCGCACGCAGAAGGCGTCGAACCGGCCGAGGTCCGCGCGGAGCCGGTCCCGCGCTGCCCGGCTCCGCAACTGCACTTCGGGTTCGTCGAACCCCATGCGTTTGAGGGCGCTGCCGTGCCACGTCTGCAGGTAGGTGGTGTGGGCGGGTTTACGCAGCCCTGAAGGGAAGCCCTGGTTGTCGATCCAGTACTCGGCACGGGCGAGGGCCACCAGGTAGCGCAGGCTCCACCGGCGGACCAGGACCGCATCGCGTGGGAAGCCGTCCGGGGTGTGCGCATAGGACCACACCGCGGTCATGGGCAGGTCGCGGCGGCGTAGCTCTTCGTAGATCGCCCGGGGACTGTCGGAGTAGCGCTGCCCCAGGTGGCTTTCGAAGACAGCGAGTCCGCGGTGCCGCGGCAGCCGGCACAGCACCGTGTGGTAGAGCCACCGCTTGTTCTGTTCCGAGGCGAGCAGGCGCGGAACGCGGCGGGCTGTGGCGAGCAGCGCCCGGCTGCGCCGGCCCGCGGGGGTGCCGGCTGCTGCGACGAGAGCGGTGCGTGCCCGGTGTTGGACCGCAGTGGACGGGACGACCCGCAGCGCGAGGTGTCCTTTGGCGGACACTTCCGCGACCACCTGGTCGGCGCCCAGTCCGGGCAGCAGCGGCTGAACGGGCAGCGGAGCAGTGTCCAGGTCGGGGTGGACGACGGTGAGGCGGCTGCGCACGCGCGTCCCGTCGATATCCATGACCAGCCGCAGATCCCACACGTGGTCGACGATGCCGATCGGGTGGAAGACGCGCCCCAGGTCGAGGTCGGCCGCCCAGGTGAGGTGGTCTCCGCGGTGGACGAGCTGGCGGAGGGGGAAACGGAAGACGCGCCACCCGGCGCGGCGGGCGGTGAGTTCCAGGCGGCCGCGCACCCGAGAGCTCGTCGGCGTGGGGATACGGCCCAGCGGGTTGGTCACGCGCCCCGACAGCCGCAGCCAGCGGCCGTCGACCCGCTGGCCGGTGACCACGGTGCGGGGAGCGAGCTTGTGCAACGGTTTGAGGTGATAGCCGAGGTCGGTGACGTCGAGGAGCTCCCGGCCCAGCGGGTCGTTGAGGTGCCGGGTGCTCCAGTAGATGCGCCCTTCCCGCTCCGCCAGGGGCACCGCGGTCTTGTGGGGGTTGATGAGTGCGTCGGCCGCGGGCAGGAGAGCGTCGCCGTCGCCTTGGGCGACCAGGTAGGCGCATATCGCCTGCAGCGGCCGGAGCTGGTGGTAGGCCTCCGTCGGCAGGTGCGCGACATAGGGGCCCACCAGGTCGAGGAACGACCGCCGGTACTCCTCGGTGCGGAGCGGAAGGTCGCGCAAGTGGAGGACCAGGTCGTGCTTGAGGAATTTGACGCTTTTGGCGAGGTGGACCGTGTCCAGGCCGCGTTCGGCGAGCAGGGCGTCGATTTCGCGGTGCATGGCGAGCCGGTCGGCGAGGTTGCCGATCTCGTCCCGGCGCTGCGTGATCGACCGGCGCTCCGGGCTGTCGGAGACATGCCAGTAGTAGACCGTGTTGGGGATCAGGGCGACGCGCCGCGCTGCCAGCCAGGCCCGGGCGGTGAACAGGAAGTCCTCGTAGGCGATCCCGGTGGGGAAACGGAGCCGGTGGTTGAGGAGGAAAGACCGGCGATAGCACTTGTTGGTGGCAAGCGTGTCCCAGACCAGCGGATCGGGGTCGTCGGTGAGCGAGTCCAGCACTCGGGTCTGCCGGTAGATCCACCGGTACCAGGGTTTTTCCTTGCGTCCGCGCGGGGTGGTGTGGACGCGGACGCACAGGCCGGAGACAAAGTCCGCTCCGGTGGTCTCGATCGCCCGTACCATGGCGCGGCAGGCGTTGCGGTCCAGTTCGTCGTCGCTGTCCAGGAACATCACATAGCGGCCCGCAGCCCGTTCAATGCCGTAGTTGCGGGGTTGTCCGCAGCCTCCGCTGTTGGAGGGCAGGCGGAATGCGCGGACCCGGTCGGGGTAGCGTTCCGCGAATCTCTGGGCTACCGCGAAACTCCCGTCGGAGCTGTGGTCGTCGACGATGACGGCTTCCACGCTCCGCAGTGCCTGGTTCAGTACGGACTGCACCGCGGTAGGTAGCCGCTTTTCGTCGTTGTAGACAATGACCACCACACTGACGTCGACCATAGGAACCCCGTCCGTCCGGCGTGGACCGCTAGCGCGGCCGCTATGTCACGGGACATGCGTACCGGCAGCCTAAGAAGCCGGACGGAAAGCACCGGCCAGAGCCGCGAAAATCTTCCACAAAAGGTGCTTTTCGGGGCAGTTGGGGTGGTTGCACGTGTCGCGCAGCGCAGGAGCGCCGACGCGCGGCGCTCCTGCAGCTCACCGATTATGGGGCGGTCAGCAGGCTTCCCGGTCGCTGGTGCTGCCGTTGCGGAGCACGACCAGGTCGTCGCGGTGCACGATCTCGCGGCTGTATTCGGCGCCGAGCTCCCGGGCCAGCCACCGGGTGGAGCGGCCCATCAAGTCGGGGATCTCCGCAGAGTCGTAGTTGACCAGGCCGCGGGCGACGAGGACACCGTTCTCGTCCCGCAAGTCCACGGGGTCGCCCGCGTTGAAATCGCCTTCCACTTTGATGACCCCCGCGGGCAGCAGGGACGCTTTCTCGGTGACCACGGCATGCACCGCCCCCGGGTCCAAGAAGACACTGCCGCGGCCCGCCGTCGCATGGGCCAGCCAGAGTTGGCGGCTGGACGGGCGGCGGTGTTTCGCGGGGACGAAGAACGTGCCGACGGGATCACCTCGGAGCGCAGCCCGGGCGTTGGCCGCCGAGGTCAGCACAGTAGCCACCCCCGCTTCGGTCGCGATCCGCGCGGATTCGACCTTGGTGATCATGCCGCCGGTCCCCACCCCGCGCTTGTTCGCGCTGCCGAGGTCCACCCCGACAAGATCCTCCGGGCCGTTGACCTGGGTGATGCGTGTGCTCGTCGGCAGGGACGGGTTCCCGTCGTACAGCGCGTCCACGTCGGTCAACAGCACCAGCACGTCCGCGCGCAGCAAGTGGGCGACGAGGGCGGCGAGCCGGTCGTTGTCGCCGAACCGGATCTCGTGGGTGGCGACCGTGTCGTTCTCGTTGACGATCGGCACCGCGCCGATCTCCAGCAGGCGGCTCATCGCGCGCTGCGCGTTGCGGTACTGGGCGCGGCGCATCAGGTCGTCGGCGGTCAACAGGATCTGCGCGGCAGTCAGCGAATGCCGGGCGAACTCGGCGGTGTAGCGGGCCAGGAGCAGCCCTTGGCCTACGCTGGCCGCGGCCTGCTGGGTAGCGAGGTCGCGGGGCCGCTGGGTGAGGCCCAGGGGAGCCATTCCCGCGGCGACCGCTCCGGAGGAGACCAGCACCACTTCGGTGCCCGCTTTGCGGCGTTCCGCCAGCACGTCGGTGAGGTCGCGGATCCGCTCGTGGTCGAGGCCGCCTTGCGGGGTGGTGAGAGAGGAGGAGCCCACCTTGACCACGACTCGTCGCGCCTGAGCGATTTCCGCACGCGTCTGACCGACGCCTGTGCCCACGTTTACCTGTCCTTTCGCGTCACGGGGATCAGCTCAACCGGGGATCGGTGCCGCGCGGGCCCAGCACAGTCTGCTCGCTGTCGACCGTGGGATCCCAGTCGAAGACCACGGGGTTGTCCTCGTCCCCGATGTGCACCTCGGCGCCTGCGGTAGCGCCCGCTTCTGCGAGGGCCTCCTCGATCCCGAGACGGTTGAGCCGGTCCGCGAGATAGCCGACAGCTTCGTCGTTGCTGAAGTCCGTTTGGCGCACCCAGCGGGTGGGCTTGTCGCCGATCACCCGGAAGACGTTGTTGCCGAGCGGGATGACTTGGAAGGGGATTTCGCCGATCTCGCGCGGCCGCAGGATCAGGCGGGTCGGCTCCTCCGGCGGGCGGGCGGCGCGGGCTGCGGCCACCTGCTCGCCGAGCGCATAGGCCAGTTCCTTCAGCCCTTCCCGGGTGGCTGCAGAGACCTGGAGCACCCGGTATCCGCGTTCCACCAGCATGGGTTCGACGAGTTCGGCGAGCTCACGTGCCTCCGGCACGTCGATCTTGTTCAACGCCACGAGCCGCGGCCGGTCGGACAGGTCCACGCCGGTGCGTTCCCCGTAGACGGCCAATTCCCGTTCCACGGCTTCGAGGTCGCTGATGGGGTCCCGTCCCGGTTCGTAGGTGGCGCAGTCCAGGACGTGGAGCAGGGTGGAGCAGCGTTCCACGTGGCGCAGGAACTCCAGTCCCAGTCCTTTGCCTTCGCTCGCGCCAGGAATGAGCCCGGGAACGTCGGCGACCACGTACTGGGTCTGTCCCGCTTCCACGACGCCGAGGTTGGGCACAAGCGTGGTGAACGGGTAGTCGGCGATCTTCGGGCGGGCCGCCGACATCGCCGCGATCAGCGACGACTTGCCCGCGCTGGGAAAACCGACGAGGCCGACATCGGCGATGGTCTTCAGCTCCAGGCGGATGTCGACTTTCTCTCCGGGCTCCCCTTTGAGTGCGAACCCGGGGGCTTTGCGTTTCGGGGAGGCGAGGGCGGCGTTGCCGAGCCCGCCTCGGCCGCCCCGGGCGACGACCAGCCGGGTCCCGTGGCCGACCAGGTCCGCGATCACTTCCCCGTCCAAGGTGGTCACCACGGTGCCGTCGGGGACCGGCAGGACCAGGTCGGCGCCGCTCGCCCCGGAACGGTTGCTTCCCTGCCCGGGAGCACCGTTCTCCGCCTTGCGGTGCGGGCGGCGCTGGTACTCCAACAGGGTTGCGGTGTTGCGGTCGACCTCCAGGATCACGTCCCCACCGTGGCCGCCGTTACCGCCGTCGGGGCCGCCCAGCGGCTTGAACTTCTCCCGGTGGATAGAGACGCAGCCGTGCCCGCCGTCCCCGGCCTTGAGATGCAAGACCGCTTCGTCGACGAAATCGGACATGTCGCTGGCTCCTCGATCCGTCTGGTGGTCGAACGCACGTGAGGCGGGCCAGTGTCACTGGCCCGCCTCACGTTTACTACACCGTCTCCCCGGGCCTATTCACTGGCGACGGGGGTCGGGATGACGCTTACGGCTTTGCGGCCCCGCAGGTTTCCGAACTCGACCCTGCCTGCGACCAGAGCAAACAGAGTGTCGTCACCGCCTCGACCGACGTTGTCACCGGGGTGGAAACGGGTACCGCGCTGGCGGACCAGGATCTCGCCAGCCTTGACGTACTGTCCACCGAAGCGCTTGACGCCGAGCCGCTTGGCGTTGGAGTCGCGTCCGTTACGGCTGGACGACGCGCCCTTCTTGTGTGCCATCTCGCGCTCCTCCCGCTACTTCGCGGCGATACCGGTGACCCGGATCTGGGTGTACTTCTGACGGTGTCCCAGACGCCTCTTGTAACCGGTCTTGCTCTTGTACTTCAGGATCTTGATCTTGGGTCCGGTCACTTCACCGAGAACCTCAGCGGTGACCTGGTACTTGTTCAGCTCGGCTGCATCGCTGACAACCTTGCCGTTGTCCACGACAAGCAGCGGCTCGAGGTTGAGCGTGTCACCGGCCTCTTTGGCCACCCTGTCGATGGTCACCACGTCATCGACGGAGACCTTTTCCTGTCGGCCGCCCGCTCGCACGATCGCGTACACCGGGAAACTCACTTCCTGTTCGCTACAGAAAAGAATGCGCTCACAATCGACCGCGGTCATCAACCCGCTCGCCGCCCGCAAGCGGCAGCAGGGATTGAAAGGAGGTCTCAGGCGCGCGAACATGTGGGGCGCGCCGACGCACCGTATTTCAGCCTACCACTCGCTCGCAGGAGGTCTGCACGCTGCAGCGGTCGGAGCCGGGCGGGATGCCCCGCCCGGCTGACGATCATCCGGCTTCAGCCACCGCCGTCTCGGAGACGACCACCCCGGCCCTGCGCCGGATCCGGCGGCGCCGGGGGCGTTCCGCCACTGTCTCGGCTGGCTGTTCAGCAGCCTCCTTCGTCTCCGGGACAGCGTTCGCCTGCGCGGAGGACTCGCTGCCGGACTCCGAGATGGATGGAACCGAATCCTCCTGTTTCTCGGGCGATCCCGCAACATCTTTGGCGGTACGCGTGGCACCGCCGTTAGCCTCGGCCTGCGCTGCAGTCTCGGCGTCTCCGCCGGCCCGCGCCTTGTCCGTGGCCTTGCCCTGGTCTGCCGAGGTTTTCTCCGCGCCGGCGCCGTTCTTATTCGCGCCGTTGTTCTTGTTCTTCTTCTTGCGCCCGCCGGACTTGGACTCGAGCAGATCGGTCTGCAGGATGAGGCCGCGGCCGTTGCAGTGCTCGCAGGTGTGCGAGAAAGCCTCTAGCAACCCTTGGCCGACCCGCTTGCGCGTCATCTGAACCAGGCCCAGCGACGTGACCTCGGCCACCTGGTGCTTGGTGCGGTCCCGGGACAGGCATTCCAGCATGCGGCGTAGCACCAAGTCGCGGTTGCTTTCCAGCACCATGTCGATGAAGTCGATGACGATGATGCCGCCGATGTCCCGCAGTCGGAGCTGGCGCACGATCTCCTCGGCCGCCTCGAGGTTGTTCTTGGTGACCGTCTCCTCAAGGTTCCCGCCCTGGCCGGTGAACTTGCCGGTGTTGACGTCGATGACCGTCATCGCCTCGGTGCGGTCGATGATCAGCGAACCGCCGCTGGGCAGCCACACTTTGCGCTCCAGCGCCTTGGCGATCTGCTCATCGATGCGGTAGGCCTCGAAGATGTCGCGGTCTTCGGTCCAGTGCGACAGACGGTCCGCCAAGTGTGGGGCGACCTGGTTGACGTAGTCGCGGATGGTCTCCCACGCATCGTCGCCGGAGACGACGAGGCTGGAGAAATCTTCGTTGAAAATGTCCCGGACCACGCGGATGGTGAGGTCTGGTTCGCTGCTGAGGAGCGCCGGGGCGGTCGCTGACTTCGCCTTGCGCTTGATGGACTCCCACTGCTGCGACAGGCGGGCGATGTCGCGCTCCAGCTCCTCTTCGCTGGCCCCCTCTGCCGCGGTACGCACGATCACGCCGGCCCCGTTGGGCATGACCTTCTTCAAGATCTGCTTGAGCCGGGCCCGTTCCTTGTCGGGCAGCTTGCGGCTGATGCCCGTCATCGAGCCGTCAGGCACATACACCAAGTAGCGGCCGGGCAGGCTGATCTGGCTGGTCAACCGGGCACCTTTGTGCCCGACCGGGTCTTTGGTGACCTGCACCAGCACAGACTGGCCGGACTTGAGCACCGACTCGATCCGGCGGGGCTGGCCTTCCAGGCCGGTGGCGTCCCAGTTGACTTCGCCCGCGTACAGTACTGCGTTGCGCCCTTTGCCGATGTCGACGAAGGCCGCCTCCATCGACGGCAGCACGTTCTGCACCCGACCCAGGTAGACGTTGCCGACGTACGACTTGTGGTCGGCACGGTCCACGTAGTGCTCGACGAGCACGTTGTCTTCGAGCACGGCGATCTGGGTGCGTTCCCCGATCCGGCGGACGATCAGGTCACGTTTGACGGACTCGCGGCGGGCCAGGAACTCCGACTCGGTGATGATGGTGGGGCGGCGGCGTCCCTGCTCCCGTCCTTCCCGACGGCGCTGCCGCTTGGCTTCCAAACGCGTCGACCCGCGGACCGCCTGCACTTCTTCCTCGATCGGCCGTTCAGCGCGGGCGGGACGAGTGCGGGCCGCCGTACTGGACTGATCATCGGCTTCCGGCTCGGTGGTGACCTCTACCCCGGAACGGCGGCGGCGCCGACGGCGACGCCGGGTACCGGTCGTCGTCGCCTCGGTCTCCTCGGTCGTGTCCGCGGCGGCAGCGGCAGGTGCCTCCCCCGCGCTGCCTTTCTCGGTCTCGTCGGCCGTCGTCTCCGCGTCGTCCGTGGTGTCGCTGGTATCAGCGGCCTCGCCGTCGTCCCCGCTGCGGGACCGGTTGCGCCTCCTCCGCCGCCTGCGGCGGGTGGGGCGCTCCTCCACCGCCAGTTCGATCTCCGCGCTGAGATCCTCGGCCTCGTCCAGCTCCTCCCCCGCGTCCTGCGGGCTGTCCGGCTCTACCGACTCCACGACCGGCGGTTGGAAGACCACCATGGGCGGTTGGAAGGTGACGGCGGCTACCGCGCTAGGGTCAGCAGGACGCGTGTCCTGGGCCGCGGGCGCGAGAGTGTTGCCCGCGGGCGCGGCCTGCGCGGCGCTCTCCCCGCTGCTCCGTTCCGCTCCTGGGGTCGTGTCCTGGCCGGTCGGCTCGGTATCGTCGGTGGTCGCTGTCCTGCTCCGGGTACGGGTGCGCGAGGTACGGGCCGTGGTCTTACGACTCCGCCGTTTCGGCTCCTCCTCTGCCGTGTCCTCGGCGGCTGACTTCGACGGAGCCGGGTCAGTGACCAGCTCGATAGAGGTGGCAGCCACGGTCGTCCGCGCCGTCACCGGGATCGGGTCGGGTTCGGGCGGTGGTCCCGCGGGCCTGCTTGCGGCTCGGCCTCGGCGTACCGGCTGGGCCAGGCGCACCGTACCGGACATGCCGACGACGGTCGAACCGTTCGATCGTGTGCTTGTCTCTATTTCAGTTGTCCCCTCGGTGCTATCCACACCGTTGTTGGGCTCGTTCTCGAGCATCCGGGCGGTCTCCCGTCAAAAGTTCTCGGGCACGGCCCCGCACGAGGTGCCCGGCCGCGGCGCCTGAGAACTATCGCTGTCAATATCCACACCGGCGTCGCCATCACGGCGACGCCGGTCAAAGTCCTTGAACTGCGCTCACGTTCCCCGATCCGGACCGCGCCGCTGCGGATCCGGCGTGTGCGCTGACGACGGTGGCGCCTGGCCTCGCGGCCGCAGCGTCGACGGCGAGCGGGTCCGCGATGGTTCCGGAATCCTCATCAAGCGGCCCCTGCGCCAACCTGGTCATCCTGGCCGGTGCTGGCAAGGCGAGATCGGCGATCTGACGGAGGCCGGTCACCACGTCGTCGGGTCGTACGACAGGAGTGGTATGCCGCACGATCAAGCGAAGTATGGCATATGTCTCTTGTCGTTCCGTTGCGGCGCGCCTAGCGACGTCCAGCAGGAACACGGCCGGGCGTACGTCGAACCGGCGACGCCCTTTCTTGGTGAGTCGCTCCACTTCAACCTGCTCGGCCGCGAGGAACGCGGCAACGGCTGCCTCGGCGTCGTCGGGGCCGACACCGGGAAGTTCGATTCGCCACTCCGATGCTTCCAGACGGTCTGCCCAACCGCTGGTCGCTGCCGGGACCACGTCGAGGATGGCGATACCGTCCGGCATCGTGGCGTTGAGCCGCTCCCGGACACGTTCGGGGTCCATCGGCTCGGCCAGAGTGAGCTCGCAATACTCCGCCTCACTTGCCACTCCCGTGGGAGCCGCACCCGCGTAGGAGATCTTGGGATGAGGCGAGAACCCCGCCGAAAAAGCTACGGGTACCTCGGCCCGGCGCAGTGCACGCTCAAGTACGCGAGCGATATCGCGATGGCTCGCGAATCTCATGCGGTGGCGCTTCGCGTACCGCACACGCAACCGTTGGGCCTGGCTTCCGTTGGAGAGCGAATCGGCGCCCTCAAGTGCGGGGGGCAGCTCTGCTCCTTTCCTCAAATCCTCACACTCCCGCGCGGATCGACCCGATGTGGGTCCGTGGTCCCCCGGGAGAGGTCCGTCTTATTTTCAGCCTACGGGGCGTACCGGCAACTCTGTGCCATTGCCCTCGTTGAAGTACAACTCTTCCCCGTAGGCGTGTTGTTCCGGCACAGTCATTGCTCTTCCCACTGTGACCGGAGTTGAAAAGCGTGGTTTCGACGATGCCGGCTGCGGCGGTGCCGCGGGCCACGCGGAGTTTTTCGGAAAACCCCTGTTCTTTTGCCAACCAACCCCACCGCTGGTACGTCCAATTAGGTGTACGGCCCGGCGCGAGCGGGGTGCCGGGCCGTACTTTCGTCGACCCGGCACTCCCCTCGCCGACTTCTCCCACCTCATACCACGCTCAGCGGAAGCAGTTTGCGTCCCGGAACGCCGTGGGTCTGGATCTGGGTTCCCATGCTCGGGCAGACCCCGCAGTCGTAGCAGGGGCTCCAGCGGCAGTCGTCGACCTCCACCGCTTCCTCGCCGTGCAAGGCGTCCTGCCAGTCCTGCCAGAGCCACTCCCGATCCAGTCCGGCGTCCAGGTGGTCCCAGGGCAGCACCTCATCGGCATCGCGCTCGCGCACCGTGTACCAGTCCAAGTCCACGGGCTCGTCGGCCAGCTCTTCTTCGACGGCCTTCACCCAGCGCTCGTAGGAGAAGTACTCGCTCCACCCGTCGAAACGGCCGCCTTCGCGCCACACCCGCTCCACGACCCGGCACAGCCGGCGATCGCCTCGGGAGAGGAGGCCTTCGATGATGGACGGCCGTCCCTCGTGGTAGCGCAGCCCGATGGACTTGCCGTACTCCCGGTCGGAGCGCAGGGCGTCCCGCAGCTTCCGCAGTCGGCTGTCGACGACCTCGTGGGGGGCCTGACCCGCCCACTGGAAGGGGGTATGCGGTTTCGGGACGAAACCGCCGATGGACACCGTGCAGCGGATGTCACGACGCCCGGTGACCTCACGCCCCGTCTTGATGACCTTGCGGGCGAGGTCGGCGATGGCGAGGACGTCGGCGTCCTCCTCGGTGGGCAGCCCGCACATGAAGTACAGCTTGACCTGGCGCCACCCCGCCGCGTAGGCCGCGATGACCGTGCGGATCAGGTCCTCTTCGGTGACCATCTTGTTGATGACCCGACGCATCCGCTCGCTGCCGCCCTCGGGTGCGAACGTGAGCCCGGAGCGGCGTCCGTTACGGGTCAGCTCGTTGGCCAAGTCGATATTGAAGGCGTCGACCCGGGTGGAGGGCAGCGAGAGCCCGGTGTGGGTGCCTTCGTAACGGTCCGCGAGGTTCTTGGTGATCTCGCTGATCTGGCTGTGGTCGGCGCTCGACAGGGAGAGCAGGCCGACCTCCTGGAATCCCGAGGAGCGCAGCCCGTGGTCGACCATGGCGGCGATCGCCTTCTCGCTGCGCTCCCGCACCGGGCGGGTGATCATTCCGGCCTGGCAGAACCGGCAGCCGCGCGTGCAGCCACGGAAAATCTCCACGCTGTAGCGCTCGTGGACGGACTCGGCGATCGGAACGATCGGGTTCTTCGGGTAGGGCCAGTCGTCGAGGTTCATGACGGTGTGCTTCTGCACCCGCCACGGGACGCCGGGACGGTTGGGCACGTACTTTTCGATCCGCCCGTCCGGAAGGTAGGTGACGTCGTAGAACTTGGGCACGTACACCCCGCCGGTGGCGGCCAGGCGGGACAGCAGCTCGTCGCGTCCCCCCGGGGACCCTTCCCGGCGGAACTCCCGGATGAGTTCGGTGATCGCGATCGCGATCTCCTCGCCGTCCCCCAGGACCACGGCGTCCAGGAAGTCGGCGATAGGCTCCGGGTTGAACATGGCGTGTCCGCCCGCCAGCACGATCGGGTGCTCGTCGGTGCGGTCCACCGCGTGCAGCGGGATGCCCGCCAAGTCCAGCGCAGTGAGCAGGTTGGTGTAGCCCATCTCGCTGGCGAAGCTGACCCCGAGGACGTCGAAGGCGGCGAGCGGCCGGTGGGAGTCCACGGTGAAGTGCGGGACCCCGTGCTCGCGCATGAGTTTCTCCAGGTCGGGCCAGACCGCGTAGGCGCGTTCGGCGAGTACACCCTCGCGTTCGTTGAGGATCTCGTAGAGGATCTGGACCCCCTGGTTGGGCACGCCAACCTCATAGGCGTCGGGGTACATCAGTGCCCACCGGACTTCTGCGTCGTCCCACTCCTTGACGACGGAGTTCAGCTCACCACCCACGTACTGGATCGGTTTTTGCACGTGGGGCAGCAACGCTTCCAACTGTGGGAAGACGGATTCGACAGTCATCGGGAAAACGGGCCTCACGTTCGCGGTCGTTCGACGACGGCCAGAAGACAGCGCCTGTGCTTGTCAGCATAAGCGCCTTTCCTCGACTCTGGTGAATCGTCGAGTCCTCCTGGTACCCGTTGCGGGCTCAGATGATCAACGCTACCGGACTGTGAACAGCGTTCGGACAGATTTTTCGCCGCCCTGGGCGGCGGGTGGCCGCCGCGTGCCAGAGCTCCAGGATCAGCCCCTCGTGCCCGCCGGTTCCAGGGAACGGCGCTCTTCGTTGTGCGCGTGGACCGCCATGACCAGGCCGAGCGCGGCGAAGTTCGCGACGGCTGCGCTCCCCCCATAGGAGACGAACGGCAGTGGGAGCCCGGTGACCGGGGTGAGGCCCAGCGTCATCCCGATGTTGACGAATACTTGGACACAGAACCAGGCCGCCACCCCGATGCAGACCAAGCGGCCGTGGACCTCGTCACAGCGGGAAGCGACCCGCAGGATACGCAAGAGGACGACTCCGAGCAGGACGATGACCGCGCATCCCCCCGCGAAACCGAGTTCCTCGGCTGCGACACTGAAGACGAAGTCGGTGTGCTGTTCTGGGACGAACTTGCCGCTGGTCTGCCCGCCGTGGAAGAGCCCGGAGCCGCTCAGGCCGCCCGAGCCGACCGCGATGAGCGCCTGGTTGACGTTGTATCCGGCGCCCAGCGGGTCCGCGTGCGGGTCGAGGAAGGCCGTGAACCGCGCTACCTGGTAGTCCTTGAGCAGGCCGAGCTGCCATACCGCGAGACCGGTGAACGCGCCGCAGCCGAGCAGGGCGAGCGGCCAGCGCAGCGGCGCCCCCGAGCAGGCGAGCAGAGCGAGATAGATCGCGGTCAGCACCAGGGCGCTTCCCAGGTCCGGTTGCAACAGGATCAGCCCGATCGGTACCGCTGCGACCCCCAAGCTGATCAACACGTCTGAGGCAGGGGGCCGTGGGGTCCTCGGCCGGGGCCGGCCCAGCACCGCGGCGACGGCCAGGATGAGCGCGATCTTGGCGGTCTCCGCGGGCTGGACGCGCAAGTCGCCGAGTGCGATCCACGAGCGGGACCCGTTGACGGTCTCCCCCAGGGGCCCGAGGACGAGCAGCAGCGCCACGGTGACGGCCACGAAGAGCACCGGAGTGTAGGCGCGGAGTGCCCGCCGGGTGAGCGACGCGAGCGCGAGGCAGAGCGGCAGGGCCAGCAGCAGGTGCCCCAGGTGTCGCCAGGCGTAGACCGTCGGACCGGCATGTCCGGTGGGCGGGAGGGTGGCGGACCACACCAGCAAGGCGCCCACCATGCTGAGCGTGACCGCCGCTCCGAGAAGCACCCCGTCGAGGTGGCGGGGCAGCATCCGGGCGGCGACCTGGCTGACGTGCGGCAGCGGTGCGGGCAGGCGCATGGCCTGCGCGAAGCGGAGCGACATACGGGCCTTCCGGATCATTCGTCGGCCGGACGGGCGGCCGTTCCGTCCCCGAAGACCGAGGAGGTGCGGGCAAGGATCGTCTCGTCATGCGGGTACGACGCGGTCGCTGGCTGGCCCGCGGCTGCAGCGGTGAGGACCGCTCCGTCGGAGTCCTGCTGGCCTACGGCGTCAAGACGCTGTTCGAGGTCGCTGGAGACGGCTTCGCCGCGGTTCGCTCCGGCCAGTGCCCGGTAGTACTCCCCCATGGGCACTTGGAGGTACCACAACCTGCCGATCAGCAGCGCCAGCAAGCACACCACCAGTGCCTGAGCGGCGAGGACCGGTCCGTGCTCGCAGACACCGCGAGACCACCGTTTGACGCTTCTGTTCGACTCCCCCATGGCCTCCTCCCCCCTAGTGGCCACACCGCGCGGTTGCGGTTGGACTGTCTGTGGAGGCGTTATCGCCAGCGGCACCCGGCCGGACTGGCGTTCCTCTCCCCGCCACGGTTGCGCTCGTGCCGAGGATCGCTGTCCTGGGCATCGCGGATCGGCCCGGTAGTCCCGGGTCCGCGCCGCACCGGACAGGAGCGCTGCCCGTCTGCGGGCATGGCACGACCGCGCAGGTCGTCGTGCGCTACCTGCCCCGATCACTCCCAGAGTAACTCTATGAATCTAGTTAGTTACACAAACGCGCCGGTTTGTCGCACCGTGGTGGAAAAAGCACCGCGGCCAGGCGGAATGCTCCGCCTGGCCGCGGTAGGTCTGCGTCGTGCCGTAGCCGGTGGTAAGAGAGTTCTGCCCGGTTCAGGCCAGGTCAGGGAAGAAGAGCTTGATCTCGCGCTCGGCCGAGTAGGTGGAGTCCGAACCGTGGACGATGTTGGCCTGGACGTCGAGACCGTAGTCGCCGCGGATGGTGCCGGGAGCGGCGAGGACCGGGTCGGTGGCGCCCGCCAGGGAGCGGAACGCCTCGATCGCCCGGTTGCCCTCCACCACCATGGCGACCAGCGGGCCGCCGGTGATGAACTCCACCAGCGACGAGAAGAACGGCTTTTCGACGTGCTCCTCGTAATGCGCTTTCGCGGTCTCTTCGTCCAGGGTGCGCAGCTCCATGGCGACGATCTTGAGGCCCTTGCGCTCGATACGGGAGATGACCTCGCCGATGATGTTGCGCCGCACGCCATCGGGCTTGATCAGGACAAGGGTGCGCTCCACGGTGCTTTTCTCCTTGAGACGTCGTTGGCTGTGTACGGTGCTGCCGGTCCAGGAGCACCGCACCGGTGCGGTGCTCTGCCTCCGGTGGTGGGTACCCTATCGGTTCGGCGGCCCCTCCCCGTGCGCGCGGGAGACGACTCCGAGGGCGGTGCTGCTCACGCGCTTTCCGTGTCGTGGACGGCCTGCTGTGCTGCCTCTACCCGCCGTCCCAGGACTACTCCGGCAATCCACAGCCCGACGAAGACAATGCCCAAGGAGATGAGTCCCGGTACGACAAAGCCGCTGAGCAGAAACGCCACCTGGAGTGCGCATGCGGCGTAGAACCCCCAGGTAAAGCGCTGGAGCGCGGCAAGGACCAGGGCGGCGAGCGCCAGACCGCCCCAGACCGCTCCGGCGAAACCGGGGGCGTGGCCGCCGAGTTGGATGGCCACGGGAACGGCCAGTCCCAGCACGATGGCTTCGAAGGCCAGGACAACGGCGCAGACAGTCCGCACGACGGTTACTCCTTCTTCAACAGGTGGATGGCGTCCCCGGCCGTCACCACCGAACCGGTGATCAGCACCCCGCCCCCGCCGAACTCTGCGTCCCGCTCTGCGAGGGCGACAGCCTGGTCGATAGCGTCGTCGAGCCGCAGCGCCGCGTGGACGCGGTCCGGGCCGAAGACTGCCTCCGCGGTCTCCCGAAGCCGGTCTACCGGCAGGGCCCGCGGTGACGAGTTCACGGTCACCACGATCTCATCGAGCAGCGGCTCGAGCGGTTCCAGGATGCCTTCAGCGTCCTTGTCCGCCAGCACCGCTACCACCCCGACCAGCCGGTCGAAGGTGAACGACTCGCGGACCGCTTCGCCGGTGGCGGCCATCCCTGCGGGGTTGTGTGCCGCGTCGACGAGCACGGTAGGGCTGGTCCGCACGATCTCCAATCGTCCCGGGGAGGAGACCGCGGACAGGGCAGTCCGCACCAGCTCCGGATCGAGCCCGTCTTCGCCTTCCTTGGGGGCGGCGAAAGCCTCCACCGCGGCCACCGCCACGGCGGCATTAGTGGCCTGGTGGGCGCCGAACAGCGGCAGGAAGATCCCGTCGTAGGCGGCGCGCAGCCCTTTGACCGCGATCTGCTGGCCGCCGACAGCCAGGTTGCGGTGGACGACACCGAACTCCAGGCCTTCTCGGGCGACTTCGGCTCCCACTGCCGAGGCGTGGCTCAGCAGGGTCTTCGCCACAGGCAGCGTCTGCTGGGCGAGGATGGCGACACTGTTGGGTTTGATGATGCCGGCCTTCTCTTCGGCGATGCCTTCGGGCGTGTCGGCCAGGTAGTCCGTGTGGTCGACGGCGATCGGGGTGACGACGGCGACGTCGGCGTCCACCACATTGGTGGCGTCCCACGTGCCGCCCATGCCCACTTCGACAACGGCGACGTCCACGGGAGCGTCAGCGAAGGCGGCGTACGCCATCACCGTGAGGACTTCGAAGAACGACATGGGCACGTCGTGCTGCTCGTCCACCATCCGCACGTACGGCAGCACGTCGGCATAAAGGTCGGCGAACGCCTGCTCGGAGAGCGGTTCACCGTCGATGACGATCCGTTCGCGCATGCTCGTCAGATGCGGGCTGGTGTAGCGCCCGACCCGCAGCTGCCGCTCCCGAAGCAGGCTGTCGATCATCCGCGCGGTGGAGGTCTTGCCGTTGGTCCCGGTCACATGGATGACCCGATAGTTGTGCTGGGGGTTGCCGAGCAGGTCCATGGCCGCGCGCATGCGATCCAGCGTGGGATGGATGATCGACTCTCCCGCACGCGCAAGGATCTCTTTTTGCGCCTCCTGATACTGCGGATGCACGTGTCCCCTGTTCCCAGCGTTGGTCATTGCGATGTGCGGTTTCAGCCTACCCCGGTGGCGGCCGCGTCCTTTCCCCCGTGGCCAGGCTGCGCTGTTCCTGGCGTGGGGCAAGGCTTTGCGGTTCTTTGTCCTTGACTAGCGCTCGGCCTCCCCGAGCCGGTCAGTGGTCTCCCCGAGTGTTCATCGAGGAGGGGAGTCCGGATGCGCCGAGTGGAGAGCACTGGTCTGAGGTGGGTGGGTGCTGTGGGGGCGCTGCTCATCGCGGTTGGTGCGGCGGCTGGCTGCGACGGCGACGCTACCCCTGATGAAGGCGGCGGGGACCCGGGTCCCACCGGCAGGCTGGAGCAGCGGGGCAGCCCTGAGGCGTCCCCTTCCCCGGCAAACCCGGAGCGTCGCATCGACCTGCTGCGGGCCCGCGACGCGGCCCTGGAGGAGTTTCCGAACGGGGTGGTCTACGACGTGGAACTGGAAGAGGACAGCCACCGCTGGACCGTGGAAGTGAGCGCGGAGGGCGCCGAGCACGCGCTCGCCGTCGACGCGCGCAGCGGTGACGTCTCCGAACTGGAGGCGGACATGCCCGACGGTCCGGACGCGGACCTTGCCGGGCTGTCCGCGCGCAGCCTGGACACGGCGGTGCGGGTCGCATTGGACGACAGCGGCGGCAGCGAGGCCACCGAGGCTTCACTGGACAAGGAGAACGGCCGCCGGGTGTGGAAGATCGAGGTCGACGACGGCCGGACGGTCGCTGTGGACACGGAGACCGGCGAGGTGGTGGCGACCGATTCCTGACCGGCCGCCCTCCAGGGTCTTCCGCGACTCCAGCGTCAGGCGGTTTTCTCCTCGCGCTCCTTGGGCGGCAGGGCCCGCGGCACGATCGTCGGGTACACGTGCTCCAGCACTGCCTCCCGGGTGATGATCACCCGCGCCACATCTTTTCGGCTCGGCACTTCGTACATCACCGAGAGCAGCACTTCCTCGATGATGGCGCGCAGGCCGCGGGCACCGGTACCGCGCATGATCGCCTGGTCGGCGATGGCTTCCAGCGCGTCCTGCGTGAACTGGAGTTCGACGTTGTCCAGCTCGAACAGCCGCTGGTACTGCTTGACCAAGGCGTTGCGCGGCTCGGTGAGGATCCGGATGAGCGCGTTGCGGTCGAGGTTGTGCACGCTGGTGATCACCGGGAGCCGTCCCACGAACTCCGGGATCATGCCGAACTTGAGCAGGTCTTCCGGCATGACGTCGCGGAACGGGTCGGAGTTCTCCAGCTCCTTCTTGGAGCGCACGACCGCGTTGAATCCCATGCCCTGTCTGCCGGTGCGCGCCTCGATGATCTTCTCCAGTCCGGAGAACGCGCCACCGCAGATGAAGAGCACGTTGGTGGTGTCGATCTGGATGAACTCCTGATGCGGATGCTTGCGCCCGCCTTGCGGGGGAACGCTCGCGGTGGTGCCCTCCAGGATCTTCAGCAGCGCCTGCTGCACTCCCTCCCCGGAGACGTCGCGGGTGATGGAGGGGTTTTCGCTCTTGCGGGCGACCTTGTCGACTTCGTCGATGTAGATGATGCCGGTCTCGGCCTTCTTGACGTCGTAGTCCGCGGCTTGGATGAGTTTGAGCAGGATGTTCTCGACGTCTTCGCCTACGTAGCCGGCTTCGGTCAGGGCAGTGGCGTCGGCGATGGCAAAGGGGACTTTGAGGATCTTGGCCAGGGTCTGGGCGAGAAGGGTCTTTCCGGAACCGGTGGGCCCGAGGAGCAGGATGTTGGATTTGGCGATCTCCACATCGTCGTCTCGGGACCGATCTCCCCCGGACCGTATTCGCTTGTAGTGGTTGTAGACCGCTACCGATAGCGCCTTCTTTGCTTGCTCCTGACCTACGACGTAGGAGTCCAGGAATTCGTAAATCTCCCGAGGCTTGGGAAGATTATCCCATTTCAGCTCGGTCGCATCCGCGAATTCTTCCTCGATGATCTCGTTGCAGAGGTCGATGCATTCATCGCAGATATACACACCGGGACCCGCGATGAGCCTCTTCACCTGCTTTTGGCTCTTGCCGCAGAACGAGCACTTCAGCAGGTCTCCACCGTCGCCGATGCGTGCCACCCAGCCACTCCTTAAAACGTCGGCCGTCCCGTCACACGCCTCCTTCCCGCTCTCCTGGGATCCAGACACTCCGGATTCCCGAGGCGATCCGCGGGAAGGCGGGGCGATCCCGGCTCACCGAACGACCACCAATTCCCAGGATATGCCTTCCAGACGCCGCCATTAACGGGACGGTCTGTAGGTCGTTCCTGTTGAGCCTAAGCGAAGAGACGGACCGACTTCACCGCTCGCCGCGTCCAGTCTGACCGGCTGCGCCGGTCTGCCCGTCGAGAATCCTGTGGCGTCAGGCGATCGACGCGCCACGGATTCCTGTGTTTTCTTACCGGAAGTCGTCTGCTGCCGTCGCAGGCCCCACCACGGTCCGCACGGCCTGGTACGGCTGGCGCTGGGACGTGCCACGAGCGTCCCCTCCATGGCTCGCGTGCACCACGGGCCGCCGCGGCGGTCCGCAGTCGTCCCCCTGCGCCCAAGCGGTGAAGGGCCGGCACCGCCGAGAGCCCTCAGCCGGTTGCGTCCGGCCCTTCAGGCCGCCCTCGTGCGGTCGATCCTACTTCAACGACGCCTTACGGTAAGGCAGCACGTCATCGACGATGCCGTACTCCTTGGCCTCCTCGGCCGTGAGAATCTTGTCCCGCTCGATGTCGCGGGAGATCTCCTCGACGCTGCGGCCAGTGTGCTTCGCGAGGATCGTCTCCAACTGGTGGCGGATCCGCATGATCTCGTTGGCCATGATCTCGACGTCGCTGGCCTGGCCGTGCGTCCCCTCAGTTGCGGGCTGGTGGATCAGAATCCGCGAGTTCGGCAGCGCGGTGCGCTTGCCCTTGGTGCCGCCGGCAAGCAGGACGGCGGCCGCGGAAGCTGCCTGGCCGACGCAGACGGTCTGGATGTCTGGGCGCACGAACTGCATCGTGTCGTAGATCGCCATCAGCGAGGTGAAGGAACCGCCGGGCGAGTTGATGTACAGGGTGATGTCACGGTCGCTGTCGATGTGCTCCAACGTCATCATCTGGGCGATGATGTCGTTGGCCGACGTGTCGTCGATCTGCACCCCCACGAAGATGATGCGCTCTTCGAAGAGCTTGTTGTAGGGGTTCATCTCCTTGACGCCGTACGCCGTGCGCTCGATATAGGAGGGCAGGACGTAGCGGCTCTGCGGAGCCATCGGGGCCATCCCACCCCCGTAGCGGCGGTACGGGTCAAAGTTGAACTCGCTCATTTCTTGGCCTTCCACACTGCGCCGGTCCAAAGGGCTGTTGGAGCGGGGGTCGTTCAGGACCGACCACCCGTGACGTCGGGGGTGTTCGTCAGCACCTCGTCGATGAAGCCGTATTCCAGAGCTTCCTGGGCGGTGAACCACCGATCTCGGTCGGCGTCCTTCTCGATCTGCTCCACCGGCTGCCCGGTGTGCAGCGAGATACGCTCCAGGAACATCTTCTTCACGTAGAGCAACTGGTCGGCCAAGATGCGGATGTCGGAGGCGGTGCCTCCGATGCCGCCCGACGGCTGGTGCATCATGATCCGGGTGTGCGGGAGCGCGTAGCGCTTACCCCGGGTCCCCGCGCACAGCAGCATCTGCCCCATGGACGCGGCCAGGCCGATGCCGACCGTGCGGACGTCGTTGGGGATGTACTGCATGACGTCGTAGATCGCCATACCCGCCGTGACCGAGCCCCCGGGCGAGTTGATGTACAACGTGATGTCCCGCTCCCGGTCTTCGGCCGACAGCAGCAGCAGCTCCCCGACAATGCGGTTCGCGATCTCGTCGTCGACCTGCTGGCCGAGGAAGACGATCCGCTGCCGCAGCAGTCGCTGCGCTGTCTGCTCGTACATCGGCTGCATGGGAACGTCGGTTCGCATGAACTCATTATGTGTCGGCGGCACTCTCGTCACCTGCTCCGCGAATTCGAAACGGTTGCGACGCTTGCGACACTAACGCCGTTCCTCGACCTGGTCGTGCCAGTTCCCCATTCTGTTCGCTGTCAGCGCAGGTCTCTTCCGTGGCGACCAGGGAGTTTCGCGCCTGGCGAAACGACGCGGGCCCCGCGCCGTCGCGACGCGGGGCCCGGTGACATCGGCAAGCAGCGACCTATTTTTCGGTTTCGCCCTGCTCTGCCGCGGACTCCTCGGTCTCCTCATCCCCGGAGGCGACCGTGATGGTCTCCGTGTGGACCGGGGTCGGAGGCTCGATGGTGTTGCCGGACTCGTCGGTGATCTTGGCCTTGGACACCACCAGGTCGAGTGCCTTGGCCCGCAGCACCTCGACGTAGACCAGCTGGAGCTGGTTGGCCTGCATGAGGCTCTGGAAGAGCTGGTCGGGCGAGATGCCCATGCTCTGGGCCTGCTCGACGACGTACTGGGTCAGCTCTTCGTTGCTCGCGGTCAGGTTCTCCTGGGAGGCGAGCTGGTCGAGAACGAAGCCGGTCTTGACGGCGCGGGTGGCGTTCTCGGTGAGCTCGGCTTCGAACTCCTCCTCGGTCTTCTCCTGGGCCTCGAGGTAGGCCTCCTTGCTCAGACCGCTCTGGGAGAGCTGCCGGTCCAGGAGTTCACGGCGGCGGTCGGCCTCCTGCTTGATCACGCTTTCCGGCAGCGGGATGTCGATGGAGTCGACGAGCTTTTCAAGGACGCGGTCGCGGGCCTGGCGGAGCTGTTGAGCGCGGAGCAGTTCGCCGAGCCGCTCGGCTTCGCTGGCACGCAGCTCTTCGATGGTGTCGAACTCGCTGGCCAGGCGGGCGAACTCGTCGTCGAGCTCGGGGAGCTCCTTGAGCTTGACACTGTGCACGGTGACCGTGACGTCGGCTTCGCGGCCCTTGTGCTCCCCGCCCACCAGGGTGGTGGTGAAGGTGGCGGACTCTCCCGCGCTCAGGCCGATGATCGCCTCGTCGAGGCCCTGCAGCAGGGTGCCGGCGCCGATCTCGTAGGAGACCCCGCTGGCCTGCGCGTCCTCCAGCTTCTTGCCGTCGACCGAGGCGGACAGGTCGATCGAGACGTGGTCGCCCTGCTCGGCAGGCCGGTCGACGCCGATGAGGGTGGCGAAGCGCTGCCGCAGCGCCTCGAGGCGCTCGTTGACCTGCTCCTCGGTGACCTCGGCGTCGTCGACGGTGACCTCGATGCCCTCGTAGTCGGTGACCTCGAACTTGGGGCGGACGTCGACTTCGGCGGTGAAGGCCAGCTCCTTGCCGTCCTCCAAGCGGGTGATCTCCACCTCAGGCGGTCCGAGGACGGGGACTTCCTCCTTGCTCACGGCCTCGCTGTAGAGCTCGGGGACCGCGTGGTTGACCGCCTGGGTGAGCACCGCTCCGCGGCCGACGTAGCGGTCGATGAGCTTCGCCGGAGCCTTTCCTGGCCGGAACCCCTTGATCCGGACCTGCTTGGCGAGCGACTTGTAGGTCACGTCGAAGGCATGGTCGAGTTCCTCAAACGGAACCTCGATAGTCAGCTTGACCCGGGTGGGGCTCAGCTCCTCGACAGCGGTCTTCACGGGGCGGTACTCCTAGTTTCCGGCGATGACACCCGCTGGCGGCCTGTTTCTCCGCCGCACCGCGCCACGGCAGTGATCGATGGGCTTCGACCGATACGACCGACGGGTGTCAAGAGATTGCTGTGATGTCCAGCATGCTTCTACGGTCTGCGATCTCGCCCAGTCTAGGACAGGCGAGAGGGAGCGACGGCCCTGTCGGGCAGGAAGCCGCGCGGGCCGTCGGCCGTTCGTCGGGGAGGCGGGATTCGAACCCGCGGCCTCATGCTCCCAAAGCATGCGCGCTAACCAAGCTGCGCCACTCCCCGTGGACTGCACAAGTTCGCGGCCAATGTACAACCCACGCCGCGAAGGCGGTAATCTTGTGTCTGCCGGCTCCACGAGTCTAGAGGAAACTCAGTGGCTGCCGTGCCATGCGGGTGTAGTTCAATGGTAGAACTCCAGCCTTCCAAGCTGGCCGTGCGGGTTCGATTCCCGTCACCCGCTCTGCTGTGAAGGCCAGGCGAGCGTGATGCACGCAGCCTGGCCTTCAGATTTTTCTCGTCCTGACACCGCCGTGCAGG
The DNA here is from genome assembly GCF_000012405.1 of Thermobifida fusca YX. Classification (NCBI taxonomy): domain Bacteria; kingdom Bacillati; phylum Actinomycetota; class Actinomycetes; order Streptosporangiales; family Nocardiopsidaceae; genus Thermobifida; species Thermobifida fusca. The sequence goes on from NC_007333.1 coordinate 2,579,839, forward strand.
CCTGGACGCCCCTCCGTTCCCGGGCACCCTCCAGGCGGACGGTCCGCACGACTCCAGCGGCCGAACCCGCACAGCACTGCTGTGATTGATCTCACTTTTCTCCGTGATTGTCGGCTGTCTTCCGCCGCCCGCCCCTCCCCTGGGAAGCGGCCCGCACTTCCCCTTTCCCCTGCCGCACTGGGCGACTTGCTGCGGCGCGCAGCGAGCAGGCTGCGCCTGTACTCCGGGGCCGGAGTATCGTCAAAGGTCAGAACCGCACGCCACTACCCGATACGACAGTCCTCGGGTAACCCCGGCCGCACGCGGGTGCGCCCGGGCACTTCGATAGGTGAGAGATGACGGGAACCGATCCGACGCGGGAGGCCGCGCCCTCGCTGACGCTGGACTGGGTCTCCCGGCCGACCAGCGCGGAACGCCCCGCGGTCGTCACCGGGGCTTTCGACATCCTGCACGTGGGGCACGTCCGCTACCTCAAAAGCGTACGTGCCCGGGGCTTCCCCCTCCTCGTAGGGGTGGAATCCGACGAACGGGTCCGGGCCTGGAAAGGACCGGGGCGCCCGATCAACCCCGCAGAGGAGCGGGCCGAAATCCTCGCCGAACTGTCCTGTGTCGACGGGGTGTTCATCATCTCCGGTCCCCCCAGCGTGGTGAGCTGGCGGCACTACGCCGAACTCCTCGCCCCGCTGCGCCCGGCTGCCCTGGCCTACACCGAAGGAGACCCCTACGCCGAGAACAAGAAACGCGGTGCGGCCGCGTTAGGCGCACTCGCTTGGGAGCTGCCGCTGACACTGGGCCGGTCCACCACCGCAACCCTCGGACAGCTCGCCCGGTCCCTGTAGTGCGCGGGCGGCGTCGCCGTTTTCCGGAGGCTGCCGCCCGGTGCCCGCCGCGACGGACGCTTCCGTGACCCCACACGAAGGGTGGCGCAACGATGGTGATAAGCGGTCACCGCACAGTCTGGACGCTGGTCAACGACGGTTCGGCTGCCAAGGCAGCGCTCCAGCCGGGCACCGTGCGGCGCGTCCTCAGCTACGCCCGTCCGCACTGGCGGCGCATCCTGCTGTTCGTGCTGGCTACCTCGGTCGGCTCCGGCATCATCATCGCCAACCCCCTGCTGCTCAAAACGATCATCGACCGCGGGATCGGCGCCAACAATCCGTCTCTCGTGGTCGGGCTTTCCCTGGTCGTGGCCGTGCTGGCGCTGCTGGAGACCGGGCTCAGCCTGGTGAGCCGGTGGCTGTCCGCGAGCATCGGCGAAGGGGTCATCTACCGGCTGCGCACCCAAGCGTTCACCCACGTGCAGCGCATGCCGCTGGCGTTCTTCACCCGCACGCAGACCGGGTCGCTGATCAGCCGGCTCAACACCGACGTGGTGGGGGCGCAGCGGGCCGTCACTTCGGTCCTGCAGTCGCTGGTCGCCAACTCGGTGAGCGTAGTGGCGGTGCTCAGCGCCATGCTCGCCCTCTCCTGGCCGATCACCACGGCCGCGCTCCTCGTGATCCCGCTGTTCCTGCTCCCCGCACGCTACCTGGGCCGCCGCCTCGCCCAAGTCCACCGCACGAGCATGGACGTGAACGCGGAGATGAGCTCGATGATGAGCGAGCGCTTCAACGTGGGGGGCGCCATGCTCGTCAAACTGTACGGCCGCCCCGACGAGGAGAGCGCGGAGTTCGCAGCCCGCGCGGGACGCGTGCGGGACATCGGCGTCACCAGAAGCGTCTACAGCGGGATGCTCTTCTCCGTACTGGGGCTGATCACCGCGCTCGCCACCGCCATGGTCTATGGGGCGGGCGGCCTGCTGGTGGTGCACGACACTTTCGAAGTGGGCACGCTCGTGGCGCTGGCGACCCTGCTGACCCGGCTGTACGGCCCGGTGACCGCGCTCTCCAACGTCCAAGTGGATGTGATGACCGCCCTGGTCAGCTTCGAGCGTGTCTTCGAAGTGCTGGACATGAAACCGTCCGTGGCCGAACCCGAGAACCCGGTCGACCTCCCCGCGGGCGGCCTGTCCGTAGAGTTCTCCAACGTCTCCTTCCGCTACCCGGGCGCCGAAGCCACCCTGGAGTCACTGGAACTCGTGCCACAGCCGGAGCACTCTGTCAGCACCCAAGTGCTCAGCGACATCACGTTCACTGTCCAGCCCGGGCAGATGGTGGCCCTGGTAGGTCCGTCCGGGGCAGGCAAGACGACGCTCACCCACCTGGTGTCCCGGCTGTACGACCCCACCGAGGGCACGGTCCGGATCGGCGGAGTGGACCTGCGCCAGGTGCGCACCCAGTCGCTGCGGGATGCGGTCGGCGTGGTCACCCAGGACACGCAGTTGTTCCACGACACCATCCGGGCGAACTTGCGCTACGCCCGTCCGGACGCCACCGACGAGGAGCTCATCGCGGCGATGCGCGCCGCACACCTCGACGCGCTGCTGGAAACCCTGCCCGAAGGGTTGGACACCGTGGTCGGAGACCGCGGCTACCGTCTTTCCGGCGGAGAGAAGCAGCGGCTGGCCATCGCCCGGCTCCTGTTGAAATCCCCGTCCGTGGTGGTGCTGGACGAGGCGACAGCCCACCTGGACTCCGAGTCCGAAGCCGCGGTCCAGCAGGCCCTGGCGACCGCGCTGCACGGGCGGACCTCGCTGGTCATCGCCCACCGTCTGGCCACGGTCCGTGAAGCCGACCTGATCCTCGTGCTCGAAGACGGCCGCATCCTGGAACGCGGGACCCACGAGGAGCTGCTGGCCCGTGGCGGCTTGTACACAGCCCTGTACCGGACCCAGTTCGCCCCGCAGGAGCGGGAGCGGCGCAGCACCGCGAACTGACGCCCGCCCTCCCGCTGCCGGCGGCCGGAGCCGTGCGCTGCCGCGTGCTCAGCGCTCCCGCTTCCGGTCGTCCTGGTCGGCTTCCTGCCGTTGGCGGAGCGAGTCGCTGGCGCGCTCCCGTGCGGTGTCGATGTGCTCGTCGTACTTGCCCCCGGTGCGCTTCTTCGCGGCTTCCGCGGCCTTGTCGACCCCCTGGTCTGTCTTGTCGCCGTGCTCTTCGGCAAGCTGTTTGGCCTTCTCGAAAGTGTCTTTGATCCCCATGGCATGGCCTCCCCTCAGCCAGGGCGCCTGACACTGTCGTCATGCACTCCCCCTCCCCTGCCCTGCGGAGACGGCCTTATGCACCCAGACGAGAGAGGCGTCCCGCCCCGGCTGCGGGCTACAGCCCCAGAACAGTGCGGGCGACCGAGAAGTAGATGAGGAGACCGGTGGCGTCCACCAGGGTGGAGACCAGCGGTGCGGACACTACCGCGGGGTCCACCCCGATCCTGCGGGCCAGGAGCGGCATGGTGCTGCCGATGATCGACGCCCAAGCGCAGATCGCCACCACGGACAGGGCTACAGCGGCGGCGACCGCGGTGCCGACCAGCAGGGAGCCGATGATGAGCGCGATCGTGGCGAGCATGCACCCCAGCAGCAGGCCGACGCGGGACTCTTTCCAAATTACCCGCGGCAGGTCGCGCAGTCGGACCTCGCCCACAGCCAAGGCCCGCACCACCGCGGTGGCCGACTGCGAGCCGACGTTGCCCCCGGTCCCGGTGAGCATGGGAACGAAGAGCGCCAGTGCGGTCATCTGTTCCAGGGTCGCTTCGAAGCCCTGCATCACGTTGATCGTCAAGGTGGAGGCGATGATGAGCAGCAGCAGCCACACGGCGCGGGCGCGGGCTAACCGCAGGACACCGACAGTGGCGTAGTGCCCGGTGATGGGCTGCGACCCTGCCTGGCGGGCGATGTCCTCGGAGTCAGCCGCTTCGATCAGTTCCAGGGCGTCGTCGAAGGTGAGGAGACCGAGGAAACGCTCCTCGGAGTCGACCACGGGCAGGGCGACCAGGTTGGCTTCCTGGACGAGGCGCGCCGCATCCTCGGCCGGGTCGGTGGCGTAGACGCGGGGGGTGAACACGTCGACCAGGTCTTTGAGGAGGGTGTCGGGGTTGCTCGTCACCAGCTCGCTGAGCCGCACCATGCCGGAGAGCCGACGCCCGTCGTCGACCACGGGCATCACGTAGACGATTTCGGCTTCGGACCCTTTGGCGCGCACCACTTCCAGGGCCCGGGCCACGGTGAGGTTGCGGTGGAGGATCACCGTGTCGGGGTTCATGAAACGGCCGACCGAGTCCTCCGGATAGCCCAGGATTGCCGCGGTCACTCGACGTTCAGCCGGGCTCAGCCCGGCCAGTGCCCTGGCAGCGATCTTGGCCGGGGCCTCCCCGATGAGCCGGGCCCGGTCGTCGGGCCCCATCTTCTCCAGGAGCTCTCGGAATGCCGAGTCGCGCAGTCCCATGAGGATCGCCTGCTGCTGACTAGGGTCGAGCTCTTCGAAGACTTCGAGTTCCCGTTCCTTGTCCAGCAGCCGGAAGGGGATGATGGCCCGCTGCGGGGGCAGGCGCGTCAACGCGTCAGCGATCTCATAGGGCGGATGTTCGGCCAGCCACAGCCGTATCCCGACCAGGTCGTTGGCGGCGACTAGCTGGTCCAGCTCGATCGGCTTCTTGGCGTCGGTCATCTGAATCGCGGTGTGGACCTTCCGGACGTCGGGTAAGACCGGGGCACACCGCACCTCCTCACAGCGGTCAGCGTGGGCAGGGACCGCAGCGCAGCGACCGCACTCTCATGCCGCGTCCAGAGTGCGCGGACGGGCGCGGCAGGGTCGCTGCGGGCTGCGGAGCGGCGCCCCGCGTGGCAGGTGTGCACCCCAGCAGGAGAGTCTTCCCTTTGGAGGCTCGGCGACTCGGAGGCGCGCAGCCCCTTCACAGGAAAAACGTACGTGCCGCACTCGCGTGGTCGCTCAGTGGGTCCGCCAAAGCACGACGAGGGCGCGGTCGTCGTTCTTGTCCTTGCTGAGGGTGTCGACGAACTGCTCGGTTCCTGGTCCGAACCCCATCGCCACTAGGCTCTCCGCCGCGCCGAGCAGGCGGTCCACTCCTGCGTCGAGGTCTTCTCCCGGGGTTTCCACGAGCCCGTCGGTGTAGAGCATGACGGCGTCGCCGGGACGGAGACGGCCCCGCACCGGCGTGTAGCTCATCTCCGGGATGATGCCTAGCACGACCCCTTTGGCCTCGGTAGGGCTCCACGCTCCGGTCGTGTGGTCGAACTGTACGGCGGGCGGGTGTCCGGCCGAGGCCAGCAGGTACTCTCCGGTGGTCAGGTCGACGCTGAGGTGGACGGCGGTGACGAACCCCTCGCCTCCGGCGATGCGGACCAGGTAGTCGTTGCAGTGCTCGAGGAACTCGCCGCGTGGCACCGCGCCGATCAGGCCGCCGAACGCGCCGGAGAGCAGCAGGGCCCGGGTCCCTGCTTCGACGCCTTTGCCGGAGACGTCGACCACCGCGATGTCGAGCTGGTCGTCGCGGAGCGTTGAGACTACGAAGTCGCCGCCGAAGGAGGAGCCGCCGGCCTGCCGCAGCACTTGGGTGGCGTGCCATCCGGCGGGCAGGGCGGGAAGCTGGCCTTGGGTGCGGATGCGGTCCCTCAGTTCGAGCAGCATCTTCTCGCCGTCGAGGCCTTGGACGCCGAGACGCTCCCGCACCCCGGACAGCAGGTACGCCACGACAGCGGTCACCCCGATGGTGACGGCCAGCCCGGGCCCCACCTGGCTGAAGTCCAGTGCATAGGCGGTGAAGGCGAGGACTACAGCCACCACTCCGAAGAGGAAGGCCAGGCTCCGGCGTTTGAGCAGCAGCCCGCCAGCGAGGACTGTGATGATGACGGCGCTCGGCGGGAACCATCCGGGAGGCCCCCACACGGCGCCCACCCCGATGCCGACGGCGAGCAGCACCAAGACGATGAGGACCAGGCGGTAGCGGAAGAGCACTTTGCGCCGGAGGAACGCGAAAACGCGCTGCGCCACAGAGTTGGCGGAGCGCAGAAGGCGAGAGGGCGGCGAAGTGCTCATCGTTGCCGAACTGTAGCGCGGGAAACCTTCCCAAGCACGCTGTGCCGGGCCCAGGGGGGCTGAGACTTCCCATAACGGGCCAACCGATATCCACCTCGGGTGGGAGCGGGGAACAGCAAAGAACAGCCCATGGTTCAGTATGGACCTTCCCTGCCCCTTCTGTCAGGGTTATGGTCCCGCTCGCATCGCACGAAAGAAAGCGAAAAATCCCTCATATTCTTCACGGTGCTGTTTCTATGACCCCTTGCGGCACCCTCGGGTGCCCGTGTCCCGCCCGCACCACCCCGGGGAGATTCGGATCGAAAAAATCAGTGGCGCGCAGTGAGGAGCGGCAGGTAGGCAAGAAGCCATGTCTGTTTCTCCCTGTTCCGCTGACTCCGATCCGTGGCCAATACGGCCGGTCACCGTCGACGAGTTCCCCGCATTCTGCGGGACCTGCCGGGAAGCGCTGCTCGACGACCCGATTGACGAGGAGCGCCTGGCGTCTGTGCTTGCCATAACCGACCTGGATCGCACGCTCGCCGCATTCGACGGCGACCAGGTCATCGGTACGACGCGGCTGTTCTCCTTTGAGATGACACTGCCCGGAGGTTCCCGCCCGGTCGCCGGGGTCTCCGCGGTCGGGGTCCTGCCCACGCACCGGCGCCGCGGGGTGCTCACCGCGCTGATGCGCCGCCAGCTGCGGGACATTGCCGAACGCGGGGCAGAAGCGGTGGCGCTCCTGTTCGCTTCGGAAGGCGGGATCTACGGGCGGTTCGGCTACGGCGTCGCTTCCCTGCTGGGCACGGTGACGGTGCGCCGCGGCGAAGGCGTCCTGCGCGCGGATGCTCCCCGCGACCCCGGGCTGCGGATGCGTATGGCCGATCCCGCTGCTGTGCGCGCCGAACTCGCTCAGGTCCACGAAACGGCCCGCTTGGCGCGGGTCGGCGAGTTCCGTCGCACCCCCCAGTTGTGGGATTGGCTCTTCGACCGTTTGGCACGGCGGAAGGACCAGTTCAGTCCGATCAAATGCGTTCTCGTGATGGACGGGTCGGAACCGGTGGGCTATGCGCTGTACCGGACCCGGCAGCACTACGACGAGCACGGCCTCGCCGACGGTGCCATGGAGGTGGAAGAGCTCTTCGCGACCCGTCCGGCCGCTCTGGTGGCCCTGTGGGAGTTCCTGCTCAACCGGGACCTGATAGGGAAGGTCACCGCTTTTCTGCGGCCTGCCGACGACCCCTTGCTGTACCTGCTGACTGACCGGCACCGGGCACGGTGGACGCCCGACACCGGGGTGTGGGGGCGGCTTGTGGACCTCCCCCGCGCACTGTCCGAACGCTCCTATGCGGCGCCGGTCGACGTCGTCATCGAAGTGGCCGATGCGATGTGCCCGTGGAACGAGGGGCGCTGGCGGTTGCGGGCGGACCGGGAGCATGCCGAGTGCATCCGCACCGACGATCCGGCTGACCTCTCCCTCGACGTGGGGGTGCTGAGTTCGGCGTACCTGGGCGGGGAAGCACTGACCGCGTACGCGGCCGCGGGCCTGGTACGCGAGGCGCGTCCCGGAGCGGTGGCGGAGCTCTCCGCCGCACTGGTCACGCCCACGATCCCGGCGTGCTCAATGATCTTCTGACCGGGCTGGTCTCCGCCGCGCCTGGTTTCTCCTCACGCTTCCTGGGAGGGTCCGCGGACGCCTGAGCCAGGGTGGGGCCGGAGTACCGCTGGAGCAGTCGTTTCCGGGCACAGGTTTCGGTGAGGGATTTATCGCTCCCGGGGGAGTGCACTGCCGGGGCGTGCCGCGCTAGCGTCAAAGTACGCCGTGAGGCGCCTCGGCGGTTCCGTCCGCTCAGCGTGGACGCACGACGGCGCGTAGTGGGCTGGCTCCCCGGTGCAGCGCGTCCCCCGCAGGGAGCCCCAGCCTGCCTCCCGGGGAGGCGAGAGAGGGAGCGCATCCGCATCCTGGCAGCGCTGCGGAGGCTCTCCTCCGGCTCCCCGGGATCAGCCGGTACGGCTCCGGTCAGGGGAGCGGGGGAAGCTGCCCGGTGGTCTCGTAGTCGGAGAGCATCCGAATACGGCGACTGTGGCGTTCCTCACCGCTGTATGGGGTGGTGAGAAACGTGTCGACAAAACCGGTGGCTTCGTCGATCGTGTGCATCCGCGCGCCGATGCTGATCACATTGGCGTTGTTGTGCTCGCGGGCGAGTTTGGCGGTCTCGTTGCTCCAGACGAGGGCGGCCCGCACCCCTTTGACCTTGTTCGCGGCGATCTGTTCGCCGTTGCCGGAGCCGCCGAGCACGATGCCGAGCGCCTCAGGGTCCTTGGCTACCCCCTCAGCGGCGCGCAGCACGAACGGAGGATAGTCGTCAGCCGCGTCGTAGACGGCTGGACCGGCGTCGATGACATCGTGTCCCTGCTTCTGCAGCCAGGAGACGAGGTGCTGTTTGAGTTCGTAGCCGGCGTGGTCGGATCCAATGTAGATACGCACGGCTCCAGTTTTGCAGGTCCCCGGGGCACGCATGCCCCCGGGAGCACTGTCCGGCGTTGAGGACGCCGGACAGTGCCCTGTGTCCTACGGGTCGCTCAGGTCGCGGCGAAGGTCACCGTCGCACCCAGAACGCCGAAGGCGACAGCGGACAGGAGGAAAATCAGGTTGATGACCACCAGAAGCTTGATGTCCTTGCTCAGCGGAACCGCTTTGGATTCCGGCTTCTTGCTCAACTCACACCACCTTGGCAAAAGCGGACAAAATGCTCACTCACGCTGATGGTACCGCTTCTCATCAGCGCGTATACGGCGGGTAAAGCGTTAAGCCCAGTGCGGAGGAACGTCGTTGAGCAGCTCCTCAATACGCGACCGCTCGCTCCGTTCCGGCGATTCTCCCCACCCCGTGTCTTCCTCGTCGGAGGTGGTGTCCGGAAGGATTTCCAGCTCGTCATCGAAGATGACTATGCGCTCCTCGTCCGGTTCGCTCATGTTCGCTCCTTCACACCGTCGCGGCTAGTCGAAGATGGGGTCGCGGGTGCGGCTCCGCTTGAGTTCAAAGAACCCGTCGGTTCCCGCGACCAGCAGAACGCCGTCCCACAACCGACCGGCGGCCTCGCCTCGAGGGGCGGGGGACACAACGGGGCCGAAGAAGGCGACGTCCTCGACCGCGATGACGGGAGTGCCCACTTCCTGGCCGACCCTGTCCATGCCGTCATGGTGCGACTTGCGCAGTGCCTCATCGTAGTCAGTGCTCTCCGCGGCTTCGATGAGATCCGCTGGTTGTCCCACGTCGGCGAGTGCCGCCGCGATGGTCTCCAAGGAGCGCGGCTCCCGGCGGTTGTGCAGCCGCGTCCCCAAAGCGGTGTAGAAGCGTCCCAGTTCCTCGTTGCCCGAGCGCTGCTCCACTGCGACGGCTACCCGCACCCCCCACCACGCCTCGGTGGCGAGCATCTTCCGGTACTCCTCCGGCACATCCTTGCCCTCGTTGAGGACAGCGAGGCTCATGACATGCCAGCGCGGGCGGACCGGGCGCACCTTCTCCACCTCGAGCAGCCAGCGCGACGTGATCCACGCCCACGGGCAGAGCGGGTCGAACCACAGGTCCACAGGAATGCGCTCTTGTGTCACCGTCGTCTCCTTACGCTTTTGGTCAACAGCCCGGGCGTGAACCTTAAAACGCCCAGCTCCTCAGGGATGAACCACAGTCGTCGGTTCCGCATTCCACACCCCGGCATGGCAGGATCAGAGCTGATCATCAGGCGGTGGCTCTCCGTCCGCTCTCCGTGAGCACGCCGACGGCCGCCACCACCATCGGCACCGAGACAGGTTGGGAAGGGAGCGTCGTGGCAGGCAATCTGACACGTGAGGAGGCACGGGAGCGGGCACGGATTCTCCGCGTCGACTCCTACGCCGTCGAACTTGATCTCACTTCAAGCGACCAGACCTTCACCTCCACCACGGTGGTCCGGTTTCACTGCTCGGAACCCGGGGCGGCAAGCTTCATCGACTTGGTGGCTCCGACCGTACGCGAAGTCACCCTCAACGGCGTCGCCCTCGACCCGGCCGAGGTGTTCAACGGAGAGCGGATCACCCTTCCCGACCTGCGTTCCGACAACGAACTGCGGGTCGTCGCCGACGCCGCCTACATGCGCACCGGTGAAGGGCTGCACCGGTTCGTCGACCCTGTCGACGGCAACGTCTACCTCTACAGCCAGTTCGAGACCGCCGACGCGCAGCGGATGTACGCCTGCTTCGACCAGCCCGACCTGAAGGCGACGTTCGAACTGACCGTGCTCGCCCCCGCGGACTTCGAAGTCGTGTCCAACACCGCACCCGATGTGGTGCGCGAGCCGGTGCCCGGCAGCACGGCGGTGCGCTGGCACTTCCCGCCGACCCCGCGGATCTCCACCTACATCACCGCGCTGGTGGCCGGCCCCTACCACGTGGTGCGGGACGAGCACGACGGTATCCCGCTGGGCGTGTACTGCCGGGCGTCGCTCGCCCAGTACCTGGACGCCGACGCGATCCTGGAAGTCACCAAGCAGGGCTTCGACTTCTTCCACCAGCTTTTCGGGGTCCGCTACCCGTTCGGCAAGTACGACCAGCTGTTCGTCCCCGAGTTCAACGCCGGGGCGATGGAGAACGCCGGGGCGGTCACGTTCCTGGAAGACTACGTGTTCCGCTCCCGGGTCACCGACGCCCGCTACGAGCGCCGCGCCGAGACCATCCTGCACGAGATGGCGCACATGTGGTTCGGCAACCTGGTCACCATGCGCTGGTGGGACGACCTGTGGCTGAACGAGTCGTTTGCCACGTTCGCCAGCGTGTACTGCCAGGCCCAGGCCACCAAGTGGCGGGACGCCTGGACCACGTTCGCCAACGTGGAGAAGGCGTGGGCGCTGCGCCAGGACCAGCTGCCCTCCACCCACCCAATCGCCGCGGACATCCCCGACATCCAGGCCGTGGAAGTCAACTTCGACGGCATCACCTACGCCAAGGGCGCCTCCGTGCTCAAGCAGCTCGTCGCCTACGTGGGGGTGGAGGAGTTCTTCTCCGGGGTGCGCGCCTACTTCGCCGAGCACGCCTGGGGCAACACCGAGCTGTCGGACCTGCTCGCGAAACTGGAGGAGGCGTCCGGACGCGACCTGTCGCGCTGGTCGCGGGAGTGGCTGGAGACCGCGGGCGTCAACACGATGCGCCCCGAGTTCGAGGTGGGCCCCGACGGCACGTTCACGTCCTTTGCTGTCCTCCAGGAGGCGCCAGCCGACCATCCGACCCTGCGCTCCCACCGGTTGGCGATCGGCCTGTACGACCGCACCGACCAGGGAATCGTGCGGCGCGACCGGGTGGAGTTGGACGTCAGCGGCGAGCGCACCGAGGTTCCGGAACTGGTGGGCAAACGCCAGCCTGACCTGGTCCTGCTCAACGACGACGACCTCACCTTCATCAAACTGCGGTTGGATGAGCAGAGCCTGCGCACGGTCGTGGAGAGCGCCGGCGAGATTGTTGAGTCGCTGCCGCGCGCGCTCGTCTTCGCCGCGGCGTGGGACATGACCCGCGACGGCGAGATGCCCGCGCGGGACTACGTCCGCCTCGTCAGCCGCAACCTGGCCGGGGTCCGCGACGTCGCGGTGGCCCAAACCCTGCAGCGGCAGGCCGTCTCCGCGCTGATCCACTACGTCTCCCCTGAATGGCAGGAGGAAGGTTTCAACCTGCTCGCCTCCCGGCTGCGGGAGCTGCTCACCTCTGCTGCTCCCGGCAGCGACCTGCAGCTCGCCTACGCCCACGGGTTCGCTGAGACGGCGCGCGCCCCCGAGCACCTGTCGCTGCTGCGGGGGATCTACGAGGGCGCGATCGAAGTGGAGGGGCTGAAGGTCGACACTGACCTGCGCTGGGCCCTGCTGCGCCGCCTCGTCGCGGCCGGTGCCGCCGGGGAAGCGGAGATCAACGCGGAACTGGAACGCGACCCCACCGCCGCGGGCGAGCGGGCAGCGGCAGGCTGCCGGGCGGCGATCCCCACCGCGGAAGCCAAGGCCGCAGCCTGGGAGCGCATCACCAGCGGCACCCTGGCCAATGCGGAGTTCCGCGCGACCCTGGGCGGATTCGTCGAGCCCGCCCACGCTGAACTGCTGCGGCCCTACGTGGACCGCTACTTCGGCCAGCTTGCGGACGCGTGGGCGAAGTGGACTGCCGAGTTCGCGCAGACCTTCACCGAGTTCGCTTACCCCGGCTACCTGATCGAAGAGGAGACGCTGCGCCGCACTGACGCCTACCTCGAGACAGAGAACCCGGTTCCGGCGCTGCGCCGCCTCCTGCTGGAAGGCCGGGCCGGTGTCGAGCGTGCCCTGCACGCTCGGGCGCAGGACGCTGCGGCCGCACACTGACCGTTTCTGGCCTGGTGGGCGGGCGCTGCGCGGGACGCGGTGTCCGCCCATCGGCGTCTTTGCCCCGGCAAGGGCTCCCGCGGGCGGTCACCACTGCGGGCAGAGGAACGACCGGGATGGGCGGGGCAGTGGGGGCGCGGCCCGTGCCGTGCCGCTGCCCGGGGACAGTTGGGTGAGCTCCCCGAGTGCGGCACGCACTGCCGCAGCCCACTGCGGATTGGTGATCAGGTCTTCGAGGAGGACCGGCTCCCCTTCACTGTTGGTGAGCGGGATCCGCCAGTTGGGGTATCCGCTGCTGGTTCCCGGCTGGTTCTGCATGCGGTGGTCGCCGACCACATCGGCCAGGGACACGCCCACCAGGACGGCAGGGGTGCGCGCCAGGTAGCTGTGCAGCGCGGTGACCACAGCGGCGGGCTGAGCCACGGGGTCGGTTCCCTCCGCGAGCAGCCCGAGTTCGGTGAGCAGCGCGCACCAGGCGGCGACCTGGGCTTCGGCTTCGGCGCGCTCTTCTTCCACCGGGCGGGTGAGCAGGCCCAGGTGGGAACGCAAAGCCACGTGCTCGGCCGTGACATAGGAGGTGATCGGGGGAAGGTCGTGGGTGGCGACCGTGGCCAGGCAGTCGGTCCGCCAGGTTTCCGGGCGGCGCGGGGCGCCATGCTCGTCGCGTTCAAACCACAGCACGGATGTGCCGAACACTCCGCGTTCGGACAGGTAGTCGCGGACCCACGGTTCGACTGTCCCCAGGTCTTCCCCGATGACGAGCGCGTTTGCTTCGTGGGCGGCCAGGAGCAGCGCGCCCACCATGCCCTCGTGGTCGTAGCGCACGTAGGTCCCTTCGGCGGGGTCGGCCCCCTCCGGGATCCACCACAGCCGGAATAGTCCCATGACGTGGTCGACCCGGATGCCGCCAGCGTGCCGCCCTACCTGCCGAAGCTGGTCGAGGAAGGGAAGGTAGCCCTGTTCGGCGAGGCGCACCGGATGCCAGGGCGCTTGCCCCCAGTCCTGGCCCTGCTGGTTGAACTCGTCCGGGGGTGCGCCAACGTGGATCCCGGGGACGAGCACTTCGCGGTGGATCCAGGCGTCTGCGCCGCCGCTCTGCGCCCCGACCGCAAGATCGTGCACGATTCCCACGTCCATTCCGGCGTTGCGTGCCGCGGTCTGGGCGTGGGTGAGTTGGCTGTCGAGAATCCACTGGGTCCAGCGGTAGAAGTCCACGCGACGCCAGCGGCGCCGCGTTTCGACGCGGACCTCTTCGGCGGTGGGGTCGCGCAGCGGCTCCGGCCAGCGGCGGTAGTCCGGTCCGTGCTCTTCGGCTATCGCGCACCACGTGGCGTAGCGTTCCAGGGCTTCGCCTTCGCGGTCCAGGTAGTCGCGGAACGCCTGCTCCCGCTCCTCTGAGCGGCTGACCCCGTAGATGATTTCCAGGGCGGCCCGTTTGGCTTGCCAGACCGCGTTACGGTCCAGCAGGTCGGCGGTGCGCCCCCGCTCGCGAAGCGGCCGGGCGAACCGCTGGATGGTTTCCCGCTGGATCGAGTTGAGCCGCGCGTACTCGGGGATGTCTTCAATACGGATGTAGAGCGGGCTGGCGTAGTGGCGGCTGACCGGCAGATACGGGGAGTCGGTGACGGGCGGCAGCGGTTCGGTGGCGTGCAGGGGGTTGACGAGGATGAAGGACGCCCCCAGGTCGCGGGCGGACCAGGTGGCCAGCTCGGCGAGGTTGTGGAGGTCTCCCATAGCCCACGAGACGTGGGAGCGGACCGAGTAGAGCTGGGTCATCAGCCCCCACATGCGGCGGGGCACGGAGCGGGACAGCCGAGCGGGTGCGACCAGGAGGGGACGCTGCTGGTGGTTGCCGCGGTTGTCCACGTGCAACCGGTGGAGGCCGAGCGGGAGGGTGGGACCGACATCGGTGTACCCGCCGTCGGCGAGTTCCACCCAGGTCCGGGCCTCGTCGGGCAGGGGGAGCCGCGGGGTGTGCCCGGCTCGGGTGACGACGGCCGGGGGAAGCGGGTGAGCGGCCTGGGCTTCCTGGTGCGCCCGCAGCGCGGCCTCAGGGTCGCTGACGTCCACGCCCAGGGCGGTGAGCACGTGGCGCAGCGTGTCCACGGAAACGGGGATCCGGGTCCCCTGCCAGTTCACATAGCTGGTTGCGACGCCGTGCGCCTCGGCTAGCCGGACCAGTGCAGCATCACTCACACCATCCGATCATGCCGCAGCACGGCGCTGATCAGCAGGATCTGGAGCCGCCAGTCGCGGAATCGGATGGTTTTTACCACTTCGGCCAATGTTGATCACGGTATTGGCTAAAAATGCGGAGATTCATCCTACGAATCCGGTGATACTTGTGTGGTGCTCAAGTCCTACCGTCCGTTGTTGTCCGTTCCCTACCTCGTCGGACTTTTCGTCTGGTCGCTGATCGCCCGGCTGAACATCGCGGCTCTGCCGATCGGTATCACCTTTCTCGTAGCCGACTGGACCGGATCATATGCCTTGGCGGGAGCAGTCAGCACTACGCTGACCATCGGCGCTGCCGTGGCCGGACCGCTGCGCGGGCGCAGTGCTGACCGGGGGCGTACGGACCGACTCATGGCGCTGTGCGGGCTCTGCTACGGGGCTGGTCTGCTCGTGATCGCCCTGCTGCCCGCCTCGCTGTGGTGGGCGGCCTTCCCCCTCGGCTTGGTGACCGGTCTGTTCACTCCGCCTGCCTCCCAGGTCGCGCGTGCGCTGTGGCCGCGGCTGACCTCAGGCCAGACCCGCACCGCCATGTACGCGGCCGAGTCCACCTTCCAGGAACTCGTCTTCGTACTGGGACCGCTGTTGGCGGCCGCCACGGTAGCGGTAAGCGGAGGCAAAGGGGCCGTGCTGCTGGTCGCGGCGCTCTCGATCGCGGGCTCTTTCGGGTTTGCGTGGCAGATCTACCGCTCCGGCCTCGCTTTCCCGCCCCAGCCCGGTCCAGCCTCCCCCACCCAGCGGCGCCGGTCTCTGCTGCTGCAGCCGGAACTCACCCTCCTGGTTGTCGTATGCATGCTGCTGATCGCCGGCCTGGCATCCGTGGACCTGGTCATCGTGGCGTGGGCGCGGGAGATCGGCCGCCCCGGGGTTGCCGGGGTGCTCGCCGCGTTCTGGTCGATCGGTTCCCTGGTCGGCGGGCTCGTCGCGGGCGCCTTGGCCGGCCCGCCCCGGTTGAGCCGCCGGGCTTTCGCCGCCGCGGCGGGAACCGCGATGCTGATCCCGCTGCTTCCTCCCGTGCTGGAGCTCCCCTCCCCGTGGCTGCTCCTCCCCGTGCTGTTCGTAGCTGGGCTGGCGATCGCCCCCACCTTGGCCGCGGCAACCGAACGGATCGGCGAGGTGGCACCCAGCGATCGGCGGGCGGAAGCGTTCGGGTGGATGAACACCGGGATCACCACCGGGGTGGCGTTCTCCGCGCCACTGTCCGGATGGCTGGTGGACGTCGGCGGCCCCGCCCTGGGCGTGGTGGGCGGCGCAGTGATCGTGCTGCTGTCTGCCTTCTGCACGCTCGCGGTCGGCAGCGGATCCCCAGGAGAGAAGACACACCCGGTCGCAGACGGCCCGGACAGCGGGAACGGCACACCGCAATAACTGTGGCCTAGCGATGCCACACCTCTGGAGTGCGGTCCCGCCACGGGCGGGCCGCCTCCAGTTGGGCGGACAGGGAGATCAGCGTGGCCTCCGCGCCGATCCTCCCCAAGAGCATCATGCCGAGGGGAAGCCCGTCCGCGGTGGTGCCGCTCGGCACGTTCACCGCAGGCTGGCCGGTGATGTTGGCGATATTGCCGAAAGGGGTGAACGCGTTCATCTTCTCGAACTCGTCCGCGGGATCCCCGGACGCGGTGAAATACCCGAGGGGAACAGGCGGGAGAGCCAAGGTAGGGGTGAGCACCACGTCGTAGGGGGCGAACGCAGCCAACGCGGCCCGGGCGAAGCGCCGCAGCTCCCCCACAGCTTCCAGGTAAACGGGGGCCGGGGTGCGTTGTCCACGGTCCCGCAGCCAGCGGGTCAGCGGGCGCAGGCGGTGCTCGGCCGCAGCGGGGACAGGGATGCCGGCCGCAGTCACCGCCCACACGGTTGCGAAATGGCGCATATGGGAGCCGTCAAAGGGCGGGGTGATCTCGGTGACGTCGTGTCCAAGCTCCTCGAGGAGCCGGACCGTGGCATGGTAGGCCGCCAAGACCTCCGGGTGCACGGTGGCTTCGGGCAGCGGCGGGGTTGCGAAACAGGCGACGCGGAGCCGACCAGGCTCCCGGTGTGCGGCGGCGAGGAACGTCTCCCCCGCGGGCAGCGGTGGGGCAGTGAAGAGATCCGCGGGATCGCCGAGGGTCAGTGCGTCGAGCAGAAGAGCCGCGTCGGCAACCGTGCGGGCGAGCGGACCGGTGACCGCCAGGCCGAGCGTGTCGACGCGCAAGGGTGCCGAGGTGACCCGGCCCCGAGTGGGTTTGATCCCGAAGAGCCCGCACACGCTCGCAGGGATACGGATCGATCCGCCGCCGTCGCTGCCCTGGGCGAAAGGCGCAAGCCCTGCAGCGACCGCGGCCGCTGCCCCGCCACTGGAGCCGCCCGCGGAACGCGTCGTGTCCCACGGGGTGCGGGCCGGTGGGGCGATCTCGTTCTCGGTGTAGCAGGGCAGCCCGAACTCGGGGGTGTTGGTCTTGCCGAGGAACACCGCCCCGGCCCGCCGCAGCGCGGCCACGTAGCCTTCGTCAGCGTCGGCGACCTGGTCGGCGAAGACCCTCGACCCTCGAGTGCAGCGCACTCCGGCGACCATGTCGAGGTCTTTGATCGGCACGCACAGGCCGAGGAGCGCGGGCAGGTGCGCCGGGTCCTCGGTGCGCAGCCGCCGCTCCGCGTTTCGGGCCTGCTGGAGCGCGAGTTCCGGGGTAACCGTGATGAAGGCCCCTACTTCGTCGCCGAGCCGTTGGACCCGGTCCAGGTAGTGCTCGACGACGTCGACCGGAGACAGCTCCCGGCTGCGGAACAACGCAGCTTGGCGTAGTGCACTCAGGTCGTGAATCTCGCTCACACTTCCCCGAGCGTAGCCGGGCAGCACCCCGACTTCGGAGGAAAGTCACCTACCTGGAGGCGTAAAATCGGGAAAAATATATTCTTCCCAGGTCAGGGCCGAAAAACACCCGTAAGAAAACTTCAGGCAGGGAACAAAAATGTGAGTCTTTACGGACTAGGAGCTTTCTTTGAAGGGAACTACCCTTCTGAGGCGTGGAATCGGCAACCAGCACCAGACCGGACGACCCCTCCCGCACCAGCGAGACCCAGCGGGACGATGCACCCCCTTCTTTTCACCGCCCCACCAGCAAACCAGTGGCGCCGCACACGGATACCCTCATGCGCACCTACCGTTCACTGCTGAAACACGGTGTCGTGCGCCGGTGGCTTCCCCGAGTCGCCGCCTGCCTCGTGGCCGCGGTAGTGGTGGGCGTGCTGTTCAGCAGTTGGCGTGTGGGGGTGACGGCCGGGGCCGCAGCGCTCGTCGGTTTCATCGTCTACACCTCCCAGCGCCAGTCTGAAGTCCCCCAGTGGCGCAAACCCTCCTCTGCGCAGCGGCGTACCGAAGCACAACTGCGGATCATGCAACGCTTCGGCTACCGGGTGCTGCACGCGCGGCGTATCCAGGACGGCAACGGCCAGATCGACCACTTCATCGTGGGACGGCGCGGCGCCTTCGCGATCGACTCCGAAGCCTGGGACAAGCGGCTGCCGCTCCGCAACAAGCTGGAGAAGCTCTACCACGGCCGCTTCTCCAAAAACGAGCGCATCGACGAAGCGCTGGCTGAGGCCCGCAACGCGGAACGGCTCATCAGCGAAGAACTGGGCCGCCCCATCAAAGTGCGTGCCGCCCTGGCGATCTACGGTCCCAGCATGCCGTGGGACAGCCACCGGCTCCGCGGGGTCGACATCATCGTCGGCACCAAAGTCCGCAAGTGGCTGCGCAGCGGCAAAGACCGGCTGACCGAAGAGGAGATCGAGGAGATCTACCAGGCAGCCAAAAAAGTCCTTCCCCCCATGTACTAAACGTTCTGCACCCCCACCCAGGTCTTCCCGGGGCGGCCCTAGGGCCGCCCCGTTCCCGTGCACGGTGTAACCGGTCGGCTAGGGGACTACCATCGAGAGAACGACCCCAAGTTTCGTCCCAGGGCGGCACCCCTACAGGGCATGCCGCGCGGACCGTCGGCGGGGACCCCACCGTTACTGTCCCGTCGTCGGCCCCGGTTCTTCTCTCGACGGGAGCAGACTTCCATGCCCGCGCTTCGTTCACGGACGGTCACCCACGGCAGAAACATGGCCGGTGCCCGCGCGCTGCTGCGCGCCACCGGCGTGGCACGCGAAGACTTCGGCAAACCCATCGTGGCGGTGGCCAACAGCTATACCCAGTTTGTGCCCGGACACGTGCACCTGCGCGAAGTCGCCGACGTCGTGGCTGACGCGGTGCGCGCGGCAGGCGGCGTGCCGCGCGAGTTCAACACCATCGCGGTCGACGACGGCATCGCCATGGGGCACGGCGGCATGCTGTACTCCCTGCCCAGCCGCGAACTGATCGCCGACGCCGTGGAGTACATGGTCAACGCGCACTGCGCTGACGCCCTCGTGTGCGTGTCCAACTGCGACAAGATCACCCCCGGCATGCTGCTGGCCGCACTGCGGCTGAACATCCCCACCGTGTTCGTCTCGGGTGGGCCGATGGAAGCCGGAAAGGTGACCGTAGTCAACGGCACTGCGACGACGGTGCGCAAACTCGACCTGATCAACCCGATGATCGCCTCGGCGGACGAGAACGTCTCCGAGCAGGAGCTGAACGCGCTGGAAGAAGCAGCCTGCCCCACCTGCGGCTCCTGCTCGGGCATGTTCACCGCCAACTCGATGAACTGCTTGACCGAGGCGATCGGCTTGGCGCTGCCCGGCAACGGCACAGTGCTGGCGACCCACACCGCGCGCAAGAAGCTCTACGAGGAAGCGGGCCGGGTGGTCGTGGAGGCGGCGCGCCGCTACTACGAAAAGGACGACGAGTCGGTGCTGCCGCTGTCGATCGCCACGCCGGCGGCGTTCGCAAACGCCATGGCCTTGGACGTGGCCATGGGCGGCTCCACAAACACGATCCTGCACCTGCTGGCCGCGGCAACCGAAGCCGGCGTGGACTTCGGCCTCGACGACATCGACGCCCTGTCCCGCCGAGTGCCGTGCCTGTGCAAGGTCGCCCCGAACAGCGACAAGTACCACATCGAGGACGTCCACCGGGCGGGCGGTATCCCCGCCATCATGGGCGAGCTGGCCCGCGCCGGGTTGGTGGACACGTCGCTGCCCATGGTGCACGGGATGACCGTGGGCGAGTACGTGGACGCCTGGGACATCGCCTCCCCGAATGTGCGTCCCGAAGCGGTGGAGCTCTTCCACGCAGCTCCGGGCGGCCAGCGCAGCACTGAGGCGTTCTCGCAGAGCACTCGGTGGGATTCGCTGGACCTGGACCGCGAGTCCGGGTGCATCCGCTCGGTGAAGCACGCTTACACCAAGGACGGCGGCCTGGCCGTGCTCAAAGGCAACCTCGCCCCGGACGGCGCGGTCGTCAAGACCGCGGGAGTCGACGAGGAACTGTGGACCTTCAGCGGCCCGGCCAAGGTGTTCGAAAGCCAGGAGGAAGCGGTCGACGGCATCCTCAACAAGGCGGTGCAGCCCGGTGACGTGGTGGTCATCCGCTACGAGGGCCCCAAGGGCGGTCCGGGCATGCAGGAGATGTTGTACCCGACGAGCTTCCTCAAGGGTCGCGGTCTGGGCAAGGTGTGCGCCCTGATCACCGACGGCCGGTTCTCCGGCGGCACCTCAGGGCTGTCGATTGGGCACGCCTCACCGGAGGCGGCCGCCGGCGGCGACATCGCCCTGGTCGAGGACGGTGACATCATCACCATCGACATCCCCAACCGGTCGATCACTTTGGAAGTGCCGGAGGACGAACTCAACGCCCGCCGGGAGCGTCTCCTCAAGGAACTGGGCGGATTCCGGCCGCGGAACCGGCAGCGCCCGGTGAGCGCGGCGCTCCGCGCCTACGCGGCGATGGCCACTTCGGCTTCTACGGGAGCCGCCCGAGACGTCAGCCAGGTGGAGCGCACGCATCTCCACTCGTAATGCGGAGGCCGCGGGGTTCGATTCCCGCAGGCGGCTCGCAGTGCTGGGGGCCTCTCCCTAGAGCCGGGAGGGGCCCTGTACCACACTGCGCACGCCCCTCCCCTAGCCCTCGCATGCCACTGGCCGCCTAGGCGAGGCCGACGCCACTATTCCTGGTCACACGCCACGGGTACAGCCGTAGAGGGGCATCTCCGTGCCTTTGATTCACCTCTCCACCCTGGGCCATTTAGGCGTTGCTCCCGATTGTGAGAAGTGAATGAAATAGGCTTACCGGACTGGTAAAGTTGCAGGTCGTTTAGTGTGCTCCCCGCGCATGCGGGGATGGTCCTGACACGGCTACGGGGAGGCCTGCTCCAGCAGACCTCCCCGCGTAAGGTTCAGGATCAGCCGCCGCAGCAGCCACCGCCGCAGCAGCCGCCGCCGGCTGACGAAGGGGCTTGCGCGAGACCGCTCACCCCAATCGTGGACAGCAGTTTGACCGTGTCGTCGTGCCCATTCGGGCACTCTGCCGGGGCGTTAGCCTCGGCCATGGGCCGGGACAGTTCAAAGGTTTCACCGCAGGCACGGCAACGGAACTCGTAACGAGGCATGACATCAGCATAGGGTCGGGTCGCGCCGCAGTTCCGCACACTTCCCCCACCCCAGAGGCACGCGCCTGGTGGTGTCACTGGTGGATCGTCTGGTCCCCGGGACCGAGACGAACCCCCGGCCCCGGGATGTCCTCCTCAGACTTTCACCCTCGCCATATAGGGGGCCCAAAGGGGGTCAGTGTGGTGGTCACCGTTGATGAGGCGCCAATGAATCCCCCGCGGAACTGTGGGGGTGACACGTAGTTTCCAACCGAGTTCTTCAAGGAGGCGGTCGGCCTTACGGTGGTTGCAGGATCTGCAGGCCGCCACCACGTTCTCCCAGACGTGCTGTCCCCCGCGGCTGCGCGGAATAACGTGGTCGATCGTCTCGGCACGTCTGTCACAGTAGGCACAGTGGTATCCGTCGCGCCGCATGAGCGCCACGCGGGTCAGCGGAATCCTGCGCCGATAGGGCACCCGGATGTAGCGGAGCAGCCGGATGACCGACGGCACGGAGAACGCCATCGTGCTCGAATGGAGCACAGCTCCGGTAGAGTCGCTGTGCACCACCTCGGCTTTCTCCCGCAGGACTAGCAGGACCGCGCGTCGCAACGGCACGGTGGTCAATGGTTCATAGCTCGCGTTGAGAAGCAGTACGTGACGGCGGATCTGTGGTGGGCCGCCTTCCGTAGTATTCTGTGCGGCGCTCATGGCCGCCTCCGGTAGGCCGACGTGTCGACCACACGTATCTCTTCTCCGGCTAGCCACCCGGCTAGCCAGAAGGCCTCCTTGTGGACCGGCCCAAGAGCCGGCGTTCTTCGTTGTGCCACACGGACCTCCCGTGGGTGGGTTCCCGCCGAGTTGTGTCCCTTCTTCAGTTTGCGTGCTGAGGGTCGGTCATTGCCACCCCATTTCTCCGCAACACTGCCAGAAACCTCCGTGAATGATCTGGGCTTCCAACGGGAAACCCCGCAGCGGCAGTACGGGAGCCCTCCGGCGCACGCTCGGCGGGACGGGCGACGGTGCACCGCAGTGTTGCCACCTTCACACGGATACCCAGCTCCGGCCCGCTGCCGCCACCGACCCCATACCCCGGTAGGCCGTCCATGCCCGCGGTGTCGACCGGCCGCGCCGATCCTCCTCCCAGCAGGCAGGGGAAGCGGACTGCTTCCCACCGGAAACAGCGTATGACCTCGGGTACTGTCCTGCTGCGGCTAGAGTTCTGGGCATGTCTCGTCTCCCTTCCTATCCCTTTGCTGAGCGCTGGGAATTGACTGACGTGCTCCACGGCCAGACGGTCGCGGACCCCTACCGCTGGCTGGAGCAGACTGACCTCGCCGCCACCAAAGAGTGGTCGCAAAGCCAGGACGCGCTGTTCACAGCAGCATCCGCGATGTGGTCGGCCACCGACTGGTTCCGGACGCGGCTGCGGGCCCTGATGAATGCCGGCTCGGTGGGGGCACCGGTTTGGCGGGGACAGCGTCGCCTGTTCGTGCGGCGCGCCGCCGACCAGGAGCACGCGGTGCTCTACGTCCAGGACGGTTCAGGACCGGAACGGGTCCTCATCGACCCCACCGAACTGAACCCGGAAGGCACCACCACCCTGGACTCGTGGGTGGTGGACTGGGAGGGACGGCTGCTGGCCTACCAGTTGTCCGATAACGGAGACGAGCAGTCCCGGCTGTGGGTGATGGACATCGACACCGGGGAGAACATCGACGGCCCCATCGACCGCTGCTCCTACTCCCCGGTCGCGTGGCTGCCGGGCCGTGACGCGTTCTACTATGTGCGCCGCCTCGCCCCCGAACTGGTCCCCGAAGGAGAAGAGCAGTACCACCGGCGGGTCTACCTGCACCGGGTGGGCACCTCCCCGGAAGAGGACACGCTGATCTTCGGGGAAGGGCGGGACAAAACCGAATACTTCGGGGTGGCGGTCAGCCGCGACGGCAGGTGGCTGACGCTCACCGCTTCGCCGGGCACCGCGCCCCGCAACGACGCGTGGATCGCGGACCTCACCGTGTCCGCCCCGGAAGCGCCGCGCTTCACCGAGATCCAGACCGGTGTGGACGCTGAAACCTTCCCTCATGTGGGCCGCGACGGCAGGCTGTACCTCTTCACCGACCTGGACGCGCCGCGGGGACGGCTGTGCGTGGCCGACCCGGCCTCGCCCACCCCGGACCACTGGCAGACCCTGATCGCCAGCGACCCGGACGCGGTCCTCAGCGGGTATGCGATCCTCGACGGCGCGGAACTGGACACTCCGGTGCTCCTCGCCCGGTGGGAGCGGCACGCGCTCAGTGAACTCAGTGTGCACCACCTCGCCACCGGGGAGCGGATCCGGAACCTTCCCCTGCCCGGCCTCGGGTCGGTGGGCAGCATCACCGCCCGCCCCGAAGGCGGCACGGAAGCGTGGTTCACCTACACCGACTACACGTCGCCGACCGCGGTCTACCGGTACGACGCGCGCACCCACGACGTGGTGCTCTGGCAGAAGTCCCCGGGAACAGTGGAGGCTCCCCCAGTCCGCACCGAGCAGGTCACCTACACCTCCCGGGACGGCACCCCGGTGCGGATGCTGGTGGTCTCCCCGCCGGACCGGGAGGGGCCCCGTCCCGCCATCCTGTACGGGTACGGCGGTTTCGGGATCTCGCTGACCCCGGCCTATTCGGCGTCGATCCTGGCGTGGGTGGCGGCCGGTGGCGCCTACGCGGTCGCCTCGCTCCGCGGCGGCCTCGAAGAAGGCGAAGAGTGGCATCGGGCAGGCATGCTCGGCAACAAGCAGAACGTTTTCGACGACTGCCATGCCGCTGCCGAATACCTGGTCGACGCGGGGTTCACCACTCGGGAGCAGCTTTCCGTGATGGGCGGCAGCAACGGAGGGCTGCTCGTCGGAGCCGCTATCACCCAGCGTCCCGAGTTGTATGCCGCGGCCGTGTGCTCCGCCCCGCTGCTGGACATGGTGCGATATGAACAATTCGGGCTGGGGCAGTTGTGGAGCGTGGAATACGGCAGCGCCAGCGACCCGGAAGCGTTGCAGTGGCTGCTCGCCTACTCCCCGTACCACAACGTCCGGGAAGGGGTGCGCTATCCGGCGACCCTGTTCACGGTCTTCGAAAACGACACCCGGGTCGACCCGTTGCACGCCCGCAAAATGTGTGCGGCGCTCCAACACGCCACCTCGGCCGCTCCGGAGGAAGCCCCGATCCTGCTGCGCCGGGAGACTGACGTGGGGCACAGCACGCGTTCCGTGAGCCGCAGCGTCCGGCTCGCCGCGGACCAGTTGGCTTTCCTCGCCCATTACACCGGGTTGCGGGTCACCGACCGTACTGGAGGGTAGGGAACGCTACCCCGGGTGTCCGCTGCGCTGCTCGAACTTGCCACAATCGGCGGGTAACCACGACCGACGGAAAGGTAGGACCAGTGAGCGGGACAGCCGTGCAGGAAGGCACCAGCGTGGAAACCCCGACCGGGCAGCGGCACGTCTTCCTGGGGCACGTCCGCTTCGCCGACTTGGATCCGCTCAACCACGTTAACAATGTGCGGATGCTGACGTACCTCGAAGACGCCCGCATCTCCCTTCTCCGCTGGGACGACGCGGACAGCTCTTCCCGGTTCGGTGACGTGGTGGTGGCTCGGCACGAAGTCGACTATCTGCGGCCGTTGCAGATGCGCCGCGACCCCTTCCGGGTGGAGACGTGGGTCACCGAGATCAGGAACGCCAGTTTCACCGTGCGCTACGAGATCCTCGACGATGACGCGGTGTACCTCAAAGCGCTGTCGGTACTGGTCGCCTACGACCTCGCCCAACAGCGTCCGCGGCGGCTGAGCCCGGAGGAACGCGCCCACTTGGCGCGGTATTACCTCCCATGAGGTGGGGGCTCCAGCGGGCGGCCGCGCGGGCCCGGTCTTTACGGCCGGGACGGCGCTGGCTGGTCTTGGGGCTGGCGGTCGCCGCGCAGATCGCGAGCCTATCCGCGTTGTTCGGGGTGGCGTTTGTCATCCCCGAACTGCGGCAGGCCTACGGGATCACTGTGGCCCGCGCAGGCACGCTCGCTGGGCTTCCCAGTCTCGGCCTGCTCCTCACCCTTCTAGGGTGGGGTGTCCTCATCGACCGTTACGGGGAGCGTCTCACTATGGCGGTGAGCTTGGGGGCCACCGCTGGTCTTCTCGCTGTGTTCCCGCTGGTCGACACGGCGCTAGGTGCGGGCCTCGTGCTGTTCGGTGTGGGCGCGGTCGCCGGTCCAGTGAACGCGGCCAGCGGCCGTCTCGTCATGGGCTGGTTCGCGGCCCGGGAACGCGGCCTGGCCATGGGACTGCGGCAGACCGCCCAGCCGCTCGGCATGGGGCTGTCGACGGCACTGCTGCCGGTCCTCGCCCACCACTACGGAGTCGGTGTGGCGATGCTGCTGCCCGGGGTCCTGGCCGTGGCCGTACTTCCGCTGGTGGTCAAATTCGCGGTCCCTCCTGGGAAGGCTGTCGCTGCGGGCCCGGCAGCGGATGCCCCGCAGCCTCAGCGGGCAGGCTCCTCGCCCTACCGGCATGCCGCGATCTGGCGGGTCCACGCGGTGAGCATGCTGTTGGGGGTGCCGCAGTTCACTGTGGCCACGTTCGCGCTGGTCTACCTGGTCGACCAGCAGTCGTGGACTGCCCCGGCGGCGGGGGCGCTCATGGCCGCGGTGTACGTGCCCGGCGCGGCAGCGCGGCTCGGGGCCGGGGTCTGGTCGGACCGGGTGGGTAGTCGCCTTCGCCCAGTATGGATCATCGCCTGCTGCGGGGCGGTAGCGCTGGTCCTGTTGGCCGCCGCATCGCCGCTTCCCGGGATTGCCGTGGTGCTGCTCGTGCTCGCCGCAGTGCTGACGATGAGCCACAACGGGTTGACGTTCACGGCGGTCGGGGAAACCGCGGGGCTTGGCTGGGCGGGCCGGGCCATGGCTGTCCAAAACACGTTGCAGGCGGTGAGCTCCACCCTCACCCCCGTGGTGATGGGGGTGCTCATCGACTGGGCAGGCTACCGCACGGCTTTTGCCGCGGCAGCACTGTTCAGCGCCGCCGCGGCCGTGTTGCTCACTCCGCCCCAGTCCAGTCGCCGTGCCGCGGTGCGGCAGTGACAGCCGGAATGCCATTCGTGCGACCGCCTCGCGCGGGAGGATGGGTCACCGCAGCGAGATCCGGATCGTCTCCCCCTCGTCGCCGCGGTCGCGCTCGTTCGAGGTCACGGTGAAAGAGCGCTGCACCATGGGAGGCTGCGCGTCTTCCGGCACGTTCACCATGGCATAGGCGGCGTAGACCAGGTACTCCCACAACTGCTGTTCCAGGTGGGCGGGCAAGGCGAGGTCGTCGACCGCTGCGCGCATGTGCGTCAGCCAGCGGTCGCGTTCTTCCGCCCCAATGCGGTACGGGAAATGCCGCATCCGCAGCCGGGGATGCCCGCGCCGTTCACTGTAGGTCCGTGGACCGCCCCAGTACTGCATGAGGAAGAGGCGCAGCCGTTCCTCGGCGGGCCCCAAATCCTCTTCGGGGTACATGGGGCGTAGCACGGGGTCGGCGGCTACCCCCTCGTAGAAGCGGCGGGCGAGTCGGGTGAACGTCTCCTCACCGCCGACCGCCTCGTAGAAGGTCATCTGGTCATCGTGCTGGGAAGTCATAGCGCCTACAGGGTATGTGCTGGCCTCCCCGAGCGCGCTGCGGGTTCCGCTCCGTTCCCGCGGAACCCGCACCACAGTCGCGTCCCACCGGGACGGCGGAAGCCTCGGTCAGTCACGCGTGAGCTTGCGGTGGGTGACGGCGTGCGGGCGAGCGGCTTCGGGGCCCAGCCGTTCGATCTTGTTCTTCTCATACTGTTCGAAGTTGCCCTCGAACCAGAACCAGTTAGCGCCACCCTCCCACGCGAGAATGTGGGTGGCGACCCGGTCCAGGAACCAGCGGTCGTGGCTGGTGATCACAGCGCAGCCGGGGAAGTCCAGCAGCGCCTTCTCCAGCGAGCCGAGGGTCTCCACGTCCAGGTCGTTCGTGGGCTCGTCCAACAGCAGCAGGTTGCCGCCCTGCTTGAGGGTCAGCGCCAGGTTGACCCGGTTGCGTTCCCCACCGGAGAGCACTCCCGCCTTCTTCTGCTGGTCGGATCCCTTGAACCCGAAGGCGGCGACATAGGCGCGGCTGGGGATCTCCACGTTGCCGACACGAATGAAGCTCTCCCCGTCGGAGATCACTTCCCAGACCGTCTTCTCGTCGTCGATCCGGCCCCGGTACTGGTCGACGTAGGAGATCTTGACGGTTTCGCCGATGGTGATGGTGCCGCTGTCGGGCTGCTCCTCGCCGACGATCATCTTGAACAGCGTGGTCTTGCCTACGCCGTTGGGGCCGATGACACCGACGATGCCGTTCGGCGGCAGGGAGAAGCTCAAGTCCTCGATGAGGATGCGGTCGCCGAACCCCTTGGTGAGGTTCTTGACTTCGACCACGGTGCTGCCCAGGCGCGGGCCCGGCGGAATCTGGATCTCCTCGAAGTCCAGCTTGCGGGTCTTCGCGGCCTCAGCGGCCATCTCCTCGTAGCGCTGCAGACGCGCCTTGTTCTTGGCCTGCCGGGCCTTGGGGTTGGAGCGGACCCACTCCAACTCCTCTTGGAGGCGCTTCTTCCGCTTGGCGTCCTTGGCGCCCTCCACCTTCAGTCGGGCAGCCTTGGTCTCCAGGTAGGTGGTGTAGTTGCCTTCGTAGGGGTAGAGCTTGCCGCGGTCCAGCTCCAGGATCCAGGTGGCGACGTTGTCCAGGAAGTAGCGGTCGTGGGTGATCGCGATGACCGTGCCCGGGTACTTCTCCAGGTGCTGTTCCAGCCACTGCACGCTCTCGGCGTCCAAGTGGTTGGTGGGCTCGTCCAGCAGCAGCAGGTCGGGCTGTTCGAGGAGGAGCTTACACAGGGCGACCCGGCGCTTCTCCCCACCGGAGAGCACGGAGACGTCCGCGTCGGCCGGCGGGCAGCGGAGCGCGTCCATGGCCTGCGCCAACTGGCTGTCCAGGTCCCAGGCGTTGCGGCGGTCCAGCTCCTCCTGCAGCTTGCCCATCTCCTCGAGCAGCTTGTCGGAGTAGTCCGTGGCCAGCTTCTCAGCGATCTCGTTGAAGCGGTCGAGCATCGCCTTGGTTTCCGCAACGCCGTCCTGCACGTTCTCCAGCACGGTCTTGGCGG
Organism: Thermobifida fusca YX; assembly: GCF_000012405.1. Taxonomy (NCBI): domain Bacteria; kingdom Bacillati; phylum Actinomycetota; class Actinomycetes; order Streptosporangiales; family Nocardiopsidaceae; genus Thermobifida; species Thermobifida fusca. Next base: position 2,608,010 of record NC_007333.1, read on the forward strand.
GGTCGAGTTGCGGCTCCTGGGCGAGCAGGCCGACGGTGTATCCGGGCATGAGGCGCGCCTCGCCGTTGGAGGGCTGCTCAATACCAGCCATCAGTTTCAACAGCGTGGACTTGCCCGCACCGTTGGGGCCCACGACGCCGATCTTGGCGCCGGGGAGAAAGGCGCCCGACACATCGTCCAGGACAACCTTGTCACCGTGCGCTTTACGCACGTTTCGCATCGTGAAGATGTACTCCGCCATGTCTTCCAGCCTAGGCCGTTCCGCGCCCTGCACCGACCAGAGCCACGGGGCGCCCGTGTCGGTTTAACACCCGTATGAACCCTGATACGGGCTGGTCAATTCCCATGTCCTGCCTGCGGTGTGGCTTCCTCGCTGATCGGGGCATACTCAGCAAGCCAGTCAGGGGTGAAACCTTCCCACCGGTGGGGTGGGAGCCCGTAGCGCACCGCCCGGCGGACGAGCCGGGCCATGGAATACTCCGGGTCGACCTCCAATGCCCGGTCCACGGCGACGTCGGCGAGGAACGGGTCGTCATTCTGCCACGCGGCGAAGCCGAGCAGGGCTGCGGGCGCCGCCGCATAGTCGGGGTCGACGTGGCGCAGCACGTGCGACCACAAGCCGACGTGGTGGGTGAGGTGCGCACGGTCGATGTGGGCCCACGCCTCATCGCGGACCCGCGGGTGGACGAGGAGCACGCTGAGCCACGCCACCGTGTCCGGCTTTGGGGGTGGAGCACCGTCCAAGGCCGCGGCCACCACAGTGCGCACCGTGCGGACCCCCTCCGCGATGACGGCGGCTTCTCCCCGGTCGCCGGCTTCGCGGCGCAGCCGGGCGCAGCGCTCTTCAGCCTGGCGAGTGGCTCGGGTCATTGCTGCGCGCCGTGCGCCCCCGACCGGGGCGACCAGGGCCAGCAGCTCCTCCCGACTGGCGCGGACCCGCAGGCCCGCAGCGACCGCGGTAGCGGGGATCGTGGAACGGTGCACGTCGTAGACCACACCCTCTGCCGGACAGCAGACAGGGTTGGCGCACTCGTAGGACCAGTAGCGGTCCTTGGTGACCCGGAGGGTTTCGGCGACAGCGGCCCCGTGGGAGGCCAGCCGGTCCCGGACCGCAAACAGTCCGGCGACCGCTGGTTCTTCCGGGCCGTAGCCGAGGATCACCGCCCGCCGCCCGCCTTGTTCGAGGAAGGAGCGGGCAAGACTGTCGGCCAGCTCGCGGAGGAGGGGGTCGGCAGTGGTGAGCGGCGTGTAGCCCGCGGCGAAGTTGATCGCGTTGTCGCGGCCGTCAGTCCCCAGCACGAGGACGCAGTCTTCGGGATGGAAGCCGATCAGGTAGGGGACCGCGGCAATCAGGTCCACCGGGGTGCGGACGGACAGACGGACCGGCAGACGGGGATGCTTTTGAGTGGTCATGCCTCCACTGTCTGCGACCGGCATCCCGCTGCGGCAAGCCTCCGCTGCACCCTGTGGACAACTGTCAGGAGCCGCGTGAATCGGTGGGCGGGTCCGTCACGGAGCGGACCGGGACCCCCGCGGTCGTGGCGACAGGAAGGCAGACGCGGTCGCGTCCAGAGTCTTTCGCCCGGTAAAGCGCCAGGTCCGCGGCGGCCATCAGCTCCAGCAGATCCCGTCCGTGCACTCGCAGGAGAGCCACCCCGATCGAAACGGTGACGGTGATGGTGATGTCGTTGATCGGCTGCGCCATCCGCCCTACCTGGGTGCGCAGCCGCTCCGCGGTCCGGCAGGCCTCGGCCATGTCTGCTCCGGGCAGCAGCACGACGAACTCCTCCCCGCCGAACCGGCCGATCACGTCGTAGGGGCGGAGCTGCTGGCTGAGCATGGTCGCCACGTTGAGGAGCACCTGGTCGCCGACCAGATGCCCATGGGTGTCGTTGACCTTCTTGAAATGGTCGATGTCAATGATGAGAACGGCCAGCGGGCAGCCCGTCCGCAACGCCCGCGTCAGCTCGGTTTTAGCGACCCGCTCCCACGCGACCGCGTTGAGCAGGCCGGTCTTGGGATCGGTGCGTGCCGCCGTCTGCAACTGCTGGAAGAGCAGGCTCCGCTGGAGCAGGAGCACTGGGGGCAGCGCCACCAGCAGCAGGAAGAGGGAGAGCGCGCACAGGAGGGACACGATCAGTCCCACGCACACTTCGACCGCGTCCAGCAAGAGGGATTCAGAGTCCCACACTGTGGTGCGGCGGGGTTCTTCGGGGACGCTCATGCGGATCGCCCCGGTGATGAGCACCGTGTTGCACACAGTGAACAGGACCGCGCACAGGATCGCGGCCCCGATTCCCTCCCCGCTGATGAGGGCGCTCTTGCCTGCCGCCCCGGTCACCCCGTCGAGCAGGATGATCGGTCCGGGGATGAGCGCGTGGAACACGGTCGAGGAGGAGAACCCGGCGAGGGCGACCACTGCGGCGCTGAAGACGCGGCGGAAGACTACGGCGCGCTGAATGCGGTACTGCATCAGCAGGTACAGCGGGATCGGCACGATGAGCGAGTACACCGGCGGCAGCAGCAGTACCACCGGGATCCACCACGTGCCGAGCAGGTCGCGGACCATCCCCTGAGGCAGCCCTAGGCGGCGCATCGCCTCGACACAGATCGCCCCGGACATGACGATCGCCGCGGCAGTGAGGAGTTCCGCAGAGCGCAGAGCAGTCGTCCATACCCCGGCGATCGCGAGTAGCGCATCGACGGCGACGAGTGTCACCACGAAGCCGACCACGGCACGCGGCTGGGTCAACAGCGCCCACTCCCGGGGACGGAACAGCACTCGACAAGTACTCTCCGTAGTCGAATGCCGGGTGAGTGTCATCGGGGCCTCCTCGCTGTCGGCCGTCCCGGTACGGCGGGCACACCGGCCCCGCCGCAGCCCGGTCCTGTCCTCCGGTCCCGCCGGGAAAACAGAGCCCAATGGGAGACTACTTTAGGTAATATTCTAATCGCCTTTCGTGAAAACCGCCGGAGAACCAGCACATTGACAGCGGTTTTCGCCCCTGTGGCAAGCCCCGCAGAGACTATTCAGGACATCTCAGGACATGGATTCCCGCCCTCGGAGACCGACCGCCGCAGTACGAAAACGCCCGTACCGCGGTCGGATCCGCGGCACGGGCGACAAGAGCCTCAACCTGGGACGCGGTCACCGGCGTCGGGCAGGCTGCGCTTCCTCCAACGCCTGGCAGAACCGCTCGTAGTTGCGCAGCTCCTCCTCCAACGGGGCGACGACGCGCTCCAACGTAATGCGTCTGACCTGTTCAAGACCGTGCATCTCGACGTATTCGCGTTGGCGGGCAGCCTCCACCTCGACCAGGCTGCGGCAGCCCACGCCAACCAGCCAGCCCAACAGCAGCGCACCTCCGGTCAAGGCAGCGGTCAAGAACAGCAGCGCCGGTTCCACCAGGCCGCCGCCGACCCAACTGACCAGCAGCAGCGCCAGCCACACCAGGCTGCCTCCGGCCAGCGCCACCAGCAAGTACTGGACAGCCCGCACAGCCCCCCACCAGAAGGGGGCGTCCTCTTCAGGGATCGTCGCTGCAATCGCGGAGCCCAGCTCTTCGGGGAGCGTCTCCACGTGTTTGCGCGCAGCCGCCCGCACCCGCTTGGGCCACGGGTCCGGCAGCGAACCGGCCGCGGCCTCCGCTGCCGCCGCGATCGCGGTGTCGATCTCGGCGCGTTGCGCCCCCACTGGACCGGTGCTCGCCTGGGTCGTGTCCTCAGTGAGGAAATCAAGCTGGGTCACGCGCAGCGGGTCGCGGCGCAGCCGCCGCGCCCAGCGGGGCAGCGGCCACCCCACGGCCCGTCCCCCGCGCCGCTGGTAGGCGGTCTCCACCGCTTCAGCAACCGCCTCCACCCCGCTGGCCTCAGCCATCTGGTCCATCAGGACAGACCGGGCCGGCGGGGGCAGCTCCGCGGTGCCGCCCGCCTCACCGTAAGCAGCAAAGTCGGCGACGACCTGCTCAAGGTCGGCGGCGAGGCGCTCGATCGCGGCACGCCGATCGGCAACGGTCTCCACTAGGAGTTGCCGCAGTTCGCGCAGCCCTTCCCCGGTGACCGCAGACGTGGTCAAGATCCGGGGGTGGACTCCCGACTCGTCCTCCAGCAGTCTCCGCAAGTCGGTGAGCAGCTCCTCCACATCGTCCGGCTCCACCCGGTCAACCTGGTTGAGGACCGCCACCATGACTGCCCCGTGCCCGGACATCTCCGCAAGATAGCGGTGGTGAACCGCGGCGTCGGCGTACTTCTGCGGGTCCAACACCCAGATCAGGAGGTCCGCGGTCCGGATGAGATGGTCGGACTCGGCGGTCTGCGCGGCCCGCACCGAGTCGTGGTCGGGCAGGTCCAGCAGGATGAGCCCGGTGAGGTCGGATTCGCCGCGGTCGAGTTCGCTCACCCGGGAGTGCCGGTAGCGGGGCGGAACCCCCAACCAGTCGAGCAGGTTGTCGGCGCCTTCCGTCCCCCACACGCAGGCGTGGGCAGCGGTGGTCGTCGGCCGGGTCACTCCCACGCGGGACAACTCCAGGCCGCACAAGGCGTTGAACAGTGAGGACTTACCGCTTCCGGTCCCCCCGGCCAGCGCGACCACCGTGTGGTCGGCGGACAGCCGCAGCCGCGCCCCCGCCTGGGTGAGCAGGCGGCGGGCACGTTCAATCAACTGCGGAGCGAAATAGTCGCGGCCCAGTTCGACGAGGAGCGCAAGCGCATCGAGTTGCGAGATCAGCTCCGCGCGGGTCGTGGTCGGCATCGGCTGCCGCAGGTCGCCCCGCGTAGGCTGGTACTCCTCCTCGTCGTCCTCGGACAGCCAGGAAGGCGTGACCGCAGGCCGGGGGGGCACCGTGGGCACCGGACCGGTGCGGCGTCCGGCGATCATCTCGCCTTCCTTCACCTCGGCGAGACTCCCCACCCAGCCGGCGAGGTTGTCCGGATCATCCGGGTCGGTGCGCTTCTCCTCCGCCGGCGACGGGCTGTCCACCGGCACGATGGGACTGCCCCGGGAAGAGAAACCGCCGTCGACTGGACGGGCGGCCGGGGTGAGCGGCACCCGGTACCGGAACCCGTCGTGGGCCCGGCCACCAGAGTCTGCGGCGCGAAACTCGCCGCCCTCGCCAGAGCGATCCACGGGTGGGGGCCCGCCTGCCACATGGTCGGCTGTGTGGTCCGCCATATCGGTCTCCCGCCCTGGGCGGGCGGAGTGGGGAGGGGTAGTCATCGTGCGATCTCGAGGTGATCCGTAGCCTGGTAGAGCAGTGCGGCGTCAGAGTAGTCCGGCAGGTTTAGAGTCGCCAGCGCCTTCGCGAAGCGGTCCTTCTCCGCTTCGAAGAGCGCGCTGATCCGGGCACGCAGATCGTCACGCGCTTGGTTTCCGATGAGGCGCAGCGGCTCCGCACCGAACAAGGCCCGCAGCAACCGGCTGGGTGCGGCGTTCGGCGGCGGAGGCGCGGCTCCGTCGTGGTCGGAGATTCCGAAACCGAGCAGCCCGACGATCAAGACAAGTCCGAATGCCTCCACATCGTAGGTGAAGAAACGCGCCACCGAGCGTTTCGCAACGCCGTCCGAGGAGAGGAGCTCCGTGATCCGGGCCTGCCAGTCGCTGACAGCGGTGCGGGCCCGGAGAGCGAAGTCTGCGGGAATCCGGTCGAGAGCGTGGCGTTCCGCAACAGCGGACGCTCCAGGGACCTGCTGCCAACGCTCCATGATCGTCTCGATCGCGCGTTCCGCGGCCGAGACCACGAGCGCCGCTACGGCATCCTGGACCGCCTGCTCCAGCGCACGCACCCGAGTGCGGTCCTCCTGTTGCGGCTTGGTTTTCCGCTTGTTGCGGATCCGCAGGGAGCGCGCGAGCTCCCCGCTGGCGGCGATGTCCTGCCAGCGGGCCAGGACATTCCCCCGCAGCAGGGACGCATCCGAAGTCCCCCGCTCCACCTCGGCGAGCGCGTCGGTGAGCGCAGTGCTGGCGGTGGCAGCCAGCATCCGCCCCACCTCGGCCTGAGTCTCGACGTATTTGCCGAGCTCTGGGATCCGGGTGCGGAAACTGTCGAGCACCCCCAGCAGCGTACGGCGGGTGATCCGCTCCCGTTCCTGTTCGTCCCCGGCCACATCGGCGAGGAAGCCGCGGATCTGGTCAGCGATATTGCCGGTGAAACGCCCGCCGGCGATCTGGTCGGTCTCCGGGATCACGAACCGGGGCGCCGCACCCAGGCCGTTGGCTTCCAGCATCGCTCCGAAGTGGGCGACGATCTGCCTCCGGCCGCGCTGCGGCACGCGGGACAGCACCACGACCAGCGAGGTGTCGCGGTCCCGCGCGACCTGGAGGAACTGCCAGACTCGGGCGTCGGCGTAGCGTTTGCTGGTGGTGACGAACACCCACAGGTCGGCCGCGTCCAGGAACTTCGCGGCGAACTCGTGGTGCGCGGCAACGGCCGAGTCCACGTCGGGGGTGTCCAGCAAGGCCACGCCTTCCGGCATGTGCTCGGTAGCGGCCAGCACCAGCATGCCGTCCTTACCGGGCATGGCCAGCCCTTGCTGACGGACCCGCGGCAGCGCGGGCAGGAACGCTGTTTCACTGAACCAGTCCACGTCAGCGGGGTTGCAGGCCAGCACCGGGCTGTTCGTTGTGGGCCTCCGCACCCCGGTGGTGGTCACCTGGGTACCCACCAAGCTGTTGACCAGGGTCGACTTCCCTGCCCCCGTGGAACCGGCGACCGCGATCAACAGGGGAACGTCGGACCTGCGCACTCTCGGCAGCACATAGTCGTTGAGCTGGTCGAGGACGTCGGTGCGCGCGGTACGCCCTTCCTCAGCTCCGGGGAGGCCGTCGGCGAACTCGATCGCGCGGATCCGGTCCCGCAGCGTCTCGAGGTTCCGCTCCAGGCGGGTGTCCCGGGCCATTGCCCCGCGGTGTGCCCCTCCCCCACCGCTTCTGCGCGGGCGTGCCATTGTCGACGCGCCGGCCGGGGCGTTCCCGCTCCGGACCGTACCGCGTCCCCACTCCATACCCCGCATGGGCGCGTCCGGTATCGGTTCGCCTGGTCCTGTCGCTTCCGGCACGGCAGGCGGCCGGGTCATGGCGATTCCGCCCTTCTCATCGGTATTCGTCGTCACAGCACCCGATTCCCCGCGGCCTTGATCAATTCCGACCGTTTCCTCCTGCGGGAGCGATCGGAGTTTCTGCGGCGTTTTGGCTTCTGTGCAGTATGTCAAGCTCTTGGGCCGTGTTCACTACTTCTCCGATAACGAGCACCGCCGGAGGGTGCACTCCGGCGGCGTGCGCTTCCTTTTCGACCGTTTCCAGAGTGGCGACCAGGGTGGTCTGGCTCGGCAGGGTGGCCTCCTGGATGACGGCAATAGGAGTGTGGGGATCACGACCGTACCTGATCAGCGCCTCGGCAATCCGTCCCAAGCGTTCCACTCCCATGAGCACCACGATGGTGCCGCCACTGCGGGCGAGCGTCTCCCAGTTCACGGTGGAGCGCTCGTCGCCTGGTGCGACATGGGCGGAGACGACGTGGAAGTGCTGGGCGACGCCGCGGTGCGTCACCGGGATGCCCACGCTCGCGGGAGCAGCGAGCGCACTGGTCACGCCAGGGACCACGGTGACAGGGATGCCTGCCGCGACGCACGCTGCGAGCTCTTCGCCACCGCGTCCGAAAACGAAGGGGTCGCCGCCCTTGAGACGGACCACGAACTTGCCCTGTCGCGCACGGTCGACGATCACCGCGTTGATGCCCTCTTGGGACATGGAACGGCCGTAAGGGATCTTGGCCGCGTCGATAATCTCCACGTCGCCGGACAGTTGGTCAAGCAAGCTCGTGGGGGCAAGCCGATCCACCACGACCACGTCGGCTTGCGCGAGAAGCTGCCGTCCCCGCACCGTGATCAGTCCGGGGTCCCCTGGACCGCCGCCGACCAGGGCCACGCCGCGCAGAGGAGCGCGTCCCCTGCGCGCGTCCAGAGTTCCGTCGGCCAAGCCGGTGACGATAGCGTCGCGTAGTCCCGCGGCACGCCGGGGATCAGTACCGGTGATTACTCCGACGGTGACTCCGGAAGCGCTCCCTGTTGCGGGAGTCCAGGCACTGGAGGCGTGACGGTCGTCGGCGTGCACCGACCAGATGCGTGCTTCCTCTGCTTCGGCAACCACCGCCGCGTTGACCTCGGGATCGTCCGTGGCTGCGTGGACCAGCCAGAAGCGGCCCAGCCCGGTGACGTCACCGCGGCGGTAGGGGCGCTGCTCCCAGTGGATGCGGCCGCTCTCGGCGAGCCCTTGCAGCGCAGTAGTGACGTGCGGGGAGACCACTGTGACCCGCGCTCCGGCCTCCAGGAGCACGGGGACGCGACGTTGGGCGACCTGTCCTCCGCCCACGACGAGCACGTCCCGGCCCTGAAGCCGCAAACCGAGGAGATACGTCACCGAGGCAGCCTCCAGATCCCGTTGTCCCGTCTCGAACCGCTCGGGGCTCCACTGCGGTGTGTGCCGCGTCCCGGTGGACGCCTGTCTCGTCCCCACTGCCTCCGCTGTCCGGTGCCAACGGCGCGGGGTGCCCCGGAGTCTGCTCACCAGCGGTTCGGAACTGAATCCCGGCTTTGTGGACGAAACGCGGCACGATGCAAAACCCCTATGCCAGACACGGTCCAAAATACCGCGCTGGTCGCTCCCATACCGCTACTACTACCTAATGAGAGTGGTCTGTCTTGCGCGTACCGCTCCCCAAAACCGGCAGAAGATGGGGAAGCGTCCACAGGCCGGCCTGCGTCGGTGCCGCGCTACTCGGACCGCGCGGCACCGACGGACCGGAATCAGTCGCGCTGGCTCACGTGGGCGGAGTCGAAGGTCGCCACGTCTTTGAGGGCACGCGCTGCGCTCTGCACCAGCGGCAGCGCGAGCAGCGCCCCGGAGCCCTCCCCAAGCCGCAGATCCAGGTCGACCAGGGGGCGCAGGCCCAGGTGCTCCAAGACCACTGCATGCCCCGGTTCGCTGGAGCGGTGTCCGGCAATACAGGCCAGGCGCGCATCCGGGGCGAGCGCGACCGCGGCCAGGGCTGCGGCCCCGGCGATGACCCCGTCGAGGATGACCGGGACCCGCAGGGAGGCGGCGCCCAGGATGAAGCCGGCCAGGGCGGCATGCTCCAGTCCGCCCACCGCGGCCAGCACCCCGATCGGATCGGCGGGGTCGACCTGGTTGACCTGCAGCGCGGTGCGGACAACCGACACTTTGTGCGCGTACATGGCGTCGTCGATCCCGGTGCCCCGCCCGGTGACCTCCGCGGCGTCGCGGCCGGTGAACGCGGAGATCAGCGCAGCCGACGCGGTGGTGTTGGCGATTCCCATGTCCCCGGTGAGGAGGCAGCGGTTGCCTGCCGCGACCAGGTCGCGGGCGACTTCGATCCCCGCTTCGATCGCGTACTCGGCTTCCATGCGGCTCATCGCCGGGCCCTGGGTCATGTCAGCCGTACCGCGGGCGACCTTGCGGGGCAGCAGGCCGGGTACCGGGGAGAGGTCTTCGATGACGCCCACATCCACCACGGTGACCTCGGCGCCAAGCTGGGTGGCGAAGGCGTTGACCACCGCGCCGCCGTTGAGGAAGTTGCGGACCATCTGCGCGGTGACTTCCTGCGGCCACGGGGTCACCCCTTGGGCGTGGACGCCGTGGTCCGCGGCGAATACCGCCACGGACGCCGGCTCGGGGATGGGTGCCGGGCATTCGCCGGCGAGTCCCGCGAGCTGGATGGAGACTTCTTCAAGCACCCCCAAGGAGCCCGGGGGTTTGGTCATGCGGGACTGGCGTTCTCGTGCCTCCTCCATCGCCCTCTGGTTGAGCGGACCGATTTTCGCGATTGTCTCGTCCAGCAAGCTGGTGGACTCCTCCCCTGGCAGGCCGCGTTGGCCGTACTGCTCCCGGTGCACTGCCCAGGCCAGCGGGCGGCGCTGCGCCCAGCCGCCCAGGGACAGTTCGGGCTCTGGGGGGAATTCCTCCACGTAGCCGACGCACAGGTAGGCGACGATCTCCAAGTGGGGCGGGAGGCCGAGTTCGCGGGCCAGCTCCCGTTCGGAGAAGAAGCTGACCCAGCCCACACCGAGCCCTTCAGCGCGGGCGGCGAGCCACAGGTTCTCTACGGCAAGTGCGGCGGAGTAGGCCGCGGTCTGCGGTTGGGCGTGCCGTCCCAGCGTGTGCCGGCCGCCCCGAGTGTGGTCGACGGTGACCACGATGTTGAGCGGGGTGTCGAGAATCGCTTCGACTTTGAGGCCGGAGAACGCACGGGCCCGTGCCCCGGGCAGTGCCCGGGCGTAAGCCTCCCGTTGGCGCTGCACGATGTCGTGGACGCGGGCCCGGGTGTCCCGGTCCTGGATCACGACGAAGTCCCACGGCTGGGAGAAGCCGACGGAAGGCGCGTGGTGGGCTGCTTCCAGGATGCGGACCAGGACGTCGTCGGGGATCGGGTCGGGGCGGAAGCCCACCCGGACGTCGCGCCGCTCCCGGATCACCCGGTACACGGCCTCGCGTTCCACGTCGCTGTAGGCGTGGTCGGCGGGCACGGAGGCCGACTGGCTGGGCGGGTCGCTCGCGGCCGCCATACCGGCCGGTTCGGCGACGACTTCATCGGCGTACTCGACCGGTTCGGGCTCCCCGTGGGGAGCGGCATCAGGCTCCGGTTGGGGGGATGCAGCAGCCGGTTCGGGGGCGGACGGGGGCGCCGTGGACGGCGCGTTCCCGGGGCCGCTTGGTGCTTCGGATGGTGTGGCGGGCTCGGTGTGCGCCGGGGGCGGGGCTGCGGGCTCCGCGGCACCCCGCTGGACTGCGGGCTGCGGCGGGTGTTCGTCGGCGTCCCGCACCGGACCGGCGGCACGGGAAGCCTCCCCTGGGGCAGTGGCCCTGCCCTGCGGGGCAGGCGGTTCCGGTTCTGCTGGGACGGGAGGGATCGTCACCGGAGCGAGGGGGACGCGGTCGCCCGGGGAGACGGGCAGCGGAAACGCTCCCGTACCCCGCCCAGCTTCGGGAAGGCCGTCGAGGAGTCCGCCCGGTGACTGAGATCCGCTGGGCGGACGTGCCACGGTCCGGTGTTCCGGCGGAGACGGTTCAGCCGGGGGACGCAGGTCCTGCCCGGGTTCTCCCCGCATCCGTCCGTGGCCGGTATCCCGGGTGCCGCCGGGAATACTGTCTGCACGATCACCGCTCAAAGGGTCTCCTCCGTGGTCACTGATCGGTCTCGGTTTCCGGGCGACGGCGTGCGACTGGGGGAACACGCCGGACCTCCACGGCACGGCGGAGGGACGGAACCCAGGGTGTGGGGCGGTTCGCCGGCTCTTTCCTCCGCTCAGAGCAACTCTGCCAGAACTGTCACGAGCTGGGCGTTGGTCTCGGCTTGTCGGACCGCGATGCGTAAATAGTCCGTTCCAAGACCGGGGAAGGTGTCGCCGCGACGCACCGCGATCCCCCGTTCTCTCAGGCGGCGGCGGAGCAGGTCAGCGCCGGGGGTGTGGACGAGCACGAACGATGCCCGCGGTCGAGGGGTGACGGTGAAGCCCAACGCGGTGAGGTCTGCCACGAGGCGGGTGCGGCGCACCGCGAGATCGGCTGCCCAGGCGTCGGCTTCGGCGAGGGCTCGGGGCGACGTGCATTCACGGGCCGCGACCAGTGCCGGAGTGGAAACTGCCCAGAGCGGCTGGTGTTCCGCAAAGCGGCGGACCAGTGCGGGGTCGGCCAGCAGGTAGCCGACGCGGAGTCCAGCAAGTCCCCAGGTCTTCGTGAGGCTGCGGATGACGACCAGGCCGGGCAGGTCGGTCCGCCCAGCCACGGACTCTGCTTCCCCAGGAATGCAGTCGGCGAAGGCTTCGTCGACGACGAGGATGCGGCCCGGCCGGGCGAGCGCGGCCAGGGTTGCCGCCGGGTGCAGCACGGAGGTGGGGTTGGTGGGGTTGCCGACGATGACCAGGTCTGCGTCGTCGGGGATCCGGTCGGGGTCGAGGGTGAAGTCGCCGTCCAGCACTACGCGTTCCACCGGGTGGCCGGCGGCGCGCAGTGCTGCTTCGGGCTCGGTGAACTGGGGGTGCACGACGACGGCGCGGCGCGGGGTGAGGGCACGCGCCAGCAGGACGAACGCTTCAGCTGCGCCCGCGGTGAGCAGCACGTCGGCGGGGTCGCGGCGGTGGCGGCGGGCGACAGCGTGACGCGCCGACTCCGGATCAGGGTAGGCGGCCAGGTCGGAGAGGGAAGCGGCGAGGCGTTCCACCAGCCACTGCGGCGGGGTGCGGTCGCGCACGTTGACGGCGAAATCGAGGAGGCCGGGGCCGACCTCGGCGTCCCCGTGATGGCGTAAATCGACCATGGGCCTTCGTGCTCCCCCGTTGCACCGGTCCGGTTCCGAGGGGAACCTACCGTCGTACTGTGCGCCGCGGTGCCGCTGCCCCCGTTTTCACCCCCCTCAGACACCACTGTGAGTATTGCAACAGTTGCACAGTGCTACAGAATGGAGGGCGGGTGGTCCAGTCAGGCTGGAACGCATGCGCCAGCCGACAGAGGTGGGCGGGCTGCGGTGCGCCTTGTGAACGACGGCGGGCAGACCGCGTGCGGCCTGCCCTGGTCGCGGCGCGCCCGGCAGGATTCGAACCTGCGACCATCGGATTAGAAGTCCGGTGCTCTATCCACTGAGCTACGGGCGCTCAGATTCAGTTATGCGGGCATACGCCCTCAACGACGGATCCGTGATGTCCGGGACAGCGACAAGGTCGGCACGTCATGGGACGATCCGGAGCCGAGGCGACATTCTAGGGGATAACGCCGATGCCGCTCATGATCGCACGAAATCGTAGCAATACGAGCCATATGCCGTCAGGACGGTTTGCTGTGCAGTCCCACCGGACCGGGAGGTAAGGGCATCCTCGACCACGTTACCGCCCGTCTGGCTCCGTTCCGTGTCATGACAACAGCGTTTCCTCAGGTCTTATGCACTGTTTCGGGCACGGCGCGGGCACTGGCCGCTTCGACGTGCCCGCTGTTTGCCTGGTCAGCCACTGGCAGGCGACAGCCGTACCGGCAGAATGCGGTGGGCGGACAGCGGCCCCGACATGCGGAACCCACCCCACAAGAGACACACGCTGTGGTGCCGTTCTCACTATAAGCGTTGACTTTCCGGTCTGTTTTTCTTCCCGGAAGTCTGGGCACCGGTCCACCGCCCGGGGAGGCAGGGACCATGGCCAGCAGCCGGGCCTCTAGGGTCAGGGCATGCGGAAAAAGCGTCACACCTCTCGCCGGACGTGGGCGTGGGGGCTCGTAGCGGGAGCCGCCGTGGACCGGGTCGTTGCCGACCCCCAGCGCGGCCATCCGGTGGCGTTGTTCGGCACCGCCGCGGCACGCCTGGAGCGGCTGCTGTATGCGCCCAGCCGGGTGCGGGGCGCCCTGTTCGCTGCCGCGGCCCTCGCCCCCGTCGCCGCCCTTGGGGCATTCGCTGACACGCGTACCGGGCGCTGGCGTGCTCTCGCGGTCACTGCCGCGACGTGGACCGTAGTCGGCGGAGCCATGCTGGAACGGGAAGCTGCGGCCCTCGCCGACGCCCTGCACTCCGGGGACCTGGCCGAAGCACGGCGCCGCCTACCTCACCTCTGCGGCCGGGACCCCCGGGGTCTCGACGAGCAGGCCCTCGCCCGCGCCACGATCGAATCCGTGGCTGAGAACACCTCGGACGCGGTGGTCGCCCCCCTGGTGTGGGGTGCCCTGCTCGGGTGCACCGGGCTGCTCACCTACCGTGCCGTCAACACCCTCGACGCGATGGTCGGCCACCGCTCTACCCGGTATGCGCGGTTCGGCTGGGCCGCAGCCCGCCTGGACGACATGGCCAACTGGGCGCCGTCCCGGCTCACCGCCCTGCTCGCGGTGGCCGCCGCCCCGCTCATCGGGGGTGATCCGCGTCGCGCGTGGCGGAGCTGGATCCGCGACGGACAGCGTCATCCCAGCCCGAACGCGGGCCAGTGCGAGGCCGCATTCGCCGGGGCGCTCGGGGTGCGCCTCGGCGGGCGCAACATCTACGACGGCAGGGTGGAAGAGCGGCCCCAGCTCGGTGACGGCCCGCCTCCCGCAGCAGCGGACATTCACCGCGCCATCCGCCTCAGCCGGGCTGTCACGGTGGGGGCTGTCCTGCTTACCGCGGCCGCTGCCTGGGGACTGGCCGTAGGAGACCGCCGCGGAAGGCGTTGAACCCGTCCCCGGTGCCGCACCGAGCTGAGGGTGCCGGCACCGGGACAACCGCTGCTTAGCAGGTCAGCGAGCGGACGTAGTGGAACTGCTGGTGGATCCGGACGACGTCGCTGCGGGACCGTACCGGCACCTGCGTGGTGAAGAACCGGTCTCCGAAGACCACGGTGATCTGGATCGTCCCTTCCACACGGGTCTCTTTCACCAGGAGCAGCAGCAGGCTGAGCGCGCAGATCACGAAGAAACCGAGCAACGCCACGACGATGGCCCAGGCGGGGGTGGACTCGCGCACCGTGGTCAGGTCGTTGATCGTCCACATGCTCCCCCGCAGGGGAAAGGTGCCGGCTGGCGTATACACCGTGCTCTGCGTGACCGTGATCTCACCTAAAACAGCGATCGGCGTCTCAGAAACCGCGGGGAGCGGGGCAAAGTATCCGCCGGTGGCAGATTTGTCCGGGGGCATCGGGTCAGGCACGCCGCCCTGATTCCAGGCGTCAGCGGGATCCTGACCGCCGTACGGTCCGGGATAGGGGTTCATAATCCGAGTTTCTCCCGGATTTCGTGTGTGAGGGCAGGGAGATCGGAAAAAGAAAACCTGACGAGAAGATCGCCCGTGTTCTCTGATGTCACGATTGGTTCGCTGTGGGAAACCGGCGGTGCAAAGGGGGGATTTGCGGGTAGTTTTACGAATGCGCGCCCTCGAAGGCGGGAGTGGATATGTCGGTGTGGGTTGTCTGGTTGGTTCTGGCTGTCGCGCTTGGCGTCGCCGAGCTGTTCACACTGACCCTTGCCCTGGGACTCATTGGTGCGGCGGCGCTCATCGCCGGGGTGGTGGGAGCGTTCGGGGTGGGCTTGACCGGGCAGGTCCTCGTGTTCGCGGTTGCGTCGGCCGCCGGTCTGCTCGTGGTCCGGCCCATTGCTCGCCGTCATATGACTCAGCCGCCGCCGCTCCGTTCCGGAACAGAGGCGCTGGTGGGGCGGAGTGCACTCGTGGTTGAGGAGATCACCGCGACCGGCGGCCGGATCAAACTCCAGGGCGAAGAGTGGTCGGCCCGGTGCCTCGACGAAACACTGCGTATCCCGGTCGGCGCCCACGTCGACGTCATGGAGATCGAGGGTGCTACCGCGGTGGTGTACCCGAGAGACGAGCTGCCGTGACCGCGGACCGTCGTTCCAGGGCCCGCCGTGTCTTTGTCAACGTCCTCGTTCCCTTAGCCGGGCAGCCGCTGCAGGAGGAGTGACAGCCGCCATGGCTCTACAAATCGTCCTCATCGCCCTCGCGATCCTTGTCGTCCTGGGCGTGATGTCCACCGTACGGATCGTCCCCCAGGCGCGCGCCTACAACGTGGAGCGCTTCGGCCGCTACCTGCGGACCCTGCAACCGGGCCTCAACTTCATCGTCCCCATCGTGGACCGAGTCAGCACCAAGTTCGACCTGCGGGAACAGGTGCTGTCGTCCCGCCCGCAGCCGGTGATCACCGAGGACAACCTCGTGGTCAACATCGACACCGTCCTCTACTACCAGATCACCGACCCGCGGGCCGCCGCCTACGAAGTCGCCAACTACCTGCAGGCCATCGACCAGCTCACCATCACCACCCTGCGTAACGTCATCGGCGGCATGGACTTGGAGCGGACGCTCACGTCCCGGGAGGAGATCAACTCGCGGCTGCGCGGGGTGCTGGACGAAGCCACCGGCAAGTGGGGTATCCGCGTCAACCGGGTCGAGATCAAAGCCATCGACCCGCCGCCCACCATCAAAGAGGCCATGGAAAAGCAGATGCGGGCCGAACGCGACAAGCGTGCCGCGATCCTGCACGCGGAAGGGGAACGCCAGTCCCGGATCCTCAAAGCCGAAGGTGCCCGCCAGCAGGCCATCTTGGAAGCGCAGGGTGAGCAGCAGGCCGCGATCCTCCGTGCCGACGGTGAAGCCAAAGCCATTGAACGGGTCTTCCAGGCGGTGCACGCCAACAACGCCGACGCCAAGCTGCTGGCGTACAAGTACCTGGAGACGCTGCCGACGCTCGCACAAGGCCAGGGCAACACGTTCTGGGTGATCCCCGGGGAGCTCACCCAGGCGATCCAGCACTTGAGCCAGGCGTTCGCCCCGAACCGCGAGGGCGCTTCCGCTGAGACAGCGCAGGAGGAGCCGGCTGCTGCAGCGGAGACACCTCCCGAGCTCACCCAGAGCGACGGCCCCAGCGCTGAAACGCTGCACGCCGCCGACGTGGCCGCTGACCAAGCGGCCAAAGCGGTCAAAGAAGCGAAGAATGAGGCCCAGGCCGCAGCTTCTCCCCATTTGCCGAGCCAGCGCGACACGCAGTCGTAGGGCGGGCCTCGCCCGGAATGTTTTCCAGGGCTGTTCCCGCCCCGGTACCGGGGCGGGAACAGCCGAGCACGGTGGTGCGCACAACGAAAAAGGACGGATCCGGGATGTCGCTCGCACATCAGATCCCGGCCATCCTTTTTTCGTTTTCCCGCACAGTCCACCCGATTCTCACTCCGCACGAGGAGCCATTCCTTTCCTCTCCCTGCCCGACCAGTAAATACGTTGAGAAATACGGTGGGAGGAGGGGTGGCTCAGGGATGCTGCGGGACTGGGAAATGGCGTCGGCGCGGCAGCCAGGCACACCATAAATCCGCTGCTGTTTCGGTGTTGCGAACACCGGGGTGCGCCCGTGCCGCCCCGCCGTAGAGTGCGGTGCGGGCGGCGCTAGTCGACGAGCAGCAGTTTGCCCATGGTTGCCCGGGAGGCCAGGTCGGTGTGGGCCCGCGACGCCTCCGCCAGCGGGTAACGTCCCCCGATCTGCACGGCAAGTTCCCCGGAAGCCACGAGGCCCAACACCGCGGAGGCGCGTTCGAGCAGCTCCTCCCGGGTGCGTGTGTAGTGGCCGAGCGACGGCCTCGTCAGATAGACCGAGCCGGCAGCGTTGAGCCGCTGCGGGTCGAACGGCGGCACCACCCCGCTGGACTGTCCGAACAGCACCAGCATGCCGCGAGGGCGGAGGCAGGCCAGGCTTACGTCGAAAGTGGCCGCGCCCACGCCGTCGTAGACGACCGGCACCCCTTCCCCGCCGGTGAGCCGCCGTACTTCGGTGGTGACATCCTGCTCGGTGTAGCGGATGACTTCGTCGGCCCCCACCGCGCGGGCTTGGCGCTCCTTGGCTTCGGTGGAGACGGTGCCGATGACTCGGGCCCCGCGCCGCTTGGCGAGCTGGACGATGAGCTGCCCGGTGCCGCCGGCGGCGGCATGCACCAGGACAGTGTCGCCCTGCTGGATCGGATAGGTCGAATGGGTGAGGTAGTGCGCGGTGAGCCCTTGGAGGAGGACCGCGGCAGCCTGGTCAAGGGTGACCTCGTCGGGGACAGGCACGAGGTCTTTGGCGGCGGCCACGGCACGCTCCGCATACGAGCCGCGCAGCGCGACGGACGCCACGCGGTCGCCCACGGACACTTCGGTGACGCCCTCCCCCACGGCACTCACCACACCCGCGCCCTCACTGCCCGGGATCCACGGAAGGGACACAGGGTAAATGCCGGTGCGCTGGTAGATCTCGATGAAGTTGACCCCACGGGCCGCGATGTCGACGACGGCTTCTCCAGGGCCGGGGACCGGATCGGCGGTCTCGGTGGGCCGCAGGACTTCCGGACCGCCGGTCTCCTCGACAACGATGGCGCGCATGCGTGGCCTCCTCGCATTCGCGGGCACCGTGCCCGCGCAACAGGACAGACGTTACTGTTACGACCTTTCCCGCTGCCCGCCGTCCAACTGGTACACGGCAAAGTCGTCGAAGACGACCACGATGTTGTCGCCTCCGCCGATTCCCCGGCCGGCCAGCATGCCGGCCTGGGGGGCGTCTTCGCCGTCATAGGGCAGCGGGTTGGTGTCGACCGCCTCCAGGACGTGCTCCCCGTTGAGCCACAGGTTGAGGGTGACCGTGTCGGCTTCGGGGTCCAGTTCGCAGGTGAAGTCGAACGTGTTGACCGGCGCTTCCTCGGCGTCCCTGCTGGGAGTGAGGAAACCGGAGACGGGTTTGGCGGTGACTTCCTCCAGGTGGGTGGAGCCTTGTTCGCCGCCGTGGCGGCGGATCTGGGCTGCGCTGCCGTCCACGCGCACCGTGGCGGAGTAGTAGGTGACGTTGTCTCCGTCGTCGTTGTAGAAGCAGTGCAGCCCGTAGGTTCCGTAGTCCGGTCCGGACACCACCTGGGTGGTGGCGCTGACGCGCACCTGCTCCGGAAGTCCGGCGGGGGGAGCGACCGAGACCGTGGAGGTCCGGGTGTCCCCGTCCGCGCTGAGCGCGTAGCCGCCCTGGTAGTAGCCCGACCAGGAGAAGGTGTTCTCAGGGTCGAAGTCGTAGCCAGCCCACCCGTCCTGGTGGGTGAAGTCGTCTGCGTAGACCTGCATGCCTTCGGGCACTTCAGGGGAGCGGAACAGCACCAGTCCGCCGATGACTGCCCCGGCGAGGAGGGCGACAGCGCTCCCACCGGCGATCGCTATCGCGGGAGAAAAGCGTGTGCCCCGCGTCTTCTGCTCGGTGCCGTTGCCGCCCGGCGGGGTGGGGGCAGCCCAGGGCGGAGTCTGCGGAGAATGCTCGGGGAAGGGGGGAGCGGCTGCGGGCTGCCCGGCGGGAGGAGTAGCCCCGGGGTGTCCGGCGGAGGGTGTAGCGCTGGGCTGTCCGCCGGGAGGAGTGGTGCCCGGCTGGGTGGGAGGGGCCGCTGCTGCCGCGCCCACCTGGGCGGGCACGGCAGCCGGGTTCGGTCCGGAGGGGACCGCTTCCGGCCGCGAGGTGGCAGGCGGGGTCCAAGAGCGCACGACGGTCTCGTGGACCGCGTCCAGGCTCATCTCCTCTTGTCCGACCAGCCGGCTGAGAAGCTGCTGGGCGGTGGGGCGGTTGTCGGGGAATTTGTCCAGCGCGCTTTCCACGAGTTCCCGCAGTGCCGGGTCGAGCCCGGACAGGTTGGGCTGCCCGGCGACGATCTGGTGGAGCACCGCCGGAACAGTGGGGGCGTCGAAGGGGGCCCGCCCGGTGCCCGCGTAGGCGACGAGGCACCCCCACGAGAAGATGTCGGACATGGGGGTGGGGGGTTCGCCCGCGATGAGCTCCGGCGCCAGGTAGGCGGGGGTGCCCATGAGCTGGCTGGAGCGGGTCACCGCGGTGTCGTCGTCCAAGGCGCGGGCGATACCGAAGTCGATCACCTTCGGCCCCACCGAGGACAACAGCACGTTGGCGGGTTTGAGGTCGCGGTGGATGACGCCCGCCCCGTGGATCGCGGTGAGCGCCGCGGCAACCCCCATGGCGAGGCTTTCCAAGGTCCCGCCGTACATCGGACCGTCGGCCTGGATCGCTTCAGCCAGGTTGGGTCCTGCCACGTACTCGGAGACGATGAACAGCGGATCGCCCTCCAACTGCGCGTCGAGTACGGCGGCGGTGGAGAACCGGGCGACCCGGCGTGCCGCTGCCACCTCACGCGCGAAGCGTTGGCGGAACGCGGGATCCTCGCTGAGGTCAGGACGGATCAGCTTGATCGCGACAAGACGTTCCGCAGTGTCTTTACCGAGGTAGACCGTTCCCATACCGCCACGGCCTAGACGACCCACGATGCGGTAGGCGCCCAATTCTGTCGGGTCGCCGGGGCGGAGGGGTTTGGCGCGCTCGTGCCCGTTTCGCGTCACGGTAGGGATTCCTTAGAGGGACAAGGGGGTGCGGTTCGCCTCCCAAAGCCTAGCGATCTCGCCTGGGACAAGGGCGGAGGTATCGCTGCCTGGACGGTCGCAGTCAACCACGAAACCGGGGCATAAGGCGACTCAGTGTGGCAGGGCAGCGTACGGGCACCTTCCCCATTTCCCCTACGCAGCGTGATCTTCTCCCCTATCATTAGAACGCTTGTTCGAACACAGGTGCGAGTTCGGGCACTGGCCGGTCGTGGACGCGCTCATACCGGGAAAGGTGGGGAGCGGTGATGGCAGGACGGGACTACGGGGTCCCCGTGCAGGTCTGGGATCACTACGGGCGGCCGACACGATTCGCATGGCAGGGGCGGATCCACGTAGTCCAGCAGATTCTCGACCACTGGGTGACGGTGCGCGAGGACTACAGCGGCAACGGCAAACGACCGGAGCGGGTCTTCTGGCGGGTCCGTGCCGGCGTTGGGGCGGGCCTCGGGTTGTACGAGCTGCGGTACGACTCCACGACTGAAGACTGGCTGCTGGCCCGGACCGGGTGAGCTGGAAACGCAGCCACGGCGGAGCGGGCGCGCGCCCAGGCGGGTGGGGCCGCGCGCCCGCCGCGTCCCGGGCACGGCGGGATGGGACTACCGAGCGGCAGAGTCCTGGACTGGCGCGGCGCCGCGGGGGTTACTCCGGTACCAGGTTCGCTGCCGCCATCACGACGACGCCCACCACGGCCAGGCTCAGGTTGGCGTACAGCTCATAGCCGGCGAGGAAGTCGAGGTGGGGCAGGATCACCCGGTTGAAGACGTTCAGCAGGAGTCCCATGATCGGCTGGACGTAGAGATGGTCGATGGCCCCGCTGATGCCCATGAGCATCAGCACGAATCCCACTGTCTGCATCATTGACCGCATGCCGGTGACGCTAGACAGGCCACTCGGTCACGCGGATCGGTCAAGAGCACACGTTGGATTGACGGAAGTCGCCGTGTGGCCTCGCGGGCAGCGACGAAAGTAGCGACTGCGGTGACTTCGGTATGGTCTCGGGCCGCGCACCGGAAGACCCCGGCGCAGGGACCGTAGGCTCTTCTCAAGATGACTGCAGCCAAGCGTCCCCGCCGCCTCCGCGACTGGCTCGTGGACTTCGCACTGTTCGCCCTGGCCGTCGTCTGGGGCATCGTACTGTCCGGGCTGCGGATCAGCGCAGCCGAGGTCCCTAGCGTCGTCCCCGCATGGCTGTTCACCCTGGATCAAGCGGTCGGCGCATTGGGCTGCGGGGCGCTGTGGTTCCGCCGCCGCTGGCCCACCGAGGTAGCGGTGGCGCTCGTGCTGCTGTCGAGCTTCTCGGAGATGGTGTCCGGGGCGATGTTGGTCGGGCTGTTCACGGTCGCCGTGCACCGGCCGCCGCGCACTTCGCTGACGGTTTTTGCGCTCAGCCTGCTCGCTGCCGTCGCCTATGCGCTGCTGCGTCCCGAACCCGGCGCTCCCGGCCTGCTGCTGTTCTTCATCGGCGCGGCCTGTCAAGGCACCGCCACCGGCTGGGGACTGTTCGTGCACCACCGCCGCCGGCTCCTCGTGTCGTTGCGGGAACGCGCAGAGGCGGAGGCGCGACGCGCAGCCCGGGAGGAGATCGCCCGCGAAATCCACGACGTTCTCGGACATCGGCTGTCCCTGCTGAGCGTGCACGCCGGAGCGTTGGCGTACCGTCCCGACGCGCCCCCTCAAGACATCGCCCGCGCTGCCCGCGTGATCCGGGAAAGCGCCCACCAGGCGCTGCAGGACCTCCGCCAGGTGGTGGGTGTGCTGCGCGCCCCGGTCGGAGAACTGCCGCAGCCGGTGTTCGCCGACCTTCGCTCGCTCGTGGCTGAGGCCGAGCAGAGCGGGATGCGGATTCGCCTGGTCCAGGAGGTGGCCGGGGAGGTTCCCGACGCGTTGGGCCGGACCGTCTACCGGATCGTGCAGGAAGCGGTGACCAACGTCCGCAAGCACGCCCCAGGTGCGGCGGTGACCGTGGCGGTCAACGGGGCGGCAGGCACCGGGCTGGATGTGGCGGTGACCAATACCGCGCCGACAGCCCCCGCCACAGCGGGCCAGGCTCCTGGCCCAGGGTACGGGCTGCTGGGCCTGGCGGAACGGGTGCGGGTCGCCGACGGGGAGCTGGAGTACGGGCCGCTTGCCGACGGCGGGTGGCGGCTTACGGCTCGACTACCCTGGCCGTCGTGACCCAGCCTGCCGATCCGCCGATCACTGTGCTGCTCGTCGACGATGATCCGCTCGTGCGCGCCGGCTTGACCATAATGCTGGGTGGGGCACCGGACCTGCGGGTGGTGGGGGACGCGGGCGACGGCGCCCAAGCGCTCGCCCTCGTCGACGAGCACCACCCGGACGTGGTGCTCATGGACATCCGCATGCCGGGCATGGACGGGCTGACCGCGACCGAGCGGCTGCGTGCCCGGCGCAACGCCCCCGAAGTGATCGTGCTCACCACGTTCGACGCCGATCAGCACGTCCTGCGTGCGCTGCGTGCCGGGGCCGCCGGCTTCCTGGTGAAGGACACTCCGCCCGAAGAGATCGTGGCGGCGGTGCGGCAGGTGGCCTGCGGCAACCCGGTCCTGTCCCCGACCGTCCTGCGCAGGCTCATCGCGCGGGTCGCCGACCCTGAGGCAGACCTGCGGCGGAGCCGTGCCCGGCAGCGGCTCGCCCACCTCAACGACCGGGAGCGCGAGGTGGCGGTAGCGGTGGGCCGCGGCCTGTCCAACGCGCAGATCAGCGCGGCCCTGCATCTGAGCGTGCCGACGGTGAAAACGCACGTCTCCGCCATTCTGGCCAAGTTCGGTTTCACCAACCGGGTCCAGATCGCCCTGCTGGTGCATGACGCGGGCCTTCTCGACGACGCGACGCCCTGAACTGGTCAGTACCCTTCCCACGCGGTGCGGTGGTAGTCGATGATGCGCGGGTTCAGCAGGGTCGACGGCTGGGATTCGCCCTGCGCCCCAGGCCGCCGGTCTTTGGGGAAGACTTGGGCGGCGTGCAGGACTGCCGCGTCGAGGAAGTCGGTGTCGGGCAGGTCGTCGGGGAGGGTGAGTGCGGGGGCACGGTCGGTCGCGGCGAGGAAGAACCCCCAGTCGCCGAAGCTGGGCACGTCCACGTGGTAGGGGGTGGTGTGCAGTCCGGCTTCCTCCATGCTCTGTCCGACACTCCAGTAGGCGCGGGAGGCGAAGTACGGAGACCCGGCTTGGACGACGACCCGCGCTTCTTCCGCCATAGCCTGCCGGACCAGTCCGTAGAACTCCACCGAATACAGTTTGGCGGTGTTGACGTCGTCGGGGTCGGGGAGGTCCACGACGATCGCGTCGAACTGCTCGGTGGTGGTCCGCAGCCAGGTGAACGCGTCGTCGTGGACGACGGTGACGCGTTCGTCGGCGAACGCATCCCGGTTGAGCGCGGTGATGCGGGGGTGGGTGCGAGCCAGGTCAACTACGGCCGGGTCGAGGTCGACGAGGACAACGCGTGCCACGTCCGCGTATTCGAGGATTTCGCGCAGGGCCAAGCCGTCCCCGCCGCCGAGGACGAGCACGGTGCGGCGCGGCCCGTTCATCACCGGGTGGACGAGCGACTCGTGGTAGCGGTACTCGTCCAGGGAGGAGAACTGGAGGTCGCCGTTGAGGAACAGCCGAAGGTCGGTGCGGGCGAGGTTCTCCGTGAGGACGATCTCCTGGTAGTCGGAGCGTTCCGCGTAGACCACTGGGTCTCGGTAGAGGGCTTGGCGGGCGTCCACTTCGAACCGCTCGGACAGGGCGAGTGCGCTCCCGGACACCGCCATGACCAGGGCGAGCCCGGCGGCGAGTCCGATCCTGCCGCCGCGGGTGAGGGAGTGCCGGAACAGCCAGAGCACGATCGCTATTCCGGTGACCGCGTTGAGGATGCCGACCAGGAGCACGCCTTCCAGCAGTCCGAAGACGGGCAGGAGCAGGAAGGGGAAAGCAAGGCCGCCGATGAGGCCGCCCACGTAGTCGGCGGCGAACAGGTCAGCGACCGCACTGGCGGCCTCTTGACGGCGTATGCGCTGGATGAGGGTCATCAGCAGCGGGATTTCCGCGCCGATGAGGACACCGATGAGGAAGGACAGGCTGACGAGGGCGGGCTGGTAGAGCGAGAACCAGGCGAACGCCGCATAAAGGATCAGGACGGATAGGCCGCCAAGCAGGGACAGCAGGCCTTCCACCACGGCGAACCAGAACGCGGGCCGGTGGGTGAGCTGTTTGGAGGCCAGGGATCCGACGCCCATGGCGAAGACCATGACCGCCAGGACCACGGACGCCTGGGTGATGGTGTCGCCGAGCAGGTAGCTGCCGAGGGCGACGAGAGCGAGCTCGTAGACGAGGCCGCACGCGGCGCAGACGAAGACCGCGAACAGCACGACGAACCGGGCGATCCGCGGGGGCAGGGGCAGGCGTTCCTTCTGCTCGGCTGGTTGCGCCGGTGTGGTGTCGACCATCAGTAGATGGCGGTGGCCACGACCGCTGCGACCGCGAGGTGGGCGGAGGCGTTGACCCAGGCGGCAGGGTGCAGTTCGTTCTCCGCGACGATCGAGCCGAGCTTGCCGGGGGTGAGCAGGTCGATGAGGAGGAAGGACAGTGCCATGAGGAGGAGGCCGACCAGTCCGTAGACAACGGTGGTGACCAGCCCGGCAGCGAGGTCGTTGGCGCTCGCGGCGATGGCGGTGGACACGACGATGGCCACGCCGAGGGTGTTGGACGCAACGATGAGCGTCGCGTTGCGGTTGCGGTTCGTCCAGATCAGTTCGTGGAGCTTGCCAGGGGTGAGTAGGTCGACGATCAGGTAGCCGAGAGCCATGAGCGCGATACCGACTACGCCGTAGGCCAGGCAGGCGACGACGTCGATGAGCAGTGGGTGCATGGGGGTTTCTCCTTCGGTTGAGGGGTGGGAGCGGGTAACACTATTTGCCCCAGCCCGGGCCGCCGCCCCGGGTGGAGCTGCCGCTGCGGTTGGAGCTGCTGTCGCTGCTGTCGACACCGACGTGCCAAGAGAAGCGGTTCCTCTTGCTGCATCCGACGTAGACGTACTCCCCGTTCTTCAGGTCGTAGGCACCGCCGTTGGGGTTGTATATGTAGCGGATTTCGCGGCGGTAGTCGCCAGTGCCGTCGGGCCGGTAGACATAGTCGCTGCCTCGCCGGTCGTAGTCGCCTCGGCCAGGGCTGTAGGTGTACACGATGTCGCGGTCGTAGTCGCCGCAGCGGGACCAGGAGCTGCTGCAGGAGGCGACGAAGACGACGATGAGCGCCAGCAGGCCCAGTCCGATGAGGACTTTCTTCTTGGCGGGGGCGGAGTTGTCGGGGTCAACGGCCATGACCGGGGTCCTCTCTTCCGGAGAGCGGAGGGTGGAGGTGGGTGGTGGACACGGTGGTCACCAGTTCTCCGGTCTGCGGGTAGGCGTGCCAGGTGTACCAGTGCAGGACCGGCCCCGCCCCGGCTACGAGCAGCGCGGTGATCGCGAGGGGGTTTCCGGGGAAGACGGCGAGGAGCGCCCCGGGGTGTTCGGCGAGCCGGTCGCGGACCGTGGTGGTGCGGGCGGTGAACTCGGCGCGGTCGAGGCGGTGCACGGAACTGGTGAAGTGGTAGCGCGCCGTTCCCGGCACGCGGAGGGCTGCCTCGGCGGGCAGTCCGCCGCCGACATCCGGCAGGCAGGCGACGGTCTCCACGAACCGGGTGGGCCCGTGGTCCACCACCACCTGGTGGGAGGCGCCCAGCACGCAGAGGCGGACACGGGCACCGGCCAGGGCCACGGTCCGGCTGACGAGCGGTTCGACGGGACCGTGGGTCACACTCCACGCCAGGTCGGCGGCGCGGGTGTCACTGAACGGGACATCGACGGCGATTCTCATCTCGGTTGCGGCTCAGTTGCCGCCGGGGTAGACGGTGACGGTCGCGGGGGTGAGCTCGGTGCCGACGCTGGCTTCCCACGAACCGTGGTCGAACCGCTCGAATGCGAGGCGTTCTCCGCTGGGTGCCTGGTAGTCGGCGTAGTCCATTCCTCCGCTGGCGCGCAGCCCGGTGGTGCCTTCCGACCGGTAGGAGGCGGTGCCGCGTTCCACCAGCCGGTAGGTGACGCCGTCGACGGTGAGCGTGGCAGGGCCGGGAACGACGTCCAGGTCGGGGCGGCTCGTCCACAGCACCATCCGCACATCGGGGTCTTCTTCTACGGAGAGCCAGCGCCGCTGTCCGGTGCCGCCTTCGTCTACGAAGTGCTCGGCCCATTGCCAGCCGCCTTCCGACAGCCGCAGGGTGCCGCGTACCCACACCCGTTCGATCCCGATGTCGAGCATGTCCCCGACTTTGATGGCGCGCGGGTCGCCTTGCGGGCCCGAGTCGGCGAAGGGGTCGCGCAGCGGGGCGGGGGCGGGCGGCGGTGCAGCGGTTTTCCGGCTGCGGACGAACAGGTAGATGAGTGCGGCCGCTGCCGCGATGAGGACCGCCAACAGGATCACTGTGCGCACGCCGGTGTCTCCTACTTCTCAACTGTGCTGATGGTGACATGTCGGGATGGCGAGCGTCCATCCCGGTCCGCCAGAGGGCTGCCGGGAGTCAGACGGACAATCGGATCCCCTCCGCCGATGTAGTTATTGATTCGTTATCTATTTTTCGAGTGGGGTTCCCCATTGTTCCCCTGCGGACGTTGATGACCGCAGGCCAGCACGCTTTTCGAACAGGGGAAGCCGGGTGGTGTCCGCTTCCGGCCGGGGCGGCGGGTTAGTTCCGGGCAGTACAGAGCAGAAGTGAAGGGGACAGTGGAGGCCCTATCGAGGGGGAGGCTGCCATGCCCCAGCACGGCGATACAGCGAGAGTCGATGTCGAAGCGCTACGCGACCTCTTGGACGGCCGTTGGGCTGCGGTGCGGCGCCGCGCCCGCGACATACTCCGCGGCCCGGAGTTCACCCCCCGCTACGGGCTGAGCGTGGCGGAGCACCGCGCCCGAGTCACCGAGCAGTTGCACGCCTTGGCGCGTACCGACCTGGCCCGCTACGGCTTCGACCCGCGGTACGGGGGCCGCGGAGAGGTGGGCGCCTCCGTGGCAGCGTTCGAAATGCTCGTCTGCGATCTGTCGCTGATGGTGAAGATGGGTGTGCAGTGGGGGCTGTTCGGCGGCGCGATCCAGGCGCTGGGCACCGAATACCACCACGCCACCTACCTGCCGGGGGTGATGTCGCTGGAGATCCCCGGCTGTTTTGCCATGACGGAAACCGGTCACGGCTCTGACGTGCAGCGGCTCCGCACCACCGCCACCTTCGACCCGAACACAGACGAATTCGTCGTCCATACCCCCGACGAAGCGGCCCGCAAAGACTACATCGGCAACGCCGCCCGCGACGGCCGGCTCGCCGTCGTGTTCGCGCAGTTGATCACTGGCGGGCAGCGGCACGGGGTGCACGCCCTGCTGGTCCCCATCCGCGACGCCGACGGCACCGTACTGCCCGGGATCCGCATCGAAGACTGCGGGCCTAAGGCAGGGCTCAACGGAGTGGACAACGGCCGTATCTGGTTCACCCAAGTCCGGGTGCCGCGCACCGCGCTGCTCAACCGGTACGGGGATGTGGCCGCCGACGGCACCTATTCCAGTCCGATCGAGAACCCGAACCGGCGGTTCTTCACTATGCTCGGCACGCTCGTCCGCGGCCGGATCAGCGTGGCCGGGGGTGCTGGCATGGCGGCGAAGACCGCGCTGGCGATCGCGATCCGCTACGGGCAGGTGCGCCGCCAGTTCCTCCGCCCCGGCAGCGACAGCGAGGTGGCGCTGCTGGACTACCTCGCCTACCAGCGCCGTCTGCTGCCGGCTCTGGCCCGCACCTACGCGCTGCACTTCGCCCAAGAGGAGATGGTGTCCCGGTTGCACGACGGTTTCACCGACGGGCCCCTGGACGAGCGAGCGCAACGGGAATTGGAGGCGCACGCTGCCGGGTTGAAGGCGGTCGCCACCTGGCACGCCGTCGACACCATCCAGACCTGCCGGGAAGCGTGCGGCGGGGCAGGCTATCTGGCGGAGAACCGGCTTCCCCAACTGCGCGCGGACACGGACGTGTTCACCACCTTCGAAGGCGACAACACGGTGCTGCTGCAGCTGGTGGGGAAAAGCCTGCTCACCAACTACCGCCAGGAGTTCGGCAACCTTGACCCGCTGGGCATGGCCAAGTTCGCGGCCGGGCAGTTCCTCGGCACCGTGATCGAGCGCACGGCTGCCCGCTCACTGCTGGACCGCCTGGTCCAGGCTGCCCCGGGGCGCGGAGACGAGGACGACCTGCGGAACCGGGAATGGCAGCGTGCCCTGCTGGCAGACCGGGAGAACCACGTGCTGGAAGGGCTGGCGCGCCGGCTCCGCGCCGCCCCCGCCGATGCCGACCCGTTCGACGTGGTCAACAACGTGCAAGACCATGTGCTGCTCGCAGCCCGCGCCCACGTGGACCGGCTGGTGTTCGAAGCGTTCGCTTCCGGTGTCGCCCGGATTGAAGACGAAGGCACGCGGGCGGTCGTGGAGCGCCTGTGCGACCTGGCTGCGCTCTCCCTGGTGGAGCAGGAGCGCGCCTGGTTTCTGGAGCACGGGCGGCTCACCCCGGCCCGGGCCAAGGCGGTCACCGCGACGGTGAACGCGCTGTGCCAGGAGCTGCGCCCTCACGCCCGCGACCTGGTGGACGCGTTCGGGTTGAACGACGAATGGTTGGCCGCGCCGATCGCGCTGGGCGCGGAAACCGCCCGCCAAGATCAGCAGGCGCGGGCCCGGGTGCCGGTGGGCGCGGAGACGTGAAATGCTGCAATCAGCAGTCCTGCGGCGGTCGCACCACGGTACGGTGCACGACCTCGTCGATGACGGTGAGGGTCTGCGTGGAGTTGACGCCGGGAAGCGACTGCAGTCGGGTGAGGATGAGGTCGCGGAGCTGATCGGTGTTGGCCAGCCGCACCAGCAGCACGATGTCCGCCGACCCCGCGACGTACCAGCAGTATTCGACTTCGGGGTAGGAGGAGATGATCTCGCGGTTGGCCCGCCAATCGGGTTGGCTTCCCGAGATCAGGATGAGCGCGGTGATGCCGAGCCCCATCCGGGCGTGGTCCACGACCGCGGAGTAGCCGCGGATCACTCCCTCGTCGGTGAGCCGCTTGATGCGGTTGTAGGCGGTGGCCCGGGAGATGTTGACCATTTCGGCGAGCTCACTCACGCCGATCCGCGCATCCTGCGCGAGCGCGTCGATGATCGCCTGATCGATCTTGTCGGGCGCCCTGGCCGGCCGCCGCGCATCACTGCCCACTGGTCAACCCTCGTCTTTCCGATCCGATCCGCACGAAGAGATAGCAAGACGGGGGAGTTCCGTCTACGGGATTTCTCATGAATTGAGACTGAAAAACCGTTCTACCAGCGAATTTCCTCAAAAGTGGGGAAGTCCACACACGAGACCGCTTGGCTGTGGACGGTGTTCCACCCAGTCGCGAGGAGGTCCCATGCCTGTTCCCACCGCGGTCCGCACCCGTTTGAAAGGTTTTCTTCCGGTCGACGCAGAGATCCGCTACGTCTTCCCTGCCACGTGGAACGATTCAGCGACCTGCTACGTGGTGGTCACGGACACTTCGGTGGTGGTGGTCGCGAACCGCAGATTCCGCAAGAAACGTCCCCGCGAAGTGTGGCGGGTCTTTCCGCGGAACACGCGTATCGGACCGGTGGATACGCACTTGGTCCCCACGTTCGAGCTGGGCGGCCGCGAGTTCACCGTGGATGACGAGTACGTTCCGGTCATCAACGCCGCCGACGCGGAGCTCTCCCCGGACGTGCTTCCCCCGGACCCGCTGTGGGGGTGGGGAGAGCAGCCGTGACCTGGCCAGCTGAGGCACGGCAGCGGGCCTAGGATTGCCGCATCCCCGCAGCGGATCGGGGTCTCGACGGGGCAGGTGAGCGAGCTGCTCCGCGGTCCGTGGGCTGACGTCGGCCCCGGGTGCTGCGGGCTGGAGGGACCGTGCAGGCAGGGGCGGGGACCCCTCCTGTTCTGGGCCCCGCCGGTCTCGTCCTGTTCCCCGTCACCGGTCCGGGAGTTCCCGGTCAGATTTTCTTCACCACATCCGCCAGCAGGACACCGGCCTCTGTCGCGGCGGCCCGCCCAGTGCGGAGCACGTCCTCGGGCAGGATCGGGCCTCTGCCCAGGCCCGCGGCGAGATTGGTGACCAGGGAGAGGGCGAGCACGCGGGCGCCGAGTTCCCGGGCAGCGATCGTTTCCAACACCGTGGACATCCCCACCAGGTCCGCGCCGAGCGTGCGGAGCATGCGGGCCTCGGCGGGGGTTTCGAACTGCGGCCCAGGCAGGGCCGCGTAGACGGCTTCCGGGAGCGACGGGTCAACTTCGCGGGCCACGGCGCGCAGCTCAGGGCTGTACGCGTCGGTGAGGTCCACGAACCGCGGACCGACGACGGGAGACCGTCCCGTCAAGTTGATGTGGTCGGCAACCAGCGCCAACTGGCCTACTTCCAGGTTCGGGTCGAGGGATCCGGCAGCGTTGGTGAGCACGACCGTGTCCGCACCCGCCGCCACCGCGGTGCGCACGCTATGCACCACCGTGTCCGCGTCGTGCCCCTCGTACAAGTGGGGGCGGCCCAGGAACACCAGCATGTCCCCCCGGTGCCCGGACACGCTCCGCACCAGCCCTTGGTGTCCCAGCGCGTAAGGCTCCACAAACCCGGGAAGCTGGGTGACGTCGATTTCCACACCGGAAGCACCCAACGCGTCGGCTGCCGCGTTCCACCCCGAACCGAGGATCACCGCGGTGGTGTAGCGGTCGACCCCGGTACGGGAACGCAGCCGGTCTGCTGCGGCTCGGGCGCGGGCATGTGCCTGAACGCTCACCTGCTCTTCCTCCTCCCACGCACGAGAAACGGCGGAAAATAACCACCCTACTCGGAGCGTCTCGCGTCATCTTCCTTCCAGCGCAAAATCAGGGCGTGTCTCTGCGCTGACCTTGACCTACGCTGGGAGCGCGGAGAAGAGGAGGCGCCCCATGGCCGAATTCCGGCTGTCCAGTGACGACGATGTCGACCTGCGCAAATTGGCCACGGCCTTGGTGGAGTCGCAGGGGTGGCCCCGCGACCGGGTGAAGATCTGGGACCGGCGCGACGGCGAGGTTGTGGTCACCGTCGACGACGCGCTCCTCCGCCCGCCGCGCCCGAATCCGTGGAACTCCCCCGTGTACACGCCCCGGGAGATCCACCGGGCCTGTGAACTGCTGCGGCGGAACGACCCGTCGCTGGCCGGGGTGGACTTCACGGTCTTCCGCAAGGAAGCCACCCGGTTCTTCGCCGCCGGATGGTCCGTGGCGGACCTCCAGTACGCGCTCACTACCCGCCCCGACGGGATGCCGTGGCCGCGCGGCGAGGGCTACCAGGGCACCGAATGGTTGGAACACCGGCTGCGGCGCTGGAAGACCCCCAACGGCAGTATCCGGCCGTCGATCTCCCAGGAGAAGGCGCAACTGCGGGTGGTGAGCCGTGCCGGGCTTCCCCCCGACCTCGGGCTCCCCCACGATGAGCCCCGCCCGGCGACAGCGGCGCGGCCCGAGGTGGCACGCACCTCGATCGACGACGCCCGGCGGCTGGTGCGGGCGCACACCCGCACCACCGGGGATTCGCTGGTGCACCGTGACCGCACGCAGGCGCGCATGTCGCGCAGCAGTCGGCGAGGTTGACACCCGCCCTGCTTTTTTGCCGGGGTTTCACCAGTTCCAGACGTTGTCGCAACCAGTGGCGGAGGGCCTGGAGCCGGACCGCAGCCTAGGGTGTGAAGTACCGGTTCCGGTTGGTGGGAGGCGGAGTAGATGGTGTGCCTCTGCCTCCCACCACTGCCCGTACGGCCTCAACCGGACCTGGTGTCGTCGACGCCTGTCGACTGGATGTGTCGGACCGTACAAGGCTGACGGACCGTCCATCTCGTGCTATCTCCCGGCCTGGCGCTGGCCCATGCCCGCCCCGGTCTCAAGCGTCACCGCAGAGGCCGGGGCCGGGTTTGGCCGCGCCTCTTCCCGGGCGTTTCCGCATGCGGCACGCCAGTCCTGGCCCTGTCACGTGTTCTGCTGCCGCCCAGTTCTTCCGGGGGTTCTCTGGTCTGGAGCGCGTCTGTGCCGGTGCGGCCGCTACTCCGCGGGAGGCGACGGCGGGGGCGAGGACAGGCGTGATCCGCCGTGGGGCGGCGAGGCAGGAGACCGGCCGGCCACCTGCTCGGCGGTCCAGCCGAGGAAACGCTCGAGGGGGCCGCGGCCCAGGAAAGTCTTCCACGCGGTGGCGAAGAGCAGTGCTCCGGCTACGAACATCTCCCACAGCCACGGCGGCGCTTCACCGGTGACGTCCCCCAGCGCGGCCAGCACCACGATGTGCCCCACGTAGCAGGTGAGGGCCATCGAACCGGCAGCGGCCAGCGGGTAGACCCCCCAGCGCAGCACGTCGGCGGCGAAGAGGCAGCCCACGAGGATGAGGAGCGCGGTTCCGACTGCCCCGGCGATTTCGAACGTGGTGCCGCTGTGGGGGGAGGACACCAGCAGCCAGGCCGGGGTGTCCACGGGAACCGTGCCGTGCCGGGAAGCGATCTCTTCTGCCGCCAGGTCGCGGAGCATGGCCCACCCTTCAGGGGAGACCGTGGTCTCCGCGGTGCCGTAGAACAGGGGGAGGAAAGTCGCGGCGATCCGGTCGATTCCGCCGAGCGGGTAGACGAGCAGCCATGACACGCCGTATCCGGCCAGGACCAGGACTGCGCCCAGGCCGGCCAGGACGCCGCGCACCGCTGGTGCATTCAGGTCGAGGCGGCCCACCGCCATACCGGCGACCACGAACGCCATGAACGTGAACGCCGGATAGTAGCCGTTGAGGAAGAAGTCGCCGAGGCCGGTGATCGAGGCCGGCGGGGACCCGGGGTCGCCCAGCACGGTGCGGAGCAGGAACGACAGTTGCGGCCCGAGGAGGGCGATCCCCGTGGCGATGGCGGCCAGCGGGGCCGGGCCCAGCCGCAGCAGCGGCACCGCGAGCAGAAAGTAGCCGGCGTAGTAGACCAGGATGACCGCGACCGAGGTGGCGAGTGCGTCCAGGAACACTCCGAGCAGGAGGAGCAGGACGGCGCGCACCAGGACTTTGAGGGTCACCCTGCGGAGCGGCTCCCCTTCCAGCGGGGTTTGCCGTCCCGACACGAGGGCGAGGGACACCCCGGCCAGGAACGCGAACAGGGCAGAGGAGCGGCCGCGCATCAGTTCGTGGAGGGTGTCGGCGGCGGAACCGTCCAGCAGGCCGATGGAGGTCACGCCCAAGTGGACAGCGAACATGCCGAACACGGCGAGCACCCGGGCAATGTCGACGCCGACCAGTCGTCCCGGCTCCGGCCACGCCGGACGGCGCAGGTGTGGTGTGGGCTGTGGATGCGGCACGTGGACCAGGGTAGGGGGTCGCGTGTTGATTCCCGATGAAGAAAGACCGGATTCGTCCCCGGTCCCGTGCCGCATCCCCGCGGACTGCGGTGCCGCCGGTTACGCGTCGCGGGACTGGTGGACGAAGTAGTCCAACGCCTCCGGGTTGGCGAGCGAGTCGCGGCTGACGACGCGTTCCGGTGGTTCTCCCATGAGGATGCGTTTGACGGGAACCTCGAGCACTTTGCCGGACAGGGTGCGCGGCACAGCCGGAATAGCCTGGATCCCGTCGGGCACGTGCCGCGGCGAGCAGTCTTCGCGGATGCCCTGTTTGATCCGCCGCACCAGGTCGTCGTCGAGCACGGTGTTCTCGCGCAGTACCACGAACAGTTCGATCCGGGAGCTTCCGTCGGACTGTGGCACGTCGACGACGAGGGCGTCGATGACTTCTTCCAGGGCCAGCACGGAGCGGTAGATCTCGCTGGTGCCCATCCGTACCCCGCCGCGGTTGATGGTGGAGTCGGAGCGCCCGTAGATGATCGCGGTGCCGCGGTCGGTGATCTCGATCCAGTCGCCGTGCCGCCACACCCCCGGGTACATGGAGAAGTAGCTGTCGCGGAGCCGGCTGCCGTCCTTGTCCCCCCAGAAGTAGAGGGGCATGGACGGGGCGGGACGGGTCACCACGAGCTCCCCGACTTCGCCTACGAGTTCGTTGCCTGCGCTGTCCCAGGAGGCCACTGCCATGCCGAGGGAGCGGGCCTGGATCTCTCCCTGGTAGACGGGCAGGGTGGGCACCCCGCCGACGAGGCAGCTGCAGATGTCCGTGCCGCCGCTGGTGGAGAACAGCCACAGGTCGGAGCCGAACTCCTGGTAGCACCACGCGAACTCGTCCGGGGACAGCGGGGAGCCGGTAGAGCCGATGGCGTGCAGCGCGGACAGGTTCCGCCCGCCGGTGGGGTGGATGCCCGCTTTCCGGCAGTTCGCCAGGTAGCCGGCGCTGGTGCCGAAGATGGTGATCCCGGCGCGTTCCGCCAGATCCCAGAGCACTCCCAGGTCGGGGTAGGCAGGGCTGCCGTCGTACAGCACGATGGACGCGTCCGTGAGCAGCACGCTGACCAGGAAGTTCCACATCATCCAGCCGGTGGTGGTGAACCAGAACACCCGGTCGTCGGCGTGGGCGTCCAGGTGCAGGTGCAGGTTCTTCAACTGCTCCAGCAGGATGCCGCCGTGGCCGTGCACGATGGCCTTGGGCAGGCCTGTGGTCCCCGACGAGTACAGCACCCATAGCGGATGGTCGAACGGCAGCGGGGTGAACTCCAGTTCCGCGCCTTCGCCCGCGGCTTCGAACTCCGCCCAGGACAGGGTGTCGGCGACAGGGCCGCAGCCCAGGTACGGCAGGACGACGGTGTGCTGCAGGCTGGGCATGCCGTCGCGCAGGGCTTTGAGCACGTCACGGCGGTCGAAGTCCTTACCGCCGTAGCGGTAGCCGTCCACGGCCAGCAGCACTTTCGGTTCGATCTGCGCGAACCGGTCGAGGACGCTGCGCACCCCGAAGTCGGGGGAACAGGACGACCAGGTCGCACCGATCGCGGCGCAGGCGAGGAATGCGGCCGTCGCCTCGGCGATGTTCGGCAGGTAGGCCACGACCCGGTCGCCGGGGCCCACCCCGAGGCTGCGGAGGGCCGCAGCGATCGCGGCGGTGCGGGTCCGCAGTTCTCCCCAGGTCCACTCGGTCAACGGCCGGAGTTCGGACGCGTGCCGGATCGCCACGGCTGATGGGTCACGGTCGCGGAAGATGTGCTCGGCGTAGTTGAGGGTGGCGCCGGGGAACCAGACGGCGCCGGGCATGGCGTCGGAGGCGAGCACTGTGGTGTACGGGGTGGCGGCGCGCACCCGGTAGTACTCCCAGATCGCGGACCAGAATCCTTCGAGGTCGGTTACCGACCAGCGCCACAGTGCCTCGTAGTCCGGTGCGTCCACACCGCGGTGCTCCCGCACCCAGCGGGTGAACGCGGTGAGGTTGGCGCGTTCTTTGCGCTCCTCGTCGGGACTCCACAGGATCGGCGGCTGCGGCTTGAGTGTCATGAAACGCGACCCCTTCGTGGACGGTGCGGATGCGGTGAGCGTCGGGTGCCTCCCCTAACGCTCCCCGGTGACGGAGTGTTGTGCACCACATCTAGCACGCGGGACGCGGAAACCGTATGGAGAAAACACCTACAACCCCGGCCGGACGGTGGGTTTCGGCCACACTTAGGGGTCGGGTGCCTGCTTGCCGGGCAGGGCAGTCCCGGGGTGCTGTGGTGCGGGCGGGAGGGCTGTCGCTTCGAGGTGTGCCGGCGGGACACTCCGGGCCTCAGCCGTACCCGCAACGGGGACAGTTCTCCTCCCTTCCGGGCTGGATGGTCCCTTCCCCCGAAATGCGGCGAGATCTCCCAGTCAGCCCGGAAAACACCCGCTGTGCCCAGGTACTCTTTGCTTCGAACAGACAGGCCGGACGGTCCACGGGGGAGGTTTGTGGGCAGCGGACCACGTGCGGCGACCAGACGACGGTTGTTCCTCGGTATCCCCGCTCTTGTACTTGTGACAGCGCTCACGCTGGTCTTGGCTGTCCCGACGGGGCGCGAGACGCTGTGGCGCATGTGGTGTGAGGCCACCCAGGACTGGTGCCTGGGGGTGCCGGTCGACTCCCGCGGACAGCCTGCGGAGGACGGCGAGTTTCTGCTGCTTTCTCCGGTCCAGGCAGCGACCTGGGGGAACTATTACGCGCTCGGGGATTCGTACTCTTCGGGGGACGGGGCCCGCGACTACTATCCCGGCACCGCGGTGAAGGGCGGTTGCTGGCGGTCCGCTAACGCCTATCCGGAGCTGGTCGCCGAAGCCTACGACTTCGCCGGACACTTGTCGTTCCTGGCCTGCAGCGGCCAGCGCGGCTACGCCATGCTTGACGCTATCGACGAGGTCGGCTCGCAGCTGGACTGGAACTCCCCTCACACGTCGCTGGTGACGATCGGGATCGGCGGCAACGATCTGGGGTTCTCCACGGTTTTGAAGACCTGCATGGTGCGGGTGCCGCTGCTGGACAGCAAGGCGTGCACGGACCAGGAGGACGCTATCCGCAAGCGGATGGCGAAATTCGAGACGACGTTTGAAGAGCTCATCAGCGAAGTGCGCACCCGCGCGCCGGACGCCCGGATCCTTGTCGTGGGCTACCCCCGGATTTTTCCGGAGGAACCGACCGGCGCCTACTACACGCTGACCGCGAGCAACCAGCGGTGGCTCAACGAAACCATTCAGGAGTTCAACCAGCAGCTCGCCGAGGCTGTCGCGGTCCACGACGAGGAGATTGCCGCGTCGGGCGGGGTGGGCAGCGTGGAGTTCGTGGACGTCTACCACGCGTTGGACGGCCACGAGATCGGCTCGGACGAGCCGTGGGTGAACGGGGTGCAGTTGCGGGACCTCGCCACCGGGGTGACTGTGGACCGCAGTACCTTCCACCCCAACGCCGCTGGGCACCGGGCGGTCGGTGAGCGGGTCATCGAGCAGATCGAAACCGGCCCGGGCCGTCCGCTCTATGCCACTTTCGCGGTGGTGGCGGGGGCGACCGTGGACACTCTCGCGGGCGAGGTGGGGTGACCCGGCTTACCGTCCGGCCCGCAGGTCTGCGAGCACTGCGGCGATCTGGTCCACTGCCCAGTGCAGTTCGTCTTCGGTGATGACCAGCGGCGGGGAGAGCCGGATCGTTGAGCCGTGCGTGTCTTTGACGAGCACACCCCGCTGCAGGAGCCGTTCGCACAGTTCTCTTCCGGTGGCCAGAGTCGGGTCGACGTCGATCCCAGCCCACAGGCCGATGCTGCGGGCCGCGACCACGCCGTTGCCGACCAGTTGGTCGAGGCGGGCGCGCAGCACGGGGGCGAGGGCGCGGACATGGTCCAGGTAAGGGCCGTCGCGGACGAGGCTCACCACGGCAGTGCCGACCGCGCAGGCGAGGGCGTTGCCGCCGAAGGTGCTGCCGTGCTGGCCGGGGCGGATCACGTCGAAGACTTCCGCGTCGCCTACCGCCGCCGCCACGGGCAGGATGCCGCCGCCCAGCGCTTTGCCGAACAGGTAGATATCGGCGTCGACTCCGCTGTGGTCGCAGGCCCGCACGGTGCCGGTGCGTCCCAGCCCGGACTGCACTTCGTCTGCAATCAGCAGGATGCCGGCACGGGTGCACAGGTCCCGGACGCGTGGCAGGTAGTCGGCAGGCGGCACGATCACCCCGGCTTCGCCCTGCACCGGTTCGACGAGGACTGCGACGGTGTCGGCGTCGATAGCGTCGGCGAGTGCCGCGGCGTCCCCGTAGGGCACGATGCGGAATCCTGGAGTGGGTGGTCCGAAGCCGCGGTAGGCGGCAGGGTCGGTGGAGAAGGACACGATCGTGGTGGTGCGTCCGTGGAAGTTTCCGCTGGCCACGACGATGACGGCGCGCCCGTCGGGGACGCCTTTGACCTCGTATCCCCATTTGCGGGCGATCTTGATCCCGGTTTCGACCGCTTCAGCTCCCGTGTTGACCGGAAGCACCTGTTCTTTGCCGACGAGATCGGCGAGCGCGGCGACGAACGGTGCGAACCGGTCGTGGTGGAAGGCGCGGCTGGTGAGGGTGATCCGGTCGAGCTGAGCGCGGGCGGCGGCGAGGAGTTCAGGGTTGCGGTGTCCGAAGTTTACCGCTGAGTATCCGGCGAGGCAGTCCAGATAGCGACGGCCCGCCACGTCGGTCACCCAGGCTCCTTCGCCGTGCGCGATCACCACGGGCAGCGGGTGGTAGTTGTGCGCGGATCGCCGTTCCGCCACGGCGATGTGCTGTTCGGCGGACCAGGATGCGGGGACGCTGTCTGCTCCCGATGGACGTGGGCTCATCGGACCGCTCCGATCTCCGGGGATCGTTGTCTGTTCGGGATACCCGCGTCGTTGAACGGTGATACATCCGTGATCAGGATCGTGGGGACCACTGGTGGCGCCGGTGCTGGGCGCCGCCGTGCGTGAGGGCCCCGGCTGTGCCGGGGTGGGGAGGGAGGACGGGATGGACTTGTGTGTGACCGCAGCGGCACAGCCGCTGCAGCGGAGAGGACACCGGGGTTCCCGGTGGGATGGGGGGCGCGGTCCGGCGGCTGGCACCAGCCGGTCGCCGCGGGGAAGGATCGCATGCGCAAGTACGTCGGGTGCTCACTCCGCTGCCACGGGTGCGCTGGTCGGACTGGCCGCGCCGCCCAGTCGGCCACCGACGCCACGGAGGTTTGAGAGATAACGCGCAGGCTCCCGCGCGCAGAAACGCCCCGTGAGCAACCGCACACCGTCGATTTCCCTGCTGTTTCCACCGCAGCACGGTGACGTTCCGCACACCTTTCGCTTCTCTTTTTCTTCCGACGGTGGTGCACTTCACAGCAGGGCGCCTGTTCCCCTGCCGCACATCGGGTTCTGCCGCGTTTGTCGCTTTTTCCAATAGCCAACCCCGGCCAAATGTGACCCAGGTCATAGATGCAAGATCGGTCGTCATACCCGCCCACGGGCACAACAGCAACAGAGGCGAAATATGACCGAAATGCGAGTTCTGGGAGCGGAGATCTGTTCGACCACTCACAGTGACCTCTCCTTGTCCGGCTTGCTGTCCGCCGTCGCGACAGCAGTCCCCCACCGACTCGCCCTCGTCGCGGGCCCGCGGCGCCTCACCTACGCCGAGCTGGACGCCCGCGCCACCCTCGTCGCCCGGCACCTGATCGACGCGGGAATCCGCCCCGGGGAGCACGTCGCCATCCTCAGCTTCAACCGGGCCGAATGGCTGGAGGCCGCATTCGGCGTCTGGCGTGCCAAAGCCGTCCCCATCAACGTCAACTACCGGTACGTCGCTGCGGAACTCCGCTACGTGCTCCGCGACTCCGACTCGGTCGCCCTCATCGCTGAACGCTCTCTCGCTGCCACTGTTGCCCGCATCCGGCACGAACTGCCGCTCCTGCGCCACGTCGTCCTCCTCGACGACGGCACCGGCGAGCACGGGGACGGCATCGACTACGAGACTGCCCTGGCCGACGCCGCCCACTCCACCACCCCGCTGCCCGCCACCAGCGGCGACGACCTCTACCTGCTCTACACCGGCGGCACCACCGGCTATCCCAAAGGCGTCATGTGGCGGCAGGAAGACATCTTCCACGTGGCTCTGGAACAGCGCCGCCGCGGCACCCCGCGGGCCACGAGCGCCGCAGTCGTCGCGGAACGCGCCGCCCGCACCACCCCGCAACGCATGCTCGTCCTCGGCCCGGTCATGCACGCCGCAGGCCAGTGGAACGCGCTGAGCATGCTGCTGTCGGGTTCCACCGTGGTGCTCAACACCGACCGGGTCTTCTCCCCCACCCGGACCGTGGAACTCGCCCACCGCGAAAAAGTGACCATCGTCCAGTGCGTCGGCGACGCCATGGCCCGCCCCCTCGCTCACGAGCTGCTGCGCAGCCCGGGACGATGTCCGAGCCTGACCACGCTCAGCTCCGGCGGCACCCCGCTCACCACGACCGCGCGCCAACTGTGGCGGGCGTGGAAACCGACCATCGCCATCCGCGACAACTACGGAGGAAGCGAAACCGGGGTGTGCGGCTCCGCCTCCGCCCGGCTCAGCGGAAAGACCCGGCGCTTCACCATGGGAGCGAGTGTCGCCGTCCTCGACGACCAGTTGCGCCCCCTGCCTCCCGGATCCGACCAGATCGGCCGGATCGCCCGCACCGGACGCATCCCCCTCGGCTACTACAACGACCCGGAGAAGACCGCGCAGACTTTCCCCGTCGACGCTTCCGGACGCCGCTGGGCACTCTCCGGTGACTACGGGACCATCGCCGCCGACGGCACGATCGAACTGCTGGGCCGCGGCGCCACCGTGATCAACACGGGCGGGGAGAAGGTCTACCCCGAAGAGGTGGAGGCCGTCCTCAAAACCCACCCGGATGTCGCCGACGCCATCGTGGTCGCCGCCCCCGACGAGCGGCTCGGCCAGCGGGTCAGCGCCGTCATCTCGCTGGCTGGAAACCGGCAGCCCAGCGACGCGGAGCTGCGCGACCACTGCCGCGAGCATCTCGCCGGGTTCAAGATCCCGCGCACCATCCGCATCGTCGACGAGGTCAAACGCACTGCCGCAGGCAAGCAGGACTACCGGTGGGCCTCCCGCATCGCGCGGGACGCGGGCCCTGTCCTCAGCCGCTGAGCTCTTCGGCTTTGCGTGTCGCTCCGCCGATCGTAATCCCCATAAACTTGGGTCGTTCCTGCCTGCCGGGCCACCGGTTCGTGCCCGAGCCACCGCACCAGGCAGTCTTTTGCGTTCACTTCCAGGCACCGGCCTTCATCTCGTACTTCACTGGGATACGGTCGGTCTCTCTTCCTCGACGAGAAGCAGGACATGGCAAAGTCACTCGGCACTCATCTCCTCAACGGCGTACGCGGCACCCTGATCGGAACCGCCGAAACCGTCCCCGGAATCAGCGGCGGTACTGTCGCCCTCATCACCGGTGTCTACGAGTCCCTCATCAACTCCGCGGGCCACGTCGTCACCGCGGTGCGACTGCTCGTCACCGACCTCCTCCGCGGAAAAGGCCTGGCGCGGGCCCGCGCCGAACTCACCCGCGCCGACTGGGGGACCGTCCTGGCCGTGCTCGTGGGCATGGTGCCCGCCGTGCTGGTCGCAGCCCGCGTCATCGCCCCGCTGGTTGAGCACAATCCGGCTGAATCGCACGCCTTGTTCTTCGGCTTGGTGCTGGCGTCCCTGTGGGTGCCCTACAGCAGTTCGGGTCGGCGCTGGCGGATCGGCGACTACCTGCTCGCCCTGCTCATGGCCGCGGCCGCGTTCCTGTTCACCGGCGTCCCGTCCACGACCGTGGACCCGCACCCCCTCATCGTCATGGCCGCGGCTGCCGTCGCGATCTGCGCGCTCGTCCTGCCCGGCATCTCCGGCTCGTTCATCCTGCTCACCGTCGGCCTGTACCTCCCGACGATGGAGGCGCTCAACAACCGCGACCTCGGCTACATCGCGACCTTTGTCCTAGGCG
The DNA here is from genome assembly GCF_000012405.1 of Thermobifida fusca YX. Lineage (NCBI taxonomy): Bacteria > Bacillati > Actinomycetota > Actinomycetes > Streptosporangiales > Nocardiopsidaceae > Thermobifida > Thermobifida fusca. Next base: position 2,649,359 of record NC_007333.1, read on the forward strand.
CGACCATCGGCCTGTCCCTGTTCGTCAAACTGCTGCAGTTCCTGCTGGACCGCTTCCACCACCTCACCCTGGTGGTGATGACCGGGCTGATGGCGGGATCCCTGCGGGCGCTGTGGCCGTGGCAGGACGACGACCGGACCCTGCTCGCCCCCAGCCAGGACAACCTCGTGCTCTGCATCGTGCTGGCGTTGGTCGGCGCGGCCGCCGTGATCACCGTCATCGTGATCGAACACCGGATCAAGGCCCGCGCAGCGCACGACGCCTCCGTTGCCCCAGAAGTGCGTCCGCAGACGAACGACACGGTCGTGCAGTAGCCTGCCCGCCTGTCCTCTCTACCCCCGCTGTCCCCTTCCGCCAGAGATCAGGGAGCAGCGGGGGTTTGCGTGTATTGCTAGCCTTCGCTGTGGACGCGGGGTGCCACCCCCAGGGTGGCTGAGAGGACACCCGTGAACCTGATCTAGGTAGTACTAGCGGAGGGACGTCCAATTGATTCCCACCATCTTGTCTATTGCCGGCACTGACCCCAGCGGCGGAGCCGGTATCCAAGCCGACCTCAAAGCGTTCTCCGCGCTGGGCGGTTACGGCACTACCGTGATCACCGCGCTCGTCGCACAGACCACCACCGGGGTCAGCGAAGTCCACGACGTCCCTCCGGAGTTCGTGCGCAGCCAACTGGACACGCTGCTCACCGACGTGCGGGTGGACGCGGTCAAGATCGGCATGCTGTCCAGCACCGAGATCATCGAGGTCGTGGCTGCCGCGATCGACACCTACCGCCTGCCCAACGTGGTCGTCGACCCGGTGATGGTCGCCAAGAGCGGAGACCGGCTCCTCGCCGCTGACGCGGTGGAAGCCCTGCGCACCGTGCTGCTGCCGCGGGCCGACCTCATCACCCCTAACCTTCCGGAAGCTGCCGACCTGCTGGGCGAAGAGGAGGCCACCGACTTGGACCGCATGCGCGACCAGGCGGAGCGGCTGCTCGCCCTGGGACCGCGCCGCGTGCTCCTCAAGGGCGGCCACCTGTCCGGTCCTACCAGCACGGACCTGCTGCTGTCGGCGGACGGCGACGTGGAGACCCTGACCGCGGACCGGGTGAACACCACCAACACGCACGGAACCGGGTGCACGCTCTCCTCGGCGATCGCCACGCTGCGCCCGCAGCGTCCCACCTGGTCGCAGGCGGTCCGCGACGCTAAGGATTACCTCACCGAAGCGCTGCGCCACGCCGACAAGCTGGACATCGGCAAAGGCAAGGGCCCCGTCCACCATTTCCACGCGTGGTGGGGGAATTGACGCGCTCCCCGGCATGAATACCGGGGTTCAGCCTGTGCCGGGTGCACGGCACTAGTCTGGCTTCCTGTTGCTCACCGTCCTGCCCGCTGCAGGCGTTGCTCCTCTCCGCCCACGCACAGGCGCGGCGGGACGAGGCGGGAGCTTTCCCCCTCGTGGACTAGGCGAGAAAAGAACTGTCCGGATGCGGGTGCAGGCTCCGCATCCGGACATCTCACTGACGCGGCAGTCCGCCCGGCGCACACCCGGGCGTGCCGCGCCACCACCGCAGACTGTCGCGGCCGTGGGATAACGGAGCTGTATCCCACGGCCGCGGTTTTCTGTGACGGGTAGCGATCCGTTACCGGGTGGGGGTGGGGGGATTGTCCCCTTGCGGGCTCCGTTCGGGCGGCTCCGCGGTGCCCGGGTCGGGCCCCTCCATCAGGTCAGGGTTGCGCCAGTGCGGGTTGGCGAAGTACTTCTTTGTCTCGGCCACCACGATCGGCGAGAGCAGGAGAAGCCCCAGCAGGTTAGGCAGGGCCATCAGGCCGTTGGCCATGTCGCTGAACGTCCATACCGTGCTCAGCTCGGTGGTGGCGCCGACGAACACCACCAGGGTGAACACGATGCGGAACGGCACCACCGCTTTCCGGCCAGCCAGGTACTCCATGCAGCGCTCACCGTAGTAGCACCAGCCGACCAGGGTGGTGAAGGCGAAGAACACCACCGCGAGCGCCACGGTGTAGTTGCCGAGCGGTGCCAACGCGGGGGAGATCTTCCCCAAGCCCTCGGCCATGCCCAGGGAGGTCATCAGGGAGCCGTCGTCCTTCTCCGCCTCGCTCCAGGCACCCGTGACGATGATGACCAGGCAGGTCATGCTCACCACGATGATGGTGTCGACGAAAGTCTGGGTCATCGACACGAGGGCCTGCCGCACCGGCTGCTTCGTCTTGGCGGCCGCCGCAGCGATACCACCGGTGCCCAGACCCGACTCATTGGAGAAGATGCCGCGGGCCACACCCTGCTGGATGGCGAACAGCAGCGCCGAGCCGAGCAGACCGCCCGTGGCCGCCTCGCCGGTGAACGCCTCCCGGAAGATGAGAGCGAACGCCGCCGGAAGCTCGGTGACGTGCACGATGAGGACGGTTACCGCGATGAGGACGTAGGCGACGATCATGATGGGCACCACACCGGCGGCGAACCGGCCGATGCTCTTGATGCCGCCCAGCACCACCGCGGCCACGACGAGGACCATGGCCGCACCGGTGAGCCAGGTGGGGATCGACCAGACGTTCTCCAACTGGGCGGCCACCGTGTTGGCCTGGGTCATGTTGCCGATACCGAACGCGGCAATCGCGCCGAACAGGGCGAAGAGGAAGCCGAGGACGAGACCGAAGCCGCCGCCGACCCCGTAGCGCAGGTAGAACATGGGGCCACCGCTTTGCTCGCCTTTGGCGTCCCTGCGGCGGTACTTCACACCCAGCAGCGCTTCGCTGTACTTGGTGGCCATGCCCAGCAGGCCGGTCACCCACATCCAGAACAGTGCGCCGGGGCCGCCGTAGCCGATGGCGAGCGCCGCGCCAGCGATGTTGCCCACACCCACGGTGGCGGCCAGCGCGGTGCTGAGAGCCTGGTAGTGGGAGATGTCGCCTTCGCCGCTCTGCTCCTTGCGGCGCACAAAAGCGAGCCACAGCGCGTGGCCGAGCAGCCGGAATTGCAGCCCGCCGAGCCGGATAGTCAGGAAGATTCCCGTGACGAACAGGAGCGGGACCAGAACGAACGGTCCCCAAATAACGTCGTTGACCGCAGAGAGAATTGATCGCACTTCTTCCACACTTACACCCGCTTTCCGGATGGCCACGGAAATCCCCGCATCCTCCCCGTCATGCAGGGTGACCGTACGCGGTGGCTGGCGGCCAGAGAACGCGGCATCTCCGTGCGGTTATTTGGTTTTGCGAAACTGTAACTTCGCCAGCATGATTCGTCCCCTTCGTACGGATTGTGTCATCGATCACTGATTAATTCTTTATTTATTTGTTTTCTTCGTTTGCGCCAGAGCGAGCTCGCTCAGCAGGCGGGCGGTGCGCTGCGGATCAGCGCCCCGGCCCACCGCGATACCCAGCAGATAAGCGGTGAGGGGAGCTGCGGGGCGGGCCACGGAATGTGCTGCGTCCCGGGCCAAGTCCAGGATGAGGTTCACGTCGTCGGTGTCGATCTCCTCCGAGAGTTCGAGTTCTGCGCAGACCAGTCGGGCCCACTCGACGAGTGTCACGGTTTCTCCTCTCCACCTCGGGCGCTGCAGTCCACCATCATCGCGGCACAAGACCGGCTGCTGCTCCGGTTTTCCGTCATTCCCCGGGCTTCCAGTTGTCGCGCCCTTTGTGTCGACACCGACCCATCCTTCTCGATACCGGGGCAGCAGAGGAATACCGGGACCACGGAATGGACATCCGGGATGCCTCACCGACAGCAGAAAAGCCGCGACGGCCCGCTGGTCCGGCGGAATCGGGGGTACTGCGGGCAAGCCAGCCCGCCTCCGGAGGACGTCAGTGGCGGGAAGTTCGCGGGGCAGCGGGCACCTACCGGTGCCGCTCCGCGCCGAACTCCCCTGCTCCGGAGAGTCTCAAACCCCCATTGCCCGACCAGCGGGCCGTCGCGGCGGCAAAGAGCGTTACGCTGAGCCCTATGGCGCGGGGCGGGACCGTCTCCCTTCCGCTTCCGGTCAACCCTCCCCGCGCCACAGGCCCGTGGTCTTTGTCCTGGTTCAGCTTGCCATCGCAGGCACCGCGACAGCGGGCTGCTCCTGGCGCACCTCGTCGAGCACCTCGCTGATCCGGTCAAGGTGGGCCCGGATCCACGGCAGCGCAGTGGGGTCCTCTGCCGCCAGGGCGCTGTACCGCTGCGCCTCGCTCTCCCCGTACAGCAGGCTGGTTGCCACCCGCACCCGCAGCGCGTGCGTGCTCTCCCCGAACTCCACGGCGGGCAGCACCCCCATCCCGTAGCGGTCCAGTAGCATGCGGGTCAGTTCCGGGCCGGTCGTCACCCCGTGCGCCTCGCCCAGCCATTCCCGCCAGACGCCGAAGTCCGGGTACAGGTAGAACGCGGCCTGGGGGGCGATGACCGGCACTCCGGCGGCACGGAACCGCTCGGCGACCGCGCGGGCCACCAGGCCGTGCAAGCGGCGGCTGCGGGCGACCAGGTCGACGATCTCGGCGGGCTCTTGGAAAGCGTAGGCGGCGGCTCGCTGGACCGGCCCGGAAGGGCTCGACCAGATCTCGCTGGCGATCCCCAGCAAAGCAGCGTGGATATGGCGGCCCGTGTCGCTGTCTGGCAGGCGGGCTACCCCGATCCGCCAGCCGCCCAGGGCCAGGTTCTTGCTCAGCCCGGTGGTGATGACGGTGCGCTCGGGCGCGAACTCGGCCGGGCTGTGCACCACCGTGGTCGGGTCGTGCACCAGGTCGCGGTAGATCTCGTCGGAGATGATGACGAGGTCCAGCTCTTGGGCCACCTCGGTGAGCCGGCGCACGGTGCCGCGGGACGCCACGGTGCCCGTGGGGTTGTCCGGGCAGGTGGTGATGACCGCGCGGATGTCCCGGCCCGCAGCCCGGGCCTCGGTGACCGCCTGGGCCAGCGCATCCGGCTCAGGGACCCCGCCCTGTGCCGGAGCGGTCGGCACGAAGAGCGGCTGCCCGCCTGACAGGTGGCTCTGCGCCGCGTAGCTCACCCAGCTCGGGGCGGCGATCGCGACATCCCCGCCGATAGCGAGCAGCAGCGCATACAGCAAGGGCTTGCTGCCCGGCCCGGCGACGACCAGGTCCGGGTCAGTGGGCAGGCCGCGGCGCTCCCAGTAGCCTGCGGCGGCCTCCCGCAGCTCACGGATCCCCGCGACCGGCCCGTAGCCGTTCTGGTCACCCCCCGTCGACAGGGCGTCGCGCATCACGGGGTGGACGGGGAGTCCCGCTTCTCCAAAACCCAGCGGTAAGACGGGAAGTCCTTGGCTCCGACGGCGGGCGAGTGCCTCGTTGACGGCGAGCGTGGCAGAAACGGCTACGGACATGGAGATCCAGCTCCAATACGTTGATGACCAGCGGAACAGCCCGGAAAAGGGCTCGACGGGGACCCCGATTCCCCACCCTGCCTCACCTCATCCATCAGCGCAAGCGAGTCTTTTCGATGGATAGCGTAAGCTCAACTTATGCTCGATCTGCGTCGACTCCACATCCTCCACGAATTCGCGGTGCACGGCACGATCGCGGCCACCGCCAACGCCCTCGGCTACACTCCGTCCGCGATCTCCCAGCAGTTGGCGGCCCTGGAACGCGAAGTCGGCACCCAGCTTCTGGACCGCACCGCGCGCAGCGCAGAACTCACGGACGCCGGACGGCTGCTGCTCGGCCACGCCGAGCAGATCCTGGCAATGGTGGAAGCAGCCGAATCCGTGCTGGCCGCGCAGACCGGGGCGCCCCAAGGACGGGTCACCCTCACCGCGTTCCCCACCGCGGCCGTGGCTTTCGCCCCGTCCCTAGCGCGGGAGCTGCGCACCTACGAAGGCCTGCAACTGGTGCTGCGGCAGACCACCCACGGCAGTGGCGCCCGTCAAGTGCAGACCGCTGAAGTCGACATCTCCCTTGTCGACCACTGGTCGGAACGCGCCCCGGACGATGCCGCGGGAACCTTGCGCTACTTCCTGCTGCTGCACGACCCGCTCGTCCTCGCGGTGCCGGAAGGGCACCGCCTGGCTGATCCGTCCATCCCGGTCGACTTCGCCGAGCTCCTCGACGAGTCCTGGGTGACGGCCCCGGTCGGCGAGCCGTCGCGCAGCGCGATCGACCGGCTGCTCGGCGACGTCGGCGGCTCACCCGGTGCGGTCTGGGAGTTCGAAGGCATCGGCACGATCATGAGCCTGGTCGCCCGCGGGCTCGGTATCGCCGCGGTGCCCGCGCTCGCTTTCAGCTCCTCCTACCCCGGGCTGGTGCACCGCCGGATTCCCAACGCCCCCGTGCGGCGGATCTACGCGCTCGCCCGCGCCACCAGCGTGCCGCGGCCCGCGATCGACGTCACCCTGCGTGCCCTGCGGAAAGCCGCGCAAGACATCATCAACGTCCTCAACACCGAGCGCGGGGAAGCCCTGGTGTACTGAACCACGCCAGTGCAGGCGCCACTACTCTGCCTGCCATGAACCGGTTCTTCGCCGCGGCGGTGGTGTTCTGCTCCTCGGCCGTGGTCTTAGTCCTGGAAGTCACGGTCATCCGCCTGGTGGCACCCTATGCCGGTGACACCCTCGAAACCTACACAGCGGCGATCGGGGTCACCCTCGCCGCGATCGCGCTCGGTGCGCGGCTCGGCGGGGCCGCAGCGGACCGGCGTCCGCACCGTCCCCTGCTCGCGGTCCTGCTCCTCCTCGGCGGCGGCACCACACTGCTCGCCCGGCCGGTTGTGCTGCTGCTCGGCCCGCTCTGCGCCGGGGCCGGGCCGTTCACCGCGCTCCTGCTGGTGGGCTGCGGGATCGCTGTCCCCGTCGCCCTGCTGTCCGCGGTCCCCCCGGTCGTAGTGAAAACCCAGTTGGCGGACGCGGCACGAAGCGGCAGTGTGGTAGGCCGGCTGAGCGCCTGGGGCACTGCGGGGGCGCTCGCGGGCACAGTCCTCACCGGTTACGTCCTCGTCGCGCTGTTTCCGGTGTCTACGATTCTGCTGCTCAGCGGCGGCGCGACAGTAGCGGGAGGACTGCTGTTCGCGGTCCGCGGCGCACTCTTCTCCCGGACGGGCAGGCCGCGGAACGTCCTCGTCCTGCTCGGTATCTGCCTGATCAGCGGGACTCTGCTCGTCAGCGTGCCCTCCCCCTGTACGGCGGAGACCGCCTACTACTGCGCCCGCGTGACAGCGGACCCGCACCGCCCGCACGGCCGAGTGCTGTACTTGGACGACCTGCGCCACAGCTACGTCGACCTGGCCGACCCCACCCACCTGGAGTTCGGCTACACGCAGTGGTTCGGCGCCGCGGTGGACACCCAGCTCCCCGCGGGCCCGGTGGACAGCCTGCATGTGGGCGGCGGTGCCTCCACCATGCCGCGCTGGCTGGCCGCGGTCCGTCCCGGGTCGACCAGCCTGGTCCTGGAGATCGATCCGGCCGTGGCAGAACTGGCCCGCACAGAACTAGGGCTGCGCACCGGCGCAGACCTGGCCGTCGTCACAGGCGATGCCCGCACCTCGATCGTGGCACTCCCCTCCCGCAGCTACGACCTGGTCCTCGGGGACGCGTTCAGCGGACTGAGCGTGCCCTGGCATCTCACCACCCTCGAGTTCGCCGAGCAGGTGCACCGGGTGCTCCGCCCCAGCGGGTGGTACGCCGTCAACGTCATCGACCGGGGAGACCGCGACTTCCTCGCCGCCCAAGCCGCCACCCTCAGCCAAGTCTTCTCCCACCTCGTATTGATCGTGGAACACGGCACGTGGGGCTCTCCCGCCGGCGGCAACCACGTGCTCCTCGCCAGCGACACGCCCTTCGACACCGACGCGCTGGCGGCGGCCTTGGCAGGCACCCCCGTGCCGGGAAGCCTGGTCGCCCCGGGGCACCTTGCCCGCCTCAGCTCCCGAGGCCCGGTCCTCACCGACGACTACGCCCCCGTGGACCAGTTGCTCACGCCTTACCTGTAGGCGGACGGCCACGGAATTTGGCCAATATTTCCGTTCCGGAACCCTCCCTCTTCTTCTCCGCCACCCGAACACCGGATATCTGTGAGCGCAAGGGGCGTAAACCCCCAGAGCGGGGTAGGGCTGCCACTACGCCGAAGTGAGGTGTTCTCCCTATCGCCGGGGGAACACCACCGCTCGTAGCGTGGAGGCCACGCAACCCTGTGATCGCAAAACCCGGGGGAGGACTGCCGTGACCGACATCGCGGACACCTGGGCCACTGCGGGGAAGGATCCCGGGTGATCTGGGCTGTTGTTCTCGCGCTGGTGGGGGCGTTCTGCCTGGCCCTGGGCTCTGCCCTGCAGGAGCGCGATGCGATCCGCGCTCCGGGCGGCAGCGTGGCCCGGATCAGTTTCCTATGGCACCTGGTGCGCCGTCCCCGCTGGCTTCTCGGGGCGCTGGCCGCAGCGGTCGGGGTCGGCCTGCATCTCGCGGCGTTGAGCGCGGCCCCGTTGACCATCATCCAGCCGATCGGCGTCTCCGGACTGCTGTTCGCCATCGTGCTGTCCGCACTGTTCAGCCGACAGCGGGTACGGGCAAGCCAGCTCCTGGCCGGAGTGGCTGTCATGGTCGGGCTGGTCGGGATCATCACGCTGTTCCCGCACGGCGCGGACTCCCCCATGCTGCCCCTCTCCGCCGCTGTGACGCTGGCGAGCGGAGTCGTCGCCGCGGGCGGCGTGGGATACCTCGTCGCGCCCTGGCTGCCCGCGGGGGCACGCGCCATCCTGCTGGCGGCTTTCGGGGGTGCCGCGCTCGGCACGACCTCGGCTCTGGCCCGCGTCATCGCCGTGCAGGCCGTCGCCGACCTCGCCGCGGTCTTCAGCTGGCTCACCGTGCTGGCCGGGGCCGTCGCGGTCTTCGGTGGACTCCTGCAGCAGAACGCCTACCGGACCGGGCACTTTGCCGCAGCCTACGCCACGCTCCTCGTCGTCGACCCGGTCGTCGGCGCGGGAATCGGCGTGCTGGTGCTTGGCGAGCACGTGCCCACCGGTCCGCTGGAACAGGCGCTCGCCGCAGGCGCGGCACTGCTAGCGATCGCCGGAACCACCGTGCTGGCCCGCGCCAAGCACCGCAATCCGGAAGCGGCACACCCCGGCACCGCTTCGTCTCCCAGCAACGTTGTTCGCACCACGCCAGGAGATTCGCCATGACATCCACGCACCAGGCTGCCCACCGCACCGGCAGTACTATGCGGCTGCGCATTCTCATCGCCACCGACACTTATCCCCCGGATGTCAACGGGGCGTCGTACTTCACCTACCGGCTGGCTACCGGACTGGCGGAGCGCGGCCACGACGTGCACGTGGTGTGCGCCTCGGCGTCCGGGCCGCCTCGGGTCGAGGTGCAGGACGGAGTGGTGCTGCACCGGATGCGCTCAGTTCCGGTGCTGGTCCATCCCACGATGCGCACCGCGCTGCCGCTCGGACTCACCGGTCACATCGCCCGGATCGTTGACCGGCTCGCCCCGCACGTCGTGCACGTGCAAAGCCACTTCACGATCAGCCGCACAGCGCTGCGCTGTGGCCGGATGGCTGGCGTGCCCGTGGTGCTGACCAACCACTTCATGCCAGACAACCTGTTCGCACACGCCCACATCCCGCCCCGCCTGCACGGGGTCGTGGGCTCCCTGGCCTGGCAGGACATGATCCGGGTGGCGCGGACCGCCGACTATGTCACCACGCCCACGCAGCGGGCCGCGGAACTCTTGGCAAGCAAAGGGTTCACCCGCACGGTGGAGGCGGTGTCCTGCGGTATCGACCTGGACCGGTTCCGGCCGCGGCCGCAGGACCGCGCCCAGGCCCGAGCCCATTTCGGACTCCCCGACCGGGAGACCATGGTGTTTGTGGGCCGACTGGACGAAGAGAAGCGGATCGACGAATCTATCCGGGCCCTGCCTGTCCTGCTGCGCCACCGTGATGTGCAGTTGGTCCTCGCGGGCACTGGTCAGCGCCGTGAAGAGCTTGAACGGCTGGCCCGTTCCCTCGGCGTGGCGGAGCGGGTCCACTTCCTCGGTTTCGTCCCGGACGACGACCTGCCACTCGTCTACGTGGCCGCGGACCTGTTCGTGATCGGCAGCGTGGCCGAACTGCAGAGCATCGCCACGCTGGAGGCCATGTCGACCGGGCTGCCGGTGGTCGCGGCCGACGCGTTGGCCCTCCCCCATCTTGTACGCCCCGGCCGCAACGGCTACCTGTATCCGCCGGGGGATGTCGCGCAGCTGGCCCAGCGGCTGCTGGACGTCCTCGAGTCGCCGGACCGCCGTACCGCCATGGGCAGGGCAAGCCGGGACATCGCCCAAACCCACGACCACCACCGTTCGCTGGATCGTTTCGAACAGATCTACACGGAGGTCCGTCCTCGCTCCTGGACACTGTCGCGGTCTGCTTCTCCGGCAGCGCGGCAGCGGGATACCACGGTTGCCGCGTAACCTTCAGCACTCCGGTGGGGCTTTTCCGCACTCTTTGCCACGCAGCCCGTTGCATGCCCCGTGGAGGCGGTTAGCCACCCACACGTGTGGTTCGTCAGGAAAAGTCGCATTCGGCGGGACGGCACGGTAGACGAGCTGCTTGCTGAGATCAGCCGCGCCGAACTCCAGGTCGAGACCTGCAACCGTGCGTTGGAGGTCCGGGCGCGCGAGCACGCTGATCTGCAGTCGCGGCTGATGCGGATGGAAGCCGAACTCGCCGAACTACGCCAAGCCCGTATCGAGGCGTATTCACGCTGGTGGGAGACACGGGAGAGCCGGGACCGCGCACTCCACGTCGCTCGTCGGCTCCGGCGGAGACTGAACCGGATGCGTCACCGGAGCGCAGACGCCTCCCCGGCCATAGACGTGGCGGACCTGCCGTCAGGGCCTGTCGTCCTGAACCGGGAGCGGGAACAGGGGGCGTGAAGCGGGGATGCGGCCAGGGGCAGCGGATTGGCCCCTGTCGTGAAGGGAAAACCGCGGTCGCGCCAGGCGATGACGTGTCGGGCCAGCGCGCACAACTGGTCTCCGGTCGGTCCGGGCTGCTCCGGGGAGAACACGACGGAAGGGTGGTGGCGCAGCGCGCAGCTTTCGTGGAAGTGGCCGGTTTCGGCCAGCGCGTAGCCGGCGGAGTAGCCGGCCAGCATGCCGGTGTCGAGTGCGGTCAGCAGCGCGTCCCGGTCTACCAGGTCCGGGCTGGCCAGGTTGATGAGGATGGCACCGGGCCGCATGCGGGGCAGGGTGTGCGCACCGATGAGGCTGCGGGTTGCAGGAGTCGCCGGCAGGTGGAGGGAGACGATGTCGGCCGTGGCGAGCAGCTCGTAGAGGTCGGTTTGGACAACGCCGTGAGGCCAGCGGCACCACTGCGCTCCGGTGCCGACCACGCGGCGGAACAGGGGCAGGGCGAGGTTGGCGAACTCGGTGGCCGCCGATTCCATGCCGATGAGCCCCAGGGTGAGGTCGCAGGCGCGCGGTGCGGGACGGAAACAGGTGAGGCGTTCCGCGGCGATCCTGCGGAGCTGCGCCAGCGCCATGCTGAGGGCCCGGGCAGCGGCCTGGGCGGCGCTCTCCCGGCGCGGGGGCAGGCAGACCCAGAGTCCACGGCGTTCCGCCTCAGCGACGTCGATCCCCGAGCCGTGCGGGTCGGTGGTGAGGATCAGGCGCAGGGTGGGGAGCGCGTCTAACAGCGCGGCGTCGACCCGAGTGTGGTGGACGATGAGGGCGACCGCCCCCACGGCTTCAGCGGCGACACGTTCGGGGTCCCGGGTTTCCAGGACCCGGGTCCGGAAGCCGGCTTCGGCGAGGAGTCGCACCGCGGGTCCCGGATCGTGGGCTCCGGTATCCGTGATGACGACGGAGGGAGTGGTCACGGCCACCTCCACTGGGCAACGGGACCAAAGAACGGTCAATATTCAAAAAATTACCTTTTGCTGCCCAGGGGTACTAGCGTGCCCTCCGGTTTTCCGCGGCACCCGTTGCGCGTGCCGTAGTGGCTCTGCCGGGCTGCGGCACGCTTAGCCGCAGACTTGATGTCCCCTTCACCCCAGAAACGCCGGACCCCCGCCTGCTCTCCGTGACGTTTCGACACCGTCTGCGGCCCTGCTGCCGTTCAAATCACGGCGGTACGGGCCCGGTGGTCACGGATCGGCGCCTCTTTTCCTGCCACACCTTTCAAATCGCTCCCCCTTCCCCCACCACAGCGAACACTTTTAGCAACTGTTCCATTGCCTTCCGTGAGAATTTAGGGGTCGGCGGTGTCTCCCATCTCCCAGACGCCCCCTTTCCTGTTGTCACCCAGTTTTCCGCTACAGCCAATCAGCGAAAGGTGCACAATGCGTCAACTCCACAGCCGGTGGAGCCTGTTTGCGGGTGCGGTTGCCGCCTCCGTAGCGGCGCTCAGCTTCCCCGCTTTAGCGGCGACCACCGACACCGAGGTTCTGGCTGCCCCGGCCATCCACCAGAGCCCCACAGCGGTCTACCTGATCGACGGCTACGAGGTGACCTACCTGCCGTCTGAACTCGCCAACTACTCTTCCCGCTGGGAGAGCTCCCGCAAAAACGAGGAGCGGTCCTCCAGCGTCACGTGGGTCAACAACGACACGGTCTACGGGTCGGTCCACGTACGCCGCCCCGCCAAGCCCCTCACCCTGGCCGAGGTCCGCGACACCTACTACAGCGAGCTCACGGCGCTGCGCTGGACCACGGTCAACGGGCAGCCGGCATACCTCTCCGCCGCTGACGGCACGGTGTTCTGGGTGGACGGCCAGGATGTGATCCTCTCCGTGTTCCTGCACCCCGCGCGGTGGTCCACCGACGAACTCTTGCGGGTCGCGCGAGGAATCCGACCGCGCGAGGACGCGGAGTCCAACCTGTCCGTTCGCCACGAAGCCCGAGAGTCGGTGGCTGACTTTGTTCCGGGCTCCGCAGCGGAACGTTCCTGGCTTATGGCCTCGGCCAGCACCGCAGAGCCTGATGCCGCGCAGGAGTCCGAGGAGGGACAGCCGCGCCTTCTCCCTGCACCTGCCGACGCCCCGCTCTACCCTTCCTCCTTCGCGAACTCCCCAGAGGTGGAATTCCTCACCTGCCTGAGCGAGGAGGCGGGAAAGTCCTCTGAAGAGTTCCCCACCGAGGGCAAGGTCAGCGGCCCCTGGGGGAGTGCAAGCTGGAACTCCGGGCTGTGGGCGCTGGTGCCCACACCCGCCAACCAGGCCGCCGTCGCGCAGTGCGCCGGGCTAGCCGAAGACTCCTCGGACTCTGGTCAGCAGCGGGAGTTCGATTCGGCCCCGGCATCTCCTTCCCCCGCTGCTTCGGAGAATTCTGTCGACCGCGCCAGCGTCGACGCAGGCCAGTCCGCTAAGGAGGGCCTGCCAATCGTGAGCTCCTTGCTGCCGCTGGTGCTCTCCTCCTGAACCTTGCGGGACCGTATCGCTGCGGGCAGGTCAGTGCGCCTGTCCGCAGCCGTGTTGTGTTCAGGCCGTCCAGCCTGCCCCTGCCGCGGGCGGGGTGACCAGGCCGAGCTGTTCGGCCTCCACCACCGGATCCCGGGTGCTGCGTGCTCCATATCCGCGGAACAGTTCCCGGATGCGGAGCGCAGTCTCCTCACCGATGGCGTAGATCCGCTCGAGTAGGCGTTGCAGATCGGTGATGACCAGGGCGCGGAGCACTTTGTTGGGGCCGCCGCCGTGTGCGGCCACCGCGGCACCAGCGAGCAGGTTGAGGTAGCCGAGGTGGACGAACCCGCTGAGCGGGTCGGTGTGTCGGACCGCGTGGTGCGGGCCGGCGCTCAACCGGAACGGAACATCGTGGTCGAAGCATCTGACGAGGAACTCGGCCACCTCTTCGGGACGCGGGAAGTCGTCCTCGGTTGCGCCACTGCAGCGGAGCCGCGCCCCCGCATGGGGCACTCCGGCTAGTCCAGCGATGCTGTCCAGCCCTTCCCTGCTCCGGTCGAACTCGATGAAGATCGGCCGGACGTGGGCTGCCTCTCCACCCGTGCGGGCCCTGCGGCCCCAGAGCCGTCGCCTGCCCGCCGTGGGGAAGGTCATCGCGCGCAGATAGCGGACGGTTTTGCCTACTTCGGACCAGGAGGCGCGGATCTCGTAGTGGGTGATGTGCACCCGCGGATCGACCGGGGCTGCGTGGGCGATCTCCTCCACCTGTTCTTCGACCAGTCCCACGGCGATCTGTTCGTCAGCGCCGAGGTGAGCATACAGCTCGGGGAGCGCTTTTCTGGGGCACAGCAGCCGCCCGGTGTGCATGGGGTGCCCGACGGTCCGATCCGCCCGGTACCTCTCCACGGCCTGGCGCATCGGCAGGGGCGCGGGCGGGAACAGGCCGCCGTCGTCGATGAGGCCGTGCAGGAGGATTGCGAGCGCCTTGCTGTTCCCGCGGGGCACGGCGGGAGCGCGGTGCGGGTGGTCCTCCCGGGCCCCGCTCTTCGTGTCTGCTGCCGCGGCAGGCGTCTGGGGTCCCCGCTCCGTTGGAGACATCCGGTCATCCTCCCTGCCTCGTCGATATCCCCGCACCGGAAAACCCCATTTTTCTATAAAAGTAGCAATGGTGATCTTGAGTCGCTTCTAATGCGCTTCTACGCGGTTACGGACGGAAACTGCCGGGATACCGCTTTCCCTTCTACCAGCTCGGGCGTCCGCAGCCCGGTGCTGCGCGGCCTGTCTCGGTTCACTCGGAGAAATTCCCGAGTATTGCCTGTGGGACACTACGGTTTCCGCTATTTTGGGATTGGTGACGGCGTTCTGTGACGCTCTTGCCAAAAGGTGATGCGCACCTTATGTTTGCGCTTGGCCTGAGCGTCACGAGCACTGTCCACACCGAAGACCACAACCAGCCAACCGCATACTTCGCAGGGACGACCTCATTGGACGCCCCCTCCCCGATGAGAGTTCCCTGCCTCCCCTCCTGCCGAGCCAGCCTTCCCCTCCCGGTTGCCTTCGGCAGGAGGACGAAGGGGACCATGCCGGCGCGGCGTGGTCCCCTTCCCCGTTTCTTGTTCGCGTCTCTTCCCGCTACTCAGCCACGTGGACGCGGACCACTCCGGCCATCTTGTCCAAACGGACGTCGGTGATCTTGACAACGTCGCCGGTCCGCGGCGCCTCCAGCATCTTCCCGTTCCCCAAGTAGATCGCTACGTGGGAGATGTAGTCGGGAGCTGTCGGGTCAGTGCGCCAAAAGAGCAGGTCACCGCGGCGGGCCTCGGAGTAGTCGAGGTGCTCACCCGTCCACCACTGGTCGTGGGTGACGCGGGGGATCTCCACCCCTGCCTGGCGGAAAGCCCACTGCACCAGGCCAGAGCAGTCAAAACCCTTCCCCGGAGTGGTGCCGCCCCACACGTAGGGCACACCCAACTGACTCTCGGCCGCAGCGATCATCCTCTCGATGACCTCTTCGCTGACCGGGACCCCTTCCGCGTCGTACCTCCGCGGTCCGGGATCCTCCTCAGCCAGCACCTGCAGGCTGATGTCCGAGCCGAGGACCTTCCTCAAATCCTCGCGGAGCTGCCACAAGTCTGCGCCGGGGGCCGATACGATCAGCCCGTTCCCCCGAGGGAATCCCAGTTCCGCGGCAGAGGCACGGGAGATGAGCGCGTCGATCCCAGCCACCCCCGAGGTGGCGTGGGTCCACACTTCCTTGTCCACCGTCCCCTGCGCACCGGCCATGGCCACCGTGCTGCCCAGTTTCAGGTCCCGCTGGGTGCCCGCGTCGTTGGAAAGCGCGATCCGCCCTTCAGCGATGCCCTGCCAGATCTCGTCGGACTTGGCGGAAGGGAGCGGAGCATAGTTGCGGAAAGTGGAGGGGTTCACGCCCAGTACGGACATGGTCACGCCGTCGACCTTGATCCGTGCGGCATCCACCACTTCGACAGACCGTACCCCGTCGATCTCTCGGACCTTGTCGATGAGTTCGCGGTCCAGAGACACAGCGGAGACCGCGAAGTACTCCCGAGAGCGCGGTTCGTCGAACGGCGCGACCCGGATCGTGCGCTCGAGCCGGTCCGCGTCGGCGACAGGAGGGGAAGGATAGGTGCCGGATCCCGAAGGAGTGGCTGCTCGGGGGGAGAACGGAGCGGTGACGGGGGGCCGGTCCGCCACATCAGGATGAGGCTCAGCCCATGCAGGGGAGCTCAAAGCACCGAGAGCTGCGACGAACACCGCGGTGGTGCTCGTACCAGCCATCAGCCGTCGCCGTGCCGACACACTTGTGCCTTTCGGATATACGGGTTGTGTCTGTTGTTCCGTACCAGGATGCGGGCAGAAGGAAATCGTTTCAAGCCATCACAACAAACGGTATGTAAACGACACATCTCGCAGAGTCAACGAAGGGGATTTCCGGGCCGCTCACCCGGAGCCCTGGGCGACCTCGTTGACGAGCGGCTCGCCTGCTGCCCAGCGCTGCAGTTGCTCATCGACGAACCTCCGGGCACGGGGGTAGAAGGCAGCGGATCCCCCCGCCACGTGCGGGGTGATGAGCACGCCCGGAGCGTCCCACAGCGGGTGGTCGGGCGGGAGCGGTTCCGGGTCGGTGACATCCAACGCGGCACGGATCCGCCCGCGCTCAGCCAGCAGCGCCTCAGTGTCGACCACCGGGCCGCGGCCCACGTTCACCACGAGAGCGTCGTCCGGCAGCGCCGCGAGTTCAGCGGCACCGATCAGTCCTTCGGTCTCCGGGGTGCGCGGGGTGACCACCACCACGATGTCCGTGGTGGGCAGGAGACGGTGGAGCTCGTCGACACCGTGCACCTGCTCGGCGGGACGGGCCCGCCGCGCCAACCGCACCACGGTCACTCCGAAAGGCCGCAGCCGCTCCTCGATGGCCGCGCCGATACTGCCGTATCCCACGATGAGCACTCGAGAGTCCGCGAGGGAGCGCGTGTAGTGCGGCTGCCACACGTGGCTCCGCTGGTCTTCCGCCCAGCGGAACAGGTCCCGCTGGGCCGCGAGGATGAGCGCCACCGCGTGTTCGGCGGTGCTCGCATCGTGGAGTCCGCGCCCGTTGTACAGCCGCACCCCGGCGGGCAGGTACGGCAGGGCGTGTTCGTAGCCCGCGGTCAGCAGTTGGACCGCGCGCAGTCGGGGCATCCGCGGGATGAGGTCCACACGCTGGTCGCGACCGTAGGGGACGACGTAGAAGACGACGTCGTCGAGGACGTCCGGCGGGGGATCGCCGTGGCCGTCGAAGACCTCCACGGTCAACGAGGCCGGGGCATTGTCCCGGTTCTGCTCCCAGGGCACCAGGATTCGCCCGTCCACCCCTGCTCCTCTATGTCGCGGTAGTCCCTGTTTGCGCCAGTCCACGGCTTATCGACACTAGCAGGGCTCCTGTCCCTGCTTGCGGTCGTTCTCGGGCGTCTACCCGCGAATCTTCCGCACCGTGGCGGCTTTCCTACTCTTTGTTACTACCCGCACGAGCAGTCCTGCTATCAGGGATACGGTGTCCCGAAAACCTGCCCTCACGCGGAACGCATCAACTCGTAGCAGGCGATCGCCGCGGCAGCGGTGACGTTGAGGGAGTCCACATCGCGGACAGCCATGGGGATACGGGCCCGGACGTCGGCTTGGTCGAGCCACCGGCTGGACAGCCCGTCCCCTTCCGAGCCGAAAAGCAAGGCGTACTTGCCGTCGCGGTGTACCGCTTCCGGCAGCGGCACCGCGTCCGCGGCCGGGGTGAGCGCCACCAGGGTGAACCCGGACCGCCGCAGGTCTTCCAGTCCGCTGGCCCAGTCGGTGAGCCGCGCATAGGGGAGGGTGAAGACCGCGCCCATCGATACTTTGACGGCCCGCCGGTACAGCGGATCCGCGCAGCGTGGGGCGAGCACCGCTGCGTCCACCCCCAATCCGGCAGCGCTGCGGAAGATAGCCCCCACATTGGTGTGGTCGACGATGTCTTCAAGGACCACGATGCGGCGCGCGGACGCAACGACCTCGGGCACCGTAGGGAGCGGCTTGCGGTGGAAAGAGGCGAGAATCCCGCGGTGGATGTGGAAACCGACCAGCTGCTCGGCGACCGCGTCGTCGACCACGTACACCGGTGCCTGGAAGGTGTCGAGCACATCGTCGAGCACCCGGCGGCGACGGCGGGTGAGCAGCAGCGACCGGGGCTGGTATCCGGCGCGCAGGGCTCGGCGCACTACTTTCTCGCCTTCGGCGAGGAACAGCCCGTGCTTCGCCTCCAGGCTGCGGCGCAGGTTCGTATCGCGCAGCCGCACATAGTCGGCTAGCCGCTCATCGGCCGGGTCGGCTACTTCGATGACGTTCACAGACCCATTGTGGTCGGCTTGCGAGGGCTTGGCGGAGACGAGAAGGTCCCGGCTTGCTATTCCTGCGGTTCCACAAGCGGTTTGAGGCGCTGCCAGCGGGCCTCTTCGCAGGAGTCGACGCGGGTCACCTCGGTGTCGATGGCCACCCCGTTCCAGACGCCGCTGATCACAGCGGTCTCCGGGCCGTAGACGGTGTCGGCGCAGATCGCTCCCGGGGCGACCTCTTCAAAAGGTCCTGCCTTGTCGTCCTCTTCACTGTTGGCGGCGAGCTGGGCGCAGGCCTCCGGGTCGGTGAGGGGGTCCCCGGAGCAGTGGAGCTGCTGCTCGTAGATCTCCTCGCCGTCGTCCACCCGGACTTCCAGGGTCGCCACGGGCGGTTCCGGAAGCTCGGAAAGCCCGCTCATCGTCTGGGCGGCCGCTTCGGTCCGGATCCCGGACTCCGCGGCGAAGGATGCTCCCACCACGGCGGTGTAGACGACCGCTCCACCCAGACAGAGCGAGCCGAGTACCGCGGTGCCGACTGTTGTGAGGGAGTTTCCACGAACGCCCAGCTTGGACATGGCCATCCTCTTAGAAGTCGAGCGATTCGATGACTGCGGTGAGCCCCAGGACCGCAGCCGTTTCGTCTCGCGACCCCCACCGCTGCTGGATCGGCGGGGCGGGTCGTGGCGCCCCCGTACCCTTCCCCGTCCGTGCGCATCCAGCGCGAACCCCAGAAATCACCTGGCGCGAGCGGTTCGTCATCCTAGCCCGCCTTGCGTACGGCGGCACCCCTGCCGTCTCCTCACCGTAGCCCGAAAACCAGAGTTCCGGCTACGGACGGTGGGCGGCCTGTGGAAGAGGCCGACGGCGGTGTTCCGCCGCGCGGCAACGGGATTCATATCCTGGCCAGAAGAGATCCTCTGCGCTCACTTCCCGTCTCGGCCGAGATCAAGGTCACAGCGAGCACGGATCGTGCTGTTTCTCCCGTCTCCCTCTCCCCAATAATCACACTTTGGCAACATTCTCGGCGCTTGCTTGCATGTCTCTGAAAAGCAACGAATTAGTTACGGATACCCGAAAACGGGTGCAAACTACCGGGATTCACGGACTTTTCCTCCCTTGTGCAACATCACTGCACCTCACTTCCCCTTTGCCCCCATCGTCACCTTGAGTACCGTTCCTCCTTAAACCTGTTGGTAACAAACCCCGTGAGGTCACCTTGGGACGCCATCGCGGAAGCAACGTAGACGACTACGCCCTCGATTCTCGCCGCCGCGCGAACCGGCGGCGGCGTCGCCGCGGCACCGGGCGTGCCCTCGCCGCGTTCGCCGCGGCACTCGCTCTCCTCATCGGCCTCGGGGTCACCGGCTACTTCGTGCTGGACGGCCGTTTCGGCTGCACCAGCTCCTCCCGTTCCCTCCACGTCGCCGCGGCTCCAGAGATCGCCCCGGTCCTCACCCGGCTAGCCGAAGACTTCAACGCCAGCGACACCGCTAAAGACCGGTGCGTCACCGTGGAAGTCCGCGGCGCCGACTCGGCCGACGTCGCCTACAGCATCACCGGCGCCGGACCGACCATGGGCGGCACCGACTCCCAGGTGTGGATTCCCGACTCCACCCTGTGGGTCAAAACCGTGCAACGCGACGCGGGAGACGACGACACCATCGTCAGCACCGGCACATCCGTGGCCCGCTCTCCCCTCGTCCTCGTGACCACCAAGGATGCCGTCAGCGACGCCGAATCCGAGGACGCACCGCTGTCCTGGAGCGACCTGGTCCCCACCGAGGCGATCTCCAGCCAGGAGACGGCTCCCTACCAGGTCCACGTGATCGACCCGGTCCACAGCTCCGCCGGGCTCGCCACGCTCGCGCTCGTCAGCAACATGGTCAACCGCGAGGAAGGCGCCCAGACCCGGTTCATCGCCGCCCTGCAGAACCTGCAGAAATCGATCGCCCCCGATGAGGAAGCCGCCTTCACCCTGCTCAGCGAAGCCGCCGACGGGGAAAGCGCAGCGCCCCTGCTGGTCCTCAGCGAACAGGCCGCCTGGCGCCACAGCACCCGCACCGGCTCCACGGTCTACGTCATCTACCCCGAGGACGGCACCTACACCCTGGACTACCCCTACGTGCTGCGCACCAACGACCCCGAAGTGCAACTGGCCGCAGAAGACTTCCGCGCCTTCCTCACCAGCAGGACCGCTCAGGAAGTCATCCGCGCTGACGGATTCCGCTCCGCGGACGACTCCATCGACCCCGCTGTCCTCACCGAGGAGCACGGTTTCCGCCCCGAACACCCCGGTGAACTCCCTGCCCCCGGCGAACAAGCCGCCAAATCCCTCATCCAAGCCTGGAACCAGCTCAAACTCGGCACCCGCCTGCTCACCGTGATCGACATCTCCGGTTCCATGGCCGAACTCGTGCCCGGCACCGGACTCACCCGGATGCAGGTCACCACCATGGCAGCCACGCAAGGCCTCACCTTGTTCCCCGGCAACGCCGAAGTGGGCCTGTGGGAGTTCTCCGTCGACCTTGACGAAGGCCGCGACTACCGGGAACTCGTCCCCATCCGCCCGCTGGACACCGACGTCAACGGCGCCACCCAGCACGAAACGCTGACCGCGGCCCTCGCCCAGTTGGCCCCCAAGCCCGACGGGGACACCGGACTGTACGACACGATCCTGGCCGCCTACCAGGAGCTGACGGAGACCTACGCACCGGACCGCGTCAACACCCTGCTGGTCCTCACCGACGGCAACAACGACGACTACGACAGCATCACCCTGGAAGAACTCCTGAAAGAACTGGGCGAGGCCTACCAGCCGGACCGTCCGGTGAGCATCATCGCCATCTCCTTCGGCCCCGACGTGGACCCCGAACCCCTTGAGCGGATCGCCGAAGTCACCCGCGGCGCCGCCTACACCACAGAGGACCCCACGGAGATCGGCGAGATCTTCCTCAGTGCCTTCGCGCTCCGCATCTCCGGCACCTCGGCCGACGAAGAGGAAGAGTAAACCTGCCGCATTCCCGTATCCGTCCGGTCACTTTCAGCAATTGAAGGTGACCGGACGGATAGACCCTGCTGTCCGGGGAGATACCTTTTCTGGACTTGTCGCACGTATTCGCATACGCAGTGATGTGGTGTGGAATACGTGGACTCACTGAGAGGCGGCCGCCATGGCCAACGCTTGGATGCCCGCAGCAGGACGAGTGACCAGCAGCTTCCGCGGAGGACGCCCCGGAGGCGGCGCACCGCGTGCCGTGTGGTGCGTGAACGAATCCGACCCCGGCCAGTGCTCCGCATCCACAGCCGCACACGACCTTGAGAAAGCCGGCCGTGCCGCGCACTTGGTGTGGAACCCGGTGAACGGCGACGTCGTGCAGCTCCTTCCCGCCACTATGGCCGCGACAGGCCAGCTCACTCCCGACAACCGGATCGACCGGGCCGCGGAAGGACGCGTCTGCATCGTCATCCAGGTCGTCGCCCGCTCCACAACACCGTTCACTGACGGACCGCTCAACGGTCTCGACGCCATCCTCACGTGGCTGGACTCTTGGGGGATTCCCCGGTTCTGGCCGGCGGGCCCTCCCCACCCCGGCACACCCCCCAACCCCGCAGTCCAGGAACACTGGTGGGCCCTCGGCGGACATTTCGGGCACTCCCAGGTTCCCGGCGCCACAGCCGAATGTCCGGGGGCGATCGACGTGAAGCGGCTGCGCGGCGACTGGCTGCCCAGCCCGCGCCACGAACACCCGCAACTGTCACCCGCCGGGCTTCCCCGCCCCTAAGCAGCAGCGTGCCCCGCCTTCGTGTGCTGATCGGACGTTTTCCCGTCTCGCGAGGAGCGGGGCCTTGTGGTCCCGTCAGGGGCGAAGAGCCCTTAGTCTGTCGCCCATGGGTGGATCGATCGAGCCAGGCTGGTACGCAGACCCTGAAGGGGCTCCGGGCCAGCTCCGTTGGTGGAACGGCAGTGAGTGGACACACCACGTCCGCCCGCTGTCCGAGTTCACCTCAGAACAGCACGCCGCCGAAGAATCGGCGGCTACTCAACACACGACCGGGGCGGACCAAGGGGCCTCGTCTGAAGAGACCATTGATCTGAGCGGCGGCCCATCACCCGTTGACGCCACCGTGCGCCTCGACCCCGCGGCCGCCCCCTCCCCGGACAACGACCCCACCGCCGACCTCACCCCGAACTCTCCTGCGGGTGACAGCGCGGACCAGACCACTGTCAACCTCGGGGACTCCCCCGCAGACCAGGCCACCATCAACCTCGGCAACACCCCAAGCCAGGCCGACGCCACGATGCGCCTCGACCCGGCAACGTCCCCCAGCCCTGAACCTGACGCCGACCAGGCCACCATCAACCTCGGGAGCTCCCCCGCAGACCAGGCCACCATCAACCTCGGGGACTCCCCCGCAGACCAGGCCACCATCAACCTCGGCAACACCCCAAGCCAGGCCGACGCCACGATGCGCCTCGACCCCGAGGAAGCGGATGATGCACCCAAGACCGCTGTCCTCGGCTCGGATAACATCCCCAAGACCGCTGTCCTCGGACCTGTAGATGCGCCCAAGACCGCGGTGCTCAACCCGGACGACCCGGCGCTGGCCCAGGAAGCGGTAGGGGACGGCGCTGAGGAGAAAGGCAGCAAGTTCAACAAGCTTCTCGGCAACCTGAAGGAAGGCATCCAGGAGTACCGCGCCGAGCTCGCCGAGGAGCGCAAGAAACGCCAAGAGGAACAGCGCCGCAAGGCAGAAGAGGAGGCCAAGCGGCGTGCCGAGCGAGCTGCCCAGGAAGCGGAAGAGCAGAAGAAGCGGGCAGCAGAAGCGCAACGGCACGCAGGGCAGGCCCAGTGGCCCCCGGTCCCTCCCGGGCCAGGGGCTCCTCCCACTCCCGCTGAGGGTTCCGGGGCCGGCTCAGGCCGTACCCCGTCGGGGGCACACCCCAGCCACTCTCCCTCTGGACCGAATCCCGGTTATGCCCCGTCTGGCCCGAACCCGGGCTACGCTCCTTCCGGGCCGAATCCCGGCTATCCGCCGGCCCAGCCCTCTCCCTACCCCGCTTCACCGCAGCAGTACCCCTACGCGCCGTCCACCGGCGCCCAGCACGGAGCAAGGGCTTACCCGCAGTCTCCCCCGGCCCCGCCCCCAGCACCCCCCGGCAAGGGCACCCCGCCGCGGAACGCTCCCAACCCTCCGGCGGTCTCCCCCAGCCAACCGCAGCGCCCTCCCTTGGCCCCCTACGCCCGCGGCACCTCGCCGACCGCGGGGGCACCGGGCACGCCTGGACGGCCTCCGCTTCCAGGGCAGCCCTCGTGGGGCCCCGGCCAGGGCAGCCCCTACCCGGCCCCTCCCCCTGCCCCGCAGAAAAAGAAGGGCGGCTGCTGCGGCTGCGGGTGCATCACCCTCATCCTCATCGTGCTGGTCAGCGGAATCTGCACCTACCTGTGGTTGCAAGAGAACCCGTTGATGGTCGCGATCTTCGGTCCGCCAAGCCTGGTAGGCCTGTGACCCGCGTCCCCGTCCGCGCTTTCCGGTCATACGGGAGCGCGGACGGGCAGTCACACCCGTCATCTGAACACTGGGGAAAAGTTCTAAGCTGTCTCTTATGAACGACAGCCTGGTGTGGATCGACTGTGAGATGACAGGTCTCGATCTGAAGAAAGACGCGTTGATCGAAGTGGCCTGCCTCATCACAGACGGCGAACTCAACCAGCTCGATGAAGGCATCAATGTAGTGATCAAACCGCCGCAGGAAGCCTTGGATCAGATGGGCGAGTTCGTCACCCAGATGCACACCACATCCGGGCTGTTGGCGGAACTCGAGAACGGGGTGACTCTGGCCGAGGCCGAGCAGCTCGTCTTGGACCACATCCGGCGCTACATCCCCGAGCCGAAAAAGGTCCCGCTGTGCGGGAACTCCATTGCGACCGACCGCGCTTTCCTCGCCCGGGACATGCCCCGCGTCGATGAGCACCTGCACTACCGCATGGTGGACGTCTCCAGCGTCAAAGAACTGCTGCGCCGCTGGTATCCCCGGGTGTACTTCGCCAGCCCGGAAAAGCACGGCGGCCACCGGGCGCTGGCCGACATCACCGAAAGCATCCGGGAACTGCGTTACTTCCGCGCGGCCGCGTTCGTGCCCCCGCCTGGACCGGACAGTGCCACGGCCAAGGCCATCGCCGCTGACATCATCGCTGGCGGCAACGGGTTCAACGTGAGTGTGGGAACCCCCACGGAACAGGAGTGAGCAGAGTACTCCAAAAACCAGGTAGTATTCTGCTGAACGCAGATGCCGACCACAGTTCGGCACCGCGCCCATGGTGGGTGTAGCTCAGCTGGCAGAGCACCTGGTTGTGGTCCAGGTTGTCGCGGGTTCAAATCCCGTCACTCACCCTGATCACGCACAAGGCCCGGACTTTCCGCGGAAAGTCCGGGCCTTGTGCGTATCCCCCTTTTTTTCCGCTGTCTCAGGCACTGCACTGCCCCGAGCTTTCAGGACTGGGTCCTCCAGCCCGTGCAGCACGCTGCACGGCCCCGTGTCCGCCACATGCGGGCAGCAGCGTCTTTCGGGGCATCGCCAGGACTAGGCGGCTCGGGCCCTGTGCGGCCAGGCGGTCCCTTCCAGTGGCGGAGTGTGCCGCACGTCGGCAAAGGCGTGCCCAGCCGGGAGGCATCCAGCGTCGGCTTCGCCGTGAGATCTGCTGGTGGCGCGCGCCGTGGTTCCCCCGCGCTCATCCCCGACCAGGCTGTTCGTAGCTCCTCTCGCCTGCTGTTTTCCGGGTACCGTCGCGACCTGGACCAAAGTGTCCGAAGAGGGCCGGTTATCCCCAAGCCTCATTCCAGGACTTGCTTTTTCTCGGTCGCATAACGCACGGTAGAGCTTGGTGTGAATAACGGTTCTTAATCGAATCAGCCTCGGGAGACTGATCCCGCTTCGTTACGATAGTCCCGCGGGGCGTTCGACCACCCCAATACCGACGGCACCCGTAACCACGCGCCTCATTCTCTTGGAGCTTGTACCTTGTCCAGCGGCCGTTCGAGGTCCACAAGCGTCGTGGCCCTGCTCGCCGACATACCGAGCACGGGTCATCTCGGTAATGCTCGAGCGCAACGTTTCTCCCTGGACGGCGACGATCTCGCCACCCAAACCGGCGAATTCCTCGATTTCGCCTTCCACCACGTCAACCAGGGCAGAAAAGTCGTTGCGCTCTACCCGCGCTGGCGCAGCGGCCGCGCCGAACGCGCGATCAGGTTCGCCCGAGGCGCGCTACGCACCGACCACATCGCCGCGGTCCCCTTGGACGTCTCCCCGCTCGCGCTGTCGCTCCTCGCTGACCAACTGGCCTACCTCGCCCCCTACCTGCCTTCCGGGCTCATTGCGGAACTAGGCGACACCCTCGCCGCCCACGTTCTCGCCGGAGGCTGGCTGCGCAGCGTAGCTAATCTCTCGACTATTCCCATCACTGTCAAACAGCACATGGGGTCCTTTGCTCCAGGAGTGGTCTTCCTAGCCTTCTGCGCCCCCGTCAAACGCGTAGGCCGCGTCAAGAAGGCCAACCCCGAGCAGAATATTCCGTTCCGGCCGCTCAACCCGACGCAAATCCTTGTTTCCGCAGGAAGGGACGCTGACCGAACCGCGTTTGAGCAGCAGTTCCTTCCCGTGATCGGTGCGACAGCAGTCCACGAAATGCCAGAACAGCCGCTCGGCCCCACCTATTGGGGTACCACGAAATACGTGGAATTCGTGGTTTTCAGCGCCCACCAGGACGCGTTGACGCACCCGGTGCGGACCCTGCGCTCTACCGCCTGCGGCTGGTGCCGGGAACGAGTCGTCAGCTCCTACTGCCGATTCTGCGGCGCGGTCAACCGGACCCCGGCGCGACGGCCCACCGCCGCACCCCATGCCCACATGCGTCCGCAGACACCGCCGCCGGCACCTGCCGGCCCACGGATTCCCGGCCCGCCCCCTCCGACCGGTCCGCACCTCCCCGGCCCCGGGACAGGCCACCACGCCCCGATCGGGCCCCCTACTGGACCGAGCCCACCGGTCCGCCCGGAAACCACCGGCCGCCATCCCCACTCCGCACCGCCGACTCCCCCGTCCCCCGGCTCACTTCCCGAGTACCGTCCGGCGCGGTGACGCGCCTGCGACCACTCCTGCCCTCCTGCCCACACCGACTGGCCAGAACTAGAAACGGAGCGTCATGAACCCCCGTCAACGACGCGGCGTTCTGCTCATGATCGTCGCCGCATTCGGCGCGATCGCCGTGTTCCTCACGATCGTCTCGTACGTCAACACGCTCAACCGGGAACTCGGCACCTACCGGACGGTTCTTCGGCTCACCCAGGACGTCGACCCCTACCAGCCGATCACCGAAGACATGGTCGAACCCTACGAGGTTCCCGCCAAATTCTTCGACGAAGACCTCTTCCTGTCCGACCTGGCCAGCGCAGACGAGGCCCTCAGCCAGCCCGGCAGTGAACCCGTCTCCGCCACCTTCCTGCATGCCGGCACACTACTGCAGAAAAGCATGGTGATCCCAGCGCCCGCCCTGGAGAACGGAGAGCGCGAAATCGCGATCATGATCAACGCGGAGACCGGTGTGGCCGGCAAGGTGTCCCGCCAGTCCCGCGTCGACGTCTACGCCTCCTTCCAAGCCAACGAACAGTCCCCCGCCTGCGCTATCCGAGTGCTGACCAACGTGGAAGTCCTCGACGTCGGTGACATCGGCTCCCAGATCGACGCGCAGACCGGCGGAACCAACACGGTCGTCCCTGTCACGTTCCGGTTGACCCCCCAGCAAGCCCTGCAGCTCACCTACGCGGAATCCTTCGCCTCCAAGGTCCGGCTGGCTCTGGTCAGCGCACGCGGAGCGGGCACTCCAGGAGACATGGAGTTCTGCTCTGACGACCAGCTCGCTGCCCTCGAACAGCAGCGCAACGACGACGAGCAGAACCCCACCGGCCCGGCTGGCAACTAATAGCGCGCACCACCCAGCCCCGACCGCTCCAGAGGTGAGAACGGATGAACGCCTACCAGGTCATGATCGGTGTTCCCAGCGACGACCTGGAGAACGCCCTTCTCGCACGGCTCGCGGAGATCAGCGACATTGAAGTGGTGAGCGTCTACCGCTCCTCCCACGACATCACGGACGCGCTCACCCACTTCCCCTCACTCGACGTCGTCCTGATCCACGAGGACCTCGGTCCCCTGCCGGTGCTCGACCTCATCCGTGACATCTCCCGCAACCGTCCCCAACTCGCGGTCATCCTCGTCTCCGACGAGATGTCCCCCGACCTCTTCACCAGCGCGGTCGAGGCGGGGGCGCGCGGCCTGCTGCACAGCGACGCCACAATCGAAGAACTCGAAACCCGTGTCTCCAGCGCAGCCGAATGGTCCCGGACCCTGCGCCGCCACCTGGAAGCAGCGTCCCTGGACCTTCCTATCGGGGGGCGGCGCGGCCGGATCATCAGCCTGACCGGCGCCAAAGGCGGGGTGGGCACCACCACGACAGCGATCCACCTCGCCCGGATCGCGGCCAGGAACGGCCAGGCGGTCTGCCTCGTCGACCTCGACCTCCAGTCCGGCGACATCCCCGGCTACTACGACCTCAAACACCGTCGCAGCATCGTCGACCTCGTTGACGCCGCCGACGACATCAGCGCCGCGATGCTCGCCGAAACCGTCTACGTGCACCCCGACGGCCCTCACATCCTGCTCGCCCCCGTCCACGGCGAAAACGGGGAAGACGTCACCGCGCACGCCGCCCGGCAGATCCTCGGCGCCCTGCGATCCCGCTACGACATGGTGATCGTGGACTGCGGCTCCGCTGTCGACGACGCCACCGCGGTGGCCGTGGAACTGTCCGACACCGCGCTCATCCTCATCACTCCCGACCTTCCGGCCCTCCGCGCCGCGCAGCGGCTCATCGCGATGTGGGAACGGCTCCAAGTCCGCGACCCCAAGAACGTGACTTCGCTGCTCGTCCGGCACAGCCGTAAAAACGAGATCCAACCCGAGTTCGCTCGCAAACTGCTGCGCGCTCCCATGCTGCGCACAGTCATCCCCGCCGCCTACCGGGCTTTGGAAGAAGCGTCCAACACCGGCGACCCTTCCCGACTCACTGACGAGAGCCTGCTCAAAGCGTTCGGGAAGATCGCCAGAGAACTGGGCCTCCTGGAATCCGCTGAAGAGTCCGCTGCGGAGCCTCCCACCGGGGTCACGAGCACCGCGGATGCCGCCGAAGCGATGCTGGCCCGCAGCCGTCAATTCCACGGCCGCAGCGACACCGGCGCCTCCATGGTGGAATTCGCCGCGCTCATCCCGCTTCTCGGTCTCGCGTTCCTGCTCACCTGGCAGCTCGTGCTGATCGGTCTGACGGGAATGTACGCCGCGCACGCGGCCAACGAAGGCGCCCGCCAAGCAGCGATCACCCCGGACGACCCGGAGCTGATCCTGGAGGAGGCCACGCGGCGGGTGCGTTCCCCCTGGGACGAGGAGGGAACTTTCCATCTCGAGCGGATCACCGTGGAAGGCCGGGAATATGTCGAAGTGACGATCGCTATGCCGATGGTCCTGCCCGGGCTGGACAGCCCGTGGGAGATCAGCAGCCGTTCCATGGTCTTTCCGGAAAGGTGACCCCGGTGCTCCTGCCCTCCCGTTTCCGCCGCCCCCGCCGTGACGACCGCGGCTCCCAGCTCGTGGAGTTCGCCGTCTACCTGCCGCTGTTCCTCTTGGTGGCGACCGTAGTGTTCGAAGTGTTCGCCCTGTTCGTTGCCGTGGAGCAGGCGGAGAACGCGGCGCGGATCGGCGCCCGGGCGGTAGAACGCACCGGGCTGATCAGCGGGGCAACGGAAGCCCGGCAGGCGCTCCCCGACTGGATGGACGACGCCAAGATCCGCACCGGCCGCACCGACGACCGCGGTGTCTACGCCGAAGTGGAGTTCAGCATCCCCGTGGTCTTCCCCATCGGGGGTCTCGAATACACCGTGGTCCGCCGCGTGGACATGGCTTTCTAACGTTCCCGCACCGCCCGTTCTGCACAGGTACGACTCATGGCTCTGAAAGACCGGCTCAACGAAGGCCGCCTCTCCGCCCAGCACTCGGACCGGGGCAGCGTCGCCCACTGGCGAAAACGTCTGCTCTCCGAGATCAACCTCGACGACCTGGCCATGCTCAGCATGGAGCAGCGCCGCATCCGCTTGGAGAAGGTCGTCGGGCACCTGCTCTCCCGGGAAGGCCCTGTGCTCTCCGACCGGGAGCGCGCCAACATGATCCGCCGGGTCGTGGACGAGGCCCTGGGGCTCGGAGTGCTCGAACCGTTGCTCGCCGACGAGAGCATCACCGAGATCATGGTCAACGGCCCGGACAACATCTTCATAGAACGCAACGGCCGGGTCCAGCGGATCGAGACCACATTCGCCAGCGAAGAACAGCTCTACCAGACCATCGACCGCATCGTTTCCACGGTCAACCGCCGTGTCGACGAATCCAGCCCTATGGTTGACGCACGCCTCCCCACCGGGGAACGCGTCAACGTGATCATTCCGCCGCTGTCGCTGTCGGGGCCGATCGTCACCATCCGTCGCTTCCCCAAGCCGTTCACCATTGAACAGCTCATCTCTATGGGCAGCCTTGACGAAGCGACCGGCATCCTGCTGGCCTCCATGATCCGCGCCCGGTTCAACGTGATCATCTCGGGGGGTACCGGCACCGGAAAAACCACGTTCCTCAACGCACTCTCCGCGTTCGTGCCCTCCCACGAACGCATCATCACCATCGAAGACTCCGCGGAACTCCAGCTCCAGCAGGAGCACGTGCTGCGCCTGGAAGCACGTCCCCCCAACATCGAAGGCCAAGGAGCCGTCACCATCCGCGACCTCGTCCGCAACTCGCTGCGTATGCGACCGGACCGCATCATCGTCGGCGAGGTCCGCGGCGCGGAAACCCTCGACATGCTGCAGGCGATGAACACCGGTCACGACGGGTCCCTAGCCACCGTGCACGCCAACTCCGCGGACGACGCCGTGCACCGCCTCCTGACCCTGGCGTCCATGAGCGAAGTCAAGATCCCCTTCGAGGCGTTGCGCGACCAGATCAACGCGGCCATCGACGTGATCGTGCACCTGTCCCGCTACCCGGACGGCTCACGGCGGGTCGCCGAAGTGTCGGTGGTGGCCTCCCGAAGGCACGAGGAATTCCGGTTGGAACCGCTCCTGAGATTCCACGCGGACCGCTACGAAGCCCAGCGCCGAGTCACCGGAGAATTCCACCACTTCCCGCTGCCCCGGCACATCGCCGAACGGCTCTACACCGCTGGGGAAAGCATCCCGGCCACCTTCGGGATCCGCCGCCCCGCCGACCACGGCTCCCCCTTCTCCGGAGGCGCACTGTGAACCACTATCCCCTGCTCATCCTGCTCATCACGATCATCACGCTGGTCATCGCGGTGTGGGGTGTCGTCGTCTTCCTGGACGGGGTGGCGCAGCGCCGCATGCTGGCAGCACGCAGCGTGCTCGCCGAAGTGGAGCGGCGCGCCAACAGCCCGATGGCCCGCCTCGACGTTCGGCTGCGCCGCACCGAGCTGGGCCGCCAGATCCGAACCCGCCTGGACCGGGCAGGCGTGCAGATGAAGGTCTCCTCCTTCGCCCTGCTGGTGGCGGCCTGCGCTGTCGCCGCGATCGTCATCGTCTGGCACGTCCTCGCTCCGCTTTTGGGCTTGTGTGCCGCCGCCCTCGTGGGCTACCTGTTCCTCGCCTATCTCAACCGGCAGGAAGAGAAACGCCGGGAAGCGTTCACCGCGCAGCTTCCCGAACTCGCCCGGGTGCTGTCCAACGCCACCCAAGCGGGTCTCGCGCTCCCCACCGCGATCGACATGGCTGCCGACGAACTCGCCGACCCGGCCGGAGCAGAGCTACGGCACGTCGCGGAGTCGATCAAAGTCGGCCAACCCTTTGAAGAAGCCCTCAACGATTTGAGGAAGCGCATGCCGTCCCGGGAGATCGGGGTGCTGATCTCCACTTTGCTGGTGTCGGCTCGGTCCGGTGGTGCTCTCGTCACTGCGCTCCGCAACATCTCCGAAACCCTGGAGAACCGCAAGGAGACCCGGCGCGAGGTCCGCACCATCCTCAGCGAGACCACCAGTACAGCGTGGACGCTGCTCCTCATGGGCGTGGGCTCGCTGTTCCTGCTCAACGCGCTCATGCCCGGCACTGTCGCCCGAATGACGGAAAGCTTCGCCGGCCTCGTTGTCCTGGGGGCCGCCCTGACCCTCTTCACCATCGGGTTCGTAGTGATCCGCCGCATGTCCCGTATCGACTTCTAAGCTCGCCCCCACCCACACACGGAGCCCGACCCCATGTCCATCGCGCTGACCCCTCGACAAGCCTGCTGCTAGGCCTCTCCGGTGCGCTCTGCGTGGTCTTGTTCACGTGGGGTTTCCATTTGATGACCCGGACAAGCGAGGTCACGAGCGACTTCATCACCGCAGCGCCGAAAAAGAAGAAGTCCGACGAAACCTTCATCCTGCACCGCATCACCGAACTGATCGGACGGCCGTTCGCCACCACACTCCTGGAATGGCTCGGTGAAGAACAGCAGGCGAAAATCCAGGCGCGGATCGATGCGGCTGGCCGCCCCGAAGGCCTCACTGTACGCCGCTATGCGCAACGCAAAGCCGGTGAAGTGCTGCTCTACGGCACCCTCGCTGTTTTCCTGTTCCTTCAAGGCTCGACCACTCTGGCCCTCGTCGTCCTGGCCTTCGGCACGCTCACCGACCTCTCGCTCTACTCCGAGAAGCGCAAACGCCAGGAAGAGATTCAAAAGCAGCTGCCCGATTTCCTGGACGTCCTTGCCGTCACGGTGAGTGCCGGGCTCTCGTTCCGTCAAGCTCTGGCCCGCGTGGCTGACGCCATGCCGGGGGTGCTGGCTTCGGAGTTCCAACTGGCGCTGCGCCAGATGGAACTCGGCACCAGTAGGCGGGACGCTTTCGCCGCACTGCGGGAACGCAACTCCAACGAGGCCCTGGGCCGTTTCATCACCGCGCTGCAGCAGGCTGAAGAGCTGGGAGCCCCACTCTCCCAGACCCTGCACGCGCTCAGCACCGACATGCGCCGCGAAGACGCCCAATTCCTGCGGCGCAAAGCGCAGCATCTCAACCCCAGAGTCACCGCGGTAACCGCCGCCACCATGCTGCCTGGTCTGCTGCTCATCATCGGCGGTGGCATGCTCCTCGGCTCTGAAGTAGACCTCTCCGCCATCTTCGGGTGATGCCATGGGCACCGCAGCAGATCAGAAAGAAACCCCACGGGAACGGTTAGCCGCGCTCGCTCGGCTCCTCATCCAACTGCGGTTCCTCCTCACCGGCGTCGCTCTGCTGCTCCTCCCCCCGCAGCAGATCTCCGCTGGTGTTGCCCTCGCCCTGATCAGCTACGCGGTATTGTCCTGGCTCCTGTCCCGCTACTGGGGGCGGTTTTCCGCCCACGTCGTGCGCTACCCGGTGCTGACCGTCGCCGACATTCTGGTCTCTTCAGCGATCCTGGCCATGTCCGGCCTGTCGGGAGCCTTCTTCCTCGCCACCGTGCTCACCAGCGCCACCGCAGGGGTGCTCTACGGGGTCCGGGGTGTGGCGGGAATCTCTGCACTGCAGATCCTCGGCTATCTCGCCGCCTTGTTCACCTACCTGGGCGGCTTGTCCACGCCAACGGTGACGCTGTGGGTCACCGTCCAGGCCATCGTCATCCAGCCGCTGCTCTATCCGACCGCTGGATACATCGGGCTGCGGCTCCGCGGCCTGTTCGAAGAGCTGGCCGCGGAGCAAGAGCGGCGTCGCGCAGCTGAACGCGCCGCCGCAGCAGCAGAAGAGCGCGCCCGGCTAGCTCGGGACATGCACGATTCGGTGGCGAAAACCCTGCACGGCGCCGCACTCGCTGCCCAAGCCCTCCCGGTGTGGTTGCGCAAGGATCCGGAACGCGCCGAGGCCACCGCGGCCCAGGTGGTGAAAGCCGCAGAGACCGCGGCGCGCGAAGCCCGGCAACTCATCTCCGACCTGCGTGAGGAAACTTCCGACACTCCGATCGCAGACCAGATAGCCGAAGTGTTGCGGGAGTGGTCTGCTCGGACCGGGGTGCGCACCCAGCTGCGATCTTGCGACTCTCCCCTGCCGTTGATGGTGACTGCACGTCATGAAGCCATTGCGATACTGCGGGAGGCGCTCACGAACGTCCACCGGCACGCCCACGCTGCCACCGTCACCGTGGAGCTGACCGCTGAGGCAAGCCACCTGGTCATGACGATCCACGACGACGGTCAGGGTTTCGACCCCGAGGTGCCCGCCCCTGGCCACTACGGGCTGGTTGGGATGCAGGAACGCGCGATCCGCGCGGGAGGTCACCTCGTCATCGACTCAACCCCAGGAGAAGGGACCACCCTCACCGTGAGACTCCCGCTGGCGCCGTCCTGCGAGAACAGCGACCTGTCCCAGTAACCCCTTTTGGAGGAGGTCCTCGTCATGTCCCCGATCACCGTTCTCACGGTGGACGACAACATTGTCGTGCGTGCAGGCCTGGTCGCTCTGCTGGAGGCCTCCGACGACATTCAGGTGGTCGGCGAGGCGAGCGACGGCGCCGAGGCTGTGACGAAAGCCCAAGAGCTCCGGCCCGACGTCGTCCTGCTCGACGTGCGCATGCCGGTACGCGACGGGGTCAGCGTGGTGGAAGAACTCGCCGAGTTCACCAAAGTCGTCATGCTCACCCACACCGAAGACCCGCAGGTGATCCAGACGTCGCTGCGCCGCGGCGCCTCCGGCTATCTCGTGCACGGCAACTTCACGCTAGACGAGTTGAACCGGGCACTGCGTGAAGTAGTGCACGGCACTGGGAGTCCGCTCTCCCCAGTGGCTGCGACGGCTTTGGTCTCCTCGCTGCGTGCCGCTCCCCCTACTCCGGTCCCAGTCGCCCCTGCGGCGTTAGGCCTCACCGAACGGGAAGCTGAAGTGCTTGAAGCAGCGGCGCGTGGTCTGTCCAATGCTGAGATCGCGAAAGAACTCTTCCTTTCCGAAAAAACCGTGAAAAACCACATCAACCGAATTTTTCGGAAGTTGGGGGTGCGTACCCGAGCAGCGGCGATCGCCCGGTGGAACGGCCATGCAGGTCCCAGACCTTGACGCGCGGACCTGGGCCTTCTTGGGACCTGATATTTAGGCCCGCGGGCTCTAGGCACCCAATGGCCCACTCTCTACATTAGTGACCGTCAACAACAGCCCCAAGGAACGTCCGACAAAGGAGTTCCCACAGTGACGCCGATCCTTTCTCTCTACGTCAAGGCCCGGATGGCCTTTGCCAACCACCTCAACCTCATGAAGCGGCGCGATGATCGAGGCGCCGGATTCGTGGAGTACGCGGGTGTCCTCGTCCTGGTGGCCGCGATCGCGACCCTTCTGATCACCAACAACCCCATCGGCAACGCGGTCCAGACGGCTGTCAACAAAGCGCTAGATCAAATCTTTGGTACGGGCAGCGGCACTGCAACCCCGGCTGAACCACCCCTCCCTCAGTAGTTCTCCGCAGTTCCATGAGGCTCACTCTCAAGTCTCCATCGGCCGATGAGCAAGGGCAGGCGAGCCTGCTCTTGCTCATCGGCATGATGTTGTCTCTGTTAGCGCTAATGCTGCTCTTTATCCGCCTCGGCGATGCTCATCAGTTACGTAGTCGAGCCCAGACTGCAGCGGATGCTGCAGCGCTAGCCGCAGTTACGGTCGCGCGAGACAACGCCGCTGCGATGCTAGCCAGGCGGCAGATCCCGTATTACCGACTCTACGATCCCGCACGTGGCCGAGCCCAAGCGGAGAAATATGCTCAAAAGAACGGAGCAATCCTGGAAGACATCCGGGCCAGTGACAACCATATGGGCCAGGTCGGCAACTTTGTCCGGGTCGAGATCCGCGGTGCGAACTGCCGCAAGGAGCTTTTAGAGGATCGAAGCAGGGGCTGGTCAGACTCCGTCTGTGACGGGACCGAACCAGAGGACGAGGAAGGGCTTGTCCATATCGGCAACGCTGCAGCCATCGCGGAAATGGTCATTCCCGACTGCAACTACGTCTTCGGAGCCAGCCACCAGATCATCGGCGTCTCCTGTGAAGGACAGATGATCCAGAGCGAGCAGCACGCCCGTCAGCTCATTGACATCCGCCTTGTATCCAAGGAAGGACAGTATCTCTACAAGCCTTTCGGTGTAGCCGACTCGGATGATGAGGAAGATGAAGATCCTCAGCCTTAAGGATCTTCATCTTGCCTCTTCATCCTCGATAGTTTTCCGTACCCATCATTCGCATAGTCCCGATCCCCGGCATCGTTGGATAATCTAATCATCTGATCAATCGTTCTGCCCTTGATTGGAAGGCCGTCCCGTGAACCGACTGATCGCTACGTCTGGTTTCCTCCGCGCATCCTGCCTTCTACTGGCAGCGGCGCTGAGCACGGTTCTGCTTTCTTCCTGTGTCTCCAGCCCGGACAGCTCGACCAATCCTGAGCAGAGCACAGGAGATGTTGAATCCGACGGAGGAAGCGACACTTCCGGCAACGGGGACGGCCGCTCTCCCATCGCTACTGCACTCGCCAACGCGGCAGTGGGAGGAAGAAATCTCCGCTTCGACATCTATTCTCTGGAACGGCATAGCCCAGAGATTTTAGTGTTGAATCTAGGCATCACCAACATCGGTCGGGAGAATACGTATATATTCTATACACTCGCCGAGTTTGGTGACCCCAATGCAGAACCCACCACTCCTAACGGGGTTTCTCTCATCGATATGCAAAACAATAAGCGGCACATGCCGCTTAAGCTGACTGATGGGAAAACCTGCCATTGCTCTGACTGGTCGGGACAAAAGGATCTTTCTCCTGGAGAGAGCATCGATATCTGGGCAGCCTACCCTGCTCCCCCCGAAGATGTTGAACTCATGACGGTAATGACCCCCGTTACCCCAGATTTTCTAGATATTCCTATTACCGAAGCGGCGTCTCCCGATCCTGATATTGTGAACACGCCCGTTGCCGAACCGCGGATTCTCGACTTCTGGGCATTCCAGGACGACATTGACGGAAGTAGCTCTCGAAGCGAGACGGGCGATACGACCAGCATCATGCTGTCCTCGGATGTGCTCTTTGATCTGAATGAGTCCACTCTGACTGATGCTGCTGATGAGACGCTACGGGCTGTTGCCGAAGAGATCGACGCCTCTTCCACCACCACCGTAAAAATCGATGGTCACACCGATAACACGGGAAACGATGCCATTAACAACCCTCTTTCTCTGGATCGCGCCAAGGCAGTGGAGAAGAGACTCAAAGAGCTCATCACCCGGGATGGCATCACCTTTGAAGTGGCTGGACATGGCTCTGCTGACCCAGTCGCCGACAATGGAACCGAAGAGGGACGGGCGAAAAACCGGCGCGTCACCATCACTTTCTCCAAATAGTGAGGAAACCGTGAAGAAACTGTCCAGAACACGCTCTCTGTCTCTGCCTGGCTACCGGTTTACTCACCACCGCTCTAGTGCTAGCTATGCCTTCCGCTCACGCCCAGGACTCTATAGAGACTGCTCCTTCTTCAGAAAGTCTTCCCTCTATTGGTTCAACAACAGCCACACACTCAGCGTGGGAAGGCGCCCGCATCGAAATCAATGAACTCAAACGATCTGCCACAGGTCAGTACACCTCGCTCGTATGGACGCTTTACAACAACAGCAAAACAGAAATCTGGCTCCACGAATTCAAAAATTCTGTCTACTCCTATCCTTCAGGAGCCTCTGGCAACGGACTGGTTCTCATTGATGAAGAACGGGGAATTAGATTCAATACATATATTGACTCAGAGAAGGGATGTCTCTGCGCTGGCGCAGACCACACTGTTGCTTCCTTTGTTCTGCGAACAGATCCGGGAGGAAGAAGCACCTACTGGGCCTCTTATCAAATCCCTGAAGAAACCAAAAAAGTCACTATCGAAATCCCCGGTTTCCATCCGGTCAAAGACGTTCCTATTAGCTGATTTCCGCTGAATCCTGCTGCTAAAGGAGCTCTCCGGTGGTGAGATCACCTGCCACTCCTCCCCGTTCCTCGGCCAGAGACGACCGCGGCTCCTCCTTCGTGGAGATGGGGGTGGTCACCCTGGTCGCGGTGGGGGTCATCACCGCTGTCCTCCAATCCCCGGTCGGGGAAGTGCTCCACGACAACGTTCGCGAAATGGTCTGTCTCGTTGACGGACCCGAGTGCGGGGGTGAGACGTGGACGGAGATCCAGCGGCCGGAAGAACCCGAAGAGTACGTCTTCACCTTCCCCATCGGCTACTACAACGGCCCCGTCATCGGTGAAGGAGACGCCCGGGTCGCTATCGAATGGGCCCTGTCCAAACAGGGTCTGCCGTATGTGTGGGGCGGCACCGGGCCGCACGGATACGACTGTTCCGGGCTGGTTCAAGGAGCCTGGCGAGCCGCAGGCGTACAAATCCCCCGGACCACCTGGGAACAGCGGGCTGCTCTACCGCCGGTGAGCAGAGACCAGCTTCAACCGGGTGACCTGATCTTCTTCCACACCATGAGCAACTACCCACCCCCGACCCACGTCGGCATGTACATTGGCGACGGCAAAATGGTGCACGCTGGAAACCCGGTCAACGTCACCCAGGTATTCGGCAACCCTTACTGGGAGTCCCGCTGGGTGAGCGCAGCACGGGTCCCCCAGCGGTCCGGGTGATCATGCCTCTTCTCAGGCTTCTCGGTACGCCGCGCCCACTATCCGGTTTGTGTGGCGCGTTTCCTGCAACAGCCCACCCGCACGGTCAGGGACGGTGATGTTCTCCCTTCAGCGCCGCACCGCTGTTGCCGCTGCCGCGGTGCTGCTCATCTCTGGGACCGGGTGTGTTTCTTCCAGCGCCCCGGCTGCAGCACCCTCCAGCGAGCCCCTTTCCGCCGAGGCGCAGCTCGTCCGTGAGCTGGGCTGCACTAGCTGTTCGCCCGACGTTCACACGGTTTCTGGGCTGACCTACCAGGACACGCCCGTGCGTGCGCTGATCGCCGCAGCAGAACTGGAGCCGCACCCGGTGACCGGGGCAACCCACACCACTCGGATCTTCCTGCTAGACGAGGACGACGAACTCGTCGCCAGCAACCTGAACGAACCCCCCACCGGGTTCGTCCCACTGCCTCCCGCTGACTTCGACGACAGTTGGACTATCGCAGAAGACGGCACGTTCCTGCTGCTGACCAAATACCGCGGGGTGGCCGGGCTCCAGCAGATCTCCTGGATGCGCCCCGACCTTCCGGAAAGCGTCACCCAGTTCAGCCTCACCGGCCCGCTCACCGCTGGACAGCGCGACGTGGAAACCGCGGACCTCGACGGTGACGGATCCGTAGAAATCGTGGGCTATCTCGGAGATGACAACCCTGATTGGGCTGAAAGATACGTGAAATTCTTCCACCGGTTCGACCCGGACAGCGGAGCCTACTATCCGTGGCGCTGTGCTGAAAGCACTGACGGAGGCGTCACCTATCCGGAGCCGGTGCCCATGCACGAGGCCCCCTGCTACGAATTCAGCAGTGGAGAGCTGCCTTGGGAAGCAGAGGGGTAGTTCACCGCCCCACCCCTCTGCAGCGTCAGCCGGGCGGGTTTCCCGCATCTTGCGGAGCAACCTGTTCAGTGGCGGCCCAGAATGTCGATGGTGTAGATGACGGTCTCTTCTTCAGGGATGCCGATCTCCGGGTTTCCTCTGCTGCCGAAGGCGAGCTGCGGTGGGACCACGACAAGGATCCGACTCCCGGTGGGAGTGCCGGGAAGAGCCTCATCTAATCCGGGGATGAGCTGGCCGATACCGACGGTGTAGGCGCTGGGACGGCCGTTCCACTCCCACGTGCTGTCGAACACTTCGCCGCTGTGCCAGGCCACTCCCGCGAACTGGATCACCACCCGGTCGCCTTCCTGGACCGGATCACCTTCACCTTCGATCAAGGTGATTTTCTCCAGTTGTTCCGGGGGAGGGGTAGTCGGCGATACGACCCGCGGATGCCGGTGGTTGGAGACGTCGATTCCCAGTGGCGGCTCGGTGGTTTCCTCCTGCTCTCCGGGAACTGTTTCGCCTGCCACATAGTGGTCGACGACGTCGATGACATAAGCGGTGGCCGCTGCAGTCTCCTGGCCTGCCGACGGATCCTCCGGCAGGGACAGCACGGTCCGGCTGCCTTGCTCCCATCCTGGTCCGGCATCGTCGAAAAGTTCGCCTGCACCGAGGTCGTCGACGGTGAGCAGCACGTCCGCCCCGTCCGAGAAGTTGGAGAAGACCGGTTCGCCGACCCCCTGGGAGCCGTTCCACACGTACTGCGCCATCCGCACCACGAGCAGCGCATCCTTGCCTGCTGGCAGTCCTTTGCCGGGCAGGATGGTCTGGTATTGCGGTTCTGCGGGGAGCGGCCCAGTGAACACGACGCGGGGCTCGCTCCCGAAATCCCCGGTTACTTCCGGGAGTTCACCGCCCTCCCCGGCACAGGCCGTGGCCAGCAGCAGCGCGGAGAGCGGCAACAGGAGGGCTGAGCGGAAGACACCACGAGCGGCCACGGGGCCTCCCCTCATGTGCGGAACGCCTCGGCGCGCAGGTAGACCCGGGCAGTGTCGTCGTCCATCGGCAAGACCACGGCTTCGATGTCGGCTCCGGTGGACTGGATGACGGCAGAGCATCCCCAGACGGGTTCGTTGGCGGCTGCAAGGTCGGATTCGGGGATACGCAACGTTTCTGCCTGTTCGTCGCTCACTCCTCGCGCTT
This sequence comes from Thermobifida fusca YX, assembly GCF_000012405.1. Taxonomy (NCBI): domain Bacteria; kingdom Bacillati; phylum Actinomycetota; class Actinomycetes; order Streptosporangiales; family Nocardiopsidaceae; genus Thermobifida; species Thermobifida fusca. Next base: position 2,689,350 of record NC_007333.1, read on the forward strand.
GGATCAGGTAGTTGCCGACCTGTTCGCAGAGCTGGTCAGCTGCGGCTCGCGGGCCGCCGAAGGAGACCCAGTAGACCGGGCTTCCCCGGTCGTCGAGTTCCACCGTGATCTCCGGGTTTTCGGCTCCGTCAGGCAGATGCACTCCGGAGAACTCGTGGAACGCCTCCGCGGAGGCCTCCGGGGTACTGGTCGGGCTCTGCTCCACCTGCCCTCCCCTGTCCGTTGCTCCGCTGCCCTCGTCACTTCCGCAGGCGGTGGCGGCGAGCACGACGCAGGCGGCAAGCGTCGCCTGCAGGACCGTGCGTTTCATCAGAAGGTTCCTTCCCGAATCTCTTCCTGGGACTGCCCGTAGGCCAGGTACTCCCGGGCAATCCCGACCCGGTGCATCTCAGCCAAAGTCTCGTCGCTCACGGTAAAGGGTCCGATCTGGGTGCTTTTTCCGCCATCCCAGTTGTACTGGTCGCGGATATTGACCCGGGTCCTGCTCTCGTAACGCCATTCACCGCCGGGTTCACTCGGAGGATAGACGGTGATCTGTCCTGTGACGTTGTACTGGATTCCCCCCAGCGCAAAGAACCAGTCTCGCGAGTACGAGGGGGAGATGTAGAAACCTGTCCACGCGGTGTTGACAGGAAAAGTGACGGGACCGTCAACCCCTTCGGCTTGGGCCTGGGCGATAGCGGTAGCCGCGAGGTTCTCTAGCGTGGTGTCGACCTCATCACGGAATTGTGGGACGTCATTCAGCATCTGGTCCACGTCCTGTTCCAAGGGTTCGCCGCTGTTGCTAAGGAAATGCAGCAGGTTGCGGGAGGCGTTCGGCCACTTTCCGGCCATCGCATTGGCGGCGCTCTCCGCCAGTGCGCGCATCAAGCGCGCCTTTGCTTGGCTGGCGAGGGAGTCTTCCGACCCCCATTCCCCGGCTCCTTCATCGACTGGCTCCCAGGCGGGAGGCTCAGGGACCGGGGCCTGTTCGCCCGGTACTGGGTCGCCTAAACCGCTGGGCTGGTGGGGGGAAGGCCCGCAGGTGCCTGTGGTTTCCTCTGGACTGCCGTTGCGCCGCTCGCGGTCGTTGTCCGCCCTCCGGGCGTCCCGAGCCGTGTCCCGGCGGTCGTGGTCTACCCCCAGTCCGCCGGGGGCGCAGTCCTGTGGCGGGGAATCCTGGAGCGGGGTGATGCCCGCGCCGGGACCGTTGGCTTGAACCGTTGAGTAGAGCGGCGCCTCACTTCCGGACGTCGTGTGTCCCGCTGTCTCGGTCTCGCAGTCCGCTGAATCAAGGATCCGGCACACTGCCCCGGTTGCTCCGTCGCGGACCGTGGCCGCAATTCCTCCCCACGCAAAAAAGAGCACGGTGGCAATCACCGCGATCAGCGCCACGACCCCGCCGTACTCTACATATCCAGCGCCGGTGTCCTCTTGCGGAGGCGGCGGTCTCAAGCGCACGGTGCGATCACCTCGCGTTATCGGAACGGCCCAATCCTGCCTGCGGCACAGGTTCGTGGAACGGCGAGATCGTAGGCAGGAAAATGGTCGGGCAGCTAGAGCCCCAGGCATCAATTCCTTCCCGGCTGGTCCTAAGTAATTCCCGGGGATCCCGAGGGCGGCTAGGACCGAGGGCCCAACTCTTACGGCCACTGCAGATCTGTGCTTCAACGATCGGAATGCGTAAAATGCGAGCGCGTTCCCTTAACTAAGGTTCGCGGCCGTGAGCCGCGGTGGCAGAAAGCGCTGCACCGTGCCTCCTGCTTTTTCATCCCGACCGGAGCCAGCCGACGGCCACCGGTACGCCCACGCCCGCCAGCATCCCGCGGATGTGCCGCGCCCGGGAACGTCCGCGGATCTGACTTCTGAGTCGCTGCTGCGCCCTGTGCGGCGTCCGCCCCGCGAAGGGTGGCGGCGTGCCTTGTTCACCGTGAGCCGGGGCCTCATCAATCCGGGTGAGTCCCGGGCGGAGCGGCACCGCCGGGAGTTGTGCGCCCTTGTGCGCGGTCCTGCGGTGAGCGACCACCACCGGATCGTCGTACTCAGCATGAAGGGCGGGGTCGGCAAGACCACGACAGCGGTCGGACTCGGTGCTGTGCTCGCTGAAGAGCGTGGTGACCGGGTGATCGCGGTGGATGCTGCCCCCCATGGGGGCACGCTGCTGGACCGGCTGCCCACTCCCCTGCGCCCGCAGCGCCATGCCCGTGACCTGCTGGCTCGCCGGGAAACCGTGAAAAGGTACTCGGATGTGCGCGCTTTTACGGGGCAGGCGCCGTCCCGGTTGGAGTTTCTCGCTTCGGGGACTGATCCGGAGGGGTATCCGGCTCTGAGCGACGGCGACTACCGTCATCTCGCCCGGATTGTGGAGCGCTTCTACTCCATCTGCATCACCGACTGCGGCACTGGCATGCTGCATCCCGCGATGCGGGCGATTTTGGACCTGGCCGACCAGGTCATCGTGGTCTGCCCCACTTCGGTGGACGGGGCACGTTCCGCCTTGGCCACGGTGGACTGGTTGGAAACCAACGGGTATGCGGCGCTTGCCCGCTCCTGTGTCACCGTGCTGTCCCGGGTGGCGAAGTCCCCCAGTATCGACCTCGACCAGTTGGAGCGGCATTTTTCGGACCGCTGCCGGCGTGTGCTGCGCATCCCCGAGGACCCCCATTTGGAGGAGGGCGGGCCGGTTGACCTTGCCCGGCTGCGTCCCGCCACCCACCTGGCCTATCTGGAATTGGCTGCTGAGGTTGCCGCGGTCTTCCGCTGACCGCTCCCCGGGCGGTGGGCCTGCGGGCCCACGGGAAATTAGGGCCTGGGCTGCTATCCGCCCCGGTGCACTGTTTCCTACAGTGCGCTGCCATGTGCTGCTGGCCTCGAAGTGACCGCGGTGGCGCTTTTGTCGAATACGTCGCCGTTCTGGTGCTTGTCTGCGCCGCCGTGGCCGTCGTGGTGGCGTTCGTGCTCCCCCAGCCGGTCGCTGACGGAGCTGCCCGTGCTGTCTGCGTGATCCTGCAGCTCGATGACTGTGACGGACTGTCCGGGAGTGTCGAGGAGGCTGCTGACGCCGAGTACGAACCCGAGCGCTGCCTGCTCAGTCGGCAGACGGACATTGCGGGATACCAGGTTGAGGTGGTGATCACCTTCGGCACCCAGTTCTCGTTCATCCAAGAGTCGTTCTCCACCGGGGAAACCCATGTGACGCTGGTGGACACCGAGAAACTGGAGGCTTCGCTGGGGGCGGGCGCCAGTCTCAACGTGACGAAAGCGTTCCAGCTCGGCGCGGAGATCAACGTGGGGGCCGGTTTGAGCCTGCCTAACGGCAGCACCTGGGTGTTCAGCAGCCCGGAAGAGGCCGCACAGTTCATGGACGACCTGCGGACCCGGCAGCGGATCGACTTCACCAGAAGCGTCAGCCCGCTCGCCGGGTGGGTGGCTGAGTTGGTGTGGGGTCCTGACATTCCCGAGCCGGACATTGTGCGGGAGGGGTGGGAAGGCGAGCTCGGTGTGGACAGCTCCGCCGGGGCTGGTTTCGGCAACGAACGCCAGAAGGGCGGAGACGGAGGCCACGGTGGCGTTGAGGAGTGGGGGATCAACCCGAAGCTCCAAGTGGAGGGCGCGATCGGGGTGACGGCGGCGCTCAGCCAGTCCACGGACCGACGGGATGGCAGTGTCTCCACCACGTATTCGCTCGGCGGTACGGCGAGCATCGGCGCGGACTGGGTGGTCGGTGGCTGGACACCGAGCGGGGAGCGCTCAGGCACCTTGACGGTCACGAGAGACCGCGCGGGGCAGATCACGCAGCTCACGCTGACCCAGGTCGCGGCGAGCGGGGACCGGGTCACGGTGACCACTACCGAGCTGGCAGTGGAGACCGCGGCGGAGCGCGCCATGGCCGAGGAGTGGATGGGCTGGCTCGCCTACGGCCGGGTGCTTCCGCTGACGTGGGATGCTCTGGCCCCCACCGAGCTGGCGGACGATGCGGGTCCGTTCGAACGGTGGCTTTTCACCGAGGGGCGCACGTCGCGGGTGCATTACGGCAGCTCCGACAACATCCACGAGGTGAGCGGCAGCGTCAAGCTCGGGGTGAGCCTGGGGTTGGGCGGCACGTGGGGTGACGAATCGTTGCACGTCACCGGCGCCGAATATCTGGGCGCTCCCACGGACGGCGTCCGCTCCTATATCCCCTACGAAGCCTGTTCCTGAAGGAGATGTGTGGTCATGGTGGTCTGTTGGCTGGTCGGTGTGGTGGCGTGGCTGGTCTGCACCACGGTGGCGGCGGGCGTGATCGTGCACACTGCCTCGGTTGAACAGTTGTCCTCGTTCGACGGGGTGGTGCTGTGGTACGGCTCTTCCGGTTTCTTGTGCGCGCTGCTCGCTGCCGCGGTGGCGGCGCTGGCGCACCGTGGTCCGCACCGGGACCGTTGGGGCCGGGATGCTGTGGCGTCCCTGGGCGGGCCGGTGGCTGCTCTTGTCGCTAATGCTGTGCTTGCGGGGCTCCAGCCTGCTACCGACTGGGGTGGCTTCCTGGTCACCACGGTGTTGTCGCTGGCCGGTGCGGTAGCCGGGTGGCAGTTGGGGCGGGCGCTGCGGCCTTCCCCTGGATCGCGTCTTGGCGGTTAACCGTGGTGGCAGGCGACCTGGTGGTCGGTGTCGCCGAGTGGCCGCAGCGGGGGCGGCTGGCTGGTGCAGATACGCCGCTCCGCGTCGGTGAGGGTGCGGAATTTGGGGCAGCGGGTCTGGAACCGGCAGCCCACCGGCGGGTCGGCAGGGCTGGGCAGGTCTCCGGAGAGCACGGTGCGGTTGCGGTGTGCCGCGTCCGGGTCGGGGACGGGAAGGGCAGACAGGAGCGCCTGGGTGTAGGGGTGGCGGGGCGCGGTGAGGACCGGTTCGGTGGCGCCGATTTCGACGATCACCCCCAGGTGCATGACGGCGACCCGGTCGGCGACGTGGCGGACGACCGCCAGGTCGTGGGTGACGAGCAGGCAGGACAGTCCCAGGCGGGCTTGGAGTTCTGTGAGCAGGGCGAGGATGCCTGCCTGCACGGAGACGTCGAGCGCTGATACGGGTTCGTCCAGCAGCAGCAGTTTCGGGTTGAGGGCGAGGGCTCGGGCGATGCCGACTCGTTGGCGTTCGCCACCGGAAAGCTGGGCGGGGCGGCGCTGGGTGAAGGAGCTGTCGAGGCCGACGAGGGAGAGGACTTCGCGCACGCGGTGGGGGATGTCGCGGCGCGGGTAGCGGTGGATCTGCAAGGGTTCCGCCACGATTTGGGCGACGGTCATCCGCGGGTCGAGGGCGGACGAGGAGTCTTGGAAGACCACTTGGAGGTCGCGGCGGAGCGCGAACCGCTGTTGCGGGGTGAGGGTGGCCGTGTCGTGGCCGAGGACGGTGATCCGGCCGTGGGCGGGGCGGGCGAGTTCGAGGATTTCCGTGAGAAGGGTGGATTTTCCTGCTCCTGACTCGCCGACGAGGGCCAGGGTTTCGTGTTCGCGGAGGTCGAAGCTGACCCCGTCGAGGGCGTGGATCGCCCCGGCCCGGCGGCGGAAAAGGCTGCCCCGGTACAGCGGGTGGTGTTTGACGAGGCTGTCGACAGCGAGCACGGTGGACCGCTGGTCTCGGGGCGGCCGGGTCGGGGACGCGGGTGCGGGCTGGGGGTAGAGGTCGGCCGCGGTCCACTGGTGGGCGGTGATGTCGGCAAGGCGGTGGCAGGCTGCACGGTGGCCGGCGGGTGCGGTGGGGTCCACCGGTTGCAGGGCGGGGGGTTCAGCCGTGCATGCGGGGAGTGCGATGGGGCAGCGCGGTGCGAAGGGGCACCCGCGGGGCGGGGCGGTGGGTGGGGGCGCGGTGCCGCTGATGGGCGCGGGAGGCGCGGGGTCGGTGGTGTCGACGCGGGGCAGGGCGGCGAGGAGGCCCATGGTGTAGGGCGTGCGGGGATGCCGGTACACCTCTGCCACGGTTCCCGTTTCTACGGGCTGTCCGGCGTACATGACGAGAACGCGGTCGGCGATTTCCGCGACAACGCCGAGATCGTGGGTGACGAGGACGATGGCAGCGCCGGTATCGCGGCGGATGGTGGCGAGGAGGTCGAGGATCTGGATTTGGACGGTGGGGTCGAGTGCTGTGGTGGGTTCGTCGCAGAGGATGACGTCGGGGTTGTTGGCGATCGCCATGGCGATCATGACGCGTTGACGCATTCCGCCGGAGAGTTCGTGGGGGTAGGCGTCGGGGAGGCGTTCCGCGTCGGGGATGCCGACCCGGCGGAGGAGGGCGACTATGCGGTCTTTGACTTGGGCGCGGGAGAGTCGGGGCTGGTGGAGGCGGAGGGCTTCTGCCAGGTGGAAGCCGACGGTGTGGACGGGGGTGAGGGCGGCTAGCGGGTCTTGGGACACGGTGGCGACAGTGGCTCCGCGGATCGCGGCGAGTTCCCGTTCGGTGAGGCCGAGGAGTTCTCGCCCGTGGAGTCGGATGGATCCGGTGATGCGCGTGCGGTCGGGGAGGAGGCCGAGCACGGCGAGGAGGGCCGCTGTTTTTCCGGACCCGGACTCGCCGACGATACCGAGGATTTCTCCGCGGTGGAGCTGGTAGCTGAGGCCGCGTACCGCGGGGACGGGCTGGCTGTGCGGTGTGGCGGGGAAGGTGACGTGGAGGTTGTCGACGCACAGCACGGGTTCGACTGCGGGGTGCGGTCTGGTGGTGTGGGGGGAGGACGCCGGCCCGGGGTGAGTCTCGGTTCCAGTCACGGTGTGCATCCTAGGTGGTGGACGGCTGGCGGGGACGGGGCGTGGTCAGGCGCGGTGGACGGGGATGCCGCGGGTGAGGGCGTCGCGGAGTCCTTCGCCGAGGAGGTGCACGGCGGTGACGAGGAGGACGAGCAGCCCCGTGCAGAAGCCGAACATCCACGGGTGGGTGGTGGCGTACCGGGTGCCGTGGGCGATCAGGGTGCCGAGGGACACGTCGGGGGGTTGGACGCCGAGTCCGACGTAGGACAGTCCGGTCTCGGCGAGGATCGCGGCGCTGACGTTGACGGTGACGTCTGCGACGAGCAGGCCGGACAGGTTGGGCAGCAGGTGGCGGATGATGATCGTGGTGGGGGAGGCACCCAGGTAGCGGGCGGCGCGGATGTATTCGTGGTGCCGCAGGGAGCGGGTGGCGGCGCGGACCATGCGGGCGGTGACCATCCAGCCGAACGCGGCGAGCAGCAGGATCAGGGCTACCCAGCCGCCTTTGTCGACGATGGGGAAGAGGACAGCGAGGACGAGGAGGGGTGGTACGACGAGGGCGAGGTCGGTGAGCCAGGTGAGGAGGCGGTCGGGGAGGCCGGGGAAGTATCCGGTGATGGCGCCGACTACGGCGGCGAGCGCGGTGGTGAGGACGGCGACGAGCAGTCCGATGAGGAGGGATTTGCGGAGGCCGACCAGGGTGATGACGTACAGGTCTCGGCCGCTGCCGTCGGTTCCGAACCAGTGGCGTGCGGAGGGTGGTTGCAGGAAGCTTGTGTAGTCGCGTTCGGTGAAGCCCCATGGTGCGGCGAGCGGGCCGAGCCAGGCGAGCAGGGTGAGCAGGATCAGTAGCCCGGCTCCCACCAGGATGCGGGGGTGGCGGAGCCCGGCTGGCCAGCGGGCGGAGGGCGGTGCGGGGGGCCGCGGCGCGCTGGTGGCGGGGCCCGATGGGGGCATGGTGTCTCCTTGGTCGCTGGGTTCCGGCGGGCCTGGCCGGCCGGGTGTCCGGTCACGTGCGGGGCCGGCTTGACCTCTGCCACAGGTTGACGCCGAGGTCGGTGGCGTGCCGGTCGATTTCGGCGAGTTCCGCGTCGGTGAATTCCGGGGCGTGCACTGCGGCAATGTTCTCCTCGAGTTGCTGCACGCTGCTCACCCCGATGAGTGCCGAGGTGACTCGGGGGTCGCGCAGCACCCAGGAGATCGCCATTTGGGCCAGGCTTTGGCCGCGTCGGGCCGCAATGTCGTTGAGGGCGCGGATGCGGGCGAGGTTGGCTTCGGTGAGCCAGTCCGGGGAGAGCGAGGTGCCTGCGGCGGCCCGCGAGTTGGCGGGGATGCCGTTGAGGTATTTGTCGGTGAGCATGCCTTGCGCTAGCGGGGAGAAGGCGATGCAGCCGACTCCTTCGGCTTCCAGCGTGTCGAGGAGGCCGTCGTCTTCGATCCACCGGTTGACCATGGAGTAGGAGGGTTGGTGGATGAGCAGCGGGGTGCCCATCTGCCGCAGGATGGTCGCGGCTTCGACGGTGTGCTGGGGAGAGTAGGAGGAGATGCCTACGTAGAGGGCTTTGCCGGAGCGCACTGCGGCGTCGAGGGCCGCCATGGTCTCCTCTAGGGGGGTGGAGGGGTCGTAGCGGTGGCTGTAGAAGATGTCGACGTGGTCGAGTCCTAGGCGGGCCAGGGACTGGTCGAGGCTGGCCAGGAGGTATTTGCGGGAGCTGCCGCTGCCGTAGGGGCCGGGCCACATGTCCCATCCGGCTTTGGTGGAGATCACGAGTTCGTCGCGGTAGGGACGGAAGTCTTCCCGCAGGATGCGGCCGAAGTTGAGTTCGGCGGCGCCGGGCGGCGGTCCGTAGTTGTTGGCCAGGTCGAAGTGGGTCACGCCCAGGTCGAAGGCGCGGCGCAGGATGGCGCGCTGGGTTTCCAGCGGGCGGTTGTCGCCGAAGTTGTGCCAGAGGCCGAGGGAGATGGCGGGCAGGTCAAGTCCGCTGCGCCCGGTCCTGCGGTAGGGCATGCGGCCGTTGTAGCGTTCCGGGTCCGCGCGGTAGACGCCGGCGGGGGGAACGTCGTTTCGGGGAATGTCGCCTCTATGCACCATGGGGACGATCCTGCCATGTCGGGGTTGTGCTGGATACCCCGTTCCCGCAGGGTTGGGGCCTTTCGAGGAGTGTTTGGGGTGGGCTTGACCGAGGCGGGGCCTGCGGGGTAGTGCGTCCGGGAGCCAGGGGTGGTGTCCCTGGGGCGGCGGGCGAGGCGGCAGGGGTTGGCGGGCCGGTGGTGTTTCCCGCAGGGGGGCGGGGCGGCTTCGGGTGGGCCCCGCCCCCTGCGGGGGCCGCGGCACCGGATGCGGGGCGCGGCCCGGGGGAACGTGGTTAGGCTGAGCCCACTTTCTTGCCTCGGGTGTGCCAGATCGCGACGACGGAGGGGCGGGGGAAGTCCCCGTCAGGCCAGGTGCTGGTGGGGTTTTCCACGGTGCCGTCTTCCCCGGGGTGCTGGGGTGCGATGAAGACGGTCTTGTCGTCGGGGGTGATGAACGGGCCGCAGCATTCCGCGCCGACGGGGACGGTAGCGAAGGTTTTGAGTTCCCCGCGGTGGCGGCCTTTTACGGGCATCACGTGGAGGGCGTCGTTGACGCCGAGGGTGCCGGGCTGTCCGTCGGTGGCGATCCACAGGTTCCCGCTCTTGTCGAAGGCGATGTTGTCGGGTGAGGAGATCGCGGCGACTTTGGACTTGTCGTATCCGGCGTAGTAGGTGTCCGGGTCTTCGGGGTTGCCGCAGACGAGTACCACGGTCCAGGTGAAGGTGGTGGCCCCGGAGTCGTTGCGGTGTTCGGTGATTTCCAGGATGTGGCCGTATTTGTTGGCGGCGCGCGGGTTGGCTTCGTCGACTTGGTCGGGGCGGCGGGCAGAGTTGTTGGTGAGGGCGCAGTACACCTTGCCGGTGGCAGGGCTGGCTTCGATGTCTTCTGGCCGGTCCATCTTGGTGGCGCCGACCGCGTCAGCGGCGAGCCGAGTGTGGATGAGGACTTCTGCGACGGTGAACCCGTCGACGTAGCTGCGTTGTGCATCGCACAGCGGGATCCACTCGCCGGTGCCGTCGAATGCGCCGTCGTCGGGCAGGCGTCCCGAGCCGTCGATCTGGTCGGCAGGGCTGTTTCCGGTGAACCGGGCCACGTACAGGGTTCCTGAGTCGAGCAGGGTGTCATTGTGGCGGCGGGATCCTGGACGGTACTTCTTGTCGCTGACGAACTTGTAGATGTAGTCGAATCGTTCGTCGTCGCCCATGTAGACGGCGACCCGCCGGTCTTTGGTGAGCCGGATGGTGGCGGCTTCGTGTTTGAACCGGCCGAGCATGGTGCGTTTCCGCGGCTGCTCGTGGGGGTGGAACGGGTCGATTTCGACGATGTAGCCGAACCGGTTGGCTTCGTTGGGGTGTTTGGACAGGTCGAAGCGTTCGTCGACCCGGTCGAACCTCCGGTTGCCGCGGCGGGTGTCGCCGGAGGTGGCGATGCCGTAGCGGCGCAGAGCGGGTTTGGTTTCTTCGGGTGCGCCTTCTCCGCCGACGAAGTACTGGTTGAAGTTTTCTTCGGCGGTCAGCACCGTGCCCCAGGGGGTGATGCCGCCACCGCAGTTGTTGAGCATGCCCAGGACTCTGGTTCCTGACGGGTCGGCTGCGGTGCGCAGCAGCGGGTGCCCGGCCGCGGGCCCCGTGAGTTTCATGGGGGTGGTGGCGGTGATGCGGCGATTGTAGGGGCGCCGTCCTTTGGTGACGAGACGCCATTCCCCAGTGGTGCCGACCCGTTCGATTTCGACGACGGATCCGCCGTGTGCGGCCATGGAGATCTTGATCTGCTCCAGGTCGGCGGTAGAGCCGTCGGTGTATCCGGCGAACATGAGGTTTTCGTTGGTGTATTCGTGGTTCACCCAGAGCAGGGCTCGCCGCGAGTCAATGGGGAAGAAGCTGACGTAGTCGCAGTTGTAGCCGAATTGTTTTTCTTGGGCTTCTGCGCTCTGGTTGGCGAAGTCGAATTCGGGTGCGCCGGGGACTACCGGGTCGCCCCACCGCACGACTACCCGGTGGGCGTAGTTGCGGGGCACGGTGACGGTGTCGTCGGTGTTGGGCCGCACCGGGGTGAAGTCGAGGCGGGAGTGGGGGTGGGGGTGCGGTCCGCCGTGGTGGCCGTGGGCGTGCCCGGGTCCCGCGAGTGCCGGGTCGGCTTCGCTCACTGCCAGGGCGGAGATTCCGATGCTGACCGCGCCAGCCTGCAGCATGCCACGGCGGGACAGCACCGCGGTGTAGATGTCTCCGAAGTAGGGGTTGCTGCTGGTGTTCGGCGCTTCGTGGTAGCAGGCGTCACCGCAGCGGAACCGGCAGGTCACCCGGGAGCGTCCGCCACGGACGCCGAGGAGCGGCAGCAGTCGGCGGGGGACGTTTTCGGTCACATGTCCTCCTGGTCGTGGGCGAAAAGCGGCCCTCCCCCAATGGCGCGGAGAGGCGCGCGGTGGGTGTGGCGGGGAAGGGATCACCGGTCTGAGACCACCGTCCCGGAAACGCTGGTCGAATTCGTGAATCTGCCGTGAACCGCACCCCAATTTTGCTGGCATCGCCTGCGGTGAGGAGGGTTCTGCGTGCTTCGCAATTCTCTTCTTGCGCCAGCGGTCACATGGAGTTTTCTGCCAATTCCTTTTTGTGCACCCCCACAGTGTTTCGTGGCGATTGCTCCACGTATCCTTTTTGCGAAGAGAAGTCCAGACCTACTTGACGCTCACCCTGACACCGCGGGGCCGCTTGGGATGGCCACGCTCGCGCCGTGACCCTGCCGGGCATGGACGACCCCCACCGTGGCACCGCCCCACTAGCGCAGTCTCGCGGCCCTCACGATGGCACGGGGCACCCCGTGCCCGGGGAGTGATCACATGTACGACGTCCCGACAGTGCGGTCCACGATCCGGTCGTCTTCCCTGGTGCCCCGCCAACGTACCGGTCCTGTTGTCCCCCTGCCCTCCGAAGCACCGGCGAAGCCTATGCACGAGCGCTCTCTTCCCCACTCCAACGCGCGCGGTTTTCCTATCCGACGCCGCTTTCCTGGCCTGGCGAGCCAGATCAGACACGCCCGCCGGTTCGTGGCACGCCAGCTCGGCGACTGTCCCGAGCTCTCCACGGTCACGCTGCTGACGAGCGAGATCGCCACGAACGCGGTACGCCACAGTTCCTCGGGATCCCCTGGCGGAAAATTCGAGGTGGTAGTCCACGCCGCTGAAGGCTGGGCTCGAGTGGAAGTCCGAGACTTGGGCGGTACGCAGCTCCCCCGTCCGCAGCACCGAGACCCCTATGACGTGAGCGAGTACGGCCGCGGCTTGGATCTCGTGGAAGCCCTCGCTGCCAAGTGGGGGGTCGAGTCCCGCGCCGACGGGCTAGGGCGCACCGTCTGGTTCGAAGTGGTCTGGGATAGCACCGCGAAGACCTCCCCCACGGACCGCTGACCAGCGCACCCGGCCGCGGGGTGCGGACGCGGTAGCGCAGGACGGCAGCAGCGGGCAAAAGGGCTGCGCGCGGCGCGTGGCTGGTGACAAGGCTTCCCGCGGCATGCCCGTACTTCTCGGCACGCCTTGCAGAGTGGTGGCCGGGAATAGGCGTGGGGCCGCCGCGGTCATGCGACGGCCCCAGAGTGTCACGGCGGTGGGACAACGCCCCGACAGGTCAGTTCGTGGCGTCCTCCTTCGCTTCGGCCGGAGCGGGCTCCGACTGTCCCGCTGCGGCCCGGGCCGCGGCGAGCTCCGCCTCCCGGCGGGCCTTCCGACGTGCGAGCCTGCGCTCCTTGGCCGCTTCGGTCATGGTGTAGAGCACGGGGACCAGGATCAGGGTGAGCAGCGTGGAGCTGATCAGTCCGCCGATGACCACGATCGCCAGCGGCTGGGAGATGAACGCCCCGCCACCGGTGATCCCCAAAGCCATGGGGGTGAGCGCGCCGATCGTGGCGAGCGCGGTCATGAGCACTGGCCGCAGCCGGTGCCGCGAGCCTTCGACAACGGCCTCCCGCAGCTCCATCCCCTTGGCACGGTACTGGTTGACCAGGTCGATGAGCACGATCGCGTTGGTGACCACGATGCCGATGAGCATGAGCATGCCGATGAGCGCGGGCAGGCTCAGCGGGGTTCCGGTCACCAAGAGGAGGCCCAGCGCCCCGGTGGCCGCGAACGGGATGGAGACGAGCAGCACCAGCGGCTGGCGCAGGCTCTTGAAGGTCGCCACCATGATCAGGTAGACGATCACGACCGCGACCAGCATGGCGACACCCATCTGGGCGAACGCCTCGTTCTGGTCTTCGCTGACCCCGCCGATTTCCGCGGTCGCTCCGTCAGGCAGGTCGAGGTCGGCCAGCGCCACATACAGTTCGCTGGTGACCCGGCCGAGGTCGTCGGCGGTGGGCGTAGCCGTGACCGTGGCGGAGCGGAAGCCGTCGCTGCGGCTCAGCTCGGGCGCCTGGAGCACTTCTTCCACTTCGGCGACCGAGGAGAGTTTGACCTCGCTGCCGGTGGGAGTGGTGATCCGCAGGTTTTCGAGTTCCTTGACGGTGGCAGGGGCCTCGTCCACGCGCAGCACCATGTCGTGCTGGACGTCCTCCACGGTCACCGTGCCGACCTTGGTGCCTTGGAAGGCAGCGGTCACCGCCTGGCCGATCTGGCCTTCGGTGAGTCCCTTCTTCGCGGCTTTCTCGCCGTCGACGTGGATTTCGAAGGCGGGCTGGACGGCAGCGATGCTGCTGCGCACGTCAGCCGCCCCGGGGATGTCGCGGACAGTCTCCTCGACGAGTTCGGTCGCTTCGGCGAGTGTCTCGGCGTCGTCGGCTTTGACGACCACTTCCAGCACGGAGCCGAAGCCGCCGGTGGCGTCGATCCGGGCTTCCGCCTCGGTGTCGATCTCCTCGAGGATCTCGCGCAGCTGCTCGCGGTAGGCGAGCTGGTCCCCGTCGGGGTTGGTGGTGATGGTGTAGGTGATGCTGTCCGCGCCGCCGAACAGGCCGCCGAACATCCCCCCGCCGCCGAAGGTCGCCTGGTAGGACTCGATCCAGGCGACTTTCTCCAATGCTTCTTCGACTTTGGCTGCTTCGGCGTCGGCAGCCTCCAGGGAGGTGCCCACCGGAAGCTCCTGGACGACGCTGACCGTGTTCTGTCCCTGGTCTTCCAGGAAGTTCGTCTTGATGAACGGGGTCATCCCCAGCGTGCCGAGGAAGATCACGCCGGCGGCCAGCAGCGTGGTCCAGCGGTACTTGGTGGCCCAGCGGATCACCGGCAGGTAGCTGCGCTGCAGCGGGGAGCGCAGTTCCCGCTGGTACTCCTCTGCCTTGATGCGTTCCAGCTCCTCGGGCGGAACGACTTTGGGCTTCATGAACCAGTAGGCGAGGACCGGAATGATCGTGAGGGAGACCAGCAGGGACGCAGCGAGCGCGATGCTGACGGTCACCGCGAACGGCCGGAACAGTTCGCCTACTTCTCCGCTGACGAATCCGATGGGCAGGAACACCGCGATGGTGGTCAGCGTGGCCGAGGTGATGGCCACCGCCACCTCGCGCACCCCGGTGAGCACGGCGGTGTGCTTGTCTTCGCCGTAGCTCAGGTGGCGTTTGATGTTCTCCAGGACGACGATGGAGTCGTCCACCACACGCCCCACGGCCACGGTCAACCCGCCCAGGGTGAGCAGGTTGAGCGTGTAGTCGAAGCTCCACATGCCCAGGATCGCGATGAGGAGCGACACCGGGATGGAGACCGCGGTGACGATGGTGGAGCGGACCGACAGCAGGAAGACCAGGATGATGAGGACCGCGAATCCGAGGCCCAGGAGGCCTTCCTCCGCCATGGCGGCGATGGAGTCGTTGATGAACGGCGCCTGGTCGAACACCACGGTGATGCTGATGTCGTCACCGAGCTGGTCGGCGATGTCGGTGGCGCGCTCCTGAACCTTTTCGGAGACTTCGACGGTGTTGCCGTCGGGGGTCTTGGTGACCAGGATGCCGAGGCTCGGTTCGCCGTTGGTCCGGGTGATGCTGGTGGCTTCGTCGAGCACCAGTTCAACGTCGGCGACCTCGGAGAGCTGCACGGGTTCCGGGGCCCGGGCTCCCGGCATGCCGGGGATCGCTGCTGCGGCTGCGCCGCTGGGCGTCAGCCAGATGTTCTCCACGTCCTCGAGCGACTCCAACCGGCCGCCGGTGGTGACGGTGAGCGTGCGGTCGTCTTCAGTGATCTGCCCACCGGGTAGAAGGCGTCCACTGGCTTGCAGCGCGGTAGTGAGGTCGGCGACGGTGTAGCCGGCCTTCTCCAGCTTGTCCTCGTCGGGGGTGACGACCACGGTGGACTCGCGGATCCCGGTGACTTGGACGGCGCGCACCCCGCTGATGGACTCCAGTTCGGGGACGAGCAGGTCTTCGATGGGTTCGGCGAGTTTCTGGGCGTCGTCGTCGCTGGTTCCGACGGCGAGCATGACCACCGGGATGTCGTCCATGCCGAAAGCCATGACGTAGGGGTCGACGTCCTCCGGCAGGAACGGTTCGACCTGGTCGACGGCTTTTTGCAGGGAGCGGACGACGTCGTCGGTGGAGTCGCCGTAGTCGAACTCCGCAATGATCTGGGCGGTTCCGGTACTCGAGGTGGAGGTGTAGCTCGTCACCCCGGGGACGCCTTTGACCGCCTGTTCCAGGACTTGGGTGACGTCGTTCTCGACGACTTGCGGCGAGGCTCCTTGGTACTGGGCGCCGACGACGGCCATGGGCACGTCGAATGACGGCATGAGTTCGCGCTTCATGGACCCTGCTGAGATCGCACCGAAGATCAGTGCGCTGAGGGTGATCAGCAGGATCAGCGCCCGGTTGCCAAGGCTGAGCTTGGCCAAGTGAGACATGAGTAGGGGCTCCTCAACCAGGATGGTTTCACGTCGGATGGGAACACCGCTGGGATGAGCGGTCGTTGATGATCCGTCCCGCGCCGCTGTACGGAGGCACGCGGGGGCTGTAGCCGGGCACGCGGTTCCACGATACTTCGCGTGGCATTGAAAATCATGCCAGAGTGATACAAATCGGGGATATGTCAGGGATTGATCGGGAGCCGATCAGGGCTGGAAGCGGGAACCTGAATGGACAGCGGCGCGTCAGACACTAAACGCGAGTTGATTGACCGGCTGCGGGACTTAGAAATACGTCAGCTCAAGTTGTTTCTGCGGGACCGTTCGTTGCCGCTGCTGAGCACCACGTTGACGATCCAGCAGCTCAAAGTTCTGGTGGCTTTGGCCATCGACGGCAACACGCCGACCCACGAATTGGCCGAACGGGTCGGTGTGAGTGTTGCCACACTCACGGGAATCGTGGACCGGCTGGCGGCGCGCTCTTTGGTGTTCCGCCGCGAGGATCCCGCGGACCGGCGGGTGCGCCGGGTGGATCTCACCGAGGAGGGCCGAGCCCTCGTGAATGACATGTGGGGTGCGAGCCATAAGCGCATGTCCGAGGCGTTGCAGACGTTGGACGTGGAGACGCTGCGCAGTCTCGTCCGCGGGGCAGAGGCGCTGTATGCGGCGCTGCTACGGTCTTCTCCGAGCACGTCAGCCGGCTGGGAGAGGTGAGTGAGGGTGTCCCCCGGAGAGCAGTCGGCCGCACAGGCGCGGGAACAGGAGGTGCTCGCCGCACTGGCCGCGCTGGGCGGCTACTTCGACCTGCGTCTCCTTACCGCGGATGCAGCCCCCGCCGGCTTGCGCTCTTTTGCCGAACTGTATGACTGCCCTGACGTGGTGGCGGCCCGGATGGCGTGGGTGGCGGACCGGTTCGGTCCGGTGGAACCGCGGGTGGCCGCTTCAGTGACCCACTTGGGTTTCGCTGCCCGTCTCGTCTCCCCAGCGCTGGCCGCGGCCTGTGCCGGGGTAGTGGTGGACATCCCACCGGCCTCGCTGCTGTGGGAGCCGAACACCGAGCAGGTCACCTCGTGGTTGTCCGGCCCCTACCGTTTCGCGGCTGCTCCGGCAGCAGCGGCGGAGGTCGCTCAAGCGTTGGCGGGGACTCTGCTCGAACGCCACTTGGTTCCGCTCGGTGCGGCCGTGCGCGACAGGACCCGGATCTCCCCTCGCCTGCTGTGGGGCAATGTGGCCGCGGCGGTCGGCGGCGCTGTGATGATGATCTCGCTGCACCGTCCAGAGTGGGCGGACCGTGCCGCTGCTGTTGCCGCAGCGCTTCTCGAACGGCCGCCGCTGGCGGGTTTGGGGCGGCTCGTCCAACCCGACGCGGGGCGGCCGCACCGGTTTTTTGTGCGCCGCTCGTGCTGCTTGTACTACCGGGCACCGGGCGGCAGCAAGTGCGGGGACTGTGCCTTGCTGGATGAGGACACCCGGGCCCGCCAGTGGCAGGAGATCCTGTCCGCGGGGGAAGGCTCCGCACAGGCCTAGTCGATCGGCACGGGAACCGTCTCGCCTGGGGGGACGTGGGCGACGGCGACGCCCCAGACCACGCGCAGCAGATCTTCGAGGGCGTGGCGCAGGGAGTCGTCCACCAGGGAGTAGCGGGTCTGCCTTCCTTGGGAGCTTGCCCGGACTAGTCCGCATTCCCGCAGGCACGACAGGTGGTTGGAGACGTTCTGCCGGGTGAGTCCTAGTTGCTCGGCGAGTTGTGCAGGGTATGCGGGACCGTCGAGCAGGACCAGCAGCAGGCGACATCGCGTGGGATCGGCGAGCGCCCGTCCCAGGCGCCGGATCGCGGAGAGACGCTGGTCGGATGTCAGCATAATCACCATATTACACTCTTTACTGTATAGACAGTGCAGACTGTATAAACAGTGATGGCTGAACTATCGCTGCCGCTTCGGCCCCACCAGACCGGAACGAAAGGGAAGGTATGGGTCACCACCACCATCACACCGCCGCGGGCGCCCACCGCGGGCGTCTCCTGCTGGTCCTCGCGCTGACCCTCAGCGTCATGGCGTTCCAGGTCGTCGGGGGCCTCGCTGCGGGCAGCCTGGCACTGCTCGGTGATGCCGGGCACATGGCGGTCGACGCCTTCGGGATCTTGGTGGCGCTGTTCGCGATCTGGATCGCCAACCAGCCGTCCACCGACGAACGCACGTTCGGTCTGAAACGGGCGGAAATCCTCGCGGCCGCGCTCAACGCCCTCCTCTTGTTCGCGCTCTGCGGCTTCATCGGCTACGAGGCTGTCCGCCGACTCCTGGACCCCCAACCGGTGAGCGCCTCCACGATGGTGGTTTTCTCGACCGTCGGCCTCCTCGCCAATCTCATCGCCCTCGGGCTGCTGCGACGCGGCCAGGCCGAGAGCCTGAACTTGCGCGGTGCCTACCTGGAAGTGCTGGGCGACCTCCTCTCCTCAGCGGGTGTCGTCGTCACCGCCCTCATCATCTGGCTCACCGGGTGGCACTGGGCGGACTCTGTGGTGTCGATCGCTATCGCCCTGTTCATCGCGCCGCGAGCCTGGCATCTGCTCAACGAGGCCCTTCGCATTCTGTTGGAAGCAACCCCCCGCGGCCTCGACCTCAGCGAAGTCCGCCGCCACTTGCAGACCCACCCCAATGTGGTCGACGTCCACGACCTTCACGCGTGGACCATCACCTCGGGCATGCCGGTGCTCTCCGCCCACGTCGTAGTCGAGGATTCCGCTCTGGCCGACAGCGGACGCCTCCTGGCCCGGCTCCACGACTGCCTGTCGACGCACTTCTCCATCGACCACTCCACCATCCAAGTGGAGCCGGTGGGGCACGCCCACCACGAGAACGCCTGCCGCGCCTGAGCCCCTGCTGCCCGAGCGCAGCGCCCCGCCGCAGCAGCGCACCCACCGGAAAGGCTCGCACAATGGCACGCTCGGACAGGGACAGCCGGAGCAGCCCGGCTCCGCTGCGGCGCACACCCCGGACTTTGAAGACCTCGTATTTCCGGGGGGACGGTCCACAGCCTGCGGGCCAGACCGGCATCATTCTGGACAGCCCGGCCACAGTCCTGGCATAGTTCCGTCCCAGCCCGAGGCAG
Source organism: Thermobifida fusca YX (assembly GCF_000012405.1). Lineage (NCBI taxonomy): Bacteria > Bacillati > Actinomycetota > Actinomycetes > Streptosporangiales > Nocardiopsidaceae > Thermobifida > Thermobifida fusca. Next base: position 2,708,042 of record NC_007333.1, read on the forward strand.
CACGGCTGTAGCCTCGGCATGGGTGTGCCGGGAAGTCTGGTCGGCGTGGTGGTCAATCAACCTTGGGGGGACAGCCATGCCCACGCGTCCGGCCCGCAGCGGGCTGCACTCGCTTGCTCAACTGCTCCGCTCCGACGTGGTGGGCGGCTTTCTCCTCATCGGAGGCGCGCTTACCGCGCTGATCTGGGCCAATTCCCCGTTCGGGCACGTCTATGAGGCCCTGCGGAGCTTCTCCTTCGGACCGGAAGCACTCCACCTGCACCTCACCGTCGAAGCGTGGGTTGCCGACGGTCTGCTCGCCATCTTCTTCTTCGTCGTCGGCAACGAGCTCAAACAAGAGTTCGTCCACGGAGAGCTGCGCAACCCCCGCCGGGCGATGCTCCCTATCGTCGCTGCCGTGTGCGGGATGGCGGTTCCTGCCCTGATCTACGCGGCCTTCAACGCGGGTGATCCGGCCCGCCTCCCCGGGTGGGGAATCCCGATGGCCACCGACATCGCCTTCGCGGTCGCGATCCTGGCGGTGGTCGGCCGCCACCTGCCCTCCCCGCTCCGCACATTCCTGCTCACCTTGGCCATCGTGGACGACCTCGGTGCAATCATCGTCATCGCGGTCTTCTACACCGCTTCCCTCTCCTTCCTGCCCCTGATCGGTGCGGGGATGCTGCTCGCGGTCTTCGGCTACCTGCAGCGCGGGCGGGGCGTGGCGGCCCGCCTCAACTCCGCGGCCCTGCCCAACTGGGTGGTCTACCTTCCGCTCGCCGGCGTGATCTGGGCCCTCGTCCACGCCAGCGGAGTGCACGCCACGATCGCCGGGGTCGCCATGGGGCTGCTCATGCGCACGGTGCCGCTCGCCGGAGAAAAAGAGTCCCCCAGCCACCGTCTCGCCCACCTTCTCGGCCCGTGGTCGTCCGGGCTGGTGCTTCCGGTGTTCGCGGTGATGTCCGCAGGCGTCGTTTTTGCGGGCGGGCTCGGCGCGGTACTCGACGACACGGCCGCGCTCGGCATCATCGCCGGTCTCGTCGTCGGGAAAACAGTGGGTATCGCCGGCGGCTCCTGGGTGACCACCAAACTCACTGCCGCGGAACTGAGCCCGGCGCTGCGTTGGATCGACATCACCGGCATGGCCCTGCTGGCGGGGATCGGGTTCACCGTCTCCCTGCTGATTACCGACCTGTCTTTCCCCGACTATCCGGAGGCGCTGGTGCACGCGAAAGCCGGGGTGCTGTTGGCCTCGCTGCTGGCCACCGTGCTGGGGGCCGTGGTGCTGGCCGTGCGCAACGCCCACTACCGGAAGCTGCGCCAGGCGGTTTCCCCGCAATGACGACGGCCGTGCTAGCCCAAGAGGGCTCCTCTCCCCTGCGCAAGCGCACGTCGGCTCGCCCCACTGGAGGCGCAGCGCTAGGTTGGAACGTCACGGACCGGCCATAGTCGGCAATCACTGAGGTGGAAACGGCAGGCCAAGGATGGGGGAACGACTACGGGGTCTGCGCAGCAAGGCGGTACGCCTGTCGCACCGCCTCCCGTTCGGGGTGCTCTTCCCCCGTGCTTCCCGCATCCTGTGGGGCAAGCCCGCCCGGATCCTGGCGTCCCTGTTCGGCGCGGTGATCCTGCTCGGTACCGGGCTGCTCCTGCTCCCGGTAGCGCAGCAGACCCAGGTCTCCCCCGTGGAAGCCCTGTTCACCGCGACCAGTGCGCTGTGTGTGGCCGGGCTGAGCATCACCGATCCTGCTCACGACTGGTCGTTCTTCGGGCAACTGGTCATCCTCGGGCTGATCCAGGTCGGCGGCATCGGCATCATGACCCTGGCCTCGCTCCTGGGGATGGTGGTGATCCGCCGCTTCGGGCTGCGCATGCAGTTGTCGGTGCAGAGCGAGCAGCGCACGCTGAACGTGGGTGGCACCCGCGAAGTCGTGTGGCGTATTGCTGCGACCAGCGTGATCTGCGAGGCTGTCCTCGCGCTTCTCCTCATCCCCCGGATGTGGCTAGGCCACGGGCTGCCGTTGCCGGAGGCGGTCTACAGCGGTGTCTTCCACTCTGTGTCGGCCTTCAACAACGCTGGCCTGTCCCTCTACCCCGACAGCCTCACCCGGTTTGCGGGGGACCCGCTGGTCTTAGTCCCCATCATGGCGGCCACAGTGCTCGGCGGCCTGGGGTTCCCGGTCCTTTTGGAGCTGCGCAAGCATCTGCGCACCCCGCGGCGGTGGAGCCTGCACACGAAGATGACGGTGTGGACGTCGCTCCTCCTCTTTGTCGGTGGCATGGTCGTGGTGACCGCCTTGGAGTGGGGGAACCCCGCGACCCTGGGGCCGCTTCCCTGGCCGCACAAGCTGCTCGACGGCGCGTTCCACGGGGTGATGCCGCGCAGCGGCGGGTTCAACGTGGTGCCGGTGGACGCGATGGAGTCCCACACCCTCCTCGTCACGATCATGCTGATGTTCGTGGGCGGGGGAAGCGCGGGGACCGCCGGCGGGATCAAGGTCAGCACGTTCGCGGTGATCTGGCTCGTGGTGTGGGCGGAGATCCGGGGCCACCCGCAGGTGCACGCGTTCGGCCGCAGGCTGTCTGCCGGGGCGATCCGCCAGGCGCTGAGCCTCACGTTCCTGTCGATGACGGTGATCGCTCTTGCGACGGTCTATTTGACCGCGGTCTCCCCTTTCTCTTCCCAGGAGGTCCTGTTCGACGTGGTCTCGGCTTTCGGGGTGGTCGGCCTGTCGACGGGGGTCGCTGCCGGACTGCCCCAGCACGGCCAGGTCCTGTTGGTCATACTGATGTTCGCGGGACGGCTCGGTCCGATTACTTTTGCGTCTGCCCTCGCGCTGCGGGAGCGCACTCGGCGCTACGACCTGCCTGAGGGCCGTCCTGTCATCGGCTGACACCACGAGGAGCGGTAGTGCCACGCAGTTCAGCAGACGACCGGCGGGTGCTTGTCATCGGTCTTGGCCGGTTCGGTGGTTCATTGTCCGAGGCACTGGTGTCTCACGGCTGGGAAGTGCTGGGCGTGGACAACAATCCCCGCCGCGTGCAGTCCTATGCCGACATCCTCACGCACACCGTGGTCGCTGACACCACGGACGACGAGACGCTGCGCCAGATCGGCGCGCACGAGTTCTCCCGGGCAGTGGTGGCGATCGGCAGCCATCTCGAGGAGAGCATTCTCACCACGTCCTTGCTGGTGGACATGGGGGTGCCCCATATCTGGGCGAAGGCCGTCAGTCGGCGCCACGGCCGCATCCTCCAGCAGATCGGCGCCCACCACGTCGTCTTGCCCGAGCACGACATGGGAGAGCGGGTAGCCCACCTGCTGTCGGGGCGGATGCTCGACTACGTGGAGATTGAAGAGAACTTCGCGTTGGGGAAGACCCGGGCTCCGATGGAGATCGTCGGCCGCAGGCTCGGGGAGAGTGGGGTGCGGTCCAGCCACGGCATCACCGTGGTGTCGATCAAGCGGCATGGCGGGTCGTTCACCTATGCCACCGCGGACACCGTCCCGCAGAAGGGGGACATCATCATCGTCGCCGGGAGGACCGAGGACGTGGAGCGGTTCGCCGAGCTGCAGTAGTCCCGGCAAAGCAGACAAACCCCGAGATTGACAATGATTTTCACTTTCACGACAATGTTTTCATGCATTCTGGGATACCGACAAAAGTGCTCACGGCAGGGGTCGCGGGGACACTGCTCGCCAGCCTCACCGCGTGCGGAAGCGGCAGCGCGAGCGGCTCCGGGGTCCACATCGTCACCAGCGTCTACCCCCTAGAGTGGCTGGCCTCCCAGGTCGGCGGCGACGCTGTCACGGTCACCAACCTCACCGAGGCCGGAGCCGACCCGCACGAAGTAGAGCTGAGCCCGCGCCAGATCGGTACGGTCGCCGACGCCGACCTCGTCCTCCACATCCGGGGGTTGCAGCCTGCAGTCGACGACGCAGTGGACCAGCACGCCGCAGACCGCTTCCTGGACCCAGCGGACGTGGTGGACCTGCTTCCGGTATCCAGCGCAGACCACGAGCACGACGGCCATGCCGAGGAGCAGCACAGCGGAGCCGACTCCCACAGCCACGGTGGAAAGGACCCGCACCTGTGGCTGGACCCGGAGCGGTTAGCCGAGGTCTCCGCAGCGCTCGCCGACCGGCTGAGCGACATCGACCCCGACCATGCAGCGGCCTACCAGGAAAACCATGAGACGGTCGCCGGAGAGTTGAGCGACCTGAGCGCCGCCTACACCGAAAGCCTGGACACCTGCGCCCGGCGCGAGATCGTGGTCACCCACGCCGCCTTCGGCTACCTGGCTGAGATGCACGACTTGGAGCAGATCAGCGTTACGGGGATCGACTCCCACCACGAGGACCCCTCCCCCGCCCGGATCGCTGCGGTCGTGCGCGAAATCGACGAGCACGGCGTCACCACGGTGTTCACTTCTCCGCTCGCCGACCCCGCGATCGCTGAGACGATTGCGTCAGAGACCGGGGCTGAGATCGCGCTCCTGGACCCCCTCGAAAGCCTCACCGACGACTCCCCAGGTACCGATTACCTCTCGGTGATGCGGGCCAACCTCGACGCTCTGGTCTCCGCCTTGGGCTGCTCCTGACCCTTGTTCCGCTGCTGCCTTCCGCGCCCTCCCGCCCCTTTTCCGGAAAGATAACGATCGCGCCACAGCCACCCAATCTTTCATCCCTTTTGTCAGCTTTACACGCCTAAAATCCGAAAATTTCGGGCACGCATCCGCTCTTTCCTCCCGGCGGGAGGCGCCATCATCTCAGCGATTTCTCGGAGAACTCTCATACTCATGCGCTATCCTGAACGAAATCCAATGCGCGTGCACGTGCATTTGGCGGTGCATACGAACGGGTGTATTCCCGCACGAACGCTGACAGAGGGAGCGTGCAGTGAACGCTTACAATGGCATTTCCGCCGCTGAACTGGGCGATGTCACCTGGCAGAAGAGCCGCCGCAGCAACTCGATCGGCAACTGTGTGGAGATGGCCAGGCTGGCCGACGGCTCTATTGCCGTGCGCAACTCCCGCTTCCCCGACGGCCCCGCCCTGATTTACACCCAAGCCGAGATCAACGCCCTGATCCTGGGCATCAAGGACGGTGACTTCGACAACCTGCTCGGCTAGACGACGGGCATCGGCCCCGGCGTGAAAGCGCCGGGGCTTTTGCTGTTCTGCGCTTGACCTGCAGCACAGCCTGCCGGCGCACCCGCGGCGCAATCGGTCCGCGCGGGCGGGCTGCACACGGCGCTGCGGTCCCCGCCCGAGGACAGCTCAGCTTGCTGGCCCGCGGGACGCGGTCATGCCTCCCGCGGCCCCGGGCGTACGGACCGCTTTACTCCTCGAGCTCCTTGATCATCTTCTGGAGCATCTTGCGTGTCTGGTCCGGGCGCTCCGCAACCACCGCCAGCCACTCCAGAGTCATGGTGTACTGCTCGACGTCAGCGCGCTTCTCCTGGAAGAGACAGCTCGTCAACTGCTCCACGTAGACCACGTCGGGCAGGTCGTACTCCGGGTAGCGCAGGATCGTGAACGACCCGGTCTCCGCCGCGAACACGCCCTGGTGGAAGGGGACGATCTGCAGCGTGATGTTGGGGGCCATGCTGAGGTCGTACAGGTGCTCCAACTGGGCGCGCATCACCTCAGGCGTGCCCACTGGTCGCCGCACCGCGGGCTCATCGATGATCACCCACAGCTTGACATTGTGGTTCTTCCGGATGCGCTCCTGCCGGCGCATGCGTGTGGCGATCCGGTGCCGGGCCGCATCGTCCAGCTTCTTCCTACCGCCGCGGGTCACCACCGCGCGGGCGTAGTCCTCGGTCTGCAAAAGCCCTGGGACGAACTGGGTCTCATAGACCCGCAGTTGGGTGGCGGCTTCCTCCATGCCCACGTAGGACTGGAACCAGCTCGGCAGGGAGTCGCCGTACTGCTGCCACCAGCCAGGCTCGTTGGCTTCGCGCGCCAGCTTGAGGAATGAGTCGCGAACCGCCTCGTCCTCCACTCCGTAGAACGTCAGCAGGTCCTCGACGTCACGGGTTTTGAAACCGACGCGGCCCAGCTCGATGCGGCTGATCTTGGATTCGGAACCGCGGATTTTGTACGCGGCGTCAGCTCGGGAGATCCCTTTGGCTTCCCGCAGCCGGCGGAGCTGGGAACCGAGCAGCATGCGCCGTACTGTCGGGCCGCTCCCCGGCTCTGGCTGAGCCACATTCACCGCTGCTTCCTCCCCACCCAGTGGCTCGTCAAAAACCCATTCCCGCGGGACTCTCTCCCGTACCACGTTGTTCTAATGGTTACACGATATCGCCTAAGAGTCCGGGTTTTCCGTGGTTCTATGCCGCAATCACCTGAAAAAGCCCCACGGACCGGAAGGCTGCGGTTTCTCCGGCTCACTCCCCTGGGTCACCCGAAAAGCGCCCAGACGAACTTGCCGCCCGCCACGGTCGGGACCACGCCCCAGCGGCGGCTGAAACAGGAGATGAGCTGGAGCCCTCGCCCAGTTTCTGCCATAAAGTCCGGTTCTCTGCGCTGCGGTATTAAGTCGCTGCTATCGCGGACCGCGCAGATGAATTCTGCTCCGCGGCGCATCACGCTGAGCTGGATGATGTTCTCCTGCTCTTTCCCGATCCGGGGGACGGCGTGTCGCAGCGCATTGGTGACGAGTTCGGAGACCACGAGCTCGACGTCGCTGGCGTACCGGACCATTCCCCACTCACGCAGGGCTGCCATAGCGAGTTCGCGGGCGAGCTTCACGGCACCGTAATCCGGGGCCAAGCTCCACAGCAGGCTGTCGTAGCTGGCTGTCCCCGGGTAGGAGTTCCACCGTGACAGCCCATTGCGCAGCGGGGTAAGCCACCAAGCGCGCTCTGCCGCGACAAGAGTTGGTGTTGGCGCCGCTTCCTGTCCGGGCGTCCTCTTGACAAACCTCTGGGAAGAATGTCCGGTCACCGCGATCCCCTTGCCGTCGTCTCGAGCGCTCGCAGGTAAGAGGACTATGCAAATGCAAGGATCGTATGCACGTGCACGTGCCTCTCGGAAGGCATCCTAGAACATTCGCTCCGGTTATCTGTTGAAGAGCGAACAAAAAAGGCTGCGATTCTGCCGCACTTTCCAGGACAGCAGTGAACTTTCCTGGCACCACCTAATACGAACTGGGAAGACTCCACCCCGTGGCCCACACCGCGCCGGCGGTGCCTGCTCCGCTGAATGCTGTATCCCATCCCGCCTTGCGGGCGTTCCCACAGCAGGCGCACAGGAAACCACCCCTGACATACCATCCAGTCGGTACGACTGGTTAGGATCGCCTCAACCGTGCACTGGACGGCCGGGTCCGGACCGGTTCACCGACTGTCATTGGAGGAGACACCATGCCCCAGACCCCTCGTGTCGCAATCGTCACGGGTGCGGCCCGTGGAATCGGCGCCGCCACCGCGCAGCGCCTGGCCGCCGAAGGGCACGCGGTCGCAGTACTCGACCTCACCAAGGAGAGCGCGCAGGCCACGGTGGACGCGATCACCGAAGCCGGAGGCAAAGCGATCGCCCTCGGTGCGGACGTCAGCGACACCCAGCAGGTTGAAGCCGCGGTCAAGGAGACCGCAGAACGGCTCGGCCCGCCGACCATCCTGGTGAACAACGCCGGGGTGATCCGCGACAACCTGCTGTTCAAGATGACCGACGATGACTGGGACACCGTGATGCGGGTCCACCTGCGCGGTGCGTTCCTCATGTCGCGGGCAGCCCAGGCCTATATGACCGAGCAAGGCTGGGGCCGCATCATCAACCTGTCCAGCAGCTCGGCGCTAGGCAACCGCGGACAGGCCAACTACTCCGCAGCCAAAGCCGGCCTGCAGGGCTTCACCAAGACGCTGGCGATCGAACTCGGGAAATTCGGCGTCACCGCCAACGCGGTCGCTCCCGGATTCATCGTCACCGACATGACACGGGCCACCGCCCAGCGGATCGGCGTGGACTTCGAAGAATTCAAGGCGGCCCGCGCCGCCCAGATCCCGGTGCGCCGGGTCGGTGTGCCTGAGGACATCGCCGCCACCGTGGCTTTCCTCGCCAGTGAAGAAGCCGGCTACATCTCCGGACAGGTGATCTACGTCGCCGGCGGCCCGCTGGACTAGTTCCGCCCGCGGAGGACGGCAGCGCGGACCGCTTCGCCCCCGCGCGGCCAGTACCGCTGCCCCTCCCGTTTTGAGCCGCGCGGGGGACCGGGACGGCCCTGGTCCTCCCGCGCGGAATGCCCCTCCCGCTCCTCCAGGAAGGTTGTGACGTGACCCCGTCCTCTGAGGCTCCACCGGATGCCGCGGAACTACGCGCCCGCGTCGCCGCATTCGTCGCGGAACACGACCCCGCCACCACCGACCAGACCGAGTTCCTCGCCGCCCGGTACGACGCGGGCCTTGCCTGGGTGCACTTCCCCAAAGGCGCGGGCGGGCTCGGCGCTCCCTGCGCGTTGCAGAACGTCGTCGACGCGGAGTTCGAACGCTTCGGTTTCGTCCCCGTCGACCGGGAAGGCCTCGTGATCGGCCTGGGCATGGCGGCCCCCACCATCGCTGCCTTCGGCACCCCGGAGCAGCGTGACCGCTTCCTCAAACCGATCTACACCGGGGAAGAAGTCTGGTGTCAGTTGTTCAGCGAGCCCGGAGCCGGATCAGACCTGGCCGCCGTCGGCACCCGCGCGGTCCGCGACGGAACAGACTGGGTGATCGACGGCCACAAAGTGTGGACCTCGCTGGCGCACCGGGCCCAGTGGGCCATCCTGCTGGCCCGCACCGACCCGGACGTGCCGAAGCACCGCGGCCTGACCTACTTCCTCTGCGATATGACCGCCCCGGGGGTCACGGTGCGCCCGCTGCGCCAGATGACCGGGGAAGCCGAATTCAACGAGGTATACCTGGACGAGGTGCGGATCCCCGACAGCCTCCGGCTCGGCGGGGTCGGGGAAGGGTGGAAGGTCGCGCAGACCACGCTGATGAACGAGCGGGTCTCCATCGGCGGCCGCCCCGAACCCCGGGAAGGCGGGCTCATCGGCATAGTCAGCGACCTGTGGCGGAGCCGTCCCGACCTGCGCACCCGTGGACTCCACGAGGAGCTTCTGCGGCTGTGGGTCGCCGCGGAAGCCGCCCGGTTGACCAAGGAGCGGCTGCGCCAGCAGCTCGCCGCGGGCCAGCCCGGCCCTGAAGGATCGGCGACCAAACTCTCCTTCGCTGAACTCAACCAGCGCATCAGCGGTCTGGAACTGGAGCTCCGCGGGGTGGAAGGACTCACCTACGACGACTGGACCTTCCGCCGCCCGGAGAAACCGGACCTGCTGGGTCGGGGCCCCGGCTTCCGCTACCTGCGCGCCAAAGGCAACTCGATCGAGGGCGGAACCTCAGAGATCTTGCGCACCATCATCGCCGAACGCGTCCTGGGACTGCCCCCGGAACCCCGGGCCGACAAAGACCTCGCCTGGAAGGACCTGCCCCGTTGAGCGAATCCGAGCTGAATCTGCTGTACAGCGAGATCGAGCAGGAGCTGCGCGCCAGCGTCCGGGAGCTGCTGGCCCACCGGTGCCCATGGCAGTCCGTCCTCGACCGTGTCTCGCACCATGCTCCGGCAGAGGTCACCGACCGTGCCCTGTGGCAGGAACTGGCGGAGCTGGACGTCCTCGGCCTCTTCGTTCCCGAAACGCTCGGGGGCGCCGGCGCTACGGCACGGGAGGCGTCGTCCGTCGCTGAAGAGCTGGGCCGGGCCGTAGCCCCGGTCCCGTTCCTCGGCAGCGCCGTGCTGGCCACCGGTGCCCTGGTGGCGCTGGGCACTGCAGAGGAGCAGGTGCGCGCCCTGCTCACGGACCTGGCAGCCGGGCAGCGCTGCGCCACACTGGTAGTGCCGCTACCCACGGCCCCCGGGTCTGGCTTCCCCTCCCAGGTCCGCGCGGACGGCTCCCAGTTGACGGGCACGGTTCCCGGCGTGGTGGACGCGCTCAGCGCGGACGTGCTGGTCGTGCCCGCTCTCGGCGCGGAGGGACCCGGCCTGTACCTGCTCCCCGCCGACCAGGCGACCCTGAGTCCTGTGGTGAGCCTGGACCAGACCCGGCCGCTCGCCGAAGTGACCCTCACCGGTGCCGAAGCGACCAGGGTGGCCGTCGGCCAGCAGGCGGTCGACGCAGTGGAGGCCGCACTGCTCACCGGCGCGGTCCTGTTGGCCGCAGAGCAGCTCGGCACTGCTGAGTGGGCGTTCGACACGACCGTGGCCTACCTGAAGGAGCGCGTGCAGTTCGCCCGCCCGATCGGTTCTTTCCAAGCGCTCAAGCATCGGGTTGCCGACCTGTGGGTACTGCTCGCCCAAGCCAGAGCCGTGGTGCGGCATGCGGCGAGTGCGCTCGCCGCTGACTCGGAGGACCTCCCGCTTGCTGCGGCGCTCGCTCAAGCCTTTGTGTCCGAGGTCGCGGTGAAGGTCACGGAGGAAGCAGTGCAGTTGCACGGGGGGATCGGCTTCACCTGGGAGCATCCGGTCCACCTGTACCTGAAGCGCGCCAAGAGCGCGTCGCTCAGCCTGGGGACGGCGGACCGGCACCGGGCGCGGATCGCGGATCTCGTGGGTCTTCCTCCCGCCCCGTGACGGGGGTGCCGGGGCCTGAGGGGGGCGGTCCCGGCACTTTTCCTCGGCCGGGTCACTGTCTCGTTGCGTCGCTGAGCGCGGCGGCCACCTCGGCAACGACGTGTTCGATGCGGGCGATGCCGCCGGCGTAGTCGCGGTGGCGGTCGGAGAGCACGACGATCAGGTATTCGTGTTCTGCCCCCGCGACTCGGCCCGCGCTGGTGAGCACCCACCGGTCTCCGTCGCTGCTCCGGGGCACCCAGCCGTTCTTCAGTTCCACGGTGTCGCCTTCGCTTGCCGCCGCGGAGATCCCCCAGGCTTGCTCCGGTGCCACGGTGCCGAGCAGTTGACTGGCGTAGTCGCGGCTGCGTTCGGAGAGCGGGCTGTCCCCGGTGAAGACGATGCGGAGCAGCCGCAACTGGTCGGCGGCGGTGGTCTCGGTAGCGCCCCAGACACCGCGCCCGCTGGGCCTGGTGGCGTGCAGGCCGAGCCGCTCGTTGCCGCGGGCGAACCCTGCGTCGAAGCCGATCCGCGCATAGAGGTCGTTGGTGGCGTCGTTGTCGCTGTAGCGGATCATCTCGGCAGCCAGCCGCTCCTCTTCAGCGGACAGTTCCCGGCCTTCATCTTCGGCGCGGAGCAGGAGCAGCACGAGGATGTTGAGCTTGACCAGGCTCGCTGTGGTGTAGGTTTCCCCGGCCCGGTAGGAGTAGGTGGCGCCGCTCGCCAGGTCGTGGAGGGCGAGGGAGAGCCGGCAGTCCTCTCCGGCGAGGTAGTCGTCGATGACGCGGGTGAGGCGGTCGTATTCGGCGGGGCTCAGCGGCGGTGGCTGCGGGGTTTCGGTGGGGGGCGGGCTCGGCCGTGGGGTGGGGGCCGGTGCCGGGACGGGCGGCTGCGCGGGCGGTCCGCTGGCATGCCGCGGGGTGAGCAGCGCGAGCACGGTGACGGCGGCTAGGAAGGCCAAGGTGAGGAGGAAAGCCCTGCGCGCTGGGGCAGAGTGGGCGGGTGCCGCTGAATGCTCTCGCATGCCGACCGCCTTCGCCGAGAAGACCGGACTCCGCGATCGCGGACTCGTGCCCCCAACCTTGCCACAATCTGCCCGAATTCATCACCTTTGCTCCCCATAGTCGGGGGCGAGGAGGACCCAAGGCGAGGGCTGCTAGTCGAGCCCTCGGGCGCTCAACGCCAATCCGAGCGCTTCAGCAGAGCGGATCAGGTTCACGATGACCGGGACCACCATGCGGTGCGCCCCGCCACGCAGCCCACGCGCCACATACGCTTCGCGGGAGGCCCGCCACGCCTCCGCCACCATGGGGATGCAGCGGATGGTCAGTGCGAGGACCAGTCCCACCCGTTCCGGCCGCACCCCCACGTGCTGCAGCGGACGGGCCAGCCTGGTGAACAGGTCGAGCATTGCGCTGACCGGGGTCGTGCGGGTGACCAGTCCGGCCAGCAGGATGACCGCGGTGAGCTGGGAGCACACCCGCACCGCGGTGTGCACGTCGGTGAAGACAGCGTGGAAGACCGCGATGGCGACCAGGAACAGCAGCACCGGCCGGAACGCGTGCCACAGGTGGGCGGCCAGTCCCCACAGGATGTAGAGCAGGACCACTGCGAGCACGGCGCCTAGCGACACCCACGGGTCGGCGAGGACCACCAGCACGGTGACCGTGCCCAGCAGGGCGAGGAGTTTCACGCCTGCCGGGATCCGGTAGGGCAGCGAGGTGCCCGGCACGTAGAGCCCGACAGTGTTCACGGCCGCTGCTCCATCAACGCGACGTAGTAGGCGACGGCGTCCTCGGGTGCCCCGTCGAACACGATCTTCCCGGCGTCCATGACCAGCACCCGGTCGAAGCCGCTGAGCGTGTCGAGGTGGTGGGTGAGCAGGATGACCTGCTGGGGCAGGGTGCGCAGGGTCTCCGTGATGATCCGCACGTTGCGCAGGTCCAGCAGGGTGGTGGGTTCGTCGCAGACGAGGATCTGCGGCTCGGTGACCAGGACCGAGGCCAGGGCCAGCATCTGCTTCTGCCCGCTGGACAGCAGGTGGGCGGGGTGGTCGCGATGTTCGAGCAGTCCGTGCCGGGCGAGGGCCTCATCGACCCGGGCCTCGATCTCGTCGCGGCTGAGCCCGCTGTCCCGCAGTCCGATCCGCACGTCCTCGGCGACCGTCGGCATGATGATCTGGGTGTCTGCGTCGGGGAAGACGAAGCCGACCCGGCGCCGGATCTCCTTGACGTGGTCGCGCGTGTCCAGGCCGTCGACCAGGACCCGACCCGTATCGGGCACGATCAGGCCGTTGACCATGCGGGCCAGAGTTGATTTACCTGAGCCGTTGGCGCCGATCAGCCCGATACGGTGCTCCCGCAGGTCAAGGGAGACGTCGTCGACGACGACGCGGTCGCCGTAGGCGTGGGTCACATGCTCTATCCGGATCATGAGCGCGGTCCTGCAGCGGAGACCCGGTGCCCGGCGGGAGGAACCGGGTAGGCGCGGTGCACGCTGGCCGCGATCAGCGTGGCGACGACCGCTTTGATGACGTCGCCGGGAACGAAAGCGGCGAGCGCGATCAGCGCGGCCGTGGCGTCCAGCCCGGCGACGACAGCCATCCACGGGCCGCCGATCAGGTAGCACACGCCGATCCCGCCGACCAGGTTGATGAGCAGGCCCGGCCAGAACCGGTATGCGGGCAGCATGCGGTCGGTCAACAGCCCGATGACCAGGGCCACGAAGATCCAGCTGATGAGGAATCCGCCGGACGGTCCGGCGAAGGAGGCCAGTCCTCCCCCGCCTCCAGACAGGATGGGGAGTCCGGCGAGGGCCAGCGCGAGGAAGGTGGCGATCGCCAGCACCCCGCGTTTGGCGCCGAGAATGGCGGGGGCGAGCATGACGATCAAGGTCTGGAGAGTGATCGGCACACTGCCCACCGGGATTCCGGGTACCAGGCTCATCGCGGCGAGCAGTGCGGCGAACAACGCGATCAGTGCGAGGTCGCGCGCTGTCAGCCCGCGGTAACGGGGGGACGACGATGGGGAGACAGTCATAGTCCAAGTCCTTGGTCCGTATACGGTTTTGGAGGAAATCTCCAAGCCCATTGTGGCCACCCGATCTTGAGCAGCAGATATGCGGCCTAGAACAGCTTTCTACAATCGGGCCTTATGGGGTTCCTCCAAAAAATTCCGCTTTTCCGTTCCTCGCCGTGTGGTGGGCCACACGGAGGTATGGCGCACCGCACGGCGCGAAGACGGACCGTGGACGGGTCATTCGACCGCGGCAGGCAGGACGCACACCGGCGTCGGCAGGTCCAGGGTGGAACACGCCGGTCCAGGAATCCCGCTCTCCGCGTCGATGGGGAGGACGGTCAACGTCTCAGAGTTCTGGTTGGCGACGACAAGGTAGCCGTCGACCAGGGCGAAGTGGCGGGGCCACGCGCCCCCGGTGGGGGTGTCAGCTAGGCGGCGGATCCGCGTACCGTCCGCGGACACTTCGAAGGTGGCGATCGTGTCCGCTCCCCGGTTGGCGACGTAGAGGCGACGCTCGTCCGCAGAAAGCGCGATCTCAGCTGGATAGTTGTCGTCGGCGGCCCCGGTGGCGGGCACCGCGTCGAGGATCTCGGCCTGGGCCGTGGCAGGGTCGAACCGCAGCACGTAGACCCGCGAATCCAGTTCTCCGGCCACATACAGGTGCCCGGAGGAGTGGATCGCTAGATGGCGCGGTCCGCTGCCCGGTTCCAGGCGGGCCGCGATGTGCTGAGGGCCGGCAGGCTGGTCCGCCTCCGGGGCGAAGGGGAAGCACCGCAGTTCGTCGGTGCCGAGGTCGACGACCAGCAGGTGGGTGCCACCCGGGGCCACGTAGACGCTGTGGGCGTGCGGACCTTCCTGCCGGTCGGTGCGGGGGCCCGCCCCGGTGTGGGTCAACCGCTGCACTGGTGCAGTGGGGACGCCGGCCGGGTCGAGGGCATGCACGCTCACGCTGCCGTCCCCGTAGTTGGCGACGATCAGGTGTCGCCCCGCGGGGTGGTACAGCAGGTGGCAGGGGTAGGAGCCGCCGGTGATGGCGCTGCCTGCCTCGGTGAGCTGCTGGGTGTCGTGGACTGCGAAGGCGGTGACCCGTCCCGCGGCGAGCTCGTTGACGGCGTAGACCATCGTCTGGTCCGTGGCGGGGACGACAAAGGAAGGCCCGCTGGCGGGCGCCGCCAGTTCCGCTTTGCTCAAGGCTGCGGTGTCCGTGTCGAACCAGACACGCTGCACCCCCGCCGCGTGACCCGCGATACCGGAGTCAGGGGTGTAGGAGCCGATCCACAGCAGTCGGCGTCGTGTCATCGAGGGGATCCTCCTGAGTGTCGTCAACCCCGGCTCTCGGGGCCAGCGCCACTCTAGTTCCCCGGTTCTTTGACTGACAGTGGCCGCCCGTAACCGTAGGAAACCTCCGGAGGGGGTTCACGGCAACAGCGCGTGGAGACGGCGGCGCTCCTCAGCGGTGAAGAAGTGCCCGCCGGGCAGCCGCTCCAACCGGAACGGGCCGGTGGTGTGCTGCTGCCAGGCACGCAGTCCAGCGTCGGTGACGACCGGGTCGTCGAGGCCGCCAACCACCGTGAGCCGCACGTCGAGCGGCGGACCGGGCTGCCAGACATAGGCGTCGGCCGCGGCGAACCCGGCCCGCATCTCGGTGCCGAACACGTAGGCCAGCTCGTCGTCGTGGAGGAGCTCTTCGGGAATCCCGCCGAAGCAGGCGGCGGCCGCGTGCACGAGGGCCACCGGGTCGTCCGGGAAGGTGATCTCCGGTTTCAGGTGTGGGGCGTCCCTCCCGCTGACCACCAGGTGGGTGATTTCGCGCCCTCTCCGCCGCAGCTCCCGTGCGGTCTCGTAGGCGGAGAGGGCGCCCAGGCTGTGCCCGTAGAGGGTCAGGGGTCCCCGCAGGCTGGCCACGGCGTCAGCCTGCCGCTGGGCGTAGACGTCCCACATCGGCGCGGTGCCGGCTGCACAGTCGCGGTGGTCCACGGTGGCGACCCACACGGTGAACCGGTCGCCGACTTCCGCGGCCCACGGCTGGTAGGCGGTGGGCAGGCCGCCCGCGTGCAGGAAGCAGACGAGGTGGGCGCCGGGGGAGGACCTCGAGAAACGGTGGAGGCCGGGGCGTCCCGTCGCAGCGGTCCGTGCGTGGTTCACCGGGCTTGCTGCCCTCTGGGACGGGGTTGCCCCGCCATCTCCGGTCCCTGGGGTAGAGGGGCTACCGGGCCCCGGGTGTGCCCTCACGACCGTGCCCCTTCGCGCATGCGGGCTTCGACCTCGCTGATCGCTTTGAGGACGCGTTTCTCGGAGACGCTGTAGGCGGTGCCGACCTCCTGGGCGAAATAGCTGATCCGCAGTTCTTCCAGCATCCAGCGGATGTTCTCGTGTGCTGGGCCGGGCGGCACTCCCGGGGGGAGCCGGTCGAGCAGTTGCTGGTAGGCCTGGCGCAGCTGCTCGATCTTGGCCATGTTCACCTGGTCGCGGCGGGGGTTGCGGGGCAGCCGCTCCAGGCGCACCTCGATCGCTTTGAGGTAGCGGGTCAGATCCCGGAGCCGCTGGTAGCCGGCGGCGGTGACGAACCCGGGGCCGATGAGCGCGCCGAGCTGGTTCTGGATGTCGGTGATGGACGGCAGGACTGCCAGGCTCGTGACGCTCTTGAGCTGTTTCTCCACCCGCTGTGCCGTGGCGAGGATCTTCTCCACGACCGGGAGGAGCTCCATGACCCGCTCCACCAGGTTCACCCGCACGTGCTCGCGGAGCTTCGCGAACGACTCCGGGTCCCACACCGGTCCGCCCGCCTCGGCGACCAGCGAGTCCACTGCGCAGCCGATGCAGTCGTCGAAGAGGGCGGCGACTGAGCCGTGCGGGCTGCGACTGAACACCAGTGTGGTCTGGTTGCTCAGATGCCCTCGGAGGAACTTGGCCGGGGAGGGCACGGTGAGCATGAGCAGCCGCCGGGTTCCTGCGACCATGGCCTGCTGCTGGGCTGCCGCATTGTCGAAGATGCGCACCCCAACGGTGGTCCCCTCGTCCACGAGGGCCGGATAGCCGCGGACTATGTGCCCGGCAGTGCGGCGTTCGAACGTCCGGGGCAGCGGACCGAAGTCCCAGGAGGTCAGCCCGGTGCGTTCGATGCTCGCGGCCTCCGCCGAGATCGCTTTGCGAAGCCGGGGCTGCAGCCGGCGTCGCAGCTCCTCCAAGTCTTTCGCTTCGGCGAGCGTGCGGCCTTTGTCGTCGACCGCGCGGAACGTCATCCGCAGATAGTCGGGGACCCGGTCGAGCTGCCAGTCGTCCACGGTGACCCGGGGGCCGCCCATCGCGGTGAGCTCCCGCGACAGCGCTTCCAGCAGCGGCTCAGAGTAGGGTTTCAGCCGTTTCAGCACGTCGGCGGCGTAGTTGGGCACGGGAACGAAGCTGCGCCGGATCGCTTTGGGCAGTGACCGCATCAAGGCCACCACCAGTTCTTCCCGCAGGCCGGGGATCTGCCAGTCGAACCCTTCCGGGCTGACCTGGTTGAGGACGTTCAACGGGATGTGGACGGTCACCCCGTCGGCCGCGTCCCCCGGTTCGAACTGGTAGGTGAGCCGGAAGCGGTGCTCGCCTTGCTGCCAGAAGTCCGGGTAGGCCTCTTCGATGCCTTCGCCGGCGTCCTCAGCGACGAGCATCGACTTGTCGAAGTCGAGCAGGCGCGGCTGCTGTTGGCGCACCCGCTTCCACCAGCTGTCGAAGTGCCGGACGGAGACCACTTCAGCGCCGACCCGCTGGTCGTAGAAGTCGAAGAGGACGTCGTCGTCGACGAGGATGTCACGGCGGCGCACCCGGTGCTCGAGTTCTTCGACCTCCTGCAGCAGCTTCTGGTTGCGGCGGAAGAACGCGTGGCGGGTATCCCATTCCCCTTGGACGAGGGCGTGCCGGATGAACAGCTCCCGCGCGGTCTTCGGGTCGATGCGGCCGTAGTCGACTTTGCGCTGAGTGACGATCGGCACGCCGTAGAGGGTCACCCGCTCGTACGCCATGACCGCGCCCCGCTTCTTCTCCCAGTGCGGTTCGCTGTATGTGCGTTTCACGAGGTGGCCGGCGAGCTCTTCCACCCATTCGGGTTCGATGCGGGCATTGACGCGCGCCCACAGCCGCGACGTCTCTACCAGCTCGGCTGACATCACCCAGCGCGGCTGTTTCTTGAACAGCGCCGAGCCGGGAAAGATCGCAAACCGGGCGCCCCGCGCCCCCAGGTACTCGTGTTTCTCCGGGTCTTTGAGCCCGATGTGGGAGAGGAGCCCGGCAAGCAGGGACAGGTGGATGCGCTTGGCGTCGGCAGGGGCGGTGTTGACCTTCATCCCCAAGGACTGCACGATCTGGCGGAGCTGCGCATAGATGTCCTGCCACTCCCGCACCCGCAGGTAGTTGAGGAACTCTTCGCGGCACATTTTGCGGAACTGGTTGCCGGACAGTTCCTGCTGCCGCTCGTTCAGGTAGTTCCACAGGTTCAGGTAGGCCAGGAAGTCCGAGTCGGGGACGGCGAAACGGGCGTGCTTCTGGGCTGCGGCCTGCTGCTGTTCCACCGGGCGTTCGCGGGGGTCTTGGATGGACAGCGCAGCAGCGATCACCATGACCTCGTGGAGGCAGCCGTTGCGGTCGGCTTCCACCACCATGCGGCCCAGGCGCGGGTCGATGGGCAACTGGGCCAGGGTGCGCCCCAGCGCGGTGAGGCGGTGCCGTCCGTCCTTCGCGGGCTGGAGGGCGCCGAGCTCGGTGAGGAGTGCGACACCGTCTTTGACCTGGCGCCGGTCGGGGCCGTCGACGAACGGGAATTCTTCGACATCCCCGAGGCCGAGCGCGGCCATTTGCAGGATGACGGAGGCCAGGTTGGTGCGCAGGATCTCCGGTTCGGTGAACTCCGGCCGGGAGAGGAAGTCTTCTTCCGAGTACAGCCGGATGCAGATGCCTTCGGCGACCCGGCCGCAGCGTCCCTTGCGCTGGTTGGCGGAGGCCTGCGAGATCCGTTCGATCGGCAGGCGCTGCACTTTGGTGCGGTGGCTGTACCGGGAGATTCGCGCGGTGCCCGGGTCGACCACGTACCGGATTCCGGGCACGGTCAGCGAGGTTTCTGCGACGTTGGTGGCCAGGACGATCCGCCGTTTGCCGCGCGGTTGGAACACGCGTTGCTGTTCGGCTGCGGACAGCCGCGCATACAGCGGCAGGATCTCCACGGCCTGCGGGCTGCCTTCGGGGTAGCGGCGGGCCAGGTGTTTCCCCAAGGCCTCCGCGGTGTCGCGGATCTCGCGTTCCCCGCTCAGGAAGACGAGGATGTCGCCGGGGCCTTCAGCGCAGAGTTCGTCCACGGCATCGCAGATGCCTTGGATCTGGTCGCGGTCGTCGGTGGCTGCGACGGTGTCCTCGTCGTCTACCACCTGTTCGGCGGTGAGCGGCCGGTACCGCACTTCGACCGGGTAGGTGCGACCGGACACTTCGACGATGGGCGCGTTGTCGAAGTGTCGGGAGAACCGTTCCGGGTCGATGGTGGCTGAGGTGATGATTACCTTCAGGTCGGGGCGGCGGGGCAGCAGCCGTTTGAGGTAGCCGAGGATGAAGTCGATGTTGAGGCTGCGCTCGTGCGCCTCGTCGATGATGAGCGTGTCGTAGGCGCGCAGCATCCGGTCCTGCTGGATCTCGGCCAGCAGGATGCCGTCAGTCATCAACTTGACCAGGGTGTCGTCGCTGGAGACGTCGGTGAACCGGACTTTGTAGCCGACCCACTCCCCCAGAGTCGTGCCTAGTTCCTCAGCGATGCGGGCAGCGACGGTGCGGGCGGCCAGCCGACGCGGCTGGGTGTGGCCGATCTGTCCGAGCACTCCCCGGCCCAGTTCCAGGCAGATCTTCGGCAACTGGGTGGTCTTCCCGGAACCGGTCTCACCAGCCACGATCACGACTTGGTGGTCGCGGATCGCGGCGAGAATCTCGTCTTTTTTCTGACTGACCGGCAGCTCTGCTGGGTAGTCGATCGCCGGAAAAGCCGAGCGGCGCCGTTCGACTCTGGCTTCGCAGGTGTCGATGTCGGCGCTGATCTCCGCGGCGACAGCGCGGCGCCGGTCGGGGTCGCGGATTTTTTCCGCGCCGTCGATCCGGCGGCGCAGGCGGTGGCGGTCGCGCGGCATGAGTCCGGGCAGGCGGCGCCGCAGGTCAGCGAACGGGGATTTCACGGACGGCGTTTTCATCGCACAGTCAGCATAGGCATCGTGGCCACCGGTTGGTCCTCCGGTGGTTGGAAGGGGGACAACGATGACGAAGACGGCGGTAGTTCCCGAGGACCGGGAGGACATCCTCACGAAGCGCTCGTTTGCTCATGTGGCGACGATCGGCCCGCATGGGGAGCCCCAGTCCAACCCGGTGTGGTTCGAATGGGACGGCGAGTACATCAAGTTCAGCCAGACCACGACCCGGCAGAAGTACCGCAACCTGAAGCGGGACAGCCGGATCGCCCTGTCCGTGCACGACCCGGACGAGCCGCACCGCTACATCGAGATCCGCGGGCGGGCCGAGAAGATCGAGCCGGACCCTAACCGCTCGTTCATCAACAAGATGTCGAAGAAGTATCTGGGCCAGGAGACGTACCCGCCGGAGTCCCCGGGCGAGGAGCGGGTGGTCGTCTACGTCCGGCCGGAGCACACCACTAAGCAGTAAGCTACGGAGTGCAGGGTGGGTCCCGCCCGTTACCGGGCGGGGCCTTCTGCGTTTCCGGCGGGGGGTTCAGCTGCCTGCTGGGCGGGCTGCTTGTCGGTTTTCCGGTGCAGCATGATGCCCACTCCGCTGGCGGCCAGCAGGACGAGTCCGACGATGAGCATGAGGAGTGCGCCGCTGACCGCTCCGTCGGTCCAGTCCCAGATCGCTTCCGGTGCCGCGATCGTGATGCCGAGCACGCCGGTGACGAGGAACACCCATCTCCGCTGCCACTGGTAGAGCACGAGGCTCAGCACGGCGATCGCCGCCGTCAGCGTGTAGGCGAGAACGGGGTGGTCGCCGAGGTGGATCTGTGCCCCGCCCAAGGCGAAGATCGCGGCCATGACGAGTCCGGTCCGCGGGTTGGGCAGTCGCAGGGACACCACGCCCCACACGAGGCCCACCGCGACCACGGACAGGGCGTAGGGCCGGATATCGGTGTCGAGCAGGTCGAACTTCGCCAGGATCGTCCACAGGGCCCACAGGCTGGTGCCTCCGGCGACGAGCAGGCCCACCGCGGTGGGTGCTGCCGTGTAGGCGAGCACGGCGAGTGCCAGGTAGAGGAGGCCGAGAGCGGCGGCGGTCGTGGGGTTGACGGGCTCGAGCGCCACGGTCAAGGCTGTGGGTACGGCGAGCGCGGCGATGACGAATAGGGTGCCGCCCACTCGG
Source organism: Thermobifida fusca YX (assembly GCF_000012405.1). NCBI lineage: Bacteria > Bacillati > Actinomycetota > Actinomycetes > Streptosporangiales > Nocardiopsidaceae > Thermobifida > Thermobifida fusca. Next base: position 2,729,006 of record NC_007333.1, read on the forward strand.
CGGCGGGTGGGGGGAAGCGCAGCCCGGTTGCGGAATCGTCCGCCTGTCGCGAAGAGGCCGCCGCCGGCCGCGAGGGCTGCCACGGTGAGCAGCAGGACGGCCTGGCCTAGCTTTTCCAGGTCGACCCAGGTGTACAGCAGGCTGACCATGCCGACGAAGACCAGGCCTCCGCCGATGAAGCCGATGATTTCGGCCCAGCGGACTGGCGTGTCGGGTTCTTCCGCTTCCTGTAGCGCCTGCGCCACTGCTTCGGCCTGCTCCGCGGAGAGGGTTCCCTGTGCTACCAGAGCGTGCAGCGCTTTGCTGCGTGACTCCGCCGTGTTCCGACCGTTGCCCACCGCGGCCCCTCTCTGTGCCACTCCCCGCGGCCTTCGTGATGAGGATCACTGATAGATGCGACAAATACCGCTCTATATTCGCACCAGTGGTGGCGGTTTGCTACTTATTTCACGAATTGTGCACTGGGTAGGCGGAGGGCGACGGAGCGCTGCGGATTCTGCCCAGCCAGGTCAGCGCCGGCATGCCTCGCAGGCCATCGTGGCCAGGAGGCGCCCGGTGCGGCTGGCATACCCGTATGCGAGTGGTCTACGGGAGACGACAGTGTTTCACCGACAAAGCACAACCCCGGCGGACCACCACTGAAGGCGTGTCCCACCGGGGTTTCCATGGTGCGCCATCAGGGACTCGAACCCCGAACCCGCTGATTAAGAGTCAGCTGCTCTGCCAGTTGAGCTAATGGCGCCCGCCCAGGTTTCCTGGGCTCTGAGAAAACTCTACCTGATCTGAGGAGTGGTCGGTGCCGCCGCATCATGCTCCCCCACCGGATCGGGCGCGGCGGTCTGCCGCGGACGCAGTAGACCGATGGGGATGAGGGCCAGGGCAGCCAGGACCGCGGCCGCGCCGTAGTTGGCTGTGAACGCCCACCACTGCGGGTACGGGGAGCTTGCGGGGATGCTGGAGACCACGAGGGCCGCCGCCAGTTGGGCGGAGACCGCCATGGACACGTGGCGCACGATGGTGTTGACTCCGTTGGCGCTCCCCAGGTCGGTGAGGGGCACGGAGTCGGCGATGAGCATGGGAAGCGTCGCGTAGGTGACGCCGCCCGCCAAGCCGAGGACCGCTCCGCCGGTGAGCAGCGCCACGGGCTGGCTGCTCCCTGCGGCCAGGATGACCAGCCCAGCGCACCCAAGCGCCACCCCGAGAGCCAGCGGCAGCCGCGTGCCGAACCGGGCGACCAGCCGCCCGGTGAGCGGCCCCGCGAAGATGAGCAGCACCGCGCCGGGGAGCAGGAAGAGCCCGGAGTGGTCCACGTCCACCCCCAGTCCCACTCCGCTGCTCTTCGGCAACTGCACGATCTGCGGGACGAGGAAGAACATGACTCCGTGGCCAGTGGTCGCCAGCAGGGTGACCAGGTTGGCTGCCCAGACGTTGCGGCGGCGCATCACGTCGAGGTCCACAAGCGGGTGGGAGACCTTGCGTTCCACGACGAGGAACACCGCGAACGCCACGGCGCCCAGGGCGAGCAGGCCCAGGGTCCACGGCGCAGCCCAGCCCCATTCTTCGGCCCGGCTGACAGCGGTGAGCGGCCCGCCCAGCGCAAGGGTGAGCAGGATCGCTCCCAGCCAGTCGACGGTACCGGTCCGTTCTCCGCGGTCTGAGGGGATGGCGCCCGCCACGGTAGCCAGGGCGAGCAGGGCGACCGCGGCAGTAGCCCAGAACAGGCCTTTGTGGCCGAAGTGTCCCGCGACGAGCCCGCCTAGCGGCAGGCCGAGCGCGCCACCCACCCCGAACATGGAGCTGATGAGTCCCATGCCGAACGCGGCACGATCCCGGGGCAGGTGTGCGCTGAGGATCGCATAGGCGAGCGGGAACACGCCGCCGCCCACGCCCATGACGACTCTGCCCGCGATGATGGGGGCGAGCGAGTTACCGAGTGCCGCGATCGCGGCCCCGCCGCCGAAGATAGCGAGGATCGCGCAGAGCACCCGTTTGCGGCCGAAGAGGTCGCCAAGGCGTCCCGTCAGCACGGTGAGTCCGGCCGAGGAGACGAAGAACCCGGTGATCATCCAGGCCACCTGGCTGGCGCTGCTGCCCGTGGCTTCCTGCACCTGCGGGATCACCGGAACGATGGTGTTCTGTGCGGTGGCGTAGGCGAAGGAGGACACCACGAGCGGCGCGGTGATCCGCCACGGGGAAGCGGGGGTAGTCCTGGACGATCGCGCCATGCAGAGCTCCCGGGGGAAATGTTGTCTAGAACACACATCTGATGACAGGACGATAGAGGATGCGGGTGTGCGCGCATGGCCCGGCCTCGGGCTTCCCGGGAGGGCTGTGCCCGCGGATCGATACGGAATCGCGACCGTGCCGGGCCGTGAGCAGCCCAGCGGACAGGGAGCGGGCCATAGCAAGGGCGAGCGTTGTCGGCATTGGTTGCCCGCACAACGAGAAGCACGAGCAGCAGGGGCGCCTGCCCTGGGGGTCCTGGGAGATCCGGTGCAGGGTGCATACCGCGCAGAAAAGCCAGCACCCCGGTACCGCGGTGCTCGCGATACCGGGGTTTCGTGGTGCGCCATCAGGGACTCGAACCCCGAACCCGCTGATTAAGAGTCAGCTGCTCTGCCAGTTGAGCTAATGGCGCGTGCCGGATGCGCCGGTTTGTGCGTTCCGACGTCGGTAACTTTAGCAGGCCCTGCGGATCGCCGCGAACGGATTCGTCCCGTTCGTCGCCCGGCGTCCACCAGGGACGGCGGACGCCGGGCGACATGTGGTCATGACCATGTCAAAACCACGGTGAGGATGATGCCGATTGCCAGAATGACGCTGAGACCGACGAAGACGTACGGCAGGATCGGCCGTCGGGGTTCGGTCTCCTCCTCTCTGTTCTCGGCGACGAAACGCTGGAACTTCTGGGTCGAACCAGCCGGGTCGAGCTGCTCCTCGTTGTTGTACGACATGCATCTGACCCTAGCGATTTCCCGGGGGTGCGCATCCCCCTCCGACGGGTTTTTTCTCGCGGGGTTTCCGTAGGAAGACCGCTCCGGGAGCACCAGTCACCGTCCCCCAGCAGGAGGGGACGGGGCATAGCGCGCCTGGGCAAGCAACTGGGCGTGGAGCTGGGCGGAACGTCCGGTCCGCCGCAGGGCCAGCGCCGCGGCACCGTACTCGCCCGGGGCCGCAGTCACCGGCCGCACCCCGTAGCGTTCGCGGAGCGCGGTGCGCACCCGTTCGGCCACGGGGCCTTCGCGCAGCACTGAACCGGCCAGCACTACCGGGGTCTGCACCGGCGGGGCGAGGACCGCGGCCAGGCTTTCCAGCAGCCGGGAAGCCGCGGTGGAGACGATCTCCACGGCAGCGGCGTCTCCTTCTTCAGCCGCGGCGCACACTCGGGGGGCTAACGAGCCGAGTTCTGCAGGGAGCATGGAGTAGGCGGCTCCGATGAGCGCCTGCCGGCTCCCGGCGGGGACGTGGAGCGCGGCGGCCAGGCGCTCAGTGAGGACCGTGGCGCGGCCGCGCCCGTCCAAGGCGGCGAGTGCCGCGCGCAGGCCGGCGATGCCCAGCCACACGGCTGATCCTTCATCGCCCAGCAGCCAGCCGTATCCGTCGCAGCGGCGTTCGATCCGGCCGTCCCGGATGGTGGCGGCGACCGCTCCAGTCCCGGCGATGAGGACTGCGCCGCTGGGCTCCGCGGTACCGGCGGCGAACGCCACGACGATGTCGTCGCCGACCTCGGGGCGTCCGGGGAGTCCGAGCGTCCGCCAGGCCCGCAGCACGGTCTGCTCCGTGGTGGCCAGGCCCGCTGCCCCGGCACCGGCTACCCCGAATACCGCTGCTGCCACGCTGACCGGCCCGGCCTCGCGGAGTGACGCGGACACCGCGTTGATGAAGGACACCGCGGGGTCCGCGCTGGAGCGCTGATTGGCCCCTCCGGCACGGCCGCGGCCGCGGATGGTGCCGTCGAGGCCGACCAGGAGGCAGCGAGTGTGGGTGCCACCCGCGTCCACCCCGAGGACGACTTCTTCGTTCATGTTCCGCACCTTATAGACACCCGCCCCACCTCCAGCGACGCTCAGTGATACACCACACACTTTCAGTGCCGGTCGAATGTGGTCACTTCTTGGAGCAGCAACGAGGGATCTGTCACAGCGCCCGCCGCGGGGACGTACGCTTCTTTCTCCCGGTCACTGCCACCCGATTTCTTCGCACTGAGACGGACGACCTCGGGTAGAGGCGACTCCGATGGTCCGTCGCCTGGGATACCACCGGGGCGAACTCCGGATCACACTTATGTAGCAACCAAAATTGGCCTTTGCTCCCTTCCGCCCGTTGACGGGAGCTTTCGAAAGAAAGAAACTTTCCAACATGAATCAGATGGCGAAGAGAAGCGACAACGACGGTGTTCTCCCGCCCAAGGAGGGCGGCGCCACACCCAGCACGGTGCTGAAGATCCGCTCGTTGTTGCCCTCCCTGGCGCCCGCCGAACAACGCGTTGCCCAGCGGATCATCGACGATCCCGAAGGGGTGGCCAACTCTTCCATCACCCAGCTCGCTCGGGACTGCGACACCTCGGAAGCCACCGTCATCCGGTTCTGCCGCACCATCGACTTCGCCGGCTACCGGGAACTGCGGCTCCGCCTGGCATCCGAGGCAGGCCAGGCCCGGGGGGCGCGCGGCAGCGTCCAAGAGCTCACCGGCGACATCAACCCGGACGACACGCTCGTCACCGTGGTCCAGAAAATCGCCTACGCTGATGCGCGCGCCGTAGAAGACACCGGCTCCCAACTCGACATAGAAACCCTGCAGCGCGTTATCGAGCTCCTCGACGGAGCCCGCCGTATCGACATCTACGGTGTCGGCGCCAGCGCCTTCGTCGCTTCTGACTTCCAGCAGAAGCTGCACCGGATCGGCATGATCTCCCACGCCTGGACCGACGCCCACGCCATGCTGACCAGTGCCGCGGTGCTGCGCCCCGGGGATGTGGCCGTCGGCATCTCCCACAGCGGCTCCACCAGCGACACCGTCGGGGCACTCGCAGAAGCCCGCCGCAAAGGCGCCTCCACCATCGCCATCACGAACTTCCCGCGCTCACCCATCAGCGAGGTCAGCGACCACATCCTCACCACCGCAGCCCGCGAGACCACGTTCCGCTCCGGAGCGACTGCCAGCCGTCTCGCCCAGTTGACGGTGATCGACTGCGTGTTCGTCGGCCTTGCCCAACTGCGCTACGCCGACACCCGGGAAGCGCTGGAAGCCACCTACGAGGCGGTGCGTGGCCTCCGCATCTCCAGAGAGGAGCGGCGCCGGTCCTAAGCGCGCGTACTCCACCGCGGAGGGCCCCACCAGCACGGACATGAGACAGCGGTAGGCGGCGACCGAAGCACGGTCGCCACTGGCGAAGGAGATTGACATGCACACCGCACCGGTAGAGATCGTGCGCGCCCCCACAGAGGCGCGCAACAGCAGCACCAAAGACATCGACCTGCTGCCGACCGCGGACATCCTGCGGTTGATCAATGCCGAGGATGCGACCGTGCCCCGTGCCGTAGCGGAGGTTCTCCCCGAACTCGCCAAGGCTGTCGACCTCGGGGTGTCAGTGCTCCGCCACGGCGGACGGATCCACTACTTCGGGGCCGGCACCTCGGGCCGCCTTGCCACCATGGACGCTGCCGAACTTCCCCCCACCTTCGGCATCGCCCGGGACCGGGTGGTCGCCCACCATGCTGGCGGCCCCTCCGCGCTGATCCACGCCTGCGAAGGCATCGAAGACGACTTCTCCAGCGGGCGCGCCGACGCCGCCACGGTGACCTCTGCTGACCTCGCCATAGGCCTGACAGCGAGCGGCCGCACCCCCTACGTGGCCGGGGCTCTGGACCGTGCCCGCGAAGCAGGGGCCCGCACCGTCCTGGTCACCGCGGACCCCCACTCCGCGCTCGCCGCTGACGTGGACGTGCACATCGGCGTAGCGACCGGCGCCGAAGTCATCGCCGGCTCCACCCGGATGAAAGCGGGAACCGCGCAGAAGCTCATCCTCAACGCTTTCTCCACCGCGGTCATGGTCCGCCTCGGCTACACCTATTCCAACCTGATGGTCGGAGTGGTAGCCACCAACGCCAAACTGCGGGGACGGATGGTCACCATCCTCACCGAGGCCACCGGCCTGTCCGAAGAGGACTGCGCTGAAGCGCTCCACCGCGCCGACGGAGACACGCGGATCGCCCTGGTCTGCCTGCTCACCGGCGTGGACGTTCCCACTGCGGCCCACGCCCTGCACGCCGCGCACGGCTCAGTGCGCGCCGCGCTCCGGGAGCTCGCCCGCACCTAGCCCGGAGCGACGGCAGTGGTGCCGGCCCAGGCGTGGCTGGACTATCCCGCCTCGTCGGACCGTTCTGCGGCCAGCGCCTCCTCCACCGCGGTCTCCTGGGGCCCGAGGAACGTTGGCTCCGGCTGCACCGCCATGTCGAACAGCGCTTTGACGGAAGCAGGAACCTCCCGCGCGTACCCGTACAGCATGGCCGGGGCACGATCCTCCCACGCTGGATCGCCGACACCGACCACTTCGAGCCCTGCTGCCCGGCACAGCGCCACCGCACGAGGCAGATGGAAGGTCTGTGTGACGACAGTGACCGACTCCACGCCGAACACTGCGCGCGCCCGCACACACGACTCCCAGGTGCTGAACCCGGCGTAGTCGCGCGCGATCTTCACCGCGGGCACTCCGGCAGCGACCAGGTAGTCGTACATCACCTCGGTCTCGTTGTAGTGCTCCTGGCTGTTGTCCCCGCTCACCAGCAGAGCTTCGACCCGGCCTGAGCGGTAGAGTTCCGCGGCTGTCTCCAGCCGGCGCTCCAACAGCCGGGTGGGCTCCCCTTCCGGGGTCACCCCAGCTCCCAGCACCAAGGCCACTGGACGCTCCGGGGCCTCCCCGAGGGTGTAGCGGTCAGCCGCGGTGGTCAGGTGCAGCCACCCGATCGGTGCGGCTAGTGCTGCGCACAGGAGCAGCATGGCCCCCGCCACCACCCAGCCGCGTCGCACCGCGATTCCTCCGTTGTCGGTCGTGCGTTGCTGTTCCACCGTAGTCACGACCGGTGTGATGCGCAGAAAAGCCCCGATGTTCCGCTCCTCTGGCGGTGTGCCCCGTCCCCGCCCTGCAGCGCCCCGAGTTCCCTTCGTCCTCACCGAGACGATTGCCAGTTTCTGTCACTCTCTGCTGCTAATGATCAGAAAAGTACTCGGGTGGGAACGATCACCGTGGTGTCCCCACCGCACTGACGCACACGGGTGTAAGGAGGGAGGCTCATGCCGCGGCTCGCCATCGACGCGACGTGCCTTCCACAGTACGACCGCTTAGACCGCCCCACCCGAGAACGGCTGGCCGCGATCACCCGCAAGTTCCGGGAACTGCCTCTGCCCGCGCTGTTGTCCCACCCGGATCTGCGGATCCGGGAACTTCCGGAAGGACAGGATCCCCGTATCCGCACCTTCCGGATCAGCGACTCGTGGACCGGGGTCCTCCTCGCTCCCGAATCCGGAGAGACCTTCCTGCTGGTCCACCTGCTGCCCCGGGAGAACGCCGAGCAGTGGGCGGCCGACCAGCGCCACGACGTCAACAGGGTGATGGGCACGCTGGAGCGGCGCAACGCCACCGCGCTCGCCCAGCACACCGCAGCTCCGGCTACTCCCCCGGCGCCGACGCGGCCCGCCCTGTTCTCCGACATCAGTGACGAGGCCCTGCGCCAGCTCGGCGTGGACTCCGAAACCATCGCGTTCTGCCGCACCCTCACCTCGCGTGAGGAACTCGTCGACTGGAGCCCGGCGATCCCGCAGGACCAGTACGAGGTGCTGCTCCACCTGCTGGACGGCATGCCCGTCGACCAGGTGATGCGCGAAGTGGTGCAGCCGCGCCGTGCGCTCTCGGGCGGCTCCGTTGCCTCGGACGACTACGACACCGCTATCCGCAACACCCGGCACCGGGTGATGCTGGTCGACGACGATGCCGACATTGAAGAGGTGCTGGGCCGCGAATTCGACGCGTGGCGGGTCTTCCTCCACCCCACCCAGCGCACCCTGGCCTACCGGCCGGTGTTCAACGGCCCGGTCCTGGTCCACGGCGGCCCTGGCACCGGGAAGACGGTGGTGGCCTTGCACCGCGTCAAATACCTGGCGGAACACCTGCCGCTGGGCGGCCGGATCCTCCTGACCAGCTTCACCAACGCCCTGGTGGAAGCGGTGCGGCGGGATCTGGCCCTGCTCCTCGACGAGGAGCTGCGCGCCGACGTGGACGTCATCACCGCGGACAAGCTCGCGCTGGATATCGTCCGCGAAGAGTGGCCCGAAGTCAGCCTGCGCCCGGAGTCGGATACGCGCGGCCTGTTCGCCAACGTGGTCAGCAAGCACTCCCTGCCCTGGTCGGCTGATTTCGTGTTCCAGGAGTACCGGCATGTCGTGATGGCCCAGGACATCACCACCGTCGACGGCTACCTGGACCCGGATGCCCGGCGCGGCCGGTCCCGGCCGCTGACCGTGGACGAGCGGCGGGAAGTGTGGCACGCCATCGCGACAGCACGTGCGTTGATGCGGCGGACCAAGCAGCTGTCGGCCCTGGAACTGCACGCGGAGGCGACCCGGATCCTCAACGCACGCACGGAGAAGCCGTACACCAACGTTGTCGTCGACGAGGGCCAGGACCTGCACCCAGCGCAGTGGCGGACGTTGCGGGCCGCGGTCGCGCCCGGCCCCAACGACATGTTCATCGCCGGGGACAACCGACAGCGCATCTACGACAACACCGTGTCTTTCCGCCAGTTGGGGATCAACGTGGTGGGCCGCTCGTACCCGTTGCGGATGAACTACCGCACCACCACTGAGATCCTGACCTGGGCTGAGCAGATCATGCAGGGGGAGGATGCCGGGCTGGGCATGGATGCCGCGGAGCCGGCCGGGGTGACCCGGTCGCTGCTGCAGGGTGCCCCGCCTGTGCTCTACGGGGCGCCGGATGCCGCCGCTGAACTGGTGGCGCTCGCCCGCCAGGTCCGTTCGTGGCTGGCCAAGGGGATCGCTCCCGGGGATATCTGTGTGACGGCACGCACCCGCCGCGGGGTCACGGAGGTGGTGAGCGCGCTGCGCCGCCACGGCATCCCCGCCGCACGGTTCAACCCGCAGCAGCACACCGTGGACGACTCCGCGGACGCGGTCCGGGTCACCACCATGCACGGGGTGAAAGGTCTGGAGTTCCGCGCGGTCGCGGTGACCGGGGTGACCGCGACCGCGCTGCCGTTGATGGACCACGTCACCAGTCCGGACCTGGATGAAAACCAGCACCGCTCCGATCTGGCCGCGCAGCGCAGTCTGCTGTACGTGGCCTGCACTCGGGCGCGTGAGGCGCTGTATGTGAGCTGGCACGGCGATCCCAGCCCGTTCCTTCCCCTCCGGTGATCCGGGCCGGGGTGCCGCTGCCACGGCAGGCCCGGGCGCCGCGGAGAGCCGGGACGTGCTGCAAGACGGGCGGTCTCGCCGCCGACCCCGGAGTTATCCACAGGTTCCTGGTGAGGGCTGTTGCCGCAGGGCTGGGCTTCCTAGGGTGACTTTCGCCGCGTCACCCACCGGGTGGTTCTCCTTGCCTACGCGGCACGCATCTCGACTGTCCGGGGAGGCTGAGATGGACGTTCGGGAACTGGTGTGGGCGGTCCGTGGGGCGCCTCTGGTGCTGCGGATCCAAGAATTCTTGGGGTGGTTGGGCGACCAGCGGCGCCTGTCGCGCATTCCGCTTCCCGCACCTCAAGGGCACCGCCGCTACACGTACGTGAGCCTGGGCTCGTGGGTGCGGGTCCGGGACGAATCCCGGCGGCGCAGCGTACCTTCGCTGGGCGAGGAAGCCGCGCTGCTGGACCTCTTAGTCACCGCTCGGATGCTGGAAGTGGTGGTGGACCAGCGGGAACGGATCCCTGGCGAGGTGGTGCGGGAGCATGCGTGGGTCCTGCCTGGACCGGCCTATCCGCTCCTGCCCGACGATGCCGCACGGGTGTGGCGGGCGGGGGTGGAGCTGCTTCCGCTGCTGTGGGAGCACTCTGTTTCCCACGCTCCGGCGGGCTGTCCGCTTCCCGCGCAGTGGCTGGACCGGCTGGACGCCGCCGAGGGAGGCATGCTCCCCCGCCGCATTCTCTGCGGTGAGAAGCGGCAGGGTGACGCTGCAGCCGCGACTCGGTTGCTGGAGTCGCTGAGCCTGGTGCGTTTCCGCTACGACCTGGACCTGGGCGAGTGCTGTGTGCTCACCCCGCTGGGACGGCATGCGGCGACGCTGCTGCGCCGTGTCGGGGTTGTGGCGGAATCACAGGACGCCCTGCCCGAGGTGGCGTCGAGCTGACCGTAAATGCTGCACCTCCTCCGGGTGCTCCCGTATCCGCGGGCACCCGGAGGAAAGCCCCTCGGTTCCCACGCTGGGAGGATGTCGAGCAAGCCAGCGGCAGCCGGGTCGGCGCGGATGCGTTCCACGAGCACTGGCGGGGAGGCCTGGCCATCACCGGTTTCGGGTGCAGTTCTCCGCACGGCGGGCCCGCTCGGGCCCGGGGTTCGCGGTGCGGTTCTGTGTCGGGTCGGGCTTTCTGGTGGGTGTTGAGCGGTATAAGTCTTTCCGGAGCACTGCGCTCACGGAACTTGCGCGGGTGAGAAATCCCCTCCCCTGTGGATAGGGGAAAGAGTCAATATGCTCCGTTCCGGTCAGCGGGCTGGTGAGGACCCGAGCAGAGTACGGGACCGTACGCGGCGGGTCTTGGGCCATGCTCTAATTCCGTCTATCGAGCCGCGTTGGGAGCCTTCTTTGGAATACCGCATCACCGCCGAGCTGACACTTCCTGTCGGTGCGACCGGGCTCGACGGCCTCCAGCAGCAGGGAGCCGCCGCGCTGCTCTCCGAGTGGCTTGACCGAGTGGCGACGGTGGAGGGTCCTGAAGGAGTGGAGATCACCCCCTACGACCACCGGTTGAAAGTCAGTTCCACCGGGGCGGTGGTCGAACTGCTGGTGGACGCTCCCGCGTTGAGTTTCGCGGAGAACGGCGCGGAAGCTCTGCTCCACGAGATCCTGGAACGCACCGAGCTGCTCGCCGACTGGCAAGTGGGCAAGTGCGAAGTCACGGTCAGCGACGCCGAACTCGCCGAAGCTTTGGAGGGGCGGCCCGAGGAGGAGCCGGTGGCTACCAGGGTCGGTCTGCCGATTGAGGATGTCACCGCGCAGCGCCGCCGCCTCCTGGCCCTCAGTTCCCGGTTGCGTGCGTTCGAGCTCGAATCCTTCGGTCCCCCCACCGAGGATCCGGACAGCCGGTTCCTCGCCGCGGGCGCTCTCATCGATCGGGCGTCCGTGCTGACTGAGGAGCTGCTCCTGGACATCATGACGTTGGACGAGGAGGCGGAGTCCCTCGACAAGGACGAGGCGCACTGGACGGCTGACGACTCCGAAGGCCTGTTCGTTCTCCACGACCTCCCGGTCCGCTATCGGCACCACTACGACCTCAGCTTCGCGAAGAAGTTCCTCATCACCGCGTCCGTGGTCTACTCCCGGTTGACCGCTTCGCCGTGGGTGCCCCCCGCGTCCACTGCTGAGTCGTTGGCGCTGTATTTGCTCGTGGAGAACGCTAAAGAACTGCTGGTGTCGTTTGCCGCGGTGGATCCGGACGAGGTCACCGCGATGTTCGCGGTGTTCGAAAGCCACGCCTACCGACACCACGACCATGAATGGCTCTACCTGGAGGACTTGGACACCGCGGACCCGGAGGACTCTGCTGCCGACCCTTTGGGGTTCCTCGCGCAGGACGCCCACTCCTGGTTCGTCCCGTATCCGGACGTGGAGAACCCTGCTCTGCACCCCTATGTGATCGAGGACGACGACTGATCCGGTCCGCGACATCGCGCGGGTGAGGCCCGGGTCTGGGCGCGACCGAAAATACGGGGCGGTTTCGGCCGCGGCGCGGGGTGGGGCTTGCAGCGGTGCGGCGGTCTGCTGCGGGAGACGGACGGCCGCCCACACCGGGTGGGCACCGGGTGTGAGCAGCGCTCCTTGTGGTGTGGGACGGCCGGTATCGGGAAGCGGACGTGCAGGGCAGTCTGCGGGTTTGCGCGGCGTTCGGCGGGCAGCACACCTCGGACTCCGCGGTTATGGACAGTCCATAACTGTGTTTGAGGTCACTAGAGCGCCGTGCAAACCCGCAGGTCGCACTCCGCCCGCGAAAAATCTTCGGACATACATTCGAAAATCCTGGAATTAACCGCTCTGACCTGGTGTTTTACCAAGGTAAGAGGCCGTGTTCCCGCTCCCGTTTTCTCATGCTTCGCGGTGGTTTGCCGAAATTCCCCGAAGCGCAGATTCCCAGAAGAAGCGGTGGCCGCCCGTCTTCTCCTCACGCGATGTCCCACGTCAAACACGGTGACCGGAGGGAAACAGCCCGTGCCGCAACTCGCGATCGCCCCGACGTTCCTCAACGACTTCTCCCGCTTGGACAGCGGGGTCCAGCACACGGTCCTGACCGCGGTGCGGTCCTACCTGGCCGGTGACAGCGGGCGCCTGCAGGCTGTCACGGACGCCTCCGACCCGCGAGTGCGGGTACTGCAGATCAGCCCGGACTGGTCCGGTATCGTCGCCCCCTCCCAGGAAGGCTCCTACTGCCTGGTGGGGGTCCGCCGCCACGACGAAGCAATCTCCTATGCCCGCACCTACCGGGCTCCTGGCGGTCTGGAACTGGACCTCGTGGAAATGCCTGCGCCGCCCGAGCCCGCCGAGGCCGCGGCTCCGGTGCGCGGCCCCGCAGACCTGGCCGACGCTCTCGCACTGCCTTTCGCGGAGTGGCGGCTGAGCCTCGACCCGGACCACCAGCGCCTGGCCACCGCACATTTCGCCGGTTCGGCCCAGGTCACCGGCGGCCCCGGCACGGGGAAGACCGTGCTCGCCCTGCACCGTGCCGCGTACCTGGCTGAGCGGGACGCGGTGGAGTATGGCCCGGCAGCCCGGCCGAGCGTGCTGCTCACCACGGGAAGCCGCACCCTCGCGCAGACGCTCAGCGCCCAGTTGGACCGGTTGGTGTCCGCTCCGGATGTACGCCGCCGGATCGAGGTCGTCACCGTGGACAGCCTGGCCCGCGGGGTGCTGAGCGAGAGCACGGGCATCCCGCCGGAGATCCTCAGCGATGAGGAGCTCGCGGAGCGGTGGCGCACCGCAGCGCGGATCGACGGCCTGCCGTTCTCCGGCCGTTTCCTCGTCGACGAATGGCAGCAGGTGATCCTGGCCCAGGACCTCACCTCGCTGGCCGACTACATCCGCTGCGAGCGCAACGGACGGATGCTGCACCTGGCACCTGAGTTCCGGCCCCACGTCTGGGAGGCGATCCAGCGGTACACCGGGGCCATGCGCGCCGCAGGGGAATGGTCCTATCCCCAGGTGGCGCACGAAGCAGCACGGGCGCTGCGCACCCAAGGGCCGCGTTACCGGCACATCGTCGTCACCGAATCCCAAGACCTGCACCCGGCGCACTGGCGGCTGCTGCGCGCCGCGGTCCCCGAGGGGCCCGACGACCTGTTCCTCCTCGGTGATCCGGCGCAGCGGCTCGTCGACACCCGGGTCTCGCTGGCGTCGCTGGGCATCAATGTCCGAGGCCGCGGCCACCGGCTGCGGACCAGCTACCGGGTCAGCCAGGAGATCCTCGACTGGGCACTGCCGATTTTGGGCCGCAGCACAGGCCCGGCCGCCGAAGGGTACGCCTCCGTGCTGCACGGACCCGAACCGGTGGTGCAGGGCTGCGCGAGCCGCGCGGAGGAGTGGACCGCGCTGAGCGAGTGGCTCCAGGCGCAGTTGGCGGCGGGCGCCCAGCCCGAGTCGATCGCGGTCGCCGGACGCAACCAGTGGGTGGTGCGCATCATCACGAAAGAACTCCATGCGAACGGGATCGCGACCGCCCCGCTGAACTCTTCCGCCGACGTGGATGCGGTGCGGGTGGGCACGCTGCACGGGCTGAAGGGGCAGGAGTTCCGTTACGTGGCCCTGGTGGGGCTGAGCGAACCGCTGCTGCCGCCCAAGGCCGCCATCAGCGCCGCCGAAGGGGACCCGGTGGCCATGGAGCAGGTCTACCAGGAGGAACGCCACCTGCTCTTCACGGCGTGCACGCGCGCCCGGGACGCCCTGTACGTCTCCTACGTGGGAGCGCCCAGCCAGTTGCTCCCGGAGTCGGTGCACCTGGCCCGTTGAGGGCGCGGGCGGCCTGCCTGGCGGTTCCCGCTGGGCAGGCCCGCCTGCCCGCCGGCCGCAGCCTGGTGAGGCGGGCTCCGAATGCCGCGCTGGGCATCACGACCCGGCGCGGACTTCGATGTTGTCCACGGTGAGCACGTTGCTGTGCGCGACTGGGCGGGACACGTCGACGTCGGTGACGATCATGAAGGGCAAGAGCAGCGGGGGCGGAAAGTCAGGGGTGAAGACCAGGGGGATGCCGAGGATCCGCACTTTCATGCGGGTGACGTACATGACGACATCGCCCTGCATGGTCATGTCGGGCAGGTCGATAGAGACCTTCTCCTCCCCGTCCATCCACCACAGCACGGCGTTGTCGAAGTCGGCGCGGCTCATCCCGAGTTTGAGGTAGCGGTCCGTGCCGGCGGACGTGGGGTATTCCACGACTCCGGCAAAGTAGGAGCCGCTCATGATGATGCGGTCCGCGGTGAGGCCGCTGGTGGTTGGGGAGGCGGGGAAGCGGTCGTCGGCTTGCAGCGTCTGGACCTCGGGGAGGTCTCCGGTCTCTGCGGCGTGCTGGCAGGCTTCGACCGCGTCAAGGAATTCTTCTTCGGTGACCTCCTCGTCGACGGGGCCAGTCCGGATCTCGCATTCGGTGTCGGGTTCGGACTCTTCGTCGTCCGTCTCCTCGTCGTCCTCGCCGTCGGCCGCTTCGTCGCCGGGCTCGGGGTTCTCCGGGTCTTCCTCGGCGGGCTCTGTGCCCGGTTCCGGCGGGTCTGCTGGCTGCGCCGAGGGGGCGGGGGTTGGCGTTCCGGGGGTGTCTTGCGGCTCGCTTTGTTCGTTTCCTCCGCGGTTGAACCATTGGTCCCACGGCCACCACCAGTCGGCGGGGGCGGAGGCGAGGACGAGGGTGAGGGCGAGCGGGGCGGCGACGAGCGCGTGTGTGGTGCTGCCGCGCTGCCCGCCGCGGTCGGGCGTGGTGGTGTCGGGTTCGCGGTCTTCGTCGTGGTCTTCGTCGTCGGCTGGTTCTGTCTCTGCGGTAGGAGAGGACTCCGCGGGGGCTGTCTCGGTGTCGGTCCGGTCGCGCTGGCGGCGTTTGGGGGGACGGTGGGGCTCCCACGCGAAGATGAGTGCACCGCCGATGATGCCGAGCAGCATGCCGATGACGAAGCCGCCGAAATTGGAGGTGAGGAAGGAGGCCAGGGAGAGGAGGACCGCCACGATGCCGTAGAAGGCGCGTTGCGCGGGGTGCAGCCAAGCCAGGACACCGAGTGCGACCAGCGCGGCTCCGATGAGGTAGCCGGAGATTCCCGCGATTCCCTGGTAGACGAGGAACGGCAGGGGGGCGAGGGGCGCCGCTACGATCTCGGCCCCGGCGAGGATCGTCAGGAGTCCTCCCCACAGCGGTCGGGAGCGGCGCCACCTTGCGAACGGCCCCACCGCGCGGTGGGAGGTCCGTGCATGCTGAGTCATCGGATCAGAAGCATTCGTGGGTGCCGGGCTTCACGTTGAGTTTGAGTCCAGACAGCCGCAGGGTTCCGGAGCTGACCGCCCAGGAGACCATGGTGAGGTCGTTGATGGTCACGGTGTCGGATTGCAGGGCGAAGGCTCCGGAGTCGCCTTGGGGACCGGACACCTTGTTCAGGGTGCTGGCGTCGTGGCCGATCTCGATAGCGGAGAAGTGGGCGTTGCCGTTGAGCTGTTCGACGTCGACGACCATGTTGGTCGCGGTGACGGGGGTTTTCTCCCCGGCGCGGATGAGGAGTGTCGCTTTTCCGATGGGCAGGTCGAGCAGTGCCGACATGCACATGTCGGAGAGTTCGGCTTCTTCGATGATGGAGAGTCCTACTGGGCGGGAGGTCTTGTCGACCGAGGTTGCGACGTCCCCGTACTGGGCGAACCCGGTGCCTTCCAGGTGGGATGCGGAGATCTTGAAGTTGTCTCCGGACACCGCGAAGGAGGCGGCGAGCAGTCCTTGGGTGGTGGCCGCGCCAAGGACCCCCGCTGCGACTAGTCCGGGCAGGGCGACGTAGGCGAATTTGCGCCACGCAGTGCCGCCGTTGGGGGATTCGGTGAGAGTCTCGTCGGCCATGGGCTTCCTCCTGGTCCCGTGCTCGACGTGGGGGGTGGCGTGGGGTGGGAGGTTGGGGGCTTGTGCCCGCCTCCGCTTGGTGTGTTACATAGACCACATCTACTGGTCAGTAGGGTCGAACATTACAATAGCCAATGTCACATTGCCAAGTGTCTTAGTTCACATTACAGACACGTGAGCGTGTGACAACCACCCCTCCACCCGACCGCCAGGGGGCACTTGATGACCCACGAGCAGCACTCCACCCTTCCCACCGGGGACGACGACCGGTTCGACTACGACGTCATCGTCGTCGGTTCAGGATTCGGCGGCTCAGTCAGCGCGCTGCGCCTTACCGAGAAGGGCTACCGGGTCGGAGTCCTCGAGGCCGGACGCCGCTTCACCCCCGAGACCCTGCCGAAGAACTCCTGGGACCTGCGCAACTTCCTCTGGGCGCCTCGGCTGGGGTTCTTCGGCATCCAGCGCATCCACCTGCTGCGCGACGTCATGATCCTGGCTGGGGCCGGGGTCGGCGGCGGCTCCCTCAACTACGCCAACACCCTCTACGAACCACTGGACGACTTCTACAACGACCCGCAGTGGCGGGACATCACCGACTGGCGAGAAGAACTCGCCCCCTTCTACGACCAAGCCAAACGCATGCTCGGGGTGCGGACCAACCCCACCGTCACCCCTGCGGACGTCCACCTGCGCCACGCCGCCGAGGCCATGGGGGTCGGCTCCACCTTCCACCTCGCCCCGGTCGGCGTCTTCTTTGGCGACGGCAAGGACGGGGCGGCCACCCAACCGGTCTCCCCCGGCGAAGCCTGCCGCGACCCCTACTTCGGGGGTGCCGGCCCGACCCGGCGCGCCTGCCTGGAGTGCGGGGAGTGCATGACCGGTTGTCGGCACGGCGCAAAAAACATGCTCACCGAGAACTACCTGTACTTCGCGGAGCGCCATGGCGCCGTCATCCACCCCATGACCACCGTGGTAGCGATCCGCGAACGCCCTGCCTCCCTCGGCGGCGGCTATGCGGTCGACACCGTAGCCACCGGTGCTTTCCGCACCCGGCGCGCCACCCGCACGTTCACCGCCCGCTACATCGTGCTCGCTGCTGGCACCTACGGCACGCAGCGCCTCCTGCACGCCATGCGCGACTCCGGGCTCCTGCCCCGCATCTCCCCCAAGCTCGGCACGCTCACCCGCACCAATTCCGAAGCCCTCGTCGGCGCGATGACCAAGGCGATACGCCCGCCCCAGGACTTCACGCAGGGCGTGGCGATCACCTCCTCCATGCACCCTGACGCGCACACGCACATCGAGCCGGTCCGCTACGGCAAAGGCTCCAACGCGATGGGGCTGCTCACCACCATGCAAGTCCCCGGCGGGGGACGCATCCCCCGCTGGCTGCGCTTCCTCGGCGTAATCGCCGCCCACCCCTACCTCTTCATGCGCAGCCTGTCCGTGCGCCGCTGGTCGCAGCGGACCATCATCGGCCTGGTCATGCAGTCCCTGGACAACTCGCTGACCACCTACACCCGGCGGGGACTGTTCGGCCGGCGGGTGCTGACCTCTCGGCAGGGCCACGGCGCTCCCAACCCCACGTGGATCCCGGTGGCCCAGCAGTTCGCCGCCCAGATCGCCAAACAGATCGACGGCTACCCGGGCAGTTGCGTCAGCGAAATCTTCGACATCCCGTTGACCGCGCACTTCCTGGGCGGCTGCCCGATCGGCGCCTCCCCCGAGGAAGGTGTAATCGACCCCTACCACCGGCTCTACGGCCATCCCGGCATCCACGTGGTGGACGGGTCAGCCGTCACCGCCAATCTGGGCGTCAACCCGTCGTTGACGATCACCGCCCAAGCGGAACGCGCCATGGCGATGTGGCCCAACAAGGGGGAGCCTGACCCGCGGCCCGCTCCGGGCTCCCCCTACCAGCGGGTGGAGCCGGTCTACCCGGTCCGTCCAGCAGTGCCGGCAGGCGCCTACGCGGAGCTGCGGTTCACCCGCCGCATTGCGCTCCCCTTGGACGTGAGCCGACCGCAGCGCACCCCGGGAGGCACCGGCACGGACACGGTCAGGCGGACCGATGCTCCGCCCGCTCCTTGAGGTGGTCGATGATCTGCGCGAAGTGATCACCCAGCGTCTCGTGCATGTGCCGGGACATGGCCTGGGCGAGGATCGCGTCGACCGCGATCTGCGCGAGAGGGCGGACACGGCGGATCACGTCGGCGACCTTGCCCAGGTCCTCGCTGTGGATGATCCCTTCCGGGGCGTAGGTAGCGATGATGTGCTCCGAAACCTGCCGGTTGAGTGCTTCCGCGGCAGCGTCGATCCGGTCGCGGAGTTCTTGGGCGAGGTCCAGGACCGCGTCGAGGGACATGCCGATTTCGACGAGCTCCGCACCAGCGTGGAGCAGGCGCGGGCTGGGCACGCGGTACCGTTTCCCTTCCGGTTCGAGCAGGCCGAGTTCAACCGCCCGGGCCACCCGCTCAGGGGTGACCTGGTCGCCGAAGAGGTCGGTGAGCTCCTCCAGGGTCATGTAGCCGGGGATTTCGTCGGACCAGGGGTCGCCCACCGCGGATTCGAACCCGAGCACTTCGGACAGGTTGCCGCCCCGCTCCCATACGCTGACTAGTTCGGCGATGTTGGCGAAGGTATAGCCGCGTTTGAGGAGTTGACCGATGAGTCGCAGCCGGGCGAGGTGGACCTCGGTATAAATCCCTACCCGTCCTTCCCGGCGCGGCGGGGAGAGCAGTCCGCGGTCCTGGTAGACGCGGACGTTGCGGACGGTGGTGTTCGCCAGCCGGGCCAGCTCGTCGATGCGGTATTCGGCCATGCCCCCACTCTAGGGAGTCCGCGCGTTCGGCTCCGATGCGCAGGGCGTTTCGGCACTGACGCCGGGTGGCGCTTCCCGGGTTGACCAGCCGCCTTTTTACCCCATTGAATTGTGACAATAGTCATTGTAACGTTCATCGTAGGAAACATGGGGTGTCCGCGCTCCACCCTGTGCGACCCCTGGGGACGGTTCCGTCCCCAGGAACCCACCGGCTCCACCACTTCCGGAGGAGAACCGCGATGACCGCACCCGCCAAGGCCATCACTGACCGCGAGGACATCGCCCAACGGCTCCTGCGTTCCTCGGCTAAAGCCTCCTTCGACCCGCTCGTCGAAATCGACTGGGACGCCCCCATCGACCCCGACCGCTACGCCATCCGCCCCGAACGGGTCTCGCTGTACGGCACCGAACTGTGGGAGCAGCTCAGCGAAGCCCAGCGCAAAGAACTGAGCAGGCACGAGACCGCCAGCATCGCCAGCATCGGCATCTGGTTCGAAACGATCCTGATGCAGATGCTCGTCCGCCACGCCTACGACCGCGACCCCACCAGCAACCACATCCAGTACGCCTACACCGAGATCGGCGACGAATGCCGCCACTCGGTGATGTTCGCCAAGATGGTGGGCAAGCTCGGTGCCCGCTACTACCGTGTGGACGGCCTCACCCAGTTCCTCGGCCGGGTCTTCAAAACCATCTCCAACACGCCTCTGACCTTCAGCGCCGCACTGTACGTCGAAGAGATCCTCGACCAGCTCCAGCGCGAGACCATGGTGGACGAAGAACTCGAACCGCTGGTCCGCGCTGTCTCCCGGATCCACGTGGTGGAAGAAGCCCGGCACATGCGCTACGCGCGCGAAGAGTTCCTGCGCTCCTGGCAGCACCGCAGCTGGCTGTCCAAGGCCTACAGCCGCCTGGTCCTCGGCCTGGTGGTCTACTTCGCCACCACGCGGCTCATCCACCCGGACTGCTACGCAGCAGTAGGACTCGACCCGAAGGCCGCCCGCCGCGCCGCGCGCCGCAACCCCCACTGGCGCAAGAGCCTGACCTGGATGGCCAGCAAGGCCGTGGCGACTTTCGCTGAGGCAGGAATGATCCAAGGGCCCGCGAAGAAGCTGTGGCGCCGGGCCGGAGTACTGGAGGAGACCGCATGAGCGGAATGGGCGACGACGAAGAGGAATACCACGGCACCGTCACCGCTGTCTTCGACGAGACCGAAGTCACCGTCACCGCGCACCTCGCCGGGCACTTCGACCCGCTCAGCGGAGAGTACCGGTGGACCGGACGGCTCGTCGCCGATCCGGAGCTGGACCGGCTCTTCCGCCAGGGCCAGCGCGCAGTCCTGCTGCGCACCCCGGAAGGCTATGCGGGCAAAGGAGAGCTCGTTGAAGTCAACGTCTGGGGCGGCTACCGGGTGCGGGGACGCGGCCGACCCCCCTTCGCGGTCCCTGAACTCAGCGCTGAAGAGATCTGACCCTCTGGTCCCACCCGCCAGCGGTGGGGCGCCGGGACCACCGCCGACGCCCCACCGCCCCTGTCGTCCCCAGGCAGGAGCGGCGCACCGGCGCTGCACACCGCAGCCGTCCTCCTCGTCGTTCTCCACGCCCGGATGCCCTGCGCCGCTGTCCCGCTGACAGCCGCCGTGCACGGCCGGACGGCTCCGGTTCGACTTGCCCGATGCAGGCTAGGCGCCCGCCGTGAACGGGAAATGCTCCACCACTTCCGCGCGGACCGTCCGCAGCCGGGTCTGCACAGCCCGGCGGAGCCGCCCCAGGCAGTCGGCGATTGCGGAACTGTCGCCCACCAACCCGCTCTTCGCGATCAGCGGGACACCGTCCAGCACTCCCCCGCCAAGCACACCGTGCACGGTCAGCGGGAGCATCTCCCCACCGATGTCGAAAGTCTGAACCCCCAGCACATCCAGCACGGCCGAAGTGAGATCGCCGCCGGCGATCAACATCCCGCTCGGACGTCCCAGCGCCCCGTCCTGCTCGTGCGCATCGGTCACCGCCGTGGCGATCACTTCCGCCAGCCGCTCCGGAATCAGGCGGCGCTGTGGCAGCGGCAACGCTGCGATCTCCGCCGCGGTCGCCCGCAACCGGAACACCACCACGTCGGGGAAGGCGTGGCTGGCCAGCGCATCAGCCAGGGTGTGGGCAAGCTTCTCCCGGCTGTCCTCGCGCTCCACGTCCTCGGGGGCGGCATCGACCCAGCGCACCGGTCCGGAGCGCACGACCGCGTCGAGCTGCCGCGCGGTCAGCTCGGTGACGCTGCCTACCGCGGCCAACAGCGGCCCGGCGGTGATGCCTTCGCCGTGCAAGTGCAGGGCCTCGGCCAACAGCACGCCGAACGGTCCCGGGTCAGCGGCCAGCCACACGATGCCGTGCTCCCGGTGCGCCCGGGCAGCCGCCTCGGCTAGTTCCGCCAGGTAGGTGGTGGTGTCGGCGTCGCACAGCACCACCGGTTCATCTCCGGCGGCGAGCTCTGCTGTCAACAGCTCCGGGGTGACCTGGCGCACCGGGATACGGCGGACCCGCAGCGAGCTCTGCTGCGCCACCACTTCGGCGACATCGGCAGCAGCGGTGGGGCTGAGCGGGTCGAGTGCCGCCTCGGTGCGGTCCACCGGGGTGCCGTCCAGCAACTGTACTCCGTCGACGGTCGTCCGGCCCGCGGCGGGGAAAGCGGGAACCACGATGACGCGCAGCCGGGTCTGCGGCGGACAGCGCTCCCGGACTTCCGTCCACGCGGCTTCGACTTCCGCGCCGAGGTTGCCGCGCAAGGTGGTGTCGATCCGCTTGATCACCAAGCCCACCGGCCATACCGCTTCGACGACGTCGGCGACGAGGTCGGTGGCCTGGTGGGGCGGCATGTGCCGGCTGTCGAGGTTGGCAACGATCACGTCGTGGTCTTCGGCCACCCGGGCGACCTGCTCGGGGGCGACCATGGTCACGCGCTGTCCGGCACGCGCAAAACGCGCAGCGGTCGCAGCCGCGCCGATGAGATCGTCTGCGATGACGAGTACCTGTGCCACTTCACCATTTTCTCGTGCACCACCGCTGGATCACGCGTCTGATCCGGCGGTGCTCCTGTTCTCTGCTGCGCCTGCTGCCTGCAGGCCTGCGCCTCTCAAGTCCACGATGGCCCTCTGGTCCGCTTCCGCGGTCCGGTGGTGGCGGGGTGCGATGGCCGCTACCGCGGTCCGCGGCCACCGGTGCTGTCAGGGCAGGCAGGCGGGGACGGCTCCGGCGGCCTGTCCCGGCTCAGTCGCACGCACCCCAATGATCAGCAATGCTCCCCTCATCGCCTCTTCTGCCTGATACGACGGGCTCAGCGCAGCCGCAGGACGCACAGACGAGGGACAGCCGCACCCCACTCACGGCATATCGCCTGATATCTCCGCTACCTCCCGTTTTATCCTTCTGCCTAAGCCCACAAGGCTCAAGAAAGGGAAGCCTCCGGTGTTTGCCAAGTTTTGTTCACTTATAGCGATCACACCGCTAATCTCCGGCGACCGCGGCAATCCGTTCCTAACTGGAACGCTTTCCACGTGACAAAACCGTTACGGCAGGCATCGGCCAAATGTGTGGACTTTCACGGACAGAACTACTTGCATCGGATGTCTATGGAGCAGGTCACACGATGACCGGGCGGTACTGGAGGTACATGAATGCCCAAGTTCCCTGATCCGCGCGTCACAATCGCCGCGACACTCTCCCTCGTGCTGCTGACCGGAGGCTGCGCCTACCTGTCCGGTGGCGGAGGGTCGGCGGGGGCCGACCCGGACTCGCCGGAATGCGAACCCTACAAGCAGTGGCAGGACATCGGCGGCACCGTCTCGATCTACGCTTCCATCCGGGACGTCGAGGCCGAACGGCTGGAACGTGCCTGGCAGAAGTTCGTCGACTGCACCGGAATCAAGATCCAGTACGAGGGCAGTGGTGAGTTCGAAGCCCAAGTCCAGGTGAAAGTGGACGGCGGCAACGCGCCCGACATTGCTTTCTTCCCCCAGCCCGGTCTGCTTGAGCGCTTCGCCAAGTCCGGTGACCTGGTCGCGGCCCCCGAGAGCGTCCAGAAGCTGGCCGAAGAAGGCTGGAGTGAGGACTGGCTGGACTACGCCACGTTCGACGGCGAGTTGTACGGCACCCCGCTGGGCGCCAACTTCAAGTCCTTCGTCTGGTACTCGCCCACGTTCTTCTCCGAGAACGGGTACGAAGTCCCACAGACCTGGGACGAGCTGATCGAACTTAGCGACACCATCGCTGACGACGGAGTGAAGCCCTGGTGCGTCGGCTTCGAATCCGGTGACGCCACGGGCTGGCCCGGCACCGACTGGATCGAAAACGTCGTCCTGCGGGAAAACGGCCCCGACGTCTACGACCAGTGGGTCAACCACGACATCCCGTTCAACGACTCCAAGATCGCGGACGCGTTCGACCGGGCCGACACCATTCTGCGGAACCCTGACTACGTCAACGGCGGCTTCGGCAACGTGCAGAGCATCGCCATCACCTCGTTCCAGGAAGGCGGCCTGCCCATCCTGGACGGCCAGTGCGCCATGTACCTCATGGGCTCTTTCTACTCCGCCCAGTGGCCGGAAGGCACCGAGGTCGCCGAGGACGGCGATGTGTACGCGTTCAACCTGCCGCCGATCAACCCGGATCAGGGCACCCCGGTCATGGGCGGTGGCGAATTCGTCGGCGCGTTCAGCGACCGTCCCGAGGTGGTCGCGGTCCGCGAGTACCTGGCTACCGCGGAGTTCGCGAACAGCCGGGCCGCGGAAGGCGCCTGGTTCTCCGCACACAAGGGCCTTGACCTCGACCTTCTGGAAGTTCCGACCGACCGTCTGGGCGCGGAGATCCTGCGCGACCCCGAAACCGTGTTCCGCTTCGACGGAAGCGACCTGATGCCGGCTGAAGTGGGAGCCGGAACGTTCTGGCGGGGAATGGTCAACTGGATCAACGGCGAGGACACCGACGCCACGCTCGACTACATCGAGAACTCCTGGTCTTCCTGACACAGTCCGCTGCTTCGGGACCGGCATCTGCCGGTCCCGAACCACCCCGATCGGAAGAGGACGGGAATGGGTTTCTCCCTTGTCGACGAGCTTCCCAAGCTCCTGTGGTTGGTGATCGGTGTCGCGGGCTTCCTGGCTGTCATCGGCGCCCTGCTGCTCCTCGTGGATGCCGGACCCAGAAAGACCAGGACCGAATGGTGGCAGGCCACGCTCTTCCTGGCGCCCGCACTGATCCTGCTGATCCTGGGCCTGGTCTACCCGGTCATCCGTACCACGCTGCTGTCGTTCATGGACAGCAAAGGTGCGGCCTGGGTCGGCCTGGACAACTACATTGCGATGTTCACGCAGCCTGAAATCCTGGTGGTCCTCCGCAACACGTTCCTGTGGGTACTGTTCGGGCCGGTGCTGGCCACCGCGATCGGGCTGTTCTACGCGCTGCTGGTCGACCGCAAACGGTTCGAATCAGTGGCCAAGTCGCTGATCTTCATGCCGATGGCGATCTCGTTCGTCGGCGCGAGCATCATCTGGAAATTCATCTACGCCTACCGTCCCGCGGAAGCCGAGCAGATCGGTCTGCTCAACCAGATCATCGTGTGGTTCGGCGGTGAACCGCGGCTGTGGCTCCTGGACGCCCCGATCAACACGCTGCTGCTGATCGTGGTGCTGATCTGGGTCCAAGCCGGCTTCGCGATGGTCGTGCTCTCCGCCGCAATCAAAGCCATCCCTGACGAGATCATCGAAGCGGCCCGCATCGACGGCACCGGGGTGTGGACCCACTTCTGGAACATCACCCTGCCCTCGGTGTGGCCGACGCTCATGGTCGTGCTGATCACTATCTCGGTGCAGACACTGAAAGTGTTCGACATCGTGCGCACCATGACCGGTGGCCAGTACGAGACGAGCGTCATCGCCAACGAGATGTACGCGCAGGCGTTCCGCTACGACAACCTGGGTATGGGATCGGCGCTTGCGGTGTTCCTGTTCATTCTGGTCATCCCGCTGATCATCCTGCAGATGCGCACCAATCGACGGCTGAGGGAGGAGCAGCGATGAGCACGTCCCCACAGTCCCCGCCCGCCGAGGAAGAAGGGGGCGGCGGCGTGCGCAAGCCCTCCTCGCCTCGCGCGGCGCGTGACGACTACGCCACGCATGTCCCACCGCTGCGGGCGAAGGAGAACCCGGCCCACAGCCGCGAGTCGGCCGCGGCCCGCGTGCGGAAACGCCTGACCAGCACCGCCGCGAGTGCCATCGCGATCATCATCGCTGTCCTGTGGACACTGCCCACCGCCAGCCTGTTCCTCTCCTCCTTCCGTCCCGAGTTGGAGATCAAGACCACTGGCTGGTGGACGATGTTCTCCGACCCGCAGCTCACCTTGAACAACTACCGCGAGGTGTTGTTCTCCCCCGGCCAGGGGCAGCTTGCCAGCTACTTCGTGAACTCTTTCGTCATCACGGTGCCGTCCACGGTATTCGTGGTGGTCCTCGCCGCACTGGCCGCCTACGCCCTGGCCTGGGTCAACTTCCCCGGCCGGGACTGGGTGTTCCTGGGGGTCTTCGCCCTGCAGATCGTGCCCCTGCAAATGGCCCTGGTGCCGTTGCTGCGGTTCTTCTCCCAGGGGGTGACGATCGGCGGATACCAGATCCTGCCCGCCTGGGATCTGCCGGGCGCGTTCGCGTTCACCAACGTGTGGGTGGCCCACACCATCTTCGGCCTGCCGCTGGGGATCTTCCTGCTGCACAACTTCATCTCCCAGCTGCCGACCACCCTCTTTGAGGCGGCCCGGGTGGACGGCGCCGGACACGGCGTGCTGTTCCGCAAGGTGGTGCTCCCGCTCACCGTCCCCGCCCTGGTGTCGCTGGCGATCTTCCAGTTCCTGTGGGTGTGGAACGACCTGCTGGTGGCGCTGATCTTCGCGGGCGGCGACGTGTCCACGGCACCGCTCACGGTCCGGCTCGCGGAACTGGCGGGCACCCGGGGCAACGAGTGGCAGCGGCTCACCGCGGGTGCTTTCGTCTCCATGGTGATTCCGCTGCTCGTGTTCTTCACTTTGCAGCGCTACTTCGTCCGCGGCCTGCTCGCGGGCAGCGTGAAAGGCTGAGCCGTACGGACGTGAGTCCACGGTGCGGCCCCGGCAGGGCTCTTCCCTGGCCGGGGCCGCAGCCGTCAGCGTCTCATTCCCCGCGGTCCACGGCAGGGTTGGTCAGGCGCGGAGCGCGGCGCGAGCCGTGTCCACCAGTGTGGTGCGGTAGGCCGCCCCGAACAGGCACACGTGCACCAGCAGCGGATGCAACTGGTGCAGCGGAATCCGGGCCCGCCAGCCCTCGGCGAGCGGCGCGACCTCGTTGTAGGCGTCGCGGACCCGGTCCAGGTAGGGCAGGCCGAACAGCGCCAGCATGGCGAGGTCTGCTTCCCGGTGGCCACCGTGGGCCGCGGGGTCGATGACGACCGCGCCGTCGTCCTGCCACAGCACGTTGCCGTTCCACAGGTCGCCGTGGATCCGCGCCGGGGGTTCCGGGTCGCCCGCCAGGTGGTCAAGCGCGTCGAGCACTTTCTCCACGAGGCGGACGTCGCCCGGGGTGAGCGCGCCCCGGTCGGCGGCGCGGCGCAAGTAGGGCAGGATCCGCTGCTCGGCGTAGAACTCCGGCCACGTCGAACGCGGGGTGTTGTCCATGGGCAGCGGGCCGATGTAGCCGTCCCAGGTGGCACCGAAGGATTCGGCGCCCGCCAAGTGCATCGCGGCGAGCTGGTGGCCGAACCGTTCCGCTGCTTCGGGAGTGGGCGGCCGCTCGTCCACCCACTCCATGGCGAGGGTGCGGTCGTCCCACCCCGCTACCTGGGGTACCGGGGAGCCGAACGACCGCCCCAACCAGTCCAGGCCTAGCGCCTCGGCACGGAAAAGTCCGTCCAGTGCCGGGGCGTCGTCGGGAAGCGCTTTGACGAAGAGCGGGGTCCCGTCAGCCAGTTCCACGCGGTAGAGATGCCACCGGTGGCTGTGTCCTCGCTCGGCAACGGCGGCAACCTCGCGACCGGTCAGTTCGGTCACTCTGGCAGCGACGGAATTCACCCGTTCCCCTTTCAGCGCGCGCTGAACAGCGCGGTGAGTTCTCCGACGAGCCCTTTCGATGCGGCCTCGATCATGGTGAGCACGGTGATGAAGCCGTCTTCACCTCCGTAGTACGGGTCAGGCACCTCCGGGTTGGGTCCTACACCGGGAGCAAAAGAGCGGAACAGGCGGATCCGGTCCTTGGTCTCCTCGTCCGGGGCGAGCCGGACCAGGTCCGCGAGGTTGTCGGTGTCCATCGCCAGGATCAGGTCCCGCTCCGGGAACCAGGAGGGGGAGAACTGGCGGGCGACATGCCCCGTCGGGTAGCCGTACTTCCGCAGCGTGGAGGCGGCACGCCGGTCCATGTCCGCCCCGACATGCCAGTTGCCGGTACCTGCGCTATCTACCTGGACCCGGTCGGCGAGCCCAGCGCGGGCCAGGTCGGTGAGCAGGATCTTCTCCGCCATCGGAGAACGGCAGATGTTGCCGAGGCACACCACGCAGATGCGGTACGGACCAGAGGGGTTACGGGGTTCGGGCAGGCTCATGGCACCAACCGTAGTCGAGAACCCGGCACTGCGCTCGGCCGTCCCGCATTCCGGGCGCAGCACGGTCCGCCCGCAGCGGCAGCCTCACCGGCTCGGCAGCCGCACCACCGTGACGAAGAAGTCGTCGATCTGCTGGACCACCTTGATGAACTGGTCGAAGTCGACCGGCTTGGTCACATAGGCGTTGGCGTGCAACTGGTAGCTGCGGATGACGTCCTCTTCAGCTTCCGAAGTGGTGAGGACGACGACGGGGATGCGGGCCAGGTCCTCGTCCTGCTTGATCTCTTGCAGGACCTCGCGCCCGTCTTTGCGGGGCAGGTTGAGGTCGAGCAGGACCAGGTGCGGCCGGGGCGCCTGAGCGTACTCGCCCTCACGGCGGAGGAAACGCAAGGCTTCCACCCCGTCAGAGACCACGTGCAGACGGTTGCCGACTTTGTGCTCCGCGAATGCCTCCCGCGTCATGAGGGCATCGCCAGGGTCGTCCTCGACCAGCAGCACCTCGATAGGTTGCACCATGCGGACCTCGTTCAATCCCCCAACCTTCTCATCTGTCGGCGCCAGCGGAGTCCGGTTCGGACCACGCGGTCAGCGGTGATGGCTCTTCGTCGGACTGGTCGTCGTCCTTGTCCGTGTCTACCGGCAGCGACCAGCAGATCCGGGTTCCAGGCTCGTCGGAGTCCACGTCCAGCCAGATGCGTCCGCCGTGGAACTCCACGATCTTCTTGCACATGGCCAGACCGATCCCTGTGCCGCCGTACTTCTCGCGGGTGTGCAGCCGTTGGAAGATCACGAAGATCCGCTCGGCGTACTGCGGCTCGATGCCGATTCCATTATCGGCGCAACAGAACACCCACTCGTTCCCTTCGCGGCGGACACTGATGTGCACCCGGGCCGGATTGTCCCCGCGGAACTTCACGGCATTGCTGATCAGGTTGAAAAAGACCTGGGTGAGCAGGGTCTGATCGCCCTGCACTTCCGGGAGCGGATCCCCGGTGACCACGGCCTCGGCTTCCTCGAGCGCCGGTTCGAGGCTGGCGAGCGCGTCGTTGAGCGCGCTGTTGAGGTCCACGGTGGTGAAGTTCTTGGTCCGCCCCACCCGGGAGAACGCCAGCAGGTCGTTGATGAGGACCTGCATGCGTTTGGCTCCTTCGACCGCGAAGTCGATGTAGGCGTCGGCGCGTTCGTCCAGCTTCCCGTGGTAGCGGCGCTGGAGCAACTGGCAGAAGCTGGCGACCTTGCGCAGCGGCTCCTGGAGGTCGTGGGAGGCGACGTAAGCGAACTGCTCCAGCTCCAGGTTGGAGCGGCGCAGTTCTTCGGTTTGGCGTTCCAGCAGCTCCGACTGTTCTTGGAGGGCGCGCCGCGCGGTGCCGACTTCGTCGAGTTCGTGCACGATGCGCTCCCGCATGGCGTCCACGTTGCAGGCGACCCGTTCGATCTCGGGGGGTGCCTCCACTTCGATGCGGTGCGCGTAGTAGCCGTCCGAGACCTGCTGCAGGTGGCGGCCGAGCTCGTCGAGCGGGCGGAGCACCCAGTGCTGCAGCATCACCCACAGGAAGCCGCACAGCACGATGATGACCACGACCACGAGGGTCAGCAGAGCGGCGAGCTGCTGGGTGGCGGAGTCCAGGTCTTTTTGGGCTTCGTCCAGTTCGACGCTGATGCGCCCCTGGGCGCTGCTGGACGCTTCCCGCAGATAGTTGAAGCGTTCTTCACCGCGTTGGACGTCGGCGTGGGTGAGTTCCTCACCGTTGCGCACCTTGTCCAGGACTGGCTCGGCGAACTCGCTGCTCCAGGACTCCCCGGCAGCGAGCAGGGCTTCGATGTCGGAGTCGATGGCGGGGTTGTCTTGGGCGGCCTTCTCCAACTGGGGGAGGCTCGCCTCCAAGGTACGGCGGCCCTGCTCGTAGGGCTCCAGCGAGTCGAGTGTTCCGGTGGCCGCGTAGCTGCGGATGCCGTTGTCCTGGTTGTAGTAGGCGGCCATGGTCTGGTGCAGAGCGCTCTGTGCGGGAGTGAGCTGCTCTACCTGGCGGACCACCGCCTCGCGTGCTTCCAGCGCGGTGATGATGATGGTGGCGACCGAGGCGATGAGGACAATGCCTACGGAGCACAGCAGTACGATGACGCGCCGACGCAGGGACCAGGGGCGGGTGAGGATGCCGCCCGTGGCCGACGTCTCTCCGCTCCCCGGTGCGGTGTCGGAGTTCACGTGAGTCATTTCCCGTAAGTGATGAGCAGCATGGCAACGTCGTCCTGGAGCGGACCGCCGTTGTGCTGTTCGGCCTCGTCTACGAGACGTTCCGGCAGCTCCCCGATGGGGGTGCCCGAGGCGAGGATGTCTTCGACGATGCGGGCGAGCCCGGTGACGCCGAGCCGGTCGGAGCTGTTGCCGTCGTAGGCGTCTACCAGGCCGTCGGTGTAGAGCATGAGGGTGGAGCCGCGGCAGAAGGAGAACCGCTCCACTTCTGCGGTGACGTCAAACAGCATGCCCAGCGGCGGCCCGGGCTCGGCTCGCACTTCAGTGACGCGCTGGTCGGGGCCAAGGACCAGCGGCGGGGGGTGGCCGAACAGCCGGAGCCGCGCTTCTTCGGTGTCCCGGTCGATGCTGACCTGGCAGAGGGTGGCGTACATCTCGTCTTGGGCGCGTTCGGTGACGAGGATCTTCTCCAGCGCGGTCAGCAACTGGTCTTCCGCGACCCCGCCCATCACCAAGGCGCGCCAGGCGATCCGGAGGTTGACGCCCAGCGCGGCTTCGTCCGGTCCGTGGCCGCTGACGTCGCCCACGATGAGGTGGGTGGTGCCGTCGCGGTCGACTGCGTCGAAGAAGTCGCCGCCGACCAGGGCGCGTTTGCGGCCTGGCCGGTAGAAGGACCGGGGCACCATCCGGGACTCGTCGAGTAACAGTTGCGGGAGGAGGCCTCGTTCCAGGCGCATGTTCTCCCGGGCGTGCAGTTCGGCCTCCCGTAACTGCCGCGCGTTTTCGTCGGCGCGCTGGCGTTCCACCGAATAGCGCAGGCTGCGAGCGAGCAGCGAGCCGTCGACTTGCCCTTTGACCAGGTAGTCCTGGGCTCCGGCAGCGACCGCGGCGATGCCTTCGTGCTCGTCGTCCAGTCCGGTCAGGACGACCACTGCGGCTGATTTCGCGGCGTCAAGGACCTCGCGCAGCAGGTCCATCCCGCGCGCATCAGGCAGGTTGAGGTCCAGAAGCACGCAACCGCGGAAAGAGGCCAGGTGCGGTCGGGCCTCGGCCAATGTGGTGAACCAGGTGATCTTGGCGTTGAGTGCGGTGTCCGCGAGGAACTCCTCGACGAGGAGCTTATCTGCGGGATCGTCCTCGATCAGGAGGATGTCTACTGATTCCACGGCGCCTCGGAGGGGTGCGCTTCGTGTACCTGGGGGTGGGGGCACGTTCGGCGGCCCGTGCCCTGCTTGTCCAATGTCCACATACCGCCTCTACGTCGACTGTCTCTTCAGCACCCGGGAGCAGATCGTGCGGGGTTCGGTGTCATGGCTCCCCTCCACTTCCGACACCGGAGTGCCGAGCGCCTGGCGGGGCGAGCGCACCGGGCGCAGTCGTCCAGCCCGGCTCCGTCCTCCCTCCAGGCTGGCTCGCGAAAGGTTCATGCCAGTCAAACGATAATGGCCCGGCTCTGCACGCCGCCAGCAGTGCAGGCCGGAAACGTCCCCCACCCCGCCTAAGAGCGGTGCGTGGTGAGGTCTGGACCGTTAGTAGGTCGTTCTTCGTGACCAGGATAGCTCCCGGCTCCCCAGCGTACCCGCGCCGCGGGAGTGCGGGTAGCGATGTGGACAATTTCATGACGACATGTCGTCATGAAATATTGTGCTCGTGGACTTTAAACGACATGATGTCATCAAGATTGTCACCTTCCCACCCTCTTTCCTAAAACGGACACAAAGGAAGTAATCCCCATGAGCACGGCACAGGCAACCCAGGAGCGGTCCGACTCCCTCACCTTCTCTGAACGGCTCAAAGCGGGCACCCGGTCCTCCCACGACGCGGCTGAAGCCCACGACTTCTCCCAAGCGCTCGTCTCCGGCACCCTGCCCCGCCACGGCTACGTCGCCCTCGCCGCCCAGCACTACTTCATCTACTCCGCCCTGGAAGAGGTCGCCGAAACCCTCGCCGACCATCCTGTCGGCGGTGCCGTGTACTTCCCGGAACTCCACCGCGTCCCCGCCCTGGAGCGCGACCTCGCCTTCCTGTGCGGCCCGGACTGGCGGGACACGATCACCCCGCTGCCGACCACCCGGGCCTACACCGACCGCATCCGGTGGACCGTCCACTGGCCCGCCGGCTTCATCGCCCACCACTACACCCGCTACCTCGGCGACCTGTCGGGCGGGCAGGTCATCAAGCGCGTCGTCCAACGCGCCTACGGGTTCACCGACGGCGCAGGCTTCGAGTTCTACATCTTCGACCGTCTGGACAGCCTGCCCCGGTTCAAGAAGAACTACCGGGCGGTCCTCGACGCCCTCGACCTGGACGAAGCAGAGCAGACACGGGTCGTCGACGAGGTCCGGCAGGCCTACCAGTTCAACAGCGAACTGATGGCCGAGCTGAACCGCTCCCTGGCGCTGGCCTCATCCAGCGACCTTGGATGACGGCGAACCCCGGCCGGTCAGTGGTGAGGCATGCCACGATAGGGGTATGCCTAAGATCTCGGCCCCCACCATCGCCGCGCACCGCGCCCAAGTGCTCGACCGCATCCTGGACGCGGTGGCCGTGCTCACCCGTGACCAGGGGATCGACGAGATCTCCATGACCGACGTGGCCGCGGTGTCCGGGATCACCCGCACCGCGCTGTACAACTACTTTCCCGACAAGCCCGCGCTGCTCTTGGCGTTCACCGAACGGGTGACCGCCAACTTCGTACAGCGCTGTGCAGAGGAGCTCCCCCAGGACGCTCCCGCGATCCAGCGGCTGGCCGGATTCATCAGCTTCCAACTGGAAGCCATCGTCGAACACCAGCACCCGGCCGCCGCTGAACTCAGCGCCAGTCTGGGACCGCAGGCCTACCAGCAGCTCGCCGACCATGTCGCGCCGATGCAGCATCTGCTCGTGGAGATCTTGCGCCAAGGCACGGAGAACGGGGAATTCGAACCGGTTCCCCTGGAGCACACCGCCAAACTCCTGCTCGCACTCATCGGCTCCCAGCGCCTCCCCCTAGTCCGTGGGGAGATCGCCCTGGACGAGGCGCGCATCCTCGTCACCGAGTTCGCGCTGCGCGCCCTCGGTGTCGACCGGGACCACGCCGCAGCCGCGGCCCGCACCCGTCCGACCGAGCAGGCAAACGACCAGTAGCCTCCGCGTCCCAGCCCTTACGGCAGCACCCGGACAGCAGGCAGCCGCCCTGCGGCACCCCACTGCTCCAGACCGGGCTCCACCCCATCTTCCCCCCGGGCAGAGCCGGCTGGCTGAACGGGACGACCCGCTCCGCGCTGCCGCGTCCCTGGGCGCCTGCCGACTAGCTGCTCGACCGGGCAGCCTTCGGCTGGCAGAGCGCCGCCGCCAGCAACGCGGCCGCGGTCATCCCCGCGGCCGCGGCCCCGATCCGCAGCGCGGTGCGGACCCGCGCCCGGGTTCGCGCCCGCGCCACCGCATACGCCCGCTCCGCTTCGTCGAACCGGCCGGTGCACAGCCCCGGATCCAACTCCAGCTCCCGCCACACCCGCGGCCATGCCCGCAGCTCCCGGACCGGCACCGCACGGGGACGCGGCCCTGCCAGCCGCACTGACCCCGCAGCAGAACGCCGCGGCTTGAGCTGCGCCTGCTGCGGACGCTCTTCCAGCACCACCGGTTCCGGCCCCACGTAGAACAGCGGCCCCGGAGCGTTGTGCAGCAGCTCCGCGAGCAACTGCGCGCAGGCCCGCGCATCCCCCAAAGCGGTGTGCTGCCCGGTCGGCCAGTCTCCCCCGAGCGCGTGGCTGGCCCGGGCCAGCGAATACCGCTCCAAATGCACCTGCGACCGCAGCGTGCGCAGCGTGCACAGGCCGGGCAGCCCATCCGGCAGCCCTGCCGGGACGAACTCGCTGGTCAGAAACGCGTTTTCGAAGTCGAGGTTGTGTCCCACCACGACCGCACCAGAGAACAGCGCGCAAAGCTCCGCCACGAGCTCCGCCGCACGGGGAGCTCCCACCACATCGCCCTGGGCAATACCGTGGAACTCCTGTCCGGTGACCTTGATCCGCGGGTCGACGAGCGTGGTGAACTCCCGGAGCACAGTGCCGTCCCCGCGCATCCGCACCACGGCGATCTCACAGACCCGGGCTCCCCCCTCAGGCCGGAGCCCGGTGGTCTCGACATCGACCACCGCGTACTCCAAGTCCCGCGCGCGGTACCTGCCCCGGCGCCGGCTCAGCGCCCCTATCCGCACAGCCTCGTGGCCCGCGCGCTTCTCGTGCGGCACATCCGTCTCCTCGTCTCGTCTCGCAGCCCGTTTCGCACTCGCTGCGGCGGGCCAGCCCTGACCTTACCTGCGGCCAGAGACGGTCCTGGCCGCTACCTCCCAGCTTCTCCCCCTCCCATCTGCGAGGATGCTGGGCACATCCGGGAAGTGGCACCGGCCGCGCACGGTTCCCGCCGGGTCCCGCCGCACCGGCCGAGCAGCCGTTGTACGTTCAGCACCGCGTCCAACCCATCGATCCGCGGAGCAACAGGTGCAGACCATCGTTATAGCCGGTGCCGGCATGGCCGGCCTCACCACCGCCGAAGCGCTGCGAGAGGCAGGCTTCGACGGAACCATCACGCTCGTCGGTGACGAACCCCACCGCCCCTACGAGCGGCCACCGCTGTCCAAAGAAGTCTTGACCAGCCAGAATTCCGGCAAAGGCGTGTGGCTGCGCACCGACGACGAGCTCGCCGCGCTCTCCCTGGACCTTCGCCTGGGAGTGCGGGCCATGGCGCTGCGCCCCAGTGACCGGGCAGTGGAGCTGTCCGACGGGACCTCCCTTGTCGCCGACGCCGTGGTGGTCGCCACCGGGGCCCGGGCCCGCCGCCCCCGCACCGACCTGCCCGGCGTCCACGTCCTCAGAACCCTGGACGACGCCGAAGCGCTCCGCGCCGACCTGCTGCGCTACGGCCGGGTCGCAGTCGTGGGAGCGGGATTCCTCGGCGCTGAAGTCGCTGCCAGCGCCCGCGCCCTCGGAGCAGAGGTCACCCTGCTGGAAGCCGCGGACACGCTGCTGCCGCGGGTCGTCGACCCCCGGATCAGCGCGGTCTTCGCGGAACTCCACCGCGACCACGGGGTGGACCTGCGTCTCGGAGTGCCCGTGACCTCCTTTGCGGGCACCCACCGGGTCGAGCGGATCGAACTGGCCGACGGAACCTCCGTAGCGGCCCCCGTCGTCGTCGCCGGGATAGGGGTCCACCCCAACACCGAGTGGCTGTCCGGATCGGGGGTGCTGCTCGACCCCGAGGTGGGCGGAGTCTCCTGCGACCCGTACTTGGCGACCTCGATCCCCCACGTG
Source organism: Thermobifida fusca YX (assembly GCF_000012405.1). Lineage (NCBI taxonomy): Bacteria > Bacillati > Actinomycetota > Actinomycetes > Streptosporangiales > Nocardiopsidaceae > Thermobifida > Thermobifida fusca. The sequence continues at coordinate 2,764,207 of NC_007333.1, forward strand.
TACGCCGTCGGCGACCTCGCCGCCTGGCCCCACCCCCGCTACGGCGGCCGGATACGGCTCGAGCACTGGGCCAACGCTGAAGAGCAGGCGCGCCTGGCCGCCCACAACCTGCTCGCCGGGGAAGGAGCCCGGCGCCCCTACACCCCGGTGCCGTATTTCTGGTCCGACCAGTACGGCCGGAAAATCCAACTGCTGGGCCAGGCCTCCCCCGCCGACACCGTGGAGATCGTGCACGGCTCGGTGGCGGACCGCAAGTTCGTCGCCTTCGTCGGCCGCCAGGACCGGCTCGTCGGAGTGCTGGGCATGCGGTCCACACCCCGGGTGATGCGCTACCGCCCCCTCCTGGAAGAACCCACATCCTGGGCCGACGCCCTGGCTGCCGCGCAGCAGTAGCGGGAGGGCTGCCGCGCGGCAGCCCTCACACGCTCACACTTCAGCGAACCGGTCGAGCGCTTCGATCAACTGGTGCAGGATGCCGGGCTCGGTGAACGCGTGCCCGGCATCGTCGATCAGGTGGAATTCCGCCTGCGGCCAGGCCCGGTGCAGTTCGAAAGCGGTCTTCGCCGGGGTGCAGACGTCGTAGCGGCCCTGCACGATCACCCCGGGGACACCAGCGAGCTTGCTCGCATTCTCGATGAGCTGCCCAGGGGTGAAGAATCCGCCGTGGACGAAGTAGTGGTTCTCGATCCGGGCGAACGCCAGGGCGTACTCGGGGTCGGCGTAGGCGGCGCGCAACTGCTCGTTCGGGTACAGGGTGGACGTGCTGGCTTCCCACACGCTCCACGCGCGGGCTGCTTCGAGGCGCACCTGCGGGTCAGGCGAGTTGAGCCGCTGCGCGTAGGCGCCGATCAAGTCGTCCCGCTCCTCTTCGGGGATGGGTGCGAGGTACTGCTCCCAGGCGTCCGGGAAAAGATAGGAGGCGCCGCTCTGATAGAACCAGAGCAGCTCCTCGCTGCGGAGCGTGAAAATGCCGCGGAGGACGAGTTCGCTGACCCGTTCGGGATACTGCTCGGCATACGCCAAAGCGAGCGCACTCCCCCACGACCCGCCGCAGACCAGCCACCGCTCCACCCCCAGCATGCGGCGCAGCCGTTCCATGTCTGCCACCAGCGTCCACGTGGTGTTGGTGTGCAGTTCGGTGCTCATCAGACTGGCGTGCGGCGTACTCCGCCCGCAGTTGCGCTGGTCGAACAGCAGCACCCGGTACCGCTCCGGGTTGAACAGCCGACGGTGGTCGGGAGTGCAGCCTGCCCCGGGGCCCCCGTGCAGGAACACCGCGGGTTTCCCCTCCGGGTTGCCTACAAGCTCCCAGTAGATCCGGTGGCCGTCGCCGACATCGAGCATTCCGCTGTCGTACGGTTCGATCGGCGGATACAGCGTGCGCATCACCACGTGTCCTTACATGCTCTAGGTCTGCGGTAGAAGACCGGAATCGCGTAGGCGGCAACGGTAACAGCCCAGGGGCGGGGCTGCGGCGCCACGGAACCGCGGTTCTCCTGCCCGGCGCCGGGGTATCACCCGCGCCCCTCGACCGGTCCCGGCAGCCCTTGGATAGCGGTCCGACCACCGTATCCCCGGCCCGCCGCTTCCCACTCGTCGTCGGCCTGCACCGGGCGCGAAGAGGGGTTCTTCACACCACGGCACCTGCCCCCAACGGGGAGTCGCCGCAATAGGCTGCGATACGAGCGCGTTAGGGTTTTTGCGTACCCGCCAACCACGTTTTCCGTTCCAGCCGCACCAGGCCTGGACTGGAATGAGCGGATGACTAGCCGGATCCCGGGAGCCGACACACCAATCCGCGATGCGCCTGCTGCAAGCTCCACAAGGGCTCGCAACCGCGGCATTGAGGCCCGCCACCGCGCCTTTGGATAGCCACTGAGCCCGCCAGTCAGGGGAACAAGGATAAAGGAACCGCCCATGTCGAGGACTAACGACACACGTGTCGTCAGCTACCAGCCACTCGTCGCTCCCCACGACCTCCTGGCCGAACTGCCGATGGGCCCCGAGCGCACGGCACTAGTCGAGGAAGCCAGAGCCGAGGTGAAAAAAGTACTCGATGGGGAGGACGACCGGCTGCTGGTTGTCGTGGGACCGTGCTCCGTGCACGACCCCGAGTCCGCCCTGGACTATGCACGCCGTCTCAAGGCGCTGATCCCGTCCGTCTCCTCTGAATTGTGCGTGGTCATGCGGGTGTACTTCGAAAAGCCGCGCACCACCCTGGGATGGAAGGGCCTGATCAACGACCCCGGGCTCGACGGGAGCTTCGACGTCCACCGGGGCCTGCGGACCGCACGCAAACTGCTGCTCGACATCGGCTCCCTGGGCGTGCCCGCCGGCACCGAATTCCTCGACCCGATCACCCCGCAGTACATCGCGGACGCGGTGACCTGGGGAGCGATCGGTGCGCGCACCACGGAAAGCCAGGTGCACCGCCAGCTCAGCAGCGGCCTCAGCATGCCCGTGGGCTTCAAGAACGGCACCGACGGCAACGTCCAGGTCGCCGTGGACGCCTGCCGGGCCGCAGCCAGCTCGCACACCTTCTTCGGCGTGGACCCGAGCGGCAGCGGCGCGGTCGTGTCCACCTCCGGCAACCCGGACTGCCACGTCATCCTGCGGGGCGGCCGCTCCGGCCCCAACTACGACGCGGACAGTGTCGCCGCCGCGCTCGACACCATCGAGGCCGCGGGCCTGCCGCGCCGCCTCATGATCGACGCCAGCCACGCCAACAGCGGCAAGGACCACCTGCGCCAGCCGGGCGTGGCCCAGGCCATCGCCGCCCAAGTCGCGGAAGGCCAGACCGGAATCATCGGGGTCATGCTGGAGAGCTTCCTGGTGCCCGGCGCCCAGAAGCTCGGCGACCCGGCCAAGCTCACCTACGGCCAGAGCATTACGGACAAGTGCATGGGTTGGGAGACCACCGAGGAGGTCCTGGCCCATCTGGCCGACGCCGTGCGCAGCCGCCGCAAGGCCACGTCCTAAGCACTGCCCAGCGCCGGTGCGCGGCCTCCTCCCCCATCTGCCCGCCGCGCACCGGCGCTCCTTGCTCGGCGACCACGCACTGCTAGGCTGAGAACACCGAATGCCCGCACGTCCCAGCCCAGGGACCGCTGCGCTGCCCGGTTTACCGGTGACCTTCCCGGTGCGCACCGGGGCGCCAGCCCTATGATTGGCACCGCCCCGGCAGACGGGACAGCGCTGTGCCACAGTCTTTCGCCGAAGGTGCAGACGAGCGCAGTTGAGGCCCTCTGGCGGACGCCATAGCGGGGGCGGCGCTCACCAGCCTCCGTTCACACCACCCTGTTCTTCGGGAGCGTCCATGACCCAGCCTCCGACCAGCGATGCCCGCACGACACCGCTGTATGACACCCATGTGGCTTCCGGCGCCACCATGGTGGAGTTTGCTGGCTGGCTGATGCCGCTGCGCTACCGCAGCGAAAGCGCCGAGCACCGGGCCGTGCGCGACGCCGCTGGACTGTTCGACCTGTCGCACATGGGGGAGATCCGGGTCCACGGCCCGCAAGCCGCCGACTGCCTCGACTATGCGCTGGTGGGACAACTGTCCACGCTCGCCGTGGGACGCGCCCGCTACACCATGATCGTCACCGAGCAGGGCGGCGTCCTCGACGACCTCATCGTCTACCGGTTGGCGGACGACGACTACCTCGTCGTCGCCAACGCCGCTAACACTGGCACGGTGGCCGCCGCGCTGACCGAGCGGGCCGCCGGCTTCACCGCGACCATCACCGACGAAACCGCGGACTACGCTCTCCTCGCGCTCCAAGGCCCCCAGTCCGCAGCCATCCTGGGACCGCTGACCGACGTCGACCTGTCGGCTCTCCGCCCCTACGCTGCCCAGCACGGCACTGTCGCCGGCACTGCCGTACTGCTGTCCCGGACCGGCTACACCGGTGAAGACGGGTTCGAAATCTACCTCCGGCCAGGAACAGCGGCCCCGGCGCTCTGGGACACGCTCGTGGAGGCCGGACAGCCGCACGGACTCCTGCCCGCCGGCCTCGCAGCCCGCGACACCCTGCGGCTGGAAGCGGGAATGCCGCTGTACGGCAACGAACTCACCGCCGAGCTCACCCCCTACGATGCTGGGCTGGGCCGGGTCGTCAAACTCGACAAACCGGGAGACTTCGTGGGGCGTGCCGCGCTCGCTGCCCGCGCGTCCTCCGGCCCCACGCAGGTCCTGGTCGGCCTTGTCGGCCGCGGCCGCCGCGTCCCCCGCAAGGGGTACCCGGTGCTCCGCGATGGGGTTCCTGTGGGAACCGTCACCAGCGGCGCCCCCTCCCCCACGCTGGGCAAGCCCATCGCGATCGCGGCTGTCAAAGCGGGTACGGACCTTTCCAGTGGTGCGTTCGCCGTGGACGTGCGAGGCCGCGCTGAAGCGGTGGATGTGGTGGATCTGCCCTTCTACCGACGCACGTCGTGAAGGCGCTGCCTGCGGCGGGTACGCCCTCCCCGTCAGGGCAGGGCAGATCTGAAGGTGTCAGGGCGGCGCACGTCCGCGTGCGCCTCTGCTGAATAATGGACAACACTCCTGGAGAGTCGAATTGAGCGTTCCCGCGGAGCTGGGTTACACCAAGGAGCACGAGTGGGTGGCGATCAACGAAGGGATCGCTACCGTCGGCATCACAGCCTTCGCTGCCGAAGCGCTGGGAGACATTGTCTACGTCGAACCGCCGGAAGTCGGTTCGACCGTCACCGCCGGTGAAAGCTGCGGTGAGATCGAATCTCACAAGTCGGTCAGCGAGCTCTATTCTCCGGTTGACGGTGAGGTTGTCGATGTCAACCAGGCTGCGGTGGACGACCCCGAGTTGATCGGCTCCGACCCTTACGGCCGGGGCTGGTTGTTCAAGGTGGAGCTCGCTGAGGAGCCCGCCGATTTGCTCACCCCGGAGCAGTACACACAGCTCACCGAAGGTGAAGGTTAGGAAACTCATGACCGCCCAGAGCACTTCGCTCACCCAGTCGCTGGCTCAGCTCGACCCTGAGGTCGCGGCAGCCGTGGACGCCGAGCTCGCCCGCCAGCGCGACACCTTGGAGATGATCGCCTCCGAAAACTTTGCGCCCCGGGCGGTGCTGGAGGCGCAAGGCACGGTGCTGACCAACAAGTACGCGGAAGGCTACCCGGGCCGCCGCTACTACGGCGGGTGTGAGCACGTGGACGTCATCGAACAGCTGGCCATCGACCGTGCCAAGGCCCTGTTCGGTGCCGAGCACGCCAACGTGCAGCCGCACTCGGGCGCTCAGGCGAACACCGCCGTGTACTTTGCGCTGCTGCAGCCGGGCGACACCATCCTGGGCCTGGACCTCGCACACGGCGGGCACCTCACCCACGGCATGCGGATCAACTACTCCGGCAAGATCCTCAACGCCGTGGCCTACCACGTACGCGAGTCCGACGGCCTGATCGACTACGACGAGGTCGAAGCGCTAGCCAAGGAGCACCAGCCGAAACTGATCATCGCGGGCTGGTCGGCGTACCCGCGCCAGTTGGACTTTGCCCGGTTCCGGGAGATCGCCGACCAGACAGGCGCCCTCCTCATGGTGGATATGGCGCATTTCGCGGGTCTGGTCGCGGCTGGACTGCACCCCAACCCGGTCCCCTACGCCGACGTAGTGACCACCACCACCCACAAGACCTTGGGCGGGCCGCGAGGCGGGCTCATCCTGGCCAAGGAGGAGCTGGGCAAGAAGATCAACTCGGCGGTGTTCCCGGGGATGCAGGGCGGTCCGCTCCAGCACGTCATCGCTGCCAAGGCCGTAGCGTTGAAGGTCGCGGCCAGCGAAGAGTTCGCTGAGCGGCAGCGGCGCACCCTTTCCGGCGCGAAGATCCTCGCCGAGCGGCTCACCCAGCCTGACGCGGCCGAGGCCGGTATTCGGGTGCTGACCGGCGGCACCGACGTCCACCTGGTCCTGGTCGACCTGGTCAACTCGGAACTCAACGGCAAAGAGGCGGAGGACCGGCTGCACGAGATCGGTATCACGGTCAACCGCAACGCGGTCCCCAACGACCCGCGGCCGCCCATGGTCACGTCGGGACTGCGGATCGGCACCCCGGCTCTCGCCACCCGCGGTTTCGGCGACGCCGACTTCGCTGAGGTCGCCGACATCATCGCTGAGGCGCTCAAGCCGGGCTTCGACGCGGCGACCCTGCGCTCCCGCGTCCAGGCGCTGGCCGCCAAGCACCCGCTCTACCCTGGACTGTGATTGTGCTTGTGCCCGGTGCCTCGGGGGTGCCGGGCACCCGTAGGGCTTGTCGGCCCTCTACGCTTTTCTCTGCGGACGGCGTTCACGCCTCCAGCGCCCTGGGGTCCATCCACACCACTTCCCACAGGTGCCCGTCAAGGTCCTGGAAGCCCCAGGCGTACATTCCCTCGTTCTCTATCGGGTCGATAGACGGCCGTGCCCCCGCTTCGAACGCCCGGTTGACCAGCTCGTCCACTTCTTCTTTGCGGTCAGCGGAGACCGAGATGATGGACTCGGTGTTCTTGGCCGCGTCAACCAGCTCCTTCCGGGTGAACCGGCGGAAGAAATCGCGGGTGAGCAGCATGACGGCACAGTCGTCGTTGATGACCATGCAAGCCGCGTTAGTGTCGGTGAACCGGGGATCGAAACGGAAGCCGAGCGCGGTGAAGAACTCCTGGGACTTCTGCAGGTCCTGTACCGCCACGTTCACAAAGATTTTTCGAGTCACGAGCGCACCGTAACCGGCGGAGCTCCTGGTCAGCCGCAGCCCAGTTCGTGTTTCCCCTAGAGCAGACCGGAGTTTTACCGCCCTTCAGAAAGGCTGCGCCGAAAGATCACAGCTTGCCCCGGCTCTCGGCCGTGCCCCTGGCCCCGCGCCTCTCCGAAAGTATCCCGGTCACGTTTTGACACAGCGCACAGCGACCCGGATCTTCGGCTCTTTGAGCAGGGACAGTTCTCCGATCTTACGTTCCACCGCGTTGTGGACCTCCGCGGTCACCTCGGCGATCCGGTGGGCCTCTGCGGCGGCACGGACCTTGACCCGCTGGCCGAACACGCTGACTCGTGCCTCGCGGACCCCGTCGACTTCACACGCTGCCGTAGTCAAGATCCGCCGCAGCGCCCCTCGGGACACTCCTGCGGCGAAAGTCAGGTCGTGGGGGTGGCCCACGTCCCCGCGCCCCCACCCGGGGAGCAGAGCCAGGGCGATCATCAGCAGGCTGATCAACACCAGTACAGCGGAGGCGACGTGGACCGCGGGGTCGCTCCACCGGGCCGCGGGCGTATCGCCTGCCTGGCCTACAGGCAGCAGGCTCACCGGGCTTCCCGCAAGCGCGGAAATGACCTCTGCGGCAGCCAGCCCGGTCACTGTGACGAGGACACCGCCGACGACCACGACTGCCCACGAACGATACGGCCGAGGTGTGCGGACGGCAGCTTGATCTGCCGATCCGTTCGTCCCGGTCTCTGGACGGGTCAGCACCTCTTCCACCGCTGTCATGCCTGTCCCCCCATTCTCCGGGCGCCGCGTACGCGAGGGCGCCCGCTTCTTCTTCCACCCCGGTACTACTCTGTGAAGATCTGCGCCTACCCGCTTTTTTGCCTTCTGATTCGTGTCACGGAAAGTAATGTCCTGGTGTCCCCCTCCTCTGGGTAAAGTCCTCGTCCCGCGACCCCACTCCGGGACACATCCGGACCTAGACGAATAACTCTTGGACTCCCTTCACCAGCGGAAATGCCCCTTACTCCTCCCATTCCCCATACTTCAATGTGACTTTCATCACGGATTGCATCACACATCTCTCCGCCACACAGCACCGCCAAGCAAATACGGAGTGTGATCAACTTACCGCAAAACAGAGCGTGGCCTATAGCCACGCTCCGTATTCAGACCACCGTCACGGCGCCGCCGGGGCAGCGCTCTCCCCCACCCCGGCCCACCCCCGACGCCAGGAATCAGTGCACCGTCACCGGAACACCACCGTCTTGCTGCCGTTCAGCAGAATCCGGTGCTCCGCATGCCAGTTCACCGCGCGGGCCAGCGCCATCGACTCCAGGTCGCGGCCCACCTCCGTGAGCTGCTCCGGACTGAACGTGTGGTCCACCCGCGCCACTTCCTGCTCAATGATCGGCCCCTCGTCCAAGTCGGCCGTCACATAGTGCGCTGTCGCACCGATCAGCTTCACCCCGCGGGCGTGCGCCTGGTGGTAGGGGCGAGCGCCCTTGAAGCTCGGCAAGAACGAGTGGTGGATGTTGATGATCCGTCCCGCCAGCTTCTGGCACAAGTCCTCAGAAAGCACCTGCATATACCGGGCCAGCACCACCAAGTCGATCTGGTAGGACTGGATCAGCTCCAGGACCCGCGCCTCCTGCTCCGGCTTGGTCTGCGGCGTCACCGGCAAGTGGTGGAAGTCCACCCCGTAAGACTTAGCCAGGAACTCCAAGTCCGGATGATTGGACACCACCGCTGCAATGTCCGCCTTCAACGTGCCGCTGCGCTGGCGGTACAGCAGGTCGTTCAGGCAGTGCCCGTACTTGGAGACCATCACCAGCACCCGCATGCGTACATCACGGCGCCACAGGTCCCAGTCCATCGCGTACTCGGACGCCAACGCCGCCAAAGCTCCGCGCAGCGCATCCTCGTCCACCTGCGGACTTTCGGCGGTGAACTGGACCCGCATGAAAAACCGGCCCGTGTAATGGTCGCCGAACTGCTGGCTCTCCTCGATATTGCACTGGTGGGCGGCCAGAAGGTTCGCCACCGCCGCAACGATTCCACGGCTGTCGGGGCACGACAGCGTCAGCACAAACTCGCGATCACTCATAGTTCACAGGGGACTTTCGACAAGGGAACGGCCGCACCCATCCGCGGTCTCATTAACTCACCAGGGTAACCACGTCGGCCCCGTCCAGCCTTGATAAACCCGTCACGCGTCGCGCATGCCGTCACCCACAGCGACAAACCCGGACAATTCTCCTCAACTGTGGGATGCTCATCACATGAGCAGCCTCCGCAGACGGTACGCAACGGCCACCGCCCACCTGCAGGCCCCCTTCGCTATCGTCGACCTCACGGCCCTCCGCGACAACGCCGCCGACCTGGTACGCCGCGCGGGCGGCACCCCCATCCGCGTGGCCAGCAAATCCGTGCGCTGCCGTGCCCTGCTTCGCGAGGTGCTCGCCTTCCCCGGCTTCTCCGGGATCATGGCCTACACCCTCCCCGAAGCGCTCTGGCTCGCCACCGACCCCGAAAGCGCCGACATCGCCACCGACATCCTCGTGGCCTATCCCACCGTCGACGCCGACGCCATCGCCCGTCTCGCCGCCACCCCCGAAGCGGCAGCCAAAATCACCCTCATGGTCGACTCCGTGCACCACCTCGACCTCATCACCGCCGCCGCCCCCGACCCGGCCGCCCCCATCCGCGTCTGCCTCGACATCGACACCAGTTGGCAGCCACTCGGCCGCGCAGTCCGCATCGGCGCCTACCGCTCCCCGATCCGCACCCCACAGCAGGCCGTCGCCCTCGCCCGTGCCATCGTCCGCCGCCCCCAGCTCCACCTGGACGGCATCATGGCGTACGAAGCCCAGATCGCCGGAGTGGGAGACGCTCCCCCGGGCCGCCCGCTCTACGGAGCCGTGCTCCGTTGGGTACAGCAGCAGTCCCGCCGTGAACTCGCCCACCGCCGCGCCGCCATCGTCAACGCCGTCCAAGACATCACCGAGCTGCGCTTCGTCAACGGCGGCGGCACCGGCAGCCTGCACACCACGAGCCGGGACCCCGCCGTCACCGAAGTCGCCGCAGGCTCCGGCCTCTACCAGCCTCGCCTCTTCGACCACTACCGGTCAGTCAACCGCCGCCCCGCGGCGCTCTTCGCACTCCCCGTCGTCCGCCGACCCGCCCCCGGAGTAGCCACCGTGCTCGGCGGCGGCTACCTCGCCTCAGGCACCCCCGACCCGTCCCGTCTCCCCCAGCCCTACCTGCCCGCCGGGCTGCGGTTCAGCGCCACGGAAGGCGCCGGGGAAGTCCAGACTCCGCTACTCGGAGCGGCCGCCGACACGCTCGCCGTCGGAGACCTCGTCTGGATGCGCCACGCTAAAGCAGGAGAACTCTGCGAACACTTCACCCACCTCCACCTCGTGGAAGGAAACCGCGTGACCGCTACCGTCCCCACCTACCGAGGCGAAGGCAAAGCGTTCCTGTAAGCAGAAACGGGTGGGGCCCGCCAGGAACCGTTCTGGCGGGCCCCACCCGTCACCACTCAACGCTTGCTTCTCCGGCGCAGCAGGACCAGCACACCCACCGCGACCACCACACCGACACCGACCCCGACCAGGAGCGCGGGAGAAGGCGGCTGCCGCAACTCATACTCGGTCACCACCTCGTCCTCCCCGCTGACCAGGATGCTTCCCTCCGGCGGCTCCACGAAGCGGCTGCTCTTGCGACGCACCGGATTCCCGGACGCTATCGCGCGCGCCTCTTCCACCAGTTGACTGCCGGCATGGCGGACTTTCGCCAGTCCGCGCTTGGCCACATTCTTGGGGTGAGTCCGCTCCACAAGCTCGTCGATCGATGCTGCCAGTCGCTGCTGGACTTGCTCGATCTCCGCCTGCACGGCCGCCGGATCACGTTGCGGTCCCACGGGCTTGCGTCTTGGCATACAGCCGCCTCCTTCCGCTACCGCAGGGTGGCCTGCGACGGACTCTCATCCGGGATCTGATCGGTGGTTTTCTCACCAGGCGGACGCGTGTCCCGCAACGCGTTCTCAATTCCGTCGACTACCCGGAAGAAGTCCAGCGTGGACAACCACAGTTTATAGACGATCAAGATCTCGAATACGAGGAGCAGAACACCCGCCGCCACGGTGATCCAAACAACCGCTGTCGCAGAGAACACTGCCGCCAACGGCGCCACGACAAACACCGCGGCCTGGAATTCGATTCCGCTCACCAGGTGAGTGCGGATACGCCGCCTCCGCAGGAAATCCCAGAATTTCTGGTACCAGGGAAACCGGGTCCGAAACCCCTGGTGCAGGTCCACCCGGGGCAGCCGCACATCCGGCTGTTTCCCCGCCTCCCAGTCGGCGCTGTTCTCCTTCTCCGTCTGCGATCGCAGCAGGTCCTCCAGCACCGAAATGCCATGCCGCAGCACCGCCTGCTCCCCCAGGTCGCTCAACGGCTGGCCCGCTGCCCGCTTCTCATCCTTCTCGTCTGACTCCAGCATCGACAGCGTGGCCCGCGCCCATTCCAGCACCGCGGCCAGCCGGGACCGCATCTCCCGACGCACCTTGTACACCTGGAGCGCATTCAGGTAGCGCAGCATGTCGCAGAAGACCACCGCCAGCGCCAACCAGACGAACACGATCCGACCGGTGAGCACGTACTGGCCGCCCATCAGCGCGATCGCGCACACCAGCACCCGGAACCGGTCGAAGACGTAGTCCATCCAAGAGCCGAACAGCGACTCCCTGCTGGTCAACCGAGCGAGTTTGCCGTCCATGCAGTCCGCAAGGAAACACAGGTAGTACAGGACGGCCCCCGCGATGAGAAACGGCCACAAGCCGACCGCGAAACACGCCGCCGCCCCCAGGCCGAGGAGCAGGACCGCCACCGTCAACTGGTTCGGTGTGATCGACGTCCGGTTAGCCACCAGACGGACCAGGCGGATCGCTAACGGATCAACCGCCCACACCGTCCACCACGAATCACGTTCCCGGCACGCACGGACACGCACCTCGTCCAGGGTGTAACTGGGCATTGTGGGTCAACTCCTCGAACACGAAGCCTGGGGAACGCTTCGGCCCTCCCCACCGGCAGCCAGCCGCGCGGCCTGGGATACGGCCCCGCACCTGTGGCGTTCGATGAAACGCGAGGTGGGCTTGGTTAACCTTAAAGGCGGAGGGCCGGCCCGCAACACCCTCCGGTCCGCGCTTCCTCCCCTGCCCGCTCTGCCTGACCGACTCCGCTGATTTCACGACCCTGGCCAGACCAATCCATTTTTTTCCGCTCTTCTGCGTCATTTGCGGACTAGGGTGTGGAAACACGCGTTTGACGCAGAGTCCCCTACTTCGAGGAGTCCACGTTGAGCGAGAACACTATTCGGCTCCACCCCGGCGACATCGCCCCTGACTTCACGTTGAACAGTGCTTCCGGGGCTTCCGTGACTCTCAGCGAAGTGCTCAAAGATCACGACCGGGTGGTGGTGTACTTCTACCCGGCAGCGATGACCCCGGGATGCACCACCCAAGCGTGCGACTTCCGCGACAACCTCCACGACTTCAACAAGGCAGGGCTGACCGTCTTGGGTATCTCCCCCGACTCGCTGACCCGGCTGGCCAAGTTCGCCGAGCAGGAAGGTCTGACCTTCCCGTTGCTCAGCGACCCCGACCGCTCGGTGATGACCTCCTACGGAGCTTTCGGCGAGAAGAAGAACTACGGCCGAATCGTGCAAGGCGTGATCCGCTCCACCTTCGTCATCTCCGCTGGACGCACCGTGGAGCGGGCCTACTATAATGTGCGGGCCACTGGACACGTCGAGCGGCTCAAGCGTGACCTGGGCCTTTAGGGAGTTCACCGCACCACACCCACGCACCTAGCCGGCACCCGCCTGCCCTGTCCCGCACCGGTGAGGGCACGACCGCTGTGGCACGTCCGCACGATTTGCATTTCCCCCCTCTGAACTGCCAATCTCAGACAGAAGGCTTTCCGGTCTCACCACAGCCACGGGAAGTAGACCGAGCCACGGGGCCGTAGCCCAACGGCAGAGGCGGCGGCTTTAGGTGCCGTGCAGTGCGGGTTCGAATCCCGCCGGCCCTACCACAGAAAAACACTGGCCGGAGAGAAGCGGAGAGGATCTCCGTCTTCCTCCGGCCAGTGTCGTCTCAGGTCCGCTGCCGTCCCCGCAGTGCGCTCAGGTGCGGAACACCAGAGCCCACAAGACGACAGAGAGCAAGAGCAGGACGAACAGCCCCACTCCCGCAACGATCACCGCCTGCTTCTTCCGGCTCCGCTTACTGCGGTGCTTACCGGAACTGGTCAAACCCAGTGCGTCGGTCGACTCGCGGATCGCGGTAAGCAGCGCGCTCACCGACTCTGGACGGTGCCGTTGCAGGGCATCGGAGACGTGGCTGACCTGTTCCTGCAAGTTGGTGCGGAGGACTTCGGCACCGGCCCGGAAATGGTCGACCGCGGAAAGCTTCTCGCGCTCCTGCTGGCGGCGCACCGCTTCAGCCATCCGCGCCGCGGTCTCCGGACTGGTCTCCGGGGCCCACGGGGCCAGCGAAGCGATCCGCAGCATCGCGGTGGCGCTCTCCGCCGTCAGCCTCTCGTTAGGGTCGACCTTGAGCAGCCCCGCCAGGACCGGGGCCAGCGGCCCCGCGTTAGCGGCAGGCGGAGGCTCCTCCACGTCGTCGCCGCGCAGAATCGCGATGTAGCCCTTGCGGCCGTACGGAGGGTGCCCTTCCACCGCTGCATACAGGGTGGCGCCCAAAGACCACAGGTCCGAGGCCGGTCCCACCGGGCCCGCTTTAGCCCGCTCCGGGGGCAGATACGACGGCGAGCCGATGATCCGTCCAGAGCTGCTGAGCGCAGACTCGCCGGTCCACGCCGCAAGCCCGAAGTCCGTCAACACGACCCGGCCGTCCTCGCTGATCATGACGTTCTCGGGCTTGACGTCCCGATGCACGATGCCCTCATCGTGTGCGGCCTTGAGCGCACTGATCAGTTGAAGGCCGATCTCAGCCACCCTGGGATACGGCAGTGGCCCCGCGATGTCGATAATCTCGGCGAGCGTCCGCGCCTCGACCAGTTCCATCACGATCCACGGCCGCCCGTCCTCGTTGACCACATCCAGAACGGTGACCACGTTGGGGTGGCTCAGCCGTCCCGCTACCCGAGCCTCGCGGGTGGTTCGGCGGAGCAACGAGTTCCGTTCATCCTCGGTCACGTCGTCCGGGAGACGCAGCTCCTTGATCGCGACCTCACGGTCGAGGACAAGGTCCGTGGCACGCCACACCGTACCGACCCCACCGCGGCCGATGGGCTCGCGCAGCACGTAACGGCCAGCCAGTACGCGCTCACTGCCGCTGGCCTGGCCGTCAACTGTGACAGAAGGCCGTCGGCCGGTGACGTCGGCTTTCGGCCGCTCTGTTGGAGGCTGTTCTATGGACACGGCTTCAGAACATCGGGTCGTGGGCCATGGCGGCCTCCTGTGGACTGCTTACGACGGTCAAGACGGGCAAGAGACGCGTCTTCCCGTTATACCAGCGCCAACCTACATCAGAGCAGGTAGTTGCCGCATTACAGCCGCTTAGGTCCATATTCGTTATCTCCTGTGGGCTGCACCACACGTCACTTGTCGTCTCTTGGGGATTCTTACCGGGAGGGAGCAGGCTTATCACCGGGCGCGGACCACAGCGTTTCCGGGTTCTGGACGGTCACGGGTCCGACACCGAGCTCCTCCAGCGGTCCCCGCAGCGACTCGGCATCGCCCACCACGGTCACCACCGCGTCCTCGGGGTGCAGGTACTCCTGGGCAGCCTGGTTCAGGCCGTCGACGGTCAACTGCTCGTAGCCGGCGCGCAACCGGTCCACGTGGTCCTCGGGCAGGTCGTAGACGACCATTTCGATGAGCGCCCACGCCATGCGCCCAGCGCTGGCGTAGGTGACAGGCAGCCCGACCGTGTGGGACTCGCGGACCGCTTGCAGCTCCTTCTCGGTGACCCCCTCCTGCCGGAGTTGAGCGATCTGCTCCAAGGTCACGGTGATCGAGTGGGCAGTCGTGGGCGCGTCCACCTGGGTGCTGATGAGGAAGACACCGCTGTCCCGCCGCAGGTCGAAGCGGCTTCCCACACCGTAGGTGTACCCCAGCTTCTCCCGCAGTTCCAAGTTGAGCCGCGACGTGAACATCCCGCCCAGCACGTCGCTCATCCCCTCGGCCCGGGGCAGGTCTATCTCGGTGCGGCTCGGAGCGTGGTGGGCCAGCACGAACGCCGACTGCACCGATCCGGGGCGGTCCAGGATGATGATGCGGGGGCGCTCCCCTGGGGCTGTCTCGGGAGCAGTCGTGTGCCGCTGCGGGGCGGGGGCAGCATCCCCGAAGACTGCAGCGCCGAGCTCCTCCAAGTTCACCCCGGACAGGTCGCCGACGACGATGAGGGTCCCCGTCACCGCGGCAATGTGGTCTGTGTGGAAGCTGCGGGCGAGGTCCGGGGTGAGCCGCTGCTGGTAGACGTCTCCCCCGCTGAGCGGGACCGCGTAGCGTCCCGTGAAAAGCTGGCTGCCCACGGCCCGCGCGGCAAGCGTGGAAGCAACCGAGTTCTCCAACCGGAACCTTTCGGCGAGCTGGTCTCGGCGGCGCACGATGTCGTCGGGGCGCAGGGCCGGGGACCGGACCGCTTCACCGAGGAGAGCCACCGCGTCTTTGAGCCGCTTGGTCGGGGCGTCAACGCCGGTGATGAAGCTGTCCCAGCCGACCCGGCTCACCCATTCCGCGCCATAGCGTTCCAGCGCGGGAGCCAGGGAGCTGTTGCCGTCGACACCGTCCTCGAGCGCCTCGCTGACCAGCATGGCGGCTCCCCGGTATTCGTCGGATTCGATGTTCGCTCCCGCGGGATGCACCAACCGCACCGCGGCATAGGGCTGACCGGGAAGGTCGAGGGCGATGACGGTGCCGCTGCCCACCTTGACACGGGTGGGCTTCGGGAAGACGTAACGGGCCGGTTCGCCAAGTGCGGGACGTGGCTGGAGGCTGGTCAAGAGGACTCTCCTGATTCTCTTGTCTGTGGTCGATGCGCGGACTGTCGGTGACGGCTCTGGCTCAGGCGTTGGCGGTCTCGCTGGGAGCGACCTCGTAGCGGAGCGAGAACCGGTTCTCCGGGATGAGGTACTGCTTGGCGCAGTCCACCACCTCGTCCGGGGTGATGGAGGCCCAGCGCATCGGCCAGGTGTACACCAGTTCGGGGTCGTCGAAAAGCTGGGTGTAGCCGCTGAGCGCGTTGGCGAGTCCAGCAGGGGTGGAGATGCCCTGGAAGTGGTCGCGTTCCAGTACGGCGCGGGCCCGCTCCAGCTCCTCTTCGCTGATTCCGTCGGCCAGGGCCGCGGTCTCTTCGAAGATGGCGTTTTCCAGTTCGGAGCCGCTCACCCCGTCTCGGGCGATCATGCTGATGAAGAACAGGGACTGGGTGTAGCGGAAGTCGAAGAGGTCTGAGGAAGCGCCGCCGTCGTCGTTGGCCAGCCCTCGCTCCACCACCAGCCTGCGGTAGAGACGGCTGCCCTGCCCTTGGCCGAGAACCGCGGAGGCGAGGTGCAGAATGTCGAACTCACGGGTCCCGTACGGGGGGATGCGGTGGACGATGAAGACCGCGGGGGCCGGAACCTGCTCTTCCACGACCAGGCTCTTGGAGCCGAGCAGTCCTTCGAGCGATGCATCGGGGGCCTCAGCCACGGTCTCCCGCGGCGGGATACCACCGAAGTACTTTTCGACCCGACGGTAGACGTCCTCGGAGTCCAGAGAGCTGACCACACTCAACACGAGGTTGTCCGGCCCGTAGTGGGTCTTGTGGAAGGAAAGCACGTAGTCGAGGTCGGCGGCGTCCAGGTCCTCCATGGAGCCGATCGTGGGGTGGTGGTACGGATGCCCCTCCGGGTAGGCGTGGGCGAGGATGCGTTCGAAAGCGGTGCCGTAGGGTTGGTTGTCGTAGCGCTGGCGACGCTCGTTCTTGACCACGTCCCGCTGGTTGTCCAAGACCTCCTGGGTGACCCCGTCGCGTAGGGTAGCGAGCCGGTCCGCCTCCAGCCACAGGGCGAGGTCGAGCGCGTGTTCCGGCACCGTCTCGTAGTAGTTGGTGCGGTCGCTGGAAGTGGAGGCGTTAAGTTCCCCGCCGAGCGCCTCGATCAGTCTGAAGTGTTCGCCTTTAGCCGCGTTGCCGCTGCCTTCGAACATGAGGTGTTCGAAGAGGTGGGCGAATCCGGTCCGGCCAGGCACTTCGTGGCGAGACCCGACGCCGTACCACAGGTTGATCGCCGCCACCTGCCCGGTGGCAGCCGGAGCAGTAACCAACCGGAGACCGTTGTCCAGTCGGTACTGCCTGATGTGTCCGGCCGCGCCGTTGCTCGTCACCAATCCCTCTACCCCCTGCTCAGCGGATGTCATGTTGATCATTGAGCCTATAGCCCTCGAACAGCGGACGGATATCGCCGTACCGCTCCTTCGGGACACCCTATGGGTCTCTCCGCTACTGTCGCGAGTTAACGAACCGATCCAGTCCGCCCCCAGCAGAAACGGAGCAGGGTGAGCGTACGCCATCCCGCTGACTGTTGGACGCGCTCAAGCAGAGAATGGTTGTTGCCGTGAGACTCGGACTGGACAACAGTGGACGACGGATACGTGGCCGATATCCGTTCCCCGGATAAAAAAATTGGGCCGCCTACATAAGGCAGCCCAAAAACAAATAGCTCCAGAAAAAGAAAAAGGAGGGCGGGAAAGGAGAATCTCTGTCCTCCTACGTCCACCCTCCTTTTTGCGTGTGTGTACGGCGGTGTCCTACTCTCCCACCCCACCACAGGGCAGTACCATCGGCGCTGGGCGGCTTAACGACCGGGTTCGGAATGGGACCGGGTGGACCCCGCCCGCTATGACCGCCGTAACCCTCACACCCCCACCAACCACAACCCACAGGCTCTAGGTCATGGGGGAAACCTTCACGCGTGTGTGTTCGTGTGTGCGAGCTGTCCTGTATCTGTGGTGGACAAGCCCTCGGCCGATTAGTACCGGTCAGCTCCACCCCTCACAGGGCTTCCACATCCGGCCTATCAACCCCATCATCTCTAGGGGGCCTTACCCACTCAACGGTGGCAGGAGACCTCATCTTGAAGCAGGCTTCCCGCTTAGATGCTTTCAGCGGTTATCCCTTCCGAACGTAGCCAACCAGCCATGCTCCTGGCGGAACAACTGGCACACCAGAGGTTCGTCCGTCCCGGTCCTCTCGTACTAGGGACAGCCCTTCTCAAGTCTCCAACGCGCGCAGCGGATAGGGACCGAACTGTCTCACGACGTTCTAAACCCAGCTCGCGTGCCGCTTTAATGGGCGAACAGCCCAACCCTTGGGACCGACTCCAGCCCCAGGATGCGACGAGCCGACATCGAGGTGCCAAACCATCCCGTCGATACGGACTCTTGGGGAAGATCAGCCTGTTATCCCCGGGGTACCTTTTAGCCGTTGAGCGACGCCGCTTCCACACGCCGACGCCGGATCACTAGTCCCTGCTTTCGCACCTGCTCGACACGTCCGTCTCACAGTCAAGCTCCCTTATGCACTTACACTCACCACCTGATTGCCAACCAGGCTGAGGGAACCTTTGGGCGCCTCCGTTACCCTTTAGGAGGCAACCGCCCCAGTTAAACTACCCACCAGACACTGTCCCTGAACCGGATCACGGTCCCAGGTTAGATGCCCGAAACAGCCAGAGTGGTATTTCACCAACGCCTCCACCCGAACTAGCGTCCAGGCTTCACAGGCTCCCACCTATCCTACACAAGCCATCCCAAACACCAATGTCAAGCTGTAGTAAAGGTCCCGGGGTCTTTCCGTCCTGCTGCGCGAAACGAGCATCTTTACTCGTAGTGCAATTTCGCCGGGCCCGTGGTTGAGACAGCGGGGAAGTCGTTACGCCATTCGTGCAGGTCGGAACTTACCCGACAAGGAATTTCGCTACCTTAGGATGGTTATAGTTACCACCGCCGTTTACCGGCGCTTAGATTCCCAGCGTCGACACCCAAAAGGCATCTAACCGGTCCTCTTAACGTTCCGGCACCGGGCAGGCGTCAGTCCGTATACCGCGTCTTACGACTTCGCACGGACCTGTGTTTTTAGTAAACAGTCGCTTCCCCCTGGCCTCTGCGACCCCACACAGCTCCAGACGCACGGTCCTTCACCGCACAGGGCTCCCCTTCTCCCAAAGTTACGGGGACAATTTGCCGAGTTCCTTAACCACGGTTCACCCGAACGCCTCGGTATTCTCTACCTGACCACCTGCGTCGGTTTAGGGTACGGGCCGTCCACACACTCGCTAGAGGCTTTTCTCGGCAGTACGGGATCACTCACTTCGGCTCAACGCCTCGACATCACGCCTCACCCACAACAGAGCACGGATTTGCCTATGCTCCGGGCTACACGCTTGACCCGGGACAACCACCGCCCGGTAGAGCTACCCCCCTGCGTCACCCCATCACTTACCTACTACTCCCTTGGACCCCACACCAACACCACCCCCACCCACAAAGGACAGGAGCAGCGCCAGTCTGGTTAGCATCAGAAGCCTCGGTATTGGGCGCGTGCGGACGGGTACGGGAATATCAACCCGTTATCCATCGACTACGCCTCACGGCCTCGCCTTAGGTCCCGACTTACCCTGGGCGGATTAACCTGCCCCAGGAACCCTTAGTCAATCGGCGCACACGTTTCTCACGTGTGTCACGCTACTCATGCCTGCATTCTCACTCCCACGCAGTCCACCACACGATCACTCGGCGGCTTCACCCCACGCAGGACGCTCCCCTACCACACCAACCACACCCACAAAAGGCATGATCAGCATCCACGGTTTCGGCGGTGTGCTTCAGCCCCGCTACATTGTCGGCGCACAATCACTCGACCAGTGAGCTATTACGCACTCTTTCAAGGATGGCTGCTTCTAAGCCAACCTCCTGGCTGTCACAGCAACTGCACAACCTTTCCCACTAAGCACACACTTAGGGGCCTTAACCGATGATCTGGGCTGTTTCCCTCTCGACCACGAAGCTTATCCCCCGCAGTCTCACTGCCGCGCTAGCTTCACCGGCATTCGGAGTTTAGCTGACCTCAGTAACCTTGTCGGGCCCATCAGCCAACCAGTCGCTCTACCTCCGGCAAGCACCACGCGACGCTGCACCTAAATGCATTTCGGGGAGAACCAGCTATCACGGAGTTTGATTGGCCTTTCACCCCTACCCACACCTCATCCCCCAGGTTTTCAACCCTGGTGGGTTCGGGCCTCCACGGAGTCTTACCCCCGCTTCACCCTGGACATGGGTAGATCACCCCGCTTCGGGTCCACAGCATGCGACTCAAACGCCCTCTTCAGACTCGCTTTCGCTACGGCTCCCCCACAACGGGTTAACCTCGCCACACACCATGACTCGCAGGCTCATTCTGCAAAAGGCACGCCATCACCCCACCACAAGCAAGGCTCTGACGGCTTGACAGCACACGGTTTCAGGCACTCTTTCACAACCCCTCACCGGGGCACTTTTCACCTTTCCCTCACGGTACTCGTCCACTATCGGTCACCAGGACGTATTTAGGCTTAGCAGGTGGTCCTGCCAGATTCACACGGGATTCCCCGAGCCCCGTGCTACTCGGGAACGCACCCAACACCCCGCCCACGGATTTCACCTACAGGACTCTCACCTTCTACGGTGCCGTTTCCCACCGGCTTCGGCTATCCGCAACGGCAGTGCTCCAGGCCGGCAGACCCAGACAGGCACGCCCCACAACCCCACACGCGCAACCCCTGCCGAGTATCACACGCGCATGGTTTAGCCTCATCCCCTTTCGCTCACCACTACTCAGGGAATCACTCTTGTTTTCTCCTCCTGCGGGTACTGAGATGTTTCACTTCCCCGCGTTCCCACCAACTGCCCTATACATTCAGGCAGCGGCGACGTGCCATCACGCACGCCAGGTTCCCCCATTCGGACACCCACGGATCAACGCTCGGTTGGCAGCTCCCCGTGGCCTATCGCGGCCTCCCACGTCCTTCATCGGCGCCTGGTGCCAAGGCA